>NZ_CM176517.1:0-3943748 GCF_058072785.1 Isoptericola sp. MSGPD8_1_ISO-PGPR-S23-394
GTGCCCCAGCCCGACACCAACATCACCGAGGTCTGGGCACAGACGCTGGCGACGCTCGAGGCGCGATCGGACATGACCCAGCGCCAGCTGGCGTTCATCAAGCTCGCCAAGCCGATGGCGATCCTCGAGGACACGGTCTTCATCGCGGTCCCCCACGAGCAGACGCGGAACTATCTCGAGACCAGCGTGCGCGACCAGCTCGTCTCGGCGATGTCCTCGACCCTCGGTCGCGACATCCGCTTCGGCATCACCGTCGACCCCGAGCTGAGCCACGAGTCCCTCACCGGTCCCACGCAGGACTACACCCCGCCGCCGGAGGAGCCCGAGTCAGGCCCCGACCGTGCCGAGGTGGTGCGTCCAGCTCCCCCGGCGCGCAAGGAAGCGGCCGAACCCACCCGGCTCAACCCGAAGTACATCTTCGAGACGTTCGTCATCGGGTCGTCCAACCGGTTCGCCCACGCGGCCGCCGTCGCCGTCGCCGAGGCTCCTGCCAAGGCCTACAACCCGCTCTTCATCTACGGGGACTCCGGTCTGGGCAAGACCCACCTGCTGCACGCGATCGGTCACTACGCGCACAACCTCTACCCGCACGTGCGCGTGCGGTACGTGAACTCCGAGGAGTTCACCAACGACTTCATCAACAGCATCGGCGAGGGCCGCACCGGGGCCTTCCAGCGCCGCTACCGCGACGTGGACGTGCTCCTCATCGACGACATCCAGTTCCTGCAGGGCAAGGAACAGACGATGGAGGAGTTCTTCCACACGTTCAACGCGCTGCACAACGCGGACAAGCAGGTCGTCATCACGTCCGACGTGCCGCCCAAGCAGCTCGACGGGTTCGAGGACCGGCTGCGGTCGCGGTTCGAGTGGGGCCTCATCACCGACGTCCAGCCCCCGGACCTCGAGACGCGGATCGCCATCCTGCGCAAGAAGGCGGCGAGCGAACGCCTGGACGTCCCCGCGGAGGTGCTGAGCTACATCGGCTCGCGGATCTCGACGAACATCCGTGAGCTCGAGGGCGCCCTGATCCGGGTGACGGCGTTCGCCAACCTCAACAAGCAGCAGGTGGACCTCGCGCTCACCGAGATCGTGCTCAAGGACCTCATCACCGACGACGACCAGGCCACGGAGATCACGCCGGCGATGGTCATCGCGCAGACGGCCGCCTACTTCGGCCTGACGATCGACGACCTGTGCGGGACGTCGAGGTCGCGGGTCCTGGTGACCGCGCGCCAGATCGCGATGTACCTGTGCCGCGAGCTGACCGACCTGTCACTGCCGAAGATCGGCCAGCAGTTCGGCGGCCGGGACCACACGACCGTCATGCATGCGAACAAGAAGATCGCCGGGCAGATGGCGGAGCGGCGGTCGACGTACAACCAGGTCACCGAGCTGACGAGCCGCATCAAGCAGCAGCACCGCGGTTGATCCACATCTCCACAGGCCTGTGGAGAACTCGAGTTCACAGGGTTTCCCACAACCCGGAGCCCGCCAGCCCGCCATCGCGGGTGCTTTGTCCCCATCCTGTGGACGTCATCGGTGGACAACTTGTCCGCTCTGCCCGAAAAGGCGATGCACACCTGTGGACAAATCTGTGGATGCCTGTGGAACACGCCGGGAAACCGGTGGATGAACGGCAGCCGAACGGTGGACGCCTGTGGGGACAGAAACCGTCGCCCACAGGGGCACCGAGTTGCCCACAGGTCCGCCCCCAGGTCCCTCCACAGGCACGCGGCCGCTCTGACCTGGCCTGACACCGCTTTTCCCCATGATCCACAACCCCTACGACGACGATGAACGGGTTTTTTCTCAGAGGGGATCCACACGCCTTCGACGGGCGGTCGAGCAGAACCTGGCACCCGTCCTGCCGGGCCCCGGCACGGTAGGGTTTGCACGGACGACGACGCTGCTGCCAGGCATGTCGTCGCACCGCACGAGAACACTGAGGAGTGGGATGAAGTTCCGGGTTGAACGCGACGTCCTGGCCGAGGCCGTGACTTGGACGGCCCGCACCCTCCCCACCAGGCCCCCGGCCCCGGTCCTGGCCGGGGTGCGCATCGAGGCGAGCACCGCGGGCACGATCGGCCTGGCGAGCTTCGACTACGAGGTCTCCGCCCGCTCCGAGATCCCGGCGGAGGTGTCGGAGGACGGCACCGTGCTCGTGTCCGGGCGCCTGCTCGCCGAGATCTCGCGCGCGCTGCCGAACAAGCCGGTGGACGTCACCCTCGAGGGCAACAAGGTCGCCCTGACCTGCGGGGCCTCCCGGTTCACCCTCCTGACGATGCCCGTCGAGGACTACCCGGCCCTGCCCTCGATGCCCGAGCTCTCCGGGACCGTCACCGGCGACGCCCTCACCCACGCCGTCGCGCAGGTGAGCGTTGCCGCGAGCCGGGACGACACCCTGCCGCTGCTGACCGGTGTGCGGATGGAGATCGAGGGTGAGCGCATCACGCTCCTCGCGACCGACCGCTACCGCCTCGCGCTGCGCGAGCTCACCTGGACCCCCGCCACCCCGGGCTACTCCGCCGTGGCGCTGGTGCGCGCCCGCACGCTCAACGACGTCGCCAAGTCGCTCGGCACCGCCGGCGGGCAGGTCAACGTCGGGCTGTCCACCGGTGAGGGTGTGGACCTCATCGGGTTCGAGGCCGGCGGCTGGCACACCACGTCGCAGCTGGTCGACGGGGACTACCCCGCCGTGCGCCGGCTGTTCCCGGACGCGACGCCGATCCACGCCGTCGTCCCCACCCAGGCGCTCATCGACGCCGCCAAGCGCGTCTCGCTCGTCGCCGAGCGCAACACGCCGATCCGGCTCGCCTTCTCCGAGGGCCAGGTCGTGCTCGACGCCGGCCAGGGGGACGACGCCCAGGCGTCCGAGGCCCTGGAGGCGGTGCTGGTCGGGGAGGACATCCAGGTGGCCTTCAACCCGCAGTTCCTGCTGGACGGGCTCGGCGCCCTGGGCACCGACTTCGTGCGGATGTCGTTCACCCACCCGAACAAGCCGGTCGAGTTCACCGGCCAGGAGTCTCTGGACGGCGAGGACTCCTCGGCCTACCGCTACCTGCTGGTCCCCATCCGCTTCTCGTCCTGAGGCCGTGCCGTCCCGGCCGTCGCGCGCCGGGACGGCACGGCCCGTACGCTCGCTGCGACGCCACCTCGGAGGTTCCACATGGTCAGCCACATGGGTCTGGTCGGTCTGGGCAAGATGGGCAACAACATGCGCGAGCGCCTGCGCCGCGCCGGCATCGAGGTGACGGGCTACGACCCCCGTCCCGAGGTGTCCGACGTCGAGAGCCTCGCCGCGCTGGTCGAGGCGCTGCCCGGCCCACGACGCGTCGTGTGGGTCATGGTGCCCGCCGGTGACCCGACGCGAGGCGTCGTCCAGGAGCTCGGTGAGCTCCTCGGGGACGGTGACGTCGTCGTCGAGGGCGGCAACTCCCACTACCCGGAGGACCAGGCGCGGGCTGCCGAGCTGGCGGACCGTGGCATCGGCTACGTCGACGTCGGGGTGTCCGGCGGCATCTGGGGCCTGGAGAATGGCTACGGCCTGATGTGCGGCGGCGACGCCGCTCACGTCGAGCTGCTCATGCCGGTCTTCGACGCCCTGCGTCCGGAGGGTCCGCGCGACGAGGGTTTCGTGCACGCGGGCAACGTCGGTGCCGGCCACTTCGCGAAGATGGTCCACAACGGCATCGAGTACGGGCTCATGCAGGCCTATGCCGAGGGCTACGAGCTGCTGTCGGCGAAGTCCGACGTCGTCACGGACGTCCACGGCACGATGCGGGCCTGGAAGCGTGGCACCGTCGTGCGCTCGTGGCTGCTCGACCTGATGGTGAAGGCGCTCGAGGAGGACCCGCGGCTGGAGGCCATCGACGACTGGGTCGCGGACTCGGGCGAGGGTCGGTGGACGGTCGACGAGGCGATCGACAACGCCGTGCCCCTGCCGGTGATCTCCGCCGCGCTGTTCTCCCGTTTCGCCTCGCGCCAGGACGACTCCCCGGCCATGAAGGCGGTCGCGGCGCTGCGCCAGCAGTTCGGCGGGCACGCGACGAAGCCCTCGGCCGAGTAGCCCGCGCGACACTGGAGTCATGTACGTCTCGCACCTGTCCCTGCTCGACTTCCGCTCCTACGAGGCCGTCGACGTCGAGCTCGAGCCCGGGCCCAACGCCTTCGTCGGGCGCAACGGCCGCGGCAAGACGAACCTGGTCGAGGCGCTGGGGTACGTGGCGACGCTCGGGAGCCACCGGGTCGCGAACGACACCCCGCTCGTGCGAGCGGGTGCCGAGCGCGCCGTCGTGCGCACCCGGGTGGTCCGCGGCGAGCGCGCCTCGACCGTGGAGCTCGAGATCACGGCCGGCAAGGCGAACCGCGCCCGGGTCAACCGCGGACAGCTGGGCCGTGCGCGCGACGTGCTGGGGATCCTGCGCACGGTGCTGTTCGCCCCGGAGGACCTGGCGCTCGTCAAGGGCGACCCCGACGGGCGTCGCCGGTTCCTCGACCAGCTCGTCGTCCAGCTCCTCCCCCGGGCCGCGGGGGTGCTGTCCGACTACGAGCGGGTGGTCCGCCAGCGGTCCGCGCTGCTGAAGTCGCTGCGCGGCCACCGGGCCGCCGGCCGCCACCCGGACCTGTCGGCGCTGGAGGTCTGGGACGCCCGGGCCGCTCAGCTCGGCGGTCAGGTGCTGGCCTGGCGGACGGCGCTCGTCCGTGCGCTCGAGCCGCTGGTGGCCACCGCGTACGAGCAGGTCAGCGACGCGGACAGCGTGGCACGGGTCCGGTACCGCTCGGCGGTGCTCCCGGACGACCCGGACCGTGCCGAGGCGTCCGCGGCGCCGCCGGCACCTGCCGCGCCGGAGGAGCTCGAGAAGCTCCTGGCCACGGCGATCGAGGCGCAGCGTCCGCAGGAGATCGAGCGGGGCCAGAGCCTGGTGGGCCCGCACCGGGACGACCTGCTCCTCGCCCTGGGCGACCTCCCCGCGAAGGGGTACGCCAGCCACGGGGAGTCGTGGTCGGTGGCGCTCGCGCTGCGGCTGGCCGCCTTCCGGCTGCTCGGCGGGGGTACGGAGCCGATCGAGACCGCGGGCGTGTTCTGGGACCCGGACCACGGGTCGGACGCGGACCCCGTCCTCATCCTCGACGACGTCTTCGCCGAGCTCGACGTCCGCCGCCGGGAGCGGTTGGCCGAGCTCGTGGCCGAGGCCCGCCAGGTGCTCGTGACGGCCGCGGTCCCGCAGGACGTGCCGGAGCGGCTGATGGGTGCCCGGTTCGAGGTCACGCCCGGCCAGGTGCGGCGTGTCTGAGCCTCCCGGTGACGGTGCCGACGGCGGGCGCGCGGACGACGAGGACCTGCCAGGTGTCCCCCGGGAGCGCGACCCGCGGCCGATCGTGGAGCGGACGGAGCTGACACCGCCGGCGGAGGTCGCCCGGGAGGCTCTCAACCGGGCGAAGGCGGCCGCGCGGGCCAAGGGCCTGCGTCCGGGGTCGCCGTCGCGCCGTTCGGCGCTGGCCGAGCCACGCAAGGACCCCGGCAAGGGCCCGAACGCGCGGGACCCGCGCCTGGTCTCTGACGTGGTGGCCCGCCTGCTGCGGGACAAGGGTTGGCACGAGGAGGTCTCCGTCGGCGGGGTGATCGGCCGCTGGCGCGAGGTGGTGGGCGACCAGGTGGCGGACCACTGCACGCCCGAGACATTCGAGGACAAGGTGCTCGTGGTGCGGGCCGACTCCACAGCGTGGGCGACGCAGGTGCGTCTGCTGGTCCCGACCCTCATGCGCCGCCTCGACGAGGAGGTCGGCGAGGGCGTCGTGGAGAAGGTGACGGTGCTCGGTCCGGCGGGTCCGAGCTTCCGCCGGGGACGCCGGTCGGTGCGGGGTCCGGGGCCCGGCGACACCTTCGGCTGACCGGCGTCCCGGGCGGTGTGGAGAAACCTGTGGACAACGTGTGGCACGGCACACGCGCCAGAGCCTGGTGGCCGCGATTTCCTGCGGATCTCCGGTAGACTGGGCGGGTGTCCCCGGGCGGTGATCCGGGCCCGCGACGTTCGACCCGACCGACCTGTCCGTGAGGTGCCAGGCCGGTCGTCGACCGCTCGGGCCCCGACGGTCTCCCGGCGGCGCACGGCACCGACCCGCAGCCGGCACACCCGTGCCTGTCCTCGTGCTGCGGCCCGGACCTCGGTCCGGGACACCGTCGCGTGCCTGGACGACGAGGAGTGCTCCAGCCTGTGGCTCAGCGATCCGACGGCAGCTACGACGCCGGGAACATCACCGTCCTCGAGGGTCTCGAGGCAGTACGCAAGCGACCCGGCATGTACATCGGGTCCACCGGCGCGCGAGGGTTGCACCACCTCGTGTACGAGGTCGTGGACAACTCGGTCGACGAGGCGTTGGCGGGCCACGCGGACACGATCGACGTGACCCTGCTGGCCGACGGCGGCGTCCGCGTCGTCGACAACGGCCGCGGGATCCCGGTGGCGATGCACCCGACGGAGGGTCGTCCCACGGTCGAGGTCGTCATGACGATCCTGCACGCGGGCGGCAAGTTCGGAGGCGGCGGCTACGCCGTCTCCGGTGGTCTGCACGGCGTGGGCATCTCCGTCGTCAACGCGCTCTCCTCGCGGGTCGTCACCGAGGTGCGTCGCGACGGGTACGCGTGGCGCCAGGAGTTCGCCGACGGCGGGGAGCCGGTGGGCGAGCTGCAGCGGCTCGAGGCGACGGACGCGACGGGCACGACCCAGACGTTCTGGGCCGACGGCACCATCTTCGAGACGACGGACTACGACTTCGAGACGCTCCGGTCGCGGTTCCAGCAGTACGCGTTCCTCAACAAGGGCCTGCGGATCACGCTCACCGACGAGCGCGCCGAGCACGTCTCCGGTCCGGACGAGATCACCGGAGCGCTGGACACCACCGCGGTGGTGGCGGCGCTCGAGGACCAGGACGCGGCAGCAGCGGCCGCGGCCGCCGCGTCCCCCGACGACGAGGTGCACGACGCCGAGTCCGACGGCGGCGCGGTGCGGACCGTCACGTACAAGTACGACGACGGCCTCATCGACTACGTCAAGCACATCAACGCGGCGAAGCGGTCGGAGATCATCCACCCCGAGATCATCGACATCGAGTCGGAGGACACCACGGCGAAGATCTCGCTCGAGGTCGCGATGCAGTGGACCAGCTCCTACAGCGAGTCGGTGCACACGTTCGCCAACACGATCTCGACGACGGAGGGCGGCACGCACGAGGAGGGGTTCCGCGCGGCGATGACGAGCCTCGTCAACTCCTACGCCCGGGACAAGGCGATCCTCAAGGAGAAGGACGAGAACCTCACGGGTGACGACATCCGCGAGGGACTCACCGCCGTGCTGAGTGTCAAGCTGGGCGAGCCGCAGTTCGAGGGCCAGACCAAGACGAAGCTCGGGAACACCGAGGCGAAGACGTTCGTGCAGCGGGTCGTGCGCGAGAAGATGATCGACTGGTTCGACTCCCACCCGAACGAGGCCCGCGACATCATCCGCAAGGCCATCTCGGCGTCGCAGGCGCGGATCGCGGCCCGCAAGGCGCGCGAGGCGACGCGGCGCAAGGGGATCCTCAGCTCGGGCGGCATGCCCGGCAAGCTCAAGGACTGCCAGTCGAACCGTCCCGAGGCGTGCGAGATCTACATCGTCGAGGGGGACTCCGCCGGCGGTTCGGCGGTGCGTGGCCGCGACCCGCACCACCAGGCGATCCTGCCGCTGCGCGGCAAGATCCTCAACGTGGAGCGGGCCCGCCTGGACAAGGCGCTGTCCAACGCCGAGGTGCAGGCGCTGATCACGGCCTTCGGCACCGGCATCGGCGAGGACTTCGACATCGCCAAGCTGCGGTATCACAAGATCGTGCTGATGGCCGACGCCGACGTCGACGGACAGCACATCTGCACGCTCCTGCTGACGCTGCTGTTCCGCTACATGCGCCCGCTCATCGAGCAGGGGCACGTGTACCTCGCGCAGCCGCCGCTGTACAGGCTCAAGTGGACCAACGCCCCGCACGACTACGTCTACTCCGACCGGGAGCGCGACGCGTTCCTCGAGCAGGGCATCGCCGCGGGCAAGCGGATCCCCAAGGAGAACGGGATCCAGCGCTACAAGGGTCTCGGCGAGATGGACTACACGGAGCTCTGGGACACCACGATGGACCCCGAGCACCGCACGTTGATGCAGGTCACCATCGACGACGCTGCCGCGGCGGACGAGATCTTCTCGGTGCTGATGGGCGAGGACGTCGAGTCCCGCCGCAGCTTCATCCAGCGCAACGCCAAGGACGTCCGGTTCCTCGACATCTGACCGGAGCTGCGCGTACACGCGATGTGCGCGCAGTTGTACAGAACTTTCAGGACTGATCGAGGCAGGACCCGCGCCCGGGCGGCGCAGGAGGAAACGGAGACACGGTGACGGACGAGACACCCGGCCCCGAGAACGACGGCCCCGCGGAGGTGCCGGCAGGCGACGACGTCGCGCTGGCCGCGATCCAGCACGGGCGGGTCGAGCAGGTGGACCTGCAGCTCGAGATGCAGCGCTCCTACCTCGACTACGCGATGAGCGTCATCGTCGGCCGAGCGCTGCCCGACGTGCGCGACGGCCTCAAGCCGGTGCACCGCCGTGTGCTCTACGCGATGTACGACGGGGGCTATCGGCCGGACCGCGCCTTCTCGAAGTGCTCGCGCGTCGTCGGCGACGTCATGGGCAAGTTCCACCCGCACGGCGACACGGCCATCTACGACACGCTGGTCCGCCTGGTCCAGGACTGGGTGCTGCGGTACCCGCTGGTCGCCGGGCAGGGGAACTTCGGCTCCCCGGGCAACGACCCGGCGGCCGCCCCGCGGTACACCGAGTGCCGCATGGCCCCGCTGGCGCTCGAGATGGTCCGGGACATCGACAAGGACACGGTCGACTTCCAGGACAACTACGACGGCCGGACCCAGGAGCCGGTGGTCCTGCCCTCGCGGATCCCGAACCTGCTGGTCAACGGCTCGGCGGGCATCGCCGTCGGCATGGCCACGAACATCCCCCCGCACAACCTGCGCGAGGTGGCCGAGGGTGTCCGCTGGCACCTGGCCAACCCGGACGCCTCCAAGGAGGAGCTGCTGGCGGCGCTCCTGCAGCGGATCAAGGGGCCGGACTTCCCCTCGGGCGCCCAGATCCTGGGGACCAAGGGCATCGAGGAGGCGTACCGGACGGGCCGCGGCTCGATCACGATGCGCGCCGTGGTGAACGTCGAGGAGATCCAGAACCGGATCTGCCTGGTCATCACCGAGCTGCCGTACATGGTGAACCCGGACAACCTCGCCACCAAGATCGCCGACCTCGTCAACGACGGCAAGATCGCCGGCATCGCGGACATCCGTGACGAGACGTCGGGACGCACGGGCCAGCGCCTGGTCATCGTGCTCAAGCGGGACGCCGTCGCGAAGGTCGTGCTGAACAACCTGTACAAGCACACCCAGCTGCAGGACAACTTCAGCGCGAACATGCTCGCGCTCGTCGACGAGGTGCCCCGCACCCTGAGCCTCGACGCGTTCGTCCGGCACTGGACGCAGCACCAGATCGAGGTCGTGCGCCGGCGCACCGCCTACCTGCTGCGCGAGGCGCAGGACAAGATCCACATCTACGAGGGCTACCTGCGCGCCCTCGACGCGCTCGACGCCGTCATCGCCCTCATCCGCCGCTCCCCCGACGCCGACCAGGCTCGGTCCGGCCTCATGGAGCTGCTCGGGATCGACGAGACGCAGGCGAACGCGATCCTCGCGCTGCAGCTGCGCCGGCTCGCGGCCCTCGAGCGGCAGCAGATCCTCGACGAGCACGCCAAGCTCAAGGCCGAGATCCTCGAGTACGAGGACATCCTCGCCAAGCCGGCGCGCCAGCGCGAGATCGTCGCCACGGAGCTGGACGAGGTCACCGAGCGGTGGGGCGACGAACGCCGCACGACGATCCTCCCCTACGACGGCGACATGTCGATCGAGGACCTCATCCCCGAGGAGGACGTGGTCGTCACGATCACGCACGGCGGCTACGCCAAGCGCACCCGCACCGACTCCTACCGGGCCCAGCGGCGCGGCGGGAAGGGCGTGCGCGGCGCCACGCTGCGCCAGGACGACATCGTCGACCACTTCTTCGTCACCACGACCCACCACTGGCTGCTGTTCTTCACGGACGCCGGGCGGGTCTACCGGGTCAAGGGCTACGAGCTGCCCGAGCAGGCGCGCGACGCCAAGGGCCAGCACGTCGCGAACCTGCTGGCGATGCAGCCCGACGAGAAGATCGCCCAGGTGCTCGCCGTCCGCGACTACGACGCCGCGGAGTACCTGCTGCTCGCCACGCGCCGGGGGCTCGTCAAGAAGACCCGCCTGAGCGACTACGACTCGCCGCGCAGCGGCGGTCTCATCGCGATCAACCTGCGCCAGGACGACGACGGCACCCCGGACGAGCTCGTGGCCGCCCGGCTGGTGAACGCCGACGACGAGCTCATCCTCGTCTCGCGCAAGGGCCAGTCGATCCGCTTCCCCGCCGACGACGACACGCTCCGCCCGATGGGCCGCGCGACGTCCGGCGTGACCGGCATGAAGTTCCGCGAGGGCGACGAGCTGCTCAACGCCGACGTCGTCACCCCGGGCACCGACCTGTTCGTCGTCACCGAGGGCGGCTTCGCCAAGCGCACCCGCATCGACGACTACCGGATCCAGGGGCGCAACGGATACGGCATCAAGGTCGCCAACCTGGTCGAGGCTCGTGGAGACCTTGTGGGGGCCCTGGTGACGGATGCCGACACCGAGGTCCTGGTGATCATGGAGCGTGGCAAGATCGTCCGGTCGCGTGTGGACGAGGTCAACCTGACGGGTCGCACGACCCAGGGCGTCACCTTCGCCAAGCCCGACAAGAAGGACCGCATCATCGCCGTCGCGCGGAACGTCGAGCGTCGCGAGGACGTGGTGTCGGTTAGCGTGGACGAAGAGGCCGCTGACGGCGGCCCGGCCGGGGCCGCTGCGGCGACCACGCCCGAGCAGGACGAGACCGGAGACGGGAACAGCTGATGGCCAGCGACAACACGGCGGGGCGGGCAGGGACGACGACGACGGACGCAGCGGAGAGCACGCAGCAGATGCCGCCCGTGCCCGCAGCGCCGACGACGCCGGACGCAGCGGAGAGCACGCAGCAGGTGCCGCCCGTGCCCGCAGCGCCGACGACGCCGGAGAAGGACGGCGCGACGTCGGCCACCGGTGCCCGGACGTCCGACGACACCTCGTCGGCGGGGTCCTCGTCGGACGCCGTCGCCGGGGAGGGCCCGTCGGCCGCGTCGACATCGGCCGAGGCGACGTCGTCCGCCGGTGCGCCCGCGAACGGCGCCGCCGAGAAGAACGGCGCGGTCAAGGCCGCGGCAGCCGCGCTCGCCGCGGCGCGCAACGCCGCCAAGAAGGTGCAGTCGGCCGCCTCGGCGTCGTCGAGCACCGGGTCCGAGGCGCCCGACGCCGCCACCGCGCCGACGGGCGCGCCCCAGCCGACGGCGGGCTCCACCCAGAGCGGCCCGCGGCCCGAGATGCACTACTCGGCGGGCGGCGTCCACGGCACCGCCGAGGCCGCTCCCCCGGCCGGTGCGCAGTACGGTGGCGGCGCCCAGCCGGGCGCGCAGTCGGCGTCGTCGCCGGCCGAGATCGGCAGCCCCCGGCGCGTCCGGCTGTCCGTCTCGCGCATCGACCCGTGGTCGATCATGAAGCTCGCGTTCCTGCTGTCCGTCGCGATCGGCATCATGATCGTCGTCGCGACCGCTGTGGTCTGGTACTCGCTGAACTCCCTCGGGACCTTCTCGACCATCCAGGAGTTCCTCATCGAGACGATGGGGCCGCAGACGATCGACATCATGCAGTTCGTGGAGTTCGAGCGCATGATTTCCCTGTCGACGCTCATCGCCCTGGTGAACATGGTGCTGTTCACGGCGATCGCCACCATCATGGCGATCCTGTACAACATCACCGCGGCGTTGGTCGGTGGCGTGCACCTGACTCTCACCGACGACTGAGGCGCGGCAGGCCGCGACGGACGTCACACCCTGACGGTCCCGTCGTGGTTTGGGCGCGGAGCGCCCGGTGCGGTAATGTTCCGTGCTGCACGCGTTCTTCGGACGCGTGCGGAGGGGCTATAGCTCAGACGGTTAGAGCGCTTCCCTGATAAGGAAGAGGTCGGAGGTTCAAGTCCTCCTAGCCCCACTCCCTGGCAGACGCGGAGGTCCAGCATGAAGAAGCTGTTCGTCGTCCTGCTCGCCGCCGCGGCGGGATACCTCGTCTGGCGCCGGGTCTCGGCAGACTCTGCCGACCGTGACCTGTGGACCGAGGTCACCGACTCCCTCGACTGATCGCCTCCCGGGGCCATGGCGCAATTGGTAGCGCACCTGCTTTGCAAGCAGGGGGTTGGGGGTTCGAGTCCCCCTGGCTCCACCAGACCTGACGAAGGCCGCTGACCCCACGGGGTCAGCGGCCTTCGTCGTGGAACCCGCGGCTACGGGGTGTGGATGTCCGGCCAGGGGTAGCTGCTGACCTCGCTGCCGATGTGGAAGCTGGGGTGCGGCGGCTGGTTGTAGCCGGTGTTCTGCCAGGCGATCGCCACGCGGTACTGCGGGTCGTGCATGAGCGTGGGGATCCGCAGGTCCGTCACGGAGGGCGTGGCGTAGATGCGGAGCGCCGACGAGTCGCTCGTACGCCAGACGACCTCCTCGCGCCAGTCGCCGATGAGGTCGCCCGACAGGGCCGGATTCGACTTGGTCCCGTTGTTCGTGCCGACGCCGGAAGCGGTCAGCAGGCGACCGTCGTCGTAGTCGTCCACGTGGGTGCCGTCAAGCAGCTCGCGTTCGCCGTCCCCGTCCCACCAGGCCAGGAAGTTCGCCGAGCTCGGCTTGGAGCCCACGGTGTTCCCGGAGGCGTTGCGCAGCCCCGACACGTTCGACGACCAGAACTCGCCGCCGGGGTTGGCGGTGGTGACGTTCGCGGCGACGCCGCGTCCGTTGTCGCCGTCGGGGCTCGTCTGGAACAGGACCGTGCCGTCCGCGCCGACGAGGCTGGAGGACGGGGCGCTGCTGCTCTCGTGGGGCATGTACACCTCCTGGCCCGGACGGCCGGGCACGAAGTCGGAGACGTGCAGCGCGTCGCCGTGGCCCATACGGGTGTTCCACAGCGGGTCACCGTCCGCGTCGATCGCCATCGCGCCGTAGACGACGTCCTGGCGCCCGTCGCCGTCGAGGTCGGCGATGGACAGGCTGTGGGCGCCCTGACCGCGGTACTGCGAACCCCGGTCGTCGGAGTCGAAGATCCACCGGGTGGACAGGTTCTGCCCGTCGAAGTCGACCGCCCAGACGACCGAGCGGGTGTAGTAGCCCCGTGCGAAGATCATGGACGGGCTCGACCCGTCGAGGTAGGCGGTCCCGGCGAGGAAGCGGTCGACCCGGTTGCCGTAGCTGTCGCCCCAGCTCGCGACGTTGCCGCGCGGCGGCTGGTAGTCGACGGTGTCGACCGCGGCGCCGGTGCGCCCGTCGAAGACGGTCAGGTACTCGGGGCCGGACAGGACGTAGCCGCCCGAGTTGCGGTGGTCGGCGCCGGCGCTGCCGATCACGTTCCCCTGGCCGTCGCGCGTTCCGTCGGCGGTCTTCATGGCGATCTCGGCGTCGCCGTCGCCGTCGTAGTCGTAGACCTGGAACTGCGTGTAGTGGGCGCCCGAGCGGATGTTGCGCCCCAGGTCGATCCGCCAGAGGCGGCTGCCGTCCAGGGTGTAGGCGTCGATGATCGTGTTGTCGGTGTACCCGGACTGGGAGTTGTCCTTGGCGTTGTCGGGGTACCACTTGACGATGTACTCGTAGTCGCCGTCACCGTCGAGGTCGCCGACGCTGGTGTCGTTCGCAGAGTAGTTGCTTCCGGGCCGGTCGATCGGCACGTCGAGGTAGCCGCCCGCGGTGAACCGTGCCTCGGTGGCCGCCCGCGCCCCCTCGGACCCGCCGGTCACCGGGGCGACCGCATAGCTCGAGCTCGACGAGCCGCTGGAGTCGCGGTAGTTCGTGGCGCCGGTGAGCGGAGAGGAGTTGAGCCGCTGCCCGTCCCGGTAGACGTTGAAGGCCGCGCCCGGGTCGTCCGTGCCGAGCAGGCGCCAGCTCACCAGGTTGCCGTCGCTCGTCGGCCGGACGCTCACGCCCCGGGTCAGGGCCTCGACCTCGTAGGCGCCGTCGCCGCCGGGCTGGTCGGCCCCGCCGGCCGTGACGTCCAGGTAGTCGATGTTGGCCAGACCGTCCGCGCCGGCCGCCCGGAGGCCGACCGTGTTGACGCCCGCGTCGAGCTCCACGGTGACGGTCTCGGTCGCCCAGCTCGTCCAGGCCCCGGTGGCGGAGAACTGTGCGGTCCGCACCGGCGTGCCGTTGACGACGACCTCTCCGGGTCGGCTGCCCGATCCACCGTTGGCGTAGCCGACGTCGAGCGTCGTCGTGCCCGCCGCGGCGGCCTCGACAGAGAGCTCGACACCGGCTCCGACGGCGTTCTCGGTGTTGCAGAAGCCGCTGCCCGAGTGGCCCGCGTGGTTGGACTCGACGACGCCGTCGCAGACCGCGTCCTCGGCCTCGTACCGCTCGGGGGTGGCCGCCACGACGACGTCGGCCTCGAGGTAGTCGATGTTCGGCAGGCCGCCGCCGCTGGTCGCGGACAGGCGGACGGCGTTGGAGCCGGCGTCGACGGCGAAGGTGACGGTGCGGGTGGCCCAGGTGTCCCAGGCTCCCGTCGGCGGCAGCGCGGCGGTGGCGACCGTGGCGCCGTCGACCACGACGACGGCCGGCCGGTCGTTCGTGCCGCCGTTGGCGTAGCGGATGCCGACGGTGGCGGTGCCGGCACCCTCGGCGTCGAGCGTGAGCTCGAGGCCCGCTCCGACGGCATTGTCGGTGTTACAGAAGCCGCTGCCCGAGTGGCCCGCATGGTTGGACTCGACGGCACCGTCGCAGACGGCGGGCGCCGTCTCGGCCTCGTAGCGGACCGGTTCCGCGTGCGCGGGGCTGAGCGCGCCGACGCCCGTCGCGGCGACGGTGAGGCCGGAGAGTGCGGCCACGAGGGCGGCTCTTCTTCTTCGCCTGGACATACCTTCACTCCTTCGTGAGATGGCACGGCCGCGCCGGGCACGGCCGAAGGTCTGGCACGTCGCAGCGACGGCGTGCTCCGTCGCCACGCTGTCGCCTCGATTGAATCGATCCAAACGACGCCTCCGACTCTAGGGGGAGGCGCTTTCCTGCGGCCAGGGAACCGCCACGGGCTAAACGTTTCGGGCGGCCCCCCGGCGGACGAGCGCACCGGGCGGCGGTGCGGCCGGTGTCGGCCGAGGGCGGGAGCGACCACGGCCGCGGGCGCAGAGTCCCCGCAGCACGAGAGCCCCCGCCCGGGACGGACGGAGGCCCTCGCTGCGCGGAGCGTCGCGAACTACTTCTTGTCGTCGGTCGGCTTGCCGTCGGTGGCCTTCTTGGCGGCATCGTCCGCCGCGTCGACGGCCTCGTCGGCCTTCTTCTGCGCGGCGTCGGTGGCCTTCTTGGCGGACTCGGTGGTGTCGTCCACCGCGTCCTTGGCCGCGCCGGTCGTGGACTTCCGGGCCCGGGACGCACGCGACGCCGTCTTCTCCTTGGCGTCCTGCACGGCCTCGGAGACGTCGTCCTTCACCTCGGACGCCCGGCCGGACAGCTTCTCCGTCGCCTCCTTGCCCTTGGCGACGGCGGCACCGGCCGCCTCCCCCACGGCCTCGGCCGCGTCGCCGACGACGTGCCGCGCATCACGGGCCACGCCGTCGAAGTCGGGGGCGGTGGACTGCTCCCAGGGCTCGGCCCACGGGTCGTTCTGCGGCTGCGCCCGGCGGTAGAACGCGTAGCCCGCGGCGGCCGCACCACCGATGACCACCGTCCACACGAACGTCTTGCGACGGCGGGACCGGCGCTGCACCTTGCGGGCGGACTTCTCCGCGGCCTTGGCCGCCTTCTTCGCGGCCTTCGCGGCCTCTTCCGTCGTCAGGGCGGCGCGGGACGCCGCCTCGTTGAACACGTCGACGATCTTCGGCAGGTACTCGTCCACGATCTTGTCGTGGGCGCTGTCGACGAGCGGGCCGGTCCTGCCTGCGGCCTGCTCGACACGTGGCGCGGCGGCCTGGACGCTCTCGTTCCACGCCTGCTCGACGCGTGGCCGGAGCCACTCGACGAACGAGTCCACGCGCGGCGAGGCCCAGTCCTTGGCCTGTCCCGCGGCGTCCTTGGCGCTGTCTGCGGCACGGGATCCCGCGCCGACGAGAGCGGCCGTGACCTCCGCGGCAGAGTCCTTCACCTTGGCGGAGTCGATCTTCGGGGTCTGCACCATGCGCCCACTCTGCCACTCGTCGCGCACGGTCGCACCGGTACACGCCCGGTGGCGACCATCCGGGCCCGCGGTGAGAGGATGGGCGCATGTTCGCAACTCTCCACACCTCCGCCGGTGACATCCGCCTCGAGCTGTTCCCGAACCACGCGCCGAAGACGGTCGCGAACTTCACGGGTCTCGCCCAGGGCACCAAGACCTGGACCGACCCCCGCACGGGCGCCGAGCGCAACGACCCGCTCTACGACGGTGTCATCTTCCACCGCGTCATCGACAACTTCATGGTGCAGGGCGGTGACCCCCTGGGTACCGGCACGGGCGGCCCCGGCTACACGTTCGACGACGAGATCCACCCGGAGCTCGTCTTCGACCAGAAGTACCTGCTCGCCATGGCGAACGCCGGCAAGCGCCGCAACCCGGTGACGGGCGAGACCGAGGGCACCAACGGCTCGCAGTTCTTCATCACCACGACCGAGACCTCCTGGCTCAACGGCAAGCACACCATCTTCGGCAAGGTCGCCGACGACGAGTCGCGCGCCGTCGTCGACGCCATCGGTTCGACGAAGGTCCGCCCGGGCGACCGTCCGGTCGAGGACATCGTCATCGAGCGCGTCACCATCGAGGACTGAGGGGCGCACCATCAGCACGCCGCAGCAGCCGCCCGCGGATCCCGCGGGCGACGCTCCCCCGGTCTGCCCACGCCACCCGGACCGGGTGGCGTACGTGCGGTGCCAGCGCTGCGGCCGGCCGACCTGTCCCGAGTGCCAGCGGCCGGCCGCCGTCGGCATCCAGTGCGTGGACTGCGTCGCGCAGTCGGCCCGGACCACGAGGAGCGCCCGGACCGTGTTCGGGGCGACCGTGCGCGGGGGGCGACCCGTCGTCACCCTGACGATCATCGGGATCTGCGTGGTGAGCTGGGTCCTGCAGCTCACCACGGCGGGCGCCTGGACCGATCAGTGGATCTTCGCGCCGTCGGTCGGCCAGGACGAGCCGTGGAGGTTCCTCGCGGCGGCCTTCCTGCACTCCACCACACCGCTGCACATCCTGTTCAACATGTACGCGCTGTGGCTCGTGGGGCCGTTCCTCGAGCAGGCGTTCGGACGGGGCCGGTTCCTCGCCCTGTACCTGCTCGCGGCGCTGGGCGGTTCGGTGGGTGTGCTGCTGCTCGCCGACCCGCTCGACCCGAGCTGGCACACCGGCGTCGTCGGCGCCTCGGGGGCCGTCTTCGGCCTCTTCGGCGCCATCATCCCGGTGCTGCGACGGATGGGGCGCAACGCCGGTCAGATCGTCGTGCTCATCGCCCTCAACATGGCGCTGCCGTTCCTGGTCCCGAACATCGCGTGGCAGGCACACGTCGGCGGGCTCGTCGTCGGCCTGGCGATCGGTGCCGGGTACGCGGCCGCGCCACGGGAGAGGCAGAAGCTCGTCGGCTGGGCGCTGCCGACCGCCGTCGGCGTCGTCCTCGTCGCCCTGTCGGTGTGGAAGTACTCGTCGGTGAGCTACCTCGCGCTGTTCTGAACCGGCCCGTACGAGTTATCCCCAGAGATATGCACAGGTGTGGAATGACACCGGTGGAACTTGTACAGCCGGACTACTTCCAGCGTGTGGTCAGGGAGAACCCGGCGATGATGAGGACGAAGCCGACCAGGAGGTTCCAGTTGCCGAGCTGCGGCACCGGCAGCCCGAGGTTCTGGCTCGTCAGGTAGTAGGTGACGATCCAGGCCAGCCCGGCGAGCATGAGGCCGAGCATCGTGGGCACGAGCCAGCGCGGGTTGGCCGACGACTTCCGGGCGGCCGGGTCCGCACCGGTGTCGGACTTCTTCTTGGCAGGCTGCGACTCGGACACGGGCTGACTCCTGTCAGGGTGCTCTGCGACGTCCGAGGATCGTCCTCGACCGCCGACGACGGGTTTTTCGTCTAGCGTAGTGGCCAGTCGTACCGGACCGGCACCAGGAGGGGGATCGCGATGTCGCCACGGCTTCGTTCGGGCCTCTCCGTCGCGTGCGTGCTGGCCCTGTCCGGCGTGCTCTTCACGGCCAGCGCCCGGCTCGCCGACGGCCAGGAGAGCCGGCACGCGGGCGACCTCGCGTCGGTCGTCGCCGCGGAGTCCTCTCGGGTGGAGGAGCTGTCCGAGCAGGTGAGCACCCTCGACGAGGAGGTGGCGCGCCTCGGCGCGCAGGTCGACGTCGACGTCCCGCGGCGCGACCCCGAGCTGCGGGCCCGCGAGTCGGTGGTCACCGGTGCGTGGCCGGCCGCCGGCGAGGGTGTGAGCGTCGCGCTCGAGGACGCACCGATCTCCGCGCTCGACAACCCGGACGTCCGCCCGGACGACCTGGTCGTGCACCAGCAGGACGTGCAGCACGTCATCAACGGCCTGTGGGCCGGCGGCGCGGAGTCGATGACGCTCCAGGGCGAGCGGGTGACCTCGACGAGCGCCTTCCGCTGCTCGGGGAACATCCTGCTGCTGCACGGCAAGGTGTTCTCCCCGCCGTACGTCATCGAGGCGATCGGTGACCCCGAGGACCTGCGGGCCGCTCTCGAGGCGTCCCCGGGGGTGGCGATCTACCAGCAGTACGTGGACTGGATCGGCCTCGGCTACGCGGTCGAGCAGCACGACCTGATCGAGATGCCCGCCTACACCGGCGGCAAGGAGCTGCGGTACGCCAGCGTCCCCGACGGCATGGACGTGTTCTCGTGAGACACGTGCGACCGCGGCGCCGCGGGGGTGCGGTGAGCGCCGTCGTCGGAGTCTTCGGCGAGCTGCTCATCACCGCCGGCGTGCTCCTGGGGCTGTTCGTCGTGTGGCAGCTGTGGTGGACGGACGTCCAGGCCGAGCGGGTCCACACCCAGGTGCTCGCCGAGCTGGACTGGCCGGAACCCCCCGCCGTGGAGGACGCCACCGAGAACGGCCCGGCGATCGCGAGCGAGCACCGCGAGGACCCACCGGTGATGGACGAGCCGGCGGACGAGACGGTGTTCGCGGAGCTGTACGTCCCGCGCTGGGGCGCCGACTACGTCACCCCGGTCGCGCAGGGCATCGACAAGGCGCGGGTGCTCGACCGGCTCGGCGCGGGGCACTACCCCGGCACCGCGATGCCCGGTGACGTCGGCAACTTCGCCACGGCCGGCCACCGCACCACCTACGGCAAGCCGTACCACCAGGTCGCGGAGCTCCAGGAGGGCGACGCCCTCGTGTTCCGCACGGAGACCACCTGGTACGTCTACCGCAAGACGACGGACGAGATCGTCTGGCCGAACCAGGTCGAGGTCATCTCGCCGGTGCCCGGCCTCATGCCGGGCGAGCCCGTACCCGAGCTCACCGAGCGGCTCCTCACGCTCACGGCGTGCCACCCCATGTACTCGGCCGCCCAGCGGTTCATCGTCCACGGTGAGCTCGACTACTGGGCTCCCGTCGAGGAGGGCACCCCCATCGAGCTGATCGAGGCCGGGGTCGAGGTCCGCGGCGCCGACGACGGGGAGGCCTGATGTACGGCGGACTGTGGCGTATCCTCCCAGGACCCGCGTGGTTCCGGGTGCTGTTCCTGCTCGTGATGTTCGTGGCCCTCGTGTGGGTCTGCTTCGAGTGGGTCTTCCCCTGGTTGTCCACCTACGTCCCCATCAACGACAACACCGTCGAGGCGCACCCATGACCTCCATCCTCGTCGTCGACAACTACGACTCCTTCGTCTACACGATCGTCGGGTACCTCGACCAGCTCGGGGCCCGCACCACCGTGGTCCGCAACGACGCGGTGCCCGAGCCCGACGCCGAGGGCCGGTTCTGGCACGACGACGGCACGCCCTTCGACGGCGTCCTCGTCTCGCCGGGTCCCGGCACACCGCAGCTCGCGGGATCGTCCGAGGACGTGATCCGCGCGTGCGCCCGTTCCGAGACACCGATGCTGGGGGTCTGCCTGGGGCACCAGGCGCTGGCCGAGGTCTACGGCGCGACCGTGTCGCACGCCGCCGAGCTCATGCACGGCAAGACGAGCGAGGTCGAGCACCAGGGGGTCGGCGTCCTCGACGGCCTGGGGTCACCGTTCACGGCGACCCGCTACCACTCGCTGGCCGTGGAGCCGCAGACGGTGCCCGCGGAGCTGGAGGTCACCTGCACGACGGCGGGCGGGGTGGTCATGGGTGTCCAGCACCACGACCTGCCGCTGTACGGCGTGCAGTTCCACCCCGAGTCGGTGCTGACCGAGGGCGGCCACCGGCTGCTCGCCAACTGGCTCGCGGTCTGTGGTGACGCCGGGGCCGTGGAGCGGTCCGCCGGGATGGCACCGCTCGTCCACCAGGGCTGAGCAGCGCCCGTACCGCAGCCGAGCGGCGCAGCCCCGGGTGGGACGGCGCCGCTCGGGTGGAGCCTCAGCCTGCCGCGGGTGGCGTGCCTCAGCCCTCGTCGCCGGGGTTCTCGCCCTCGTCGTCGCCGCCACCGCCGAGGCCGAGCCCCGGCTCCTCGTCGTCCTGCGGCGGGGCCGGCGTGGCCTCCCCGGCGCTGCAGTCCTGGCCCTCGGCGCCCGTGGAGATCGTGATCGTGACGTCCGACCCCACCTCCAGCTCGGTGCCGGCGGGCGGGTCCTGGTTGCTCACGAAGCCCGGGCAGTAGTCGGCCGACGACTCCGTGCGCTGGATCGGGTTGAGGTTGGACTGGCCGCCCAGTGCGTTCTCGGCCTCGTCGGCGGTCATGCCCGTGACCTCCGGGACGCTGACCGTCTCGGCCTCCGGCTCCTCGCCGATGGTGAGCTCCACCGTGGTGCCGCTATCGATCGTGCCTGGTTGCGGTGACTGGTCCACCACGCGGCCGACGTCGTTCGGGTCCTGCACCGGTTCGCTGCTGATCCGATAGTTGAGGCCGAGGTCGGAGAGCGCGGACTCGGCCTCGTCCTGCGTGCTGCCGAAGAGGTCCGGCAGCTCGACCTGTCCGTTGGAGACGACCAGGCTGACGGAGTCGCCCGGGGTGACGGCCTCGTTGGGACCGGGGTCGGACGAGATGACGTCGCCCTCGTCGACGCTCGAGCTGGCCTGCTCCTCGACGTCGCCCAGCTCCAGGCCGGCGTCCGAGATCTCGGCCTCGGCCTGCTCCCGGCTCATGCCGGTCACGTCCGGCATGCCGAACGTGTCGGGGCCGCCGGAGAAGAAGACGACCACCTGGGAGCCCTCCTCGACCTGCTCGCCGCTGGCCGGGTCGGACCGGGTGAGGGTGTTCTCCGGCTCGTCGGACTCCTCGTCGACGCGTGAGGAGTACACGAGGCCTGCGCCCTCGACGAGGCGTTGTGCCTCCGTCGGGCTCATGTTCGCGGTCAGCTCCGGCACGGCGACGAGGGTGGGCTCCTCCTCACCGCTGTTGAGCCAGAAGAACAGGATCGCCGCGAGGGCCAGCACGCCGACGCCGATGAGCGTCCACAGGAGCCACTTGCGGTTGCCCTTGCCGTCGTCGTCGGGCTCGGTGGGCGTGCCGACCGCCGTCTGGTCCGCCGGCAGGCCGGTCTGACCCCAGGGAGAGGGCTCCCCGGCCGGGGACATGACCTGGGTGCCCTGGGGGTCGCCCAGCACCTGGGTCGCGGCGTACCCGGCGGCCGCGCCGGCGCCGGCCGCACCGAGCGCGGGGGCCATGACGTTGCCGCCGCGCATGGCGGCCTCGAGGTCGGAGCGGAACTCGCCGGCCGACGAGTAGCGGTGGTCCCGGTCCTTCGTGAGCGAGCGCAGGGTGATCCGGTCGAGCACCTCGGGGACGTCGTTGGCGATCTCGCTGGGACGCTGCGGCTCCTGGCCCACGTGCTGGTAGGCGAGCGCCACGGCGGAGTCCCCGACGAACGGCGGCCGGCCGGTGAGGAGCTCGAAGAGCACGCAGCCCGTGGAGTACAGGTCGCTGCGGGCGTCGACCTGCTCTCCCCGGGCCTGCTCCGGCGACAGGTACTGGGCGGTCCCGATGACGGCCTGGCCCTGCGTCATGGTCGCCGCCGAGTCCGCCATCGCACGTGCGATGCCGAAGTCCATCACCTTGACCGCGCCCGTGGGCGTGATCATGACGTTGGCGGGCTTGATGTCGCGGTGCACGATCCCGGCGTGGTGAGAGTACTCCAGCGCGCTGAGGATGCCGACCGTGATCTCCACGGCCTCCTCGATGGGCACCGCGGCGCCGTCGGCGAGGATGTCGCGAACCGTGTGCCCCTCGACGTACTCCATGACGATGAACGGGATGTGGACAGGCTGCCCCGCCGCGTCGGTGGAGGTGTCCTCGCCCGTGTCGTAGACGGCGACGATCGCCGGGTGGTTGAGCGCGGCGGCCGACTGCGCCTCGCGCCGGAACCGGGCGAGGAACGACGGGTCGCGCGCGAGGTCGGAGCGCAGCACCTTGATCGCGACGGTGCGGCCGAGGCGCGTGTCGTGACCGATGTGCACCTCGGCCATGCCACCGCGGCCGATGAGCTCACCGACCTCGTACCGGCCCGCGAGTACTCGGGGCGTGTTGTCCACCACTCAGACGTCCTTCTGGGTCGTTGTCGCGCCGACGGGGCACGACGGGTCCGGGAGCATCATCCCAGAGTCGGGTTCGGTCATCTCCCGCAGGCGCGCGGGTCGTGTCACGAGCGCGGCGGCGGCGAGGGCGGGCAGCGCGGCGTCATCGCCGTCACCGCCGCCGAACACCCCGCTCAGGAGCGTCGCGACGAGCAGCACGCCGAGCAGCCCCAGCAGGGCCAGCAGCGGCCAGGAGAGGCGCCCGAGCGGGCCGAGGCGCTGCCCCGTCGTCGTGGAGCTGCGCACGGGATTGGAGGACGCGCGCGACGGGTGGGACGCCGTCGTCCGCGTGGCGTCGCTGCGGGCGGTGCCTTCGCGGGCCGCGGCTCGCGTCCGGGGGTCGCCCTGCGGAGGGGTCGGCCGCGAGGCCCCGCCCGACCGCAGGTCGCGGCGGGCCGGGTAGGTGCGGGGCACCACCGGGTCGGGTAGGTCCGGCGTGGACGACGACGGCGCGGAGCCAGGCTGCCCGGACGGCACCGGGTCGAGCGACCGGGCGGGGGGCGCGTCGTCGGGCCGGGCGTGGCGGACGGGTGCGGGGCGTCCGCCACGGGCGGCCCGGCGAGCGGCGCGGGAGCGGGCGCCGAGCGGGTCCTCGGCGATCTCCCGGGCCAGCGCGTCGAGCTCGTCGGCCAGCGCGGCGCCGGACGTGGGCCGCTTGCTCGGGTCCTTCGCCAGCATCCGCATGATGACGTCGTTGAGCCCGGGGTGGACGGTGGAGGGCAGCGGCGGCACCGCGTTGTTCACGTGCGCGACGGCGATGTCCACCGGCGTCGACCCCGTGAAGGGACGCTTGCCCGCCGTCGCCTCGTAGGCGACGATCCCCAGCGCGTACAGGTCGGAGGCCGCCGTCGCGGGCTGACCGACCGCCTGCTCCGGCGAGAGGTACTGGGCCGTGCCCATGACCATGCCCGTCGCCGTCATCGTCGCCTGGTTGGCGGCCAGGGAGACGCCGAAGTCGGTGATCTTCACCCCGCGGCCGTCGTGCTCCAGCAGGATGTTGCCGGGCTTGACGTCCCGGTGGACCACCTTGGTGAGGTGCGCATGGTGCAGTCCGCGCGCCGTCGCGGACAGGATCGGGAGCAGCTTGCGCGGCGCGACGACGGGTTCGCGCTCGAGGAGGTCCGCCAGGGGCTCGCCGAGCACGAGCTCCATGACGAGGAACCCGGCGCCGTCCTGCTCGCCGTAGTCGTACATCTGCGCGATGTTGGGGTGCGACAGCGCGGCGCTGTTGCGCGCCTCCGTGCGCAGCCGCTTGAGGAAGTCCTCGTTGCCCGTGAACTCCTCGCGCAGCACCTTCACGGCGACGTCGCGGCCCAGGTAGCCGTCGTCGGCCACCCAGACCTCGCCCATGCCGCCGACGGCGATCTGGCGGGTGAGGCGGTAGCGCTCCCCCAGGGCGAGCCCGATCGAGGGTCTCATCCGTTGAGCACCGCCTCGATGACGGCCTTCGCGATGGGCGCCGCGACCCGGCCGCCCGTCGCCTCGGAGCCCATGGAACCGCCCTGCTCGACGACGACGGCGACCGCCACCTGCGGGTCGTCGGCCGGCGCGAAACCGGTGAACCAGGCGTGCGGCGGGACCTCGGAGGTGGTCTGGGCGGTGCCCGTCTTGCCGGCCACGGTGAGACCGGGGATCTGGGCCGCGGTACCGGAACCGTTCTCGACCACGGACACCATCATGTCCGTCAGCTGCGAGGCGGTGTCCTCCGAGACCGCGTCACCGAGGCTCGACTCGCGGGTCTCGGAGACGACCTCGAGCTCCGCGTCCCGGATCGTGTCGACCGAGTACGGCGCCATGACCTCGCCGCCGTTCGCGATCGCCGCCGAGATCATCGCCACCTGCAGCGGCGTGACCTTGTCGTCGCCCTGGCCGATCGCCGACAGCGCCACCCGGTCCGGGGTCAGCTCGGCCGGGTCCGGGTAGGAGCTCGCGACCGCCGTGAACGGCACGTCCAGCGACTCGCCGAACCCGAAGTCGGCGGACTGCTCGGCCAGCGCGTCCGCCCCCAGGTCGACACCGAGCTTCGCGAACGCCGTGTTGCAGGAGATGCGCAGGGCGTCGGCGAGGGACTGCTCGCCGCTGGGCGCGCAGGCCTCTCCGCCGTAGTTGGGCAGGTCCGTGCGGGTTCCCGGCAACGTGTACGTCACCGGCGCGTCGATCACCGTGGTCTCGTCGTAGTCGCCGCTCTCCAGCGCTGCGGCGGCCGTGACCAGCTTGAAGGTCGACCCGGGCGGGTAGTGGGTGGCGGTGGCACGGCTGGTCAGAGGCTTGTCCTCGTCGTTCAGCAGATCGAGGTATGCCTGGTTGGCGGCGCCCGTGTCGTGGACCGCCAGGTCGTTCGGGTCGAACGTCGGCTTCGAGACCATCGCGAGGATCTTGCCGGTGGACGGCTCCAGCGCGACGACGGCGCCCCGCTGGTCGCCGAGCGCGTCCCAGGCGGCCTGCTGGGCCGCCGCATCGATAGTCAGCTCGACGGACGACCCCTGCGGGTCGGAGCCGGTCAGCAGGTTCTGCACCCGCTCCACCCACAGGGCGTCGGCCGAGCCGGCGAGGAAGTCGTTCTCCGCGCGCTCGATGCCGGACGTGCCGCTCACCAGGGAGTAGTAGCCGGTCAGGGGGGCGTAGAGCCGCCCCCGGTCGTACTCGCGCTGGTAGTTCCACTCGTCGTCGACCGGCACGGAGCTGGCCACGGCGTCGCCGTCGACGACGATCGGGCCGCGGTCGGTGCCGAACTGCGCGTACAGCGCGCGGGCGTTGCGGGGGTCGCTGTTGAGCCGGTCCGCAGCGAAGAACTGGATCCACGTCGTGGAGACGAGGAGGGCGAGGAACATGACCATGACGATCCCGGCCAGGCGACGGGTGGTCGTGTTCATGAGCGCTCACCTCCTCGGTGCTGCGGTGGATCCTCGGTGCTGATGTGCTCGGTGGCTGCCGAGCCGGCGGTGCTGGTGTCCTCGCCGGGTGCGCGGTCCGCGACTCGCCGCCGCGGGAGGTCGCCCGCCGCCGCTGTGCCGGCCGCGGGCGTCCCGTCGGCCGGGGTGCCGCCGTCGGACCCGGAACCGACGAGGATCGGTTCCGGCTCCGGCGCGGGCGGTCCCACCGACACCTGACCCCGTACCGGAAGGTCGGACGGCCGCCGGGCGCTGTCGGAGATCCGCAGCAGCAGCGCGATGACGATCCAGTTCGCGAGCAGGGAGGACCCGCCCTGCGCCATGAACGGCAGGGTCAGCCCGGTCAGCGGGATGATCCGGGTGATCCCCCCGACCACCACGAACACCTGGAGGGCCATCGCGAACGCGAGACCACCGGCGAGCAGCTTGCCGAAGCCGTCGCGCACGCTGAGCGCCGACTTCAGGCCGCGCTGCACGATGAGCAGGTAGCACAGGATGACCGCCGTGAGGCCGGTCAGGCCGAGCTCCTCGCCGAGGGCCGCGTAGATGAAGTCCGAGAAGGCGTACGGGATCTGGAACGGGCGCCCCTCGCCCCACCCGGTGCCGAACAGCCCGCCGTTCGCCATCGAGAACTGCCCCTGGACGAGCTGGTAGGACCCGCCAGGGTCCCTGTCGTACTGCGACGAGTCGAACGGGTGCAGCCATACGTCGATGCGCGCCCCGACGTGCGGGAACAGCTGTGCCGCGGCGACGGCACCCGCGGCGAACAGGGTGAGGCCGAGCACGATCCAGCTCGAGCGGGCCGTCGCCTGGTAGAGCATCGCGACGAACAGGCCGAAGAACAGCAGCGAGGTCCCGAGGTCACGCTGCAGGACGAGGACGGCGAGCGACGCGGCCCAGATGAGCAGGATCGGGCCGAGGTCGCGCAGCCGCGGGAGCTGCAGACCGAAGACCTTGGGGCCGGCGAGCGCGAGCGTGTCCCGGTTCGTGACCAGGTAGCCGGCGAAGAAGACGGCGAACGCGATCTTGGCGAACTCGGCGGGCTGCAGGGAGAAGCTGCCGACGTTGATCCAGATCCGCGCGCCGTTGATCTCCGTGCCGAGCCCGGGGATCAGCGGCAGCGCGATGAGCAGCAGGCCGACCACCATGGCGGTGTACGTGTAGCGGCGCAGCCAGCGGTGGTCCTTGAGGACCCACAGCAGGGCGAAGGCGATGATGGCGCCGAGCAGCGTCGCCTGCATGTTGCCGGCGGCGTCCGCCGGGGCCATCCCGGCGGCGTCGGAGATCTCGAGACGCCAGATCATCGACAGGCCGATGCCGTTGAGGAGCACGACCGCCGGCAGGATCACCTGGTCGGCCCACGGGGCGCGCAGCCGCAACACGATGTGAGCCACCAGCGCCGTCAGCCCGAGCAGCATGCTGCGGAACCAGAACTGGTCCGGCAGCTCGCCGCGGATCGACAGGCCGACCATCGCGAAGCCGCCGACGCCCCCGGCCAGCGCCAGGGTCAGCAGGAACACCTCGGCGAGCCGCAGCGGACGGCGCTGCCGAGGCTCGACCGCGGAGGTCTGGGACGTCACGCCTCGGCCCCCTCGTCGGTGGGCTCGGGGCTGGCGCCGGAACCCGCGGCCGGGCTCGACGACGGGGTGGCGGAGGGGGTGGCCGACGGCGACGGGGTGCCGCTCGGCTCCGGGGTGGGGGTGGGGGTGGGGGTGGGGAGCGCCTGGTCGATCAGGCTGTCGGCACGCTCGCGGGCCTCGGCCTGCGAGGACGCGCGGATCGTGCCGTCGAGGCGCTCGCTCCAGTACGCCGGGAGCTCGTCGACGGGAGTGCCCGTCAGCTCGATCGGCTCGGAGAGCTCGAGAGGGCCCGCGCTCTGCGGGATGCCCTGGTAGACGGCGACCTGGCCGTCCGCGACGCCGACGTAGAACTGCTCCTGCGTCCAGCCGTACGCCCACCAGGCGCCGTAGCCGAGACCACCGAGCACGAGGAGGGTGACGAGCACGCCGATCCAGGGGCGCCGGCGCCGGGGCCGGGCATCGCCGTCGTCGTCCTCCTCGTCGTCCTCCTCGTCGTCGTCGCGGGGGCCGTCGGCAGGGGTCTCCGGCGCGGGCCGCGCCAGCTCGGGCGCCATCTCCGCGGCGGCCGCTCCGACGATCTGCGTCGACGTCGTCGAGGGCACGGCGTCGTCCTCGTCGGGGTCCACGACGTCGGCGACGACGACCGTGATGTTGTCGGTGCTGCCGGCGGTCATCGCGAGGGTGACCAGCAGGTCCGCGGCCTCCTCGGGCGACTCGCACTCGGCGAGCACCTCGGTGATCTGCTCGATCGGCACGAAGCCCGACAGTCCGTCCGAGCAGAGCAGCCAGCGGTCGCCGGGGCGAGCCTCCCGCACCGACATGTCGGGCGTGAGATCGACGTCGAAGTCACCGAGGACCCGCATGACGACGTTGCGCTGCGGGTGCGTCTCCGCCTCGTCCGGCGAGATGCGGCCCGTGTCGACCAGGTGCTGGACGAACGTGTGGTCCACCGTCACCTGGTTGAGGGAGCCGTCGCGCAGCAGGTAGGCGCGCGAGTCGCCCAGGTGCGCCATCGCCAGGGTGTTGCCGGAGCGCAGCAGGGCGGTCACCGTGGTGCCCATGCCGGCGAGGTCGGGGTCCACCTCCGAGGCGTGCACCAGGTCCTGACGGGCCTGCTCGACGGTCCGCTCCAGGTCGGCCAGGGCCTCCTGCGGGCCGTGCTCCGAGCGGTCGAGAGGTGCGAGGGCGGCGATCGCGAGGCTGGAGGCCACGTCGCCTCCCGCGTGGCCGCCCATGCCGTCGGCGACCACCAGCAGGTTCGGGCCCGCGTAGGCGGAGTCCTGGTTGTTCTGCCGCACCAGGCCGACGTCGGAGCGCGCGGCGTACCTCAGGGCGAGGGTCACGAGGGCGTCACCCCTGCAGCTCGACGACGGAGCGGCCGATCTGCACGCCGACCCCCGGGGCGAGGTGGATCGGGGAGGTCACCTGCTGGTCGCCGATGAAGGTGCCGTTCGTCGAGCCGAGGTCCTCGACGTACCACTGGTCCCCCTGCGGGAAGATGCGGGCGTGTCGCGACGAAGAGTAGTCGTCGTCCAGGACCAGGGTGCAGCTCGGTGCCCGGCCGATGAGGATCGACGACGTCGACAGCGGCAGCGTCGTCCCGCTCAGCGGGCCGGCCGTGACGACCAGTCGCGACGGGCCGGAGCTGCGCGGCGGGGGCGAGCCGCTGCCCGCCGCCGCCGCCGCCGGCGCTGCCGCGGGTGTGCCGCCGTCGTCGGACCGCTTGCGCGACCGCGGGGAGCGCAGGGCGAGGTCGCGGCGCAGGACGGCGACGGCCGAGAGCACGAACACCCAGAGCAGCACCAGGTATCCCAGCCGCAGCAGGGTGAACGTCAGCTCGCTCATCCTCGGTCGATCACCAGTCCTCGTTGGGGCGGCCGGCCGACGTGCCGGTCCAGAACATGATGCGGGTCCGGCCGATGGTCATGGTGTTGCCGTCCAGGAGCGTCGCCGCAGGCACCTGGTGCCCCTCGACGAACAGGCCGTTGGTGGACCCGAGGTCCGTCGCGACCACACCCTCGGGCGCGACCCGGATCTCGAGGTGGCGGCGCGAGACGCCGGGGTCGTCGACGACGATGTCGGCCTCCGCGTCACGGCCGATGACCGTCACGGGGCCGGTCAGCAGGTAGCGCTGCCCGTCGATGTCGATGAGCGGGTGGCGGGTGCTCGGCGCCGGGTTCGTCGCCGGAGCGACGTTGCCGCGCACCGTGGCCGAACGCAGCTGGAAGCGACCGCCCGACAGCTCCTCGTGGTTCTCGAACGACACGCTCACCGGGCCGACGAAGGCGTAGTGCTGCGACGCGGCGTACTCGGTGAGGTTCGTCGCGAGCTCGTCCGCGAGCGTCTCCGCACCCCACGACTGCACCTGCCCGAAGTCGTTCGGGCTCAGCTCGATGGTGAACTCGTTGGGCGCGACCGTCCGGTCGTGGCCGACGACGGCGGCACGGTCGTCGATCTCGCGGCGCAGCCGGCTCGCCAGCTCCACCGCCTTGACCTCGCCGCCGCGCCCGACCTTGGCGAACGCGTTGTTCATCAGTCGTTCGACGCTCTTCTCGAAGCGGTCCAGCGCTCCCATGCCACCTCCTCTCGTCCACCCGTGCCTGTCGCGGGCAGACTATCCAGATCGTAGGCAGGGGCGCACCACCCGCGCCCGGAAACCTGTGGATTTCGTGCGAATCCCTCGGGTAGAGGTGGCACGCCAGGTCACAGGGCGGTCACGCCCGACGTCCTGGTGCGGTTCATGACGCTGTCTTGGCGAGCGAACCCGGCCCGGACTGTGACGCAGGTCCCTGCTGTTGGTGGTGGATCGAGTTGGGACCCGGGCGATGGTGCGTGCTAATCTCCTACGGCAAGCGCGAGTGGCGGAATAGGCAGACGCGCACGGTTCAGGTCCGTGTGCCCGAGAGGGCGTGGGGGTTCAACTCCCCCCTCGCGCACTTGTGGAGGGTTTCGGCTTCAGGGCCGGAACACCTTCGGAAAGTCCCGGTCAGGTTCTCCTGGCCGGGATTTTTTGTGTTCGGTGGGGTCGGTCGGGGCCGCCGGGGCGGGTTGAATGCCGGCGGCTTGATGCCCCAGCTGGTGGACGCAGCGTCAAGGGGGTGTCGCGGGGCGTTCGTGGGCGTGGTGGGTCGTCACGCGGGCCGGTTGCGCGGTGGCGGGTCGTCCTCGTTGTCGCCGGAGGTCGTGTGCCGGCCGGGCGGTCCGCGGCGATGTCGTCGCGTGGAGCGGGTGGTGCGTTCCAGGGGCCGAGTGGCGGGAGGTCCGCCGAGCTGTTGGGCCGTGACGGCGTGAACGAGTGCGAGGGCTGCCCCGTTGCGGTCGATGACGCCGGGGCGCAGCGCCATGCCGGCACACACGACGGGCAGTAGGTCGCCGCCAATCTGGAGGGGGGGCGGCGTAGGTTGCCAGGTGAAGTTCATCGCCGGAGCAGACATCGGTGCGCCTCCGGGTGGACGTCCGCTTGACCCAGTTCGCGTCCGGGGCGGCGTTGATCCTCCTGTCGGCCGGGAGCGCGTCGGGTCTGAAGGCGGAGTAGGAGGACTCGACGTCGGTCCCATCAGACCGATTCAGGTGTCCTCGCCGAGCACCGCACGGCCTGGTGGTCGCCGTCTTCGGCGCGTCCGGCCGTCAACATACCCGGCATGACGACAACATCCAAGGTCTGTCGCAATTCTGCGGGAGGGGCGGTAGGACGATGAGAAGTCGAACCCGGTTCAACCTCTCACCGCCCCACGGGCGTGCGTTCGTCAGGTGACTTTGAACGCATCATCGTCGAGATGGCCCATCGTCGTCGTAACGATCCTGGCCTCGCGTCCGATCTCTGCCTGTTCTCGCACGGACCTGCGCGCGTCCTGGAGTCGATCATAAGCCGCAATGGCGACAGGATCGCCGGGGTCGCGGCTGACCACAACATGGACGGATTCTCCTTCTTCGGTGGCCCGGTGCCAGGGCACGTCACCCTCGAATCCGTACGGGATCCTGCCGTGGTTGGAGTAGATTTCTTGTTGCAGGCGCTCTAGGTGTCGTGCCCCCGAAGGTATTACTCCTGCGAAGACCTCTGCCCCTAGCGGAGTGTATCCAAAGATGGCAGTGCATGTAGAAGTCACTATACTCGACACCCAAACCGTGCCGGAGAAGTGTAGACGCGTGAGTAGTACGACTTCCCCTTGTAGACGATCTTTCCAAGGGTTGTCCCCTTGAAGTTTGTGCCAGTAGTGCCGGTGCAAAAGTGCTCGACATTCTTCTGAGTGTAATTCTTCTGGTTGTAGTTTCCGCCGGTCTTCTTCTTTGCGACCTTCCATGTGAGGTAGTGCTGGTATCGCAGTTCCGTCGTGTGGTGAATCCTGCTCACTGCGATCATCGAGGGGTACGCGTCAGACGCGCAGGAGCGCGTCGGCAACCCAGCCCTCGCGCTCACCCTCGCCGTGGTGGCTGTGCTCGCCACGACCATCGGGGCCGTGGGATACGTGACGGGTCGCCTCGCGGCGATGCGGTAGGCCTCACTGAGGTGCACTGATGTACGCGTACGTGTACGAGACCTGCTGACCGGCGGGCTGGCGCACGAGGCCGGTCGGCGAGCGGCCCGCCTCAGGACGTCCGCGACCACGTCCCGGCCGCCGCGGCGTCCGCGACGAACCGCTCCAGGGAGCGCGCGGGACGGCCGGTCAGGCGGGGCACCGTGTCCGTGACGAGGGCGAAGTGGCCGGCGGCCACCCGCTCGTAGGTCAGCGCGGTCAGGTCCCGCTCGAACCCGCGCAGGCCCTTCAGAGCCTCCTCGGTCTCGAGCTCTGTGTAGCGGACCGTCCGGCCCTGCGCCGCTGAGAGGAGTGCCGCCGTCCGCGCCGGCAGCACGGCCTCCGGGCCGGACAGTTCGTAGGTCTGCCCGGCGTGCCGCTCGTCCGTCAGCACCAGCTCGGCGACCTCGGCGATGTCGCGGGTGTCGATCCAGGCCATGCGGGCGCTGGCGTGCGGGAAGGGGAACGCGCCGTCGGCGATCTCGTCGCCGACGAAGCGCGGGTCGGTGAGGACCTGCATGAACCATCCCGGCCGCAGCATGGTCCACGACCGCCCGCTCGCGCGGACGGCGCGCTCCACCGTCGCCGACCAGCCCTGCGGCCCCGAGTGCTCCGGGTCGCGTTCGGAGAGCAGCACGATGTGGGTCGACGCCGGGGTGGTGGCGAGGAAGGCCGCGACGAGGTCGGGCGCGTCCTCGCGGAGCGGGACGACGACGAAGACGGCGTCCACCCCGTCGGTCGCGCGAGCCCAGCCGCTCGGCCGGTCCCACGAGAGCTCGACCGCGACGACGCCGGTGCGGTCGACGAGCGCGGGGTCGCTGCTGCCGCCCCACAGCTCGACGTCGTCGCGGGGTGCCAGCCGGTCGGCCAGCGCCGAACCCGTCTTGCCGCGGACACCGGTGATCAGGATGCGCATCGTGGAACCTCCGTCGGTGAGGGCTTCAGGAGTCGGTGGTGGGTGGTGCGATCGCGGTGACCCGGATCTCGACGCGCATCCCGACGGCGCCGAGCGCGGCGACGCCGATCTCCGTCCACACGGGTGCGCGGTCGCCCATCCGGAGCCGGAACTGCTCGGTCATGACGGACGTGTGCTCGTCGCCGATCTCGTCGGTCGCCGTGGGGACGTGGAAGCTGTCGACGGCGACGACGTCGCGCCACGTGGCGCCGGTCAGCGCCAGGGTCTGCTCGACGTTGTCGAAGGCCTGGACGATCTCCTCGCGCAGGTCCGCGGGGAAGTGGAAGTCGCCGTCCCAGCCGCCCTGGCCGGAGAGGTGGACGGTGTCCCCGATGCGTACGGCCTGCTGGTAGTGGAGCTGCTCGCGCAGCATGTCGCCGTAGCCCGGGGTGACGAAGAACTGGGGATCGGTCATCGGTCGCTCGCTCTCGTTACTTCATGCGTGAACTGAAAAGGTGTCCCGAACGTACCACGGTTCACTTCATGTCGAAAGTAATCGGCAGCGCTGCTAAGGTCAGCGCATGCCCGAGCCGACCCAGGACGAACAGGTCGACGAGGCCGTCGACGGTGAGCCGCGCTGGCTCTCGCCGAGCGAGAAGGAGGCGTGGACCGGCGCGGCCTCGTTGATGCTGCTGCTTCCGGGCCGCCTCGACGCCGCGGTGCAGCGCGCGGCCGGTCTCAGCCTCTTCGAGTACCTCACGCTGAGCCACATGTCGGAGGCGGAGGACCGCCGTCTGGTCATGAGTGACCTGGCCTACCTGACCAACGGCTCGCTCCCCCGGCTCTCCAACGTCATGAAGAGGTTCGAGGCCCGCGGCTGGGCGTACCGGTACCCCGACCCCGACGATCGTCGCTGCACGATCGCGGCGCTCACCGACGAGGGCTACGCGAAGGTGGTCGAGGCGGCCCCCGCCCACCTGCGGTCCGTGCGAGAGCACGTCATCGACCCGTTGACGCCCACCGACCAGCGGGCGCTCGCCCGGATCGCCGCGAAGCTGCGCACCCGGCCGGAGGACTTCCCGGCCGCGTGACACGGTGAGCGTCACACAGGTCGCCCACAGGAGGTTGTGATGAGCGAGGTGAGCCCGCGGCACGTCCACGCGCCGGACGGAGCACGGATCGCGGTGTGGAGCAGCGGGTCCGGCCCGCCGCTGCTGCTCGTGCACGGCACGATGTCGGACCACCGGCGGTGGCGGATCACCGAGCACCTCGCCGGCGACCGGACCGTGCACGCGATGGATCGGCGTGGTCGTGGCGGCAGCACCGACGGCCCTCGCTGGTCGCCGGAGCGCGAGGTCGAGGACGTCGTCGCGGTCGTCGAGGCGCTGTCCGACGAGGCGGCGTGGCCGGTCGACGTGCTCGGCCACTCCCTCGGCGGGTACCTGGCGCTGCGGGCCGCGGCCCGCACGTCGCACGTCCGCCGTCTGGTGCTCTACGAGCCCGCGATCGTGGAGCGCCCCCAGCCGGCCGAGCTCGTCACCCGTCTGCGGGCGGCGTCCGACGAGGGCCGGTACGAGGACGTCGTCGAGCTCATGATGCGCGAGGTGCTGCACATGCCGGAGGCCGAGGTCGCCGCGCTGCGCGCCCAGCCGAGCTGGGCGGCCCGGGTGGCCAGCGCGCCGACCGTCCCCCGCGAGGAGAGCGTGCCGCTCGTCCTGGCGCGGGACGAGGCCGCCGCCGTCGCGGCGCCCACCCTCCTGATCCGCGGCGGGGACAGCCCCGCGTTCCTCCAGGACGCCGTGCACGCGGTGGCCGCGTCCGTCCGCGACAGCGAGGTGGTGACGCTGGACGGGCACCAGCACGTCGCCGACCATACGGACCCGGAGATGTTCGCGGCCGTCGTCCGCGAGTTCCTCCTGCGGTGACGTCCCGGCCAGGTGCCCGTCAGTGGAACGTCGTCGCGTAGTACGTCTGGCGGTCCACCGTCTCGACCGTGACGTCCTGCGTGCGCTCGAGATGGCGGCGCAGGTTGTCCGCGAACCGCAGGCCGTTGTCGTTGAACCGGGACACGTCGTACGCGCACACGACCCGGTGCTCGGCGAGGTGGGCGACGAGCGCGTCGATCATGTCCATGAAGGTGCGGGTGGCGCGGCGGCCGGGGTGCGCCAGCGTGAAGCCGATGTACCAGACGGCGCCGCGGGCGGCGTGCTCGGGGTACCGGGCGGCGAAGAACTCGGGGCTGACCCACGGCACGGCGGCGAGGTCGGTGGCGAGCGTGGTCATCCCGACCGCGGTGCCGTCGTCGTCGTGGGCGAGGAGCTTGAGCACGCGCGGGTCGGCCAGCTCCTCGTCGAACTCCTCGCGGTGCAGCACGTGGCGGGCGGCGGCGCGGGTGCGCAGGGGTTCGAAGGCCTCGAGGTAGAGCTGCCAGAAGCGGTCGGCGACCGCGCCGTCCACGGTCGTCTCGAACGTGACGTCAGCGGGCATCGCCCAGCTCCTCCCATCCGGCGCGCCGGAACGTCGCGACGACGACGGCGCACACGGGCAACGTCTCGCACGTGAGGCCGGCGATCCGCCGGCCCTTCGGGTGGTAGACGTTGCCGCGGGCCGCGGACAGGTCCTCGAGGCTGTGGACGAGGTCGGTGGCGACCTGCTCGTGGGAGGGCCCCTCGTGCTCGACGAAGAGCCCCGCGCCGGTGCCGTCGTCGTGCTGGGACCAGCCGATGCCCGCCCAGGCCTCGTGCCCCGGCAGGGAGGCGTGCGCCTCGGCGTACACGCAGTACAGGGCGTCGCCGTGCTCCCCGGGCAGCTGGTCCGGACCGTCCACCTCAAGGACCCTGCTGCCGGGCGGGATGACCGAGCTCAGCCGGACGAGGTTGAAGTCGCCGACGCCGGCGGCTACCAGGGCGGCGTCGAAGGCCGCGAGGGTGGTCCGGCCGGTGCCGGTGCCGGTGCTGACGCGGATGGTCAAAGGCTCGCTCATGGGTTCCTCGGGGTTCGGGTGACGGGTTGTGCGGCGCCGGCCCGGCCGGCGACGACGTCCAGGAGGTCGAGGACCTGTCGCAGGAGGGCGTCGGGCGCCGCGTGCTCCTTGGCGAGGACGACAGTACGGCCCGGCGGGAGGCCATCGATCTCCCCGGCTCCGACCGGGGCGCCGGAGTAGACCACGATCGGCACCTCCCGCAGCCGCCCGTCGCTGCGCAGGTCGGCGACGACGTCGTGGCCGGAGCCGTCCGGGAGGCCCAGGTCGAGCACCACGATGTCCGGCGGGACGGCAGCCAGCGCGGCCCGCGCCTCGCCGACCGTGTGTGCCTGGGTAACGACGAGACCGCCGGTCTCGAGCACCTCCGCGACGACGCCGCGCAGGTCGTCGTCGTCCTCCACGACGAGGACGCTCGCGTGGTGCGGCCGGCGGCGGGCGACGTCGCGCACGGTGGCGACGAGCCGGTGCGGTTCGACGGGCTTGACCAGCCACCCGTCCGCCAGGGCGGCGGCCCGGCGCGCCCCGGCCGGGTCCGTGCCCGAGACCACGACCACGGGGACCTGCGCCGTCGCCGCCGTGCGTCGCAGCCGGGCCAGCACCTCGGCACCGTCCGTGCCCGGCATGGCCAGGTCGAGGACGATCGCGGCAGGATGCTCCGCGGCGACCGTCTCGACCGCCGCGTCGCCGTCGGTCGTGCCCACCACGGCGTACCCGCGCTCCTCGAGCAGCGTGCACAGCACGTCCACGACGTAGGGGTCGTCGTCGACGACGACGACCCGGGGCCGGTCCACCTCGCTGTCGTCCGCGGGTGCCGGGGGCTCGACCGGGAACGGGCCCGAGGAGTCGGCCGAAGCGCGCGCCGGCGCGGCCAGGACGTCGGGCGAGCTCTGCCTGCCGGCCGCCGCGCCGCCGTCGGCGGGATCGTGCGGCGGTGCGGCTCCCGGGCCGACGCGGCGCAGGGTGAACCGCATGCTCGACCCCGTCCCCTCGCCGTCGCTGACCGCCCAGATCCGTCCGCCGTGGCGTTCGACGATGCCTCGCGCGATCGGCAGGCCGAGCCCGGTCCCGCCGCGCTCGCGGGCGTCGGACGTGTCGACCTGCTCGAACCGGCGGAACACCGTCTCCAGCTTGTCCGGCGGGATACCGCGTCCCTGGTCGTCGATGCGCACCTCGATCATGTCCCCGACGGGGAGGATGCTGGTACGCACGACCGCTCCGGGCGGGGAGAACTTCACGGCGTTCGACAGTAGGTTGACCAGCGTCTGCACGATGCGGTCGGCATCGGCCCTCACGACCTCCGCGGAGCGTTCGCTCTCCAGCGTGACGGCCGCCGTGTCGGCGAGGACCGCTACCTGTTCCACGGCGGCCTCCACGAGCGCGTCCACCGGGTGGTCCGCCAGGTCGAGCGGCGTGGAGCCGGCCGCCATCCGCTCGATGTCGAGGATGTCGTCGACCAGCCGGCCGAGGCGCTCGCTGCTGGTCAGGGCGATGTGGACCATCCGCCGTGCCCGCTCGGGCTCGCTCCCGAGCACGCCGGAGTCCAGCAGGCCCAGCGCGCCGCGGATCGACGTCAGGGGTGTGCGCAGCTCGTGGCTGACCACGGAGACGAACTCGTCCTTGATGCGCTCCATCTCCCGACGCTCGGTGATGTCGCGGAAGACGACCACCGCCCCGCGGATCGCGCCGTCGTCGCGCAGCGGGCTGGCGGTGACCTCGACCGGGACCTCCTTGCCGTCGACCCGCCGGTAGACGTCCTGCTCACCGGTGCTGGTGACGCCGTCACGCACGGCCTCGGTGATGTAGCAGCCCTCGACCGGGTACGGGGTCCCGTCCGGGCCGGGCGCGTGGAAGGTGGCGTGCGCGTCCAGACCGACCAGGTCGGCGGGCGTCGCACCGAGCGTGCGGGACCCGGCGGCGTTGACGAAGGTCAGCCGGCCCTCGGCGTCGACACCGTAGATGCCGTCCGCGACGGACTCGAGGGTGCGTTCCCGTTCGCCGGCGAGGGCGCGCAGCTGGGCGGTCCGGTCCTGCACCCGCTGCTCGAGGCCGTGACGCAGCGACTCGTTGTCCACGACGACCAGGATCTGCCGCGCCACCACCGCGACGAGCACCGCGGCCCACAGGGTGTCCGCCGCCCACGGGAACGCCTCGTTCGACTGGACCACGCGGACCAGCGCCGCCGCCAGGAAGAGGCAGAACGTGACGACGGTCCCGAGCACGGGCGAGCCGTCGCGGCGTTGGGCGCCGAGCGGGCTCCCGGAGGCGGCAGGGTGCCGGGCGGCGACGGCGATGGCGAGGTATCCCCCGATCCAGCCGAGGTCGACGGGGGTGCCGAAGGAGAAGGAGCCGCCGGCAGAGAGCAACGCGAAGGCGACGTCGGCGACGGCGTACAGGACGAAACCGCTCCCGACGAGGACCAGGGGGACGCGCTCGGCGGCGGGCGATCGCGTCATGACGAGCACCGCGAGGGTGGCCAGCAGCGCGTCGACCACGGGCAGGGCGTAGGCGCTGATCGCGGGCTGGGCGGACCACTCTTGCTGGCCGATGACGACGGCGAACACCGCGATGTACAGGACCGACCCGCCCACGACCGTGCTGTCGAGCAGCATGCGCACGATGTCCCGGCCCCGTGGCCGCACGGTGGGGAACAGGGCGAGGCCGACGACGCCGAGCACCAGTGCTGCCAGGTAGGCGGCGTCGCCCGTGGCCGGGTCGCCCACGAGCCCGGCGTAGACGTTCCCCAGCAGCCCGACGGCGCCCCCGAGCGACAAGGCTCCCCAGGCGCGGCGCCGCCGACCTGTCGAACGGGCGGCGCGCCAGGCACAGCTCACGGAGGCCAGGACCGCGACGGCGCCGAGCGCGACCTGGGACACCAGCTCGCGGACCGCCGTCTCGAACGGACCCGCGAGCACGACGGCGAGCAGCAGCAGTGCTCCCCCGCCGGCCCAGCACCAGCGCAGGAACACGCTGTGCGCTCGTGCCGCAGCGCTGTGCGCGTCACTCATGGCCCGAGCGTAGGTGACGGCCGCCGGCGCCGCCGTTCGTCCGGTGGTGGCCCCGGGCGACGGGCACCGTCCGCCGTCCCGGGGTACGGTCGTCGAGACCCTGACACGGGGGAGCGGGGGCCGGTGAGCGTGGGAACGAGCGGACGGTGCGTGGTGGTCGTCGACGACGACCCCTCGATCCGAGAGGTGGCAGCGCTGTCGTTGTCCGCCGTCGGGGGGCACGACGTGCAGACGGCCGCGGACGGGGCCGACGGCGTCGAGCTGGCCCGCCGGGTGCGACCCGACGCGGTCCTCCTGGACGTCATGATGCCCGCGCTGGACGGTCCGACCGTGCTCGCGCAGATGCGTGCCATCGACGTGCTGCGGGACGTGCCCGTCGTGTTCCTCACCGCGAAGGTCGGTGCGCAGGAGATCCGGCGGCTCGACGGGCTGGGCGCGGTCGGGGTGATCACCAAGCCGTTCGACCCGCTCGGGCTGCCGGGCCGGCTGGCCGACGTCCTCGGGTGGGACGAGTGAGCGGGGGGCCGCGCGCGGACGACGGCTGGGCGGACGACCGCGCGATGGACGACGCCGTGGCGCGGCTCGCGGGCGATGCCCGACGCCGCAACCTGGCTCGTGCGGAGCGCGTCCTGGTGCTGGTGGGCCCCGCGGCGCGGGGACACGCCGGGCCGGACGGCGAGGCCCGCGAGGAGGCCGCGCTGCTGTGCCACTCGATGGCGGGCTCGGCGGGGACGTTCGGCGACGACGAGCTCGCGGCCGCCGCGCTGCGCCTCGAGTCCGTGCTCCTCGGCGGGGACGCGGACCTCCTGCCCGCCGCCGCCGACCGGCTGCGCGAGTCGGTCGACGCCCTGCGGCCCTGAGGACGACGGCTCCACCGGCCCTGGTGGTGCGCCCGTCTTGAGGAAATTCTGAGCGGTTCCTGCCGAGATCGGCAGCCCGCCGCGAGGTCGGTTCCCCACGATCGAAGGTGATGAAGCCGATCGATCCTGGAGCCCGCCATGACCGTCCTGCCCCCGCAGCGCTCATCGTCGACGCTCCGAGGAGCCGCGCGGGACGAGCCGACCGAGGCGCGGGCATGATCGGCCCGGAGCCGGTGGCCGCGGTGGCGCGCGCCTGGCAGGACCTCATCGACGAGCTCGACGGTGACGAGGCGGCCGTGGACCGGTTCGCGACGATCTGGCTCGAGCTGCTGCCCCGCCGGCTCACGTCGTGCCGCCGGGCCCTCGCCCGGGGCGACCGGGAGTCGGCACGCGTGCGGTTGCTGACGCTGCACAGCTCGGCGGTGATGCTGGGTCTGGACGACTTCGCCCGGACGGCGTGGCGGTGCCAGACGGCGTTGGACGAGGTGCGGGGTGACGACGACGTGACGTCGGCGCGCAGCCTGGCGCGGGACCTGGTGGACGAGGCCCAGTCCGCCGCTGCCCTGGTGCGGGCGGCGCTGGGTCAGGCCCGCTGGTCGAAGCGGTAGCCCACCCCGCGCACGGTGCGGATCCACCGGGGAGCAGACGGGTCGTCACCGATCTTGCGGCGCAGGTTCGCCATGTGGACCTCGATGCTGCGTCGGTCGGCCGGCGTGACCGGCGTCCCGGCGTCGTACTCGTCGCCCCACAGCACGCGGACCAGGGCGTCCTTGGCCAGGACGCGTCCGGGAGCGCGGGCGAGCGCGGCCAGCAGGTCGAACTCGGAGCGGGTGAGGTGGACCTCCGACCCCTCCACGCTGACCGTGCGTCCCGCGGTGTCGACGAGCAGCCCGTCGGCGGCGGTCGGCGCCGACGGGTCGGAGCCGTCGGGCAGCACGGGGGCCGGCACGACCGGTCCCGGCGGTGCCGCCGGGCTGGCCGCGCCTGCGGCTCCCGGTGGGGCGTCGCGACGCTGCCGGCGCAGGATGGCCTCGATGCGGGCGCGCAGCTCGCGGGGCCGGAACGGCTTGGTCTGGTAGTCGTCCGCCCCGGCGTCGAGACCCATCAGGGCGTCGATCTCGTCGGTGCGTGCGGTGAGCATGACGACGAACGTGTTCGACACGGCGCGGATGCGGCGGCACACCTCGAAGCCGTCGATGTCGGGCAGCGAGACGTCGAGCGTCGTCACCAAGGGGTCGGTCCGGGTCACCAGCTCGACACCGCTGATCCCGTCCACGGCCGTGTACGTGATGAACCCGGCCTGGGTGAGCACCTCGTCCAGCAGCGAGCGGATCTCGGCGTCGTCCTCGACGATGACTGCGGTGCGCGCGCGGCCGACGTCGTGGCCGGGTCGGCCCGGTGTCGGTCCAGCGGTCATCCCGCCACGGTAGTGGGCGGTTGCCCGGAGCGCACGGAAACCGCCGGATGCGTGACCTCAAGGGATCCTCAAACCCGGGGCCGGCGTCCGGCCCCGACTCGGCCCTGGTGCTGCCCCGGCCCTGGTCAGGCCCTCGTCAGGCCCCGGCGCGCGCCCGGTGGCGCCGTACCGCGGACCGGTTGGCGCAGCGCACGGAACAATAGCGCCGGCGGCCGTTGCGGGTGACGTCGACGACGACGGCGCGGCACGGGTCGCCGGGTTCGCCCCCGGCGGCGCACCGGCGCAGACGGTGCATGCCGCGGGTCGTGAGGTGCAACGCCGTGCCGACGCTGATGACGGCATGGAGCACGTGGGGCAACGACTGGTCCTCGTCGCGGTAGTGCAGGTGCCATCCCTCGTCGTCGTGGTCGGTGAGCCGAGGATAGGCCGCGGCGGCTGCCATCTGGGCGTTGAGCTGGAGCGCCCTCTCGGCGTCGTCCCGGGCGTCGACGACGCGGAGCCAGCCGTCGATGACGCGTCGTGTCCGGGGGTGGTCGTCGGGCGCGACCGGGAACGCCATCGTCATGCCGAACTGGCGCGTCCGGGACTCGATGCCGGCCCGGTCGGCGGGCCAGTCGTCGGCCAGCGAGGCGGCGAGGAGCACCGCGTACTCGCCGTAAGGGTTGAGGTGCACAAGACCATGACACCACGCTGGGGGACATGACGACACTCGAGGTTCACGACGACCGCGGCTACGCCGCTCCAGCGACCGTCCACGAGCACGGCTGGCTCGTGGAGTCCAGCCACGAGACGTCGACCGGCCGCCTGCTCTACGTCCGGTGCGTGGACTGCGGTGCGCGCCGCGTCGACCAGCAGGACCACCGCCGTCGTCCCCCGGTCCCCCTGAGCAGGGAGCTGCGCGCGGCCCCGGACGGTCCCGGCGCTCCGACCCGTCGAGAGCCGGTCCGCTAGCGGAACCGATCCAGGACGGTCGCCGCGACCTGCTCGACGAGCGCGTCCGCGGAGCCGGCGTCGGCGTCCTCGCGCTCGGTGAGGACCGTCAGCACGATCGGTTCGCGACCCGGGGGCGTGACGACGGCGACGTCGTGGCGGAGCGCGCCTGCGCCACCGGACTTGTCGGCGACCGTCCAGCCGTCGGGGGCGCCCGCACGGACCAGCGCGTCGCCCGTCGGGTTGCCCGTCATCCACTCGACGAGCCGATCGACGTCCTGCGGGTCGAGCCACCCGCCGTGCAGGACCGCGTCGAGGTCCGCCGTGAACGCGGCGGGCGTGGTCGTGTCGGCCGTGCTGCCGGGCTCGACGGTGTTCAGGTCGGGCTCGGTCCGTGCCGGTTCGGTCGTTCTGTCGCCGAGCCGCTCGAACGCCGCACGGAGACCCGCGGGTCCGCCGATGTGCTCGAAGAGGATGTTGGTCGCCGCGTTGTCGCTGTCCCGGACGGCCGCCTCGGCCAGCTCGTCGAGCGTGAGACCGCCGTCGACGTGCGCGCCGGTGACCGGCGCGTAGCCGGCGGCGTCCACGTCCTCCTGCGACCAGGTCACCTGCTCGGCGCGCTGCTCGGCGGTGGTGGTGCGCAACAGCTCGGCGACCACGAAGACCTTGATCGTGGACGCGTAGCCCCAGCGTTCGTCCCCACGGTGGACGACGGTCTCGCCGGTGCCCGTGTCGAGGGCGGCGACCCCGATGCGGGCGTCGAGCTCGTCCTCGAGGTCCGCCAGGTCGTGGTCGAGGGCAGGAACGGCTGACGGGCTCGCGACGGTCGGGCTCGGCGTGGTGCCGGGTGTGGTCGAGGCCGTCGGCGGCTGCTCCCCGGAGGTCGCCGTGCAGGCGGTGAGGCTCAGCGCGACGCACCCGGCCAGGATCCAGCGGGCGGGGTGCGGCATCGACGTTCCCCTCGGTGGTCGGAGCCGACACACCCTCGACGAGGTGCGTCGGGGCCGGCGTGCCCGGCCCGTCACGAGGGAGCCTGCCACGAGACTGACGGGGTGAAGAACTCGGTCGAACCCCACCGGTCGCACGTGATCGACCTCCCTGACGGGCGCACCCTCATGGTCCACGACACCGGCCCGGAGGAAGCCGACGCGCCGACCGTCGTCTGGCACCACGGCACGCCGCAGTCCGGTGCCCTGCTGGCGCCCGTGGTCGAGGCGGCTGCGGCGCGCGGGCTGCGTGTGCTCTCCCCCGCCCGCGCCGGCTACGGCGGGTCGACGCGCGTACCGGGCAGGTCCGTGGCCGACGCCGCGGCCGACGTGAGCCGAGCGCTCACCGTGCTCGGCGTGAGCTCGTGCTACGCCGTCGGCGCCTCCGGCGGCGGACCGCACGCTCTCGCCCTGGCCGGGTCGCGCCCCGACGTCGTGCGCGGCGCGGTGACCCTCGCGGGCGTCGCCCCGTACGACGGCACCGAGCGATGGTTCGCCGGAATGGCCGACGACGGCGGGCTGCGGGCCGCGCTCGCCGGCCCGGACGCACGCGAGGCGTACGCCGAGACGGCCGAGTTCGACGAGTCGAGCTTCACCGGAGCGGACTACACGATGCTCTCCGGACGGTGGTCCGGGCTGGGCGACGACGCCGTGCGGGCCGGCCAGGAGTGGCCGGGCGGCGCGGTGGACGACGACGTCGCGTACGTCCGCCCGTGGGGGACGGCGCTCGCGGACGTCGCCGTGCCGGTCCTCGTGGTGCAGCGCGGCGAGGACCGGGTCGTCCCGCAGCATCACGGTGAGCGGCTGCTCGACGGGCTGCCGGCGGGCGAGCTGTTGCTCCGGCCGCGCGACGGCCACGTCAGCGTCCTGGCCGCGCTGCCGGTCGCGCTGGACTGGCTGCTCGCGCTCGGCTGACCGGAGGTCGCGAGGCGCGCAACCTGGTAGCGGATGAAAACGCGGGTGAACTTGCGCGCCGAGAAACCGGTCTCTAGTGTGAGAAATCGGTTCCCGATGGGACCGGTCTCATCCGGGTGCTGCTGCCTCACCGACGAAGCGGCAGCACGACAGGGGCTCTTCGATGAGGCAGCGCGGCACCCGACGGCCACCGCGACGAAGCGGTCGCCGTCGGACCATGACGCGTCGCACCACCGCAACCGCATGCCCGATTTCGATCACGAAGTGAGGCAATGATGAGAACGACAGCCGCAAGACGGCTCACGGCGGGAGGGGCCACGCTGGCCCTGGCCGCCACGATGGGTATGACCGCCCTGTGGATGACGGACGCGCAGGCCGCGACCGGCAACGCCACAGGATTCGCCACCCAGAACGGCGGGACCACCGGCGGCGCCGGCGGACAGACCGTCAGCGCCAGCACCGGGACCGAGATCCACCAGGCGCTGTGCTCCCGTGCCAGCAGCGACACCCCGATCATCATCGAGGTCGAGGGCACCATCAACCACGGCAACACCAGCAAGGTGTCCGGGGACAGCTGCAACACCGCCGACGACAAGATCGAGCTCAAGGAGATCAGCAACGTCACGCTGGTCGGCGTGGGCAGCGGTGCCCTGTTCGACGAGCTCGGCATCCACGTCCGCTCGGCGGACAACATCATCCTGCAGAACCTGCACGTGCGGAACGTCAAGAAGTCCGGTTCCCCGACGTCCAACGGCGGCGACGCCATCGGCATGGAGAGCGACGTCAGCAACGTCTGGGCCGACCACCTCACGCTCGAGGCGTCCGGCGGCGAGTCCGAGGGCTACGACGCGCTGTTCGACATGAAGGCGGACACGACGCACGTGACGCTGTCGTACTCGATCCTGCGCAACTCCGGGCGAGGCGGCCTCGTGGGCTCCAGCGACGGCGACACGGGCAACGGTCCCGTCACCTACCACCACAACCTCTACGAGAACATCGACTCCCGTACGCCGCTGCTGCGTGCCGGGACGGCGCACACGTACAACAACCACTTCGTGGGCCTGACCAAGTCGGGCATCAACTCCCGCCTCGGCGCGGAGGCGCTGGTCGAGAACAACTACTTCGAGGACTCGAAGGACCCGCTCGGCACCTTCTACACGGACGACATGGGGTACTGGGAGGTCAGCGGCAACATCTGGGACAACATCACCTGGTCCTCGGACGGCTCGGACAACCACCCCGCCGGGCCGAACCCGACGTCGACCACCTCGGTGTCCGTGCCGTACTCCTACCAGCTCAACGACGCCCAGTGCGTCCCGAACCTGCTCGCCGCCACCGCCGGCGCGAACAAGGGGCTCCGGGTCTCGGACGGCTCGTGCTCGCCGCAGAACCCCGACCCGACGCCGGACCCGGACCCGACGCCGGACCCGGACCCGACGCCGGACCCGGACCCGACGGACCCGCCCACCGGCGAGAACCTCAGCATCGGTGCGGGCTCGGACGGTTCGAGCAAGGCCAGCGGCACCAGCTACGGCAACGTGCGTGACGGCGACATGAGCAGCTACTGGTCGCCGTCGAGCTCGACCGGCCGGATCTCGGTCAAGTGGGGCACCGACACCACCGTGTCCTCGATCAACATCCGCGAGGCCGCGGGCGCCGTGGGCAACATCGGCTCGTGGCAGGTCGTCAACCACGACAACGACCAGGTGCTGGCCACCGGCAACGGAGCCGGCGTGATCGACATCCCGACGACGTCGCTCAGCAAGATCGACTTCGTCATCACGTCCTCGAGCGGCACGCCCCGCGTCGGCGAGTTCGAGACCTACGCGGGAGACCCCGGCACCGACCCGACGCCGGACCCGGACCCGACCGACGAGCCGGACCCGGACCCGACCGACGAGCCCCAGCCTGGCGCCGACACCATCTACGTCGCCCCGGGCGGCTCCTCCGGCGCCTCCGGGACGGAGAGCGACCCGACCACGCTCACCGCGGCGATCGACCGGGTCAACGCGGGCGGCGAGATCTTCCTGCGGGGCGGCACGTACGACCTGGCCGACACGGTCACGATCGAGCCCGGCAACGACGGCACCGCGGGCGACCGCACCCTGCTCTCCGCCTACCCGGGCGAGACGCCGGTGCTCGACTTCTCCGCCCAGGCGGAGGACTCCTCGAACCGCGGCCTCGCCATCGGTGGGGACTACTGGCACGTCTACGGGATCGTCGTCCAGCACGCCGGGGACAACGGCATCCTGCTCGGCGGCGACCACAACGTCATCGAGCGTGTCGTGACCCGGTACAACCACGACACCGGCCTGCAGCTCTCCCGCCTGATCGCGGGAGCGCCGTCGGACCAGTGGCCGTCGTACAACCTCATCGTCAGCAGCGAGTCGCACGACAACGCCGACTCGGACGGGGAGGACGCAGACGGCTTCGCGGCCAAGCTCACGTCCGGGCCGGGGAACGTCTTCCGCGACACGGTGGCGCACCACAACATCGACGACGGCTGGGACCTGTACACGAAGACCGAGACGGGGCCGATCGGTGAGGTGACCATCGAGAGCTCGCTGGCGTTCGAGAACGGCACGCTGTCGGACGGTTCCCAGTCCGGCGACGGCGACCGCAACGGTTTCAAGCTCGGCGGCGAGGACATCCGTGTCGACCACGTCGTGCGCGGCTCGTACGCGGTGGACAACGGCAAGCACGGGTTCACGTACAACCGGAACCTTGGTTCGATGTCGGTCACCGGGAACGTGTCGATCGGCAACGAGGAACGGAACTTCAACTTCGACGGCGGATCCTCCGTGTTCAGCGGGAACGTCTCCTGCGACAGCGGGTCCACCGACCGCTACCGTGGCACCGACGCGGGAGGGAACTCCTTCTGGGACGGCTCGAACGGATCGGCGTGCGGCCAGTACGCCGGTGACCTGGCCTGGTCGTTCACGGCCGACGGGTCGCTGGACGTCACGTTCGGCTAGCCGCGGCAGCCTCGTCCGCGGGCGGGGCCGCGGGGGACCTGACACCAGGTCCTCCGCGGCTCTGCCTGCGGCGTCGGCGCACCAGCCACTCCTGGTGAGCCTCGACGTCCAGAGCCGCAGGAAGCCGAGTGTCTCCACCACGCCAGCATGGTTGACCGGCGCCAGCCCGGACACCCCGGCAACGCCGCCCGCCACCACGTGGGTGGAGAGAGCGATCAGGATGCCCACCGGCTCGCCGACGTACCCCGCGTGAGTCCGGTCCGCACGAGCCGACCGCGGAGGGGCCTTCCCCGACTCGTTCATGGCCCGCCTCCTGGGACGAGCCTGGGGAGGATCGCGATTTCACCCACCGAAGGCCTTCCGGTGGAGCGACAGGAGCGACCCGCGCCGATATGTTGCCCAGGCGACAGTGTTGTCTGACGAGGAGCTTCAGGTGGAGATCGGCGAACGACTGACGTCATTGGCGACGAAGATCCAGCAGCAGAAGCCCACCATCGAGACAGAAGAGGCGACGAAGAATGCCTTCGTCATGCCGTTCATCTCCTTGGTCCTCGGCTACGACGTCTTCGATCCGAACGAGGTCATCCCCGAGTTCACGGCGGACGTCGGCACGAAGCGTGGCGAGAAGATCGACTACGCCGTCGTCACCGGCGGCGAGGTGCAGATCCTCATCGAGGCGAAGACCGTCGGCGCCCCGCTCACCCTCAATCATGCGTCGCAGCTCTTCCGGTACTTCGCCACGACGAATGCGCGGATCGCGATCCTGACGAACGGTCAGCACTTCCACTTCTTCACCGACCTCGACCGCCCCAACCGGATGGACGACAAGCCGTTCTTGCAGCTCGACCTCTTGGATCTTGACGAGTCGCTCGTCCCGGAGGTGCAGAAGCTCACCAAGGAGTCGTTCGACCTCGATTCCGTGGTCAACGCCGCCGAGGAGCTCAAGTACATCGGTGCGCTGAAGAGGGCTTTGGGCTCCCAGTTCCGCGAGCCGGACGACGAGTGGGTCAAGAACCTCACCAACCGGGTCTACGACGGGTCCTTCACTCAGCGAGTGAGGGACCAGTTCCGGGTCCTGACCTCGAAGGCGATGAAGCAGTTCCTCGCGGATCAGGTGAACGACCGCCTGAAGGCGGCGTTGGGCGGCCAGGCCTACACGGACTCCGCTGCTGCAGCGATCTCGGGCACGGAAGCCGCCGCGGAGAGCACTGCCGACGCAGAGGTCAGCGACGATCGTGGGATCGAGACGACCTTGGAGGAGGTGGAGGGCTACCAGATCATCCGAGCCATCACGTGCAGCGAGGTCGCACCACCGCGGATCGTCCACCGAGACACCAAGAGCTACATGGGCATACTGCTGGACGACAACAACCGGAAGCCGATCGCGCGGCTCCACTTCAATACCGCCCAGAAGTACCTGGGGCTCTTCGACGAGGACAAGGTCGAGACCCGGCACGCGATCGACACGCTCGACGAGATCTACGAGCACGCGGAGCATCTTCGCCGGACGGTCCACCACTACGCGTAGGGCCTGTCGACAGCCGGCCGGTCGCGTCTATGCTCCCAGCACGACCCGACGTCTGGAGCGATGAATGACCGACGCACGCACACCGGCCCCGTGGAACGTGACCGCGGTGCCGGTCGGCGCGGCCATGTTCCTCGTCGCGGAGGTGGCGCTCTACGCGTTCTTCGGGAACCCTCGCAGCGCGCTGTCCGTCGTCACGGTGTGGTTCCTCGTGGCGTTCGTCGTGCAGTTCTGGGGTTCGCGCTCCGACCGGATCACCGCGCTCGCCGCGCTCGTGCTGATGGCTGTCGTGGCGTACCTGCTGGTTGTCCTGGGCGGGTAGCAGCACGTCGGGGGGTCTCGCCGTGTGGCGCAGCGACGCCCTAGGTGTACCCGGTCATGAGGTTGGTGCCAGCCGACTGGTCGGGGGTAGGCCATTGAGGGCTTGGTGGCGGCGTCGGGTGTTGTAGTACTCGATCCAGGGTGCCAGGGCTGCGGTGCGTTCGTCGTTCGAGGTGAAGACCTGCCGGTAGGCCCATTCGGTGGCCAGGGTGCGGTTGAGGCGTTCGACCTTGCCGTTCTGCCAGGGGCAGTGCGGCTTGATGAACTTCTGCCGGATGCCGTGGGCGGCGCAGATCTCGCGCAGGGACCAGCGGTAGGCCCAGGCGTTGTCGGTCATGAGGCGTTCGATCCGGGTGATGCCGTGGGCGGCGAAGTAGACGATCGCACGGTCCAGGAACGCGGCGCAGGTGGTGCCCTTCTCGTCGGTGAGGATCTCGGAGTAGGCCAGGCGGGAGTGGTCGTCCACGAGGGAGTGGACGTAGTCGTAGCCGGTCCCGTTCTTGCGGTCCCGGTTGTCCCCGGCGCCGCGCCCGTGGGCACGCCAGCCGCCACCGTCGGGGATGCGGCCGAGCTTCTTGACGTCCATGTGGACCAGCTCACCGGGTCGGTCTCGTTCGTAGCGCACGGCAGTCGTCTTCGAGGCGCGCAGGAGTTCGCCGGTCATCGGGTCCAGCAGCGCCAGGTGTGGCATGCCGTGACGGGCCAGGATCCTCGAGACGGTCCGGGCCGGCACCCCAAGCTCGGCCGCGATCTGGTCGCGCCCGCGCCGCTCGGCCCGGCGCATGGCGACGACCCTGGCCTCGACCTGACGTGGGGTCCTGGTCGGGCAGTGGTGCGGGCGCGAGGACCGGTCGGCCAGGCCGGCCTCGCCCTCGCCTGCGAACCGGTGCAACCAGTAGCGGACACACTTGCGCGAGACGCCCATCGCCGCAGCGATGTGGGCCTGCTTCCAGCCCCGGCGGCGACGCTCGACGATCAACATCCTGCCGCGAGCGGTCAGACGGGCATTAGCGTGGGACACGAGGACCTCCGGGTTGTGAAGACTTCAGACATCTCCACTAAGCCCGGAGGTCCTCCCTCTCGCCAACCGGAACTGGCACCAACCTCATGACCGGGTACACCTAGGCTCGGCGCATGAACGCTGACAAGGCTTCGACCGGCTCCTCGTCCTCCCTGACCCGGAGCTTCCTGACGATCGCGCTGGTCGAGGGCGCGCTCCTGGGCACGGCGGTGATCCTCCTCGCGCTGGACGTCATCCCGTTCAACGCCTTCCTCGGGGTGATCGTTGTGTGCGTGGCGGGCACGGGCATCGCGTTCCTGCGGGTGATCCGCGGGGCGCAGCGCACCGCGTCGTCCGACGCCGGGTCGGACGCCGGGCCGGGCTCCGGCACGGGCGCGAACAGCACGAACCCCGAGTCGACGATCGACCGGTCGAACCCGTTCACCCGCTAATAATGCGCATCATCTCGTTGACCTGAGTCGCGCGGCCTCCGGAGACTGCCGGTGCCGGGCGGGTCCCGGCGCCCGTCGGTGACGACGCCGTCGGGCTCACCGACGGAGGTCAACGTGAGACGCAGACGATCCCCCGGAGGCCGCCGACCGGCGGCGTTCGCCACCGCAGCGGTACTGACCCTCGGCGCTCTCGTGGCGCCGCCGTCCGCCGCGGCAGCCCCGGCAGCCGCAGCGGCCCCGGCAACGGCCCCGGCCGCCGCGACAGAGGCCGACGACGAGCCGGCGCTCCCCGAGTTCGCCTTCTCGGGCCGGGTCATCGACAAGGACGCGATGATCTACAACCCGACGGACGAGTTCATCTTCCCGAGCATCTTCCCGGCGGGCGAGCACCTCGCCGACCCGCTCGGCGAGTGGTACCTGTACTACGCCCCGCACGACGACCCGGGCGGCATCTCTCTGATGTATGCGGACTCCCTCGAGGGACCGTGGACCGAGTACGCGGCGAACCCGCTCATCACCAACGAGTGGCCCCCGTACTACGACCACGTCCCGCACGTGTCCTCGCCGGACGCCGTCTGGGACGAGGCCACCGGGCAGGTGCTGCTGTACTTCCACGGGAGCAACTCCACGACCCGCTGGGCCTCGTCGGACGACGGCGTCACGTTCGGCGACTCGGGCGTCGCGGTGACGAACGCCGACGGTGGTGCGGGCACCACCGAGACGTCGTACGCCCGGGTCTTCGAGCACCCGGACCCGGACTCGGCGTACCGGTGGGGCATGTTCTACATGCAGAACCGCACCGACAACCTCCGCCGCATCAAGATGGCGGAGTCGGTGGACGGCAAGAGCTGGGACGTGCGGCCGGACCCCGTCGTCGTCCCGGACGCCGAGACCGGGCAGAACGTGTCCGGCGGCAACCTGTTCACCTGGCAGGGGCAGGACTACCTCACTTATCACGGCTCCTCGGGCGTCACCTATGCCCGCACGATCGACCCGACGGTGACCGAGATCGGACCGCAGCAGGTCCTGCACCGTGCCTCGGGCGTCGGGGACGACGTCGGCCGCGTGGCCGCCCCGGAGATCGTCACCGAGGGTGCGGACACGTACCTGTTCTACGAGTCCGGGGACCGGCTCGGTGCCACCATCGCGTACGCGACCCGGGTGGAGCCCACGCCGCCCGACCCGGACCCGCTGCGCGAGCAGTGCAGCGGTGCGGCGTCGGACGAGTTCGACGGCGGCGACCTCGGCGAGCGATGGGACGTCGTGAACCCTGACGGTGCGCGGCACGAGGTGGCCGACGGCGCGCTGACGGTCCCGACGTACCGCTCGGGCGTGGCGGGGGCGTCGTTCCCGGTGCAGACCGTCCCGGACGGACCCTGGGAGGTCACCACGGAGGTGGACGTCGACCCGCGCGAGCGCTACCAGCAGGCCGGCCTGATCCTGCACACCGCGGGTGACACGTACGCGAAGGTCGACTACGGGTTCGGTTCGAACGGGCTGCGGTTCTCGTACATCTGGCGGCAGGACGGCTCCGAGCGCAACGCCTCGATCGACACGCCGCCGGTCCCGGCCGGCACCGGGACGACGGTCTGGCTCCGGCTGACGAGCGACGGGACGAACGTGCTCGCCGCGGCCTCGACGGACGGGCAGGAGTTCGCGACGATCGGCCGTCCGGTCCCGCTGGCCGAGCTCGCGCCGACGGGCGTCGGGGTCTCTGCCCTGCGTGGTGCCACGTCGGCCCCCGAGATCGAGGCGACCTTCGACTGGTTCCGGTGGACGCCGACGGCGGAGGAGTCGGCCGCGTGCGACGCCCGCACGTGGGACGCCACCGCGGTGTACGACGACGGCGCGACGGTCGCGCACGACGGCGTCACGTGGGAGGCGCTCTGGTGGAGCCGCGGTGACGTGCCGGGGGCGAGCGTGCACGGGCCCTGGGCCGAGAAGGGTGCCACCTCGGACTGCGGCGAGGCGTGGACGGCGAGCGCCGTGCACGAGGCGGGTGACGTCGTCGTGCACGCCGGTCACCGCTGGTCCGCGGCCTGGTGGACCCGGGACCAGGAGCCGGGGGCGTCGCCGTGGGGTCCGTGGCAGGACGAGGGAGCGTGCGCCCGGGGGTGAATCGTCCGCCCGGATAATGCGCCAGGAAGGGCCCTCAGCCGCAGCAGCATGCGGCTGAGGGCCTTTTCGCGGGCGCGATAATAATGCGCATAATCGCCTTGTTGACGACGCCTCGGCCCGGGCAGACTCTCGATCACGTCGCAGTCACCGGATCGAGGAGGATCGGATGCCGAAGCGTCGCATCACCCAGGCCGACGTCGCCGCCATGGCCGGCGTCAGCCAGGCCACCGTGTCGTTCGTGCTGAACGACCGGCTGCCCGCCGGTGTCCGCCTCAGCGCGGAGACCCGGCAGCGCGTGCTCGACGCGATCCGCATCACCGGCTACTCCGCCAACCCCGTGGCCCAGCGGCTCGCGGGCGGGCGCAACCAGATCATCGGCGTCTTCACGTACGAGGCGACGTTCCCCGGCGGCGGCCGGGACTTCTACGGCCCGTTCCTCGTCGGGATCGAGCACGCCGCCGAGCAGCTCGGCATCGACATCCTGCTCTTCACCAGCGCACGGGTGGTCGAGGGCCGACGTCGTCTCACCCGGGACGGCTGGCAGCGCCTCGGCATCGCGGACGGCTGTCTGCTGCTGGGCCAGCACGAGGACCGCAGCGAGCTGCAGCACCTGCTGGACACCAACTACCCGTTCGCGTTCATCGGCAAGCGGTCCAGCGAGGGCGGGCGGCTCCCCTACGTGGGGGCCGACTACACCAGCGCCACGCGCCGCGTGGTCGAACGGCTCGTGGCCCTCGGCCACCGGCGGATCGGCTACGTCGGGGCGATGGGCACCGACCAGCCGACCACCGACCGCTGGGAGGGCTACCGCGACGCGGTGCGCGACGCCGGACTCGGCGCACGCCTCGTCCCGGAGGAGGAGCCGGACGAGATCGTCGCGGCGGTCGTCGAGCAACAGCTCACCGCCGTCGTCCTCTCCCCCGAGCGCGACCCGGAGGAGCTGCACGACGCCCTCGCGCGACGCGGGCTCGACGTCCCGGGCGACGTGTCGGTCCTGCTGCTCGGTCAGCCGCACCACCGGCTGCGGCGCCCGCAGCAGTGGTCGGGGTACGCGATCCCCCGGGAGGAGATGGGCGCCCGGGCGCTCCTGCTCCTGTCCCGGCTCGTCGCGGGCGAGGACGTCCCCGACGACGAGCTGCACCGCCTCCTGGAGTGCGCGGAGGTCGACGGCGCCACGGTCGCGGCGCCGGCCCCGCACGACGCCCGCCCCACCCCCGACTCCCTCGTCCCGTGACCCACCCCTCGACAGATCGGACCGCACCCGTGCCCACTACCGAGACCGACCTCACCACCGACGTCCTCGTCGTCGGCGGCGGTCTGGGCGGCGTCGCCGCAGCCCTCGCCGCCACCGAGCGCGGCGCCCGCGTCGTGCTCACCGAGGAGCACCCGTGGATCGGCGGCCAGCTCACGTCCCAGGGCGTCCCGCCGGACGAGCACCCCTGGGTGGAGGACTTCGGCGTCACCCGTCGCTACCGCGCGGTGCGCGACGGCGTCCGGGACGTGTACCGGCGCCGGTACCCGCTGACGGCGGCGGCCCGGGCCCGCGAGGACCTCAACCCCGGCGCGGGCTGGGTGTCGAAGCTGTGCCACGAGCCGCGCGTCGCCGTCGGCGTCCTCGAGGAGATGCTGCTGCCGGCTCGCGCCGCGGGCCGCCTCACGCTGCTGGAGCGCGTCCGTCCGGTCGCGGCCGACACCGACGGCGACACGGTGCGTGCCGTGACGCTGGAGTCCGTGCTCGACGGCTCGCGGACCACGGTGACCGCGGGCTACGTGCTCGATGCCACGGAGACCGGCGAGCTGCTGCCCCTGACGGGCACCGCGTACGTCACCGGGTTCGAGTCGCGGGAGGTCACCGGCGAGCCGAGCGCCCCGGCGACCGCGCAGCCGCAGAACGTGCAGGCGCTGAGCGTCTGCTTCGCCGTCGAGCACACCGACGGCGACCACACGATCGACCGCCCCGAGCGGTACGACTTCTGGAGCTCCTACCGGCCCGGCCCGTGGAACGGCGAGCGGATGCTCTCCTGGCACGCGCCCAACCCGCGCACGCTCGACATGGACGTGCGCAGCTTCACGCCGGACCCGGGCGACGACGCGGGCGCGGTCGTGGCGGACCAGTCCCGCAACCCCGGCGACGGCAACCTGTGGACGTTCCGTCGCATCCTCGCTCGCGATCAGTTCGAGCCCGGCGCGTTCGCCGGTGACGTCTGCCTGGTGAACTGGCCGGCCATCGACTACTTCCTCGAGCCGGTGCTCGACGTCCCGCGCGACGTGGAGCTCGCACGGATCGAGGACGCCCGGCAGCTCAGCCTCTCGATGCTCTACTGGATGCAGACGGAGGCCCCGCGGCCCGACGGCGGCACGGGATTCCCGGGTCTGCGCCTGCGACCCGACGTCATGGGCACCGCCGACGGGCTCGCCCAGGCGGCCTACCACCGCGAGGGCCGCCGGATCTGCGCCGTGACCACCGTGACGGAGAACGACGTCTCCTACGCCGTGCGCGGGGACCGCGGCGCCACCCGCTACGACGACAGCGTGGGCGTCGGCATGTACCGCATCGACCTGCACCCCTCCACCGGCGGGGACACCTACATCGACGTGCCGTCCACCCCGTTCGAGATCCCGCTCGGCGCGCTGCTGCCCGAGCGCACGACCAACCTGCTGGCCGCCGCGAAGAACATCGGCACCACGCACATCACCAACGGTTGCTACCGCCTGCACCCCGTGGAGTGGAACGTGGGCGAGGTCGCCGGGCACCTCGCGGCGTTCTGCACCGAGCGCGGCGTGCGCCCGCACGACGTGCACGCCAAGCCCGACCTGCTCGCCGACCTCCAGGGGGAGCTCACCGCCGCCGGGGTCGAGATCCGCTGGGCCGACGGCGCGCACCCGTACTGACGGCAGTCCCCCACGCTGCACCCACCGCCCATCCAGTTCGAAGGAGCACTGATGCACACCACCCGACGCCGCGGCCTCGCCGCGGCCACCGCGACGGCGGCGATCCTGGCCCTGACGGCCTGCGGCTCGTCCGACCCGGAGACCGCCGGCGAGCCCGAGGCGCCGGGCGAGCCGGTGCCCCTGACGATGACCGTCTGGACGGCCGACGAGGCACAGCTGGCCCTGTTCCAGTCCATCGCCGACGCCTACGTCGCCGAGCACCCCGACCTGGTCTCCGAGGTGACGTTCGAGGCGATCCCCTTCGACGACTACACGACGTCGCTCACCACACGCCTCGCGGGCGGCAACGCCCCTGACCTGGCCTGGATCCTCGAGAGCTACGCCCCCGAGTTCGTCGAGAGCGGCGCGCTGGTCGACGTGCGGCCGGTCCTCGAGCGCACCGAGGGGTACGCCTACGACGACCTGCTCGACAGCTCGCTGGCGCTGTGGCAGCAGGACGAGGCGCTCTACGCCTACCCGTTCTCGAACAGCCCGTTCGCGATGTTCGTCAACACCGACCAGCTGGAGGCGGCCGGGCAGCCCTCGCCCGCGGACCTCGTGGCCTCCGGGGAGTGGACGTACGACGCGGCCCGCGACGCCGCCTCGGCGGCCGCCGAGGAGTCGGGCAAGCAGGGGCTCGTGGTGCGGGACTTCGACTACAAGGTGTGGGAGAACCTCTCGACGGTCTGGGACGGCTGGGACGCCGCCCCGTGGAGCGCCGACGGGGCCACCTGCACCTTCACGGACCCCGCCATGGTCGACGCCATGACCTGGATCCACGACGCGACGTTCGACGACGGCGCGATGCCCGGTCCGGGCACGACCGCCGACTTCTTCGCCGGCGACGCCGCGATGACGATCACGCAGATCTCGCGCGCCTCGGCGCTCGACGAGAGCTTCGCCTGGGACGTCGTGCCGCTCCCCGCCGGTCCGCAGGGCCGTCAGAACGTCATCGGTCAGGCGGGCATCGGCGTCTTCGCCCAGGGCGAGCACCCCGACGTCGCGGCGGACTTCCTGGCGTGGTTCACCGACCCGGAGAACGCCGAGCAGCTGGCGACCTACTTCCCGCCGCCGCGCGAGTCGCTCCTGACGGCCGACGTCCTGGGGGCCGCGAACCCGCTCCTCAGCGAGGAGCAGCTCCAGGCGGTCGTCGTGGACGGCATCGCCGACGCCGTCACGAAGCCCGCCCACCCGAGCTTCGCGAAGCTGCAGGAGACGGTCCGCGCCGGTCTGGACCCGCTGTGGACGCCGGACGCCGACGTCGAGGCGGTGCTGGCGGACGTGTGCGCGTCGATCGACCCGATCCTGGCGGGCTCATGACCTCGACGCCGGTCGCCGCGCGGCCGCGGGTGCGCACGTCGCGCACCCGCGGCTCCGCGGCGCAGCGTGACCGCGTGGTGGGCTACGCCATGGTGGCCCCGCAGGTGCTGGGCACGGTCGTGTTCGTCATCGTGCCGCTGCTCACCGTCGTCTGGTACTCCCTGCACGAGTGGAACGTGCTCGCCGGCACGTTCACCTTCAGCGGCACGGCGAACTACGAGCGGATGCTCGCCGACCCCGGTCTGCACGACTCGCTGGTCGCCAGCCTCTGGTTCTCCGTGGGCCTGGTGGTGCTCAACGTGTCGCTCGCCCTGCTCCTGGCGGTGCTCCTCGACCAGAAGCTGCCGGGCACGACGACGTTCCGCACGTTCTTCTTCTCGCCCGTCGTGGTGTCGCTGGTGGCCTGGACGATCGTGTGGAGCTTCCTGCTGCAGGACGACGGCGGCATCAACGGGTTCCTCGCGATGCTCGGTGTCGACGGCCCGAACTGGCTGCGCAGCGGGCCGACGGCGATGCTCGCCGTGATCGTGGTGCAGGTCTTCAAGAACGTGGGCCTCAACATGATCCTGTTCCTCGCCGCGCTGCAGAGCGTCCCGGAGGAGGTCCAGGAGGCGGCCCGCATCGACGGCGCCGGGGCGTGGCGGCGGTTCCGCTCGATCACGCTGCCGCTCATCAGCCCGACCGTGCTGCTGGTGTCGATCCTCACCGTCGTGGGGTCGCTCGAGGTGTTCGCCCAGATCGACGTGCTCACCGGCGGCGGGCCCGGCACCTCCACCACGGTGCTCGTCTACTACCTGTACCAGCAGGCCTTCCAGTTCAACGAGTTCGGTTATGCGAGCGCGGTCTCCGTGCTCCTGTTCGTCATCGTCCTGGTGCTGACCCTGATCCAGTGGCGCACGCGGAAGAGGTGGGTCCACGATGAGGTCTGACGTCACGTCCGCCCCGGTCGCCGGCCCGGCGACCGACGACCCCCCGGACGGCGGGGGGCTGCCGAGACGGGGCGGTCTGCCGGCCGTGGGCGACCTGCCGGTCGCGCGCCGCCGTCGTCGGCCGCGTCTGGTCCGGGGTCTGCTCGTCGCGCTGCTGGTGGTGCTGAGCGTCCCGTTCGTCTTCCCCACCTGGTGGATGGCGACGTCGAGCCTGAAGCCGATGAGCGAGATCCTGCGCGTCCCGCCCACGCTGTGGCCGCAGGACGTGTCGTGGGGCGCCTACGGCGACGTGTTCGCGCTGCAGCCGTTCGCGCAGCAGTACTGGAACAGCCTGTACATCGCGGCGCTGGTGACCGCCGGGACGATCCTGGTGGCGGCGCTGGCGGGCTACGCGTTCGCCCGGATCTCGTTCCCCGGCGCCAACGCGCTGTTCGTCCTGGTGCTGGCGGGGATGCTGGTGCCGGCCGAGGTGACGATCGTGCCGCTGTTCCGCATGGTCAACTCCCTGGGGCTGATCGACACGCACTGGCCGCTGATCGTGGTGCCGATCTTCGGGGCACCGAGCGTGCTCGCCACGTTCATCATGCGGCAGTTCTTCCTCGGGCTGCCGCGCGAGCTCGAGGAGGCGGGCCGCATGGACGGGCTGGGCCGGTGGGGGATCTTCTGGCGGATCGCGTTCCCGCTCGCCCGGCCGGCCGTGGCCGCCGTCGCGATCTTCACGTTCCTCAAGTCCTGGAACCTGTACCTCGAGCCGATCGTGTACCTGTCCAGCCGGGAGAACTTCACGCTGCCGCAGGCGCTGACGCAGTACGTGGACGCGTACGGCGGGCCGATGTGGAACGTCCAGCTCGCCGCGACGACGCTCACGGTGATCCCGGTGCTGGTGGTGTTCCTCGTCGCGCAGCGCCAGTTCGTGCAGGGGCTGGCGCACTCGGGACTCAAGGGGTGACAGGTGTCGGTGACAGGTGTCACACCGTTGCCGAATCGTTGCCCGCCCGGGACGACTTCATCCTGTCGTGAAACGCTTTCCGTCCGGTAGGTTGCGCTGCGACACGCGACGACGCGGGAGGTTTCATGATCAGCCGACGACGGTGGGCGATGACGACGGCGGGCTGCGCGGCACTGCTGCTGGCGGGCTGCGCGGGTGCCGACGAGCCCGGGGCGGGGGGCGAGGCCTCCCCGAGCGCGGTGGCCGACACCGTGCCGGCCGCGGAGAGCAGCTGCGGTGACGGTGTGGCCGTCACGGCCGAGGGGTCGGCGGACTCCGAGGACATCTACACGGCGGTGGCGGTCGTCCGCGTCGCCGCCGACGGTGCCGCGACGGTGCGCGACGAGTGGGGCCGCGGGGAGGCCGCCGGTGCGGTCGCGGCGTCCGGGGCGACGGAGAACCAGCAGGCGATGGTGCGCGACGCCGTCGAGGGCGGGCTCCTCGACGTCGCCGAGGCGCCGCAGTTCGACGCGCCCGAGGAGCTGCTGGCAGACGTCGAGAAGGGCACGTACGTGCTCTACGCGTTCGCCGAACGGTCCACCGAGACCGTCACGCTCACCTGCGGCGACGGCAGCGACGCGGTCGACGCTTCCGTCACCTCTTTCGAGGAGGTCGAGGTCGGGGCGGCGGACTGCGCCGCCTCGCCCGACCCCGTCACCGAGTACGTCGCGGCCGACGCCATCGACTACTGCGACCGGGCGTAGAAGAACCCGCGGGGTGGAGTGGTCTCCCGCCGTGCTGGACGATGGCACGGCACCCGCGGGTCCCGGTGGTCACGGGTCTCAGCCCGTGACCACCTCGCTGGTCCGAAGAGTCTTCACTTCTCGGATCACCTCCTTTCGACGTACCCCGACGCTATGCCCGACGACGGGACGTGCCAAGGGAATTTCCGGGCCGCGATCACCCCGGCCCGGCCTGATCGTCCCGCAGGAGGTGCTGCCACTCGCGCGGGTAGTCGTCGATCCACTGCTCGAAGGAGCGCGCCGGTCGGCCGACCAGCCGGGAGACGTCGTACGACACGTGCGCGAGCTCACCCGCCGCGATGGCCGTGTACGACGACACCCAGCCGGCGAGCTCGACGTCCGAGGCGCCGAGCCCCGCCCGGGACGCGTACGCCTCCTCGACCGACTCGGAGTGGTAGGTGATCTGCCGCCCGGTCGCCAGGGTGAGCAGGGCCGCCACCTCCGTCAGGCTCAGCGCGATCGGCCCCGTCACGTCGTACGTGACGCCGTCGTGCCGGCGCGGGTCCTCGTCGAGCAGGACGGCGGTCGCGACGTCCGCGACGTCGTCGTGCGCCACCGAGGCCACGCGTCCGTCGCCCGCCGGGCCGCGGATGACGTCGTCGTCGCCCACGAAGCTCGCCAGCGCCTGGTGGTACAGGTTGTCGCGCAGCACCGTCCATCGCAGCCCGCTGCGGCGCAGGTGCTGCTCGGTGGCCCAGTGGTCCCGGGCGAACGTGAACGTGGCGTCCGGTGCGGCGCCGACGAACGAGATGTACACCAGCCGTTCGACACCGGCGGCGACGGCGGCGTCGATGGTCGCGGTGTGCAGGGCGACCCGGTCGGCGGACTCGCGGGCGCTGACGAGGAACACCGTCTGCACCCCGTCGAACGCCGCGCGCATCCCTGCGGCGTCCTCGTAGCCGTCGGCCGTCGCGATCTCGCACTCCGGCAGCGGGCGGCCGTCACCGAGCCGCGGCACGCGCGAGCGGTCGCGGAGCACCAGCCGCTGGTGGGCACCCTCGGCCGCCAGCCGGAACGCGAGGCGAGAGCCCAGCCGCCCGGAGGCACCGGTCACCGCGATCAGACCGTCTGCAGACCACCTCATGCAGCAACGCTACGTGCGTGCCCGCCGTGCCGCGCGATCTGAGGCGAGCCACGGAAGGGCGAGCCACGAGGGCGAACCGCGCCGGTGAGTCTGCGAGCATGTGGCCGTGAGCTCCGAGACCTTGCGCGTGATGACCGTCTGCACCGGCAACATCTGCCGCTCCCCCATGGCCCAGGTCGTGCTGCGCGACCGGCTCGCGGCCGCGGGCCTCGACGAGCGTGTCGTGGTCGACTCGACCGGCGTCAGTGACGAGGAGGACGGCAACCCCGTCGACCCCCGGGCGCGTCGGGTCCTCGCGGCGCACGGCTATCCGACCGGCGACGGTCACCGCGCCCGTCAGGTCCGTGCGGACCAGCTCGCCGAGCGGGACCTGGTGCTGGCCATGACCACTCGGCACGCCCAGGCGCTGCGGATGCTCGCGGACGGTACAGATGTCGACATCCGGATGTACAGGTCCTTCGACCCCGCCGCTCCCGCCGTCCCCGCGGGCGGCGACGAGTCCGTGCTCGACGTCGACGACCCCTGGTACGGCGACCAGGACGGCTTCGAGGTCTGCCTCGCCGAGATCGAGGCGGCCGCCGACGGCGTCGTCGACCACGTCCGCGCCGCCCTCCGCCCTCGCTAGGTGCGACCGCGGCGCCCGGGGAACCAGCGCCGCCAGCCGCGCGGCTCCGGTGCCGGCTCCGGGGCACGGCGAGGGGGCACGTAGGCGCGGAACCAGCGCTCCGTCTCGAACCAGACGACGTCCCGCACCTCGGGAGCCGACAGCGTCACGTCGTGCAACGCCCCCTCGACGCGGGCGAGCGTGGTGACCCGGCCGAGCTGCGGCACCCGGGCGGCGATGCCGACCACGTCGAGCACCGTGTCCGTGCGCATCATGTCCTCGCTCCAGCGCACCGGTGGCGTCGAGCGGGCCGAGAGCAGCACGAGGATCGGCACGTCGATCGACAGGCCGCGCGCGACCCGGTCGTGCCCGGAGAAGATCGCCGCCAGCCAGGCCGGCGTGGCGCGCCACCCCGCGTCGGGCCGCCACGCGCTGTCGATCGGCCACGCGCCGTCGTGCCGCGCCGAGATGGACCGCGCGTAGAACCCGAGGTCGAGGTTCACGAGCTGGCTGCGCGGGGCGATCGCGGCCTGGGCCCGGATGCTCGGCTCGAGCACCAGCCGACCGACCTTGCGCGTCTGAAACTCGAGCCACGGGCTGTTCAGGACGAGCGCGTCGGCGCGGCCCGGGCGGTGGTGCGCCCAGAGGCTGAGGACGAGCCCGCCGGTGGAGTGGCCCATGAGGACCAGGCGGCGGCCGGTGCTCCGCTGCGGTCCGTGCCCCATCTCGGCCAGGGCCGCCTCGATGTCCTCGTCGTACGTGCGCAGGCTGGTGACGAACCCGGGGGTGTGGTGCGGCCGCAGGCTCCGCCCGTACTTGCGCAGGTCGAGCGCGTGGAACCGGACACCGAGCCCTTCCCAGAAGTCGGCGAGGTGCGTCTGGAAGAAGTAGTCCGTCCAGCCGTGGACGTACAGCACGTCCACGCCCGCGTCGTCCGGCAGGGGGGCCTCGCGGCGCCGTCGGACCAGCGTCGCGACGACCTCGCCCTCGAAGTCCGGGTCCAGGGCGAGGGAGCGTTGCTCGAAGCCGTCCAGGACGTCGGGCACCCAGCCCTCGACCGGGGCGGACCCGGTCGGGGCGGGCCCGGTCGGCGTCGGCCCGGAGGGCGTCGGCCCGGGTGCGGGAACGGCAGGGTGCATGCCGGAAACGTAGGCCCCGCGCCGACGCGGCGCGACCGGGCGGACCCGTCTCACACCGTGGCGAAGAGGTCCGGGGTCGGGAGGAACGTCACCGGCAGCCCCGGCACGACGTCACGCAGCCGCTCGGCGAAGAGGCGCATCCCGGCCTGCTCGCTGGGCAGGTGCCCGGCGACGACGAGCCCCGTGCCGTCGAGGCGTGCGAGGTCCGTGGCATAGGCACCGGTCTCCCACTCGTGCGCCTCGCCCACCACGACGGCGTCCACCTCCGCGGCCCGCAGCAGCGCACGGTTGCGGGCGAACCCGCGGAAACCCAGGTCGAGCCCAACCCGCCGGACCGTGCGGTGCGGGTCGCCCAGGTACCGCGCCTGCGTCGAACCGAGCGCCGCGGCCACGTGCCCGGCCAGCGCGGACACCGTCGTCGGGCCGACGACGCAGCACGCCAGCCCGCGGGACGCGGCCTCGGCGTCCAGCGTCCAGCCGAGCGCGCGGGCGGTGCCCTCGTCGATGCCGTCGGGACGGCGGTCGTGCCAGGCGTCGTGCACGCGCCACACGACCAGGCCGTGCTCGGCGAGCAGGGCGGCCTTCGCGGCGTGCACGGGGTCCTCCTCGCGCAACAGCTCCGGCGTCGCGGCGCCCTGGTGGTCGTAGAAGAGCGGTTCGTGCGTCACGACGACGTTCGCGCCGGCCGCCACGGCACGGTCGAGGACGTCGAGCGTCGCGAGGGTCGTCACGGCGATGCCGCGCACGACGGCGGACGGGTCGCCCGCGTCGAGGCCGTCCACCGTCGTCGGGCGGGCCCGCAGGCCGAGGGTCGACTCCGTGCGGGCCATGAGGTCGGCGACGGTGCAGGTCATGGGGGTGAGGCTACCGACGGCGCTGACGCCAGCGGGAGACCTCCCGTTCGACGTCGCGCGTGGGCGTCACGACCGGCGGGCCGCCGGTGAGCTGCCGACGCGCGTCGATCACCCGCGCGTTGAAGTCGGCGACGATCTCGCGGACGCGCTGCTCGTCGTGCTCGTGGTCCAGGGTCTCGTCCATGGCCGAGTGCTCCGCGCGGAGCTGCGCCGCGGGCAGGACACCGGTGATCTGCTCCCGCTCGACCAGGTTCTTCAGCCACCAGTCGGGGTCCTGCGTCCCCCCGATGCCGGGCAGCGGCTTGCCCTGCAGCGGCAGGTCGTCGAACTCGCCGCGGCGGATCGCCTGGTCGACGACCGTGTCCACCCACAGGGCGCGGTCGTCCATCCGGCGTCGGGGCTGTGCCTCGGCGGCAGCGTCCTGATCGGTCGACGCATCGCCGGCCTGCGCCGCGCCGGTCTTCGACTCGTCGGCCGGCCCGGCCTGTTCGCGGGCGACCTCGCGGTCGATGCGGTACTGCGCGGCCCGGCGCGCGGGATCCTGCTCGGCCGGGCGAGTGCCGGTGTCCGGGCGCTCACGGAAGTGGGCATCCATGGGTTTCACGGTACCGAGAGCACCGTGGTCGGGCAGGTCGTGCGCCGCGCCCCCGCCGTCACCGCGCCGGTTCGACCGAGAGGGTCCGGGCCAGCAGCGCCACCATGGTCAGGCTGAGCAGCACGCCGGCGAGGCTCGCGAGGCCGAGCTCGCCGCGCACGGCGTAGGACGCCACGGACACGCCGAAGATCCCGGCGGCAGCGGCGAAGCTCGCGAGGAGCGCCGGCCGGGCGAGCCGGCGCGGCAGCAGGGCGCTGACGACGAGCCCGACGCACAGCAGCAGGTCGGGGACGAGGAAGATGTTGTCCGTCCGGAACGTGCCGTGGACGAAGAAGAAGGCGAAGGTGACGAGGCTGAGGGCGACCGCCACGGTCCGGGTCGCGACGAGCTCGTGCATGGGGGCTCCTGGGAGGAAGGCATCGTGTGACACTGACGACCATGAACCATGCAGCTGCTGCAGGGTCAACCATGTCGATCAACGAGCTCGCCACGGGTCACGGGCTGACCCCGGCGACGATCCGTCACTACGAGAAGCTCGGGCTCCTCGATCACCGCCATGTCGCTCGGCGGCCGAACGGGTACCGCGTGTTCAGCCCGCTCGCCTCCGAGAGGCTGCGGCTGATCCGGCTGGGCCGGCTCGTGGGGTTCGGCCTGCGGGAGATGGCCGGCCGGCTGCGGCACTGGGACGACGGCACGATGACGGCCGAGGAGAAGAAGCAGGCGCTCCGTGCTCAGCGGGCGCTGGTGCGCGAGCGCATCGACGAGCTGTGCGAGATCGACCGATACCTCGACCGCCAGATCGCGAAGGACTGCTCGTCCTCAGCGTGAGCTCTGGGTGCGCGTCAGGTCGGCGACGGGTTCGCCCGCGGTGAATCCGGCGGCGAGGTAGGTGGCGAGCGCGCCGCGGGCCTCGACGGTCACCGCCCCGGGAGGAAGCACGCGACCGCTCGTGAGGTCGGCCTCGATCTGGTGGGCGACCCGGTCGTCGTCGAGGGCCGAGGGGTTCATCGCCAGGCGGAGGAGGTCGTCGCCGTCGAACATGCCGATCGCGACGATCGATCCGTCGACCGTCCAGCAGCGCAGGTCCGCGGCCGACCTCTCGGCGCCGACCATCGAGTGCCACCCGAGGTCTCCTGGATGCAGGAACCCCGGCCAGCCGGCCGTCTGCCACCCGCTCAGCGTCGTGGCGATCTCGGCGAGCCGGGCGACGGGCGGCGTCGTCAGCGTGGTCATCACGGCATCATGGTCCCCATGAAGGTCTCGCGCCGCAGCCACGTCCCGCCGTTCGCCGTGATGGAGGTGCTCGCCGCGGCCAACGCGCGCCGGGCCGCCGGCCACGACGTGCTCAACCTGTGCGCCGGCGAGCCGTCCACGGGCGCCGCCGACGTGGTGCGCGAACGGGCGGCGGACCTGCTGCGCCGGGCGGACCTCGGGTACACCGAGGCCCGCGGTGTCCCGGCGTTGCGCGCCGAGATCGCCGGGCACTACGCGCGCTGGTACGACGTCGAGGTGGACCCGGCCCGGATCGCCGTGACGACCGGGTCGAGCGGCGGGTTCGTGCTCGCGTTCCTCGCGGCGTTCGACGTCGGCGACCGTGTCGCGCTGGCCCGCCCCGGCTATCCCGCCTACAAGAACATCCTCGCCGCGCTCGGCTGTGAGGTGGTCGAGCTCGACTGCGGGCCGGAGACCCGCTACCAGCCCACCGTGTCGCAGCTCATGGAGGCGTACTACGGGGGCGGGCTCGACGGCGTGATGGTGGCCTCCCCGGCGAACCCGACCGGGACGATGATCGCCCCGGCCGAGCTCGACGCCGTCGCGCGCTGGTGCCACGAGCACGAGGTGCGGCTCATCAGCGACGAGATCTACCACGGCATCGCCTACAGCCAGGACGTCCAGCAGGCGACCGCGGCCGTGCACACCGACCGCGGCGCCGTCGTCGTCAACTCCTTCTCGAAGTACTGGGCGATGACGGGCTGGCGGCTCGGATGGCTGGTGCTGCCCGACGAGCTGGTCGGGCCGGTCGACGCCCTGGCCGGGAACGTCGCCCTCTCTCCCCCGGCCCTGGCGCAGCACGCGGGGATCGCCGCGTTCTCGGCCGCGGGGTACGCGGCCGCGGCCGAGAACGTCGAGCGCTACGCGACGTCGCGCACCGCGCTGCTCGACCGGGTGGACGAGCTCGGGTGGCGACCGGTGGCCCCGGCCGACGGCGCGTTCTACCTGTACGGGAACGTGTCCCGGTTCGGCCTGGACTCGGTGACGTACTGCTCGCGCCTGCTGGCCGAGGCCGACGTCGCGATCACGCCGGGGACGGACTTCGACGGCGAGCGGGGCCGCGACTGGGTGCGGTTGTCCTTCGCCGCGGCCCCCGACGTCGTGACGCGCGCCGTCGACCGGATCGTGGCCTGGCAGGCGACCCTCTGAGCGGGCGGAGGGTCAGCGGACGGCGAGCGGCGTGCGCACCGTGAGGTGGTCGACGGGCTCCGCCGACGCGGTCGGCTCGGCGAGGACCGCGGCGGCCGCGGTCTCGGCGAAGGCTCCCTCCGCGAAGCCGCCGTCGGTGTACGTCGGCTCGGTGTACGCCTGCTCCGCGTACCGGGCCCGCCGGCGGGTGTCGCGGCGTGCGCGGACGATCATGAGGACGGCCTGCGCCCCGATGACCATCCAGGCGACGTTCGCGGCGACCGACGGCCACACGCCGTGGACGGCGGCGACGAGGAACAGCATCGAGGTCGCACAGAGGTTGGCGGCCTGGAACTGGATGGAGTTGGGTGCCCAGCGACCGCGGGACACCTGGAAGTAGGCGACGAGGCCGACGATGGCGCCGACCCAACCGAGAGCGGTGACCACGGACAACAGGTACGGCAACATACGAGCCTCCTCACGGGGGATTCAGGTGGGATGGCGCCGGCCTCGGACCAGTGACTCTGACGGGCGCCGGGGTCAATGCTGCGACACGAAACACGTTCAGCACAATTGAATCTTTCTGCAGATGGCGCTTAGCATCGCTACATGGCCACCGACCCACGAAGGCTTGCCTTCCTCCTTGCCGTGCACCGCGCCGGCGGCGTCCTCGCCGCGGCGGATCTTTTGCATGTGACGCCCTCTGCCGTGTCCCAGCAAATCGCTCGTCTGGAGGCTGAGGAAGGCTTCCCGGTGCTGGACAGAGGGCCGCGCGGCGTCACCCTGACGCCCGCGGGCCGCGTGCTCGCCGATGTCGCCGAACGCATCGAGGCCGAGCTCCTGGAGGCCCGCCAGGAGATCGCGAACCTCGGCGAGGGCGTCACCGGGACGGTGAAGGTCGGCGCCTTCCAGTCGGCGATCCGCGCGGTCGTCGCCCCCCTGCTCGCGCCGCTCGCCGAGGAGCACCCCGGCGTCACCATCGACGTCCGCGAGCACGAGCCGGCCGAGTCCGTGCGGATGCTGCGCGCCGGCGACCTCGATGTCGTCCTGCTCGAGCACGACGGCGACGTCGACGCTCCCGCACCTCGAGGCGCCCATGACGTCCCGCTGCTCGACGAGCCCTGGCGGCTCGTGGTGCCGGTGTCCCTGCCGACCCCCGAACGGCTCGACGACCTGCGGGACATGCCCTGGGTCGGGGCCCTCGGCGGGACGGCCGCCGACCGCGCCCTGCGCCGGCTCGGGCGCACGCTGGGGACGACCATCGAGGCCCGCCACGCCTACTTCGACTTCGACACCGCGCTGGCGCTCGTCGCCTCGGGCCAGGGCATCGCCATGCTCCCGGCGCTCGCCGTCGAGAGCGGCGAGGTGCCCGACGGCGTCGACGTCGTGGCGATGCCCGGTCTCGGCTCACGCCGGGTCATCGTGCGCCACCGGGCCACCCGGCACGAGCCCGGCCCGGCCGTGCGGGCCGTCGTGGACGCGATGGTCGACGTCGCCCGCCAGCTCGAGCTCAGCTGACCCGGCCGAGGTAGCGCCCGTCCGGCCGAGGTAGCGCTCGTCCGGCCGAGGTAGCGCACGTCCGGCCGAGGTAGCGCTAACGCGCGCTCGGGTGCGCTCCACCTCGGCGGTAGACTGCGCGGACAATCGCATAGCCGCTCGAACCGCGACGGGAGAGCCCGGCCCAGGCCGGCGCCGAAGGAGCAAACCCTCCCCGGGAATCTCTCAGGCCCCCTGTACCGTCACGGCGAGGCAACTCTGAAAAGTGGCCGGACGCCTGCGGGCGGGCGGCCCACCGACGGTGCAAGTCGGCGCGCCCCGTACAGGCGGACCGGCAAAACTCTCAGGTCCCATGACAGAGCGGGGAGGGTCCTCGTCCACCGACCCTCGGAGCGCTCCTCGTGACCCACTCCCCCTTCGACCCGGACGTCTTCGCCGACCGGCACATCGGCCCGCGCGGGTCCGAGACGACGGCGATGCTCGACCAGCTCGGGTACGCCGACCTCGACGCCCTGGTCGACGCCGCCGTCCCCGCGTCGATCCGCGAGCGGGAGCCGCTCGACCTGCCGCCCGCCCGCAGCGAGGCGGAGGTGCTGGACCACCTGCGCGCGATCGCCGCGAAGAACCAGGTCAAGCGCCAGATGATCGGCCTCGGGTACTACCCGACCATCACTCCCCCGGTCATCCGCCGCAACGTGCTCGAGTCGCCCGCGTGGTACACCGCGTACACGCCGTACCAGCCGGAGATCTCCCAGGGCCGCCTGGAGGCGCTGCTCAACTTCCAGCAGGTCGTCGAGGACCTCACCGGCCTCGAGATCGCGGGTGCCTCCCTGCTGGACGAGGCGACCGCCGTCGCCGAGGCCGTGGCCCTGATGTGGCGGGCCTCGCGCGCCAAGCAGGGGTACGTGGTGCTGGACGCCGAGCTGTTCGGCCAGTCGCTCGAGGTGACGCGGGGTCGTGCCGAGGCGGTCGGCCTGCCCGTCGTCGTCGTCCCGCTCGACGGCGGCCTGGACGCGGGTCTCGCCGCGTTCGAGGCCGCCGGCGGCGTCCTGCCGGCGGGTGACCTCGTCGGCGTGGTGGTGCAGCAGACGGGAGCCTCGGGCAGGGTGCTCGACGCGCGGGGGGTCGTCGCGGAGGCCAAGGACCGCGGTGCGCTGGTCACGATGGCCACCGACCTGCTGGCGCTGACGATGCTCGTCTCCCCCGGCGAGCTCGGTGCCGACATCGCCGTGGGGTCGGCGCAGCGGTTCGGGGTGCCCCTGTTCTACGGCGGGCCGCACGCGGCGTACATGGCGGTGCGCAAGGGGCTGGAGCGCCAGCTGCCCGGGCGGCTCGTCGGCGTCTCCGTCGACGCGGACGGCGCGGTGGGATACCGGCTCGCTCTGGCGACGCGGGAGCAGCACATCCGCCGCGAGCGGGCGACGTCGAACATCTGCACGGCGCAGGCCCTGCTGGCCATCGTGGCGTCGATGTACGCGGTCTACCACGGACCCGAGGGCCTGCGCGCGATCGGCGAGCGGGTGCACGGCCGGGCCGTGGCGCTCGCCGGTGGTCTCCGCGCCGCCGGCGTCCCGGTGGTCCACGAGGCGTTCTTCGACACCGTGCGCGTCGCGGTGCCGGGGCGCGCGGAGGCGGTCGGTGTGGCGGCGGCCGACGCGGGCTACAACCTGTACGTGGCGGACGGTGATCATGTACAGATCGCCTGCGACGAGACGACGACCGAGGCGGACGTCGCGACCCTGCTGCGTCTGCTCGACGCGGCGCCGGCGGACGCGGCCGAGGACATCGGGCTCGGCGACGCGCTCCTGCGCGGCACGGACTACCTGCAGCACCCCGTGTTCCACCAGCACCGGTCGGAGACGGCGATGCTGCGCTACCTGCGCGCCCTGAGCGACAAGGACCTGGCGCTGGACCGCACCATGATCCCGCTGGGCTCGTGCACCATGAAGCTCAACGCGACCGCGGAGATGGAGCCCATCAGCTGGCCGGGCTTCGCGGACCTGCACCCGTACGTGCCCGTCGACCAGGCGCAGGGCTACGTGGAGCTGGTCGGGACCCTCGAGGCGCAGCTCGCCGAGATCACCGGGTACGCCGCGGTGTCGGTCCAGCCCAACGCCGGCTCGCAGGGTGAGCTCGCCGGCCTGCTCGCCATCCGGGCGTACCACGCCTCGAAGGGGCAGGAGTCGCGAGACCTGGTGCTCATCCCCGCCTCGGCCCACGGCACCAACGCCGCCTCCGCCGCGCTGGCCGGGCTGCGGGTCGTGGTCGTGGCCACCGCGGACGACGGCGAGATCGAGCTCGACGACCTGCACGCGAAGCTGGCGCAGCACGGCGAGCAGGTGGCGGGGATCATGATCACCTACCCGTCCACGCACGGTGTGTACGAGGAGCACGTCCGCGAGGTGTGCGCCGCCGTACATGATGCGGGCGGTCAGGTGTACATCGACGGTGCGAACCTCAACGCGCTCGTCGGTCTGGCCCGGCCGGGCCGGTTCGGCGGCGACGTCTCGCACCTCAACCTGCACAAGACGTTCTGCATCCCGCACGGCGGTGGTGGTCCCGGCGTCGGGCCGGTGGCCGTCGCCGAGCACCTGGCGCCGTTCCTGCCGGGCGACCCCACGCCGTCGGGCACGGGCGGCGCGAGCCGGTCCGGGGGAGTGCCGCCGGTCTCGGCGGCCCCGCACGGCTCGGCCGGCATCCTGCCGATCTCGTACGCCTACCTCGCGCTCATGGGGCCCGACGGGCTCACGGCGGCCACGCAGCACGCCGTGCTCACCGCGAACTACGTCGCCTCCCGGCTCGCCGGCCACTACCCGGTGCTCTACACCGGTGCGGACGGCCTGGTGGCCCACGAGTGCATCCTCGACCTGCGTCAGATCACCGCGGAGACCGGCGTCACCGTCGACGACGTGGCCAAGCGCCTCGTCGACTTCGGCTTCCACGCCCCCACGATGGCGTTCCCGGTGCCGGGGACCCTCATGGTGGAGCCCACCGAGTCCGAGGACCTCGCCGAGCTCGACCGGTTCGTGGAGGCGATGGTCGCCATCCGCGGCGAGATCGACGCCGTCGCCGCCGGGCGCTGGGCGGTCGAGGACTCCCTGCTGCGGCACGCGCCCCACACCGCGGCCTCGCTGCTCGGCGGCGACTGGGACCGCCCCTACAGCCGCGAGCAGGGCGCCTATCCCGTGGCGAGCCTGCGCCGCGCGAAGTACTGGCCCCCGGTGCGCCGGATCGACCAGGCCCACGGTGACCGCAACCTGCAGTGCTCCTGCCCGCCGATCGACGCCTACGCCGAGACTCTCGGTGAGAGCTGAGGACCCCATGACAGAGAAGAAGACACCGCTGCACGCCGAGCACGAGGCGCTCGGAGCGTCGATGACGGACTTCGGCGGCTGGCTCATGCCGCTGCGGTACACGTCGGACCTGGCCGAGCACCGCGCCGTGCGGGAGGCTGCCGGTCTGTTCGACCTGTCGCACATGGGCGGGATCAGCGTCGCCGGTCCCGAGGCGGCCCGCCTCCTGGACCACGCCCTCGTCGGCAGCTTCTCCGCGCTGCGTCGGATGCGCGCCCGCTACACGATGATCTGCGCCGCCGACGGGGGAGTGCTCGACGACCTGATCGTCTACCGCACCGGTGACGAGGAGTTCTTCGTCGTGGCGAACGCCGCGAACGCCGCGACGGTGCTCGTCGCGCTGCTCGAGCGGGCTGCCGGGTTCGACGCGCAGGTGCGTGACGTCTCGGCGGAGCAGGCGCTGGTCGCCGTGCAGGGCCCGCGCGCCGAGGAGATCGTCCGGGAGGTCCTCGCGGAGGACGCCGAGATCTCCGGCGGCACCGCGTTCGACGAGCTGAGGTACTACGCGTGCCTGGGGATGCGGTTCGGCGACGAGCGCGTGCTCGTGGCCCGCACCGGCTACACCGGGGAGGACGGCTTCGAGATCTGGGTCGACGCGCCGCGGGCCGTGTCGCTGTGGCGGGCCCTGCTGACGGCGGGCGAGCACCACGGCCTGGTGCCGGCCGGGCTCTCCGCCCGGGACTCGCTGCGCCTCGAGGCAGGGATGCCCCTCTACGGCCACGAGCTCGACACCACCACCACGCCGTACGACGCGGGGATGGGGCGCGTCGTCAAGCTCGACAAGGCGTCCGACGACGGCACCCCGGTCGAGTTCGTGGGCCGCGCCGCGCTCGAGGCCCGGCGGGAGAGCGCGCCGGCCCGCGTGCTGGTGGGGCTGCGCGGGACGGCGCGGCGGCCCGCCCGGGCGGCGTACGCCGTCGTGCGTCCCGGCGCCGACGGTGCCCCGGGTGCTCAGGTGGGCACCGTGACGTCCGGCGCGCCGTCACCGACCCTGGGGCACCCGGTCGCCATGGCCTACGTGACGCCGGAGGTCTCCGCCGAGGGGACCGAGCTGGCGGTCGACGTGCGGGGGCGGGCCGAACCGTTCGTCGTCGTCCCCCTGCCCTTCTACCGCCGCGACCGCGGCTGAGCCGGGCGCGCCGCGCCGTCGTCCGACAGAATCTAGCGAGCCCCCAACCCACGACAGGAGCACCACCATGGCCGACTTCCCCGACAACCTGCGCTACTCCGTCGAGCACGAGTGGGTCGACGACGCGACCCCTGCGACGGTGGGCGTCACCTCCGTCGCCGCCGACGCGCTCGGCGACGTCGTCTACCTCGAGCTGCCCGAGGTGGGCGCGACCATCGAGGCGGGCACCGTCGTCGGCGAGATCGAGTCCACCAAGTCCGTCTCCGAGCTGTACTCGCCCGTCTCCGGGACGGTCGTCGAGGTGAACCAGGCCGCGGTCGACGACCCGGCGGTGGTGAACTCGGCGCCCTTCACGGACGGGTGGCTGTTCAAGGTCGAGGTCACCGGGACCGGGCAGCTGCTGTCCGCGGAGGAGTACTCCCAGCACGCCGGATGACAACCGTGACCGAATCGTGACATAGGGGTGTCGGTTGCCTTGCGCAACCTCGCCGCGGCGTGCTGGCCTGCGGCGATACCCCGGCGACAGAGCGTCCGCAGGGGTCGCGGGAGCGCTCCAGCTCAGGTTGCCCTCACCCGCTTCGTGTGGTGCGCGTCATGAAACCGCTCGTCCCCACTCTCCATACGTGACGGCAGATCCCCAAGTCGATCGTGGCGATCGGCGGCCGTCATGGAGGAAGAGCGATGAGTGCAATCGAGATGGACCGTCCGGTCCTCGACCCAGGCCTGACGATCCGAGAGCAGGTCGTGCTGTCCAACCTGTCCGAGGAAGTCACCCTCGAGCAGATCGCGAGCAAGTTGTTCGTCACGCGGAACACGGTCAAGTCGCAGGTGCGCAGCGTCTACCGCAAGCTCGGGGTCTCGACCCGGGCGGACGCCGTCGCCTGGGCCCGGACCGCTGGGATGCGCACGCCCTGACCGGTTGACGACCTCTGGCCCCGCCACCACTCGGGGGATGTTGGTGGCGGGGCACACGTCTCTTCAGGGCCGGACGGAAGGCCGCGCCGTCGGGCCGGATGGCAGACTCACGGCCATGACCCGTCGCCTTGTCGTGGCCGCCGCCATCGTCGACTCGCTCGAACGGCCCACGCGGCTTCTCGCCGCCCGTCGTTCCCGTCCGGTCGAGATCGCGCGCCGGTGGGAGTTTCCCGGCGGCAAGGCCGAGCCGGGTGAGGAGCCCCACGAGGCGCTGCACCGGGAGCTGCACGAGGAGCTGGGCGTCGCGGTCACGCTCGGCGAGGAGCTGCGCGGTCCGGCCGACGGCGGGTGGATCATCACCGAACGCCACGTCCTGCGGCTCTGGTACGCCACGCTGCGCTCCGGAGAGCCGGAGCCTCTCGTCGAGCACGACGAGCTCCGCTGGCTGGACGCCGGCACCCTGTGGGACGTCGACTGGCTCGACGGTGACGTCCGCATCGTCGAGACGCTCGCCGCCGGGCTCACCCCTCGCTAGCCGACCCCCTCGCTGTGGGTGCACGACACGCCGACCGGGCCTTCGGCCACGCGGCGTGTCGTGCACCCACAGCGAGGGAGGGTGGTGAGCCACTCCTCGACCTCGGCATGGCTGCGCACGCGGACGACCTCCAGGTGCGGCGCCTGCTCGGCCAGCAGCTCGTCGAGGCCGTCGAGCGTGCGGCGCGTCCGCCACGCCCATCGGACGATGTGGTCGGCGTCGGTCCAGACGGTGCGCAGCGGCGGCTCCACGTTGCCGTTCCACAGCACGGTGCGACGACGACGGCGGCGCACCGTGCGGCGCCCCACCTGCGTCATCCGGACCCGCGGCGGCAGGTCGAGCCAGACCAGCAGCTCGGCCCGCTCGAGCAGCAGCGGCCTGGCCGTCCGGTACTGCCACTCGGTCACCCACCGCTCGCCGGCGACCAGGGTGCGGACGTCGTCGAGGAACTCCGGGCGAGGCGTCCATCCCGGGCCGTGGAAGAGCCCGTCGATCTCCGTGTGCGGGAGGTCGAGGAGTGCGGCCAGCCGCGCGGCCAGCGTCGTCTTGCCGGCGCCGGACGTGCCGGCGACCAGCACGCGGCGGGGGAGTCCGGGTCCAGGCATCCCGCGATCCTAGCGAGCGCGTCGGGGTGCCAGACTCGGGGGATGGCCACGTTCGAGTACCCGGTCGAGATCGAGCACCTGCTCGTGTCGCCGGAGCACGCCTACTTCGGCCGTCCCCGGGACGGCGCGGCGGACGTGCCGACGTCGTTCCCCGGCACGGTCGAGGTCGTGGCGGGCAAGGGGCTGGTGGGCGACCGGTTCTTCGGCAAGGCGGCCCACATGGACGCCGCGGTCACCCTCTTCGCGGCCGAGGCGCTGGAGGAGATCGCGCGCGAGCTCGGCACGGGACCGCTCGACCCGGTGCTCACGCGGCGCAACGTCGTGCTGCGCGGTGCCGAGCTGGCCCCTCTGGTCGGGCACGACCTGACCGTCCGGGCCGGGGACGACTCCGTGACGCTGCACGCCGGTCGTCCCGCGCACCCGTGCGCCTGGATGGACCGGATGCTGGCCCCGGGCGTGCACGCTGCAATGCGGGGACGGGGCGGGGTGCGCTGCATGCCGCTGACCGACGGGCTGCTGCGGCGCGGCCCGGCGGTGCTCGTGAGCCCGGTCGAGCTCGACCCGGCGCGGGCCGGCGCCGCCGTCCGGCGCCCGCGGCTGCCGTGAGCCGCTCGGGCTAGGCTGGCCTCATGAGCGACTTCAAGGTGAACCCGGCCCCGCAGAACGACGCCCCGGGCGCGATGCTCGGCCGCGTGATCGTCTCGTTCGTGCTGTTCCTCGGTGGCCTGGTCCTCATCGGTATCGGCGCCACGGCCGACCCGGCGATCGCGCCGTACGTGTTCGGCGGGGGCATCGTGGCCGCGTCGCTCGCGTTCGGCCTGCCGATGGTCGGCGCCAGCAGGGGCTGAGCCCCCACCGGCGCCGACCTGCCGGGTGTCGCGGCGACGCGGCGTGGATCAGCCGGCCTCGATCGCCTCACGGCCGGACTTGTGGCTGACCTCGATCCGCCGCGGCTTCGCGTCCTCGGCCACGGGGATCGTCAGCGTCAGGACGCCGTCGGCGTACGAGGCGCTGATCTGGTCGAGCGCCAGCCCGCGCCCCAGCGTGAGCTGGCGTGCCACGGTCCCGGAGGTGCGCTCGCGCAGGAGCCACTGCCCCTCGCCCGACCGCGGCGTGCGCTCGGCCCGGATGGTCAGCGTGCGGTCCTCGCACGAGACGTCGATGCTGCCGGGGTCGATACCAGGCAGGTCGGCGGCGAGGACGTAGTGGTCACCCTCGCGGAACAGGTCCATCGGCATGGCCGGGGCGTTCCTCGACGTGGCGAGCGACCCGAAGAGTCGATCCATCTCCTGGAACGGGTCCCAGTAGGTAGCCATCGCGCATCACCTCCTCGACGAGGGCCGCAGCCTGCGGCCCCGAGCGCGATCAGCGCGCCGGTCCGTCCGGCGTCGCCTGGCTACACCTCTGATTTAGCACTCTCGGACCCGGAGTGCCAAGAGGTGTCGTTTCGCTCTGGGCGAACATCCGTTCGCGCCCGATGTCACACGTCCCAGCGCTGGTTGGCGGCACCCCAGCAGTCGTACTGCTGCAACCGGGTGCCGTTCGCCGTCGACCTGCTCGGCAGGTCGAGGCACTTGCCGCGACCCCGGGGTGCTCGTGTCGACCGGGCTCGTGATCACGCGCCCGGGTCGACTGGTGACGCACGCTAGTGCACAGGTGATCGTTCCGGTACGGGTCCCGGACGCCGGGCCCCGAAACAAACACTTTCGATCACTATCTGGCCGGGGCCGGGGCCGGGGCCGGGGCCGGGGCCGGGGCCGTGGCCCCGGCCAGACGGCGGTGGCGGGCATCGGTCAGGCGGTGCTGCGCACCTGCTCGACGAACCGGTGGCCGCGCTCACGCAGCCCCAGGACCCGGCGCTCGACGACAGCGGCGCGCACGGCGTCGTCGTCGGACCCCGACTCGGCCAGGGTGGGCCGGCGCCGGACGTTGCGCGAGCAGCGGAAGTCGCTGCAGACCAGGGTGCCGATGGTGTTGCCCTGGCGGCCGGGTGCGCCGGCGCGGCGAGCGACGTAGAGCGACGTGTCGTTGCCGTCGCCGACCTCCTCGCACCAGGCGCACATCGCCGCCCGGCGGCTGCTGGTCCCAGGGGCCCGCAGGATGATCCCGACGGGCGCGTCGTCGAGCTCGACGACCACGTACGCCGCGAGCGGCTGCTTGCGGTCGCGCCAGCCGAGGTAGTCGAGGCGGTCCCAGCGGAGCTCCGCCAGGTCGGGGACGATCATCCGCTGCCGCTCGCTGCGGGTGGCGTTGACGAGGGACGCGCGGATCTGCTGTTCGGTGAGGGGGTTCATGGGTCGGCTTCCTGGAGCGAGGGTGGGCAGGGCAGAGCCCGGCCACCCTCACGCGGTCCGACGTCGGATCAGCGGCAGGCGGCCGGGTTCGACGGGTTGCCTGAGCAGGCCTCGACGGCCACCCCGCTCCCCGCGACGACGCGCTGCATCTCTCGCTCCTCGTTCCGATCTGCTGGTCCGCCGTGCGGCAGGACCACCCACCATGGTGGCACACGGCCGTTGCCCCGAGCGATGAGATGTCGCTCACCGCTCGGGGCCACGGCCGTGCTCACGCGGCTCAGAGGCCGGCGCGCACCGTCCGGGCCGCCTCGACGAGGTGCCGGAGCGACGGCTCCACCTCGGCGTACCCGCGGGTCTTGAGCCCGCAGTCGGGGTTCACCCACACCACGGCCGGGTCGATCGCGCCGACCGCGAGCCGGAGCAGCTCGGTGACCTCGTCCACGGACGGCACGCGGGGGGAGTGGATGTCGTAGACGCCCGGCCCGACGCCCCGCGCGTATCCCGCGGCGTGCAGCTCCGGGACGACCTCCATGCGCGAGCGTGCCGCCTCGATGGACGTCACGTCCGCGTCGAGGCCGTCGATCGCCCCGATGACCTCACCGAACTCCGAGTAGCACAGGTGCGTGTGCACCTGCGTCGAGGCCGCCGCACCGGCCGTCGCCAGCCGGAACGAGCCGACCGACCACGCCAGGTACGCCGGCTGGTCGACCCGGCGCAGCGGCAGCAGCTCGCGCAGGGCCGGCTCGTCCACCTGCACGACGGCGGTCCCCGCGGCCTCGAGGTCACGCACCTCGTCGCGCAGGGCGAGCGCCACCTGGTTCGCGGTGTCCGCCAGCGGCTGGTCGTCCCGCACGAACGACCACGCGAGGATCGTCACCGGGCCGGTCAGCATGCCCTTGACCGGCTTGGCGGTGAGCGACTGCGCGTAGCGGGTCCACTCCACCGTCATCAGCGCCGGCCGGGTGACGTCGCCCCACAGGATCGGCGGGCGCACGCAGCGCGAACCGTACGACTGCACCCAGCCCAGGTCCGTCGTCGCGAACCCGTCCAGCAGCTCCGCGAAGTACTGGACCATGTCGTTGCGTTCCGGCTCGCCGTGCACCAGCACGTCCAGCCCGATCTCCTCCTGCAGCGCGACGACCCGCGCGATCTCCGCCTGCATCGCCGCCGTGTACGCCGCGTCGTCGAGCTCTCCCTTCGCCCAGGCGGACCGTGCCTTGCGGATGTCCGACGTCTGCGGGAACGATCCGATCGTCGTGGTCGGCAGCGGGGGCAGGCCGAGCCGCTCGCGCTGCGCGGCGACCCGCTCGTCGTGCGCGCCGCGGGCGAAGTCGCCCTCGGCGAGCGCGGTCAGACGGTCCCGGACCTCGGGGACGACGACGCCTGGCGCGGCCGCGCGCTCGGCCACCGCCGCACGCGCCGCGTCGAGCTCCTCGCGCACCGCGTCCGGGCCGTCGGTCACGGCACGGGCCAGCACGGTCACCTCGCGGACCTTCTGGTCGGCGAAGGCGAGCCAGCGGCGCAGCTCGGGGGTCCGCCCCGCCCGGTCCGCCGCGGCGTCGGACCACGTCTCGTCGTCCACGTCGTGCGGCACGTGCAGCAGCGACGTCGAGGTGCCGACGGTGAGCGCACCGGCACCCAGGGGACGCAACGAGACGAGGCGGTCGAACCGGGCGGCGAGGTCGGCGCGCCACACGTTGTGCCCGTCGACGACGCCCGCCACGAGGGTCTTCGTCTCCAGACCGGGAACGGTCCCGCCCGGTCCGGAACCCTCGGGCACGGCGCCCTTGACCAGGTCGATCGCGATGGCGTCCACGTCCGTGGCGGCGAGCAGGGCCAGGCCGTCACGGGCGGTCGTCGCGCCGGCGGAGGCGTCCTCGGAGCCGCCGGTCGTCAGCCCGCCGAAGGGGGTGGCCACCAGGATGGCCGGGCGCTCTGCCACGGTGTCGAGGGCGTCGTCGGCGGACCGGGCAGCGAGGTCGGTCGCCAGCGCGCGGTACGCGGTCGTGATCGCTGCGTCGACCCGCTCGGCCGGCGCGTCGACGGTGTCCGAGACGAGGACGGGCTCGTCCAGCTGCACCCACGGCACGCCGACGGCGGCCAGCGCCCGGAGCAGCTCGGCGTACGCGGCGACGACGTCGTCGAGCCGGTCGAGGGGGTGGAAACCCTCGCCCGCGTCGTCTGCCGCCTTGGAGAGGGCGAGGAAGGTCACCGGCCCCACGAGCACCGGGCGCGTCGTGACGCCGGCCTCCTTGGCCTCGGCGAACTCCCGCACGATCCGGTGGTCCGCGAACGAGATCGGGGTGGACTCGCTGATCTCCGGGACCAGGTAGTGGTAGTTCGTGTCGAACCACTTGGTCATCTCCAGCGGCGCGTCCTCGCCGCGCCCGCGGGCGACGGTGAAGTAGCCGTCCAGGTCGAGCGAGCCGTCCTCGCCGTCGATCAGGTCGCGGAAGCGGGCCGGGACGGCACCGAGCAGCGCGACCACGTCCAGGACCTGGTCGTAGAACGAGAAGGAGCCCGGGACGGAGCCGTCCTCGGGGTTCAGCCCGAGCGCGACCAGTCGCTGCAGGGTCTCGCGGCGCAGCGCGCCGGCCGCGACCTCGAGGTCGACGGCGTCGGTGCGGCCGGCCCAGAACGCCTCGACGGCGCGCTTGAGCTCGCGCCGCCGGCCGATGCGGGGGTAGCCGAGGATGGTGCCACCGGGGAAGGCGGGGTTCGGAAGGTCGGTCGTGGTGGTCATGAGCACTCCAGGTGTCGGTTTCCCGCGTCGCTCGTCGCCGACCAGGAGGTTGTGCCCGTATTCGTCAGGCATAGCGGGCGCAACGTCCTGCTCGGCAGCGTGTCAGACGGCGGGAGCCTCGGTCGGGATGCCCGGTACCAGCGGCCTTCTGGCCAGGTCGGGGACGTCGTGCGACGTCCGACCGCCGAGGTGAACACCCTCGAGCAGGTCCAGAGCGGGTCGGTACTTGTTGAACGTGTACACGTGCAGGCCGGGCGCGCCCGCGTCGAGCACACGCTGGGCGAGCTCGACGGCGTACGCGGTCCCGTAGGCGTGCTGCGCCTCGGGGTTCGGCAGGGCGTCCAGCGCGTCCAGCAGGTGCTGGGGCGCGGGGACGCCGGTGAGCTCCTCGACACGACGGAGCCGGCGGGGCTCGGTCGTGGGCATCAGCCCGGCGAGGATCGGGATCGTCACGCCGGCCGCACGGGCCTCGGCGACGAAGTCGGTGTAGCTGTCCGCGGCGTAGAACAGCTGGGTGATGGCGAACGACGCACCCGCCTGCTGCTTCTCCAGCAGCCGCTGCACCTCCTGGGTGCGCGTGGTCCCCGCCTGGCGGTTGCCGTCGGGGAAGGTGGCGACCGCGACGGTCAGGGGCCGTGCCGCGCCGCGGACGGCGGCGGCCGGGTCGGCGGCGCACCGCTGCGCCTCGACCTCGCGCAGCAGGGCGACGAGCTCGATGGACGAGTGCACGCCGTCCGCCGGCGGGCGCCAGTCGGGCTGGTCCCGCGGCGGGTCGCCTCGCAGGGCGAGGAACGAGCGGACCCCGGCCTCGAGGAACTCGTCGACGACGGCGGACACGTCCTCGCGCGAGGCTCCCACGCAGGTCAGGTGCGCCACGGGCAGCACCGGGGTGCCTGCCAGCAGGGTCGCGACGACCTGGCGAGCGGTGGCGCGGTCCCCGCCGCCGGCGCCGTAGGTCACCGAGATGAACTCGGGGCTCGCGGCGACCAGTCGGCGCGCCGTCTCCCAGAACCTCGGCGCCGCGTCGGGCCGGCGCGGCGGCATGAGCTCGAAGCTCACCGTCGGGCGGTGGCGTCGTGCCGGGACGTGCAGGGGTGCCTCTGCGACCATGCGTCACTCCATCGGGCCTGGAGTTGAGCACCTTCGTCCTCGGGAGGCTTCCGTCGGAGAACGGGTTGCTGCGGCGTCGTCGAGCCAGGACTCTCGGCCGCTCTGGATGGCTTCGGCATCGACTCTACGCACGGTTCATCCTATGGACAAGCGCGACCGTATCGTGAGATGTGCGAGTGCGTCGTCGCTGGTGGGCCTGTATCCGCCGCTGCTGAGCGAGCAGTTCCGCCACGGCGACGGGGGGATCCTCCAGCGACGGGCCGGCGAGGAGATCCGGGCCACCCTCGGAGCGGCGGACCCCGTGGCCGGAGCGGACTTCGAGGGATCCGAGCGGAGCCGACTGTTCGCGCAGGAGGTGTGCACGGCCGTCGGGCGTGAGCGCGCGACGGTCCTCGACCGCTACCTGAGCGACCATCTCGTGCGGCAGCGTGTGCTGCGGCGGGTCGAGTGGGAGTAGGACCCCACACCGACGACCGCCGCGCGCTACCTCGAGACGCTCCTCATGGTCGGCTTCGACCCTGCCGAGGCCGAACGGGTGGTCGCGGGGACCCCGGAGCACGGTGACCCGCTCGCCGTCGCGCACCTGCGAGGTCTCGACGCCGTCCGCCTCGGCATCACGACCTCCGACCTCGACGCCGCCCGGACGGTGCTGCGCCGGCCGATGCCACCGGAGATGGTCGGGGCCGGTCTCGACGACGTGCTGCGCGCCATGGAGCAACGGCTCGTCCTGACGATCGACCATCGACCCGACGGCCGTCTCACCGTGCCGGCCGACGGACCGGCGCGCACCATCGTCGGCGTGGCGGTGGCCGAGACTCTCCTCGTCGCGGGGCGGACGGACGACGCGACGGCACTGCTCCGGTCCGTCGCCGCACGGCCGGCCGACGAGGACGACGCCGCCCGGCCCGGGAACCAGGCGATGGCGCAGGACGGGCGCACCGCCCGCTCCGCGGCCGTCGACCGAGGGATCACCCTCGTCCTGGACGGCCAGGTCGAGGCTGCGCTCGCCTGGTCGGCCAGCCACCTCGACGAGGCGATCGCCGCCCACGACGTCGAGGGGATCTGGGCCCACGGGTACGTCCGCTCCGTCGCGCTCGCCCTGCTGGGGCGGTTCGCCGAGCTCCGCGACCACGTCGGCGTCATCCTCGCCGTCGGCCTGATCCGGCCCGATGGGCGCATCTGGCCGCCGGCACCCTGGCGCTCGGCGCCTACGTCGCCCTGCAGGAGGGCAGGTGGGGTGCCGCGCGCTCGTTGGCCGGACAGGCCGAGGCCGTCGCCCCGGTGCCCGGTCCCTGGCCCTTCACATCGGTCGGCTGGTTCGACGGCGCGATGGCGGGTCTCGAGGCGGACCGCCCACGGGTGCAGGCCGACGCCTTCTGGGACGAGGCCTCCCGGCTCGAGGTCCGGGGCTACACGGTCGCCGCCGCCGTCATGGGTGTGATCGCGGTGGAGGCCGTCCCCGACGCCGACCGCGCGGAGCATGTGCGCCGGCTGCTCGACGGTGCTCAGGGGGCCGGGCCCCGGGACCTCGCGGCGCTCGCCGCGGCGGCGGTCTCCCTGTCGCCGGAGCCGGCGCTCGCCCTCTACCGCGACAGCCTGCGGCGCGGGGTGCCGCTCCTGGCGGCCCGGGCCCTGGGTCATGCGGTGCGGCTGCTGCGGACGGCGGGAGACGACCGCGGCGCAGACCGTCTGCGTGCCGAGAGCGACCGGCTGCCCGAGGCCCTGCGGGGGCTGGTGGGCGACGATCCGGAGTCCCGCCTCAGCGCTCGCGAGCGCCAGCTGGTCGAGCTCGTCGAGGCGGGCCTGTCGAACCAGCAGGTGGCCCACCGGCTGGGGATCGCCGTCTCGACGGTCGAGAACCATCTGCACCGCGCCTACCGCAAGCTGGGCGTCGCCGGCCGGGACGCCCTCGTGGCGAGGAGCGGCCGTCGCTGAGCTGCCTCGTCGTGAGGTGTCACGTGGTGCCAGGACGTGTCGCGACCGGTGGCGTGCAGCACGACGGCCTGGATGAACGCTCGCTGGAGCGCCAGGTCGTAGAACAGCTCGGGCAGGACCAGTGCGGCGAGCAACCTGCCCCGCGGTCCCGCGTCCCATGCCGTGACCACCCGTTCGACGAGGAACACCCGCCGACGGCGAGCCAGAACGGGACCAGGTGGAAGGTCTGCGTGACCACCGCGAGCAGGGTCAGGACGACCAGCGCGGTGAGCATCAGGGTGCTGATCACGAGCATGAGCTGCTGCCCGTGGTACCGCAGCGTCGTCCGGGTGACCCCGTAGGAGGCGAGGTTGTCGAGCATGCCCTTGTACCAGCGCACCCGTTGGCGGTGCAGGTCGCGCCACGTCGGCATCAGCTCGGTCGTGCACCGCATCGACGACGGCGACGCGAGGTCGAAGCCCAGCGTGCGCAGGGCGAGGGTCAGCTCGCTGTCCTCCGTGATCGCCGTGCGGTCGTAGACGTCGCCGCGGGTCCCGGGCAGGCGGTCACCGCGTGCGCGGGCCACGGCGTCGAGCGCGTCGTCACGCAGGAGCGCGGCGGTCCCGGTGAGCACCGACGTCCGCCGGGTCACGTCGATCTGGGTGGCGTACCTCTCGTACTCGTCGGCCTGGCACCGCCGCAGGTAGCCCCGCGGTCGGTCGCCCGTGTAGACGCCACCGACGGCCCCGACACGAGGATGGGCGTCGAGGAGGGCCAGGCCCTCCTCGACGAAGGTGGGGACGATCGTGGTGTCGGCGTCGAGCACCAGGACGAGCTCGGTGTCAACCTGCCGCAGGGCCTGGTTGAGCGCTCCCGCCTTGCGGTCGGTGTTGTGCCGTGTCGTCAGGACCTCGGCACCGGCTGCTGAGGCGACGTCAGCCGTCCGGTCGGTGCAGTTGTCGGCCACGACGACGACCCGCGCGGGGCGTACGGTCTGGGCCGCGACGGCGGCGAGGGTCCGCGGCAGCGCCGCCTCCTCGTGGGCGGGGACGAGCACCGTCACCCGGTAGGTGACGGTGCCCGTGGATGATCGGTGGCTCAGCGGCCGAGCTCGACGGCAGCACGGCGACGCTGGGCCATGACCCGCACGATCGTCAGCAGCGCGAGCCCCGCGACGACGAGCGTCCAGGCTCCGATGATCCCGTAGGCCGCAGCGGTCGCGCCGGTCACGGCCAGCGCCCCGCCCGACCCGATGGTGGCTCCCTGGTACATGAGATCTCCCTCCGTTGTGGTATGACCACAGGTTCCGGCGGGGCGACGGCCCTCCATCCGGTCCAGGGAGGCGTCTGGGCGGTGATGGCGGCCGCCGTGGGTGGAGCAGGGTGACGCGTTGGGCGGTCGCGGCGGCACGCACGGCGAGCGGTGCACCCGTAGGGTGGCGGCATGGACACCGAAGAGCGCCTTGCCGTCTTCCTCGACTACGAGAACCTCGCGCTCGGCGCCCGGGAGCACCTGGGCGGGATGCAGTTCGACTTCCAGCCGATCGCGGACGCCCTCGCGGTGCGCGGCCGGGTGGTGACGCGTCGCGCGTACGCGGACTGGTCGTACTTCGACGAGGACCGCCGGATGCTGACGCGCCACCAGGTCGAGCTCATCGAGATGCCCCAGCGCATGGGCGCGTCCCGCAAGAACGCCGCCGACATCAAGATGGTCGTCGACGCGATCGAGATGGCGTTCGAGCGCGAGTACATCTCGACCTTCGTCATGTGTACAGGTGACTCGGACTTCTCCCCGCTGGTGCACAAGCTGCGCGAGCTCGACAAGCGCGTCATCGGCGTCGGGGTCGAGAAGTCCACCTCCCGGCTGCTGCCGTCCGCCTGCGACGAGTTCCTCTTCTACGACCGTCTTGAGGGCGTCGACGTCCCGGACGAGAGCGAGGCGCGTCCCAAGCGCAGCACGACGAAGCGGTCCGGCTCCGGCCGGTCGACCAGCTCGCGTGCCACCACCGGCCGGAGCAAGGCCGCCGCGGCCGTCGCGGAGGAGCTGCCGCCCGCCGAGGAGGCCGCCCCCGCCACGACGTCGGGCACGACGGGCGGCAGGACCCGCCGCAAGAAGCCCGAGATCACCCTCCCCGAGCCCGTCGACGTGCCCGACCGTGCGCCGGAGCCGGCGAACGACGAGGACGAGGACGCCCCCACCGGCGAGCCGCCCACCATGGAGGTCAAGGTCGCCCAGACCCTCGCCGGCCTCCAGGGTTCGGCGTCCGGATCGGTGACGGCCTCCCAGCTCAAGCGCACCCTCGTGCGCAAGGAGCCCACGTTCAGCGAGTCCGACTACGGCTTCCGCACCTTCGGGGAGTTCCTGCGCTACCTCGCCGACCGTGACGTCGTCGTCCTCACCGAGGGGCCGTCGTCCGGCGACCCCGTCGTCGAGCTGCCCGAGCAGCCCGACAGCGCCAAGGCGTTCGACCTGCTGCGCGCCGTGGTGCAGGAGGCGGGTGGCACTGCCGCGCTGTCCGGCCTGAAGAACCACGTGCGCAAGCGCCGCCCCGACTTCTCGGAGAAGGCCCTCGGGTACGGCGGGTTCCTGCAGTTCTGCAAGGCCGCCGCGGCCGCCGACGCCGTCAGCCTCGCCTGGGACGACGACGCCGAGGACTACCTCGTCACCCTCTCCTGAGGGATGATGAGCCGGTGACGTACCGCATCCTCAAGCTCGTGCTGTCGCTCCTGGTCTACGTGTTCCTGCGTCCCCAGGTCAGCGGCCTGCACAACGTCCCCCGGCGCGGTCCGGTCATCATCGCGAGCAACCACCTGTCGTTCATCGACTCGATCATCCTGCCGCTCGTGGTGCCGCGGCACGTCACCTTCATCGCCAAGGCGGAATACTGGACCGGCCGCGGCCTCAAGGGGCGGGTGTCGCGCTGGTTCTTCACCACCATGGGGCACATCCCCGTCGACCGCGACGACCCGCGGGCCGGCCAGCGCTCCCTCGAGGACGCCCTGCACGTGCTCCAGCGCGGTGACGCGTTCGGCATCTACCCGGAGGGCACCCGGTCGCGCGACGGGCGCCTGCAGAAGGGGCACACCGGGGTCGCGTGGCTCGCGCTGGCCGGGACGGCTCCCGTCGTGCCCGTCGCGCTGCGGGGGACCGACAAGGTCCAGCCCGTCGGCAAGCGGCTGCCCCGCCCGGCGCGCGGCATCCGCGTCGACTTCGGCCCGCCCATCGACCCCTCCCGGCAGATCGAGACCGGCACCCGGCCGGCCCAGGCGCGGCGCCGGCTCACCGACGAGGTCATGACCTCGATCCACCGCATGAGCGGCCAGGAGCTCGCCGCCTGACGGCACGCCGGACCTGACGTGCGGCGGTTCCCCCGGGCGGGGGAGGCGCGGCGGCGGTCCGCTCGGCAGACTGGCGGGCATGGTGGTGGGGACAGCGAGGGGCCGACGGCGGCACCCCGGCGTGCGACGCGCCGTCGGACCGCTCGTGGCCGGGTCCACCGTGCGTGCCGGGATCTACCTCGTCATCGGGGGTGTCCTCGCCGGGGCGTACCTGACGCTGGTGGCCGGGTTCGTGCAGATGTTCGCCTCGACGGACGTCCCGCGCGCGGCCGTGGTGGTGCTGGCGCTCGTGACCCTCGCCATCGTCGGTGCGCCGCCGTTCCTCGCGTCGGTGCGCACGCTCCAGGTGCTGGCCGTGCGCACGTTCCTCGACGTGGACCCGCGCGACCTGCCGGAACCGTCCGGCCCGCCGAGCGCCGCGACGCGGTGGCGCGGGGCCGCCTGGTTCGCGCTCCACCTGGCGCTGGGCGCCGCCGTCGCCGTGGGGCTCCTCGTCGCCGTCCCGGTGGCCACCCAGCTCGTGCTGTCCGCGGCCGGGGCGGACCGCTCGATCCTGCGCGGCGTGGCGCCGATCAGCGACAGCCCGGTCGCCTGGCTGGCCCTCGCCGTCGTCCTGCTGCTCGCCCTGCCGTACCTCGTGGCGCTCGCCCGCGGGGTGCTGCGACAGGCTGCCGTCCCGCTGCTCGGCCCGGACCAGTCGGACCGCATCGCCGAGCTCGAGGCCGACGCCCGCCGCGCCGCGGAGCGGGGGCGGCTCGCTCGCGAGCTCCACGACTCGGTGGGGCACGCTCTGACCATCACCACGCTGCAGGCGGCCGCGGCTGCGCGACAGGTCGACACCGACCCCGCGGCGGCCCGCCGCGCGCTCGCCGCCGTGGAGGAGACCGGGCGCGCGGCGATGGCCGACCTCGACCACGTGCTCGGCCTGCTGCGCGAGGCCGCCGGGGCGCCGGGCGGGCCGGCCGTCGGCGGGCCGACGTCGGCACCGTCGGCACCTGCTGCTCCCGCGGGCCCCGTCAGAGACCTGCGCCACGTGGCCGACCTGGTGGAGGACGCGCGGCACGCGGGCACGGAGGTCACCCTGTCGACCGACCCGGACGCGCTCCGGCCGGTCGTCCCGGCGGCCGTGTCCCGCGAGGCGTACCGCATCGTGCAGGAGGCGCTCACCAACGCCGTCCGGCACGCGCCCGACGCCCCGGGTGCTCGTCCTGACGACGTTCGAGAACGACGACCACGTGCTCGACGCCCTGCAGGCCGGCGCCCAGGGGTTCCTGCTCAAACGGGCGAGGCCGGAGGAGATCGCGCAGGCCGTGCGCGTCGTCGCACGGGGCGACTCGCTGCTGTTCCCGGACGCGGTGCGCCGGCTCGCCGCCGGCCGTCCGCCGTCGGGCGAAGCCCTGGCCTCCGCGCGGCTCACCCAGCGCGAGGGTGAGGTGTTGCGGCTCATGGCGGACGGGATGTCGAACGCCGAGATCGCCGGTGAGCTGTACGTCGGCGTCGAGACGGTGCGGACGCACGTGGGCAACGTGCTGGGCAAGCTGGGGGTGCGCGATCGGACGCAAGCCGTGGTGCGCGCCTACACGTCGGGGTTCGTGCGCGCCGGCTGAGGTTCCCCCGCACGGGTGAGGCACCTGGTCGCGGCGGGGGATCCGGCCGCCGCCGCGGGCCACGAGGCTCGTGGCATGACCACACGCGAAGCTCCGCAGTCTTCACCCCCGGCCGGCCGCACGTCACGTCGCGACCGGGCACCCCGCCGTGCCGAGACCCTCGCCGCCGTCGGGTGGGCGGCCGGTCTCGTCCTCGCGCTCCTCCACCTCCGGGCCGTGGGCTCGGCCGCGATGGCACCCGAGGCGCTCAACCACGGCCTGCTCCGGGACGTCCCGGTCGAGAGGCTGGCCACCGGTGTCGCTGCGTTCGCGGCCGTCGGTGCCGCGCTCGCGGCCTGGATGCGCTGGAGCCGGTCCACCGCGCGCGGACCGCGGGTCGCCGTGGCCGTCGGTACCGGCGTTGTGCTGCTGTGCGCCGTCCTGCTGGTCGACGCCACCGTCCTGGCCGGACTCGGCTACCTGCCCGCGATCCTCGTGATGTCGCTGTTCAACGCCGAGGTGCGTGCCTCCCTCGACCACTACGTGGCGCCCGACTTCCTGTTCCAGACGGCCGTGCTGTGCGGCGCGGTGCTCCTCGCCGTCGCCGCCGTGCGCTCCGCCCGACGCAGTCGGCGGGAGTGCGAGCGCTGCGGCCGTCGGCACGACGGCCCGGGCCCGATGTGGACGACGCCGGCGGCGGCGGCGCGCTGGGGCAGGGTGGCGGCGCTCGTGGCCGCCGCGATCCCGGCCTTCTACGGCCTGACCCGCATCGCGTGGGCGTTCGGGATCCCGCTGGGCTTCTCCCGGGAGTCCGTCGAGTCGATGCGTGGGATCGACCTCATCGGGCCCGTCGGGCTCGGCTCGTTCGCCCTGCTCGGCGCAGCGCTCACCCTCGGCCTGTACCAGCGCGGGGGCGACGTCTTCCCGCGCTGGACGCTCGGCCTCGCCGGCAAGCGGGTCCCCGTCGGCCTCGCCGTCGTCCCCGCGACCGTCGTGGCCGTGGCCGTGCTGCCCGCCGGGATCTCGATGATCGTCCTCGGCCTGTCCGAGGGGCTGCTGGGGCTGGACGCCGAGACGTGGGGCGCCGTGGGCCCCGCGTTCCTGTGGCCGCTGTGGTCGCTCGCGCTCGGAGCGGCGACCTTCGCCTACTGGCTGCGCCGCCGCGGCACCTGCCCGGCGTGCGGGCAGGCCTGAACGAGTTCGCGCCGGGTTGCCGGGTGCCGGGCCGGCGCCCGGCACCGACCTACGATGAGGTGGCCGCAGCGTGAGGAGGTCGTCGATGGACGCGTCGCCGGGCGAGATCTGGACGGTCGGGCACTGGACCTGCCCGCGCGAGGAGTTCCTCGAGACCCTGGGGACCGCCGGCGTGGAGCTGGTGGCCGACGTGCGCCGGATGCCCGGGTCGCGCCGCAGCCCGCAGTTCGACGCCGAGGAGATGACCGACTGGCTCGCGGCCGCGGGCATCGGCTACGAGTACCTCACCGAGCTGGCCGGACGCCGGCCGAAGCAGCGGGACGTCGACCCGGACCTCAACGCCGGCTGGCAGAACGTCAGCTTCAAGAACTACGCCGACCACACCCTGACGCCCGAGTACGAGTCCGGCCTGGCCCGTCTCGCCGCCCTGGCCCGTGAGCGCCGCGTCGCCGTCCTGTGCGGCGAGCCGATGCCCTGGCGCTGCCACCGCCTGCTCGTCGCCAACACGTTGACGGCGCGCGGCTGGCGGGTGGTGCACCTCCTGAACGGCGGCCGCCCGCAGCCGCACGAGCTGGGGCGCTGGGGCGCGACGCCGTCGGTGGGCCCGGGCGGTGTGGTGACCTACCCGGTCTGACGGGTGAGAACGGCGGACGACCGGTTCTCACCCGCTGGTCGCGATCACGTCCGCCCGTCCCGGGCGCACCATCGAGAGATGACCACACCACTCCTGGCGGATCGCGTCTTCGAGACCGGCGTCGCGATGATGGAGGGCCTGTCGATCTACCTCGGCGACCGGCTCGGCTGGTACCGCGAGCTGGCCGCGGGCGGCCCGCTCACGCCGGCCGAGCTCGCCGACCGGACGCACTCGCAGCACCGCTACGCGCGCGAGTGGTGCGAGCAGCAGGCGGCGGCCGGGTTCCTCACCGTGCGCGGCCCGGCCGACGACGCCGGCGACGGCGCGGGCGGGCGTGCGGTGGACGACCGTCGGTTCGAGCTCGATGCCGAGGGCGTCGCCGTCTTCACCGGCACGACCTCCACGGACTACCTGGCACCGTTCGTCCGGCTCGTCGCGGCGGCGGCGTCTCGTGGCAGCAGCTCGGCGACGACGCGCGGAGCGGGCAGGCCGACATGAACCGGCCGTGGTTCGAGCACGTGCTGCCGGGCAGGCTGGCCGAGGTGGCGCACCTGCACGCCGCGCTGGGCCGACCGGGCGCGGTGGTCGCCGACGTCGGCTGCGGGTACGGCTGGTCGACGATCGCGCTGGGCCGCGCCTATCCCGACGCGAGGGTGGTGGGCATCGACATCGACGCCCCGTCGGTCGAGCGGGCGCGCGCCAACGCGGTGGCGGCGCGTGTCCACAACGTCGAGCTCGTGCACAGCGCCGGTGAGGACGTCGAGGGCGGACCGTACGACGTCGTCTTCCTCTTCGAGTGCCTGCACGACATGCCGTACCCGGTCGAGGTGCTCTCCGCCGTCCGGGCCTCGCTGACCGACGGCGGAACCGTCGTCGTCATGGACGAGGCCGCCGACGACGAGCTCACCGCACCGGCCGACCTCGTCCAGCGGGCGCTCTACGGGTTCAGCGTGCTGTGCTGCCTGCCGGACAGTCTCAGCCACCCGGGCAGTATCGGTACCGGCACGGTCGTGCGGCGCGACGTCGTGGAGCGGTACGCCCGCGAGGCCGGGTTCGCCAGCACCGAGGAGCTGCCGATCGAGGACTTCGGCTTCTGGCGCTTCTACGAGCTGCGCTGAGCCGCGCCCGCCGCCTGCTGCGGCCGTGCGCCCTCCGGCGGCGTCTGGTCGACGTCCGTCCAGACCTCAGTCATGTCGGCGAGGAGGCCGTCACGTACCGTGACGAACGTCGCGACCTCGAAGTGCTGCCGCTCGCCCGCTGTGGTCCCGGTGACATGGGCACGCGAGACCGCGCGGTCTCCCTCGGCGACGCAGTCGAGGAGCTCGAAGCGCTCGAACCCCGGGTAGTCGGCGTTCAGCCTGACCCACGCGTCGCGGTCGAACGTCTCGCCGGTGTGGACCAGCCGGCACGTGAAGTCCGCATGGAGCAGGCCCGGCAGCTCGTCCCAGCGATGACCGTCGATGACCGCGGCGAGGCGTTCGATCATCTCTCTCGGTGACATGGGGCGAGTGTGCCAGCCGGGTCCGACACGCCTCGCGGGGCTCATGGGCCGAGCACCCCGGGGACCTCGGCGAGCCGACGGGCCAGCTCCGCGCCGTCGGGTCCGGTGACCGTCGGCACGCCGGCCGGCGCCCCCGTCGCGGGCCCGTCTGCCGGGTGCGGCCCGGCGTGCCCGACCTGACGGATCGCGACCGCCGCCACCTGGCCCGGCCGACGCTCGACGGCGCGGGCGTAGACGCCGACATCGTGCTGGCTGTCGTCCCCGACGAGGAGCCACCGCACGTGCGGGAACCAGGACATCAGCAGGTCGAGGCTGGCGTTCTTGTGCGCCTCGCCGCTGCGGAACCACCCGGTCATCGTCGGACCCCAGTCGGTGAGCAGCAACGGGCCGGGCGGGTAGGCGTGGCGGGCGAGGAACGCCCGGAGCGTCGCCGCGGTGTTCCACGCACCCGTGGAGACGTAGACGAAGGCACCCTGCGGGTGCGCCGTCTGCAGCGCGCGGAAGAGCTCGGGCATCCCGGCGACCGCGCGTCGCTTGCTGGAGTGCCGCACGAACGTGTTCCACGCCGCCAGGAGCGGGCGCGGCACGGAGGTGACCATCGTCGTGTCGTCGATGTCGCTGACCACGCCGAACCGGGTGGTGGTGTCGATGACGAGCAGCGGGGCGTCGATGGCCGGCTCGTGCTCCGGACGACGGGAGCCGTCCGACGTCGGGAGCACGTCGGTGTCGACCAACCGTGCGTGCTGCCACCCCGCGGGCAACGGCCGGTCGGCGGGGACGTCCACCTGCACGTCGATGTAGCCCGCGCGGTCGGTGCGCACGGTCTCGCGGGTGCCACCCACCTCGACCCGGACGCGACGGCGGGGCGCCGGCACGGTGAGGAAGTGCCGGAACCCTCGGCGCCCGGCCCGGTAGGCGTGGTCGGCGGCGTCCCGGCCCGGCGGCGCGAGCAGGACCCGGGCCAGCACCCGTACGCGATGCTCGGTGCCGTAGCCGGTGTACGCCTCGATGCGTGGCCGCCAGCCCGCCCGGGCGAGCAACCAACCGGCGGCCGCGTAGAAGCGGTCCTCGACCACCGCCGCCAGGTGCGGCCGCTGCGACGGGTGCGGCGTGTGGGTGACCATGCCCCGATTGTCCACGTCCTGACGGATGTCGCGACCTGTCACCCGACCGCCGAGAGCCCGAAGGTGGCCGCGAACCCGAGCACCGTCACCAGGCCGGTCACCGGCCCGCCGTGCTCGGTCGCCTCGGGGATCATGGTGTCGACGAGCATCGTCAGCAGCGCCCCGGCGGCGAACGCCTGCACGACGGCGAGGATCTCCGGGGGTGCGCCGGCCAGGGCTGCGTAGCCGACCCCGGCGGCCACCGCCGACACGAGCGTCGTGCCGCCCCACAGCAGGAGCAGGCGCCCCCTCGACATGCCGGCCTCGCGCAGCCCCACCGTCGCGGCCATGGCCTCCGGGAGGTTGGAGACGAACACGGCGACGAGCACGGCGACGCTCACCCCACCGCCCCCGACGAGCGTGGAGCCCAGCACCACGGACTCCGGGACGCCGTCGAGCACGGTGCCGAGCGCGATGGCCCCGCCGGAGCCCTGGCTCTGGGCGCCCGACGAGCGCTTGCGGTGGTCGCCGCCGGAGCGGTCGATCAGGAGGTCGCCGACGAAGAACGTCAGCGACCCGGCCGCGAGGCCGGCGAGCAGGAGCCAGCCGCTCGCCGACTCGGCCGCGTCCTGGACGAGGTCGTAGGCGACCGCACTGATGAGGACACCCGCGCCGAAGGCCATGATCAGCCCGGTGAGCCGCCTGCTCGGTGTCCGCCACAGCACCAGCAGCGCGCCGACGACCAGCGACGAGCTGCCCAGCAGTCCCCACCAGAAGCCCTCCACCTGCCCATCAGACCAGGTCGCGACCCCGGCCGCACGGTGCGACGATCGCCGGCATGGACCTCTCCGTGCTGACCCGGCCCGCACCTCGCACGTCCGTGCCGCGCACACTGACGCGGATCGTGCTCGGGCTGGCGCTCGCGGGTGCTGGCGCCACGCACCTCACCGTGGCGCGGGAGGAGTTCCAGGCCCAGGTGCCCGGCTGGTTCCCCGTCGACGAGGACGTCACCGTGCTGGCGTCCGGCGTGGTCGAGATTGTCATCGGCGGCTCGCTGGTGGTGCTCTCGCGGTGGAAGGTGGCCGTGGGCCTGGTCGCCGCGGCGTTCTTCGTGGTGATCTTCCCCGGCAACGTGGCGCAGTGGCTCGAGGGCAAGGACGGGTTCGGGCTGGACACCGACGCCAAGCGGCTGGCGCGCCTGCCGTTCCAGGCCGTGCTGGTCGCCGCCGCGCTGTGGTCGACGGGCGCCTGGTCGGCGCTGCGCCGGGCCGGACGGGCGGACGACCGCTCCGACGGGTGAGCAGACCGGCGGCGTGCCAGCATGCTTCCGATGAGTGACACCGACCTGCCCGACGGCCGGCACACCACCCCCGACGGGGTGTCGGACGCGACCGTCGAGGCGCTCGGCATGCTGAGCGAGGCGCTCGAGACCGTCGAGCGCGCCCGCGGTCACCTCTACACGTTCCACCAGCTCACCGGGGAAGCCGACCTCGCCCTGGGCGACGCGGTGGACAAGCTGCGGGAGGCGGGCCACGACGACGTCGCCCGGCGGATCGCCGAGGACCTCGTCGGCCGCAACGTCATCGCCGGTCGGTGGACGTTCCAGATCGTCGAGGACTACGACGACGGGTACTGGCACGCGTTCCGCGAGCACGAGAAGGCCGCGCGGGACGAGCTGGCCGGTGGCGTGCGGCACCTGGCCGAGGCGCGGATGAAGCAGGAGCGCCGCACCCACGGCCGTGCCGGTCACGAGGCGTCGCCCGGAGACGTCGGCGGCTAGGGAGCGGGGACCGCACCCGGCGCTGGGACGGCGGGCAGCAGGACCACGACGCGCAGGCCGCCGGAGGGGCGCGGGTCGATCGACAGCGTCCCGTCGTGGGCATCGACGATGCTCCGGACGATGGCGAGGCCGAGTCCGACACCCGCGTGGTCGCCGGTGCGGGTACGCCGCGCGCCGCGCTGGAACGGCTCGGCGAGAGTCGCGACCAGGTGCGGGTCGAGCTCGTCGCCGGTGTTCTCGACCGTCAGCGCCACGGAGTCCTGGTGGGCGGTGGTGGTGGTCCAGACCGTCCCCTGCCCGGGGCTGTTGTGCACGATCGCGTTGTGCAGGAGGTTGACGGTCAGCTGGAGCAGGAGCGTGCGGGAACCGGCCACGGGAGCGACGTCGCCGGACGTCTCCAGCGCGACACCGCGCCTCTCCGCCAGCGGGAGCAGCGTCTCGGTGGCCTCCTCGGCCAGCAGCGAGAGGTCCAACCGTGCAGGGGTGAACGAGCGCTGGTCGGCGCGGCTGAGCAGCAGCAGCGCCTCGGTGAGCTCGATCGCCCGGGCGTTGACGGTGCGGAGTCGTCCCACGAGCTCGACGTGGTTGTGGTCCGGGTCGTCGCGGGCGACGTCGAGCAGGGCCTGGGTGGTCGCCAGGGGTGTGCGGAGCTCGTGGGAGGCGTTGGCGGCGAACCTCCGCTGCTCGGCCATGTGCGCCTCGATCCGGGCGAGCATCGAGTCGAACGCGTCGGCGAGCTGGCGGAACTCGTCCTGCCGTCCCTCCAGGCGGACGCGGTGCGAGAGCCTTCCCGTCGCGGCGATCCGCGTGCCCTCCGTGAGCCGGGCCAACGGCGAGAGCATCCGCCCCGCGAGGAACCACCCTCCGACGAGGCCGAGCGCCAGGAGCAGGAGCAGCGCGAGCACGGCGCGGGGGACGAACGCGTCGACCAGGTCCGAGCGGTCGGGGACGAAGCCGCCCCGGGTGGGGATCGCGCCGTCGGGCACGTAGCGCAGGAGGAACACCCACACCACCGTCAGCAGCAGCGTGCCGGCGATCAGGAGGAAGCCGGCATAGCTGAGGGTGAGCTTGAGGCGGACGCTCGTCCCGGGCGCCCTAGCCATCGACGTCGCTGTCCCCGCCCGGCTCCGGGCCGGGTTCGATGCGGTACCCCGTTCCCGGCACGGTCGAGATGACCCACGGCTCGCCGAGACGCTTGCGCAGCGCCGAGACGGTGATGCGCACGGCGTTGGTGAAGGGGTCGGCGTGCTGGTCCCACGCCCGCTCCAGGAGCTCCTCGGCACTGACGACGCCACCCTCGGCGGCGACGAGCACCTCGAGCACGGCGAACTGCTTGCGGGTGAGCGGGACGTAGCGTCCGTCGCGGTAGACCTCGCGGCGGAACGGGTCCACGCGCAGGCCCGCGATCTCCTGCACCGGCGGTCGGTGGTGGGCACGCCGGCGATCGAGCGCCCGGAGACGGAGCACGAGCTCTCTCAGCTCGAAGGGTTTGGTGAGGTAGTCGTCGGCGCCGAGCTCGAAGCCGGAGGCCTTGTCGTCGAGCCGGTCGGCCGCCGTGAGCAGGAGGATCGGCATGCCGCTCGCCGACGACACGATGTGCCGGGCGACCTCGTCACCGGAAGGGCCGGGGATGTCGCGGTCGAGGACCGCGACGTCGTACGAGCTGACGGAGAGCATCTCCAGGGCGATGTCGCCGTCACCGGCGATGTCCGCGGCGATCGCCTCCAGCCGCAGGCCGTCACGGATGGCCTCCGCCAGGTAGGGCTCGTCCTCGACGATCAACGCGCGCACCCGGTCGATGGTACGAGGAAGGGCATATCGCCGGCCTATCGAAAAGTGGATACGCCCTGGCAACGTCCGGCCTCCTTGGCTGGACGCATGACCAGCACCACGCACGCACGGACGTCGAAGCGCAGCACGAGCGGCCTCGTCACCCTGGCGATCTCCTGCCTGGCGGTGGGCGCCCTCGGCGGCCTCGCCGTGGCCCTCTCGACGTCGCCGTCCGCAGGCGACGCGTTGCCGGACGCCGTCCGGTTCCTCGACAGCGCCCAGGGCGAGACCACTGAGCCGGGCGAGGCCGACGGCGTCCTCCCGCACGGCGCGACGGTCCTCGACGAGGAGCTGCCGGGCATCGCGGGGCTCGACGCGGACCTTCTCGCCGCCCTGCGTCGGGCGACGGCGGACGCCGCGGACGACGAGTACGAGATCCAGATCAACAGCGGATGGCGCTCCGCCGGCTTCCAGAGCCACCTCCTCGAGCAGGCGATCGACGAGCACGGCTCCGAGGAGGAGGCTGCCCGGTGGGTGGCCACGGCGGAGTCGTCCTCGCACGTGACCGGCGAAGCGGTCGACATCGCGCCCTACGACGCCATCGACTGGCTGTCCCGCCATGGTGACGCCTACGGCCTGTGCCAGGTCTACGGCAACGAGTCCTGGCACTTCGAGCTGCGCCCCGAGGCTGCCGAGGACGGGTGCCCCCGCCGACGTACCCGGACGCGACGCACGAGCAGCAGTGACGCCGTCAGGAGCCGGCCGGTGAGCTCCCTGCGACGGACGGGCACGTGGCGAGGTGGTCGTCGACCAGACCGCACGCCTGCATGGCCGCGTACGCCGTCGTCGGGCCGAAGAACCGGAAGCCCTCCTTCTTCAGCGCCTTGGCGAGCGCCTTCGACTCGTCCGTGACGGCGGGGACGTCCTGCCAGGTGGCGACCCGCTCGGCACGGGCCGGGGGAGCGAAGGACCAGAAGAGCTCGTCGAGGGTGCGTCCGGACTCGTGCAGCGCCAGGACGGCGCGCCCGTTCGCGACCGTGGCCTCGATCTTGGCGCGGTTGCGCACGATGCGCGCGTCGCCCAGGAGCCGCTCGACGTCGTCGGGCGTCATGGCGGCCACGCGCTCCGGCTCGAACCCTTCGAAGACCTCGCGGAACGCGTCGCGCTTGCGCAGGATCGTCAGCCACGACAGGCCGGACTGGAACCCCTCGAGGGCGATCCGCTCGAGCAGCTCCGCCTCGCCGTGCACGGGATGTCCCCACTCGGTGTCGTGGTACTCGGCGTAGAGCGGGATGCCGTCGCCGAAGCATCGGGCGCCGGGGGTCGTCGTCTCCTGGGTCATGCCCACAGCCTGACGGAGGGGACCGACACGCGCCGCCGGTTGTCCACAGGCCGACCCCCTCCCGTTGTGGGTGCACGACACGCGGTCGGGCCGACCGGCCCACCGGCGTGTCGTGCACCCACAACGGAAGGGGAGGCGCGAATCGGTTCGACGACGGAGAACGATTGCTGCCGGAAACAAGCCAGATTCTCACCCTTGCGTGACCGCGGGAGGGCGATGTACTGTCGAACCGGTTCGCAAAGTTCAACGGAGATCTGGAGGCACGGTGGCCACCATCGGGGACGTCGCTCGCGTGGCGGGGGTGTCGCGCAGCACGGCGTCGTACGCGCTGTCCGGCAAGCGCACCATCTCGGCCGACGTCCGTCGCCGAGTCGAGGCCGCCGTCCGCGACCTCGGGTACACGCCGAACGCCGGTGCCCGTGCCCTCGCCACCTCCCAGACCCGCGTCGTCGGGCTGCTGGCCCAGTTCCTCGAGGACGAGTTCGCCCCGGCCATGCTGCAGTACATGCTCGGCGTCTCCAACACGGCGCGCGAGCTCGGCTACGACATCCTGCTGTCCACGGAGGCCGACGGCCGCAACGCCCTGCGGCGGATGACGAACTCCCGCATGGTCGACGGGATCGTGCTGCTCAACGTCGCCGAGCACGACGACCGCCTGCCGATCCTGCGCGAGGCGCCCCAGCCGGGCGCGCTCGTCGGCCTGCCCGCCGACTGCACCGGCGTCGACGTCTTCGACCTCGACTTCGAGGACGCGGGCCGGCTCATGGTGGACCACCTGCACCGGCTCGGGCACCGCGAGCTGTTGCTCGTCTCGCAGCCCGAGCACGTCGTCGAGCGGGGCGGTGCCTACGTGTGGCGCCTGCAGAACGCCGCCGTCGAGGCGGCGCGCGCCCGGGGCATCACGCTGCACGCCGAGTTCGGCTCGGCGCACCAGCCGGAGGTCGGGCGCGACCTGCACGGTCTGCTGGACGCCTACCCCCACGCCACCGGGCTGCTCGTCAACAACGAGGCCGCCGCCGCCGCGCTGCCGACCGTGCTCCACGAGCGCACGCTCACGGCGCCGGCTGACCTGTCCGTCGTCGGGCGTTACTCGGACGAGTTCGCCCGCACGTTCTCCCTGCCGTACTCCTCGATCGAGAGTGCGCCCGACCGGCTCGGCCGCATGGCCGTGCGTGAGCTGGTCCGGCGCATCGAGGGGCAGGCAGGCCCCGACGAACCGCACGTCGTCCGGTTCGTCTCGCCCGAGCTGGTCGACCGGGGGAGCACAGCGCCCCCGCGAGGGGACTGATTCTCTGCACCACCTTCCGGGGTGGCTCTCTCGCCGCCCATCATCGAACCGGTTCGACACGCATTTCCGTTCAAGGAGGAACACATGATTCCCGTCACCCGCCGCCGCACCGCCCTCTCGGCCACAGCGGCCCTCGCCCTCGTCGGAGTCCTCGGCGCCTGCTCGTCCGACGACGGGTCCGGCAGCTCCGACGGAGCATCCGGAGACGCCGCCGGCGGCACCTACACCTGGTGGGACCCGTACCCCCAGCACGACGGCTCGTCCGACTGGGAGGCGCGCGTCCAGGCCTGCGGCGAGGACGCGGGCGTCACCATCGAGCGCACCGCCTACGACACGACGGCGCTGACCAACCAGGCGCTGCTGTCGGCCCAGGAGGGTACGTCGCCCGACGTCATCCTCATCGACAACCCCGCCGTGTCCACGCTCGCCGACACCGGCATGCTGACCACGGTCGAGGAGTTCGGCCTGGACACGTCCGCGATCGACCAGAACCTGCTCGACGCAGGCGTCGTGGACGGCAGCGCGTACGGCATCCCCATCGGCGCCAACACGCTCTCGCTGTACTACAACGCCGAGGTCCTCGAGGACGCCGGCGTCGACCCGGCGTCGATCACCGACTGGGACTCGCTGACCGCCGCGCTCGCGCAGGTCACCGACGCCGGCCACAAGGGCATCACGTTCGCGGGCATCGGCACCGAGGAGGGCTCGTTCCAGTTCCTCCCGTGGTTCTGGGGCTCCGGCGCCGACCTCACCGACCTGTCCTCCCCGGAGGCCGTCGAGGCCCTCGAGCTGTGGAAGGGCTGGCTGGACGAGGGCTACGCGCCCAACACCGTCATCAACAACTCGCAGAACACGGTGTGGGAGGAGTTCCTCACCGGTGACTTCGCCTTCGCCGAGAACGGCACCTGGCAGGTCAACAGCGCGGCCGAGGCCGAGTTCGAGACCGGCCTCGTCCAGCTCCCGGGCAAGGACGGCGGCGTGGCCCCCGCGCCGACCGGCGGCGAGTTCATCGTCGCCCCGGTCCAGGAGGACACGGCTCGCTACGACGTGACGCGCGAGATCGTCGAGTGCATGACCACGCCGGAGGGATTCGTCGAGACGGCGAACACGTTCGCGTACTACATCCCGCCGACGGCGGAGGGCCAGGAGCAGCTGCTCACTGAAGACTCTGGGGACCCGGACCTTACCCCCTGGGTCGAGGCCGTGCAGAGCGCCAAGGGCCGCACCAGCGACGGTCTCGGGACCGACTACCCGCTGATCTCCGAAGCGCTGTGGACCGCCGTGCAGAACGCGCTGTCCGGCGCGGCCACCCCGCAGGAGGCGCTCGAGACCGCGCAGTCCGAGGCCGAGGCCGCCACGAGCTGACGGGCCTCCGCCCCTCAGCCACACCACCCGCGCTCGTCCTGAGCGCGACCGTCGAGAAGGACCTCTCATGACCAGCACCCCGGCAGACGTCGGGTCGCGCGGAGCGCCGCGCGGCGCGGCGGGCACCACGCCCGCCGCGCCGCCCGGCGGCCGGCGCCGACGGACGCTGAGCTCGAGCCAGTGGGCCGCGGTGGGCTTCGCCGCACCGCTCCTGGTGTACCTCGTGCTCTTCTACGCCTACCCGTTGTGGCGCAACATCGACCTGTCCGTGCACGACTACACGATCCGTGCGTTCGTGCAGGGCGACGCCGAGTTCGTCGGGCTGCAGAACTACGTCGACGTCTTCAGCTCCTCGACGTTCCCCACGGCCCTGTGGAACACCTTCGTGTTCACGTTCGGGTCGATCGCCTTCCAGTTCACGATCGGCCTCGCACTGGCCGTGTTCTTCCGGTCGAGCTTCCGGCTGTCCAGCACCCTGCGCGCGATGTTCCTCGTCCCGTGGCTGCTGCCGCTGATCGTGTCGGCCTCGACCTGGGCCTGGATGCTCAACAGCGAGAACGGCATCGTCAACTCGGCGATCACCGCGTTCGGCGGCGAGCAGATCAACTGGCTCACCTCGCCGGACACGGCGCTGCTGTCGGTGACGATCGCCAACATCTGGCTGGGCATCCCGTTCAACCTCGTGATCCTGTACTCGGGGCTGCAGAACATCCCCGGCGAGGTCTACGAGGCCGCGTCGCTCGACGGCGCCGGCGCCTGGCGGCAGTTCTGGTCCATCACGTTCCCCCTGCTGCGCCCGGTCTCGGCCATCACGATCCTGCTGGGGCTGATCTACACCCTGAAGGTCGTCGACGTGATCTGGGTGATGACCACCGGCGGGCCCGGCGACGCCTCCACGACGCTCGCCATCTGGTCCTACCGCGAGGCCTTCGGCACCGGACAGCCGGACTTCTCGCCGGCGGCCGCCGTCGGCAACCTGCTCATCGTCATCGCGCTGGTGTTCGGCTTCCTGCACCTGCGCCTCCAGCAGCGCCAGGAGGCCTCGTCATGACCGAGCGCAAGATCTGGTGGAAGACGCTCCTGGGCCTCGTCTTCACCGCGTTGATGCTGTTCCCCGTCTACTGGATGGTGAACGTCTCCTTCACGCAGACGCGTGACCTGCGGGCCGACCCCCCGCACTGGTTCCCCTGGAACCCCACGTTCGAGGGGTACGAGGCGGTGTTCGACCAGCAGCTCCCGGCCCTGGGCACCAGCCTCCTCATCGGGCTCGGCTCGGTCGTGCTCACCGTGGTGATCGCCGCCCCGGCCGGGTACGCGCTGGCGCTGCTGCACCTGCGGGGCGGGCGCACCCTCAACTTCCTGCTGCTGGTCGCCCAGATGATCCCCGCGGTCGTCATGGCGATGGGCTTCTACGCGGTCTACAACAACCTGGGGCTCCTCAACACGGTCCCGGGGCTCATCGTGGCGGACTCCACGATCGCGGTGCCGTTCGGGGTGCTGCTCTTCACGGCGTTCATGTCCGGCATCCCGCGCGAGCTGCTCCAGGCCGCCCGCGTGGACGGCGCCGGGGCGTGGCGGACGTTCGTGGCGATCGTGCTGCCCATGAGCCGCAACTCGATCCTCACCGTGTCGCTGTTCGCGTTCCTGTGGGCCTGGTCGGACTTCATCTTCGCCTCGACGCTCAACCGCAACGGCGACCTCATCCCGATCACGCTCAGCATCTACAACTACATCGGCAACAACACCACGCAGTGGAACGCGATCATGGCGACCGCCGTCGTCGCCTCGATCCCGGCGTCGATCCTGCTCGTCGTCGCCCAGCGCTACGTGGCGGCCGGTGTGACCGCCGGTGCCGTCAAGGACTGAAGGACATCGACGTGACAGACACCCTCATCAGCAGCGGCGTGCTCGCCCGCCCGGTGGCGCCCGGCGGGAGCCGCCGTGGCCTCGGGATCGGCGAGCTGGCGCTGGACGGCGGATTCTGGGGCGAGCTCCAGGAGACCAACGCGCGCGCCACCCTGCAGCACTGCCTCGACTGGATGGAACGGCTCGGCTGGCTCGCCAACTTCGACCGAGTCACTGACGGAACAGCCGGGACGCCCGGCGTCACCCGGCCCGGCTGGCAGTTCTCCGACTCCGAGGTCTACAAGCTGCTCGAGGCGGCGGCCTGGGAGCTGGGCCGCACCGGCGACCCTGCCGTCGAGGCCCTGTGGACGCAGGTCGTGGCGCGGGTGGCCGCGGCCCAGGACGACGACGGCTACCTCAACACCTGTTACGGGCACAGGGCCCAGCCCGCGCGCTGGTCCGACCTGTCGGCCGGCCACGAGCTGTACTGCGCCGGCCACCTCCTGCAGGCGGCCGTCGCCCGGGTGCGGACCCACGGCGAGGACCTGCTGGTCGAGGTCGCCCGCCGCGCCGCCGACCAGGTCTGCCGGGAGTTCGGCCCGGACGGCCGCCAGGGCATCTGCGGGCACCCCGAGATCGAGGTCGGGCTCGCCGAGCTGGGCCGTGCGCTCGGCGAACCGCGGTACACCGAGCAGGCCCGCCTGTTCGTCGAGCGGCGCGGGCACGGCACCCTCGCCCCGATCGCGCTGCTCAGCCCCGCGTACTTCCAGGACGACGTCCCGGTGCGCCAGGCCGACGTGTGGCGCGGCCACGCGGTGCGCGCGCTGTACCTCGCGGCCGGGGCGGTCGACGTCGCCGTCGACACCGGTGACGCCGAGCTGCGTGCCGCCGTCGAGCGGCAGTGGACGCGCACGGTGGAGCGCCGCACGTACCTCACCGGGGGCATGGGATCGCGCCACCAGGACGAGGGGTTCGGCGACGACTTCGAGCTGCCGCCCGACCGGGCCTACTGCGAGACGTGCGCGGGCATCGCGTCCGTCATGGTCTCGTGGCGCCTCCTGCTGGCCACCGACGACGTGCGGTACGCCGACCTCATCGAGCGAACCTTCTTCAACGTGGTCGCCACCTCGCCACGGACGGACGGCCGCGCGTTCTTCTACGCCAACCCGTTGCAGCAGCGCGAGGAGGGCGCGCCCATGCAGCCCGACGCGGTGAACCCGCGCGCCGAGGGCGGTGCCCGGGCGCCGTGGTTCGACGTGTCGTGCTGCCCCACCAACGTGGCCCGCACCCTCGCCTCGTGGCACACGTACGCGGCGTTCGTCGACGACGTCGGCGGCCCGGACGACGGCGCGGCGGTCGTCACCCTGGCCCAGTACGCGGCGGGCGACGTCCGCGTCGCGGTCGGCGACGGCGAGCTCGCGCTGCGCGTCGACACCGGCTACCCGACGACGGGGACGGTGCGCGTCGAGGTCGTGGGCGTCCCGGCGACCCCCGTGACGCTGCGCCTGCGGGTCCCGCACTGGGCCGACGGCGCGACGCTCGCGACGTCGTCGGGCGCGTCGTCGACCGGGAGCGAGGGCGCGGCACGTCCCGCGGCCCCGGGCTGGGTGGCGGCCCCCGCGGCGCTCGCGGTGGGCGACGTGGTCGTCCTCGACCTGCCCGTCGGGCCGCGGCTGACCTGGCCGGACCCGCGCGTGGACGCCGCCCGCGGCACGGTCGCCGTCGAGCGCGGCCCGCTCGTGCTGTGCCTGGAGTCGGTGGACCTGCCGGGCGGGGTCCCGGTGGAGAGCGTCCGTCTCGACACCAGCGTCGCGCCGCGCGCGCACGCGGACGGGGCGATCGTGCACGCCCGCACCGCACCGCTGCCCGACGGCGGTTCCGGACGCCCGCCCTTCACCTCCGGCCCGCCGGGGTCGGCGGAGCCCGGGGCGGAGCTGCCCGAGCTCCCGCTCGTGCCGTACCACCGCTGGGCCGAGCGCGGCCCGTCGACCATGCGCGTCTTCGTGCCCGAAGAGGCTCGCGTGCCTGAAGGAGGCTCCCAGTGACCACCCACCCCGCACCTCCCGTCCGGGCCGACGGCGACCGGCTCGTCTGGCGTGGCGGCGGCGAGGTCCTCGTCGTCGAGCCGTGGGGACGTGACTCCGTGCGGGTGCGCGCCACGGTCATGGGCGACGTCGAGGATACCGACTGGGCGCTGCTGCCCCCGGACCCGGAGGCGCACGACGACGCGCGGGTCGAGCTCCGCCCGGACGGCGCCACCCTCGTCAACGGCGGGATCCGGGTCGAGCTCACGGCGTCGTCGTGGTTCCACGACCCGGTCGGCTACGAGGTGTTCCGCTGCGACCTGGCGTTCTACGACGCCGAGGGGCGGCTGCTGTTCCGCGAGCTGGGCCGCGGCGGCTCGCTCGACCTGCGCGCGCGGGCTTTCCGGCCGCATCTCGGCGGCGACGGGTACGCCCTGACCGCGGCGTTCGAGGCGGACCCGGACGAGCACCTGGCCGGGATGGGGCAGTACCAGCAGCACGTCCTCGACCTCAAGGGCTCCACGTTCGAGCTGGCGCACCGCAACTCCCAGGCGTCCGTGCCGTTCGTCGTCTCCAGCGCGGGGTACGGGTTCCTGTGGCACGACCCGGCGATCGGGCGGGCGACGTTCGCCCGCAACCGCACCGAGTGGCACGCGGAGTCCACGCGGCAGCTCGACTACTGGGTGACGGCGGGTGCCACGCCGGGCGCGATCGCGCGGAACTATGCCGACGTCACCGGGCACGCCCCGATGATGCCGGAGCGCGGGCTCGGGTTCTGGCAGTGCAAGCTGCGCTACTGGAACCAGGAGCAGCTGCTCGAGGTGGCGCGCGAGCACCGTCGTCGGGGGCTGCCGCTCGACGTGATCGTCGCGGACTTCTTCCACTGGCCGCACATGGGCGACTACCGGTTCGAGGAGGAGTTCTGGCCGGACCCGGCCGCGATGGTGGCCGAGCTGGACGAGCTCGGCGTCGAGCTCATGGTGTCGGTGTGGCCGCAGGTCGCGCTGTCCTCGGAGAACTTCGCGTTCCTGCGGCAGCACAACATGCTGGTGCGCGCCGATCGTGGCCTCGACGTCCAGATGTCCTTCGAGGGCCCGAGCGCGTTCCTCGACGTCACGAACCCCGAGGCGCGGCAGTGGCTGTGGGAGACGTGCCGACGCAACTACGGTGAGTACGGGATCCGCACGTTCTGGCTGGACGAGGCGGAGCCGGAGCTCGGCGTCTACGACTACGACGCCTACCGGACCCATCTGGGGTCCTACCAGCAGGTCGGCAACCTCTACCCGCAGGCCTTCGCCCGGGCGTTCTTCGAGGGCCAGGCCGCCGACGGCGAGACCGACGTGGTCAACCTGCTGCGGTGCGCGTGGGCCGGCAGCCAGCGGTACGGCGCGCTCGTGTGGTCCGGCGACATCTCCTCGACCTGGCAGGACCTGGCACGCCAGGTCACCGCGGGCATCCACATGGGCGTGGCCGGCATCCCGTGGTTCACCACGGACATCGGCGGCTTCCACGCCGGGGACGTGAGCGACCCGGCCTTCCACGAGCTGCTGGTGCGCTGGTTCCAGCTCGGTGCCTTCAGCCCGGTCATGCGCCTGCACGGCGACCGGCTCCCGTACGAGGACGTCACCGCGGCCGACGGGTCCCGGCGGCTCCGCTCCGGCGGGCCGAACGAGCTGTGGAGCTTCGGCGACGAGGTGTACGGCGTCCTGGAACGCTACGTGCACCTGCGTGAGGTGCTGCGCCCCTACGTCCGCGAGGTGATGCGGGCCGCGCACCTCGACGGCCAGCCCGCGATGCGCGGGCTCTTCCACGAGTTCCCCGACGACCCCCGGGCGTGGGAGGTCGACGACCAGTTCCTGCTCGGGCCCGACCTGCTCGTCGCCCCCGTGCTGGCCCCCGGCGCGCGGCAGCGCCCCGTGCACCTGCCGGCCTGCGCGTCCTGGACCGACGCCGCGACCGGCGAGGTGCACGACGGCGGGACCACCGTCGTCGTCGACGCGCCGCTGGACGTCGTGCCCGTGTTCCTGCGTGACGGAGCGCTCACCCACCTGGTGGGCCGGACCGCCGGCGTCGCCGACGGGGCGCTCGCGGCCGGAGCGGCGCGCCCGTGACCTGACCACCGGAGGCGGTCCGGTCGTCCGTACCGTCGAACCGGTTCGACACCTCGGGTCGACTGGCCCGACCGAGCACGAGAGGAGGGAGAGCACCACCCGCCACCGGCGGGCACTCGTACGACGAGGTTCGAGAAGCGCGTGACGCAGCGCGCGACGACGAGAGGACTCACTGATGAGGACGACACCACCGCGGCGCTCGCCGCGGCGCACGACCGCGGCGCTGACCGCGGCCACGGTGCTCGCTGCCGGTGCGCTCGGCGGGGCCGTCGCGGCCCCGGCAGCCGCAGCCACCCCCGAGCCCGACCTGCACTACACGATGGACGACGTCGCCGACGGCACCGTGCCGGACGCCTCCGGCAACGGTCTGGACGGCACGATCTCCGGCGACACCGCGGTCGTCGACGGCTCCGGTGGTACCGGTGCCCTCGACCTGCTCGGCGGGCACGTCACCATCCCGCGCCACGCCATCGACGGCGCCGCGGACCTGACCGTCTCCACCCAGGTGCGCTGGGACGGCGCGGGCGGACCCTGGCAGCGGGTCTTCGACCTCGGCACCGACACCAGCCGCTACCTGTTCACCACACCGTCGAACGGCGGCGACCTGCGCATCGCGCTCACCGGTGGAGGCGCCAGCGGCGAGGCCCAGGTGACCGGCCATGGCCCGCTCGCGGCCGGTGACTGGGTCACGCTGACCGTCACGCTCGACACCGCGGCCGGAGCGCTCACCACCTACCTCGACGGGGTCGCCGTGGGCTCGGCCGAGACCTCGGTGGCGGGCACCGACCTGCTCACCGACGCCGCCGCGCAGGCCGGCTACATCGGCAAGTCGTTCTACCCGGACCCCGCGTTCGACGGGGCCGTGGACGACTTCCGGATCTACCGCTCGGCGCTGACCGCCGAGCAGGTGGGCGAGCTGACCGAAGAGCTCGGCGGCACGGTCCCGACGCTCGGGTCGCTGAGCACCGACACGTTCGAGGTGCGCACGTCGGCCGGGTCCGCGCCGGAGCTTCCCGCGGCCGTCCGCGCGTCGTGGTCCGACGGCTACGATCGCGACGTGCCGATCGCGTGGGACGACGTCGACCTGCCCAGTACGAGACCTCCGGCTCCTTCACGGTCGCCGGTGACGCCGCCGGGAACCCGGTGACCGCCGAGGTCACCGTCACCCGCGGTGAGCTGAAGGTCGACCTCGGCACCGACACCGGTGCCTTCGAGGGCGGCGCGTCCGGGCTCCTGTACGGGCTGTACGGCGAGGGCATGCCGACCGACAACCTGGTCGAGGGCATGGGCGTGCAGTCCGTGGCGACCAAGGCCCAGGACGGTGCCCAGCACCCCGGCTCCGACGCCCTCGAGGTGCTCGAGCCGCTGGCCCGCACCACCGGCGGGGACGTGTACCTGCGCGTCACCGACTGGTACCGCGGCTTCCCGTACCAGTGGCCGTCGCCCGACGAGCCGAATGCCTCGCCCGAGGCCAAGCTCGACAGCTACCGCGCGGTGCTGGACGAGCAGCTCGACATGATCGAGACCCTCGACGCCGACACGCGCGAGCACCTGGTCATCGAGCCGTACAACGAGCCCGAGGGCAACATGTTCGGCACCGGGCAGTGGAGCTACGACCGCACGTCGTGGCTGAACGACCCCACCGACTACTTCGCCGCGTGGGACGAGACCTACCGCACCATCAAGGACCGCTTCCCGGACATGCGGATCGCCGGGCCCGGCACCAGCGTGCTCTACGACCAGGTCCAGGGCTTCCTCGAGCACACGCTGGCCGAGGGCACCGTGCCGGACATCATCACCTGGCACGAGCTGACGCACCCGCAGGCCATCCGCGAGTCCGTCGCCGAGTACCGCGAGTGGGAGGCCGACATCTTCGCCGGCAGTTCCTTCGAGGGCACCGAGCTGCCGGTCAACGTCAACGAGTACGCGTTCAATTACCACACCTCGGTCCCCGGCCAGATGGTGCAGTGGATGTCGGCCATCGAGGACGCCAAGGTCCAGGCGATGATCGCGTTCTGGAACATCAACGGCAACCTGTCCGACTCCGCGGTGCAGACCAACCGAGGCAACGGGCAGTGGTGGCTGTACAACGCCTACAGCCGGATGACCGGCCACACCGTCGAGGTCACCCCGCCCTACCCGGGCCAGAACTACAGCCTGCAGGGCGTGGCCACGCTGGACGAGGAGCAGCGCCAGGCACGCGTCATCCTCGGCGGCCAGGACGGCACGGCGCCGATCGACCTGGTGAACGTCCCGTCCGACGTCTTCGGCGACGAGGTGCGGGTCGCGGTCCGCGAGATCCCATGGACCGGTCAGCTCGGTGATTCCGCCCAGCCGCGGCACCTGGCCGACCTCACCGTCCCGGTCACCGACGGCACCGCCACGGTGAGCTTCGACGGCGACCAGCTGCCCGAGCTGGACGAGTCCAGCGCGTACGAGCTGATCGTCACGCCCGTGGGTGCCGGTGAGACCACCGCGTCGGACCCGACGCTGTGGCAGGGCAGCTACGAGGCCGAGGACGCCGAGTACACCGGTTCGGGCTACTCCCTCAACGGTCCGGAGGGCTCGCCGCAGGACGTCGGCAAGTTCTACACGTCCGGCGGCTACAACGTCGGTGGGCTGCGCACGGGCTCGGATGGCGTCCTCGACTTCGAGGTCACCGTGCCGCAGGACGGCACCTACGACCTGTCGGTCTTCGCCTCCAGCCTCAACACCTACGACCTCGTGGCCGAGCAGGGCCCGACCAACGTGTTCCTGCGCGTCGACGGCCAGGACGAGCAGGAGATCTTCCTGCCGCTCGGCTACAAGTGGGTGGTCTGGGACCACGCCGACACCACGGTCGAGCTCACCGAGGGCACGCACACCATCTCGCTCGCGGCCGAGAGCCTCGACGGGTCCGGTGCCACCCAGGGTGACGCGCTCATCGACCGCATCACGCTGGCGCTGCCGAACCCGGACGCCGAGACCTCGGTGTACGAGGCCGAGACCGCCGTCCTCGACGGCGGGACCACCACGTACGAGGCGACGGACGTCTCCGGGCCGGGGGCCGTCGAGCTCGCGGAGGGTGACTCCGCGACCTTCTGGGTCTACTCGCCCGTCGACGGCGAGGCGCTCCTCGGGGCGGACGTCATCGGCGCCGCCGGCGACGGCACCTTGACCGTCAACGACGAGGACGTGCTCGACCTGGGCGCGTCCCAGCAGGTCGCGGCCCACCTGGCCGGAGGCGTCAACAAGGTCGTCGTCACCGGCGGGGCCGACGGCCTCGTGCTGGACCGCCTGACGGTGGCACCCGGCGAGGACGTGCTGGGCGCCACCGAGTACCAGGCCGAGGACGCCGAGCTCGCGGGCGACGCGGCCGTGGCCGAGTACTCCCTGGCCGAGGGCGGTTCCGCCGTCACCGGTGTGGGCGGCGAGCCCGGCAACGGCAACACGCTCACGTTCCGGGTGGACGCCGCCGAGGCCGGGAAGCACGCCGTCGTGGTGCGCTACTCCAACCCGGAGCAGGTCGACGGCACCCACTACAACCCCAACCCCGTCGCCCGGCTCGCCGACATCTCGGTGAACGGCGGCGAGGCACAGCGGGTGGCGTTCGTCCCGACGTTCCACGAGAACAACTTCTGGGAGCGCACGATCGTGCTCGACCTCTCCGAGGGCGAGAACACAATCAGCCTGCGCGCCGAGGAGATGCCGAACTGGGACGGCGGGTCCTACGCCTCCGAGATCTGGCCGGCCGACTACCTGCTGCGCTCGCAGTGGGCGCCGATCGTCGACCGGATCACCGTCTCGCCGCTCGCGGCGGCGGTCGAGGTCGCCCCGGATCACCCGGCGTGGGACGCCTCGGTGGTGTACACCGCGGGTGACCGGGTGACGCACGAGGGCGCGGTGTTCGAGGCGACCTGGTGGACGCGGGACCAGGAGCCGGGGTCGTCGCCGTGGGGGTCGTGGCAGGAGATCGCCGAGACCTCGGACGGCACGGCCGTGTGGACGGCGTCGAGGATCTTCGTCGAGGGTGACGTGGTCTCCCACGAGGGGGAGAGGTACACGGCGCGGTGGTGGACGCGGAACCAGGAGCCCGGCGCCTCGGCGTGGGGTCCGTGGGAGCTGACCACCGGCTGACGCGCTCTGACCCCTGAAGCGCCACCCGTGCCGCTGTGGGTATGAAATCTCCGGATCTCGAGGCGAGATCTTCGGAGATCTCATACCCACAGCGGCACGGGCGTTCCGGGGAGCTCAGGTGCGGGTCAGCACCAGCGCGGCCGAGTGACCCCCGAAACCGAACGCGTCGACCAGGGCGACCTCCGCCGTCGTCGGCCGCGCCTCGGTGACGACGTCCAGGTCTGCCTCCGGGTCCAGCGTGGACGTGTGCAGCGTCGGCGGCACGACGCCGTCGCGCATGGTCCCCAGCGCCGCCAGCACCCCGAGCGGGCCCGACCCGCCGAGCAGGTGCCCGGTCGAGGCCTTCGTCGCCGTCACGGGGGCACTCACCCCTACCGAGCGCAGCGCCCGGACCTCGTTGAGGTCGCCGGCCGGCGTCGAGGTCGCGTGGGCGTGCACCAGCCCGACGTCCGACGGCGTCAGCCCGGCCGAGCGCAGCGCCAGCTCGATGGTGCGGGCCTGGTTCCGGGGCTCGCCGCCGACGATGTCGTGCGCGTCGGAGGTGAGGGAGAAGCCCTCGACCGCCCCGAGAATCCGTGCGCCGCGGGCGCGGGCGTGCGACTCCTCCTCCAGGACGACCATCGCGCTGCCCTCGCCCATGACGAAGCCGTCCCGCTCGGCGTCGAAGGGACGCGACGCCGACGCGGGGTCGGTCTGCGTGGACATCGCCCGGGCCCGCGAGAACGCCGAGACCACCAGGTCGAGGACGCTGGCCTCCACCCCGCCGCACACGTACATGTCGGCCTCGCCGGCGAGGATCGCCTGCCGGCCCATCCCGATCGCCTCGGAGCCCGCCGCGCACGCCGTCACCGGTGCCCGCGCCCCCGCCTTCGCGGCGAGGTCGATCGACAGCCAGGCCGCCGGGCTGTTCGCCATCACCATGGTCACCGCGTGCGGGGACACCGCCCGGTGCCCGCGCTCGTCCAGCAGCGCGTGCTGGGCCAGCGTGGTGCCGTACCCCCCGTTCGCGGTGCCGACGGCGACGCCGAGGCGCTCCGGCTCGATCTCCGGGCTGCCGGCGTCGGCCCAGGCCGCACGGCCGGCGACGAGGGTGAGCTGGGCGACGCGGTCCATCCGGCGCACCTCGCGCACGGTCAGGGCGTCCGCGAAGGCGTCGTCGACGCGGGCGGCGACGTGCACGGGCAGCCCCTCCGCCCAGGGTTCCTTGAGTGCTGTCACCCCGTCGACCCCGCGGCGCATGCTCGTCCAAGTCTCGGTTGCCGTCAGTCCGAGGGGCGAGACCGCCCCGATCCCGGTGATGACTGCTCGTCGCACGTGTGCTCCATCTCTCGTCAGGTGCCCCCTGCGCGATGGTGCGCATGTTTTCACGGGCAACAGGACGGCGCCACAGCGCCGCGTCCCCGGGCGGACCGCGGTCTGCTCGGGGCAACGATCAGCGCCCGCGCGCCTCCTCGAACGCCGCCAGCGCCGGAGCGCTGAACAGCACGAACCGGACCTCGTCGACCGCGGCCGGGTTCTCCGCGTCCCAGGCCCGGACGGCGTCGACCGCCACGCGGGCGACGTCCTCGACGGCCCAGCCGTACGCCCCCGCGCTCACCGCCGGGAACGCGACGCTGCGCGCCTTCGCGTCCGCCGCGGCCGCGAGCGAGGCCGTGAAGCACGAGGCCAGCAGCGCCGGGTCGGTCTCGCCCCGGCGCCGGTCCGGGCCGACGGTGTGCACGACCCACGCCGCCGGGAGGTCGAAGCCGGGGGTGACGACGGCGTCACCGACCCCGAGGCCGTCCGGCAGGGTGGTCCGGCGCAGCTGGCGGCAGGCGTCGAGCAGCCGCGGGCCGGCGGCGGCATGGATGGCGCCGTCGACCCCGCCGCCGCCGAGCAACGTGGAGTTCGCGGCGTTGACGATCGCGTCGGTCGTGGAGGCGGTGAGGTCGCCGTGTTCGAGGTCGATGTCCATCGGGTGCTCCTCGCGGTGGTCGGCGGGTGCGTCCTGCGCGTTCCCCTCCGACGTTAGCGGCTCACGCGTTCCCCCGGCGCCGGCCCGGTCGACTCGCGGACGATGAGCTGCGGGCTGATCGCGGTGCGGTGCACGGGGCGGCCGGGGTCGGCGAGGCGCTTGGCGAGCAGGTCCACGGCGGCGCGTCCGACGGCGTCCCGTGGCGGCCGCACGGCGGTCATGGCCGGGCTGAACAAGCCGGCGACCTCGTCGTCGTAGGCGACGACGGACAGGTCGCCCGGGACGGCCAGGCCGCTCTCCATGGCCCGCTGGGCGACGATCGACGCCTCCGGGTCCGCATGGACGAGCAGCGCCGTCGTGCCCGAGCGCACCGCCGTGGCGACGACGTCGTCCACGACGCCGGGGAACTCGGGCGACAGCCGGTCGGGGGCGAGCCGCTCGAAGTGCTCCTCGCTCGTCAGCCCCAGGTCGGCGCAGGCCGCCCGCCAGCCCGCGGCGACCTTGCGCGACGTCGGCGACTCCCGGGACAGCACCAGGCCGACGCGGCGGTGGCCCATCCCCGCGAGGTGGTGGACGGCCAGGAGGGCGCCGAGCGCGTGGTCGGAGACGACCGACTCCAGGACCTCCCGGTGCGGACCGAGCGTCGCCTCCCGCTCCACGAGCACGTGCGGGAGCCCGGAGTCCACCAGCCACCGCGCGACGTCGGCGCCGCGGCTGCCGTCGACGCGAGGGGCGACGATCAGCCCGCGCACATTCTCGATCTGCGCGAGGCGCTCCAGGGCGGGGCGCTCGTCGTCGGCCCCGTACGACGACCCGCGCAGCACCGCACGCAGGCCGTGCTGCCGGGCCTCGTCCTCCATGCCGCGGACGACGCCGGGCCAGTAGTAGTCGAGGGACGGGACGAGGATGCCGACGGCGCCCGCGGGCTCGCGTCGGGCGGCGCTGCTCGGCGCGGGCGCCTCGGTCGTGCCGGTGCTCGTCGTGCCCGTCGTGCCGACCGGGTCGGTCGCGTCGCCCCCGGTCGGGACCGCGCCGCCGTGCACCCGCCGCAGCAGGCCCTCCTGCTCGAGCCGGACGATGTCGCGGCGCACGGTCACCGCGGTCACGTCGAGCTCGGCCGTGAGGTCGGCGACGCGGACGACGCCGTCCCGCCGCAGCGCGGCGAGCAGGCGTGCGCGGCGCTCGGCGGGCAGCGTGGAGCGATGGTCGGTCCCGGAGCTCACTCGTCCTCCTCGGTCGGTGTCCGACAGCGTCCCACGTCCGCGCGGACATGCTGATGACCGGTTGTGATCGAACCGGACCCTTCTGTGGACAGTCGGCCGCAGGCCACCTTAGGTTCTCGAATGAACCTGTTCGGAACAGGCTGAAGTGATCATCAACGATCATCCGGCCGAGCGGGTCACGGCGCGGGTCGGAGCAGACCCCGCCCACACTTCAACGGGGAAGGATCACCATGAGACCACGACGCGCGCCACGGGCCGCCGTCTCAGGACTGCTCGCGAGCAGTCTCCTCGCGGCCTCGCTCGCCGGGGCCGCAGCGGCCGGGCCCGCAGCGGCGGACGAGCAGCCCGCCGCCGACACCGAGATCGTCGTCGACGGCGACGACATCGCGGCGGACAACGTCCACGGTCTGACGTTCAAGGGGTTCGGTGTGCTCAGCGCCAACTCCACCAGCGCCGTCCTGATGGACTACAAGTCCGAGCAGCCCGAGAAGTACGCCGAGCTGCTGCAGGTCCTGTTCGGCGGCGACCGCCCGCTCATGCACCACGTCAAGATCGAGATGGGCGACGACCGCAACAACTCCACCGGCTCCGACGTCTCGACGATGCGCACCGCGGACGAGCCGGCGAACGTCCGTCGCCACCCGGGCTTCCAGCTCGCGGCTGACGCCGCCGCCGTCAACCCGGACCTCCAGGTCTCCATCCTGCGCTGGAACGCCGCGCCCTGGGCAGACACGGACGACAAGATCTACGACTGGTACAAGAACACGATCCTCGCCGCGTACCGCGAGTACGGGTACATGGTCGACTACGTGAACCCCGGCGTGAACGAGCACACGGCGGACCTGGCCTGGACGCAGGAGTACGCCGAGCGCGTGCGCACCGACTCCACCGGCTACGTCAGCGACGACCCGGACCTGGCCGGGTTCCGCGACGGCGAGGCCGACCTGTTCCACCAGATCCAGGTGGTCATCTCCGACGAGGTCGGCACCGGCACGTTCGGCGACGAGATGGTCGCGGACGCCGCCCTGCGGGACGCCGTGGACGTCGCCGCGTTCCACTACAACACCAACGACGACGGCGCGGGGAACTTCACGCGGCTCGCCGAGGAGTTCGACACGGAGATCTGGAACTCCGAGGCGCAGGCGACGTTCAGCAACTCCTCGTTCCGCCCGAACAACAACACCGCGGACCCGACCGTCGAGGGTACCGGCCTCGGCGGCACCCTCAGCTCGCTGGAGATGGCGAACACCATCGTCAAGGGCTTCACGAACTCCCGGCGCACCCACTTCGTCTACCAGCCGGCCATCGGCTCCTTCTACGAGGGCGGGCAGTACTCCTTCAAGGAGCTCGTCAGCGCCCGCGACCCGTGGTCCGGGTGGATGCACTACGACGCCGGTCTGGCCGTGCTGCAGCACTTCTCGAACTTCGCCGTCACCGGGTGGGAGAACGAGGACAACACGGCCGGCGTCTGGCGGGCCGTCCCGGAGGCGAGCGCGACGACGGCCACGGGGACCAACCCGGTGAACGGGCGCAACGGCGGACCCAACTACATGACCCTCGCCGCCCCCGACGCCTCCGACTTCTCCACGGTGCTCGTCAACGACTCCGAGACCCCCCGGACGTACCGGATCACCCCCGAGGACCTCGACCTGGGCGCCGACCCGACGCTCGCCGCCTGGGAGACCCGCGCGGCCGAGGAGGGCGAGGCCTTCGACTCCCGGTACAAGCAGCATGTCGCGGACCTCACGGCCGACGACGACGGCGGGTACACGTTCACGGTGCAGCCCTTCTCGATCGCCACCGTCACCTCGCTCGACGTCACCGGTGACGAGCGGTGGACGACGCCGCTGCCGGTCGAGGGCGAGCGCACCGTGCTCGACGCCGAGCCGCAGGACGGCGTCCTCTGGGCCGACGACTTCGACTACACCGGGCGCACCGTGCCGGTGGTGGACGCCGAGGGGCTGTCCGGGGAGTCCGAGGACTTCATCGCGTCGCGCGGCGGCGACACGGGTGCCATCCCGCTGTTCACGTGGGACCGCAACGGCTCGTTCGAGGCGTATCTCACTGACGACGGCGAGCGCGTGCTGCGTCAGCAGGTGGACCGCGAGGGGACCGGCGTCGGCGGGGCGTGGAACGACGGCGACCCCATCACCGCCGTCGGCGACCGCCGGTGGACCAACTACCGGGCCACGGTGGACGTGCGCTTCGAGCGGGCGGCCGCGAGCGACAACTACGCCGCGCTCGGTGCCCGTGCCAGCGGTGGCGGCACCTCGCACTCGCTCGACGGCACGCCGTACGCGCTGCGGCTCGGCTCCGACGGCACCTGGCAGCTCGTGCGGTTCGGTGCGGTCATCGAGTCCGGGGACCTCGACGGGTTCGACGCCGCGGCGTGGCACGAGCTGTCCGTCCAGGTCGCCGGCGACGAGGTCACCGGCTGGGTCGACGGCGATCAGGTGTTCGCCTGGACCGACCCCGACCCGATCGGCTCGGGCTGGGTGGACCTGGCGAGCGGCTTCCACTGGACGCAGTTCGACGACCTGACCGTGGAGCGGGTGCCCGGCGAGGTGCCGTACTACGGCGAGTACCTCGACGGCCTGGAGATGAACGACCTCGCCGACCCGCCCGTCACGAAGCTCGTCTACGACGGCGAGTGGCGGCACGCCAACGGCGGTTCGATGTACGAGTACATGCGGTCCACCTCGACCAGCCAGGGCGAGGGCGCGTCGCTGACGTACACGTTCACCGGGTCCGGTCTGGAGGTGCTCGGGCCGAACGACGGTTCGGCGCGGCTCGACGTGACCGTGGACGGTGAACCCGTGGCCGTGAACCAGCCGACGCGGGACGCCGGCCAGTTCCAGCAGGCGTACGCGCTGCGGGGTCTGCCCTGGGGCGAGCACACCGTCACCCTGACGGTGGCCTCCGGGACCCTGCTCGTCGACGCGGTCGGCGTGGTCTCGCAGCCGGCCTCCGGGGCCGCGGACACGGAGGCGCTCGCGGACGCGGTCGCCGTGGCGGAGGACGTGGAGCGCTCGGACGACTTCACCGACGCCGACTGGGCGCTGCTGCAGTCCGCCCTCGACGCCGCGCGGGACGCGCTCGCCGACCCGGTGGCCTACCGGCTCGACGGGCAGGGTGCGACCCAGCTCGTCGAGCGGCTCCGCTGGGCGGCCGCCCCGGTGGCCGGACGCATCGTGGGCTTCGAGGCGGTGTCGACGGCGACCTACGCCGGGGACGCGCCGGAGCTGCCGTCGACGCTCGAGGCCGAGCTCACCGACGGCACCACCCGCGACGTGCCCGTCACCTGGGACGTCGACGCGGTCTCGTTCGACGAGCCGTGGACGGGTGCCGAGGTGACCGGTTCCTACGGCGCCGCGACGACGACGGCGGTGGTCGAGGTCGTGCCGTCGGGGACGGTCGCGTTCGCCGACGTCAACGCCACCAGCGCCGGAGGGCTCGGGGTCGACTCGCCGTCGTACCTCGCGATCGACGAGCTCGTGGGCGGCCTCGCCAACGAGACTCCCGACCAGGTGCGCGACGAGGGTGACGCGTGGGGCCACGGGGGCCGGAACGCCGCGGGCACCCGCGACATCCAGTACAAGGGCATCGTCGCGGGGGACTACTCCAAGACGACCACCACGGGGATGTACACGGCCAACCAGGTCGGCGCCGAGGTGTCGTACACGTTCACGCTGCCCGCCGGTCCGCACACCATCGTGGCGGGCAGCCACTCGTGGTGGCCGGGCAACGCCCGCAGCGCCGACGTCCTGCTCGAGCACGACGGCGAGAGCCACGAGGTCGGCATGGTCACCCTTGACACGGGCAACCCGAGCGAGGTGCTGTCCTACGACGTCGAGCTGGCCGAGGACGGGCCCGTCACCATCACGCTGCGCGCGACGAACAGCCAGTCGCCGATGCTCTCCTGGGCGGCGGCCGTGGATCGCGCGGAGCCGGAGCACCCGGCGTGGGACGCCTCGGTGGTGTACACCGCGGGTGACCGGGTGATGCACGAGGGTGCCGTGTTCGAGGCGACCTGGTGGACGCGGGACCAGGAGCCGGGGTCGTCGCCGTGGGGGTCGTGGCAGGAGATCGCCTCGACCGGCGACGGCACGGCCGTGTGGACGGAGTCGAGGATCTTTGTCGAGGGTGATGTGGTGTCCCACGAGGGGGAGAGGTACGAGGCGCGGTGGTGGACGCGGAACCAGGAGCCCGGCGCCTCGGCGTGGGGTCCGTGGGAGCTGACCACCGGCTGACGCGCTCTGACCCCTGAAGCGCCACCCGTGCCGCTGTGGGTATGAAGTCTCCGGATCTCGAGGCGAGATCTTCGGAGTTTTCATACCCACAGCGGCACAGTGGCGCGTTGGCGCTCAGCGGCGCACGAGGCCCGTGGACTCGCGGACCATGAGCCGCGGGCTGATCGCCGTGCGGTGCACGGGCCGGGCCGGGTCGGCGAGCCGCTTCACCAGCAGGTCCACGGCAGCGTGCCCGACGGCGTCGCGCGGGGGCTGCACGGCCGTCATCGCCGGGCTGAACAGGTTCGCGACCTCGTCGTCGTAGGCCACGATCGACAGGTCCCCGGGCACGGAGAGACCACGGTCCATCGCGCGCTGGGCGACGGCGGAGGCCTCCGGGTCGGAGTGCACGAGCAGCCCGGTCACCCCGGAGGCGAGGGCGGTGTCAACCACCTCGTCGACCACGCCGGAGAACTCGGGCCGGTTGCGGTCGGGGGCGAGCCGCTCGAAGTGCTCGGCGCTCGTCAGGCCCAGGTCGGAGCACGCCGCCCGCCAGCCGGCCGCGATCTTGCGCGACGTGGGCGACTCGCGCGACAGCACGAGGCCGACGCGGCGGTGCCCCAGGTCGGCCAGGTGGTGCACCGCCATGAGCGCACCGAGGGCGTGGTCCGACATCACCGCCTCCAGGGCGTCCCGGTGCGGCGCCCGCACCGCCTCGCGCTCCACCAGCACCGACGGCACCTCCGACGTCACCAGCCACTCCGCGACGTCGTGCACGGTGCTGCCGTCGATGCGGGGGGCGCAGATGATGCCGCGCACGCCGTCCGTCCCGACGAGGCGACGCAGCGCGGGGCGCTCGTCCGCGACGTCGTAGGACGAGCCCCGCAGCACGATCCGCAGGCCGTGACGCCTCGCCTCGGCCTCCATCCCGCGCACGACGCCGGGCCAGTAGTAGTCCAGCGACGGCACGAGCACCCCGATGGAGGCCCCGTCGGCGAGCGGGACGGTGTCGCGTCCGGGGTCCTCCTCCACGGACCGTCCGGCGGTGGGCGTCCGCACGGCGACCGCCCCGCCGTGCACGCGGGTCAGCAGGCCCTCGCGCTCCAGCCGGGCGATGTCGCGACGGACCGTCACGGGGGTCACGTCCAGCTCGGTGGTGAGGTCGGCGACCCGCACGACGCCGTCGCGCTCGAGGGCGGCGAGCAGATGGGAGCGTCGCTCGGCGGGCAGCGGGGAACGCTGGGACTCCAGGGTCACGAGGTCTCCTGAGGGGTCGGGACGGCGGTGGCCACCACCCGCAGGTCCTGGCGGCCGGCGACGTCGAGGTCGAGGCGGACGAGCCGGGCGCCCCAGACGGCGGACAGCATCGGGTCGTCCAGCTCGCGCGGTGTCAGGGAGGCGGGCACGTCCGCGGGCCAGGTGAGCTCGACGGGTGGCGCACCGTCCGGTGGTCCGACGACGGCGCGGCCCGCGGTCAGCTCGACCTCCCCGGCCAGCAGGAACCGTACGGTGGTCGGCCTCGCGCCGTCGTCCGCGACGGATTCCCACGCGTCCTCGACGACGACGCGGCCCCTGACGGCGGACCGCTCCAGCCGGGCCTCGCGCCGCCAGGCGCGCGTCGGCACGGGGTACGCGCCCGCGAGGTCGAGGGTGAGGCCCACGACGTCGTCGCCGGCCCGCACGCGGCGCACGTCGCGCGCGGCGAACCGGGCACCGGCTCCCTGCGGGGTCCCGGCCACCTCGGGCACCGAGTGCCAGGAGGACTGCATCGTCCAGATGTCGTAGCGGTGCGGGCCGAAGGTCTGCGCGGTGTACGTGGGGCGGCCGGCATCGACGACCACCGGGACGCCGTCGGAGGCCACGACGACGGAGCCGACGTCGTTGTGGTTGTGCGCCTCGCCGTTGTGCCCGCCCTTGACGGCGAGCGTGAGGCCCCCTGCCGCACCGGCCCGCTCGCGCACGAGCAGGACCTGCGTCGAGCTCCACCACACGTGCGGGGGGAGCGGCGCCGCCGCCCCGGCGTCGACGGCGCGCCGCCAGGCCGTGTCCGTCGCGCCGCGCAGCAGCCGGCCCAGCCCGGCCTCGGCCTCGACGGGCGGTGCGTCGGGCGCGACGCGGGACGCCGCGTAGGCGGCCGCGTCGGTGTCCCCGACGTGGCGGGCGGCGCGGTGCAGGGCGTGCCAGGGGTGGACGTCGGTGGGGCGGGCCTGGGAGTCGGCGACGGACAGGTGCCAGTCGTCGCCCAGGTGCATGCGGTGCGGGAACGCGACCGTCTCGCGCAGGGCGGTCGGGACGACGGCGGGGGCGAGGGCGTCGAGCGCGCCACCGGTGGCGTGCCGCAGCACGTCGAGGGCCTCCAGCGTGCGGCACGCCCCGTTCCACCAGTAGCCGTACCCCTCGTCGATCGCGCCGTCGTCGGGCAGGGACGCGACGTACCGGTCGATGCCCTGCAGGCAGAGGTCCACCGTGCGCACGCGGGTGGCGGCGTCGTCGGGGCCGTCGAGCAGCCGCAGCGCGGCGACCAGCACGTTGCCGTGGATCCACGGGTTCCAGTTGTGGACGTGCCCGTCGAGCCCGAGCCAGTGCCAGTCGCGGCGGCGCAGGAACGGGTCGATCACCCGGGTGCGCGTCTCGTGGCGGAGGCGTGCCCGCAGGCCGGGGTAGCGCTCGTCGAGCGTCGCCCCGAGCACGTGGTCCGCCCAGGCGAGCTGCGCGGCGACCTCCCCGGCACCGAGGTCGAGGTACGGGTCCGTGGTCGTGGGGAGCACCCCGCCGTGCCGGGCGCGGGTGTCGTCGTGGGCGGGCCAGCACCACGAGCTCTGCTCGCAGAGCTGCCAGAGCCCGTCGGCGACCTCGTCGACCCAGACGTCGTCGAGGGTGGTCGCGGCGGCGAGCACGGCTCGCGAGAGGCGGTGCTGGCGGGCGAACACGAGCTGTTCGTGGGTGTCGCGGTCGCCGTCGCGGTGCACGCGGGCGGCGGTGCTGGCGAGCGGTTGCGGCCACGGCGTGCCGAGGTCGCGTCGGGCGTGGGCGACGGTGGCCTCGACCACCGCGGGGTCCACGACGCCGGCTCGCGGGTCCCACACGGCACGGTCCGTCGCGGGGGCGAGCGGCAGCGTCTCGCCCGGGGGTCGCAGCAGGTCGGCGAGCGCGGAGTCGGCCCCCGCGCCGAAGGTGCCGAAGGGTCCGGCGGCGAGGGGCCCGGTGAAGGGGTGCTCGGTGCCCATCTCTCCTCATCGAGGTCAGGAAAACATCAAAACGATCGGAAACGATCATCACAGTACAGCAACACAGTTGACATGGCCAGAAGGTGACTACTTTACTTCGAACGTGTTCGGTCGCAGAGGACCGAACCGGTCGCCTCGGAGGCGACCGCAGGTCGACGACGAAGGACGACATGCTCGAGTCAGCGGCGCTCCACGGTCTTCCCGGCGCGAACCGGGGGGCCGCCACGGCCGACGCCTGGGACCGCGACCGCTGGGCCGCCCACGCCGACCGGATGCTCGCCGCCGTCGCCCCGTTCACCTCGCCGGTCGGCGCCCTTGTCACGTTGCCGGGCGCCGAGGGCGGCTACGGTCGCGCGATCGACGGCCTCGAAGGGTTCGCCCGCACGTTCCTGCTCGCCGGGTTCCGCCTCGCGGGGGAGCGAGGGGCGGACCCGCACGGGTACGCCGAGCGCTTCGCGGCCGGGCTCGACGCCGGCACGGACCCTGCGTCCCCCGAACGGTGGCAGCGCCTGTCCGAGCACGCGCAGGCCAAGGTCGAGGCCGCGTCGATCGCGCTGATGCTCGACATGACGCGCCCCTGGGTCTGGGACCGGCTCGACGCCCGGGTCCAGGAGCAGGTCGTCGACTACCTCGCCGAGGCCGTCGGCGACGACACGTACCCGCGCATCAACTGGGTCTGGTTCCGCCTGGTCGTGCAGACGTTCCTGCGCGGCGTCGGCGGCCCGCACTCGGTGGCCGAGATGCGCGAGGACCTCGCCACCCACGACACGTTCGCCCGCGCCGACGGCTGGCTCGCCGACGGCGCCGAGCGGTCCTTCGACCACTACAACGGCTGGGCGCTGCACCTCTACCCGACCCTGTGGGCGCGCATGACCGGCGCCGCCGACCTGGCCGCCCCGCGTCGCGAGCGCGACGTCGCCCAGCTCGACCGCTTCCTCGGCGACGCCCTCGCGCTGGTCGGCGGCGACGGCTCGCCCCTGGTCCAGGGCCGCTCGCTCGCCTACCGCTTCGCCGCGGCAGCACCGTTCTGGGTCGGCGCCCTGGCCGAGGTCCCCACCCACTCGCCCGGGCGGCTGCGCCACGCCGCCTCCGCCGTCGTCGGCCACTTCGCCGCCCACGGCGCGCCCGACGACGACGGTCTGCTCACCCTGGGCTGGCACCACGACTGGCCCCGCATCGCCCAGGCCTACTCCGGGCCGGGCTCGCCGTACTGGGCGAGCAAGGGGATGCTCGGCCTCGCCCTGCCCGCCAACCACCCCGCCTGGACCGCCCCGGCCGAACCGCTGCCCGTCGAGACCGGTGACGTGCTGCGCACCGTCGCGGCACCCGGCTGGATCGTCAGCGGCACCCGGGACGACGGCGTCGTGCGCGTCGTGAACCACGGCACCGACCACGCGCTGCCCGGTGCCGCGGTGGGCGACTCGCCGCTGTACGCACGCCTCGGCTACTCGACGGCCACCAGCCCGTGGCTCGACGAGCAGAGCTGGGAGTCCCCCGCCGAGCAGTCCGTGGTCCTGCTGGACGCCGCCGGACGGGCGTCGCACCGCACCGGGTTCGACGTCCTGCGCGCACCGGAGCTGCTCGACGACGGCAGCACCGCCGTCGCGGCCTCCAGGGCCGCGGCCCACTGGCTCGACGTCGAGCCCGGTCAGCGCGACCACGGGTCCGGTCGGCGCGGCACCGCCACAGCGGCCGGCACGATCACCACCGTCTCGCTCGTGCGCGGCCCGTGGGAGGTGCGGTGCGTCCGCGTCGACGACGTGCCCGACGGCGCCGCACCGGTCGCGCTGCGCGTGTCCGGCTGGCCCGCGGTCGCCGGTGACGGGCTCGAGTCGCGGCTCGAGCCGCTCGTCGGCGACTGGAGCGCCGGCACGGTCGAGCGCGAGGGGGCGAGCCCGCTCGGTGACCCCGCGCGGGTCCCGGTGCTCGACGCCGCGGTCGAGCCCGGACGTCGGCTCGCCGTCCTCGTGACCCTGCGCGGAGACCGGGGCGCCGCCCCGGGCACCACCCCGGCGGACGATCCCGCCACCCTGACGCTCGACGGCACCGACGCCGTCGTCCGCTGGCCCGACGGCGTCACCACGTCGACCCGTCTGGACTGACGACACCACGCAGGCAACGACGGCCCGACGGCGGGCCGTCCACTCGAAGGAGAGAGCACCGATGAAGCGCATGATCCCCACCGCGGCCGGCACCGCCGCGGTCGTCCTGGCCCTGACTGCCTGCAGCAGCGGCGGCGGCGACGAGCCCCCCGCCGAGGCCGAGGGCCCGGTCACGCTGACCCTGGCCGGGTGGAGCCTGGCGACCACGCCCGAGTTCCAGACCCTCGCCGACGCGTACCACGAGGAGAACCCCGACGTCACGGTCGAGCTGGCGGAGTACGACGCCACCGAGTACGACACGCAGATGATCGCGGACCTGGCGGCCGGTTCGGCTCCCGACGTCTACGTGCTGAAGAACCTCAAGAACTTCTGGACGTACCAGGACGGCGGTCAGCTCCTGGACGTCTCCGACGTCACCGAGGGCCTGGACCCCGCCACCGGTGGCGCCGACTTCTACGAGGTCGACGGCGCGAGCTGGGCCGTGCCCTACCGGCAGGACTCCTGGTTCCTCTACTACAACAAGGACCTGTTCGAGCAGGCCGGCGTCGCCGAGCCGGACGGCTCGTGGACGTGGGACAACTACGCGACCGCCGCGGAGGACCTCACGAGCGGTCTCGAGGAGGCCGACAGCGACGCCCTCGGCACCTACCAGCACGCGTGGCAGTCGGTGGTGCAGGGCTTCGCCCTCGCCCAGACCGAGGGGGCCGACCTCACCAGCGGCGACTTCGGTTACCTCGAGCCCTTCTACGACCAGGCGGTCGCCCTGCAGGACGCCGGGGCGCAGGCCGACTTCGGCACGGTCACCACCAACCAGCTCACCTACCAGGCGCAGTTCGGCACCCAGCAGGCCGCGATGATGCCCATGGGCTCCTGGTACGTCGCCACCCTGCTCGCGCAGCAGGAGTCCGGCGAGGCCGACGAGTTCGCGTGGGGCATGGCCCCGATCCCGCAGGTCGACGCCGCCACGACCGGCATGGACGCGACCCCCGTGACCTTCGGCGACCCGACGGGCCTGGGCATCAACCCGTCCATCGACGAGGAGAAGGTCGCCGCCGCCAAGGACTTCCTGGCGTTCGCCGCCGGTGAGGGCGGCGCCGACGCGCTCGCCGAGATCGGCATCACCCCGGCGCTGCTGAGCGACGGCGTCGTGGAGACCTACTTCGGCCTGGAGGGCGTGCCCACCGACGAGCTGTCGAAGTTCGCGTTCGCCACCCACGACACGCGCCCGGAGAACCCGGTGGACCCCGACACGGCGGCCCTGCAGAACATCCTGGGCGACACCCACTCGGAGATCATGTCCGAGTCCTCGTCGGTCGCCGACGCCGTTGCCGGAGCCGAGTCCCGCGCCGCCTCCGAGGTCGGCTGAGGCCCGGGCCGAGCCCCCGTCCCGGGGGCGCCGCGGACGACGCGGCGCCCCCGGGCCCACCCGCCGAGACACAGGAGTCACCCATGGCGACGACCGCCGTCGACGACCGCCGCAGCGGTCCACCGGGCCCCCTCCCGGACGTGCCGTCCGGCCCCCGCCGGCGCTGGCCGGGCAGCCGGCTCAAGCGGCGCAACACCCTCATCGGGTGGAGCTTCATCCTGCCGAACTTCGTCGGGTTCGCGCTGCTGACCCTCATCCCCGTGGTGACGCTGTTCTACCTGTCCCTGACGGAGTGGAACGTGTTCGGCGGGGCCGAGTGGGTCGGCCTCGACAACTTCACCCGGCTCGTCGGTGACCCCAGCTACCGCACCGCGCTGTGGAACACGATCTACTACTCGGCCGTGCACATCCCGGCCACGCTGGTGGCGTCGATGTGCCTGGCGCTGCTGCTCAACCGCAAGCTGCGCGGTGTCGCGTTCTTCCGCACGGTCGCCTTCTTCCCGTACATCACGTCGATCGTGGCGATCGCGGTGGTGTGGAACATGCTGTTCAGCCCGGAGTACGGGCCGATCAACCAGTTCCTGACCTTCGTCGGGGTGGACGACCCGCCCGGCTGGACCACGTCGGCCGACTCCTCGATGCCCGCGGTGATCATCGTCGGCGTGTGGCGCGAGATGGGCTACTACATGCTGCTCCTGCTCGCGGGGCTGCAGACGGTGCCCCCCGAGCTCTACGAGGCGGCGCGCGTCGACGGCGCCGGGCCGTGGTCCCGGTTCTGGAACGTCACGCTCCCGTGCCTGCGCCCCACGCTGTTCTTCGTCACCGTGATCCTGACGATCAACAGCCTCAAGGTCTTCGACCTCATCCTCGTGATGACCGACGGCGGTCCCGGGCAGTCGACGCTGGTGCTGAGCCAGTTCATCTACGCCAAGGGCTTCGAGGAGAACCAGTTCGGGTACGCCTCCGCCGTCGCCGTCACGCTGTTCTTCCTCTGCATCGCCGTGACGATCGTCCAGTTCCTCTGGAACCGAAGGAGGGACGCCTGATGGCTGCCGTCTCCCCGCCCGTCGACCCGTCGGCCACGCCGCTGCGACCCGCCCAGGTGCGGGCACGGTGGCGGCGCCAGGCGTCCCGCGTGGCCGGCTACACCGCGCTGGCGGTGGCCGCCGCCGGGATCCTGCTGCCGTTCGTGTGGATGGTGATCTCCTCGCTGAAGGAGAACAACCAGGTCTTCACAGTGCCGCTGCAGTGGATCCCCGACCCGTTCGTGTGGCAGAACTACCTCGACATCTGGGCCAAGTCCGACATGACGACGTGGATCAAGAACACCTTGGTCCTGTCGGTGGGCGTGACGTTCCTACAGGTGCTGACCGGGAGCTTCGCGGCCTACGGGTTCTCCAAGATGCGGTTCCCGGGCCGCGACGCGCTGTTCCTGCTCTACGTGGCCACGATCGCCGTGCCGTGGCAGGCGTACATGATCCCGCAGTTCGTCATGCTCTCGAACGTCGGGCTCTCCAACACGCTCTGGTCGATCCTGGCGCTGCAGACCTTCAGCGCGTTCGGCGTGTTCCTCATGAAGCAGTACTACGAGTCCATCCCCGAGTCGCTGAGCGAGGCCGCCCGGATCGACGGGATGAGCGAGTACGGCATCTGGCGGCGGATCATCCTGCCGCTGTCGACCCCGGCCATCGCCAGCCTGACGCTGCTGACCTTCGTCAATACGTGGAACGACTACCTCGGGCCGCTGATCTACCTGCGCAGCCCCGACCTGTGGACGCTGCAGCTCGGCCTGCAGACGTTCGTCGGGCAGTACAACGCGGAGCACGCGCTCATCATGGCGGGCTCGGTCATCTCTGTGCTGCCGATCGCCGTCATCTTCCTGTTCGGGCAGAAGTTCTTCGTGCAGGGCATCGCGACGGCGGGGGTCAAGGGATGAGCGCGAGGAGCCCCCGCGCCGGGACGCCGAGGGACGAGGTGTACCGGGGGCGAGGCACCGCAGCGCTCAGCCCAGAAGGGCACAGGATGAGCGCCGGGAGCCCCCGCGCCGGGACGCTGAGGGACGAGGTGTACCGGGGGCGAGGCACCGCAGCGCTCAGCCCAGAAGGGCACAGGATGAGCGCCGGGACGCCGCGCCGTCGGCTCGTCAGCCAGGAGGCGTACGAGACGGTGTTCGGCACCGTGTACGTCGGGCTGGCGACCAACGCGATGCTCGTCGTGGCCTGCCTGCCGGTCCTCGTGCTGCTGCTCGCCACGGACCCGACCGCGTCCTGGCCGGCGCTCGCGGCGCTCTCCCCGCTCGTGGCGCCCGCCCTCGTCGCCGCGTTCGCCGTCTTCGCCGCGCTGTCGGCCGACGGGTCGACGACGGCGGTGCGCACGTTCTGGCGCGCCTACCGCCGCCACGCCCGGCGGGCGCTGGCGATCGGTGCGACGACCAGCGCCGCCGTCGTCGTCCTCGCGGTCGACGTCGCCGCCGTGTGGGGCGCCCGCATCGGCGCGGCGGCGATCCCCGTCTTCGTCACCCTCATCGTCCTGACGGTGCTCACCGCCGTCGTGGCGCTCGCGGCCGTGCCCGAGCTGCCGGGCGTCCGGCTGCGGGACCTGCTGCGCACCAGCCTGTACCTGGCCGTGCGGCGCTGGTACCTCAGCCTGCCCGCCCTGGCCGTGCTGGGCCTCCTGGCCGGCATCGTCGCCACCCGGCCCGCCGTCGGCCTGGGGTTCGTCGCCGCCCCGCTGCTCTTCGTCGTCTGGGGCGGGTGCCGGTTCGCGCTGCGGTCCGTCGTGCCCGACGGCGGTCCCCGGCTCGCGTCCGACGCGGCCTCCTGAACCATCCCGACGGCGCACCACGGTGTGCCGGAAAGCGAGATCGACCCATGTCCTCCACCGACGTGCGCGCCACGGCGCCCACCGACCCGCCGCCCGGAGCCGCACGCGCGCTGCCGACCGTCCTGCCGGGCGCCGTCGCCGCCGCCGTGGCGACCGTGCGGCGCAACGCCACGGCCTTCGGCACGCTGTACCCCGACTCCACGACGCGGGACGACCGCTACCCGTTGCGCCCGGCCACGGGCGACTTCGCGGAGGGCGCCAACCGCGACTGGACCACCAGCTTCTGGCCCGGGATGCAGTGGCTCGCCGTCGAGCTCACCGGCGACGAGGAGCTGCGTGCCTCGGCGTTGCGGCACGCCGCCGACTTCGCCCGGCGGGTGCACGCGGGGGAGGACCTCGACACCCACGATCTCGGGTTCCTGTACACGCTGTCGTGCGTCAACGCGTGGCGGCTGGCGGGGGACGAGGCGGCCCGGGACGCCGCGCTGGCCGCGGCGGACCACCTGCTGACGCGGGTCCTGCCCTCGGCGGGGATCATCCAGGCGTGGGGAGACCTGTCCGACCCGGCGCAGCGCGGGCGCACCATCGTCGACAGCCTCATGAACATGCCGCTGCTGACGTGGGCCACCGAGACCACCGGTGACCGCCGCTACGCGGACGTGGTCGACCGGCACGTGGCCCAGGTGCGCACCCACCTGCTGCGCGACGACGACTCCACGTTCCACACCTTCTACTGGGACCCGGAGTCCGGCGAGCCCCTGCGCGGTGCCACCGAGCAGGGCGCCGGCGACGACTCCTGCTGGGCCCGCGGCCAGGCGTGGGGCATCTACGGGTTCGCCCTGCACCACCGCACCTCGGGCGACCGGGAGTCGCTGCGGGCGTCCGAGCGCTGCGCCGACTACTTCCTGGCCCACCTGCCGGCCGACGGGGTGCCGTACTGGGACCTCGTCTACGGCGACGGCTCCGACGCGCCCCGCGACTCGTCGTCGGCGGCCATCGCAGCCTGCGGGCTGCTCGAGCTCGCCTCCGTCTCGCCGGACGGGGAGCGGGCGGCGCGCTACGAGGCCGCCGGGCGGGAGATGCTCGCTGCGCTCGTCGCCGGGTACGCCCCGGCCGACGGCGCGGCCGCGGACGCGCTGCTGCTGCACGCCGTCTACGACGCCCCCAAGGGCAAGGGGGTCGACGAGGGCTGCCTGTGGGGCGACTACTACTACCTCGAGGCGCTGACCCGCCTCACGCTGCCCGGCTGGGTCTCGCCGTGGTGGCCCGCCACGCGGGCCGACGGCGGCACGGACGGAGGGAACGCATGATCCTCGACCAGTTCCGGCTCGACGGGAAGGTCGCGCTGGTCACCGGCACCAGCCGCGGACTCGGCCAGGGGGCCGCCGTGGCGCTCGCGGAGGCGGGCGCCGACGTCGCGCTGCTGGACCGCAGCGAGCCCACCGAGACCGTCGCCCGCATCGAGGCCCTCGGCCGGCGGGTGCTCAGCGTGCGCCGCGACCTGGCTACCGCGACACCGGCGGAGCTCGACTCGGCCGTCGCGGAGGTCGAGGCGACCCTCGGCCCGGTGGACGTGCTCGTCAACAACGCGGGCACCATCCGCCGCGCCCCGGCGGCCGAGCACCCCGCCGAGGACTGGGACACCGTGCTCACGGTGAACCTCGACGCCGTGTTCCACCTGTCGCGCGCCGTCGGCCGGGGGATGCTCGAGCGGGGCGCCGGCTCGATCGTCAACGTCGCCTCGATGCTCTCGTTCCAGGGCGGCATCCTCGTGCCGGGCTATGCGGCGTCCAAGCACGCCGTCGTGGGCCTGACCAAGGCGCTCGCCAACGAGTGGGCGGGCCGCGGCGTCAACGTCAACGCCGTCGCCCCCGGCTACATGGCCACCGACAACACCGCACCCATCCGGGCGGACGAGGCGCGTGAGCAGTCGATCTCGGCGCGCATCCCCGCCGGCCGGTGGGGTACTCCCGAGGACCTCGCGGGCCTCTTCGTCTACCTCGCCTCGCCCGCTTCCGCCTACGTGCACGGCGCCGTCGTCCCCGTCGACGGCGGCTGGCTCGTGCGCTGAGGCGCCGACCGCCGACCTGACCCGAACGACCGATCGGAGCACCACCCATGGAACAGCGCTACGCCACCAACCCGACCGAGGTCCCCGGCCTGACCACCCAGGGCCTGCGCGACCGGTTCCTCGTCGAGGACCTGTTCGTCCCCGGCGAGGCCCGGACCGTCTACACCCATCACGACCGCATCGTGATCGGTGGCGTGCTGCCCGGGAGCGAGCCCGTCGCCCTGCCGAACCCGGCCGAGCTGCGCGCCGACTACTTCCTGCAGCGGCGGGAGGTCGGGATCGTCAACGTCGGGTCCACCGGCACGGTGACGGCCGACGGCGAGACGTACGAGCTGCCGAACTGCGCCGTGCTGTACATCGGCAGCGGGACCCAGGACGTGTCGTTCGCCGGCGAGGGCGCCGCGTTCTACCTGTTCAGCGCGCCGGCGCACACCTCGTACCCCACCGTGCTGAACCTCCCGGGCGACGGGAACACCCTCGAGCTGGGCGACCAGGTGACGTCGAACCGCCGCTCCCTGGAGCAGGTCGTCCACGCGAAGGGCGTGCAGTCCTGCCAGGTGGTCATGGGCGTCACGCGGCTGCACGAGGGTTCCATGTGGAACACGATGCCCGCGCACACCCACGACCGGCGCACCGAGTGCTACCTGTACTTCGACCTCGACGCGGACGCGCGCGTGCTGCACCTGTGCGGCGAGCCGACCGAGACGCGCCACCTCGTGGTGGCCGACCGTCAGGCGGTCATCTCGCCGAGCTGGTCCGTGCACTCGGGCGTGGGGACGTCGTCGTACGCGTTCGTGTGGGCGATGGCGGGGGAGAACCAGGACTTCACCGACATGGACGCGGTGCCCCCCACCGACCTCCGCTGAGGTAGCGCCCCTCGGCGCGAGGTAGCGCTACTCGCGCCGAGGTAGCGCTCAGGCCCCGTAGACCTTGCGCTCGTCCGGCATGAGGATCCAGAACACGATGTACGCCAGGACCTGCGGGCCGGGGATGAGGATCGAGAGCGCCGTCAGGAGGCGCACGAGTCCCCGGCTCCAGCCGAGGTAGTCGGCGATGCCGGCGCAGACCCCGCCGATCACGCGGCCGTTGCCGGGCCGGTAGAGCTTGCGGGGCTGCTGGACGGTCTGAGGATTGCTCATGCTTCGACACTAGGCACGACGGCGGTACCTCGGTATCCGGTGACCCCCGGATTCGACCCTGGGCCGCCCTGAGGACCGCCGGTCAGTACCCCGGGCTCACGACCGGCTCACGCTAGCTGCGCCGCCCCAGCAGGTGCTCCGGAACCAGGCGGGCGCCGAGGACACCTTCCAGCAGCTCCGCGTCGATCGGCGTCCCGCGCCGCAGGACGCTGATCGCACCCGTCGGTTCGAGCAGGGCGACCGCGACGTCGTCGTGCCGGTGGACGCCCGCGATCCGGAGCTGCGAGGCGAGCTCGGTCCCCGCCACGTGCGCGCGGCGCAGCTGATCCTCCAGCACGCGGCCGTCGGCCATGAGCACGATGGGCCGGGTCGTGATCGCCCGGGCGCCGAGCGGCCGCACGATGAGCGCCCCGGCGACCGACTGCAGGGCGACGAGAGTCAGCATCGCCACCAGTCCGCCGCCCAGCACGGCGACGTCGCCCAGCGCCGCCCGCCCCAGGATGGCCCCGAACGCGATGATCGCCACCAGGTCGTAGTTCGACATCGCGCCGAGCATCCGCTGCCCGATCACTCGCACCAGCAGCATCATCGCGAGGTACATGCCGGTCGTGGCGAGGACGACGGCGAGCGCTTCGGTCGGGGTGAGCCAGAGCAGGTCGGCGAGCGGGTCGAGCATCGAGGTGTCTCCGGGGGGTCGGGTGGGGACGGTCGGCGCGCGTTCGGCACTTCGTGCTCCGTTCGGCAGTTCAAGCTGCCGAACGAGGCAGGAAGTGCCGAACGGAGTCACCAGCCGCCGGGGGTCAGGATCTTGCGGATCCGCTTCTCGCTCACCGCGCCGTCGGTGCCGAGCTGCTGCGCGAACAGGGACACCCGCAGCTCCTCGAGCAGCCAGCGCACCTCGGCGAGCTCGGTCTCCCGCGCGGGATCCGCGGCACCCGAGGCGTACGCGGCCCGGGCGCGGTCGTACGCCTCGGTGACGTCGTGCACCTTCCAGGCGAGCTCGGCGTCGCGGTGCGGATTCGACTGTGCCTTCTCCAGCCGGTACGACGCCGCCCGCAGGTACCGCACGAGGTGCGGCACCCGTCGCGGTGGCGTCGCGGCCACGAACCCGTCGCGGACCAGCCCGGCCACGTGGTCGCGGATGTCCTGCAGCGTGTTGAGCAGCGCGAGGGACGACGACGCCCGCACCTCGCCCTCGACGGTCCGCCACGCGCTGAGCGCGGCCACGACATGGCCGACGACGCGGTGCACCTCGTCCTCCAGGTGCTGGCGCACGAACGCCACGGACTCCTTGTACGTCTCGGCGTCCCGAATCTGTACAGCGACCGGTCCGCCGACGGGCGTCCCGGGAGCCTTCAGCTCGTCGGCACTGGTGAGCGCGATGACCGCGGCCAGCTGGAGGTCGGCGACCAACGCCTCGGTGTTCCGGTACGGCGCCGCCGCGAGAGTCAGCGACTGCTTCGACGACCATCGTGACGTGATGCGCGCGGTCGCCAGCGCCGTCTCCGACAGCAGCAGCCGCCGCACCCCGCGCTCGTGCGCCGCTTCCTGCGCAGCGGCGTCGGCCAGCACCCGCAGCGCCACCGACGGCGCACCCTTCGCGTCCCGCTCCTCGACCAGCGCGGGATACCCCTGCACCACGACCCCGCCCCCGAGGTCGGTCGACACCACCCGAGGCAGTTCCCCACCAGGCACGGAAGGCCACGTCGACAGCCCGGTCTCCTCCGCCACGACGACGCCGTGACCCGGACGGGAGTCAGCGGATGGGGACGACGCAGCGGAGGCGGCCGGTCCGGCGTCGGACGAAAGCCCGGGCTGGCTGGGCCTGGCGGGAGCCGAGGGAGGAACGACCGAGGCGGATGGACGCCCGGGCGTGTCCGACGTCGGACCGGCTGCCGCACCCACCCCCGACGGCCCCGAACCCGACCCAGACGCTGCCCGCGCCGCCTCTTCGAGCGCGACCCCCACAGCCCCCTTCACGGCCGCCCGCACCGCCGCCTCCGCCTGCGGGGCCAACCGCTTCTGCAGCGACAGCAGGTCCTTGGACTCGTCGAGCGGCACGGGAGCAGGTCGCTTCGAGCGCCCCTTCTTGCCGCCGCTGCGCCCGCGCCCGTCACCCGAGGAGCCGGCTGGGTCCTCGACGCGGAACGTCATGCGCAGGTGGGCGGGCAGCCGCTCGACGCGCTCGGCGTCCCAGGCGTCGTCGGGGATGACGACGTCGCGCAGCTCGCGCACGGCGCGCGAGAACTCGACGTGGAACGGCGACGCCATGTCACCGGCCCGCGCCATGTCCGCCCACGCGGGCGTGTTCTCGCGCAACCAGTGCGCGACGGCGGCACCGACGTCGGGCGCGGGGACCAGCTCGCGCCGCACCGCCTTGGGCAGCGAGCGGATGGTGGCGACGCAGAGCTCGTCCAGCAGGCCGGGCACCATCCAGTCGAACCCCTCGGGCGCGACCCGGTTGAGGATGGACAGCGGGATGTGGACCGTGACGCCGTCGGCGTCCGTGCCGGGCTGGAACTGGTAGGTGAGCGGCAGGGTGACGTCGCCCTGCGTCCACGTCTCGGGGAACATCTCGGGGAGCGCAGCGGTATCGGCAGAATCGACGAGCTGGTCGAGCGTGAAGGTCAGCAGCTCGGGGTCGTCGCGCCGGGCCTTCTTCCACCAGGTGTCGAAGTGCCGGGCGCTGACCACCGACGCCGGCACGCGCTCGTCGTAGAACGCGAACAGGTCGTCCTCGCTGGCGACGAGCCCACGCTGGCGGGAGCGCGCCTCGAGCTCCTCGGCCTCGGCGAGCAGGCGGCGGTTCTCGGCGAAGAACCGGTGATGCGTGGTCCACTTCCCCTCCACGAGGGCGTGGCGGATGAACAGGTCTCGGGCACCCACCGGATCGATCTTCCCGAACAGCACCTTGCGGTCCGCGACGATCGGCACGCCGTAGAGCAGCACCTTCTCGGTGGCCATGGCGGCGCCCTGCTTGGTGGACCAGTGCGGGTCGGCGTAGGTGCGCTTGGCGAGGTCTCCGGCGAGCTCCTCGGCCCACTCGGGCTGGATGCGGGCGACGTCGCGGGCCCACAGCCGGGAGGTCTCCACGAGCTCGCCGGCCATGATCCAGGCGGGCGGCTTCTTGCTCAGCGGCGACCCGGGGAAGATGGCGAACCGCGCGCCGCGCGCCCCCAGGTACTCGTTGCGGGCGCGCTTGGCGGCCTGCCGCAGCGCCCGGGCCCGGGCCTCGCCGCGCAGGTGCGCCACGGAGGACGCCTTGACGTCGCTGGTCTCCTGCATGCCGACCTGGGAGAGCAGCCCGGCGAGCAGCGACCGGTGGACGGTGTCGCCGTCCCAGGCGTGCCGCCAGTCGTCCGGGTTCTCGGGGTCGGCGGGCTGCGCCTCCCGTGCCGGGCGGGACAGGTCGATGCCGAGCGGGCCGGACATCTGCCGGAGCTGGGCGACGACGTCCTGCCACTCGCGCACCCGCAGGAAGTTGATGTACTCGGCCCGGCAGGTGCGCCGGAACGCCGAGGAACCCATCGTGCGCTGCTGGGAGCGCAGGTACTCCCACAGGTTGAGGTAGGTGAGGAAGTCCGACGTCGGGTCGGTGAACCGGGCGTGCATCTGGTCGGCCTGTGCCCGGGACTCCGCCGGGCGTTCGCGCGGGTCCTGGATGGACAGCGCGGCGGCGATGATCGCGACCTCGCGGGCGACGCCGTGCTTTGCGCCCTCGATGATCATGCGGGCCAGACGCGGGTCCATGGGGAGCTGCGCGAGGGTGCGCCCGACGTCGGTCAGCCGCGCTTCTCTCGTCCCGCTGCCGTCGCGCTCCTGCACCGAGAGCGCGCCGAGCTCGGTGAGCAGCTGGACGCCGTCGCGCACGGCGCGCGTGTCCGGGGGCTCGACGAACGGGAACTTCGCGACGTCGTCGGGCGTGGTGACGACGCCGACCGAGATCATCTGCAGCAGCACCGACGCGAGCGAGGTCCGCAGGATCTCGGGCTCGGTGAACTCGGGCCGGCTCTCGAAGTCGTCCTGGGCGTAGAGGCGGATGGCGACGCCGTCGGCGACGCGGCCGGAGCGGCCGGACCGCTGGTTCGCCGAGGCCTGCGAGATCGGCTCGATCGGCAGCCGCTGCACCTTGGTGGCCTTGGAGTAGCGCGAGATGCGGGCGGTGCCGGGGTCGACGACGTAGTGGATGCCGGGCACGGTCAGCGAGGTCTCCGCGACGTTCGTGGACAGCACGATGCGTCGCGAGGAGTGCTGCTGGAACACGCGGTGCTGCTCGGCGGCGGACAGCCGCGAGTACAGGGGCAGGATCTCGACGTGCTGGGGGTGCTTGGGGTCGCGGGCGCGCTCCTTGAGGTGGCCCTCGAGGGCGTCGGCGGCGTCGTGGATCTCGCGCTCGCCGGAGAGGAACACGAGGATGTCGCCGGGACCTTCGCGCATGAGCTCGTCGCACGCCTCGACGATGCCGGTGACGAGGTCCTTCTCCTCGCCCTTCTTCTTCTGGGGGCGGTCGGGGTCGCTGTCCGGGGAGAGCGGCCGGTAGCGGATCTCGACGGGGTAGGTGCGCCCGGTGACCTCGATGACCGGCGCACGATCCTTCTGGTCGCTCTGCGCCTGCGCGCCGCTGCCGGCGGATGCCGCGCTGCGCTCGGCCTCCACCGTCCTCTCCGCTGCGGCCCAACGCTCCAAGGAGGCGGGCGAGAAGTGCGCCGCGAACCGCTCCGAGTCGATCGTCGCGGAGGTGATGATCAGCTTGAGGTCGGGGCGGCGCGGCAGCAGCCGGGACAGGTACCCGAGCAGGAAGTCGATGTTGAGCGACCGCTCGTGCGCCTCGTCGATGATGATCGTGTCGTAGGCGAGCAGCTCCGGGTCGCGCTGGATCTGCGCGAGCAGGATGCCGTCGGTCATCACCTTGACCAGGGTGTCCGCGCTGGAGGTGTCGGTGAACCGCACCTGGTAGCCGACGACCCCGCCGAGAGGCTGGGGCCGAGCTCCGTTGATCTCCTCGTTGACCCGTTCGGCGACCGACCGCGCCGCGATCCGGCGCGGCTGCGTGTGCCCGATCTGGCCCTTCCGGCCGCGGCCGAGCTCGAGGAGGATCTTGGGCAGCTGCGTCGTCTTGCCCGAGCCGGTCTCACCCGCGACGACCACGACCTGGTGCTTCTCGATCGCGGCGGCGATGTCCTCGCGCCGCGCGGAGACGGGGAGCTGCTCGGGATAGGTGATGGGCGGGACGACGACGGCGGACCGGGCCGCCGCTGCCCGGTCGAGCTGGTCGCGGCTCACCCGTGCCGGGCCGCGGCCGGTTCGCGCGGCACCGTCCCGGGCGCCGCCCTTCGGGTTGCCGCCGTTCCGCGCGGCCCCCGACTTCCGCGCCCCGCGGCCGCGCCGTCGTCGGGCGCCGTCCTGGCCGGTGCGCCGCCCGCCCTGCTGGTCACCGCTGCGACGGTCCGGGCGGTCGCCGCGCGCACCGCCGTCGTCGGCGGGCTGCGGGGCGGGGGATGGCTCAGTGCTCACGACCCCTCATTCTCCCAGTCCTCGCAACCTCATTCGGCGCTGGGCGCCGACGCGGCCAGGAGCGTCTCGACCGTGGCGCGGGCCTCGGCCAGTGCGGCCGGGCGGCCACCGGCCGTCGACAGGACCAGCGTCCCCTCGTAGACGAGGTGGACGGAGGCGCCGGTCGCCTCGGGCGCGGGCAGGCCCGCCGCGGTGGCGAGGGTGACGAAGAGCCGGCGCATCCAGTCCTTCTCGCGCCGGACGACGTCGCGGGTCGCGTCGTCTCCGGCGCCCACCTCGGCGTACGCGTTGACGAAGGCGCACCCGCGGTCCTGGCCTGCGTGCCACTCCTCGAGGGCGTCGAAGACGGTGAGCACGCGCCGCCGGGGGTCGGGCTGGGCCGCGAGCAGCTCGAGGACGTGGTGCTGCCACCGGGCGCCGCGGCGGGTGAGGTACTGCGCGACGAGCCGGTCCTTGGAACCGAAGCGGTCGTAGAGCGTCTTCTTCGTCGTCCCCGCCTCGAGGGCGACGAGGTCGACGCCGACGGCGCGGATGCCGCGGGTGTAGAAGAGCTCGCTGGCGGCGTCGAGGAGGCTGTGGCCGGCGGGGGTGAGCACCGGCTCGGTGAAGACGGGGGTGGGGGGTTCGAGGGTGGTCGTCATGGTGACCTCCACGGGGTGGTGAAAGAGGGTACTGCGAGTATACAGACCGGTATGGTTACGTCGAGGCCATGAGACGAGACACTCTGGCGGCCGTCGGCCTGGTCGTGTTCTGGAGCTCCGGGTTCGTCGGGGCCGAGCTGGGCACGCGCGACGCCTCTCCGCTGACCCTGCTCGCCTGGCGGTACCTGCTCGCCGGGGCGCTGGCCCTCGTGCTCCTCGCCGTGCTGGCCGGACGACGACGCCGCGTGACACGTCGGCGCGCGCGCCACGCCGTCGTCGTCGGACTGCTGACCCAGGCCGGCTACCTGGGCGGCATCGTCGGCGGCGTCGCGCTGGGTGTCGACGCCGGCACGGCGGCCCTCGTCGCCGCGCTGCAGCCCCTGGTGGTCGCCGTGCTGGCGCAGGTGGCGTGGGGTGAGCGCACGACGTCGGGTCAGCGCGTCGGGCTGGTCGTCGGCCTGGCCGGCGTGCTGCTGGTCGTCCTCGGCGACCTGGGTCAGGGAGCGGCGCCGGCGTGGGTGTACCTGCTCCCGCTCGGAGGCATGCTGTCGCTGTCCGTGGGCACGCTCCTGGAACGTCGCGCGCCCGAGGGCGGGGACGTCGTCGCCGACCTGGCCGTGCACACCCTGGCGGCGGGTGCGGCCCTCGTCGGCCTCGCTGCCGCGACCGGCCAGATCTCCGCGCCCGCGGGCGCCCCGAGATTCTGGGCGGCCGTGGTGTGGGTGGTGGTTCTGTCGACGGTCGGCGGGTACGGGTGCTACTTCCTGGTGCTGCGACGGCGCGGGCCGCAGACCGTGAGCGCCCTGCTGTACCTCACGCCACCGGCCACCGCGCTGTGGGCCGCGCTGCAGCTCGGTCAGGTCCCGGGGCTGCTCGCCCTCCCGGGAGCGCTGCTGTGCGCGGGGGCGGTCTGGCTGGTGACGCGCCGGGACCTGTCTCGTCAGCCGGAGCCGGCCACCGCCCGCGCGTAGCGGGCGGCCAGCACGCGCACGTGCTCGACCAGCTCCGGCGGCTCGGTGACGTGGAAGTCGAACCCGAGCATGCCGCTCCACACCGCGACCGTCTCGACGCTGTCACCGCCGGTGACGAGCACGCAGCGGCCGTCGGGCAGCGGCTCGACCGTGCCGACCGCCGGGTTGATCCGCGCGAGCACGTCCTCGGCCGTGGCGTCGACGACGATCCGGGCGTGCACGGCCCAGCCGGTCCGGGCGACCTCGCGGACCACGAAGTCGGTGAGGTCGCCCGGGAACGGTGCCGGGGCGAAGCGCCGCCCGCCGGGGGTGCGCAGCTCCAACCAGTCGACGCGGTACGGGGCCCAGCCCGCGCCCGAGACGTCACGGGCGACCAGGAACCACCGCCGCTGCCACGCGACGAGGTGGTACGGCTCGATCTCGACGGGTTCGCCCTGGTAGAAGGCCCGCAGCCCCTGGTGGTCGCGGATCGCGTCGGCGACGGCGGTCAGCGTGTCGGGATCGACCGGCGGGTCCTCGACGTCGGAGTCGGTGTTGGCGGGGCCGGCCGTGCTGGCCGAGCGCAGGGCGGCGAGCCGGCGTCGCAGCCGGTCCGGCATGACCTGCTCCAGCTTGGTCAGGGCGGACTGCCCGGACTCCTCGAACCCGGCGGTCCCCGTCGCGGAGCGGAGTCCGACGGCGACGGCGACGGCCTCGGCGTCGTCCAGCAGGAGTGGGGGCAGGCGCGCGCCGGCACCGAGCCGGTACCGGCCGCCGGGGCCGCGTACCGAGTCCACGGGGTAGCCGAGCTCGCGCAGCCGGGCGACGTCGTGGCGGACGGTGCGGTCGGTGACACCGAGGCGTGCGGCGAGCTCGGCGCCGCTCCGGTCTGGGCGGGACTGGAGCAGGCCGAGCAGCGCGAGCAGGCGGGCCGAGGTGGCCGTCATGAGGTTCCTCCGAGATCATCGCGACCGGTGCAGAATACCGGAGCGAAACGTTCCTGAACCCCTCTTAGTGTCGGAGACATCAGCAGGGCACGAGCCCCGCGCCGACACCGGGAGAACCGCCATGGACACCACCGCTCAGCTCACCGTCCGCCCCTTCGCCGTCGAGGTCCCGCAGGCGGACCTGGACGACCTGCACGAGCGCCTCGAGCGCACCCGTTTCGCCCCCGCCGCCCCCGGCGACTCGTGGGAGTACGGCACGCCGGAGTCCTACCTGCGCGACATGGTCGAACGGTGGAAGGGCTTCGACTGGCGCGCGGTCGAGGCCCGCCTGGCCGCCTACCCGGGCTTCCGCACGGAGATCGACGGCCAGCCGATCCACTTCCTGCACGTCCGTTCCGAGCACGCGGACGCGACGCCGCTGCTGCTCGCCCACAGCTACCCGGGATCCGTGCTCGACTTCCTCGACATGATCGACCCGCTGGTCGACCCGGTCGCCCACGGCGGCCGGGCCGAGGACGCCTTCCACCTGGTGATCCCGTCCGTGCCCGGGTTCGGCTTCTCGACGCCCCTGGTCGGCGAGAGCTGGACGACGGCGCAGGTCGCGCGGGCGTACGACACGCTCATGCGCGCGCTCGGCTACGACGCCTACGGGGTGCACGGCAGCGACAACGGCGCGCTCGTCGGCCGGGAGCTCGCCGTCGTCGACCCGGAGGGGTTCCTCGGGGCGCACGTGCTCCAGCTGTTCTCGTTCCCGTCCGGGGCCGAGGGGGAGATGGACTCCTTCGGCCCGCGGGAGTACGCGGCGCTGGAGCACATGCAGTGGTTCCGGTCGGTGGGCGCCTACAACACCATGAACGCGTCGCGGCCGCAGACGATCGCCGCGGGTCTCGCGGACTCGCCTGTCGCGGTGCTGGCCTACCACGAGCTCTTCGAGAGCTTCGGCAACGGCACGTCGCTGGTGCGGCCCGAGCAGGTGCTGGCCCAGGCGACCCTGTACTGGCTGACCAACACCTACGCGACGGCGGTGCGCCAGTACCGCGCCGAGCAGCGCGCGCAGGCGGAGCCCGTGGTCAGCACCGGTCGGATCGGGGTGGCCGTCTTCGCCGACGACTTCCAGACGATCCGCAGCCTCGCCGAGCGTGACAACGCCCACATCGAGCACTGGTCCGAGCTCCCGCGCGGCGGCCACTTCGCCGCCCTCGAGGTCCCGGACGACGTGGTGGCGGACCTGCGGGTCTTCTTCGGCTGAGGGGCCGTCGGCACGGCGGAGGGCGGCGTCCGGTTCCTCCGGGCGCCGCCCGACGTGCCGCCGCGGGTCAGTAGACCCCGCTGGTGGTCGAGACCATCGCTCCGAACATGACGACGAAGAACAGGATGTAGGCGAGGACGGCGAGGACGGCGAGGGCCGTGAAGATGATCGACAACCACAGCCCCCACGTGCCCAGCGGGTTGTCGACACCGGCCTTCTTCGACTCCGACAGCGCCATCGCGGAGACGACGATGCCCGCAGGTGCGAGAACGAACGCGAGCACGAAGCCGACGATCCCCATCGTCCTGCCCGGGGGGTCCGGCGGATACGGCGCCGGGTACCCCGGCTGCTGGTACCCGGCCGGCGGATAGCCCGCCTGCTGGTAGCCGGACTGCTGGTAGCCGGGCTGCTGGTACCCCGGCTGAGGTCCGGGCTGCTGGTACCCCGGCTGGGTGCCCGACTGCTGGCCGTACCCGGACGCGGGCTGCGACGGGTCCTGCGGCTGCTCGGAACCCTGCGGCCCGGGGGCAGGTTCCCCGCCGGGCGTCGAGGACGGCTGGGGCGGTTGGTGCGGATCGGTCATGTGCCCCAGTGTCCCGGACGCGGGGCCTGCGCACCAGGGCCGCCCTTCCGCGGGGCCGACCGGCCGTGATGGGATCGAGAGGTGTTCACCCGACCTCGCACCTCGTTCGACCTCGTCCCCCGTCGTGTGCGCGTGCACGCCGTCCGCCGGCTCACCGGCTCGATGGTGCGCACCACGTTCCGGGACGCCGACGGCGCGGACCCGGCCGCGGCGTCGTCCCTCGCGGCGCTGCGGTCCCCGGGGCCCGAGGACCACGTGAAGGTCTTCCTGCCCGACCCGGCCACCGGTGAGCTGCACGCGCCGACCGTCGCCCCCGACGGCGGGATCCAGCGACCCACCGGCGCCGTGTCGATCTCGCGCGAGCTCACGGTGCGGGCACGGCGCACCGTGGACGGCGTGGCCGAGGTGGACGTCGACTGGGTGCTGCACGGCGACGAGGGCCCGGCCTCGGCCTGGGCGTCGCGCGCCGCCGTGGGCGACGAGGTGGTGCTCGTGGGGCCGGGTGCGAGCGTCGCCGTGCCGGAGGGCGTCGAGCGGCTGACCGTCGTCGTCGACGAGACCGGGCTGCCCGCCGCAGCGCGCTGGGTCGAGGCCGTGGGGCCGGACGTCCGCGTGACGGCGGTCGTGGAGATCGGCGACGACGTCGACGAGTCGTTCGTGGAGGCCGAGCTGGGCCACGCCGACGTCGAGATCCTCTACCGCACCGACGGCCCCGGTCAGCTCGAGGAGGCCGTGCGCTCGCTGGGCGGCCTGGACGACGGCGAGCTACTCGTCGCGCTCGGTGAGGCCGGCGAGCTGGTACCCGTGCGCCGGTACCTGCGTCACGAGGCCGGTGCGCGCCCGGACCAGCTCGCGATCTCCGGCTACTGGCGGCGCGGCACCGTCAACCTCGACCACGACCAGCCGCTGGACCCGACCGACCCGGACTGACGGAGTGTCGGTGGCGCGCGGCACGCTGGGTCCATGGCGACGACACCGCACACCTACCCGCACGGCGTGCCGTGCTGGATCGACCTCGAGCCGCCGGACGTGGACGCGGCGCTCGCGTTCTACGGGGCGCTGTTCGGCTGGACCTTCACGGAGAAGCTGCCACCCGGTGTGCCCGGCCGCTACGTCGTCGCGTCGCTCGACGGGACGGACGCCACGGCCGTCGCTGCCGTCGCGACCCCCGACGTCCCCGCCGACGGCGCGCTCGCCTGGAACACCTACCTGGCGGTGGACGACGTCGTGGTGGTGGCCGCGCGCGTCGCGGCGGCCGGTGGCGTGGTCGAGACCGGGCCGGAGGCGGTGGGACCCTCCGACCGGCTCGCCGGCCGGATGGCGCGGATCCGCGACCCGCAGGGAGCCCCCAGCAGGCTGTGGGAGGCCGGGACCCGGCTCGGCGCGCAGACGGTCAACGCGCCCGGCACGTGGAACTTCAGCAACCTGCTCACGCCCGATCCGGTGGCGGCCCTGGACTTCTACGGGCCGGTGCTGGGCTGGGAGGTCGACCCGGAGCTGGCGGTGGGCATGGCTCGCGTGCCCGGCTACGGGGAGCACCTGGCCGCCACGTCGGACCCCGACATCTTCGAGCGGCAGGCGTTCGCGCCACCGGGGTTCGCGGACGTAGTCGCTGGGGTCGTCGAGGACGGTGGCCCCGCCCGGTGGTCGGTCGCGTTCGCGGTCGCGGACCGGGACGTCGCTGTCGCGGCGGCCGAGAGCGCGGGCGCGACCGTGCTCTCCTCCACCGAGACGGAGTGGACCCGGGAGGCGGAGGTCCGCGACCCGCAGGGTGCCGTGCTCGTGCTGTCGCAGTTCGCTCCGTCGGACGGCGCCTGAGGCGCGGCCCGTCCGTCAGAGGCGGCGAGCCTGCACGAACACCACCGAGTCGCCGAGCAGCGGCATCCGCTCCAGCGTGCGTGCGTCCGCCAGGCCGGCCGTCGTGAGCAGCCGCTCGATCCCGCCGTCGGCGTTGTCGGCGTCGTGGGTGCCGCTGCCCGGTCCGTGCCCGGGCTGTCGCCCCGACGCTCCCGGCCGGTGCCGGTGGCCCCCGGGCCGGTGGGTGCCGTGCCCGCCGTCGGTGCTGCCGTCGTGGCGGTGCCCTGACGTCTCGTCCCCGTGACCGTGGGCGCTCGCGTGGTCCCCGCCGAAGTCCGCGACGGTCACCCGACCGCCCGGCCGCAGCACCCGCGCGACCTCCGCGGCGAGGCGCTCCTTCTCCTCGGCCGGCACGTGGTGCAGCGCGAGGGACGAGACCACGTGGTCCTGGCTGGCGTCCGGCACGGGCAGGCGGTGGGCGAACCCGCGCACCAGCGTGACCTCACCACGCCGCCGGCGGCGGAGCTTGCGGGCCGCGCGGCGCAGGGACTCGCTGTCGGGGTCCAATCCGGTGACGACCGCGTCCGGGGCGGCGCGCAGCACCTCGCGCGACAGGTTGCCGGTGCCGCAACCGACGTCGAGCACCCGCTCTCCCGAGGCGATCTGGGCGAGCTCGACCGTGCGGCGGCACAGGCGGCCGAGGCCCCGGAAGCGGGCGGTGAGGTCGTACCAGGGCATCAGCCAGGCGCGGGACATGCCGGGCAGGAACTCGTGGTCGGACTCGTCCGGGCGGACGTCGTCGAGCAGACGGACTTCGCGGGGCATCGGGCCTCCTGAGGGTGCGGGCGGTTCCATGCTCCACCGCCCGGTCGCGCAGCGGAAACGACGTTGCCGGACCGGCAACAGCGTTCCGTGCGTTCCGGACGGCGGGCACCCTCGTCGACCGACGGATCCGTACGATGACGGCATGCCTGTGGATGGACTGCCCCCGCCCAGCACCGCGTACCTCGACCACGTCGTCGACGAGACGGAGGAACGCCGTCGCGTCGCTCTCGCGGCGCAGGCCGCACGGCCCGTGCCGGTGGGCGACGGCGGGGCGCCGCCCGCGCTGCGGGCCGCGGTGGAGACGGCGGCCGCCGCCCTCGGCCCTGACCTGGTGCGGGTCGTGCAGACCCTGCACGCCCACCCGGAGACCGCCTTCGAGGAGCACGAGAGCGCCCGCCTGCTCGTCGACCTCCTCGCGCAGCACGGCATCGAGGCGGAGCTCGGGGTGCACGGCGCCGCGACCGCGTTCCGGGCGGAGCTGGCAGCTCCCGGTCCGTCCGGCGGGCCGACGATCGCCGTCTGCGCCGAGTACGACGCCCTGCCGGGGATCGGGCACGCCTGCGGTCACAACGTCATCGCGGCCGCCGGCGTGGGGGCGTTCCTCGCGCTGCACGGGGTGATGACCGGTCCGGACGCGCCGTCGGGCCGGGTCGTCCTGCTCGGCACGCCGGCCGAGGAGGGGCACAGCGGCAAGGAGGTCATGGCTCGCGCCGGCGCGTTCGACGACGTCGACGCCGCGATCATGGTGCACCCGTACGGGGTGGACGTCGCGGACCAGGTCTGGCTCGGTCGTCGGCTGCTGACGTGGACCTTCACGGGACGGGCGGCGCACGCTTCCGCGCAGCCGTTCATGGGGCGCAACGCCCTGGACGCGGCGAACCTGGCCTACCAGGGCATCGGCCTGCTGCGGCAGCAGATGCCGCCGTCGGACCGTGTGCACGCCACGATCGTGGAGGGCGGCACGCGGCCCAGCATCATCACCGAGCGCGCGGTGATGCACCTCTACGCCCGCTCCAAGTATCCGGACACGCTGCGCGACCTGTCCCGCCGCCTGGACGACGTCGCCCGGGGTGCGGCGCTCATGACGGGCACCGAGGTGCAGATCGACTGGGACGACGGCGCCCACCCGTCGCTGCCCGTGCGCACCAACCAGGCGCTCACCCGGCGGTGGGTGGCGGCCCAGGAGGCGCGGGGCCGCGACGTGCTGCCGGGCGGGGTCGTCTCGGAGACGCTGGCGGCGTCGACGGACTTCGGCAACGTCAGCTTCCGTGTGCCGGGCATCCATCCCCTGATCCAGGTGTCCGGCCCCTCCGTGGCGCTGCACACCGAGGCGTTCGCCGCGGCGGCGGGCGGGCCGGACGCCGAGCGGGCCGCCGTCGACGGCGCCGCGGGGCTCGCCCAGGTCGCGCTCGACTACCTCTGCGACCCGGCGCTGCGCGAGGCCGTGGACGCGGAGTTCGCGGCGGCGGGCGGCGCGATCGACGTGCCCGGCTACTTCGACTGAGAGCCTCGACCGAGCCGCCGCCGGACGTCCCGGTCCGGCACGAGCTCGTGCCGGACCGGGACGTCCGGCGGTCTACATCGCTCCCACGGCGTCGTCCGCGAAGGCGAACCACTGCTCGACGAACTCGTCGACGGTGATGCTGCCGTAGGCGAGCTCCTCCCCGAGGCGCTTGTACTCAGCCTCGATGGAGCCGAAGCCCTCCACGGGCAGGGGTGCCGGCTCGGTGATCTGGTCGGCGACGGACTCTTCGTAGTCGACGACCCGCTGGTCGACGGACCCGGGCTCCAGCTCCATCGCGTCTCGCTGCGCCTCGACGGCCGGGACGCCCTTGGAGGTGCCGAAGATGCGTCCCACCTCCGGTTCGTTGACGAAGAAGTCGAGCAGGGTGGCGACCTCCTCCGGGTGCTCGGTGGTGCCCGACGCGGCCATCTGGAACGTCCGCGAGAACAGGTGCTTCTCGCCGTCGGCCCCGGACGGAACGGGCAGCATGGTGATGTCCTCCTGGCCGGAGCTCGCGACGTACCCGGCGAGGAAGTTGTCCCAGGACATCTCGACGGCCTGCTCGTTCACCGTGAAACCACCCTCGGGCGCGAGCTGTTCGTTGCGCTCGATCGGGAAGAACGCCTCGGCCTCACGCAGCGCGTCGCCGGAGATGAGCCAGTCGGCCATGTCCTGCTCGGTGAACCCGATCTGGCCGTCGTCCGTGAACGGTGTGACGCCCTCCTGGACCAGGTGCTGCAGGAACGCCCAGAAGATGCCCGTGTAGTCGTTCGTCCCGTACAGGGCAGGGTCGTGGTCGCCACCGGCTGCGCTGAACTCGGCGGCCCAGTCGGCGAACTCGTCCCAGGTGAGATCCTCCGCGGGCGGCTCCATGCCGACCTCGGCGACCACGGCGGGGTTGTAGAACATCGCGAGCGTGTTCGTGGCGGTCGGGACGGCGTAGACGGCGTCCTCGATCCGACCCGAGTCGATGAGCTGGTCGTTCAGCTGCGACGTGTCGATCTGCTCGCCGAGGTAGGGGCCGACGTCGAGGAGCTGGCCCGTGCCCGCGTACTGGCGCAGGAACGAGGAGTCGAACTGCATCACGTCCGGCAGCGCCCCGGCGGCCGCCTCGGTGTTGCGGGCGGTCCAGTAGTCGTCGAACGACGTGAAGGAGGACTGGATCGTGATGTCGGGGTGCTGCTCGGAGAAGAGGGCGAGGGCTTCCTGATAGCGCTCGGCGCGGTCGTCGTTGCCCCACCAGGCGACCGTCAGCGTGACCTGCCCGCTGTCACCGTCCTCTCCCGGGTCCGTGTCGCTGCTGCACGACGTCAGGACGAGGGCTGCGGCGGCCACGGCTGCGGCGCCGGCGGGCACACGGGCGAATCTCATCTGAGCCTCCTTGCTCGGGATGTTCGTCGACGTGTGGTTCAACCACACGGCTTGAAACGATACAACATCCCGTCGACGCTGCCCAGGAGTGTGTCCCGACACGGTCGCCAGGGACGACGACGGGTGGTGGCGCGATGCGCGCCACCACCCGTCGGTCAGGTGCTCGCCGAGGTCAGGCCGTGGTGACCTCGATGCGCTGCGGCGTCGTGCCCGCGAAGACCCCGGCGACGGTGACCGTCAGGACACCGGCGTCGTAGGAAGCGGTCACGGCCGCACCGTCCACGGCCTTCGGCAGCGGAACGACGCGACGGAACTCGCCGTAGCGGACCTCCGAGTACCGACGGCCCTCGGCGTCCTCGTCGCGGTGGTCCTTGCGTTCGCCGCGCACCACCAGCTGGCGGCCCTCGACCTCGACGGTGACGTCCTCGGCCGGGTCGATGCCGGGCAGGTCGAAGCGGGCGACGAGGTCCTCGTCCTCGCGGTAGACGTCGGCCGGTGCGGCCTGGCGCTCGGAGGGCCGGCGCTCGGCCGCGAGCGGCAGCCGACGCGGGTCACGGATGCGGACGTCGGCGAACGCCGGGCGGTTCAGGGTGGCGATCATGCTTCCTCCTCAGGGTGGGTGCTGCTGAGGGGTGCAACCTGAGCGGGGGTGACTCAATTCCGGGTTCGCCGACGGCGGACGGCGTCGGCAGCCCTCGCGATCGGCAGCGGCGGCGTCGCGCGCGGTGGCGGTCAGAAGTCGCGGGCCGTCTCGGCGTCCGCCGAGCCGATACGCCGCAGGTGGACGCGGCGGGCGAGCCGGATCATGGGCCGGGCGAGCATCTGCAGGCTTCCCAGCAGGAAGAGCGTTATGCCCACAGTCTCGGTGGAGGGGCTGAAGAAGAGGACGCTTCCCACCACGAACCAGAGTCCGATGAGGATGTCGTTGGCGATGCTGGCGGACTCGTAGCGACGGCGGACGATCAGCTCCTCGCCACCGATGCGCAGGTGCAGGCTGTGGTCGTCGGACATCCTGCCACTCTCCCGGTCGAGGCGCTCCGACGCATCCGAGGGGGCAGGATGAGCCCCATGACGACGCTCACGGCCGCGGAGCTCACGGCGATCTACACCGACCTGCACGCCCGTCCCGAGCTCGCGTTCGCCGAGCACCGCACGGCGGGCATCGTCGCGGAGCGGCTGCGCGCCGGGGGCTACCAGGTGCACGAGGGGATCGGGGGGACCGGCGTCGTCGGCGTCCTGGCGAACGGCGACGGCCCCACGGTGCTGCTCCGCGCGGACATGGACGGCCTGCCGGTGGCCGAGCGCACGGATCTGCCGTACGCCTCGACGCACACCGCCACCCTGCCGGACGGGCACGAGACGCGGACCATGCACGCCTGCGGCCACGACGTGCACGTGACGTGCCTCCTCGGCGCGGCCGCGCACCTCGCCGAGCATCGCGAGGAGTGGCCGGGCACGCTCCAGGTGCTGTTCCAGCCGGCCGAGGAGGTCGGTGCCGGGGCGCGCGCCATGGTCGACGACGGCCTGTTCGAGCGGGTCGGCACGCCCGACGTCGTCCTCGGCCAGCACGTCATGCCGCTGCCGGTCGGGACGGTCAACCTCACCTCCGGGACCGCGATGGCCGCCGCCGACTCGCTGCGGATCGTGCTGCACGGCAAGGGTGGCCACGGGTCCAGCCCGGAGGGCACGATCGACCCCGTCCTCCTGGCGGCCGCGACGATCCAGCGGCTGCAGGGCATCGTGTCCCGCGAGATCGGAGCACGGGAGTCGGCGGTGGTCACCGTCGGCTCGGTCCGTGCGGGGACGCAGGCGAACATCATCCCGGACCGCGCGGAGCTGCTGGTCAACGTCCGCACCTTCGACGAGGCGGTCCGCGAGCGCGTGCTGGCCGCGATCCGCCGCATCGTGGACGCCGAGGCGGTGGCGTCCGGCGCCCCGGAGCCACCGGAGCACGAGCAGGTCTCCTCGTTCGGTCCCACGGTGAACGACCCGGAGGCGGCCGGACGCACCCGCGGCGTCTTGCAGCGCGCGCTGGAGTCCGGGCGGGAGCGGATCGAGGCCGCGGGCGGGCGCCCCGTCGTCGTGGAGCTGCCGCCGGTGGCCGGTTCGGAGGACGTCGGCGTGCTCGCGACCGCGGCGGGCGTCCCGCTCGTCTACTGGTTCCTGGGCGGGTTCGACGCCGCGCTGTTCGAGGGGTTCGACCCGTCGACGGCGAGCATGGGCAACCTGCCGGAGGCGGTCGCGCCGAACCACTCGCCGTTCTTCGCGCCGGCACCCGAGCCGACGCTGGAGATCGGCGTGGACCTGCTTGTCGCCGCGGCCCGGGAGTGGCTCTCCTGAGTGCTACTCGCCCGCGTTCTCCGTCTGGCCGCGCAGCGCGTTGATCTGCTCCTGGAGCTCGGTGAGCGCCGCGGCGACCTCCGGGGTCGTGTCCGCGTGCTCGATGACGTGGCTCAGCTCTGCCGAGGCCGCCTCGAGTGCGACCTGGGCGTCCGCGAGCGCCACGACCGCGCTGTCGGAGGACTCCGCGGCCTTGTCGAGCGCGGTGAGCGCCTCGTCGGTGGCGGCCTGTGCTGAGTCGACGGCGTGCGTGACGTCCTCCCCGAGTCCTGAGGTGAGCTCGGAGGTCTGGTCCGCGAGCTGTTGAAGATCGGCGTCGAGGGTCTCGGCCTGCACCTGCGCGTCGGCGATGTACTGCTCGACGTCGTTCGGGACGGAGCACGCGCCGAGGGTGAGGGTGACGGCGAGCAGGCCGGCCGCGGCGGCGCGGCCCGGTGCTCGACCGGTCGAGGTGCTGGTCGTCATTGACGTCATGCCCCGATTCTGCCCGGGATCCGGTGATCTGTGTGTGGCCGCCACCACAGAGTTGGTGGAGATCTTGCGCACACTCACGTCACACGCAGGCGCAGCCGTGCGCCGGGCGGGACCTGGCCGAGACGCCAGACGTCCGACGAGGTCACCGCGGCCACCACGGGATAGCCGCCGGTGACCGGGTGGTCGGCGAGGAGGAGGACGGGTTGGCCGTCCGGCGGGACCTGCAGGGCGCCGGTGACGCAGGCCTCGCTCGGGAGCTCGGCGCCGCGGACGGCGGGCCGGCGCTCCAGCGGGGCGTCGCCGGCGAGGCGCAGCCCCACCCGGTCGGAGCGAGCCGTCACCTCCCAGGCCTGGGTGGTCAGCAGCCGCAGGGAGTCGGCGGTGAACCAGTCGTCGCGGGGCCCGAGCGTCACGTGGACGGTCAGGGTCTCGCCCGGGGCGGGCAGGTGCTGCGGGTCGGGTGCGCCGGAGTCTCCGGCGGCGACGGTGCCCGACGTCGTCGTCGCGGCGGGCAGGAACGCGCCGGGCCGCAGGGGGTCGGGTCCGAGCCCGGAGAGGACGTCGGTGGAGCGGGAGCCGAGGACGGCCAGCACGTCCGGTCCGCCGCGCAGCGCGACGTAGCGCCGCAGCCCGCGTGTCGGCGGGCCGACCGCCAGCTCGTCGCCGTCGGCCAGGGCGAACGCCGTGCCGGGTGCCGGTTCACGGGCCGGGCCGCCGTCGTCGGGCACCACGTGGAGGGTGCCGGGCGCGCCGGTGACGGCGACGACGCCGGACCCGCGGGCCCGGAGCCGCAGCCCGCCGAGCGTCTCCAGGCAGGCCGAGCCGGCCGGGTTGCCGACGGCGCGGTTCGCCGCGCGCAGGCTGCGCGGGTCGGCGGCCCCGGACGCGGTGACCCCGAGGTCGGCGTGCCCGGGGCGGCCGAGGTCCTGCACGAGCGTCTGCAGGCCGGGTTCGACCACCTCCAGCCCGTCGCGTTCGGCACCGGCAGCGTCGTTCGGCAGGACGGACTGCCGAACGGGGCCGGACGTGCCGAACGGGGCGCCGGCGCCGCGCACCGACTCCCGCACCGCCACGAACCGCACCTCGTCGCCCGGCACCCACAGGGCCGGCGGGTCGCGGCGCAGGTCCCAGGTGGCGACGTCGGTCCGCCCCACGAGCTGCCACCCGCCGGGGCTCTCGCGCGGGTAGACACCGGCGTACTCACCGGCGAGCGCCACCGCCCCTGACGGGACGCGCGTGCGCGGGGTCGCCCGGCGCGGGACCACCAGTCCGGGGTCGTCGCCGACCAGGTAGCCGAACCCCGGGGCGAACCCGACGAAACCAACCGTCCAGCGGGCGGTGGTGTGCCTCCGCACCACCTCCGCCGCGCTCCACCCGAGGTGCGCCGCGACGTCGTCGAGGTCGGCGCCGTCGTACACCGTGGGGACCTCCACCCGGCGTCCCGGCCGTCCCGTGCCCGACGGCGGCGTCCCGGCCCTCGCGCGCAGCTCGGCGGCGAGCGTCGCGACCGGCACCGCCCAGGGGTCGAACGGCACCAGCACCGTGCGGGCGCCCGGCACCGGCAGGCCGGTGCCGGGCACCGGGTCTGCCGCCAGCGACCGGTGCAGAGCGGTCGCTGCGTCCAGGTCGGCGACCTCCACCAGGAGCGCGTCGTCGCGCGCGACGAGCACCCGCACGCCGTCGCGAGGGCGACCTGGCTGCGTCGCGTCGTCGCGGCCCCCGGTCATGCGTCGTCGACGAAGGAACGCAGCGCCACGCCCTCCTCCGCGAGGAGGCTGCGCACCCGGCGCGCCATCGTCACGGCTCCCGGGGTGTCACCGTGCACGCACACCGAGTCCGCCCGCACGGCGACGTCCGTGCCGTCCACCGCTGTCACCAGGCCGGAGACGACGAGCCGCAGCGTCCGAGCGGCGACCTCCTCGGCGTCGTCGAGCACCGCGCCCGGCTCGCCGCGCGGCACGAGGGTCCCGGCCGGGGTGTAGGCGCGGTCGGCGAACGCCTCCGTGGCGGTGGCGAGACCGGCCCCGTCCGCCACGGACAGCGCCACGCTGCCGGGCAGACCCAGCAGCACGAGCATCGGGTCGACGGCAGCGACCGCGGCGGCGACGTCCTCCGCGACCCGCTCGTCGATCGCGGACGTGTTGTACAGCGCCCCGTGCGGTTTGACGTACCGGACCCGTGTCCCCTCGGCCTCGGCGATCGCGCGCAGCGCGCCGAGCTGGTACATCACGTCCGCACGCAGCACGTCGCTCGGGACGTCCAGCTGCCGCCGACCGAACCCGGCCAGGTCGCGGTAAGAGATGTGCGCCCCGACCGCCACCCCGCGCGCGACGGCGCCGCGGACGGTGCGCCGCATCGTCGCGGGGTCGCCTGCGTGAGCCCCGCACGCGACGTTGGCGCTGGACACCACGGCGAGCATGCGGTCGTCGTCCAGCCCGCGAGGACCCGTGACCTCGCCCAGGTCGCTGTTCAGGTCGATCCGCGGGATCGGCGTCGGAAGCACGGTCATGGTCCCCAGTGTGCCCGCGACGCCGCTCCGACGGGGCCGGGAACATCGCCCGCACGACGAGTGGCGCGCCGTGACGTCGTGCCGCACAGTTGTCCACAGGGGGAGTTGCCGGGAGCATCGGGGCACCATGATGTGCGAGGATGCGGAAGGCAGCACAGCAGCTGGCAGAGGGGTTCACGTGGCGCTCGACAAGAACGGTGACCTGGGCGGACGCGACGGCGTCGACGAGGGCTCCTCGGAGCATGCTCCGTCCCCCTCACGGATCCACCCGGTGCTGCGGACTCTCGGTGCCGGCTCGGCAGCCTTCGCGCTCGCCGCGGGCATCATGGCCGGATCCATGGCGGACGTCCCGTGGAACGAGTTCACCGAGCATCCCGCGTTCGCAGCGCCGGTGGAGCCGGAACCGGTGGTCGTGGGTGTCGTCGGTGCGTCGTCGCCCACGGGCCCGAGGTCGGTCGGCGAGGTGCTCGACGTCATCGAGCGTGCCGAGCTCGCCGCCGTCGAGGCAGGGCGCTCGCTCGATCCCGAGGTGCAGCAGGCCGCCGCCGAGCTCGGCTCGCTCCTGACGATCTACGTCGCCCAGCAGGAGGCGTCCCTCGACCCGCGCCCGGGCCTCGGTGACCACCGCGACGACGTCGTCGAGGACGTGCCGGACGAGCCCGCGACGGCCGACGAGCCCGCGGACGACGTCGAGGAGATCGTCGACACGGACGGTCTCGGTGACGAGGACCTGCGGCCACCGGCGCAGGCCGACCCGGCCGAGGACCCCGACCAGTCCGACGCGGGATCGTTACGGCCGCAGGACCAGAGCGAGCTCGGCGCGCCCCAGATCGAGTACCAGGACCCGGCCGGCGACGACGCCTCCGGTGGCGAGGCCGCCGACGGTGCTGCCGCTGCGGGGGCCGACGACGACGCTGCTGGTGGCGAGGACGGCGACGGGCCGCGGGCGACGGCGGACCTCGAGCCGGTCGAGCCCGTCGAGGTCCCGACCCTCGAGCTCCCCACCCTGGACGAGCTGCTCGCGGACGACGGGACGCTGCCCGTCGCGCGTCCGTACGAGCACGACGTCTCCACCGGCGGGGCGGACGAGCCCGCTGCGGATGAACTGGTCGTGAGGGACCCTGCTGTGGACGGCCACGGCGAGGACGCCCCGGTGGCGGACGCCGACCTGCCCGCGGACGGGGAGACCGACGGCGAGGAGCACGGGCACGCGCACGCGGCGGTGACGTTCGACGACGTCGTCGTGGCGGCGACGCGGCTCGCCACGCTCCTGGACCCGGCGTCGGCGACCTACGTCGTCGACGTGCGCCCGGCGGTGACCGAGCTGGAGGACGGGACGTTCGTGCTGAGCGACGGCACGCCGGTCACGGCCGACGGACAGCCGCTGGACGCCGCGACCGCCTCGTTGTCCGCGGCGCTCCGGGCGGTCGTGGACCAGCACGCGGGCTCGACGGCCGGCTACGGCAACGGCCGGATCCCGGCCTCCGTGCTGTGCGACGTCCCGTGGGCACCGGGGCACATGCTCCGCTGCGACGCCGCCGTGCAGTTCGAGAAGCTCAACGAGGCGTACCGCGACCGCTTCGGCACGAACATCCCTCTCACCGACTCGTACCGTTCGTACGCCTCGCAGGTCGCCGTCCGGGCGGCGAAGCCGCACCTGGCCGCGGTACCGGGGACGTCGAACCACGGGTGGGGGCTCGCGGTCGACCTCTCCCACCCGATCGCGGGCGGCGCCTCCGCCGAGTACGCCTGGCTCCGGGTCCACGGGCCCGACTACGGCTGGGACAACCCGACCTGGGCGCGGCCGGACGGTCGTAAGCCCGAGCCGTGGCACTTCGAGTTCTTCGCCGCCGGGCCGGTGCCGGACCGTGCCACCTCGACCGCGGACTTCGAGACGGCCGGTAGCTCGTCGGACGGCAACGGGTCGTCCGGAGGTGGTCAGGACAAGGCGACGCCGGCCGACACGAAGGGCGACGACGCCAAGGACAAGACGTCTGACGGCAAGAAGACCGACAAGAAGTCTGACGGCAAAAAGTCTGACGACAAGAAGGGCAGCGACGGGCAGAAGAAGCCCGGGAGCGACGACACGAAGAAGCCCGGAGGCACGAAGAAGCCCAGCCCGGGCCCGACGCCGTCCACGTCCCCGAAGCCGTCACCGTCACCGACGCCGCCCACGACGGAACCGACGGACCCGCCCACCGCGGATCCCTCCGACCCGCCCACCGCGGAACCGACGGACCCGCCCACCGCGGATCCCTCCGTCCCGCCCACCGACGACCCCACGGTCGCGCCGTCCGAGGCGCCAACGGAGCCGACGCCGAGCCCGTCTCCCAGCGCTTCGTCGGAGCCCTCGGGCGAACCGTCGGAGAGCACCGACGACGAGGAGGCCGACGACGGCGGGATCGTCAGCCGCCTGCTGGGCCTCGACGACGCCAAGGAGGAGGACCCGGAGGACCCTGACGGTGAGCCGGCGGACGGGAAGTGACTCGACGCCGCCGCCCGGTCGAGCGACCATGACCGGGCCCGAGACCGAGGAACGGGCACGGCGCGGACTGGAGGCGTCGGGGATCGCGTTCGAGGTCACCCGGCACGGCCCGGTCGGGTCGTTGGCAGAGGCCGCCGCCGCTCGCGGGCTCGCCCCGCACCAGGTGCTCAAGACGCTCGTGGTCCGCCGTGGAGAGGGTGATTTCCTGTTCGTGCTCGTCCCGGGCGGGCGTGCCATCCACTGGGCCCGGCTCCGTGCGTACCTCGGCGTCAACCGGCTGTCCATGCCGGACGCCGACGTGGCTCGGGAAGTCACGGGATACGCCCGCGGCACGATCACTCCGTTCGGCGCCCTGACCCGGTGGCCCGTGGTCGCCGACGGTTCGATCCCGGGGTCGGGCCAGGTGTCGATCGGCGCGGGGGGCCACGGGGTGGCGGCGACGCTGGACGCCGACGATCTGGTGCGGGTCCTCGGGGCGCAGGTCGCCGACGTCACGGAGCCGGACCCACCGTCCGGGGCATGAACCTCGTGTGACGATCGAGATCCTCCACTGGACGAATCAACGAGACGGGTGAACACTCGACCCCGTGGCCTTCGTCGGGGGAGGAGAGCCACGCTCGGCCGCCGACGGCACTACGGGAGCCCTGACACCCCATGGATACCGACCGCACCACGGAACTCGAACCGGACCCTGGTTCAGGCATCTCGTGCCAGCACCAGGACGACGGGACCTACCTCACCCTCTGGGGCGAGGTGGACGCCGCCCTGCGCGAGGCGGCGAGCGACGCGATGTCCACCGTCGTCGCGCGGCGCGCAACGACCCCGATCGTCCTGGACGTCCGCGACGTGACGTTCCTCGACTCGTCAGGCGTCGCGTTCATCCTGCAGATCTACATGCTCGGGCAGGAGACCGGTTCGCCGGTGCACCTCTACGAGCCCTCCGAGGCGGTCACCGAGGTCCTCGACATGGTCGGGATGTCGGGTCGCATCTCGGTGCTGCGTGAGGAACAGCCCGCAGGAGCCTGACCCGTCGTTGCTGTGGGTATGAAATCTCCTGTTCTGGACCCGTCCAGAACGTAGCTTTCATACCGACAGCAACGAGGCCGCAGCAACGACGGATCGGGCCGACGGAGGGGGAGGGTTGCACGTCGACGCCAGCACGGTCCGCAGCGTCCGGCTGCGGGCCCAGCACCTGCGCGAGCCCGGCCTGCCCGACGTGCCCTCCGCCGTCGGGTACCTGCTCGCCGTCCAGGGCCAGGAGCTGCGGCCCACGCTCTGGGGCCTGGCCGGACGGCTCACGCCGGGCGCGCGCCCCGACGAGGCGGGGGCACTCGCGGACCTCGACCGCGGCCGGTTCCTGCGCACCCACGTCCTGCGGCCCACCTGGCACCTCGTGCGGCCCGACGACGCCCGCTGGCTCCTCGAGCTCACCGGGCCCCGCGTGGCGCGCACCATGGCCTCGACCGAGAAGCAGTGGGGGCTCGCCGACCCCTCCGCCGCGATCGACGCCGTCGCCGACGAGGTGAGCGCCGGACCGCGGAGCCGCGCCGAGCTCACCGCCGCGCTCGTCGCTCGCGGCCTCGTCGCGGCGGACGCCCCCGGCATCACCGTCACCCACGTCCTCATGCACGCCGAGCTGCGCCGCGTCGTGGTCAGCGGTCCGACGGCGGAGGGGCACCACACGTACGCGGCCTTCGACGCGCGCGTCCCGGCCGGGTACGGGCCGCTCGGCAGCCGGTTCGACCGGCAGACGGCGGTCCGGGAGCTGTGGCGGCGCTACCTGCCGGGCCGCGCGTACGCCACGGTCAAGGACCTCGGCCAGTGGAGCGGGCTGACGCTCACCGAGCTGCGGGCCGGCCTCGCCGACCTGCTCGACGACGGCGAGGCCGTCGAGGTCGCGGGGGCGGGTGGCCTCGAGGGGCTCACGCTCGTCAGCACGCCAGCGGTGCACGACGCCGCCACGACGCACCGCACCGTGACGCCCCAGGCCGAGGCGCCGCCGTCGGGCCCGGTCGTGGACCTGCTGTGCGGCTACGACGAGCTGATCTCCTCCTACCGGCAGACGCGGGGCGTTGTCGCCGACCCGCGCGCGCCGCAGCCCGGCCGCGTCGGCGCCTTCGTGCACACCGTCGCCGTGGACGGGCTGCTCGCCGCGCGGTGGCGCTGGCCGGCGCGGCCGCCGGCCGGCGGCGACCTCGAGCTGCAGTGGCAGCGCGAGCCGGAACCGGCCGAGCTCGACGCTGTCCGCGACGCCGCGACCCGGTTGGCGGTGTACCTGGCCGGCGGCGTGGCAGGCTAGGCGCGTGCAGAACTGGGCAGGGAACCTTCAGTACGCGGCGCAGGCGCTCGCTCGGCCGGCCACTCTCGACGAGCTCGCCGAGGTGCTGGCCGCCGCCGGTCCCGTCCGGCCGCTGGGCTCACGGCACTCGTTCAACGACATCGCCGACACCACCGGCACGCAGATCCAGGTCGACCGGCTCGACGACGGGCGACCCGCGGCCGACCTCGATCCCGAGACGGGCGTCGTCTCGGTCAACGCCGGGCTGCGCTACGGCGAGCTCTCTCGCGCGCTACAGCTCCAGGGCCGCGCCCTCGGCAGCCTCGCGTCGCTGCCGCACATCTCGGTCGCCGGCGCCGTCGCCACGGCGACCCACGGGTCCGGGAACGACAACCCCTCCCTGGCGAGCGCCGTCGTCGGCCTCGAGATCATGACGACGGCGGGCGAGCTGCGCCGCCTCACGCGCGCGGACGACCCGGAGGTGTTCCCCGGCGCCGTCGTGTCGCTCGGCGCCCTGGGGATCGTGACGCGCGTCGAGCTGACGACCGTGCCCACCTTCGACGTGCGCCAGGACGTCGCCGTCGACGTGCCGTGGGACACCGTGCTCGACTCCTTCGACGCGCTGACCGGCGCGGCCTATTCCGTCAGCCTCTTCACGAGCTGGGACGAGCCGACCGTCCGGCAGGCGCTGTTCAAGTCGCTGGTGCCCACCGGCGCGGGCGAGCGCCCGGCACCCGTCGCCGACCTGAGCTGGGCCTCCGTCCCGGTGCACCCGTTGCCCGGCGTCGACCCGGCCGCCTGCACCGAGCAGCTCGGCGTCGCCGGGCCGTGGCACGAACGGCTGAGCCACTTCCGCCTCGAGTTCACCCCGTCGTCCGGGGACGAGCTCCAGACCGAGTACCTGCTGCCGCGCCGCCATGCCGTCGCGGCGATCGAGGGTGTCCGGCGTCTCGCGCCACGGGTCGCGCCGCTGCTGCAGACCTGCGAGATCCGCACCGTCGCCGCCGACGACCTGTGGCTGAGCCCGTTCGCCGAGGACTCCGTGGCCCTGCACTTCACCTGGCACCAGCGGTACACCGAGGTGGCGGCCGTGCTGCCCGCTCTCGAGGACGCGCTGCTGCCGCTCGGTGCCCGCCCGCACTGGGGCAAGCTGTTCGCGATCGACCCGGTGGACCTGCGCGGGCTGTACCCGCGGTTCGGGGACTTCCGGGCGCTCGCCGAGCGGTTCGACCCGGGCGCGCGGCTGCAGGGCGGCTACCTCGCCCGGCTCCTCGGCTGAGACGGAGGCGCAGCGGAGGGTGGGGGCCGAGGGACGAGGCACGCGCCCGGAGCGGAGCCGTAGGCTCGGCCGACGACGGATCGGCTGAGATGGAGGCGCAGCGGAGGGTGGGGGGCCGAGGGGTTCGGCTGTCGGCTCGACCGCCGACACGTTGCCTGTCCGTAGCGCATCGCGCATGATCGCAGGTGACGCGGTTTGACTCGACGGCGATCGACGCGGAGGGTGTGGGACTCGTGAGTACAGCGAACAACACAGCGGCGCCACGTGAGGCGTTCACCGGACAGGTGGGCTTCATCCTGTCGGCGATCGGCTCGGCGGTAGGCCTGGGCAACATCTGGCGATTTCCCGGCGTGGCGTACGAGAACGGCGGGGGCGCCTTCATGGTCCCCTACCTCGTCGCGCTGCTGACGGCGGGCATCCCGATCCTCTACCTCGACTACGCGCTGGGCCACCGGTTCCGCGGCGGCGCGCCCCAGGCGTTCCGCCGGGTGAAGGGGTGGCTGGAGGGCGTCGGCTGGTTCCAGGTGATGATCTGCGTGCTCATCGCCGTCTACTACGCGGCGGTGGTCGCCTGGGCGGCCAGCTTCTTCGTCTACTCGTTCGGGCTGGACTGGGGCGACGACGCGGCGGCGTTCTTCGTCGGGGAGCACCTGCAGCTCGCCGACGTCGGAGGCGCGGACCCGTGGCTCACGTTCGACTTCGTCGCCGCCGTCCTCATCCCGCTGGTCCTCGTATGGGTCGCCGTGATCGCCGTGCTGGCGGCCGGTGTCGTCAAGGGCGTCCAGCGGGCCAACATCATCTTCATCCCGCTGCTGGTCGTCGCGTTCGGCATCCTGGTGGTGCGCTCGCTGTTCCTCGAGGGTGCGGTCGACGGGCTCAACGTGCTGTTCACGCCGGACTGGGGCGCCCTGGGCGACCCGTCGGTGTGGATCGCGGCCTACGGTCAGATCTTCTTCTCCCTGTCCGTCGCGTTCGGCATCATGATCACCTACGCCTCGTACCGCCGTCGGCGCTCGAACATGACCGGTCCGGGACTGGTCGTGGCGTTCTCGAACTCCGGGTTCGAGCTGCTCGCCGGTATCGGGGTGTTCTCCGCCCTCGGGTTCCTGGCCTCGCAGCAGGGCGTGACGGTCGCCGACCTCAACTTCCAGGGTGTGCTCCTCGCGTTCGTCACGTTCCCGACGATCGTCACCGAGATGCCGGGGGGCGCGTTCTTCGGCGCGTTGTTCTTCGGCTCGCTGGTGATGGCGGGCTTCACGTCCCTGGTGTCGATCCTGCAGGTGGTCTCCGCGGCCCTGCAGGAGAAGTTCGCGCTGTCCCGCCGGGCGGCGACGACCGGGCTCGGTCTGGTGCTCGGGGTGGTCTCGGTGCTCGGCTTCAGCACCACGACGGGCCTGATCCTGCTCGACACGGTGGACGCGTTCGTCAACAACATCGGCATCGTCGCCTCGGCGATCTTCATGTGCGTCTTCGTGATCTGGATCTACCGCCGGGGCCCGGAGCTGCGTTTCCACCTCAACGCGGTGTCGACGACGACGGTCGGCCGCTGGTGGTACGCCTGCGTGGGCGCGATCGTCCCCGTGATGCTGATCGTGATGCTCGTGCAGTACGTCATCACACGGATCGGCGAGCCGTACGAGGGGTACGACACCACGTACCTGTTGTTCGCCGGCTGGGGCTCGGTCGCGCTGCTGCTCCTCGGCGCGATCCTCTTCTCCCTGCCGCGCTGGCGCGGCCGGGAGGCGTTCACGGCGTGGCCCCCCTACCCGCCGATCGATACCGCCACCCCGTCGAAGGAGGCCCAGCGATGAACACCGAAGCGATCCTCATGATGGCCGTCGCCATGGTCATCATCTGGGGAGGTCTGATCGTCAGCATCGTGGCGCTGCGGGCGCACCCCGAGCGTCACGACCTGCCCGCCGGTGGTGAGGACGACCACCGCGAGGACGCGGGGATCATCGAGCACGACACGTAGGCCTCCCCTCCTCCTCTGACCGTTCTGCCGATGTCGGTAGTTCATGTCGAGGTCGGCAGCGCGCACTGCCGACCTCGACACGAACTACCGACATCGGCATTTCTGTGCGCTGGCGACGGGCGTGACGCACGTCATGCCCCGGCGGTTTGGTGCCCAGAGGAATAGTTATGCATACTCCTGCATAGACGCTGACCGACCCGACCGGGTCCCGGCGTCGTCCCCTCCTACGACCCCCGGAGACCGTGATGCGTGCTCGCCCCGCCCTGTCCCTGTCCGCGCTCGCCGTCGTCGCGCTGCTCGCCGGCTGCACCACCGCCTCGCAGGACCTGGGCTCGACCTCGGGCAGCACCGGCGGCAGCACCGACGGTGCGTCCGAGGCGACCCAGGGCTTCGACGTCTCGGGCATCGAGGCGAAACCGGAGCTCGCGGCGCTCGTGCCGGACGACGTCGCCGAGGACGGCGTGCTCACCGTCGGCGCGGAGCTCTCCTACGCGCCGGCCGAGTTCGTCGCCGCCGACGGCGTCACCCCGGTCGGGTTCGACGTGGACATCGCCGCCGCGGTCGCCGCGACGCTCGGGCTCGAGTCCGCGGTGGAGCCGTCCACGTTCGACGCGATCATCCCGGCCGTCGGCACCAAGTACGAGGTCGGCATCTCCGGCTTCACCATCGACGCCGACCGCCTCCAGGTCGTGCACATGGTCAGCTACTTCGATGCCGGTTCCCAGCTCGCGGTCGCGGCGGGCAACCCCGACGGGATCGACCCGGCCGACCTGTGCGGCGTCGTCGTCGGTGTGCAGACCGGGACCGTCCAGCAGGGCGAGCTCGAGAACGTCACCGCCGACTGCGCGTCCGCCGGTGCCGAGCCGGTCGAGGTCCTGCCGTACGACTCCCAGGCGGACGTCACGACCAACCTCGCCGGCGGCAAGGTCCAGGCGATGTACGCCGACTCTCCGGTCACCGCCTACGCCGTGTCCCAGGCCGACGGCTCGATCGAGACGCTCGGCGACATCACCGACGCGGCGCCCTACGGCGCCGTCGTCTCCCACGAGGACCCGGAGCTCGCCGAGGCCGTCCAGGGCGCGCTGCAGCAGCTGATGGACGACGGCACGCTCGCAGAGATCCTCGAGGCGTGGGGCAACGCGGACGGTGCGCTGACGACCGCTGAGCTCGACCCGGGTGTCTGAGATGACCGGGCTCCCTCAGGGCGGATCGACGTCCGCAGCGCCGCCGCCCGCCGTGCCCGCCCCGCTGCGTGCCCGCCCCGTGCCCCGCCCGGGGCGGTGGGTCTCCGGGGCGGTCGTGCTGGTGCTCGCCGCGATGGCCGTCAACGCCCTCGTCACCAACCCGAACTTCCGGTGGGACACCGTCTGGCTGTACCTGCGCGACGTCAACGTCGTGCGGGGCGTGGGCTGGACGCTCGTGCTCACCTTCGGCTCGATGGCGATCGCCGTGGTGCTGGCAGTGCTGCTCGCGGTGATGCGGCGCAGCGACAACCCGGTCATGCGGTGGGTGTCGTGGACCTACATCTGGTTCTTCCGCGGCACCCCGATCTACACCCAGCTCGTGTTCTGGGGCCTGATCTCCGTGCTCTACCCCCGGCTCAGCCTCGGTGTGCCGTTCGGGCCCGAGCTGCTGGTCTTCGACACCCGCACCGTCATCACCGCGTTCTGGGCGGCCCTCGTCGGGCTGGCGCTCAACGAGGCCGCCTATCTCGCCGAGATCGTGCGGGCCGGTCTCGGGTCGGTCGACGCCGGGCAGGCCGAGGCCGCCCGGGCGCTCGGCATGAAGGAGCGCACGATCATGCGGCGCGTCGTGCTGCCGCAGGCGATGCGCGTCATCGTGCCGCCCACCGGCAACGAGACGATCTCCATGCTCAAGACGACGTCCCTGGTGGTCGCCGTGCCGTTCACCCTGGAGATCACCTACGCCACCAGCGCCATCGGGTCGCGGACGTTCGAGCCCATCCCGCTGCTCATCGTCGCGGCGCTGTGGTACCTGCTCATCACGTCCGTCCTCATGGTCGGTCAGCACTACCTGGAGCAGTACTACGGGCGCGGGGTCGACGGCTCCTCGCACCGGCGGAGGGGCCGACGGCGCGACGGGCGCCCGAGCCGGCAGGCCGCGATCCGCGCGGCCGGCACCACCCGTGACGACCCGTTTGCCGAGGTGACCCCGTGACCGACGACCGGCCGACCCCCGCGCCCTCCGGCGCCGACCGTCCCATGATCGAGGCCCGCAGCGTCCACAAGGCGTTCGGCCACGGCGCCGACGCCCTGCACGTGCTCCGCGGCGTCGACCTCGCCGTGCCACGCGGCTCGGTGACCGTGGTGCTCGGCCCGTCGGGCTCGGGCAAGTCCACGCTGCTGCGCTGCCTCAACGAGCTCGAGGAGATCACGGCGGGCTCGGTCCACGTCGACGGCGAGCTGCTGGGCTACCGCGAGGACGCCCGGGGAGTGCTGCACCGGCTGCACCCGAGCCGGATCGCCGCCCAGCGCTCGCGCATCGGGATGGTGTTCCAGCGCTTCCACCTGTTCGGGCACATGACGGCGCTGGAGAACGTCATGGAGGCGCCCGTCCAGGTGCGGGGGCTGTCGAAGCGGGACGCGCGCACGCGCGCCGTCGAGCTGCTCGAACAGGTGGGGCTCGCCGACCGGATGGGCCATTACCCGGCGCAGCTCTCCGGCGGTCAGCAGCAGCGCGTGGCCATCGCGCGGGCCCTGGCGATGGACCCGGACACCATGCTCTTCGACGAGCCGACCTCGGCGCTGGACCCCGAGCTGGTGGGCGAGGTGCTGGCGGTGATGAAGGACCTCGCGGCGTCGGGCATGACGATGGTCGTGGTGACGCACGAGATCGGCTTCGCCCGGGAGGTCGCCGACCACGTCGTGTTCATGGACGACGGCGCCGTCGTCGAGCAGGGGCCGCCCGCCCAGGTGCTGGATCATCCGAACGAGCCCCGCCTGCAGGAGTTCCTCGCGCACGTCCTCTGATCCGCGATCTCGCGGGTCAGAGCTTCGAGCAGGCCGAGCCCCAGTCGGTGTGCCCGATGGCGACCTTCTTCCAGATGTGTGCCGAGTAGCCGGTGGTCGTGGTCTTCGTCTTGGAGATGCTCCGCGTCATCCCGCTGCTCCACGACCGCGAGGGGCCGGTGAGCCAGGTGCTGCCGCGGTAGCAGGACGAGGACGAGGACGGGATCTGGTAGATCCGCAGGAACCCGTTGACGCTGCCGGAGCCGCGGTACTTCCACGAGGCGTAGATCCGCCCGCTGCTCTTGTACACGCAGGCGGTGCCGGGTCCGTGCGTCGAGCGGCACGACGTCCCGCTCGACAGCGCGAGCGTGGAGACGTCGGTCGACGCCTCCTGCTCGGTACCCATCAGGCGCTCGGCCTGTGCCGACGAGCAGTCCTCCACGAGCTCCACGCGGTGCGTGGCGAGATCGGCCGGGGCGCCCATGGCCCGGTTGTAGTCGGCGTCGACCTCGTCCACGATCTGCACCTCCTCGACCGTGCAGCCGCGCGCGGCCGCGTTCGCGTCCCAGTCGGTGGCCTCGGCCTCGGCGCGTGAGTCGGCGGCCCAGGCCTCCCAGACGTCCGCGGGGCTGCCGCGGTCCGGGACGCCGGGGAGGTTCTCCGGCTCGGCGGCCGCGACGGCGGTCGACGTCGGGGCGACGGCGAGGCCGAGGACCAAGGCTGCAGCCCCGAGGCACACGGCGGCGCGACGCCGGGCGGTGGTCCGGGGGGACGTGCTGCGGCTCATGTCGTTCTCCTCGCCCTGTCGAGCGTCATCCCGAGCGTCGTCGCTCGAGGCCGGTATCGGCGTGTCGGGTGGTGGTTTCGCGTGCACGAGTTGGGTGCGAGCGTACCGGCCGGGCTGCCTGGCGCAACAGATCGTCCCTTACGGTGTAGCAATCGGGTCCCTGCCGGCAATGAACAGGGTGATGGGTGGAAGGCTACGGAGCGTGGACGACGCCGAGGCGCAGGAGCGACTGACCGGGCTGTGGGTCGAGCACCACGAGCAGGTCACGCGCTTCGTCGCGCGCCGGGTGGCCCCCGAGCTGGTCGACGACGTCGTCTCGGAGTGCTTCCTGGTGGCGTGGCGCCGGCTCGACGAGGTGCCGGCGCAGGCGGGGGAGACCCGCCCGTGGCTCTTCACGGTGGCGCGCAACGTCCTCGCGACGCACCTGCGCACGCAGGGTCGGTGGCGAGCGCTCAGCGTGCGGCTCGAGCAGCAGCCCGAACCGGCCCGGGAGGGCGCCGACGACGTCGCCGCGGAGCGCACCGACCTGCGCCAGGCGTGGGAGCTCCTCTCCGACGGCGACCGTGAGGTCATCGCCCTCGTCGCGTGGGACGGGCTGACGTCGGTGGAGGCCGCCCGGGTCCTCGGCTGCCGTCCGTCGACGTTCTCCGTCCGTCTCACCCGCGCCCGCAAGCGTCTCCTCGCCTTCTCGGAGGTGCCGTGCGGGACGGCGGAGGTTCTGCAGAAGCTCCAGGAGGCGAGATGAAGTCCCCGATGCTGGCCGAGCTCTCCGCGCTCGACCCGGCACGCGAGCTGCGAGCACCCGGCAGCGCCGACGACGACGCCCTGGCCGAGATCCTCGCCCAGCCGCGCGTCGCACCCGCCGGTGAGCGGCGTCCGGCCCGCCGTCGAGGTCGCGCGGCGGCCGTCGCGAGCGCCGCCGCGGCCGTCGTCGTGGCGGTGGTGGTCACCACGGTCGTGCTGGACGCGCCGGTGGCGTACGCCTCCTGGACGGCGGTCCCGGCCGCCGTCGACGAGGCGGAGGCGGCGCAGCGCAGCGAGCCGTGCGGAGGCACGGTCACCGAGATCGTGGAGGGTCCGGACGGCCCTGACGTCCAGGAGGTCGCGGTCGACCCCGTCCTGACGGACGTGCGTGGCGACTACACCTACGTGGTCGTGGCGGGCGAGGACGCGTACGGCGAGTGCTTCGTCACCGCGGACGGTGACGGGGGCGAGCCCCAGGTCGTGACGTCGAGCGCCGTGGTTCCCGAGCTGACCGCTCCGGGGGACCGGGAGCTCACCACGCGGCAGAACGGGACGGCGTCGTGGTCCGAGGGCGACGGCACCGAGGGCGCCCTGACGTCGGCGTTCGGCCAGGCGGGCGACGACGTCGCGGCGGTGGAGCTCACGCTCACCTCGGGCGAGCGGGTGGAGGCCACGGTCTCCGAGGGCTGGTGGGCCGTGTGGGCCCCCGGCGGCTCGGCCCTGGGCTCGACCGCCTGGGTGACGTACGCCGACGGGACGACGGCGCAGGTCCCGGTCGGGTAGCCGGGGCGCACCCGGTCCGCCCGCCCGGGCCGGCCCTAGCGGGGCAGGGTGAGCGTGAAGCGGCAGCCGCGTCCGCCGTCGGGCAGCGTCACGTTGCCCACCTCGACGCGCCCGCCGTGCGCCTCCGCGACGGACCGCACGATGGACAGCCCGAGGCCCGCACCTCCGGACCTCGGTGTCCGGGCCGTGGTGCCCCGCCACCCCGCCTCGAAGATCCGGGGCAGGTCGTTCTCGGGGATGCCGCCGCACCCGTCGGTGACGTGCACGACGACGTCGTCCGCCGGTCCGCGCTCCACCCGCACACACACGGTGCCGCCCGGCGAGGTGTGCCGCACCGCGTTGCCTACGAGGTTCCCCAGCGCGCGGGCCACTTCCCGGGCGTCCACGGCGGCGACGGTCCCCTCGGCGACGTCCCCGGTCAGGTGGACGCCGGCGCCGTCGGCGACCGGGCCTGCGGCGGCCAGGGCGTCGGAGGCCAGGTCACCCACGTCCGTCGGCTCGCGGCGCAGCCGCAGCGTGCCCGACTGCAGGCGGGACAGGGCCAGGAGGTCGTCCACCATGTCGCTCATCCGGCGGTTCTCGGCGAGGATCCCCGTGGCGGCGTCGGCGGGCGGGGTGACACCGTCCTCCATCGCCTCGGTCAGGGCGCGCACCGCGGCCAGCGGGGTGCGCAGGTCGTGCGACACCCAGGCGACCAGCTCGCGCCGGTGCTCCTCGACCTCCCGGTCGCGGTCCCGGGCGGCGAGCGCCGCGGTCCGCTCGGCGGCGATGCGGTGCGTGCGGACGCCGAGCGCCGCCCCGACGCCGAGCGCCACCGGCACCGTCGCGAGGAGCAGCCAGAGGACCGTCGCCGAGTCCGCCTCCGAGAGGAACATCGCCCGCGCGCTCGCGTAGACGCCCGCGGCGACCGAGGCGACCACCACCAGAGGCGCGAGCACCGCCGCGGCCGCCGGCCGCCGTCGTCCGATCGCGACGACGCCCGCCGCGCCCAGCGCGCCCACGGCGGCCGCCACCCCGGCCGCGAGCGCGACGCCGGCGAGCGGGGTCACGCCGGGCCCCCGGTGCCACCGGTGTCCCAGCGGTAGCCGACGCCGAACACCGTCACCAGCCGGACCGGGCGGGACGGGTCGTCCTCGACCTTCTCGCGCACCCGCCGCACGTGGACGGTCACGGTGGAACGGTCCCCGTACTCCCACCCCCACACCTCGCGCAGCAGCGACTCGCGATCGTGCACCTGTCCCGGTCGCGCCAGGAACCAGGCGAGCAGGTCGAACTCGCGCACGGTCAGGGCGAGCTCGACGCCGTCGCGCAGCACCCGGTGGGCGGCGACGTCCAGCTCCAGGTCGCCGTCGCGCAGGGTGCCCGACGGCGGCGCGGACGTCCCGTCGCCCGGTCCGGCCGGGTGCGGGGTCGGCTGCACGCCTGCGCGTCGCAGCACGGACTGCACGCGCAGCGTGAGCTCACGCGGGCTGAAGGGCTTCGTGACGTAGTCGTCGGCACCGACCTCGAGCCCGGCGATGCGGTCGTCCTCCTCGCCGCGGGCGGTGAGCATGATGATCGGCAGCCCGGGGCGGTCGGCGCGCAGGCGGCGGCACACCTCGATGCCGTCCAGGCCGGGGAGCATGAGGTCGAGGACCACGGCGTCGGGCGGGTGGGCCGCGGCGGCGGTGAGGGCGTCGATGCCGTCCGCGGCCCGCTCGCCCTCCAGCCCGGCGCGCTCCAGGTACGCCACCACCACGTCGGCGACGGTGGCGTCGTCGTCGACCACGAGGACCCGGACCATGCGCCCAGCGTAGGGCGGCGGCCTGCCGTCCTGTTCTCCTCGGGGGATCCGGGAGGGGAACCGTCACCACCTCGTCAGATCCCGAGTGCTAGCATTGTGCTGTCACGATGGAGGATGCGATGACCAAGACCATCACGGTGCGTGGGCTCGAAGACGCGTTGCACGCGCGGATGAAGGACCAGGCGAAGGAGCATCGCCGGTCCATGGAGGCCGAGGCGCGCGACATCTTGGCACGGGGCGTGTCGGCCACCGGCGTCGATCTGTCCTGGCAACCTCCCTCGGGCGGCGCGCATGCCTCGGGCAGGCGCGGCGAGGACTGGATCGATCGCGCGCGCGCCCTGCTCGCCGCGGTTCACGACGACCCGGGCTGGGACGACGACTGGATCCCGGACCGCGCTGCGTCCCCGTCGCGACCGCCCGCGCAGCTCGGCCGGTGAGGTACCTCGTCGACACCAACGTGATCTCCGAGCTCACGCGCAGGGAACCAGACGTCCGGGTGATGGCGTGGCTGCGAGAGCACGAGGACCTCTGGACGACGTCGGTGGTCGTGGGTGAGCTGCTCTTCGGCCTGGCACGGCTGCCGGCGGGGCGACGCCGGGACGCCCTGGGGGAGGCCGTGCTCGCGATCCTGGCCGAGCGGTTCCATGACCGTGTGCTGCCCTTCGACGAGCACGCCGCTGTCGAGTACGCCGCCGTGCGGCACCAGCAGGAGGATGCCGGTCGGCCGAGCGGCGACCTCGACGCGATCATCGCCGCCGTCGCCCGGAGTTGTGACGCGGTGGTGGTCACCCGCAACACGCGGCACTTCGCCGACGCCGGCGTCGAGACGGTGGACCCATGGAGGGACCCGGCGTCCCGGGTCACGGGCTGACTCCAGGCGGCCTGAGGGCTCCGGTGCCGGTGGCATGACGGATGTCATCCCGCAACCGTGAGAGGGCCACGCGAACCGGTGCGTCCAGGCACTGCTCTCCGCGCGATGGCGCCCCCAGGATGGGATCACGTCCGAACGCCACGACCTGGGAGCACCACATGATCGAGAACCTGCAGAGCTTCACCGAGTCCCTGCCGCCGCTGCTGCAGTGGGTGGGGGTGATGCTCGCCGGGGCGATCCCGTTCATCGAGTCCTACACGGGGTCGGTGCTCGGCGTCCTCGCCGGGCTGAACCCCGTGGTCGCGGTCGCGGCCGCCGTCGTCGGCAACGTGATCTCCATGCTGGTGTTCGTGCTGACCACGTCCCGGGTGCGCACCGCCGCCGTCGCACGGCGCGGCAAGCCGGACTCGCCGCGCCGTGCCAAGCTCCGCGAGCGGTTCGACCGCTTCGGAGTGCCCGGCGTGAGCCTGCTCGGCCAGACCGTGCTGCCCAGCCAGATCACCGCCGCGGCCATGGTCTCGTTCGGCGCGTCGCGCAACGCCGTCATCGGCTGGCAGATCGTGTCGATCGTCCTGTGGGGCGTCGCGTTCGGGACGCTGGCGGTGGTCGGGTCCGACCTGGCGGGCGTCTGACCCCGCCGGTCAGCCCGGCCCCTCGGCGTCGACGCCGCGGAAGATCACCACGAGCAGCCGCATCACGAGGATCACCGACCCGGCGAGCAGGGCCGTGGCCAGCACGTGGAAGACGCCGACGTCGTCGGTCACCATCGGGCCGGGCGCCGCGAGGTAGAGGGCCACGGACATCAGGCCGGCGGTGCAGGCGAGCACGACGAGCAGCGCCTGGTGCCACAGCCGGGTGACGAACCGACGGTCGGCGGGATCGGCGAGGAGCCGCACGTTCACCCGCAGCCGGCCGTGCTCGACGGCGTCGGCGATGCGGTCGACGCGGCGGGGCAGGCGACGCAGTACCGGGACGAGCGTGGCCAGCTCCGACTCGAGGCTTGCGCGGACCGTGCTGACCGGCCCGGGCAGCGTGCCGTGCGGGACCAGCATCTCGATCACGGCCAGCGCGAACAGCGCGACGACCAGGGCGACCACCGAGAGCAGGGCCGTGTAGAGCAGCAGGTCCAGGGTGTCGGCGGACGGATCCGGGACCGGCAGCATCCCGGTGACGAGTGCGGGGCCGAGCGTCGTGCCGACCGCCGCGGCGAGCAGCGTGCGCGGCAGCCCGAGCCGGACGCCGATCACCCGGCGGACGAACAGGGCGAACAGCAGCAGCGCGATGAGGGCGGACCAGGCGTACAGCTGGGCCCCGAGGACGTCGACCACGTGCTCACCGTACGGGCGACCACCGTGGCCGGGCATCGGGGATCACCCCGAGATCCGGAGCTACTCCCCGGGCTCGCAGGCGACGCCGTTGCCGTTGGGGTCGAGGCCGTTGCGGTAGCCGGGCTGACCCTGCTGGATCGGCGCCGCCCCGGAGTCCCGGGCGCTCTGGCAGTCCCAGTACCACCAGCTGCCGTCGCCCTGCTGGCCCTGATTCTGCTCCTGCTGCTGCTGCTCCTCCTGCTGGCGCTGCTCCTCGGCCTCGGCGATCTGGTTCTCGCGGTTCGTGAGCTCCGCGTCCCGCTCGTCGACCGCCGACTCACGCTCCTTGAGCTCGTTCTCCCGGGTGTCGAGGGCGTCGCTGCGCTCGTCGAGCGCGGTGCGGTCCGCCTCGAGCTGCTCCTCGAGGGCCCGGACGGCCTCGACCTCGCGGTCGGCGTCGGCCACGGCCTGGCGGGCGTCGGAGGTCTGACCCATCGAGAACACGGCCCCGACGATGATGCCGAGCGCCAGGCACGCGACAGCCACCCCGGCGACCAGCATGGTGGGGGGACGGCGCTTGCGGGCGGGGCGTTCCGTGGGGTCCGTCGTGCTGCGCGTCTGCTGGGCACGGCCCGGGGGAGGCACCGGCGTCGTCGCCTGCTCCGTCGGGTGCGCCGGGCCCGACGACGGCGCGGGCGGGCCGTCGGTTCGCGTCGCCGGTGGTGGCGGTGGTGCGGGCGCCGGGTCGGCCGGCCGGTGCGCCGCCGGGGGGACGGCGGGCGCCGGTGCGGAGGCCGCGGACGCCGTGACCGGGGCGAGCACCGCCGTCGCACTCACGTCCTGCGGCGGCCGGGGTGCGGGAGGAGCCGTCGCGGCGGAGGCCGGGGCGTACGACGGGGCGGGCGCCGCCGATTCCTCGACCCAGTACTCCCAGCCCGGCGGTGCCGGGGGCCACGCGGGGTCGGGCGACCAGCCGGCCTCGGGCCGGAAGCCCGGTGGCACCTGCCAGCCTGGAGGGGGGTTGAACCGCACGGACATGGAGCTCCTTCGTGATCGCGCGGGCCCTACTATGGCGGACGCGCGGCCCGAGGTCCATGTCGGAGGGCGCTGATAGACCTGTGGCATGTTCCTGCTGAACGACGGCGAGGGTGGTGGCCTGCCGCCGACGGGTGCCACCGAACGGCGGCTGGTGCACTCGGCGAGCGACCTGGTCGTCGCCGCGGAGTGCGAGCACGCGCTGCTGCGTCGTCTCGACGAGGTGCTCGGCCGGACCCCCGGCCGGGTCCGTGCTCCGGACGAGATGCTCGAGCGCACGGCCGCCCTGGGGGAGTCCCACGAACGCGCCGTCCTCGGCGAGCTCGTCGAGAGGTTCGGCTGGTCCTCGGGTGACGGCCCGGGCGGCGTCGCCGCGATCGAGACGCCGCGCCGGACGGACGTCGACGACCTCGCCGCCGCGCACGACCGCACGCTCGCCGCGCTCGAGCGAGGCGCCGACGTCGTCTACCAGGCTTCGTTCTTCGACGGCCGGTTCCACGGCCGCGCGGACTTCCTGGTGCGCGACGGCGGCCTCCGCTACGCCGTGTGGGACACCAAGCTGGCACGCCGCGAGAAGGTCCGGGCCGTGCTGCAGCTCGCGGCCTACGCCGACCAGCTCCTGGCCGCCGGCATCGATCCCACCGAGCACGCCCACCTGGTGCTCGGCACGGGTGAGCGCACCGACCACCTGCTGGCCGAGGTGCTGCCGGTGTTTCGCGCACGCCGCGACCGTCTGCTCGAGATCGTCGAACGGCACGTCGGTCGCGGTGCGCCGGTCGAGTGGGACGCCCCGGGGCACACCGCCTGTCGTCGCCTCGGGCAGTGCCCCGACTGCGCGGAGGACGCAGAGGCGCACTCCGACGTGCTCCTCGTCGCCGGGGTGTACGCGTCGCAGCGGGCGAGGCTCGGCGACGCCGGCATCACGACGAGGGAGGCGCTGGCCGCCGCGACCGAGGCGCCCGCCGGGATGAGCGCCGACCGGTTCGCCGGGCTGCGGCTCCAGGCCGGGCTGCAGCTCGGCACCGAGCCCGGGCACGGGTCGGTGAAGATCGAGACCGAGGACGGTCCGGACGAGCTGCGCTGGGCGCTCACGGACCCGCGGTCCGTCGAGCGGCTGCCCCCGCCCAGCGAGGGCGACGTCTTCTTCGACTTCGAGGGCGACCCGCTGTGGACGCCCGCCGACGGCGTGGGGGCGCCCGCGGCGTCAGGCATCGACTACCTCTTCGGCTGGGTCACGCGGGACCTGGACGACGAGGGGCGGCCGGCGTTCCACGCGCTGTGGGCCGACTCGCTGGCCGACGAGGCGCGTGCGCTCGTGGCGTTCGTGGACGAGATGGCCGAGCGGCGCCGTCGCTGGCCGGACATGCACGTCTACCACTACGCCGCCTACGAGCGGACCCATCTGCTGTCCATCGCGGCACGGCACGGCGTCTACGAGGAGGAGGTCGACGAGCTCCTGCGGGCCGGGGTCCTCGTGGACCTGTACGCGACGGTCCGGTCCGGGCTGCGCATCTCGCACCGGTCGCGGTCGATCAAGAAGCTCGAGCCCCTGTACATGGGCGACGACGCCGCACGGTCCGGCGTCACCGACGCCGCCACATCGGTGGTGGAGTACGCGGAGTACTGCGACCTCGTCGCGGCCGGTGCGCAGGACGATGCGGCGTCCCGGCGTGCGGAGATCCTGGAGTACAACCGGTACGACTGCCTCTCCACGCTGCGGCTGCTCGACTGGCTGCGGTGGGCCCACGACCAGGTGGTCGGCCCCGTGGAGGTCGCGGTGGCCGCGCCGCTGGCCGTGCCCGAGGAGATCGCCGTCGACGAGGCGCGGGCGGCCCGCGACCAGCTCGAGGCCGACGTGCGGGCCGCCGTCGAGCACGCCCACCCGCACACCCCGCAGGAGGCCGCGGCCGTCCGCGCGCTGAGCCTGCTCGGGGCGGCGGTCGGGTATCACCGGCGGGAGGGTAAGCCGTTCTGGCACGCGCACTACGCCCGTCTCGAGCTGCCGCCCGACGAGTGGCCCGGCCGGAGGTCGGCCTCGGTGGTCGAGAGCTGCCGGGTGGTGCGCGACTGGGAGGTCGAACCGGGCCGGAAGACGCCTGCCCGCGTCCTCGAGCTGAGGTGCCCGCCGGTCGAGGGCTCCGAGCTGCGGGTCGGCGCGGGAGCCTTCCTGCTGTACGACGCCCCGGGGCCCGAGGTGGTGGGGGAGATCGGCCCGCGCGCGGTGCGCGGGTGCCACGACAAGGTCGAGATCATCGGCGTGCGCCGGGTCGCCGAGGGCGGGCGCGAGCGCGACGTGTTCACCGTCCGGGAGGCGGTGGGCCGCGGCCACGAGCCGCACGCGGACGCCCCGTCGGCCCTCTCGATCAACGGGTTCGTGCGGGCGGGACCGCAGGAGCGGGCGACCGCTGAGGCGGCGTCGGCGGCCCTCGAGGCATGGCGTGCGGGAGCCGAGGACGGGACGCCGCCGGCCGACCGTCTGCCCGCCGGGCCCATGACCGACCTGCTCCAGCGACGGGCGCCCCGCGTCGTCGGAGGGCTCCCGGCACCGGTGGTGGGTGGCGACGGGGAGCCCGACGTCGTGGCGGCCGTCGAGGAGGCGGTCCGGCGCCTCGACCGGTCCTACCTCGCGGTCCAGGGGCCGCCCGGGACCGGCAAGACGTACCTGGCGTCGCACGTCGTCGCCGCGCTGGTGGGCAGCGGCTGGCGCGTCGGCGTCGTCGCGCAGTCGCACGCCGTGGTGGGCAACCTGCTCCGCGGGGTGCTCCGTGCCGGGGTGCCGCCCGAGCAGGTCGCCAAGAAGTCGTCCGCCGGCGACCCGGACGACGTGCCCTGGCAGCCGATGTCGCCCGACGCGCTGCAGAAGCTCGCCGCGACGGCCGGGGACGACGGCGACGGGTGCGTCCTGGGCGGCACGGCGTGGGACTTCGCGCACGAGCGGTGGCCGGAGGGCGAGCTGGACCTGCTCGTCGTCGACGAGGCGGGTCAGTTCGCCGTCGCGAACACCATCGCGGTCGCGCGCGCGGCCTCGAGGCTGCTGCTCCTCGGCGACCCCCAGCAGCTGCCCCAGGTGTCCCAGGGGACGCATCCGGACCCGGCGGTCGCGGGCTCCGCGCTCGGGTGGCTGGCCGACGGGCACGAGACCCTGCCCGAGGGGCTCGGGTACTTCCTGCCTGCCTCCCGGCGCATGCACCCGGCGCTCTGCGCCGGTGTGTCGGACCTCGCGTACGACGGGCGGCTGCACGCCCACGCGACCGCGCACGGCCGGTCGCTGGCCGGGGTCGAGCCCGGCGTGCACGAGGTGCTCGTGCCGCACGAGGGCCGCGCCGTCTCGTCCGCGGAGGAGGCCGACGAGGTGGTGCGGCAGGTGCGCGCGGTGCTCGGACGGACCTGGGTCGAAGCTCCCGGCGCCGCGGGACGACCGGTCGAGCCGGTGGACGTCATCGTGGTCGCGGCCTACAACGCGCAGGTCTGGGCGGTCCGGCGTGCCCTGGAGGCCGCCGGGCTCGACGACGTCCCGGTGGGCACCGTGGACAAGTTCCAGGGACAGGAGGCTCCCGTGGCGATCCTCTCCATGGCGGCCTCCTCCCCGGAGGACGTACCGCGCGGCATGGGGTTCCTCCTGAGCCGGAACCGCGTCAACGTCGCGGTCTCGCGCGGCCAGTGGTGCGCGGTCGTGATCCGGTCACCGCGGCTGACGGACTACCTGCCGACGTCCGTGCGCGACCTGGAGCAGTTCGGCGCCTTCCTCCGCCTCCTGGAGCCCGCGAGATAGCGGGTCAGATGTCGAACCCGCCGTCCAACCCGCCGCCGTCGCCGCCGAAGAACCCGCCGCCGTCACCACCGAACATCCCGCCGAAGAAGCCCTCGTCGCCGCCGGCATCGGCCCCGGCGTCGGCACCTGCGTCGCCGCCGTCGGCGTCGGCGCCCGCCTCTCCGCCGTCGGCCGCGGCGGCGTCCTCGGCGACCCGGGTCGTCGGGTCGCCGAACATCGGACCGAACAGGGCGTTCGCCACGGCCGAACCGATCACCACGCCGGCCACCGTGCCCAGCAGGCTGGAACCGACCATGGCGCCGAAGCCGGGGGAGCCGTTGCCGCCGCCCTGGCCGCGGAACGTCTGCTCCAGGGTGCCGGGGTTGCGCATCTCCGCGCGGGTCGCCATCCGGGCCAGCGACCGCGGGTCGTCGGACGTGGCGCGCTCGGAGGCGGGGACCGCGGCGCCGACCTCCGCGAGGACCTGCCGGCGCTGCTCGGGGGTGAGCTGGGCGAAGGCCTCGGTGTGGGCCTGCTCGACGGCGTCCGGCGGTGCCGTCCGCAGCAGGTACCGGTAGCGGCCCACCGCCACGTCGTCGGGGGTGCGTGCCGCCCCGGGCCCGCCGCTCGAGGTGTCCGACGGTGACGGGGCGGGCCGCGCCGTCGTCGGCTGCTGGTACGTCCCGTCCGGGGAGGTCCAGGCGGAGGACCGGTGCACGCGCGGCGTGCTGCCGTGCGTCATGCCGGGGACGTCGGAACGCTCGTCGCGTGACCTGCCGAGAAGTCGGTCGAGGAAGCCCATGTCCCGAGAACGCGCGGTGCATCGCCACGGTTCCCGGCCGGCCGCGAAGACCGGACGGCTCCGGGAACGACGAACGGCCCGTCCCTGCCGCCGTGAGGCGACGGGGACGGGCCGTCCGTTCGAGGTGGGCCGCCGTCAGGCGGCCGTCACTCGGTCGATCAGACCGGGCGAACGTTCTCCGCCTGCGGACCCTTCGGGCCCTGCGTGACGTCGAACTCGACCTTCTGCTCCTCGTCCAGCGAGCGGTAGCCCTGCGACTGGATGGCGGAGAAGTGGACGAACACGTCAGCGGTGCCGTCCTCGGGGGCGATGAAGCCGTAGCCCTTCTCGCTGTTGAACCACTTCACGGTCCCGGTGGCCATGGGTACTCCTTCAAGAGTCGGCGTCCCCGCTTGTCGGGGGCGCACATCACGGTGTTCGTCGCCAACTCTTGATCTTGAGAGTCCAAGGTCCGCCGACGGACCGCGTCAATCCTGACGACGCGTCCGCGCCGACGCAGGACGGCGAACCGTCCCGGTACGAGCAACACACTGCAACAGCCCCAACGGTACGCGAGCGCGCGCCATCGCACCAGCACAAGACACCATGTCGTGCATGACAGTTCCCAGTATCACCCTGAACAACGGTGTCGAGGTCCCCCAGGTGGGCCTGGGCGTCTTCCAGGTTCCCGACGACGGCACCCAGGCGAACGTGGAGCAGGCGCTCGAGCTCGGGTACCGCCACGTCGACACGGCGGCGGGCTACGACAACGAGGACGGGGTGGGCGCCGCGCTGCGATCCTCGGGGGTGCCGCGCGACGAGCTCTTCATCACCACCAAGCTGCGCAACGGGGACCAGGGATACGAGTCGGCGCTGCGCGCGTTCGACAGCTCGCGGCGCGCCCTGGGGCTCGACGTCGTCGACCTGTACCTGATCCACTGGCCGGTCCCGAGCAAGGACCTCTACGTCGAGACTTGGCGGGCCTTCGAGAAGCTGCTCGACGACGGTGCCGTCCGCGCGATCGGGGTCTCGAACTTCCTGCCCGACCACCTCGACCGGCTGGTCAGCGCGTCGCAGGTCGTGCCCGCGGTCAACCAGATCGAGGTGCACCCCACCTTCCAGCAGGCGGACGTGCAGGCGGCGTGCCGCCGGCACGGTGTCGCCGTCGAGGCGTACTCGCCCCTGGGCCGGGGCGCGGATCTCGAGGCTCCCGCGGTCACGGAGATCGCCACCGAGCTCGGCGTGACGCCGGCACAGGTGGTGCTGCGCTGGGAGGTCCAGCAGGGGCTCGTCGTCATCCCGAAGTCGCTCTCCGCCCAGCGGCAGGCCACCAACATCGACGTCTTCTCGTTCGAGCTCGACGACGCGCAGACGGCCGCCGTCGAGGGCCTCGAGGCGGGCGTGCAGGGACGGACCGGTGCGGACCCGGAGACCGCCTCCTTCACCCAGCTCCGCGACTGACGCGCGGCTCGGCGGGCGCGCGGGCGGCATGCGCGGCCGGCCCGAATGTGAGACACATAACAGGTTCGTCACGATCCCGGCGATGTGGCGCATCTGACACATGTGCGTCACACAATCGAGTTAGGTTCAGCGCCACTACATGCGGCATTGAGTGGCCGTAGGAAGTCCGACCCCGAAGGGGAAGCACATGAATCGACGCATGACGGCTGCCAAGGGCATCGCCTTTGCCGCAGTTCTCAGCCTGGGCCTCGCGGCCTGCGCCTCCGACGGCGAGCCCGAGGGCGAGTCGACCGGCGAGGAGATGACCGAGGAGGCGATGGGCGACGCCGAGCCGCTCTCCATCGGCACGATCCTGCCTGTCACCGGCACCCTGGCGTTCCTCGGCCCGCCCGAGATCGCAGGCGTCGGCCTCGCCATCGAGGACATCAACGCTGCCGGCGGCGTCCTCGGCAACGACGTCACGGTCGAGTGGGGCGACTCCGGGGACACGACGGACCCGTCCGTCGCCAGCTCGACGGCCACCGACCTCATCAGCAACGGCGTGTCCGCCGTCATCGGTGCCGCCTCGTCCGGCGTCTCGCTCTCGGTCGTCGACACGTTCGCCGAGGCCGAGGTCATGCAGATCTCGCCCGCGAACACCGCGGCCGACCTCTCCGGGTACGGCGACTTCTTCGCCCGCACCGCCCCGCCGGACACCGTGCAGGGCGCGGCGCTCGGCTCGCTGATCCTCGACGACGGTCACATGGACGTCGCGATGCTCGTCCAGAACGAGGCGTACGGGACCGGCCTGCGCGACCACACGCAGTCGGCCATCGAGGCAGGCGGCGGCTCGGTCGTCTACGGTGCGGGCGGCGCCGGCGAGGAGTTCCCTCCCGGTGAGACGAACTTCGGCGCCCAGGTGACGGCCGCGCTCGCCGCCGAGCCGGACGCGATCGTCATCATCGCGTTCGAGGAGACCGTGGCGATCGTCAACGAGCTCGTGGCCCAGGGCTGGGAGTTCGACGGCACCACGTACTTCTGCGACGGCAACCTGTCCAACTACGGCGACCAGTTCGACGAGGGCACGCTGGCCGGCGTCCAGGGCACGCTGCCCGGCGCTCAGGCGGAGGACGACTTCAAGGAGCGCCTCAACACCTGGTACGCGGACAACGAGGGCGGCGAGCTGGCCGACTACTCGTACTCCGCCGAGTCCTACGACGCCACCATGCTCGCCGCGCTCGCCGCGGTGAAGGGTGGCGCCACCGACGGCCGCACCATCGCCGACAACATCCGCGCGGTGTCCGGTGCGAACGGCGGCACGGAGGTCTCCACCTTCGAGGACGCGGTCGCCGCGCTCGATGCCGGCGAGGAGATCGACTACCAGGGTGTGTCGGGCACCGGTCCTCTCAACGAGGCGAACGACCCGTCGTCCGCGTTCATCGGGATCTACTCGTACGACGACTCCAACGAGTACTCGTTCGTGCGGGAGATCGAGGGTTCGATCGAGTGACGCTTCGCCGCTGACCGCAGGGTCGGCGAGGTCGGACGACGACGGCCCGGTCATCCTCGCGATGACCGGGCCGTCGTCGTCCCCCGACACGGCGCGAGGTAGCGCTGGACGGCGCGAGGTAGCGCGAGGTAGCGCGAGGTAGCGCTGGGTAGCGCGAGGTAGCGCTACGAGAGGCCTCGCGCGCGCCGCGCGGTGCAGTAGGCGACGGTCATGCGGCGACCGAGGGCGAGCGGGTCGGAGAGATCGCGCCACCCGGCGCGCAGGAGGGTGAGGCCTGTCGCCTCGAGCTCGTCATGGCGGAGCCGCTGCGTCAGCAGAACGTCCTCCGGGTCCCCGTACTCCCCTCCGGAGTACTTGACCGCCCCGTCGAACTCCACGCCGACTCCGACGTCGGGCCAACCGAAATCGACGAACCGCGTCGTCGTCGGTGTCCTCACTTCCATCTGGCACTCCGGCCGTGGCAGCCCCTGGTCGATGGCGACGAGCCGGGTGGCCGTCTCGCCCGGAGATCCGGAGCGTGGGTCGCAGACCTCGAGGAGCCGGCGCGCCTGGACGATCCCCCGCTTGCCCCTGGAGGCGCTCATGATCCTCGACACCTCGTCCGGGTCGGCACCCCGGCGGAACAGGGAGTCGGCGACGACGAGGGCACCCGCGGCGGGCAGCGTCCGGAGGCAGTCGACGAGTGTGCGCTCGGGCGATGTCACCGGGACACCGGCAGCGACGGTCCGTTCGCCCGGGCGTAGTCGGGTGTGATGGCGGCGCACCAGTGGCTCGGTGGTCCGCGCGACGTGCGGGTGGAAGTCGTGCGTCACGTGCACCAGCAGCGGCGTCGCGTACGTCCAGGCGCCGTGCAGGTGGGCAGCGGTGGCATGACTGAACCAGAACATGCCGCGGGCATTGGCGGCCAGCGTGCCAGCCACGCGGAGGATCTCCCGAGAGTACGGTGACGACTCCTCAACCGGCAGGTCGGGGATCACCCCGCCGCGGGTCGCGAAGAGCTCGCCGCTCTCGACGCGTGCCGCCACGACCGCCGGGTCGGCATGCTCCATGCTCGCCGGTACCGGAACCCGTGGTGGGTCGATGACATCGGCGCTCAGCAGGGCGCGGAGTCGTGAGCCGGGTGCCCTCATGCTCGCGAGGATGTCGCAGATTCGGCGGATCGCGCCCGCGTGGGGTGGGACTGTCATGGCGACGACTGTGGCGTTCTGGGAGTGCGCCTGAGGCCGCCGTGGGTCGGGATGTGGACGCTCATCGGCTGCGGGCAGACTCGAGAGCCGGGGATGCGCGGGAGGGCGTCCGCTACCTCGCGCCGGGTAGCGCTACCTCGCGCCGGGAGGACGACGACGGCGGGCGACCCGGTTCACCCGGGACACCCGCCGTCGTCGTCACTGGTCGGGCGTCGTGCCCGACGCCGTGTCAGCTGCCGCGTTCGTCCTTGGCCTCCGCGTCGGTCGCCTCCGCCGTCGCTTCCGCCGTGGCCGCTGTCGCGGCCTCCGCCTCGGCTGCGTCGGTCGCCTCCGCCGTGGCCGCTGTCGCGGCCGTCTCCGCCTCGGCCGCCTCCGCGGCGTCAGCGGCGACCGCGGCGTCGTCGACGTCCTCGGCGAGGGTGCCGAGGTACAGCGAGATGACCTTGGGATCGGCCTGGAGCTCCCGCCCGGTGCCGGTGTACGCGTCCGTGCCCTGGTCGAGGACGTAGCCGCGGTCGCAGATCTGCAGGCAGCGGCGGGCGTTCTGCTCGACCATGATCACGGACACGCCGGCCTTGTTGATCATGCGCGTGCGCAGGAACGTCTCGTCCTGGCGCACGGGGGACAATCCGGCGGACGGCTCGTCCAGCAGCAGCACCGACGGGTTCATCATGAGCGCTCGGGCCATGGCAACCATCTGCCGCTCACCACCGGACATCGCGCCTGCGCGCTGCGTCCGGCGGTCGTGCAGCACGGGGAACAGGTCTCCGATGAACGACCAGCGCTCGTCGAAGATCTTCGGCCGCAGGTAGGTCCCCATCCGCATGTTCTCCTCGACGGTCAGCGAGGGGAACACGTTGTTGTTCTGGGGCACGAACCCGACGCCGTTCGCGACGAGCTGGTTCGCCTTCATCCCGGTGATGTCCCGGCCCTCCAGCGTGACGGTGCCGGAGTGGATCTTCACCAGGCCGAAGAGGGCCTTGAGCAGCGTCGACTTGCCCGCCCCGTTGGGGCCGATGATGCCGACCAGCTCGCCCTTGGCGACCTCGAGCGAGCAGCCGTTGAGGATGTTGACCCCGGGGATGTACCCGGCGATCAGGTTGTCCGCGTGCAGCAGCAGGTCCTTCTGGGGAACCCCTGCGGCGGACATCCTCTCCCCGGGGGCCGTGGCGGTGGTGCTCATCGCTTCTCCTCCTCTGCCTCGAGCCGGGCCAGGATCTCCGGATCCAGCAGGGAGTCGTCCCCGAGGTCCGTGTCGTGGTGGGCACCGAGGTAGGCGTCCACCACCGCCTGGTCCTTCATGACGCTGCCGGGTGGCCCTTCCGCCACGATCCGTCCCTCGGCCATGACGACGACCCAGTCCGAGATGTGGCGCACGGCATGCATGTCGTGCTCCACGAACAGCACGGTCATGCCCTCGTCGCGCAGCGCCTGGACGTGCCCCAGCAAGGACTGCACCAGGGCAGGGTTCACGCCGGCCATCGGCTCGTCGAGCATGATGATCGTGGGGTCCGTCATCAGCGCCCGGGCCATCTCCAGCAGCTTGCGCTGACCGCCGGAGAGCGAACCGGCGTAGTCCGCGGCCTTGGCGTCGAGCTTGAACCGGGCGAGGATCTCCATCGCCTTCTCGGTGGTCTCGGCCTCGTGCTTCTTCCACAGGAAGGGCAGCCAGGAGAGCGCGAGCTTCTCCCCGGGGTTCGACGGCGAGGCCAGGAGCATGTTCTGCAGCACCGTGAGGCGCGACAGCGCCTTGGTGAGCTGGAACGTGCGGACCATGCCGGCCTTCGCCACGGCGGCACCGCTCTTGCCGCTCAGCGACCTCCCCTGGAAGCTCCACTCGCCCGTGTTGGGGCGGTCGAACCCGGTGAGCAGGTTGAACAGCGTGGTCTTGCCGGCACCGTTGGGCCCGATGAGGGCGGTGATGACGCCCTCCTGCACCTCGAGGTGGTCGACGTCGACGGCCGTCATGCCGCCGAACCGGCGGGTGACGTGGTCGGCCACCAGCAAGGGGTTCGGCTTGGCCGCGCCGGGGACGTGCTCGACGGAGCGCAGCACGTCGGCTGCGCCGGTCGCGGTCTCGTCAACGGACATTGAACGCCAGCTCCTTCTTGTTCCCGAGGATGCCCTGTGGTCTGAAGATGACCAGCAGCATCAGGGTCACACCGACGAGCATGCCGCCGATCTGCTCGACGTTGGTGGTCGTGATGACCTCGCCCACGCCGGTGTTCTCGGCCAGCGCCCGCATGCCGGTGCGCATGAACATGTAAGCCGCGAAGAAGATCATCGATCCCAGGACGGGACCGAACACGGTGGCGGCGCCACCGAGCAGCAGGATCGTCCAGACGAAGAACGTCATGGTGCGACCCATGGAGTCGGGCACGATCGCCGCGGGCAGCGCGAAGATCACGCCACCGAGCGCCCCGATGGCGCCACCGATGACCAGCGCCTGCAGCTTGTAGGAGTAGACGTTCTTGCCGAGGGCGCGCACGGCGTCCTCGTCCTCGCGGATGCCCTTGAGGACGCGGCCCCACGGGCTGCGGGTGATGAGCCACACGAACACGAGCACGAGGGCCACGAGCCCCCAGGCGACGATGCGCGTCCACCAGGAGTCGGAGCCGGTGTTGATGTACTCGAGGGGTCCGAGCGCCCACCGCCCGTCCGGCAGGAACGACAGCTCCTGGAACGGTTCCTTGTAGTAGCGGCCCTGGAGGCCGGAAGCGCCACCGGTCCACTCCTGCCAGAGGGTGGAGCGGCCGAACCAGCGGACGATCTCCGCGGCGGAGATGGTGACGATCGCCAGATAGTCGCCGCGTAGCTGCAGTGTTGGCATGCCGAGGATGAGCGCGAACAGCACCCCGGCGGCGATGGCGACCAGCAGGGCGAGCCAGAACGACCCGCCCGACGTGAGCGTGATGCCGAACCCGTAGGCGCCGAGCAGCATGAAGCCTGCCTGGCCCATGTTGAGCAGTCCGGTGTACCCGAAGTGCAGGTTGAGGCCGATGGCGGCCATCGCGTAGGCGGCTGTCGTCGGGGCGAGGAGCTCGCCCAGCGACTGCGTGAGGATGCGGAGGAGTTCTTCCATGATGGGTTTCCCTTCAGCCGATCCGCTCGCGGCGGCCGAGAATCCCCTGCGGCCTGAACAGCAGGACGAGGATGAGGATCACCAGCGCCGAGGCGTACCGCAGGTCGCTGGGGATGAAGAGGTTGGACAGCTCGACGACCTGTCCGATGAGCAACGACCCGACGAACGCACCGAGAGCCGTGCCGAGCCCGCCGAGCGTCACCGCGGCGAACATGAGCAGCAGGAGCTGGACACCGAGCTGCCAGTTGAACGAGCCGAAGGAGACGCCCCACATGAGGCCGGCCAGGGCAGCGAAGCCGGTGGCCATGACCCACACGATGCGGATGATCTTGTCGGGGTCGATGCCGGTGGCCGAGGCCAGGGCGGGGTTGTCCGACACGGCGCGGGTGGCCCGCCCGATGCGGGTGCGGGTGAGGAACCACGCGATGCCCAGGACGCACACGAGGGCGACGACCATGGAGAGCCACGACGCGGTGCTGAGCGTGATGCCCGCGATGTTGAGGGGTTGCGGGTTCCGGGACAGGATGCGCTCGGACCCGCCGCCGATCATCAGCTGGATGACGTACTGCAGGGTGATCGAGAGACCGATCGACACGATCATCAGCTGCATCACCGGCACGTTGCGCTTGCGCAGCGGACGCCAGATGGCGGAGTCCTGCGCGAAGCCCGTGAAGGCGCAGATCGCCAGCGTCAGCAGGCCGCCGACCCAGATCGACATGCCCATCTGGTTGATGGTGATGAACCCGACCGCAGCGCCGAGCGCGAACTGCTCGCCGTGCGCGAAGTTGGACAACCCGGTGGTGCCGAACACGAGGTTCAGCCCGATGGACGCGAGCGCCAGGAGAAGACCGAAGCGGAGCCCCGAGCCGATCTGCTGCCACACCTGGGCGAAGGTGAGCGCCCGCTCGGAGGCGTCGCCCTCCGGCGCCGCCCCGACCCCTTCGCCGTCGTCCGGGACGGCCGGTTCCCCCTCGGCGCCGTCGGCGCCGCCGTCGTCGCTCGGGGTGGCCGGTGCCTCGACGCCGGGTCCGACGCGGAACGCCGCCCGGGCCGTGGCTCCCGTCTGCGCGGTGACGGTGAGCTCGGTCTCCGCCCCCTCTGGCAGCTGCTGGTCGGCGGGCAGCGTGGCCGGGTCGATGGTCACCGTGTACGTGCCGACCTCCGGTGCGGCGACGGTCGCGGGGCCGTCGGCCGGGGTGGTCAGCTCGGCGGTGAAGCCGCCACCGGCCACGGTCACGGCCACGTCGCCGAGGCGGTCGTTGTCCGCGTTCAGCACGAGCACCGCGATGCAGGCTGTTCCGTCGTCGGGCTCGCAGGGGCTGTCGTCGGTGCTCGCCGTCGCTGGTGGTGCGACGAGCATCGCCGGTAGGAGCACGAGCGCCAGCGCCGCCAGGAGGCGGCTCCATCGGCTCGTGATGGTGGGTCGGTCCGCTGTCATCGGACGGGTCCTCCGTCGGGTCATGGTCAGGTCCGGGGTCACCCCCGGGACGGCGACGCACCGCACGGTCATGTAGGCATGCTGAAGCCCCCATTGACCGACACGCGGTGCGAACGTGCGGGAAGTGTAGCGGCGTGGTGTGACCTGGACGACACTCCTGGATCACAGCTGCGTTCCAGGAGCGGGCGATATCGGGCCAGACGTGCGGATCTCGGCGTGCACGGATCGCAAACTGTTGCAGAGCCGTGACCCGTGAGCGCTCCGTACCCGACGCCGGAGGTACACCGTTGCTGTTGGCCTCGCGCCGTACGCTGGGCGGGTGCCTGACGACGTCACCCGCGCCCTGTCCGCCGCGGCGGACGAGACCGCCGCCCCCGCCACCCCGACGACCGCGGAGCCGCGGCCGGCCCCGGCCGCCGTCCCGGGCTCCGCCCCGACCGCCGTCCCGGGCTCCGCCCCGGCCGCGGCCCGCCGCCCGGTCGAGCGGACCCATCACGGCCACACGTTCGTCGACGACTACGAGTGGCTGCGCGCCAAGGAGGACCGCGAGGTGGTCGCGCACCTCGAGGCCGAGAACGCGTGGACCCGGGGTCAGCTCGCCCACCTGGCGCCGCTGCGCGAGCGGGTCTTCGCCGAGATCAAGGGCCGCACCCTCGAGACCGACCTGTCCGTGCCCGTCCGCCAGGGCGCGTACTGGTACTACGTGCGCACCGTCGAGGGGCAGCAGTACCCGTTGAACGCCCGGGTGCCGGTCGCCGGTCCGGACGACTGGGCGCCGCCGTCGCTCGCGCCCGGCGAGGTGCCGGCCGGCGAACAGCTCCTGCTGGACCAGAACGCGGCCGCGGCGGGGCACGACTTCTTCTCGCTCGGGTCCTTCGCGCTCTCCGGCGACGGCAGCCGCCTCGTCTACGCCGTGGACACCACGGGCGACGAGCGGTACACCGTGCGCGTGCGCGACCTGACCGCGGGCGAGGACCTGTCCGACGTGATCGAGGAGACGTTCCCGGGTGCGGTGATCACCCCGGACGGGCGCCACGTGTTCTACACCACGGTCGACGAGGCGTGGCGGCCGTACCGGGTCTGGCGGCACGTCGTCGGCACCCCCGCCGCCGACGACGTCCTGGTGTTCGAGGAGCCCGACGAGCGGTTCTGGGTCGGGGCGGGCCTCTCCCGCGACGGCCGCTTCGTGCAGATCGAGCTGGGCTCCAAGAACACCAGCGAGTCCTGGCTCCTGGAGTCCGACGACGCCGCGGGCGAGTTCCGCGTGGTGTGGGAGCGCCGTGAGGGCGTCGAGTACACGGTCGAGCCGGCCGTGCTCCCCGGGCGCGGGCAGGCGCTGCTGATCCTGCACGACGACGGCGCGCAGAACTTCGAGCTGGTCGTGGCGGACGTGCCTGCCGCCGGCGCCGGACCGGCGGACCCCGCCGACGCCGCCGTCGTCGTCCCCCACGACCCGGACGTGCGGCTGGAGTCGGTCGACGCGTTCGCCACGCACGTGGTGCTCGGCGTGCGCCGCGACGCCACCCCGCGCGTCGCCGTCGTCGCGCTCGACGGGCTCGTGCCGGGCGTTCCGTGGACCGCCCGCGAGCTCGAGTTCGACGAGCCGCTGCACTCCGCGGCGCTGGCCGCCAACCCCGAGTTCGCGACCCCGGCGCTGCGCGTGCACGGCACCTCGTTCGTCACGCCCGCCACCGTCTACGACATCGACCTGGCCACCGGCGAGCGGATCGTGCGCAAGCGCCAGGAGGTGCTCGGCGGCTACGACCCTGCCGACTACGCCCAGAGCCGCGAGTGGGCGACCGCCGAGGACGGCACCCGCGTGCCGATCTCGCTGGTGTGGAAGCGGGATGCCGTGACGCTGGACGCGGCGGGCACCGGCGCGGACCCGGCGCCGCTGCTGCTGTACGGCTACGGCGCCTACGAGATCAGCATGGACCCCTACTTCAGCGTGCCGCGCCTGTCCCTGCTGGACCGCGGGGTCGTGTTCGCCGTCGCGCACGTACGGGGTGGCGGCGAGATGGGCCGTACCTGGTACGAGCAGGGGCGCCTGGAGCACAAGCGCAACACGTTCACGGACTTCGTGGCGTGCGCCCGGCACCTGGTCGGCACGGGCTGGACGACGCCGGAGCGCATGGTGGCCGACGGCGGCAGCGCCGGCGGACTCCTCATGGGCGCCGTCGCGAACCTGGCACCGGAGATGTTCGCGGGTGTGCTGGCCGGGGTGCCGTTCGTCGACGCGCTGACCTCGATCCTCGACCCGTCGCTGCCGCTGACGGTCGTGGAGTGGGACGAGTGGGGCAACCCGCTCGCCGACCCGGAGGTGTACGCGTACATGCGCTCGTACTCGCCGTACGAGAACGTGCCCGACGACGCCTCGCACTACCCGCGCATCCTTGCGGTCACGTCGTTGCACGACACGCGCGTGCTGTACGTCGAGCCGGCCAAGTGGGTGGCCCGGCTGCGGGCCGCCGGGGCGCCGGCGCTGCTCAAGATCGAGATGTCCGCCGGGCACGGCGGCGTCTCGGGGCGCTACGCCCGCTGGGAGGAGATCGCTTTCGAGCACGCCTGGACGCTGGACGTGCTCGGGCTCGCCGACGGGTCCTGAGGCGCTCGCGGCGTCAGGGACGCACGAGCCGCAACGGTTCGTCCCCGGTGCGCACGGTCACCGTCTGCCCCCAGCCGGCGACGAGGCGGTCGTCCTCCATGCCGTCGCCGAACACGACGAGACGGTCGGACGCGACGGTGAGGGCGACGTCGTCGCCGGGCTCCACGCCCCCCCCGGTGCACCGCACGCCGGTGGTCGGGGAGGGCCAGGCCTCGCGGACGAACCAGCCGAGGTGTCCGTCCGACCGGCCGGGAGCGCGTCGTCCGCCACGGTCGTGCGCGAGCGACGCCCACCAGCCGGTGGCACCCGTGCCCGTCGCGACGAGCAGGCCGGACGACGACTGGCGCTCCGACCCTGCCGCGCACCGCAGCGTGTACCGGGCGCTCTGATGGGTCGGGTGGCCGACGAACACCTCGTTGAGCGCGGTCAGGTGCTGGCCGTCGTCGAGCTCGGCGCGCACGGTGGTCAGGGCGTCCACGGCCAGCCGAGCGGCGGGGTCGGACGCCGAGGCGCTCGCCGCGCCGTCCGTCCGCCCGCCCGTCGCGTCGCCCGCGAGGCCGCGCAGCAGCGCCGTCGCCGCAGCCACCGTGTGCCGCACGAGCACGCCCGCGTTGACCCCCGGCTCGGGGTCGACCCCGAGCACGGGCTGCCCGCGCAGGTACTTGGCGACGTTGGCCACCAGCCCGTCCTGGCCCACGACCACGACGACGTCCTCCGGGGCGACGAGGAACCGCGGCAGGTCCGCCCGCTCGACGTCGGCGCGGGCCCACTCGGGCGGCAGCGCGCCGACGACGGCGTCCCGGGCGGCGGCGAGCGCGTCGTGCCGCGCCTGCACCTCGGCCAGGTCCCGTCCCCGGCTGCGCAGGAAGAACTCGGCCTGGCCTCGGGTGCCGTGCCGGTCCAGCAGGTCGTCGAGCTCGGTGCGCCGGTGCACGACGACGGCACGTCGGCGCAGCATCACGCCTCCGCGGTGGGTCGGGTCGCGGCGACGAGCGAGCCGAGGGCCCCTGTCAGCAGGTCGGGCGTGACGGTGAGGTGCTCCACGTCGGGCAGCGAACGGGCGGCGTCCCGCAGGGCGAGGGCCACCAGGGTGCCCTGCCCGGCCTCGCGGTAGACCTCCATCCGTGCGCGCTCGGCGGCGGCCTCGGCCTCGCCGACGGTGCGCACCGACTCGGCCTGGGCCTCGCTCGTCAGGCGTGAGCGCTCGGCGTCGGACCGCGTCTCGACGAGGGCGGCCGCGGCCTGCTCCTCGGCCTCGCGGCGGGCGTTGGCGCCCTCCTGGGCGACGAGGCGCTCGCGGCGGGTGGCGAGCTCGATCTTGCTCGCGAGCTCGTTCTCGGCGATGGCGCGTTCCCGCTCGACGGCGAGGGCACGCCGTTCGTAGGTGGCGCGGTCGGCCTCCGCCTGGACGTGCTCGCGGGCGGGGGTCTGCAGGGCGCGCTCGACGTCCTTCTCGGGGCGGACCGCCAGCACCTGCACCCCGATGACGGCCAGCCCGGTCGCGGTGAGGCGGGGGTGGGCGGGCAGCGCGTCGGTGAGCAGGGTACGCACGCGCGGCACGCCCGCCGTCATCGACTCGTCCAGGCTCATCGTGGCCAGGACGTCGGCGGCGCGGCTCTGCGCGAGCTGCCCGACGATGGTCGTGACCTGGTCCCGGCCCGCGGTGCTGGTGGCGCCGTCGTGCGGGTCGACGGCGAAGTCGAGCCGCTGCGAGGCGGTGACCGGGTCCGTGAAGCGGTAGGTGACGTTCGCCTGGACCGTGACGTCCTGGTGGTCGGCGGTGGTGGCGTGGAAGAAGACGGGCAGCTCCTGGTCGTCGACCGGGACCTCGCTGAGAACCGACGTCCTCGGGCGGAACCAGAAGGCCTGGCCGACGCCCTCGTGCGCGACCCGGCCGCGGCGCAGGTGGACGACGTGACCGGTCGGGCTGCCGAGGAAGTGCCGGACCCAGGGGTAGGTGCGGATGGTGGCCATGGGTTCCTCCGGGTGTTTGTGTCGGCATGACAATTAATGGCTGTCGCAGTGACGATAACCGGTGACCGGGTTATCGTCAACCTGACGCGATGCCGCTATGGTGGGCTCGTGACCGCCGAGATCCCGGTACCGCCGACCGCCGCGCTGCTGCCCGTGACCGTCGACGTCGTCGCGCTGACCGTCCGCGACGACACGCTGCAGGTGCTCCTCGTGGAGCGTGCGGTCGAGCCCTTCCGGGGCGAGCCGGCACTCCCCGGCGGCTTCGTGCTGCCCGGTGAGGGGCTCGTCGGCGCTGCGACCCGGGAGCTGGCCGAGGAGACCGGCGTCGCGCCCCCCGGGCACCTCGAGCAGCTGCGCAGCTACGGACCCCTCGACCGCGACCCCCGCGGTCCCGTGCTGTCCGTCGCCCACCTGCTGCTGGCCCCGCACTTCGGTGTCGTGCGGGCCGGGTCCGACGCCGGCGCCGTCGCCTGGCACCCCGTCGCGGACCTGCTCGACGGCGGGCCGCCGCTCGCCTTCGACCACGCCCGGATCCTCGCCGACGGCGTCGAGCGGGCGCGGGCCAAGCTGGAGTACTCCCCGCTCGCGACCGCCTTCTGCGGCCCGGAGTTCACCGTCGCCGAGCTGCGCCGCGTCTACGAGGCGGTCTGGGGCGTCGGGCTCGACCCGCGCAACTTCTCGCGCAAGGCGCTCGGCACCCCCGGGCTGCTCGAGGCGACCGGGCGCTCGACGTCCGGCGGTGCCGGTCGCCCGGCGGCCCTGTACCGCGCGGTCCGCCCGGTGGTGCGGCCCGCGGCAGAGCAGGGCGATCCCGCGGCCCTCCCCGCCGTCCTCAACCCGCCGCTGCTCCGCCCGGGGAGCTGACGCTCGCGTTCGACCCGCGGCGGCCGACACTCGAACCCTGAGTGAACATCAGGTGAACTCTGGTCGAACAGTTCACCCGGAAGACACTCGACGTCCGAAATCGCCCCGGGCCGGGCGCCACCATGGTCCCGTGACCGAGACACTCCTCCTCGTGCTCGTCGTCGTGACCGCGCTGGCCTTCGACTTCACGAACGGTTTCCACGACACCGGCAATGCCATGGCGACGTCCATCGCGACCCGTGCCCTGCGCCCCAAGACCGCCGTGCTGCTGTCCGCCGTGCTCAACATGGCGGGGGCCTTCCTGTCCCTGGCCGTCGCAGCGACCATCGCCAAGGGCCTCGTCGACGCCGGCGCCATCAGCCTCGAGGTGGTGTTCGCCGGTCTCGTGGGCGGCATCGTCTGGAACCTGCTCACCTGGCTCCTCGGACTACCGTCCAGCTCGTCCCACGCGCTCGTCGGCGGGGTGATCGGCTCCGTCCTGGCCGCCGCGGGCACGTCCGGCGTCATCTGGTCCGGCGTGCTGTCCAAGGTGCTGCTGCCCGCCCTGCTGGCCCCCGTCATCGCGATCGGGGTCGCCGGGCTCGGCACCTTCCTGGTGGCGCGGCTGACCCGCGGCGTGGCGCAGGAGGTCACCAGCCGCGGCTTCCGGTGGGGGCAGGTCGGGTCGGCCTCCCTGGTCTCCCTGGCGCACGGCACCAACGACGCCCAGAAGTCGATGGGCATCATCCTGCTGGCCCTCATCACCGCCGGCGCGGTCCCCGCAGACTCCAGCGTGCCGTTCTGGGTGATCCTGTCCTGCGCGTTCTTCATGGCGCTCGGCACCTACCTGGGCGGCTGGCGCATCATCCGCACGCTCGGCAAGGGGCTGGTCGAGATCGACAGCCGCCAGGGCATGGCCGCCGAGACCTCCTCCGCCGCGGTCATCCTGCTGTCCAGCCACTTCGGCTTCTCGCTGTCGACGACGCACGTCGCCACGGGGTCGATCCTCGGCTCCGGCGTCGGCATGCCCGGCGCCACGGTGCGGTGGGGCGTCGCGGGCCGGATGCTCGCCGCCTGGGGCCTCACGCTCCCCGCCGCCGGTCTCGTCGGTGCGGTCTGCTTCTGGATCCAGCACGTCATCGGTGGGTTCTTCGGCACGTTCCTCGTCTTCGCGCTGCTCGTGGGCACCTCCGTGACCATCTGGGTCGCGTCTCGCCGCCAGCCCGTCGACCACAGCAACGTCAACGAGGAGTGGGACGAGGCCAAGGGCGCCCGGCTGCGGACGACCGTGGCCACCACCGGCGAGGTCGGCGACCCGCAGGTCGGCCCCGTCGTCGAGGAGCGCCTGGCCGCCTCCGTGGCCCCGGCGATCTCGGCGACGCGCACCAACACCACCGGCACCGACGGAGAGCAGCCATGAACGGACTCATCGAGTGGAGCTCGCTCGGCCAGGTCGTCGTGGCCGGCGTCATCGTCGGTGCGGGCATCCCCGCGCTGTTCGCCCTGGGCCTGCGGCTCGTCGCCGGCACCGCCGAGTCGCCGCGTCGCGGCTCGGGCGCCGGGCGGGACGGCAGGGGACCGGTCGTCATCGCCCGGCCCTCGCCGTGGCGGATGGTCGGCGCCCTGCTGTGCTTCGGCACCGTGGTCGGGGCGGTCGCCGCAGGGCTGGTGTTCCTCGCCGCGGGCGGGCACAGCTAGGAGGCCACCGGGTGGCCGGGCGCCGGCGACCACCGGTCGGCCGGGCGCCGGACGCTGGGTGTACCTGATGAGCTAGGGCAGCTCGGCCTTGGACGCCAGCACCCGGGCGACGGCGTCGTCGACCTGGCTCGCGAAGGCGGGGTCCTGCTCGGCACGCGCGACCAGGGCCTCCGCCATCGCCGGGACGACGGTCGGGTCGGCGGACGCCAGCACCAGGTCCGCCCCGGCGGCCACGGCCTCGACGGCACGCTCGGCGGGAGCGAGGCCCGCCACCGCGGCGGCCGCGGAGACGTCGTCGGTCACCACGACCCCGTCGAACTCCAGGTCGTCGCGCAGCAGGTCGACCACCGCCGGAGAGAACGTCGCCGGGTTCTCCGGGTCGATCCGGGTGTACACGGCGTTCGAGAGCATGACGAACCGCACCCCGGAGTCGATGCCCTCGGCGAACACCTCGACCGACGCGGAGTCCGCGGTCACCGTGTCGTCCGAGACGTGCTTCGTGGTGTCCGTGTTCTGGGTGACGTGCCCGAGCCCCGGGAAGTGCTTGATCACCGGCTCCACCCCGGAGGCCTGCATGCCCGCGGAGAACGCCGTCGCGGAGCGCACCACGGACCCCGCCGTGTTGCCGTAGTTGCGCGAGAAGTACCCGATCGGGGCGTTCGCCTGCTGGTTGTCGGCGGGCACGAGGTCCATCACGGGCGCCAGGTTGAGGTTCACCCCCGCGTCCGCGAGCTCGGCGGCCCAGCCGGTCGCAGCCTCCTCCAGCGCCGCGGGCTCCCACCCGGCCTGCTCCGTCGCCGCCGGCAGCTCCGAGAAGCCGGGGCCGCGCAGCACCTGCACGCTCCCGCCCTCCTGGTCGGTCGCGACGAGCATCGCAGGTGCGTCGTCGGGGGCCAGGTCCGTCATCGAGGTCACCAGCGACCGGGTCGCGTCGACGCCCGCCTCGCTGCGACCGTGCAGGAACACGTTGCCCACCTGGTGATCCTCGATCGCCGTGCGGGTCGCGTCGCTGACGGTCGCGGAGTCCGCCGGGGTCCCCACCACGAGGAGCTGACCCACCTTGCGCTCGAGGCTCCACCCGGCGACCGTGTCCCGCGGTGCCGGCGTGCCGCCGTCGGACGCGGTGGTGGAAGGGCTCGGCGACGGGCTGCCGGGCTGTGTGGCGCCCGTGGTGCCCGACGGCGGTGGCCCACCCGTGGATCGTTCCGGGGCAGGCTCCGGGGTCGGCGACGACGGGCCCGGGCCGCTGCAGGCCGCCAGTGTCGCGCAGGTCAGCGCGACGACGACCGTCGCCCGGGCGCGCCTCACGGACCGGAGGTCGGTGCGGAGTCCCGGTGCGCGAGCGTGGAAAGCGCCTCGCGCCAGTGCTGCTCGGAGCGGTGGGCGTGCTCGGCCGTGTCGATGTTGCCCTGCACCACCGTGACCAGCGTGCCGCCGTCGTCGGCGTCCAGGGTGATCCGGATGTCGTGGTGGTTCTCGGGCAGGTCGGGGAGCTCGCCGAGCGGCGAGAAGTGGGTGAAGTGCAGCAGGTGCGGACGGTCGACGGCGATGATCTCGCCCCTGTCCGCGAACTGGCGGCCGAAGAAGTGTCCCTCGAAGGTCACCGGGCTGCCGGGACGGAAGTCCGTCTCGATGTTGGCGCCCAGCATCCACTGCGCACCCGGGTGCATGAGCTCCGCCCAGACACGTTCCGGCGGCTCGGCGACGTGGGTCGACGCGGTGGCGGTGAACCCGTCGGTGTGCTCGGTCATGGCGTCTCCTGGGTCGTGCTCGGGCGGGCCGCCCCGTCGCGGCCTGTCAGCACGACGGTAACGCGGGCCCCGCGACGCGGCCGAATCCACGGCCGCCCCTGCTCACCGGAGGGCGGCGGCGACGGCGGCGACGAAGGCGTCCACCGCCTCGACCGGCGTGTCCCACGAGCACATCCAGCGCACCTCGACGCGGTCGGGCGTCTCGCCGGGCGCCCAGTCGTAGAACCGGGCCTGCTCCCGCACGCGGTCGGCCGCCGCGCGGGGGAGCGTCGCGAACACCGCGTTCGCCTCGACGGGGCGCGTGATGCGCACGCCGCCGACGTCGGCACCCGCCGCGGGCGCGGGCGCCGCGGGGTCGAGCACGCTCGCCGTGTGCAGACCGTCCCGCAGACGGGTGGCCATCGCGTTCGCATGGGTGGCGTTGCGCCACCACAGCGGTTCGACGGCGGTCGTCGCCGTCACCTCCGGGGTCACCGGCTCCGCGACCGCTCCCGCACCCACGGGCGTGCCGGGCTCCCCGAGCAGCGCGAGGAGCTGCGCGGAGACGAACCGGGTCTTGGAGGCGAGCTGCATCGTCGCCTTGCGCAGGTACGGGACCGCTGACGCCGCGTGCTCGCGCAAGGCACCGCCGTCGTACCCCGACCCGGGCACCACCGGCGCGTCGGACGGCCCGAGCACCACGACGGCCTCGCCGATCATGCCGCCGATCTTCGCGGCGCCGAGCGAGACGACGTCCACGCCGAGGTCGGTGGTGAGCGCGCGCAGGGAGCAGCCGAGCGCGGCGGCGGCGTTGGCCAGACGCGACCCGTCGACGTGCACCGCCATGCCCAGCCCGTGCGCGGTCTCCACCAGCCTCCGCAGAGCCGCCACGGAGTAGACGGTGCCGAGCTCGGTCGACTGGGTGAGCGACAGCACGCCCGGGTGCGCCCGGTGCACGTCGTGCCGCTGCCCGGCCCACCGTTCCACGTGGAACGGCTCGATCCGGCCGTCGGTGGACGGGCACGGCAGCACCTTGAGCCCGCCGACCCGCTCCGGCGCGCCGTTCTCGTCGGTGTTGACGTGCGCGACGTCGGAGGTCACCACGCCGCCCCACCGCTCGGACAGCGCCATGAGCGAGACGACGTTCGCGCCGGTGCCGTTGACCAGCGGGAACGCGAGGGCGCCGGCGCCGAACACCTCGCGCACGCGGGCATCGAGGCGAGCGGTCCACGGGTCGTCGCCGTAGGCGACCGCGAACCCGTCGTTCGCCGTGGTGATCGCGGCGAGGACCTCGGGGTGCGTGCCGGCGTAGTTGTCGGAGGCGAACGGGGGGAGCGGGTTGGTCACCGGTCCAGGCTAGGACCCGGCGAGCCGCACCGGGACGTGTCGCGATCCACAGTGCGGCCGGAACGGCAAGGAGGCCCTGAGCGGCTTAACCTCAAGGACGGGTGTCGACACGCCCACCGCGCCGGGGCCTGACCCAGGACCCGGCGGATCGTCGTCGTTCCGGCGCCTCGAGCGACCGGATGTCTGGAGCTCGAGTGTCTGGAAACGCCACCACCAGGTTCGGCAACGTCGCGCTGCTGTCCGTGACGAGCCGGCTGCCGTCCCGGGTCACGACCTCGGCCGACGTCCAGGAGCGTCTCGCGCCTGCCCTGTCCCGCCTCAAGCTGCCGACGACGCTGCTCGAGCGGGTCGCGGGCGTCGAGGCGCGGCGCAACTGGGGTCCGGACGAGGACGCGAACGATGCCACGGTCGCGGCGGGGGCCGCAGCCCTGCGGGAGGCCGGTGTGGAGCCGGACGACGTCGGCCTGCTCATCAACACGTCCGTGACGCGCAAGCACCTGGAGCCGTCGGTGGCGGTCGGGCTGCACCACGGGCTGGGGCTGCCGAGCTCGGCGGTGAACTTCGACGTGGCGAACGCCTGCCTGGGCTTCATCAACGGCATGAGCATCGCCGCCGGGATGATCGAGTCGGGTCAGGTGCGGTACGCGGTGGTGGTTGCCGGCGAGGACGCGGACGACATCCAGGACGTGACGGTCGAGCGGCTGCTGCGGGACGACGTCGGGCGCGAGGACTTCATGACCGAGTTCGCGTCGCTGACCCTCGGCTCGGGCTCCGCGGCGGCGGTGCTGGGCCGGGCGGACGAGCACCCCGAGGGGCACCGGGTCCTGGGCGGTGTCACCCGTGCCGCGACGCAGCACCACCTGTTGTGCGTGGGCAGCACGGAGGGCATGTTCACCGACGCCCAGGGGCTGCTCGAGGGTGGCCTGGAGCTGGTGGTCGACGCCTGGAAGGACGCGACGGCGGACTGGAGCTGGGGTGGGATGGACCGGTACATCACCCACCAGGTCTCGCGCGTGCACACGAACGCGATCGTGGAGGCCGTGGGCCTGGACCGGTCGGCGGTGCCGACCACGTTCGGCCACCTGGGCAACGTCGGGCCGGCCTCCGTGCCGCTCACGCTCGTCGAGGAGCAGGAGACGCTGACGGCCGGTGACCGCGTGCTGCTCATGGGCGTCGGCTCCGGGATCAACACGGCGATGATGGAGCTCGCGTGGTGAGGTCGGGCGCCGGGACGGTCCCGCCGGGTCTGCCCGGCCTCGACCCCCGGTTCAGCCATGTGCTGCGCGTGCCCGACGGCGGTACCCCGGTGAACGCTGCCGGTGGCGACGAGTGGCACTACCTCGACAACGGGCCGGAGCTGTCCGCGCGCGGCATCGAGCCGGTGGGCACGGTGCTGGCCGTCCACGGCAACCCGACGTGGTCGTACCTGTGGCGGGACCTCCTGACCCTGGCCACGGACCGGGCGGTCGAGGAGGCCGCCGCGACCGGTGAGCGGCCGGGCGGCGTGCCGGACGCGTGGCGGGTGGTCGCCGTCGACCAGCTCGAGATGGGGCTGTCCGCCCGCTCCGGGCGGTTCCGCGGCCTGCCCGAACGGGTGGCCGACCTCGGGGCGTTCACCGACGCGCTCGGCCTGGACGGCCCGGTGGTGACGCTCGGGCACGACTGGGGCGGCGTGGTGTCCCTCGGCTGGGCCGTGGACCACCCCGAGCTCCTGGCGGGTGTCGCCCTGCTCAACACCGCGGTGCACCAGCCCGACGGGGTGGCGGTGCCGGCGCCGCTGCGGCTGGCGCTCGCCCCGCCGGTGCACCGGCTGGGGACCAGCACGACCCGTGCGTTCCTCGAGACCACCCTGGCGCTGGCCCACCCGCGGCTGGCGGCCGACGTCGCGGACGCCTACCGGCTGCCGTACCGGACCGCCGACGACCGTGCCGGGATCGAGGGGTTCGTCGCGGACATCCCGGCGTCGGCGTCGCACCCGAGTCGTCCGGAGCTGGACCGGATCGCGGCCGGCGTGGCGGGGCTGGACGTCCCGGCGCTGCTGCTGTGGGGACCGCGCGACCCGGTGTTCTCGGACCGGTACCTCGACGACCTGGTCCGACGGCTCCCGCACGCCCGGGTGCACCGGTTCGAGGGCGCCGGGCACCTGGTCGCGGAGGACGTCGACTACGCGGGCCCTGTTCTCGGCTGGTTGGGTTCGGTGCGGACGGACGAGTCGCGCGCCGACGCGTTCACGGGCCCCGGGGGGCCCTCCACTTCGGGTTTGACGTCGGCGCGCGACTCGCCCGACCGCACCTCCGCTGCGTCCGGGCCGGTAGCCTCGCCGTCGGACAGCGAGTTCCGGCCGATGTGGGCCGGGTTGGACGAGCGCGCCGCCGACGACGCGACACGCACCGAGGCCGCCGTGCTCGACATGTCCCGCACCGGTCCGGCGGCCGTGAGCTGGCAGGCCCTCGACCGGCAGGTGCGGCGCATCGCCGCCGGCCTGCACTCGATCGGGGTGCGCCGCGGGGACCGGGTCTCGCTGCTGGTCCATCCCGGACCGACGCTGACCGCCCTCGTCTACGCCTGCCTGCGCATCGGCGCGGTCGTGGTCGTGGCCGACGCCGGCCTCGGCGTCCGTGGCCTGACCCGCGCCCAGCGGGGCGCCTGGCCGCAGTACCTGGTCGGGCAGACGAAGGCGCTGGCGGCCGCACGGGCGTGCGGCTGGCCGGGGGTGCGGATCGCGGCCGACCCGCTGGACGCCGTGACGCGCCGGGCGCTCGGCGTGGAGCACGAGCTGGTCGACGTCGCCCGGGCCGGTGAGGGGCTCGGCCTCCCCGCCGAACCGGGGCCGCAGGACGCGGCCGCCGTGCTGTTCACCTCCGGGTCGACCGGTCCCGCCAAGGGCGTCGTGTACACGCACGGGCAGCTCTCGGCGCTGCGGGATGTGCTGGCCGAGCACTACGACGTGCGTCCCTCGTCGGGGCTCGTCACCGGGTTCGCGCCGTTCGCGCTGCTGGGGCCGGCGCTCGGCACCCGCTCCGTCACCCCGGACATGGACGTGTCCGCGCCGCGCACCCTCACCGCCCGGGCGGTGGCCGACGCCGTGCGGGCGTCGGACGCGCGCATCGTGTTCCTGTCCCCGGCGGCGATCCTCAACGTCGTCGCCACCGCGGGGTCGCTGCAGGACGTCGACCGGAGCGCCCTCGAGCGCGTCGAGACCTTCCTGTCCACCGGGGCACCCATCAGTGCCGAGCTGCTCGGGTCGGCGCAGTCGCTGATGCCGACCGCGAGCGCTCACACCCCGTACGGGATGACGGAGTGCCTCCTGGTCACCGACATCGACCTCGACGGCATCCGCGAGGTCGCCGACGCACCCGACGACGGCGTGTGCGTCGGCCGCCCCTTCGCGGACGGCGCCGCCGGCGGGGTGACCATCAGCGCGCTGGACGACGACGGCGCGGCGACCGGGGCGCCGTCGTCGGGTACCGAGGTGCAGGTCGAGACGCACGGCGTGCTCGGCGAGGTGCTGGTGCGCGCACCGCACCTCAAGGAGCGCTACGACCGGCTCTGGCTCACCGACCGGGCCGCCGAGCGCGACACCCCGCCCGGGCGCTGGCACCGCACCGGGGACGTCGGGCACCTGGACGGCGAGGGGCGGCTGTGGATCGAGGGGCGGCTCGCGCACGTGCTCACCACGGCCGACGGACCGCTCGCGCCGGTGGGTCCCGAGCAGTCGATCGAGCGGGTCGAGGCGGTGCGCCGGGCGGCCGTGGTCGGCGTCGGACCGGCGGGCGTGCAGCAGGCGGTCGCGGTGGTCGAGCTGGTCGAGGGCGTGCGGCGTCCGGGGCTCGCGCCCGTCGTTCTCGACGCGGCCGTGCGGGCGGCGTCGTCGGTGGCGCTCGCGGCGGTGCTCGTGGTGCCGCAGATGCCGACCGACGTGCGCCACAACTCGAAGATCGACCGGGCGCGACTGGCCGGCTGGGCGTCGGGCGTGCTCGCCGGTGGCCGGGTGAGCGCGCCGTGACGGTGCTGGTCACTGGCGCGTCGGGGCTCCTCGGCGGTTCGGTGGCGCAGGCCCTCGTCGCGCGCGGTGAAGCGGTGCGGACCCTGCAGCGCCGTCCGTCCGGCGTGACCGGGGTCGAGGACGTGACGGGGTCGGTGACCGACCCGGCGGTCGTGGCCCGTGCGCTGGACGGGGTCGACGCCGTCGTGCACCTCGCCGCGAAGGTTTCGCTCGCGGGGGACCCGGCGGAGTTCGCCGCGGTCAACGTCGAGGGGACGCGGACGCTGCTGGACGCCGCTGAGCGGGCGGGCGTGCGGCGGTTCGTGCAGGTGTCCTCGCCGTCGGTGGCGCACGCAGGGGCCTCCCTGATGGGCGTCGGTGCGGAGCCGGCCGACCCGCAGCGTGCGCGCGGCGAGTACGCGCGCACCAAGGCGGCCGCGGAGCTGCTGGCCCTGTCCCGGGACCGAAGCGCTGCCGGTGCCGGTGCCGGTGCCGCGCGAGCGTCTCTGTCCGTCAGGAATCAGGGCGGGAATCCTGACGAACAGAGACGCTCGCAACCAGGGGCCGACGGCGGTGCCCCGGCCGGCCGCGGAGACTTGCGCGTCGTGGCGGTGCGGCCGCACGTCGTGTGGGGGCCGGGTGACACCCAGCTGATCGAGCGGGTCATCGACCGCGCGTCGTCCGGGAGGCTGCCGCTGCTGGGCCACGGTGCCGCCCTCATCGACACGACCTACCTGGACAACGCGGCGGACGGTATCGTCGCGGCGCTCGACCGCCTGGACGACAGCGCCACGGTGGTGCGCGGGCGGGCCTACGTGCTGACCAACGGTGAGCCGCGCACCGTGGCGGACCTGCTCAACGGCATCTGCCGGGCCGGCGGCGTGGAGCCGCCGCGGTGGCGTGTGCCCGCGGGGCTGGCCCGCACGGCCGGCGGCGTGATCGAGGCCGTCTGGCGGGTGCGCCCCGGCGCCGACGAGCCGCCGATGACCCGGTTCCTCGCCGAGCAGCTGTCCACCGCCCACTGGTTCGACCAGCGGGCCGTGCGCGCCGAGCTCAGGTGGCGTCCGGCGGTGGGCATCGACGAGGGGATGCGCAGGCTGGCCGCGCACTACGGCGGGACGGCGGACTGAGGCCCGGCCGACCGTGCGCCCTCACCGCGCGACGGAACCCGGCGGAGGAGACGGGAACCGGCCGGCGGCGACGGGCAGGGGGCTCGACACCTCCACGACGGCACCGATGCCACCGACGAGGAAGGCCACGGACCCGATCGTGTAGCCGCCGTTGACCACGACATCGGCCCACCGCTCCCCGAGGTCCGGGTCGACCAGTCCGGGCAGGGCCGACAGGAGGAACATCCAGCTGCCGGCGAGGTTGAGGGCCGCGACCCGGGTGCCGAGGTCGTGCGCCGGGCGGGCCTCGGCGAGGTAGAGGCGGCTGGACCAGACGAACCCGACGCCGCCCAGCGCGCTCGGGAACCACACCGTCCAGAGGGCCGTCGCGCCGGTCGCGCCGAGCTGGGCGGCGATCGTCGAGGTCTGGAAGACGACGCCCGCGGCGACGAGCTGGATGAGCGAGGCCTTGCCCGCCGTCGTGCGCCACCAGCCGCCGGCCGGACCGAGGGTCCGGGCAGCGCCGACGGCCTCGAGGACCGCCGCCACGGCGCCGATCGAGAACAGGATCGATCCGGCGAGGTCGAGCGTGGTGCCCCAGCCCGACCCGGCGAGGCTGAGCGGACCGCCGACGACGAACAGCACCGACCCCGCGGCGAACAGCGCGCCGAGCCACCGGGCGACGGCCTGCTGACGGCGCGAGCGCGGGTCGGAACGGTCCGCGCTGCGTGCCTTGCGGTGCCACCGCCCGTTCCACGCCTGCGTGCGGCCGTCCGCGGAAGCCTCCAGATGGACGAGGCGGTCGTCCACGTGGTGGGTCGTCGTCCCGTTGTCCGTCCTGACGGTCGTGCGCATCGTCACCTCTGCTGTGCGTCGTCGCCCGGACTGGTCGCTCCGCAGCGGTTCGTCGACCCGCTCTCACCGGTCGGTCACGACGACCCTAGGCAGCGGGGCCGCGCCGCGCACCCGCTGCCGCACCGCGTACCCCGGGCAGGGCGATCCGTCCACAGCACCGGCGGGCGGACCTGAATTCCTGTGCACCGCCCGGCCGGCGTCGGGCAGAATCCCCGCATGTCGCTGATCCTGCGCCCGCCGCTGCCCGACGACGAGACCGTGCTGCGCCGTCTGCACGACGAGCTCGCTGCCGACGGGTTCGACTTCCTGCTCGCCGAGGGGACGTGGGACGAGGTGCTCGAGCAGGTGCATCGTGAGGCGGTGGGCACCGACCTGCCGCCGGGCCGTGTCCGGGCCGACTTCCTCGTGGCGGAGGTCGACGGCGAGCCGGTGGGCCGCGTGTCGATCCGGTACGCGCTCACCGAGTTCTTGCGTGAGGTCGGCGGGCACGTCGGCTACGGCGTGGCACCCGCGCACCGCCGCCGGGGGTACGCCACCGAGATGCTCCGGCAGTCGCTCGCGCGGCTCGCCGACGCCGGCGTGGACCGCGTGCTGGTGACCTGCGACGAGGACAACGCCGGGTCCGCCGCCGTCATCGAGGCGTGCGGCGGCGTGCTGGAGGACGTGCGCGCCGTCGAGGGCGTCGCGCCCAAGCGCTGGTACTGGATCGACGCCCGGGCGGCCGTCGGCTGACGGAATCGCCGCCGGGCCGGGTGGCCAGATCGCGGCCCGGCCGTGAGGCCCGGCCGCACGGTCAGACCGTGAGGTCGACCCAGACCAGCCGGTGGTCGCTGCTCGGAAACGGGTAGGTGCCGGTCAGCGCGGACAGCGGGTCGTCCTGGGCCGGCCAGAACACCCCGGCGTCCTGGACGCGGAGCCGGTGCTGGGACGGCAGCACGTAGTCGGCGCGCAGGTTGCCGGGAGCGGTGTCGGCAAAGTCGGCGGTGTCGAGCGCCGGGTCGCCCGTGTGGGTCAGGTTCGCCGCGCCCTGGAGCGTCGCCGCCTCGGCCGCACCGTCCGACGTCGGCAACGGGTCGACGATGCGTCGGTGGTCCAGGAGCTGGTCGATCGCGACGTCGTACGAGTCGCCGTCGTGCGGGTCGGCGTTCTGGTCGCCGAGGATCACGAAGGGTGCGCCGGGGTGCAGACCGCCGCGGCCGCCGTCGTCGTCCTCGATGTAGCGCGACGCCTTGCCGGGGGTGACGTAGTCCGCCCAGAAGCGGATCTCGTCGTGGTTGCGACGGCCGTTGCGGTCCTCGGGGCCGTCGAAGGTGGGCGGGGTGGGGTGCGAGGCGAGTACGTGCACCGTCGTGCGCCCGACCCGGATCGGCATGTCCCAGTGCGACTTGCTGGAGAGGCGCACGACGTCGAGCTCTTCGTCGCTGAACCAGTCGGCGGGCTCGGGGGTGGTCGGGTCGTCCGGCAGGAGCGCGCCCGGCATGTCCTTCCACAGGAAGTGCTGGAACGTGCGGACGCCGTCCGTGGCGATCGGGTACTTCGAGAGCACGACCATGCCGTACTGGCCCTCGAACGTCCCGAAGCCGAAGGCGTCGTCCCCGCCGCCGACCGTGCCGTCGTTGTTGAGGTCGAAACCGCTCGGCACCCCGGTGTTCGACGGCGCGGAGTAGGCGTAGCGGTACTCGACCGGCTCGGCGCCGCCCTGGCTCACCTCGAGGTAGTTCTCACGGAAGAGGTCGACGGCGTGGCCCGCGGCGTCGAAGTCGAACTCGTTGAGCAGCACCACGTCCGGGTTCGCGCGCTGGATGACCTCGGCGACCGTGGCGGCCTGCGCGTCGTCGCCCGTGGCCAGGTCGGCCTGCAGCTCGCCCGCCGTGGCGCGGTTGAGCGACAGGTTGTACGTCGCCACGCGCAGCTCGTCCTTGCCGTGGCCGCCATGGCCGCCGTGGTGGTCCGGGTGGCCGACGGCGGCCGGCGCGAGCGCGGCCGACAGCGTCAGGGCAAGAGCGGTGGCGCCGGACAGGGTGGTGCCTCGTCGCATCGTCATGTCGCCACGGTAGGCCGCGGGGGTGACATCGGGACGACGCCGGGGTGTCGGCGGTATGGCGGTTCCTGCTGCGGCGTGGGCTCAGTCGCGCAGCGGCGAGCCGACGATGGTGAAGTCGAACCCGCCCATCTCCCCGGAGAGCAGCGGCCGGGCCGCCGCGATGGAGGCCTGGACGCTCGCGAGCTGGAGTGACGCGCGGTGTGCGTCGGCCGACGTCCACAGCTCGGCGACGTAGACCGTGTCGGGGTGGTCGTCGTGGACGCCGACCTCGTAGAGGAGACAGCCGGCGTCGGCCAGCTCCTGGCTGCGGCCGGTCAGGTGGGACACGAGCTCGTCGCGCTTCCCGGGGGCGGCACCCAGCGTGCCGACGTTGGCGTAGGTCATGGTGGCGACGGTAGCGGCGGGGTGCGACACCGCCTCACATCCCGGTGGCCAGCCGGTCTTGGCTGGTGAGGTCAACGTCGCCTTGGCATAGCCGCCGAGGAGCTGTGAAGCTGCGCATCATGCCGATCCGGTACGAGCGCTATGCCCGAGCGCGCCTGACAACAGTCGAGCAACGCGAATTGGCGTCAGTCGATGGACTCGCGCAGCAGTTGCAGAGCCATCTGACTCAGCGCGCCGCCGATATAGATCTGATCCACGTACATGGTGCCCAGAGCAAGGACGTGCAGGATGTTGTCGCCGAACTGCTCTGCGGTCACCTCGGGTTCGGCACGGAGGTGGTGCTCACTCCCCAAGATGGCCTCGTCACGCAGGCGCGACCTGACTTCTTCCTTCGTTTGAGCGACGGGCGTGGCATCCTTGCCGAAGTCGAGCGCGGTGGGACGACGCTCAACAACCACGACCTCAAGGACTTGTGGAAGGCCCATGTGTCGCCAGACGCACAGCACCTCTTCCTCGTGGTTCCGATGGCGAATTGGAAGTCCGACGGCTCTGCCCGTGACAAGCCGTTCCCTCGAGTGGTGCAGCGCCTTGGCGCGTTCTTCGGGGACGAGCGCCGCGAGATCGACGTGCTCAGTGTCCACATCTTCGGCTACGGCCGAGCGGCGCCTCCAGACTGAAAATGGTGGTCGGTACGGAGCCAGTCGATGGTGAACAGTGCCAGGAGCCCTTCGGTGATCGGAGCGATGGCCTCGGCGTGATCGCGCTCCTCGGTGACGACCGCGACCGTCCCAGGTTCCGCGTAGCCACGAGGCCCCAGTTCGATGAGGTTCACGCCCATCGTGACCAGGTGCCGAAGCGTGCGGATGACGTTCGTCGTCACGATGAAGACGTGAAAGGACGTCGCATCGTTCACGTCATCACCGAGTGCCTCGCCCCAAGCGAACCAGCCGTCACCTTCAACGACTGCGTCTTCACCTGCCTCGCGGAGCGCCCGGAGCGTGCCGACGATCTGGGTGTAGTGAACTCCTACGTGAACGGCATGGCGGTCGATGTTGGTGTCTGTCATGTGTTCAGGGTCATCTGAACGGCCCGACGGGTCAGCTCACGCGAGCACTAGCGTCGCAGGTGGCGAGCTGGAGACTTCGTCAGCTGTGCCGCCCGGCCCGCCGCCGCAGTTCCCCGATCAGCCACGGGTACAGGTCGACGAGCTTCGGCCGGTCGGCCCGGATCTCGTCCCGAGCGTTCGCAGCGCTCCGCTCGCCGTGTTGTAGCGCCCCCGCGTCTGCCCGTGGGCTTCGAGCAGGCCCGCCGAGACCAGCCCTCGCAGGTCGCGGCTCGCCGTCTGCTCCTCGAGGCCGCTCTGTTTCACGTAGGTGGGTCGAACGACCCGTAATCCGCGGACAGCGTCGAACAATGCATCGGCGACGCGGGGCTGCCGGCTGAACCGCGCGATGAGCTCGTCGAGCGCCACCCACGTCCGGTCGGCCTCGTCGAACCGCCGCTGCAGCGTCTGTGCCTGCATGTGGTGGGCGCGAAGGCTGAGCTTGATCCACAGTCCGGCGTCGTTCTGCGGATTCCAGGCGCCGGCTCCGGTCACGGCCAGGACGCGGTAGTAGTCGTCGGTGTTGCTGCCGAGCCATTCCTCGATGCTGGAGAACGTCGGTTCGAGCACGCGGTCCTGGGCGAGCACGAGCGTCTGCAGCGCGCGAGCCATCCGTCCGTTGCCGTCCCTGAACGGGTGGACCATCACGAGGTTGAGGTGTGCCATGGCGGCATCGACCAGGGTGTCGGTCCCGTCCGTCCGCAACGAGCCCACCAGCTCGTCGACGAGCTCCGTCACCATCTCGGCCGGCGGTCCCTCGTAGACCGTGACATCGGCCGTGTCGTCGCGGACGTCGGTCGATCCGGGACGGAACCTTCCCGGATCGACCGACCGGTCGTGTTCCATCAGCATGAAGTGCAGCGACCGCAAGGTCTGGGAGTCCACGGCGAATCCGGGCTCAGGCGACATCCGCAGGATGTACGTCATCATCCGGCGGTTGCCCAGGATCTCGGACCAGGTGCGCTGGTCTGCTGTCAGGGGGAGGCTCGTCGTCCACGGCGGCCAGAGCGTCCTGGTCCGACACGGTGTAGCCCTCGATGGTGTCGGACCCTTGGATGGCGCATGCCTGGGTCATTGAGCGCAGCGGCATGCGGAGGATCAGGGCGAGGGGATCGCGAACACCCTGTTCAGGGCGGCACGCATACTGGCTGGTCAAGCCATCTATCCAACCTTCTCAACCGGTTCTACTTGTCGCGCGTCAGACTTAGTGGCAGGGCCCGTTGCTTTCGGGCCTGACCTGTGAGGAGTCTGATCGTTCATGGCGAGACCACCAGCCGTTCCGTCTGAGGAGAAGACCAGGATCGTGTTGTCGGTCCTGGCCGGGGAGGTCACCGTCGCCGAGGCCGCCCGGCGGGCGAAGGTGTCGGAGCAGTCGGTCGGGAACTGGAAGCGGCAGTTTCTCGAGGCCGGCAGAACGGGACTGGCCGCCGGGAAGTCCGGTCCCTCGACCCGCGAGCAGCAGCTCGAGGCCGAGATCGCCGAGCTGACCCAGGCGCTCGGAGAGGCGCACCTGGAGGCCCGGGTGTGGAAGAAGTCCGCGGAGGGCCGCCTGGGCCCTTCGAGGACCTCGAGGTGATCCGCGTCGAGGCGGGCATGCCGACCACGAGGTTCTGCTCCTTGGTCGGCGTGCCCGAGCGGTCGTGGCGACGCTGGCAGGCTCGCGCCCGGGCCAGCGCGCCGGTCAAGGGCCCGTGGCCACGTCCCGCGCGAGAGGGCGTGCGAGAGGCGGCCCGCCGGCACGCGCTCGCCCATCCGGCGTGGGGGCACCGCAAGGTGTGGGCGATGGTGCGTCACGACGGGCACCGGGTCTCCCAGGCCACGGTGCTGCTGCTGCTGCGCGACGAAGGACTGATCCTGCCGGCGGCCTACCAGCGTGAACGCCGCCAGCTCGCCCAGCGGCGCAAGGCCGCGTTCGCGACCGAGCCGACCGGCCCGAACCAGGTGTGGCAGCTCGACTTTTCCGAGTTCGAGACCACGACCGGAGGCACGTGGCGGATCGCGGGCTGCCGGGACTACTGGTCCAAGTACGAGCATCCGTGGCACGTGTCCCCGACGGCGAACCAGCACGACGCGATCGCGGCGATCGAGCTCGCGCTAGCGGACTACGAGGCGATGTTCGGCAGCCCGCTGATCGGCACCTGCTCACGCGACGCCGACGGGAACGTGATCCCGGCGGTCACGATCGTGACGGACAACGGCGGCCCGTTCCGCTCGTTCCGGTTCGAGGCGTTCATCATCGCCCACCCCGAGCTGCGGCACGTGCGCACGAGGGTCAAGACCCCCGGACAGAACGGCTCACGCGAACGCGGCTTTCAGTCGTTGAAGTACGAGCGGCTCTACCTCGAGGAGGTCGACGACGTCCTGGCCCTGGTCGCCCACGCTGACGACTACCGGGCCGAGTACAACACCGTGCGCCCCCACGAGGCCATCGCCTGGAACCGGCCCCTGGAGGTCCACCTCGGCTACGCCGACCCCCTCATCCCCAACTTTCCCGAGACCCAGAATCTGCCAGCAGCTTGACGCGGGACATACTCAACGCTTCTGACGCTTCTTACTGAACGTTTCTTACCCGAGCGGCTCGACGACTCGTTGAGCCGAGGTCACCAGTCGGGTCGGGTATCAGCCGCTGACGTGCTTCAACGCCATCGCCAGAGGGCGTCGGTCGGCAGCGCCAGGATGCGGTCGCCGACGGCGAGGGCCTCGCGGCCCGTGTACAGGACGACGCCGACGACGAATCGTTCGCCGAGCTTGTCGCGGAGTGTGACCAGGTGGCGAACGTCGCGGGCCGACACGGTCGCGGCAGCCTTGACCTCGACGCCGACGACGCGGCCGTCCGGCGCCTCGAGGATCACGTCGATCTCACCCTGGTTGCTGCGGAAGTGGGAGAGCGCCACCTCCTGCGCACTCCATGTCGCCTGCCGCACGAGTTCTCCGACGACAAAGCTCTCCAGCAGGGAACCGGCGAGGTTCCCCGGCGCTGCCGGGTGCAGTGAGTCGGCGGATGCCTGGAGCAGTGCCGCCGCGAGCCCCGTGTCGACGACGTGGAGCTTGGGCTGCTTCGTCACACGCGACGTGAGGTTTGTCGACCAGGCAGGCAGCGTGTGGACCAGGTACAGCGACTCGAGCAGCCGTACGTAGGGGTCGAGGGTTCGGCGGGGCATCCCGGCGTCGGAGGCAAGGCCCGACCAGACCATCGGTGACCCCGCGCGTGCGGCGATGAGGCGCAGGATCGTCGGGAGATCACGCAACCGATGGAGTCCGGAGATGTCTACCGCGTCGCGGTTGACGATCTGTTGGACGTACTGCTGGTACCAGTCGCGACGACGGCGCCCGTGCCGCGAGAGAGCTTCGGGGTACCCGCCCGCACAGACGATGTCGAGATAGTCCTGGCGCGTGAGGTCACTCGTATACCTGCGGAGCCGACAGGATTCCATGATGGCATCGATGAAGCTGCCCGGTGCCGCCTCGATCTCAGCGCGACTCAGGGGGTAGAGCACATGAGTCTCCGCGCGGCCGGCAAGCGATTCGTGCGTGGCGGCGAGGTCAAGCAGGTTGGCCGACCCCGTCAGCAGGAAACGTCCCGGCCGCTTGTCTCGGTCGACGGCTTCCTTGACGGCGATCACGAGCTCGGGCACCCGTTGGACCTCGTCGATCAGCAGCAGGCCGTCCGGGTACTGGTTCACGAACCCGACCGGGTCGTCCGTGGCGAAAGCGCGGGCCCCGGGGTTGTCCAGGGTGACGAGCAGTCCGTCGCGATCGGCCGCGATCTCCTCCGCCAGCGTCGACTTGCCGACCTGGCGCGCCCCCTGCAGCACGACGACGCGAGTGTCGTTCAGGGCTGTGTGAACGCCAGGGAGCACGAGGCGGTCGTACTGCAGCGTGTCTGGCATCTTGCCAGGGTATCCGCGTTTTCGCCGTTCTGCACGATGTCACTCGCCGTTTTGCAGAACCGGTCTCGCCGTTCTGCACGCTGATTCTCGCCACTCCGCAGCGTCGCCAGCCCGGCTCCTCATGCCCGGCCGAGCCGCGCCATCCCCCGCACCCCGGCCTCCGACACCGCCTTGAACTGCGCGATCGCCGCGACCACCTCGTCCCGCTCCCGATCAGCCATCGTCACCCGCGTGGGGTTCAGCGGCGTCGAGTGCGACCACGCCGCCACGTCCGGCTCCGCCATGAACGCCCCCACCGCACGCGCCCCGGCAGCCTGCGACGCGACCCACTCGGCCGGTGTCGAGAAGTACGGCGTCGCCGGGCACAGCGCGTTCAGCGCAGCGTCGCTCCAGGACGCCCGTGTCGCCTCGACGTACCCCACCAGCGCCGCCCCGAAGCATGGGAACCCTGCCCGCACGGGCTGCAGCACCATCCGCCCGTCGGACCAGATGGGCACGGCCGGCCGCTGCCGCAGCCCTTCCGCCGCACAGTGCACGACGACGGCGCCCGCCCCGACCCGCACGTCCCCGCGCTCGAGCGACACCAGCCCCGGCGACACCCGCCGCACGTGCCCGAGCCGCACCACGTTCTCCACGGTCCGCAGCAGCTCGAGCTCCCAGCGCGCGAGCGTCGGCACGCGCGCCATGGTCGGCATGACCTCACGATCCAGACGCAGCATCACGCCGTCGTCCTCGAGCCGCAGGAAGAACTCGTCCACCGACGCCGCCGACGCCCCTGCCTCCATGAGCGACGTCGCCATCGACAGGAAGACTGCCGGGTCAGGCTGCACCACGGCCCGGTCGAGCATCCACGGGTCGCGCGGCCGCACCCAGCACACCTCCTCGGGCGACACCCCGCGCCCCAGCAGCCACACGATCGCGTCGGTCGCCGTCTTTCCCGACCCGACCACCACGAACGACCTGGCCGACTCCCCCACGAACGGCAGCTCACCCACCGGCACGCAGGTGACGCCGTCGGACACCTCGAAGGGTGGCGGCTCCAGCGCGGGGATGCGCGGCGACAGGTACCGCGCGTCCACGACGCGCCGCCGGACGCGCACGTCCCGCTCGGCGCCGGTCTCGAGCGCGACCACCCGCCCGCCGTCGGACGCGTCATGGCCGCTGAGGAAGGTGAACCGCCCGCTGGGCTCGAACCGGTCGCGCTGCACGCGCCCGTAGTAGGCGCAGACCTCCGGGCCGGTGGCGCGCTCCTGCAGGCCGGCCTCGGGGCCGGAGGTCTGGAACGCCCCGCCGAACGGCGTCGACGCCACCCCGTAGAACGGCGACGCCTGGTGCAGCCGGACGAAGGGATAGGCGTCGCGCCAGTGGCCGCCGACGGCGTCACGCCGGTCGACGAGCGTCACGTGCGCGTCGCTGTGGTCCAGCACCGCGTCGGTGAACGCCATGCCGGCGGCCCCCGCGCCGATGACGAGGTAGTCGGTCTCCAGGGCTCGGCCCATGGGGCCAGTGTCCCTCAGCGAGCCAGATCGTGGAGCGGCCCCTCGCGGGCCCGCTCCACGACCGGCCGGTCGTCAGTCGAAGCTGACGCGGAACGTCGCCCTCGCGTGCGTGTCGTCGGCGCTGGTGGTCATGCCCGCCGCACGCAGCGGCTCGAGGTAGCCGAGGCTCGACGGGTCCGACTCGAGGACGGGACGCAGCACGTCCGTCAGCAGGTCGAGGTCGACGTACAGCACGCCGCTCGCGTCCTCGGGGCTGACGACGCTGCGGTAGGCGTCCGTGGAGCCGAGGCCGCCGTCCCCGGCGATCTCGGTGGCGTACGCGTCGTTCGTCGCGAACACGAACCCGTCGTCGGCCGGCGAGGTCGCCAGCGGGTCCATGCCGGAGTCGGTCAGCAGGCCGTCGATGCGGCCGGCGAGGTCCTCGAGGGCCGCGGTGTCCCCGACGGTGCGCACGCCCACGGAGACGTCGGCCATGCTCGCCACGGTGTCCAGCGAGTCGAGGCCGCGGGAGTCGACGGCGATCGCGATCTGCTCGCCGGCGAGCGTCACCAGGTCGTCGGGCAGGCGGACGCCGTACTCGTCCTCGAGCAGCGCCACGATGCCGTCCAGGTCGGGCTGGCCGGCCCCGCCCCAGGGGTCGTCGGTGGCGGTGGCCGACACGTCCGCCGACGCGCCGGTACAGGAGTCCACGAAGATGTCGACCAGCATCTCGTCGTCGGCGGTGAGCGCGTCCTCCGTGAGACCGAAGGTGTCGTACGCGGCCTGGACGCAGTAGTCGTGCATCTCCGGGTCGACCTCGGCAGGCGTCGCGGCGGCGTCCTCGGTGCCCGGCATCAGCGCGTCGCTGCCGAGCGCCCCGCCCCCGAGGGTCGCCATGGAGTCGTACAGCTCGCGGAACTGCTCCCACGCGTCGTCGACGGCGCCGGGAGCGGTGGAGCCGGAGACCGCCGCCAGCGTGGTGTCCGGCAGGGCCGCCGTCACGGAGGTGCCGGTCGCCCGGTACGGCGCGAGGACGGCCTCGTCACCGGCCGAGAGGGTCTCCAGCTCGATCCCGTCGGGGTTGGCGCGCAGGGCGCCGGCCATGGTCGTGAGGGACTCCAGGTCCTCCAGGTCGCTCTCGGCCAGCGTGCCCTCGGTCAGCTCGGGAACCGCGTCGAGCGACCAGTCGAGGGCGGCCTCGGCGTCGGCCCAGAAGGACACGAGCCCGGCGTCGCCGAGCGCCTCCATGTCCGCGGCGAAGACCTCGTCGTCCGCGAGCGAGCCCTCCTCGGCGTCGGCCACGACGTCGGCCGCGGCCGTGCCGTCGGTGATGAGCGCGTAGCCCTCGGTGAAGGCGAGCTGGCCGGCGTCGAGGGCCTCGCCGCAGCCCAGGCCGGACTCGAGCGCGGGGCGGGCGGCGTCCTCGTCCGTGACGGCCAGCACCCAGACCGGCTGGGGCTCGCCGTCGACGCCGGGGACCGCGGCGAGTGCGGTGCGGTCACCGATCCACGGGGCGACGTCGGCGTCGTAGTCGACCTCGCACTCGCCGTTCGCGACGAGCGCGTCGACGATGACCTGCTTGAGGTCCGAGTCCTCGGTGACCTCGACGCCCAGGTCCTCGGAGAGGTCCGGCAGGCGGTCCGCCAGGCGCAGCAGGTTGATCTTCTGCTCGGCGGACGGGTCGAGGTCCACGCGCACGTACCCGATCGTGGAGGCGGGCAGCGCCGCCTCCGGCTGGGACCCACCGCCGTCCAGCATGGCGTAGGCGGCAGCACCGGCCCCGCCGAGGAGCAGGACCCCGGCAGCGACCGAGCCGCCGATCACCAGGCCCTTGCGCGAGCGCCGGGCGGGGCCCGTGGGCTCTGCGGGCTCGGTGGGCGCCGCGGGCGAGGTCGGGCCGGCGGGCGTGCCGGGGTACGGCGGGTGGTCGGTCACGAAGGTGTCCCCTTGAAGGTCGTGGATGGCGGGATGCTGACCGTACCGAAGCGCCGACCGGGCCGGAAGCGCCGTCCATGGGCAGAACTCCCCGGCCCCCTCCTTTTCACCCGGGACGTCACCCGGTGACGTCACCGTCCACGTAGAACCACCGGCCGCCCTCGCGCACGAACCGGCTCACCTCGTGCAGCCGCCCGCGAGCGCCCGATCCCGACCGGAACGTCGCGACGAACTCCACCACGCCGTCGTCGTCGAACGGGCCGCCGCCGCGCGTGGCCAGGACGTCGAGCCGGCGCCACCGCTGCTCCGGGTCCAGCTCCAGGACGGAGGGGCGCGTCGTCACGTGCCACGTCTGCAGGAGGTACGACGCGTCGCCGACGGCGAAGGCCGCGTACCGCGACCGCATCAGCGCCTCGGCGGTGCCGGCCACCCGCGACCCCGTGTGCAGCGGCCCGCAGCACTCGCCGTAGGACAGGCCGGACTGGCAGGGGCAGTGTGCGGCGTCGTCCATGAGGACATGATGCCGCCCTACGCCGAGAGATCCTCCTCGATGACCTCGTCGACGGCCCGCCGTTCCACCGAGGCGAGCGGCGTGCATACCCGCTCCTCGAGCAACGCGACGGCGAGCGCCAGCAGCACCACGCCCGCGCTTACCAGCGGCACGTCCCGCACCCCGACCATCGACACCAGCAGGGCGCCGAGTCCCGACCCCGCGGCGATGCCGAGGTTGAACAGCGACGACGAGATCGCCTGGCCCATGTTGGTCCCGCGCGGGGCGACGAGCAGCACGCGGTGGGACAGCACGGGTGGCACCGTGGAGAACGCGAACCCGAACAGCGCCAGGCACACCACCACCCCGACCCGGGACTCGCCGAACGTCCACAGCCCGGCCAGGGCGAGGACCAGCACCGCCGCTCCGACGAGGTAGGCGCCGACGGGCCGCCTGTCGAGGAACCTGCCGACGACGACGGCGCCCACCACGCCCGCGCCGCCCTGGAGCAGGAGCAGGGCCGGGATGTCGGACTGCGTGTATCCCGCGACGTCCTGCAGGTACTGCGTGACGAACGTGATGACGCCGAACGCCCCGGTCACCACGAGGACGGTGGTGACCATGAGGAACCCGAACCGTCGCCCCGACGGGAACGGCGCCTCGCTCGCCCCGCCGGCCGACGGCGCCACGGAGGGGAACAGGGCGATGACGACGACGGTGATGATGGTGGAGAGCACCGCGACGGCGACGAAGGTGACCCGCCACGACGTCAGCTCGCCGAGCCAGGTGCCGGCGGGCACCCCGAGCACCGGGGCGAGCGAGTTGCCGATCGCGAGCCGCGCCATGGCCTTGCCGCGCACGCCGGGAGGGAAGAGGCCGGCGGTGGCGGGCACCACCGCGACCCAGAACAGCGCCTGGGCGAGCGCGGTCACCACCCGGGCGACCATGAGCTGCTCGTACGACGGCGTCACCGCGGCCCACAGGGTCGCGACGGCGGCCACGCCGGCGCAGGCCGAGAGCACCCACCGCCGGGGGATGCTCCGGGTGACGTGGGCCAGCGGGACCGAGCTGACGAGCACCACGAGGGCATAGGCGGTGACCAGCAGCCCGATCTGGGAGGTCGGTCGACCGAGGTCCGGCGCCATGAGGGTCAGCAGCCCCGAGGGTAGCGACTCCACGGTCACGAAGAGGAACGTCGAGGCGGCCAGCGCGACGAGGATGATCGTGGCGCGGCGGGGGTCGACGGCGGGGCCGACGGTAGTCATCGAATCGATTCTATGGGACGGCCGTCGGTGGGATGTCCGGTGGGCTGGCCGGGCTGCGCCGGCCGGTCGATACTGGGTGCCATGGCCGACTGGAACCAGCAGATCGTCGACGAGTTCCGCGACAACGGCGGGACGGTGACCACGATGGGCTTCGGGCGCTCCCTCGTGCTCCTGCACCACGTCGGCGCGAAGAGCGGCGCGGAGCGGGTCAACCCGCTCGCGGCGATCCGTGAGTCCGACGTGTCCTGGCTGATCACGGCGTCGGCCGGCGGCGCCGACACGAACCCGGACTGGTACCACAACCTGCTCGCTCACCCCGACGTCACCATCGAGACTCCGGACGACGGCACCCTCGACGTGCGTGCCGTGGAGCTCGCCGGCGCCGAACGGGACGCCGCGTGGGAGCGGTTCAAGCAGATGTCGGACGGGTTCCGGCGCTACGAGGAGAAGACGTCACGCGTCATCCCCGTGTTCCGGCTGACGCGCCGCTGAACCTGCCGCAGGTCAGGGACGCTGCCACTCCCGGGCGAGCATCCCGTAGACCAGGGTGTCGGTCCACTCGCCCTTGGACCACCAGTCCGCGCGCAACCGACCCTCGCGCTGCATCCCCACCCGCTCGCACAGGCGGGCCGACGGCTCGTTGCGCGCGTCGAGCTGGGCGACCACCCGGTGCATCCGGTACCGGTCGAACGCGATCCCGAGCAGGGAGCGCAGCGCCTCCGTCGCGAACCCGCGGCCGCCGTGGCCGGGGTGGAACGCCCACCCGACCTCTCCGCGGGACACGGTGTCCCCGGTCGTCCACAGGGCGATGTCGCCGACGACGGTGCCCTCGTGCTCGACGACCAGCGCCAGCGCGGACGCGGGGCCGTCGATGCCCGTGCGCTGCCGGCGCAGCGCGAGCTGGGTCTCGGCGACCTCGCGCGTCCACGGCTCCTCGAGCAGGAACCGGGCGACGTCGGGGTCTGCGTAGTAGTCCAGCAGCGGTTCGAGGTCGTCCTCCTGGTACGTGCGCAGCACGAGGCGGCTCGTCCTGACGGGCAGGAGAGCAGGCTGGGGTGGGGTCGCCTCGGTCACGGTGACGAACCCTAACCCGGCGCGGCCCTGCGCACCCGGCGATCGATCGGGGCCGGGCGTGGAAGCATGGCAGCCAGACGGGTGTGACCGCGCCCGGGTGAGGAGTGCTCCATGGACACCGTTCGGCACAGCATCGCCCTCGTGGCGCACGACAACAAGAAGGTCGAGCTCCTGCGCTGGGCCGAGTTCAACCGGGGCACCCTCTCCGGGCACGAGCTCTGGGCGACCGGCACGACCGGCACCATGCTCGAGTTCGAGCTGGGGCTGCCGGTCCACCGGCTGCTCTCCGGTCCGGTAGGCGGCGACCAGCAGATCGGCGCGAAGATCGCCGAGGGGGTCATCGACATGCTGATCTTCTTCTGGGACCCGCTCGAGGCACAGCCCCACGACCCGGACGTCAAGGCGCTGCTGCGGCTCGCTGCCGTGTGGAACGTGCCGATGGCGTGCAACGTCACCACGGCGGACATGATGATCTCCTCGCCGATGATGCGCCAGGACTACACCGCCGGTCGCCCCGTGATCGGCGCCCGTGCCTGGGAGGGCGGCCAGCCGGCCTGAGCGCCAACGACGCCAAGGTGGTTGCCCGCGGCCCGGCGTGACATCCGGCGGCATCGGCGCGCCACAGCCGTCGGTGATGACAACGGAGGTGTCCGCAGGGCGTGATCGGTGATGCCTGGGCAGAATCGAATCACGCACAGCGTGAGAATCACGTCGGACGTGATCACCGAGCGCTGTGAGGGAGCCCTTCACGCTCTGCGGTAACCCTCGATCTGAACACCCGAGGACCTGCCGTCACCGGGGCAGTGATCGAGGTCAGGAGCCGCGTGAGACCCTGAGCCATGCCGCTGCGCTTCGAGGAGCTCGACTTCCAGCCGACGCCGATGGGGGACATCAGCCTGCGCCGCCGGTACGACCCGGCCGCGCGGCAGGACGTCTACGAGGTCCGCCTGGGCGACGAGTACCTTATGTCGAGCCTCTTCACGGTGGCCGAGCGCAAGCTCGCCACCCTCGCCCTGGACCGGCTCACCGCGCCGGACGGGGCCGCGCTGCGCGTGCTGGTCGGTGGCCTCGGGCTCGGCTACACCGCGCAGGCGGCGCTCGCCGACCCGCGGGTCGGCGAGGCGACGGTGGTCGAGTACTCCGGCCCGGTGCTGGACTGGCACCGGCGTGAGCTGCTGCCGGACGTCGCCGGGCTCGCCTCCGACCCGCGCTGCCGGCTCGTCCAGGGCGACTTCTTCCACCGAGTGCGCGAGGAGCCGCAGGTCCGGTACGACGCGATCCTGCTCGACATCGACCACAGCCCTCGCCACGTGCTCCACCCGAGCCACGCGGCGTTCTACGACGCGCCCGGCCTGCGCGCGATGACCCGCCACCTGGCCGACGACGGCGTGTTCGCCCTCTGGTCGGACGACCCGCCCGACGCCGCGTTCGAGGCCGAGCTGGACCAGGTGTTCGCCGAGCGTTCGTCGCACCCGGTGCCCTTCGCGAACCCGCTCACCGGCGGCGAGTCGAGCAACACCGTCTACCTCGCCCGCGGCGTCCGCGACGTCGCGTCCGGGTAGCCACCCCGGCCGACCTGGATACCGGGTGCCGTGACACGCTGGAACCATGGCTGACCGTCTGCGCACCGCCACCTCCCCGTACCTGCGCCAGCACGCCGACAACCCGGTCGACTGGTGGCAGTGGGGCGACGACGCGTTCGCCGAGGCCCGGCGCCGCGACGTCCCCGTGCTGCTGTCGGTCGGGTACGCCGCCTGCCACTGGTGCCACGTCATGGCGCACGAGTCGTTCGAGGACGACGAGGTCGCGCAGGTGATCAACGGCGCGTTCGTGCCGATCAAGGTCGACCGGGAGGAGCGGCCCGACGTCGACTCCGTCTACATGGCGGCCACCCAGGCCATGACGGGCCAGGGCGGCTGGCCCATGACGGCGTTCCTCACCCCGGACGGCGAGGCCTTCCACTGCGGCACCTACTTCCCGCGCGAGCATTTCCTCGGGGTGCTCGGCGCGGTCCGTGACGCGTGGGCCGACGGGCGCGACGCCGTCGTGCAGCACGGCGCCGCCGTGACCGCGGCGATCGCCCGCACGACGGGACCGCTGCCGGGTGCACCCCTCGACGAAGCGGCGCTCGCCGGGGCCGTGTCCGCCGTCGCGCGCGACGCGGACCGGGTCCACGGTGGGTTCGGCGGAGCGCCGAAGTTCCCGCCGTCGATGACGCTCGAGCACCTGCTGCGCCACCACGCCCGCACGGGCGACGACTCCGCCCTCGCGCTGGCCGAGCGCACCTGCGAGGCGATGGCGCGCGGCGGGATCTACGACCAGCTCGGCGGAGGATTCGCGCGCTACTCCGTCGACGCGCGCTGGGTGGTGCCGCACTTCGAGAAGATGCTCTACGACAACGCCCAGCTCCTGCGGGCCTACGCGCACCTGTGGCGGGCGACCGGGTCGCCGCTCGCCGAACGCGTGACCCGCGAGACCGCGGAGTTCCTGCTGCGGGACCTGCGCACCGCCGAGGGTGGCTTCGCCTCCGCCCTCGACGCCGACACGGTGGTGGACGGCCACGGCGTCGAAGGCCTCACCTACGCCTGGACGCCCGCGCAGCTGCGCGACGTGCTCGGGGACGATGACGGCGCCGGGGCGGCAGAGGTCCTCGCGGTCACCGAGGCGGGCACCTTCGAGGGCGGGACCTCGACGCTCCAGCTGCCCGAGGACCCTGATCCCGCCTGGTGGGCGGACGTCCGCGCCCGGCTCCACGCCGCGCGGGAGAAGCGTCCCCAGCCCGCCCGGGACGACAAGGTCGTCACCGCGTGGAACGGGCTCGCGGTCGCGGCGCTCGCCGACGCCGGGGCGCTCCTCGAACAGGCCGACTGGGTGCGTGCGGCCCGGGAGTGTGCGGATCTGCTGCTCGACCGGCACGTCGTCGACGGGCGGCTTCGGCGTGCCTCCCGTGACGGCGTGGTGGGTGCGCCGGCCGCGGTCGCCGCCGACCACGGCGACCTCGCCGAAGGTCTGCTCGCCCTGCACCAGGCCACGGGTGAGGCGCGCTGGCTCGCGACCGCCGGAGAGGTGCTCGACGTGGCGCTGGACCACTTCAGCGATCCGCGAGGGGGCGGCTTCTTCGACGTCGCCGACGACGCGGAGCGGCTCGTGGTGCGGCCCCGCGATCCCAGCGACGGACCCGAGCCGTCGGGGCAGTCGGCGCTGGCCGCCGCGCTCGTCACCCACGCCGCGCTGACCGGCTCGGCGCGGCACCGCGCCGCCGCCGAGTCCGCCGTGGAGGCCTCCGGGGCGCTCGCCCGGCAGGCGCCACGGTTCGCCGGCTGGGCGCTCGCCGCCGCCGAGGCCCTGGCGGCCGGTCCGCTGCAGGTCGCGGTGGTCGGCAGCGGCCCCGCAGCGGCCGACCTCGCGCGGACCGCGCGCCGCACGCCCACCGCGGGTGCCGTCGTCGTGCACGGACCCTCCGACGCCGACGACGTGCCGCTCCTGGCGGACCGACCCCTCGTGGCCGGCGGCCCGGCCGCCTACGTGTGCCGCGGGTTCGTGTGCGACCGTCCCGTGACCACGACGGCGGAGCTGACGGCGGCGCTCGCTCGCTGAGCGGAGCGGTCGGGACGGCTCGGGCTCAGCCGAGCGTCATCGCGCGCAGGTCGTCCAGCGTGCCGTCGAACACGTTCATGTCGATGTGCGTCTCCTCGCCCGCGTACCCGTCGAGCACGTCGCGGTCGGAGTACTGCCAGAACTCCCAGTCGCGGCGCGGCACCTCGGGGGCGAGCGCCATCGACCGGATCCACAGCGGGTAGCGGTCGTAGCTTTCGCCCAGGTAGCGGCTGCGCACCTCCTGGGTGGTGTAGATGATCGGCACGGCACCGTAGTGCTCCTCGAGCGCGTCGAGCATCGGGTCCAGGATGCCGCGCAGCTCGTCCACCGACGGCGGGTCCGCCGCGAAGTCGGCGTAGTACTCGACGTCGACCACCGGTGGCAGAGTCCCCGCCGTCGCCGGCACCTGCTCGATCAGGTGCGCGGCCTGGCTCTCGCCCGGGCTCTCGAAGCTGAGGAAGTGGTACGCGCCCACCAGCAGGTCCGTCTCCAGGGCGTCCGCCCAGCTCGCGGCGAACCGCTCGTCCACGTGGCTCGACCCCTCGGTCGCCTTGATGAACGCGAAGTCGAGGTCCTGGCCCGCCAGCACCGGCCAGTCGATCTCGCCCTCGTAGGCGGACACGTCCACCCCGCGGACGTCGTAGTCGTCCGCCGCCAGCCGGTTCGGCCACAGGACGCCGTTCCAGACGAGGGCCGCCACGACGGCGAGTGCCACGACGGCCGTCCCCAGGACACCCAGCAGTCACCACCGGCGCCGTGCACCGCTCTCGCTCACCGGGAGATCATGGCAGACCGCCCGGCGGCGCAGCGCTGACCGGGACGGCGGGAACCGGGACGCCGGGTGGAGCGTTGAACCCGGCGATCCCACCCGCCCGAAAGGACCCTCCATGACCGCGCCCGCCGACCCCCGGCCCGCTACGGCACGACCCGCCGGGAAGCCCCCGCTGTCCAGGCTCGGCCGGCTCTACGCCGTCGTCGCCTGGTTCGAGGCCTTCACGTGGGCGGGCCTCCTGGTGGGGATGTTCCTCAAGTACGTCACCGAGACCACCGAGGCGGGGGTCTGGCTGTTCGGGCGGCTGCACGGCGGGGCGTTCGTGGCCTACGGGATCGTCGCGCTGGTCGTCGCCGTCAGGTACCGCTGGGGGGTCTGGCGCACCCTCGTAGCGCTGGCCGCCGCCGTCCCGCCCCTGACCACGCTGCTCGCCGAGTGGTGGCTGCGGCGGACCGGTCACCTCAGCGAACCGGCGCAGATTCCTGGCGCACCGGAGCGCCGACCGTCGTTCTCCTGATCGTTACCCGTTCGGCGCCCGCAGGTCGGCGTCCCTGGCTAGTGTGACTTCATCCAACTCGAACAGTGGGAGAAATCACACATGCACACCATGCGCAAGCAGGTGGCCGGGGCGACCACCCTCGGCCTCGCGCTCGCGGGTGTCGTCACCGTCGGCGCGCTGCCAGCCCAGGCCGCCGACCCTGTCGACATCCAGATCCTCCAGACGAACGACTTCCACGGCCGCATCCTCGAGGACTCCTACGGTGGGGCTGCCGGAGCAGCCGTCCTGGCCGGGGCGGTCGACCAGCTGCGGACCGAGAACCCGAACACGGTCTTCGCCTCGGCCGGGGACTTTCTCGGTGCCTCCACCTTCGAGTCGTTCATCCAGCAGGACAAGCCGACGATCGACGCCCTCAACGCTGCGGGCCTCGACGTCTCGGCGGTCGGCAACCATGAGCTCGACGGAGGCTTCGACGACCTGACCGACCGGATCACGGCGCCCTACGACGCCGATGACAACCCGTACGGCGGGGCCGAATGGCCGTACATCGCGGCGAACATCATCGACAGCGAGACCGGGGAGCACGCGACCCCGCCGTCCTGGGTGACCGAGGTCGGCGGCGTCGAGGTCGGGTTCGTCGGTGCGATCACCGAGGACATGCCGTCGCTCGTGAGCCCGGACGGCATCGCCGGCCTGGAGTTCACCGACATCACGGAGGCGGTCAACGACGAGGCGGACGTGCTGCGTGAGCAAGGTGTCGACCTCGTGGTCGCGCTGATCCACGAGGGCGCCGCGACCGACGGCTGCGACCAGATCACCGAGGGCTCCTTCGGTGAGATCGTCACGGGGGTCGACGGCGACGTCGACGCCATCGTCTCCGGCCACACGCACCTCGAGTACGACTGCCGTGTCCCGGTCGACGCCTGGGCAGATCGCCCGGTGACCGAGCGACCGGTCGTCTCCGGTGGCGAGTACGGCGTCAACCTCAACCAGCTCGTCTTCACGATGGACCCCGAGTCCGGTGACGTGCTCGGGCTCGAGTCCGCCGTGCTGCCGCTGATCGGCAACTACCCGGCCGACCCGGAGGTGGAGCAGATCGTCGCCGACGCCGTCGACGTCGCCGAGGAGCTCGGCGCCCAGCCCCTGGGCCAGATCGACGGGGTGCACAACCGGGCGCAGCTCACGGCGACGGACGCTGACGGCAATCCTGTGCGCACCGAGAACCGGGGCGGCGAGTCCACGCTCGGCAACCTCGTCGCCGAGGTGCAGCGGTGGGCGACCGAGACCGAGGAAGCGGGCTCCGCGCAGATCGCGTTCATGAACCCCGGAGGTCTGCGGGCAGACCTGACCGGCTCCTCCGGTACCGACTTCCCCCGGACGGTCACCTACCAGCAGGCCGCGGCCGTGCAGCCCTTCGCCAACACGCTGGTCAACATGGATCTCACGGGCGAGCAGGTCAGGACGGCGCTCGAGCAGCAGTGGCAGCGCGACGCCGCCGGGAACGTCCCGTCGCGGCCTTTCCTGCGCCTCGGGGTCTCCGAGGGCTTCGAGTACACCTACGACCCGGCGCGTGACGAGGGCGACCGCATCACCGGCATGTGGCTCGACGGCGAGCCGATCGACCTCGACGCCACGTACTCGGTCACGGTGAACTCGTTCCTGGCCGCCGGTGGCGACAACTTCCGGGTCTTCGCCGAGGGCGCCGACGCGCGCGACACCGGAAAGATCGACCTGACGGCGTTCGTCGACTACATGGCGGAGCACGCCACGGACGAGCCGCTCGCGGTCGACGCGAGCCAGCGTGCCGTCGGCGTGTCGTTCACCGCGAACGAGGAGCTGAAGGCCGGCAAGAAGACCGCGTTCGACGTCTCCTCGTGGTCGATGTCCACCGCGGCGGACGTGACGGACGACGAGCTGGTCGTCCAGCTCGACGGCGAGGAGATCGGCCGGTTCGCCGTGGACAGCACGGTCGGTTCCGACCCGTACGACGAGGTCGGCACCGCGTCGGTGGACCTGCGGCTGCCGAAGAAGCAGGGCGGGGCCCTGACGCTGGTCGGCGAGGCCACGGGCACCGAGGTCGCCGTCGGCGAGGTGCAGGCCAAGGGCGGCAAGCCGGACTGGACCCCCGGCAAGCCTTACACCGCGGGTGACCTGGTCGAGCACGAGGGCGCCACCTTCGAGGCGATGTGGTGGACCACCGAGACCCCGGGCGCCTCCCCGTGGGGCTCGTGGCAGGAGACCGCCACGACCGCCGACGGCACCGCCGTGTGGACCTCCTCGCGGGTCTTCACCGCGGGTGACGTCGTGGAGCACGACGGCGCGACGTTCGAGGCGCAGTGGTGGACGCGGAACCAGGAGCCCGGCGGCTCGCAGTGGGGCCCCTGGCAGCTCATCGGCTGACCGCGGGTCGCACCCGACCCGCGGCGACGCGCGCCCGGAACGCCTCCCCGACCGGCTCGGACGGGGAGGCGTTCCGGGCGCTCGCCGCGTCAGTCCCAGCCGCAGGCCTCGCCGAGCCAGTCGAAGAACGTCGGCTGCGCCTCCTCGGGCATCGGCAGGTAGACCGGGGGCTGCTCGGCGCCGTCCACCGTGGTGAGCACGGGCACGAACGTGCCGCGCTTGTCCTCGGCGACGGCGTGCGGGTCGCACCGCTGCGGGACGACGTCGAGGACGACCTCGCCCGCGCCGTCCGGATCCAGGGCCTCACCCGTCCACGCCTCGGAACCGTCAGCAGGGGAAAGGAGCGTGGTGCCGGTGACCCGCTCCACCTCGACCACCGGGCCGCCGGGCACCTGCTCCACGCGCACGCGCAGCAGCAGCACGAGGCGGTCCCCGCGCTGCTCGATCCCCAGGTCAGGCAGCACCCGCAGGTCGGCTCCCGAGGCCACGAGCCGCCGCGCGCACTCCTGGGCGTGGACGGCGGCGAGACGCCCGTGCGGATCGGTCGCGGTGAGCGCCACCTGCCGCGGCGGTCCCTGCGCGGCGGCCTCGCCGAGCGCGACCGTCACACGCACCGGAACGGTACCCGCGGCGTCTGCCCCGCCCGGGGTGCCCGACGCCGGAGGTCGGGCGCCGCAGTCCACCTCCCCGAGCGCGATCCGCACGTCCCGGGCTGCGCCCGGACGCAGCGTCCCGGCCCGGTGGGAGCCGTCCGGGCTGCTCGGTCCAAAACCGTCGGCCTCCAGCTGTCCGGCCAGGAGCGTGAGGGCCTCGGCGGAGCCGTTGGTCACGTGCAGCTTCGCGGTGCCGGCGGCGTACTGGGTGCGGTCCTGACGGACCTCGACCTGGAGGTTCGAGGCGACGGCGTCGGGGACCGGTCCGGCGGCAGACGGCTGGGCGGCTGGCGGCGCGGTGGCCGGTGGCTCGCCCGCCGGGGTGCACGCCGCCGGTGCGGCCCCGAGCACCACGGCCGCCGCGAGCGCTACGGCCGCGCGGGCGGGTCTGCGGCCGCGGATCGTCACACCGCCCCCGCGTCCGCGCGGGCCGGGCGGTCGATCACCCGGGACATGACGATCGCCGTGCGCGTCTTGTCCACCCGCGCGCCCACCCGGAACGACTCGACGATGCGCTCCACCTCGGCCATCGAGTCCGCCATGATCTGCACCAGCGCGTCCGCCTCGCCGGTGACGGTGTCGACGCGCACCACCTCGGGGATGGAGCCGAAGTCCCGTTCCAGCGCGGCGGGGGAGATGTTGCCCCGACAGAACACCTCGACGTAGGCCTCGATGCGCCAGCCGAGCTGCTCGGGGGAGACCCGCACGGTGAAGCCGGAGATCTCGCCGCGGGCCTGCATGCGGTCCACCCGTCGCTTCACCGCAGGAGCCGACAGGCCCACGGCCTCGCCGATCTCCGCATACGAGGCGCGTCCGTCGCGCAGCAGCAGGCCCACGATCTTCCGGTTGGTGTCGTCCATGGCTCGTCCTCGGCGTCGATGCGGTGATTTCTTGTGTTCAGGGTATCGAATCCTGCACGGATGGCCATGAAGAAGCAGGATTCGGAACAACGGGGGCAACGGCTGGCCCCCTACCGTCGCCGCATGACGTTGATCACACCTTCCGCCGCTCCCGCGGCGCCCGCGCCGCTGCCCACCACGGCGACGCCCACGGACCGCACCGCGACCCCGCGCCACTTCCTCATGTGCCCGCCCGTCCACTTCGACGTTGTCTACGCGATCAACCCGTGGATGGACGTCACGGTCCCGGTCGACGCCGGGCACGCGGTCGTCCAGTGGCAGGCGCTCAAGGCGGCCTACGAGCAGCGCGGGCACACCGTCGACGTGATCTCGCCCGTGCCCGGCCTGCCCGACATGGTCTACGCGGCCAACGGCGGCGTCGTCGTCGGCGGGCGCGCGCTCGCCGCACGCTTCACCTTTCCCGAGCGGCAGCCCGAGGGCGCCGCGTACGAGGCCTGGCTGCGCGACTCCGGCCCGGCGCGCGGCATGACCAGCCTCGGCCAGGCGGTCGAGCGCAACGAGGGAGAGGGTGACCTGCTCTGGGACGGCGAGGTCATGCTCGCCGGCACCGGCTTCCGCACCACCCGTGCCGCGCACGCCGAGGTCGCGGCGCGCCTCGGCATCGAGGTCGTCACGCTCGAGCTCGTCGACCCGCGCTTCTACCACCTCGACACGGCGCTCGCCGTGCTCAGCCCGGTCGGTCCTGGCATGGACGGGACGGTGCCCGACGGCGGAGCGCGGGCCGAGATCGCCTACTTCCCGGAGGCCTTCACCCCGGAGTCCCGGGCGGTGCTGCGCGAACGCTACCCGGACGCCATCGAGGCGACCGAGGCGGACGCCGCCGTGCTCGGGCTCAACGCCGTCAGCGACGGCCGGCACGTGTTCCTCTCCGACCGCGCCACCGGCATGCACGCCGCCCTGCGCGAGCGTGGCTTCGAGCCCGTGGGCATCGACCTGTCCGAGCTGCTCAAGGGCGGCGGCTCGGTGAAGTGCTGCACCCTCGAGCTGCGACCCGCCCCGAGCGCCGCCGCCCCGCGCACCGCGAAGGAGGCCTGACCATGACCACCGTGGACCTGCTGGACGTGGCCGCCACCGCGCGCTGGATCGCCGCGCGCGGCCCCGAGCGGATCATCGCCGAGCTCACCGACGCCCTCGCGACGGACTTCCGCCGCTGGCCCGAGCTGGACAAGCGCCCCCGTGTCGCCTCGCACTCCGCCGAGGGCGTCATCGAGCTCATGCCCACGTCCGACGGCGTCACGTACGGCTTCAAGTACGTCAACGGGCACCCGGTCAACCCGGCGCGAGGGTTCCAGACCGTCACCGCGTTCGGCGTGCTCGCCGACGTGCACAACGGCTACCCGACGTTCCTCGCCGAGATGACGCTGCTCACCGCGCTGCGCACGGCCGCCACCTCGGCGCTCGCCGCCCGTGCCCTGGCCCGGCCGGACTCGCGCACGCTCGCCCTCCTCGGGACCGGCACGCAGGCGGAGTTCCAGGCGCTCGGCATGCGGACCGCGCTCGGCATCACCCACGTGCGGGCCTGGGACGTCGACCCGGCCGCGCGCGAGAAGCTCGTGCGCAACGCCCGCGGCCTCGGCTTCGAGGTGCACGAGGCCACCAGCGCGGCCGACGCCGTCCGGGGCGCCGACGTCGTCACCACCTGCACCGCCGACAAGCGCAACGCCACCGTGCTCACCAGCGCGCTGCTCGCCGACGCAGCGTCGGGCGTGCACGTCAACGCCATCGGTGGCGACTGCCCGGGCAAGACCGAGCTCGAGGCGAGCATCCTCACCGCGCCGGGGACCGCCGTCGTCGTGGAGTACGAGCCGCAGACGCGCATCGAGGGCGAGATCCAGCAGCTCCCGCCCACGTCCCCGGTGACCGAGCTGTGGGAGATCCTCACCGGCGACGCGCCGGGTCGCACGAGCCCCGACCAGGTCACCGTGTTCGACTCCGTCGGCTTCGCCGTCGAGGACTGGACCACGCTGCGCCACGTCCACGCGGCCGTGCTCGCGGACCCCGCGACCCGCGGGCTGCTCCAGCAGATCGACCTGATCGCCGAGCCGACGGACCCCAAGGACCTGTGGTCGCTCGTGGCGGCGCAGGTGCTGACGCCGCAACCGTAGCCCGCGACTCCCGGCACCTCCGGTAGCCCCGGGCGGGTGATTTCCGCCCGGGGCCCGACCGCTGCCAGAATGACGCCGGCACAGCGCTCCGCGTCGTGCCACCTCCCAGGTGACGGCACGGAACGAGGGACCGCATGACCGCGAGCGACGACGGTTCGGCCGCGTCGAGCCGTCCCGCGAGCGACGATGCCGTCCGGCGCATGCTCGCCGCGGTGGAGGCTTCCGACGGCGCGGCCGAGCGCGGCCGCGGGACGCGGGGGAGCGGCGACCAGGACGTCGTCCGGACGGCGCTGGCGACGTTGCCGCACGACGACCAGCGGCTCCTGTGGGACCGGCACGTGCTCGGCCGGACGATGGACGTCGTGGCGCGCGAGCTGGGCGTGCACGCCCGGGCGGCGGCCCGTCGGCTGCGCGCCGCCGAGGACCGGCTGGCCCGGGCTCTCACGGCGGCGCACGCGCGCGGAGCCGGCCAGCAGGTCTGCATGGAGACGCGGGGGGCGTTGCACGACTACGTCCGCCACCACCTCGGCGCCGGGCGACGGCAGCTGCTCGAGGACCACCTGTTCGGGTGCGCGGGCTGCATGCGCGCCTTCATCGACGTCCGTCACGCCGCGTGGGCGCTGCGTGACACCGCTCCGCTGCTGCTGGGCGGTCTCGCCGTGGGGACGTCCTGGCCGGTCGTGATCGGCGCGTCCGGTGCGGCGTCGTCCGGCACCGGGCTGGTCGCCTGGTGGGGCGCCGCCGGTGCCACCCTGACGGCGGGGGGCGAGTGGGTCGTGCGGGGCCTGCGGCAGGTGTTCGGCCGGCCGGTCGGCATCGCCGCCGGCGTGGGGGTCGCCGCCGTGGCGGTGGCCGCGGCGGCCCTCGTCGGGGGCACCGGTACCGGCTCCTCGCCGCAGGAGCCGCCACCCGTGGTCGCGGAGCCGCCGGCCGCGCCGGACGCGCCGTCACCTGTCCCGTCGTCGTCCCCGTCGTCGGCCCCGACGCCGTCGCCGGCGGAACCGACGCCCTCCGACGACCCCGTGGAACCGTCGGACGGACCGACACCGGTTCCCACCGAGGAAGCGGGCGACCCTCCCGCGCAGACTGTCTGGGAGCCGGGACCCGCACCGGACCCGTCGACCACGCCGGACGACGAGCCGCCGCCGCAGGAGCCCACGCCTCGGCCGGAGCCGACCGAGCCGGAGCCGACCGGGCCGGAGACGCAGCCGACGGAGCCGACGCCGGGCACGGGGCCCGAGAGCCCGCCGGCCGACCCGGACACCGGCGCGACGCCACCCACGGAGCCCGAGCCCGGACCCGAGCCGGAACCCGAGCCGGAACCCTCGCCGCCCCCCACGCCGGCCCCCACGCCCGAGGAGGTCACCGTGAGCGTCACCGTCGAGGGCATCGGGTGGTTCCGCGTGGTGCCGACCGACGGCGCCGAGATCGTGTCCGTCACGCCGACGAGCAAGAAGACCAAGGCCGAGTACGGCTGGACGGGGTACTGGCGGGTGTGGACTGCGAGCTGGCGACCCGGCGGGATCGACGTGACGTTGCGTGGCGAGCCCGGCACCGACCCCGGCGTGGAGCTCGTGCGCTGGGACCGAGGCTGACGCGCTACCTCGCACCGAGCTGCGCTACCTCGCGCTCGAGGAGGACCAGCACCTCGTAGTGGTCCGTCTGCGGGAACATGTCGAGCAGCACCGCCCGTCGGGGCCGCAGCGACGGCATCGCGGCCAGGTCGCGGGCGAGCGTCGTGGCGTGGCAGCTCGAGTACAGCACGTGCCGGGCGTGCGAGGTCTCCAGGCGGTGCGCCAGGTCCGGCCCGATCCCGCGCCGCGGCGGGTTGACGACCACGAGCTCGGGATCGGCGTCCTTCCCGAGCGCGAACCTGGTCGCGTCTGCCGCCGAGAACCGCGCGTCCGCCATCGCGGCGCGCCACCACGCGGCGTCGTGCCCGCCGACGACGGCGTCCGGCGGCAGTGCGGCCAGCTCGCCCGCCGTCGTGGCGGCGGACGTCACGGCCTCCGCCGAGATCTCGATCCCGGTCACCGACCGACCGGGTGCCGCGCAGTGCAGCGCGAACCCGCCGACCCCGCAGTACAGGTCCCACAGCGAGGCCGGGTCTGCCGCATCCACCCATTCCCGGGCCTGTCGGTACAGGGCTGCGGCGACCTCGGTGTTGGTCTGGAAGAAGCTCTGCGGGCGCAGGTGCAGCGTGATGCCGTCGACGCGCATCGGCAGGGTCTGACGGTCGGTGAGCACGATCTCCTGCTCGCCCTCGAGCACCGCGGCGTGCACGGGCTGGACGTTGACGCTGAGCACCGCCAGGCCCGGCAGCTTCTCGTGGAGCCAGGGCAGGTGCTTGCGGATCCGCGCCACCGCCTCGGTGGAGCGCAGCACGAGGCGGACCATCAGCTCGCCGTCTGGGGAGAGGGTCACCAGGACGTGCTTGAGCTCGCCGCGGCGGGCGGCGTCGCGGGGGGTCACCTTGCGGCGGCGGCGCGGGGCGCCGGGCGCGCCACCGTCCTCCGCCGGGGGTGACAGGTCGTACGGCTGGAGCCGGGCGCGGGTGACCAGCTCGGCCAGCGGACCGAACGCCGCCTGGAGGCGGGCCGGGTAGAGACCGCAGTCCGTGAGGTCGACGCTCTGCCCGGCGTATGGTCCGGGCGGGCCGACGATCCCGAGCACCGGCTCATCGATGGTGCCGGTGACCACCATCTTGGCCTTGTTGCGAAAGCCGCTCTCGGCGCCGGTGACGGCCGGCAGCCAGGTGACGTCGTCGTACGCCGCGAGCAGCTCCCGGACGTGCGCCTCCTTGCCGGCCACCTGCGTGGGCCGGTCGACCTGGATCAGGGTGCACGAACGGCACCGGCCGGCGTCGTAGTGAGGGCACTGCACCGAACCATTGTCCCGCGGGTCAGCCGGGGAACCGCTCGGCGAGCGCGCGGAGCTTCGTCACGTACGCGCCCTGGTCGATGTCGGGGATGTTGGTGGCGCGCGGGATCAGGCCGACGGCGCCGTCGGCCTCCTCGCGCAGGATGTCGGCGTGGCCGGCGTGTCGGCTCAGGTCGTAGATCACGTGCACGATGATCCGCTCCAGCGTGACGTCGCCCCGTTCGCCCCACCACCGCACGCGGCCGGGCGCGTCGAGCGGCAGCTCGGCGATCGTGGTGTCGGCGAACGCGGCGACGCGGCGGTAGAGGTCGATGATCTGCGCGGCGGACTCCTCGGCCGTCGCGTAGAAGTCCGCGTTCGGGTCCTCGTCGAGCTGGGCGTCCGAGGGCACTTCCTCCGGCGTCGGCCAGGGCCGCCCGAAGACCTCCCCGAAGTAGCCGCTCTCGATGCTCGCCGCGTGCTTGATCAGCCCGAGGAGGTTGGTCCCGGTGGGGGTGCGCGGCATCCGCAGCTCACGCTCCGAGAGGCCCTCCGTCTTCCACAGGAGCGACTCGCGGACCTCGTGCAGGTAGTGCAGCAGCATCTGCTTCGTGTCGGGCAGGGTGTTCATGGGGCTCCTTCGCCGGGTCGGGGGTCAGACCACCAGCAGGCCGCGACGGGTGGCCACGGCGACGGCTTCCGCCCGGCCCGAGACCCCGAGCTTGGCGAGAACGTTGGACACGTGGACGCTCACCGTCTTGGTGGAGATGTAGAGCCGTTCGCCGATCTGCCGGTTCGACAGGCCCTGAGCGACGAGGGTCAGGACCTGCTCCTCGCGCTCGGTGAGGGTCGACGTCTCGTGACGCGCGCCGGGGACCGGGACACGGGCACGCCGGGCCCAGGCGAGCACCGCGTCGGCGAGCGGGCGGGCGCCCATCTCCTGCGCCTCGCGCAGGGCCTCGAGGCTCTCCAGCTCGGCCGCCGCGCGCTCCCCGGCCGCCCGCAGCGCCTGGGCCCAGCGGAAGCGGCATCGCGCGACCTCGTAGCGGTACCCGTAGGAGAACTCGCAGACCGCGGCCTCCCAGAGAGCCGGGTCGGCGGGCGTGCGGTCGGTCGCCGCGGCGAGACGCGCGTGCTCCGCCGCGGCCCGGCACAGCCACGCGCGACCCTCCGGTCCGAGCACGCCGCCGCGGGGACGGCCGCGTTCCGCGGTCTCGCGGGCCACCGCGAGCAGCTCGTCACCCGCCGCCCGGCGCTCGGCCTGGCGGGCGTCGTCGCCGCCGAGCGCGGACTCCTCCGCGGCGTCGGCCAGGGCCGCCAGCGCGAGGGCGGAGATCCAGATCCGCCCGAGGAAGTAGGTGCTCCACACCGCGCCGAGGTGCTCGACGACGGTCGCCGCCAGCTCGACCGCCTCGTCGTACCGGCCCGCGAAGGTGAGGGCGTCGATCCGGCACCCGCCGGAGATGAGCGCGACGAACCCGTCGACGTCCCAGTCGGCCCGCAGCGCCGCCGTCCGGTCGAGCACCTGGTCGTCGCCGCGGGCGACCGCGGCGTACAGGCCGGCGCTCTCGAGCACCATGGCCTCGAGAGCCGGGACCCCCGCCCGGGGAGGTACCGCCGTGAGGTCGCCCCGCACGTAGCGGAGCAGCTCGGCGATCATCCGCAGGGAGATGCCCGTCGAGCTCCGGGTCGTGCCCGTCTCCTCCGCCCGGGCCAGCGCCTGGCGCAGCAGGTCGTCCGCCAGCTCCAGCCGGCCGGCGTAGTACCAGGTGGTGGCGAGGTTGTACCGGCACCGCATCTCGGCGCCGAGGCTCCCGGCGTCCACGGCGCGGTGCATGGCCGACTCGATGAGCCCGGCCGCCGTCTCGGGGTCGCCGACCTCGATCACGGCCAGCGAGGCCAGGGCGTCGGCCTCGGCGTGCGGTGCTCGTGCCCGGTGGGCGACGTCGACCGCACGCTCCAGGAAGTCGCGGGCGTCGTCGTCGCGGTCCCGGTTCATCTCCAGGCGACCGCGGACGGCGAGCGTCGAGGCGAGGTCCTCCGTCGGGTCTGCCGGGAGCACGTCGAGCGCGAGGTCGGTCTGGTGGACGGCCTCGCTCACGTCCTCCTCGACGTCGAGGAGGTAGCGGGCCAGCACGTGCCGCAGGCTCGCCTGCCGCTGCGGGTCGTCGTGGAGCGAGTCGATCGCGCCGCGCGTGAGCTGGACGGCGCGGCTCGGCTGACCGCTGCGCCAGGCCGCGGCGGCGGCGTCGAGCGCGACCTCGACCTGGTCCGCCCGGACGCGGGCGGCGGCGTCGGGCACGGAGTCCCACAGGGACAGCACCTGCTCGAGGTGACGCAGCTCCTCCGTGGGTGCCAGGAAGTCGCGGGCGCACTCGGCCGCGTCGTAGGACGCCGCGAGCGCCGTCGGCAGGTCGTGGCCCTGCTGGGCGTGGTGCGCGCGCTCGGCGGCGGAGCCCAGGGCGGGGGAGTCGACCAGCGCCGTGAGGTAGGACAGGTGCATCGCGGCGCGCTCGCCCGGCAGCAGGTCGAGGTAGAGGGCCTCGGCGAGCAGGGCGTGGCGGAACGCGAGGTGCGGGCCCTCGACGGCGAGGACCTGGTGGGCGACGGCGTCGCGCAGTGCGGCGGCGGCCGCTGCCGGGTCCTCGAGCCCGGGCGTCCGTCGCGCGGCGGCGCGCAGGAGGTCCTCGCGCACCTGACGACCGGCGACCGACGCGAGCCGCACGAGCTGCTGCACGCCCGGGTCCAGGTCCTGCATGCGGGCGTGCAGCACGTCGGCGAGCGACCAGGGGAGCGTGCCGGTGGCCATCCCCGCGGCGACGAGCTCCTCGGCGAAGAACGCGTTGCCCTCCGAGCGGCGCTGCACCTCGCCGAAGTCGTCGTCGGGCAGCGGGCCGTCGTTGAGCGCGGTGGTGAAGGCGCGCAGCTCGTCCGCGGTGAACGGCTCCAGCTCGACGTGCTCCACGCGGCCTGAGCGGTGCAGCTCGGCCAGGAGCGGCCGCAGGGGATGGCGGCGGTCGACGTCGTCGCTGCGGTAGGTGAGCACGAGCAGCAGGTGCTCGGTGCGCAGGCGGGTCACGAGAAAGCGCAGCACGTCGCGCGTGGAGGGGTCCGCCCAGTGGAGGTCCTCGATCACGAGGACCAGCGGCGCCCCGGGCCGGCCGGCGGTGGCGAGGGAGCTCGCCACGCCGTCGAGCAGGGGCAGGCGCTCCGCGTGCTGGTCGCCCGGGGAGCTCGGGCGGCCGGCGGGATCGAGGAGCCGCGCGAGGGCGGGGCGGCCGGCGACGACCTCGGCCACGCGGGACGCGACGTCGTCGTCGGCCGATCGCTGCAGGTGTCCCAGCGCTTCGGTGAACGGCAGGTAGGGGATGCCGATCTCGCCGAGGTCGACGCAGTGCGCGACCACGACGCGACCGCCGGCCTGCTCGGCCGTGGCGGCCAGGTGGGTCACCAGCCGGGTCTTGCCCACACCGGCGTCACCACCGACGAGGAGCGCTCCCGGCTCGCCGGCCGCCGCCCGGTCGAACGACCGGCGGAACCCGGCGACCTGGTCTTCGCGGGCGATGAGGGGGATCTGTGACGACCGGCGCACCTGGGTATCGTCCCACCCGGCACCGACACCGGCCGAGCGATTTGTCGCCGTCACGCGGCCCGGCGGGCGTGGTCCTGCGCGGACCGCAGCGCCGCCAGGCCGGCCTCGATCTCGCTGGCCCGCCGGGTGACGCGCGCCTCCCACGCCTTGGCGTCCGTGCGGTCCGAGACGGTGTCGATGGTGTCGGCGAAGCGCTCGACGGCGTCGCGCGCCCGGGCGGCCAGCTCGCGGCCCCGCAGGGAGCGGCGAGCCGCTCGCCACTGCCGGAACCGCGTCCAGGCCGTCGGTGCGCCGTAGGCGAGCGCCGCGCGCTCGCGACGGTAGGCCATCTCTGCTTCCCAGGCGGGTCCCTGCAGGTGCATGATCTGTCCCTTCGCCGTGCCGCCGGTCGTTCCGGCACCACCCACACTCGTGCTGAGGCGGGGTGCTGCGGATCGTCCGGTCGCCCAGTCCTTGGTGGCCCGGGTACCTCAGACGGGGCGTCTGAGGTGGCCCGCACCGGTCTGAGGTGGCTCAGGGGACCGTGGGGGGACGACGGCGGCCCCGCCGACCCGGGTGTTCCCGGGCCGACGGGGCCGCCGCACTCCCTCCCGACGGGTCAGTCGCGGTGCTTGAACACCGTCACCCGCACCGGGGTGTCGACGATCGTGGTGCCGGGCACCTCGTCGGCGACCAGCTCGGTGTGCACCACGCCCTTGCCGGGCCGCTTGGCCGGGAGCGTCACGTCGTACGTGAGGCTCCCGCCGGGCGTCGGCTCGGTCGAGGTGACCACCTGGGTGCTGCCGTCCGGCAGCTCGGCGACCATGTCACCGTCACCCGCGGCGTTCTCCGCCCCGACGAGGAACGCCATCCCCGGGTCGGCCATCGCGTCCGCGTAGTCGAACGTGATGTCCTGCTCACCGTTGGTGCCGATCCACACCTGGAACGACCGGGCGTCCTGGGTGCCCCAGACGTACATGTCCCACTGGACCACCAGCCAGCTGTTCACCCCGTCGCTCAGGCTGCCGATCCGGACGCCCTCGGCCGCGGTGCCGTCGCCGGCCTCGCTGTTGAGGTCCGTCCAGAACGGTGCGAGCACCGAGTTGGGACGCGCCGACGACGCGCCGCCGGGCAGGTCGCAGCAGTTGTTGTCCTCGGACGTCCCGCCGCCGGCCACGAGGTAGCCGTTGGAGTCGACGCCGAGCGACGTGTACGTGCGGCCGTTGTACTCGTAGGCCGGCACGTCGTAGGTCGTCAGCGTCTCGTCGCCGAAGGACTCCGGCGAGATGCCGAACGACTCGAGGTCCAGGAACCCGGAGCCGTCGACGGCGTCGACGCTCGGCACGCCGAGCTCGGCGGCCGCGAGGGTCGCCGTCTCGGTGTGCTTCCCCTTCAGGGCCCGCTCACCGGTGGTCGTGGCCGACACCGACTGCTCGTTGAACGACTCGTTGGTCGCCGTCACCGTGCAGGTCACGTCGTCCTTGAAGTGGATCGACTCCTCCTCGCAGGACTGCGTCAGCGCCACGTTGCCCTGGGTGGGCACGAACGCCACGGGGACGTGCCCGTCGCCCCGCTGGGTGCGGAACGTGATCTCGGCGAACTTCTGCTCGCCGCTGGCCGAGGTGTCGGTGATGGTGATGTCGAAGTCCACGCTCCTGCCCGGCCGCACGGTGGCGACCCGGGGGCTGAACGAGATCTTCGTGCCCTTCGGCGTCTCCGCCCGCGGGTGCACCACGAGCGTGCGGCCCGAGGTGTTCTCGAGCGTGCGTGTGGTGGTCAGCCGGCCGGGCAGCGTCGGTGCGTTGATCGACGGGATGTTGAGGTCCACCGCGTGCACCGGGTCCGTGGTCAGCGCCGCGAAGTTCTCCGTGGTGTCGCTGATCGTGAACGGCGGCGTGAGCGACGCGCCGACGTCGACGCGCCCCGCACCCATGTCGAACGGGTCGGCCGGGGTGGTCAGGTCCTCCTTGACGACGTCGGTGGTCGACTGCGTCATGATGGCGGACTTGATCTGGCCGGGCGTCCAGTCCGGGTTCGCTGCCTGGAGCAGCAGGCCCACGCCGGCGACGTGCGGCGACGACATCGAGGTGCCGTTGATCGCCTGGTAGTACTGACCGGACGGACCGCTCTCGGGAACCTCCGGCGTCGGCGTCATGGCCGCCAGGATCTGCACGCCGGGCGCTGTGATGTCCGGCTTGATGAACGGCCCGGCCGGCCCGCGGGAGGAGAACGCCGCGACGACGTCGCCCTGGCCCTCGGACGGCGCGCCGTCGGTGAACGTCGCGGTGACGCCCGAGTGCTCGCCGTACCAGGCCATCATCTCGGTGCCGTCCGCGAGGTGCAGCGCCGGCAGGTAGTGGTTGTCGGTGGCCACGTCGGCGAGCGTGGGGTTGTACAGGACCATGCCCGCAGCGTCGCCCTGCAGCACGTGGTAGCCCTTGAGCACGCGGGCGTTCTGGCCACGCTCGCAGAGCACGACCATGCCCTCGAACGTGCCCTCGGGGGCCGGTTCGAGGCACATCGGGTCGGAGTAGGGCGGCTCGGAGGCGTGCACGACGGGCAGCGGCTCCTCGACCCCCTCCACGATGGAGGCGCCGTCGGCGGTGAACGTGGAACCGTCGTCGGCCGTCAGCGTGAGCGTCGAGCTGAACTCGCGCGTCTGTGTCGACGCGGCGACCGTGGTGACCCACGGGCTCACGTGGTTGGCCGTGGCCGCGCCGGGGCCGTCGTTGCCCGCCGACGCCGCGACGAAGACGCCGGCGTCGTAGGCGTTGAGGAAGGCGATCTCGATCGGGTCGGTGACGGTGCTGCCGCCGGAGATCGAGTAGTTGATCGCGTCGACGTCGTCGACGACCGCCTGCTCCACCGCGGCGACGAGGTCGGAGGTGTAGCCGCCGCCCGGGCCGAGCGCCTTGTACTCGATGATCTTCGCGCCGGGAGCGACGCCCTGGATCCGCTCGAGCTCCGGTCCGATGGTCTGGACGTCCTCGACGACGTTGCCCGCCGTGGTGCCGGACGTGTGCGAGCCGTGGCCCTCCGCGTCCCGCGCGGTGCCCTCGTAGAGGTACCCCTCGGGGTCGAGCAGGTCGTACAGGTCGGTGAACGAGTAGCCGCCGATCAGCTTGTCGTTGCACTCGAACGGGTCGTCCTCGGGGGTCAGCGGGTTGTCGCCGTAGTTGCAGGCCACGGTCGGGCCGTCGTACTCGCTGAGGTTGCCGTCGTCGGCGAAGGACGGGTGCTCCGGCCAGAGGCCGGTGTCGATGTTGCCGAGCACGAGCCCGTCGCCGGCCTCCGACGTGGTGCCCAGCTCCTCGTAGGCGGCGGGCGCGTCGATGAAGTCGGTGCTGGAGTCGGTCAGCGGCTTCTCGAGGGTGTTCTCCTGCACGGCCACGACGCCGGGGACGTCGAGCAGCGCCGGGATCTCGTCACCGGGGACGAGGGCGGCGATGCCGCCGTAGACGACGTCGAAGCTGTCCACGACCTCGGTGTCGGGGACCGCGGCGGTGACGTCGGCGGTGATCGAGCGCTCCTGCTTCTTGACGTAGCCCCGGTAGCGCTTCTCCGCGGGTGCGTCCTTCGCCAGCGGCTCGCCGGTGACGGCCGGGCTGGTGGCGTCGTACTCCGGGATGGAGCCGTCGTAGGAGGCCACGGCGTCGTAGTCGTACTTGACCAGGACGGGGACCTTCTTGCTCGAGCTCAGCGAGAGCAGCTTCTTCGGCGTCTCGACGAGCGCGCTGGTGGGGGCCTTGGGGCCGTCCTCCCGCGACGTCGCGGTCGGTTGGGACTCCGTGAGGCTGAGGTCGTCCGGGTCCGGCGCGGCGCCGGCTCCCGTGGCGGTGAGAGAGGTGATGACCAGCGCGGCGCCTGAGGTGATGGCGGCGAGCCGGAGCCTGGACTGGTGGTTCCGTAAGCGCATGTGAGCGCACCCTTCGTCTCGGTCCGTCGAACGAGACTCCCGACCGGAGCCACCGCGGTGTGGCGGTCCCGACGTCGGGGGTCGAGAAGCAACATACGGCTTGTGTGATGCAAGCAACATTCGAGCGTGTGTCGGGCATGTGACGACGACGGGCGAGTGACCAGGACCAACCGGGCAAAGCGCCCAGGATGCACGGGCAATCATTTTCGCGCACCATGGGGGCCATGCTCTGGTGGGGGACAGGCCTGGTCGTGCTCGGCGCGGCCGTCGCGGGTCGTGCGATCTGGACGGCGCGCCGGCCGGAGTCGACCGGTGCGCACGGGCTGGTGATCGCCGTCGGTGTCGGACTCGTCTTCTGGGGTGCTGTGCTGGGCGTGGTCGCCCTGGCGCGCTCCTGACCGCGACCCCGCCGAAAGAAGAGAGGGTAGGCAAGCCTAAGTTCCGGTGCTACGGTGTGGACGACCTGACGATCTGTCAGGTCGTCACGACCCCAGGAGGCCGTCATGTCCACCCTCGCGCCCGAGGCCCCGTTGTCCGTGCTGCTGCGCGAAGGCACTCGCGCCGAGCATCAGGAGGCCGAGTCCGAGGGGTTCGTCTCCCGGCTGATGTCCGGGGGGCTCGACGTGGCCGCCTACGCCGACCTCGCCGCGCAGCAGCTCGCGGTCTACGTGGCCCTGGAGGAGGCGAGCGCGGTCGTCCGGCACGACGTCCGCGGGGCGACCCTCGTCTTCGACGAGCTGACGCGCGTGCCCGCCATCGAGCGTGACCTCGCGCACCTCTACGGTCCGTCGTGGCGCAGCGAGGTCCGCACCCTGCCGGCCACGCGTGCCTACGTCGAGCGCCTGCGCGCCGTCGGCACCCGCCTGCCGGAGTATGCCGCGCACGCCTACACGCGCTATCTCGGGGACCTGTCCGGCGGGCAGATCGTCCAGCGCATGATGCAGCGGCACTACGGCATGGGCGACGCCGGCCTGGAGTTCTACGACTTCCCCCAGATCCCGAAGGCCAAACCGTTCAAGGACGTGTACCGCGAGCGGCTCGACGGGCTCGCCCTCGACGCCGAGGGCGTCGCGGCCGCCGTCGCGGAGGCGCAGGAGGCCTTCCGTCTCAACCGGGCCGTCTTCGTCGAGCTGGGCGCGGCCCACCCCGGCACCCCGGCCTGACGAACCCGCCGCGCGTCGTGTGACGTGCTGCACAGGACCAGCGCGCGCACCGCTCTTGTGGGAGAAGGCTAGGCTCATCTAACTTAGGCGTGCCTACCCTTTGTATCGAGACGGCAGTGCGCCACGAAGGAGCCACCTCGCATGTCCCCGGCCCGTCGCCGCACCTCCTCCCTCGCCGCCGGCGTCACGGTCGCCGTGGTCGCCCTGCTCACCGCCTGCGGCGTGACGGCACCCGACGACGGCACCGCCGCCGTGGCCGCCGGGCCCGCCCTGACCGAGCTCGCCGGCAGCGACGAGGTCCTCGCCGACCCGACCGACTGGACCGGAGAGGTCGTGGTCGAGGCCGCCGCCACCCCGGTCGAACCGGTCCGTGCTGACCCCGAGCCGAGTCTGCCTGCCACGGTCACCGACGCGCAGGGCACCGAGGTCACCGTCACCGACACCAGCCGCATCCTCGCCCTCGACCTGTACGGGACGCTGTCGCGCACCGTGTTCGAGTTGGGGTTGGGGGACAGCGTCGTGGGTCGCGACACCTCGTCGACCTTCCCGGAGATCCTCGACCGGCCGGAGGTCACCTCGAACGGCCACGAGCTCACGGCGGAGGCGATCCTCGAGCTCGCACCCAGCGTCATCCTCACCGACACCACGCTCGGCCCCTGGGACGTCGTCCTGCAGATGCGCGACGCCGGCATCCCGGTGGTCGTCATGGATCCTCACCGCAGCACCGAGAACGCCGCCGACCTCACCCGAGCGGTCGCCGACGCCCTCGGCATGCCCGGGGCAGGTGACGAGCTCGCCGAGCGCACCCAGGACGAGATCGACTCCACGGTCGCCGAGGTCGCCGCCCTGGCCCCCGCGAACGACGCCGACAAGCTCCGCGTCGCCTTCCTCTACGTCCGCGGCCAGTCCGGCGTCTACTACCTCTTCGGGGACGGCTCCGGCGCGGACTCCCTCATCGAGGCGCTCGGCGCCGTCGACGTCGCCGGCGAGATCGGCTGGACCGGCATGCGGCCCGTCACCGACGAGGGTCTCGTCGCCGCCCAGCCCGACCTGCTGCTCATGATGTCCGGCGGGCTGGAGTCGGTCGGTGGGGTCGACGGCCTGCTCGAGCGCCTGCCGGCCATCGGCCAGACCCCCGCGGGAGAGAACCGCCGCGTCGTCGCCATGCCCGACAGCCAGGTGCTCGCCTTCGGCCCGGCCACCACCGGGGTCCTCGACTCCCTCGCCCGAGCCTTCTACGCGCCCGGGACGTTGTCGTGAGCGCCGCCGTCGACCGCCTCGCGGCCGGGGCCGCGCGCCGCCCGGCCACGCCGCCCGACGGCGACCGGCGCCGCAGCGTGCTCCCGCCGGCCCGGACCGGCCGGGTCACGGTGCTCTTCGTCGTCCTGGCCGCGACGCTCGGCGTGCTCGCCGTCGTCTCGGCCGGGTCCGGGCAGCTCCACGTACCCGCCGCCGAGGTGCTCGGAGCCTTGTCACGCGGCCTCGGTCTCGAGATCGGTCCGGAACCGGCCCACCCCCACGGCTACGCCGCCCTGTGGACGGTCCGCTTCCCCCGCGTCGTCATGGCGGTGCTGATCGGCGCGGCGCTCGCCGCGGCGGGCGCCGTGATGCAGGGTGTCTTCGGCAACCCCCTCGCCGAGCCCGGAGTCGTCGGGGTCTCCTCCGGCGCGGCCGTCGCCGCCGCCGCGACCATCGCGCTCGGACTCACCGCGTTCGGTCCGTGGACCACCGCGGTCGCGGCGTTCGCCGGCGGGCTCGTCGCGACGTTCGTCGTCTATGCCATGGCGCGCGCCGGCGGCCGCACCGAGGTGGTCACCCTGGTGCTGACCGGGGTCGCCGTCAACGCGATCTGCGGCGCCGGGCTGGCCCTGTTCACGTTCCTGGGCGACACGCAGGCGCGCGAGGAGATCGTGTTCTGGCAGCTCGGGTCCCTCAACGGCACCCGCTGGGTGTACGTCGCCATCGTCGCCCCGCTGGTGCTGGTCGGCATCGTGGGGTCGCTCGCGCTGGCCCGCCGCCTGGACCTGCTCGCCCTCGGCGAGCGGTCGGCCCGGCACCTGGGCGTGGACGTCGAACGGCTGCGCATCGTCGCCGTCGTCATGGTCGCGCTGCTCACCGCCGCGGCCGTCGCCTTCTGCGGGATCATCTCGTTCGTCGGCCTGGTCGTGCCCCACCTGGTGCGCATGGCCGTCGGGCCCGGCCACCGGGTGCTGGTGCCCGCCAGCGCGCTCGGTGGTGCCGTGCTGCTGCTCGCCGCCGACCTCGTCGCCCGCACCGCCGTGCCGTACGCCGAGCTGCCCATCGGCATGCTCACCGCGCTCGTCGGCGGGCCGTTCTTCCTCTGGCTCGTGTACCGCACGCGCCGGCAGGCCGGGGGCTGGGCGTGAAGGGCGGCACGAGGGGCGGCACGAGCGACGGCACGAGGGACGAGACGCCGCTGCTCGCCGTCCGCGGCGCGGGTGTCCGCATCGGCGCCGCCACGCTGCTCGACGGCGTCGATCTGGACGTGCGCACCGGCGAGGTCCTCGTCGTCGTCGGACCCAACGGCGCCGGCAAGTCGACCCTGCTGTCCGTCCTGGCGGGCGACCGGGTGCCCGACGACGGCGGGGTCTCCTGGCAGGGCGAGCCCCTGTCCGCGGTGCGCCCGGGCGAGCTGGCCCGCCGCCGGGCCGTGCTCCTGCAGGAGAACCGGGTGAGCTTCCCGTTCCGAGTCGTCGACGTCGTCCGCATGGGCCGCGCGCCGTGGGAGGGCTCGCCCGCGACCGACCGGGACGACGACGTGGTGGCGTCGGCGCTCGCGGCCGCCGACGTGTCGCACCTGGCCGCCCGACGCTTCCCGACCCTGTCCGGCGGGGAGAGGGCCCGGGTCTCGCTGGCCCGCGTGCTGGCGCAGGAGCCGCGGCTGCTGCTCCTGGACGAGCCGACCGCCGCCCTCGACGTCAAGCACCAGACCCGGGTGCTCGCCCAGGCCCGCCGGCACGCGGACACCGGCGGGGCCGCCGTCGTGGTCCTGCACGACCTGCCGCTGGCCGCCGCCTGGGCGGACCGCGTCCTCGTCCTGCACCGCGGTGGCGTCGTCGCGGACGGCCCGCCCGCCGACGTGCTGACCTCCGAGCTCCTCACGGACGTCTACGACCACACCGTCGACGTCCTGACCCATCCCGTGACCGGCGCGCTCCTGGTGCTGCCGCGACACGGCACCCTCGTCCCGCAGGAGGTGGCGCCATGAGACGCCTCGTCGCCCTTGTCGCCCTGGTCCTGAGCCTCGGGGTCGCCGTCCCCGCGGTCGTGCCGGGTGCGTCCGCACCGGCCGACGCCGCCGCGCGCGTCAGCGTGTCCGGCCTCGACGGCGCCGCACGGGCCTCGACCACGGGGCCGACGACGCTGCGGCTGTCCGGGTCCGGCTTCCAGTCGGTGCCGAACGCGTTCGGCGGCCTCTACGTGCTGTTCGGCTGGGTGGACGGTGGTGCCTGGGCACCCTCCCAGGGCGGCACCTCGGGGGACACCCTGCGCTATGTCCCCGACGCCGAGTCCGCCGACAACGCCGGGTACCAGCGGTTCGTCGCGTTCCCGGGATCGAGCACGGCCGACGAGGCCAACGGCGGTCTGCTCGCCGAGGACGGCACGTGGTCGGCGTCCCTCGTCGTGCCGGGACCGCGGTTCCAGACGCTCGACCGGTCCGGCAGCACCGTGGAGGTCGACTGCACCCGGGTCCGCTGCGGCGTCATCACCATCGGCGCGCACGGGGTCGCGAACGCGGCGAACGAGACGTTCACCCCGGTGGAGTTCGTGGACGACGGCGGCGCCTCGGGTCCCGCTGACGGTGACGGGGAGGGCGCCGCCGCGGGCGGCGGCGCGAGCGCCGGGACCGGTGGGGAGAAGGCGGGGGCGCCCGACGAGACGTCCGGCACCGGCGGCGAGCCCGACGGCGCCTCGGGGGAGCCGTCGTCGTCGGACTCGGCCGTCGAGGACGCCGGCCCCGCCACCGTCGGGTTCGACCGGACCACCGCGGTGGCCGGGCGGGTGCTGAGCTTCGCCGGGCAGGGTTTCGAGCCGGGCGAGCAGGTCGTGGCCGTGCTCGACGAGGGCGAGCTCGCCGTCGGCCCGCTGGGCGCGGGGGCGCACGGGGAGATCGCCGGGCTGCTCGAGCTGCCGGACGACCTCCGGCTCGGCACCCACGTGCTGAAGGTGACCGGCGCGTCGTCGGGCAAGCAGCCCGAGGTCGAGATCGTCGTCACCCGCGACCCGGCGGACGCCGCGGCGCAGGAGTCGGCCCTGACCGTCGCCACGGCGTCCGGCGGCGGGGACGCGGCGGCCGGAGCCTGGGGCACCGGCTACTCCGTCGCCGAGCTCGCCGCCGGTGCGGCGCTCCTGCTGCTGCTGATCGTGGTCGTCTCCTCGGCCGTCGCCGGGGGACGTCGTCGACGTGGTCGGTCGGCATGACGGCCACCCACCGCACCGCACTCGTCGCCGTCGCGACCGCGCTCGCTGCCGGCCTGCTGGCCCCCGCCGCCGCAGCGGGCACGGAGGACGACCTCGGGTCGCCGACCCGGGTGGGCGGAGACGTCGAGGTCGCCGTGACGGTCCCGGACGTCGGGCAGGACGGGTCGGTCGTGCCCCCGCCCGCCGGCGACGCCGAGCTGACGGACGCCGAGCTGCGCTGGACCGTCAACCAGGAGTCCGTCGGGGCGAACTTCTACGGCGGGTGCAACTTCCTGATGGCCGGTCGCCCCGGAGGTGACGGCGACACCGGAGGCAGCTTCGTCTGGGGCGCGGCCGACGCCGGTCTGTACCAGGCGATCGACGGCGACGTGCGCGTGCTGCGCGCCACCGACGACGACGAGACGGTCGTCGGCTACGGCTCGCGCTGCGAGGCGTCCGACGGCACCCCCCTGAGCATGGCGGCCGAGAACACCAGCGGAGCCGAGGTCGTCGTCGACGGCGGCCGGGGGGAGCGCCGCTCCGACGGCAGTCTGGACGTGGCGTGGTCGGGCACCTTCAGCGCCGTGTTCTACGGCGGGCTGAGCTACTGGTGGGCCACCGACCCGCACCTGACGCTCGACGCCGACGGCGACGGCCGGCTCACCGCGACCGTCGGCGGGTTCGCCGCCGACATGGCGGACCGGTCCGTCTGGGCGCCCGTCCCGGAGCGCACCGTCTCCCTGGCTACGTTCACCGGCGGCCGTGTCGACGCGACGGGCCGCGGCAGCGTGCTGGAGCCCGACTGGTGCGGCGTGCGCGTCCCGGGTTCCGACGAGACCCCCCAGCAGCGCCAGGACGCCGGGAAGGTGTGCTGGGGGTCCTTCCCCCGCAGCTTCGTCGACTTCCAGGTCGCGACGGGACAGGCTTCCTACTGGTACACCTCCGGCTCGTCGCGGGACCGCTTCAAGCCGCCGGCCCCGGTGACGGTCAGCTTCGACGCCGACGACAGCCTGGGCCCGGCCGACGGTCCGGACCCGGGCAGCGGCGGGGCCTCGGACGCCGGCACCGGCGGAGCGGGGACGGGGAGCACCGGGGCGGCCGGGACCGGCGGCGCGGGCTCCTTGGGCGCCGGCAGCGGCGGCGCCAGCGCACCTACCTCCGCGCCCCGCGCGGCCCTCACCGCGAACCGGCTCGGCGCACCCGCCATCCTCCCCACCCCGGCGGAGGCCGGCCTCGGCCTCTTCCCGGTCACGCAGGCCGTCACGCTCGGCCTGACCTCACCGGGCCTCGTGCCCGAGCGGTCCGACGCCGGTGCCTCCACGGGCGACCTGCTCGCGTACGGCATCGCCCTGCTCGGCACCGGGACCGCCGCAGCCGTCGTCGGGTTCCGCCGTCGCTGGCTCGTGCTGCCGTTCACCGCCGCGGCACCCATAGACCCCCACCCCGCCTGACCCCCACGGAAGGCAGACACATGACCACCACCCATCGCCCCGCCGCACGCGGCCGGCTCGTCGCCGGGCTCGGCGTCCTCACCCTCGGGCTGGGCGCCACCCTCGTGACGGTCGCGCCCGCACAGGCCGCCGACGCCCGAGAGGTCGTCGCCGACTCCGGCGGCGTCTCCTGGGGGTACAAGGAGAGCTTCCGCCGGTACGTCGGCAACCAGACCGCGGCCCTCGGGACACCTGAGCCCATGGGCGAGCGCATCACGCTCGTCGCTCCCGGGCAGTTCGACGAGACGCGCACCCCGGCGTCGACCGCCAACACCTCCACCCCCAACGAGACCCTGCCGTGGAACCTGCCGGTCACCGGCGGGTCGTACACCTCGGACGACGACCTGCTCGTCGAGTCCGCCGGTGGGGCCGCGTTCCACTTCCCGACGCACTACTTCGACGTGACGATCGAGGACGTGGCCGTCGAGGTCACCGACGGTGCCGCCGTCGTGCGGGCCGACGTGACCGCCGTGGTCACCGGCAGCTTCGGCGAGTGGGAGGCCGGGACCTACGGCGGCGAGGACGTCGAGTTCGCGACGGCCTCCGGCGTGGACGTCGCGCTCGACGGCGACACTCTCGAGGTGTCCCTGACCGGGCTGACCACCACCGAGGACGGCGCCGCGGCGCTGCCGCTGTACGGCGCGGGTGACGCGCTGGACGACCTGAGCCTGACGGCCGGGCTCGAGGCCGCGGCCTCGTGGGAGCCGACCGTCGAGGTCTCGCAGGCCGACGGGCTCGACCCGCAGGCGACCACCACGGTCACCGTGACCGGGTCCGGCTTCGACCCGGCCGCCAACGTCAACACCGCGGGCCGCCCGCCGGTCGCGGCGGGCCAGCCGACGGGCGTCTACGTCGTCTTCGGCAAGTTCGCCGAGCACTGGCAGCCGTCCGACGACGTCGCGTCGTCCCAGCGGACCGTCATCAGCCAGCGGTGGGCGCTGCCGGAGCCGTCCTACTCGCAGGTGACGGCCGACTACCCGAACGTCGCCGACCAGCTCGTCCTGCTGCACGAGGACGGCACCTTCACGGCCGAGGTCGAGGTCGCGGCGGACCACGCCGAGTCCGGCGCCTACGGCGTCTACACCTTTGCCGCCGGCGGTGCGACGCCGAACGCCGCCCAGGAGCTCTCCACGCCGGTGTCGTTCGCTGCCCCGACGGCGGACGGCGAGGGTGACCTCGAGGTCGGCGTCGAGGTCCCGGGGTCCGAGGACCCGGTCGACCCCGAGCCGGGTGCCTTCACCTGGACCATCGACGGCGGGGGCGCCGTGAACCTCGGCGTCGCCGAGGCCGGCGACTCCGCGTTCACCGCGACCGGCGCCCTCCACCAGGTGACGGTCAGCGACACCCGAGCCGACGGGGCGTGGACGATCAACGGCCAGGCCACCAGCTTCGTCGGCGGGTCGGGCTCGTTCTCCGGCGCCGCGCTCGGCTGGACGCCGCGGGTCAGCGCCGGTGACGCCGTCGCCGGCTCGCCCGTGGTGGCCGGGTCCGTCCAGGGGCTGAGCGTCACCTCGACGCTCGCCAGCGGAACCGGCGCGGCCGGCTCCGCCGACGCCGTGGTGGACGCCGCGCTCGCGCTCGACATCCCGCTGGACACGCCCGCCGGCGACTACACCGGTGTGCTGACCCTCACCGCGGTGGGCTGACCGAACCGATGCGACGCTCGCTGTCGACGCTCGCCCTGACGGCCGCCCTGGCCGTCGGGGCGGGCGCCGCCCTCCCCTCGACCGCCGCCGTCCCGACGGCGACCGACGACCTCACGTGGTCGCTCGCGCCCGGCAAGGGGCCCGGCCCTGCCGACGCGGCCGTCGGCGCCACCGGGGCCGACCGCGCCAACTACGCCTACGCCGTCGAACCCGGCGACGAGATCTCCGACCGGCTCCTGGTGACCAACGGGTCGACGGCGGCGCTGGACCTGTCCGTCTACGCCACGGACGCGCTCACCACCCGCGACGGCCACCTCGACCTGCTCCCCGCCGACACCGAGCCCACCGACCTCGGTTCCTGGCTGACGCTCGACGTCGCCGACGGCACCCTCTCCCTCGACCCCGGCGAGACCGCTCGGGTCCCCTTCACGCTGACCGTGCCCGACGACGCCACCCCCGGCGACCACGCCGGCGGTCTGGTCACCTCGACGACGCAGGCCGTCGGCGACGGTGCCCTGTCCGTGGACCGGCGCCTCGCCCTGCGCGTCCACGCCCGGGTCGCCGGCGACCTCAGCCCCGGCCTCGAGGTGCGGGACGTGACCGTGCGGACCACGACCGACGTGAACCCGCTCGCGACGGCCACCACCACCGTGACGTACGCGCTGGCCAACACCGGCGACGCGCGGGTCGTCCCCACCGAGACGGTGTCCGTCGCCGGTCCGGGGGGCAGTGCACCGCGCACCGCGGGCGGTGAGCTCGAGGAGATCCTGCCGGGCTCCGTCGTCGAGCGGACCGTGGAGCTGACCGGCGTCCGGCCGATGATCCGGCTCGGTGCCGACGTGCGGGTCGACGGCGTCGTCGTCGGGATCGGCGGGGGGCAGACGGCGGTCGCGGCCAGCGAGACCTCCGGCTGGGCGGTGCCGTGGTCGCTGCTCGCCGTCGTGATCCTGGTGGCCGCCGCCGCCGTGGGGTGGCCGCTGTGGCAGGCGCGTCGCCGGCGCCCGGGCACGCCGGAGGGACCGCCGGAGCCTGCCTGAGCCCGTCGCCGATAGGGTGCGGCTCATGGTCGCCCGCTACGCCGCCGCCGTGCTCGTCTGCGGTTCCGCGGTCCTTCTGTTCGCCGTCCACGTCCGCCCGCTCGGCTACCTGCCCCTCGTGGCCGGCGTCGTCCTGGGGCTGCTGGTGGACCGGGCGCTCGGCAAGCACCTGGCGCTCATCGCCGCCGGCATGGCGATCGTCTCGGCGATCCCCCTCGCGGCCGACCTCTCGGACGCCGGGATGACGCGGTTCACCGTCGCGCTGTCGCTGGCGGTCCTCGTGCCCTGGGCACTGTCGCGGTTCGTCCTGCGGGACGACGACGGCGCGGGCGCGGTGCGCTTCCCGGTCGCCACGGGACGGCGCTGGACGCGCGGGCAGTGGGTCTACCTCGGCGCCGTCGTGGTGATCGGCTACCTCATCCTGCCGCCGTACTTCCTCGGGTCCGGGGCGTACCTCAACTGGCCGCCGCTGGAGGCCGAGGGCTCGATCGCCCGGCTGTTCGTCGGGGTGAACGCCGTCGGGCTCTGGGACGAGCTGTTCTTCATCTGCACCGTCTTCGCGCTGCTGTGCCGGCACTTCCCGGTGCAGGTCGCCAACGTGCTGCAGGCGGTGGTCTTCGTGTCGTTCCTGTGGGAGCTCGGGTACCGCGAGTGGGGGCCCGTGCTTACCATCCCGTTCGCGCTGGTGCAGGGCTGGATCTTCGCGCGCTACAAGTCGCTGTCCTACGTCCTGGCCGTGCACCTGCTGTTCGACGCCGTCGTCTTCGCGGTGCTGGTGCACGGGCACCACCCCGAGCTGCTCGACATCTTCGTCACCGCACCGTAGCGCCCGTCGCGTCCGCCAGGTGCGTCGCGCCGACCCGGGCCCGCCGCCGGACGCGCGCCGCGAGCACGGCGACGTCGTCGCGCTGCGAACCCGGCACCATCCGTTCGACGAGATCCCGCGGGAGCTGCGCCGTCGGCCGGTCCGCCAGCTCCGCCAGCGCGGCCCGGAGCTCGGCGGCGCGGTGGGCGTAGGTGCTGGTCCGCGTCTCGACGAGCCCGTCGGTGTGCAGCACGAGCGTGTCGCCCGGACCGAGCCGCGTCGCGTGGTCCGCCCGGACGGCGGCGGGGTCGATCCCGAGCAGCAGGTCCGGCCGGCCGGCGAGCTCCGTCACGGACCCGTCCGCCCGCAGGACGAGCGGTGGCGGGTGCCCGGCCGAGGACCAGCTCACGGCCGGCGGGTCGGACCGCCGGCAGAGCCGGACCACCAGGACCGTCGCGCTCGCCTCCAGGGCCAGGCCGTGGTTGGCGTGGTCGAGCTGGCGCAGCAGCGCGGCGGGCGAGATATCCTGGCTCCAGGCCAGGGTGCGCAGCATCGAGCGGAGCTGGCCCATGCGGGCCGCGGCCTGCATGTCGTGCCCGGTGACGTCCCCGATCATGAGCACCGTGTGGTCGTCGCGCACGACGGCGTCGTACCAGTCGCCGCCGACCCGGTCCGTCCGTGTCGCGGTCGAGTAGGTGGCCGCCAGCTCGAGGTCGGCCGTCGCGGGGAGCTCGGTGAGCATCGCGGCCTGCAGGGTGGCCGCGACGCGGTGCCGGTCCTCGAGCACGTGCACGCGGTCCAGGCCCGTGGCCACGCACGCCGCCAGAGCGGCACACGTCTCGCGCGTGTCGGCGTCGACCTCCTGCGGGTCGCGCCAGGCGAGCGCGACGAGGCCCCGCACGGTGTCGTCGGCGACGAGGGGGAGGAACGCCAGGGCGCCGTCGTCGGGCCGGACCCACCGCGACATCGCGGGCCACTCCCGCAGCAGCGTGCGGCCGTCCGGGGCGTAGACGGGTGCGCGGCTGCGCAGGGCGTGCGGTCCGGGCTGCGGGTCGTCGAGCCGCAGGCGGGCCGGGAACGGCACCCCGTCGAGCTCGTTGACGAAGTGCACCGACGAACCGGTGGCGTCGAGCAGCCCGAGGCCCGACCAGGCCACCCCGACGGCGGAGGAGGCGCGTTCGACGGCCACGACGAGATCGGCGAGCGTCGTCGCGCGCGAGAACCGGTCGGTCAGGTCGAGCAGGAGCTGGGTGCGGCGGCCGGCCCGGAGCGCGACCTCCTGCAGCTCCTGTGCCCGACGGCGCTCCTGGCGCAGCCGGATCTCCGCCGAGCACGCCTCGGCGAGGTCCGCGAGCGTGTCGAGGTCGGTCCGCGTCCACTCGTGCGGCAGGGCGTCCAGCGCGCAGACGGTGCCGACGGCACTGCCGTCCCGGTCGAACACGGGGAACCCCGCGTAGGCCTGGATGCCGAGGTTCACCACCAGGTCGCGGGCGGGCTCGCCCGGTACCGCCGTGAGGTCGGTGTAGGTGAGAGGCCCGCCCGCGCGCACGACCTCGGCGCACATCGCGTGCGGGAAGGCGGAGCGCCGCGTCGTCTGCAGCGGCTCGGGCAGGCCGAGCGCCCCCGGGTAGAGCTGGGTGTCGCTGACGACGAACGTCACCAGTGCGGTGGAGACGCCGAGGTGGCGGCTGACGAGGCGGGCGAAGCGGTCGAACGACGGGTCGGCTCCCGGTCGGTCGAGACCCGCGTCGGCGAGCGACTGCCCGTCGGGGTTCGCGACCATCCCCGGATTCTGTCATGGCGCCCGCGGCCCGGACGCTCAGGTCCGGGCCGCGGGCGCCGAGGTGCCGGAGCGGTCAGTCCGTCGGCTCCCACGGGCCCCAGGAGGAGGCGCCGGGCTCCTGGTTCCGGGTCCACCAGCGTGCGGTGTGCTCGACGCCGTCGTGCGCGACGACGTCGCCGGCGGTGAAGATGCGCGACGGCGTCCAGACCGCGGTGCCGTCGTCGGTCGTCGCGATCTCCTGCCACGGGCCGTACGCCGAGGCGCCGGGCGTCTGGTCGCGGGTCCACCAGGACGCCTCGAAGACGGCGCCGTCGTGCGTCACGCGGTCGCCCTTGTCGTACACGGTGCCGGCGTCCCAGGCGGGAGCCGCCGGCTCGGCCGCGCGGGCGGTCAGCCACTGCTCCGGACCGGTCGGGTGGTCGACGACGCGGGTCTCGCCGATGCAGCCGTTCCACCCGTTGGTGGCCCGGTCGTCGACCCAGTCGGTGCCGAACAGCCAGGGCATGTCCTCCTCGAGGCTGTGCCCGAGGGTGTCGGTGGCGTTGCGCAGCACGGGTGCGCCGTCGACGTACATCGTCGTGGACTCGTCGGCCGGGTCGTTGACGAGCGCGACGTGCACCCAGCGGTCGACGATGATCTCGCCGGACCACGACGTGCGGTCACCCTTGGTCGTCTCGACCGGCACCTCGGTCCACTGGAGCTCCTTGAGGTTCGACATCCCGAGCGCCACCGGGGAGGCCGTGTAGTCCCAGCGGGACCAGGGCATGCCGTCGAGCCGCGACCGGTTCCCGGACCGCACGACCGCCTTCATCCAGGCGTTGGCGTCCTCGGTGAAGCTGCCGTCGATCTTGAGGAACGTCTCGATGGTGTAGCCGTCGGCGAGCTGCGCGTCGTTGACCGCGGCGCCGGCCGCGGTGCGCAGGTAGCTGAGCCGGCCCGTGGTCCTGTCGGCGTTCGCGAAGCAGACGGCGGCGCCGTCCGCCGACAGGGGCGCGGCGTCGTCGCTGAGGACGACGTCGGAGACCTCGGCCGTGCTCGACCCGCTCTCGGTGCTGCTCGCGCGGGTCAGGTCGGCGCCGCCGGCGACGTCGGGCACGACCGTGTCGACGTCCACCACGCCGGTGCCCTGCCCGCCGAAGCGCCAGTGCGCGAGCGTGCCGTCGACCTGCGGGTAGTCGTCGCGGGAGGTGGGCGGCTCGGTGGTGATCGGGTCGGTGCCCTCGAAACCGTCGAGGAGGATGTCCCGGGCGCGCTGCGAGAGCGACGGCTGGTCCGCGTCACCGGCGGCGAAGTCCGGGTCGAAGCCGCCGAACCGCTCGGCGAAGTCGATGTCGATCGTGTACTGCTGGTGCTCGCCCTCCAGGAAGGGCTGGTCGTACGCGGTGAGCACCTCGGGGTCCTTGGCGACGACCCACGGCGAGGCGGTCTGGACCTCGATGCGGTCGTGGGTGAGGTCGAACTCGAACAGCCCGAGGTAGCCGTTCCCGCCGTCGTAGGCCATCTGGTAGTCGATGAGCACCTGCGTGACGGCGTTCCCGGCGTCGTTGGTCCGCGTCTGCCGGGTGGCGCCGTGGAAGTGACCGTTGAGGGTCAGGAAGATCTGGTCGTTCGAGCGGACGAGCTCGTCCCACAGCTTCTCGCCGTAGGCGGTGTTCTGCGGGGAGGTGGCGTCGCTGCCGATGGCCAGCATCGAGTGGGTGGTCAGGACGACGGGCACGTCGGGGTGCTCGGCCATGACCTGGTCGGCCCACGCGATCGTCTGGTCGGAGGCGCGCCAGGCGAGGGCGAGGACCATGAACTCCTGCCCCTCGGCCTCGAAGACCTGGTACTGGTTCATGCCGGTCGGGTCCGAGCCCCCGTCGGTGGCCTGGGCGGCGGCGCGCTCGGGGCCGAACCACGTCAGGAACGGCTCGGCGTCGAGGTCGTAGTCGACGTCGGTCAGCGCGTCGTTCGAGTCCAGCACGTCGTGGTTGCCCGGCAGCACCGAGTACGGCAGGCCGCCGTCCTCGAGCGCGGACATCGCCCGGTCGGCGACCTCCCACTCACCGGCTACGCCGGCGCGGTCCACGACGTCGCCCAGGTGCGCGACGAACGGGATGTCGAGGTCGTCCTGGTGCTCGGCGAGCCACGTGGTCTGGGTGTGGAACGGGTCGTCACCGTAGCGCGGCACGAACTGGTCGGCGGCGTACCGCGAGTAGAACTGGGTGTCGGGCAGGACGGCGAGCGTGAAGCGGGAGGCGAGCTCGTCGTCGGCGGTCGCCGTCGCCGTCGTCGTGGCCGGGCCGGTGGCCGAAGCCGTGGCGGCGGGCGCGCCGACGGCGAGCATCCCGGCGGTCAGCAGACCGGTGAGGGCCGTGAGGGCGCCGACCTGGGCCGGGCGTCCGCGGGGCATGAGAAGCACGGGAGTCTCCTGTCGAGGGGGAACACGCCCGGACGGGCGCGTTCACACCCTGGGACTCCCCGGGGAACATCCGGCGAACTGCTCCTGGTGACTCGTCAAACCTTCCGTGAACCCGCCGTCTCGCCCCGAGCGGGCAGCACGACGGCGGCCGGACGGCCCCACGTCGCGGTGGGCCGGCCGGCCGCCGGGCGGTGCGGGGGGCAGGGCGTCAGCTCACGTCGCCGCGCCAGCCGCCGGTCGCGGCGCCCCGCGACTCGATGAACGACTTGAAGTTCTCCAGGTCGCCCTTGACGCGGCGGTCGTCGAAGTTCAGAGCCGCTCCGACCTTCTCCTTGGCGTTCTCCGGGGCCCAGTCCATCTGGACGGTGACCCGGGTCTGGGCGTCGGCCAGCCGGTGGAACGTCACGACTCCACCGTGGTCGGGGCCCGTCGTGCTGCGCCAGGCGACGCGCTCGTCGGGGTGCTGCTCGGTGATGTCGGCGTCGAACTCGTGCTCCACGCCGCCGACCTTCGTGACCCAGTGCGTACTGGTGTCGGTGAGCTGGCGGACCTCATCCACCCCTTCCATGAAGTGGGGGAAGTCCTCGAACTGCGTCCACTGGTCGTACGCGGTGGTGACCGGGACGTCGACGTCGATGGATTGGGTGACGCTTTGCATGGGGCCTCCTTCGTGTCGGTGTCTCCACCGTGCCGGGGAAGGTCGACTTCTTGCACGTCGAGATCGAGGTCCTGCCGTCAGCGCCGGCGGCGCACCAGGCGCGACTCGACGACGGGGACGGCCACGGCCAGCAGCGTCAGGGCCGCACCCGCGTACATCGCGGGTCCCGGGGGCGTGACGCCGGGGACCACGACGTCGAGCACGAGCGCACCGACGATCTGCCCCGCGATCATGCCGAGCGCCAGCAGCAGCACGCCGATGCGGTGGACGACGGCGGCCTGGATGGCGATGAACACGATCCCGAGCAGGCCGCCGGAGTAGAGCACCAGGTCGAGCGGCCACGCGGTGGGCAGCGTGCCGGTCGGCCACCCGACGACCAGGACGGACACGCCGAACGCTGCCGCCAGCGCAGCGGTCCCGACGACGAAGTTGCCGAACGTGGCGGCGGCGACCCCGGCGAACCGGTCGCCGGGTACCGCGGCCACGGCCCGGACGCGGCCGTTCATGGCCTGCTGCCACGACTGGAACGCCCCGGCGAGGAAGGGGATGACGGCCAGCCCCACCGACGGCACGGTCCCGACGGACCCGGACACGGCGACCGCCACGGCCACGACGGTGAGGAGCGGTCCGAGCGCACGGCCGAGGGTGATGAGCCGCACGCCGCCCGGTGCCAGGCCGATCCGGTCCACGAACAGCGAGCTGGTCGACTGCCCCGCCACCACGGCGACCATGAACAGCGCGACGCCGAGCGTCGCGGCGGTCAGGCCCTGGGCGGCGACGTAGAAGCCGCCGGCGGTGCCGCCGAGCACCTCCCACCAGCGCAGCCGGTGCTCGCGCAGCCCGGAGACGACGCGTCCGACGGCGGCCCGGGCGGCGGGCCAGCAGGCCAGCGCGATCGTCAGCCACAGCAGGCCGGAGCCGAACGAGACCACCGCCGCGCCGAACCCGCTGCCGACGTGCTCGGCGAGCGACCCGTTCACCCGAGTCTGGACCGCGGCACCGAGACCGCCGACGACGGCGGCACCGACGCCGACCACCGTCCCGGCCGAGCTGCCGGGCGAGGGGGAGGGCACGGGAGCTGGCGCGGTCACCTCGGGAGTCTATGACTCTGAGTTGTCAGAACGTGGCGCGGGTACACGGGCGCCACGTCCTGACAGCTCGGGGAGGGGCGAGGCGGCGCGGTCTGCGGGGTTCGGCCACCCTGTGGTGGGAGCATCGCACCGTGACCGACGTCTCGACCCGCCGCTCCGCCCGCCACGCCGCGCAGCACAGCCTCCCCGACGCGCACGGGCACTCCCACGGCGGACCGGTCCCGCCGGCCCCGCCCCGCACCCGCCTCGTCCTGGCGCTGCTGGTGCTGCCCGCGCTGGTCGCCACCGCGTTCGGCCTGTGGTCGCTGTGGCCGTCCTCGGCCGACGTCCCCGAGCGGATCCCCGTCGTCGTCGAGGGCAGCGAGCTCGTGCCGGTCACCGTCGTGGGACCGCTGGAGGAGGCGAGCGACGACTCGTGGCCCACCATGGAGGACGCGACCGCCGGGGACGTGGAGATCCTCCTGTCCGACGGCGAGACGTCCGGCATGCAGGCCGACCCGCGGTTCGCGCTGGAGCCGGGAGACCGGGTGACGGCCCTGTTCATCGGCGACTTCGCCGACACCGTGACGCCGTACGTCTTCATGGACCACCAGCGTGACGTGCCCTTCGGGCTCCTGGCGGCGGCGTACGCGCTGGTGGTGCTGCTGGTCGCACGGTGGCGCGGGCTCGCGGCGATCGCCGGGCTGGCGGTGGCGTTCGCGGTGTTCGTCGGGTTCACGTTCCCGGCGCTGCTCGCGGGCGAGAGCGCGCTCATGGTGGCCCTCGTGACGTCGTCGGCGGTGATGCTGGCCGTGCTGTACCTCGCGCACGGGCTGACGGCGCGGACCACGGTCGCGCTGCTGGGCACCCTGGCCGGGCTGGCGCTCACGGCGGGGATCGGGGCGTGGGCGACGGGAGCGGCGCACATCACCGGGGCGTCGGACGAGCTGGCGCAGAACCTGACGATCATCGCGCCGGCCGTGGACCTGCGCGGGATCGCGCTGTGCGGTCTGGTGCTGGCGGGGATGGGTGTGCTCAACGACGTGACGATCACGCAGGCGTCGGCGGTGTGGGAGCTGCGTTCGCTCGCGCCGACCGCGCCCCGCCGCGCACTGTTCGCACGTGCCATGCGGATCGGCCGCGACCACATCGCCTCGACGGTCTACACGATCGCGTTCGCCTACGTCGGGGCGGCGCTGCCGCTGCTGCTGACGGTGTGGATGCTCGACCAGTCGCCGCTGATGACCATCACCTCGGGGGAGATCGCCGAGGAGGTGGTCCGCACCCTCGTGGGGTCGATCGGCCTGGTGCTGGCGATCCCGATCACCACGGCGATCGCCGCGATCACCGTGCCCGGCGGTGAGGCGCTCGCCGCGGCGCAGGGCGCGCGCCCGGACGCAGAGTCGGCCACGATGGGGTCGAGCCCACCCATGGAGGACCGCGTGCAGGAGCGACCGTGACCAGCCCCGCCGACCCGGGGCCGACGCGTCCCGACGGGCCGCGCAGCTTCTTCGCGCGCCAGCACCAGCCGGTGCCGGAGGACGACCCCTACATCGACCCGCGCTCGCGCTGGGTGGACCGGTTCGGCCTTCTGCTCGTCCTGGTGGCGGTGACGGTGGCGCTGCTGTCCCTCGTCGACATCCGCGGGGAGTCCGGTCAGGTGACCGCCCAGATCGCCGGTCTAGTGACGACGCTGACGGTGGGAGCGACGCTCGGGCTGGCGCTGCGGGCCTCGGGGCTGCGGACGAGGTGGCGCCGACGGGCCTACGTCTTCCTGGGCGCGCTGCTCGTCCTGTCCCTCGTGGTGGTCCTCGTCCTGGAGACCCCGGACTCGGTGACGTCGGCCCCGCCGCTGCTGCTCCTGATCGCGGCCTTCGCGCCCGTGGTGGTCGCCCGGCGGCTGGTGCGCCACCGGGTCGTGACGCTGGCGACGCTGCTCGGCGCGGTCTCCGCCTACCTGCTCATCGCGCTGGCCTATTACTACGCCTTCCTCACGGTCGACAACTTCACGCAGGGGCACTTCTTCGGCACGGAGGAGTCGACGACGTCCTTCATGTACTTCAGCCTGACCACGATCACCACCCTGGGCTACGGGGACCTGGCGGCGGTGACGCCGCTCGGTCGGCTGCTCGCGACGAGCGAGGCCATCGTCGGGCAGGTCTACCTGGTGGTCTTCGTCGCCCTGATCGTGAGCCTGGCCGCGGGGCGCTGGCAGCGCGAAGCCTCCTGACCAGGGGTTTTGATAACCATTCTCATGCATGGTTGACTGTCGCTCGACTGCGAACGGTTCTCATTCGTGTTTCGCAGAGACCCCCCGGTAGAGATGGAAAGACACTCCCCATGAAGATCCGTTCCCGCGCCGCCACGGCGCTCGCGCTGGCCCTGCCGGTCGCGCTCCTCGCGGCCTGCGGCACCGAGCCCGACGAGCCCGCTGCCGAGTCCGCCGAGCAGACCACGGACGAGGCGACCGAGGAGGCCGCCACCGAGATGCAGGGCCGCAGCCCGCGCCTCGCCGTCACCTACGATGGCGGCATCAAGGTCCTCGACGCCCAGACGCTCGAGGAGGTCGCCGACTTCGAGCTCGCCGGCTTCAACCGCCTCAACGCCGCCGGGGACGGCCAGCACGTGCTGGTCTCCACCACCGGTGGGTTCCAGGTGCTCGACACCGGCACCTACGGGCAGGGCCACGGTGACCACTTCCACTACTTCACGACGACGCCGGAGCTCACCGACGTCACGTACGCCGCGGAGAAGCCCGGTCACGCCGTGGTGCACGACGGCGTCACCGCCCTGTTCGACGACGGCACCGGCCTGGTGCAGGTCGTCGAGTCCGCGGAGATCGCCCACCAGGAGGGTGTCGAGGAGGTCCAGCTCCCCGCAGCCCACCACGGGGTGGCCGTCCCGCTGAGCGACGGCTCGCTGCTCGTCACCGACGGCACCGAGGACGAGCGCTCCACCGTCCGGGTCCTCGACGCCGACCGCGAGGAGATCGTCGCCAGCGACGACTGCCCCGGCGTGCACGGCGAGGCGGTGGCCGAGGGCGAGGCCGTCGTCGTCGGGTGCGAGGACGGCGCGCTGATCTACGCCGACGGTGAGATCACGAAGGTCGAGACCCCGGACGACTACTCCCGCATCGGCAACCAGGCCGGCACCGAGGCCTCGCCGATCATGCTCGGCGACTACAAGACCGACCCGGACGCGGAGCTCGAGCGTCCCACCACGGTCAGCCTGATCGACACCCGCGACGCGAGCCACGAGCTCGTCGAGCTGCCGGGCTCGTACAGCTTCCGCTCGATCGCCCGTGGCGACGACGGCGAGGCGCTGGTGCTCACCACCGACGGTGCCCTGCAGGTCATCGACCCGGAGACTGCCGAGATCACCGCGTCGATCCCGGTGGTCGACGCGTGGGAGGAGCCGATGGAGTGGCAGGACCCGCGCCCGGCCGTCTTCACCCTCGACGGCTCGGTCTACGTGACCGACCCGGCGGCCGACGCCGTCCACGCGGTGGACATCATCGACGGCGAGGTGTGGGCCACCGGTGCGCTGGACGTGGCGCCGAACGAGATCTCCGGTGCCCTGGGCGAGCCGCCCGCCGAGCACGACCACGGCCACGAGGACGAGGCGCACGAGGACGAGGGCCACGAGGACCACGACCACTGATCCCCGCCCCGGTGCTGATCACGTGAGGTGATCGAAGTCCCCCCGCACCCATGCCGCGTGCCGTCGTGCTGACCGCAGCACGACGGCACGCGCGTCGGCGGGGATCACGCCGTCGAAGTTGTTGTACATCCGCTCGAAGGGGCGCCGGGCCACGTGCCCGGCGACCCGCAGCGCCACCGCCCCGGAGAGGGGGATGCGGTTCGGATAGCTGCGCATGAAGCTCACCGACGTGCGGTCGGGGTTCGCGAAGATCGTGTCGCCCGAGAGCAGCACGCCCCGCCCGTCGGCCCCGGCGGCCCAGTGGACGACGGCGGAGCCCGGGAAGTGCCCGCCCGGCTGGCTCAGCGTCACCCCGGGCAGCACCTCCCGCGCGCCGGACCACGTCTCGATCGCGTCGTCCGGGCGCGCGACCCAGCCGGCGTCGGCCTCCGCGACGAGGACCGGGACCGGGCCGCCGTCCCCGCCCAGTCGCCGGCTCCACTCGACCTGCACCCCGAACATGTGGGGATGGCTCGCCACGACGGCGACGACCCCCGCGGGACCGGCCAGGTCACGCACGGCCGCGACGCCGCCGTCGTCCACGAAGCCCAACGGGTCCCACAGCAACGACCCCGCCGGGGTGCGGAGCAGCTTGGACTGCTGACCGATGCCCACGCCCGGCGCGGTCTGCAGCGCGAACAGGTCCGGTTCCAGCTCGTGGACCGCGACGTGCTGGCCCTCGGCCGCCAGCTCGTCGATCGTCGTCCAGGCCTGGCCCGACGCCGGTACCCACTGGCGCTCGTCCGCGCAGACCGCGCACACCTCGGGCTGCGTCGCGTGCTCGACGGCGCAGGTGCGGCAGATCCAGAAGCTCGTCATGTCCACAGGTTGGCACGCCGCCCGGCCGCGCACACCGCCGGGCCGCCGTCTCCGTCGTGCGACGGATCCCGAGCGGTCGTGGACTCCCTACGCTGAGGGGATGCCCCGTGCCCGCCCCGCCGACGTCATCTCCGAGTGGTTCGGCGTCGACGACGACTTCGAGCGTTTCCCCGCGGACCCCCGCGCCTCCTACCGCCACGACGTGTGGCTCGGGCTGACCCTCACCGTCCTCGCGGTGGTCGGCATGGAGCTGTCCCGCTCGGCCGGCTACCTCGTCCAGGCCGGCGACCATCCCGCCTGGCTGCTCTACGTCCTGTCGGGGGCGGGCGCCCTGCCGCTCGTGGTCCGGCGCCGCTACCCCCTGGCGGTCCTCGCAGTGGTCTACGCGCACTTCCTGCTGGTCGGTCTGACCGTGCCGGTGGTCCCGCTGAGCCAGGTGCTGCAGGTCGTGTACTTCATGACGCTCTACACGGCGGTGGCCTGGGCCCGTGACCGCCGCGCGATGCTCATCGTGGTCACCGCGTGCCTGGCCGCCATGTTCGGCTGGCTGTTCTGGCAGACGGCTCTCAGCTCCGGCATGCAGCAGTACGCCGAGAGAGAGGGCCTGTTCGACGACCCCCCGGGTCTCCTGTCGCCCCTCGACGCGATGATCGCCCAGACCTGGCTGACGAACATCGCCTACTTCCTCGGGGCCATCGCCCTCGGCCAGGTCACGTGGCACGCCGCCCGGCGGCGCGCCCAGCTCGCGGAGCAGGCCGCCACCATCGAGCGGCAGGCCGACGAGCTCGGCCGTCGCGCCGTCGTCACCGAGAGGCTGCGCATCGCGCGGGAGCTGCACGACGTCGTCGCGCACCACGTGTCGGTCATCGGCATCCAGGCCGCGGCCGCACGGCGCCTGCTGGCCAAGGACCCCGGCTCCGCGGCGGTGCCGTTGAGCACGATCGAAGCGGCCTCGCGCGACGCCGTCGAGCAGATGCGCGGACTGGTCGGCACGCTGCGCGACATCGGGGACGACGGCGGCACGCCGGCCGGCGGGGACCGCTCGCCCGAGCCGGGCGTCGCCGACATCGGCCGCCTGGTCGACGCCGACGACGGTCTCGACGTGTCCTTCACGCTGGTGGCGGAGCCCGCGGGCGCCGAGGGGGCGGTGCCCGGGTCGCTGGGCCTGAGCCTGTTCCGGACCGCGCAGGAGGCGCTGGCGAACGTCCGCAAGCACTCCACGGCGCGGGCGGCGAGCGTCACCGTGCGGGTCGACCGGCGACCGGTCGCCGACGACCGCCGGTTCCGTGGCGGGTACGCCGAGGTCGAGGTGATCGACGACGGCCGGTCCCGGCCGGGGTCCTCGGGCTCCGGCCTGGGGCTGGTCGGCATCCGCGAGCGCGTCGCCACGCACCAGGGGGTGGCGGAGATCGGGCCGCGGGTGACCGGCGGGTACCGTGTGCGCGTGCGCCTGCCGTTGCCCGTGGAGGAGTCATGACGACGGTCCTGCTGGTGGACGACCAGGCGCTGGTGCGCTCCGGCTTCCGGCTCATCCTCTCGGTGGAGGACGACCTGGTGGTCGTCGGGGAGTCCCCCGACGGTGCCCGGGCCGTCGAGGCCGCCCGTGACCTGCGGCCCGACGTCGTCCTCATGGACGTGCAGATGCCCGTCATGGACGGGATCGAGGCGACCCGGCAGATCGTCGCCGAGGACCTGTCCCGCGTGCTCGTGCTGACCACGTTCGACACCGACGAGTACGTCTTCGACGCCCTGGCAGCCGGGGCGTCCGGGTTCCTGCTGAAGAACTCCGACGCCGAGCACCTGGTCGAGGCGGTGCGCACGGTCGCCGACGGGCAGGCGCTGCTGTCGCCGCAGGTGACCCGCAGGGTGGTGGACCGCATGGTGTCGACGTCGTCGGCCGACTCGCCCGCCGCCCCGCCGGGGGCCTCGCCGCCGCCCGGGCTGCCGCCGTCGGCCCCGGGGACCGAGCTCCTGACGCCCCGCGAGCGGGAGGTGCTGGTCCACGTGGGACGGGGGCTGTCCAACGCGGAGATCGCGGCCGAGCTGTTCCTCGGCGAGGCCACGGTCAAGACGCACGTGTCCAGCGTGCTGTCGAAGCTGCACCTGCGGGACCGGGTGCAGGCGGTGGTCTTCGTGCACCGCCACGGCCTGGTGTAGTCCTTGGTTCCTGTCCGTGGGCGGGAAGCGAACCAGGTGCTACGTCGCTCGGTATCGGAACGACCGGGGGAGCGGACGAGCAGTCCACCCGGCTGCTGTGAGGTGGTCCCCGACCGTCCGCGCGAGCGTCCCGTCGCCCGCTTCCCGACCGGTGAACCGGAGCAGACGGATACCCTTCCCGGTGAGCCGGTTCTGCCGGACCCGGTCGGAGAAGAGCGCCTCGAGCCGTGCGTGGACGTCGTGGCCGTCGATCTCGACGAGCAGCGCGCCGTCAGGGAGCATCCAGGCCAGGTCGACGCGGGCGAGGAACCTGTCGTGCTGGTCGACAACCCTCAGCTGCAAAGCGTCCGGGGCGAAGCCGGACACGGCCGCCGAATCGCGACCCCAGGTCTCTGCCGGTGACTCCGCGCGGTCGTCCGACGCCTGCCACCAGGACCGTCGTCCTCGACCGCCGTGCTGGGACGCGTCCCGCCGCTGGGCCGAGGCGAACTCCTGGGCGGCGAGGAGTCCTCTGTTCCGCGCGGAGTCCATCATCGCGACGGCGTGACGGCGGTCGACCGTGGGAATCGCCTGGACGAGCGCGTCCTCGGGGTGAGCGCACCGGATCTCGTCGATGACGCACCATCTGGCCAGACGGGTCCTGCGCACCCGGCCCGGGCCGACGCCGCGACGCGGGCTGCCGTCGGGGAACGTGACCTCGGGCGTGATGGTCAGGGGCGTGCCCTGCACCTCGTGGAGAACCAGGGCTGCCGTTCCCGTGGCGACGGAGCCCGGCCGGGCCAGGACCCCGACGAGGGCGGCCCGACGGCGTCGGCGGTCGAACCTGTCGAAGGGAGAGAAGGCCGGGGCGCCCAGGTCATAGACACCACGAACCACTCGTCTGATCTGTCCACGCTGTGCCATGCCCGCGACGAGACGAGTCGTCAGTCCATGGCGCCGGCACTGTTCGATGCTGACGATTCCCTCCTGCCGGTCCGCGAGCGCCCGGAGCGTGACCGGGATCGACGGAGTGCGGCGCGGCATGCCCTCAATCAACCAGTTCTGTCGGGTGGCCAGACGGTTGTCCACAGCCCCGGTGTCGTCCTTCGTTCCCTTCCCGGCGTGGAAGCGAACAAAGGACTACGCCGTGAGAGGGAGACCGCCGTTCCGCCGCTGGGGGGATCCGCCGCGGGGAGGTCCGCCGTAGCGTCGGTGACATGACCACGCTCGAGGTCCACGACCTGACCAGAACGTTCGGCGACCGCCGCGCCGTCGACGCCGTCTCCTTCGCGGCCCGCGGGGGGCTGCTCACGGGGTTCGTCGGCTCCAACGGGGCCGGCAAGACCACCACGATGCGGATGATGATGGGCGTCCTGGCCATCACGTCCGGCGAGGTGCGGTTCGGCGGCTCGCCCGTCACCCGCGCGGACCATCGCTCCTTCGGGTACATGCCCGAGGAGCGGGGCCTCTACCCGAAGCAGCCCGCGCTCGACCAGCTCGTCTACCTCGCCCGGCTCCGGGGCATCCCGGCCGCCACCGCTCGCGCCGAGGCGATGGAGCACCTGGAGCGGCTCGGTCTCGCCGACCGCGCCAAGGACCACGTCGAGAAGCTCAGTCTGGGCAACCAGCAGCGGGTGCAGATCACCGCCGCGCTCATGGGCCGTCCCCGAGCCCTCATCCTCGACGAGCCGTTCTCCGGCCTCGACCCGGCCGCCGTCGACGGCATGGTGGACCTGCTGCGCGAGCACACCGCCCGCGGCGTCCCCGTGCTGTTCAGCTCGCACCAGCTCGACCTGGTGGAGCGTCTGTGCGAACGCCTGGTCATCCTGCGCACCGGGCAGGTCGTCGCCGACGGCACCCCCACCGAGCTCCAGGAGGCGGGCACCCTGCGCCACCGGCTCGTCCTCGACTCCGACGCCGGCTGGGTGCGCGGCGTCCCGGGCGTGCACGCGGTGGACGTCGACGGTCCGACGGCGCTGGTCGAGCTCGCCGACGACGCCACGGCCCAACGGCTGCTCGCCACCGCGCTCGAACGCGGCCAGGTCCGTGAGCTCAGTCCCGTCCGGCCTTCCCTGGCCCAGATCTACCGTGAGGTGACGGCATGACCACCCTGACCCAGCGTCCCCCGAGCGCTCCGGCCCAGGAGCCGCAGGACGACAGCACCCGCGGTGCATGGCTCCTCGTGGCACAGCGGGAGATCGTCACGCGGGTGATGAACAAGGCGTTCGTCATCGGCCTCCTGGTCTCCCTCGCGGTGATCGCTGCCCTCGCGGCGTTCTTCACGTGGCAGTCGAGCCGGGTCGACACGTACACCGTCGCGGTGGCGGGCAGCGACGGCACAGCGGTCGCGTCGGCGGCCACCGCCGCCGAGCTCGCCGCGGCCGAGGACGACGGCACCGAGCTCGAGGTGCTCGAGGTGGCCGACGACGACGCCGCCCGTACCGCGCTGTCCGCGGGCGACGCTGACGTGTGGCTGCACCCGGGCGACGACGGTTGGGTGCTGGCCGGCGAGGGGCAGCCGGACGGCACCGTCTCCCGGCTGCTGGGCACCGCCGTCGAGCAGGAGGTCCTGGCGGCGAACGCCGAGGCGGCCGGGGCCTCCCTGGCGGAGCTGTCGGAGGGGGCCGCGCTGACCACCGAGGCGCTGGACCCGGAGGCCATGGGCGAGCAGACCCTGTTCTTCGCGAGCTTCGCCCTGTCGTTCCTCTTCTTCGCCGGTGCGATCGGCTCGGGCATGATGATCGCGAGCTCGGTCGTCGAGGAGAAGCAGTCGCGGCTGGTCGAGATCATCGCGACGGCGGTGCCGCTGCGGCAGCTCCTGGCGGGCAAGATCCTGGGCAGCTCGGTGATCGCCGTGGGGCAGAACCTGCTGTTCGCGGGGGTGGGGCTCGCGGCCGTGGTCGCCAGCCCCATCGCGATCGCGCTGCCCGCGCTGTCGACGTCGCTCATCTGGTTCGTCGTGTTCTTCGCGGTGGGCTTCCTCGCGCTGGCCGCGCTGTACGCCGTGGCGGGGGCGCTGGCCAGTCGGTCCGAGGACCTGCAGTACACGTCGACGCCGATGACGATGATGGTGATGGGCGTCTACTTCCTGACGTTCTCGGCCTCGGGCTCGTTCCTCACCGTGCTGTCGTACGTGCCGATCGCGAACGTGGTGGCGATGCCGGCGCGGGTGCTCTCGGGCGACACGACATGGTGGGAGCCGGTGGTTTCGCTGCTGCTCCTTGCGGCGTTCGCGGTGCTGGCGCTGCTGGTCTCCGAGCGGGCGTTCCGCGGGGCGCTCATGCAGACCGGCGGGCGCATCTCCTGGAAGCAGGCGCTGCGCGCCGAGGCGTGATCCTTCTTGGGGCAATCATGAAGGATAGATTGCCCGCATGGCTCGACGACGTGACCGTGACCCGCTGCAGATCGACCTCAGCCCCGATGACGGCGATCTCGGCGACGGTGGCTGGGCGGACGCGCCGGACGGTTCTGCGGGCGTGCCGACCGACGGCCCGGTCGACCCGGCGCCCGGGTGGTTCGCCACCCGGGTCGCCCGGCCGCTCCACGAGCGGTGGCGAGGCATGCCGCGGCGCCTGCGGGTCGGCGTCGTCAGCGGGGCGGCCGCCGTCGTCGCGGTCACGGTGGCGGGGGTCGCCGTCGTGGACGCCCGGGCCGAGTCGGCCCACGCCGAGCGCATGGCGGCGCTGCCCGGCGGGGTCGCGGACCTGTCGGAACCGGTGGCCGAGACGTGTCGGGTCGAGACCGACGCGGGGGTGCTCGCCGTGCTGCCGGGCGGCGTCCTCGTCACACGGGTCGGCACGGACGTCCTCGGCGTCGACGTCGCGGACGGGAGCGAGGTGTGGCGCCACGAGCTCGGGCCGGCAATCGACTGCGGTCCGCGGTCGTGGAGACCCAGCGACGAGCACCTTCCGGTGGACCGCATCACCTGCGTCTATGGAGAAGGCATGCGGACCGCTGTCGTGATCGACGCCGAGGGTGCGTTGCTCGGAGAGCGCAGGCTGGGCATGGCCGACCGGCCGTACAGCGAGGGGAACGGCGGGATCTCGGAGGTCGGGCCGGCCGCAGACGGCGCCGTCTACGTGCTGGACCGCGTCGAGGCGATGCTCCCGCCGGACGCGCAGGAGGCAGTCGACCAGCTGGAGCTGCTGCGGGCCGAGGGCACCTGGGAGGACCCCGTCCTGCGGGTGGAGGACGCCCTGACCGGGGAGGTGCGAGGCGAAGCATCGATCGTCCTCCGGACGGCGGATGAGCTGGGGCGTTGTTCCCTCGGAGCCGGTTCCGACGGCGATGCGGAGCGGAGATTCATCGTGGACGCGTGGCCTTCGACGGCCGCCACGCAGCTCTCCGTGTGCGACGGCGCAGTGACGAGGACGCTCGCAGCGGACGGCACGTCTCTCGAACAGGTCGTTCTGCCGTCGGTGGACGGTGGGAGCTACTCGTTCGTCCACGGCGGGACACGGGTGCTGGGCGACGACGGAGGTGCGGACCTCGCGCTTCCCGGCATCCTCATCGAGCCGTTGGCGATCGACGCTTCCGACGGACCCTGGCTCGTCGGCGGCGCCGAACTTGCGGCATTTGACCGTACCGGCGAACAGCTGTGGGCCTCCGACATACCCGCCGGGACTGTCTTTGCACGGTCCGGGGGTGTGGCGGTCATCGGGGGTATCACCGAGCTGGGGCTCACGGCGGTGGACCTGGTGTCGGGAGAGGCGCGCTGGACCGGCGACGAACTGTTCGCATCGGATGTCGGTGGGGCGACGGGGCTCGCCATCGGCGCGGCGACCGACGGGGAGGCAGTCCTCCTGGCGGTGCGGAGTGCGGAGAAGACAGAGCTCGTCGCGCTCGACCTGGACGACGGCGCCGAGCTTTGGCGGTCGAGCCACCACGCGCTGAACGGACAGATCTTCACCGTCGACGGTCACCTGCTGGGCGTCGACGAGGAGTACTCGGTCGTGGACGGCGTCGAGATCTCCGACGCTGTTCTCGTCGGGCTGGGACCTGCCTCGTGAGGGGCACGCGACGAGACGACCGCGCCGTGGTGGCCTTCGACATCACCACACAGCAGGACGACCACGACGACGGCACCTCGCCACGCCCGGACCAGCATCCCGGGTGGTGGGAGCGTGCCGTCGACCGGTGGCGTCGCGCGGATCGACGGCAGCGGCGACTGGTGGCCGGCGTGGCGGGCGGTGCTGCCCTGCTGCTCGTCGGCGGCGCCGCCACGACGGTCGCGCTCGTGTCGCACGCCCACGACGAGCGGCTGCGGGCGGCCCCGGGCGGTGTGCTCTCGCTCGACGGCGAGCTGGCCGAGGTGTGGCGGGTGGACGACGTCAGGGGCATCAGCGCGGTGCTCCCGGACGGCGGCCTCGTGCTGATGGACGGCCATGCCCTCGCCGCCCGGGACGTGGCGTCCGGCACGGAGCGGTGGCGTGCGGACCTCGGACCGGACCCGTCCTGCGGTCCCACGCCCCGACCGGGCATCAGCGTCGAGTGGGCGATGCCGAGCGAGCTGTTGACGTGCCTGCACGGTCCGTCCGACGAGCGGACCGTGACCGTCCTCGACGCGGCGGGCGACGTCGTCGGCCGGCGGGAGCTCCCGGGCACCGAGTACGGGGGTGAGAACGTCGACGTCCTGCCCGCCGCGGACGGTGGGCTCCTCGTGGTGGACCACGACACGGGCATGCCGGCCGTCCGCGACTACGCGACGGAGTCGGCGGCGCGTGCGGCGCTCCGTGACGTCGAGCCGGGGGAGGCGTCGGTGCACGTGGAGGACGCGGTGACCGGTGCGGTGCGGTTCGAGGTGCCGACGAGCCCGCCCGCCGGCGCGCTGGACGAGTGCACCTTCATCTGGAACCTGGAGGAGTCAGGCTGGCCCGGCGCGTTCGACCCGGCCGCGCCGTACCGGGTGGCGATCGAGTTCGACCGCTGGCTCGTCTCCTCCCCGTCTGTCGTCAGCTACCAGTGGTGCGACGTCGGCGGCGCCGCGTCCGCCGACGGCACGCCGTTCACCGAGCACCTGGAGGGAAGCCTGACGTCCGCCGTGTCGGCGGTCGCGCCCTTCCCGGGTGGCGGTCATCTCGTGTCGGACGAGCACGTGCCGGGCGGCTCGGTGCTCCTGGCGGACGACGGCAGCATCCTGATCGACAGCCCGCGCACGGCGATCGCGCTCCCCATGGCGGCCCTCGAGATCGACGGCGGCGTCGTCCTGGCGACCCGTCCGGGACGGGTCGTCGGTCTGGACGCCGACGGATCGGAGCTCTGGCAGCGAGAGCTGCCCGACGCCCGGGTGGTGGCGCAGGCCGGCGAGACGGCGGTCGTGCACACGGACGACGACCTCGTGGCCCTCAACGTGCAGGACGGCGCCGAGCGGTGGCGGATCACGGTGCGCGCCCTGGAGAGGCAGGAGCTCGTCCAGCTGGTCTCGGCCGTGACGGACGGTGAGCGGCTGGCGGTCGCGGTGACGAGGCACGCGACGGAGACGGGCGCGGACGAGCTCACCGGGGAGCTGATCACCGTGGACCTCGGCACCGGTGCGGTCACCCAGGCACCGCTCCCGGCCAGGTCGCACCTCTGGGCCGTCGACGGACATCTCGTCCTGCTGGAGCAGGCCGCCTCCGAGCAGCCAGGCGAGCCCGGTCTCCTCTCGGTGAGCACGTTCGCTCCGCGCTAACGTCGAGGGGTGGGGCGACGGCGTCGTGCCCCCGAGGGGGCCTACACGTTCGACCTCGTGCCCGACGACGGCACCGAGGCCGCTGGGTCCCCTGCGGCCGCGACCCTCCCGCCGGAGCTGGACCCGACCCCGCCACCGCCACCGCCGCCGCGCCGCCCGCCGGGCGCGCTGGCCCGGGTGGGTCGCCGCTGGCGCGGTCTGCCGCGACGGGCACGGTTCGGCGCCGTCGTGGTGGCCGCCAGCCTGCTCGCGACCACCGTGGTGGTCGACGGCGTCATGGACCGGCAGCGGTCCGCGGAGCTGCGGGCCGCGGCCGGAGGTGTGCTCGACCTGAGCGCGCCACCGTCCGAGCAGTGGCGGCTGGACGGCGAGGACGGGGCCCGGACGCTGGGCGGACTCGTCGCGGTGGCCGGGGGCGTCGCGGCCGTCCACCGCTACGACGAGCTGCTCGGCATCGACCTGACCACGGGACAGCAGCGCTGGGCCGTGGACCTGCTCGACCGGGCGGCGACCTGCGGCCCGGGGCTGGCGTTCTGGGGGGAGACGGTCGAGCTGACCTCGACGGCGCAGGTGGTCTGCGTCGGGCGGTCCGTGTCGGGGGAGGTGATGGTGACCACCGTCGATCCGGACGGCACCGTGCTGGGGCACCGGGCCGTCGTCGGCGAGCACGACGTCGTGGTGCCGGGACCGGACGGCAGCGTGCTGACCGCGGCGTGGGTCGGCGACCCCGGGGACGTCGACGTCGAGCTGCGGGGCGACCCGATGACCAACCTCAGCGTCGTGGGAGACATCGACGAGGGGTACGACCTCGAGGTGCGGGCCACGGACGCCGTCACCGGCGCCGAGCGGTGGTCGGAGGTCGTGTCCTTCGGGGCCGTCCTGGACTCCGGTCAGTGCGTGCGCTGGTCCACCGGTGGCCGGCACGCGCAGCTCGACCGGCGCGGCGACGTCGAGCACATGGTCAGCGGCCGGCTGGTCGGCTTCTCGGGCTGCGGGGTGCTGGCGTACTTCACGCCGGAGGGTGAGCGTCTCGACCTGACGGGGCTGGAGGACACCGGTGACGAGGTGGTCCGGCGGGTGCGGCCGCTCGCGGACGGGGGGTTCGCCGTCTCCGCGGGGGCGTGGGGCCGGTCCGCGTGGGAGTTCCAGGTCCTGGACGCCGCGGGCGCGTACCGCTACACGGTCGAGGGTCGGCTGCTGGACCCGCGCGCCACGGACGGGCGGCCGGACGACCGACGGCTCGTGGCGGACGCCGACGGGACGCGCACCGTCGGGCCCGACGGGTCGGCGGGCTGGTCGGCCGACGTCGCGACCACCTCCTACCTCGCCCGGGCCGGTGCGACAGCCGTCGTCCTGGACGAGCGCGACCGCGTGCTGGGCCTCGACCTCGGCACGGGGGAGGTGCGGTGGGTGCGCGACGACCTGCTGGAACCGTACGCGGCGCTGACCGACGGCCGGAGCGGACAGGTGCAGTCGGTCTTCACCGACGGCACGGTGATCGCGCTCGTGGTGCCGACCTACACCGCCACGGAGGTGGTCTCGCGGTGGCTCGCCGTCGACGCGGCCACGGGGGAGACCCTGTGGGCGGAGGACCTGCCCGAGGAGGGGTGGGGCGTGGACGTCGCCGTGGACGGGCACCTGCTGCGCTGGTGGCCCACGGGCCTCGCCGGCTTCACCACGTCGTAGGGACGTGGTTGGCTCGACCCGTGACCGGCTACGACGCCCAGTTCCTCGGCACCGACCCCGCCCTCCACGTCCCGCTGCCCGCCGCCGACCGCGAGCTCCGACGTCTCGACCACCCGCACTTCAGCATCCTGCTCGACCCCGTGCGCCGGCTCGCCGCCGCCACCGCCTGCGCCGTCGACGGCGACCGTCTGCAGTCGCTCCCGCGCACGGGCTCGTGGCGGCTCGACCCCCAGGCCCCTCCCGAGGAGCAGGCGGGCAACGAGCTCTACCGCCACAACCCGCTCGACCGCGGCCACCTCGTGCGCCGCCTCGACCCCATGTGGGGCCCCGAGGCGCGCGAGGCCGGCGAGGCCACCTTCGTCTACCCCAACGCCGCCCCGCAGGTCGACGAGTTCAACCAGTCCAAGGAGCTGTGGAACGGGCTCGAGGACCACGTGCTGGCGTACGCGGGGGCCTGGCGGCACCGGCTGGTGGTCCAGACCGGGTGCGTGTTCCTCGCCTCCGACCCCGTCTACCGCGGGGTGGCGATCCCCCGGCAGTTCTGGAAGGTCGTCGCCTGGACGGCGCCCGCCGTCGACCCGGCACCTGACGGCGGCACGGCACCTGACGGCGGCACGGCGGGTGCCCTGCGGTCCGCGGCGTTCGTGCTCGACCAGACGCCACAGCTCACGGACGCCGAGCTGAGCACGGCGACCGGCCGGGCGCTCGCCGTCGGCCACGTCCCACCGCTCGGCCCGTACCGGACGTTCCAGGTGCCGGTCGCGGACGTCGAGGTACTGACCGGGCTCGACCTCGGACCGCTCGCCGGTGCCGACGTCCGCGGTCCTGCACCCCGGCGACCCCTCGAGCCGCGCACCGCGTCCCGCCGTCCGCCGTCGGCCTGGACCCCTCTGGCGGCACCTGCGGAGATCGCGCTGGGCCCGGCCGGGTAGCGAGCGGCGCGACGGCGCCCGGCAGAGCGGGCTCGACCCGCGGAACCGCCCCGCGCCCCCTACGTTGAACGGCATGGACGTCATGCTCGTCGCCGTCGCTGCCGTGGTGGTCATCGTCGCGGTCACCGCCCTCGCCCCGCGGGCCGGGGTGGCCGCCCCGCTCGTCCTCGTGCTGATCGGCGTCGGTGTCAGCATGCTGCCCGCGACGCCGGCCATCGAGATCGACCCGGAGCTCGTCCTCGCCGGCGTCCTGCCCGCGCTGCTCTACGCCGCCGCGGCGTCGTTCCCCGCCGTGGACTTCCGCCGCGACCTCACGGCGATCGGTGGCATGTCGGTCCTGCTCGTCGTGCTGTCGGCCGTCGTCCTCGGTGCGGTCTTCGCCGCGGTCGTCCCCGGGATCGGCCTCGCGGCCGGGATCGCGCTCGGGGCGATCGTCAGCCCGACCGACGCCGTCGCCACCTCCATCATCAAGAAGCTGGGAGCGCCGCCGCGGGTGGTGGTGATGCTCGACGGTGAGAGCCTGCTCAACGACGCCACCTCGCTCGTGCTCCTGCGGTCCGCGATCGCCGCGACCGCGGCGAGCGTCTCCGTGTGGAGCGTCGTCGGCGACTTCCTGCAGGCCGTGCTCCTCGCGGTGGTGTGCGGCGTCGTCGTCGGCCGGCTGGGCCTGTGGGTACGGGAACGGCTGCGGAACGCGGCGCTGTCCACAGCGGCCTCGTTCGTCGTGCCGTTCGTCGCCTACGCCCCCGCGGAGGCCCTCGGGGCGTCCGGGATCGTCGCCGCCGTGGCCGCCGGTCTGGTCACCAGCGCACTGGCCGCCCGGCACCTGCGGCCTCAGGACCGGCTCTCCGAGGAGTCGAACTGGCGGACCGTGGAAGTGCTGCTGGAGGGCGGCCTCTTCCTGGTGATGGGGCTGCAGCTGTTTGCGCTCGTCGAGGACGTGCGCACCGAGCACGGTTCCCTGACGCTCGCTGTCGGTGTGGCCGCCCTCGCCGCGGTCGGGGTCGTCGCCGTGCGCGCGGCGTTCGTCCTGCCGCTCCTCGCGCTGCTCGAGCGCCGCCGGCGCCGGGGCGAGCAGGTGCGGGACGTGGTTCGCGGGATGCAGGCCCGGTGGGACGCCCACCGGACCGGGAGCGCGAGCGACGTCCCGTCCGTCGAGGCGGTCGTCGCGGCGTACGAGGCGAGCCTGCCGCCGGAGACGGACGAGCGGCGCCGGTCGAGAGCCGTGCGCCGGGTCCGCCGGCGCGTCGAGGCGGAGCGGCAGCGCCACGTGGACGAGGACGGTGACGGCGACCGTGCGCGGGCGGTCGGCATGTCCGCCTGGGTCGCCCGGTTCCAGCGGCGGGTGCGCCGGAGGATCGCCGACGTGGACTACCTCACGAGCGCACCGCTCGGCCCGCGCGAAGGAGTGGTGCTCGTCTGGGCGGGGATGCGCGGGGTCGTGACCCTGGCGGCCGCCCAGACGCTGCCGGCCGACTTCCCGCAGCGGTCCCTGCTCGTGCTCGTCGCGTTCGGCGTGGCGGCGGGCACCCTGCTGGTGCAGGGCGGGACGCTGCCGTGGGTGGTGCGCCGGCTCGGGCTGGCCGGGAGCACCTCGCCCCGGCTCGTCGATGGCAGGCAGGGTCTGCGAGTCGTCCACGACGACGTGTCGCGGGACATGCTCGACGATCCCGACCTGCGTCGTCCCGACGGCACGCGCTACGCCCCCGTGGTCGTCGCGCGCGTGCGGGACCTCGTCCTGCGGGACCAGGAGGACCAGATCGAGGAGGAGTCGACCCCCGAGGAGCTGGCGGAGCAGTTCTTCGAGCTGCGGATCGCGACGATCGACGCCCAGCGTGCCGCCCTTCTCGAGGCGCGATCCCTGGGGACCTACGACTCGGCGCTGCTCCAACGTGCTCTGGACCTTCTCGACGCGGAGCAGATCGCCGTCGAGATGCGGGCCGAGTGAACTGCGGCGGGGCGCAGGCTCAGGCGGTGTTGGTCCCGCCTGAGCCTGCGGTTGCGCTCCGGCTCAGGCGGTCTTGATCTCGCCGCGCTGCACCCGCAGGATGCCGACCAGCAAGGGGATGCCGACCCAGATCGCCGTGGTCACGACGAGCTGTGCCCACTGCTCCCCGCCCATCGACTCGCCCATGATCAGCGGCATGGAAGAGGTCTGCAGGTCGATCCACGGCCACACGTCCGCCCACGACTGCACCAGCATCGTCAGCGGGGCCATGATGGTCGGGATGACGAGGTAGAGGACGATCGCCGCCGGGGTGCTCTGCAGCGCGAGGCCGAACGCGACTCCCTGGACCATCCAGATCGCCATCATCAGGGCCATGCCCCCGGTCAGGGCGCCGAGGCCCCAGTCGGCGTCGGCGTCGCGGTAGGCGATCACCACCAGGTGAGCCACCGCCGCGATCACCATCGCGACGACGAAGAACGCCAGTCCGGACCCGACGGCGGTGACGAGCTTCGCCCACACCACGCGCAGGCGCCGCGGCTCCAGCGTGAAGGTCGTCAGACCGGTGCGCTGGGACCACTCGGCGGTGGTGGCGAGGATGGCGACGACGGGGAGCAGCATCGCCAGCGGCGTCGAGGTGTTCGACACGAACATCTCGAACGAGACGTTGCCGTCCCCGACGAGCGCGGTGATGGCTAGCACGCCGGCCGCCAGGACGGCGATGATGATGAACAGCCAGCGCACGGCGCGGGTGTCGAGCTGCTTGCGCCACTCGTAGGCGGCGAGCCGCGTGAAAGGGATCGGCCGGACGTCCGTGGGGCGCTTCCGGGTGGCGGGCGCGGTCTGCTGGACGGTGCTCATGCGGACACCTGCTCTCGGGCGTCGGCGGCCGTGAGCTCGAGGAACAGCTCCTCGAGCCCGCGGGACTGCGTGTCGCGCAGCTCGGTGACGAGCACTCCCGCGGCCATGGCGGTGCGGGCCACGTGCTCGGCGTCGGCGGTGGTGGTGAACCCGCCGCCCGACTGACGCTCCCGGTCGATCCCGGCCTGCTGGAGCGCGGCGTCGAGCGCGACGTCGTCGGTGGACCGGACGTACGTCCCGGCGGCGCGCAGCAGCTCGTCCTTGGTGCCCTCGGCGACGATCTTGCCGCGCCCGATGACGACGAGCCGGTCGGCGACGTGCTCGATCTCGGACAGCAGGTGCGAGGACAGCAGCACGGTGCCGCCGTCCGCGGCGAAGTCGCGCAGCAGGTCGCGCATCCAGCGGATGCCGGCGGGGTCCAGGCCGTTGGCCGGCTCGTCGAGGATCAGCACGTCGGGCTCGCCGAGCAGGGCGCCCGCGAGGCCGAGCCGCTGCCGCATCCCGAGGGAGTAGGTGCGCACCCGGCGGCCGGCCTCGGACGGGGTGAGCCCGACGACGTCGAGGACCTCGTCGACGCGGTGACGGCCCACGCCCGTGAGGAGGGCGGAGAGCGCGAGGGTCTCACGACCGGTGCGGCCGGCGTGCTGTGCGGAGGCGTCGAGCAGCACCCCGACGCGTCGACCGGGGTTGGCGAGCGCGCCGTACGGCTTGCCGAGGATGCGGGCCGTGCCGCTGGTCGGCGGCGTCAGCCCGGTCATCATGCGCATGGCGGTCGACTTCCCGGCGCCGTTCGGCCCGAGGAAGCCGGTGACGAGTCCCGGCTCGGCCGTGAACGACACGTCGTTCACTGCCAGGACGGGCCCGTACCTCTTGGTCAGGTGCTCCACGGTGATCATGGGTCCACCCTCGCGCCCCGCCCCCGGTCGGCACATCGCCCGCAAGGAGGGGATGCACCGCCGGACGGAGGTGCGGGGTCATCCTTTCGGCGGACCTCGGGCCCGGTCCTCGAGCGCCCGACGGCGGATGCCCGGCCGGTCGAGCCGACCTACGCTCGGCAGGTGCTCACCGACCCCGACGACCCGTACCGCGCCGTCCCGTACCGCTCCGAGCCGCTGGGGAGCCGGCGGGAGGCATGGCGGCGGGTGTGGGGCGAGACGTGGCGGCTGGCGGTGGCGCTCGCGTTCAGCCTGGTCGTGCTGGGCGGCATGCTCGTCGAGGCCGAGGCGGCGCACCAGGAGGTCCCGGAGGCGCAGATCGCCCTCGACGTCCTGGTGGGTCTCGTCTGCTGCGGGCTCGTGCTGCTGCGCCGGCGGTGGCCGACGACGGTCGCCCTGCTCGTCACCGCCGCCAGCGCGGTGTCGGTGTTCGCCGTCGGACCGATCACGCTGGCCGTGGTCTCGTTGGCGACGCACCGCCGGTGGTGGCGCATCGTCGCGGTCGGGACCGTGTTCGTCGTCGGCGGCTGGACGTACGAACGGCTCTACCCGCCGGTGGAGCAGTTGGGCTGGCTCGTCACGCTCGGTGGCGGAGCGGTCCTCTACTCCCTGATGGTGTGGATCGGGGCGTACATCGGGCTGCGGCGCGAGTACCTCGCCGGCCTGCACGAGCGGCTCGCGACGGCGGAGCGGGAGCAGGCGAGCCGGGTCGCGCAGGCGCGCGCGAACGAACGGGCGCTCATCGCGCGGGAGATGCACGACGTGCTCGCGCACCGCATGTCCCTGGTGGCCATGCACGCCGGGGCGCTCGCCTACCGGACCGACCTGCCGCCCGAGCAGGTCGCCGAGTCGGCCGCGCTGGTGCGCGACAGCGCGCACGAGGCCCTCGGAGAGCTGCGCGAGGTGCTCGGGGTGCTGCGCGGGCTCGACGGGCCGACGCCGGACGGTGCCCCGGTCGGCTCCACCGGGCCAGGGGCGCCGGAGCGCCCGCAGCCGACGCTCGCGGAGCTGCCGGCGCTGGCCCGGGCGGCGTCGGACGCCGGGACGTCGGTCCGGCTGGTGGACCGGGTGACGGAACCGGAGGCGCTGCCGACGGCGGTCTCCCGCACCGCCTACCGGATCGTCCAGGAGACGCTGACGAACGTCCGCAAGCATGCGCCGGGACTGCCGGCCTCGGTGGTGCTGCGGGGTGCTCGCGGCCAGGGGCTGTGGGTCACGGTGACGAACCCGACGGTCGTCGACGAACGCGGCGCGCTCGCCGCGCCGCCGTCGGGCCTCGGGCTGCTGGGACTGACCGAGCGGGCCGAGCTGGCGGGTGGTTCGCTGACCGCCCAGGAGGCGGAGGGCCGGTTCGTGGTGCGGGCCTGGCTACCGTGGGACGCATGACTCAGCGCATCTCCGTCGTCCTGGTCGACGACGACCCGCTCGTCCGTGCCGGTCTCCGGCTGATCCTGGGCGGAGCGGCCGAGGTCGACGTGGTCGCGGACGCCGGTGACGGGGACGAGGGCGTCGCGCTGGCCCGGCGGGAGCGGCCCGACGTGGTGCTCATGGACATCCGTATGCCGGGGACCGACGGCATCGAGGCGACGCGCCTCCTGTCCCAGGACGACGGCGCGTCGCGCGTCATCGTGCTGACCACGTTCGACACCGACGACATGGTGCTGCAGGCGCTGCGTGCCGGGGCTGCGGGGTTCCTGCTCAAGGACACGCCGCCCGACCGGCTGGTCGCGGCGGTGCGGGCGGCTGCCGCGGGCGAGCCGACGCTGTCCCCGTCGGTGATGGACCAGCTCATCGCGAGGGTCTCGCAGCGGACCGTCGGGCGGGAGGGCACCGATCGGGACGCCGCGCGGCGCCGCATGGCGTCCCTGACCGATCGGGAGCGGGAGGTCGCGGCGGTGCTCGCTCGCGGGCTGGCGAACGCCGAGATCGCGGCGGAGCTCTACATGAGCGTGCCGACGGTCAAGACGCACGTCTCGCGGATCCTCGACAAGCTCGGAGCGGCCAACCGTGTGCAGGCCGCCATCGCGGTCCACGACGCCGGGCCGGCAGGCGCGTAGGACCAGGCGCCCTCCACCTCGGCAGGGCACCGGCCGTCGAGATCGAAGGTGTCCGGCTGGCGAGAATCACGCCACCGCAGCGCGCACGAATCACGCGGTGCGTGAGCATCACGCACAGCGTGAGCGCCGTGCGCGATCCGCGTCGGCATTGCCGCCCACCGGTCACCTTCGTTCTGTTGTGCCCGGACTTCGGCAGGGATCCGCGCTACCAGGCGCTCCGACCGTTGCGGTCGGGCGCCTCGCTGACCAGGTCGACCACCCGGCAGCCGAAGAGCTGCGCCAGGCGGCCGATCTCGTCGAGGGTCCACGGGACGCGTTCCCGGAACCGGGCCGAGACCGCCGTGCGCGAGAGCCCGAGCTCGATCGCGAGCTGCTGCTGGGACAGGCCGCGCCGTGCGCTCTCGAGGCGCACGGCACCGGCGGCCACTCGGCTGAGCCCGTCGCGCGTCATCCGGGGAGCGGGTCGTGGACGCGCGCGACCGGTCGCTCCACGTCCACCCTCAGGGCCGCCCTCACCGTCGTCCACGTCGACGACCAGTTCGAGGTCGGGAACATCGAAGAATCTCCGCATGGCAGCAGTGTCGCGTCCTGGCGTCCCCGCGCGGCGGCCGTCCACAGGGTTGGCCGGTGAGTGGTGCTCAGAGACGTTCGCGCAGCCAGGCGATGTCGGTGCCGACGTCTCCCTTGGTCTCGCAGATCACCGGTGCACCGGCCTCGCGCACCACGCCCACGAGCAGCTCCGGCGGGATGTTCCCCGCGCCGAAGTTGGTGTGCCGGTCCGCGCCGGAACCGGCGTCGTCGCGCGAGTCGTTGGCGTGCACCAGGTCGATGCGCCCGGTGATCGCCCGGACCTCCGCGACGGCCGCGGCCAGATCGATCCCGCCCGCCCAGGCGTGGCAGGTGTCGAGCGTGAACCCTACGCCCTCCGCGCCGTCGGCCTGCTGCACGGCGCCCCACAGCTGCTCGATCCGGTCCAGGCGTCGCGCCATCGAGTGGTCGCCGCCCGCGGTGTTCTCGATGAGGACGGGGACGTCGGTCTCCAGCGCGTCGATCGCCTTGCGCCAGTTGTCGAACCCCTTGGCCGGTTCGTCCTTGGCCGTCACGTGCCCGCCGTGCACCACCACGCCCCGGGCGCCGATCTCCCCGGCGCGGGTCATGACCTGCTGCAGCAGCTTGCGGCTGGGGATCCGGATGCGGTTGTTCGTGGAGGCCACGTTGATGACGTACGGGGCGTGCACGTAGACGTCCAGCCCCGCTGCCGCCGTCGCCGTGCGGAACATCTCCGCCTCGCCCTCCTCGAGCGGCGGCACCTTCCACGCCTGCGGGTCCGAGACGAAGACCTGGACGACGTCCGCACCGATCGCCGCCGCCTCCGCGACGGTGTCGGTGAGGCTCACGTGGGCACCGATCTGCAGGCTCATGGGCACCAGCGTACGAGGAGGGTCCGACGCCGCCGGCCCGGCCAGAGGTGTGGCGGCCTCCGGCGCAAGGCTGCTAGATTCCTGGAGGCCGACGACGAAGAGCCTGGGAGGGCTGCCTGATGCTGCGAGCCTTGCTGGCGCTGTCGCTCGCCGGCGCGGCGACCGTGGAACGACTGTCCGCGCCCGGCATCGACGTCTTCCTGCCCGCCACCTACGACCTCGTCTGGTCCGCCGTGCTCCTCCTCTCCCTGGCTGGCATCCTCGCCGTCGTCGCATGGGGCGTGGTCTCCGTGCGACGCCGTGCTGCGGCGCCCGTCGGGGGCCAGACCGTCGAGGCCCGCCTGGAGCACCTCGACCGGCTGCACGCGTCCGGACGGATCTCCGACGCCGAGCGCGCGGACGCCCGGGCACGCCTGCTCGGCTCGCTCTGAGACGGTCGTCGTAGGCTGGGAGACATGCCCAGCACACCACCGCTCGCGTATGTCGTCGCCGGCTCCGAGGCCACCGGCGGCGCCGGCATCCAGGCGGACCTGAAGACGTTCCAGCAGCTCGGTGCGTACGGCCTCGGCACGCTGACCTGCATCGTGTCGTTCGACCCGGCGAACGACTGGGGCCACCGGTTCGTCCCGGTGGACCCGCAGGTCATCGCCGACCAGTTCGAGGCGGCGACGGCCAGCTACGACCTCGACGTGGTGAAGATCGGCATGCTCGGGACCCCGGCGACGATCGACGTCGTCGCGCGGTCGCTGGCCTCGCGCCCGTGGCGGCACGTCGTGCTCGACCCGGTGCTGATCTGCAAGGGCCAGGAGCCGGGCGCCGCCCTGGACACGGACACGGCGCTGCGCGCCCAGGTGCTGCCCCTCGCCACCGTGGTCACCCCGAACCTCTTCGAGGCCAGGACGCTCGCCGGCATGGACGCCGTGGAGTCGGTCGACGACCTCGTCGAGGCGGCTCGCCGGATCCACGCCCAGCTCGACAGCACCGCGGGCGGCGGCAAGCGGTACGTGGCGGCCAAGGGCGGCGCCGAGCTCTCCGGGCCTGACGCCGTCGACGTCCTGTTCGACGGCGAGCACGTCACCGTGCTGCGCGCCCCGAAGATCGGCGAGGAGCGCGTCGCGGGCGCCGGCTGCACGTTCGCCGCGGCGATCACGGCCGAGCTCGCGAAGGGCGCCGACGTCGAGACGGCGGTGCGGACCGCCAAGGACGTCGTCACGCAGGGGATCCGCGGACGTGTGGCCGCGCACACCCCGTTCGACACGGTCTGGCAGGGGGCCTACGCGCCCGCAGGCGCGTGACCGCGCTGGCGCGTGACCGAGCCGCTCAGTAGCCCGAGCCGGCCTCGGGCATCTCGGTGATCTCCGCACCGTCGGGCGCCACGGCCCACCAAACGTCCTGGACGCCCTGGCCCGCGACGTCACCGGGCGCGGAGTCTCCGGCGAACAGGTAGACGGGCCGGCCGTCGAGCGTGACCTGCGGCTCGCCGTCGTTCCCGGTGATGGTGCCCACCTCGGCCGTGACGCCCTTGACCGGCGGCTCGTCGCTCCCGGCGTGCACCGGCGGCCAGTTCGTGAGGCAGTCGCCCTCGCAGGTGCTCGTGCCCGAGCCGGGCTCGTCGGAGGCGAAGTAGTAGACGGTCATCCCCTCACCGTCGACGACGATCTCCCCCAGCTCGCTGTCCGCCGTGGCGAGCACGGCGTCGCCCGTCGGCGGGACGTCCATGGACTCCTCGGCCGTGCCGCCCGTGTCCTGCGCTGCCGGCTCCTCGGGGTCGCCGCACGCCGAGAAGGCGAGGAGCGCGGCCACGGCGGCGAGCGCGGTGGTGGTGGTCCGTACTGTGCGTCGCATGGTCCCTCCCGGGGTCGTGGGTCCTGCTCCCGGTACGACGAGACACGCCCGGCCGAGGTTCACCGGCACGCAGGATTGAACCCTTTCGGGGGCTGTCTCGTCGTGGGGGGCGTCAGGCGCCCTCCGACCCGGACGGCGTCGAGCCGGGCGAGCAGTGACGATCAGGGACGAGGTGGGCAGCGTGCGGACAGCGGTGAAGGTGGCGGTCGGTGTCGGAGCAGCGGTCGTGGTCGGCGGGACGGCGGCGGTGGTCCTCGGCCCCGGGCTGTACGCCGACTGGGCGAACAGCGTGGCGGACCACGCCCCGACGCTCACGGCCTCCGAGCCCGCGCTCGCCGACGTGGACGGTGTCGCCGACGTGGACGGCGACTGGGTCGTCGCGTCCGGCTCGTACGCCGGCTACCGGGTGCACGAGGTCCTGAACGGTGAGGACGTCACCGTCACGGGCCGCACCGACCCGGCGGCGGACGACGTGACCGGCACCGTCACGGTGGCCGACGGCGCCGTGACCACCGCGGTGATCGAGGTCGACGTCGCGCAGATCGCCACCGACCAGCCCCCGCGGGACGCCTACTTCCGGGATAACGTCATGGAGGTGGGCACGTACCCGACGGCGAGCTTCGAGCTCACCGTGCCGGTACCGCTGGAGGCGGCGGGGAGCGACGTCGACCTGACCGGCGACCTGACCCTGCGCGACGTCACCCGCGAGGTGACCGTCACGGCCCGGCTCGGGGTCACCGACGAGGGGGCACAGGTGGTCGGCAGCGCCCCCGTCGAGTTCGCCGACTTCGGCGTCGAGGCGCCGTCCCTCGGGTTCGTCGAGGTGGAGGACGCCGGCGCCGTCGAGTTCTCCCTCGAGCTCCGACGACAGGGATGACGCCTCCGTGGCCACCGACGCCCAGCTCCTCGAGGCGATCCACACCGAGCACGCGGCGGAGCTGCACCGGTACGTCGCGCGGCTCGTGCGGGACGACGCCGGTGCCCAGGACATCGTCCAGGAGTCGCTGCTGCGGCTCTGGCGCCATCCCGAGGTGCTCGAACGGCCGGGGGAGTCGGTGCGGGCGTGGCTGTTCACCGTGGCGCGCCACCTGGTCGTGGACCAGGCCCGCAGCGCCCGGCACGCCCGGGAACGGACCACGGACCGGGTGCCGGAGGTCCCCGCGCCCGACGCGACCCAGGCCGTCCTCGACGCCTGGCTCGTCGCCGACGCGCTGGTCGAGCTCTCCGCCGAGCACCGCGCCGTCGTCGTCGGGGCGTACTACCACGGGCGCACCGTCGCCGAGCTCGCCGACGAGCAGGGGGTGCCCGTCGGCACCGTCAAGTCGCGGCTGCACTACGCGCTGCGCGCCCTGCGGCTGGCCCTGCAGGAGAAGGGAGTGACGTCATGACCTCCACCACCGGGCAGCCCGGGCCGGAGCCGGACCCCTACGTCACCTGGGACGCCGCCTACGTCCTGGGAGCGCTCGGCCCCGCCGAGCGCCGCGAGTACGAGGCGCACCTCTCCGGCTGCGACGCCTGCCGCGAGGCGGTCGGTCAGGTCGCCGGCCTGCCCGGACTCCTCGGCGCCCTCCCTCCCGACGAGGCCGAGGCGCTGGCGGGCGAGACGCCGCTCCCCGCGGGGGCCGACGTCGTCCCGCTGGACGCGCTCGCACGCGCGGCCCGCCGCTCGCGGGCGCGTCGGAGGTCGCTCCTCGCCGTCGCCGCGTCCGCGCTGGCGGTCGCCGGGCTCCTGACGGGCCTGACGCTCGACGACGGACCGGACGGCGCGGGGGACGCACCGGTGGTCGCCGCACCGGCCCACGCCCGCGTCGAGCTGGAGCCGGTCGGCTCCGGCGACGTCCGCGCGAGCCTGGTGGCCACCTCCCGCCCGTGGGGCACCCTCATGGAGTGGAGCTGCCGGTACGGGTCCGCGCCACCGGAGAAGTACGAGCCGGTGACCTACGAGCTGGTGGTCGTCGACCGGGACGGGACCCGCACGGTCGCGGCCACGTGGGGATCCTCCGGGGAGCACGCCGCCGGGCTGCGGGCCGCGTCCGCGGTCGCGCTGGCCGATGTCGCCCGCGTGGAGATCGCCGTCGTCGGTGCCGCGGAGCCGCTGGCCTCCGCCGACGTCTGAGCCGGGACGCGGCCGGGCGGTCCGCACCCCGGACGCAAACTATGTCTCAAGCGGGGTTCGGCTTAGTCTCTAGGGCGTGAGCGACAACTACGGACAGCAGAGCCCGAGCACGGGCGCCATCGAGCGCGTCGTCGCCCGGCACGAGATGCCCGACCCGTTGCGCGACGACATCCGCCTCCTCGGCGGGCTGCTCGGCACCGTGCTGCGCGAGGCCGGCGGGCAGGACCTGCTCGACGACGTCGAGCGCCTGCGCGAGCTGACCATCCGCGCCTACGGTGTGGACGACGGCGGTGTCAGCCTGGCGGAGGCCGCTGATCTCGTCGCGGGCTTCAGCCTGGAGCGTGCCGAGCAGGTCGCCCGGGCGTTCACGTGCTACTTCCACCTGGCGAACCTCGCCGAGGAGTACCACCGCGTGCGCGTGCTGCACCAGCGCGAGAGCGAGTCGGGCGCCGCGATCGAGGAGTCCCTGCCCGCGGCGTTCACCCAGCTGACCGAAGAGGTCGGCCGGGAGGAGGCCGTGCGCCGGCTCGGCGAGCTGGAGTTCCGCCCCGTCCTGACGGCGCACCCGACCGAGGCCCGCCGCCGGGCGGTCTCCGGTGCCGTGCGCCGCATCTCGACCCTCCTCGCGGAGCGCGACACGATGCGTCCGGGCGGCACCTCGCGCACCGAGAACGAGCGGCGCATGCTCGCCGAGATCGACACGATGTGGCGCACCTCCCCGATCCGGGCGTCGAAGCCCCGGGTCCTGGACGAGGTCAAGACCGCGATGGGCGTCTTCGACGCCACGATGTTCAGCACCTTCCCCGACGTGTACCGCCGGCTGGACGACTGGCTGCTCGACGGCGAGGCCGGCGCCCGCGCGCCGATCGCCAAGCCGTTCGTCTACCTGGGCTCCTGGATCGGCGGCGACCGCGACGGCAACCCCAACGTGACCGCCGAGGTCACCCGCCAGGCGGCCACGCTCGCCGCCGAGCACGCCCTGACCGCGCTGGAGCAGGCCGCCCGCGCGACCGGTCGCAAGCTGACGCTCGAGGAGGCGAGCACCCCGGCGTCGGCGGAGCTCAAGGCCCTGTGGCAGCGGATCCGCCAGCTCTCCGACGACCTCACCACGTCGGCGGCGGCGGACTCGCCGAACGAGCCGCACCGTGCCGCGGTTCTCGCCATCGCGGGCCGCATCGCGGCCACCCGCACCCGCGACGCGGACCTCGCCTACCAGCGTCCCGAGGAGCTCGAGGCGGACCTGCGCGTCGTGCAGTCCTCGCTCGTGGAGGCCGGTGCCCAGCGCGCGGCGTTCGGCGACCTGCAGAAGCTCGTGTGGCAGGTGCAGACCTTCGGGTTCCACCTCGCCGAGATCGAGGTGCGCCAGCACTCCCAGGTGCACGCCTCCGCGCTGGACGAGATCGCCGAGAAGGGCGTCCACGGCGAGCTGAGCGACCGCACCCGCGAGGTGCTCGACACCTTCCGTGCCCTCGGGGCCGTGCAGAAGCGCTTCGGCGAGCGGGCCGCCCGCCGCTACATCGTCTCGTTCACCCAGGCCCCGGAGCACATGGCGGCCGTCTACCAGCTCGCCGAGCTGGCCTTCGAGGGCTCCGACGACGCCCCGGTCATCGACGCGATCCCACTGTTCGAGACCTTCGCGGACCTTGAGAACTCGGTCGACATCCTCGAGGCGATGCTCGAGATGCCGCAGGTGCAGAAGCGCCTCGCAGAGAACGGGCGTCGCGTCGAGGTCATGCTCGGGTACTCCGACTCCTCGAAGGACGTCGGGCCGGTCGCGGCGACCCTGGCCCTGCACTCGGCGCAGTCGCGCATCGCGGAGTGGGCGCAGCGGCACGACCTCACGCTGACGCAGTTCCACGGCCGCGGTGGCGCCCTCGGTCGTGGGGGCGGCCCCGCGAACCGGGCCGTGCTCGCGCAGCCGCCGCACTCGGTGGACGGCCGATTCAAGCTCACCGAGCAGGGCGAGGTCATCCTGGCCCGCTACGGCGACCCGACCATCGCGGCGCGCCACATCGAGCAGGTGGCGGCGGCGACGCTGCTGGCCTCCGCGCCGTCGACGGAGAAGCGCAACGCCACCACGGCGGAGCGGTTCTCGGCGTTGGCCTCCTCCCTGGACGCGACGTCGCGGGCCCGGTTCCACGAGCTGGTGAAGTCCGACGGCTTCCCGCAGTGGTTCGCCGAGGTCACCCCGCTGGAGGAGGTCGGCCTGCTGCCGATCGGCTCCCGTCCCGCCAAGCGCGGCCTGTCGGTGAACTCCCTCGACGACCTGCGCGCGATCCCGTGGGTGTTCTCCTGGTCGCAGGCGCGCATCAACCTGGCCGGCTGGTACGGCCTGGGGACGGCGCTGAAGTCGTTCGTGGAGGGTGAGGGCAGCCTGGACGATCTCCAGGCCGCGTACCGCGAGTGGCCGCTGTTCGGCACGCTGCTGGACAACATCGAGATGTCGCTCGCCAAGACGGACGAGCGCATCGCCGAGAAGTACCTGGCGCTCGGCGACCGCGACGACCTCGCCGCGATGGTCCTCGACGAGCTGCGGCTCACCCGCGAGTGGGTCCTGAAGATCACCGGCAACGAGTGGCCGCTGGCGAGCCGCCGGGTGCTGGGCCGGGCCGTGCAGCTCCGCTCGCCCTACGTCGACGCGCTCTCCCTGCTCCAGGTCCGCGCGCTGCGGGCGCTGCGCACCCAGGGCGCGAGCGAGGGCCTCACCGTGGACGACGGCGAGTGGGTCGACGGCGGGTACAAGGACCGCTGGCGTCACCTGCTGCTGCTCACCGTCAACGGTGTGAGCGCCGGCCTGCAGAACACCGGCTGATGGCGCCGGACGCCGCGGTCGCGCTCGAGCTGGCGGTGCAGGACGTCGCCGGCGTGGACGTCGCGGCGTCCGTCGGCGCGCGACGGGTGGAGCTGTGCACCGCGCTGGGTGCGACCGGTGGTGTGACGCCGGGCCCCGGCCTGCTGGCCGCCGCGGTCGAGCGCGCCGCCGCTCCGTCGTCGGGCTCCGCTGTCGAGGTCCACGTCCTGGTGCGCCCGCGGCCCGGCGGGTTCGTCATGGCCGACGGGGAGCTCGACGTCCAGGTGCGTGAGGTCGAGGCGGCCGTGCGCGCCGGGGCGAGCGGCGTCGTCGTCGGCGCGCTCACCCGCGCCGGCGTGATCGACGCGATGGCGCTGCGCGAGCTGGTCGCGGCAGCGGACAGCGTCGAGGTGACGTTCCACCGGGCGTTCGACCAGCTCGCCGACCCGCTGGCCGCGCTCGACGTGCTCGCCGGGGCCGGCGTCGCGCGGGTGCTCACCTCCGGCGGCGCGCCACGGTGCGCGGAGGGGATCGAGCAGCTGCGTGCGTGCGCCGAGCACGCGTGGGAGGTCCTCGGCGGCAGGGTGCAGATCATGGCCGGCGGCGGTGTCCGCGTCGAGGACGTCCCCGCGCTGCGAGCCGCCGGCGTCGACGCCGTCCACCTGTCCGCCAAGCGCACGGTGGCCGACGACGGCGGGCCGGGTGGCGGCGGAGACGTCGGCTACGAGGTGACCGACCCCGAGGTCGCGGCCGCCGCGGCCGCCGCCCTGCGTCCGCGCTGACGCTGCCCGGCGGCAGGACTCATCGAGCGAGCGCCGTGAGGACCCGGTCGACGCTGGAGCGGATGCCCCAGCGCTCCGCGAGCGCGTCGAGCGCCGCCGGGTCGTGCGGGGACCGCGGCAGGGCGTCGTCGAACGACCCCACGGGGGCGTCGGCGGCAACCTGCACGACGCCCAGCGCCACGGCGAGGTAGTCGGCGGCTTCCGCGATCTTGGTGCGCTGGGACGGGGTGACCCCCGGCGCGCCCGTCGATGCCGCCGCCAGCACCTCGTCGAGGGAGCCGAACGTCGCCAGCAGCTTCGCGGCCGTCTTCTCGCCGATGCCGCGCACTCCCGGGAGCCCGTCGGAGGGGTCGCCGCGCAGGACCGCCATCTCGGCGTAGGCGGCACCGGTCGGCACCCCGTACTTCTCCACGAGGAGCGCCTGGTCCACGACGTCCGGGTCGCGCACCCCGCGGGCGGGATACAGGATCGCGACCCCGGCCTCGTCGTCCACGAGCTGGAAGAGGTCGCGGTCGCCCGTGACGACTGCGACCTGCGGGCCGGTGCCCGACGACGCGGCCGCAGCTCCACCGTCGGGCGCGGCGGCGAGCTCGCGCGCGACGAGCGTGCCGATCACGTCGTCCGCCTCGAATCCCGGGGCACCGACGCGCGCGATGCCGAGCGCGGCCAGCACCTCCCTGATGACGGGAACCTGGGGCACGAGACCGTCGGGGACCTCCTCGACGTCCGGACCGTCGTCGCGTCGCTCGGCGACCCGGTGCTCCTTGTACGACGGGATCGCGTCGACCCGGAAGGCGGGGCGCCAGTCGTCGTCCCAGCAGGCCACGAGCCGGTCCGGCCGGTGCTCGGTGACGAGGAACGCGATCATGTCGAGCAGGCCGCGCACGGCGTTGACGGGCCGGCCGTCGGGCGAGCGGAGGGAGTCCGGCAGCCCGAAGAAGGCCCGGAAGTACAGCGACGCGGTGTCCAGCAGCATCAGGCGCATGGGCTCAGCCTCTCAGGTGCCACCCACGGCGGCGGCCACCACGGCGATCCCGCCGGCGACGGCGAGCACCGTGACGGCGAGCGTGCTCAGTGCGTGCAGCACGGCCGCGACGTGGCGGCCGCCCCGGAACATCGCCACGGTCTCGACGGAGGCGGTCGAGAAGGTCGTGAACCCGCCGCAGAGCCCGGTCGCCAGCAGCAGCCGCCAGGGCTCCGTGCCGGGGCCGGTGAGGACCAGCCATCCCGTGACGACGCCGATGGCCAGGGACCCGAGCACGTTGACGATCCACGTCCCCCACGGGAAACCCGTCGGACGGCGGGCCTTGATGCTGTCGGCGAGCCAGAACCGTGCTGCGGCACCGAGCCCGCCACCGAGCCCGACCAGCAGGGTCCCCAGCACCGGGGGAACGGTGGCGTTCATCGAGCACGTCCCGCGTGGGGCCCGCGTGGGCCACGAGGCGTGCGCAGCCCGACGAGCACCCCGAGCAGGGCGGCGACGAGACCGAGCCCCAGCGTGGTGCCGCCGTACGCCAGTGCGGTGTGCCACTGGCCTTCGGAGAGCAACGCCTCGACGTCGAGCGCGAGCGCCGAGTAGGTGGTGAAGCCGCCGAGCACGCCGGTGCCGGCGAACAGGCGGAGCCGCCGGAGCCGGACGGTCTCGGGTCCGCGCACCGCGATCGCCTCGAGCAGCCACCCGAGGGCGAACGCCCCGACGAGGTTGACGGCGAAGGTCGCCCACGGCCAGCCGTCCTGCTCGGCCGGCAGGGCGAGGGACACCGTGTAGCGGAGTCCGGAGCCGACGGCCCCGCCGAGCGCGACGAGCCCGAGGAGCGCCGGGTCGCGGTGCGGCGGGCGGGTCGAGGTCACGGGCACCATCATGGCGGACGCGCTACTACCTCGTCGCGGCTCGCGCTACCTCGGCGGAGGTGGTGCTACCCCGGCGTGCGGTCCTACCGCGCGGGCGCGGTGGGCAACCGGTCGGGCAGGCCGAACCGCGGGAACCACGTCGCCGTGTCGAGGAACGTCGTGATGCCCGTGACGTGGCCGGCGCCGTCGTCCTCCAGCACCACCAGGCCCCACGGGGTCCACCCGCCGTCCGGCGCGGCCCGGTACTGCCCGAACGCCATCGAGCCGTTGGCGCGCACGCGCAGGCACCGCGAGCCCCGGCACTCGTGGCCCGGCCCGAGCATCCAGCGCGCGATCTCCCGGGGACCCGAGACCCACAGCGTGTACGGCGGCATGTTGAGCACGGCGTCCTCGCGCAGCAGGCTGACGAGCGCCTCCATGTCGTACCGCTCGAACGCGTCCAGGTACCGCTCCAGCAGAGCGTCGTCGACGGTCCCCCACCGGCTCTCGTCACGGTCCAGCGCACGGTCCCCGAGGGTGGCGCGGGCGCGCTGCAGCGCGCTGTTGACCGAGGCGACCGTGGTTCCCAGCAGCGTGGCCGTCTCGGCCGCCGACCAGCGCAGGACCTCGCGCAGCAGCAGCACCGCCCGTTGCCGCGGCGGCAGGTGCTGCAGCGCGGCGACGAACGCGAGCCGGACCGACTCGCGGCCGATCGCCATCTCGGCCGGGTCACCCTCGCGCGGCAGGACGGCGTCGTCGGGCACGGGCTCCACCCAGCGATCCTCGGCCAGGGTGTCGCCGAAGTACTCGATCTCGGCCGGCTGGGGTCCGCCGATCCCCATCGGGCGCTCGCGCCGCTTGGACACCGCCAGGGCGTCGAAGCACACGTTGGTCGCGATCCGGTACAGCCAGGACCGCAGCGAGGAACGCCCCTCGAACCGGTCGAACGCGCGCCACGCGCGGAGCATCGTCTCCTGCACGGCGTCGTCGGCGTCCCCGGCGCCGCCGAGCATCCGGTAGCAGTAGCCGGTCAGCTCCCGGCGGTACACCTCGAGCCGGGCGCCCACGTCGGGCGAACCCCCGAGGTCCGTGACGGTCTGCGTCATGCCTCCCACGGTAGGACGAGGCTCCGACACCCGCGCGGCACGGTTCAGGTCCGCCGGCGGCGGGCCTCGTCGCGCGTCCACGGCAGCACCCGCTCGACGAGCGGCACCGAGCTGGTGGCCGGCGACGAACGCCGCACCACCGGCACCGTGCCGGTCAGCGGACGTGCCGTCCGGTCGATCTCGAACCACACGGTCTTGCCGGACCCCACGGCGGCGTGGCGTCCGACGACGTCGCCCACCTGGTGTTGCTGCACCCCCCACCGGGACGCCAGCTTCTCCAGGAACTGCACGCCGCGGCCGGACAGGTCCTGCGGCTGCGGGGCGCGCAGCACGGGAGGTCGCGTGCAGCCGTCCCGCACGCCGACGCGCAGGCGCCGGGCGTCCACCTCGACGGTCGCGACGATCGGCCCGGCCCCGTGCTCCAGCGCGTTGGTGAGGATCTCGCTCGCCAGGAGCATCGCCGTGCGTCGCTGCTCGGCGTCCACGTCGCAGGACTCCAGCACGTCGTCGACCCACCGGCGTGCCGGTCCCAGGTCACCGAGGTCCTCGGCCACCTTGCGCTCGGCCGTGGCGGGTCCGTCCTCCCCGGGCGGGCCCGACGGCGCCGGCACGCGCGCCCGCGCCGCCAGCACGGCGACGTCGTCCCGCTGGCTGCGTCCCACGAGCCGCCGCACCAGGGCGCGCGGCAGCGCCGCCGTCGCCTCCCCGTGGGCGTCGGCGAGCGCCTGGACGAGGTCGCGCACGCGGTCCGTGACCATGACGCCACGCCGCTCCACCAGCCCGTCCGTGTACAGCAGCAGGGTGTCGCCGGGCAGCAGGCGGGTGACGTGGTCGTGGCGCTCGGCGTCGGGGTCGATGCCGAGCAGCATGTCGGTGCGGGCGTCGAGCTGCTCGACCGTCCCGTCGCGGCGCAGCACGAGCGGGTGCGGGTGCCCGGCGTCGGACCACGTCAGCGTGTACCCGCGCTCGGCGGTGCCGTCGGGTCCGGTGTCGCCCTGGGGATGCTCGTCGTGGTCGAGGCGGACGACGACGGCGGTCGCCAGCGCCTGCGGGCCCAGCGTGGCGTTGGCGCGGTCGAGGCGGGACAGCATGGCCGCCGGCGACTCGTCGTGGCTCCACGCGAGCGCCCGCAGCATGGAGCGGAGCTGACCCATCTGGGCGGCGGCGTTGACGTCGTGACCGGTGACGTCGCCGATGGTCAGCACGGCGGTGCGGTCGTCGCGGACGACCGCGTCGTACCAGTCGCCGCCCACCTGGTCGGTGCGCGCGGCCGGGGCGTACGTGGTGGCGATGTCGAGGTGCGCGACGTCCGGGGCGTCGGAGAGCAGGGACTCCTGCAGCGTCGTCGCCACCCGCCGTCGGGCCTCGAGCAGGGCCACCCGCTCGAGCGCCATCGCCACGTACCGGCTGAGGGTGGTCTCCAGCGCGGCGGTGCCGGCGTCGTGGTCACGGGTCTCCTCCCACACGCAGATGACCACGCCGATCACGTCGTCGTCCGTCATGACCGGCAGGAAGGACCGTGCGCCGGCGGACATCAGCCCGACCGCCGCCATCGCGGGGTAGGCCTCGCTCATCTCCTCCTGGTCGCGGTAGAAGAGCGTGCGGCGCTCGCGGACGACGGCGGTGTCGGGCCGGGGCGAGTCGAGCCGGGTGGAGCGCATGGCTTCCGGGAAGCCGGGCTCCTGGTGGCCGACGGTGACGTAGCGCAGGTGGCGGCGGTCGGCGTCGACGAGGGCGAGCGAGCACCAGCGTGCCCCCATCCCAGTGCCCACGACCTGGGCGATGGTCTCCTCGACCTCTTCCAGCGTCGTGACGCCGGCGAACTGCTCGGAGAGCCCGAGCAGGAACTGGGCCCGCTGGTGGGCGCGGAACGCGACCTGCTCGGCGCGGCGGGCACGCTCCCGCTCGGCGCGCAGCCGCAGCTCGCCGGTGCAGGCGGCGGCGAGGTCGCCGAGGGTCGCAAGCTCGTCGTCGGTCCAGCGCCGGGGTGCCGTGTCGACGGCCCACAGGGCGCCGACCACGGTGCCCCGCCCGTCCTCCACCGGGTAGCCGGCGACGGCTCGGGCGCCGAGCTCCGGGGCGACGAACCGGCTGTGGAAACGAGGGTCGTTGTCGGTGTCGTCCACCACGAGGGCGGAGCGCTCCGCCACGACCAGGGCGGTCGCGGGCTCGGCGAGCCGTGTCAGCCGCTCCCGCTGGATCGTCTCCGGCATCCCCACGGCACCGGGGAGGAACTGGAGCCCGTCGCCGAGGACGACGAAGCAGGCTGTGGGCACGCCCAGGTTGCGGTGGACGAGCCGCACGATGCGGTCGAACACCTCGTCGGCGATGGACTCGTCCGGGGCGCCACGGAGCAGCGGACCCAGGACCTGCGTCTCGGGCACTGACCCAGTATGGCCCCGATCCGGGCGATCACGGGTCACCCGGGCCGACGGCCGCGTCGTCCGGTCGGAGGTGCCGTACCCGCCAGCCGTTGCGACCTGGGTCACACCGCGCGCACACTGGGAGCAGGAACCGATACGGGGGTGGACTCGTGGTGGGAACCGCTGGAACGTTCGACGCCCTGCCCATGCTGGGGCGGGGAAAGCACCGCAACCCGAAGAAGGGTGCGTGCTTCATGGAGCTCGCGTCGTTCCTCGCCGGGGAGCGCTGGAGCGACCATCCGCAGTGCACGCATCCGCTCCTGGCGATGCTGGCGCGGGCGGTCAACGACCTGACGTCCGACTCCGCACGGCCGCGCCTGTCGACGATGATCCCGTCGGTCATCGGCCTGACCAGCGACGACCCCCGGTGGGACGTGCACATCGCGTTGCGGGCGGCCCGGACCGCGCTGCCGGTCTCCCCGGCCGACCGCCAGCAGACGCTCGCGGTCGCGGTCTTCGGGGCCGAGCGCATGCTCGACGTGCTCGACGGTCGCCCGGACGGCACGCTGGGCCCGGAGAGCGAGGCCGCGCTCGCGGCCACGCCCCAGACGGCCGAGTGGGCACGCCGCTTCTGCGCGGGCACGCACGTCAAGCCGAAGCGGTTCGTGCGCGACGCCGCGCCGTCCGTGGTGTCGACGGCCGTGCAGGGCATCAGCGAGGCGTACGTGCCGGACCGCGACACCCGGCTCCGCGAGCTGCTCGAGGCCACCATCCAGGATGCCCGGTCGTGGGCCGGGCTTGAGGACCGCGCCGGGGACCTGCGTGCCGAGCAGTGGGCGGAGGTCGTCCGGCTCACGACGGTCTGATCCGCCGAGCCGGGGAGCCCCCGGTGGGCGGGTGCTCCGCGGGGAGGTTCTGGTAGACACGGGAGGGTGACCGAGAACCCCCTGGACCAGCTCTCCCTGGACGACCTGCGCCGTCGGACCTCCGTGAAGTGGCGGGCGTACCCCGACGACGTGCTGCCGCTGTTCGTCGCCGAGATGGACGTGCCGCAGGCGCCCTTCCTCGTCGAGGCGATCACCCACGCGCTCGAGCTCGGGGACACCGGGTACGACCGCGGCACGGGGTACGCGGCCGCGCTGGCGCCGTTCGCCGAGCGACGGTGGGGCTGGAGGCCCGACGTGACCACCAGCCGCACGCTGCCGGACGTCATGGTCGCGATCACCTCGGTGCTCAGGGTCCTGACGGCACCCGGCGACGCCGTCGTCGTCACGCCGCCCGTCTACGAACCGTTCTACGCGTACAGCCGCCACGAGGGCCGCCAGGTGGTGGAGGCCCCGCTGGACGCCGCCGGCCGCCTGGACCTCGGCACGCTGGAGGCGGCGTTCCGGCAGGCGACCGGGTCCGGCGGCCACGGGCGGCCCGGCGGGCCCGGCTCCGGCCGCCGGGCCGTGCTGCTGCTGTGCAGCCCGCACAACCCGACCGGCACGGTGCACACGCGCGACGAGCTCGAGGCCGTGCTGGCGCTGGCGGGCCGCTACGGCGTCCGCGTGGTGGTCGACGAGATCCACGCGCCGTTCACGTTCGCCGACCTCTCGCCCGACGGCGGCACGCCCTTCACCCCGTTGCTCACGGTGGCGGGCAGCGAGAGCGCGATCGCGGTGCACTCGGCGTCGAAGGCGTTCAACCTCGCCGGGCTGCGGGCCGCGACGGCGGTGGGCGGGCCGGCGGCGGCCGACGACCTGCGCCGCATCCCCGAGATCGCGGGGCACGCCGTGAACCATCTCGCGGTGCTCGCGCATGCCGCGGCGTACACCGAGGGCGACACGTGGCTGGACGCCCTGCGTGCCGGGATCGTGCGGAACCGGGAGCTTGTCACGCGGCTGCTCGCCGAGCAGGCGCCCGCCGTGCGGGTCCAGCCCGCCGAGGGCACGTACCTGATGTGGCTCGACGTGCGTGACGCGGTGCCCGCGGGCAGCGACCCGCACCACCACGTGCTGCGCACGGCACGGGTGGCGCTCGGCGACGGGCGGCACTTCGGCACCGGGGGCGCCGGCCGGCTGCGGCTCAACCTGGCGGCCTCGGCGGAGACGCTCACCGCGGCGGTGGACCGCCTCGCCCCGGCCCTCACCCCGAGGTAGCGCGGTTCGCGCCGAGGTAGCGCCGCGTCAGCCGAGGTAGTCGGGTGCGGCCTCGGCGCCGAGCGCCTCCTCGAGCGTGAGCCCGGTGTGGTGCACGTACGCCGCCAGGTCCGCCCCGACGTACCGCAGGTGCCACGGTTCGGGCGAGTAGCCGGTGACGTCCTCGGTCCCCTCGGTGTAGCGCACCACGAACCCGTGGCGCCAGGCGTGCGCCGCCACCCAGTCCGACGACGGCGTGTCCCCGAAGCGCGTGAACGGCACCCCCGCCTGGGTCACGTCCGCCGCGAGACCCGTCTGGTGCTCGGAGTGGGCGGCACGCGCCGAGAAGCGGTCGGCAGCCGCCGCGCCGTGCTGACGCACGTACCGGGTGTGGAGCCGTTCCTGGTAGGTCGCGGAGCGGTACCCCGAGACGAGGACCAGCCTCTTCCCGGTGGCCTCCCGCGCGTCCTCCGCGAGCCCGGCCAGGGCGTCGGCCGCCACCGGGCGGAGCCGCACGCGCGACCCCACGGTGTCCAGGGCCGGCCGCACCAGCCGGTCGGGCTCCCACGCCGCCGGGGTGACGGGGTTCCGCTTGTTCACCAGCACGGTGGTGTCCTCCGGGTGGGCGCCCGGCTCCCACGTGGTCTTCACGACCTTGGTCGCGCTGACGGCCGGCCCGGCGGTCTCGCTCCCGGCGACGGCGAGCCGCCACCGGGTGACCGGTGCGTGCGTCCGGTGCCGGGTGAGGCCCACCTCGGCCACGTCCACCGCGGTCCGGTCCAGCGTGAACGTCTCGCGGGTCACCCACGTGCCGTCCACCTCCTGCTGGAGGCTCACCTCGCGACCGCGGGCCGGGGCGACGGCCACCAGGTCCGTCCACCGCTCGGCGGCCGGTCGGCTCGCCGCCGTGGACCAGCCGGTGATCGTGGTCGCCTCCGGCAGGGGGAGGTGCCGGGCCGGGACGAGCGGACCGCCGGGCGCGGGCTCGGCCGCGACCGCCGTCGTCGCCCCCAGGGCGGCGACCATCGCGGCCAGGACCGTGGACGTGACGCGGCGGGAGGTGGGAGGCACGCCTGCAGCCTGCCAGACCGCGCGACTGCCGACCATGCCGCGGCGGTCCGGTGCCGGCCCGGACCACCGCCTCCTGCGGTGCGCCGACGGCGCACGCTACGCTCGCGACCGTGCGCCGTCGGACATCGATCACCGTGACCGCCCTGCTCGCCCCTGCCGCCCTGCTGGCCCTCGCGGCCTGCACGGGGTCCGACCGGCCGCCGCCGTCCGAGGCGGCCGACACCCTCGCCGCGGCGCTGTCCGCCGGCGACCTGACGGCCGTGCCGCTCGCGACCGACACCTCCGCGGACCCGCAGGCGCACCTGGTGGAGGTGACCGCGCCGCTCGTCGAGGCCGCCGGGCCGGCGGGCGCCGAACCCGCCGTGACCGTCGCCGAGGTCACCGAGGTCGCACCGGAGCCCGACGACGCACCGCCCCGCGCCGACGTCACGCTCGCGTGGTCCTGGCCGCTCACCGCGGAGCAGACCTGGGAGTACACGACGACGACCGAGCTGGTCTGGGCGCCACCGCCCGAGGACTCCGAGGAGGCCGGGGCCTGGGAGACGCAGTGGGACACGGACCTCGCCGTGCCGGAGCTCGCGGCGGGGGAGCGGCTCGAGATCGAGACGCTGCGACCCGGCCGCGGGGACGTCGTCGACATCGACGGCGCGCCGCTGGTGACCGAGCGCGACGTGTGGCGCGTCGGCATCGACAAGACGTTCATCGAGCCGGAGGAGTGGGAGCCTCGGGCGCGCCAGCTCGGCGGGATGATCTGGACCGAGCCCGACGACTATGTCGCGCGCGTCGCGGCCGCGGGCGACAAGGCCTTCGTCGAGGCGATCACCGTCCGCCAGGAGGACCCGGGCATCGCCTTCTCGGTCGACGACGCGCGCAGCATCGACGGCGTCAACGTGGTCGCCGACACGATGGAGCTCGCGCCGACGTCGTCGTTCGCGGCGCCCGTCCTCGGGCGGGCCGGGGAGGCCACGGCGGAGGTCATCGAGGAGTCGGAGGGTGCTGTCGAGGCCGGCGACGTGGTCGGGCTGTCCGGGCTGCAGCAGCAGTACGACGAGCACCTCCGCGGCGAGGACGGGCTGGTGGTGCGGGTGGTGCCGTCCGAGGGCGACGCGGAGGCCGGCGAGGAGCCGCGCGAGCTGTTCCGGGTCGAGCCCACCGACGGCGCCGACCTGGAGACGACGTTCGACCCCGCCCTGCAGGTGCTCGCCGAGGACGTGCTCGGGTCCGTGGAGCCGCCGAGCGCGCTGGTCGCGATCCGGCCGTCCACCGGTGACGTGCTCGCCGCGGCGAGCGGTCCGGGCGGCGAGGGCTGGTCGACGGCGACGCTGGGCCAGTACGCGCCCGGGTCCACGTTCAAGGTGGCCACCGCCCTGGCGCTGCTGCGTGCCGACACGTTCCCCGAGGACACCGTCGACTGCCCGGAGGAGATCACGGTGGACGGCCGGACCTACTCCAACGTCCCCGGGTACCCGGCGTCGGCCACCGGTGAGGTCTTCTTCGCGACGGCGTTCGCGCACTCGTGCAACACGGCCTTCATCGGGGCGGCCGAGCAGGTCGACCAGGCTGACCTGGTCACCGCCGCCGCGGACCTGGGCCTCGGTCCCGCGACGGACGCGGGGTTCTCGGGCTCGGTGCCCGACGAAGCCTCGCGGACGGGGCACGCGGAGTCGGCGATCGGTCAGGGCGAGGTGCTCGCCTCCCCGCTGGGCATGGCGACGGTCGCGGCGAGCGTCGCCGCCGGGGAGCGGGTGGAGCCGCGGTTCGTCCGCAACGCCGACGGCGAGCCCGAGGAGGGCGCGTCGCCGTCGGCCGGGACGGACGCGTCGCCGTCCGCGAGCGCGAGCGCTGCCGCCGACGGTCCGGCGGGCGACGGGCTGACCGCCACCGAGGCCGAGGACCTGCTCGGGCTGATGGGTGGCGTGGTGAGCGAGGGCAGCGCGTCGGAGCTGGGTGACATCCCGGACGTCGTGGGGGCCAAGACGGGCACGGCCCAGTACGGGGACGGCTCGCGGCAGCACGCGTGGATGCTCGCGGTCGCGGACGACCTCGCGGTGGCGGTGTTCGTCGAGGACGGCGAGTACGGGTCGACGACGGCGGGCCCGTTGATGGGCGAGTTCCTCGCGGGGCGGTGAGCAGGTCCGACCGGCACGCGGCGAGCGGGTCGGCGGTCCGGACCGCCGACCCGCTCACCGGTCGCTCACTGCGCGGACCCCTCCGTCTCCGCCGAGATCTCCCGGGTCGGGGAGGTCTCGATGACCGGCCCGGGGGATGTCCGGGCCGGCGCGGGCCGCGCGCGGCGGCGCCGCGGAGATCGCCGCGGTAGCGGCGAGAGCAGAGGGGCCGGAACGATTCGACTACGGGTTGCCCCGAGCAGGCAAGCGGGGACGGCCGACTGTGCCGAGCCTCACGCGCCGGCGAACCGTGCGGCACGCTCGGTCACGCGCGCGGCCCCCCGTCCGCCGTCGGCCGCGGCGTCCCACGTGTAGACCTCCGTGCCCGTGACGAAGACCTGCTCGGCCCGCGACGTCACGTCCAGCGGGTCGCCGGACCAGACGACGACGTCGCCGTCCAGCCCCGCCCGCAGCGCGCCGACGCGGTCGTCCAGCCCGAGGAACGCCGCCGGGTTCACCGTCAGCGCCTCCAGCGCCACCCTGCGGTCGAGGCCTTCCTTGACGGCCAGGGAGGCCTGGTGCACCAGGAAGTTGACCGGCACCACGGGGTGGTCGGTGGTGATGGCGACCCGGACGCCGGCCTCGGCGAGGCGTGCCAGGCTCGAGATCGCCCGGTTCCGCAGCTCGACCTTGGTGCGGGTGGTGAACATCGGGCCGAAGATCACCGGGACGTCCCGCTCCGCCAGCACGTCGGCGACCGCCGCACCGTCCGTGCCGTGGTTGATCACGAGCCGGTAGCCGAACTCGTCCGCGAGACGCAACGCGGTCGCGATGTCGTCCGCACGGTGCACGTGCTGGTCCCAGACGAGCTCGCCGTCGAGCACGCGCGCCAGGGTCTCCTTGCCGAGGTCCCAGGCGAACGGCTCGCCCTTCGTCGCGGCCGCGGCGCGCGCGGCCGCGTAGTGCTGCGCGTCGAGGAACGCCTGCCGGATGACGGCCGCGACACCCTGGCGCGTGGCGGGCAGCTTCTGCTGGTCGCCGTAGACGCGCTTGGGGTTCTCCCCGAGCGCGGACTTCACCGAGACGGACTCGGAGAGGAGCTGCTCGTCGACGGTGCGACCGCCCCAGGTCTTGATCGCCACGGTCTGCCCGCCGATCGGGTTGGCCGACCCCGGCTTGACCACCACAGAGGTGACGCCGCCCGCGAGCGCGTCACGGAACCCCTCGTCCTCGATGTTGATCGCGTCCAGCGCCCGCAGGTGGGCGCCGTCCGGGGCCGTCTTCTCGTTGGTGTCGTCGCCGGCCCAGCCCTCGGCCTCCTCGTGGATGCCGACGTGCCCGTGCGACTCGACGAAGCCCGGCAGCACCCAGCGGCCGCCGGCGTCGACGGTGCGGACGCCGTCGGGCACGGTCACGTCGGTGCCGACGGCGGTGATGACGCCGTCCTCGACGAGCACGGTGCCGCCGTCGATCGGGTCGCCGACGACGGGAACGACGTAGCCGTTCGTGACGGCGACGGAGCTGCGGGTGGTGCCCGGGGTGCCGGGCCGCGTGGTGGAGGTCATGGCATGCCATGATGCCTCCTCGGACCGGACGGCGGGAGGTGGCATGTCGGTCGACGACGGCGCTCTTCCGTGGCGGGTGCTGCTGCCGGTGTGCGTGGGTCTCGTCCTGGCCGTCGGCGGCGCGTTCGTCGCCGGGGACGTGGGATCCGCCGTCCTGACCGCCGAGCGTCTCGCCACCCACGGGGAGGCCACCACCGCCGACGACGCCGAGGGGTCGGGCGGCCGGGAGCGTGCGGTCGAGGCGTGGGTCGCCCTGCCCGGGGGCGACCGTCGGCTCCGGATCGACGGAGCGACCGTCGCGGCCTCCGACCTGGCACCGGCGTCGGCCGGCGCGGAGCTGTCCGGCGCATGGCGTCCGGTGGGCAGCGGGCCCTATGCCGGGACGTTCGACGTCCTGCACGATCCTGCCGACGTCGAGACGGCCATGGCCGTGCGCGACGTGGAGAGCGTCACCGGCGACGAGGTGACGCGGACGATCGCCGTCGTCTCGGCCGGGGTGTCGCTGACCGCGACGGCGCTCCTGGCGCTCGCGGCGGTCGTCGGGTACCGCCGTGCCCGCCGGCGGACCATCGGCACAGCCCGGACCACCGGCACAGCCTGAGCGCTGCCGCCCTGTTCACGCCTCCGGGACGTTCTCCTCGATCTCGCGCAGCCAGGCCGCGGGCGACGCGTCGGACGGCATCCGCCAGTCGCCGCGCGGCGACATGGTGCCGCCGGGTGACACCTTGGGCCCGTTGGGCAGCGCAGACCGCTTGAACTGCGAGCCGAAGAACCGCCTGAAGAACACGAGCATCCAGCGCCGGATCGTCGCGAGGTCGTACGTGGACCGCTCGTCGTGCGGGTAGTTCGGCGGCCAGGCGCCGACCGACGCGTCCCGCCAGGCGTGCCAGGTGAGGAACGCGATCTTGCTCGGCCGCAGCCCGTGCCGCAGCGTCCAGTACAGGGTGAAGTCCTGCAGGGCGTACGGCCCGACGGCGGCCTCGGTGGACTGCGGTGCCTCGCCGGCCGCGACGGGCACGAGCTCGGGGCTGATCTCCTGCACGACGATCTCGCGCAGCACGTCGCCCACCTCGGCGGGGAAGTCTCCGGAGTCGGCCACCCAGCGGATGAGGTGCTGGATCAGGGTCTTGGGCACACCGGTGTTGACGGCGTAGTGCGACATCTGGTCGCCGACGCCGTAGGTGCACCAGCCCAGCGCCAGCTCGGAGAGGTCGCCCGTGCCCAGCACGATCCCGCCGCGGTGGTTCGCGAGCCGGAACAGGTAGTCGGTCCGCAGCCCCGCCTGGACGTTCTCGAACGTCACGTCGTACACGGGTTCGCCGTCGCCGGCGGGGTGGTCGAGGTCGCGCAGCATCTGCGTGGCCGCGGGTCGGATGTCCAGCTCCTCGAACCGCACGCCCAGGGCGGTCGCCAGACGGGTGGCACGGTCCTTCGTCTCCGCCGAGGTGGCGAAGCCCGGCATGGTGATCGCGTGGACGTCCGTGCGGGGCCGTCCGAGCCGGTCCATGGCCTTGGCGGCGACGACGAGCGCCTGCGTCGAGTCCAGCCCTCCGCTGACGCCGATGACGACCTTCGGCTGCCCGATCGCCGACAGCCGCTTCTCCAGGCCCGTGACCTGGATGTTGTACGCCTCGTAGCAGTCGAGCGCGAGGCGCGCGGCGTCGTCGGGAACGAACGGGAACCGGTCCACCGCACGGCGCAGGCCGAGGTCGCCCGACGGCGGGCGCACCTCCCACTCGACGGTCCGGAAGCCGCGGGCCCCGTCGTCCAGGGCGCGTCGGTTGTCGTCGAACGTGCCCTGCCGCAACCGGTCCTGGCGCAGCCGGTCGAGGTCGACGTCCGCGACGGCGCGGCGGGGCCCGTCGGGGAACCGTTCGGTCTCGGCCAGCAGGTCGCCGGCCTCGTAGACCATCGTCTGCCCGTCCCAGGACAGGTCGGTGGTGGACTCGCCCTGCGCCGCGGCCGCGTAGACGTAGGCGGCGAGGCAGCGCGACGACGCCGAGCGGACCATGAGGCGCCGGTCCTCGGCCCGCGCGATGGTGATCGGGCTGGCCGACAGGTTGAGCAGGACGGTGGCGCCGGCCAGGGCGGCCTCGGCGGACGGCGGCACCGGCACCCACATGTCCTCGCACACCTCGACGTGCACGGTGAGGCCGGCGACGTCCGCGGCGCGGAAGAGCAGGTCCGGGCCGAACGGGACGTCGTCGTCGGCGAACGGCAGCCGGACGGTGCCGCCGCGCCGGTCGGCGCCGGGGGCGAACCACCGCGACTCGTAGAACTCGCGGTAGGTCGGCAGGTACGACTTCGGGGCGACGCCGAGCACGCGGCCGCCCTGGACGACGACGGCGCAGTTCAGCACGCGCCCGTCCACCTCGACCGGGGCGCCCACCACGAGCAGCGGGCGCAGGACGGTGCTGGCCTCGACGATCTGCGCGAGCGCGTCGCCGACGGCCTCCAGGAGGGTGTCGGCCAGGTGGAGGTCGTCCAGCGCGTACCCCGACACGGAGAGCTCGGGGAAGACCGCCACGGCGACGCCGTCGTCGTGGCAGGCGCGTGCCTCGGTGAGGATCGCGGCGGCGTTCGCGGCGGGGTCGGCGACGGACACGGGCACGGTGCACGCGGCGACGCGGGCGAACCCGTGGGCATAGGCGTTGCGGAAGTCCACACCCCGAGTGTGCCCGACGTCGCGCCCCGAGTGGTCGTCGGGGGCGGCGCGGCACGGATATGGTCGCTCCGTGGCGCAGACACCCGAGGGCTCCCGCCCCGACTCCCGACCCTCCGGCCGGCGGCCGTCCGCCTCCGGCCCGGACTGGACCCCCGTGCGCAAGAACCGTGGCCGCGTCGTCGCGGCGATCGTGGCCCTGGCCATGCTGCTGACGGCGGTCGGCGGCACCGCGGTGAGCATCCTCGGTGCCTCCTCGGCCGGTGCGCACGACCAGCTCGTCTCCTCCGACCCGGCTGACGGCGACGAGCTCGACGCGCCGGTCGGGGAGGTCACGCTGACGTACAGCGCCGAGATCATCGCGGACGGCACGCAGGTGCGGGTCACGACGCCCGACGGCGAGGTCGACGCGGACGTGGCGATCGAGGGTGAGCAGGTCACCGCGACGTTCGACACCCCCGGCGTCGGCGGCGAGTACCGCGTGCAGTGGCGTGTCGTCTCCTCCGACGGGCACCCGATCGAGGGAGAGCTCGCCTACGAGGTGGCCCCGCAGACCGCCCCGTCGCCGGAGGAGTCCGGACCCGCCGACGAACCCGGCGAGGCCGCCTCGGCGGAGGCGGAGCTCGAGGAGTCGGGTGAGGCCCAGGGGCTCGGGGCCCCGGAACCGTCGCCGTCCGCGACGGAGCCCGTCGGCGACGAGGGTGCCGACGGTTCGACCGGGGCCATGCCGCTGGTCTACGGTGCCGCTCTGGTGGCGCTGATCGGCGTCGCCGCCATGACGGTGCTGCGGTCGCGCCGTCGCCTGCACGAGACCACCGGGCAGGAACCACGGGACGGTCCGCAGGCCTGAACGAATCGTCCGCCAGGGTCCGCGAGCCACGCCGAAGGGCGCAAAAGTCGCAGGAACCTGCGGATGTTCCTTAGTGTGTTCCCGGTCCACCGGTTCGCGCCGGACCGACCGAGAACGTGACGACGTGCGGGTCTCGTACGTCGTGATCCGGAGAAGGGATTCACATGTCGCTGAACAAGTCCGAGCTCGCCTCGGCCATCGCCGCCAAGGCCGACCTGACCAAGTCGGACGCCGAGGCTGCGCTCAACGCCCTGCAGGAGGTGCTCATCGAGTCGCTCGGCCAGGGCGAGGCCGTGAAGCTCACGGGCCTGCTGTCGGTGGAGCGCGTCGAGCGTGCCGCCCGTACCGGTCGCAACCCGCGCACCGGTGAGGAGATCCAGATCCCGGCGGGCTACGGCGTGAAGATCAGCGCCGGTTCGCTGCTGAAGAAGGCCGTCGCCAAGTGACGTCCCGCTGACCTCGGTCGGCATCTCGGGGGCCCGTCGTCCGCTGCTGGACGGCGGGCCTTCGCGCGTTCCGACGGAGCCCTCACAGATCGCCCTTGCGTTCCAGGAACCGCATGGCCGCCCACCCGAACGGCACGCGCCCCCAGTACGTGACCAGGCGGAACAGGATGGTCGTGGACAGCGCGATCGACGCCGGGATGCCCGCCGCCGTGAGCCCCGCGGTGAGCGCTGCCTCGACGCCGCCGAGGCCGCCCGGTGTGGGGACGAGGGCGCCCAGGGCGTTGCCGACCAGGTAGATCACCGCGACGTCGATGAGGCGGAGCGACTGGCCGAACGCCGCCAGCGACGCGTCGAACGCCAGCACGTACCCGAGCGACATGATGACGTTGCCGCCGATCCCCAGGGCGAGCCGGTCCGGCTGGCCCAGCATCTGCGACAGCCGGGGCCACACCTGCTCCAGCGTCGGGCGGGTCTTCTCCCACACCCACCGGCGCACGGCCGGGACGAGGAGGGTCGCCAGCACGGCGACGGCGACGCCGGCGATCGCGAGCAGCACGGTGATCGACGGCAGCTCGATGAGGCCGCCGGACCCGGTGAAGATCGACAGCACCACCAGCAGGACGATCGTCACGACGAACTGCGACGCCTGGACGAGCGCCACGGTGGCGACGGCCATGGGCATCGTGACCCCGCGCCGCGTGAGCATGCGCAGGTTCAGCGCCGCCGGCCCGATCCCGGCCGGCGCCGCCAGCGAGACGAACGAGCCCGCCATCTGCGTCAGGGTCGCCCGCCACAGCGGCAGCCTCTTGGGGGAGAACGCCACGAACGTCAGCGCCGCCCCGAACCACGTCACCGCGCCGAGGCAGAACGCGACCACGATCCACCACGGGTTCGCCTGGCCGACGGCCGCCGTGATCTCGTCGAGGTTCATGGTGGTCACCAGCGCGGTGATCACGACGAGGAACAGCGTGAGCATGATGACGGTGCGCGCGCCGAACCGGGTGATGTTCTGCGGCTGGACGCTCACCTCGGGCAGCCGTTCGACCAGCGCCTGCCGCAGCGCGTCGAGCAGCCCCTTGTGCTGGCGGACCGCGACGCGGGTCGACGGGGGCAGGGCGACGGACTGCAGGAGCGGACCGACGGCGGTCACGTCGGCGTCGGGCAGGGCCCGGACCGCGGAGGCGACGGCGCGCGAGGCGCCGACCCGCAGCGCGAGCAGGGCGAGCAGCTGGGTGAGGTCGAGGCGCCGTCCCAGCGCCGTGGAGGCGATCTCGCCCTGCTCCCAGCCGGTGAGCCAGACCTGCGGCCTGCCGTCGTCGTCGTGGCCGACCAGCAGCACGTCGGGGGTGAGCGCGTGGTGCGTCAGCCCGGCCGCGTGGGCGCGGCGGAGCTGGTCCCAGGCGGCGGCGAGGATCTCGTCGCCGGCAGGGCCGTCGAGGTCCTCGTCGGCCAGGTCCCGCCACGAGACCGCGCCCTCGGCGTGCTCCGTGACCAGCACGATCGAGTCGGCGGCCTCGCCGACACCCAGCAGGCGCGGGGTGCGCACGCCCGCGGCCGTCGCCGCGTAGGTGAGCAGGGCCGTCCGTTCGGCGACGGCCTTGAGCGACACCTGCGCGCGGCCCTCCAGGCCCCGGAGGCGCAGCGCCCGCCAGGCCCGCGTCAGCATGCCCACCACGTGCCGGTCGCCGTCGAGCACGACGACGTCGCGCCGGTCGGCGTCAGGGGTGAACATCGCGTACACGCGGGTGTCGCCGGCGCGGGTGAGGGCAACGGTGGCGGGGTCGGCGAGCGCGCCCGAGGACGGCAGCTCGGCACCGACGGGCTCGCCCCGGCTGCCCCGCGTGCCGGGCCGGCCACGGTGGCGCAGCATCGCGCGCAGCGTGGTGCGGCCGGTGACCTCACCGGCGGCGTCGACGTGCGTGACGGTGTCGTCGGGCAGCGCCGAGCGGTAGCCGTCGTGGCTGCGGCCGTCGCCGTGGTCGTCGCCGTGGTCGTCACCGTCGTCGGTGTGCTCCACCCGCGCGGACACGCCCCGCACCCGCACGAGCGCGGTGGGGCGGAACCCGGCGTGCCGGACGGCGGTGACGAGGTCCCCGCCGTAGGCGCGCTCGGAGCGCACGCCGGAGGCGTACTGGACGGTCTGCCCGGCGATCCGGCCCAGCAGCAGCGCCACCAGCACCCCGGGCAGCGCGGCCTGGCCGGTGATGAGAGCGACGACGAGGGCGACGTAGAGCAGGTTCCAGGACCACCGCACCGTCCGACGGCGGGTGCGTGGCCCCGCGGTGGTGAGCAGGCCGGCGATGGCGGACACGTAGCCGGGGATCGTGATCGTCCAGGACCCGTCGCGGAACACCGACAGGGTGCGGACGAGCTCGTCGCTGCCGAGCCAGGAGAGGGTCAGCAGGGCGAGCACGCCGAGCACCAGACCGAGGGTGGCCGCCATGATCGACTCGACGACCTGCCGCCCCAGCCGGCGCATCCCGAGCTCGAGGAGGACCGCGACCGGCACGATGAGCGTGACCAGGGCCTCGAGGAGCGCGACGGGGAAGACGAGCAGCTCACCCAGAAGAGTGTTGAAGGCGCGGACGTCCTGCGTGACGCCCTCCGTGGTGCCGTGCGCGACGACGGAGAGCACCAGGACGAGGGCGACCCCGAGGGCGCTGAGGACCAGCCCGAGCAGGTCGGAGGGGTTGCGGACCCGTTGTTCGGGGTTGTCGACGACGCGGACCAGCCCGGTGTCCCGGTCGGGCGCGTCCTGCGCGACGAACAGGGCGCGCAGCGCACCGGTCGGCGGGGCGGGGTCCTCGGCGGTGAACGAACCGACCTCGTGCACGACCGGGCGTGGTGCAGGGCGGCTCGCGGGGGCCTCCTCACGCGCTCGGGACATGCTCGCGAGTCTAGGTGGCCGAGCCGCTCCGGGCCGGTCGAGACCACGGCTGCCCGAGGGGTAGTGTGCCCGCAACAACTACCGCGTCGTGGCGGGAGTGCCGGACATGACACATCGACGTGATCTGTCCGACACGAGCGGCTGCTAGACATCTCCGCACCGTGCCCGCGACGACCCGCGGCCGCACCGAGGAGGAGACCACACATGAGGACCATTCGAGGGAACCGTCGCGGCCTGTCCGTGGCTGCGGGGGTGGCGACCGCCACCCTGCTGCTCGCGGCGTGCGGCGGCGGCGGGTCGGGCGACGCCGACACCGCCGACGGCGACGGCGGCGGCGCCGAGGCACTGACCATCGGCACGACCGACAAGATCACGACGATCGACCCGGCCGGCTCGTACGACAACGGCTCGTTCGCCGTCATGAACCAGGTCTACCCCTTCCTGATGAACACGCCCTACGGCAGCCCCGAGGTCGAGCCGGACATCGCCGAGTCGGCGGAGTTCACCTCGCCGACGGAGTACACCGTCACGCTCAAGCCCGGCCTGAAGTGGGCCAACGGCAACGACCTGACCGCCTCGGACGTCAAGTTCAGCTTCGACCGGCAGCTCGCGATCGCCGCGGAGAACGGGCCGTCGTCGCTGCTGTACAACCTGGAGAGCACGGAGGCCGTGGACGACACCACGGTGGTGTTCACCCTCAAGAGCGAGAACGACCAGACGTTCCCGCAGATCCTGTCGTCCCCGGCCGGCCCGGTCGTGGACGAGGACGTCTTCTCCGCCGACGAGCTCACGCCCGACCAGGAGATCGTCGACGGCAACGCGTTCGCCGGCCAGTACGCGATCACGAGCTACACGCTCAACGAGCTCGTCACCTACGAGGCCTACGACGGGTACCAGGGGCTGCTCGGCCCGGCCGAGACCCCGGCGATCAACGTGGCGTACTACGCCGACGCCTCGAACCTCAAGCTCGAGGTGCAGCAGGGCGCCGTCGACGTGGCGTTCCGCTCGCTGTCGTCGACCGACGTCGAGGACCTCCAGGGCGACGAGAACGTCAAGGTCGTCGAGGGCCCCGGCGGGGAGATCCGCTACATCGTGTTCAACTTCGACACCCAGCCGTACGGCGCCGCCCAGCCGGAGGCCGACGAGGACAGCGCGCTCGCCGTGCGTCAGGCGGTCGCCCACCTCATCGACCGCGAGGCGATCTCCGAGCAGGTCTACAAGGGCACCTACACGCCGCTGTACTCCTACGTCCCGGCGGGCCTGACCGGCGCGACCGAGTCGCTCAAGGAGCTCTACGGCGACGGGGCCGGTGGCCCGGACGCCGCCGCCGCGGAGCAGGTGCTCGCCGACGCGGGCGTGGAGACGCCGGTGGCCCTGAGCCTGCAGTACTCCAACGACCACTACGGTCCCTCCTCGGGCGACGAGTACGCCCTCATCAAGGACCAGCTCGAGGCGACCGGTCTGTTCACGGTCGACCTGCAGACCACCGAGTGGGTCCAGTACAGCGAGGACCGCACCGCCGACGTCTACCCGGCCTACCAGCTCGGCTGGTTCCCGGACTACTCCGACGCGGACAACTACCTCACGCCCTTCTTCCTCGAGGGCGGGTTCCTGGGCAACCACTACTCGAACCCCACGGTCGACGACCTCATCCGCGAGCAGGGTGTGACCACCGACCCGGACGAGCGCACGGCCGTCATCGAGGAGATCCAGGACACCGTGGCGCAGGACCTGTCCACGGTGCCGTATCTCCAGGGCGCACAGGTGGCCGTCGTCGGCGCCGACGTCACCGGTGCCGAGGACACGCTCGACGCGTCCTTCAAGTTCCGCTACGCGGCACTGGCCAAGGGCTGACGGGACAGGTTCACCGCACGTGGCTGCCTCACCGGCGGCAGGGAGCGCACTGGGACGCTACGTCCTGGTGCGCTTCCTGCTGATCATCCCCACCGTCTTCATCCTGGTCACCACCGTGTTCGTGCTCATGCGCAGCACCGGTGACCCGATCACGGCCGCCCTCGGCGGTCGTCTCACGCCCGACCAGCTCGCCGAGCGCATCGCGGCCGCCGGCTACGACCGGCCGATCCTCGTGCAGTACTGGGAGTACCTGACGGGCGTCTTCACCGGCGACCTCGGCACCACCATCAGCGACAACCGTCCGGTGACCGAGATCCTCACCACCTACGGCGCCGCCACGCTGGAGCTGTCCGCGTACGCGGTGCTCGTCGCGGTGGTGCTGGGGGTCCCGTTCGGGATGCTCAGCGGCTACTTCCGCGACCGCTACCCCGACGCCGTGCTCCGGGTCCTCGCGATCCTCGCCTACGCCACGCCGGTGTTCTTCGCCGGCCTGCTGCTCAAGCTCGTCTTCTCCGTGTGGCTCGGGTGGTTCCCCGTGGCCGGCCGGGTGTCGACGGCGGGCGAGATCGAGATGCGCATGGCTGACGCCGACTCGGGCTTCATGCTGATCGACGCCTTCCAGACCGGGAACCCCGCCGTCCTGCTCGACGTGCTCTCGCACGCCGCGCTGCCGGCGCTCGCCCTCGGCCTGCTCACCGCCGGGGTGTTCCTCCGGCTGGTCCGCACCAACATGATCGGCACGCTGGGCCGCGAGTACATCGACGCCGCCCGCTCGCGCGGGGTCGGCGAGAGCCGCCTGGTCCGCACGCACGCCTGGCGACCGGCCCTGATCCCGATCATCACGGTGGCCGGCATGCAGATCGCGATGCTGCTCGTCGGGGCGGTGCTCACCGAGACCACGTTCGAGTGGCGCGGGCTGGGCTTCCAGCTCGCCGAGTACCTGCAGGCCCGCGACTTCGTGGCCGTGCAGGGCATCGTCGTGCTCATGGCCGTGGTGGTCGCCGTGACGAACTTCCTGGTCGACATCATCGCGGCCCTGGTCGACCCGAGGGTGAGGTACTGATGACCGCTCCAGAAGTCGCCGGCGTCGGCGCGTCCGACGCGACACCCGAGCACCTGCGCGGGCGTGGTGCCTGGTTCAAGAGGCTGCCCGTGGTGCACCAGCTCCGGCAGAGCGTCGGGCTGCAGCGGTTCATGCTCGTCGCGGGCCTGGTCCTCACGGCCGTGTTCGTCCTCACCGCGGTGCTGTCGCGGTGGATCGCGCCCTACGGCTGGTCGCAGCTACGGTCCGGTGACGAGGCCTTCGGCGCGCAGCAGCCGCCGTCGGCCGAGCACTGGTTCGGCACCACGGTCGGCGGGTACGACGTGTTCTCCCGCGTGATCTGGGGCGCCCAGACCGCGCTGCTCGTCGTGATCGTCGCCGTGCTGTCCTCGATCGTCGTGGGCGTGCTGCTCGGGCTCGTGTCCGGGTACTTCGGCGGGTGGCTGGACCGCGTCCTCGTGCTCGTCGCGGACGCCGTCTACGCCTTCCCCTCGCTGCTGCTCGCGATCCTGCTCGCCATCGTCATCTCCGGCGGCCAGTCGAGCATGTGGGGCGGCATCTTCGCCGCCGCGCTGTCCATCACGGTGGTGTTCATCCCCCAGTACTTCCGGGTGGTGCGCGCCGAGGTGGTGCGGATCAAGGCGGAGGCGTTCGTCGACTCCGCCCGCGTGCTGGGCACCGGCCCGTGGCGCATCATGACGCGCCACGTGCTGCGCAACTCGACCCGCACCCTGCCGCTCATCGTCACCCTCAACGCCTCGGAGGCGATCCTCACGCTCGCCGGGCTCGGGTTCCTCGGGTTCGGGATCGAGCCGACGGCGGCGGCCGAGTGGGGCTACGACCTGCAACGGTCGGTCGCGGACGTCACCTCCGGCATCTGGTGGACGGCACTGTTCCCCGGCCTGGCGATCGTCTCGGCGGCCATGGGCATGACGCTCGTCGGCGAGTCGCTCAACGACCTCGCCGACCCGCGGCTGCGCTCGCGGACCGCGTCGTCGGAGGTCGCGGGCGAGGTCGCCGAGACCTCCGTGGAGAAGGAGGACGAGAAGTGACCACCACGAGCGAGACCCACGACGGCCGGGCGGAGCCCGTCGCCCGGATCGACGACCTGGCGGTCTCCTTCGCCACCGACGCCGGCCCGGTGCGGGCCGTCGACGGCGTGAGCCTCGACGTCGCGTCCGGCGAGGTCCTGGCGATCGTCGGCGAGTCGGGTTCCGGCAAGACCGTCACCGCGAAGACGATCCTCGGGCTGCTGCCCGAGACGGCGACGACGCGGGGTGCCGTCGTCCTGACCGGCCACGGGGGGCGTCGCACCGACGTCGTGGCCGTCTCGGGCAAGCGGCTGCGCGAGGTGCGGGGCACCGACGTCGCGATGGTCTTCCAGGAGCCGTCCTCGGCGCTCAACCCGGTCTACACCGTCGGGTGGCAGATCATCGAGGGCCTGCGCGCCCACGGCAAGGTCTCCCGCAAGGAGGCACGCCGTCGGGCGGTCGAGGTGCTGGCTCGCGTCGGCATCCCGGACCCGGAGCGCCGGGTCGACCACTACCCGCACCAGTTCTCCGGCGGGCAGAAGCAGCGCATCGTCATCGCGATGGCCCTCGTGCTGGACCCGGGGATCATCGTGGCGGACGAGCCGACCACCGCGCTCGACGTCACGGTGCAGGCCGAGATCCTCGAGCTGCTGCGACGGCTGCGCGACGAGACCGGCACGGCGATCGTGCTCATCACGCACAACATGGGTGTGGTGGCCGACCTGGCGGACCGGGTGGCGGTCATGTACCAGGGCAAGGTGGTCGAGCAGGCCGCGGTGACGGACCTGTTCGAGAACCCCCAGGCGGAGTACACCCGGGCGCTGCTCAAGTCCGTCCCGCGCGTGGGGGAGGGGACGGCCCGTGCGGCCGCCCGGCTGGCGCAGCGGCCCGACGGCTGGGCGGGGGGCGAACCGGTGGTCCGGGCCGCCGGGCTGACCATCACGTACCCGGGCCGGTTCCGCCATCCCGGCTTCACCGCCGTCGACGACGTGTCGTTCGACATCCGGCCGGGCGAGGTGCTCGGTCTGGTGGGGGAGTCCGGCTCCGGCAAGACGACGATCGCCCGCGCGATCGCCGGGCTGACGCCGGTGTCGGGCGGGTCGCTGGAGGTGCTCGGGACGCAGATGAACGGCACCCGGGCGCGTGGACTGCGGGCGATGCGGCCGCGGCTCGGCTTCGTGTTCCAGGACCCGGGCACGTCGTTCAACCCGCTGCTGACCGTCGCCGACTGCGTGGCCGAGCCGTTGGTGGTGCACGGGCGGGCTTCCTCGCCCGAGGAGGCGCGCGGCCGCGTCGACGAGCTCCTCGAGGCGGTGCAGCTGCCGCGCTCGTACGGCGACCGCTACCCGCACGAGCTGTCGGGCGGGCAGCGCCAGCGGGCGTCGTTGGCCCGGGCGCTGGCGCTGGACCCGGAGCTGCTCGTCGCGGACGAGCCGACGTCGGCGCTCGACGTCTCGGTCCAGGCGAAGGTGCTCGAGCTGTTCGCCGACCTGCAGGCGGAGCTGGGGTTCGCGTGCCTCTTCGTCTCGCACGACCTCGCCGTCGTGGACCTGGTCGCGGACCGGATCGCGGTGCTCTACCGGGGAAGCCTCGTGGAGGAGGGGACGGGCGCCGAGGTGCTCGGTGCTCCCCGCGAGGCCTACACGCGGCGGCTGCTTGCGTCGCTGCCGGTGCCGGACCCGGTGGCCCAGGCCGAGCGGCGCGAGGCGCTGCGCGGCCTGTGACCGGACGGCGCGCGGTGCGAGGGGTCAGGTGATCCCGAGCGCCGCGCGCCACTCGGCGGGAACCAGCGCGTATCCGACGAACGCGACGACGTCGAGCAGGGTGTGCGCGACCACCAGCGGCAGCACCCGGTGCCGGCCCCAGCGGGACGTGTAGAACCACGAGAAGACGATGCCCATCACCACGTTGCCGAGGAACGGCCCGATCCCCTGGTAGAGGTGGTACGAACCGCGCAGGAGCGAGCTCGCGACGATGATCTGCAGGCGCGTCCAGCCGAGGTCCGTGGTGCGCTCGGTGAGGTAGGCGACGGCGATCACCTCCTCGAGGAGGCCGTTCTGCAGCGCGGCGAGGACCAGCACGGGGACGGTCCACCAGGCGGCGTTCAGCGCGCTGGCCTCGACGCTGACCGTGATGCCGAGAGCGCGCCCGAGCGCGTAGAACGCCAGGCCCGGGATGCCGATGGCGGCGGCCAGGGCGAACCCCCAGGCGGTGTCGCGGCCGGGCCGGGCGGCGTCGAGCCCGATGCGGCGCAGGGTGCCGGGGCCCCGTGCGCTGAGGAGGTACACCGCCAGCGCCACGGGGAGGAGCGCGAACGCGATGCCGAGGAGCTGGTAGACCAGGTCGAGGTACGGGCGTGGCGAGCGGGACGCGTTGAGCGTGGCGCTCTGGTCGGCGAGCGCGGTCTCGGCCGTCAGCCGGGCGACGATGTTGACGACGGCGTAGACGGCGCTCTGGCCCAGGCTCAGGCCGAGGACGATCCAGATCTCGGCACCCGTCCGGCGGCGTGCGTGCCGGGTACGCGCCGGGGCGGCCGGGTCGGGCGGGGCCCATCGGGTGGTCGCGGCCGGGGCGGTGGAGTCGGGCACGCCGCCCAGCGTAGGCGCGCACCTCGCTGTGGGTATGGAATCTCCCGTTCTCGCGGACGGAGACCTGGAGATTTCATACCCACAGCGATGGGGCGGAGCCGGGGGTCAGGACTGCGGGTCCGACGGCGGACGGCCGGGTCGCCGCGGGGGTCGCACGTCGCGTGGCAGCCGGCCGGCGTCGTGGAGCGCGCGCCGCAGCAGCAGGTCGATCTGGGCGTTGACGCTGCGCAGGTCGTCCGCCGCCCACCGGGCGAGCGCCGCGTGGACCGCCGGGTCGAGCCGCAGGAGCACCTGCTTGCGGGACGGTCGTCGTGCTGACGGCGGCACCGCCCCGGGCGCGCCGGAGCCCTCGGGCGGGTCGTCCCCGCCCGAGGGAGCGTCCGCGGAGGTCGTCACTGGTACAGGGACCCCGCGTTGACGACCGGGGTGGCGCGGCTCTCGCCGCACAGGACGACGAGCAGGTTGGAGACCATGGTGGCGCGGCGCTCGTCGTCGAGGGTGACGACGTCCTCGGCCTCGAGACGGTGCAGCGCCGTCTCGACCATGGAGACCGCGCCGTCGACGATCCGCTCGCGGGCCGCGATGATCGCGCCGGCCTGCTGGCGCTGGAGCATGGCTTGGGCGATCTCGGGGGCGTAGGCCAGGTGCGAGATGCGGGCCTCGACGACCTCGATGCCGGCCACGGCCACCCGCTCGGCGACCTCGGCGGCGATCTCGTCGGAGACCAGCTCGGTGGCGCCGCGCAGCGACTCGACGCCGTCGCCGCCGTCGTACGGGTGGGACATGGCGACGTGCCGCAGCGCGGACTCGGACTGCACCACCACGAAGTCGTCGTAGTCCTCGACGGCGAAGCTCGCCCGGGCGGTGTCGGCGACCTGCCAGACCACGATGGTCGCGATGTTGATCGGGTTGCCGTCGGCGTCGTTGACCTTGAGCTCGCTGGTCTCGAAGTTGCGCACGCGCACCGACACCTTGGACCGGGTGGTGACCGGCACAGCGAGGACGAGCCCGGTGCGCCGCACCGTGCCGAGGTAGCGGCCGAAGAGCTGGACGACGAGGGTCTCGCCCGGGCTGACGACGGAGACGCCGGTCAGGAGCAGGACGCCGACCGCGGTGAGCAGCACGCCGGGGACCACCCCGGCGGGGCCGGCGGCGACGATCGTCACGATGCCGAGGCCGACCAGGGCGACGGCGAGGAGCACGCCCAGCACGGCACCTCCGGTCCCGAGCGACCACGCCTCGCGTTCCGTGACGTCGACGCGGGTGCCGGCGTGGCCGACGGGTCGGCCGGTGGGCTCGCCGGCGACGGCCTCCTGCGGGGGTGTGGCGGTCTCGGGCACGGTTTCCTCCTCGCGGCCGGGTGGCCGCTGCATCGTCGATATCAAAGTGATATCACATTACGGCGACCGAGAACCAGCCTGTCGGGCGAAGACGCGCACGAACGGCGCCGCCGTCGTGCCGTGCACGACCGTGCTGCACGCGACCAGGAGCATCCCGACGGCGACCAGCCGGGGGTCGTCCACGCCCTGGTCACGGGCGTGGAAGACGGAGAACACCGCCGAGACGCCCATGGGCCCGAACCACCCCGCGAACGCGGCCTCCCGGCGGTCGAGTCCGAGCGCCGGCGCCAACAGCAGCACCGTCGGCAGTCGGCGCAGGAGCAGGACCCCGACGGTGACGAGGGCGAGGGGCGGCCCGAGCGCGGCCCAGTCCGCCCACGGCAGCGCCGCCCCCACGAGGGCGAAGAACGGGACGACCGCATACCGGTTCACGGCCTCGTCGACCATGTCCTGCTCCTCGCGCGTCGAGCGGTCCGTGCTCGCGCCGTAGGCGACGCCGGCCACGAAGACCGCGAGCACGCCGTCGGTGCCGGCGAGCCGGGCGAGTCCCAGGGTGGCGAGCGCGAGGAGCAGGGTGAGCACGAGCCTCGGGCCGGCCGCGAGGTCGTGCTCGCGCGAGGCGCGCCGTCGTCCTGCGGCGGTGGCGACGCCCGCGACGACGCCGATGGCGGCGGCACCGAGGACCTGCCACACGAGATGGAGGGCCTCCTCGCCCGGGTGCCGTGCCGTCAGGGCGAGTGAGGCGGCGATCGCGACGAGCGGGAGGGCGAGGCCGTCGTTGGCGCCGCTCTCCGCCGTGAGCAGCGCACGCAGGCGCTGGGGCAGGGACGTCTCGGCGACGTCGCCGGTCACCACGGAGGCCGCGAGCACGGGGTCCGTGGGGCTCAGGCAGGCGCCGACCACGGCGGCGAGCGCGAGGGGCAGCCCGAGGGTCAGCGACAGCGCGCCGGAGATCACCGCGGCGAGGGGCATGACGACGAGCAGCATCCAGTCGACCGGCCGCACCAGGTCACGGAGCGTTCCGGTGGGAAAGCGCAGCGCCGCGGCCATGACGGAGGCGGCGAGCAGGAGGCGGGACGACTCGAGCAGGAGGGTGTCGCGCTGCGCCTCGGTCCAGCCGAGGGCGCCGGAGCCGCCCAGGATCCCGGCCCGGGCCAACACGATCCCGAGCACGAGCCCGACGAGCGGTTCGGTCACGGGCAGCGACCGCAACCGGCGGCTCAGCAGGGCCAGGACGACGCTCGCCACACCGATCGTCGCGTACAGCAGCGGCAGCTCCATGCCGGTTCCCCCTCGCGTCGGACGGCCGTCGATGTCCTCGCACGCTAGGCGAGCTGCCCGCCGGTCGCAGGGGGTTGTGCCTGTGACGTGCCTGTGGGAGTCTACAAACAAGTTTGCAACACAAACCCCAGTTCCGTACGAGTCACCGAGAGAGGCATCCTGATGGCGACGCACGAGCACGACGACGGCGCCGCACCCGCGGCCGGAGGTCCGGCGCTCGACCCTGCCGAGTCGCTGCGTCTCATCGAGGAGTCCCAGCAGCATGCCCGGTCGGCGACCGAACCCGACGGGCGCCTGCTGTACCTCGTGTGGGGCGTCGCGTGGGTCGTCGGCTACCTCCTGCTGTGGTGGAGCGTCCCGCCGGGCGGCGGCTCGCCGAGCGGTCTCGCCTTCACCGCGTTCTTCGCCCTGCTCGCCGCCGCTGTCGCGATCACGATCGTGCACAGCGTCGCCCGCGGTGCCGGCACCCGCGGACCCAGCGCCCGCGTGGGCATGATGTACGGCTGGTCCTGGTGCCTCGGGTTCCTCGCCTACCCGTTCGTCATCAGCGGCATCGCCCGCGCCGGGGCGTCCGACGAGGTGATCGGCCTGGTGGCCAACGCCCTCGCGTGCGTCGTGGTCGGCCTCATGTACCTTGCCGGCGGCACGTTCTTCGGTGACAACCGCCTCTACGTGCTCGGCCTGTGGATCCTGCTCACCGGCGGTATCGCCACCGTCGCCGGGATGCCCGCCACCTACCTCGTCATGGCGTGCGCCGGTGGAGGCGGTTTCCTGGTCATGTGCGCTGTCGAGGCCGTCCTCGTCGCCCGTCGACGGCGCCGCGGCCGAGCGGCCGACGTCCCCTCCGTCGTCGGACCGGGGACCAGCGATGACTGAGCTCGACACCGTCATCCACGCTCCGGCGCGGCTGCGGGTCGTCTCGACGCTGGCCGCGCTGCCGGCGGGCGACGAGATCGTCTTCCCTCGGCTGCAGAAGCTGCTCGGCATGACTGCGGGCAACCTGTCGACCCACCTGCGCAAGCTCGAGGACGCCGGCTACGTCCGCGTCTCCAAGTCGCACGCCGGGCGCAAGCCCGTCACCTACCTCGCGCTGACCACGGACGGCCAGCGCGCCTTCGAGGACTACACGACCACCCTCACCGCACTGCTGAAGGGACCAGGAGCATGACCGTCATCACCGTCGACGGCGTCACCCGGAGATTCGGGGACGTGGTCGCGCTCGACGACGTCTCCCTCGACGTCGGCCCCGGCGAGCTCGTGGGGCTCCTCGGCCCCAACGGCGCCGGCAAGTCCACCCTGCTGTCGCTGGTCAGCGGCCAGCGCAAGCCCGACCGCGGCACCGTGCGCCTGCTGGGCGGCGACCCCCGCGACGCGGCCAGCCGGATCGGCCTCGGCATCACCCCGCAGGAGACCGGCCTGCCCGCGACCCTGCGGGTGGGGGAGGTCGTCGACTTCGTCGGCGGGCACTTCCCGCACCCGGTCCCGACGGCGGAGCTGCTGGAGCAGTTCGGGCTCACCGAGATGGCCCGCAAGCAGACCGGCGCGCTCTCCGGCGGGCAGAAGCGCCGGCTCGCCGTCGCGCTGTCGCTGGTCGGCAGGCCGCGCGTGGTGCTGCTCGACGAGCCGACCACCGGGCTGGACGTCTCGGCCCGCCAGGCGCTGTGGGACGCGATCCGTCGCTACCACGCAGATGGCGGCACCGTGCTGCTGACGAGCCACTACCTCGAGGAGGTCCAGGCGCTCGCCGAACGCGTCGTGGTCATCGACCACGGTGTGGTGCGTGCCGACGACTCGCTCGACGCGATCCTCGACCGCGTCGCGCTGCGGCGCGTGGTGCTCACCTGCGCCGCCGACCTGTCCGCGTGGCCCGGCGTCGTCCGTACCGAGGGAGCGGCCGGGCCGGCGTCGGCCTCCGACGACGGGACGCGGCAGTCGCTGTTCACCCCGGACGCCGACGCCCTGGTCCGTGACCTGGTGCGTGCCGACGTCGACTTCCGCGACCTGGAGATCCGGGGGGCCAGCCTCGAGGAGGCATTCGCGGAGATGGTCGACACCGACGTGCCGGCACCGATGGAAGGAGCGGCCCGATGACCACCCTGCACACCACCTCACCCGGGGCGACGTCGGCGGGGACCGCGCCGCGGACCGTGAGCGCTGTCCGCCTGGCGTGGCTGCACCTGAGGTTCCAGTTCCTCGAGACGGTGCGGATCCCGATGGCCGTCATCGGCAACGCGCTGTTCCCCGCCCTGGCGATGGCGTTCTTCGTGGTGCCGCAGCCGGAGGTCGCGGGCAACCCGGCATTCGCCACGATGGCCGTGGCGGGGCTCGCCCTGTTCGGCGTGTGCTCCGCGAGCCTGTTCACGTACGGGCTCGGGGTGGCGGAGGACCGCGCGCTGCCGTTCGACCCGTTCGTGCGGTCGTTGCCGGCCGGGCCGGGACCGCGCATGGTGGCACGCGTGGGCAACGGCGGGATCTTCACGCTGTTCGGCCTGGCCCCGCTGATCGTGGTGGCGTGGCTGTTCACGGACGCCGCGGTCACCGCGCCGGAGCTGGCGGCCGGGATCGGCACGATCCTGCTGACGTCGGTGCCGTTCGTGCTGCTGGGCATGGGGATCGGCTACTCGCTGACGGCCAAGGCGGCCCTGCCGGTCGTCCAGGTGATCCTGTTCCCGCTGGCGTTCGCCGGCGGGCTGTTCCTTCCGCCGATGATGTTCCCGGCGTGGCTGGACACCCTGTCCCAACTCACGCCCACGCGCGCCGGACGTGACCTGCTGGTGCAGGCGCTCACGGGCATGGAAGCCAACCCGTGGGCGTGGCCGGTGCTCCTCGGGTGGACCGTCGTCTTCGCGGTGCTGGCGGCCTGGGCCTACCGCCGCGACGAGGGTCGTCGCTTCCGCTGACCTCCTGGCCGCTCGCTCTGCGCTGTGGGTATCTCATACCCACAGCGCAGAGCGGGGCGAGGGTCAGCCGGCGCGGCGCAGCCGCAGCGAGTTCGTCACCACGATGACCGACGAGGCCGCCATCGCCGCCCCGGCGATCATCGGGTTCAGCAGCCCGGCGGCCGCCAGCGGGATCGCCGCCACGTTGTACGCGAACGCCCAGAACAGGTTCTGCTTGATGACCCGCAGGGTTCGCCGGGACAGCCGGACGGCGGTCGCCGCCGCCCGCAGGTCGCCCCGCACCAGCGTGATGTCGCTCGCCTCGATGGCCACGTCCGTGCCGGTCCCCATCGCGAGCCCGAGGTCCGCGGTGGCCAGCGCCGCGGCGTCGTTCACGCCGTCGCCGACCATCGCCACCGTCCGGCCCTCGGCCTGGAGCCGAGCCACGACGTCCGCCTTGTCGGCGGGCAGGACGCGGGAGATCACCTCGTCGATGCCCACCGCGGCGGCCGCGGCCCGGGCCGCTCCCTCGGAGTCTCCCGTGAGCAGCACCGGGCGCAGCCCGAGCTCGCGCAGCTCGGCGACGGCCTCGGCGGAGGTCGGCTTGACCGGGTCGCGCAGCACGAGCGCCGCGCGCGCCGTCCCGTCCCAGGCCACGACGACGGCGGTCGCCCCGTCGTCCTCGGCGCGTCCGACGGCGTCGCGCACGTCGTCCGGCACGCGCACGCCCGCGTCGTCGAGCCAGGTCAGGCGCCCGACCGTGACCCGCCGCGCACCGAGCCCGGTGCTGCCGGCGCCGAGCCCCGAGTGGGCCGACCGGACGACGGCCTCCACACCGCCGCCGGGCGTGGAGCGGAAGTCGAACACCTGCAGCGCGCCGATGCTGACGCCGTCGGCGCCGGTCCCCGTGGAGCTGTCAGAACCAGCACGCTGTACACCGCCACGAGGTTCTGACAGCTCGGAGGAGGCGATCGCCTGGGCGATCGGGTGCTCGCTGCGGTCCTCGACGACGGCGGCGTACCGGAGCGCCTCGTCCGCGGACACGCCCGCGGTCGGCTCCACGCTCTCCAGGGCCATCGCGCCCTGGGTCACCGTGCCGGTCTTGTCGAGCACCACGGTGTCGACGCGACGGGTGGACTCCAGGACCTCCGGTCCCTTGATGAGCACGCCGAGCTGGGCACCGCGCCCGGTGCCGACCAGCAGCGCCGTCGGGGTCGCGAGCCCCAGCGCGCACGGGCAGGCGATGATCAGCACCGCCACGGCCGCCGTGAACGCGAGCTGGACGTCCGCCCCGGCGAGCAGCCAGCCGGCGAGCGTCAGGACCGCGAGCACCAGGACGATCGGCACGAACACCGCCGAGATGCGGTCCGCGAGCCGCTGGACCGGCGCCTTGCCCGTCTGGGCCTGCGACACCAGTCGTCCGATCTGCGCGAGCGTGGTCTCCTCGCCGACGCGGGTGGCACGGACCAGCAGGTGCCCGGAGCTGTTGACGGTGGCGCCGGTGACAGGGTCGCCGGGGGCGACGTCCACGGGGACCGGCTCGCCGGTCAGCAGCGAGGTGTCGACGGCGGACGAGCCCTCGACCACCTCGCCGTCGGTGGCGATCTTCTCGCCCGGCCGCACCGCGAACAGGTCGCCGGGGCGCAGCGCGGCGACGGCCACCCGCTCGGTGACCAGGGCGCCGTCGTCGCGGCGGGTGGGGGCACCGCCGGGCCCCGCGGGGACCCGCTCGGCCTCCTTGGCGCCGAGCTCGAGCAGCGAGCGCAGCGCGTCGCCCGCGCGCCGCTTGGAACGGTGCTCGGCGTAGCGGCCGGCCAGCAGGAACGTCGTCACGACGGCGGCGACCTCGAAGTAGAGCTCGGGGGTGGCCCCGTGCTCCCCAGAGGGCAGCAGCGAGAAGCGCATCGTCATGCCGATCTCGCCGGCGCCGCCGAGCAGCAGGGCCCACAGCGACCACAGGGTCGCCGCGATCACGCCGATCGAGACGAGGGTGTCCATGGTGGATGCCCCGTGCCGGGCGGCACGTGCCGCCGCGGTGTGGAACGGCCAGGCGCCCCACGTGACCACGGGCAGCGCCAGGGCGGCGACGACCCACTGCCAGCCGGCGAACTGCCAGGCCGGGACCATCGAGAGCAGCACGACGGGCACGGTGAGGGCCGCCGCGACGCGGAGCCGTCGGCGCAGGTCGTCGCCGCTGTACTCGGTGTGGACGTGGCCGCCGGTGTGCTCGCCGGTGCCCGTGTGGGCGTCGTGGGCGGACGGGGTCTGGTCGACGGGTGCCGCGGCGCGCGACCGGGTGACGGACGCGGTGTACCCGGCGGCGGCGACGGCCTGCACGAGGTCGGCGTCGGTGACACCGTCGGGACGGCGCACGTGCGCGCTCTCGAGCGGCAGGTTCACGGTGGCTTCGACGCCGGGCAGCCGCGTGAGCTTCTTCTCGACCCGGGCGACGCACGAGGCGCACGTCATGCCCTGGATGGCGAGGTCGACCTCGGCCTGCGGCGCGGCCGGGGCGGTGGAGGAGCTGTGGGTGGTGTTCATGGGTGACTCCAGGATGGTGCGGTACGGCGGAGGTCACCGGCGACGGGCCGTGGTGGCGGCCGTCGGGGGTCGGGGCGCCGGTCGGGGCCGGCGCGGCGCGGAGTGCCTGCACGGTCCGACGGCGGTGCGTCGGTCCCGTGGGTCGGCAGGCGGTCCGCGGGGGAGGGGCTTTACTCGTCGGCGCCGAAGCGGCGCGCGGCGTCGTCGTGGGCCTGCTGGCGGGCCGGGGCCTGCTCGGCGTGCTGCTCCCGCAGCGCGTTCGGCTGCACCGTGAGCGACGCGACGGCGTAGCCGGCCTCGTCGACCGCGTCGCGCAGGGCCTGCTCGTCGAGGGGCTCGTCGGAGAAGACGGTCGCCTCGGACTCGCCGCCGGCCGCGAGCACGATGCTCACGTGCTCGACACCGTCCACGGACTCGAGCTCGCTGGTGACGTGGGCGACGCAGTTGCCGCAAGTCATGCCGGTGACGCCCAGCGTGGTGACGGTGCTCATGGGGTGCTCCTTCGTTCGGTGGTGGTGGTCAGCTGCGGACGAGGCGGCCGATCGCGGCGGACGCCTCCTTGACCTTGGCGGCCCCGGCATCGTCGGACTCGCGGGCGGCATCGACGACGCAGTGCCCGAGGTGGTCCTCGACCAGCGCGAGGCTGACCGACTGCAGCGCCTTCGTCACGGCGGACACCTGCGTGAGGATGTCGATGCAGTAGACGTCCTCGTCGATCATGCGCGCGATCCCGCGCACCTGTCCCTCGATGCGACGCATGCGCTTGAGGTACGCCGCCTTGTCGCTGGCGTAGCCGTGCGGGCCGTCGTGCGGCCCGGGCGACGCGACGTGCTCGTGCTCTGCGGTCTCGGTCATGCCACCACCATACCCCCGGGGGGTACATTGTCAAGAGGCGGGAGCTAGCCTGGGAGTGGACGAGCCGACCCGGCCACGCTGGGGCAGGACGGAGGACGAGATGCCCGACGACGACGCGGGCCCGGTGTTCGACGGTGTGCGCATCGGACGCCCGGCGACAGGCGCTCTGCGGCATGCCGGATACCGCACGCTCGACGAGCTGCCCGCCGCGCTCGACGAGCTGCTGGCCCTGCACGGCGTCGGGCCGAAGGCCGTCCGGCTGCTGACCGAGGCGCGCGCAGACCGCTGAACGAGAAGAGCCGGTCCGGGCCGCGAGCCCGGACCGGCCTCACTTCTTCCGGGCCTTCTTACCCTTCTTCGACTTCTTCTTGTCCTTCGTGGACCCGCTCTTCGAGCTCCCCTTCGAGCCCTTCGTGGAGTCCTTCTTCGACGTCTTCTTCTTTTTCCCGCCGGACGTGCCGTCGGCCGTGGCCTTCGCGGCCTTGGCGACCTTCGTGGACTGCGCGCTCTGCGCCTCGGCGGTGGCCGCCGGGACGGGCCGGCGCGCCGTGCCCGGCGTGCGTGCAGCCGTCGGACCCTCGGCGTCGGCGACCTTGGCCTTGAAACCCGCCCCGATCCGGAACCGGGGCACGACGGCGGCCGGCACGTCGACGGTGGCGCCCGTGCGCGGGTTCCGGGCGGTCCGGGCGGCGCGCGACGTGCTGTCGAACGTGCCGAACCCGACGAGCGAGACGCGCTCGCCTCCCGCGACACCGTCGACGATCGACTCGAGCACGGCGTCGACGTGCCGCCTGGCCTCGGCGGGGCTGCTGCCCGCGCGCTCGGCGACGGCGTGGACGAGCTCGGCCTTGTTCATGCGTACCTCCGGTGTCGTCGTCGGCACCTGCCGGCCTGTCTCGATCGACGATGCGACCGGTGCCAGTGCCCGACCCATTGAAGCGCGAAGTCCGGCCTGCGTCACCGACCTCGGCGGGTGAGCCGCGGAACGCCGCGGCCCGACGGTCCGCCTCGTCGCTGGGACCGCGGGACGCTCAGGAGCTCGCTGCGGCTGCCGCCCGCGCGCCGGCCGGTAGGGCGTCGAGGATCCGGTTCACGGCGGTGTCGTCGTGCGCCGCCGAGCAGAACCAGGCCTCGAACACCGACGGCGGCAGGTTGACCCCGGCGTCGAGCATGGCGTGGAAGAACGGCCCGTGCCGGAACACATCCTGCGCCTGGGCGTCCGCGTACGAGGCGACGCCGTCGCGTGCGGCGCTCTCGCCGAAGAACACGGAGAAGAGCGACCCGACGCTCTGGACCCGGTGCGGCACGCCCTCGGCGTCCAGCGCCTCGTGCAGCGCGCCGGAGACGGCGGAGGCCACCTCGGACACCCGCGCGTACACGGCGTCGTCGGCGAGTCGCAGCGTCGTCAGACCGGCAGCCACCGCCACCGGGTTCCCCGACAGCGTGCCCGCCTGGTACACCGGACCGCTCGGCGCGAGCTGGTCCATGATCACGGCCGGCCCCCCGAGCGCGGCCACCGGCATCCCGCCGCCGACGACCTTGCCGAACGTGAACAGGTCCGGCGTCCAGACGTCCTCGGCGGCCCGCCCGGCGTTCTCGAAGCCCCAGTACCCGGCCTCGCTGACGCGGAACCCGGTGAGCACCTCGTCGAGGACCAGCAGCGCACCGTGCTCGGCGGTGATCCGGCGCAGCCCGGCGTTGAAGCCGTCCGACGGCGGCACCACCCCCATGTTGGCGGGCGCGGCCTCGGTGATGACCGCGGCGATCCGGTCGCCGTGCTCGGCGAAGGCCGCCTCGACGGCGCCCAGGTCGTTGTACGGGAGCACGAGCGTCTCGGCGGCGGAGGCCTCGGTGACGCCGGCGGTGCCCGGCATCGACAGCGTCGCGACGCCGGAGCCCGCCTCGGCGAGCAGCGCGTCGACGTGCCCGTGGTAGCACCCGGCGAACTTGACGACCAGCGGCCGGCCGGTCACGCCGCGCGCGAGCCGGATCGCCGTCATCGTCGCCTCCGTGCCGGTGGACACCAGGCGGACGCGTTCCGCGGCGGGGACCCGCCGTCGAACCTCCTCGGCGAGCTCGATCTCGCCCACCGTGGGCGCGCCGAACGACAGCCCCCGGGCGGCGGCCTCCTGCACGGCGGCGATGACCTCGGGGTGCGCGTGGCCCAGCAGGGCCGGACCCCAGGACCCCACGAGGTCGACGTACTCGCGCCCCGCCACGTCGGTGACGTACGGGCCACGTGCCGACGCGAGGAAGCGCGGGTCGCCACCGACCGACCCGTAGGCCCGCACCGGGGAGTTGACCCCGCCCGGGATGGCGCCCTGCGCGCGCAGGAACGCCTCGTGGTTGTCGGCCGGGGACGTGCTGGTCACCAGCGCCGTCTCGATGTGGCCGAAGCCTGCCGTGTCCGTCATCGTCGTCCTTCCGTGGGGTTGCTGCGGCGTGCGTGGTGGACCGGGGCTCGAGTCAGTCCAGCCACTCAGCGATCTCGAGCGCCCAGTAGGTGAGGATGACGTCGGCCCCCGCGCGCTTGATGCCGAGCACCGACTCCAGCACCGCGGTCTCCCGGTCGATCCAGCCGTTCGCGGCCGCCGCCTCGATCATCGCGTACTCCCCGGAGACCTGGTAGGCCGCCACGGGCACGTCGGAGCGGTCGGCGACGCCGCGCAGCACGTCGAGGAAGGAGCCGGCGGGCTTGACCATGACCATGTCCGCACCCTCGGCGATGTCCAGGTCCGCCTCGCGCAGCCCCTCGCGGGCGTTGGCGGCGTCCATCTGGTAAGTGCGCCGGTCGCCCTGCAGCGCCGAGTCGACGGCCTCGCGGAACGGGCCGTAGAACGCGCTGGCGTACTTCGCGCTGTACGCGAGGATGCTCACGGACTCGAAGCCCGCGTCGTCGAGCGCGTCGCGGATCACGGCGACCTGCCCGTCCATCATGCCCGACGGCGAGACGACGTCCGCGCCGGCCTTCGCCTGGGCGACGGCCATCGCCGCGTACCGCTCGAGCGTGGCGTCGTTGTCCACCGTCCCGTCGGTGTCGAGGACGCCGCAGTGCCCGTGGTCGGTGAACTCGTCCAGGCACGTGTCGACCATGACGACGGGACCGGGTCGTCGGGCCGCCGGGTCCTCGGCCTCGACCGTGGCGACGGCCTCCCGGGCGATCCGGGTGCCCCGCTGCAGGATGCCGTCCGCGTCCGCGGCCTGGGTGCCGAGGGCGTCGCGCACGGCCGGGATGCCGAAGAGCATGACGCCGCCGACGCCGGCGCGCGCCGCCGCCGCGACGGCGTCGTGCAGGGTGGCCTCGGTGTGCTGCACCTGCCCGGGCATGGACGAGATCGGGACGGGTTCGTCGATGCCCTCCTTGACGAACAGCGGCAGCACGAGGTCGGCCGCGTGCAGGCGGTGCTCGGCGACGAGCCGTCGCATCCGTGGTGTGGTCCGCAGCCGGCGCGGCCGGTAGACGATGCCGGAGGTGCTCATGGCGCTCCTTCGCAAGCAGTGGTGACGGCGGCCGCGAGCGCGGCGTCGGTGGGGTGGTCGGCCAAGGCGGCGACCGTGAGCCCGGCCGCGTGGGCGGCCTCGGCGGACGGCCGTCCGATCGCGACGACCGGGGTCACGGTGCCGTGCTGCGCCGCGATCTCCCGGGCGACGGACCCGGAGGTCACGACGACGACGTCGTAGCGGCGGCGGGCGACGTCGTCCGGCAGGTCGGAGCGCACGGTGCGGTACGCGGTGACGACGTCGGGCTGCCAGCCGAGGGCGGCGAGGCCGTCGTGCAGCGTCGGCCGGGCGCGGTCGCCGAGCGGGAGCAGGACCCGGGCCGGCCGCCCGGAGGGTGCCGTGAACGCCGCGACGAGCCCGTCGGCCGAGGCCTCGTCGGGGACGAGGTCCGCGGTGAGGCCCACGTCCTCCAGCGCCCGGACGGTCGCCGGTCCGACGGCGGCCCACCGGACGGGGGCGGCGGTGAGGGACCCGTCCCCGGTGCCGACGGTGCCGACGAGGGCGCCGACGGCGTTCACGCTCGTGATGACCACCCAGGAGTACCGCCCCGCGACGACGTCGGCGACGGCGGTCGCGAGGGCCGCGGGATCCTCGGCCGGTGCTCGCTCGATGACGGGAGCGACCACCACCTCCGCACCGGCGGCACGCAGCAGGGCCGCGAGCCCGGCGGCGCGCTCGGGGGAGCGCGGCAGGAGGACGGTCCGCCCCGTCAGGTCGATCACGCGCCCTCCGGGTCGTCCGTCCCGGTGGGCACCCGGGTGGGCTCCGGCGGTGCGGGCTCGGCGGGGGAGAGGGGGGCGAGGCGAGCAGCACCGTCGGCGAGCAGCCGCTCGGCGACCCGGACCCCCAGGGCACGGGCGGCGTCGTCGGCGGCGGCGAGCGCGACGGTGGGGGAGATCTCGACGCGTGCGGTGTGCTTGAGCTGCTCCGTGCCGTCCAGGGAGGCGACGACGGCGGAGAGTGCCAGCGCTCCTTCCTCCAGCCGTGCGTAGGCCCCGATGGGGGCGGCGCAGCCGGCCTCGAGCCGGGCGAGGACGGCGCGCTCGGCGGTGGTGGCGAGGCGCGTGGGCCGGTGGTCGAGCGCGGCGAAGGCATCGGCGAGCGCGGTGCTGAGCCCGGCGCCGTCGTCCGGCACGAGGTCGCTGCTGCGCGCCTCGACGGCGAGCGCGCCCTGCCCGGGCGCCGGGGCGACGACCAGCGGGTCGAGCACCTCGCTGACCACCTCGGTGCGGTGCAGGCGGGTGAGACCCGCGAACGCGAGCACGACGGCGTCCAGGTCGGGGTCCGGGCCGAGCGCGCGGGCGAGCCGCGTCTCGACGTTGCCGCGGATGTCGACGATCTCCAGGTCGGGGCGGGCGGCCTGCAGCTGGGCGGCGCGGCGCGGCGACCCGGTGCCGACCCGCCCGTTGCGGGGCAGCGTGTCGAGGGTGCGTCCGTCGCGGGCGCACAGGGCGTCGCGGGGGTCCTCGCGCTCCGGGGTGACGAACGTCAGGCCGGGCGCGGGCGTCGTGGGCAGGTCCTTGAGGGAGTGCACCGCGATGTCGCACCGGCCGGTGCCGAGCGCGTCGCGCAGGGCCGTGACGAACACACCGGTGCCGCCGAGCGATGCGAGGGAGCCCGTCTTGACGTCACCCTCCGTCTTGATCCTGACGAGCTCGACCGGCCGGTCCAGGAGCTCCTCCAGTCGGCGCGCGACCAGCCCGGACTGGGTGGTCGCCAGGGCGCTGCCGCGGGTGCCGAGGCGCAACGGTGCGGTTCCGGGGGTGCTCACCCTCCCAGTCTCTCGCGAACGCACCCGCCGAAGACAACCCGTGCGGCCGTGCGGCCATGAGAGGTCTCTCACGTCCTTGCCACGACGCCCTCGTGCACCGTCCCTGGCGTGACGGTCACGGAGCCGCACCGCGCCCCTCTGCGTCCGGGGCGGTCGAATCGACCAGGAGCGGTCAGCGCCGGGCGCGCTCGGCGCCTGCCACGGCGGAGGTGCCGAGGTCGCTCTGGGGCAGCGGCAGGCCGGCCGTGACGGCGTCGAGCCAGGCAGACGTGTCGGCGACGGCCGCCCAGTTCGAGTGGAGGATCGTCATGAGCGTGGTGTGCACGGACCGGGCGTCGGCGAAGCCTGCGTCGTTGTCGATGTCGATGGCGCCGGTGGCGTCGGACAGCACCTCGGCGGACAGTCCGTGCGTCTCGGCGTCGGCGGCCGAGGAGATCACGCAGTTGTTGGTCATGTAGCCGACCAGGGTGATGGTGTCGACGTCGTGCTCGCGCAGCCAGGCGGGCAGATCGGTGCCGGCGAACACGGTGCCGTACTGCTTGACGACCGACTTCCAGGCCGTGGTGCGCCGGCTCTCGACCTCGGGGTGCAGGCGGAAGCCCTCCGACGTGGGGTCGAAGACGGGCGCACCCTCGGCCGTGACGTGCTGCACCGCGACGACGGGGATGCCGGCGGCGGCAGCGCCGTCGATCGCACGGGCGATCTGCGGCAGGGACTCGCTGTGCGGCGGGTGCTGGATCTCCAGCGGCCCGCCGAAGTACTCCTGCTGGACGTCGACGAGGACGAGGGCGCGGCGTGGGGTGGTCATGGGTCAGTACTCCTCAGGGGGGCGGAGGCGTCGCGGTGCGGACGCCACCTTGATCCTCACTGCTGACGGCCACCGGGGCCACTGGCACTCGTGCGCATCTACGATGGATCCGTGCCAACTCCTGCCGAGCCGGTCCGCATCGCCGTCCACGCCTTCGACGGCGTCTCGATGTTCCATCTCGCCGTCCCCCAGCTCGTGTTCGGAGAGGTCGCACGCCAGGGTCTCGGTGACTGGGGCACGACGCTGTTCTCCGACCGTGCCGGTGCGGTCCGCACCGCCGAGGGCTACCGCCTGTCGGGCGTCGACGGACCCGGCGCTGCCGAGGACGCCGACGTCGTGGTGGTGCCCTCGTGGCACGAGGACGCCCGGCCCGTCGGTCCGACGCTGCGCCGGTCCCTGCTCCGTGCGCACGCCCGTGGCGCGACCGTCGTCGGTCTGTGCCTGGGGGCCGTGGCCGTGGTGGACACCGGGCTGCTGTCCGGCCGCTCGGCCGTGACGCACTGGCAGGCCGTCGACGCGCTCGACGCGCGGTGCCCCGACGTCACCGTCGACCCCACGGTCCTGTACATCGACCACGGCGACGTGCTCACCTCGGCGGGCACCGCCTCGGGGATCGACGCGTGCCTGCACCTGGTCCGCAGCCGGCTCGGCGCGACCGTCGCCAACCAGGTCGCCCGGCACCTCGTCGTGGCACCGCACCGCGAGGGCGGCCAGGCGCAGTTCATCGACCGTCCCCTGCCACCGAGCCCTGCCGGCGACCCGGTCTCCGGCGTGCTGGAGTGGGCGCTGCGGCACCTGGACGAGCCCTTGACCGTCGACCGCCTGGCCGGCGTGGCACACATGAGCCGCCGCACCTTCATCCGGGCGTTCCAGGCCACGACCGGATCCACGCCGGCCGCCTGGGTGCGTTCCCGCCGGCTCGACGAGGCGCGCCGCCTGCTCGAGACCACCGACCTGCCCGTGGAGCAGGTCGCGGCGGCCTGCGGCTTCCGTCACGCCGTCACGCTGCGACAGAGCTTCGCCGCCGCCTTCGCCACCTCGCCCTCGGAGTACCGGCGCCGCTTCGACGCCCGCAGCGAGCCCGTCTGACGGCCCGCGCGTCGTCGCACCGGTCAGGTCGTCCTCGTCGACGCGGTCGGCTACAGGCCCTCGACCGCCGCCTGGGCGTGCGCGACGATCGAGGCCAGCCCGGTGCCGGCGACCCAGCCCCCGGTGACGGCGAGGCCCGGGATCTGCCCGACGGCGGCGCTGAGCGCCGTGACGTCCGTCCGGTACGCGGGGGTCGGCGGGGGCAGGGCGCCGTCCCACCGCTGCCGCAGGTGGTCGCGCACGCGGTCCCCGACGGGCACACCCAGCAGGGCGGAGGCGTCCCGGGCCGCCTCGGCGACGTCCGGCGGGCGGGTCTCCTCCCCGAGCCGGCCGTACGACAGCCGCACCACGTGCATGCCCTCCCCGGCGGCGGCCCGCACCCGGGCGGCCAGCCACGGCCACTTGGCGGTCGAGTGCGTGAGCGCCTTGGCCCGGACGTCCCCGGTGCCGGCGGTCGCACCCGGCCCCACGAGCAGTCCCGACCCGCGCGGCGCCTGGTCCAGCTCCGGGGCGTCCAGCAGCAGCGTCACCAGCCACACGTCGGCCCCGGGCTCCGGTGCGGGGACGACGCCGGTCCACGTCTCCAGCAGCGGCCCGACGGCGGGGGTGGTCACCACCAGGCGCGGAGCGGACACCGTGTGCAGCGACCCGCGCCCCCCGGCGACCCCCGCGGCGGTGGCCCGCGAGCGCACGAGCCAGCCGCCGTCGTCGGTCCGCTCGACGCCCACGACCTCCTGGCCGAGCCGCAGCGTGGTGTGGATGGGGCCGGTCGCGTCGGTGACCGGGGTGTCGGTCCAGAACTCGGCGCTCGCGGCGATCTGCCCGGCCAGGGCCTCGACGACGGCGTGCATCCCGCCGTCGATCCCGCGGACGGCGGAACCGGCCGGTGCCGCCGCGCGCAGGGCGCCCACGGCGCGGGTGAGCGACCCCTCCACGGCGAGCCGGTCTCGCAGGCCGGGGGCGACGGCCGCGACGGCGAGCCGGTCGAGCGGGGCCGAGTGCACGCCCGTGGCGACGGGTGCGACGAGGCGCTCGGTCGCGCGGACCCCGAGCCGGGCACGCGCCAGCGAGCCGAGGTCCTCCGCGGAGGCGCCGACGAACCGGGGCAGCACGCGGTCGAGCGACGCGCGGGCCACGCCGGCCCAGCCGATCGCCCGGCGCACGTCGGGCGCCCAGGGCACGGAGGGGATGCCGAGCACACCGGACCTCGGCAGCGGGAAGGCCTGCTCGGCGGCGTACCCCCAGGCAGACAGGGCAGCGGGTTCGACGACGTCGAGACCCAGCTCTCCGGCCAGCTCGCCGACGGCGGTGCCGCGGGCCGCGAAGGACTCGGCGCCCAGGTCGATCGGCACGCGCGGCAGGGACTCGAACGCGCCGCCGCGCACGGGACCGCCGAGCCGCGTGGAGGCCTCGAGGACCACGGTGCGCAGGCCGCGCTCGATGAGCGTGCGGGCAGCGACCAGCCCGCCGATCCCGCCGCCGACCACGACGGCGTCGACCTGCTGGCTCACAGCGAGTGGACGAGCTCGACGACCCGCGTGAGCACGGTCGGATCGGTGCTGGGCGGCACGCCGTGGCCCAGGTTGACCACGTGGCCGGGCGCCGCGCGGCCACGCTCGACGACGTCGCGCACGTGCGCCTCCAGGGCCGGCCAGGGGGCCCCGAGCAGCGCCGGGTCGATGTTGCCCTGCACGGGGACGTCAGCGCCGAGCAGCGCCGTCGCCTCGTCGAGCGGCGTGCGGTAGTCGACCCCCACCGTGGGGTGCGTCAGGCCGGCGTCGCGCAGCACGTCGCGCATCGCGGGCAGCAGGTGGCCGGTGCCCGTGCCGAAGTGGATGCCCGGCACCGGCAGGTCCGCGACGTGCCCCAGGGCGCGGGTGGACGACGGCGCCACGTGCTGCAGGTAGTCGGCGAGCGACAGCGACCCCGCCCAGGAGTCGAAGAGCTGGACGGCACTCGCCCCGGCGAGCACCTGGGTGCGCAGGAAGCGTCCGGTGAGGTCCGCGGTCCACTCGGTGAGGCGGCGCCACGTCTCCGGGTCGGCGTGCATGAGGGTGCGTGCGGCGAGGTGGTCGCGGCTCGGGCGACCCTCGACGAGGTAGGCGGCCAGGGTGAACGGTGCGCCGCCGAACCCGATGAGCGGCGTCGTGCCCAGCTCGCCCACGGTCCGCTCCACGGCCTCCGCGATCGGGGCCAGCGCGTCGTCGTCGAGGCCGCGGGCGACGAGCTCGTCGACGTCCTCGGCGGTGCGGTACGGGCGGTCCATGACCGGCCCGACGCCGGAGGCGATCTCGACGCCCACCCCGGCCAGCTTGAGGGGCACGACGATGTCGCTGAAGTAGATGGCCGCGTCGACGTCGTGCCGTCGCACGGGCTGCAGCGTGATCTCGGCGGCGAGCTCCGGGCGCAGGCAGGACTCCAGCATCCCGACACCCTGTCGCAGCTCGCGGTACTCGGGCAGCGAGCGGCCCGCCTGCCGCATGAACCAGACGGGGGTGCGGGCGGGACGGCTGCCCCGCAGCGCGGTGACCAGCGGGGACGTCGCCGTGCGCCCGTCGGCCAGGGGGTGGGAGGCGGGCAGGTTGCTGACGTTCGCCGTGGTGGATGTCACGGTCCACGATTCTGCCCCGAGTGGGCACAGATCATAAAGTGGGGCCACTGTGGTTCTCCTCTCCCTCACCGCGTCCCACCACGAGCTGGACCTCGACGCCCTCGAGCGCCTGTCCACCGGCTCGATGTCCGTGGGCCGCACCGTCGTGGGCTCCTGCCTGCCGGTGCAGGGCACCGTGGTGATCTCGACCTGCAACCGGTTCGAGCTCTACCTGGACGTCGACGCACCCCTGGACGGGGACACGGTGCGGCACGCGACCCGGCACGTCGCCGAGCTGGTCGCGGAGTCCTCCGGCGTGACGCCGGAGGCGGCCGCGGCCTCCTTCACGGTGCGGTCCGGCACCGAGGTCGCCGAGCACCTGTTCGCCGTCGCGACCGGCCTGGACTCGATGGTCGTGGGAGAGCGGGAGATCGCCGGGCAGGTGAAGCGGGCGCTGGCCGAGTCGCGGGCGGACGGCACCACCTCCAAGACTCTCGAGCTGCTCTTCCAGACGGCGTCGCGCACGTCCAAGCGGGTCGGTCGCTCGACAGCGCTGGGCGGCGCGGGGCGCTCGCTGGTGGCGGTCGGCCTCGACCTCGCCGGCCGCTCGATGCGCCCCTTCCCCGTGTCGCGCGCCGTCATCATCGGCACCGGTGCCTACGCGGGCGCAGCGGTCGCCGCGCTGCGGGCCCGCGGCTGCGAGGACATCCGGGTGTACTCCCGGTCGGGGCGGGCCGAGGCCTTCGCGGCGTCGCACGGGACGGGCGCGGTCGGCGTGGACACGGAGTCGCTCGTCGAGGCGCTCGGTGACACCGACCTGGTGGTGTCCTGCTCGGGCGCGCGGCGCCGGGGGACGACGACGGCGGAGGCCGTGCCGGGTGCGGAGGCCTCGCTCGCGTACGTGCTCGACGCGGCCTCCGTGGCCCGGGCCCGTGACCGGGCCGCTGCGCGGGCGGGCGACGAGCCCGAGCCCGACGCCCTCGTCATCCTGGACCTGGCGCTGCACCGCGACGTGGAGCCGTCGGTGGCGGACGTCGAGGGCGTGCTGCTCTACGACCTGGCCTCGCTCACCACGCACGCCCCGGCGACGGAGCGGGTCGTGGTCGACCAGGCGCGGGCGATGGTGCGGGACGCCGCGGCGCTCTTCGAGGAGACCCGGATGGGACGGGCGGCGGACGCCGCCGTCGTCGCGCTGCTGGACGAGGCGGAGCGGGAGGTCGCCGTCGAGGTCGGTGACGCCCTGGCGCGGCTGTCGGCCGAGCTGGCGCCGCACGGGCAGGTGCCCACCGACGCGGACCGTGACGAGATCGCCCGGGCGGTCCGGCGCCGGGTGCACGCCGCGCTCCACGACCGCATCGTCGCGGTCCGGTCGACGGCGCTGGCCGAGGCGCGGGCGGCGGAGGCGGCCGTCGTCGCGGGTGCGGAGCGTGCCCTTCGTGCTGTTCCGGTGACCGACTGACTCTTTGTCGGTCTATATCGGGCCGAGCTGCGCTTTCGTGGATAGCGTGGGCATCCAGGCACCGCTCATGCGGCCTGGAGCATTCCTCACCGGCGCGAAAGGTTGGGCACGATGGATGATTTCTGGAGTTATGTCTGGTTCCTCCTCTGGATCTTCCTGTTCATGGCGTACCTCATCGTCCTGTTCCAGATCCTCTCGGACCTCTTCAGGGACCGGCACCTGAACGGGTGGTGGAAGGCCCTGTGGGTCCTCCTGCTGATCTTCCTGCCGATGATCACAGCCCTCGTGTACCTCATCGCACGAGGCCGGGGCATGGCCGAGCGGAACATCGCGGCGGCACAGGACGCCAAGGCAGCCACCGACGACTACATCAAGACGGTCGCGGGATCGCCGGCGGACCACATCGCCTCGGCGAAGAAGCTGTTCGACGACGGCACGATCACGCCGGAGGAGTTCGAGGCGCTGAAGTCGAAGGCGCTCGCCTGACCCCGCGGTGCCGAACAGGAGCTGGGGCCCGCTATGGAGAGCCATAGCGGGCCCCAGCTCCTGTTCGGCACCGTTCGGCCTAGGGTGACGCCATGCGACTCGGCGTGATCGACATCGGCTCCAACACCGTCCACCTGCTCGTCATGGACGCCCGGGCGGGTGCGCGGCCGGTGCCGCAGGCCAGCCACAAGACCACGGTGCGGCTGATGCGCTACCTCGAGCCCGACGGCTCGATCTCGAAGGCCGGCGTCAAGGAGCTGCGCCGGGCCGTCGAGGCCGCGGCGGCGGCCGGGCGCGAGCACGGCATCGAGCAGACGATGGCGCTGGCCACGTCCGCCCTGCGCGAGGCAGCCAACGGGACCGAGGTGCTGGCCGACCTGGAGAAGCGTGCGGGCGTGCCCATCGAGGTGCTCGCGGGCGACGAGGAGGCGCGGCTGACGTTCCTGGCGGCGCGGCGCTGGTACGGCTGGGGCGCCGGCCGCCTCCTGCTGCTGGACATCGGGGGCGGCTCCCTCGAGATCGCCACCGGGGTGGACGAGACCCCCGACGCCGCCCTGTCCCTCCCCCTCGGCGCCGGGCGCATGACCCGGCGCTTCCTGCTCGACGCGGACCCGCCGAAGCCCGACGACGTGGAGAAGCTGCGCAAGCACGCGCGGTCGGTGCTGCGCGACGCCGTCGGCCCCGTCGCCGGGGCGCCCGCGCCCGACCACGCGGTGGCCACCTCCAAGACGTTCCGGTCGCTGGCCCGGCTCGCCGGGATGCCGCGTCAGGTCATGGGCACCGGGGAGCGCTGGCGGATGCGCCGCGATCACCTGGCCGACTGGGAGCCCCGCCTGGCGAAGCTGTCCTCGGCGGACCGCACCGTGCTGCCGGGCATCGGCCCGGGCCGGGCGCTGCAGATCGTGGCGGGTGCCGTCGTCGCGCAGGAGGCGATGGCCGCCCTGGGCGTCGACGAGGTCGAGGTCTGCCCGTGGGCGCTGCGCGAGGGCGCCATCCTGCAGCGCCTCGACCACCTCTGACTCACCAGTGCGGCGGGTCGCCGCCCCAGGGCCGCGCCAGCGCCGGGTAGTCGGCGACCGGCAGCGCAGGGCGCGCGGACCGCACGCGGCCGTGGGTGACGGTGGCGTCCGACGGCGGCACCGCGGCCGGCGGGTGGTCCGGCTGCCGGCCGGGCGCGTCCAGGAGCCAGGCGGCCGTGCGGGCGAGGGCGACCGCCACGTCCCGGCCCTCGCCGTCCCGGGACCGCTCGGCGAGGGCGTCGACCACGCCCGCGGCGAGCAGGTACCCGGTGGCGTGGTCGAGGGCCTGCGCGGGCAGCGCGCCCGGGGTCGCGCCGTCGGCGGACTCCAGCAGGGCGATGCCGCTGGCCGCCTGCACGATCGAGTCGAACCCGCGGCGTCCCGCCCACGGACCGGCTGGTCCCCAGGCCGAGACGCGGGCGTGCACCACGCCGGGCGGCAGCCGCAGACCGTGTGCCTCGATCGCGCCCGGCCGGTAGCCGGTGACCAGCACGTCCGCGGCGTCGAGGAGCTCCTGCGCGCGGGCGTGGTCGTCGTGGTGGCGCAGGTCGAGGACCGTCGACCGCTTCCCCTGCCCGGTGTCGAGGTGCTGGGCCTCGATCTCGACGGGCTCCGGCGGGTCGACGCGCAGGACGTCGGCGCCGAGCAGCGCGAGCGTGCGCGTCCCGACGGGCCCGGCGATCACCCGGGTGAGGTCCAGCACCCGCGCGCCCTGCAGGGGCCCACCCGTGGGGCGGGCGGTCCGGCCGTCCGCCCGCACGGTCGTCGCGACGAGAGGGCCGACGGCGGAGGCGCGGCCGGGCGCGCTCGCCCGCCACTCGTCCTCGGTGCGCACCCGGACGGCGACCGCGCCGGCGTCGGCCGCCGCGTCCTCGACGTCCTGGGTGGACGACCGCGCGAGGCGGGTCGCGAGGTCGTCGCGCGAGGCGCCGTCGGGCAGGTCGAGGAGCCGCAGCAGGCGGGCGCGGTGGTGCGGGTAGTTGGCGTGCGTACGGACCCAGCCGTCCGCCGTGGCGAAGAACCCGGAGTGGGGTGCGAAGCCGGCCCAGGGTTCGCCGCCGATCCGCAGCAGGCGGTCGGAGGTGAACGCCGCCGCCACCCGTGCCGGGTCGAGCGGGGCCTCGACCAGCGGCCCGTGCACCCCGGCACGGCGCGCGGCGACGCGCAGCGCCTCGACAGCGGTGCGGGCGAGGTCGGCGACGGGCAGCGTCGCGGCGAGCCACGGCATGCCCCCGACGGTATGCCACGAGGATTTCACCCGTCCCGGCGGGCGAGAGGGGTGGATCCTGGAAGAGGCGGTGCCCTCACGGTACGGGCCCTCGGCCCCCGGGACCGCCGTGGCGCGAAGGAGTGCCTCATGGTCAGCACGCGGCGAGGTTTCGGCAGTTTCGCGGTCGACGACGTGGACGCCGCACGGCGGTTCTACGAGGACGTGCTCGGGATGCGGGTCACCGGTGACCGCGGGTTCCTCGTCCTGCACCTCGACAGCGGGACCACGTTCATGGTGTACCCGAAGGAGGACCACGTCCCCGCGAGCTTCACGGTGCTCCACCTCGCGGTCGACGACGTCGACGAGGTCGTGGACGAGCTCGGTCGTCAGGGCGTGGAGATGCTCCGTTACGAGTCCTTCGACCACGACGACCGAGGGATCGTCCGCGGCTTCATGGAGGGTGGTGACGGCGCCTGGTTCGCCGACCCCGCCGGCAACGTGATCGGGCTCATGGACGGTCCGGGGGCGGAGCTCCTCGGCGCCATGACCTCCTGACCGCGGCGGCCGATAGGATCGGGCGCATGGCCAAGACTGCTGAGTTCGTGCTGCGTCCGTTCGAGGGTCTCCCGGGGGAGGCCGACTGGGTCTCGATGCGGGAGATCGTGCCCTCGGCGACCGCACCGGCCCGCACCGTCGACGCGCACGGCGGCCGTGACGTCGTCGTCGCCACCGTGCTGCCGGGCGGCTGGTCCGCGCTGCACCGGGAGGACGGCACCGTCCTCCTGGCCGTCCAGGGCGTGCTCAGCTCGGACGACATCAGCAGATCCCTGGCGGCCGCGCTGCTCGCCGCGATCGAGGCGGAGCCGGGCACCGGCATCCTGCCCGAGCAGCTCGACGTCACGTCCGACACGCCGCGCCTGCAGGACGTGCTGGACACCTCCGTGCCGTTCGACGTGACGGTCCACGAGGGCTACGACTACTGGATCGACTCCTCGGCAGAGATGACCGCCGAGATCAAGGAGGGCCTCGAGGAGGCCGCCGAGCAGACGATCCCCACCGTCAAGATCGAGGGCGTGGACGCCGCCTACTGGTGCCGGATGAGCCGCGAGTTCGTGCGGTGGGCACGCACCGAGGACGAGGACCGCGTGGTCGACGCGATCGCCCGGCTGCACGCGAAGCGGGACTCCGGTCTGGCGGGGGGCAAGTTCCTCGGCATGTTCCGGGCGTGCGGTCTCGTGGTGCCCGTGTGGGAGCTGCCGCGCGGCACCGAGGCGGACGAGCTGACCGGACCGGTCCAGGAGCTGTCCGAGCGGTTCGAGGCGGCGCTCGCCGTCGATGCGCCGCTGGACGCGAACGAGCGCCGCGCGCGGGCCGGAATTGTCTCGCGCCAGGTGACCCTGCGCTGACCCGCACAGAAACTTCACCCCCTGGACCCGGACCAGTCCCCCAGATGCACAACATCCCACGTACCGGGGGAGTAGGATTCTGAGGGAAGTTCTTTGCACTTCCGATCCCGGCGAGTCACGCCGAGGATCACATCGACGACCGTGGCTGTGACGGCCGCACAGGCAGGGAGCTGTGAACGCGGAGCACGGGGGAACACGGACCAGCCGTGAGGTGGCGCCCGGAGACGTACCGGCGAGCCCGGGACCACGCCGTCCGAGCATGCCGGTGGCCAAGACCCCACGCCCGCCCACCGCCCGCGGCGGGCGCAGCGTGCAGCGGGTCGCGGTCGTCATCCCGGCGAAGGACGAGGCCGAGCGGATCGCCGCGACCGTGAGGTCCGCGCGCGCCATCCCGCACGTCGACCTCGTGCTGGTGGTCGACGACGGGTCCGAGGACGAGACCCAGCACGTCGCGCGGGACGCCGGGGCCGTGGTCGTGCGGCACTCCCACAACCGCGGCAAGGCCGCGGCCATGGAGACCGGGGCCGCCGTCGCCGCCATGCGGGACGTCGACGGCCTGGCGCGCCTGCTGCTGTTCGTCGACGGGGACCTCGGCGACACCGCCGTGAACACCGCGCCCCTGGTCGGCCCGGTGCGCGAAGGAGTCGCCGACCTCGCCATCGCGCTGCTCCCGGCCCAGAAGGGAGCCGGCGGACGCGGCATCGTCGTCGGGGCCGCCCGCCGGTCCATCCAGCGGCTCACCGGCTGGAGCCCCACCCAGCCGCTGTCGGGCATGCGGTGCCTCACCCGCGAGGCGTTCGAGGCCGCCACCCCGCTCGCGCACGGCTGGGGGGTCGAGACCGGCATGACGGTCGACCTGCTGCGCGCGGGGTACGTCGCGGTCGAGGTCCCGTGCGACCTGCGGCACCGGGCGTCGTCGAACGACCTCGCCGGCCAGCTCCACCGGGCCGGGCAGTACCGGGACGTCATGGCGGCCGTCGGTACCCGGCAGATGCGTCGTGTCGTCGACGCGGTGGGGCGGTCGGGGCCGCGCTCGCGGCGCTGAGCTCGGTCTCGCGGAGCCCGGCTCGGGCTCTCTGAGCCCGGTGCCTCAGCAAGCCCGGTGCCTCAGCGTGAGGCCGCCCCGGCGGGCCTGGTGGCCCGCGCGGGCGGCCCCTCGGCCTGCAGGCCGGGTGCCGCCCGCAGCGCGAGCAGCCCGAGCATCGGGACGGCGGGGAACAGCATGAGGGTCACGACGCGGATCCCGTAGTCGTTGACGAGCGCCCCGCCCACACCGGCGATCAGCAGCGCCACGAGGACGGGCCGCAGCAGCGGCCACGCCGCCTCGGACTGCTCCAGCCAGCGGGCGCGCAGCCGGCGCCCGCCCCACAGCACGAGCGCGAGAGCGACGAGCACCCCGAGCGACAGCCAGGCGGGGAAGCCCGCGCCCAGCGAGCTCCACGCGTACCCGGCCTTGCGCCACACCGTCTCGAACGCCCCGCCGTCGAGCACGGCCTGCACGAACGCCCCCAGGTGGGACCGCTGGTCGAGAGGGCGCAACCAGTCGACGACGCCGATGACGGCCACGAGCAGCACCCCTGCGCCGCCGGCCAGCAGCAGCCGCGGCCACGTCGACCGGGCCCCCAGGGCACCGAGCACGACGACGGCGAACACCGGCACCAGCACGAGCCCGCCGCCGACGTCGACGCCGAACGTGGGCCACACGGTGACGACGGTGGTGACCACACCGACCATGCCGGCCGCGACCGCCCCTGCGACGCGGTTCCAGCGGCGCGTCACCAGCATGGCGACGCCGGCGGCGCAGAGCACGGCGACGACGGCGTAGACGGAGTACGTGGGGTTGCCGAAGCCGTAGAAGCGTCCTCCCAACGTCGGCGCGGCACCGAGCGGGCTCCCGCGGTGCAGCGGGGTGCCGAGCAGCGCGTCGAAGGTGAGCACGACGAACGTCACGGACGCGACCACCACCGTCCCGGCCCAGGCGGGCCGCCGGGGCGCCAGCGACCCCACGAGGGCGACCGTCACCGTGCCGGCCCCGAGCGCCACCCACAGGCCGACGTCCGGGTCGGGCAGGCGCCACCACGTCCAGCTGGTCATGAGGAAGCTCGCGGCGGGCACCGCCGCGCACAGCAGCAGGACGGTCTCCAGGACGCGGGCGGAGACCAGCGCGGTGCGGACGTGCCCGCGCCGCCGGAGCCAGGGCAGCACCAGCACCACCAGGGCGAACGCGCCCAGCGCCACGAGGGTCGGTCTGCCGGTGGTGGCGTCGGTCACCTGCCGCAGCGCATGGTCCCGGTCGGTGACGGCGGCCAGGTCGCGCACGGTGGCGCCGCTGCCGCTCGGCCGGTCCGCGCCGAGCGCGACCACCGCACCGGAGAGCTCCGCGGGCCGGGGCAGACCGAAGTCCTCCACGAGGGTCACGGGCACGTCCAGCAGCCGCACGACGCCGAGCCAGCGGGTCGCCGACGACGTCAGGTACGACGGCGCGGACTCGGTGTCCGTGCGCGCCAGCCCCACGCCGAGTGCCGGGCGGGTCGGCGCCGGGTTGCCGACGTCGAGCACCAGCACGGTGGCGTCGTCGGGCACGACGTCGAGCACGTCCCGGACCGTCGCGTCGACCTCTTGCAGCGCGGCGTCACGCGTCGGTCCGGGGCTGGTGGCCTCGTCCGGCACCGGGCGGGAGACGCTGCCCTCACCCGTGGGGTGGTAGGGCGCCGCACCGGCGTCGACGACGGTCACCGGGCAGCCGAACGCGTCGACCGGGTCGGCGAGGGCGTCGGCCACGCTCCGGTAGCGCTCGACGGTGCCGTCGGGTCCCGCCAGGGTCAAGGCCGCAGCGGGGCCGACGGCGGTGCTGCACACGCCGCCGTCCGCGAGCGCACCGCCGAGCACGCCGAGGCGGGGCGCGAACGCGGAGCCCGTCTGCAGGTCGGTGAGCTCGTCCCAGCCGTCCACCGCGGCGCCTGTGCCGCCGTCGTCGGCCGGCGTCACGTCCCAGTCGGCGCAGCGCCACGCGCCGTCGACGGTCGCGCCGGTCACCGGGCTGCGCCCGGCCGACATCCCGAGCCAGCCCGCGGCCACGCAGTCGGCCGAGGCGCCGGTCACGGACGCGGTGACGCCGCCGGCGCCCGCGCCGTCGCGGAGGGCGCGCCACAGCGTGGGGGTGGCGGTGGGGGAGACGTCCTGCCAGCGCAGCCCGTCGGTGCCGATGATGACGACGGGCTCGCCGTCGGACAGGACGGGCGACCCGCCGTCGGACACGTCGCCGGCGTGCGACAGGCCGCTGGCGGGCAGGGCGGCGCCGCCGAGCTGCAGGGTGACCAGCAGTCCGGCGCCCACCCCGGCCAGGAGGCGGGGGACGCCGGAGCGGGGGGCGGACGGCTCCCCGGTGCCGGACGCCGGGGAGAGGGCGGCCTCGAGGCCGCCGACCAGCAGAAGCGGGACCGCGAGGAGCAGCACGTACATCGCGACGACGACGCCGGAGTCGTTGAGCAGGGTGCCGACGACGGCGACCGTGACCACCGCGCCGACCGTGCGGCGCAGCAGCGGGTCGCGGTCGTAGGCGGCGGCGACACCGGTGAGGCGGAACCGGCACGGGTCGAGGACCGCCCAGGCCGCCACGCCGCAGACCACGGCGGCGAAGGCACCGGCGAGGTTCGCGACGGTGGCCCACGCCCCGCTCGCCTTGGCCGCGACGACGGCGGCCGCGTCGCCGTCGAGCAAGGACTGCACGAACCCGCCGAGGTGGGTGGCCGGCGGGAACGCCCAGTCCAGGACGGCGACGGTGGCGGCGCCCAGCAGGGTGGCGCCGGCGACCAGCAGCGCGCGCCGCCACGTGACCCGGATGCCGGCGACCCCCAGCAGCAGCACCGCGAAGGCCGGGACCAGCGCGAGGATGCCGCCGAGGTCGGCGCCGAAGGGCGGCAGCCCGTCGACGAGCACCGTGACGGTGGCCACGGCCGCCACGGCGAGCACCTGCGTCCGCCGGGAGCTGCCGCGCCGGCGCAGCACCGCGGCGACGCCTGCGGCCAGCACGAGCCCCACCACGGCGTAGACCGCGAACACGGAGTTGGAGAACCCGTAGAACCGGGCGCCCAGCGATGGGGCCGGCCCGAGCAGCGATCCCTGCTGCAGGGTGGTGCCGGTGAGGCCGTCGACGGTCAGCACGAGCCACGTCAGCGCCGCGAGCACGGTCGGCAGTCGCCACGGCGACGGCGGGAGCAGCAGCCGCGCGCACCAGGCCGTGAGCGCCACCGCCGTCGCGCCGAGCGTCACCGCCACGGACAGGACGGTCACCGGCACCGGGGACACCCACCAGCGGGAGAGAGTGGCCAGGGTCGCCGCGACGGGCAGGCAGGAGGCGACCACGAGCACCGCCGGCGCCAGCCGGGCAGGACTGCGGCGGGACACGAGCAGGCCGGTGACGGCACCCACGACGGCCAGCGCCATCGTGCCGACGAGGACTGGCGTCATGCGGGGCAGCGTCTCGGTGAGCACGGAGAGGTACTGCCGGTTCTCGACCGTGCGCGGGACGGCCAGCCGTCGGTCCTCGCCGTGCTGCAGCGGGGACCCGGTGAACAGGGACGCGGCCTCGGCGACCTGCTCGTCCTCGAGGTCGGCGCCGATCAGCAGGGCGTCCGCGAGCGTGGCGGACAGGTCGCCGGAGACGACGACGCCAGGCCACCGTGACGACGTGGACGTGAGCCAGGTCGCGTCCGCGCCCGGCGCCGTCCAGTCCACGACGACCTGCAGGTCCTCCGGGCCCAGCGGCGTGTCGGCCAGGCCGGCGACGACGAGCCGTCCGCCGTCGGGCAGCAGGGCGGCGAGCCGTCCCACGGCGGCGTCCACGGTCGCGACGGCCTCGGTGCGTTCCGTGGCCGCGTCGGGCAGCACGCCCAGGTCGACGACGGTCACCGGGCAGGCGGACAGGTCGGAGGCGCTCGTGAGGTCCGTGGGGTCGGTCAGGTAGCGCTCGACGTCACCGGCCGGGTCGGCGAGGGCCAGGGCCGCTCCCGGGCCGACCGCCGTCGTGCACCGCCCGACCGTCTCCGCCAGGCCGCCCAGGGCGCCGAGCTCCGGCCCGGCGGCCGGGACGTCCTTCTCGGCGACGAGACCGTCCCAGCCGGGCACGTGCACGGGGTGTGGTGTGCCGGCGGCCGGCAGGACGGGCATCGGGGGGCAGGGCGACGCCAGCTCCTCGTCGTCCTCGCTGCCGTCGTCCCCGCTGCTGTCGTGCTCGGTGCCGTCGTCCCGCTCGGCGACGACCCGGTGGCCCGCGGACAGCGAGAGCCAGGCGTCGACGGGGCAGGTCGGCGTGAGCGTGCGCACGGAGACCGACGCGACGGACCCGCCGCCCACGAGCCGCCAGAGGTTCGGCGTCCGGACGGCGTCGACGTCGGTCCACTGCAGCCCTGCGACCCCTGCCAGCACCACGGGACTGCCGGTGGGTCGGTCGAGGTCGTCGGCGTGCGCCGTCGGCGCCAGGCTCAGCGCGAGGGCGCAGAGCAGGCCGACCATGACGGCGACGGGACGGAGGGTCGGGCGCACCGGGTCAGCCTACGAGGCGGTCCTGGGGGCGGGTCGCCACGGGGTCCGCCGTCCCGCCGGACCACAGCGCGTGCAGCGCGGCCACCGTGAGCAGCGGGACGGCCGGCACCAGGGCGATCATCGCGATCCGGGCCCCGAAGTCGTTCACGACGGAACCGGCCATGCAGGTGACCCAGATCGCCAGGACCGTCGGGCGCAGGAGCGGCCACGCGGCCTCCGTGCGGGCGAACCAGCGCGGGGTGAACCGCCCGGGAGCGAACAGCAGGAGGCCCCCGGCCACCAGTACGGCCAGCGTGAGCCAGACCGGTGCGCCGTCGAGGACGGACCGGGCGGCGTAGCCGGCCTTCCGGGCCAGCGTCTCCCAGGCCTCGCCGTCGACGACCTGCCCGACGAACCGGCCGAGGTGCGAGCGGTCCTCGGGCGGCCGCAGCCGGTCGAGCACGCCGACGACCGCGACGGCGCCGACCCCGGCCGCGCTGACGACGACGAACCGCTGCCAGGTCAGCCGTGCCCCGGAGGTGGCGAGCCCGAGCACGGCGAAGGCGGGGACGACCACGAGGGCGCCGCCGAGGTCGGCGCCGAGGGTGGGCCACACGACGACCGCCATCGTGACGACACCGGTCGCTGCCACCACCACCGTCGCCGCGGCCCGCCGGCCTCGCTCGACGAGCAGCTGGGCGAGGGCTCCGGCGGTCACCAGCGCGGCGACGGCGTAGACGGAGAAGGTCGGGTTGCTGAAGCCGTAGAAGCGCGCGCCGAACGTCGGGGCTGAGCCCAACGGGCTCGCCCGGTTCAGAGGAGTGCCGATCAGCGCGTCGAGCGTGAGCACGGCGAAGGTGATCCCGGCGACGATCCCCGGCCCGAGCCAGACCGGCCGCCGCGGTGCGAGTGCGCCGACGGCCGCGACGACCGCCGTCGTGCCCAGGGCGGACGCGACGAGCGCGAGCGTGGGCTGCTCGAAGCGCCACCAGCCGGTCGACGAGCCGAGGTAGGCACCGGCCGGGAGCGCCGCGAGGACCAGGGCGGCGCCCCGGGCCCAGCCCCAGGCTGCTCGCCGTCGTGCCGGTGCGCGGGGCCCGGTCGCGCGTGCGAGCCGTGGGCCGAGGAGCAGGCAGGCCACGGCGAGCGCCAGGCCCGCGTACAGCGGGAGGTCGACGAACGCCGTGTAGACGGCGCGCCGCGAGTGGTCGAGCGTCGTGAGGTCGGCCAGGCCCTCCGCGGCCTCGGCGGCCTTCTGCGGCCGCGGCGACCCCCACGCCAGCGGGGTGTCGTCCACCGGGGCCGTGGGCGTCAGGCCCGCCGCTCCGAGGATGGTGGACGGGACGTCGAGCACCCGGACGACGCCGTCGGTCCGGGTCGCGGCGCTGGTGAGGAACCGCGGCTCCGGCGGCGCGTCGGCGCCCGGCCGGACGAGCGCGACGCCGAGCACCGGCCGGCTCCCGGGGGTCCCCGCGAGGTCCGCGACCAGGACGGTGGCGTCCGGCGGCGCGGCGGCCAGGACCTCGCCCACGGTGGCGTCGACGGCGCGCACCGCGGCCGCGTGCTCCGCCTCCTGGGCGACGCGTTCCTCGGCCGTGGCGTCCGGGTCCACGGGCGATGCTGTCGCATCCCCGGCGTCCACGACCGTCGCGGGGCAGCCGAAGGCGTCCGTGCCCGGTGTCGTCGCCGCGCCGAGCTCGCGGTACCGCGCGACGTCGCCCTCGGGGTCGGCCAGCGCGAGGGCGGCGCCGGGGCCGACGGCGGTGGCGCACCCGCCCGCGGCGAGCTGGTCCGCGAGCGTCCCGAGCGCGGCCTGGTACGTCGAGCCGCGCTGGAGCGCGACGAGCTCGTCCCACCCCTCGACCACGGCGCCGTCGTCCGCCGGCACGGGTCGGGGCGCGGGGCAGCGCCAGGTGTCGTCGTCCGCACGCTCGGTGGACACCTCCGGCAGGGTGCCCGCCGAGAGCGCGAGCCACCCGCCGACGACGCACCGGCTCGACGCGCCCGTCGGCTGCGCGGTCCCGCCGGCGCCGGCGCCGTCGGCGAGCAGCGCGCTCAGGACGGGTGCGCGTCCCTCGGCGACGTCGTCCCAGCGGACGCCCGTCGTCCCGACGAGGACGACCGGCCGGTCCGGGGTGGCGACGTCCTCGACGCCGGGCGCCACCTGACCGCCCGCGTCGGCCTCCTCGGCGGCGGCCCGCAGCCCGGCGGAGCCGAGCGCGGCGGACGTGAGCAGCAGGAGCACGAGCATCGCGCCGCTCACGGTCACGAGCACCGTCGGCAGGCGGTGGATGCCCGGTGCGGCGACGGCGCCCTCGGCCGGCCGGGCGGTCCCGACGGGTCGACCGGGGCCGTCCGTGTGCTCGAGGTGCCCGGCGAGCAGCGCCGGCGTCGCGAGCACCAGCACGAGGAACGCGACGAGGATCCCCGAGTCGTTGACCAGCGTGCCGACGACGGCGGTGACGACGAGCGCGACGACGAGCCGGTGGAGCAGCGGGTCCCGCCGGTAGGCCGCGGCCACGCCGTCGAGGCGTGCCTGGCGCGGGCGGAGGACGGCCCAGCCCGTCGCGGCGCACAGCACGAGCGCCGCCGCTCCGGCCGGGTGGGCGATCGTGGCCCAGGCGCCGGCGGCCTTGCCGGCGACCACGCCGACGGCCCGGCCGTCCAGCACCGACTGCACGAAGTCGCCCAGGTGGCTGGTGCTGCTGCCGACCATCCAGTCGGCCACCGCGACGACCACCACCACGGCCACGGTCGCGGCGCCCACCAGGACGGCCCGGCGCCAGGTCGTCCGGACGCCCGCGATGCCGAGCACCAGCACCGCGAAGCCGGGCACGAGGGCCAGGATCCCGCCGAGGTCGGCGCCGAAGGCGGGCAGCCCGTCCACGAGGAGGGTGACCACCCCGACCGCACCCGCCGTCGCGGCGGCACGGGTCGGCGAGCCCCCACGGGTGCGGACGACGGCCGCGAGGCCCGCGGCCAGCAGCAGGCCGGCCACGGCGTACACGGCGAAGACGGCGTTGGAGAACCCGTAGAAGCGGGCGCCGACGGCAGGGGTCGAACCCAGCAACGAGCCCTGCTGCAGCGTGGTGCCCGTGATCCCGTCCACCGTGAGGACCAGCCACGTGACTGCGGCGAGGCAGGTCGGGACCCGCCAGGGCGACGGGGGCAGGAGCCGGCGTGCCGCCCAGGCCGCCAGACCGGCGCCCAGGGCGGCGACCGTCAGGGCCAGCAGCAGCGCCAGCACGGGCGAGGGCCACGCCCACCAGCGGGTCAGGGTCGCCAGCGAGGCCGCGACGGGCAGGCTCGTGGCGACCATCAGGGCGGCGAGCGCCACCCGTCGCCACGGCCGCGGCGACGTGCTGAGGTCGGTGCGGGCGGGCGCGTCCCGGGAGGCCCGACGGCGCCCGGCGAGCAGCGCGGCGACGACGACCAGACCCGTCACGGTCACCAGCCCGAGGAGCACCGGGGCGAGCCGGGGCACCGTGTCGGTGAGGACACCGAGGTACTGCCGGTTCTCCACCGTGGTGTCCACGGGGACGCGGCGGTCGGCGCCCCGCTCGAGCGGCGACCCGGTGAACGGGGCCAGCGCCTCGGCGAGCGGGTCGGCGTCGTCGCCGTCCTCGTCCTCGCCCGTGGGTGCCGGTGCCGTGCCCGAGAGCGCGCCGCCGGTCACCGTGTCGGCGACGGTGGCGCTCAGGTCCGCCAGGACGACCACGCCCGTCCAGCGCGACGACGTCGAGGTGAGCCAGGTGGCCCCGCCGCCGTCGGGCGCGGTCCAGTCGACGACGACCTGCAGGTCGGAGGGACCCTGCGGGGTGTCGGCGACGCCGGTGATCACGAGGCGGCCGCCGTCGGGCAGCATCGCGACCAGCTCACCCACCCGGTCGTCGACGGTCTCCACGGCGGCGCGGCGGTCCTCGGCGAGGTCCGGCAGCGTCCCCAGGTCGACGACCGTGGCGGGGCAGCGCGCCACCTCCTCGGCGTCGAGCCGGCCGAGGTCGGGGAGGTAGCGGGCGACGGAGCCGTCGCCGGCGGCGAGGGCGACCGCAGCACCGGGCCCGACCGCCGTCGCGCACGTCCCGGCGTCGTCGACGAGGTCGCCGAGCGCGCCCGGCGGGGCCGTCGTCGGCGCGGTCCGCCCGGTGGTGGTCCGGTCGGTCTCGCCGGGGACGGTCGCCGGGACGGGTGCGCCCGGACCGGGCCCCTCGGCCTCGTGGACGTCCGGGACGGGCAGGTCGGTGCACTCGGCGCCGGCGGCGTCACCGGCGACCTCGCCGGCGTCGGCGTCCGAGCCGACGCGCTGGCCGGCCGACATCGTGAGCCAGGCGTCGAGGGGGCAGGTCGGGGTGAGCGTCCGCACCGCGACGGACGCGACCGAGCCGCCGCCGGCGAGCCGCCACAGGTGCGGGGTGCGGTCGGCGTCGACGTCGCTCCACTGCAGACCGGCGACGCCGGCGAGGACCAGCGGGGTCTCCGGCGGGGCGGGCTCGCCGCCGTCGTCGCCGTGCGCCGCGGACGGAAGCAGCACGCAGGCTGCCAGCAGCGCGACGAGCACGGCGAGGGGACGGGCGGGGGGTCGCACCCGGTCAGCCTATGCGGGCGCCCGCACCACCAGTGCCCCGGGCTCCACCCAGGACTCGAGGCTGGCGGCGCGGCCGAGCACGTCGCCGTCCACCTGGGCCTGCTCGCCGCCGTCCACGTCGATGCGGACCCGGCGGGCGCGCACGTGGTCGATCCGGCCGATCTTGATCCTCGCCTCGTTCTGCACGCCCATGCCCTGGGCGACGACCTCGCCGAAGAGCTGGGCCCACCCGGCGAGACCGCCCCGGGTGTCGATGGCGGCGACGTCGAGGATGCCGTCGTCCATCACGGCGTCCGGCAGGAGCGTGATCCCGCCGGGCAGGCGCCCGCAGTTGCCGACCATGAACGTGCGCAGGCGGGCCGCCACGGGGGTCTCGTCGTCCAGGGTGATCTGCGCCTTCATGCGGCGCCCGTGCAGGTGGCGGGCACCGGCCAGGAAGTAGGCGACCCAGCCCATGCGGGCCTTGAGCTGCGCGTCGGCGTCGGCGACCATCGCCGCGTCGAAGCCGAGCCCGGCGATGACGAGGAAGAGGTGCGCCACCCGCTCGTCGCCCTCGCCCTCGGGGGCGACGTCCTCCGAGGCGACGTCGAGGTCGTCCGCACCGTCGGCCGCGGGCGTGACCCTCGCCCGGCCGACGTCGATGCGCCGGTCGCGTCCGCCGATGACGACGGCCATCGCCTCGTCGACGTCGGCCAGCGGGATGTCGAGGTTGCGGGCCAGCAGGTTGCCGGTGCCGGCGGGCACGATCCCCATGGGGGTGTCGGTGCCGGTCAGCCCCTCGGCGACGGCCCGCACGGTGCCGTCGCCGCCGGCGGCCACCACGATGTCGGCACCGGCCGCGACGGCGGCGCGCGCCTGGCCCGTGCCCGGGTCGTCGACGGTGGTGTCGTAGAAGAGCGGCTCGGGCAGCGCCGCCTCGGCGCAGACCCGGCGGGCGGTGACGACGATCCGGTCGGTGTTCTCCTTGGAGGGGTTGACCACGACGGCGATCAGCGGGCCGGTGAGGGGCGTCCCGGCGCCCGGTGCGGGGGGCGAGGCGGTCGCGTGCCGCTCACGGTCGCGCCGCACGGCGACTAGCGCCACCGTGAGCGCGACCGCACCGAGGACCAGTGCGACGATTCCGACGATGAGCTCCCAGGGCATGAGGGCAACATAGGGCGAACCGGGCCGTCGTGCGCGAGGTGGCGTGCGACGCGCCGGGGGAGCGGCGTGCGACGGTGGCGCCCCGGGGGGTCCGGAGCGCACGCGGGGGCCCGCGCCCCCCGGACCGTTAGGCTGGCGGGCGTGATCGACATCCGTCTCCTGCGCGACAACCCCGACATCGTCCGCGAGAGCCAGCGGGCGCGCGGTGAGGACCCCGCCCTCGCCGACGCCGCCCTGGCCGCCGACGCCCGACGCCGCAGCTCCCTGGCGGAGTTCGAGTCCCTGCGGGCCGAGCAGAAGGCCCTCGGCAAGCAGGTCGCCCAGGCCTCCGGCGACGACAAGGCGGCGCTGCTGGCCCGCACCAAGGAGCTGGCCGCCCAGGTCAAGGAGCACCAGGCCGCGGCGAACGAGGCCGACGCCGAGCTGGACGAGCTGCTGTTCCGGATCCCCAACGTCGTCGAGGGCGCCCCGGCGGGCGGCGAGGAGGACTTCGTCACGCTGCGCACGGTCGGCACCCCGCGCGACTTCGCCGCCGAGGGGTTCGCGCCCCGCGACCACCTCGACCTCGGCGAGGCGCTGGGCGCCATCGACACCCAGCGCGGCGCCAAGGTGTCCGGCTCGCGCTTCTACTTCCTCACCGGCGTCGGGGCCCGCCTGGAGCTGGCTATCCTGCAGGCCGCGATGGACAAGGCGCTGGCCGAGGGCTTCACGCCGATGATCACCCCGACGCTCGTCACCCCGGAGACGATGCGGGGCACCGGGTTCCTCGGCGAGCACGCCGACGAGATCTACCGCCTCGAGCGCGACGACCTGTACCTGGTCGGCACCTCGGAGGTGGCGCTCGCGGGCTACCACGGCGACGAGATCCTCGACCTCTCGGACGGCCCGAAGCGCTACGCCGGCTGGAGCGCCTGCTACCGCCGCGAGGCCGGGTCGCACGGCAAGGACGTGCGCGGCATCATCCGCGTCCACCAGTTCCACAAGGTGGAGATGTTCAGCTACTGCTCGGCCGACGACGCCGCGGCGGAGCACGAGCGGCTCCTCGCGTGGGAGGAGGCCATGATGGCGGCGGTCGAGCTGCCCTACCGGGTGATCGACACCGCCGCGGGCGACCTCGGGACGAGCGCCGCGCGCAAGTTCGACTGCGAGGCGTGGCTGCCGAGCCAGGAGCGGTTCCTCGAGCTCACCTCGACGTCGAACTGCACGACGTTCCAGGCCCGGCGGATGAACGTTCGCGAGCGCACCGAGGGCGGCACCCGCACGGTGGCGACGCTCAACGGCACGCTCGGCACTACGCGGTGGATCGTCGCGATCCTGGAGAACCACCAGCAGCCGGACGGCTCGGTCCGGGTGCCCGCCGGGCTGCGGCCCTACCTGGGCGGCCTCGAGGTCCTCGAGCCGGTGCGCTGAGGTGGCGACGACCCCCTCGCCGGACCGGATGCTGGTGGCGCTCGACATCGACGGCACGTTGCTGTCCTACGACGGCGACATGACCCCGGCGGTGCACGACGCCGTCGCGGCGGTGCGCTCGGCCGGCCACGAGGTGGTGCTCGCGTCCGGCCGCTCGCTGATCGCCATGCTGCCGGTCGCCGCGCACCTGGGGATCACCGCGGGCTGGATGGTGTGCTCGAACGGCGCGGTGACGGTGCGCCTCGACCCGGAGCTGCCCGGCGGATGGGCCGCGGAGGACGTCGTGACGTTCGACCCCGAGCCCGCCCTGAGCCTGCTGCGCCACGAGCTGCCCGACGCCCGCTACGCGGTCGAGGACCTCGGGGTCGGCTTCCGTATGACGGAGCGGTTCCCGGAGGGCGAGCTGGAGGGCGTGCACGTCGTGGTGCCGCTCGAGGACCTGTGGTCGAGCGAGGTCACGCGTGTCATCGTGCGCAGCCCGGAGTCCACCTCCGAGCGGTTCCACGAGCTCGTGGAGCACCTGGGTCTGGACGACGTCACGTACGCGGTGGGCTGGAGCGCCTGGATGGACCTGGCCCCGCTGGGGGTGTCGAAGGCGACGGCGCTGGAGCAGGTCCGACGGCGCACGCACGTCCAGCCGCACCGCACGGTCGCGATGGGCGACGGTCGCAACGACGTCGAGATGCTGCGCTGGGCGGCGCGTGGCGTCGCGATGGGGCACGCGGACGACGTGGTCCGCGGTGCTGCCGACGAGGTCACCGGCACCATCGACGACGACGGCGCCGCCCAGCTCCTGAAGTCGCTGCTGTAGCCCTCAGTCGCGAGCCGTGAGGACGAGCGGGCCGTCCTCGGTGATGGCGATGGTGTGCTCGCTGTGGGCGCCGCGGGAGCCGTCGGCCGAGCGCAGCGTCCAGCCGTCGTCGTCGGTGTAGATCTCGGCGGTGGTCTCGAGGAACCACGGCTCGATCGCGATGACGAGCCCGGGCCGCAGCGGGAAGCCGCGTCCGGCGCGGCCGTCGTTGGGGACGTGCGGGTCGCCGTGCATGGTGCGGCCGACGCCGTGGCCGCCGAAGTCCGTGTTGATCGAGTAGCCGGCCTCGCGGGCGACGGCGGCGATGGCGGCGGAGATGTCGCCGATCTTCTTCCCGGGCTGAGCGGCGGCGATGCCCGCTTCCAGGGCCACCTCGGTGGTGCGGATGAGCTGCGCGTCGGCCTCGGCCCGTGCGGGTGACGCGGACTCCCCGACGACGAACGACAGGGCGGAGTCGGAGACCCAGCCGTCAACGGCGACGGCGAAGTCGATGCTGAGCAGGTCCCCGTCGAGCAGGGTGTAGTCGTGCGGGAGACCATGGAGCACGGCATCGTTGACGGACGTGCAGATGACCTTGCCGAACGGGCTCGCACCGAAGGAGGGGTGGTAGTCGATGTAGCAGGACTCGGCGCCGCGCTCCTTGATGCGGCGGTGCGCGAGCTCGTCGAGCTCGAGCAGGTTGACGCCCGGCTTCGCCGCCGCGCGCACGGCCTGCAGGGTCTCTGCGACGAAGCGGCCCGCGGGGCGCATCTCCTCGATCTCCCGCGGTGTCCTCAGCTCGATCATGGTGGTCCTTCCGCTCTCGTCCGACGTGCTCGTGACATCCGACGCCAAGGGTGTCACGACTGGCCGCGGGGTCGGATCGTCACCGCATCGTAACCGTCGGGCAGCGCTCTCTCGGTTGCATGCCCTGCAAACTTGCGATCAACTTTACAAAGGGGTCGTGAGTGCCGAAGACGGGACAAAACGGCTCACGAGTCCGACGGCGGACCATGCCGTCGGTGCGACCACACGACGCAGTGGAGGGTTGGACATGACCACAAGGACGACGGCACGACGCCGTGGCCTGGCAGCGGTCGCGGGAGGTGCGAGCCTCGCGCTCCTCCTGGCCGCGTGCAGCGACCCCGACGGTGAGGGCGGCGTCGCGGAAGAGACGGCGGACGACGGCGAGATGATGGAGTCGTCGATCGACTGCGCCGCCTACGACGAGTTCGGCGACCTCGACGGCACGTCGGTGAGCATCTACACCTCGATCGTCGAGCCCGAGCAGACCCAGCAGGAGAACTCCTACGACGCGTTCGAGGAGTGCACGGGCGTCACTGTCGACTACGAGGGGTCGCGCGAGTTCGAGGCGCAGCTCCTGGTGCGGATCCAGGCGGGCAACACCCCCGACATCGCGTACCTGCCGCAGCCCGGCCTGCTGAACACCATCGTCAGCGACTTCCCGGACGCGATCGTCGAGCCACCAGAGGCCACCGTGGCCAACGTCGACGAGTTCTTCAGCGAGGAGTGGAAGGAGTACGGCTCGGTCGACGGCACGTTCTACGCGGCACCGCTGGGCGCCAACGCGAAGTCGTTCGTCTGGTACAACCCGGCGATGTTCGCCGACGCCGGCTACGAGGTCCCGGAGACCTGGACCGAGCTGATGGAGCTCACCGAGACCATCGCCTCGGAGCAGGAGGTCCTGCCGTGGTGCGCCGGTGTCGAGTCCGGGGACGCGACCGGCTGGGCCGGCACCGACTGGATCGAGGACGTCGTGCTCCGCACGGCCGGCCCCGACGTCTACGACCAGTGGATTTCCCACGAGATCCCGTTCAACGACCCGCAGATCGTCGAGGCTTTCGACGCGGCCGGGGAGATCCTCAAGAACCCGGAGTACGTCAACGCGGGTCTCGGCGGGGTCGACTCGATCGCGACCACGGCGTGGGACCAGGCCGGTGTCGGCGTGCTGGACGGCAGCTGCTGGATGTACCGCATGGCCAGCTTCTACGCCACGCAGTGGCCGGAGGGCACCGAGGTCGGTTCGGACGGTGACGTCTACGCGTTCTACCTGCCCACCGACCAGACGGACATGCAGCCGGTGCTCGGCGGCGGGGAGTTCGTCGCGGCGTTCGACGACCGCCCGGAGGTCCAGGCGTTCCAGACATACCTCGCCAGCGCGGACTGGGCCAACGAGAAGGCCATCGCCACGCCCGAGGGCGGCTGGTTCAGTGCCAACAACGGCCTGGACGTGAACAACCTCGCCTCGGAGTTCGACCAGGACGCCGCCGCCCTGGTCGCCGACGAGGAGACGGTCTTCCGGTTCGACGCCTCCGACCTCATGCCCGGTGAGGTCGGGTCGGGGACGTTCTGGAACGGCATCGTCGACTGGCTGACCGGTGCCTCCTCGCAGGAGGTCGCCGACCAGATCGAGAACAGCTGGCCGATGTGATCTCTCCGGCCCGGCCCGTCGGACGCCGCGCGCGTCCGACGGGCCGGGTCGGCCCTATCTTGTGCGGAGGTGAGTCGTGGACTGGTTGACGGAGTTCTTGCTCGAACCCGATACCCCGGGTCAGAAGTTCGCGGTGATGGCGGTGGCGATCCTCCTCTTCGCGGGGGTGATGAGCCTGATCCTCTTCCTGGTGGACCGGCCGCGGCGCATCCCGTCGTGGGTGGTCGCCGTAGGTTTCGTGGGGCCGGCGCTGCTGCTCATCGCGTTCGGGCTGTTGCGTCCCGGGCTGGAGACGCTCTACAACTCGTTCTTCAACCGCACCACCACGGAGTTCGTCGGTGCGGACAACTACGTCCAGATGCTCACGGTCGGGACGTTCCAGAAGGTGCTGCTGGTCACGGCGGCGTGGGTCATCCTGGCGCCGCTTCTGAGCACCTTGATCGGACTGGTCTACGCCGTGCTGGTGGACCGGGCACGCTTCGAGAAGTTCGCCAAGACGCTCATCTTCGTCCCGATGGCGATCTCGATGGTCGGTGCCTCCATCATCTGGGGCTTCGTCTACGAGTTCCGCCCCGACCAGCCGGGCGTCGAGCAGATCGGTCTCCTCAACCAGGTGCTCGTCTGGCTCGGCCTGCCACCGCAGCAGTTTCTCATCGGTGAGCCGTGGAACACCGGATTCCTCATCTTCGTGATGATCTGGATCCAGACCGGTTTCGCCATGACGGTGCTGGCTGCGGCAATCAAGGCCATCCCGGACGACATCGTCGAAGCCGCGCGGCTCGACGGCCTGCACGGGGTCGGGATGTTCCGCTACATCACGGTCCCGAGCATCCGCCCGGCGCTGGTCGTCGTCCTGACCACGATCGCCATGGCGACGCTCAAGGCCTTCGACATCGTCCGCACCATGACGGGCGGGCAGTTCGGCACACAGGTGATCGCCAACGAGTTCTACACGCAGGCCTTCCGGCAGAACAACCAAGGGCTGGCCTCGGCGCTGGCCGTGGTGCTGTTCATCCTGGTGATCCCGATCGTCGCGTACAACGTGCGCCAGATGCGCAGGTCGGAGGAGATCCGATGAGCACCACTCCCGCCGTCCCGGCCTCGGTACCCCAGACCGAGGACACCGGGCCGACCAAGCCGCGCAAGCTGAGCCGGCTCGAGAAGCGCGCGATCGCGACCAAGGGGCGCCTCACGTCCCCCTGGGCTTCCCTCACCGCGGTGATCCTCGCGGTCCTCTGGACGATCCCCACCGTCGGGCTGCTCGTGACGTCCTTCCGGTCCGAGATCGACATCCGCACCAGCGGCTGGTGGACCGTGCTGCCGGGCATCTTCTCCGGGGAAGCCGAGTTCACGCTCGACAACTACAACCAGGCCCTCTACGGCAACGGCAGCAACCTGTCGGAGGTGTTCGTCAACACCTTCGTCATCACGATCCCGGCGGTGGTCATCCCCATCACGGTGGCGCTCCTGGCTGCCTACGGGTTCGCCTGGATCGACTTCCGGGGACGCGACCTGCTGTTCGTCGGCGTCTTCGCCCTGCAGGTCGTGCCCATCCAGGTCACCCTCGTGCCGCTGCTGACCAACTACAACCAGTGGGGCATGCAGGGCTCGTTCTGGACGGTGTGGCTCTCCCACTCGATCTTCGCGCTCCCGCTCGCGATCTTCCTGCTGCACAACTTCATGAAGGACATCCCGCGGTCCCTCGTGGAGGCGGCCCGGGTCGACGGCGCGGGCCACGTGAAGATCTTCTTCCGCGTGCTCTTCCCGCTGCTGGTCCCAGCCATCGCGGCGTTCGGGATCTTCCAGTTCCTGTGGGTGTGGAACGACCTGCTCGTCGGGCTGACGTTCGCGGCACCGGAGTACCGGCCGCTCACGGTGGCGGTCGCCGAGCTGGCGGGCTCCCGCGGTGGCGACTGGCACATCCTCACGGCCGGGGCCTTCATCGCGATGGTCGTGCCGCTCGTCGTGTTCCTGTTGCTGCAGCGGTACTTCGTCCGCGGGATGCTGGCGGGGGCGGTCAAGGGCTGAGTCAGCTGGGTGCTGCGGGCACAGATGAGCCCCGCGACGTCGCGTTCACGCGCCCCAGGGGGCGCTCCACTTCGGGAGATGACGACGTCGCGGGGCTCTTTCGTGCCCGCAGCCGGTCCCGTACCTCCGCCTTGCCGGGGACGAGTTCGGGCAGGCAGTGGTCAGACGGCGGGGGTGGCGGGGGCGGCCTTCGGGTCGGGGCCGTACTGGTTGGGGCCCTGCGTGCCCTCCAGGGCGCAGAAGACGAGCACGAGGATGCCGCCGACGAACGGGACGAAGGCGAGCAGCAGGAACAGGCCCGACTTGTCCTGGTCGTGCAGGCGGCGGACCCCGGCCGACAGGATCCCGATGAAGAGGTAGACCCAGATCGCCAGCAGCGCCAGGCCGAGGACGATCCCGACGACCGTCGTCAGGGCCTGCACGTCGATCGCGGTCATGATCCCCACGACGACGCTGAACACGATGCCCGCGGCGAACATGACGAGGATCGCGAACAGGTACCACCACCAGAACTCGGAGCGCCGCGCACGGCCGGTGAAGTTCGTGAGGTTGCTGCGGACGGACTGGACGGCTTCGCCGAAGGACATGGTTTCCCCCTGGGGATCGATGGTGTCGCCACGGGTGTGCCGACCGCAGGCGAACCTAGAGGACGTGATCACTCTTCGTCCAGGACATCGCCGCGATTCCTCCACATCTCCCGGCATGTGGACGTCCGCACGGACGCCTCGGGCGTAGGCTCCCCGGGTGCCCGACGCCACGACTCCCGTCCCGCCCGGTCCGCCGTCGTCCGCGGCACCGCGCGGTGTCGATCGCGTCCCGGCCCCGGCGCTGTTCGTCGTCTCGGGCCTGACCCTCTACCTGGGTGCCGCCGTCGCCGTCGGGCTCTTCGACACGCTGGGCGCACCCACCGTGAGCTGGTGGCGCATCGTCCTGGCCGCCGTCGTGCTGCTCGCGTGGCGCCGTCCGTGGCGCCGCCGGTGGACCCGGCACGACGTCGTGGTGGCCGGTCTCTTCGGCACGGCGCTGGCCGCGATGAACATCGTCTTCTACGTGGGCATCGACCACCTGCCGCTCGGCGTCGCGGTCGCGATCGAGTTCACGGGACCGATCGCCGTCGCCGCGATCACCGGACGGGGGTGGCGCGAGCGCGGCGCGATCGTCGTCGCCGCCGGCGGTGTGGTCCTGCTCGCCGGCGTGACGCTGGAGAGTGACCTCCCGCGGTCGGACGTCGTCGTCGGGCTCGTCGCGGTCCTGGCGGCGGCGGCCTGCTGGGCCGGCTACATCGTGCTCGGCAAGCGGGTCGCCGGGGCCGCCGGCGGCGGCGCGGGGATCGACGGGCTCGCGATCGGCATGGCCGTGGGTGCCGTCGTCTTCGCGCCGTTCTTCGGCTCGTCGGTGCTCGAGGTCGTGCCCGACGTCCGGCTCCTGGCCCTCCTGCTCGCCGTCGCCCTGTGCTCGTCGGTCGTGCCGTACGTGCTGGACCAGCTCGTGCTGCGCCGCGGGGGGACGGCCACCTTCTCGGTGCTCCTCGCGATGCTCCCGGCCACGGCGACCGTGATCGGCGCCGTCGTGCTGCAGCAGGTCCCGTCGTGGCCGGAGGTCGCGGGACTCGTCCTCGTTTCCGGGGCGATCGTCATGACGGCGACCGGCCGCGAGTAGCCCCCCCCAGCTCAGGGGACGAGCAGCACCTTGCCGAACACCTCGCCGGACTCCAGCAGGTCGTGAGCCGCCTGTGCCTCGTCGAGCGGAAGTCGTGCGTGCACCACCGGGCGCAGGCGCCCGTCGGCGATCATCGGCCAGACGTGCTCGCCGACCGCCGCGACGATCTCCGCCTTCTCCTCGGCGCTGCGCGAGCGCAGCGTCGTGCCGGTGACAGTGGCGCGCTTCGCCATGAGCCGGGCGAGGTCGAGGTCACCCGTGCGGCCCTGCTGCAGCCCGATCACCACGAGCCGGCCCCCGGGGGCGAGCAGCCGGACGTTGTCCGGCAGCCCGCCGCCCCCGAGCACGTCCAGCACGACGTCGGCGCCCCGGCCGTCGGTCGCCTCCCGGACGGCGGAGACGACGTCCTCGCTGCGGTGGTCGACGACTGCGCTCGCCCCGAGGTCGCGGCAGCGTGCGGCGCGCTCGGGCCCACCCGCCGTCGCCACGACCCGGGCGCCGAGGGCCGCACCGAGCTGGACCGCGACGCTGCCGACGCCGCCCGAGCCGCCCTGGACCAGGAGCGTCTCGCCGCTGCGGAGCCGGCCGGTGTCGACGAGGTTGGTCCACGCCGTGCACACCGCCTCGGGGAGGGCACCCGCGTCGACCAGGTCGAGGCCGGCGGGCAGCGGCAGCGTCTGGTCGGCGCGGACGATCACCTGCTCCGCGTAGCCCCCGCCCGCGAGGAGCGCGACGACCTCGTCGCCGACTCGCCGGGTCGACACGCCCACGCCGAGGCGGCGGACCGTACCGGATATCTCAAGTCCCGGCCACTCGGGTGCACCGGGCGGCGGAGGGTAGAGTCCGGCGCGTTGTAGCAGGTCAGCACGGTTGACGCCACTCGAAGCGACCTCGACCAGTACCTCCCCGGTGCCCGGTTCGGGTAGGTTGACGGCTGTTGTGGTGAGTTTCCCTGCGGGGCCTTCGCCCGATATCGTGACGGCTCGCACAGTCATGGAGGCTACTCGCCGCGCGGTGTCGAGCAGCGAGAGCGGTCCCAGCGAGTGCGATGAACATCGGAGTCGAGCGGCTGGATGCCCCTCTGCTCCGAACGATCAGTGATGGAGAGAGGTCCCCATGCTCCGCAGGTTGGGCGTTCGCGGGAAGATCCTTGCGACACTCGCCGTGCCGATCTTCGTCCTACTTCTGGCCGCCACGTACATCTCGTGGGGCGCGCTGCAGGACGCGGTCGAGGCCGACCAGACGTCGGGACTGGTGGACAGCCTCGAGCTGCAGGACCGGGCCGGTACCGCGATGGCGTCCGAGCGCGCGCTGGCGGTGGCCATGCTCAACGGTGTCGATGACGCGAAGGACCGGCTCGTCGAGGCGCAGGAGCAGACCGACGAGGCCGTGGACGCCCGTAACGAGGCGTTCCGCGCGCTGGACACCGACCTGCTGAGCACGAACGTCCGCGACGCGATCAACGCGACGCTCGAGGACCGGCGTGCTGTCGACGCCCTGCAGACCGACGTGATCGCGGGCCAGATCCAGCCGGCCTCCGCGACGGCGCAGTACAACGAGCTGATCGAGCGCGCGCTCGACGTCCCCCGCGCGCTGTCGGCCGCGTCGACCGACTCGACGCTGGCCGAGTACCTCAACGCCTACGTCGCCATGGACGAGGCGATGCTCGCGAACACCTACGAGCGGCCGATCGTGGCGCTGGGCATCGCGAACGCGGCCAGCGCGGCCACGGCGGAGGACCGCAACGCCGACCTCATGAGCCAGATGGTCACGGCGCTGAACACCACGGACGACCTCCGGGCGGCAGCGCAGGACCGCGTCGACCGTCTGGGCCTGGACATCCAGCTCCCGGAGTACTCCGAAGAGCTGGACAACCTCCGGTTCCAGCTCCAGTACCTCGACTTCTCCCGGCTCGACCAGGGTGATGCGGCGAACTGGGCGGAGCTCTCCCAGGCCTGGGTCGACGAGATGCAGCCCGTGCGCGACGAGGTCCGTGCGGCGACCGTCGACTACGCGCAGAGCGAGTCGTCCTCGGCCCGTACCCAGGCGCTCGGTACGCTCGCCGTCACGTTCGGTGTCGTGCTGCTGTCGCTCCTCATCGCGCTGGTCATCGCCCGCCGGATCGTGACGCCGCTGCAGCGTCTGACCACCGCCACGGCCGACGTGCGCGAGCGCCTGCCCCAGATGGTCGAGCAGATGGCGGTGCCGGGGCAGTCCCCCGACATCGACCTGGTGCAGATCCCCGTCGAGTCCGACGACGAGATCGGCCGCCTGGCCTACGCGTTCAACCAGGTGAACGAGACGACCATGTCGGTGGCTCGGGAGCAGGCCGCCCTGCGTGGGTCCATCGCCGAGATGTTCGTCAACGTCGCGCGTCGCGACCAGGTGCTGCTGAACCGTCAGCTCGCGTTCCTCGACGAGCTGGAGCGGTCGGAGGAGGACGCGAGCACGCTGTCGAACCTCTTCCGCCTCGACCACCTCGCCACCCGGATGCGGCGCAACGCCGAGTCGCTGCTCGTCCTGGCCGGCATCGACTCCGGTCGACGGGTGCGCAACCCGATGCCGGTCTCCGACGTGATCCGGACCGCGTCGTCGGAGATCGAGCTCTACGACCGCGTGCGGCTGAGCCTGCACGCCGATCCGCACATGCTCGGCCACAACGCGCTGAACGCGGCGCACCTCATCGCCGAGCTGCTCGAGAACGCGACGATGTTCTCCGAGCCGCACACGCCCGTGGAGGTCTCGACGACCCGTGACGAGCGCGGCGTGGTCGTCACGGTGCGCGACCACGGTCTCGGGATGTCGGCGGAGGAGATCGCGGACGCGAACACGAAGGTCGCCTCGACCACGGCCTCGGACGCGGTGGGCGCCCAGCGCCTCGGCCTCTTCGTGGTCGGCCGTCTGGCCGTCCGGCTGCGTGCCGTCGTGGAGTTCAGCGCGGGGGCGAACGGCAAGGGCACCACCGTGACGGTGGCGTTCCCGCCGGAGCTCTTCCTGTCCGACGAGGCGGTCCCGCTGCCGCAGCCGACGGACCCGCTCGCGACGTCGACGCAGCAGGCGGTCGCCCAGTTCGGCCAGGAGCCGGCGCAGGCCGGTCTCGCTGACGCCGCGCCGGCGACGGTCCCGGCCGACCCGCGGGGTGCGTCGAGCCCTGCGGCGCCCGCGCCCGCCTACGCACCCGAGCCGCAGTTCACGGGCGACGCCCCGCGCGCCGAGACGTCGTCGCTGGCGATGCCCGACGCCCGCCCGCGCCCTGCCGACAACGCTCCGGCCCGCTCGGCGTTCGGCATGGCCGAACCGGAGCCGCCGACCGCCGAGCCGGTCGACATCGACGCCCTGACCGACGGCACGACGCGCACCGGGATGCCCCGCCGCCGTCGTGCGGACGAGGGGCCGCCGACCGAGTCGATCGTGCTGCCGCCGCTCGCCACGCCGCACATGGACGAGTCCGCGCAGGCGGCGGCCGAGGACGGGTCGTGGACGCCGCCGGCCGAGGTCGAGCCGGCCGCCAGCTCGTTGCCCAGCCGCCAGCGTCCCGCCCCCGGCACGCAGGAGCCGGACGCCCGGTCGGGCTCCCTGCCGCTCCTGCCGCAGGACGAGCCGGTCGCCGCGCCGATCGAGCCGGAGCAGCGCACGGGCCTGTTCTCGAGCTTCCGTTCGATGGAGCGGCTCGAGGGCTCCCCCACCGAGGGAACGTTGCAGCTCGACGCCGTGACGGACGACCCGGCGGACGTGCCGGTCGACCTGAGCCCGTCCGAGGCGGACACCGAGTCGGTCCGGTCGCCGGTCGACGACGCCGAGGCGCCGGCGGACGACGTGCCCGTCAGAGACGTGCCGATCGGTACCGCGGGTGCGCCGGAGGACGAGGGCTACACGACCCTCCCGGCGTTCGAGGACCTGATGTCCGACCTGCCGACCCGGCGGGCGGACGCCCCGCAGCAGCAGAGCGCGCGGAAGCGTGGCCTCTTCGGCCGCAAGCCGGCGGTTGAGGAGACCGCCGCGGCTGCCGCGGACTCGGTCACGCGGGGGTCCGGGCCGCAGCCGGTCGGGTCGGTCGGTGGGGTCGACCCGCTGACGACGCCGACCCTCGCGGTGCGGCAGGAGCCCGACGCCGAGGTGGCGGGTCGGCCGGCACCCGCGTCGGCCCCGGCGAGCACCGGCTGGCCGAGCCCGACGGACGCCCCGGGCCCGCGCCCGTTCGTGCCGGAGCCCGCGACGACCCCGGCACCGGTGGCCTACCAGCCGCCGGTCGTGGAGGACGTGCCCTACGCGCCGCCGCCGCAGCAGGCCGAGCCGGCACCCGTCGCCGCCGAGCCCGCGCAGCCGGCTCCGGCGTTCGCGGCGTCGGCGGACGAGGGCCGGCCGGTGGGCAGGTCCTACGGCGAGTCCGTCCTGCCGCTGCGCTCCACCGGGGAGGCCAAGGCCGACCCGCTCGACCCCCAGTACGTGCCTGACACCGTCGAGGCGCGCTCCGAGTGGATGGCCTCGGCCGTCCTGTACGAGGAGATGTCCACGCTCATGCAGCGTGGTGTCTTCCAGGAAGAGAACGTGACGACCAGCAACGAGGAGCAGACGTACCGACCGACCGCGGTGGCTTCGGAGGCCGCGAACGGCTTGACCCGCCGGAGCAGGACCGCTGAGCAGACCGCCTCGGCGGACCGCTTCTCGGCCCGCATCGAACGTGATCCGGAGCAGCTGCGCGCACGGCTGTCGGCCTTCCAGTCGGCAACCGCCCGTGGCCGTTCCGAGGCAACCGGGTGACGGGGCCTCGACGGATGACCCCTTGACCGTGAATGATGTCCCCTGGATCGTCTCCGCAGCAGCGGTGACCTGCGCACTCAGCGCACCTGACGAGGAGGAAGCGTGACCCTCAGTACTGAAGCGACCAACTTCGGGTGGCTTCTCGACAACTTCGTCCGGACCGTGCCCGGCAGCCGCCACACCCTCGTGGTGTCGGCGGACGGACTGCTCATGGCGATGTCGGACCACCTCGACCGTGTCAGCGGCGACCAGCTCGCCGCGATCGTCTCGGGGATGTCGAGCCTCACCCGTGGTGCGTCGCGCCAGCTCAGCGGTGGCAACGTCCGGCAGGCCATCATCGAGATGGACAACGGGTACCTCTTCCTGATGAACGTCTCGAACGGTTCCGTCCTCGCCGTCGTCGCCGAGGCGAACTGCGACATCGGGCTCATCGGCTACGAGATGGCGTTGCTGGTCTCGCGGACCGAGGCGACCCTCACCCCGCAGCTCATCTCCGAGATGCGAGGCAGCCTTCCCGTCGACGGCACGACGCGCTCAGCGCAGGTTGGATGAGATAGAGGATGACGCACGCACCGTTCGGTTCCCTGGGCTCGCACTCCGCGGATGGCTACGAGGCTTCCACGGTGCGTCCCTACGCGGTCACGGGTGGCCGGGTCCGCTCCTCCCTGTCCGACCTGCCTCTCGAGGCGCTGGTCGAGGTGATGCCCGGGGCGGTCAGCAGCTTCGGTCTCACGCCGGAGAAGCGCGCGATCCTGCAGCACGCAGCGCACACCTACGTGTCGATCGCGGAGCTCTCCGCCCTGCTCAAGCTCCCCCTCGGGGTCGTCCGCATCCTGGTGGCGGACATGCAGGAGGAGGGCCACATCACCGTGCACACCTCGGCCCCGGTCAATGTCCACACGGGCCACGGCAGCAACCACTCGGGGCTTTCCCTGAGCGTCTTGGAGAGTGTTCTCAATGGCATTTCCACCCTCTGACAGCGCGTCGCCCGGTGGGTCCGCCGGCCTGGCCCCGAGCTGGGCGCCGGTCTCCTCGCCGGCCGGCGGCGGTTCGCCGTCGCCGTTCGGCGTGACGAGCACCGGCACGCCCGTCCGGCAGAGCGTGCTCGGCGGCGCGCCGCGGACCGAGGCCGACGTGCAGGCCGCCCCGCAGGGCGCCGGCGGTCCGCAGGCGCCCGTGGCGCCCAGCGCTGCGCAGGCCCCGGCCGCACCCGCTCCGTCGAACGGTGCGCCGGCCATGGCCTCCACGGCGACCAACGGCGCGGTCGGTCAGCAGACGGCACCGATGAGCCAGGCGCCGCAGCAGGCCGCTCCCGGGGGGCAGCAGCAGGCACCGGCAGCCGCCGCCGGACCTGCCCCGGAGTCCGGCGCCGCCGCGCCGACGGTCACGAAGATCGTGGTGGCCGGTGGCTTCGCCGTCGGCAAGACGACCTTCATCGGTTCCATCTCGGACGTCGAGCCTCTCAACACGGAGGCGGCGATGACGGAGCACTCCGTCGGCGTCGACGACGCGGGCGGCGTGACCGACCGCAAGACCACGACGACGGTCGCGATGGACTTCGGGCGGGTGTCGCTGCCCGGCAACCTCTGGCTGTACCTGTTCGGGACCCCCGGCCAGGACCGCTTCCTGTTCATGTGGGACGACCTCGTGCGCGGTGCGATCGGCGCGGTCGTGCTGGTCGACACGGACCGCCTCGAGCAGTGCTTCCCGGCCATCGACTACTTCGAGCAGCGCGGTGTGCCGTTCGTGGTGGGCGTCAACTGCTTCGACGGTGTGGCCAAGCATCGCCTGGAGGACGTGCGCGAGGCGCTGCAGATCCCGGCGCACGTCCCGATGCTCTACACGGACGCGCGGTCCCGGGCGGCCACGAAGCAGACGCTGATCTCCCTGGTGCAGCTGGCGATGCGGCAGCTTCGCACGGGCGGTTCCTCGAGCTGATCCTCGACGGCGGCCGGTCCGTGGGCTTCCACCCACCGACCGGCCGCCGTTCGCGCTGTGCGGCCCCGGCTAGACTGCGGGGCCTGGGAGGGCTGACAGAGCGGCCGAATGTGACGGTCTTGAAAACCGTTGTGCGGCAACCCCGCACCGGGGGTTCGAATCCCCCGCCCTCCGCCGCGACGCCGGGCCTGCGCGCACCCTGGGTGCCGGCCCGGCGGGCCAGGGGATGCCGGTCGGCCCCTGGGCTTTTGCCCCGCAGGCCTTCCGACGGGTACTGTGGTCGCCGCAGCACAGGCGTCGTTGACGGTCGCTGCGAGGAGACGTCGCATAGTCTGGTCTAGTGCGCCACCCTGCTAAGGTGGTAACGGGGCAACCCGTTCGGGGGTTCAAATCCCCCCGTCTCCGCCAGGAAGACTCCGGAGCTCGACGCCCGGGGTCTTTTCTGTTGCTCGAGGATGCCGGGCACCAACCGTGGTGTCGGTCACGATGGCGGTTCCCGGTTTGGGGATCGGCATCCGGCACGGTAATGTTCTCGTCGGCCGGTGCGACAGCATCGGACAGTCTGCGCCCGTAGCTCAACGGATAGAGCATCTGACTACGGATCAGAAGGTTGGGGGTTCGAATCCCTCCGGGCGCACAGCGAGAAGACGGCTCGATCCTGACGGATCGGGCCGTTTCTCGTTGTCGACCCCGTGGGGTGGTTCCGCAGCGAGGCCCACCGACGACGGCGATCCCGCGTCGGGTGGAACAGACCTGGCCCCCGCCTGTCGCGATCGACGCGGCGGGCGACCCGGACTGCGACGGTGCAGTGCGGGTCAGACGCTGCACGACGCACGAGAGGGTGAACGATCGCATGAGCGATCAGACCTGGACGACCATCGCCATCGTGGCCTATCTGGCCCTGATGCTCGGCATCGGCTACGCGGCCTTCCGCCGGACGAACGATCTCGACGACTACATGCTGGGCGGCCGCCGCCTGCGCCCGGGTGTCGCGGCACTGAGCGCCGGCGCCTCGGACATGTCGGGCTGGCTGCTGATGGGGCTGCCCGGTGCCATCTACGTGGCGGGTCTCGTGGAGGCCTGGATCGCGATCGGGCTGACCATCGGTGCGTGGCTCAACTGGAAGTTCGTGGCGCCGCGTCTGCGGGCCTACACGGAGGTCTCGAACAACTCGATCACCATCCCGAGCTTCTTCGAGAACCGCCTCCGTGACACGTCGCGGCTGCTGCGCGTCGCCGCCGGTGCCATCGTGCTGGTGTTCTTCACCTTCTACGTCTCGTCGGGCATGGTGGCCGGCGGGACCTTCTTCGAGAGCTCGTTCGACCTGAGCTACACGACGGGCCTGCTGGTGGTGGCCGGCGTGACGCTCGCCTACACGCTCTTCGGAGGCTTCCTGGGGGCGACGTGGACGGACGTCGCCCAGGGGATCCTCATGCTGCTGGCGCTCGTCGCGGTGCCGATCGTCGCGGTCGTGGAGATGGGTGGCTGGGACGTCGTGCGCGAGGGGATCCTCGCCGCGGACACGGAAGCCGCCGCCGATCACCTGTCGTTCGTCGCCGGCGCGTCGGTCTCCGGCATCGTGTCGGCCCTAGCGTGGGGGCTCGGCTACTTCGGCCAGCCCCACATCATCGTCCGCTTCATGGCGATGCGGTCGCCCGCGGACGCCACGGCGGGCCGCCGGATCGGCATCTCGTGGATGATCCTGACCGGTGCGGGCGCCGTCATGACCGGACTCATCGGGGTGGCGTACGTGAACGTCAACGGCGTGACGCTCGACAACCCCGAGACCGTCTTCCTGTTCCTCGCCCAGACGCTCTTCCACCCCGTGGTCGCGGGACTGGTCCTCGCGGCGGTCCTCGCCGCCATCATGTCGACGATCTCCTCGCAGCTCATCGTCTCGTCCTCCGCGTTGGTCGAGGACCTCGCCAAGATGCTGACCAAGAGGGAGCTGTCGGCGGGCACGCAGGTGATGCTGGGACGCGCCGGCGTCCTCGCGGTGGCCCTGGTCGCCGGAGTCATCGCGCTGGACCGGACGACGACGATCCTCGATCTCGTCGGGTTCGCCTGGGCAGGCTTCGGTGCGGCCTTCGGCCCGGTGGTCCTGCTCAGCCTCTACTGGCGCCGGCTGAACCGCTGGGGGGCGCTGTCCGGCATGGTCGGCGGTGCGGTGGTCGCCTTCGTCTGGGGGCAGAGCGCGCTGGCGGACTCGCTCTACGAGATCATTCCCGGGTTCGTGGTGGGCCTGGTGGCCGCGGTCGTGGTCAGCCTGGTGACCGGTCCTCCGGGAGACGAGGTCGAGCAGGAGTTCCAGGAGGCACGGCGCGTGGCAGCGGGCGCCACACCGGCGACGGCCGGCTGACCTTCCCGGCAGGACGACGGCGCCGCCCGGCCAGTGCTGGGCGGCGCCGTCGGTCGTCCTGCGGAGCACCGCGGACCGTCCCGCGGCCCTTGAGCGGAGGAGTGGCGCGCGCCACGTCCGGCCGCGTTGACGTCGGGGCGGGAACCTCTGTAGTGTTCTCTGAGTCAGCCCGACGGGCCGACGGACACCGAGGAGACAGCCACTGAGGCTGGGTACCGGTGGCCGGGCCGGGGCTGGAAACCACATCCTTCTGGATCAGTCGCGCTGAGCGCGTTCTGATAGTGTGGGGCGGGTTCGGTTTCAACCAAAATGGCACGGATCGATAAGGTTCGAGCGATTTGCCGGGAGAAATTCGAACTGCTAAGTTTGAGGGGTTGCCCCGGATGGGGCCGGGACGGGAAGTTCTGGTCTTGGATGGTGTGCGTCGGTTGTTTGAGAACTCAACAGTGTGCTTGATAGTCAATGCCAAATTTTGAACCTTTTTGGTTCCTTTGGACTGGATTGAACAGCTAGTCTGTTTGGTCTGGCCAGTATCGATAGGCGACTGGTGGCCCTCTTTGGGGGTTGTTGGTTGTTTTCTCTCTTTTACGGAGAGTTTGATCCTGGCTCAGGACGAACGCTGGCGGCGTGCTTAACACATGCAAGTCGAACGGTGAAGCCCAGCTTGCTGGGTGGATCAGTGGCGAACGGGTGAGTAACACGTGAGCAACCTGCCCTCCACTTCGGGATAAGCCTTGGAAACGGGGTCTAATACCGGATATGAGCATCTGCCGCATGGTGGGTGTTGGAAAGTTTTTCGGTGGGGGATGGGCTCGCGGCCTATCAGCTTGTTGGTGGGGTGATGGCCTACCAAGGCGTCGACGGGTAGCCGGCCTGAGAGGGCGACCGGCCACACTGGGACTGAGACACGGCCCAGACTCCTACGGGAGGCAGCAGTGGGGAATATTGCACAATGGGCGAAAGCCTGATGCAGCGACGCCGCGTGAGGGATGACGGCCTTCGGGTTGTAAACCTCTTTCAGCAGGGAAGAAGGCCTTCGGGTGGACGGTACCTGCAGAAGAAGCGCCGGCTAACTACGTGCCAGCAGCCGCGGTAATACGTAGGGCGCAAGCGTTGTCCGGAATTATTGGGCGTAAAGAGCTCGTAGGCGGTCTGTCGCGTCTGGTGTGAAAACCCGAGGCTCAACCTCGGGCTTGCATCGGGTACGGGCAGACTAGAGTGCGGTAGGGGAGACTGGAATTCCTGGTGTAGCGGTGGAATGCGCAGATATCAGGAGGAACACCGATGGCGAAGGCAGGTCTCTGGGCCGCAACTGACGCTGAGGAGCGAAAGCATGGGGAGCGAACAGGATTAGATACCCTGGTAGTCCATGCCGTAAACGTTGGGCACTAGGTGTGGGGCTCATTCCACGAGTTCCGTGCCGCAGCTAACGCATTAAGTGCCCCGCCTGGGGAGTACGGCCGCAAGGCTAAAACTCAAAGGAATTGACGGGGGCCCGCACAAGCGGCGGAGCATGCGGATTAATTCGATGCAACGCGAAGAACCTTACCAAGGCTTGACATGCACCGGACGCTGCCAGAGATGGTGGTTCCGCAAGGTCGGTGCACAGGTGGTGCATGGTTGTCGTCAGCTCGTGTCGTGAGATGTTGGGTTAAGTCCCGCAACGAGCGCAACCCTCGTCCCATGTTGCCAGCGGGTTATGCCGGGGACTCATGGGAGACTGCCGGGGTCAACTCGGAGGAAGGCGGGGATGACGTCAAATCATCATGCCCCTTATGTCTTGGGCTTCACGCATGCTACAATGGCCGGTACAGAGGGCTGCGATACCGTAAGGTGGAGCGAATCCCAAAAAGCCGGTCTCAGTTCGGATTGGGGTCTGCAACTCGACCCCATGAAGTCGGAGTCGCTAGTAATCGCAGATCAGCAACGCTGCGGTGAATACGTTCCCGGGCCTTGTACACACCGCCCGTCAAGTCACGAAAGTTGGTAACACCCGAAGCTCATGGCCCAACCGGTTCGTCCGGGGGGAGTGGTCGAAGGTGGGACTGGCGATTGGGACTAAGTCGTAACAAGGTAGCCGTACCGGAAGGTGCGGCTGGATCACCTCCTTTCTAAGGAGCACATACTGCTCACCTGGTGGGGTTCTGCCCTGGGGGTGGGTGGTCATGCACAGCCATCGTAGGCGCCGAACGTGTGTCTGGTGGTTGCTCTGGGTGGAACATTGACTGTTTGCGGTGCGCTGGGTGCGTGCCGGCTGCTAGTACGTCTGCTGCTTCGGTGGTGGGTGGGAACGTGGTCGGTGGCCTCTGGTGGGTCGTGTGAGCACACTGTTGGGTCCTGAGGCAACCGGCCTGCGTGGTCGGGTGACCTTTGATGGATACGGGTCGTTGGTCGGGTCTTCATACCGCTTCGCGCGTCGTGCCGGGTCGTTGCTTCTTCGGGGGTGATGGTTGGTGGGGTGTGTGGGGGTCGGGTGGGCCTGGTGGCCGGCGGGACCGTCCGTTGCTTGAGAACTGCACAGTGGACGCGAGCATCCCAGATGTTCAAGTATTATTCTTGGATTTCTGTAGCATATTTGTAGTGTGTGTCGAAGTTTAGAAGGGCACATGGTGGATGCCTTGGCACTAGGAGCCGAAGAAGGACGTTGTAGCCTGCGTTAAGCCTCGGGGAGCTGGCAAACGAGCTGTGATCCGAGGATGTCCGAATGGGGGAACCCAGCCGCAGTCATGTGCGGTTACCTGTACCTGAATTCATAGGGTGCAGGGGGGAACGCCGGGAAGTGAAACATCTCAGTACCGGCAGGAAGAGATATTCCGTGAGTAGTGGCGAGCGAAAGCGGATGAGGCCAAACCGTATGCGTGTCAAGCTGTCAGGCGTTGCGTGTGCGGGGTTGTGGGACCTTTCTCAGATCACTGACATGGTCTGGACCAGTAAGAAAGTCGTGTCATAGTCGAACCGCATTGAAAGGCGGACCGTAGAGGGTGTGAGTCCCGTAGACGAAATGGTGCGGCCTGGTGAAGGGGATCCCAAGTAGCACGGGGCCCGTGAAATCTCGTGTGAATCTGGCAAGACCACTTGCTAAGCCTAAATACTACCTAGTGACCGATAGCGGACAAGTACCGTGAGGGAAAGGTGAAAAGTACCCCGGGAGGGGAGTGAAATAGTACCTGAAACCGTGTGCCTACAATCCGTCGGAGCCTCCTTAGCAGGGGTGACGGCGTGCCTTTTGAAGAATGAGCCTGCGAGTTAGTGCTCGGTGGCGAGGTTAACCCGTGTGGGGAAGCCGTAGCGAAAGCGAGTCCGAATAGGGCGATTCAGTCGCCGGGTCTAGACCCGAAGCGAAGTGATCTAGCCATGGGCAGGTTGAAGCGCCGGTAAGACGGCGTGGAGGACCGAACCCACTTAGGTTGAAAACTGAGGGGATGACCTGTGGTTAGGGGTGAAAGGCCAATCAAACTTCGTGATAGCTGGTTCTCCCCGAAATGCATTTAGGTGCAGCGTCACGCGTTCCTTGCCGGAGGTAGAGCTACTGGATGGCCGATGGGCCTCACCAGGTTACTGACGTCAACCAAACTCCGAATGCCGGTAAGCCAGAGCGTGGCAGTGAGACTGCGGGGGATAAGCTTCGTAGTCGAGAGGGAAACAGCCCAGACCACCGGCTAAGGCCCCTAAGCGTGTGCTCAGTGGGAAAGGATGTGGAGTTGCACAGACAACCAGGAGGTTGGCTTAGAAGCAGCCACCCTTGAAAGAGTGCGTAATAGCTCACTGGTCAAGTGATTCCGCGCCGACAATGTAGCGGGGCTCAAGTACACCGCCGAAGCCGTGGCACTCACACTTTACCCAGCATTCCCTTTCGAGGGGGTGTTCAGGTGTGTGGGTGGGTAGGGGAGCGTCGTGTGGGCAGTGAAGCCGCAGGGTGACCTAGCGGTGGAGACCACACGAGTGAGAATGCAGGCATGAGTAGCGAAAGACGGGTGAGAAACCCGTCCGCCGAATGACCAAGGGTTCCAGGGCCAGGTTAATCCGCCCTGGGTAAGTCGGGACCTAAGGCGAGGCCGACAGGCGTAGTCGATGGACAAGGAGTTGATATTCTCCTACCGGCGAAGAACCGCCCATACCGAATCCGGTGATGCTGACCACCCCCGAGTACCACCGTCGCCTTCGGGTGACACCGGTACAACGGCGTGGGACCCAATCCGGTAGTAGGTAAGCGTGTTAACAGGGGTGACGCAGGAAGGTAGCCCGGCGTGGCGATGGTAGACCACGTCCAAGGTTGTAGCCGGCTTCGTAGGCAAATCCGCGAAGCATTGACGGTGAGAACTGACGGTGACCGCACTAGCGGGAATCGGGTGATCCTCAGCTGCCAAGAAAAGCCTCGACGCGAGGTTCTAGCCGCCCGTACCCCAAACCGACTCAGGTGGTCAGGTAGAGAATACCAAGGCGATCGAGATAATCGTGGTTAAGGAACTCGGCAAAATGCCCCCGTAACTTCGGGAGAAGGGGGGCCCGATCCGTGAACACCCTAGCGGTGGGAAGCGGTGAGGGCCGCAGAGACCAGGGAGAAGCGACTGTTTACTAAAAACACAGGTCCGTGCGAAGTCGCAAGACGATGTATACGGACTGACGCCTGCCCGGTGCTGGAAGGTTAAGAGGACGAGTCAGCGTAAGCGAAGCTCAGAATTTAAGCCCCAGTAAACGGCGGTGGTAACTATAACCATCCTAAGGTAGCGAAATTCCTTGTCGGGTAAGTTCCGACCTGCACGAATGGCGTAACGACTTCTCCGCTGTCTCAACCACGAACTCGGCGAAATTGCACTACGAGTAAAGATGCTCGTTACGCGCAGCAGGACGGAAAGACCCCGGGACCTTTACTATAGCTTGGTATTGGTGTTCGGTGCGGTTTGTGTAGGATAGGTGGGAGACTTTGAAGCCCGCGCGCCAGCGCGAGTGGAGTCGCCGTTGAAATACCACTCTGACCGCATCGACCATCTAACCTCGGTCCGTGATCCGGATCAGGGACAGTGCCTGGTGGGTAGTTTAACTGGGGCGGTTGCCTCCCAAAATGTAACGGAGGCGCTCAAAGGTTCCCTCAGCCTGGTTGGCAATCAGGTGTCGAGTGCAAGTGCACAAGGGAGCTTGACTGTGAGACCGACAGGTCAAGCAGGGACGAAAGTCGGAACTAGTGATCCGGCGGTGGCTTGTGGAAGCGCCGTCGCTCAACGGATAAAAGGTACCCCGGGGATAACAGGCTGATCTTCCCCAAGAGTCCATATCGACGGGATGGTTTGGCACCTCGATGTCGGCTCGTCGCATCCTGGGGCTGGAGTAGGTCCCAAGGGTTGGGCTGTTCGCCCATTAAAGCGGCACGCGAGCTGGGTTTAGAACGTCGTGAGACAGTTCGGTCCCTATCCGCTGCGCGCGCAGGAAACTTGAGAAGGGCTGTCCCTAGTACGAGAGGACCGGGACGGACGAACCTCTGGTATGCCAGTTGTTCCGCCAGGAGCACCGCTGGTTCGCTACGTTCGGAAGGGATAACCGCTGAAAGCATCTAAGCGGGAAGCCTGCTTCAAGATGAGGTTTCCATCCCCCTCGTGGGGTGAAGGCACCCAGCTAGACCACTGGGTAGATAGGCCGGAAGTGGAAGACAGGACCAACGACTGTCGCAGCTGACCGGTACTAATAAGCCAACAACTTCAACACCAACACTTCTGCTATGCACGCGTCCACTGTGCGGTTCCCGAGAAACGGGCACCACCCCCTTTCACCTCGACCAGGTGAAACAACAAGGGGGAACCCGAACAACTCGATAACGTTACGGCGGTCACAGCGAAGGGGAAACGCCCGGTCCCATACCGAACCCGGAAGCTCAGCCCTTCAGCGCCGATGGTACTGCCCTGGAGACGGGGTGGGAGAGTAGGACGCCGCCGGACACCCTTCACAGCCAGGCCCCCCACACCACACGGTGCGGGGGGCCTGACTGCATTCTGGGGCAAGCGTTTCGGGCAGGGCAGGGCACGTATCATGCGAGGTGCTCCGCGCGGCGCGGGCAGACCCGCGAGCAGACAGGGAGGCGGCGTAGGTGAGGATCTCGGCGAAGGCCGACTACGCGGTGCGGGCGTCGATCGAGCTGGCGGCCGTCACGGACGGCGCCCCCGTGTCTGCCGAGGCCCTCGCGTCCGCACAGGACGTCCCCCACCGGTTCCTCGAGGCGATCCTGCGGGATCTGCGTCGGGACGGGATCGTCGCCAGCCGGCGAGGGGTCGGCGGTGGGTACGTGCTCGCACGGCCGGCGGATCGTGTGACCGTGGCTGACGTCGTGCGCGCGGTCGACGGCCCCCTGGTCTACGTGCGTGACCAGCGGCCCTCGGATCTCGACTACTCGGGTTCCGCAGCATCGTTGCTCCACGTGTGGGTGGCGCTGCGGGCGAACGTGCGAGCCGTTCTCGCGCAGGTCACGCTGGCTGACCTGGCCGCCGGGTCGGTGCCGGAGGAGCTGCGCCGGCTGGTGGACGACGAGGAGGCCTGGGAGAACCCGTAGGCCGGGATCGATCCCGTCGGGCGAACGTCTCCCCAAAACCCGACTGAACCTATAGGGTATGTCGAGTAATGCCGATCCGTCTCCGGAGGTCACCGTGCACACCCTCGTACTCCTCGCCCTGGTCGGTCTGGGGGCACAGCTCGTCGACGGCAGCCTCGGCATGGCCTATGGCGTCACCTCGACGACCCTCCTGCTGATGATCGGCACCAACCCCGCGGCTGCCTCGGCGACCGTGCACCTGGCCGAGATCGGGACCACCCTCGCCTCCGGCGCCTCGCACTGGCGTTTCGGGAACGTCGACTGGCGCGTCGTCGCGCGGATCGGTGTCCCCGGTGCGGTGGGAGCTTTCGTCGGGGCCACGTTCCTCTCGTGGCTCTCGACGGAGATCGCCGGCCCGCTGATGTCCGTGCTGCTCCTCGGCCTGGGCCTCTACGTCCTGTTCCGGTTCACGTTCCGGGGGCTCCGCACCGACCGGGTGGGCCAGCCGCTGCGCCGACGCTTCCTCACCCCGCTCGGGCTGGTCGCCGGATTCATGGACGCGACGGGCGGCGGGGGCTGGGGGCCGGTCGGTACCCCGGCGATCCTCGCGAGCGGGCGGCTCGAGCCCCGGAAGGTCATCGGTTCGATCGACACCAGCGAGTTCTTCGTCGCAGTGGCTGCGAGCCTCGGCTTTTTCGTCGGGCTCGGGACGGCGGGGATCGAGACTTCCTGGGCGATCGCCCTGCTGATCGGCGGGCTGATTGCCGCCCCGATCGCGGCCTGGATCGTGCGGTGGGTTCCTCCGCGCGTCCTCGGGTCGGCCGTCGGCGGCCTCATCGTCCTGACGAACACGCGGACGCTCCTCGGGACCGAGTTCGTGTCCCTGGAAGGTGCCGCCGCGGCGGTCGTCTTCGGCGTCGTGGTTGTCGTCTGGGTGGGCGCGGTCGTCCACTCGGTCCGTGCACATCGCCGGGAGGTGGCCGGCGAGGCACCCGCATCCGACGACAAGTCGTCGCTGAAGCCCGTCGGGTGAAGCATCGGCCCTCGGGTGGCAGTTCTCCACCCCGGGAGTACGGTGGGCGGCACACCAGTCCTGACCGGGCGCCGTGCCCGGGAATCCGGAGAGTCGTCATGAGCGGGTCGTCGTCGCACCGCACCAGCCGAGCGACAGGTCTGGCCGCGGCCGCCGAGGCGCTGGCCGCTGGCGTGCAGCTCGTCGTGGGTCGGTACCGGGTCGAGGTCGAGTCCGGGCTGACGTGGTGGTCCGACGAGGTCTACCGGATGCACGGGCGGGAGCCGGGAGAGATCGAGCCCACCGTCGACCTGCTGCGCAGCCGCACCCACCCCGACGACCGCGCACGGCTCTCCCGGACAGCGGTCGTGGCGTTGCGGGCCGGGCGACCGTTCAGCAGCGCGCACCGCATCGTCGACCCGCACGGGAAGGCCCGCACCGTGGTCGTCACGGGGCAGGCGCAGCACGACGACGAGGGCGCGGTCAGCCACGTGGTGGGCTACGTGCTCGACATCAGCCCGGTGACGAGGGAAGCACTGGACCGCGAGTCGCACCGTGCGGTGGGGCGCGCGATGGTCTCGGCCGCTGCGGTCGAGCAGGCCAAGGGCGCCTTCATGGCGGTCCAGGGCATCGCGGAGGACGAGGCGGGCGACCGGCTCGGCGAAACAGCCGCACGGGCCGGCATCCCCGTCCAGGCGGCCGCCTCGCAGATCGTCGCGGCCCTGGCGTTGCACGCGGACCTCGCGCCGGACGACCGCCTCGCCGCGGCCTTGGCCGCCGTGCACACGGTGGACCGTCCCCACGGGCACGAGGCGCAGCTCGCGCGCCGCCGCCAGCGGAGCCGGAGCTGAGGGACGGCGTCCGGCCGTGGCGGCGCCGTCGGGCCTACACGACGGAGACGCTCTTGGCGCGCCGGTCGACCGCCTTGGTCACACCCTGACGGGCGAGCCGGCGGGCCAGCACGGCGACCCCACCGGTGACCGCCGCGAACGTGATCGCCTGGACGATCGGGATGTCGTCCGCGTCGAGGTCGATGGGGGCGTCGTGACCGGTGGCCTTCTCCCAGACGACCTTGATGAGCTTCTGCGCGACCCACCCGGCCGCGAACGTCGCGGCGACCGTCCCGATCTTGACCCCCAGCGAGGGCTCGGACTGCTCGGAATGCTCCACGGATCCTCCAGTACCAGACGGCAGCATCGGACGGTGCCGCGAGCGGCCCGCCCGACGGACGCCACCACCGTAGCGTGCGTGCGGTGTGTAGGCTCGGAGGGAACGACAGGGGAGCGCCAGCGAGCGCTGAGAGTGCGGTTCGCCGCAGACCCTCGAACCTGATCCGGTTAGCACCGGTGGAGGAAGTCGGGCTTCTCGATCCCGTGGTCCGCGAACGGCGGGCACGGCCCCCCTTCAGATCCGTCTGAGGAGGACGTATGACCATCCGTACCCGCCGCACCCTGGCAACCCTCGCCGTCGTCGGGCTGGTGCCCGCCCTGGCCGCCTGCACGGGCGACGACGCCCCGGGAGAGCAGGGGAGCACACCGGTCCCGGCGGACTCGTCCGCCGAGCTGTCCGGCACGGTGACGCTGGTCACGCACGACTCCTTCGCGCTGAGCGAGGGGCTCCTCGAGTCCTTCGAGGCAGACACGGGTCTGGAGGTCGAGCACGTCGCGGCGGGCGACGCCGGGGCGTTGGTCAACCAGCTCGTCCTGACCCAGGGCAGCCCGCTGGGCGACGTCGTCTACGGGGTCGACAACACGTTCGCGTCGCGGGCGGTCGAGGAGGGCGTGTTCGAGCCGTACACGCCCGAGGACCTGGACCCCTCGGTGAGCGCCCAGGTCGAGGAGGGCCTGGAGGGCCTGACCCCGATCGACCGTGGTGACGTGTGCCTCAACGTCGACACCGCGTGGTTCGAGGACGCGGACATCGAGCCGCCGACCGGCCTCGAGGACCTCACCGACCCGGCCTACGCCGACCTGACGGTCGTCACCAACCCGGCGACGTCGTCCCCCGGCTTCGCGTTCCTGCTGGCCACGATCAGCGCGTTCGGCGAGGACGCCTGGCAGGGTTGGTGGGCCGACCTCGCGGACAACGGGCTCCGGGTGACCGACGGTTGGTCGGACGCCTACTACGTCGACTTCTCCGGTGCGGGGGAGGGCGGGGAGCGCCCGATCGTGCTGTCGTACGCGACGTCGCCCGCCTTCACGGTCACCGAGGACGGCAGCGAGTCGACGACGACGGCGCTGCTGGGCACGTGCTTCCGGCAGGTGGAGTACGCGGGCGTCCTGGCGGGGACGGACAACCCGGACGGTGCCCGTGCCCTGGTGGACTTCCTCGCGTCCGGCGAGGTCCAGGCGGACATCCCGGCGAACATGTACATGTACCCGGCCGACGAGACGGTCGAGCTGCCGGCCGAGTGGGAGCAGTTCGCACCGCTGGCCGACGAGCCCTACGACGTCCCGGCCACGGAGATCGCCGAGCACCGCGACGAGTGGATCGAGCAGTGGACGGCCACGGTCATCGGGTGAGCCGGAGGCGACGCGAGGGTGAGGGCCGCAGCGGAGCAAGGCACTCGCCCGGTGCGGAGCCGCAGGCTCAGCCGAGACGGCATCGGGTGAGCCGGAGGCGACGCGAGGGTGAGGGCCGCAGCGGAGCAAGGCGCTCGCCCGGTGCGGAGCCGCAGGCTCGCCCAGGACTCGCTCCGGTGAGTCCGCGGCGCCGGCCCCGGTGGGCGTGGTTGGGCTGGGGCGGGGCGGTCGGCGTCCCGCTGGTGTTCCTCGCCGTCTTCTTCGCGTGGCCCGTGGTCGCGCTGGTCGTCGAGGGCTTCTTCGCCGACGACGGCGCGGGCGGGCGGACGCTCGACCTCTCCGGCTTCGCGGAGGTCCTGAGCGAGCCCCGGACGTGGCGGGTGGTCGGGCAGACGCTGGCGCAGGCGAGCGTCGGGACGCTGCTCAGCGTGCTGCTCGGCCTGCCGGGCGCCTACGTGCTGTACCGGTGCCGGTTTCGTGGTCGTACGTTGCTGCGCGGCCTCGTCACGGTGCCGTTCGTGCTGCCGACCGTCGTCGTCGGCGTCGCGTTCCGCAACCTGTTCACCCCGTCCGGTCCGCTCGGGTGGCTGGGGTGGCAGGAGAGCTTCGCGGGGGTCGTCGTCGCGCTGGTCTTCTTCAACTACTCGGTGGTGGTCCGCACGGTGGGCGGCCTGTGGGAGCGGCTCGACCCGCGGGCCGAGCAGGCGGCCCGCGCGCTCGGCGCCACCCCGTGGCGGGCGTTCCGGACGGTGACGCTGCCGGCGCTGGGCCCGGCGATCGCGTCGGCGGCGTCGGTGGTGTTCCTGTTCTGCTCGACGGCGTTCGGGGTCGTGCTGGTGCTCGGCGGCATGCGGTACGGCACGATCGAGACGGAGATCTGGATCCGGACGACGCAGTTCCTCGACCTGCGGGCCGCAGCGGTGCTGAGCGTGCTGCAGCTCGTCGTGGTGGTGGCAGCCCTGCTCGTGAGCGCCCGCCTGCGCGCCCGGCGGGAACGTGCCCTGCACCTGACCGGTGAGACGTCTGGCGCGCACCCGCTCGACCTGCGCGCCGCCCGTGACGCGCTGCCCGCGGCGACGACCGCCGTCGTCGTCGGGGGACTGGTCGCGTTCCCGCTCGTCGGGCTCGTGGCGCGTTCGTTCCAGGGGCCCGACGGTGCCTGGTCGCTCGCCAACTATGCCGCGCTGGGGACCACGGGCGGGCGCAACGCGCTGACGGTCACCGTGTGGGAGGCCACGCTCAACTCGCTGCGGATCGCGACGCTCGCGACGCTGATCGCGATCGTCGTCGGGGGACTCGTCGTGCTCGTCGTCTCGCGACGGCCGCGGGCACCCGGGCTGCAGCGTGCGGTCGCCGGGCTGGACGGGGTCTTCATGCTCCCCCTGGGCGTGTCCGCGGTGACGGTGGGCTTCGGGTTCCTGCTGACGCTGGACCGTCCGCTCGGGTTCGACGTCGACCTGCGTACCTCCGGGCTGCTCGTGCCGATCGCACAGGCGGTGGTGGCGATCCCGCTGGTCGTGCGGACGATGCTGCCCGTGCTGCGGGCGATCGACCCGCGGCTGCGGGAGGCCGCCGCCGTGCTTGGGGCGTCGCCGGGCCGGGTGCTGGCGAGCGTCGACCTGGCCCTCGCCGCACGCTCGCTGGGCCTGGCCGTCGGGTTCGCGTTCGCGGTGTCCCTCGGAGAGTTCGGCGCGACGTCGTTCCTCGCCCGGCCCGACGCCGCGACGCTGCCCGTGGTGATCTACCGGTTGATCGGGCAGCCGGGTGCGGAGAACTACGGGATGGCGCTCGCGGCGTCGGTGGTGCTCGCGACGCTCACGGCGACCGTCATGATGGTGGCCGAACGGATGCGCGGAGACACCGGAGGGGAGTTCTGATGGCAGGAGCGTCGGGGCGCGAGGCGGGTCTGACCGTGCGTGACGTCGTCGTGCGTTACGGGCAGCGGCGCGGGGACGCGGGCACGACGGCGGTCGACGGTGTCTCGCTCGATGTCGCGGCCGGGGAGGTGCTCGCCCTGCTGGGTCCCAGCGGGTGTGGCAAGTCCTCGCTGCTGCGGGCCGTCGCCGGCCTGGAGCCGGTGGCCGAGGGGTCCGTCGCGTTCGGCGGGGCGGACCTGGCCGGGGTGCCCGTGCACCGGCGCGGGTTCGGTCTGCTCTTCCAGGACGGGCAGCTGTTCCCCCACCGGGACGTCGCGGGCAACGTCGCCTACGGGCTCGCCGACCGGCCGCGCGCGGAGCGGACCGAGCGCGTCGCGGAGCTGCTGGGCCTCGTGGGCCTGGCGGGATTCGGCAACCGCACGGTGGCAGAGCTCTCCGGCGGCGAGAAGCAGCGCGTGGCGCTGGCACGATCACTCGCCCCGCGACCGCGCCTCCTCCTGCTCGACGAACCTCTCTCGGCGCTCGACCGGGGGCTGCGCGAGCGGTTGGCCGTTGAGATCCGGGCGGTGCTGCGCGCCACGGGCACCACCGCGGTGTTCGTCACCCACGACCACGACGAGGCCTTTACGGTGGCCGACCGGGTCGCGGTGATGTCTGCGGGCAGGCTGGCTCAGGTCGCGCCGCCGGAGGAGCTGTGGCGAACGCCGGCCACGCGCCAGGTCGCGGAGTTCCTCGGCTACCAGGCGTTCCTCCCGCACGACGACGGTCTGCTGGCGGTCGGGTCGGGCGGCCTGCGGGTGGCCCCGGGCACGGGTGACGGTGACGAGGGGTCGCGTGGTGTGGTCGTCGCCTCGACGTTCCGGCGCGGTCGGACCGAGGTCACCGTCGACGTCGACCTGGGTGCGGGCGAGGAGCGGCTCGTGGCTCTCACCGACGGCCCGGTGCCGCAGACGGACGAGAAGGTGGGCGTGGTCCTGGACCGGCGGGGCTGCGCCGTCGTGCCGGCCTGAGAGAGCGCTTCAGCCTCCCTCAGCCCTCGGCCTCGTGCACGAGCAGCGCCACCTGTGTGCGGTTCTCCTGCCGCTCGCACTCAGCACCCGTCGATAGATGTGACGTGCATCACAGAGTCGTCATGGTGGTCTGCCCCGGGGGTCTTCTCCAGCGGGGAGAACCGTATGGCCCCGGATGTCCATTCGTCGAAGGGCGACGGTTGTCGAACTTCCTGAGCGAGCTCCCCGACGCTGAGCTGACCGCCTTCGTCCGCTCGGGGCGCGACGACGCGTACGGTGAGCTCTACCGGCGCCACCACGCTGCTGCGCTGAGGTATGCCCGGCGTTTCGTCCCGGCTCCGGACGCTCACGACGTGGCCCAGGAGGCCTTCCTCAACGTCCTGCGCGCCCTGCGCGGTGAGCACGGGCCGCGCGACGAGTTCGTCGGATACCTGTTGCGGACCGTGCGCAACCTGGTGACCGACCGGTCCCGCCGGACCGAGTCCGTGCTCATGGAGCTGGAGGAGATCGAGGACGCGCAGGGCGAGCACAGCCCGGACCACGCGCACGCGCTGGCGGAGAGGGACGTGCTCGCGCGGGCGTTCGCCTCCCTGCCCGACCAGTGGCAACGGATCCTGTGGCTGACGGAGGTCGAGGGAACGCCTCCGCGTGAACTGGTCCCGCAGTTCGCCTCCAGTCCGAACGCCGTCGCCCAGTTGTCCCGCCGTGCCCGGGAGGGCCTGCGCGGAGCCTGGCTGCAGGCGCACGTACGGACCCGCGACGCCGAGCCAGGTTGCCGCGAGACGCTCGCCGTCCTGGCCGACTACGACCGCGGTCGGCTCGGGGCTTCCAAGGCGCGGCGCGTCGACGCACATCTCGTCGGCTGCGCCTCCTGCACGGAGGTGCTGGCCGAGCTGCGGCACGTCTCCCTGCGGGTGCCGGTCCTCCTGCTGCCGGTCGTGCTCGGTGCCGGTTCCTTCGTGGACGGAGCGTTCGCCGGCACGTCCGGCACAGGGGCCGGCGTCGGAGCCGCGGCAGCGTCGCGCGGGTCCAGGCGACGGGCGCACGATCGAGGGCTGACCACGACCGGGATCGCGGCCGGGGCCGTGGGTGTCGTCGTCGTGGCAGCCGTGGTCGTCGGCGCGACCGTGCTCTGGGGCTCCGGCAGCTCACCCGGGTCGTCAGTGGCCGGGGCCGGGACCGGGGCCGTTGCCGCGCCCGCGGCGCCCGTTGCCCCCGAACGGGCCGAGCCCGTCTCGCCGTCGCCGTCGCCGTCGCCGTCGCCGTCGCCGTCGCCGTCGCCGTCGCCGGCGCCGTCGCCGGCGCCGTCGTCCTCCGACCAGCCTGAGCCGTCTCCTGAGCCGCCGTTGCTCCCTGATCCGCACCGGGCCCCGGCGGCACCTGACGAGGCGGTGGCCGCCGAACCGGCGGCTCCTCCGGTGCCCGGAGCTTCTGACCCGCCCGCCGCCGACGCGGCCGAGCCGACACCTGGTGCGCCGCCGCAGGCGACACCGGCCCCGACGTCGACGCCGAGCGCGACTCCGAGTCCGTCGCCGTCGCCGAGCACAGCTCCGTCGCCGTCGCCGTCGCCGAGCGCAACTCCGTCCCCGTCGCCGGATCCGCCGACGATCACCGCACCGGCAGCGGGAAACTTCCGCACGCCGGTCACTCTCACCGGGACGGCGCTCCCCGGGGCGACGATCGAGGTCCTGGACCAGGGCGGTGTGGTCGTCGCCACGGCGACCGCCGATGACGCCGGCGTGTGGGAGGCCGTCCCGGAACCCGGGGAGCCGGACGTCGCCACGGCGTACACCGCCACGCAGACCGTGGATGCCGCCCGGTCGGGCGCCAGTGGTGCAGCCGGACCGTACGTCTTCGAGGCGCCGGTGATCCTCGCGCCCGTGCCGGGTGAGGACGTCAGCGTGCTGCCCGGGAACCTCGTGGCGTTCGACCTCTACGTGCCGGCCGGCACGCCGTACGAGGTGACGCTCGACGGTGGGACGACGTCGTTCCCTGCGCTCGAGACCGACACCACGTTCAACTACTTCTTCGCCGACCTGGACACCGGGTCCCACGAGCTCACCACCCGCTTCGTCGACCCTTCCGGTGCCGGGGCCGGTGCGCTGCGGAGGGTGACGTTCTTCGTGCCGTCGGGCTGAGATACGCACTGTGACGGGGTTCACCCACTCCTTCGCGTCACGGCGGCCCCCGCTCAGCGTGTGATCAGGTGGTGGGCCGCTCGAGCCCGCCACCGAGACGTGGAGGACGCATGCAGCACCGACGCCTGGTCGCCAGGATCGCCCTACTGCTGGTCGGAACTGGCGCACTGACGACCGCCACCGCCTGTGGCGTCCCGGACCAGGATCCGCCGTCGTGGGACGCCGTCGCGGCGACGAGCACCGGTCTGTGGGACACGGTGCCCGTGACCCTGACGTGGTCGCTCGACGGCGACGGCGGGTCCGAGGGCTTCACCGTCGAGCTGCCGCCCGAGCTGCGAGCGCTCGTCCCCGCGACGGATGCGACGACGGCTGACGGGACTCGCGTGGGCCACGTCGAGGTCGACGGGGACGTGGCGCACGTGACCTGGGACGGCGCGCAGGAGGGCCGGGCGACCGCGGAGCTGCTCACGGCCTGGGACCCGGGCGCCGTCGGTGCGGGCGAGGACGTGGAGCTGACGTTCCGGGCCGGCGTCCAGGAGGTCGCCCAGCGGGTCAGCATCCGCGCGGACGAGGCGGACCTGAGCGGCGGACGTCTCTACGGCTACTGGACCGACCGTGAGAACGAGGACCGTCTCGATTCCCAGAGTGCGCTGCAGTGGCGCTATGTCACTCCGTTGGGCACCCCGACGCCGGTGCGTCTCGTCGTCGACTCCGGTCAGGAGATCGACTGCGGAGCGATCACGTTCCGCGTGCTCGACGGCGGGGACGAGGGCCGGGAGATCCCCGGCGCGGACGCACCGGAGTACACCTGCACGGGCCGCGCGCTGGAGGTCACGCTGGAGCCGCGTGCTCCCGGCGAGGCCCTGATGCTGCTCGTGGCCGCAACACCTGTCGACACCGAGGACTCCTATACCGCGGACGTCGAGGGCACCCCCGAGCCGCTGACCAGCACCGTCGACCGTGCCGGCGGCACCGCCGACACCCTTGCCGCCGGCGCGACGGCACCCGGCGCCCGAGCCGTCGCCGCCCGGACCGCCGGCGCCCTCGCCGCCGCCGCCGTCCTCGCGGTGATCGTCATCGCGGCGGCGCGCCGACAGCGACCCGGCCGACGTACCTGACCGCCGGCCTTCCCGACCTCTTCACCCGGGCCGCGGCGTCCGCGCCTCTCAGCACGCGACACACCGCCGCCGCCAGATCCCTACCCTCCTGCGCCCTCGTGCGCCCGCACCCACCAGGACCGATGATGTATCACCTCTTCCTCATCCTTCTCCTCGTCCTCGCCTCGACGGTCGCGGTCACCCGCGGCGACCGGCTGGACGACCGGTACCTCCGCCGCCCGTCCGCCGTCCGGTGGGGCGTCCTCGGCGTCACCGCCCTACTCGTCCCGGTCAACGTCCTTGCCGTCACGCTCCCCGGTGGGTCGGACGTCGCGCTGGGCATCGCCCTCGCCTCCACGACGGTCGTCCTGCTCGGCGGTACCGGGGTGCTGCTGCTCCGGCGCTCGGCGGTCCGTGTGGCGCGGCCGCGCCGGGTCCTCGCGATCGGTGCCCACCCGGACGATCTCGAGCTGGCGTGCGGGGGCACCCTCGCCAAGCTGGTCGACACGGGGCACGAGGTCCACGCCGTCGTGATGAGCCGGGGTGCGGTGGGCGGTGCCGAGGAGACGCGTCTGAGGGAGGCTCAGCGTGGCGCGGCGTTCCTCGGTGCCCGGACCGTGACGGTCCACGACTTCCCCGACACAGCGCTCGCCCAGGCGGAGCAGGGGCTCGTCATGGCCATCGAGGCAGCGATTGACCATCTCGACCCCGACGTCATCCTCACCCACTCGGGGCACGACCAGCACCAGGACCACGCGGCCGTCCACGCCGCGACGCTGCGAGCCGCACGGCAGCGCACGACGATCCTGTGCTTCGAGTCTCCGTCGGTCACCCGCTCCTTCAACCCGAGCGTGTTCATCGACATCGCTGACCACCTCGACGTCAAGGTCCAGGCCGTGCGCCTGCACCGCGACCAGGCCGACAAGCCGTACATGAGCGCCCAGCGTCTGCGTGGGCTGGCCACCTTCCGCGGGGCGCAGGCCAAGCGTGAGTTCGCCGAGGGCTACGAGCCGGTCCGCGTGCTCGGCTCGGCCCTGGGAGAGCTGTGAGGAGCCGGGTGCTGGTCACCGGGGCCGGTGGGCCCGCGGGCACCGCGCTCGTCCGCGAGCTGCGCGCACGGGGTCAGCACGTGCTGGCCGTCGACGCGGAGCACCACCCCGGGGTCGTCCGGGTGCCGTACGCGACGGACCCCGGGTTGGTCGCCGTGCTGCGGCGACTCGTCGACCTCGAGCAGATCGACCTGGTGATCCCCACGGTGAGCGAGGAGCTGCCCGTGCTGGCGGCGTCGATGGCGCAGCTCAACCCGGCTCACACGGTCGTCGCCCCCGAGCGGGCGGTCCGGCTCGCGCACGACAAGCTCCTGACGAGCCGGGCGCTCGAGGCGGCAGGAGTGCCCGTCCCGGCGCACGGCGTGCCGGAGGACTATGACGACGCGCGCGCCGCGGTGCGCGCGCTCGGCGGCGCGGTCGTCACCAAGCCGCGGGTCTCGCGCGGTGGGCGGGGCGTCGAGGTGGTCGACGAGGCGTGGACCGGCTCGTGGGCCGAGGTCCCGCCAGGATCCGTCGTCCAGGCGTTCGCGCCGGGTGTCGAGTACGCCCCGATGGTCTTCCGCGCGCCGGGCGCCGACCGGGCGCAGGTCACCGTGGTGCTCGAGAAGACGGCGCTCGCGGACGGCCGGGTCGGCAACGCCACCGCCGTGCGGCGGGTGCGTGCCGACGACGTCGCCGAGGTCGCGAGCCGCGCGGTGGTTGCTCTGGGACTGACTGGGCCGGTCGATCTCGACGTCCGGCGCGACGTCGACGGCCGGCCCGTGGTGCTCGAGGTGAACGCCCGCTTCGGCGCCAACAGCGCCGCCGCGCCCGAGGTGATCGACGCCGTGCTCGAGGACTCCGGCCTGCCGGCACACGGAGCCGGAGTGGGAGCGTGAGCGAGGCGGTTGACGCGGTGTCGCTGACGGTCGTCCTCGGCGGCCTGGCGCTGCCGCTGTTCGGCCTGGCCAAGCTCGTCCTCGTGCCGCTGGCCGTCGCGTTCGAGCTGCGGGAGGCTCACCGCCGCCGTCATGGCGTCCACACGATCCTCGCGGAACGGCCCCGGGTCAGCGTGGTGATCCCCGCCTACAACGAGGCTCCGGTGCTCGAGAACTGCGTGCGGTCCCTGGTGAGCGGCTCGTACGACCGGCTCGAGGTGGTCGTCGTCGACGACGGGTCCGACGACGGCACCGCGGAGATCGCCCGAAGGCTGGAACGGACGTACCCCCAGGTGCGGGCCGTGCAGCAGGCGAACGCCGGCAAGGGGGCAGCGCTCAACCGGGGCATCGCGGAGGCGAACGGAGAGATCCTGTTCTTCGTCGACGCGGACGGGATCTTCGGCCGCGACACCGTCGCCGAAATGCTCCGCGGGTTCGACCACCCCCGTGTCGGCGCCGTGTGCGGGGACGACCGTCCGGTCAACCTCGACCGGGTCCAGACCCGGCTGCTCGCGATCCTCAGCCACGCCGGGACAGGTCTGGTCCGGAGAGCGCTGACGCTTCTCGGCTGTCTGCCGATCGTCTCTGGCAACATCGGCGCGTTCACGCGGGACGTCGTGGCCGAGGTGGGCGGATTCGACGAGACGACGGTCGGCGAGGACCTCGAGCTGACCTGGCGGGTGCACCGTGCGGGGTACCGCGTGGTGTTCCGGCCGCGTGCGCTCGTGCACGCCGAGTCGCCCTCGACGCTGCGGACGCTGTGGCGCCAGCGTGTCCGGTGGGCGCGCGGACTGCTGCAGACGATGCGCCGGCACCTGGACATGATCGGCAACCCGCGCTACCGGGCGTTCGGCCTCTACCTGGTCGTCAACACGTTGACCATGGTGGTGATGCCGCTGCTGCAGCTCCTGGTCCTCGCGCTGTTCCCGGTGGCGCTCGTCCTGGGACCCGTGTCTGTGGACGGCGGGCTGTGGGGGTGGCTGGGCTGGCTCGGGTTGCTCGTCTCGCTCGCGGTGATCGGAGTGGCCCTCGCCCTCAACCGTGCCTGGCCCGACCTGCGCCACCTCTGGACGCTGCCGCTGTGGCCCGTGTACTCCACCATGCTCGGCCTCGTCGTCGTCGGTGCTCTCTGGCAGGAGGCGCGCGGCAAGACGGCCGCGTGGCACAAGATGGTCCGTACCGGCGTCGTGAGCGTCGACGGGCTGGCACGGCGCTGACCGGTCCGGATGCCGTCGACCGTTCAGTCCTCGGCGTCGTGCACGAGCAGCGCCACCTGCGTGCGGTTCTCCAGGCCGAGCTTGTCCAGCAGGTGGGAGACGTGCGCCTTGACCGTCGGCACGCTCAGGTAGAGGCGGGCGGCGATCTCGGCGTTGGAGGCCCCGCGGCCGAGCTCGGCGGCGACGTCGCGCTCCCGGGCGGTCAGGGCGCTCAGGGCGTCGCGGGCGCGATCTCGGGCGCCGCCCGCTCCCGCGACGGTCGCCATGAGCCGCCGGGCGACGTCGGGCGCCAGTACGGGCTCGCCCGCCGCGGCGGACCGGACCGCGGCGGCGATCCGTGCGGGCGGCATGTCCTTGAGGAGGTAGCCGGCGGCCCCGGCACGCAGCGCCCCGCCGACCTCCTCGGTGGTGTCGAAGGTGGTGAGGACGACGACGGCGGGCGGGGCCGGGCGTGCGCGGACGGCCCGGGTCGCGGCGATCCCGCCGACGCCGGGCATGCGCAGGTCCATGAGGACGACGTCCGCCGGGTGGGCGTCGAGCACGCCGGGCACGTCGCCGCCGTCCGCCGCCTCCGCGACCACCCGGATGCCGTCGGCGCCGTCGAGCATGAGGCGCAGGCCGGCACGCACGAGCGCGTCGTCGTCGACGAGCATGACGCGCACCCCGGGCTGCTGCGGTTCGGTCATCGGTCCCACGGTAGCCACGCCTCGAGCGTGAATCCTCCGTCGGCGCGCGCCCCGGCGTGCAGGCGCCCGCCGAGGAGCGTCACCCGCTCGCGCAGCCCCACGATCCCGGTGCCGCTGCCCGGGCCGTCGCCGGGTGCGCCCGGCCCGCCGCCGTCGTCGTCCACGCGTACCCGGGCCTCGTCGCCGGCGAGCTCGAGCTCCACGCGTACGGTCGCGCCGGCGGCGTGCCGTCGGGCGTTGGTGAGTCCCTCTTGGACCGCGCGGAAGAGCGTGGTCCGCACGGCCGGGGGCACGTCGCCGGCGTCGGCCGCCGGTGCCTCGTAGGTGACGTCGCTCCCTGACGACCGCGCCTCCTCGACGAGGCGGGCGACGTCGTCCAGGTCGGGTGCGTGGCCGAGGTCCTCGGGTCCCGCGCGCAGCAGCCGGACCACCTGGCGCAGATCCTCGAGGGCGTCGCTGGCGCCGGAGCGCACGCGGCCGGCCGCCGCGGCCAGCGCGGCCGGGTCAGCGTCGGGCCGGTACTCGAGCGCCCCCGCGGTCGCGGCGAGGAGGGAGAGCCGGTGGGCGAGGGTGTCGTGCATCTCGCGGGCGATCCGGGTGCGCTCGGCCGTGCGGGCCTCGGCCACCCGCTGCTCCTGCTCGGCCTCGGCGCGGCGGGCGCGTTCTCGCAGCGACCACAGCACCAGCGCCCGTTCCTGCCAGTACGCGCCCCACCCGAGCAGCGCCGCGTGCACCGCGACGTCGCACAGCAGCCACCACTCGAGCGGTAGCGGGACGGGGTGCCACAGCGCTTGGACGGCGTGCCCGAGCGTCCCGGCGACCGCGACGGGCAGGGCGGTGCGGACCGGCCGGCTCCGCGCCACCTGCAGCGTGGCGGCCGTAGCGGCGGGCGTCGCGGCCGGCGACAGCGCGGCCAGGACGGCGAGCCCGAGGGCCGCCGCGACCGTGTGCCGGGTGAACATCAGAGCGGTCAGCCCGAGCGCGCCGAGACCGACGACGACGTCGAGGAGCGACCTGTCAGGGGCGTCGAGGCTCGAGGTCACCACCACCAGCACGGTCAGCGCGGCGATCACCAGCCAGGCACCGACGAGCAGGCGCCGGGGCAGTCGCGGGCCGAGGGTCTCCATGGCCTGCACGCTTCGACGCGTCGTCGCGGCCCGACACCGACGAAGGTCGGGGGTGCCCCCGGGCAGCGGTCGGGGCCGCCGACGACGGAGGTCGTGGTCGATGTCTCCCTCCGGCCGAGGCGCGGCCGGGCCTTCCGCTCCCAGGCTGGTCTCCCACAGACGATCGACGACAGCCGGTGCGTAACGGCAGGAGGAGGCAGGGCGATGACCGATCAGGCGACAGGGCGGACGCCGCACGGCGGGCATGGGACCGGGCGACCGGGGCGCGGCGTGCTCCGCCGTCCGACACCGCCGTGGGCCGTCCCGCTGCTGGCCGCGGCGGTCGCCGCCGTGGTGTGGATCGTCGCGACGCTGAGCGGTGCGGAGCTGCGGGCCCGTGCCGGGGACGGGCTGCGCGAGGTGGGGCTGGTCGACGTCGTCGTGGCCGGACTGGTGGCAGGGCTGCTCGGGTGGGGTGCGCGTGCGCTCCTGCGGCGGCTGACGGGGGACGGCGAGCGGACGTGGCTCGTGCTGTGCGGGGTGGTCCTGCTGGTGTCGCTGGCCGGTCCGCTCGGTGCGGCGACGCGCGAGGCGGCGGGGTTCCTCGTCGCCGAGCACGTCGCCGTCGGCGCCGCGATCGCGCTGGGTCTTCGCGGGCGCCCGCGCGTGTACCGGGCGTCCGGACGGCCTCGGCCGGTGGCCGTCTCGAGGCCACGTGGATGATGACCCTGTTGATGATCTCTCACCGGTGGACGAGCGCTACCAGACCGGAGCGTGTCGAATATGTCTCGCTGGCCGCGTTCAGGCGGCTTGCGACGACCAGGACTGGGGAGCACAACGTGGGGTGCACGACACGTCGTCCGGTGGTGGAACGCACCGGTGCAACGCGGCTGCGCCGGCGCTCGGGCGGCACGCGCCGGCCGGGGCTGGTGGCCCTGGTCCCGTTGCTGTTCGTCGCGAGCTGCAGTGCTGGACCGACGGCCGACGGCGAACACCTCGCGACGGAGCTGATGACCACGATCGAGCGACAGATCGATGTGCGGCCGACGGTCCGGTGCGCCGCGGGCGAGCTGAGCGTCGCCGACGGCGCCGAGCACGACTGCACGGTGACGGACGCCGGCGAGACCCACACGGCACGGGTTCGTGTCGTCAATCCGGACGGTGACGACGACTACTCCGTCCAGCTCGAGATCTCCACCGACGACGCGAGGGACCGATGAAGCAGACGAAGGGCTCCACCATGGCAGCGACGGGACGACGCAGGGGGCTGCGCCGGGTGGGATCGCTCGTGCGCGGTGTCGCCGCCACCGTCGTCGCCGCCCTCGCCCTCACCGGGACGGTCGCGGCCGGCCCGGCGGCGGCAGCGGACGCGGTGCTGACCGTGAGCGTGACCCCGGTGCACCACCTCACCGGTGAGCCCGTCACGGAGACGTCGTACGGCCAGCACGACGACCGGCTGGCGTACCGGGTCTCGTACGCGTGCTCGGTGGCGGACTGCACCGGTGCGGAGGTCCGCTTCTCCCCGTCGCAGCCCGACCCCTACGGGCTGGCGGCGCTCGCGCCGAGCGCGGACTACAGCACCCCTGCGCTCCTCGCGTACGAGACGTGGACGCGCCCCAACGGGGCACCCGACGTGACACCGACGGGCGACGACCTGACCGGCAAGGTCTTCCAGCTCGGAGACCTGGCCGCCGGGGACTCCGGGACGTTCCTCGTGACCTACCAGGTCGAAGCGGAGGGAACGAGCGGCTTCGGCGCGACGGCGCGAGCCGGGCAGTTCTACCCCGACGGCTTCGAGATCGTCATGGGCGTGGAGGCGTCGGCCGAGAACGTGCCGGACCCGGTCGAGGCGACCGCTGCTCCCGTCGTCTGGCACAACGAGGTCCCCGACCCGAGCGTCGCCATCGTCGGTGCGGAGAGGACCGTCTCCGTCGACGACCCGCTGACCCTCACGAACAGGATGGGCAGCGGCGCCTTCCCGTTGTTCGTCACCGGCGGGCCCTACCGGGACGCCTACGGCACCACCGAGTGGGTCGCGGCCGGCAGCTACACCGTCACGCAGACCCTGCCGCCCGAGGCGGAGGTCGTCGACACGGATGGCGGTGTGTACGACGAGGCGACCCACACGATCACGTGGACGCGCGGTACCGAGGACGAGCCCGTGTATGACGCCGCGGGTGGTTGGGGCAGCCCGGAGTCGGCCTGGTACACCCGCGACAACTACCGGCCGCACCGGGTCGAGCTCCGGTTCCCGGGGGAGAACTTCGCCGACGCCGACGCCGACGGATGCAACTTCGAGGCGACGGTTCCCGTCAGCCTCTCCGTCGAGGCGACCTACCTCGACGCGGCTCGCACCACCAAGTCCGCGGACACCACCGTCGACGTCGTGGTCGCCTGCTGGGACCCGTTCGGTACAGGGACGACGGCGAAGGACACGTCGCGGACGGGGACGGACGGGCCCACGCGGCTGATCGAGGTGCCGGACGCCGGCGAGCCCGCCAACGAGTACCGGTGGACGGTGTCCGCCGGCAACGGCAGCAACCAGGTGGGAACGGCAGTCATCGAGGACACGTTCGACCAGCAGAACCTCGACGTCTTCGAGATCGCGCTGTCCGGTCCGGGAACGATCGAGTGGGAGCTCGACGACGGTCGGACCGGGACGACCTCGGGCTCCCGCTACCGGGCGCCCGAGGGCACCAGGATCGTGTCGATGAGGGTCACCAGCGGAGACATCCAGCCGTCGCGCGCGCAGCCCGACGACCGGACCTTCAACTGGTTCAACGCGAACGTCCGCTACCGGGTGCAGCCCGGGTCGCCCGTCGACGTCGAGCGGGTCAACACGGCGACGTCGACCATGTCCTGGCCCGACGCGCCGGAGCTGGAGCCCCAGGAGACCGAGGCTTCACGCACCGTGCGGCTCGTGGAGACACCCCGTGCGGTTCCCGAGGTGGTCGCCGACTTCTCGGCTGCTCCCGCGGTCGAGGGCGGTGGCAGCGCGGTACCCGACCGGGACGTCACGTTCAGCGTCGCCGGCTCGGTGACCGACATGCCGACCGACAGCCCCTTCACCCCGCAGTACGTCTTCATCGCGCCAGCAGGGTGGACCGTCTCCGAAGGGTCGGCGGCGTTCTCCGACGCGCCGGACGGCGTGACGTTCGACTATGCGACGCGCACCGTCGACGGCGTCGAGCGGGACGTGGTCGTGGCGGTGTGGCCGGACGCGACGGCGTTCGACGACTACGAGCCGCTGCCGACGATGACCGTCGTCGCGAAGCCGACGTTCGCCGTGGCCGCCGGTACGACCAGCGTCGCGCACGCATGGATGGGCGACTCGACCCGCACCTGGGACGACACCGAGGCGGACTTCCGCGAGGGGACGCAGAACACCGACGACGTGGACGGCTCCGGCGACGTCTCCGCCTGGTTCGCGACGACGTCCCAGAGCGTCGCCGTCTCCGCCGCCGACTCCCTGACGGTCGTGAAGGAGATCTGCCAGCCGGACCCGACCGCCGCGGACGGCTGCGAGTGGATCGCCGACCCGGACCGGGTGGTGCAGGTGCCGGCCAACGCGACCAGCATCGGATACCGCGTGACGCTGCAGAACAGCGGCAACACGTCCCTCGGCGACGTGGTGGCCTACGACGTGCTCCCGCACGTCGGTGACACCGGGATCACGCCGAGCACCGCGAGCACACCGCGGGGCTCGGAGCTCGACCAGAGCCTCAGTGCGGTCACGGGCACGAGCCCGAACGTGGAGCTCGCGTTCTCCGCGTCCACCGACCCGGACCGTCCGGAGGTCCACCCGGAGCCCGGCGACGACGACTGGTCGGCGGAGCCCGTCGGCATGCGGTCGGTGCGGGCGCTCGTCACGGGTGACCTGGCGCCGGGCGAGACGGCGTCGTTCGTCCTGACCGCGGCGATCGAGGGTGCGGTGGGAGCCGACGCCCTCGCCTGCAACTCCGTGGCGGTCGCTTCCGACCGCACGCTGGCCTCCGAGCCCCGGCCGGTGTGTGCGGTGACGACGGAGGCCGACCTCGTCGCGGGCGGAGCCGACGCCGTGGACGGTCAGGTCGGACGTCCCGTGGTGGTGCCGTTCGAGTTCGAGAACCTGGGCGGTTCGGCCGAGGCCGAGGCGGTCGTGACCCTCTCGCTGCCGGCGGGCGTCCGGGTGGACGAGCTCGCCCCGGACGGCTGGACCTGCACGTCGGACGGTACGGCACCCGTCGAGGGTCCGGCGACACTCGAGTGCACGCCGACGGAGATGCTGACGACGGGGAGCCCTGCGCCGCTCCTCCTCGAGGCGATCGTGACGCGCGCGGACCCGGAGATCGTCGCGCTGGTCGACGGCCCCACCTACGACTCCGACGAGACGAACAACGAGCACACGGTCCTGGTCCGGACGACCGAGGCGGCCGGTGACCTCGAGGTCGAGAAGTCGGACGCCAGGTCCGCCGTGGTGCCGGGTCAGGAAACGACGTACTCGATCACGGTCACCAACCCGCTCGACCACGAGGAGCTGACCGGCGTCACCGTGGTCGACGAGGTCCCGGCGGGCACCGAGCTCGTCTCGGCGTCCGACGACGGCCAGCACGCCGACGGTGACGTCACGTGGGTCGTCGAGACGATCCCTGCCGGCGGTTCCGTCGAGGTGAGCATGACGGTGAGCGTTCTCGAGGACGCTGGCACGGCTATCACGAACACGGCGACCGCGACCGCGGACGATCCGGCGTTCGAGGGGACGACGCTCAGCGGTGAAAGCACCGACGTGAACGTCGTCGACCGGGTCGTGCTCACCAAGACCGCCACGCCGGCGGACCCGGCCGACGCCCGCCCCGGAGACGTCGTCACCTATCGCTTCACGATCACCAACGCCGGGAGCGGTCCGCTGAGCGGCATCGAGCTGGACGACCCGATGCCGGGGCTGTCACAGGTGACGTACGAGCCGTGGCCCACCCTGCCCGGCCACCTGGGCAGCGGCCAGTCGGTCTCGGCCACGGCCACCTACACCCTGACCGCCGACGACGTCGACGGTGGCGAGCTGCAGAACACGGCGACGGTCCGGGCCGACTCCGCAGGTGGCGGTGTCGCGACCGACGACGCGGGTCATACCGTGGAGATCGCGCACGCACCGGGTATCCGGCTCGCCAAGTCGGGGGAGACGTCCGGCGCGGACGCCGGCGACGTCGTCACCTACACCTTCGACGTGGAGAACACCGGCAACGTCACCCTGGCGGACGTCGAGATCGTCGACGACCTGCCGGGCCTGTCGGCACTCACGTTCGGTGCGTGGCCCGGTGCGGAAGGTGTGCTCCCCGCAGGCGACTCGGTGGTCGCGACGGCCACCTACGAGCTGACGCAGGACGACGTCGACGCGGGATCCGTCGACAACACCGCGACGGCCGCCGGCAGCGCACCGGACACCACCACGGTGGAGTCCTCCGACACGGCGACGGTCCTCCTCGCGTCCCACCCGGCGCTGACGTTCGAGAAGACGGGCGCGGCCGACGACCCGGCTCGCACGTCCGCCGGCGGCACCGTCACCTTCTCCTTCGAGATCGAGAACTCGGGCAACGTCACCCTGGACGACGTGACCGTCGAGGACGCGCTGCCCGGGCTGTCGCCGATCAGCTACGACGGGTGGCCCCAGGACGCCGGCGTGCTCGCTCCCGGCGAGTCCGTGACGGCGACCGCCACCTACGTCACCGACCAGGACGACGTCGACGCCGGCGGCGTGGACAACGAGGCGACGGTGACCGGCATGGCGCCGGACGGCCAGACGGCGGTCGCGCAGGACGCGACGCGGGTGCCCGTCCCGGCCGATCCCTCCTTGTCCGTCACCAAGTCCGGGCGGCTCGACGCCGGGGCGCCCGCAGCCGGAGACACGGTCACCTACACGTTCGTCACGACGAACACCGGCACGTCGACCGTCTCGGACGTCGCGCTGGACGACCAGCTCGACGGCCTGTCGTCGATCGAGTTCGGGCCGTGGCCGGGCGGTGAACCGGGTGTGCTCGCTCCTTCCGAGGAGGTCAGCGCCACCGCGACGTACGTCATCACCCAGCAGGACCTCGACCGCGGGCGGGTGGACAACGTCGTCGAGGCGACCGGCACGGCTGCGAACGGTGGATCGGTCTCGGCTCTCGACGGGGACACGGTCGCCCTCCCCGCGGCGGCCGGCGTCACGCTGGACAAGTCGGGACAGATCGCCGCCGTCGCGCCGAGGGCGGGCGACCTCGTCGACTACACCTTCGTCGTGACGAACGCCGGCAACGTGACTCTCGAGGGGGTCGAGATCGACGACCAGCTCGACGGTGTCTCGGCGGTGACGTTCGGTCCGTGGCCGGGTTCGCCCGGAGAGCTCAGCCCTGGGGCCGAGGTGCGGGCGACGGCCACCTACGCCGTCACGCAGGCGGACCTGGACGGCGGTGAGGTCGTGAACGTCGCGACCGCGTCGGCGACCGGGGTCCGGGGCGGCGCCGTCACCGACGGGGACACCTCCACGGTCCCGCTGGGCGCGGAACCTGCCGTCGCTCTCGACAAGGCGGCCGGGTCGACGGCCGACGTCGGGGCAGCCGGCGACGCCTTCGACTACACGTTCGTGGTGACGAACACGGGCAACGTCACGCTCACCGGTGTCGAGGTCTCGGACGCCCTGCCAGGACTCTCCGACATCACGTACGGCGAGTGGCCCGCGGAGTCGGGCACGCTCGCCCCGGCGGAGTCGGTGGTCGCCCGGGCGACGTACCACGTCTCGCAGGACGACCTGGACACGGGCGAGGTGTTCAACGAGGCGACGGTCGGTGCGGCAGGTGCTCGCGGTGGCCTCGTCGACGCCCGGGACGACGTGACCGTCGTGCTGGACGGGGACGCGGCCCTCCGGTTCGCGAAGACCGGGGAGCTGGTCGACCCGACCCGGCCCCTCGCCGGTGACGCAGCAACCTTCACGTTCGAGGTGGAGAACACCGGCAGCGTCACGATCGCGGCCGTCACGATCGACGACGAGCTGGAGGGCGTGTCGGACGTGGTGTTCGACGACTGGCCCGGTGAGCCGGGCTCCCTGGCGCCGGGGCAGGTGGTGACGGCGACGGCGAGCTATTCCGTGAGCCAGGCAGAGATCGATGCGGGGGTCCTCGAGAACACTGCCACCGTGACCGCCTCCTCCTTGCGGGGAGACCCTCTGGAGGAGACCTCGTCGGTCACGGTCCCGTTGGAGTCCGTCCCGGGGCTTGCGCTGACCAAGCGTGCAGCCCTGGACGACGGCAACGGCGACGAGGTCGCCGGCCCGGGAGAGGAGATCACGTACGCGTTCGACATCACGAACGTCGGCAACACCACGATCTTCGATGTGCAGGTCGTCGATCCGATGGTGTCCGGCGTCGACGGCGTCGACGAGCTGGCCCCGGGCCAGACGGTGACCGTCACCGCCGCTCCTTACGCGGTGACGGCGTCGGACGGTGCCGCGGGATCGGTGGACAACACCGCCTCGGCAGCAGGCTCGGACGCGGGCGGCCGGCCGGTGGTCTCGCCGGAGTCGACGGTGTCCACTCCGAGCGCGGCGACCCCGACGGTTGACGGCCAGGGCGGTGAGCTCCCCCGCACCGGCGCCGACGTCGGTACGGCGGTGCTCGTGGCGATGGCGTTGCTGGTCGCGCTCGGATGCCTGCTGCTGGTCGCTTCGCGGTGGCGCCGCTCCTGAGCGACGATGGCGCCCGCCGTCCGGCCCCGTGGTCAGGGGCCGGACGGCGTCAGCGCGGTCGGGGAGCGGCGTCGTCGATGAGCCCGAGCATGTGGGCACGGGCCAGGGCGTCGAGCCGGCTCGAGACCCCCAGCTTCTTGTAGATGCTCTGGATCTGCGTCCGGACGGTCGCTGGTGAGACGTAGAGAGCGCGTGCTGCCCCTGCGGCCGTCGCGTCCTCGTCGAGCAACCGCAGGACCTCGCGCTCGCGCCGCGTCAGGTGTACTGGCCTGCTGAACCGCACCGGATTGGTCGCGGACCCGCTGGGGGGCAGGACAGGGGAGACTCCCGCGATGCGGCACAGCCGGGCGAGGTCGTCGTTCCGTGCAGCCAGGAACGGGCGGACGTGCTCCGCCGTGGAGCGCAGCCCGAGAGCGAGGAGGAACTGACTCCTCGCCTCGCCCTCTTCGCCAAGTCCGAGACGCCCGAGTGCTCCTGCCAGGTGCAGGGCGATGCGGTCGCCGAGCGGGCGCGCCGGGCCAGCGGAGTGCAGGGCGCGCGATGCGACCCGGACCGCCTCGCGGTCGTCCCCCTGGCTGAGATGGGCCCAGGCCAGGTGGTGGGCCAGGTACCACGGATGGTCGAGGGCGCGGGTCAGGTTGATCACGCGGCTCCCCGGGGCGATCCGGGACTCCAGCGCGGCCTCCGAGCGGTAGACCAGCTCACCGGTCATCGTCGTGCTGTCGGGTGTGCCTGCCCCGTGCTGGGTGCGCGCCTCGTCGAGCCGCTTGGCTCCCTCGGCCGGGTCTCCATAGGTGGAGTCGAACGTCGCCCAGGCGTAGGCGACGAAGGGCCACAGCTCGACGCTCTGCGTCGGTGGGCCGATCTGCTCCAGCAGGGCGCGAGCTTCGGACGGACGGCCTTCCTCCATGGCGCAGAGCGCTCGCGCGACCTTCGCGCCCAGTGCCGTCAGGTGCTCGATCTGCGCTGTCAGGGGGCCCATCCGATAGGTCTTCTCGGCCCAGGACTGACCCAGTTCGACGTGACCGCGAAAAGCGCAGACCAGAGCCAGGTTGGCGGCAGCGTTGGCGCCTGCGTAGTGGGCGTGCGGAGGGGGACCAGCCTCGCCGTACGCCTGGGCGTTCAGCTCGCTGGCCCGGTCCACGTCCCCGGCGAGCAGCGCCGTGAGTGCCCGCTGGCTGGTGAGCCACCCGGGCCGCAGGGCCGCGGAACGAAGGTCTGCGGAAGGGTGGACGAGATGGGGCTCGCGCCGATCGACCCAGGCGCCGATCCTCTCCGACTCCGCGTAGTCGCCGTAGAGACGTGCCGAGATGACAGCGATCGTTCCCATCGACACGAGGTCCTTCGCTGACCGCGCACGATCGAGCCGTGAGGCGTACGCGCTCCCGCGTCGCGCCAGCTCGTGCAGGACTGCTCGGACGTGTGGATCCCGTCCGGTCAGGTCCGTATGATGTGCGGCCATGAGCAAAGCATGAAGAAGTCGTGGTCGCCGACTGATCACGTCTTGGTCCAACGAGGCCCCGAACGTGACCAGCTCGGAGGCGTAGTTCGCCGGCAGCGCATACCACTGCTCGTCGAAGTACCTCTCCACGAGGTCGATGTCCCCTGACCGCAACACCTCCTCGATCTCATGTCGTTCATCGTTGAAACGTGAGCCCCCCGCAGTGTTCACGGTGCTGATCATGGCGCATCCGTGGTGGAGGCGCAGGGCGAGGCTCGCTCGGCATGTCGTCGGCGCCCCCGGGTGACGCCGACGACGCCGGGGCACGGGTGGGTGAAATCATCCCGCTAGTTGATGAGCCGGATGATGAAATCACGATGCTCGCCCAGCGGGACTCGCGGCACCTCGGTCGTATGAGTGGTAGCGCGCGGCGTTCGCGTGCTCTGACCCGGGAGGTGCTCGTGCCGAGAATCTTTGGGGGAGCCGGACAGTCCGGACCCGCCGCACGCCGTTCGATCTGGACACGAGCGTCCAGTCGTTCGCCCATGGCCCGCGTCCTGTCGATGACAGCAGCCCTCGCGGTCGCGCTCACCGGCGCCTTGGCGACGACCGCCACCGTAGCGAACGCCGTCCCGGTCTACGAGATCACAGCCCGATGGGCCGACGATACGCCTGACGTGACCGAGCCTGGCGACGTGGTCGTCGCCGAGTGGCGCATCAACGTGAACGACGACGCGGAGGCGCCGTCGAACGACCCCGTCGACGACGTGACGTTCACGGCGACCTCGGACCAGGGCGCATTCCAGGGAGTGCCGGCGCTGTGCCTCACGGACGGAGTCGACCCTGCCTCCAGCTTGTCGGAGGACGGGACGGTGCTGACGTGCAACCTGGGCACCCAGGACCAGGGAACCGCGGTTGCGCTCCAGACGGCGCTCCTCGTCACGGGCAGCGATGGTGGCCAGGTATCCCTGTCGGGAGACATCGACGGCTCGACTGCTGCTGTCGAGGCACTCCCGATCGAGGCTCCAGGTTTCGACATGGACATCACGTGGACCGGGCCGACGCAGTGGACCGTGTGGAACCAGGGGCCCGATCCTGACCGGCAGCACGTCGACTTCCAATGGACGCTGAACCTTGCCAAGGGCAGCGCGGCGGGCCCCGACAGCATCACGTACCGCCTGGACCTGACGCCGGAGTCCGCTGGCGCGTCCATCGTCTCCGCTACGTGCGGCGACTTCGACTATTCCGCCGCCTCTGCTCATCCGTACTCCGGAGCGGGCTTTCCGCCCGAGCAGACTGCGCAGTCGGTCACCTGCAGCCTGGTACGGATCGGAACGACAGACTCGTTCGACCTGACGATCTCCGGCATCGACTACTCGCCTGCGAACATCCCCACGGAGAGCTCCAACGGCGCAGCGTTGCCCCTCGACAGGGATGCGATCGCCAGCGGCCGCGTCAACATCATCCTCGAGGCCCCGGATGCGGGGGCCCTCCAGCTCGACGTCACGGCGCCGACGTACACGTCGGCCGACGGCACCCTGACGGCCACCGACGACCCCGAGAACAACGCCAGCGAGAAGACGTGGACCCGCGAGGGTGGGTGGAACTCGGCATGGCGGCGTGCGTTCACGAACTCGGGCGGGACGAACCACGATGATACCTACCGACTCGCTGCCGGCTCCCTCGTCCAGTCGTCGAACCACAGCGCGCTGCACCACAACGGTGGGGGCCAGACGATCGAGCTGTGCACGGCGCTCGACACCCGCAACGTGGACTTCGTCGACGTCGAGGTCCCGCAGGACAACCAGGCGAGGGGCGACTACCTCTACTACGTCGGGAACCACTCGGCGCTCACGCCAGGATCGGGCGTCTACAACCCGCAGGTATTCGCGCAGAACTGCGACGCCGACGCCGGCAACTGGGTCACCGAGCCGCCCGCCGATCCCACCACCGTCAAGGCGGTCAAGTACCGATACTCATCCAATGTGGCAGGCTCGCTGGCTTTCGCGGTCATGCTCACGACCCAGCAGATCAAGGGCGACGTCGCCGCAGGGACCGACGTGTGGCAGTTCAGCTCGTACCAGGTGAACGACGGGCCGTGGCAGTACGACACCACAGGCCCTGTCGCGACGCCCGGGGCTCGGTACCCCACGACGTCGCAGTCCCGTGACATCCTGCGGACGGTCGCTGTCGACCCCATGATCGCGAAGTCCGTCGACAGGAACCTGCTCGCACCGGGTACCTCCGCAACGTTCACGCTCGAGTACGCGGCGACGGGCGGTACGGGAGTTCCGGAGACGGTGCCAGACTTCCGCATCGTCGACACCCTTCCGCTCGGTCTCGCATACGTGCCGGGCTCCGCGTCCCCGGAGCCATCGACATCGGCCGACGCGCAGGGACGTCAGGTACTGACCTGGGTGTACGACAGCACCGAGACGAACGTGGTCCACACCCAGACCTATCAGGCATCGGTGACCGAGGAGGCCGAGGCCGGATCGGTCATGACGAACTCTGCCTACGCGGGCATCACGTTCGGGGACGGGACCGACGTCGCGACGCCGGCTGTCACCGCCGACGTCACGCTCGCTGAGGGGGGAACAACCACGATCGGGAAGTCGGCGGACACGCCGTTCATCCCGAACGTTGATGGTGATGGTGTGGGTGAGGGGTCGTGGACGGTGACGTTGCGGTCGTTCGACACAGCTGCTCAGCCGTTCACCGACACGATCGACATCTTGCCGTTCAACGGTGACGAGCGTGGTACGGAGTTCGCGGGCTCGTACAGGCTCACGGGGGTGGATGCCGTAGGCGGCGCCACCGTGTACTACACGACGGCGGACCCGGCGTCGCTGAGCGACGACCCGGCGGACGCCTCGAACGGTTCCGCGGGTGATGCGGCGGGCAACACCGTGGGGTGGTCGACGACCTTCACCCCGAATGCGACGGCGGTGCGCGTGATCGGTCCGGAGCTGGCTCCGGGTGCGACGCAGCAGTTCACCCTGAACGTGGCCACGGACGGTGTCGAGGGCGGGGACGTCCTGGTCAACCGGGCGCAAGCGCGAGACGGGCGCACCGAGCTGGTGATGCGTACTTCGGCACCGATCACGGTGGCGAACTACTATTCGGCGGCGTTGAAGAAGTATGTGCAGGACGTCGACGGCGAGTGGCACGACGCGAACACCGTCGAGGACTACCCCACGTTCTCGGTGGGTGATGCGATCCGGTACCGGATCGTGGTGGAGAACACGGGGCAGGGGACGTTGACGGGCGTCGAGGTGTCGGACGATTTGCAGCCCGAGCTGGGTTCGTTCACGATCGATGAGCTCGCGCCCGGCGAGGAGGAGGTCCACGAGTTCGAGGTCGTGGCGGACGCGTCGATGACAGACGGCGTGGTGAACACGGCGTGCGCGTCGGCGGATGTGCCGGAGGACTCGCAGGTCCCGCCGACGATCAACTGTGACCCGGCGGGCCTTGAGATCGTGGGCGACCCGACCCACACCAAGGAGTTGGTCTCGGCGACACCGGTCGGTGACGGGCAATGGGAGGTCGTCTACGAGCTGGTCGTGTCGAACACCTCGACCGCGTCGGCGTCGTACTCGCTGGACGACACGCTGCGGTTCGCCGAGGAGATCGGGATCGTCTCGGCGGAGGTGACGGGTTCGCCGGAGGGTGTGGAGCTGGCCGACCCGGCGTGGGACGGCCAGGGTGAGGTGCTGATCGCGTCGGAGGTGCCGCTGGCGGGCAACGACGACGACGGCTATGCGCCGCACACCTACGAGCTGACGGTCGTCGCGGACGTGCCGCTGCAGCTCGACGGCGCGGGCACCGACCCGGACCCGACGGTGTGCCCGGCCGAGGGGTCGGACGCCGAGCAGGGATTCAACAACATCTCGGAGCTGACGAAGGACGCCACTGGCGAGACGGAGCCGGGCCAGGCGTGCGCGCCCGTCCCCTCGATCGACATCACCAAGTCGGTCTCGGATGGCCCGACCCCGAACGGGGACGGGACGTGGACGGTGACCTACGACGTGGTCGCCATGAACACCGGCGCCGAGGAGGGCGTCTACGAGGTGACGGACCGGATGACGGCGAACGGTGACCTGGAGGTCGTCTCCGGTGCGGTGGTCACCGCTCCGGAGGGCGTCGAGCCGAGTGACGGTTGGACGGGCCTGGGCGCCGAGGGCGCTGAGGAGAACGTCATCGCCTCGGACGTGCTGCTGCCTGCGGGTGGTACGCACACCTATCAGGTCGAGGTCGTGCTCGGGATCGCCGAGGGCACCACGGGCGTCCCGGTGATCACACCGTGCTCAGCGCTGGGTGAGGACGGGCCGGGAGGCCTGTCGAACACGGCGGAGATCGAGCACAACGACCTCACTGATACCGATGAGGCGTGCGTCGCGGTCGCGTACATCGTCGTGGACAAGGCGATCACCGAGGGGCCGACGCCGAACGGCGACGGGACGTTCACGATCGTCTACGACCTCGTAGCCGAGAATGTCGGTGGCGAGGCAGGCGACTACCACCTGACCGACCGGCTGCGGTACGGCGAGGGCATCGAGATCACCGAGGCCGGCGTCGTGACGGCTCCGGACGGGGTGACGACCAACGACGGATGGACCGGGCTGGGTGCCGAGGGCGCCGCGGCCAACGTCGTGGCCTCCGAGGTCGCCCTCGACGCCGGAGCAACGCACACCTACCAGATCGCCGTCACCGTCCAGCTGGACGAGGACACCATCGACCCGTCGGTGCTGCAGTGCCCCCCACCGGGATCGGGCGAGAGCGGCGGGTTGGCCAACTCGACCGATCTCGACCACAACGGGATCCTCGCCGAGGACGACGTGTGCGCCGCACTGCCGCTCATCGTCATGGACAAGGAGCTGTCCGAGGACAGCCCCGTGGCCAACGGTGACGGCACGTGGACGATCACGTACGACGTGGTGGCCGAGAACATCGGTGCCGCGACGGGCGACTACGACCTGTCCGACGAGCTGCGGTACGGCGAGGGCATCGACATCCTCGAGTCCGCCGTCGTCTCGGCTCCGGACGGGGTGAGCACGAACTCGGGTTGGACCGGTCAAGGAGCGGCCGGTGCACCCGAGAACGTGATCGTGGCTGGTGAGTCGCTCGATGCGGGTGCCTCGCACACGTTCCAGGTGGAGGTGGTGGCCTCGCTGGACCTCGAGACCGTCACTCCGGAGACGCTCGAGTGCCCGGAGCCGGGGTCGGGCGAGTCCGGCGGCTTCGCGAACACCGCGGAGCTGGTCCACAACGGTGAGGTGCAGGCTGACGAGGCGTGCACCGAGCCGCCGCTGATCGACATCGCCAAGTCGATCACGGGTGCGGTGGCGCCGGTCGATGGTGAGGACGGGGTCTACGACGCCACCTACGAGCTGGAGGTCACCAACCGCGGTCCGGGTGCCGGTGAGTACGACCTGACCGACACCCTCGCGTGGGGGACAGGCATCTCGGTGGTCGGCGTCGAGGACGTGACGACGGATGCCGAGGACTCGGTCGGGGTCAACGACGGCTTCGACGGTGTGGACGACACCTTGATCGTCGAGGGTCAGTCGATCGCCGGGGCGGACGGCGCCGCGGTGGTGCACACCTACACCGTGACGGTGCGGTACGCGGCGGACCTGTCTGACGTGGTCCTGCCGGACTCCGACGAGTGCACCAGCGGTGGCGACGCCGTCGACGGGGCGCTCAACAACGTGGCCGAGGTCGACTGGAACGGGATCGAGGACTCGGACGACGAGTGCGTCCGGCCGGGCAAGCCCACGCTGGACAAGGATCTGGTCTCCGCGGAGCCCGTCGGTGGCGGTCAGTGGGAGGTCGTGTACGACCTGACGGTGGGCAACGTCGGGACCGAGGCGACCACGTACGACCTGGACGACGAGCTGTTGTTCGCCGAGGTCATCACGGTGGACACGGTCTCGGTGTCCGGTCCGGACGGCGTGAGCGTCAACGACGGGTTCGACGGTGACGGCGACCAGCGGATCGCCACGGACGTGTCGATCGCGGGTCTGGACGACGAGGGGTATGCCCCGCACGTCTACACGGTGACGGTGGTGGCGGACGTGCCACTGACGTTCACCGACGAGGTGGGCGAGGACGGGACCGGTTCGCCGGACTGCACCGAGCCGACGGGTTCGAACCTGGTCTCCCAGGGGCTGAACAACGCGGCGACGTTGACCGACGAGACCGGTGGGACGGTCACGGACACCGACTGCGCGCCGGTGCCCTCGATCGAGATCACCAAGTCGGTGGTCGGTGAGCCGAGCGTGGACAACGGTGTGTGGACGGTCGCCTACGAGATCGTCGCGTCGAACGACGGCGCGGCTCGCGGGGTCTACACGCTCACGGACCGGCTGCGGTTCGGTGCGGGGATCGAGGTCGAGTCGGCCACGGTGACCGAGGCTCCCAAGGCCGCCGAGATCCTGGAGTCGTGGACGGGTCTGGGTGACCAGGGCGCCGCGGAGAACGTGGTCACGGCGGAGGTCGGGCTGAAGGCTGGTGGCGAGCACACGTACCGGGTGGAGGTCACGGCCACGGTCGACGGGTCGGCGGCGGATGCTTCGACGTGGACCTGCCCGGAGCCGGGATCGGATGAGCCGGGTGGGTTCGCCAACGTCGCGGGGATCGGGCACAACGACCTCACCGCCGCCGCCGAGGCCTGCGCCGAGCCGACGCCCCCGCCGGGTTCTACCCCGCCGGCGGCCGGGGACGAACCGGACACGATCGTCACCCCGGTCGGGTCGCTGCCCCGCACCGGTGCCACGATCGCGGGCATCCTTGCCCTGGCTGTCCTGCTGACCCTGGCAGGCGCCTACGGAGTGCGGGCCGCACGCCGAACGGCAGGCTGACCGGGTCCGCCCCGCCTCTCGCTGTGCGCGGCGAGAGGCGGGGCGTCCTTCATCCCACCGACCGCCACGGACACTGGGGGACCGATGCTCGGGAAAGACCTGCACCGCGTGATCACGCCGACGATCTGGGGGTATGCCACGTTGACCCGCACGCCCGACGGCACGGTCCCGTCCGGCGGCGCGACGTGGAGGATCGACACCGTCCTGCCGCCGGAGCTGACCCCGGACGAGCTGGAGGACTTCCACTGCCGTCTGGCACAGCATCAAGGCCGGCGCCGCCGCGCTGCGGTGGCGTGGGCGGGTCCCACGGTACGGCGGGCGTTGCGGGGAGCGATCGACGTGCGAACGTCGGTGGCGCTCGGGCTCCATCACGACGGGTGCCAGGAACCGCAGGTGGTGGCCACGGCACTCGTCAGGGTGATGAGGTCGGTGGCCGACACGCAGATCCTGCCCGAGCAGGAGCCGTTGGCCCGGCAGCTCGCCTGGTGCGCGCTGGCCGCGGCCCGGCAGGGAGAGATCCGGCAGGTGCTCGACGCCACGGCATGCCTGCGGCAGCTGTCGCAGGTCGACCCGGCCGGGGAGGCGACCGGATGAGGGCCCGCTGTTCCAGGCTCAGGTACCTCGTGACGCGGGTGGCGGCAGGAACGCCGCTCGGGCGTGGTGCATGAGCAGCAGCAACGGGTCGCGCCGGGCGACGAACCCGGCGTCGGGCACCAGGCCGAGGCTGTGGCGCCGGTGCAGCATGGCGAGCTCGGTGGCGGCCTGCTGGTAGTCGGCCAGCGCCCGCGCCGGGCCGCGGCCCCGGGTGGCGCGCACGCGGTCACGGGCCTGACGGCGGCGCTGCAGGCTCGACAGCATCCAGACGTCGTGGGGGGTCACCACGCCGAACTCCTGGTAGGGCGGCACATAGGTGCGGATCAGACCGACGATGCGGCGCCGGTCGCGGTGCAGCACGAACCCCAGAGCGACCAGCACACCCAGCCCCACCAGGTAGGCCGCACCGAGCCCGGCCAGGCCGAACGCCGACGACGCGTTCCACAGCGAGTGCAGGGCCATCGCGCCGACGAGCCCGGCCAGGACTGGCGCCACCCGGCTGCGGCCCGCGGGGCGCAGCGCGGCGGCGGCGACCCCGATGCCCGTGAGCGAGGTGCACAGGGGGTGCAGCAGCGGGGAGACGAGGCCGCGCACCGTGAACGTCAGTGCCAGGGTGCCCGGCGGTGCGAAGGCGTAGTAGCTGATGTTCTCCACGACGGCGAAGCCGAGCGCCACCATCGAGCCATAGATGATCCCGTCGGTGGGACCGTTCAGCTCGTTGCGGCGGAACCACAGCAGCCCCACGAGCACGGCGCCCTTGAGGATCTCCTCCACCACGGGCGCCGTGATCGCCGCGGTGGCGTACATGCCGAGCTCGGAGCCGAGCATGGGCGCCCACACCAGGTCGAGCCCGGCGGTGTTGAGGAGCATCGCGAGCAGGACCGCGACGCCGGCGCCCCAGCCGAAGGCGGCGACGAGGGCGTCGGGCGGCTCGGGCTCGAGGCGGTCCAGCGCCAGGATCCCGGCGAGGAGGAGCGGCAGCGGGACGAGTGCGAGGACGACGGCCGCAGGGACGCCCGTGGCCCCGTCCTGCAACATGATCGCGAGCGCCACGACCAGGCACAGCGACGACACGGCGATCGTGAGGATCGTGCCGACCGAGGGCCGGGCGGTCGCCCGCCCGGCCAGGATCGCCCGCGGATCGAGTGGAGGCATGGTCCAGACCTTACTGAGCGGGCGACCCTCGGCCCCGTGGCGCCCGCGAGCTCAGGCCCGGTGGGACCGGTAGTAGGCGACCAGCGCCTGGGTCGAGGCGTCCTGGTCGGCCAGCGCGGCGTCGTCGCCCGCGACGGCCGGTGCGACCTCCAGCGCGAGCTTCTTGCCGAGCTCGACGCCCCACTGGTCGAACGAGTCGATGCCCCAGACGACGCCCTGGACGAAGGTGATGTGCTCGTACAGCGCGACGAGCTGGCCGAGCACGGCCGGGGTGAGGGCGGGCGCCATGATGGAGGTGGTCGGCCGGTTGCCGGAGAACACGCGGGCCGGGACGATCGCCTCGTCGGTGCCCTCGGCGCGGACCTCGTCGGCCGTCTTGCCGAACGCGAGCGCCTTGGTCTGGGCGAAGAAGTTGGCGAGGAACAGCTCGTGGACGTCCGCGCCGGGCTGCACCGCCTTCCCGTCGCCCTGAGCGTCGGTGAGGGGGTAGGCGGGGGTCGCGAACGCGATGAAGTCGGCCGGGATGGTGCGCGTCCCCTGGTGGATCAGCTGGTAGAACGCGTGCTGGCCGTTGGTGCCGGGCTCGCCCCAGAACACCTCGCCGGTCTGCGTCGTGACGGGTGAGCCGTCCCAGCGCACTGACTTGCCGTTGGACTCCATGGTGAGCTGCTGCAGGTAGGCCGGGAAGCGGTGGAGCTGCTGGGCGTACGGCAGGACGGCGTGGGTGTGCGCGTCGAGGAAGTTCGTGTACCAGACGTTGAGCAGGCCCATCAGCGCGGGCACGTTCTGCGCCAGCGGCGTGGTGCGGAAGTGCTCGTCCATGGTGCGGAAGCCGCCGAGGAGCTCGCGGAACCGGTCCGGGCCGAACGCGATGGCGAGCGACAGCCCGATCGCGGAGTCGACCGAGTAGCGGCCGCCGACCCAGTCCCAGAACCCGAAGGCGTTGTCGGGGTCGATCCCGAAGGCGGCGACCTTGTCGAGTGCCGTCGACACGGCCACGAAGTGCTGCCCGACGGCGGCCTGTCGCGCGGCGTCGGTGTCCTCGATCGCCCCGGACGCGGCGAGCGCCTCCCACAGCCAGGCGCGGGCGAGACGGGCGTTCGTCAGGGTCTCGAGCGTCCCGAACGTCTTGGAGGCGACGATGAACAGCGTGGTCTCCGGGTCCAGCCCGGCGGTCTTCTGCGCGACGTCGGTCGGGTCGATGTTCGACACGAACCGGGCTTCCAGCCCGTCGCGCAGGTACGGGCGCAGGGCCTCGTAGACCATGACGGGGCCGAGGTCGGAGCCCCCGATGCCGATGTTGACGATGGTCTCGACGGGCTTGCCGGTGACGCCCGTCCACTCGCCGGTGCGCACCTTCTCGGCGAACGCGCTGAGCCGGTCGAGCTCGCGCGCGACGTCCGCGTCCACGTCCTGCCCGTCGACGACGAGGGGCGGCCGGGTGCCGGGCGCACGACGCAGGGCGGTGTGCAGCACGGCGCGGTCCTCGGTGACGTTGATGTGCTCGCCCGTGAACATGGCCTCGATGCGGCCGGGCAGGTCGACCTCGCCGGCGAGGTCGACCAGCAGCTCGTACGTCTCGTCGGTGGCGAGGTTCTTCGACAGGTCGACGAAGAGGTCTCCGGCGGTGTGGCTGTGACGCTCGGCCCGGCCCGGGTCGGTGGCGAACCAGCCGCGCAGGTCACCGCGGAGCTCGTCGTGGTGCCGCTGGAGCCCACCCCAGGCGGACGTGGTGGTGGCATCGACAGGAGAGGTCGTCATGGCCCCTACCGTAGTGACCCGGACCGCGCCGTGCGCGGCCGTCTCGCGCGTCCGGCGGCGCTCACGGGGCCGCTGCCCTGTCGTCTCGTGCGAGCGGCCGCTCAGCCACGGATCGTCAGGACGTGGATGAGAACCGTGGCCCGGGGCAGTCTTGTCCTGACGCAGACCTGACCGACGCAGACACGGAGCACATACCATGACACGCAGGACCTACGACCTGGCCGTCCCCGACCTGTCCGGACGCCGGGCGGTGGTGACAGGCGCCAGCGACGGTCTCGGGGTGCACATCGCGACCCGGCTGGCCAGCGCCGGCGCCGAGGTGGTCATGCCGGTGCGCAACCTGGCCAAGGGTGAGCACGCCGCCGCCGTCGTCCGTGAGCAGCACCCCGGGGCGCGGCTCGTCCTGGAGGAGCTCGACCTGTCCTCGCTGGCCTCGATCGAGGCCTTCGGCGACCGGATGCGTGCCGAGGGGGCACCGGTCCACCTGCTCGTCAACAACGCCGGCGTCATGACACCGCCGGAGCGCCGCACCACCGCTGACGGATTCGAGCTGCAGCTCGGCACCAACCACCTCGGGCACTTCGCGCTCATCGGGCACCTCCTGCCGCTTCTGCGGCAGGGGCAGGCCCGGGTGACGACGCAGACGAGCATCGCCGCACGCCGCGGCTCGATCGGGTGGGACGACCTGAACGGCGAGCGGCGCTACGACGGCATGCGCTCCTACCGGCAGTCGAAGATCGCGTGCGGCCTGTTCGGCCTGGAACTCGGCCGGCGCAGCCGGGCCGCGGACTGGGGTGTCACGAGCACCATCTCGCACCCCGGCGTCGCCCCGACGAGCCTGCTGGCGGCACGTCCCGAGGTGGGGCGCGCCGCGGACACCCGGGACGTGCGGATGATCCGGTGGCTCTCGGAGCACGGGCTCGTCGCCGGGACCGTGGAGAGCGCGGCCCTGCCCGCGGTGATGGCCGCGACGTCCCCGACGGCGCAGGACGGCGGGTTCTACGGGCCGCAGTGGCCCGGTCGCGTCGGCGGTCCACCGGGGCCGCAGCGGCTGTGGGCACCCCTGCGCCGCACCGAGGACGCGGCGCGCCTGTGGGACGTCTCGGAGAAGCTGACCGGCATCGTCCTCCGCTGACACGGCAGACGGTCGGCGGTGCTCCCGTCCTGTGGCGGGCCTGCGTCCCCGGTGCCAGGATCGAAGCGGCCGGGGACGAACCCGGCCACTTCGGACGGAGAGAGGGCGCCGCTCATGGCCATGTTCACGGTCTGGAAGTTCGACGACCCCGAGGGTGCGGCCAAGGCTGCCGCGATCGTCAAGGACGCCGCCTCGGAGGGCCTGGTCACCCTGGTCGACCACGCCGTGGTCGAGTGGCCGGAGGGGGAGAAGCACCCCAAGACTCATGGGGTCAACGAGGACGCCGCGAAGTCCGGCGGCTGGGGAGCCCTCTGGGGCCTGCTCATCGGTGCGCTGTTCTTCATCCCCGTCGTGGGAGCGGTGGCCGGTGCGGCGATCGGCGGCCTGAGCCGGGCGCTGTCCGACGTCGGGATCAAGAAGGAGGACCTGGAGCGGATCCAGGCGGAGGTCGTGCCGGGCACGTCGGGGCTGTTCCTCATCACGGAGCAGGGCGACCCGGACCGCTTCCGCGAGCGCCTGCACGGGCTCCGGGCCACGCTGGTCAGCAGCAACCTGTCGGACGCCGAGACGCATGAGCTCAAGGAGATGTTCGGGGGCTGATCCCGGTGCTTCGCGACCTCGTCACGCCGTCGGGCCGATCTCGGGCGCCGAGGGCCGATCGTGGTGAGGATGGGGGGATGGGAACCAGCAACCTCGAGCTCCTCACCGGCGACGACGCGACCGAGCTGCTCGCGACGGCCGTGTCCACCGCCGGTGGGGAGCTCGTCGACTGGACCGTCCGGCAGGTGGACCACCGGCCGGGCCGGTCCACCACGGTCGCGTACCGCGCGCGGGTGCGCTGGACCGTCAAGGACGCCGGGGGGGCCGACGGCGCCGCGGGCTCGCAGGTGCGCACGGAGACGCTGGGTGCCTCGTTGGGACGTCCGGGGGACCAGCAGGTGCCCGGCGTGCTGACGCTGGACGACGGCGAGCACGAGGTCGCGGTGTGGCGGTTCCCGGGCGACCCGGGGCTGCCCGCGCTGGCCACCGCCTACGACCCGGAGGCGGTGAGCACGCTGCTCGGGGACCTCGGTGTGCCGGAGGTGGCCCGGGGTCCGGTGACGCTGCGGGTGCGCGCGTACCGGCCGACACGGCGCGCCGTCATCGAGGCGAGCACCCCCGGCGCGCGGGTGTTCCTCAAGGTCGTCCGCCCCGAGAAGGGCGACGAGCTGTACGCCCGGCACGCCCTGCTGGCGGGTGCGGGGCTGCCGGTGCCCAAGCCGCTGGGGCGCAACGCCGACGGGCTGCTCATCATCGCCCCGCTGGCGGGGGAGTCGATGCGGCACGCGGTGCGCGACGGCGGCCCGGTCCCGGCGGCGGGCGACGTCGTCGACCTCCTCGAACGGCTGCCCGACGGCGTCACACAACTGCCGCGGCGGGCCTCCTGGAGCGAGAACGCGGCGCACTACGCCTCGGTCATCGGTGCGGCGCTCCCGGCGGAGGCGGACCGTGCGGCACAGCTCGCCGCCGTGGTCGCCGGACGGATCGCGGGCCAGGGGTCGGCGGAGCCGACGCACGGCGACCTGTACGAGTCGCAGATCATGCTCGGCGGCGACGGCCGGATCACCGGGCTCCTCGACGTGGACTCGGCGGGTCCCGGGCGGCGGGCGGACGACCTGGCGTGCCTGGTCGCGCACGTCGAGACGCTGTCCCTGCTGCGGGGCTGGGACACCGAGCGACTGCACGGGCTGGCGATGGACTACGCCGACGGGTTCGCGCGGGTGGTGGACGCGGACGAGCTGTACGCCCGGACCGCCGGCGTGCTGCTGTCCCTGGCGACCGGTCCGCACCGGGTCCAGGAGGCCGACTGGCCGCGGCAGACCTCCCGTCGCCTGGACACTGTCGAGAGCTGGCTCAGCGCGCGTCCTGGGTGAGTCGGAGCGTGGCGGACCCGCCCTCCGGGCGGAACCCCAGCGCGACGTTGATCGCGAGCATGTGCTCGTTCTCCTCGGCGTTCCAGATGTGGACCCGGCGCACCGAGGGGTGCGCGCGGGCCAGGGCCTGGAGGTTGACGGCCTTGACCAGCATCCCGAGCCGGTGGCCGCGGTGGGCCCGCAGCACGATGGTGTCCTCCTGGTCGGCGAAGCCTGCGTCCCCGGTGGGGACCGTCAGCATCGTCATGGCGACGAGCTCGCCGCTGGCCACGTGCTCGGCAGCCGTCACGAGCACCTCACGGCCGCCCTCGCGGTGCCAGGCGACCATGTCGCGGACGCGACCGGCGTCCCAGACCTCCTCCGCCCAGTCCATCTCCCCGCTCGGCACGTCGGTGGACATCCGAGTTTCAAGGACGGCGAACCCGTCCAGCCAGGCGTCGGGGACCTCGTCGCGCCAGGTGTGCAGGCGGTAGCCGTCGGCGTGCTCCTGGGCACCGGTCACCAGGCGCTCGAACCGTGCGGGGACGACGGGCAGCGCCAGCACCGAGCGTCGCTCGACCTGTTCCAGCCGGTACCCGCGGGCGAGAGCGAGGGCGATGCCCCGGTCGTCCGCCGGGGCGCTCCCGGTCCCGGTGGGCGGGATGAGCAGCGGGTCGCCCGGGTCGGGCTCGGTGAACATGACCTCCGTGACCAGCGTGCGGCGGCCGTCGGCGGCGGCCTCGGCCTCGATGCCGTCGGCGAGCGCGGCCCCGATGCCCCGGCGACGGTACGCCGGGTGGACGACGACGCCGACGTCCGCCCAGGTGCGGTTGTCCTGGAGCTCGCCCCGCAGGGTGGCCGCACCGACGACGCCGCCCGGGGTGCCGGCGTCGGGCACCACCGCGACGATCCAGACCGTTCGCCGATGCCCCTGGTGCCGCGCCTCGGCGTGCAGGGCGGCGGCGGTCCAAGCAGCGTCGGAGTCGCCGAGGTCGGCGTCCAGGGCGGCCCGCTCCAGCGCGGCAATGCCGTGGTACGCCCACGCCTCGGGCGCGTCCAGGGCGGCGGGACGCGGCGCCTCGACGACGTGCCAGGCCCCGGTGTCGGTCATGCCCTCAGGATCCGCTCCGGGGGTGGCGCGCGCCAGCGTTTTCTCAGGCCGGCGCGGGACCGGTGCTGCCGCGTACCACGAGCGAGGTGGGCAGTCTCAGGTGCTGCTCGCGGGGGGAACCCTCGAGGAGGTCGAGCACCATGCGCAGCGCCTCGGTGCCCATCTCGTGCAGCGGCTGCGACACGGTCGTGAGCGCCGGCGTCGTGGTCAGCGACTCGGGAACGTTGTCGAACCCGACGACCGACAGGTCCTCCGGCACGCGCAGGCCGAGGTCCTGGGCGACCTCGACGACGTGGATGGCCGACTGGTCGTTGGCGGCGAACACAGCGGTGGGGCGCTCGCCGCGCGACGGTGCGAGCAGCTCACGCGCCGGGGTGTCGGCGGTGTTCGGCCGGTAGCCGCCCACGCGGATCAGCGACTGGTCGACGGTGATCCCGGCGGCCTCGAGGGCCTGGCGGTAGCCGAGCTCGCGCAGCCGGGCCGACTCGAGGTCGGGGCGGCCGCCGAGGTGGGCGATGCGGCGGTGCCCGAGCGCCAGCAGGTGCTCGACGGCCTCGCGCGCACCCGTGGTGTTGTCCGAGTCGACGGTGTGCGTGCCCTCGGGCCCGGTGTGCGGGTCGATCGCCACGACGGGGATGCCGTTGGCCTCGGAGAGCACCATGGTCGGGGTGACGACGATCGCGGCGTCGATGAGGGTGCCGGCGAGCCGGGAGAGGGAGCGGCGCTCCCAGCCGGTGATGGCGCCGCCGTCGGTGCCTCCGGAGTAGGCGAGGAGCTCGTAGCCGGTGCCGTCGACGGCGGACGAGATCCCCTTGAGCAGCTCCGTGGAGTAGGGCTCGAACTCCGCCACCAGGACGCCGACGACGTTGGTGGACTGCCGGCGCAGGCTGCGGGCGACGAGCGAGGACTCGTAGCCGAGGTCAGCGACGACGCCGAGCACGCGTTCTGCGGTCGAGGGCGCCACCCCGTAGCGGTTGTTGACGACCTTCGAGACCGTGGCGACAGAGACGCCCGCGACCCGCGCGACGTCGGAGATCGTCACGCGACCCACGATGGGTCCGGACTGGGTTCCCGCGGGAGGCGGGTCGGCGGCGGTGCTCACAGGACGAGAGTATCCGGCAACGCCGACGCACCGCGCACCGTGTCGCGCCGTATCGAAACCGTTATCGAAAACGATTGACGACCCGGCGGGTCTGCTGCCAGGGTAGGAATCGGACGGGCAGCCGCAGCGCCGAGGGGCAGGTGCGGACCGCCCGTAACCGCACCACCGAAGCACCACTGTCGACGACGACCAAGGGGTTCCACGATGACGAGGAAGATGCGAGGCGCGACCGCCGTCGCGCTCGGGGCGACCGTCGCCCTGCTGGCAGGCGCCTGCGCCGGTCAAGGGACGGCCGACCAGGAGACGACGGACGGCGAGACCACCGCCGAGGGTGGCGAGTCCACCGTCGAGTGGTGGCACAACTCGAACACCGGCGAGGGCAAGGTCTACTACGACCAGGTCGCCGCCGACTTCGAGGAGGCCAACCCGGGCGTGACGGTCCAGGTCGAGGCCATGCAGCACGAGGACATGCTCACCAAGCTCCAGGCCGCCATGCAGGCCGGCTCCGGCATCCCCGACGTGTTCATGAGCCGTGGTGGCGGTGAGCTGCAGAACGACGTCGACGCCGGGCTCCTGCGTGACCTCACCGAGGACGCGTCGGACACCGTCGAGACGATCTCGGCGTTCACCGGCCAGTACACCGTGGACGACAGCGTCTACGCGCTGCCGTTCTCCATGGGTCTGGTCGGCTTCTGGTACAACAAGGACCTCTTCGAGGAGGCCGGGATCACCGACGTGTCGGACAGCCCGACGATCGACGAGTTCTACGGCTACATCGACCAGCTGAAGGCCGCCGGCGTCGACCCGCTCTCCGTCGGTGCCGGGGACAAGTGGCCCGCCGCGCACTACTGGTACTACGGCGTCGTCCGCGAGTGCGAGTTCGAGACCGTCGAGGCCGCCATCGAGTCGGGCGACTACTCCGACGAGTGCTTCCTCCAGGCCGGCGAGAACGTCCAGGACATCATCGCCAAGGAGCCCTTCAACCCGGGCTTCCTGGCCACCGGAGCGCAGGAGGGGCCGACGTCGGCCTCGGGTCTGCTCGCTAGCGAGCGTGTCGGCATGGAGCTCGCCGGTCACTGGGAGCCCGGTGTCGTGGGCGGTCTGCGCGAGGACGAGCAGGTGCCGGACTGGCTCGGCTGGTTCGCCTTCCCGACCTTCCCGGGTCAGGCCGGCGAGCCCAGCGACCAGATGGGTGGCGGTGACGCCTGGGCGGTGTCGAACGACGCCTCGGACGCTGCCGTCGACTTCGCCGAGTACCTCCTGTCCGACGAGGTCCAGACCGGCTTCGCCGAGCTCGACATGGGCCTGCCGACCAACCCGGCCGCGACCGGCTCGGTGGCCAACGAGACGCTGGCCCAGCTCATCCCCGTCCGCGACGGTGGTGGCGAGACCCAGCTCTACCTGGACACCCGCCTGGGACAGTCCGTCGGCAACGCGATGAACGACGAGATCGCCCTGATGTTCGCCGGCGAGGCGGGCCCGCAGGACGTCGTCGACGCCATCGAAGAAGCCGCGGCAGCGCAGGGGTGATCGAGATGGCAGACGACGCGTCCGTCGCGACGGCCGCCTCGCCTGTCACCTCCTCCGGTCCCGCCGCCGGTGCGACCCGTCAGGGTCGCCCGGCCGCCGGGCCGTCGGCTGGGGGGCGACGGGCCAAGCGCTCACAACGACGCAAGTACCTCGAGATCGCGTTCTTCGTGACGCCGGCACTCGCGATGCTCGTCCTCTTCGTCGTCTGGCCGGTCATCACGGCCGTCCAGATGTCGGTGTTCCGGTGGAACGGACGAGGTCCCCTGGTGGACTTCGTCGGGCTCGCGAACTACGCCTCGATCCTGGGCAACGACGTGTTCGTCGGTTCGCTCGTGAACAACCTCATCATCGTCGTGATGTCGATCGCCATCCAGCTCCCGCTGGGGCTCGCGATCGCGCTCCTGCTGAACCGCAAGATGTGGGGCCAGGGCGCGCTGCGGACGATCATCTTCGTGCCGTACGTCCTCGCCGAGGTCGTGGCCGGTGTCATCTGGTTCCAGCTGGTCCAGCCGCAGTACGGCGTGATCGACACGATGCTGCAGTCGGTGGGCATCGAGCCGCCGGCACAGGGCTGGCTCGGCGACATGGACCTGGCGCTGTGGACCGTCGTCGCCATCCTGACGTGGAAGTACCTCGGCCTGGCCGTGATCCTCTTCCTCGCCGGGCTGCAGGGCGTGCCCGAAGAGCTCTACGAGGCCGCCCAGCTCGACGGCGCCTCCTGGTGGCAGGTGCAGCGCCGGATCACCATCCCGCTGCTCGGCCCCACGATCCGGACCTGGGGATTCCTGTCCATGATCGGGTCCCTGCAGCTCTTCGACATGGTGTGGATCCTCACCAAGGGCGGTCCCGCCAACGCCACCAGCACCATGGCGGTCTTCCTCGTCAACGAGGGCACCCGGAGCAACAACTTCGGGATCGCCGGCGCCGCCTCCGTGATCCTGTTCCTCATCGCCCTCGTCATGGCGGTGCTCTACCAGCGACTCATCCTGCGCCGAGACGCCAAGGGGGTGGCGTGATGACCACGTCGACTCAGACACCAGCCGTGACCCCGACGAACCCGCCGGCCCGGCGCCGCCGGGGCAGTGCCGGCAAGTTCCAGGGCGGCAACCCGGTCGTCTACGCGATCGCGTTCGTCGTGGTCTGCGCGACCCTCGGTCCCGTCGTCTACGGCGTGCTGGGCGGCTTCCGCAGCAACGGCCAGCTCACGGAGAACCCCGCGGCCCTGCCGGACCCGTGGATCTTCAGCAACTACGCCGGCGTGGTCGCCAACCCGTCGTTCTGGCAGTACACGTTCAACTCGGTGGTGGTCGCCGTCGTCACGACCGCGATCGTCGTGGTCTTCGGCGTCATGGCGGCCTACCCGCTCGCCCGGTACACGTTCAAGGGGCGCGAGGCGCTGTTCATGGTCTTCGTCGCCGGGCTGCTGTTCCCGGCCACGGTCGCCGTGATCCCGCTGTTCATCCTGCTCACGCAGAACCTCGGGCTGGGCAACACCTGGTGGGGCGTCGCGCTGCCGCAGGCGGCGTTCGCGCTCCCCATGACCGTGGTCATCCTGCGGCCGTTCCTCAAGGCGCTGCCCCAGGAGCTGGAGGAGGCGGCGCAGCTCGACGGCACCAGCCGGATCGGATTCTTCTGGCGGATCCTCATCCCCCTTTCCGGGCCGGGCATGGTCACCGTCGGTGTCCTCGCGTTCGTCGGCTCGTGGAACGCCTACCTGCTGCCGCTGCTCCTGCTGCAGGGCGACATGAAGACCCTGCCGCTCGGCGTCGCCGACTTCTCCTCCGAGCACTCCTCCGACACCGCCGGTGTGTTCGCGTTCACCACGCTCGCCATGATCCCGGCGCTCGTGTTCTTCCTGGCGATGCAGAAGCGCATCGTCAACGGACTGCAGGGCGCGGTGAAGGGATGACCGCGCAGAGAGAGGACCGCATGCCGACCGAGACCGTGATCGAGGGCGCGACCGGGACGCCTCCTGTCGCCCCCCAGGTCTCCGACCGGGTCGCCGCGCTCCACGCGGAGATGACCCTGGAGGAGAAGCTCGGCCAGCTCGTCGGGTACTGGCTCGACCAGGGCGGCGAGGTCGTCGCCCCCATGCAGGGGGAGATGGCCGCCGGGCAGGTCGGGTCCGACCGGCTCGGCGAGGTCACCCGGCACGGGATCGGCCACTACACCCGGGTCTACGGCACCCGCCCCGTGGACCCCGTCGAACGGGCCCGCTGGCTCTGGGAGGAGCAGCGGCGCCTCAAGGCCTCGACCCGGCTGGGCATCCCGGCCCTCGTCCACGAGGAGTGCCTGACCGGGCTCGCCGCCTGGCAGGCCGCCACGTTCCCGACGCCGCTCGCCTGGGGGGCGTCGTTCGACCCCGCGCTCGTCGAGGAGATGGGCGCCGTGATCGGCGAGTCGATGCGCACCCTCGGCATCCACCAGGGGCTCGCCCCCGTGCTCGACGTCGTGCGCGACCCCCGGTGGGGACGCGTCGACGAGTGCATCGCCGAGGACCCCTACCTGGTGGGCACCGTCGGGACGTCCTACGTCAAGGGCCTCCAGGGTGCCGGGGTGCACGCCACCCTCAAGCACTTCGTCGGCTACTCCGGGTCGATGGCGGGACGCAACCACGCACCCGTCTCGGCCGGCCCCCGCGAGGTCGCCGACGTCTACCTGCCGCCCTTCGAGATGGCCGTGCGCGACGGCGGCGCACGGGCCGTCATGGCCTCCTACAACCAGACCGACGGGGTGCCCGGGCACGCCTCGCACGAGTACCTCACCGACGTGCTGCGCGACCGCTGGGGGTTCGACGGCGTCGTCGTCGCGGACTACTTCGGCGTTGCGTTCCTGCAGGTGATGCACGCGGTCGCGGCAGACCGGGGCGACGCGGCGGGACAGGCGCTCGCGGCCGGCCTCGACGTCGAGCTCCCCACCGGGGACGCGTTCCTGGAGCCGCTCGCCGCGGCCGTCCGCGACGGACGCGTCGACGAGTCGCTGGTCGACCGCGCGGTGCTGCGTGCGCTGACCCAGAAGGAGGAGCTCGGGCTGCTCGAGCTCGACGCGTTCGCGGGCGAGCCGCCCAGCAGCGTGGACCTGGACTCGCCGCGCCACCGGGCCGTCGCCCGGCGGCTCGCGGAGGAGTCCGTGGTGCTGCTGTCCAACGACGGCGTGCTCCCGCTGAGCGGGTGGACCCGCGCACCGGGGCGGGTCGCCGTCGTCGGGCCCAACGCCCATCGTGCCGACGCGCTGATGGGGTGCTACTCGTTCGCCAACCACGTGCTCGCCCACCACCCCGAGCACCCGCTGGGCTTCGAGATCTCCACCGTCTTCGAGTCGTTGGGCGGCGCGTTCGCCGACGCGGGCGTCCAGCAGCCCACGCTGGTGCACGCGCGCGGCTGCGACGTCGACGGCGACGACACGTCCGGGTTCGGCGAGGCCGTCGCCGCCACGCGGTCCGCCGACGTCGCCGTCGTGGTGGTCGGTGACCAGGCCGGGCTGTTCGGGCGGGGCACCGTCGGAGAGGGCAACGACGTCGAGTCGCTGGACCTGCCCGGCGTGCAGCGCCGGCTCGTCGAGGACCTCGTCGCCACCGGCACGCCCGTGGTGATGGTGGTCGTCTCGGGCCGTCCGTACGCGATCGACTGGGCGCTCGACGGCGACCGGCGGCCCTCGGCCGTGCTCCAGGCGTTCTTCCCTGGCGAGGAGGGCGGCACGGCGATCGGGGGGATCCTCACCGGGTCGGTGAACCCGTCCGGGAGGCTCCCCGTGTCGCTGCCGCGGTCGGCGGGTGCCCAGCCGTTCAGCTACCTGCACCCTGTCCTCGGCGGGCCGAGCGACGTCACGTCGACCGACTCCACCCCGGTGCGCCCGTTCGGCTTCGGGCTGACCTACACCCGGTTCGAGTACTCCGAGCTGGAGGTCGGCGCCGCGGCGCCGACCCACGGGACGCTCGTTGCGTCCGTGCGCGTCACCAACACCGGGGACGTCGCCGGTGCGGAGGTCGTGCAGCTCTACGGGCGCGACGTCGTCGGCTCGTTGCCCCGCCCCGTGGTGCAGCTGCTGGCCTACGAGCGGGTCGCGCTGGAGCCGGGCGAGTCGGCGGTCGTCGCCTTCTCGGTGCCGGCGGCCCGGTTCGCGTTCACCGACCGACGGCTCGAACGCGTCGTCGAGCCCGGCGACGTGGAGGTCTGGGTTGGTGCCCACGCGGCGGCGACCGACGGGGCGGGTCACGAGAGCGTCGAGAACACCACCGGTGGCGCGATCTCGAACGAGAAGGCCGTTGCCCGGGCGGACCTGCCCGGGGCGGCGACGCCACGGGCGACGGTCGCGCTGACCGGGACGAGGTACGTCGTGACGGCGGCCGACCCGCGGATCGTCACCGCCGCCGTCGTGAGGTAGGGGGACGACGTCGGCGCGTGGCAGAGTGGACGGATGCGGGTCGACATCTGGCTGTGGGCGGTGCGGCTCTTCAAGAGCCGCTCCGTCGCAGCGTCCACGCTGCGCGCCGGCCGGGTGCGCGTCAACGGCACGGTCGCCAAGCCGGCGACGTCGGTAGCGGTCGGCGACCGCATCACCTGGCGGGACCCCCTGCGCGAACGCGTCGTCGTGGTGCGCGAGCTGATCCCCAAGCGGGTCGGCGCGCCGATCGCGGTCAAGGCCTACGAGGACCAGAGCCCGCCGGTGCCGACCCGCGAGGAGCGTGCCGCCGTCGGGCTCCGGGAGCGCGGCACCGGCCGGCCGACCAAGCGCGAGCGCCGGGAGATCGACAAGCTCCGCGGACGACGCACCTAGGCGCCCTCGGCCGGGCGAGTACGGTGCGTCACAGGGCGCGGAGCAGCTCGATCAGCTCGTCGGCCATCCCGAGCTTGCGGGCCAGCGCGGCGCGGCGTTCCTGCGCGGCGGCCACGTGCCCGGCGAGCCGTGCGCGCAGGGCCTCCTCCTCGCCGTCGGTGCCGTTCGGGCCGCCTCCGAGCCGGTCGGCGACGGCGAGGAGATCGGCCATCTCCTCGAGCGAGAACCCGAGCGGCTTCATGCGGCGGATCAGGAGCAGACGTTCGACGTCGGACTCGGTGTACAGGCGGAACCCACCCTCCGAGCGGGCCGACGGCGGGAGCAGACCCACCTGGTCGTAGTGCCGCAGGGTGCGCAACGACAAGCCGGTACGGTCCGCGACGGCTCCGATGTGCATGGTCTGCGGGGTGCTCATGAGGTGGATCCTGACGACGGCGGGGGCGGGACGAGCACTCTATCGGGGCGCCCCGGGGCTACTGTCGCCTCATGGTGAGTGAACGAGTGCGGGACCTCCTGGCCGACCAACCCGTCTGGGACGGGCACAACGACCTCGCGTGGGAAGCCCGCGAGCAGGTCGGCTACGACTGGGACCGCCTCGACATCTCCGGCTCCACCAAGGGCCGTACCCACACCGACATCCCGCGGCTGCGGGCCGGTGGCGTCGGCGCGCAGTTCTGGTCGGTGTACGTGCCGACCACGCTGCCCGGCGCGGAGGCGGTCGTGGCCACGATGGAGCAGATCGACGCCGTGCACCGGATGGTCTCCCGCAACACCGACCAGCTCCAGCTCGCCACCAGCGCCGCCGACGTCGAGGAGGCCTGGGCCCACGGCCGGATCGCCAGCCTGCTGGGCGCCGAGGGCGGTCACTCCATCGACGGTTCGCTCGGGGTGCTGCGCATGTTCTGCGCCCTGGGCGTGTCCTACATGACCCTCACTCACAACGACAGCACCTCCTGGGCGGACTCCGCGACCGACGTCCCGAGCGAGCACGGCGGCCTCAGCGGGTTCGGCCGCGAGGTGGTGCGGGAGATGAACAAGCTGGGGATGCTCGTCGACCTCTCCCACGTCGCCGTCGGGACGATGCACGCCGCGCTCGCGGTCAGCGAGGCGCCGGTGATCTTCTCCCACTCCAGCGCCCGCGCGGTCTGCGACGTGCCCCGCAACGTGCCCGACGACGTCCTGTCCCGCCTGGCGGACAATGGCGGGGTCTGCATGGTCACCTTCGTGCCGCACTTCGTCACACCCGAGGTGGCGGAGTGGAAGGCCGGAGCGGAGGAGGCGGCTGCGGCCGAGGGCATCCGTGCCGGCGACTACCCGAGGTTCAGCGCCTTCCTGGCCCGGTGGCGTGAGCAGCACCCGGCACCGCCGACCCGCCTGGACGACGTCGTCGAGCACGTCGAGCACGTGCGCGAGGTGGCCGGGATCGAGCACGTCGGCCTCGGTGGGGACTACGACGGCGCCGACGGGTTCGCACCGGAGCTCGCCGACGTGTCGGGTTATCCCGCGCTGCTGGAGGCGCTCGCGGGGCGCGGCTGGTCCGACGAGGACCTCGGTCAGCTCACCAGCCGCAACATGCTGCGCGTCATGCGCAACGCCGAGGCCGTGGCGACCCGCATGCACTGACGGAACCGAAGAGGGCTCTCCGTCGAGGCCAGCCTCAGGTGATCGTGACGGTGATCGTGCCCGACTGCCGGTCGATGGTGGAGGACAGACACCCGAGGACATCGAGCTCCGGGTAGACGGCGACCCTCGTGGACGGCGCCCCGACGCCGTACCCCGCGGTGACCGAACCGGTCGAGGCGACGAGCAGCTGCCCGGCCACGTGGGCGACCGTCGTCACCGGGTAGGTGATCGTGCTCGACTGACCCCCGAGCCAGCTGTACGTCACGACGTTCTCGACGAGAGTGTCCTCCAGTCCCTGGAGCAGGCAGCCGACCTCCTGCTCGAAAGTGGTGTGGGCCGTCCCGCCCGCGAAGGGCCCGGTGCAGGTGCCGCCGCCAGCGCTGCCGAGGGACTCCTCGACGTCCTGCGTCGTCAACCGTGGCAACGGGCCAAGGGCAGGGGAGTAGTCGATGGTGACGGAACCCGTGCAGACGACCAGGTCGCCACCTGCGGCTGGCGCCATGGTGTGTGCGACGGTCGGCGCCGACAGGCCGCAGAGCAGCACCACCGCGGAGGCGAGCGCCACGAGCCTGGTGGCCCGGTGGCTTCGAGTCACTGGAGACCTCATGAGGGTCGCTCCGGTGAGCTGAGGGCGAGTGTGCCGGTCCGGCGGTGTGTCAGACGCCGAGGCTGCGGGCGGACCACGACAGGCCGAGGCTCTGCAGCACCTCGGACGGGTCGCGTTGGGCCGCGTCGGTGTAGGCGCGAAGAGACATCACGGAGGCGGTCAGCATCGTGGTGATGACCTGGCGGGCGAGCTGCGGGTCGCGGCTGGCCTCGTCGAGGAGCTCCTGGACGACGGGAGACCGGATCCCCAGATCCGGGTCCGAGCACGCTGTCAACAGCGCGATGGTGGTCGCGCCCGCCTCGTTCTCCATGGCATCCCCCGATGTCCAGACCGATGTGTCCGGTCTACCGCACCGAGGGGGTGCGCGCGACCCGAGGTCCTGCCCGACCGGATACCGACCGGTCACCCGGTGCCGCTACCATCACCTGCGACGGCCAGGGGGTCGTCGCAGGACAACACGACGGAGTAGACGTGGCGCGCGCGGACCGGACCCGGACGAATCGATCGGGGCGCCCGCTCCGCCGCATGACGACAGCCGTCGTCGCGCTCGGGCTGGCCCTCGGGGGCCTCCTCGCACCGGCCGGCGTCGGCCCTGCCGCGGCGGCCGACGGCCTCACGGAGGAGTCCCGTGCGCGGTACGTGGTCAAGGCCAAGGGGGCCGTGACCGCGCAGATCACCACCACCATCACGAACGTCACGCCGAACAGCGGCTCGTACATCTACTACTTCGACGCGTACGGGATCGCGGTGCCGGCCAGCGCGAAGAATGTGCGGGCCACCAGCGGCGGTGCCTCGTTGTCGGTGAGGTTGGAGGACGAGCCCGAGGACCCCAGTATCCAGTGGGCCACGGCGTCCTTCGCCCCGCTCAACTACGGGCGGACGCGAACCATCACGTGGACCTACGAGATCGGAGGGTCAGGCTTCCGGTCGAAGGACTGGGTCCGGGTCGGTCCCGGCTTCGCCACCTTCGCGGCACAGACCACCGGCGACGAAGGTCGCACAAGCGTGGAGGTCGTCGCCCCGCGGCGCATGGACTTCGACGCCTCCGTGGAGTTCGACACCAAGCGTCAGGGCGGCAAGAACGTCTACACCCTGGACGAGCGCACCGACGAGTACGGGACGTGGGCAGCCGTCTCCCTGCGGGACCCCGAGAAGTCCGACACCCGCGACGTCACCGTCGGGGAGGACGTCATCACCCTGCACAGCTTCCCCGGCGACACGAGGTGGCAGGAGTTCGCCGCCGACCACCTGGAGACGGGGATCCCCGTCGTGGCGGGCATCGTGGGCAGCGAGTGGCCGGCCAGCATCGACACGGTCCGCCAGGACACGTCCCCGAACGTGCTCGGCTACGGCGGGTGGTTCAGCGACGACGAACGGGAGATCGTGGTCGACGAGAGCCTCGACCCGTCCCTCCTCCTGCACGAGCTGACGCACGCCTGGCTCAACTACGACACGATCGAGGGCCGGTGGCTCGCCGAAGGGCTGACCGAGGTCGTCGCGCATCGGGCCGTCGACGCGCTGGATGCCGAGGCCGAGGCTCTCGAGCCTCCGCGCCGGAAGGCGAAGATCGCCTATCCGCTCGCAGAGTGGGCGGATGCCTACACCCTCGAGCCCGAGGAGGAGGCCTACGGGTATGCCGCCGCCTACACGGCGGCGAAGCAGCTCACGGCCGGTCTGGAGGGCGCCGACTTCACGGCGCTGGTAGCCGACGTCGTCGAGGGGACGAGCGTGTACGCCGACCCGGACCGTCCCGGCCAGCTGGCGGGCACCACCGACTGGGGACGGTTCCTCGACCTCCTCGAGATGCACGGAGCCGCCGACGGAGCCGAGAAGGTCCTGGACCGGTGGGTGCTCGATGCCGATGGCAAGGCCCTGCTGGAGGCTCGCGCCGAGGCGCGGGAGACCTACGGGACGGTCGATGAGTCGGACGGCGACTGGCTGCCACCGCTCGGGCTGCGCGCGGAGATGACCCGGTGGAACTTCGACGCCGCGCTGAAGAACGCCGAGGAGATCGGTGCATCGGCGCCGCTCGCCGCCGAGGTTCAGCAGACCGCCGAGCGCGAGGGCCTTCCCGTCCCGGACTCCGTGCGGCGCGCCTACGAGGACGCCTCTCGCAGCAAGTTCGAGGATCTCGCGCCCCTCCTGCAGGACGCTGACGCGGCGATCGCTCGGGTGGGCCAGGTGTCGCAGTCCGTCGCCGCCCAGAGTGATGTGCTCACCGAGCTGGGGGAGGCCGTGCTCGACGTCGAGGCCACCGCTGTCGAGGCGCGTGCGGCGCTCGACGACGGCGAGATGGACCAGGCCCAGGCGCTCGCCGACGATACCTCCGAGCAGGCCGGCCGCGCGCTCTGGGTGGGGATCGGCATCGTCGGCGGCGGGCTGGTCCTGCTCGCGCTGCTGGTGCTCGTGCCGGTGCTGCTCGTGCGTCGCCGTCGTCGTCGTCCCGTGGTCCTCACCGAGCCCCAGGTCGTCGCGGTCCTCGCGGCGCCGGGCACGACGGCGGAGGGTGCGGCGCCGGACGCGCCCTCGCCGGGAGACGTGGCCGACGACGGAACCGACGGCGCGAAGACGCCCGTCGGCGGGTAGGGGCTCACCCGAAGACGGCGTGGCGTCCCGCCACAGGCCGTTGTCGTCCGCGTCGTCCGCGTCGTCCGCGTCGTCAGCAGGCGGCGGCGGACCGGCGCCGCGACCTCCGTGCCCGGGTCGGGACCTTCGGCCCGTCGTGCAGGGCCGACGTACCCCCAGGTCCGGGCCGTTGCACCCTGCCGTGGCGGGGTCCGTGGCGGCGATGCTGGTCTCGTCGCCCGGGGACGGATCCGGGCAGCGAGGGCCGGGCTCCCCGGCCGGAGGAGGAAGCCATGACGACCACCGTCCGGGGTCCGCAGTCGGTCCCCACCACGCCGGAGCGCAGGCTGTCGCCCGCCGCCGCGTACACGTTCGCGGTGCTCCGCCTGCTCATCGCCTTCCAGTTCCTGGGGGCCTTCGCGGACAAGACGTTCGGTCTGGGGCTGTCGACGCCGGCCGAGAACGCCTGGCTCACCGGGGGCTCGCCGACGGAGGGCTTCCTCAGCCACGTCGAGGGCCCGTTCGCCGGGTTCTTCGGGGCGCTCGCAGGCGTCGCCGTCATCGACTGGCTGTTCATGCTCGGCCTGCTCGGCATCGGCCTGGCCTTCGCGCTCGGCATCGGGATGCGGATCGCCGCCGTCTCGGGCGCCCTGCTGCTGGTCATGATGTGGATGGCCGCGCTGCCGATCGAGGTCAACCCGTTCCTGGACGACCACCTCATCGAGGCCGTCCTGCTCATCGGTCTGGCCGCCGTCGCTGCGGGCGACACGCTCGGGCTCGGCCGCCGCTGGGCCGCGACCGACCTCGTCCAGCGCTACCCGATCCTGCGCTGAGCGTGGCGCGGGACCGATCGCACCGCTGACACTCCCCGAGGCCCCCGGCCTCGGGGTCGTCGGCACGGTGGGACCTGGGGGCCGCGGCACGTCGTGCCGGGCAGGTCCGGGTCCCGCACGATGGAGGAACAGGACCGAGGAGGATGCGATGAGCGAGCGACACGGAGTGGTCGTCGGCGTGGACGGCTCGGCGGACAGCGACCAGGCGCTCTTCTGGGCGGCGGCGGAAGCCGTCCGCCGGGGCACCACGCTGACCGTGCTGAGTGCGTACGACGTCTCGACCGTCCCGGGCGGCACCGGCAACGGGATCGGGCCGGAGGCGAGGCACGACGAGGCCACCCAGGTGGTCGGACGGGCCGCCGACCGGCTGGCGAAGGCCCGCGAGGAGTGCGCCGGCCAGGTGCCCGAGGCCGACGACATCAGCTGGGAGACGGTGCGCGGTTCGGCAGCTGGCGCGCTCGTCGAGCACTCCGGGAGCAGCGCGCTCGTGGTCGTCGGCCGACGTGGTCTGCACGCCTTCGACCGGGTCGTCCTGGGCTCGGTCTCCGCGGTCGTGTCGGCCCGGGCGAACGGTCCGGCGGCCGTCGTGCCGTTCGACCCCGTCGCGGCGACGGCGGACTGCCCGGGAGACGTCGTCGGTCCGGTGTGGCGCGTCGTCGCCGCGGTGGACTTCGACGACCACCTGGACCGGGTGCTCGACCTCGCCTTCGAGGAGGCCGCGCACGCCGGCGTCCCGCTGCTCCTGGTCCACGCACTCCACTCGGAGTTCATCGCCGGTCCCTACGCCATGGAGACCGCCTGGGTCCACGAGTACGAGACCGAGGCGACGGCCCGCCTCCAGGACAAGCTGGTCGGTGCGGAGCGGAAGCACCCGACGGTGCAGCGGACCATCGAGATGGCACGCGGGTCGATCGTCGACGTGCTCACCCGACGGCTCAGCCGGCACGACCTCGTCGTGGTCGGCGGTCGGCCGCACGCGCCCGTCCTCGGACGGATCTTCCGGTCGGACGCCGACCGCCTCGGGCGGGACGTCGAGTGCCCGGTCATCGTGGCCCACGCGTAGCCTGATGACCATGAGCGAGCAGTCCGTGCGGGTCTTCCTCCTGGACGACCACGAGGTCGTCCGTCGCGGCGTCGCGGACCTCCTCGAGGCCGAGCCCGACCTCGAGGTCGTCGGCGAGGCGGGGTCGGCCTCGGAGGCGCTGGCCCGCATCCCGGCGCTGCGGCCGGACGTCGCGGTGCTGGACGTCCGGCTCCCCGACGGCGACGGGGTGAGCGTGTGCCGCGAGCTGCGGTCCACCACGGACGTCGCGTGCCTCATGCTCACGTCCTTCGACGACGACGAGGCCCTGTTCGACGCGATCCTCGCCGGCGCGGCGGGCTACGTCCTCAAGCAGGTGCGGGGCAACGACCTCCTCGCGGCGATCCGGACGGTCGCCGCCGGGGGGTCCACGCTCGACCCCCGGGCGGCCCGGCTGGTCATGGAACGGATGCGGTCCCAGGACCGGCCGGACGCCGACCCTCTGGCGGACCTCACCACCCAGGAGCGTCGGGTGCTGGCACTCATCGGCCAGGGGCTCACCAACCGGCAGATCGGTGCCGAGCTGTACCTCGCGGAGAAGACCGTGAAGAACTACGTCTCCAGCGTGCTGGCGAAGCTCGGCCTGGAGCGCCGCGTCCAGGCGGCCGTGCTCGCCACCCGCCTCGAACGGCCCTGAGCCGACGACGACGGCGTCACGGCGCCAGGGGGACGCTCCAGCGCAGCTGTGTCCCCGGCCGCGCGTCCTCGGCCGCGAACGTCCCGCCCAGCTCCTGGGCGCGTCTCTCGAGGTTCGCCAGCCCGCTCCGGGCCGCCCCGGCCGGGAGCCCGCCCCCATCGTCGCGCACGGTGAGCGTGATCTCGTCCCCGGCGACGAGGTCGACGCTCGCCGTGCGTGCCTCGGCGTGCCGGGCGACGTTCGACAGCGCCTCACGGACCACGGCCACGAGGTGGTCCCCGACGGGCGGGGCCACCAGGGTGTCCACAGGCCCGGTCATGCGCAGCGCGGGGGTGAAGCCGAGGGTGCGGGTGGCCGCGTCGACCTCGGCGACGAGGCGGGCGCGCACGCCGACCCTGCGCGCGCCGCCGGTGGACGGGCGCAGCCCGCGGATCGTGGTGCGGATCAGGCTGATCGTCTCGTCGAGATCGCCCACGGCCCGGTTCACCCGGTCGGCGTCGGCGGGGGCGTCGTCCTGCAGCCGCCGTCCGACACCCTCCAGGGACAGCCCGGTGGCGTACAGGCGCTGGATCGCCAGGTCGTGCAGGTCGCGGGCGATGCGGTCCCGGTCGCGGACGACCGCGAGCCGCTCGGCGTCGCGACGGCGTTCGGCGAGCTCGAGGGCGACCGCGGCCTGTGCGGCGAACGCGGCCAGCGCGTCGACGACCACCCGCGGGAACGGCGGGGTGCCCAGCCGTCGCCCGACGGTGAGGACCCCGGCCGTCCGTCCCGGCCCTCCGAGCGGCAGCGCGGCGAGCGGGCCGACGACGCTGGGCGGGTTGAACGAGAGCGTCTGGCGCCGGTCGGAGGCGGCGTCGGCCGTGACGGCGGGACGGCCGGAGACGTAGGCCTCCGCGGCGAAGGTCCCCTCCAGCCGGACGTCGGCGCCGACGAGGCCCTCGGTGCCCGGTCCATGGGCCGAGCGCACCCGCAGGCGGTCGGCCGACTCGTCGGGGACGGTGGCCAGCACGGCCACGTCGGCTCCCGCGACCTGCAACGCCTCGCGCGCGACGGCGTCGAGCACCTCCTGCGGCGCGTCGCCCTCCAGGACCCGGCGGGAGATCTCGTCGTTGCCGTGCGCCCAGCGCTCCCGCAGCCGGGCCTCGTCGTACAGCCGGGCGTTCTCGACGGCGACGCTGGCGGCCGAGGCGAGCGCCTCGACGAGCCGTTGGTCCTCGGCGCTGAACTCCATGCCGCCGCGCTTGTCGGTGAGGTACAGGTTGCCGAACGCGCTGCCGCGGACCCGGAGCGGGACACCCAGGAAGGTCCGCATCGGGGGGTGGTGGGCGGGGAAGCCGACCGAGCGGTGGTCCGCGCTCATGTCAGGCAGCCGCAGGGCCACCGGGTGCCGGATCAGCTCGCCGAGCAGTCCCCGGCCACGGGGGTACGGGCCGATGGCACGGATCTCGTCCTCGGTGAGCCCGACGGTGATGAACTGGGCGATCTGCCCGTCCTCGCCGAGGACCCCCAGGGCGGCGTAGCGGGCGTCGGCGATGTCGGCGGCGGCCTGCACGACGCGCTGCAGCGTCGTCTCGAGGTCGAGGCCGCGGCCCACGGACAGCACCGCTCCCAGCAGCACGTCCGCGTCGTCGCTCATGTGGCCACGCTAGCGGTGCCGGGCCTGTCCGGCCCGGGACCTTGGTCCCGCGCGCCGGGGTCGACAGCCCCTTCTGCGGCCCGTGCCCGCGTGGCGTACTGGTGTCCAGGACCTATGGAGGAGGACGCCATGAGCGAGAAGCGGTACGGAGTGGTCGTCGGGATCGACGGTTCGTCGGCCGGCGACCAGGCGCTCGAGTGGGCCGCCGCGGAGGCGGTCCGACGCCGGCAACGGCTGACGGTGCTGTCCGCCTTCGAGGTGACCACCATGCCGCTCGCCGACACCTACGGGACGGGGCTGGCGTCCCTGCGGGAGTCCGCCGAGGACGTCGTGGGCTCGGCGATGCGTCGCCTCGCCGAGCTGCGTCGTCGTCGGCCCGGCTCGGTGCCCGCGGTCGAGGACATCGACCACGAGACCGTCGAGGGCGCGCCCGCCGGCGTGCTCGTCAAGCGTTCCGAGAACAGCGAGCTGGTGGTCGTCGGGCGGCGGGGCCTCAACGCCCTGGACCGCCTGGTGCTCGGCTCGGTCTCCGCGGCGCTCCTGGCGATGGCGAAGGGCACGGTCGCCGTGGTGCCCACCGACCCCGTCGCGCTGCGGTCCGCCTCGGCGGCCGACGTCGTCGGACCGGTGTGGCGCGTCGTCGCCGCGGTGGACTTCGACGACCACCTGGACCGGGTGCTCGACCTCGCCTTCGACGAGGCCCGGCACGCCGGCGCGCCGCTGGTCGCGGTCCACGCCCTGACGGAGGAGTTCCTCGCGGGCCCGTACGCGATCGCCGGTGGCTGGGTTCACGAGTACCGCGACGAGGCGAAGGAGCAGCTCCAGGAGGAGATGAGGCGCTGGGAGGAGAAGTACCCGACCGTGCACTGGTCCGTCCAGGTGGAGCACGGGTCGGACGCGGACGTCGTCGCCTCGCGCCTCGGCCGCCACGACGTGCTCGTCGTCGGCGGACGCCGGCACACCCCGGTCATGGGACGCGTCCTGCGGTCCGTGCCCGACCGCCTCGGGCGAGAGGCTCCGTGCCCTGTCATCGTGGCGCACGCGCAGCCGTGACCCCCTGGCTCCCGCCTGACCGCCGGCCCCCCTGGCGGTCAGGCGGGTTCGTCGTGCAGGATCCGCTGGAACAGCAGGTGGTCCGCCCAGCGTCCGGCGATGCGCAGGTACCGCGGAGCCAGGCCGATGCGGGCGAACCCGGCCCGCTCGAGGACCCGCTGGGACGCCGTGTTGTGGAGGAGGGTCGCCGCCTGCAGGCGGTGCAGCACGAGGTCGTCGCGGGCCAGTCCGACGGTGGCCCGCACGGCGGCCGTCATGATCCCGCGGCCGGCGAGCCCGGCGTCGACCCAGTAGCCGAGGTGCCCGTTCTGGAAGACGCCGCGGACGACGTCGCTGACGTTCACGCGGCCGACGATCGCGTCGCCGCGGGCCAGGACCAGGGGGCACTGCCGTCCAGCCTCGTGCTCGCGGAGCCCGACCAGGACCTGCGCGGTCTGGCGCTCGGCGGTGAAGAACGCCTCGGTCCGCGCCGGCTCCCACGGTGCGAGGTGCTCGCGGTTGCGGGTGTACGCCGCGGCGAGCCCCGGCCCGTCGTCGGACCGGAGCAGGCGCAGGGTGATGCCGTCGGGCAGGGAGATCGGCAGGGGCACGACGGCGAGCCTAGCTACAAGCCGTCGGACTCCGAGCGCAGGCGGGGCTCGGTGCGCAGCTGCGGGTTGTACCCGGCCTTGTCGGCATAGAAGGCGCGGATGCGGTCCATGTCGGCACCGACGTCGCCGGTGAGGTCGAGGGTCGGGCCCAGGCCGGTGGTCATGGTGGTGCGGTCCACGTAGCCGAGGGTGACGGGCAGCCCGGCCTCGCGGGCGATCCGGTAGAAGCCGGACTTCCAGCCCTCGCCGGAGCGGGTGCCCTCGGGGGTGACCACGAGGTGGAAGACCTCGCCCCGGGACACGTGGTCCAGGACGTCGTGCACGACGCGCGACGGGTCGCGGCGGTCGACGGGGATGCCGCCGAGAGCCCGCATGACCGGGCCCTTCCAGCCGTTGAACAGCGTGTGCTTGCCCAGCCAGCGGATGTCCAGGCCGAGCCGCCAGGAGATGGCGAGCATCAGCACGAAGTCCCAGTTGGACGTGTGGGGTGCGCCGATGAGGATGCCGGCCTGGCGAGGGGCCGGCTCGCTGCGCAGGGTCCACCGGCTGAGTCGCCAGAAGAGGCCTGCGACGGCGCGGCGCAACGGGTTGAGCATCGTCCGAGTTTAGTCGCGCGCCGCCGGGGCCGGTGCGGCGTCGTCGGTGTCCGGTGTGCCGCCGTCCGCGGCCGGACCCGTCGCCGTGCGGTCGAGGGCGCGCAGCCGTTCGACGATCTTGAGGAGGATGGCGACCACGGGCGTCGACAGCGCGGCGCCCAGCAGGCCGAACAGGGCGCCACCAGCGATCGTCGAGCCGAGGATGACGATCGGGTGGAGGCGCAGCGCCCCCTGGGTCATGAAGGTCTGGATGATCGTCTGCACGCCGTTCTGGGCGACGAGGATCACGGCGAGCATCACCAGGGCGGGCACCAGGCCACCGGATCCGAGCGCGATGAGCACCGCGAACGCCCCCGAGACGATCGCGCCGAGGAACGGCACGTACGAGGTGATGAGCGTGACGACGGCGATGGTGAGGGCCAGCGGGAGGTCGAGGAGCCAGGCGGTGACGCCGACCATGACCGACACGACGACGCTGGAGGCCGTCAGGGCGAGGAAGTACCGCCGCATCGCCCACGTGCTGTCGTCGATGATCCCGGCACCGACGTCCTCGGTGACGCCCAGATGGCGGGCGGTCCACCGCGTCAAGGAGTCCCAGTCGGCCAGGATGAAGTAGAGCAGGAAGAGGCCGACGAACGTGCCCATCGCCAGCGCCGCGGTGCCGGAGAACACGTTGCCGAGCTGCGCCGTGAATCCGGACAGCAGCACGGTGCCCCACGGGGGGAGCCCGCCCGCCTCGCTGTCGTCGACCTCCGGGATCTCCAGGCCGAGGTCGGCCGCCCAGACCTGGACGGCGTCGAACCCGATGGTGAGCTGCCGGCCGATCTCCGGAGCCTGCTGCACGACGCCTCGTATCGCGAGCCCGACCGTCCCCGCCGCGACGAGCAGCAGACCCAGCAGCACGACGATCGCGGCGAGCCAGCGCGGCATCCACCGGGTGAGCCGCGAGCACAGCGGGGCGAACAGCGCGCCCACCACGAGCGCCACGATCAGCGGCACGACGAGCCCCGAGATCAGCGACGTGCCCAGATAGACCGCGACCGCCGCCAGCGCCAGCCCCACGAACGCCCAGGCGCGTCGTCCCCAGCGTTCCAGGGTGGAACGGTCGTTCCCGACGGCGGCGGCGTCGACAGGGTTCATGGCCCGAACCTACCGGGCGCTGCTGCCGTCACGCCGCGTAGAGAGCGGCCACGTCCTCGATCTGCGACCACGCGGCCGCCACGGGGTCGTCCGCTCCGTCAGCCGCCAAGGCGAGCGTGTCGAGCATGACGTGCCATCCGACGGCGAACTCGGGCGCGGGGCCCGAGGCCACGTCCGCATGGGTCAGCGTGAGGCGCGTGCCGCCGTCGTCGGCCGCCAGCTCCCAGCGCACCACCGAGTCGGGGACGCCGTCCCAGACCCAGGTGTGCTCGATCAGGGAGGGCTCCTCGACCGCGGTGACCTCGCCGGTGGCCGTGCCCTCCTCACCGAAGTCGAACACGGCCCCGCCACCGACATGCGGCTCGATGCGGCAGCCCGGCAGCCAGCGCTCCAGGAGCTCGGGGTCGGTGAGCCACGCCCAGGCGCGCTCCGGAGGAACGGGCAGGTGCCGGACGAACTGGATCTGCGCGGTCCCGGACGGGTCGAGACCCAGGGTGCCGCGGGCGGTGTCGATTGTCATGGTGTCCCTCTCTCGTCGGGTGCTGCGCCGATCTCGTCGGCGGCGATCTCGCGCTCGAGCCGGTCGAGCGCGTCGTTCCACCGGTGCTGCTGGGCCTCGAGCCAGGCCCCCGCCTCCGCGAGGGTCTCGGTGCGCAGGGAGTAGCGGCGCTCGCGGCCGGCCTTGCGGGCGGTGAGGACCCCGGCGGAGACCAGGGCGGTCAGGTGCTGGGACACGCCGGGGCGGGAGATCGCGAAGTGCGAGGCGATCTCCCCGGCGGTGCGCTCCTCGGCGGAGACCAGCTCCACGATGCGGCGCCGGTGCGGGGTGCCGAGGGCCTCGAAGACGTCCATGGATATAGGTAAGCAGGTTCTTACGCGTTGCGCAGACCTGCCGTCGCGGATCGGACGCCGGACGGGACGGCGTGCCAGGATCGGGGCATGGACACCGGGGAGCAGTGGGGCGACGTCGACGACTATCTGGCCGGTGAGCTGGTCACCGAGGACGAGGCGCTGGTCGCGGCGCGTGCGCTGGGACAGGTTCGCGATCGCCCGCGTCCGCTGAGCGGCCGGGATCTGGAGCTGAGTGGCGCGTGCCTCAGGCGATGTGGCGCTCGATGACGCGGGCGGTGGCCGCGGCGCCGTCCGCGCCCGCGTATGCCTCCCGGACCTCGGCTGCGGCGGTCCGGACGGCCGGGTCGTGCAGCACGCGGTGCACGGCCGTGCGGAAGTCCTGCGCGCCGACCCGCCGAGGTGAGACCGCGACGGCGTTGCCGCGCTCCGCGCACCGGCGCACGTGCCACGTCTGCTCCGGCTGCAGACCCATGCCGACGAACGGCACGCCGGTCGCGCAGGCGGTCTGCACCGTGCCCTGCCCGCCGTGCAGCACGGCGGCGTCCACCAGGCCGCCGAGGCGGTGGGCGGGCAGCAGGTCGGTGACGTGGACGTTCGGCGGCAGGACGTCGTCGGGCTTGAGGTAGTGGCGCACGGGCGCGACGACGTTCACCGGCAGGTCCGCGAGGGCACGTGCCGTTCGCAGCACCAGGGCTCGGCTCGCCGACGACCCGAGCCCCAGGTACACCAGCGGCTCCGGTGCGGCGGCCAGCTCCTCGACCACGGGCGGCAGCGGCGCGTCGAGGTGGGCGAAGATCGGGCCCACCCGCTCGAAGTCGTCCGGTAGATCGAAGCCGTCGAGCTCCCAGTCCATCTCGGTGAGCAGGTTGTGGTCCGCGCGGAGCAGCGAGGCGGCCGTGCGCAGGGCCGGCACCCCGTGCTCGCGGGCGACCGTCGCGAACGCTCGTGGAGCGAGCGGCGCCGAGGTGTACGCCCAGCGGAAGGCCGACGTCGCGAGGCGGTCAGCGGCACGGGCCAGACCGCTCCCGCCGCCGACGAACTCCATCCGGCGTGTCTGCTCGACCTGCGGACCGGTCAGCGCGAACGGAACCGGGTAGAACAGCGGGACGCCCTCCGCCCGGGCAGAGAGGAACGACGTGAGGTTCGATCCGGTCACCACCGCACGGGCCCCGGTCTTCCGGACGAGCTGGCGTTCGACCGCCACCCGCTCGCGCATCAGCGCGGTGGTGAAGGGAGTGCGCAAGGACCGACCCTGGTCGAACGCCAGCGCCTGGTCCCGTTGCGCGCGCGACCACGCCGGCAGGCACGCGCGGTACGGGAAGCCCGCATCGCGGACCAGGTCGACGTAGTCGTGCTCGTAGCCCATGAACACCGGTGAGTGCGCGGGGTCGAGGGCGCGGGCGACCTGGATCATGCGCGTGGTCTCCGCGAGGTTGAACATCACCGGGCAGAACAGGACGGTGCTCACGCGTACCCCCATCGGTGGTCGTCACCACGAGTATGGTGCGTCGAGCCCCCGCGCCGCTCCCCTCAGCCCGTCCCGCCGTCCGGGACGTCGATCGCTGGGCCGTCGAGGTCCTCGACGTCGGGGATCTCCGGGACGTCCAGGTCGAAGGTCGGGATGTCGATCGGCTCGCGGTCCTCCCACTCCTCCATCCGCTCCCGGTTCTCCCGCAGGACGCAGCTGATCCGGGTGTAGCGCGACCCGCCGCACGTCGAGTCCGAGACACCGGACCCGGGCGTCGCGACGTACCGGCCGTCGGCGTCGTGCTCGTTCGGCAGGACGGGCACGTGCGCGACGGCGAACAACCCGCTCGCGCCGATCACCGCGGTGGCCAGGACGAGCCCCGCGACGCTCACGGTCTCGCGCGCGCCACGTCCGGCGCCCCCGGTGGCGGCGGGCTCGGCGCCCTTCCGGCGCAGGGCGGCGCCGAGCGCACGGAGCTGCCAGACGGCCAGGAGGCCAGGGAGCAGCCACGTGACGGCACCGAGAGCCGCGACGGGCAGCGCGTCGGGCCGTGCGGCACCCGATGCGGTCGCTGCGCTCGGCAGCGCGACGAGCACCACGAGCGCGGCCCGGCGTGCCGTCGTCGCCCGGAAGCTGCCGCGCAGCGCATCCATGCGCGTCAGGCCCGGCTCGGAGGCCCCGAGGTGCCCGGCGTCCCGCGCGTGCCGCAGCATGGTGCGCGGCAGCATGACCGCGCCGGTCCCCGCAATCAGCAGCGCGAGGGCGAGCACGACGAGGAACCACCGGACGGCGACGGCGTCGCGCACCAGGAGCAGGGTGGCCAGCGCGAGGACCGCGGCGACCCACCCCGTCACCAGCCCGACCGTGCCGAGGCGACCGGGCCAGGTGCCGTCGAGCAGGCTGCGGCGCACCAGCACCCGGGGCACGTGGTGCAGCACCGACCACGACCGGAACGCCGAGACGACGAGCAGCACGGCGAGGACCGCGGCCCAGATCGGGAGGAGTCCGACCATGCTGTCCCGCATGGTCCACGCCAGCAGGAGCACGGCTGCGGTCACGACGGCGATCGCCGTGTCCATCGGCGCGAGCAGTCGCTGCCAGACGCGCAGGAACAGCACGTACCCGGCCTCGGCATGCTCGGGGTTCTGCGCGAGGACCCCGACGAGCGCCTTGGAGTGCTGACCGTCGTCCACCGAGAGCTGGGCGTCGGCGTAGAGCAGGCCCTCGTGCTGCGGGGCCGTCGCCAGGCCCTGGCGCACGAGCGCGCGGGCCCGGTCGCGTTCGCCCAGCCGGGTGTGGATCGACGCGGCGCCGAGGAGCCGGCTCGGGTTCTCCGGCTCGAGCTCGAGGGCCCGGGCGACCTGCCCCCTCGCCAGCTTGCGGTCCTGGGGTCGCACGCGGCCGCTCAGGAGGACGTCGGCGTGCTGGACGAGGGTCGCCGCGTCGTCGGGCCGGAGCTCGAGCGCGCGCTCGACGGCGGCGCGCGCCTCGGTGAGCCGGCCGCAGTTCTGCCGGGCGACGGACAGCAGCACGTGTCCCTGCGCGAGGTCCGGCGAGCCCGCCACGACCTGCTCGAGGATCCGTTGCGCCTCCGCGGAACGCTGCAGGCGCAGGTGGAGCCAGCCCGCCGTCAGGTGCAGCCGGACGTCGTCCGGGTGCTCGGCCAGCGCGGCCGTGATGCCGTCGAGCGCCTGCTCGGGCCGGCCGGCGTCGACCAGCATCTCGGCGCGCGTGACCTGCCCGGCCACCGGGTCGTGCCCGGGTGGGGACCCGGTGCTCACAGCATGTGGCGCGACCGCAGGTACGCCGCCAGCTCGTCGTAGCGCCCGTCGTTGTTGGCGAACGACACGACGTTGCGCGCCGACTGCAGCCACGCCGTCGTCGACGGGCGCACCTCGGTCAGCGCCGCCCGGACGTCGTCCATGGAGATGGGACGGATCTCCCCGCTGGCGATCGAGTCCGTCATCGCCTTCTCGGCGGCCGAGGCGCACAGGTGCTCCAGGTCCGCCCCGGAGAACCCGTCGGTCTGGTCCACGATGGTCGACAGCGAGATCCCCGCGACGGGTCGGCCCTCCAGGTAGTGGCGGAGGATCGACCGGCGCGCGGGCGCGTCCGGCGGGAGCACGAGGATCATGCGGTCGAACCGGCCGGGTCGCAGCAGGGCGCTGTCGACGTCCCAGGGGTGGTTGGTCGCACCGAGCACGAACAGGCCGTCGTTGTCCGACCCCATGCCGTCCATCTCCTGCAGGAGCTGGTTGACGACGGTCCGCATCCCTGACGACCCCGAGTACTGGGTCCGCTTGCCCCCGATCGCGTCGACCTCGTCGAGGAACAGGACGGCCGGCGCGAGCGTCCGGGCCCGCTGGAAGAGCCGGTGCAGGTTCTGCTCGCTCTGCCCGATGTACTTGTCGAGGATGTCCGCGAGCGTCACGGTGAGGAACCGCGCGCCGAGCTCGCCGGCGACAGCCCGCGCCATGAACGTCTTGCCCGTCCCGGGAGGCCCGTACAGCAGCAGCCCGCCGCGCAGCGACTTGCCGAAGGCCTTGGCGATCGCCTGGTGGCGCATCGGTTCGAGGAACGCCTCGCGGATGCGCTTCTTCACAGGCTCCAGGCCGCCCACGTCGTCCAGCGTGATCGTCTCGTGGGAGACCTCGAGCAGACCCTCCGCCGAGGGTGTCTCGTCGTGGACGGGCACGGGGGACGGCTCGTCGCTCGGTCCCGCCGGGGCGTCCTCCACGAACGGCTGCGGGACGTCGACGCCCAGCTCGGCCTCCACCCGCTCCCAGTCGAAGCCCTGAGCGTCCGACGACGTCGCTTCCGGTGCCGGGTCCGGTGCCGCCTGCGCTGGGGCCGTCAGCGCGGCCGCGGCCTCGGTGACGAGGGCGAGGGCGGTGCCGTCCGTCGGGTCGAGACGCAGGGCCGTGCTGGCGTTCTCGAGCGCCTCCGCGTGGCGGTCGTGCTCCAGCAGCAGGCGGGCGTACTGCACGCGCAGGGGTGCGTTCTCGGGGGCGGCCTGCACGGCCACGGCCATGTGCTCCAGGATGTCGGACACGGGAGGGCTCCTCGGCTGGCTGCAGGACACGGAGTGGCGCACCGGACAGGTGTGGATGCTACAGCCCGCGCCCGCCGCGGCACCGTGGGAAGTCTCTCGCCCCGGGAGGTGGCCGGAGCCGCCTGGCTGCGGTTCCGTCAGGGACACTGGAGGCAGCAACATCTGCCAAGACGAGGAGTCCTCAGTGCACCAGGGAACTGTCCGATGGTTCGACGCCGACCGAGGTTTCGGCTTCATCGACCGCGGGAACGAGGCCGAGGACCTGTTCGTCCACGCGTCCGAGATCGTCGGCGACGAGGGGCCCAAGGCGCTCCGCGAGGGGCAGGCCGTCGAGTTCGAAGTGGGCGAGGGTGACCGGGGCCCGCAGGCACGCCGCGTCCGTGTCACGGGCGATCTCGCCGCCGACGCCCCCGTGGGCGTGCTCGGCACCGTCAACTGGTACGAGCCCGCCAAGGGGTACGGCTTCGTCACGCCCGACGGCGGTCGCGGCGAGATCTTCGTGCACAGCTCGGCCATCGTCACCGACGGTGTGATCGTGGAGGGTCAGCGGGTGGCGTTCCTCGTCGTCGACGGGGAGAAGGGGCCGCAGGCGGACCACCTGCTCCCGCTCGGGGCCCAGGCCGCCCCGCAGGCGGTGGCCTCCGACGGCGCGGACGGCACGGTGACCTTCTACGACGGCACCAAGGGCTTCGGGTTCATCGTCCCCGACGCCGGCGGCGAGGACGTCTTCGTCCACGCCAAGGCGCTCGCCGGCGGGCTGACCGAGCTGTCCGAGGGTGCCCGCGTGACGTACGACGTCGTCGACGGCGACAAGGGACCGAACGCCCGCAACGTGCGGCTCGTGCGCGGTGCCGGCGGTGCTCGCGGGGGCGCGGACCGCGGTCGGTCGAGTCGCCCGGGATCGGGCGCGCCGGTGCGCGGCGGCGAGGGCACGGTCGCGCGATACGACGCGGACCGCGGCTTCGGGTTCATCTCGCCCGACTCCGGGGGCGCGGACCTGTTCGTGCACGTGTCGGTCGTGCGGGGCGACGAGGTCCTGGAGGAGGGCGACCGCGTCCGCTTCAAGGTCCGGCAGAGCGACCGGGGCCCGCAGGCCGACGGCGTCGAGCTGATCTGAGCTGACGCGCTCCACAGCCCCTTGCCGCCGGGCGGTGTGCGGATCGACGTCTTCCGCTCGGCGTGACCGGCTCCGGCGCAGCGCACGTCGATCACGCGCTGCGTGATTCTCACGCACGGCGGATCCGAGATGCGCACAGCCGTCACGGATCCTGTCGTGCGTTCACCTCGCTTGCGCCTTTCGCTTCGGCGGACGTCGGCGCGCTCCGTGCGGCGGTCCCGGCCGGGCCAGGAGCGAGGTCGATCGAGGCTGGAGGAGCGGCATTTCGCTCACGGCGAACACCGCTCCCAGCAGGTGGAATAGTCGCCGCACCGTGGAAGTTGAGTGAAGCAGACTCAACTTTGACGCCCGTGGCTGGACACCTCCGGCGCCGCGTCCTAAGTTGAGTGCAGACGACTCAATCCCCGTCACGAAGGAGCACCACCATGGCTCGTGCAGTCGGCATCGACCTCGGAACCACCAACTCGGTGGTCGCCGTCCTGGAGGGCGGCGAGCCCACCGTCATCGCGAACGCCGAGGGTGCCCGCACCACCCCGTCCGTCGTCGCGTTCTCCAAGAACGGCGAGGTTCTCGTCGGAGAGGTCGCCAAGCGGCAGGCCGTCACCAACGTCGACCGCACCATCAGCTCGGTCAAGCGCCACATGGGCACCGACTGGTCGCAGGAGATCGACGACAAGAAGTACAGCGCGCAGGAGATCAGCGCCCGCATCCTGGGCAAGCTGAAGCGCGACGCCGAGGAGTACCTCGGCGAGGCCGTCACCGACGCCGTCATCACCGTCCCGGCGTACTTCAACGACGCCGAGCGCCAGGCCACGAAGGATGCCGGCCAGATCGCCGGCCTCAAGGTGCAGCGCATCGTCAACGAGCCGACCGCCGCGGCGCTCGCCTACGGGCTCGACCGCGGCAAGGAGGACGAGCTCATCCTCGTCTTCGACCTCGGTGGCGGCACGTTCGACGTCTCCCTGCTCGAGGTCGGCAAGGACGAGGACGACTTCTCCACGATCCAGGTGCGCGCCACCTCCGGTGACAACCGCCTCGGTGGTGACGACTGGGACCAGCGCATCGTCGAGCACCTCATCAAGCAGGTGAAGAACTCCGCGGGCGTCGACCTGTCCAAGGACAAGATCGCCCTGCAGCGTCTGCGCGAGGCGGCCGAGCAGGCCAAGAAGGAGCTCTCCTCCGCGACGAGCACCAACATCTCGATGCAGTACCTCTCGATGAGCGAGAACGGCCCCGTCCACCTGGACGAGAAGCTGACCCGCGCGCAGTTCCAGCAGATGACGCAGGACCTCATCGACCGCACCAAGGAGCCGTTCCACGCGGTCATCCGGGACGCGGGCGTCTCCATCTCGGAGATCGACCACGTCGTGCTCGTCGGCGGTTCCACCCGCATGCCGGCCGTGGCCGACGTCGTGCGAGAGCTCACCGGTGGCAAGGAGCCCAACAAGGGCGTCAACCCGGACGAGGTCGTCGCCGTCGGCGCCGCCCTGCAGGCCGGTGTCATCGGCGGTGAGCGCAAGGACATCCTGCTCATCGACGTCACCCCGCTGTCCCTCGGCATCGAGACCAAGGGCGGCGTGATGACCAAGCTCATCGAGCGCAACACGGCCATCCCGACCAAGCGCAGCGAGATCTTCTCCACGGCCGAGGACAACCAGCCGTCGGTGGCGATCCAGGTGTTCCAGGGCGAGCGTGAGTTCACCCGGGACAACAAGCCGCTGGGCACCTTCGAGCTGACCGGTATCGCGCCGGCGCCGCGCGGCGTCCCGCAGATCGAGGTCACCTTCGACATCGACGCGAACGGCATCGTGCACGTGTCCGCCACGGACCGCGGCACGGGCACCGAGCAGTCGATGAAGATCACCGGCGGGTCCGCCCTCCCGCAGGAGGACATCGACCGGATGGTCAAGGAGGCCGAGGAGCACGCCGAGGAGGACAAGAAGCGTCGCGAGGAGGCCGAGACCCGCAACCAGGCGGAGTCCTTCGCCTACTCGATGGAGAAGCAGATCGCGGACAACCGCGACAAGCTCCCCGCCGACGTCGTCACCGAGGTCGAGGCGGACATCGCCGGCGTGAAGACCGCCCTGGAGGGCGAGGACGCCGACGCCGTCAAGACCGCCTACGAGAAGCTCGGCGCCTCCTCGCAGAAGATCGGTGAGGCCCTGTACTCGGCCGAGCAGGCCGCGGGTGCTGGCGCCGAGGGCGCACCGGCCGACGGCGCCACGCCGGAGTCGAAGGACTCCGACGAGGACGTCGTCGACGCCGAGATCGTGGACGACGAGGACGACAAGAAGGACGCCAAGTGACGTCTGACGACACGCAGGGAACCCCCGAGCAGCCGGAGGAAGGCCGCTCGGGGGACACCCCCTTCCAGTTCAGGGACAAGCGCAAGGTCGACCCCACGTCGGGCGAGAAGCGCCCCGAGCAGGCGTCGGACACGTCCGACGCCGCGGGCGCGGGGGCCGACGCCGGCGACCCGCTGGAGGCGCTCGACTTCGAGCCCTCGGGCGAGGCGGTCGAGGACTCCGAGCTGCTGCAGGCCAAGGCCCAGGCGGCGGAGAACCTCGACGCCCTGCAGCGGGAGCGCGCGAGCTTCACGAACTACCGCAACCGGGCGCTGCGTGACCAGGAGGCCGCGCGGACCCAGGGCACGCAGGACGTCCTCGCGGCGCTGCTGCCGGTGCTCGACGACATCGAGCGTGCCAAGCAGCACGCCGAGCTGTCGGGGCCGATGGCCGCCATCGCGGAGAAGCTCGACGCGTCGCTCGCCAAGTTCGGCATCGAGCGCTTCGGCCAGGTGGGCGAGGAGTTCGACCCGACCGTGCACGAGGCGCTCATGCACAACACGGACGCCGAGGCCGAGGCGACCACGGTCAACCTGGTCGTCGAGCCCGGCTACCGCATCGGTGACAAGGTGGTCCGCGCCGCCCGCGTGGGCGTCGTCGGACCCGAGTGACGGTGGCGGGCGCGGCCCCTGGTGCCGCCAGGGGCCGCGCCCGCCGCGTCCGAGGAGACAAGGAAGGGACGTCGTGACCGGTCAGGACTGGATCGAGAAGGACTTCTACGCCGCGCTCGGCGTCCCCAAGGACGCCGACCAGGCGGCCATCAAGAAGGCGTACCGCAAGCTGGCGCGTCAGTACCACCCGGACCAGAACCCGGGGGATGCCTCCGCCGAGACCCGCTTCAAGGAGATCGGCGAGGCCTACGCCGTGCTCTCGGACACCGAGCAGCGCCAGCAGTACGACGCGGTGCGCTCGATGGCCGGCGGCGGCGCACGCTTCAACGCCGGACCGGGCGGTGCGTCCGGCGGCTTCGAGGACGTGTTCAGCTCGATGTTCGGCGGCAGCGCCCGTCCGGGCGCCGGCCCGCAGTATCAGCAGTACCAGTCCGGCGGCGGGTTCGAGGACATCCTCGGTTCGATGTTCGGCGGCGGCATGGGTGGCGGCCTGGCCGGGTTCGGCGGTCCGCAGCAGCGCAAGGGCGCCGACGTCGAGACGCGCGCCACGCTCCCGTTCCGTGCCGCGGTGGAGGGCACCACGGTGGAGCTGACCGTGGACGGTAAGAAGATCACCGCGCGCATCCCGGCCGGGGTGCACGACGGGCAGAAGATCCGGCTGCGCGGCAAGGGTCGGCCCGGGCAGGCCGGCGGTCCCGCGGGCGACCTGCTCATCGCGGTGCACGTCACCGAGCACCCGGTGTACTCGATCGAAGGTGCCAACCTGCGCATGACTCTGCCGGTCACCTTCGCGGAGGCCACGCTGGGCACCACGGTGGAGGTGCCGACGCTCTCCGGCGAGAAGGTGCGCCTGAAGGTGCCCTCCGGGACGCCGTCGGGCCGGGTGCTGCGGGTCAAGGGGCGCGGGGTGGCGACGGCCAAGCGCACCGGCGACCTGATGGTGACCGTGCAGGTGGTGGTCCCGCAGAAGCTGAGCAAGGGCGCCAAGAAGGCGCTGGAGGACTTCGCCGCGGAGGCCGACGGCGAGGACGTGCGCGCGGAGCTGTCGGCTCAGGCCGCGCAGTAGGGTCGGGTCCGCCGGATCAGGTCAGGGAGCGAAGGAGGTCGCCATGGTCACCGACGACGCACCCGTGCTCACGGTGTCGCAGGCCGCACAGCTGACGGACATGCACCCGCAGACCCTCCGCCAGTACGACCGCCTCGGGCTCGTGGTGCCGCGTCGTACCCGCGGACGCGGGCGGCGGTACTCCCGCCGCGACGTCGCGCGCCTGCTGGAGGTCCAGCACCTCGCGCAGGACGAGGGGATCAACCTCGCCGGGGTGAAGCGCATCCTCGACCTCGAGCAGCACGTCGCGGTGCTCGAGCAGCGCCTGCACGAGCTCGCGAGCGTGCTCGCCGAGCGTGAGCGCGCCGAGGGCCGCGTCTTCGCGGCCGGCACCGCGGGGGACGTCGTGGCGGTGCCGCGCGGGCAGCGGGTGCGGCGCACCGAGCTCTACGTCGAGACGCGTCGTGAGCAGGGCGGCGCCCTGGTGCTGTGGCGCCCGACGCCGCACCGCGACTGACGCCCGGACGCCCCGTCCGCCGTCGGACAATTTTCGGGACGTCATTCTTTCGTTATTGAATTCTCCTCTGGCAAGGCTTTCCTTACTTTGGTAGGAATGTTTCTCCTTCCTGTGCAGGAATCGAATTCGTGCCTATGATCGAGATCACGGCGACGACGAGACCTGACACGAGGAGCGCACCATGACGACCCTGATGGAGATGCCCGAGGTCACGAGCTGCACCGTCGACGGCTGCAGCTACAACCACGACCACGACTGTCACGCCGGTGCGGTGACGATCGCCGGGGTGCCCGGTGACGCGTCCTGCGCCACGTTCATCCCGCTCAGCACCAAGGGCGGCCTGGAGAAGGTCGTCGCGCACGTCGGCGCCTGCCAGCGGGTCGACTGCGTCCACAACGAGGAGCTGGAGTGCGCGGCCAGCTCCATCCGCGTCGGCGCCGGTCCACAGGACCCGAATCACGCCGACTGCCTCACCTTCGAGACGCGCTGACCCGTCGCGCACCGACCGACGGTGCAGCAGCGAGGCCCCGGACGCACCGTCCGGGGCCTCGCGACGTGGTCCCACCGAGGCCGCCGTCGGTGCGGCCCTCGGTCAGCGGCGCAGGTGCCTGAGCAGGTCGACGGCATTCTCGTGCGAGATCGGCAGGCGCTCCACCCACACACGGACCGGGCGCCGGATGCTCCCCGCGACCCCCAGCACCTCGGCGTTGCGCTCCACGATGCTGCGCACCGACTGTGCGAGGCGGGTGGTCTCCGGGTCGCGCTCGCAGAGGACCGCGAAGACGCCGTCGCTCAGGGCCGCCATCGGGTGACCGGAGCCGAAGACCTGGTCGAGCGTGCTGCCGACCGAGGCCGCGCGTGCCATCCGTTGCCACGCGCCCAGGGAGTCCACGGCGACGTCGAGCACGACCAGGCAGTGTGACGTCGTGACGTCGTCGCCGCTCGCCGCGGCGCGACCGTAGGTCTCGCGCAGCCGCTCCCCGAGATAGTCGGCCGTCGGCAGGCCGGTAGCGGGGTCGCGTACGCCCGTCGGTGCCGGGTCGCGCTCCCGGACCTCGACCCATCCCTGTGCCGCACCGCGCACGGCATCGACGTCGAGCGGTTCTCCCACCGACCGGTACAGGCACGCCAGGTCGTCCAGCGTCTCGTCCAGGCCGATGCCGGCGGCGCTGCGGGCGGTGCCCAGCCGGTGCGCCGCCATCTCGGGCGAGCGACCGGCCTCCAGCGCCTCGACCAGGGCGTCCACCGCGGGGTGGTACCAGTCGCCGGGGCGCAACCACACTTCCGTCAGGCTGGCGGCACGCCAGCGTTCACGGGTGTCGGCGGCCGGTGCGCCGTGGGGAGTCAGGCTCATGATGGTGAGACGTCCATAGGCCTTCATCATGACGCAGTTCTGGTGAATCGGCGCGGGTGAACCGCGTCACGAATTGATTCACCCGCGCCTCACCGCCCACCGTGGGGCCGACGCGCGTAGAGTGGCGCCGTTCGCGCTCTCCCGAGCGCGCGCGACGGGGGGACTTGGGGCGAAGAAGCGGATGGCGACGTGACCGACGTCTACGTGGGCTCGGACGGCACAGCTCCCAGCGACGGCGAGCTGATCCTCGAGGTGCGCGGCGGCAGCCTCGACGCCTACGGCGCCCTCTACGAACGGCACGCCGCGGCGGCCCAGCTCCTGGCCCGGCAGTACGTCAACATGACCAGCGACGCGGACGACGTCGTCGCGGAGGCCTTCCACCGCGTGCTGGGCGTGCTGCAGCAGGGCGACGGCCCCGACACCCACTTCCGCGCCTACCTCTTCACCGTCGTGCGGCGCCTCGCTGCGGACCTCTCGCGCCGGGCGCGCCGCACGCGTCCGACGGCGGACGACGGGACGTTCGAGTCGGCGCTCGGCCCGTCGGCGTCGCCCGAGGACCCGGCGCTGGCAGGCTTCGAGAACTCCGTCGTCGCGCGCGCCTACGAGCGGCTCCCCGAACGGTGGCAGGCCGTCCTCTGGTACACGGAGGTCGAACAGCTCACCCCGGCGCAGGTCGCGCCGATTCTCGGCCTCACCCCGAACGGTGTGTCCGCGCTCGCGTACCGGGCGCGCGAAGGTCTGCGCGTGGGCTACCTGCAGCAGCACCTCACCGCAGAGCCTGCGGACTCCTGCCGGGCCGTCAGCTCGCTGCTCGGCAGCTACGTGCGCGGAAGCCTCTCGCGCCGCGAGGTCGTCCAGGTCGACGGCCACCTCGACGGGTGCGGTGACTGCCGCGCCCTGGTCCTCGAGCTCGCCGACGTCGCCCACGGGATGCGGGCCGTCGTCGCACCCCTCGTGGTCGGCCTGGCCGGGATGGCCGTGCTCGGTGCGCTGCCGCTCGGTGCCCTCACCGGGAGCGCCCTCGGGGTGGCTGCCGGGTCCGCGTCGGGTGCCGCGGCGTCGGGTGCCGTGGGGTCGGCCGCGGGTGGCGTGGGCACCGCCGCCGGCTCGGGGCTCTCCGCCGGGGCAGGGGCCGGAGCCGGTGCTGCCGCCACCGGGACGGCGACGGTGGGCACGGCCGCCGGCACGGGAGCGGCGTCGGCCGCCGCCGGTGCCGCAGCCACGACCACCGCCACGGCGACGGCCACAGCCACGACGGCGACGACGGCCGTCGCCGCCACGACGGCGGGAGTCTCCGGCGCGACCGTGGCCGCCTCGGCCGGTGCGGTCGCCGTCGCGACCGTCGGCGTCGTCAGCGTGCTCGGCGCCATGGGCGGCGAGGAACCGACCGCTGTCCCGCACGAACCTCCCTACTCCGTCGCGAGCGAGCCGTGGCCCACCGAGGACGACGAGGTGCTCGTCCTGCCGGAACCCTCCGACGACCCGCAGGACCCGTTCGACCAGGTGATCGACCCGGCGGACATCCCGGACCCTCCGGAGATCGGTGTCGCCGTCGCCGAGCCGGGCCAGGACCTGCGCCCACGCGTCACCGAGCACCTGACGCTGCAGGTCGACAACCCCGGCGAGGTCGAGGCGACCGGTGCCCACGTGCGCCTCACCCTCCCGGCCGGGGTGCGGTCGGTCTCCCCGACGTCGCCCTCCGGGGCCGGGGCCGCCCCGGCCCTGACGGTCGAGTCGCTCCCGTGCACCCCGGCCGAGGGGTCCCAGGACGTCGTGTGCGCGCTCGGGACGATCGGGCCGGGGGAGTCGCGGACGGTCGCCGTCCCGCTCGTCGCCCACGCCGGAGGCGTCTACACCGTCGCCGCGCAGACCTGGGCCGACGGCGTGGAGCCGCGCAGCGTCGAGCTGGACCCGGTGCAGGTCGAGTACTTCGGGCCCGAGCTCACCGCGCGGACCGGTGGTGAGGTCGCCGTCGAGAACCCCGGGCTCGCCGCGGTGCCCTTCAGCGTCCAGAACACCGGCGACCGACCCGCCGACGCATGGACGGCAGAGGTGCGCGTGCCTGCCGGGCTGGTGCCGCGCGCCGTCGACGGCGACCTCGACTGCGAGGCCCGGGACGAAGGGGTCTCGGGGGCCGCCACGGCGGTCTGGCTGTGCTCGGGTGGCGGGCTCGCCCCCGGCGCGTCGGCGACGGGGCGCGCCACGGTGATCGCGGACGGCGCCACGGGCAAGGGCTCCTACGAGGTGCGCGTGGTCCCCGCCCTCCCGGACGGTGGCCCCGGCCTCCGCTCCGTCGCGGTCGTCACGGCTCCCCGGGCCTGGCAGGGAGCCAACGCCGGCGCCGTGTCCGCCCAGGCGACCTGTCGTGCGACGGGCGGGCTGGACGAGGCCGACGCCGCCGTCGTCGGGACCTACACGAACCGCACCGGTCAGCCGATCAGCGTCGCGTTCGCGGCCGCCGGCACCACCGTGGCGGGCGACGGCGTGCTGGCGCCCGGGGAGTCGGTCACGCTGACCGCGCGGGACGGGCTGAGAGTGCCCGCCGGTGGCGGTACCTGGACCCTCGAGACGGTCGTGGACGGGCTGACCTACAGCCGGACGGTGGACGCGGGGGCGCACGGCGCCGCCGAGTGCTACGACCCGAGCTGGGACGTGCGGACGACCTCCCAGGTGCTCAACGACGGCGGCAAGGTGCGCGTCGAGGGCACGATCACGAACCGGACCGGCGAGCCGATGCAGGCGGCGATGGCCGCGGCGGGCGGGCGCACCGAGGCCGTGCGCCTCGGTGCCGGCGAGACCGCGACCCTGGGTCGCACCACGGACCGCACCGAGCTGAGCGCCGGGACCGCCACGTTCGAGCTGTACCGGTGGGTCACCGACGCGGACGGGGACCAGCCGGTCACCGGCGTCGTCCCGGCCCGCCCCCCGACCGCCGACCACGCCACCGCCACCATCGCGCCGCGCGCCGCGGACGCCGCAGCGGCGGAGGCCTGCACGTACGACGCCGGCAACGAGACGTCGTGGCGCACGTTCACCGTCCCCGTCGACAACACCGCCTCGACACTGCCCGTCGTCTTCGTGGCGCGGGCCGGCGACAGCACCGGGGAGCTGCGGGTCCCCGCCGGTGAGAAGGCCACGATCGAGCTGCGGGTCGCGTGGGGCGTGGCGACCGGGACCGTGTCTGCCGACGGCGCCCACCTGCGCGACCTCGACGTCGGCTTCACGAGCTGTGCCGAGAGCCCGTCCTGGCCGTCCACCGTCCAGGTGAGCGCGGCGGCGCAGTGCGACGGCGGCAGCGCGCAGGTCGTCGTGGACGTCGCGGGCGAGGACGCCCGGGCCTGGACGGCCACCCTGGTGCGGGACGGGAAGACCGTCGGCACCCAGCGCCTCGACGCGGGCGGCGCCGTGCAGTTCGTCGTGGACGCCGGCTCGTGGCACGCCCCGACGGGTGACGTGGCCGTTCTGCTCGCACGCACCATCGAGGACCAGACCTTCACGGTGGAACGCACCGCCGCGCACGACGCCGTCCGGTGCGTCGTGCGGGACCCGCAGGCGCGCCTGGACCAGGGGGCGGTGCAGATGGACCGGTACGGCGACTACGCGACGTCGTGGCGCGACGTCGGCGTCGTGCTCGACAACACTGGGTCCACCGTGCGCTCGTGGTTCCGCGTGGTCGGTCCGCACGGCGCGGAGGAGCGGGTCCGCGTCCCGGCGGGCGAGACCCGGACCGTCGACCCCCGACGGGTCGACGGGCGTCAGGGCGGGACCTGGAGCGTGTCGTCGGGGGAGTGGTCGACGCGGCTCCAGGCCGAGACCTTCACCGCGACCGAGGCGGGCTGGTGCGCCGACCGGGTGTCCTGGGGCGAGCAGTACGCCGAGGGTGACGTGCGGTCGTGGAACGGCAAGGCCTACCGCTACCTCGGGTGGGACGGCAGTCGCCCCGGCGGTGAGCGAGACAACAGCGACGGTCGCGGCAAGAGCGGCGACCAGGGCCGTCACTGGTACGACGACGAGAAGTGGCGCGGCGTGTGGATGGGCCAGTGGGGGCAGTGGGACGAGATCGGCATCTGCGAGTATCGGTGACGCCCCGTGCGGCGGGCCCCGCTGATCCGGTGCGGGCTGACGCGGTGCTGACCGACGTCGAACCAGCTCAGACGATGCCGTAGAGGCGGTCCCCGGCGTCCCCGAGGCCCGGGACGATGTACTTCTTCTCGTTGAGCCGCTCGTCGACGGCCGCGACGACGACCTGCACGTCCACCCGGTCGCCCACGGCCTCCTGCACGACCTGCAGGCCCTCCGGGGCGGCCAGGAGGCACACGGCGGTGACGTCGTGCGCGCCGCGCTCGAGCACGTAGTCGATCGCGGCGACGAGGGTGGCGCCGGTGGCGAGCATCGGGTCGAGGAGGAAGACCTGGCGGTTCGTGAGGTCGTCGGGCAGGCGGTTGGCGTACGTGACGGCTTCGAACGTCTCCTCGTCGCGCTGGAGACCGAGGAACCCGACCTCGGCGGTCGGCAGCAGGCGGGTCATCCCCTCGAGCATGCCCAGCCCGGCGCGCAGGATCGGGATGACGATCGGGCTCGGGTCGCTCAGCGCGACGCCGGTCGTGGTCGTCACCGGGGTGCGCACCTCGCGAGGCTCGGTGCGCACGTGCCGCGTCGCCTCGTAGGCGAGCAGCGTCACCAGCTCGTCGACGAGCAACCGGAAGATGGGCGACGGCGTCGACTCGTCGCGCAGGACGCTGAGCTTGTGGGCGACCAGCGGGTGGTCGGTGACGTGCAGGCGCATGGTCACACCGTACCGGGGCCGGTTGACGTGGCTGGTCGCCGCGGACGACGAAGGGCCCGACCGGAGTCCGGTCGGGCCCTTCGTCTCAGCGGATCAGCGCCGTGTCAGCGGCTCAGCTCTGCTGCAGGCGGCGACGCACGATGAACAGCGTCACACCACCGGCGATGAGCAGGAGCGCCACCGCGGTGGCGACGCCCACGGTCGCGCCGGTCACGGCGAGCTCGTCCTCCTCCGCGGAGACCTCGGCGCCGTCCTCGGGGACGTCGACGACGGTCTGGGCGGCAGCCTGACGGACGTCGCTGGGCGCGTCGGCGCAGTCCTCGGAGGCCGCCGGGTAGTCCACGACGGTCGAGTAGTCCGGGTTGACCCGGAACTCGACCTGGACACCGTCACGGGTCCACGCGAAGTTGCCGTCGGTCTCGACGTACGAGCCGTCGTCGAGCTGCTCCCAGCCCGGCCACTGCAGGGGCTCCTCGGCGGAGGCGCCCGGCCACAACAGTCGGCCCTCGAGCGGGAGGTTCTCGGTGACGTGGTCGTCACCGTCCGGGTTGAGGAACGTGACCGTCAGCGGGTTCTCGCCGGGCGCCTCGGCACCCTCCGGCAGCGAGACCTCGTAGACGAGGTACGGCGTCTCGGCGTCGCAGACGGCGCCGATGTCACCGGGGATCAGCTCGGCGGCCGGCTCCTCGGTCGCGCACGGCTCGTCGGTGAGGGCGCCCTCGGGAACCGTGTAGAGGGCGGTCCCGTTCTCGTGCGCGGTGTACTCGGTGGGCAGCTCGTCGAAGACGTAGCCCTCGGCCGGCGTGGCGACGATGCCTGTGGAGGTCGTCTCGTAGGTGACCTCGTCAGTGTTCTTCGGCGCGCGGACGTCGTCGTTCTCCGTGCCGCACAGGTCCTCGACCTTCGGCAGCTCCGGCGTGACGGGCTCGTCGCAGATCTTGTCGCTGAACGTGAAGGTCCACGACGTCTCGGCTCCCTCGGCGAACTGGACACCCTCGGCCGCCGAGGCGGTGACCGTCACCTCGGTCTTGTCCGCGTTCCACTCGTCGGTGTACGTCGCCAGCTCGGTCTCGGGGTGCACGACGGAGCTCTCGGCGAAGCACTCGTCGATGAAAGACGGCGTCGGCGGGGTGACGGGCTCAGGCGCCTCCGGTGTTCCGGGCGGCTCCTCCGCGCACGCGGGGAGGTACTTGCTCAGCTCGTCGTGACGCGCCTTCTTGAGGTCCTGGAACAGGGGGCCGTGGGGGTAGGTGATGTGCACGTAGTCGGACCAGTCGAAGCCCTCGTGGATCCCGACGACGTCCTGCTGCACACCCCAGGCCGTGCAGACGTCCTCCGGCAGGTTGTCGACGTCGAAGTGCTCGCCGGGGTACTCCTCGGGAAGGGTCTCCCAGAACTCACCGCCGTCGCGGGTCGTGATGAGCGTCTGCTTGCCCGAGTTGTGCCAGGCGGCGGGCTCGTCCGCACGCAGCTTCGGGTACACGTAGAACGCGGTCTCGATCTCACGCTCCGGCTCCGGATCCGCCGTCGGAGTCGGCGAGGGCGCTGCGCAGGGCTCGGTCGTGCCCGACTCGTCGAGGTCGTAGGCGTCGTCGTCCCAGGCGTCGACCTCGACGGTCCAGTCGTTGGCCTTCGTCGGGTCCAGCTCGACGGATCGCTTGAACGACTTCCCGAAGGACTCGTCGATCTCCACCTCGCCGTTCACGGTGACCGTGACGGTGTTCTTCTTGCCGTCCGACCCGTGCTTCTTACCGCGCTCCTCGCTGTGCCACCAGCTGTGCTGGCCGGCGTCGGCGTAGGCCCAGAGTTCGACGGTGAGGTTCTCGCAGTCGACATCGATGTCCGGCGTGTGGGCGGAGGCGGGCGTCGCGGTGGCGACGAGCCCTCCGAGTGCGAGCGTCGCGGTGGCGATGCTCGCGAGCATTCTCTTCACGGCTGTGTGGTCCCTTCACGGGTGGGTGCGAGTGCGCGCGACGCACTCAGCAGGCGGAAAACGGAGATGGATGCTATTAGAGCATCATGCCTGCCCTGGACGGAAGATGCGGATGCGGGTGAATTGTCCAAGGCAACGCCGTAGGGTCACGCGCCGGGCGGTCGTGACGCTGACGGCGTCGGTAGCCTGGCCGGGTGCAGCACCCCGACCAGCGCCCGGCCGACCCGTTCCCTCCCGCCACGCTCCCGGAGCGCCGTGCCGTGTGGGACGAGCTGATGGGCCTCGCGCTGGACGAGGCGCGCCAGGCCGTCGCGACGGGTGACGTCCCGGTGGGCGCCGTCGTCGTCGGCCCGGACGGGCAGGTGCTCGGGACCGGCCGCAACCGCCGCGAGGAGACGGCCGACCCGATCGCGCACGCCGAGGTGCTCGCCCTGCGCGAGGCGGCCGTCGCACGGGGCGGCTGGCGGCTGGACGGCTGCACCCTGGTCGTCACCCTCGAGCCGTGCGTGATGTGCGCCGGTGCGCTCGTCGCGGCGCGGGTCGACCGTCTGGTGCTCGGCGCGTGGGACCCGAAGGCGGGGGCCACCGGGTCGGTCTGGGACATGGTCCGCGACCAGAGGGCGCTGCACGAGGTTGAAGTGGTCGCCGGCATCCGCGCCGACGAGTGCGCCGAGGTCCTGCGCACCTTCTTCGAGGAGCGTCGCTGAGCCCGACCCCGGCGTGGGTAGGGCAGTCCCTACTGTCGACCGGTGGGTGCACCGCATCCCGCTCGGCTCAGCACCTCCGTAGTGTCGGTGGCATGACCAGCACCTGGACGGCCGCTCCCCGGATAGCGCCCGCGCTGACCACGCACCGGGGGTTCTTCCGGGCCCCGGTCGCGGAGGCCACCTATCGCGGCGTGGCCGAGCTCGCCGTCGGCTGGCTGTGGTCGATCACCGCGGGTCTCCTCGTGGTGGTCGGCGTCGTCGTGTCCGCGGCCCTCGTCCCCGTCCTGGGCCTCGGTCTGCTCCTGCTGCCCCTCAGCCTCGCCCTCGCGCGGGCCTACGGCGCCGTCGAGCGTGCCCGGCTCGTCGCACAGACCGGCGTCGTCGTCCCCGCCCCGGCCGACCGTCCGCCAACGACCGACGCCTCGGTGCCCGCCTGTGGGCGGCCGCCACCGAACCCGTCGGGTGGAAGGCCACCGGCTACGCGGTCGTGACGCTCCTGCTGCAGAGCCTCTACCTGGCGTTCGTGGCCGGCCTCGTCGCCGCTGCCGTTGGTGGTGTCGTGCTGGCGGCCCGGCTCCTGACGACCGACGGCCGCGTGTGGCTGGTGTCCGCCGCGGTGGCCGCGTTCGTCGGTCTCGCCGTCGTCGTCGCGCTGTGGTTCGCGGCGTGCAGCGCCCAGGCCGGCACCCTGACGACCGTCCGCCTGGCCCGCACGCTGCTCGGGCCGTCCGCCACGGCCGAGGCGCGGGCTGCGCAGCGGGCCGCGGAGTCCGACGCGCGCGCCGCCGAGTCGGCAGCCGCCGCGGCGGCCGAGCGGGCAGACGTCCTGACCGAGACGCGCGCCGCCGCCCTGGAGGCCGCCGACTCCGAGCGCCGCCGCATCGAGCGCGACCTGCACGACGGCGCCCAGCAGCGCCTGGTCGCCCTCGGCGTCGCGCTGGGCACCGCCCGCCGGGCCGCCGAGCGCGACCCCGGCACCGCCGTCGCGGCGCTCGACCACGCGCACGGCGAGATCAAGGAGACGCTCGCCGAGCTGCGCGACCTCGTGCGCGGCATCCACCCGGCCGTGCTCTCCGACCGCGGACTGGACGCCGCCCTGTCGGCGCTCGCCGCCCGCAGCGCCGTCCCGGTCCGGGTCGAGACGTCCGACCTGGACGCCGCGGGGACGACGGCGCAGGCCGCGGCGTACTTCGTCGTCGCGGAGGCGCTGACGAACGTCGCCAAGCACGCCGAGGCGTCCCGCGCTGTGGTGAGCGCCGCCGTCGTCGTGCCCGAGGTCGCCGAGGCAGAGGCACCCGAAGGCGTCGCCGCACCCGTCCTGCGGGTCGAGGTGACTGACGACGGCCGGGGCGGCGCCGATCCCGCTCCCGGCGGCGGGCTCGCCGGACTGCGTGGGCGGGTCGCCGCCCTGGACGGCACCTTCCGACTGACCAGCCCGGCCGACGCCGGCACCCGACTCACCGTGGAGCTCCCGTGCGCATCGTGATCGCCGAGGACTCCGTCCTCCTGCTCGACGGGCTCACCCGGCTGCTGGCCGCGGAGGGCCACGAGGTGACGGGCCACCGCACGGCCCTGGAGACGGTCGCCGCGCTCACCGCGCCGCACGCCGTGCTGCCCGACCTGCTCGTCACCGACGTGCGCATGCCGCCGTCGCACACCGACGAGGGGCTGCGCGCGGCCGTGCACCTGCGCAGCCTGCACCCGGACCTGCCGGTGCTGGTGCTCTCGCAGTACGTCGAGCAGCGCTACGCCGCGGAGCTGTTCGCCCGCGGCACCCGCGGCCTGGGCTACGTGCTCAAGGACCGGGTCGCCGATGTCGACGAGTTCCTCGACGCCGTCGACCGCGTCGCCGGCGGGGGCACGGTGCTGGACCCGGAGGTCGTCTCACAGGTGCTCGCCCGGTCCCGCCACGACCTCGCCGACCTCACCCCGCGTGAGCGCGAGGTGCTCGCCCTGATGGCCGAGGGCCGCTCCAACGCCGCGATCGCCGACCGGCTCGTCGTCGGTCCCGCGGCCGTGGAGAAGCACGTGACCAACATCCTCACGAAGCCGGGGCTGCCGCCCGACGCGGACGCGCACCGTCGCGTCCTGGCGGTGCTGCGCTGGCTCGACCTGAACGGAGACCTGCGATGACCACACCCAGCGCGCACCCTGCCCCGGCACCTGCACCGGGCCCCGCGGGAGCCGGCGTGCCGCCCGCACCGCCGTCCGACCCCCGCCGCGGCCCGGCCGGTCGCGTCCTGCTCGTCGTCGGCCTCGCCCTCGGCGGGTTGCTGTTCGCCTGGGTGGCCCTGCACCTCGTCGACTGGGCGCTGTCCGAGACCACCACGACGCGCGAGGACTACGACGCCGTCGCGGACCTCGGGCTCTCGACGACCGGCGACGTCGACGTGCGCGCCGACGACGACGCCACCGGCATCGACGTCGAGGTCGTCTCGCGCAGCGGGCTGGTGGGCCCGGAGTACTCCGTGGAGACGGTCGACGGCCGGCTGGTGCTGACGAACGAGTGCCCTGCGTGGGCGTGGTTCTCCTGGGTCTGCTCGGGCGAGCTGCACGCCACGGTCCCGGCCGGCACTGCGGTGGTGGCGAGCGCGGGCAACGGTGACGTCTCCGCCTCCGGGCTCGACGGCGGTGTCGAGCTGCGGTCGGCGAACGGCGACGTCGTCGCCGGCGTGATAGGCGGCGAGGTGCTGGCCACCTCGAGCAACGGCGACGTGGTCGTCGACGACGTCCGGGGCGACGTGGAGGCACGGACCGCCAACGGGTCGCTCGACCTGGCCCGTGTCGAGGGCCGGGTGACGGCGCGGTCGAGCAACGGCGACGTCGAGGTCTCCGACGCCGGGGGTGCGGTCGTGGCGCGGTCGAGCAACGGGACGGTGAAGGTGTCCACGGCGGGCGGCGACGTCGAGGCCCGGTCCTCGAACGGCAGCGTCGAGGTCGCCGGGGCGGCCGGTGACGTGCTGGCCCGGACGAGCAACGGTGCGGTGACGGTGGTCGGGGACGGGGAACCGGTGGACCTGACGATCAGCACGTCGAACGGTGACGAGACGATCGAGGGGCCGACCGATCCGGACGCGCCGCGCACGGTGGAGATCGGGTCGTCGAACGGGGACGTGGCCTACCTCGCCCCGTGACCCGTGGCTGTTCGGCACTTCCTGCTCCGTTCGGCAGTTCAAGCTGCCGAACGGAGCAGGAAGTGCCGAACGGGCTCACAGGCGCGCGACGCGCACGTCGTACACCTCGCGCAGCGCGTGCCGGGCGGCGTACCAGCCGCCCATCCCGTGCACCCCGGGGCCGGGCGGCGTGGAGGCCGAGCACAGGTACACGCCGACGCCCTGCCGGTACGGGTTCGGGTGCAGGCTGGGCCGGGCGATCATCCGCCACAGGGTCACGCGCCCGCCCGCGATGTCGCCTTCGGCCAGGTTCGCGTTGTGGCCCGCCAGCCGGTCGGCCGGCGTGCAGCGCGAGGCGACGACGACGTCACGCACGCCGGGTGCGAAGCGTTCGATCTGGTCCAGCACGTCGTCGGTGACGTCCCGGGTCGACCCGGCGGGGACGTGCGCGTAGGCCCACAGCGGCCGCAGCCCCCCGACGGCCCGCGAGGGATCCACGACGGTCGGGTCGCTGACGAGGCACATCGGCCGCTCGGCGTGCCCGCCCGCGGCGACGGTGGCCTCGGCCCGGGCCATCTCGGCGCGCGTCCCGCCGACGTGCACCGTGCCCGCACGGCCGACCTCCGGTGCCCTCCAGGGCACCGGACCCGACAGCACCAGGTCCACCTTGGCGGCCGCGTCGCCGGCGGGGAGGCCGGAGAGCGCCCGCCGGCGCGAGGGCGGCAGGTCGTCGCCCAGCACGTCGAGCAGGGTGGCCGGCGAGGTGTCGAAGACGTAGGTGGCGGCGTGCGGCAGGTCGTCGCGCGACCGCACCGGATGGTCGGTGACGACCGTCCCGCCGTGCGCCTCCAGCTCCGCCCGCAGCGCGGCCGTGATCGCCCCGGACCCACCGCGCGGGATCGGCCAGCCCCCGGCGAGCGCTGCGGCGGATCCACCGCCGGACCCCCCGGCGAGCGCTGCGCCGGCACCTCCGCTGCCGGGCGTCGCGTGCGCCAGCGAACCGAGCAGCAGCGCCGTGCCGGCCGCCCCGAGCGTCGGCAACGGGGCGATGGCGTGCGCCGCGACCCCGGTCAGCAGGGCGGCCGCCTCCTCGGTGCGGAACCGCCGCCCCCACAGCCCGGTGCCCTGCTCGGCCACGGCGAGCCCGAAGCGGGCGGCCGCGAGGAGACCGCCGTCGTCGGCCAGCCCTCGGGGCAGCGACCGCTTGTCGCTCATCCCGACCGCCACCACCGCCTCCCAGTGCTCGGCGAGCGGGCCGAGCAGCGACCGCCAGGCGTCGCCGTCGGCCCCGAGGCGCTCGGCGGTGCGGTCGACGTCGTGGTACGCGATGCCGGCGCGGCCGTCCGGCAGCGGCTGGGCGTACGACACCTCCGGGGTGAGCAGCTCGACCCCGTGCGCGGGCAGGTCGAACGCGCGCAGCACCGGCGAGGCCCAGGCCATCGGGTGCACGGCCGAGCAGACGTCGTGGACGATCCCGTCCGCCAGCCCGAGGTCGAGCGTGCGCGAACCCCCGCCGACGGTGGGCTGGGCCTCCAGCACCGTGACCTCGAGGCCCGCGCGGGCGAGCGTCACCGCGGCGACGAGCCCGTTCGGGCCTGATCCGACGACGACGGCGTCCAGCATGTCAGCAGCCTACGGCTCGCCACCGACCGCCGCGCGGACTGCCCCGGTGACCTCCGGCGCGAGCGTCCGGGCGAACGTCGCCGTGAGGTGCCCGTGGTCGAAGTAGGCCGTGAGACCGCCGATCACCGGGTGGCAGACCTCGTCGCACATGAGGTGGTCCACGCTCGTCACCGAGACGTCGCCGGTGGTGTCGGCACGTGCGGCCGCGGCGAGCGGGTCGGGCTCGAGCGCGGTCGCGGGCGGGGCGCCGCAGGCGTCGGGGTCGCCGGAGTGCTGGGCGAGGCAGTCGGGCACGTTCTCGGGCATCGCGGGCGTGTCGCGCAGCACCAGCACCGGCACGCCGGCGTCCGTGAACGCCGCGAGCGTCTCCCGGTAGGCGTCCTCCGCCACGGCGTCCTGGTCCTCCAGGGGGACGCCGGCCAGGTGCTGGTCGGTGCGGGCCGACATGATCACCAGGTCGTAGCCGCCCGCCACGATGCTGTCGACGGCCCACCGGTTCGTGGCTCGGCAGGCCTCCGAGACGCCCTCGCCGGGGAACGAGATCGGCGCGTCCACCGGATAGCAGACGGACTGCAGGTACGTGTCGAGCTGCCAGCCCTCCGTGGCGATCGCGTCCTCCAGCGCCGGGACCCAGTGCCCGGCGTGCGAGTTGCCCACCAGGGCGATCCGCGCCGTCGGCTCCTCGGCCCCGCCGCGTGCCTCACCGCCGTACGTGCATGTGTTCCGAGTGGTGAACGGCGCGTCGTTCCAGCAGCCGTCGGCGTACACGACCGGCTTGTCCTGGGCGGCCGCCGTCGGTCCGAGCAGTAGGCCGGGGTCCTCGCAGCCGTCGTCGCGCACCACCGCCGCGCCGACGCACGGTTCCGCCTGCGCGACGGCGGCACGCGCCTCGCCCAGGGCGTCCCGCTCCGTGGCGCTCGCCGTGACCCAGACGCCGACGGCGGCACCTCCGACGACCACCACGCAGAGCCCGAGCATCGCGAAGGTCGCGCCGAGACGGCGGGTGAGCAGCGGGTGGAAGCGCAGGCGGTCCTCGACGTGCCGCTGGGAGAACCACGCCAGCAGGAGGGTCGTGGCGAGGATCCCCAGCATGCCGACGGGTCCGACGTCGCGGCCCAGCGCGAACGGGGCGATGACGACGAGCGGCCAGTGCCACAGGTACACGGAGTATGAGGTGTCTCCGAGCCACTGGACCGGTCGCCACCGCAGCGCGGCACCTGGTCCGCCGCGCAGACGGTCGGCGTCCGCGAGGATGACGAGCAGCGCCCCGACGGTGGGCAGCAGCGCGGTGTAGCCGGGGAACGGGGTGGCGCCGTCGAACGTCAGGACCGCGGCGACGATCATCGCCAGACCCGCCCAGGCCCCGGTGGCGCGCAGCCGCGGGAACGAGCGGAGGGTGCCCGGCTCGGCACCGACCTGCGGCGCCGGGACGGGCGCGGCCACGGCGGCCCCCGGGGCTCCGGCGGCCCCTGCGGCTCCGGCGGGGACGAGGGCCGGCGCCGGACGCGCCGCCCGCAGCGCGAGGACGGCGGCGAGCAGTCCGCCCAGGGCGAGCTCCCAGAACCGCGTCGTCGACACGAAGTACGCCGCCGCCGGTTCGGCCCACGTCATCCACACCGACCAGCCGAGCGAGGCGACCACGACCGCACCGGTCAGCGCCACCGCCAGCACCGCCGTCGTGCGCTCCTCGTGGCGGCGCCGCCGGGACCGCAGCCCCAGCCAGGCGACCGCCGCGAGCAGCAGCGGCCACACGAGGTAGAACTGCTCCTCGATGGACAGCGACCAGTAGTGCTGCACGGGGGAGTGGAGCTGGTCGGCCGCCAGGTAGTCCGTCTCCGTCCTCGCCAGCGCCCAGTTCTCCACGTACAGCGCCGAGGCGAGCACCTCGCGTCCCACCTGCACCAGCGTGGTCGTGGGCAGCCAGGCGGCCGACGCGACGAGCGTGGCCAGCAGCACGAGGCTCGCGGCGGGGATCAGCCGGCGCACCCGTCGTGCCCAGAAGCCGAGCAGGTCACGCCCGCTGCGGACCGGGCGGCGCAGCAGGTGGCTCGTGATGAGGAACCCGGACACCACGAAGAACACGTCGACGCCCACGTAGCCGCCGGTGACCCAGGCCGGCCACAGGTGGAAGCCGAGCACGGCCGCGACGGCGACGGCGCGCAGACCCTGGATGTCGGTCCGCGGGGACGAGGGGGCGGGCACGCGTCAGAGCATCTCACCCAGGGTGAGGAGGGTTTCGGTGACGCCGGCCTCGACCTTGACCGTGGCGAGCGGGTCGCCACGGGTCTCGCCCCGGTTGACGATGACGACCGGCTGCTCGGCCTTGGCGGCACGCCGCACGAACCGCAGGCCGCTCATGACGGTCAGGCTGGTGCCGGCGACGAGCAGGGCGTCGGCGGAGTCGACCAGCGCGTACGCCTCGTCCACGCGCGCCCGTGGCACGTTCTCGCCGAAGTAGACGATCTCCGGCTTGAGGACCCCGCCGCAGAACTCGCAGTCCGCCGGGCGGAAGTGGGAGGTCTTGGCGATGACGGCGTCCGCGTCCGGGGCGACCTCGATGTCCGCGACGGTGGTGCCGCCGTCGAGCACCGACTCCACGAAGCCCGGGTTGAGCGCGTCGAGGCGCTCGGCCAGGTGGGTGCGCGAGATCGTGCGGCCGCACTGCAGGCAGACGACGGAGTCGTAGCGCCCGTGCAGGTCGATGACGGTGCGCGAGCCCGCCTCCTCGTGCAGCAGGTCGACGTTCTGGGTGATGACGCCGCGCACGATGCCGCGCTCCTCCAGCTCGGTGAGCGCGCGGTGCCCGGCGTTCGGGTGTGTGCGGTCCACGTGCCGCCAGCCGACGTGGTTGCGGGCCCAGTAGTGCCGCCGGAAGTCCGCGTCGCTGACGAACTGCTGGAACGTCATCGGGTTGCGTGGCGGCGAGTCGGGGCTGCGGTAGTCGGGGATGCCGGAGTCGGTGGAGATCCCGGCGCCGGTGAGCACGGTGAGCGTGCGGCCCTGCAGGACGCGGGCGGCGTCGTCCACCGTGCCGTGGTGGATGACGGCGTCCGGCGGGAGCTCCCAGCGGCGTTGCTGGTACGTCGGGGCGAGCGGGCGGGCGGCGGGTTGCACGGTTCGAGCGTACGACGGGTCGGCAGAACGTCACGGGGGGGCGGAGCCTTGACGGCGGCGTGGGAAGGCGATTACCGTACGGGAAACCGGTTTCTCACCGGTCGTTCGACGACGAACGACACATGTCTCGACGAGGAGATCCATGTCAGCCACCAGACTCAGGACGGCGTTGGCCGCGGTGACGGCTGCGGCCCTCACCGCCACGTCGATCACCGCAGCCGCCGCCGCGGGACCCGGAACGGCGCTCGCCGCCGACGACCTCGCCGTCGGGGAGTACACGAGCGACGTCGTCGCCGGTGACTTCACCGTCAAGGCCACCGAGGCCAAGGCCGTCGACGTCGGGGCCCACGGGCGCACCTCCGACCGCGGCGACGTCTACTCCCAGCGACTCAAGCTCAACGGCTCCGGCGACGCCGACCAGCGCTCGCTGCAGCTCACCGTCGACGAGCCGTCCGAGGTGATCGTCCACGCGCGCAGCGGCAGCGGCAGCTCCGACCGCGCCCTCGCCCTCTACGACGCCTCCTGGACCGAGATCGACTCCGTCCCCGCGCTCGCCGATGACGGCGGCGTCCCGATCACCACGGAGACCCTCGAGGTGCCCGCGGCCGGCACCTACTGGATCGCGTCCCCGAGCTCCGGCGTCAACGTCTACTACGCCGAGATCAGCGACGGCACCACGCCCGAGCGGGCGCCGTGGTCCGACGTCGTCGCCCCGGCGGTCGACGGCGTCACCCTCGACGCGGACGACCCGACGCGGATCGAGGTCGCCTACACCGGGCTGATCGGTACCGACGGCGCCGACATCGCGCACGCCGCGCTGTACGACGCCGACGGCGAGGTCGTCGACCGCGCGTTCACCGCGGCCGAGGGCGATGCCGGGACCATCGCGCTCACGCCGCCCTCCTCGGGGACCTACGAGGTCGAGGTCCGGCTGACCCGTTCCGGGCAGGACGACGCCCTGGTCTCCGAGCGCGTCGCCGCCCCCGCGTTCTCGCTGCCCCTGGTCGCCCCGGAGATCACGGGCGCCCTCACCAGCGCCGTCGACGGCGGCCAGGCGACCGTCACGCTCGACTGGACCGGCGTGCCCGAGGCCGAGACCTACTCCGTCGCGACCAGCCTCGACGGCGCCGGCTTCACCACCGCCGTCGACGGCGTCACCGGGACCTCCACCGAGGTGCCCGGCCTGACGGCCGGCGCGACCTACCAGGTCCGCGTCACCGCGCACCGTGGCGACGACCAGGCGACCGGTCCGGCGTCCGACGTCGAGGTCGCCAGCTCCGTGGAGCGCTGGCAGTCCGCCGACGTCGGCTCCAACGCCGGGTCCGGCGGTTCCGTCACGGACAACGGCGACGGGACCATCACGTTCGACGCGCGGGACAGCTCGACGAAGCTCGCCTCGTCCGAGGACGGCTTCCAGTACTACTTCACGCAGGTGGACCCGGCCACGGAGAACTTCACGCTCACCGCGACGTTCCACGTGGACGACGCCTCGGCGAAGGACAACCAGTCCGGGTTCGGCGTCGTCGCCGTCGACGACCTGGTCACGGAGTCCTCCCCGCACCGCTACTTCAACTCCGCGGGCGCCCTGGTCACCCGCTACGGGGAGGGCACCGACACGGTGCTGAACGGGACGCCCGGCGCCCGGTTCGTCCAGGGGTACACCGGAGCCACCGACGACAACACCGCCGGTGCGCGGGACACGAGCGACGCCGAGCCCTTCGACCCCGGCTACCGGGCCGACGTCACCGGCCCGAAGTTCGACACCGGGGACGTCTACGAGCTCACCCTGCGCCGGTCCAACACCGGCTTCCACGCCGTCTGGGAGGGCGGTGGCGCCGACGGCGAGGACGTCGAGGTCATCCAGTACGACCCGCAGATGCTCCTGCAGCAGGACGGGGAGGCGATGTACGTCGGCATGGCCGTGGCGCGCAAGATCGCCGTGACCGTCACCGACTGGCAGCTCAGCACCGTCCACCCGGACGACGACGACCCCGCCCAGGAGCCGCCGACGGAGTACGTGCCGACGACGCTCGACGTGGACGTGACCACCACGACGCCGGAACGGTCGCTCGATGTCCCGCTCGTGGCCGACTTCCACGGCACCGGGCAGATCCTCGACGCCGCGGGCGACGTCGTCGTCGACGGCCTCGAGCTGGCCCCGGGCGAGCGGGCGCTCGGCACGGTCGACCTGGAACCGGGGGAGAACCACTTCACCGCCCGGGCGACGCCGGGTGACGAGCAGCCCCAGCTCGGCGAGTACGAGGAGCTGGAGTCCACCGATCCCGTGGACGTGCCGGTGACCGTCACGGTCGACTCCTTCGGCGAGCCGGGTCAGTCGATCTGGGTCGCGCCGGACGGCACCGCCGACGGCTCCGGCACCCAGGAGGACCCGCTCGACATCCACACGGCGGTCGGCTTCGCGCAGGCGGGTCAGCAGATCGTCCTGACCGGTGGCACGTACACGCCGCAGCACAGCATCGTGGCGGAGCGGGGCCGTGACGGCACCGAGGACGCCCCGATCACGCTGATGTCCGAGCCGGGCAGCCGCGCGGTGCTCGACCTCGGCGAGTCGCCCGACGGCGGGCTCGTCGTCCGCGGCGACTGGTGGCACGTGTACGACCTGGAGATCACCGGCTCCGCCGACAAGGCGAAGCCGATGCTCGTCCAGGGGCACCACAACGTCATCGAACGGGTCGAGTCCCACCACAACGCCGACACAGGCATCCAGATCTCGGGTCTGTCGGCCGAGCCGCCGTCGATGTGGCCGTCGCACAACCTCGTCGTGTCGTCCGTGGCGCACAACAACGCCGACGCGGGCGGGAACGACGCCGACGGGTTCGCCGCGAAGCTCACCGTCGGCGAGGGCAACGTGTTCCGGTACAACATCGCCCACCACAACATCGACGACGGCTGGGACCTGTACGCCAAGTCCACCACCGGCCCGATCGGCACCGTGGTGGTCGAGGACTCGGTCGCCTACGCCAACGGCTGGACCGAGGACGACCCGTCCTGGACCGGCGAGGGCAACGGGTTCAAGCTCGGCGGCGAGTCCATGCCGGGCGACCACCTGCTGCGCAACGCGGTCAGCTTCGGCAACCTCGCCACGGGCGTGACGTCGAACTCCGGACCGGACATCCGGTTGCAGGACGTGACCTCCGTCGACAACGACCGCGGGGTGCGGCTGGAGACGAACGCGAGCTCGACGGCGTACGAGGCCGGCGGGGTCCTGTCCTGGCGGTCCGCGGCCCCCGACGTGCTGGGCCTCGCCCAGGACGACGAGTCGCTGCTGACCGACCCCTCGAACTACTTCGACGGCACGACGGCGGACACCTCCGACGGGCGCCCGGCCGAGGTCGGCGAGGACTGGTTCACGACGACGGACGCGTCGGCCGCGCTGCCGGAGATCGCCGCGGACGGCTCGATCGAGACGAACGGGCTCTACGAGCTCACGGACGTGGCGCCGTCGGACACCGGGGCCCGCCTGACCGCGAACCCGGACCCGACCGAGATCGAGCTGCTGCCTGAGGTCCAGGAGCCGCTGGAGAACCTGGTGGCGCCCTCGATCTCCGGCGACGCCGTCAAGGGGTCGCGCCTGACGGTCGATCCGGGGGAGTGGTCGGCCGAGGCCGAGCTCTCCTACCGGTGGCTGCGTGACGGCGAGCCGATCGGGAAGAAGGGCGAGCGCGAGACGTACAAGGTCAAGCGTGCCGACGTCGGGCACGAGCTGTCCGTCGAGGTCACGGCCGTCGCGCCGGGCCAGGACCCGGTCGTGGCGGTCTCCGAGCCGGTGACGGTCGAGGACGAGGACCACGACGGCGGGGACGACGGCGGGCACGGTTCGTGGCCGGGCTGGCTCGACGACCTGATCGACGGGCTTCCCGACTGGCTGAAGCGGCTGCTCGGGATCGGCTGACCCACCTCCGGTGAGGTAGCGCAAGGCCCGGTGAGGTAGCGCGTTCCGCTACCTCACCGGGCCTTGCGCTACCTCAGGCTCCGGCGTCCGACGGCGGCCGGGCGCCCTCCGGCAGCTCGCCGTCGGCCGGGGGCCGCCCGCCGCCTGCCCCGCCACCTGCCCCGCCGCCGGGGCCGCCACCCATCGTGGTGGCGATCGACTGCTCGGCGGTGGCGGAGCCGACGTCCTCGCCGTCGACCTGCACCGTGTAGCTCTCACCGGCGACGATCCCGTCAGCGGTGAGGTCCAGCGAGGACAGCGCCTCACCGACGACGATCGACGCGACCTCGGCGCCCTCGGCGTCGAGCACGGTGACGGTGGCACCCGCGTCGGCCGACCCGTCCACGGAGAGCCAGCCGTCCGCGCTGGTCACGTCGCCGTTGGCGTCGACCGCGCCCTCGCCGCCGTTCGACGTCGCAGCGATCGCGATCGTGCCACCGGAGACGTCGATGACGCCGTTGGAGTCCAGCCCGTCACCGCCGGCGGCGACCGTCAGCGCACCGCCGGTCACCGTCAGGGAGGCGCCCTCCTGCACGGCCTCGCCGCCGCCCCCACCACCGGGGCCGGCCATCTCCTGCGTCTCGTCCGTCGTCCCGGTCTCGTCGGACCCCTCGTCGGACTCTGTGTCGGACTCCGCGTCGGAGTCCTCCGAGCCGTCCGTGGCCTCCTTGACGGTCGCGTTGAGCCCGTCGTCGACATGTGCGGCAACGAGTACGCACACACGTTCACGATCACGAAGGCCGACGGTGCCAGCGGCGTCTACGACTCGTTCGAGTGCGCGGCCCACGCGATGGCCCCGCGGTGCGCTCACTGCGGGTGCATGGTGCTGGGGCACGGGGTGGACGTCGAGGACGAGACGTTCTGCTGCAGCCACTGCGCACGGGAGACGACGGGGGGCGTCGATCACCGACAGCGTCGACGCCTGAGCCGACGCCGGATCACGGGTGCGAGCTCCCCGGGGGCCGGGGGCTGCGGTCAGCGGGCCTGAGCCTCGGCCGATCCCTGGGTGGGCGCCGTCGTCGTGGTCGGCGCCCTGAGGACCGCCAGCACGCGCGAGGCCTCGAACGGTCGGTCGGGCGTGGTGGTGGAGCGGATCTCCTGGACCAGATTCCTCGACAGCGTGCGCACGGGGACGTTGGCGTCGTTGGAGCCGCGTCGAAGGATGCTGAAGGCCTCGTCGTCGTCCACCTCGAGGGCCATGCCGACGAGGAACTTGGCCTGCTCGATGTCCCGCCGGCTGCGGGCCGCGGCGCGGATGGAGGAGTCGGCGCGCTCGGCGGCGAAGCGGTCGACGCTGCCGGTGAGGTCGAGGACGTAGCCGGCGAGCTCCACGGTCTCGCCGTCCTGGTCGCGGCGGCCCTCGCCGACGATCGAGACGACGTGCGGACCGCCGTGGGCGTCGATGATGCGGTGCACCGTGGAGAAGGGCTCCCCGGTGCGGCGTGCGTCGTCGAGGACGTCGCGGACCTGGTCGCGATCGTCCGGGTGCTTGTGGGCCAGCACCATGGCGGTGGTCGGGACGATCTCGCCGGGCTCGAAGCCGTGGATGCGATAGGTCTCGTCCGACCACCACCACTCCTCGGTGGCGAGGTCCACGCGGTATCGGCCCGTCGGGGTGCGGTCACCGAGGGCGAGGACGTTCTCCAGCGTCGATGTCTGTTGTGCGGTGTTCATCGGGTACTCCTCGTTCAGCGGCGCTGTCCGCCAGGTTCTCAAGCAGACATGCCCCCTTCGTTATCTGAACGTGACATACGCCGGTGCCTTCTGCGCGCGCTGGCGTAGGTCTTCACCGATTCCCCACGGTGGCGTCCGGGCAGGCCGTCTGGCCGGGCCTCTGGCGTCAGGGGCTGCCGATCGCTAATGTGCAGGGAACCGAACAAACCCGGTCCGGGGCGCCCGCCGCCCCGGAGGAAGCAACGAGGCTCCCGATGCCACACACGTCCCGCAGATCCGCCGTCCTGTCGACCCTCGCCGGGGCGACCACCGCCGTCGGGCTCGCCGCCGCCGCGCTCGCGGCCGCGCCGGCCGCCGCCGCACCCCCGGCCCCCGTCCCCGACGCCGGCTCCACGCACGACGCCGACGGCGCCAACGGCTACACGACGCTCGGCTACTTCCCGGGCTGGGCACCCGGCGACGCGCACGACTACGAGGTCGCCGACCTCGTGCGCACCGGTGCCGCCGCCGACCTCACCCACCTCACCTACGCCTTCGGCAACGTCACCAGCGACCTGGTGTGCGACATCAGCGACGATGTCGTGCCCGACGACGGCGTCGACCCCGGCCAGCCCGAGGGCGACCCCGAGAACGACTACCTCCGTCTCGTCGGCGCCGAGGACTCCGTGGACGGCGTCGCCGACGTCGAGGGACAGGCGCTCGCCGGCAACTTCAACCAGCTCCGCAAGCTCAAGGAGCTCTACCCCGACCTGAAGATCATGATCTCGCTGGGCGGGTGGACCTGGTCGGACAACTTCTCCGAGGCGGCTTCGACCGTTGCCGGACGCGAGCGGCTCGTCGAGTCCTGCCTCGACGTGTACCTCGACGGGAACCTGCCGGTGTACGGCGACCAGGGCGGCGACGGCGTCGCGGCCGGGATCTTCGACGGGTTCGACGTCGACTGGGAGTGGCCCGCCGCCACCGGTGAGCACCCGTCGCCGAACCCCGAGGTCGACCAGGAGAACTTCCTAGCCCTCATGGAGCTGTTCCGCGCCGAGCTCGACGAGCGGTCCGCCGCCGACGGCGAGGACTACCTGCTGACCGGGTTCGCGCCGGCCGGCTGGGCCCCGCGCACCAACGGAGGCTGGGTGGATCCCCGGCTCGCCGCCGTCGTCGACTTCCTCAACATCCAGGGCTACGACTACCACGGCACGTGGGTGGCGGACCGGACCGGCCACCAGGGCAACCTGCACACCTACTCCTGGCCGGACGCGCCCGACCAGGACGCCAACTGGGGCCTCGCGGCCGACGGGCTGCTCGGTGCCTACCGTGCCGCCGGGTACCGCGACGAGCAGATCGTGCTCGGCCTCGCCGCGTACGGACAGGGCTGGGAAGGCGTCGAGGACCCGACGCCGGGTGCCCCGGCGACCGGTGCCGCCGGGCTGAAGAACTACTCCGAGCTGCGGACCCTGGGCGAGGAGTACTACGACGCCGAGGCCGTGGCGTCCTACCGGTGGGACGGCGACCAGTGGTGGAGCCTCGACACCCCGACGTCCGTGACCGCCAAGGCCGAGTGGCTGGCGGAGAACGGGTTCGGCGGCGCCTACTTCTGGGACATCGCCGGCGACTACCGCAACGAGCTCGGCGGCACGCTGGCCGACACCTTCCGTGCCGCAGCTCCAGGGCCGCGCGTGGTGGGCGACGGGGCCGCGCCCTGGTACGCCTCGGGTGTCTACACCTCCGGCGACGTCGTCTCCCACAACGGCACCGAGTACGCGGCGAAGTGGTGGACCCGCAACCAGGAGCCGGGGACCGCTGCCAAGCGGGGCCCGTGGCGTGAGATCGGGGTGCACGGGGACAACCCCGTGGCCGCCGAGGAGTGCGGGGAGGCGTTCGACGCCTCCGCGACCTACACCTCCGGCGACGTCGTCTCGCGGGCCGGCGTGAACCACACCGCGATGTGGTGGACCCGCGGCGAGACGCCGGGCACGTCCGTCACCGGCGGGTGGGACGCAGGGGTGCCCTGCGTCTGACCCGCTCGGACGGTTCGACCGACCCGCCGAGGTGACCGACGTCGCAGCGGCGCAGATTTCGCAGATGCGTCCACGTTCGGTATCCTCGGTGGGCCGGTTCGTCCGGCGAGGTAGCGTGTCCGAGCGGCCGAAGGTGCAGCACTCGAAATGCTGTGTGGTTCATAGCCACCGTGGGTTCAAATCCCACCGCTACCGCCACCCGAAGGGCCCCACCCGCGAGATTCTGCGGCTGTGGGGCCCTTCGTCGTTGCCAGGTCACCGGAAACTCACCGCTTTCCCGGGACGACGTCGGTGGCCGCGGTGGCCTGTTCGATCAGCTGGTCGATGACGACCCGCAGATCCGGGGCCACATGGGTCCGCTTCACGTAGTGGCGCACGGTGGTGCCCTCGTCGGCGTGGCCGAGCAGCGCGGTTGCGTTGGCGATAGTGGTGTTGTTCGCGACCTGGGTGGCGACGGTGCGGCGGAAGTCGTGCGGGGTGACGACGACGGCGTTGCCCTCCTGCGCCTCACGGAGCTGGTCGCGGATCCGGCTGGGGGAGCGCGGCGTGCCCCGTGTCGAGGGGAACACCAGGCCGTCCGGTCCGCCGTCGAGGCCGAGATCCAGCGACTCGGTGATCGCCGCGACGACGAACGCCGGCAGGGTGATGGTCCGCCGCGAGGAGTCCGATTTCGGCTTGGTCTGACGCAGCAGCCGGCCCTCGGCACGGACGACGGTCCCGGTGACGGTGAGCGTCGGGACCTCTGCGTCGAGGTCGAGGTCTGCTTCCCGCAGTGCCAGGCACTCACCGATCCGCAGGCCGGTGCCGAGCATCGTGTCGACGATCTGCGGCAGCAGCGTGATGTTGCGACGGCCCCGGATCGCGGGCGGACGGTCCTCCCAGGCGCGGACGGCCTTGCGCAGCAGAGCGATGTCCTCGAGCCCGAGGGTGCGGACCTCGGCACGCTGGGGCTTGCGGACCGTCACGGCGTCACGAACCGGGTTGAACGACGCCGCCCCGTAGCGGACGCACATCATCATGACCTGTGACATGACGTTGCGCGCCTGCCGGGCGGTATCGAACTTCCGGGCGTTGACCAGCGCCATGAGCATGCGGTTCACGGCCACGGGCGTCACCTCACGCACCCGCAGCGCGTCGAAGGCGGGCCGGATCTCACGATCGAGCGTGCCGAGGTAGATCGTCAACGACTGCGGGGTGATCTGGCCCTCGGCCCGCTTCTCCGCGAGCCACTGGTCGAACACCGCCGCCATACGGGTATCGGGGTCGATAGCGGCACTTCCCGCCGTCGTCCCGTCATGGTTCATCCGGTGCAGCTTGTCCTCGAGCTGACGCTGCGCAGCGGCGCCCGACCTGCCCCGAGCCTCGACGGTCCGCAGGTTGCCGGCGAAGTCCCGGAACCGTGCGCGAGCCCGCCAGGAGCCCGGGGCGAGTTCGGTCCGGCTGATGTTCCCCCAGCGGCCCGGCTCGATCGGCTTGCGCGGCACGGCTCAGCCCGCCACACGGCTGTCGGTGACCCGGTCCAGCCAGGCCTCGACGTCGTCGGGGCGATAGCGCAGCCGGGCGCCCACCCGCAGCACGTTGGGTCCGCCGCCGCGGCTGGACCAGGCGTACACGCAATGCAGGGTCACCCCCAGGTAGTCGGCGAGCTCGTCCGGCGTCATCAGGCGCCGGCGGCGGGTGGTGGTCGGTGCGGTCTGGTTGCTCATCATGGTTCCTCCTACGTCGTTGTGGTGTGGTTGCTGATCGGCTCTTGCGTCGTGTCGGAATGCCGTCGGTAGGGTGTGGACCGCTACCGACCCAGGAGGCCAACGCATGGACGCGAACCCCCGGACCGATGAGCGGAGCGCACCGCCGGCGCGATGCTCCGAATACCCCGGCCCTGGCCTCGCCAGGAACCTGACGATGGGCGCGGCCTTCATCGGGCAGTTCGTCGTCGCATGCTTCTTCGCGTCGGATTGGCTGACGCATCTGGGCGAGAGGCTGGTAACGCCCGCAACGGGTTCGTTGATGCTGAGCGCCGCGACGCTGCTGGCCTTCCTGGGGATCTTCACGATGCAGTTCGTCTTCTTGGCGGGACAGCGGTGGCACCCGGTTCAAGTGACTATCCAGGCGACGATGCTGATGATCGTGGTGTGGTCGCTGGCAGCTATGACGGCCTAGCTGTTCGGCGTTCTACCCGACGCTGCGCCTTCCACTGCGCGTACTCGCGGGCCCGGGCGGCTGCGGCGTCGGCCAGGGCTTTGTCGCCGGGGTTGGTCCAGCCGGTGCCCTGGTAGGTCCAGGAGCCGACGACGAGCGTGGTTTCCTCGTCCTCGGCCAGCAGGCGGTTCTCGAGGTCGGCGGTGTCCATGGGCGTGCCGTCGCGGTCGGCATCGGCCTTGAGGCGCTGGAACCGCATCCGTGCCCGGCGCAGTCGTCCCAGCGGGATGGAGTAGCGGCGCGACTTGCTTGAGAAGTGCCCGCGGAAGCCGAGCATGTGGGCCCACTTCGCCAGGAGCCGGTACGGGCTGTCGGCACACTGCCCGCAGACGCAGCCGGCGTCGTCCTCGGGATCGGGGCCGGCGAGGCCACGGCAGGCGGTGGCGGCGCGCTCGGCCAGCCATCGGCATGTGCGGATGAGGCGCCGGTGGTGCGGTCGCGGGGCCGACGGGTCGGTGCCCGTGCCCTTGGTCGAGTACTTCGCGAGGTAGCCGGCCACCTGTTCGGGCCGGAGGTCGTCCGAGCCCTCGTCGTTCTCCGGCACGCCAGAGCGCACGCACCGCACGTCGAGCTGCTGACCGAAGCGCAGCACGCGCGGGACGTCCGCACCGTCGACCGGAGGTGCCGTGACGGAGACCGTCCGTGCAGCCTCTCGGACAGCCTCACCGAGCACCGCGCCGGGGAGGGGAGCGGCTGAGCCGGGGCCGTCAGGTCCGTCGAGGCGGATGAGGGCGTGGAAGTGCACGAGGCCGCGCACCTGGTACTCGGCGACCTTGGCGAACTGAACCGAGGCGATGTCGCGGAGCGCCGACTCTCGCACGCCCAGTGTCTCGGCGACCTGGCGGCGCATCGCGATGGTGAACCGCCGCCACAGTTCCGGGGCGTGCCACTGCCACACGACGGCGGACTTCCAGTCGTAGCAGGTCTCGCACAGCGGACCGCCGACGGCGGGGTCGTGCTCGGAGTGCTGCGCGGTGCAGGAGCGCGGGACGCCGTGCGGGCAGGTTCCTCGACCGTGAGGGCGGCAGCGACCGGCTCCACCGTTCTTGGAGCGGGTGCCGTGGACGTGCCCGAACGACGGCGCAGTGAGGGTGGCGAAGACGAGCGGGTTGTCCGCAACCTCGGCCGGGACGGTCTTGCCGCCCAGCAACCCGGCGCGGATCATCTCGAACGTGTCGCGGGCGTACACACGCGAGCAGGCCGGACAGACGGATTCGCGGCGGTTTCCGCAGGCCCGGTACAGGACGCCGAGCGGAGCATCGGCAGAGCTGAACTCGGCCAGCACCTCGCCCGTCGAAGCGTCGATGGTGGCCGACGAGCCCTTGAGTCGGACCGGGTGAGAGCAGAAGCCCACCCGAGCGGCAGCCTCGGAGAAGGCGCCGACGGAGCGGTCGCGCAGCCGGGACGTGATGCCGGCGACGGCGGCGGGGGAGAGGTTCCCGAGGTCGAGCGGGGCGTCCTGCCCGAACCCCGGGAACTCTCCCGTCGTAGTGTGCACGTCACTCACCGCGGGCCCCCGAGGCGGCTGGCTGGCGAGCAGCACGGGGCTTGCGAGGTGTCCGCACGCGAGGCGCGGGCCCGTTGCTCGCAGGCGGTGCGGCGTCGGTATTGGCGGACGCCGCGCCCGACGAGGCCGCGACCGGACCCATGTTCTCGTCGTCCATCGGGTCGGCGTCCGGAGCCTCGTCGACCTGGGGCGAGACCACCTCGAGCTCGTGCCGATCGGGCGCCGGATAGGTGTCGGCCACCATCCGGATGAACGTGTCCTCCCAGAAGTCGGCCCGCACCCGCTCCACGTGCCCGTCGTCGGCCACCACATATCCCGTGCCCGGGTGGGCTGGGCTGATCTGGTGAGCGGGAGCCAAGTCGGCCATGCCCTCGCCGAGCACCATCGACGTCTCGGACGCCGACCGCAGCCGTAGCGCGACGGTCTGTGTGAACAGCCCACGCATACCGACGGTCTCTTTGCGGGGATCTTGGACGAACGCTGCCACGACCACGCCGAGCGCACGCCCCTGGGTGAGGATGCGCCGCAGCAGGTCCGATGCCTCGCTCTGGACCTTTTTGGAGGCGTAGGCCGTCAGCACCGCGAGCTCGTCGATCATGAGTACGTGCACCGGGTCCCCGGGCGTGGGCTCGAAGTCCCGCGTCCGGCCGTACATCTGCCGCTGGCGGCGGTCGACGACGGCGAGCAGGTCTTGCAGGGCCTCGACGGCCCGGTCCTCTGAATCGCCCTGGGTTGGTTGGAGGCTCGTGACCTTGGAAACGAGGATGGAGCCATGCCGATGGAGCAGACGCCCGGGAAGCCGCAGACGCGGCGGTACTCGGATGATGAGAAGGCGGCCGCGGTGCGGATGGTGCGCACCCTGAGAGCCGAGCTGGGGACCGAGCACGGCACGGTGCAGCGGGTCGCGACGCAGCTGGGCTACGGGGTGGAGTCGGTGCGCCAATGGGTCAAGCAGGCTGACATCGATGACGGCCACACGCCCGGGGTCTCTACCGCGGAGGCACGGCGGATCAAGGAGCTCGAGCAGGAGAACCGCGAGTTGCGGCGAGCGAACGAGATCTTGAAGCGGGCTGCGAGTTTCTTCGGGGCGGAGCTCGACCGCCAACACAAGAGGTAGTCGCGTTCATCGACGCGAACCGCGACGACGTCGCGGGCGGGCTGCGGCTCACAGTCGAGTCCATCTGCACCGTGCTGCGCGCGGCAGGGGTGCAGGTGGCTGTGAGCACGTACTACGCGGCGAAGAAGCGCCCGGCCTCGGCGCGGGCGATCCGTGACGCCGAGCTGCGCCCGCGGTTGCGGGCGTTGTGGGACGACAACTACCGCGTCTACGGCGCGCGGAAGCTGTGGAAGGCCGCCCACCGGGCCGGGCTGGAGATCGGACGCGACCAGGTGGCCCGGTTGATGCGCGCCGAGGGCATCGAAGGAGCCCGCCGGACCAAGCGGGTGCGCACCACCAAGGCGGCCGAGGGCACCTCGCGGCATCCGGACCTGGTGGGTCGGGACTTCACCGCCACCGGGGCGGACCAGTTGTGGGTCACCGATCTGACCTACGTGCCGACCTGGGCCGGCATCGCCTACGTGTGCTTCATCATCGACGCCTACTCGCGCATGATCGTCGGCTGGAGGGTCGCGGCGCACATGCGCACCACGATGGTCCTCGACGCGATCGAGATGGCCCGCTGGTCCCGCGGCACCCGCCTGGCCGGACTGCGGTGCCACTCGGACGCCGGAGCTCAGTTCACGAGCATCCGCTACGGCGAACGCCTCGCCGAGATCGGCGCCACGCCGTCGATCGGGACCGTGGGCGACTCGTATGACAACGCCCTCGCCGAGACCGTGAACGGCTACTACAAGGCCGAGCTCATCCGCGGCCCGGCCCGATCGGGGCCGTGGAAGAGCGTCGAGGACGTCGAGCTCGCAACCCTCGGATGGGTCCACTGGCACAACACCGAGCGCCTGCACGGCTACCTCGGCGACGTCCCGCCCGCCGAGTTCGAAAACAGCCTCTACGCTACCCAGCAAGGGTCGAGGGCCCTGACCGAAATCAAATGACCAGAGCCTCCATCAGACCCAGGGCGATTCAGCTGCCCGACGCGACCGCAGTCATGGACCCCTTCCACGTGGTCCGCCTGGCCGGTGACGCGCTGGACCGCTGCAGGCGCAGGGTCCAGCTCGATCTGCACGGCCACCGTGGACGCGCGAACGATCCGCTCTACAAGGCGCGCCGGACCCTGCACACCGGCGCCGACCTGCTCACCGACAAGCAGAAGAACCGGCTGGAGGCGCTGTTCGCCACCGAGGAGCACGTGCCCGTCGAGGCGACCTGGGGCATCTACCAGCGCATGATCACCGCCTACCGCCACCCCGACCGCGCACACGGCCGTGCTCTCATGACCGCCGTGATCGACTCGGTGGCCCGCGGCGTTCCGGCGGCCCTGAGCGAGCTCGTCACCCTCGGCCGGACCCTCAAGAAGCGCGCCGCCGACGTGCTGGCGTTCTTCGACCTTCCCGGCTCGAGCAACGGACCGACGGAGGCGATCAACGGGCGCCTCGAACACCTACGCGGCTCCGCCCTCGGGTTCCGCAACCTGACCCACTACATCGCCCGCTCGCTCCTGGAAGCCGGCGGCTTCAGACCGCGACTACACCCTCAACTGCGTTGAGCCGGTTTGGTAGTGGCCACTGTTGAAGGTGAGTTTTCGGAGGATGACTGGGCGCAGAAAGTCCACGATGCCGAGGCCGCATTCTCTAGAGAACACACTCTCTGGCTTGCACGGCGCCAGAGTTCGCAGCATGCGTGATGCTTAACGTGCTGCCTTAATGACAGTAGTCCCTCGCAAACCTGGTCACCCCTCGTCCAGCGATCCGGAGATCACAGCGGACTCGGCTAACGTCAGACCGTAGAGGCGCTCCACTTCGAAGTCGAACCTCTGTCTCGCCAGGTCTGCAACGTGCATCTGCTGCGCTGTAGCGTGCTTGCTTCTGGCGTCTCTCACCGATACGGCGGTTTCTTGGGCCAGGGCGACGATCCGCTCCTGTTCTGAGGCGCTGGCGTTCGCGATTGGAAGCCTGATCAGGTTCCCGGTCCTCGCCTCAAACCAGCCTCCACGCCATGACCGAGAGAACAGCTTCAGAATCCAAGTGAGCAGTCGGGCGTTCAGGATTGCAGCCACGTAAGCGGACGAGAATGGCTGTATCGGATCCACGACAATGCCGTAGCCACCGGTCGACACGTTTACGAAGAACCGGCCCTTGCCGTCGTCCAGAGCTGACAGTGCCTCGATCATCGACGGGACCATGATCTTCGATCCGGACCAACGCTCCAGGTTCTGGCGCCGGGAGTGTGAGTACCAGTTCTCGTCGTCCCACGTGCCGGCCCTCGTGCGCAGGATGTTCTCATTGCTCCGCAGCCACTCGAGGGTCCGCGGGTACTCCCGTGCCAGCCTCTCCAGAGGCACCAAGGTCATCCTCTCCGCGTCGCCAACGAACTCGTAGGGCACGATCACGAGTTCCTCGTTGTCGGTCGCCCAGAAGGGTTGAATGCTCGACCGACCGGCCATTACTGGATGGATCAGACCTGGTTCAAGCTCTATTGCCGGGTCGCTGGCTCCGAGTGATTTCGGGCGGACCAGTCTCAGCTTTGGATCGGTAGGACTAGGTCCGAGGTCTTCCAGTCGGAACACCGAATCGGCGCCCGTTACAATTCCTTGGAAAACGGCTCCACCGGACACCGTGCCGAGAGTCGGGAAGTCTCGCGCAAGGCGATCCAGCAATGCCGACTCGGCCGGCAAAGTAAGGTCCCAAGATGCGTCTGACGTCTTCATTGATTGGTTCGTCGCGGTCCGCTTGGTGGACGCCAGTGCGCGCACTAGCTTGTTGGCGTCCGGTGGTGCTGCTACTCGGGTCAACGTCCAGTTCCGAGATGGCGACAGGGTCGCAGTGACGATCAACGTGTATGCCGACGCAGTGTTGAAGACGAGGCCCTCGCGGAAGTCCACGATTGATCGGATGTGGTGCCCGGATGTCAGCATTTGCCGCAGCGAAGAAGCGGAGTCTGTCTCGACGAATGTCCTCGTGGTGATGAAGCAGAGGACTCCTGACAGTCGGCTACCGGCAGCGGGTCGAAGTATCTCCAAGCCCCGCTCGATGAATACTGAGGATAGGTCAAAGGCAGAGTGTGCGGACTTGTACTTCGTCTCAATCAGTTGAGTTTGGAGACCGTGATATTCGCGCATGACCTGCACCCGCGTGTACGGCGGGTTACCGATCACGGCGTCGAATCCGCCATTCTCGTTGAAGATCGTTCCGAATCCCCGGATCGGGTCTTTCCAGTCGAAAGCATTGAGGTCCCGTTGCTCTTCGTGAGTCAAGGTCGCACCGGAGGGAATGTCGGCCGGAGATACTAGCGAGTTGCCGGAGCGAATATTATTGGACAGAGAGGGGAGCCGGGGACCGTCGAAGAGGCGCGTCTGCTGCGCTAGTGTCGCGGACGTCTCCTCCTCTAGAATTCGCAGGTACACGCTCATCTGGGCGACCTCAACGGCTTGCGGGTCAATGTCCGTTCCGTAGACGTTGTTGACTGCGATCTTGCCCTTAAAGTCGGACGTCAGCTTCCGGCGTCCATCAGTGCCAAGGTAGTGGCGCTCTTTGTGTTCGTCGGGATGTTCGGTGTAGTACGCCTCGTGCCACGCGATGAGGTGGTCGAGGACGCCGAGAAGGAACGAACCGGAACCCGATGCCGGGTCGACGAACCGCAGCTTGGAAACGTAGTCCGGCTTGCGGCCTTCGAGGAGGGGGTTGAGGACGGTCGAGACCATGTGCTCGACGACCCATCGGGGTGTGTAGTAGACGCCTCCGGCATGCTGCACTTCCGGCTTCTTGATCAATCGGGCCGCAGCCCCGTCGACCGCGAATTCCTTGCCCAAGAAGTGCTCGTACACCTTGCCGAGGAAGTCGGCGCGGAATGCGTCGAAGCGGAACGGCGAGCCGTCGACCGCATACAGGCCTGCGATAATCCGGGAGATCATCCCATCCGAGACCTCGAGTTTCTCGGACCAGTGTTCCGCGAAGAGCTGGCCGTTGTAGACCACATCCAGTCGTCGGAACTCGGTAGTGAGTTGGCGGTATGAGTCGGTCAGCCGTGCGAACTTGCGCAGGAGGACTTTCGGCTCGATGTCTCGGTCCTCGACCACACGGATGAACACGAGCCGGTCGAGGATCCGCTGCGTTGCCTCGTCGAGTTGGAAATCCTCGAGGTCCGGGTGACGTCGGAGCAGGTCGTTGCCGAGGTCCTGACGCCACGCTTCCAGGTCGGCTAGGAAGGCATCCCCGACTGTGATCGCACCACGGACTCGAGTAGCGCGCGCCTTGCGTTCCGCTTCACCGGCGACTACTGCTTCACGAGACAGCAGTCCCCAGATCGCGTCCCAGTTCGCCGAGTAGTCCTCGCACGTGAGGTCAAAGCCGGGAAGAAGGCCGACGGAGGGCCTGTCGCGGTCGGGACGAACCGTGGTCGCGAAAACCCTCAGTCTGGCGAAGTTCGTCAGAACAGAGAAGGCGAGCTCCCTGGACCACGCGTAGGACTTCAACTGGAAGACGGCGTCGGCGCGGGTGAGCGGGATCGAAGGCCGCTTCGCCTCGACGTAGAACTGGAGCCTTCCTCCGATCTGGAAGGAGTAGTCGGGGACCAAGGTGTGCTCGGCCCGGAGGTCGAGGTCGTCCTGGCTGAGGTCGTCGTCCCACGCAGCGTCACCGGCGATCTGTGCGACGACGCTGTGTCGAGGGTGGAACGTCACCTCCCTGTCCGGGCCTGCGTACGTGACGTTCCAACCGAGGGCCTCGAAGAAGCGGTCGATGAACGAGGTTCGGGTACTAGTCTCGTCGAACTCCGACGACCGGAAGTAGGTCTCGTTTTCCTTGTACTCCGCGACCAGGGCCTCGACCTTCGCCTGGCCCTCCTTCTTCGATGACGCCGCTGGCACTGTCTCCTCCTCGCACTGGGGTGATCGGGACGCTACCAGCGGCGGCGGAATCCGGGGCCTCTGACACGACGGCGGCACACTGGCTCAGCGTGAGCGTGCGTGCCCGTGTGAGGACTTTCCTTACTGACTCAAGGCGCGGCTCCGCCGCGCTGGCCCACGGCGGGCGGCGCAGCGGGGCCCCGCGCTCCGCTCGCAGGCTCGCTGCGCGCACCCCGCGGCTCTGCCCACCGAACGTCCGATCGCAACCGTGCCCGCGTCCGTCAAGCTGGACTCGTCTTCGGTCACGGATCACGTCGCTTCGGCTTTCGCTCCGTCGCTCGCCCGGTCGTCATCCTTGCGAAGCCAGTCGCGACGCACCTGGTGGGTCCGAAGGATCATGAGCCAGGCAATGATGGGGGCTGTCACCACGAAGAGCAGTCCGAAGACCCAAGTCTTGTCTTGCGGGTTGTAGACGTCTTCACCGCCCGGGGCCATGACTACTGGGTCAACTGCCACACCGGTCTCCTGCGGTTGGGGGTCGCCGAAGCCGCTCGAGAACTGGACGCCCAGTACGTCGCTCTCGCCGTCGCCGGAAACGAAGTCCCCATACCAGTTGCAGCCTCGCGTGTTGCAGGTCTTCTCTTGGGGGATGAAGATCCCCTCGGTGCCCGCGTGTGTAGCCTGCCAGCTGTCGAGGGTCCAGAAGATGCCGACGCCGAGCCAAAGGCCGCTGACGGTGAGCGAGAAGGCCCAGGCCGGGACGATGACCAACCAGAACGAGACGATCCGACGACGTTGTGGGAGGGAAGGCACGCCGCGAGTGTACGTAGCGCTGCGAAGGAACCTGCTCCCTGGCGGACGTCATCAGCCCGGGTGCGTTTCGGCCCCGCACCGACCGCCGAGCATCCGGCCGACTCCAGCCCGCGTCAAGGGCGCCTACGGCGTCGCTGCGCGATGGCCTGCGGCCACCCTCGACCCGGGCCTCCGCCGACCTCTGGTGCTCCGCTATCGGTACGGCGCCTCGGAGTGTCCCCGTCCGGAGTGGCGCTGAGAGGTCTCCGGTTTGCCTCCGCTTTCGTCGCCGGACCGGTCCCCACGGGTGCAAGATCGTCCAACGGTCGGCACCGCGAAAGGCCAGGTCAGGTGCCAAAACCACCCAGCCGAGCAGTGCCAGCCAACTCGCCGCTCTCAAGCCCACCGCTACCGCCACCCGAAGGGCCCCCACCCGCAAGATTCTGCGGCTGTGGGGCCCTTCGTTGTTGGGCTGCCTGTACAGCCAGTGCGCGGCTGGCCGCCATAGCGTCTTTCGGCTCGTCTCCACGTGAGGATCGCGTTGTCGTCCACGGTACGGGGCGGACGTGAAGCGCGGCCGGGGGGGGGGGGGGGGGGCTATGCGAGTTGCAAGACAGATCCTCTCGACCCGCATACTTTTTCTCCAGGCGGGTCAGGCTCCAGTGGAGCAAGCCGGTTGCTTCGGCCGGAGGAGCGACAGCACCACCATGACGCCGGCGAGGGCGTGCGCCGCGGGGCTCAACGCTCCCTCGCGGACTAACGCCAGTGGCAGCGGCTCGGGGCTCGCTCTTTCCATCAATCCGACACGGTTGTCGAAAGTCGAAGCGAGCGCGCTGTATGGGAAGTCGGCAGAGACCATCGCGTAGGTCGAGAGCGCGATCAGCGCAACGGTGGCCATCCAGATCGGCAGTTGGTGCCGTCGACGGGTTGCAGAGGTGTGAGCGCGCCAGGCGAGGAAGAAGGCGAGCGCCGACACGATCGCGACACCTACCGCGGACCCCAGGGGTGGTGCCGGCGGCACGATGGCGACGACGGAGGCGCTCCAGTCGAGCGCCGCGCCCGTGACGATAGTCTTGGCGTGCAGATTCAGATAGCCCACCACGACGAGGTAGGCCACCACCACGATCACAGGGACGAGTGCTTTCAGGCCGAGGGCCACCGCCGCAGTACTGCTGCGCTCCGAATTTGTCACCCGATCCTGCCCCTTCCATGCACGCGAAGACACGCTGTCGAACGTATCGGCCGTGGTAGGCGGGGGCAACGCGGGCGACCTCGCGCCCCTCGGTCTCAGGACCGGGTTGTCCGCTGCCGGCCTACCTCCCCTCGAGGCGGCCTCGTCCTGCTCTGGGGAACGGTCGTGTGGTCGCTGGCAGGCAACCTGATCGTCTCCCATCGAGTCGGCCGAGGGCGACACCGACGGTGATGGTGCGCAAGAAGGTTCCATCATCCGCGGCGGGTCGCCCGATTCTGGCCGCTTCGCAGGTCCGTTGCGACACCTCCTGATGTCGGGCGAGCTCAGCTCGAGGTGACGAGAACGCGTTGTGCGACCTGGCATCGGAACGGGTCGCCGCCGAGATAGATCTCACGCGGCGACCCGAGCGGACGGTACGGGTCGCTGGCGGCGGCCTCTCGTGCCGCGTCGAAGAAGCGGAGGATCGTGGGGAACTGCACCTCGCCGAGCGGGACGTCGAGGTAGAGCTCTGTTCCCTCCGGTTCGACGCCGTCGGCCGCGGCGCTGTCGACCACCGGCACGCGGACCTCGATCGGCCCGTCCGACTCCCAGCTCACCTCGCCGTGGTACAGAACCACGAGCGGCTGAGACCGGTCGACGTTCGCCCCGGCGCGGTGGACGAGCGCGGCGGCGGTTCGCTCGATGTGCGAGGGAAGATCGGCGGCAGTCGTCCGCAGGGTGCGCGCGACGAACGCCCAGGAGCTGACCACGCGGCTCAGCGCCTGCGGCATCGTCTCGGACGGGTCCTCGTCCGCGAGGTTGCCGGCCAGGCTGTCCAGCAGGGCGACGGCGCGTTGATGGGCACGAGTCGTCTCCACCCGGTACGCCTCGATGGCTTCGCGTCGCTGTTCCCCTGTGGAGTCGAGCACCGCCCCGATCCGTTCCAGCGGCATCCCGACGCGGCGGAGCAGAGCGATCGTCCGCGCACGCTCGGCCTGGGAACGGCTGTAGTAGCGGTAGCCGGTGAACTCGTCGACGAGATCCGGCGGGAGGAGACCTCGCCGCTCGTACAGGCGCAGCGCCTTCGGCGACAGCCACGTCAGACGGCTGAACTCCCCGATCGACAGCCTGGCGGTCTCGCTCACCTCAGCAAGTATGCGACGTCGACCACCCACTTGCTGCGATCGGGTTCGGTCTGCGGGTCGGTGAGGAACTGCTCGGTCCTCGCCTCCCAGTGGATCCCGTCGGCTCGTTCGTCGATCGCCAGGTCCAGCCCTTGGGCGTTGGCCCACTGCCACATCTCGCCGTGCACGCGACCCAACACGTCAGGGCCGCCTTCCGGGCGCGCGACGAGATAGCGGCCGGCGGGGAGGGCGCCGGTCTCGAAGCCCTCGCCGATCTCGAGACGTGCGGACACTGGGATCGCGACGGTGACGTCCATCGGGTCGGCGACCGTCTGCATCCGGTGGTACTGGTAGATCGGGCCGCCCTCCGGAATCCCACCTGCCGCGGCGAGCGCGGCGTAGATCTGCGGGACGAGTGCGTTCACACGATCCCAGTGAGCGAGCTCGCCGACGGTGGACACGCCGACCCACGGGCGCCCAGGGCGCTCTTCGACGGTGAATGTGGTCATGGGTCTTCTCCCTCCGGTCGCCACCCGGCTCTCGGGTGGGCCGGTACCGAGCAGACAGGTTGACCCAGGGGCAGAGTCAACCGTGGCTCGGCGTGGTGCACTTCGGGAGCCGGCTTCGAGACGATCGCGGACGCGTTGCGTGCCGGTGGCCGAGCGCCGATCAGCGGATCGGCTGACTCCTCACGTCCGCGTCCCGCCGTCGTTCGTTCACCAGAAGGACGACGGCCACGACGACGCCTGCGATCCCGAGGAACGGGGCGATGAGCCCGGCCCAGGGGAGGCTCGACGAGAACGTCGAGAAGTCCCACAGGCCGTGAAGGAGCATGGCGGGGACCAGCGACCCCGTCGAGCGGAACGCCAGGTAGTACACGGATCCGAGTCCGAACTGGATGACGACCTGGAGGAACGCGAGCGATCCGATGCCGAAGAAGAAGTTGGGCAGGTGCAGCAGCGAGAACAGGGCGGTGGAGAGGAACCAGACGCCCATCTCGCCGAACCGGCTGCGCAGCGCGACGAAGAGCTGACCGCGCGCGACGACCTCCTCGTTGAACCCCACCAGGACGCTGCCGATCACGAGGAGGATCCACATCGTCATCGTCACCCGGGAAAACTCACCGAACACCAGGTTGAGGACCGCGACGACGGCCATGATCACCGGGACGACGGCGCCACTTCTCGGGAGCCGCTTCGTGTCACGCAGGGTCGGCCGCCACCACCCCAGGACCGAAAGGCCGACCAGGATCACCACGAGGCCACCACCGAGGGGTGCCACGTACCACCTCAGCAGCGTCTCTTCGCTCTCCCCGACGCGGGCGTAGTCGATGCCGTTGACTATCCAGACGGCGTAGAAGACCGCCAGGTAGGTCGCGAAGAGACCGAGGCCCAGCCAGACCCGAGGACGGACGCGCAACGCTGTCGTGCCGGACGTTGTGTGCATGACGGCAGGAGAAACCATGTGGTCCGGACACGGTCAAGCCTGCCGGTCCGCCGTCAGGCGATGAGCGACTGCCCCCCGTCGACGAACACCTCGGTGCCAGTCACGTGGCTCGCCGCGTCCGAGACGAGGTAGGCGATGGCGTCGGCCACCTGCGCCGCCTCGCCCGATTCCTCGCCGGTCAGCGGGATCTGACCCTCCGGGTACTCGGCCTCGACACCCAGGTCGTCGGTGTTGCGCTGCTCGGTGTTGTCGTCGATCTCGGTGTCGATCGCGCCGGGGCACACGGAGTTGACCCGCACCCCGCGCGGTCCGAGCTCGACGGCGGCCATGCGCGCGAACGCCACCTGGCCCGCTTTACTCGTCGCGTAGGCCGACGCGCCGGAGTTGCTGAACGTGCGCGTCCCGTTGATCGACGAGACGACGACGACCGCGCCGCCCTGCCGCACGAGCAGGGGTACCGCGTACCGCACGGTGTGGAACGTGCCGGCGAGGTTCGTGTCGATCGTGCTCGCCCAGTCCTCGGGCTCCAGCTCCTCGAGCGGGGCCCAGACGCCGTTGACCCCGGCGTTCGCGACGACGACGTCGAGCCGGCCGAGCTCCTGCTCGACCCGGTCGAGCACGTCGCGCACCATGGCCGCGTCCTCGACGTTCGCCGCCACCGGGAACGCCGTGCCGCCGTCGCCCCGGATCTCCTGCGCGACGTCGTCTGCGCTCTCCTGCCGGTGTCCCAGCGGGACGACGGTGGCGCCTTCGCGTGCCAGGCGTACCGCGGTCGCCCGACCGATACCGGACCCGGCGCCCGTGACGAGCGCGACCTTGCCTTCCATCGTCATGGTGCTCCTTCCGTGGTCGACGCCGTCGACGCTAGCCACGGTGCCCGCACCTCGCGCGCCGGAGGCGGCCCTCGCGGCGGCGGGCTCGTCCCGCACTCACCAGGTGCTGCCGAGCCCGCCGGCGAGCTCAGCTCAGGCGGCGCGTGAGGTGCACGACGACGGGGTCCCCGACGTCCTTGGTCAACCGCTTGCGCAGCTTGGCGTTGAGGGACAGCATCAGCTCACCGCGTCCCGTCGGCATGAGGCCGACGTTCTCGAGCGGGACGTCGTCGACGGTGGCGTCGACCCGGACCGAGCGGCCCGTCCCGAGGAGCTCGGCCGCCCCGGAGAGCTCGACGCAGGGCCAGACCTCCCCCTTGACGTCGACGCCGATCGGCGCGGTGAACGTGTGGTCGAGAGCGTGGGGCACAGGTGTCCTCCGGTGGCTGGAGCGGGTTGTCGTCGTCTGGACCGGGTGGCGTCGCCGAACTCATCGGTCGCGGAGAGTGCCGCCGTCGTGCCCTCAGCCGGTCGGGCAGCCGCGGAGCGCGGTGCCGGGGAACGTCGGCACGGGCCGCGCCTCGGCCTCCGCGGGCGTCAGGGCCAGGCCGTTGCGCTCGATGTCCTCGATGAGCCAGTCCATCTCGGCGATCTCGCGGTTCTGCGCCTCGATGATCTCGACCGCGAGCTCGCACACCCGCACGTCGGAGATCTGTGCGCGCTCGGACCGCGTGATGGCCAGAGAGTGGTGGGGGATCATCGCGCTCATGAACGCCGTGTCGTCGACCGTCACCTGGCTCCGGTCCAGGGCGGCACCACCGGCGAGGAGGACCAGGCTCGCGACGACGATCGCCACGTTCGCCTTGGTGTTCTTGTACATGTTCAGCATCCAGGCGAGCATGATCAGGCCCATGGTGCCGCCCATGGTGATCGCCATGAAGACGCGGCTCTGGCTGAAGCGGACGTGGCTCCACTCCCAGGAGCCGACGAACATCACCCAGTACATGACGACCATGGCCGTGAGGATCATCGCGGCGAAGCGCAGGTACATGCCGGTCTGGTGACCGTCGGAGCCGTGCTGGTGCTGGTCGTCCGAGTGCTGCGTCTCGGCGTGCTGAGCTCCGCCGTCGTGCTGCTCCTCCGCCGTCATGGGTTCGGCCCTCCCATCGTTGCCGGCGCGGAAACCTCTGAGCTGTGGTGCTCTCGACGCTACAAGCGGGGTTCCGTGCTCGCACCGGACGTGACGATGCAGGGCAGCAGGGTTCAGCGAGCGGTCCCGTGGTCGAGGATGCGCGCGTTCACCCGCGCCTGCCAGTCGCGCTGCTCCCACATCGGATGGTGCGGTGCCGCGTTCGAGCACAGCACCACGCCCCACACGCCGTGCTCCAGCGCCGTGTCGATGCCGTGCTCGGCGAGCGCCCGGCCGATGCTGCCCTCCTCGAACGTGCCGTGCAGGGGCGTGTAGCCCACCCAGCCCTCGCCGACCACGGCCGGGACACCCTGCCAGCGCGCCCACCGGGCGATCGCGATCGTGCGGGACTCGATCTCGCGCAGCATGACCGCCTCGTACGGCGGGTAGTGCTCCTCCAGCCAGGCGTCCCAGGCCTCCGGGTCGATCCAGTCGTACCCGTAGATCATCTGGTCGGTGACGACGGTGGCGCGGTACTTCCACTCCGCGGCGCGCCCGTAGCCGGCGACGTCGGGGGTGTCGTCGCGCAGCATCCGGGCCAGCTCCGCGTTGGGGAAGTCCGCGCTGCCCTCGGACCGGATGTCGAGCACCTGCTGCAGGGCGTCCAGCACCCCGTAGCTGTACACGTGGAACTGGGCCGCGCCGAGCCCGTCCGGCACCTGGTGCATCGCCAGGTGCGGCGGCTTGCCGTAGCTCGCGGTGATCAGCAGGTCCGGGTGGCGCTGGCGGAGCCGCCGCAGCGCCGGGGCGCCCTGGTCGAGCACCGGCAGGATCGAGAAGTCGACCTCGTTGTGCAGCTCGACGAGGGCGATCTGCTCGCGGAACCCGTGCGCGGTGAGCCATCCGATCATGCGGTCCCACGCGTCGGCGAGCGCCGCGTACCGCTGGTCGAGCGGCACCGCGTCGATCGCGTCGAACCAGGCCGACGACGCCGCGAACGCCGGCGACTGCTGGTACTCCCAGCTCGCCAGCACCACGACGACGCCGTGCCGCCGGGCCGCCTCGAACAGGGCGAGCAGGCGCTCGCGCAGGTCGGTCGTGTAGCCGCCCGGTGCGTCGTACCAGCGGGTGCGGCGCCCGAAGTACCCGCCGTCGGGGGAGGGGCCGAGCCCCTGGACCTCGAGGGCACCGGCCTGGTCATCCAGGCCGAGATCGCCGCAGAGCAGCAGCGGCGCGGCGCAGATCCGGATCGTGTTGTACCCGAGCGCGGCGGCGTCGGCGACGGCGGCGTCCAGGTCCTCGTAGGGGTCGCCGGGACCGGCCTGGGTGTACCAGGAGAAGTCCCACAGGGTGATGGTGAGTCGTCGCGGCAGGTGCGCGGGCACGGGGCCGGTGAGGCTGCTCTCGTCGGCGGTGAGGTGGCCGGAGCCCAGGTAGCGCTCGGTCATGGTCGGATCCCTTCGGTGAACGTGCGTCCGGCGGCCGCGAGCCGCCGGAGGGTGGCGGCCGTGCGTGCCCGGGAGGCGCCGGTCCCGGTGTCGAACAGGTCCAGCTCGGGCAGCGACGTCGCGAAGTAGTCGACGTCGTCCGCGGCCTCGACGAGGGCGGCGGCCCGTTCTTCGAGCTCGCGCCACACGGCGACGGCGGCCCTCCGGTCGCCCAGGCGTGCGTGCGCCACGCCGATCCAGTAGGTCTGCTCGTCCGCGGGGCGAGGGTCGACGGCGAGCGGGGTGGTGGCGCGCGCCTGCTCCCACGCCGCGCGAGCACCGTCGTCGTCCCCGGCCGCGGCGCGGCAGTCGCCGAGCAGCACCCACCGCTCCGCCGGGCGCTGCGCGGGGTGGCGCCCCTCGCCCAGGGTGCCGGGAGGCGTGAGCCCGGCCTCCAGGAACGCCGCTGCCTGGGCCGGGTCCGCCTCGGCCGTCCGCCGGGCCCGTGCGCAGGACGCGCGGTCGAACGCGGCGACCGCCCGCCCCTCACCGCCCTCGAAGGGCCGGAACGTGCGGCTCGTGAGGATCGTCCAGGCCGCGTCCACGTCGCCGACGTCGAGCAGCAGCTCGACGTGCCGCAGCGCGAGGTCGTCCCGCGCGTCGAGGAGCTCGCCGTGGGTTCGCAGCAGGTCGAGGCGGGCGGCCGGGTCGAGCCCGCGGCGTTGCGCGAGCACGTCGCGCTCCAGCACGAGGCGGGCGTCCCCGCGCAGGGCCAGCGCCTGCTGCAGAGCACGGTCGGCGAGCTCCTCGTCGTCGTCGACCGTGACGGCCGCGATCGCGAGGTTGCGCCACACGACGGGGTCGGGCGACCCGCAGGCCGTCGCGTGCCGCAGGTGGTGCAGCGCGTCGGCGGCGCGTCCGGCGTCGAGCAGCCACATGCCCAGCAGGCCCGCCGCGACGTCGTCGTCCGGGTCGGCGACGAGGGCTGCCTCGAGTGCGTCCCGCTGGTCGAGGCCGGCCGGGAACGCGAGCGCGACCGCCGTCGTCCGGGCCTGCCGTCGCTCGTCCGCGGCCCGTGCGGCGCGTCCCGCACGGTCGAGCCAGTGGGCGCGCAGGTAGTGCCGGATCGGCCCGGCGAGGCCGCGTGCCGGGACCGCGGTGACGTCGTCGGCGGTGGCGTCGAGCGCGGCGTCGTACGCCCCGGCACGAGCCAGCTCGGCGCCGACGTCGAGCGGGGTCCGGGCGTCGCCGAACGCGTGCTGCCCGAGCAGGGCGGCGGTGGCCACGTCGAGGGGGTCGACGGCGTGCTCGCGCTCCAGCAGCCCGCGGGCGCCCTCGGCGTCGCCGAGCGCCTGCCGTGCGAGGGCCGCGACGCGACGTGCCTCCGGGATCGTGCCGGCCGCGTCCGCCAGCCGGCGGGCCGCCTCGGCGTCGCCGCGACGCAGGGCCAGGCGTGCGCGCGCGAGCTGCGCGGGAGCGGCCCAGGCGGCGTTCCAGGTCGCCCGGCCGAAGGCGCGGTCGGCGGCGTCGTCGTCCCCGAGACGCTCGCACGCCAGACCCAGCAGGTAGGCCGACTCGCCGTCGCGCGGGTTGAGGTTGCGGCGCGTGAGGCGTGCCCGTGCGGTCTCGAGCGCGGTGCGGGCGGCCGCGTACTCGCCGCGGACCAGGTGCCACGACCCGAGCGCGGTCGCGGCACGGGAGTCCGCGGGGTCGCGGCGCAGCGCCTCGCGCAGGTAGGGCAGCGGCGAGCGGGTGGGGTGGCGGTACTGGTGCAGGTGCACGGCCGTGAGGTACAGCTCGTCGCTCGACGCGATCTCCGCGGGAGCGTCCGGCGCGGTCGCGACCCACGGCTCGTCGTCGGGTGCCGCGACGGCGGTCCAGGTGACCAGGACGCGACCGGCGGCGAGGACCTCGACCCGCTCGACGTCGTCGGAGTCCACCGTCCGGACGACCGGGCGGTCGGGGCCCAGGTCGACGGTCCACTCGCCGACGACGCCGTCGGTTCCGTGGGCCCGTACCGTCGCGCCCGCGTGCGCACGGGTCGCCAGCACCCCGACCTGCACCGCACCGTCGCGGGCCGTGACCGACACGGCGGCGTCCGTGCTCGCCTGCCGGGCCGGGCCGATGCGATGGATGGGGTACCAGTACTGGCTGAAGGTCTTGGTCTCGCCGGGCAGCAGCCAGGCGAAGTCGGGCTGGTTGTCGGTGTAGACGCCGGCCATCAGCTCGACGTACGGGCCGTCGGTGTCGGTGAGCTGGTCGTCCCACGCCTGACCGAGGGGACCGTTCCCCCAGGTCCACTGCTTCTTGCCGGGAGAGATCGACCGGTCGGCCCAGTGGACGAACCCGGCCTCGGCGCGGTGGTCGTAGCCGCCGAAGAACTCCTGCTCGGTGTCCGTGACCATGTACGACGTCGGCACGGGGATGTTGGAGTAGAGGTCGATGCGGTCCGCGTCGGGCCGCCTGGCGGTCAGCGCCGGGTAGTCGACCCCGTAGTAGGGGCGGTCCGCGCGCGGGAACGTGGTGATCGCCCGCCGCGCGTGGTCGGCGACCATCGCCACGCCGTCGGGGAAGAACGACTGGTACTCCTCGTGTGCCCGGGCGGCCACGTTCGCCCACCACAGGAACGTCTGCGGCAGATCGGTGCGGTTGTGCAGCAGCACCTCCGCCTCGATGACGGAGCTGTCCGGACGCAGGCGGACGCCGTGCGTGCCGCGCATGCGCTGCAACGGGTCGAGGTCGCTGTGCCAGACGACGACGGCGCCGTCGGCCTCGCGCTCGATGCGGGTCTCCACGGGCAGGAAGGTCGCGGGCCGGTGGTGCTGCGGCCAGTTGAACTCGACCCCGCCGGAGATCCACGGCCCGGCGAGCCCGACGAGAGCCGGCTTGATGACGTTGTTGCGGTAGAAGAAGTCGTAGTCGGCGACCTTGTCGTAGCCGACGTGGATCCGGCCGCCGATCTCGGGCAGCAGCATGAGGCGGACGGAGGCGTTCTCGAGGTGGACGGCCTGCCAGCGTCGCGGCGCCTTGGTCGCGGAGACGCTGTCGATCAGCGGCAGCGGATAGACCTTGCCGCTCGACCCCTGGTACACCCGCCGGTCCAGGAAGAGCGGGTAGCCGTCCGGCTCGCCCGGGCGGTAGGTGTCGATCTCGACCGGCTCGCTCCAGCAGGCGACTCCGCCGTCGGCGAGGAGAGCGGCTTGGTCGGCAGGGGGGTCCGGGAGCTGGAGACGGCTCGTGGCGTCGTCGTAGGTCGGCACCCGACGAACCTACGGTGCTGCGGGAGCGGGAACCATGGCGGATCAACCATGAGGCATGGACGTTTCGCTGATGTACCCGTGACATCATGCCGGCATGGAGAAGGCTGACGGGTTCGAGCACCAACGCCTGAGCGTCGTGCCGAGGCCACTGGTCGACGCCGCCCTGCTGCGCCCCGGGACGCGCCGCATGCTGGTGACGGACGCCGGATACTTCCCGCGGGCCCGGGACCACGGCCGGCACCGCCCCCAGGGGGCCCCGGAGACGATCGTCATCGTGTGCGTGGCCGGGTCCGGCTGGGTCGAGTCGGGCGGCGTGCGGACCCGGGTCGGGACGTCGACGGCGATCGTCCTGCCCGGCGGCGCGCCGCACGCCTACGGTGCGTCGCCCGACGATCCCTGGACGATCTGGTGGTGCCACGTGCGCGGCACCGATGTGCCGGAGCTGGTCGGGGCCATCGGTGCGCGCCCCGATGCCCCCGTGGTCTCGTTGCGCGCGGTCGAGACCGTCACCGCGCTCCTGGACGAGATCGCCGTCACCCTCGCCCGCGACACGACGCCGGCTCGCCTGCTCACGACCGCGGGCATCGCCTGGCGCCTGCTCACGCAGCTGGCCGTCGACCGGACGCTGGCCGAGCAGGGCACGCCCCTGCAGCGGGCGATGCGGTACTTGGAGGAGCGGGTCGACGGGCGCATCCAGGTTCCCGAGCTCGCCGCGATGGTGGGGATCTCCCCCTCGCACCTGGCCTCGTTGTTCCGGGAGGCCACCGGGGGAGGGGTGCTCGCTCACCACACCGCGCTGAAGATGGCGCGGGCACGGGTCCTCCTGGACACCACCGACCTGCCGGTCGCCGATGTCGGCCGGCAGGTCGGCATGGACGACCCGTTCTACTTCTCGCGGCAGTTCCGCAGGATGCACGGCGTGAGCCCGCGGGGATATCGCGAGACCCGCAAGGGGTGAGGCGTCAGCCCTTCGACGCGCCCGACGTCAGATCGGCTCGCCAGAACCGCTGCAGGGCGATCATCAGGACCACCAGGAGGACCGCCGACACCGCCGACCCCGTCACCACGAGCTGGTAGAACATCGGGTCGCGCTGGGTCTGCGAGTTCCACAGGGTCAGCCCCAGGGTCACCGGGAAGGTCTTCGTGTCGTTGAGCATCACGAGGGGCAGGAGGTAGTTGTTCCAGATCGTCACGAACTGGAACAGGAAGATGGTGACCAGCGCCGGGCTCATCATGCGGGTGGCGATCGCGGCGAAGATCCGCAGGTCGCCGGCGCCGTCGAGCCGCGCCGCCTCGACCACCTCGTCCGGCACGCTGGCGTTCGCGTGGATGCGGGCCAGGTAGACACCGAACGGGCTCACCATGCTCGGCAGCAGGACGGCCCAGTAGGTGCCGGTGAGCCCGACGCTGTTGAGCAGGAAGTACAGCGGCAGCGCGATCACGGTCGCGGGGACGAGGACGCCTCCCAGGATCACGGAGAAGAGCATCTCGCGGGCGGGGAAGAGGAACTTCGCGATCGCGTAGCCGCACGCCGCGGAGATGATCGTCGCCACCAGTGCGCCGAGCCCGGAGTAGACGATGCTGTTGACGACCCACCGGGAGAAGATGCCGTCGCTCTCGGTGAAGAGCCCGACGAGGTTCGACCACGCCTGGGGGCTGTCGGAGAACCACAGCCCGAACGTGGAGAACAGGTCGCCGGGGGACTTCGTGGCGGCCACCAGGACCCACACGAGCGGCAGGAGGAAGTAGACCGCGGCCACGACGAGGGCGCCGTTGACCGCCAGGGTGCTGACCGTGGGGGTCGATCGGCGCGAGGCGGTCACCATGCGCGGTTCCCCTTCCTGTTGACGAGGCGAAGAAATCCGAAGGAGAACATGAACCCGAGCACCGCGACGATCACGGCCATCGCGGCGGCGAGGTTCGGGTTGCCCTGCGAGAACGCCTGGTTGTACGCCGCGAGGTTCGGCGTGTAGGTCGAGCTGATCGCCGTCGTCAGCGGTTGCAGCACGAGCGGCTCGACGAAGAGCTGGAGCGTGCCGATGATCGTGAAGACGGTCACGAGGATCACGGAGGGACGCACGAGCGGCAGCTTGATGTGCCAGGTGATGGCCCACATCGAGGCCCCGTCCATGCGGGCCGCCTCGCCGAGCTCCGCGGGGATGGCGTCGAGCGCGGCCATGAGGATCACCATGTTGTATCCCGCGAAGCCCCAGAGCGCGATGTTGGCGATGGCGAACAGGACGTTGCCGCTGGCGAGCGGCTGGACGTCGATGCCGACGCTCGCGAGCACCTGCAGGACCGGGCTGGTCGCCGGGATGTAGAGGAACCCCCACAGCAGCGTGGCGATCACGCCGGGCACGCCGTACGGCGCGAACGCCAGCACGCGGAAGAAGCGCGGTGCTCGGGCGCGTCCGCTGTCCAGGAGCAGCGCGAGCCCCAGGGCGGTGACGACCATCAGCGGCACCTCGATCGCCGCGAACGCGAGGAGGCGACCGAGGCTGGCGACGAAGTCCGGGTCGGTCAGCGCTCGCCCGTAGTTGTCGAACAGGACGAACGTGGTCTCGGGGGCGCCGAGCCCGAGCCCGGAGCTGCGCGTCGACAGCAGGCTCTGGACGATCGCGTAGACGATCGGCGCGACGAAGAACAGCAGGAACATGACGACGAACGGCAGCAGGAGCACCCAGAGGGCGGGCCGCCGCTGCGGTCGACGTCGCACAGGCGAGGTGGTAGTCACGAGGGCCTTTCCCGACGGCGGGGACCGGAGCGTCCGGCCCCGGTCCCCGCCGCGTGGCGTCAGTTGACCGAGATGCCGCGCTCCTTGAGCGCTGCCACCATGTCGGTCTGCGTCTGTCGGTAGGCGTCGACGAGCGGGGTGCCCGTGTCCACGGCGTTCTTGACGTTGTCCGTGAGCGAGGCGAAGAGCGTCGACGAGAGCGGCGGCCACGTCCACGACGTGTCCACCGCGGCGTCGGACTCCGCGAAGACGTCCCAGATGTCCTGGCCGCCGTAGAACTCGAACACCTCCGGGTCGTCCTGGAGGGACGCGATCTCGCTGGTGTCGGCGATGGCCGGCCAGCCGGCGCCGACGTTGGTGAGGATGTCGACGCTCTCCGGGTCGGAGTTCAGCCAGAGGGCGAACTCCGCGGCGGCCTCCGGGTGCTCCGACCCCTTCAGCACGGCGCTGGCCGATCCGCCCGCCCACGTCGCCGAGACGTTCTCGCCGGCGGACCACTGCGGCACCGCACCGACGGCCCACTTCCCAGCCGTGTCAGGTGCCGTTCCGCGCAGGATCGCGTCGGCCCACGACCCGGAGATCCACGTGACGATGTTGCCGTTCTGGAGGTCCGCGTTCCACTCGTTGGAGAAGTCCGCCTCGACCTTGACCAGGTCCTCGTCGATGAGCTTCTGCCAGAACTCGGCGACGGTCAGCGTGGTCTCGTCGTCGATCGACACCGTCCAGGCGTCGTCCTCCGCGGTGAACCACTCGGCACCGCCCTGCTGCGACAGACCGATGAGCCACGGCGCCTGGTTGAACGCGAAGGCGGTGATGTAGCGGTCGGGGTCCGACGCGCGGATGACCTTGGCCGCCTCGTAGTACTCCTCCCACGTCTCGGGGTACTCGATGCCGAGGTCGTCGAAGATGTCCTGCCGGTAGAACTGCCCGAGCGGGCCGGACGCCTGGGGCACGGCGTAGACGCGGTCGCCGAAGACGCCGGTCTGCCACTGCCAGGGCACGAACGTGTCCTCGGCGTGCGCGACGTGGTCGGTGATGTCCTCGAGCGCGTCGTTGACCAGGAAGTCGGGGATCGCGTCGTAGCCGAGCTGGACGACGTCGGCGGGGTCGCCGGCCTGCACGGCAGAGAGCATCTTCGCGTACCCGCCGTCCGGCCCGGCGGTGATGGTCTCGAGGGTCACCTGGATGTCGTCGTGCGAGGCGTTGAAGGCGTCGACGGCCTGGTCGATGTTCGGTACCCAGGACTGGAAGGTGAGCTCGACGGGCTCGTCGGCGCTCCCGTCGTCGGACCCGGCGGAGCACCCGGCGAGCATGACGACGGCTGCGGCCCCACCAGCGATCAGCGTGGTGAACCTCGCGCGGCGCGCGGCATAGATGGACATACAAGCTCCTTTGCGTGCAGGCGGGACACCCTCGTCAGAGGTGGTGCAGGCCTGACAATATGTATGTCCCGTCGCACCGGTACATGGGGGATGCGACGCGTCACCTGGACGATCGGATGCTCTGCATCGCCCCCAGGCTCGACAGCTCGAGCTCCAGGTCGAGCCGCCCGACGCCGCGCCTGGTCGACCAGATGCGCGGTGAACGATCAGGAGGAGTAGAGATCCTCGAGAGTGATCAGGTGTATGTCGTCGTGGTCGGCGGCCTCGGAGATCAGGCTGTCGTCGAACCCGGCCCTGCTGAACATGGCGAGGTGGGCTTGCCGCACATCGCGGCCGGAGCGGTGGAGGACGTCGCGGATGTGTTGGAGCCGATGCAGGTCGGCGCGCGTGCGCCGCTTGGTTGTCGACTTCGCCTCGCCCAGCATGACGATCGGCGCTTTGTCGTCGTGACGCCGTCGCCCGCGCGGGAGCGCGACGACGTCCAGCTCGTGCTGCGAGCGCCCCTTGCTGTCGTTGACGACGGCCGGGCCGACCTCGCCGACGAGTGTTCCCCACCGGTCGCCGGAGAACCGTGCGGTCCAGACGCGGGCGAGGTGCTCGAAGTGCGGGCCGAGCACCTGCGCGGAATAGCTGGCGTCCGCCGCGTGCCAGGCGGCCGCCACATCGCGCTCCTCGAGGAGCGCTCGGTACGGGTCGATGACGACCTGGGCGAACCGGATGACCGGGTCGGCCAGGTAGTAGAGCGGGCGCCTGCGGGTGAGCACGTCGTCGAGGCGGAGCAGGAAGCCCGCGGCTTCCAGGATGCCGAGCGGGTGCTTCAGAGTGTTGTACTCGCGCCCGATCGCTGATCCGATGGCGGTGGGCGAGCGGTGCCCGTCGGCGACGGCCTGGAGGACGCTGTGGTAGACGGCCTTGTCGAGGTTGCGTGGGTCTTCGCGCAGCAGGAACGACTTCTCGTTGAAGAGCGCAGCCGCCGGGCTGAGCACCTGGCTGCCGAGCCACGCCTGCAGCCCGTCCACCGTGGCCGGCGGCGGCGCGGTGACGAGCTGCTTGTAACCGGGGGTGCCGCCGAGGATCGCGTCGACGTGAAAGGCGACAGCGGGATCGTCGATGCCCCAGTACTGGCGCGACTGGCGGTAGTCGAACGGCGGCATCGTGAGCTCGAGCTGGGCGCGCCCGCGGAGCGGCTTGCTGCCCGTGAGCAGGTCTCGCATGACCGACAGCGAAGACCCGCAGAGGATCACGACGGTCGGTGGGACGTCAGGGTCGCTCTGCGCCTCGTCGTACAGCAGCTGCAGCACGGACGGGATCTCCGGAGAGTGAGCGAGCAGGTACGGCAGCTCGTCGATGACCAACAGGCGTGTTCCGCCGCGGCGGCGTGGGGTGCGCGCTCCACGCCGCATCCCCAGTGCGACGCGGAGCGCGGCCTCCCAGTTATCGAACCGCAGCGAGTCCGGATCGAGATCGAGGTGGTCGGCGATGTCGAGTGCGAACTGGTCCAGGGCGGGGCGCCGCTCGAGCTCGCGGGCCTGGTGGTAGAGCCCGTCGACGGCGTGGGCGAGGCGGCGCAGCACATAGCTCTTTCCATGCCGTCGTCGCCCCGTGACGATGCCGATCCTCAACCCGGAGGCGTCCGACCCCGTGAGGTTCGTCAGATCGCCCCACTCGAGCGTCCTGTCGAAGAGATCGTCAGGGCGAGGGATGGTCGGCACGGTCGGGGCCCTCCGTCGGAACAACAGTAACGACGTTTACGGTAACGCTATTTACTGTTGTTGGGAAGGTGCGGCTCGCAGCGGCCTCTCGGGCTACGTGGCCCGCACCAGCGGCTCGGCGTCGACCTGCGACAGCTCCAGATCGAGCCGCCCGACGCCGGAGCCCCGCAGGTCGTCGACGACGGCGCGGACCAGCCCGGGCAGGAAGTCGCGGCCTCGGCGCAGCACCCACGGCACGCCGGCGAGCGCCAGCCAGGCCGCGCGCTCCCACGCCGGCGGCGGGGGCGGCGGAACGGGGAGCCGCGAGAGCTCGGGCAGCGCGACGTGCAGCGCGCGGCCGGCGGTCACCGCGAGGTGCCGGTGGCCCAGGGGAGAGGGGTGCACCCGGTCGACGTACCAGGCGCCGTGCCCGAGGGGCTGCACGGCCGCGGCGACGTCGAACACGACCACGCCGGGCCCGTGGCTCGCCGCCACGGTGCGGACGACGGCGTTGACGGCGTCGATCCGTGCCCGCATGACCCGGCGGACCCGGCCTCCGCACAGCTCGAACAGGCCGATGGGTGGCAGGGTCGCGAGGACGACGGCGGCACCCCGGCCGCGCAGGGCGCCGACGCAGGTGGTGAGCCGGCGGGCGACGTCGGCGGGGGCGAAGTCGCTGCGCAGCGCGTCGTTGCCGCCGATCACGAGCGTCGCGAGGTCGGCCCGTGCCGTCAGGGCGAGGTCGAGCTGCTCGTCGACGACCGTCCGGGTCCGGGCCCCGTTGCGCGCCAGGTTCTCGAAGCGGTCCGTCCCGGCCAGCAGCGCGAGGTGCGCCGCCCAGCCGGGGCCGTGTTCGGCGTCGGGCCCGACGGCGTCGCCGACACCCGCGGTGATCGAGTCGCCGAGCGCGACGACGGCCGGCCCGCTCACCACGCACCCCCCGTCGTGGGTATGAAATCTACGGGTCTGTGCCGGTCCAGAGCTGGAGATCTACCCACAGCGGACGGTGGGGGGGTGTGGAGGGTCAGCATCGCCGCCCCCGTGGCCGACCAGGGGAACAGCTCGGCCCGCGCGCGAGCCACTGTCCGCCGGTGCCCCGCCGGCCGGGTGAGCACGTCGCGGATCGCCACGGCAAGGGCGGCCGGCTCGGGGGCGGCGCTCGCGCCGGCGGCCGCGACCACCTCGGGCAGGGCGCTCGTCGCGGAGCACACGACCGGCGTCCCGGAGGCCAGCGCCTCCAGCGCGGCCAGCCCGAACGTCTCGATCGGCCCGGGGGCGACGACGACGTCGGCGCTCGCCAGCAGCGCCGCCACCTCGTCGCGGTCGGGCACGAACCCGAGGAACCGGTGCGGCACGCCGAGCCGCTCGGCACGTTCCCGCAGACCGGCGAGCCGCGCCCCGCTGCCGGCCACCACCAGCCGCACCGGCACGCCGTCGGCGACCAGCCGCCCCACGGCCTCGACGGCGAGGTCGACGCGCTTCTCCCGGGACAGCCTGCTCATCACCAGCACGACCGCCTCGCCGTGCGGAGCCACCCGTCGCCGCAGCGCGGTGTCGAACCGGTCCGGGCTGAACCGGTCGAGGTCCACGCCCAGCGGTACCCGGTGCAGCGGGGGCAGCGTCGCCGCACCCGTCCGCCCGGGCCGCGTGCCGCCGTCGGCCGCCGCGGAGCGTCCGGCGCGTCGCCCGGCGAGGCGCTCCACCTCCCCGGCGGCGAACTGCGTCGTGGCGACCAGCCGGTCGAACCGGCCGAGCGTCGTGAGGTTCCACCGGTCCGCCACCACCGGCGCCAGCCGGTGCCCGACGCCGCCCGGTCGCGCCCCGCTGCCCGCCCCGGGCCAGAACGCCGAGAGCACGCCGTCGAGACGCTCGTGCAGCATGAGCAGCGACGGCACCTCGGCCTCGCGCGCCCACAGGCCGAGCCCGGTGAGGGAGGCGCGGTCGGAGACCTCCAGCCGGTCCGGGGCCAACGCGTCGAGCACGGAGCGCACGGCGCCGGGCCGCACCACCATCCGGTAGCCGGCCACGCCGGGTACGCGCGGCGCGGCCACCTGCACCACCCGGACGTCGCCGACCCACCGCACCGCCGCCGTCGGGCCCGGCACCACCAGCACCGGCTCGTGGCCGCGGGCGAGGTACTCGTGCGACAGGGCGTGCATCGCGGTGCGGATCCCGCCCGACCGCGGGGCGTACGCGTTGGCGACGTGCACGATCCGCACGGCTCACACCTCCGTGGCGATCCGGATGACGCTCTCGTAGTGCCGGACGAGGTCGTGGCAGATCTTCGCCCAGGTGCGGCCGAGGGCTCGTTCGCGGGCGGCGGTGCCGAACGCGCGCCGTTTGCGGGCGTCGCCCAGCAGGTCGTCGACGTGGGCGCGCATCGCGGAGTGGTCGCCCGGCGGGTACAGCCAGCCGGTGTGCGAGTGCGCGACGACGTCGATCGGCCCGCCCGCGGCCGGCGCGACGACGGGTACCCCGGAGGCGCTCGCCTCCTGCAGCGTCTGCCCGAACGTCTCCAGCTCGCCCGGGTGGACGAACACGTCGAGGCTCGCCATCGCTCGCGCCAGCTCCTCGCCGCGCAGCAGCCCGGTGAAGTGCGCGTCCGGCAGCAGCTCCTCGAGCAGCGCGCGCTCGGGACCCTCGCCGACGACGACGAGCCGGACGTCCTCGCGCCCGGACAGGACGCGCAGGGCCTCGACCTGCTTCTCGGCGGCGAGCCGACCGACGTACCCGACCAGCAGCGGCAGGCCGGCGCCGACCTCGCGCCGCCAGGCCTCGTCGCGGGCCCCGGGCCGGAACTGCACGGTGTCCACGCCGCGCCCCCAGCGGTGCAGGCGGGGGACGCCGCGGGCGCGCAGGTGGTCGATGGTGGGCGTCGACGGCGCGAGGGTCACCGAGGCGCGCTCGTGCAGGGTGCGCACCCGTCGCCACAGCAGCGGCTCCAGGTGCCGCATGCCGTACCGGGCGGCGTAGCTGGGCACCTCGGTCTGGTAGACGGCGACGGTCGGCACGCCGAGGGCCTCGGCGGCCTGCATCCCGCGCCAGCCGAGCGTGAACGGCGAGGCGAGGTGGACGACGTCGGGCCCGAACGCCGCGAGCGTGCGCTCGATGCGGGCGCGCTGGCCCACGACGACGCGCACGTCGGCGTACCCGGGCAGCCCCACGGAGGGGATCTCGACGACGGGAGCGCCGTGCACGAACGGGGGGATGTCGGCCTCGTCGGAGTCGGGGGCGAGGACCAGGGCCTCGTGCCCGCACCGCTGGAGGTGTTCGAGGACCCGCAGCACGGAGTTCGTGACCCCGTTGACCTGCGGGAGGAAGGACTCTGCGACGATCGCTACCCTCACGCTCCGCACTGTCACGGCCCAGGGTGACCGGTGGGCGTGCGGGGGACGACGTGTCGGGGTCGATGTCCCGAACGGTGGGGAAACGTTGAGGCGGAACTACGCGGACCGGGCGGCGCCGAGCCGGGCGATCCGCCAGACGCCCCCGGCCATGATCGCCACCAGGGCGAGGTTGCGCAGCGCCTCGACGGCGATCATCCAGGGCGCGCCCTCGAGGAACGGGCCGTAGGCGACGGGGTAGACGAGGTAGGTCGCGTAGCCGACGAGCACCATGCCCAGCGCGGGCGGCCACCACCAGCGCAGCGCGCGGCCGGACGGGAGCGTCGCCAGCGCGACGGCGACGGGCGGGCCGAGCCAGGCGACGAACTGCGGCGAGCCGACCTTGTTGAACACGACGAGCGCCACGAGCTGGGTGGCGGCCGAGAGCAGCAGCAGCTCGTGCGCGTGCTCGGGGTGGCGCCGGGCGGCCCACAGGGTGATCGCCGCGAGCGCCACGACGACCAGCGGCAGCAGCCAATCGAGGGCGTCGGCGACGGCGGCCGCGGCCGTGCCCTGGAACTCGTAGGTGAAGATCACGTCGTTGTAGTCGATGGCGATGCTCGGGTCCCACAGCCGCGCGACGGAGAACCAGGTGCCCGCCACGGACTCGGCCTGCAGGGTGCGGTCGCCCTGCTCGCCGAACACGCTCAGGGCGCGCGTCCCGGCGCCGCCCGCCAGCGCGAGCCCGACGACGACGAAGGAGACGATCGCGCCGGGGACGACGACGGCGCGCAGCAGGTCGCCCAGGGTGCGGCGGGTCGCGGCGATCGCGACGACGACGGCGCCCGGCGCGATCTTGACCCACGCCCCGGCGGTGGCGACGGCGACGGCGAGCCGCGGGTGCCGTCGGGCCAGGACGAGGGCGACGAGGATCATGGGCGCGACGACGCCGTCGAGCCGGCCGAGGAAGATCGGGCCGAGGGCCAGCAGGAAGAGCAGCCACCACCAGGCGCCGAGGACGCCGCGGGGCGTCGAGCGCACCAGAAGGACGGTGGCGACGGCGTTGAGCGCCACGATCATCGCCGTCCACAGGATCTCGTAGCCGAGCAGGTCGTCGGTGACGAGCGACGGAGCGACCACGGGTGCGAGGGCGCCGGCGGGGTAGACCCAGTCGTAGTCCAGGACGGGCCACTGCCCGGTGTCGAGCCCGTAGCGGGCCCACCACTCGTACAGCGTGACGTCGCCGAAGATCGTGTGCTGCCAGGTGATCGCCTCGTGCACCAGGCGGGCGTGCACGACGACGAAGGCGAGGGTCAGCAGCCAGGGCGACTGCAGCAGGCTGCCGCCACGGTCGCTGGTCGACGGCGGCGCGTCGCGCGCGTCGGCGGGGTGGCGGCTGTCCGCGGCGTCGGGCACGGGCACATCGTGCCAGACGGCGCCATCTGATACTCCGTATCGCTTGACTGAGACTGCGTCGCGGAGCACTATGGAGGCAGACCGACGCCGTCGTCCCCAGCCTCTGCGGCGGCGCGGTCGCCCCCGTGGAAAGTGAGCACCGCATGTCCCGCACCGCCCCCGTCCTGCCCGGCGTCACCGCGCCCGACTACGACGTCTCCCAGCCGTCGGACATCGACTACGCGCAGGCGTTCGCCGACGTCGCGCCGGCCGAGCGCGAGCACCAGCTCGCCGTGCGGCAGTTCGTCCAGGACGAGGTGCTGCCCGTCATCGACGGGTACTGGGAGCGCGCCGAGGTGCCGTTCGACCTGGTCAAGAAGCTCGGTGAGCACGACTTCCTGCGCGACGGCGTCGACGTCCCCGGCCGCCCGAAGGTCTCCTTCATGGCCGAGGGCCTCGCGAGCATGGAGATGTCCCGTGGCGACGGCTCGGTCGCGACCATCTGCGGCGTCCAGGGCGGGCTCGCGCTGCGCTCCATCGTCATGCACGGTTCGCCCGAGCAGGTCGAGCGGTACGCCGAGCCGATGGCGCGCGGCGAGATTCTCGGCGCCTTCGCGCTCACCGAGCCCACGCACGGCTCCGACTCCGTCTCCCTGGAGACCACCGCCCGCAAGGAGACGCGCGACGGTGTCGAGGGCTACGTCATCGACGGTGAGAAGAAGTGGATCGGGTTCGGCTCGTGCGGTGACATCACCGTGGTCTGGGCCCGGCTCGACGACCCGGACGACGGCGAGCGCCACGGGCAGGTGCACGGCTTCATCGTGCCGCAGGACGCCCCCGGCTACACCGGCACCACCATCGAGGGCAAGATGGCGCTGCGGGCGATCTGGCAGGCGCACATCGAGCTCGACGGCGTCTTCGTCCCGGCCGACGCCGCGCTGCCCGGCGCCACGTCGTTCAAGGCGACCGCCGCCGTGCTCTTCGCGACGCGCCTCGCCGTGGCGTGGTCCGCCGTCGGGCACGCCGTGGCCTGCTACGAGGCGGCCGTGCAGTACGCGACGCAGCGTGTCCAGTTCGGCAAGCCGCTCGCCGCCAAGCAGATGGTGCAGGAGCGCCTGACCCGGATGCTCTCCACCGTCACCCAGATGCAGCTCCTCGTCGGGCGCCTCACCGAGCTCGCCGACGCCGGCCGGCTCACCGGTGCGCAGGCGTCCCTGGCCAAGTACACGTGCACCCGCGGTGCGCGCGAGGTGGCCTCCGTCGCCCGCGACATGCTCGGCGGCAACGGCATCCTGCTCGCCAACCGCGTGGCGCGGCACTTCGCCGACATTGAGGCGCTGCACACCTACGAGGGCACCGAGTCGATGAACGCGCTCATCGTGGGCCGCGACATCACCGGCGTCTCCTCCTTCGCCTGAGACGTCGCAGCAGCACCCCAGCTCCCGGCGTGGGTCGACGCCGGTCGTGTGCATCACCGTCGTCGTCCACCAGCCGACGGCGTGGTGCTCCAGCGGCGAGCGCCGCCCCGAGGGATCCGGGGCGGCGCTCCGTCGTTTTCAGAGGGTACGGCGGAAGGCGCGCTCACGGGTCTGCTCGTGGAGCCGGTCGAGCAGGGCGAGCTGGCGCTGGGCCACTTCGGCCAGCGCCTCGAACCGCCCCGGGTCGAGCCCGACGTCGTCGGCGTACTCCTCGAGGGTCCGCCAGCCGCCCAGCTTGCCCAGCACCGCGGACCGCATGAGCTCGACCTCGAGCAGCGGCGTCAGCGGCGACGTCTGCAGGACCCGGCCGTTGAGCTTGAGGCGCCCGGCGCGCTCCGCGACCGCGGCGAGCACCTGCCGGTAGCGACGACGGCGGATCCCCAGGGTGGCGAGCAGCGTGCGGTAGAGCTGTCGTTCGCCGCGGACCTGCTCGGCCAGCTCTGCCAGGTCGGCGTGGAACGGGGTGTCGCGGTAGCTCTCCACCATCCGCTCGATGCGGTCGAGCCCGGCGGTCGCGCCGGTCAGGTGGTCGGACAGGTAGAGCCCGAACAGCTCGCGGTCGACGTCCGGCGGGACGGCGGCGTCCCGTTCGGCAGACGGCAGGGCCGGCGGTCCGACGGCGAGGCGCGGGCTCGGGCGCAGCGGTGCGGAGGCGAGCCCGCGGCCCTCGGCCATGCCGGCCACGACCTCCTCGAGCGCCTGGGCGGCGCTGTGCCGCGGCTCCCACCCGAGCTCCGTCGTCGCGCGCGTGGTGTCCATGACGGGCACGCCCATGGCCATGTCGATCCATCCCGGGTCTGTCGGCACGGCGTGGGCGGCGTACGCGGCGGCGAGGGCCGCGCGCACGGCCCGTGGCGGCAGCTCGACGTGACGCCCGTGGTCGAGGACGGCGGCCAGGTCGGGCCCGCGCAGCAGGTCGTGCGCGGCGACGTTGAACGCGCCCGCGGCGCGCTGCAGCACGACCCGGACGTAAGCGTCGGCGGCGTCGTCGGCGTGCACGGCCTGGGCGCGCACGCCGGCCGGCAGCGGCACCAGGGGCAGCCGGTGGTCGTGCAGCAGGCTCACGGGGACGAGGCTCCCCACGAAGTAGCGCACGATCTCGTGCCCGGCGTCGCCCTGGAAGACCAGGGCGGTGCGCAGCCGGGCGACGGTCACCTCGGGGTGGTCCCGCTCGAGCTCGTCCAGCACCCGTTCCTGCGCGGCCTTGTCGACGCTGTAGTGCGACGTCGGGATGCCGGTCGCCGGCCAGTCCTCGCGGCGGGGCTGGTCGTCGTCGACCGTCGAGTACGCCCCCACGGACGAGGCGACCACGAGGTGCGGCACCCCGGCGCGCACGACCGCGCGGGCCACCCGGGCGGTCCCGTCGACGTTGGTCCGCCGCAGCAGGTCACGGTCGCGGTTCGGCTGGAGGAGCCACGCGAGGTGCACGACGGCGTCGGCACCTCTGAAGAGCGTGGCGAGCCCGTCCACGACGCTCTCCTCGTCGGGGTCCGAGAGGTCGAGGGCCGCCCACTCGGCGTCACGGTAGGGGTCGGCGGTCCGGTCCGGCAGGCGCCGGGCCACGCCCAGGACGGAGTCGACCTGCTCGGCTGCTCGCAGGGCCCGCAGCACGGCGGTCCCCACGTTCCCGGACTGTCCCACGACGACGACGCGCATGGTTCACCGTGGCATCGAAGCCCGGTGGACGCACGGCGTCCGACGGCGGCCCCCCGGGGTCGCTCAGGAGCTCCGCCACCGCTCCCGCCACCGCTCCCGCCACCGCTCCCAGGGCGGAGCCGCGGCCCAGTTGGCCTGCAGCGTGTTCCACGCCCGCAGCAACCGGCGGCGTCGTCCCGCGCGTAGCGACCGGGCCGAGACGCCGACGTGCAGCTCGCGCTCGCGCACGACCCGGCGGTGCGGTCCGAGCGCGAAGGCGAGGTCCATGTCGTCGTGCACGTCCGGGTCCGAGCGTTCCACCGTCGCGCGGACCTCCTGCCACACGCTGCGCCGCAGCGCCATGCTCGACCCCCACAGGGCGGTGTGCCCGAGCGCCAGCCGGGTCAGGGCGTAGTACGCCCCCAGGTAGAGCGAGCAGGCGAGACGGCCGCCGTACCGCAGGTCGGTGAACGTGCCGGAACCCGTGACCGCGTCCGGCGCCGGGGCGGCGGCCATCGAGTCCGCGACCGCGCGCACCCAGTGGGGGCCGGGCCGGGAGTCCGCGTCGAGGCGCGCGACGACCTCGCCCCGTGCGGCGTCGTAGCCGGTGGCAGCCGCCGCGGGGATGCCGCGGTGCGGCTCGTGCACCACCACGGCACCCCAGCGACGGGCGACGGCCGCCGTCGCGTCCTGCGAGGCGTTGTCGACCACGACCACCTCGAGCGGCGCCACCGACTGGGCGGCGAGCAGGGCGAGGCACCGGTCCAGCTCGTCGGCGTCGTCGCGGGCGGGGATCACGACGGACACGCTCGGCCGTGCGGCGGGCGCCCTCATCGCTCGCCCCCGGCGCCCCTGGCGCGTCGCGCGACCAGGAGGGCCGCGACGCCGCTGCCGACCAGCGCCGCGGCCAGGTCGCCGAGGGTGTCGGTGTAGGTGACGAAGATGTCGTCGTCGACGAACCGGTGCCCCGCCCACTCGAGCACCTCCCAGACCACGGCGACGAGCGATCCCAGCCCGACGACCGACACGGCCGTGGCGGCGCCGGCACGCCGGGCGGGTCCGACCAGCCCGGTGCGCACGAGCACCTGGTGGGCGAGCGCGGCGATCGCGCCGGTCGTCACGGCATGGACCAGGAGGTCGAGCCAGGCCACCTGCTCGTAGACCCCGAGCTGGGCGCACCACGCGGCCGCGAGGAGCGCGGCGCAGTACGTCACGTCCAGAGCGGTGCGCGTCCCGACGGCGCGGGGGACCATCGTGCCGCCGAGCACCAGGAGGAACAGCGCGACGGCGAGCCAGCCGAACACGACGCCGGCCACCACCACGCTCGCCACCCCAGCGATCCGCAGCAGGTCGCCCGGGACGCCCCGTGCCGGACCGTCCGCTGCCGTGCGCCGGGCCCGTGGCCGGTGGGGGGCGTCCGAGGTCGAGGTCACGCGGACACGGTAGGCGGGAGCCGTGCTGCTCACCCGTCGGCGGGCAGCGGCGTGCGGGGCGAGGGGGCTCTGGCCCGGTTGACAGGGCTCCGTCAGGGCGGACACGCTGGTCGCATGACCGAGGGGTGGGCGGCGATCGCCCTGGCCGGGGCCGTGGGCGCGGTGCTCGGCAGTGTCTCGGCGCACGAGCACCTCCGGCGGGCGCGGGTCCGTTCACGCCTCGCCCTGATCGCGCTCGTCTCCGCCGTCGTCCTCGTCGGGGGCACGTCGGCGCTCGCCGTCGCGCTGTTCGCGGGCGCCGTCGTCGGCATGACCGTCGAGATCTTCCGGCCCCGGCGCGACGCTGAACCCACGCCGACGGACGAGGCGGCCGGCGCCGGGACGTCCGGGGCCACCTCGAGATAGCCCCGCGTGGTCGCCCGTCGGCCGAACCCCACGGTGTCGAGGCGGCAGTCGCCGGCGTGCCGAAAGCGCGGAGCCCCTTGACCGGACACCCGCTCTCTGCCCTAAGGTTCGTCCCATCGGATAGAAAACGGTTTCGACGACGAGGTCATCCGGTGAGACACGACGGCGTGGAGGGTGCAGGCGATGAGGCGACGGTACGCGGAGGTCCTGGCAGGGGCGGCAGGAGCGAGCCTGCTGCTCGCGGCGTGCGCCGACGGGGCCGACCAGGGGCCGGCCACGAGCGACCAGCCGGCCGCCGCGGCCACCGCCTGGGCGCTCTCCGGGGGCAGCGACGTCGTCCTCGAAGGGGCGTTCGACCAGTGGAACCGTGAGCACCCCGGCGAGGAGATCGCCGTGTCGTGGCTCGAGAACGACGCCTACAAGGCGCGGATCGGCGAGGCTCTCGACGCCGGCGACCCGCCCACCCTCATCCTCGGCTGGGCGGGCAGCGACCTCGACCGGCTGGTGGCCGACGACGCCGTCGTGGACCTCACCGACGCCGTCGAGCCCGTGCTCGACAGGATGCTGCCCGCCGTCGCCGCGAACGGTGAGGTCGACGGACGCACCTACGCCGTGCCGAACAACCAGACCCAGCCCGTGGTGCTCTACCACAACGTCGAGGTGCTGGAGGCGGCCGGCGTCGAGCCGCCCGAGACCTACGACGACCTGCTCGCGGCCGTGCCCGTGCTGGAGGAGGCCGGCGTGCTGCCTATCGCCCTCGCGGGAGGCAGCCGGTGGCCCGAGCTCATGTACATCCAGTACCTCACCGACCGGATCGGCGGCCCGGAGGTCTTCCAACGGGTCGTCGATGGCGAGCCCGGCGCGTGGTCCGACCCCGCGATCCTCGAGGCGCTGCGCCTGATCCGCGAGCTCGTGGACGCGGGCGCCTTCGGCGAGTACTTCACGGAGACCGTCGCGGACGGGTCGGGCGACGTGTCGCTCGTGGCGACCGGCAACGCGGCGTTCGTCCTGCAGGGGGCCTGGGTCTACCCGGACTTCCTCGCGTCGGACCCCGCGCTGGTCGCCCGCGACGGGCTCGGGTTCGCCCCGTTCCCCATCGTCGACGGTGGGACGGGCGACCCCGACAACGTGGTCGGCAACCCCGCCAACTTCTGGTCCGTGTCCGCCGCCGCCAGCCCCGAGGCGCAGCAGGTCGCGATCGACTTCCTCGTGGAGCAGACGTACGCGGAACGAGAGGTCGAGCGGTTCCTCGTCGTGCGGACCGTCCCGCCGGTGCGCAAGCTGGACCGCCGGCTCGACGGCCTGGAGAGCGAGGACTATCTGCGCTTCGTCCACGACATGGTCGCGTCGGCGCCGCACTTCCAGCTCTCGTGGGACCAGGCGCTCCCCGCCGACCAGGCCGGCCCCCTGCTCGACAACCTGCACCGCGTCTTCACCGGGGAGCTGACCCCGCGCGGCTTCGCGGACGCGATGGACGAGACCCTCTGACCGGTGTTCACACCGAGCGATCAGATCGTGGCCACCTGCTCGCGGCGGTTCACGCGCCACCACACGAAGAAGCCCACCAGGGTGAACGCGCCGTAGAAGACGTACATCAGCGACGTCGCGTAGTACCCGGCGCTCCACAGCAGCGGCACGCCCACCATGTCCACCGCGACCCAGATCAGCCAGAACTCCACCCAGCCGCGCGCCATGCCGTACGTGGCGAGCAGCGAGCCCATGAAGATCCAGGCGTCCGCCCACACCGGCTCGTAGGACCCGAGCGCCGTGAACAGCGGCGTGAGCGCGAGCGTCCCGCCCACCAGCGCGACGACGAGGAACGCGCGCTGCGGCCACGTCGCCCACCGCGGGTGCACTCCCTCGCCGCCCGACGACGGCACCTTGCCGTCCGCGCGGACCTCCAGGTCCTGACGGCGCGTCTCGCGCCACCGCATCCACCCGTACACCGACACGGCGATGAACATGACCTGCCGGCCCGCCTGGCCCAGCATGTCCACCCGGCCGGCGTCGCCGAACAGCGAGCCAAGGAACACGGTGAACAGCAGCAGGTTCCCGACGATCCCCACGGGCCACGCCCACACCTTGCGCCGCATCCCGCCGAGCGCCGACGCCAGCCCGAAGGCGTTGCCGATCACCTCGCGCCACAGGATCTGCTCGGCGCCGACGGTGAACGTCGCGGTGAAGAGCCAGTCGATCATCGTCAGGCCAGCACGTCGCGCACGGCCCGCGCGATGTCGTCGGCGTCGGCGTCCTGGTCCAGGACGGCCACGACGACCCGGCGGTTCGACCCGGCGGCGCCCCCCGACGAGGCCGCGGCCGACGGATCGTCCGGGGTGTCGCCGTCGGACCCTGCGCCGTCGGCCCCCGGTGCCCAGGCCGCGCGGCGCAGCTCGGCGAACGCCTCCTCCAGGTCGGGGCGCAGGTCGAGGTAGGGGTTGCGCAGCCAGCGGCGCAGCACCGCGTTGTGGACGGCGACGACCGACGCCGCGAACGCGATCGACATGGTCGTCGTTGACCGGTCCGGGGGCAGCGTGTCCCGCAGGTACGCTGTGAACGCGCGCTCGTAGCGGTGCGTGGTGACGAGCTCGCGGTCCCGCAGCGCGGGCACCTCCTGCAGCAGCCGGTGCCGTGCCAGGGACGTCTCGCGCTGGCCCACGTGGTGGTCGAACACCAGCCGGGCGGCGCGGCAGACCTCCAGGTACGGGTCGACGGCGGGGTTCCAGACGGTCTCCCGGGCGCCCGCCTCGACGCTGTCGCGGGCCTCGGGACGGGTGGCGGCCAGCATGACGACCACCTCCTCCAGCAGCAGCTCGTGGTCGGCGAAGACCACGTCCTCCTTCGACCGGAAGCGGCGGAAGAAGGTGGCGCGGCTGACCTGCGCGGCGTCGGCGATCTCCTCGACGGTCGTCTGCTCGTAGCCCTGCCGGGAGAACAGGTCGATCGCGGCGTCGACGGCCTGGGCGTGGGTGTGCGTCCGGACGGCAGTCATGGGCAGGAGGCTACTCCGGGACGAGCCCGCACCGCGCGCGACGTCCGAGGCGGCCGACCGCCCGTCACTCGTCGATCAGGTCCGCCGGGAGGGTGATCTCCACGTCCTCGCCGTAGCCCGTGAGCTCGCCCACCGACACCCCGAGCTCGCTCTCGCTCTCGAACCGCAGCATCGGGTCCTCGTCGTCGACCCACCAGGTCTGCTCGCCGCCGTCCTCCTCGAACGTCAGGTGGTACGGCGTGGTGCGCACCCCGTCGATCTCCTCCTCGTCGAGCACCTCCATCGAGACGGGATCGCCCCAGTAGCCGGCCACCGCGGCCCAGTCCCACGCCTCCAGGACCGCGTCCCCGTCCTGCGCCACCGTGAACCGGCCCTCGGTGGTCCGCTCGTACATCGTGCCGTCGACGAACCGGTACTCCTCGGTGACGTTGCCGTCGGCGTCGGTGGACCGCAGGCGCATCGCGGCGACCTCGCCGCCGTCGTCGTACTCCAGCACGGCCGGCAGGACGACGTGGGCAGGGCGGAGAGCAAGGCTGTGTCGCATCGGTTCGAGGTTAGCGGGGCGCCGGCAGGCGGCGCCGACGACGCCGCGGGTCCAGCGGGCGGGACGGGGCTCGCGGTCCCAGGTGAGGTTTGCCTATCCTGTCTCGGTGACCTCTCCGCTCCTCGACCTGCGTGCGCTGCGCGTGCGGCACCACGTGCCCCACGACGACGGCGGGCACCACCTCGGTGCCCCGGCGCCCGACGGCGTCGACCTCCTCGTGGAGCCGGGCGAGGTCGTCCTGCTGCTCGGGCCGTCCGGCTGCGGCAAGTCCACGCTGGCGCTCGCGACGAACGGGCTCGTGCCGCAGGTCGTCGGTGCCGAGACCGACGGCACCGTGCACGTCGGGGGCCAGGACGTCGCGCGGTCCCGTCCGCCGCTGCTCGCCGCCGACGTCGCCATGGTCTTCCAGGACCCGGATGCCCAGGTGGTCACCGGGTCCGTGCTCGACGAGGTCTGCTTCGCCCCCGAGAACCTCTGCCTGCCCGTCGCGGAGGTGCTGGCCCGCGCGGGGACCGCGCTGCGCCAGGTCGGGCTCTGGGAGCGCCGCCACGACGACCCGGCCGTCCTGTCCGGCGGGGGGCGTCAGCGGCTCGCCCTGGCCTGTGCGCTCGCCACTGGCGCGCGGCTGCTCGTGCTCGACGAGCCCACCGCGAACCTCGACCCGGCCGGGGTCGAGGAGGTCTACGACGTCCTGCGTTCGATCGCCGCCACCGGCGAGCGCGGGGTGCTCCTCGTCGAGCACGACCTCGACGCCGCCGTACCCGTCGCCGACCGCGTGGTGGTGCTCGACCGCGCGGGGCGTCTCGCGACCGCCGGCCCCGTGCGCGACGTCCTCGCGGGCCAGGCCGAGCTGCTCGCCGACCTGGGGGTCTGGCTGCCCACCGCCACCCTCGCCGCGCTGCGGCTCCGCGCGGCCGGGGTGCCCGTCGACCCGCTGCCCCTCACCCCCGACGAGCTCGCCGCCGTGCTCACGACCTCCGTCGACGAGGCCCCGGGCGTTCCCGCACCGGCCCTGGCCCCGACGGCACCTCGCCCTGCCGCGCCCACACCGCCGGTGATCGGCGTCGACCGCCTCACCGTGCGCCGCGGCGGGCGCACCGTGCTCGACGACGTGAGCCTCGACGTCGCCCCCGGCGAGCTGCTCGCCCTGGTCGGCGGCAACGGAGCCGGCAAGACGACGCTCGCCCAGGTCGTCGCCGGCGTGCTGCGGCCCCCGCGCCGGGCCATCACCGGGACCGTCCGCGTGGCCGGTCTCGACCCCCGCCGGGCCGCTCCCGCCGACCTCACCGCCGCCGTCGGCTTCGTCTTCCAGAACCCCGAGCACCAGTTCGTCACCGGCCGCGTCGACGATGAGCTCGCGCACGGGCTGCGCGTGCGCGGCGTGCCCGACGCCGAGGTCGCCGCCCGGGTGGACGACGTCCTCGAACGCTTCGGCCTCGCCGACCTGCGCGACCGGCACCCCTTCTTGCTCTCCGGCGGGCAGAAGCGCCGGCTGTCGGTCGGCACCGCCATCGTGTGCCGCCCCGAGGTGCTCGTCCTCGACGAACCCACCTACGGCCAAGACCGCGAGCGCGCCGTCGAGCTCCTCGACCTGCTCACCGACCTGCACGACGACGGCACCACGGTCGTGGTGGTCAGCCACGACATGCAGCTGGTCGCCGAGCACGCCACCCGTGTGGTGGCGCTCGCCGGCGGGCGGGTGCTGGCCGACGGGCGGCCCGACGTCGTGCTCGGCGACGACGCGCTGCTGGCCACGGCCGGGTTGCGCATCCCGCCCCTGGCCCGGGCCACTCGCGGGCTGCGGGACCCCGCCTGGCGTGCGGTCGCGCGGCTCGCCGACCTGCCCGCGGCGCGACGGGTGGCGGTGGACGCATGAGCACCGTCGCGATCTCCGGCACCTCGGCGACGTCCGCGCCCGCCCGGCCGGCCGCCCGCGGGCTGAGCGACCTGCGCACCTACAACCCGTTGGTGAAGATCCTCGGGCCGGTGCCCGTCATGGTCTTCGTGGTGGCCACGCGCGACGTGCTGACCCCGGCCCTGGTGGCGCTCGCGGCGTACGCCGCGGTGGTCGTCATGGGGCGGCTGCGCGTCCGGGTGCTCGCGGCGATGGCGCTGGGGGCGGTGCTGCTCACCGTGGTCATGACGCTGTCGTTCGGGCTGCTGACCGACCCCGCTGCGGTCCGCGGCACGGCGCTGATCGCGACCGTCGGAGGGTTCGAGGTCAGGTCCGGTGCCCTGATGACCGGCCTGGCGACCGCCGTGCGGACCGTCGCCCTGCTGATGCTGGTGCTGCTCGGCGGGCTCACGACGTCGGGTGCGGACTTCGTGCGGGCGCTGACCCAGCAGCTCCGGCTGCCGTACCGGGTCGGGTACGCGGCGCTGGCCGCCCTGCGGTTCGTGCCGCGGTTCTCCCACGAGCTCGAGGTGATCCGCGGTGCCCACCGGGTACGGGGCGTGGCCGCGGGCCGGGGTCCCTTTGCACCGGTGCGGCGGCAGGCCGGCTACGTGGTGCCGCTGCTCGCCGGCGGCATCCGGCACGCCGAACGGGTGTCGCTGGCCATGGAGGCCCGCGGTTTCGGCGCGCACCTGCGGCGCACCGACCGCGTGACCGTGCCGTTCCGCGCGCGGGACGTCGTCCTGCTCCTCTCGTTCTGGGCCGGGGGCGCCGCGTGCGCGGTCCTGGCCGCCTCGTTCGCCTGACCATCGGAGTGCCATGAAGAACCTGACCACCCGCTACCTCATGACGTGCGCCGCCATCGGCGCCGCCATGGGGGTGCTGCTCATCCCCGCCAACTTCCTCAGCGCGCCGCTGGCCGCGTCCGCACCGATGGCCTACGCACCGCTCGTGGGCCTGTGGGTCATCGGGCCCGTGCTGGCCCTGGCGCTGCTGCGGCGGCCGGGAGCGGCCGTGCTCACGACGTTCGTGGCCGGCGTCGTCTCGGCCGCCTCACCCGTCGGAGCCTGGTCGGTCGTCACCTGCCTCATGGCCGGTGCCGCGGTGGAGCTGGCCTTCCTCCTGACGCGGTACCGCGTGTGGTCGGCGTGGCTGTACTACGTCGACGCGCTGCTGTTCGGAGCGGCGTACGTGGCCTCGGGCTGGGCGGCGTTCCACATGGACGCGATGGCACCGGCCGTGCTGGTGACCTTCGTGGTGCTCATGATGGGCAGCTTCCTCGCGTGCACCTGGCTCGGGCGGCTCCTGGCGCGCCGGCTCGCGCAGGCCGGTGTCGCCCGGGGCCTCACCCCGTCGCGAGGTAGCGCAACACCCGGCGAGGTAGCGCAACGCCCGGCGAGGTAGCGCAACGCCCGGCGAGGTAGCGCGGGCCTCGGCGGGCCGGGCGCCTCAGCGGGACTGCTCGCGACGGTCCGGCTCGTCGAACCCGGCGTGCCGCCGTCGGGAGCGTTGCAGGAACCGGACCTCGCGCACCACGATCGCCGCGGCGAAGACGAACGGCAGCCACGCCCACGGCCGGCCCCGCAGCGCGACGAGGAGGCAGAGCACGGCGACGACGGCGGCCCCGGCCACCATCGCGAGGCTGGACCAGCGGATCGAGCGCACCGTCGAGAGCACGGCCCAGAGCCTACCCATCGTGACCCCCGCCAGGACGAGTACTGTGCTGGACGTGACTTCCGCCGAGACCTCCACGCCCGTCGTCGACGTCTACGTCGATCCCACCTGCCCGTTCGCCTGGGTCACCTCCCGGTGGGCGCTCGAGGTGGCGCAGCACCGCGACGTCGACCTCACCTTCCGGCTGATGAGCCTGTACCTGCTCAACAAGGACAAGGACATCCCCGCGGACTACCGCCGCAAGATCGAGGCGTCCCGCGGCACCGGCCGGGTCGCCGCCGCCGTGCAGACCGAGCACGGGCCCCAGGCCCTGTCCGCCTACTACACGGCGTTCGGCACCCGGTGGCACGACCAGGAGAACAAGGACGTCGACGCCGTGGTCCGCGAGTCGCTCGCCGAGGCCGGCCTGCCCGCGGAGCTGGCCGACGCCGCGACCTCCGACGCGTACGACGACGCGCTCGCCGCCTCGCACCACGCCGGCATGGACCCCGTCGGCGAGGAGGTCGGCACCCCGACCCTGCACGTCGACGGCGTCGCCTTCTTCGGGCCCGTCCTCACCCGCGTGCCCCGCGGCGCGGAGGCGGCGCGCCTCTTCGACGCCGCCGTCACGCTCGCCGCCAACCCGCACTTCTTCGAGCTCAAGCGGACGCGGACCGAGCGTCCGGTCCACGACTGAGCCCCCGACCGAGGAGACCTTCCCCCGCATGACCCTCGACCTGCGCATCTTCACCGAGCCCCAGCAGGGCGCCTCGTACGACACCCAGCTCGCCGTCGCCCAGGCGACCGAGAAGCTGGGGTTCAGCGCGTTCTTCCGCTCCGACCACTACCTGGCCATGGGCGGCGACGGCCTGCCCGGCCCCACCGACTCGTGGACCACCCTGGCCGGCATCGCCCGTGAGACGTCCACCGTGCGGATCGGCACGCTGGTGTCCTCAGCGACCTTCCGTCTGCCGGGGGTGCTCGCCATCCAGGTCGCCCAGGTCGACCAGATGTCCGGCGGCCGCGTCGAGCTCGGCCTCGGCACCGGTTGGTTCGCCGCCGAGCACGCCGCCTACGGGATCCCGTTCCCCGACAAGCGGTTCGGGATCCTGGAGGAGCAGCTGGAGATCCTCACCGGGCTCTGGGGGACGCCCGCCGGCGAGACGTTCGACTTCTCCGGGACGCACTACACGCTGACGGACTCCCCGGCGCTGCCGAAGCCGGTCCAGGACCAGGTCCCGATCATCGTCGGCGGCGGGGGTCCGCGGCGCACCCCGGCGCTCGCCGCCCGGTTCGCGACCGAGTACAACCAGGCCTTCCCGGAGCTGGACGCGATCGGACCGCGGATCGGCGTGATCAACCAGGCGCTCGCCGACGCCGGACGGCCGGCGGACTCGCTGACGCAGTCCGTCGCGCTGGTGCTGGCGGTCGGTGCCGACGAGGCCGAGTTCTCGCGACGTGCCGCCGCCATCGGTCGCGAGCCGGCCGAGCTGCGCGAGCACGGGATCGCGGGGACCGTCCCCGAGGCGGTCGACCGGCTGGCGTCGCTGCGTGACCAGGGCGTCGAGCGTGTCTACCTGCAGGTCCTCGACCAGCAGGACCTGGACCACCTGGACCTCGTCGCCCGGGAGATCGCGCCGCAGCTCTGACCGGCGCGTCGCTCATGCGCGGGAGGGTGAGGGGCTGGGCGGTGTCTCCGTGCCCCGACGGCCGCCGTCGTCGTGGAGGACGCTGAGGACCGCCCGGCGCAGGGTGTCGGCCTCGGCGGCGAGCCGCGGTCCGTCGGCGGGCAGCGCCCGCTCGACCGTGAGCCCGTTGAGGACGGTGCTGAGGAAGCGTGCGCGCTGGACGTCGTCCCCGGCCGGGATCGCTCCCTCGTCGGCGAGGACGGCCAGCCACTGCTCGATGCGTCGTCGTCCGCTGCGCTCGAGGGCGAGGTACGTCGTCGTCGCGCCGTCCGACGGCCGGGACGCCATGTAGGCCTGATAGGTCGAGCGCCACGTCTCGCGTGCCTTGTCCCCGGTGCCCACCAGGGTCAGGACCTGCTGCAGGCAGGCGACGAGGCGTTCCGCCGCGGGCTGCTCGCGGTCGTGGAGGGGGTCGCCGGGGAGCGCGACGTCGTACATCCCGGCGACGACCGTGTCGAGCAGGTCCTGCTGCGTCGGGAAGAAGTGCCGGAGCGAACCGGTGCTCACCCCGGCCCGCGCGGCGACCGCACGGACGGAGAGCCGCGCCGTCGGGTCCTCCCCGATCATGGTCGCCGCCGCGACGAGGATCTTGTCGCGCGTGCTGTGCCCGTCGCTCTCCGACCTCGCCATCCTGCTCGCCCTCCGGATCTCGACTAGTACACCGTGATAGCGTAGCGCCTCCGTCGACTGGTACAGCGTGCTCGTCGGACTCGTCCCCGGGAGGTCCTCGGATGATCAGGCGCTGGCGTGACCGACGACTGGACAAGCGGGTCGAGCCCGGCGACGGGGGACCGCTGCCGCGCTACCGGTGGTGGCACGTCCTGTCCCGGTCGTTCTTCACCCTCGAGCTTCCCGACCAGGGCGGGGAGACGTCGTCGTACGCCGTGGACGTCCGCCACCTGGGCGACGGGAGCGACGGCGAGGTGCGCGCACGTCTCTACGTCGACGGCGCCCTGCACCTGGTGTCGAAGCTCCCCGCCCGGTTCCCGGTGCCGGGTGGAGCGGTCGAGGTCGCGGTGGGCGGCTTCGGCATGAAGCGGTGCCACTTCGTGGCCGAGGACGGCGCCGAGCAGCTGATGGTCCCGCACCCACGGTCGGCCGAGGGGCGACGGGCTCGCCTCGACCGGGACCACCCGCGGACGAGCCGGAACCTCGGGGTGCTCTCGATCGTCGCCGTGCTCGTGGGGCTCTGCGTGGCCCTGCCGGCGATCATCGAGCCGGTCTCGCAGATCCCGCCGATCGCCGAGTCCGTCGGCACCTTCGAGTCTCCGCTGGACCTTCCGCTGTGGGCCGAGATCACCGTGGGTGTCGCCGCAGTCCTCGGCAGCGTCGAGCGCGCGCTCCGCCTGCGCGCCTCCTGGCTGGACAGCCTGGCCAGCTGACACGCCGAGCAGGGATTGAGGCCGGCAGGTTGCACGGAACGACCTGTGCTGTTTCCGGTTCGTGGAGGTTCTCGCAGCGAGCACCTTTCACCCGTGACACCTCCGACAGCACGTTCTAGCGTCTGGCACCAGACGACGAGGTGGGTTCTCCGGCGAACGCCAGGGACCCACCTTCGTCGTTCCCGGGTGACCCCCGTGCAGTGCCGACCCGCACCCACCGTGGTTCGTGCTCTCGTGAGCAGACACGCTGATGCCCACGCTCGACACCCGCTCCACCCCGCCCCGGCTGCTCGACGCGGCGCCCCGGGACCCGAGCACCACCGTCCAGGGCGATCCCCGGTCCGCCGCCCGACGGCGGGACGCCAACGCCGCGGCGCACTCGCCGTCGCTGATGCTGGTCATGATGCTCGCGACCCTCGGAGGCGTCGCCTACGCCGTGTTCCTGCTCGACCCGGACCACCGGGGCGACTGGCTGCCCTACAGCCTGGTGATCGTCGCCGAGTCCATCCTGCTCGTCCTCGCGCTGCTGGCCATGTGGACGGTGCTCTCGTCGGGCTACGACCCGCGCGACTTCGCCGGCGGTCCCGTCCTCCGGCGCCGGCCTGGCCGACGTCGCACCTCCCGCCGTCGACCCGACGGTGCTGCCGGCGGTGGACCGCGGGGACGTCCCGATGCGCCTCGCGGACGGGCTCGCGCCGCCGACCAACCGGTGGTTCTCCGGGCTGGTGTTCGGCGAGTCCCCGCAGCCGGTGTTCCCGCTGCCGCTGGCCGTGGGACTGACCGCGTCCGGGTTCGCCTACGGACTGCCGCAGGTGCGCGGTGACGGCACCGTGCTGACGGGCCCGTACGCCCCGCGGATGCAGATGGACCTGCGCGAGCCCGTCACCGGAGTCGTGTCGGCCTACGACCCGGCGACCGTGACGGTCGACCTGGTCGGCGGCGACGAGAGGGCCCTCGGGCGCCTCCACCTGACCCGCGGATCGCCGGTGCTGACGTACACCGCGGTGACGGACCAGGAGCTCGGGACCGGCACCGCCTTCGCCCGGGGAGCGGCCGGGTTGCCCGACGACGTCGCCTCCACGGAGATCGACGGACGCGCCCACGTACTGGTCGGTGCCGACGGCCTCGACGCAGCGGCCGCCCTCGACGCGGCCGGCACGGCCCTGACGCTGAGCGCGGGCGACGCCGTGTCCTGGCTCGTCGCCCCGGACGCGGACGATCCCGGCACGCTCGCCGAGCTCGTCGAGGCCGCGCGCGAGCCCGTCGTCCGCGCGGAGGTCGGCTACGAGAGCGCCGTCGACGAGGTGACCACGTCTCTGACCTACGCGACGAGCTCCGGGGGACCCGCCGTCGTCGTGCGCTGGCCCCACCAGCAGGACGACGCCGGCCCGTCCGAGGGGACCACGTGCGGTCTGGGCACCTACGCCACCGTGCGCGGGACCGCCGAGGTGTGCCTCACGACGACCCTGTCGTGGCGCTCACCGGTCCGCGAGCCGGTGCGCGGGCTGGACCTGTCCGGTCTCGACGGGTCGGCACGGGAGGCGCTCGCGGGCCAGGTGAGCGCGGATGCCGCGGCTGTGCTGGACGAGGTCAGGCCGGCGGACACGTACTTCGGCGGCAAGGCGCTGGCCCGCGACGCCCAGCTGTGGATGCTGGCCCGGGAGCTCGGGCTCGACGAGGTGGCGGCCGACCTGCACGCGAGCGTCGCGGCCGACCTGCGGACCTGGGCGGAGCCCGCGGGCTGCGCTGAGCGAGCCGAACGCTGCTTCACGTGGGAGCCGACTCTGCGCACCGTCGTGGGGCAGGCGACGTCCTTCGGCTCGGAGGAGGGCAACGACCATCACTTCCACTACGGGTACTTCCTCTACGCCGCAGGGCTCGTGGCGGCCGACGACGCCGAGCTGGCCCGTGACCTGGCGCCGGTGCTCGACCTGCTCGCTGCGGACGTGGCCGCAGTGGCCGACGTGCCCGTGGAGGGTGGCGCGCCGATGCCAGGACTGCGGGTCCTCGATGTGGTGATGGGACACTCGTGGGCTTCCGGTCAGTCGCCCTTTGCCGACGGGAACAACCAGGAGTCCGCTTCCGAGGCGGTCTCGGCCTGGCACGGCCTGGCGCTGTGGGCCGGGGCGCGCGAGGCGGCCGGGCTCGACGACGACGGGCTAGACGAGCAGGCGCGCTGGATGCTCGCCCTGGAAGCGGCGTCGGCGCGTGCCTACTGGACGGACTTCGACACCGCCGATCCGGCGACCGCCGGTCTCGACGCCTCGGTGACGTCCCTGGTGTGGGACGGCAAGAGGGAGCGGGCGACCTGGTTCTCGGCCGAGCCGAGCGCGGCGTTGGGCATCGTGGTGCTTCCGGTGACGGGTGTGTCTGCCTACCTGGGGGAGGACCGCGACCGTGTGCGGGCGAACCTCGAGGAGGCGCTGGGCACCGACGAGCTCTGGTCCGACCCGGAGGTCTGGGACGTCCTCTTCGGCGACCAGCTCCTCATGTACGCGGGCCTGCTCGGGACCGACGACGCCGAGGCGGCGCTGGAGGTGGCGCGTGGTCTCCCGGACGAGCGGATCGACGACGGCTCGACCAGGTCGTGGATGCTCGCCTGGTTGATGAGCCGCGCAGGATAGCCGGGGGTGGCGCTCTGCCGGACGCCGTTAAGGTGTGCCGTGGATTCACGGAACCTTCACGGACGGAGCGCACGCATGCAGTGGGGTTGGACCAAGCACGGCGACGGCCGGTCGATCGCCCCCGGCGCGACGGTGGCACCGGGGGAGCGGCTGTCCTGGCCGCGCACCATCGGCATCGGGGCGCAGCACGTCGTGGCGATGTTCGGCGCCACCTTCCTGGTGCCGCTGCTGACCGGTTTCCCGCCGTCCACGACGCTCTTCTTCTCGGCGGTCGGCACCATCGGCTTCCTGCTCCTCACCGGCAACCGGCTGCCGAGCTACCTGGGGTCGAGCTTCGCCTTCATCGCACCGATCAGCGCGGTGACGGCGTCGCAGGGCCACGCCGCGGCGATCGGCGGCATCTTCGTCACGGGGGTGCTGCTGATGGTCGTCGGCGCCGTCGTGCACCGGGCCGGGTCCCGCTGGATCGACGTCGTCATGCCGCCCGTGGTGACCGGCGTCATCGTGGCGCTCATCGGCCTCAACCTCGCGCCGGCGGCCTGGGGCAACTTCCAGCAGTCACCGTCGACGGCGCTGGTCACGCTGGTCGCGGTGGTGCTCGTGTCCGTCCTGTTCCGCGGGATCCTCGGGCGGCTGTCGATCCTCGTCGGGGTGCTCCTCGGGTACGCGTTCGCGGTGTGGCGCGGTGAGGTCGACTTCACCAAGGTCGACGAGGCCGGCTGGCTGGGCCTGCCCGAGTTCACGGCGCCGAGCTTCGAGCCCAGCGTCCTGGGACTCTTCCTGCCGGTGGTCTTCGTGCTCGTGGCGGAGAACGTGGGCCACGTGAAGTCGGTCGCGGCGATGACGGGCCAGGACCTGGACGACCGCATGGGACGGGCGCTGTTCGCGGACGGTGTGGCCACCACGCTCGCGGGGACCGGCGGCGGCTCCGGCACCACCACGTACGCCGAGAACATCGGTGTCATGGCCGCCACCCGCGTCTACTCGACGGCCGCGTACTGGGTCGCGGGCGTCTGCGCACTCCTGCTGTCGTTCTCCCCGAAGTTCGGCGAGGTGATCAACACCGTGCCGCCCGGGGTCCTGGGCGGGGTGACGACCATCCTCTACGGCATGATCGCCGTGCTCGGCTTCCGCATCTGGGTGCAGAACCGGGTGGACTTCGCCGACCCCGTCAACCTCACCACCGCCGCCGTGCCGCTGGTCATCGGTGTCGCCAACTACACCTGGGTGGTGGGTGAGCTGAGCTTCGAGGGCATCGCGCTCGGCACCGGGGCGGCACTGGTCGTCTACCACGGCATGCGGGCGATCGGCCGCTGGCGCGGGACGACCCGGCCGTCGCCGTCGCCGGTCGAGGAGCGCGACGGCGCGGCGAACTAGCGCGAGGTCGGGTGCGGGGCCTCAGGCCTCGGGCTGGCGACCCAGGCCGTACTCGCGCTCGACCGGCTCCATGTCGGCCGCGGGGACGCAGCCGGGCAGGTTCTCGAGCGGCTGGTCGGCGGCGAGGGGAACCTCCTCGACGGGCAGCGGCTCGGCCCAGCCCGTGCCGATGACGAGGTCCACGACCTTGCCCCCGCGGTCGTCCAGGATCAGCTCGATGTCGTCGAACTGCGCGGCCAGCGTGTAGGCCTGCACGATGCCGCTCGTGCCGTAGCGGATCTCCGACGGCCCCTCCACCTGGTAGGTGAAGTCACCGGTGTCGCGGATGTCGAACCCGCGGTCGGACAGGACGTCCTCGCTGGCCCCGGCGAGGGCGAAGCGGTTGTCGGCCGCGTTGAAGATCCGGACCCGCACCTTGTCGTACGGCATCGGCAGCACGCCGTCGGGTGAGTCCTCGTTGTCGGGCAGGCAGGCGGGCGCCATGTGCTCGACGGCCGTGCTCGGGGTGTAGATCGGTTCCGAGATCGGCGAGTCGATCGTGTCCGTGTAGATGGCCAGGGCGCCCAGGCCGAGGACCACGAGGAAGGCGATGATGAGCCCGAAGACGACCGCCTGGCGCTCGTGCTTGCGCCGACGGCGGGCGACCCGCGCCGGGTCCTGGGCTGGTGATGTCACGCGAAGAAACTACCTGAGAATCGCGGATCCGGAGTGATCATCCGACGGCGAGGACGCGAGCGTGCAGGATCGGGCGCTGCTGGAGGGCGGCCCGGACGGCGCGGTGCAGACCGTCCTCGAGGTACAGCGTGCCCTGGTACTCCACGACGTGGGCGAAGAGGTCACCGAAGAACGTGGAGTCGTCTGCGAGCAGGGCGTCGAGGTCCAGCGTGCGCTTGGTCGTGACGAGCTCGTCCAGGCGGACCTGGCGGGGCGGGACGTCGGACCAGTCGTTGGTGCTCTCGCGCCCGTGGTCCGGGTAGGGACGCCCGTCGCCCACGGCCTTGAAGATCATGGCTGTCATCGTAGAGGTGGGTGTCCGGGCCGACGCGCACCTCAGGGCAAGAAGTCGTCACGATGAGGTCACGATCAGGTCGTTCTCGACATGGTGCACACACCCTCTTCGCAACGTTCACCCCGGCAACGGCCTGTGACGTGACCGGCATCACACGACGTGGTGGTGCCGAGACCGCGACGGCGGCGCGCTCGTCGTGTGCTCACTCCTCGACGGGGCCGAGCCGAGGGCCGGCGACGAGCTGCACGGTGCCGCCGCGCGCACCGTGCAGCTCGAGCACCACGATCTCGTTGCCGGTGGCTCGCACCAGTGGCCCCGGCACGTACAGGGTGCCCGTCGGCCCGGCGCTCCAGTAGCGGCCGAGGCAGAAGCCGTTGATCCACACCACGCCCTTGGTCCAGCCGTCCAACGCGAGGAAGTGGTCGGCGCCCTCCACGCTCGCGAACGTCCCGTGCGCCAGCACCGGCCCGGCCAGCGGCGCGTCCGGGGCCGACGGCGGCATCGGGCGGGGTGAGGTGGCGCGCAGCGCGGAGGTGACCTCCTCGCGCAGCGTCCCGTCGTCGTCGGCGAACCGCAGCGGTGTGACCTCCCAGCCGGTGAGCTCGCGCGTCGCGGTCCGCACGGGGCCGATGATGCCCTTGGGCTCGCCGATGCGTGGGCCGTAGTTGACGCGACCCTGGTCCTCGACGAGCACCTCGAGCCGGCCGGCACGAGCGGGTAGGGCGACGGCGGTGGTGTGCGTCGTGCGGTCCAGCAGGCCGACCGGCTTGCCGTCGAGCGTGACGAGCCCACGGTCCCGGACGTCCTCGACCACGAGGACGGCGTCGTCGGCCGCGATGCGAGCTCGGTAGCGGACGAACCCCTCCCACGCGGCGACGTCGTCGTGCGTGGGCGGGTGGTGGCCGCGGTGCGTCTCGCCCAGGTCGTCGGCGACCTCGTCCAGCGGGACCCGGCGGTCGAGCGGGACGGTGAGCTCGGGGGCCGGCCCGGGCGGCGCGGGCTGCTCCTCGGGGACCGCCCGGTAGCGGGAGATCACCTCGCGCAGCGCGTGGAACGTCGCCGTCGGCGCGCCGTGCTCGGCCAGCGGGGCGTCGTAGTCGTACGAGGTGGTGATCGCGCGGTACGTGCCCTTGTCGTTCGCGCCGGCCGTGAACCCGAAGTTCGTGCCCCCGTGGAACATGTAGAGGTTGACGGACGCGCCGGCCGCGAGCAGGGCGTCGAGGTCGCCGGCGTTGGCCTCCGGGGCGGTGACGTGGTGGTGCAGACCCCACGAGTCGAACCAGCCGTCCCAGAACTCCATGCACATCAGCGGGCCCGTGGGCTGGTGACGGCGCAGCGTCGCGAGCCGTTCGGCCGTGCGGGAGCCGAAGTTCGCCGTCGTGAGCAGCTCGGGCAGACTGCCGAGGGTCAGGTGGTCGTCGTTCGCCTGGTCGCTCGTGAAGAGCGGGACGTCGATGCCGTGACGGCGCAGCATCGCGGCCAGGGTGCGCAGGTAGTGCTGTCGCTCGTCCAACGGGTCGGCACCGTACGCGCCGTACTCGTTCTCGACCTGCACCATGAGCACGGGGCCGCCTGCCGTGACCTGTCGGGGCGCCACGACCCCGGCCACTGCCGCGTAGTACTCCTCGATCGCCGCGAGGAACTGCGGCTCGGCGCGCCGCACGCCCACCGTCGGGTCGGTGAACAGCCAGCCCGGCAGCCCGCCGCCCGTCCACTCGGCGCAGATGTAGGGGCCGGGGCGCACGATGGCCTGCATGCCCTCGGCGGCGACGAGATCGAGGAACCGGCCGAGGTCGCGGGGGCCGTCGGTGCGGAACGCGCCGCGGTCGGGGGAGTGGACGTTCCAGGCGACGTACGTCTCGATCGCGTTCAGGCCCATGAGACGCGCCTTGCGGAGGCGGTCGGCCCACTGGTCCGGGTGGACGCGGAAGTAGTGCAGCGCGCCGCTGACGATCTGGTGGGGTCGGTTGTCGAGGAGGAAGTCCTGGTCACCGATCTCGAAGCGAGGCATGAACCGATTTAAACACGGTGCCGGACGAGGCCGGGCCGGGAAGGAGTCGCCTGGCCAGGGGCACTCCGAGCGGTCGTTGCCGGTGCATCCGTCGATGGCTAGCCTGGCCGTCGACATCGACGGCCATCCCGCGCGGCGCTCGTCGCGCGGGAGGTCGTCAGCCACGAACCCTTCGGGGACTGGAGGGACGGATCATGGCGCGACCTCGCGTGCGCAACCTGCTGCTCGTCGGACTGCTGGCGGGCGCGGTGCTCACCGGCTGCTCCGACGGCGACCCGGCGCCGGACCAGGGAGGCACCGCCTCCCCGGACGCCGAGGCCACGATGGAGCCCGACGGCGACAGCCCGTCTGCCGAGGGTGCCGAGGACGCCGAGGACTCGACGCCCGAGGTCACCGACGGTGCCGGTGAGGATGCCGACGAGGACGCCGACGAGAGCACCGATCCCGGCTCACTGACCGTCGAGGTCGAGGGTGAGGGACCTTTCGGGCTGCTGACGGCGGACGGGCCGGACGGCGAGGTGCAGGACTACTCGGGGATGCTCATCGCCGGGCCCGGGGGCTGCCTGGCGATGGAGGACGACGCGCCGCCGCAGGTGCTCGTCTTCGCCGACGGTGCGGAGCTCGTGCTCCGTGACGCCCGCCCGTCCGTGACGACGTCCGGGCTGGGCACCGTCCGCGTGGGTGAGGACTTCGACGTCACCGCCGTGCCGGTGCCGGTGGACGCGGTGGACGGGCTTCCCGACGAGTGTGCCGCGGGGGCGCAGGACGAGGTGCTCGTCGTCACGGAGTGACGGCCCTCGAGGTGCCGGCAGCGCCGCAGCCCACGGGTGCCGAGGGTCCATGACGCGAAAGAGCCCGCCTCCTGCACCTGGTGCGGGAGGCGGGCTCGCTGCGGAGGATGGGGGATTCGAACCCCCGAGGGCGTGAACCCAACACGCTTTCCAAGCGTGCGCCATAGGCCGCTAGGCGAATCCTCCTCTGGTGCCGCCTCCGCACGCGGCGCAGGCAACCCCAGCACAATAGCCGACGTGTGCGGTCTTCTCCGAATCGCGTCGGGGTGACCCTCGTCTCGGTCGGCATGAGCCGCGGATCCGGTTTCGGATCCGTGGCCTCCCTCCGTTAGGCTGAGGGCAGACCCCTCGTGCGGCATCACCTCGCCGAACTCCCCCAGGGCCGGAAGGCAGCAAGGGTAAGTGAGCTCTGGTGGGTGCGCGAGGGGTCCTTTGCGTCCCGCTGGCCAGCAGGTTCTTATATGGCGAGACAGGCGACGCCCACATCGCGGGATTTTGGGTCGTTCGAGTTGGAGAAGTGGCCCTCGCGGTGTTCAAGTGGGCTCATGCACCGCTTCGACGTCACCGCACCCCGCACCGCGCGCACCTCGCTGCGCGACCGGATGTGCCGTGCCGCGATGCGGAGCACCCGAATGTGCGTGCGCTGACAGCGCTCCGCACCGCCGTCGGGCATTCCTGACGGCACCCTCTCTCCCTGCGCCCGCCGCGTGCTGATGGCCGCGGCCTGCCTGCTTGTCCTCTGTTCTTGAACCGCCGACGGCGCCCCCTGCCGTCGTGCCCGTGGAAGGACCCACCCATGTCTGTGCGCTCCACCCTGCTCTCCGCCGGTGCCGTCGTCTCCGTCCTTGCCCTCGCCGCCTGCTCCGGGGGTGCCGAGGCCGCCGTCGCCGAGGGCACCGCCGAGGACCCGATCCGCATCGGCGTCGTCTCGTCCGGCGAGGCCTACTGGGACACGTTCGTCGACGCCGCCGACGCCGAGGGCATCACGGTCGAGATCGTGAACTTCTCCGACTACCAGCTCCCGAACCAGGGGCTCAGCGAAGGGGACCTCGACCTCAACCAGTTCCAGCACATCCAGTTCCTCGCGGGCTACAACGTGGCACGGGGCGACGACCTCACCCCCATCGGGGCGACCGCCGTCTACCCGCTGGGCCTGTACTCCACGACCCACGCGAGCCTCGCAGAGATCCCGGAGGGCGGCGAGGTCGCCATCCCCAACGACGACACCAACCAGGCCCGCGCGCTGCTGGTGCTGCAGGAGGCCGGGCTCATCGCCCTGCGCGACGGCGGCAACTCGTTCTCGACCCCGGCCGACGTCCTTGCCGACGAGTCCCGCGTGACCGTCACCCCGGTGGACGCCGCGCAGACGGCACTGGCCCTGCAGGACGTCGACGCCTCGATCGTCAACAACGACTTCGTCGGCGACGCCGGCCTCACCGCGGACGACGCCCTCTACTCCGACGACCCGGACGCCTCGGCCGCCGAGCCGTACATCAACGTCTGGGTCTCCCGCGCCGCGGACGCCGACGACGAGACGCTGAACAAGCTCGTCGACATCTTCCACACCGAGGAGATCGAGCAGGGCGTCGTCGAGGCGTCCGGCGGCACCGGCGTCATCAAGGACAACGACGCCGCGGACCTGCAGGCCATCCTCGACGAGATCAAGACCAACCTCGCCGCCCAGTGACCGGATGCGCGAGGTAGCGCATCCCGTGCCGAGGTAGCGCTACCTCGCACCGGTGTGCGCTACCTCGCACCGGTGTGCGCTACCTCGCACCGGTGTGCGCTACCTCGCGCTGATCCGCGCTACCTCGCCGAAAGGACTGTCGTGAGCGAGCCCGTCATCAGCTTCCGTGACGTGGTCAAGGAGTTCCCCGGCCGGGGGGCTCGTGGCCGCCGCCGGAGCGAGCCCGTCCGCGCCGTCGACGGCGTGAGCCTCGACATCCGGGCGGGGGAGATCTTCGGCGTCATCGGCTACTCGGGCGCCGGCAAGTCCACGCTGGTGCGGCTCGTCAACGCGCTGGAGACGACGACGGCGGGTTCCGTCGTCGTGGACGGCACCGACCTGTCGGGGCTGAGCGAGGCGCGGCTGCGGCCGGTGCGCGCGGGGATCGGCATGATCTTCCAGCAGTTCAACCTGCTGCGGTCCCGCACGGCCGCCGGGAACGTGGCCTACCCGCTGGAGGTGGCGGGCTGGTCGCGTGCCGACCGGGACGCCCGCGTCGCCGAGCTGCTCGAGTTCGTCGGCATCGCGGACAAGGCGGGTGCGTACCCGTCGGCTCTCTCGGGCGGGCAGAAGCAGCGCGTCGGCATCGCCCGGGCGCTCGCCACGAACCCCAAGATCCTGCTGGCCGACGAGGCGACGAGCGCGCTCGATCCCGAGACCACGGCGGACGTGCTCGCCCTGCTGCAGCGGGTCAACCGCGAGCTCGGCATCACCGTGGTGGTCATCACCCACGAGATGGAGGTCGTCCGGTCCGTCTGCCACCGCGTCGCGGTCATGGAGTGCGGGCGCGTGGTCGAGCTCGGCGACGCCTACCAGGTGTTCAGCGCACCCCAGCAGGCGGTCACCCGACGGTTCGTGGGCTCCGCCCTGCGGGACGTGCCGTCGACGGCGGTGCTGGAGCGGTTGCGGCAGCGGCACGCCGGTCGCGTCGTCACCGTCCGGATCGACGAGGTCGCGGGCTCCTCGGCGCAGGTCATGAGCGTGCTCGCGCGGCACGGTGTCTCCGGCACGATCGTCTACGGCGGGATCACCGAGGTGGCCGAGCGCCCCTACGGCTCGCTCACGCTCGAGCTGGTCGGGTCCGACGCCGCGGTGTCGGCCGCGCTCAACGGCTTGCGCGCGGTCACCGCCGTCGTCGACCACGGGACGGCGGCCGCGCCCGCCCATGAAGGGAGCGACCGATGAGACCCGACCTGGTGCCCCTGCTGTGGGAGGCGTTCGGTCAGACCCTGTTCATGGTGCTGATCACCCTGGCCGTCGGCGGGTTCTTCGGGCTGCTGCTCGGCCTCGGCCTGTACCTGACGCGCCCCGGCAACCTGCTGGCGAACCGTCCGGTGTTCGCCGTGCTCAACGTGGCCGTCAACATCGTGCGACCCGTGCCGTTCCTCATCTTCCTGGTCGCCATCGGCCCGCTGACGCGGGCGGTGGTCGGGACCACGATCGGCATCGAGGCGTTCACGTTCGCGATGTGCATCATGGCGGCGTTCGTGTTCGCCCGCCTCGTGGAGCAGAACCTCGTGTCCATCGACCCGGGGGTCATCGAGGCGGCTCGGGCGATGGGTGCCTCCCCGCTGCGGATCGTGCGCACCGTCGTGGTGCCTGAGGCGCTGTCGCCCCTCATCCTGGGCTACACGTTCCTGTTCATCGGGGTGCTCGACATGTCCGCGATCGCGGGCTATCTCGGTGCGGGCGGCCTCGGCGACTTCGCCATCGTCTACGGCTACCGGCAGTACGACTGGGCCGTGACGGCGATCGTCGTGGTGATCATCATCGTGATCGTCCAGCTCGTGCAGTGGCTGGGGAACTCGCTGGCCCGGAAGGCGCTGCGGCGCTGACCGCCGAGTCCTCGACCGGACGCGGGCGAGCGACCCCGACCCGTCGCCGGCGCGGGACCACCTGCCCGGCGACCAGGGCCAGCAGCGCGAGGCCGAACCCCACGAGCTGCAGCGGGTCCAGCGACTCGCCGAGCACCGCCGCGCCGAGGACGGCCGCGGTCAGGGGCGACAGCAGGCCGAGGAACGCCACCGCGGGGACGGACAGCCGGCGGATGCCCGAGAACCAGAGGGTGTAGGCCACGAGCCCGCCGACGATCCCGAGCCAGAGGTAGCCCCCCAGCGCCGGGGCGTCCACCTGTGTGGGGACGCCCTCGACGAGCGCCAGCGGCAGCAGGGCCAGGCCGCCCGCGGTGAGCAGCCAGCCGGCGAACGCCATCGGACCGACGCCGGGCGGCGGGCCCCACTTCTTGGTGAGCGTGACGCCGAGCGCCATGACGGCCGCGCCACCCAGGCCGGCCACGATGCCGACAGGGTCGAGAGCGGCGTCGGGGCCCAGGACGACGAACCCGACGCCCAGCACCCCGACGACGCCCCACACGAGCCGCCACCGCGACCACCGCTCGCCCAGGACGACGACGGCGAGGACGGTCGCGACGAGCGGCGTCGCGGCACCCATGGTGGCCGCGACGCCGCCGGGGAGCCGCTCGGCGGCCACGAAGAGCAGGGGGAAGAACGCGCCGATGTTGAGCACCCCGAGAACGGCCGCGCGCCACCACCAGGACCCGCGGGGCAGGGTCCGTGTGAGCGCGAGCGCGAGCAGCCCGGCGGGCAGGGCGCGGGCGGCCGCGGCGAACACCGGGTGGCCCGGCGGCAGCAGCTCCGTGGTGACGAGGTAGGTGGTTCCCCAGACGACCGGGGTCAGGGCAGTCAGGCCCGTGGTGCGGAGCAGCGGTGTGCCGAAGGTGTGCCGGGCGGGCGTCGGTGTCGTCGTCGTGCCCGGCGGCGGGGCGGTGGTGGCCATGCACCTACGGTGCTCCCGGACGCCGTCATGAGTCCAACACATGCTTGTCACCGCATCGATCGTGGAACACGATAGATGGATGGAGCTGCAGCAGATGCGCTACGTGGTCGCCGTCGCGGAGACGGGGAGCTTCACCCGCGCGGCCGAACGGTGCTTCGTCGTGCAGTCGGCCCTGAGCCACCAGATCGCCGCGCTCGAGCGCGAGCTCGGGGTCCGGCTGTTCGCCCGGACCAGCCGGCGGGTCGAGATCACGGCGGCGGGGGAGTCGTTCCTGGCCTCCGCGCGGGTCGCGCTGGACGCTGCCGAGCGCGCCGGTGTCGAGGCGGCCGCCGCGGCCGGCCGGGTGCGTGGGGCGCTGCGGCTGGGGATCATCCCCACGGTGACCGCTCTCGACGTGCCGGCCGCCCTGCGACGGTTCCGGTCGGCCCACCCGCAGGTGACGGTCTCCCTGCGCGTCGATGCCAGCGACGCGCTCGTCGCCGCCGTCCGGGCCGGGGAGTCCGACGTCGCGCTGCTGGGCCTGCCGGAGGGCCCGCCGCCGGCGGGCGTGCGCTCCCGGGAGCTGCTCCGGGAACGCCTGGTGGCCGCCGTCGGCCCGGACCATCCGCTCCGCGGGCGGGCACGCATCGATCTCGCGGTCCTGGCGGACGAGACCTTCGGGGACTTCCCGGCCGGCTCGCCCGGCAGGGCGCAGAGCGACCGCGCGTTCGCCGCGGCCGGGCTGCGCCGCGAGGTCGCCTTCGAGGCACCGACGAGCGAGGTGCTGCTCGGCCTCGTCCGCGAGGGGCTCGCGGTCGCCATGCTGCCCGAGGGGGTGGTCACCGGCGCCGACGGCGTGGCCGCGCTGCCCGTGACGCGCGGCCCGGCGCGGGTCCAGTACCTCGCGTGGAGCGACCTGAACCCTCGCCCGGCCGCCCTGGCGTTCCTCGACCTGGTGGCCGACGCGTCGCCGTAGCGGCGAGTCACGCATGAGGGGCTGATGCATGACCGTCCGCGACGTCGGTCACCCCTGCTGGGCCGCCATGATCGCCGCGCCCATCGGCTCGGTGCCGTCGTGCACACCGTCGATCGAGACGAGCGCCTCGGCGACGTACTGCGCCACGTACCGGGCTCCGGCGGTGGTGAAATGGGTGTTGTCCTGGGCCAGGGGGTCGCCCACGGGCAGGCCGGCCGCCGCGGCGGCGCCGTGCGGGAAGAGCGCGGCCGACGCCGTCTCGCCGAGCCACGTGTACAGCCAGCGCGTGAACACGGTCAGGTCGACGACCGGCACGTCGAGCTCCTTCGCCAGGGCGCGCACGGTCGCGGGGTAGGGGCCGTGCGACCAGCGCAGCGACCCGTCGTCGGCGAACCAGCGGCGCTCGACGCTGGTGGCCAGGACGGGGCGGGCTCCGGCGTCGCGCACCTCGGCGACGAACTCGGTGAGCCGACGGCGGTACCCGCCCTCGGCGGCCAGGTCCTCGGGGTGCTTCTGGTCGTTGTGGCCGAACTGGATGATGACGGTGTCCCCGGGCCGCACCGCCTCCGTCACACGGTCCCAGTGGCCCTCCTCGCGGAACGACCTCGTGGTGGCACCGCCGATCGCGGCGTTGTGCACGGCGTCGTCGACCAGCGCGGCGAGCTCGTCCCCCCAGCCCAGCAGCGGGATCTCCGGGTGGCCCGAGGTGGCGCCGTGGTCGGTGGGGGCGACGGTGGAGTCGCCCGCGAGGTGGATCGTCATCGGTCCTCCGGTCAGTGGTTGAATCGATTAAACACTAGGGCGAGCACGCTGCCGCGTCAACGCTCACACATCGGTGAGGCGCCGCCACTGGCCCACGACGAGGGCGATCGCCACCGGTGCGACGGCCGCGGTCAGCCAGAGCGCCGCCGGGGTGACCGACGCCGCCGCCTCCGCGCCGCCCGTCCCCGTCCACAGGGAGGGCACGGCGTAGGGGAACCAGGCCCCGCCGGCGACGAGGACGATCATCTGCGTCGCCGCGACGACCCCGATCAGCGCCCCGACGGTCCCCAGCGGGCTGCGGGTCGCCGTCGCCAACGCGGCGAAGGGCGGTGCCAGGCAGGCGGCGAGCAGCCCGGCCAGCAGCGCCCTCCCGGCCGACGCCCAGGCCGCGGCCGTGAACGGTTCGCCGCTCAGGGCCGCGGCCGCCGCCGACGCCGCGGCCGTCAGCCCGACCGCGAGGACCACGCACGCCGCCGCCCAGCCGAGCACCACGAGGCACCGCGCCAGCGCGATCGTCGACCGCGGTGTCGCGAGCCCGAACAGCGCTCCCGCGCGTCCGTCGGAGAGCGGTTGGCCGAACGCCGCCGCGTACGCGAAGCCGCCCGCCATGAGGAGCCCGACCGACAGCACCTGCCCGGCCACGGTCAGGTGGGTGGTGGACAGCGGGCCGGTCCCGTAGTCGGCGAGCTTGGCCGCACCCGCCCCGACGATCGCGCCCGACCTGGCCAGCGCCACCAGGCCGACCGCGCCGAGCGGGACGAGCAGGACCAGCAGCGGTGTCGTGACCCGCTGCACCGCCGAGCGGCGCCAGGCGAGCGTCTCCACCCGCAGTGCCGTACCGAGCCCGGTCATGCCGCCGCTCCGGGCGTGGCCGTCCCGGCGTCCGCCGCGAGCACCCGCGCGAAGAACCGCTGCTCCATCTCCGGGCCCGGCGCGAGCTCGCCCACGTCCCGCCCGCCGTGCACGACGACGACCCGGTCGGCCACGCGCGCCACCTCGTCCAGGTGATGGCTGGAGACCAGCACGGCGGCACCCTCGTCGGCCAGGGAGCGGACCAGCTCACGCACGAGCACGACGCCGCGCGGGTCCAGGGCGGAGGTGGGCTCGTCGAGCACCAGGGCCGACGGTCCGTGCACCACCGCGCAGGCGATCCCGAGCCGCTGGGCGTTGCCGGCGGACAGCGTGCGGGCACGGGCTCCGGCCCATGCGGTGAGGTCCAGGCGGTCGACGACGGCGGCGCTCGCGGTCGCGACGTCCGGCGGGGCCACGCCGTGCAGCAGTGCGGCGGTGCGGACGTTCTCCGTGACGGTGAGGTCGGGCGAGACGAGCGCGGTGCCGACGACGTGGCCGAACCGGCGGGCCGCCGCCGTGCCCAGCGCGACAGGGTCCGCGCCGAGCACGCGGGCGGTGCCCTGCTCCGGACGGAGCCGGCCGGTCAGGATGCGCAGCGCCGTCGTCTTGCCCGCCCCGTTGAGGCCCACCATCGCCACGACCTCGCCGGGTGCCACCTCCAGGGAGAACCCGTCGAGCGCCGGGCGGTCGCCGAATCGGTGGCGCAGGTCGCGCAGGGTCAGCGAGGTCATGAGGTCCTCCCGAGAAGGTTCAGCGCACGGGTGATGGCCGCGCCGAGGTGGAGCGCGCCGCCGGTCCGGTCGTGCAGGTCCGGCAGCGTGAGCAGGGCGGCGTTGCACGCGCCGAGGCAGGCGGCCGCGGCGACACCGGCGTCGAAGGGGTCGGCGCCGTCGGCCACCAGGGTGTCGACGATCGCCCGCTCGGTGTCCGCCGTGGCGGCGACGACGGCGGAGCGCAGCGACGGGTGCGCCGCGATCAGCCGGACGCGGCGTGCCGCCGTGGCGTCCTCGACGGGCTCGATGGTGCCGAGCGCCGCGAGCAGGCCGCGACGGACGCGCTCGACGGGTGGCAGGTCACGGGGCTGGGCGGCCACGGACCGGGCGATGAGCGGGTCGTAGGGGTCGGAGACCAGCACGGCGTCCTTGGTGGGGAAGTGCCGGAAGAACGTCATCGGGGTGATCTGCGCCCGCGCCGCGATCTCGGCCACGGTGGTCGCGTCGTAGCCCTGCCGCTCGAAGAGGTCGAGCGCGGCGTCGAGGATGCGTGCCCGGGTGCGCAGCGCCCGTGGGCTCGAGGGGGTCACCCCATGATGTTACTCACTAACATTCGCCACGGCCACCGTCGGGTCGAGACGTGTCCCTGTCAGCCGCGGCGTCTATCGTGGCGTGCGTGACCACCGCCCTGTACCGCCGCTACCGGCCCGAGACCTTCGCCGAGGTGATCGGCCAGGAGCACGTCACCGCGCCGCTCATGCAGGCGTTGCGCAGCGGGCGCGTCAACCACGCCTACCTGTTCTCCGGCCCGCGGGGCTGCGGCAAGACGACCTCGGCACGCATCCTCGCGCGCACGCTCAACTGCGCCCGCAACACCCCCGAGAAGCCGCTCGACACCCCGTGCGGCGAGTGCCCCTCGTGCGTGGAGCTGGCGCGCGGCGGCTCCGGTTCGCTCGACGTGGTCGAGATCGACGCCGCCTCGCACAACGGCGTCGACGACGCCCGCGACCTGCGCGAGCGGGCCACGTTCGCCCCCGCGCGCGACCGGTACAAGATCTTCATCCTCGACGAGGCCCACATGGTCACCCAGCAGGGCTTCAACGCACTGCTCAAGATCGTCGAGGAGCCGCCGCCGCACATCAAGTTCGTCTTCGCGACGACGGAGCCGGACAAGGTGATCGGCACCATCCGCTCACGCACCCACCACTACCCGTTCCGGCTCGTCCCGCCCGACGTCCTGGGCCCGTACCTCGAGGAGCTGTGCACCGCCGAGGGGGTGCAGATCGGCGGGGGAGTCGTGCCGCTGGTGACGCGCGCCGGGGGCGGGTCCGTCCGTGACTCGCTCTCCGTCATGGACCAGCTCATCGCCGGCGCGACCGGCGGTTCGGTCGAGTACGACACCGCCGTCGGACTCCTCGGTTTCACGCACGCCACCCTCCTTGACGACGTCGTGGACGCCCTCGCGGCGCGCGACGGCGCCTCGATCTTCCGGGTCGTCGACCAGATCATCGCGACGGGGCACGAGCCGCGCCGGTTCGTCGAGGACGTCCTGGAGCGGCTGCGGGACCTCGTCGTCATCGCGGTCTCCGGGGACGCCGCCGAGGCCGTGCTGCGCGGGCTGCCCGCCGACCAGCTCGAGCGCATGGCCGAGCAGGCCTCCCATCTCGGGCTCGCGGAGCTGTCCCGGGCCGCCGACCTGGTCAACTCCGCGCTCACCGAGATGACCGGCGCCACGTCGCCGCGCCTGCACCTGGAGCTGCTCTGCGCGCGGCTGCTGCTGCCGGGCGCCGACGACGGCGCCGACGGACTCGCCGCACGCATCGACCGGCTCGAGCGCGGCGCGATCGCCGCGGCGCCGTCGGGCGCGCCCGTCGCCGCGGCGGAACGGCCTGCCGGCAGCGACGCCACGGAGCAGCGGCCGACGGCGGCACCCGCGTCCGGCGGGCCCGGCCAGGCCGCCGGGGGCGCGGCGACGGCGGGCCTGTCCGGTGCTGCGGCCGCGCGGGCCGCCCTGCAGCAGAGCCGGCGACCGGTCGCCAAGGACGCCGGAACGACCGCCTCGGTGGGGTCGGCCGCCTCCGCGGCGTCGACCTCGTCGGTGGCGTCGGCCGCGCCCGCGCCGACAGCTCCGCCGGCACCTGCGCCCGGGGCCGCCCCTGCGTCCGACACCTCGGCGGACGGTGCCGGGGTGGACGGTACCGAGCCGGTGGGTGCCGGAGGGCACGGTGCCGGTGCGCACGACGCCGCGGCCGACCGTGCCGACGATCCGGCCGAGCAGCCAGCGGTCTCCGCCTCCGCCGGCGAGCCCCCGTGGTCGGACGAGCCGGCCGAGCCGGTGCCCGCTGAGCCGGTGCCCGCTGGGCCCGCTGAGCCGGTGCCGGCCGAACCTGCGGCGGCGGAGGCGGTGCCTGCCGAGCCTGCGACCGCTCAGCCGACGGTGGCCGTCGCCGACGACGGTCCTGCTCCCGACGCTGCGCCCGCACCGTCCGCGGGGTCGCCCGAGGTGACGGCGGAGCTCGTCCGGCGGCGCTGGGACGAGGTGGTCGCGAACCTGTCCAGCCCGGTCACCCGGGCCCTGGTGGGACCCAACGCGCAGGTGGCCTCGCTGTCCGGTGGCGTGCTGCGCATCGCCTTCGACGCGGAGGGGATGGCCCGCACGTTCTCCGCGCAGCCGCGCCACGTCGACGCCGTGGTGGACGCCCTCTTCCAGACGCTCGGTGTCCAGGTCCGTCTCGAGGCCACGGTGGGTGCACCCGGCCCGGCGGCGAGCCCGGCTCCTGCGCGGTCCGGCGGCTCGGACGGTGCCGCGCCTCCCGACGCCCCTCCTGCCACCGACCCGTGGCCGGACGTGCCCGCACCCGGCGGCCCGCAGGGTGAGGCTCCAGACGCTCCTGAGGCGCGACGTCGAGCGGCTCCAGGTGGCGACGTCCGTGCCGGCGACCCGCAGGGCACCGCCGTCGCGCCGGCCGCGCAGCCCGATGCGGCCGCCCCTGCCGCACGGTCCGCTGCCCCTGCCGCGCAGTCCGCGGAGACCGCGCAGTCGGCAGCCGACGCCGCGGACGCGGCCTGGCTCGCCGGATCGTCCACCTCGCCGGACGGTGCGTCGTCCGCGCCGGCACCGGCAGTCGGCGCCGAGCCGCCGCGCGCCGGCACGCCGCAGCGCACCGCGGTGCCGCCGTCGGCCCCGACGCGGACGCCGCGCCAGGCGGCCGAGCAGGCGGCCGCCGCCTCGCACGCGCAGGAGCGTTCCGAGCAGCGGGCGCGCCCGTCGGCGGGCGGCTACGACGACGCCTCGGACGACGACCCCGACATCGCCTCGACCGGGCTGGTCGGCGTGCCGCTGGTCGTCAAGGTGCTGGACGGCACGGTCGTGGAGGAGGTCGCGGACCAGCCGTGAGAACCGTCCACGTGGTGGCGGCCGTCATCGTGCGTGAGGGCCGGTTCCTCCTGGTCCGCAAGCGAGGCACGAGCGCGTTCATGCAGGTCGGCGGCAAGCCTGAGCCGGGCGAGGAGCCGCTGGCGGCGCTCGTGCGCGAGTGCGCGGAGGAGATCGGCCTCGTGGTCGACCCGGCCGGGGTGGTGCCGCTGGGGCGCTCCAGCGCACCCGCCGCCAACGAGCCGGACCACGTCGTCGTCGCGGACGCCTTCACCGTCGAGCTCCCGGCCGGGTTCGAGCCCGAGCCCCGGGCCGAGCTGGCCGAGCTCGTCTGGGTGGACCCGGCCGAGCCCGTCACGACCCACCCGGTCGCGGCCCTCTCGGTCGACCTGCTCGCCCGCGCGCGCTCCTGACCTCGCTCGCGCGAGCCGTGCGGCACACCGGCCCCCCGGCGAGGCGCCTCGTCGGCCCGGCGCACCGCTGACCCCGCACGAGAGAGCACTGCTGGAGCGGATCTGTGCGGGCCCCTGGCGAGGGGCCGAGGAGGCCCGGGCGCAGCTCGCGCACGCCCGCTGGGGCGGCAAGGACCACGAGGGGGGACGCCTGCTTCGTCCTCCACGTCCCGGTCGGGACGGACCTGCCGAGGATCCCGCCGCACGACGGCGGCCCGGTCGCCGGCTTCGAGGTCGCGGACGGCGAGACACCGCTGGGCGTGCTCGAGCTGTGGGTCGAGGAGGGGCGTCCTCCACTCCCTGGATTTCAGCGCCTACGGCGACGACACGGTCGAGACGCTGCCCGGGCTGCACCAGATCGTGGAGTAGCCCACGGCCGCCCTCCCACGAGCGTCTCTGTTCGTCAGAGTCCGACCGCTGAATCCTGACGAACAGAGACGCTCGCGGCAGTGGTGCGGCACACTGGCCCCGTGCCGACGACGACGCCGACGACCTCAGCCCGCCTGCCTCGCACCACCCCGGAGACCCGGGGGGTGGACCGCGCCGTGCTGACACGGTTGATCGAGAGGCTCGACGGGATCCGTGACGTGCACAGCCTCATGGTGCTGCGTCACGGTGCCGTCGTGGCCGAGGCCTGGTGGCACCCCTACGCACCCGACGAGCCGCACACGATGTTCTCGGTGTCCAAGTCCTTCACAGCCACGGCCGTCGGCCTCGCCGTCGACGAGGGCCTGCTCACCACCGACGACCGCGTGATCGACCTGCTGCCCGAGGACGCCCCCGCCGACCCGGGCGACAACCTCGCCGCCATGACCGTCCGCGACCTGCTGACGATGACGTCCGGCCACGGCACCGACACGATGAACTTCACCCTGACGAACCTGCACGTCCTCGGGTCGAGCTGGGCGCGGGCGATCCTCGCCGCGCCGGTGACCCACGAGCCGGGGACCCGCTTCGTCTACAACACGGGAGCCACCTACCTCCTCTCGGCGGTCCTGCACCGGCTCACGGGCGGTCGGCTCCTCGACTACCTCGAACCGCGTCTCCTGGCTCCGCTGGGCATCGTGGGCGCCACCTGGGAGCAGTGCCCGCGCGGCATCGACGTCGGCGGGTACGGCCTGCGGCTGACCACCGAGGACCTCGCCGTGTTCGGCCAGCTCCTGCTCCAGCGTGGCGCCTGGCGCGGCGAACAGCTCGTCCCGGCCGCGTGGGTCGACGAGATGACCAGCGCCCAGGTGCCCAACGGCCCCGACCAGAACGCCGACTGGGAGCAGGGGTACGGCTACCAGTTCTGGCGGTGCCGCGGCGGTGCGTACCGTGCCGACGGAGCGTTCGGGCAGTTCTGCGTGGTGTCGCCGGAGCACGACATGGTCGCGGTGCTCACCTCGGGCACCTCGGCGACGGCCGCCGAGCTCGAGGCGGTCCTCGAGGTGATGGGCGCCGACCCCGCTGACCCTGCCGCCGGGCACGTCGCGACCGGCGCGGAGGTGCCGTCCGGCACGGACACGCCGTCCGACGGCGGGAGCCCCCTCTCCCGCGAGGGCCTCGCCGTCGCGCTGCCCCGCGGAGCGTCGCACGTGGCGCTTGAGGACCTCGTGCGCGGCTCGACGTTCACGCTCGGGGCGCACGACGGCGGGGGCCCGGGCACGCCGGACGGCCCGGTGCCGGGAGCGCCGGACAAGCACGCGCCGTCCGTCCTGCGGTGGGACTCCGTGAGCATCGACCGCCAGGGTGACGAGATCGCGCTCGGCTGGACCTTCACGGACAACGACGAGCGCCAGGTGGTGCGCTGCGGCGTCGGGCGCTGGGCGCTGGGACGCGCCCAGGTCGACGACGAGGAGGTGCCCGTCGCCGGGGCCGCCGCATGGACGGCCCCGCACGAGCTGACGTGCCGGCTGCTGTGGCGGAGCACGCCGTTCGCCCTCGACGTCCGCCTTCGCTTCGGCGGGGACGGCGAGGGACGCCGGGTCGAGGTGGCCGTCGACCAGAACGTGTCGTTTGGCCCGACGGTGTTGCTCCGCGCCACCGGGATCGGCACCGCACGCTGAGCCCGCCCGCGCCGTCGGTGTCGGCGACCTCGCCCTGCTGACAGATGTCATGCCCGGCCGATGGGAACTTCACGGCCACCGGTGAGACAGGGCACTACCTGCGGCGACGCGGTGGCGGCAGGCTCGGGGCATGACCTACGAACCGATCGTCTCTGTCCGCGGGGTCCGGCGCCGGTACGGTGACTTCGAGTCCGTGCGCGGAGTCGACCTCGACGTCCGGCGTGGCGAGCTGCTGGCGCTGCTCGGCACCAACGGCGCCGGGAAGACCTCGCTCGTCGAGCTCGTCGAGGGGCTCGCCCCGGCCGACGCCGGCCAGATCCGTGTGCTGGGCCACGACCCCTACCGCGAGCGGGCGCGGATCGTCGGCGGCCTGGGCGTGATGCTCCAGGAGGCCGGCTTCTCCTCCGACCTGACCACCGTCGAGACGATGCGCCTGTGGGCGGGGACCCTCGCCCGGCCTCGCCCGCTCGAGGAGGTGCTCGACGACGTGGCGCTCACCTCCCGCGCCGACGTGCGGGTGGGCAGCCTCTCCGGTGGGGAGCGCCGTCGGCTCGACCTGGCGCTCGCCATCCTCGGCCGCCCGGAGCTGCTGGTGCTGGACGAGCCGACCACGGGCCTCGACCCCGAGAGCCGGCGTGCGGTGTGGCGGCTGGTGCGCGGGATGCTGGAGGACGGTGTCACCGTCCTGCTGACCACCCACTACCTCCAGGAGGCGGAAGAGCTCGCCGACCGGGTCGCGATCATGCGGGCCGGGCGGGTCGTGCGGGAGGGCACGGTCGCCGAGGCGGTCGCCGCCGAGCCGGCACGCATCGAGTTCGTGCCGCACGACGGCGCCGGCGCGCTGCTGACGCTCACGACGGCGGACCTGCCGGCCCTTGCCGGGCTCGTGGACGCCGAGGTCCGGCGGGCGCGGGTGCACCTGCGCACCACGGCGCTCCAGGAGGACCTGGAGACGGTGCTGGTCTGGGCGCGTCAGCGCGGGATGCGGTTGGGGGAGCTGGACGCCCGGTCGGCGTCCCTGGAGCAGGCGTTCCTCTCGCTCGCCGAGCAGTCCGACGTCGAGGAGGTCGCCGCATGAACGCCCCGACCGGCACCGCGCGGGCCGCCCGGCCGACGGCGTCACCCACCCGACGGCTGCTCGCGCTGGGGCGCGCCGAGACGCTGCTCCTGGTGCGCAACCGCACGGCGCTCGCGAACGCCCTGCTGCTGCCCGTCGGGTTCGTCGGCCTGTTCGCCGTCCTGGGCGCCGTGGGCGAGGACGGCGCGCCGGGAGCGGCCGTGGCGACCAGCGTCCTGGTGATGCTGCTGCTCGTGGCCCTGCTCTTCGTCGTCTACTACAACCTCACGACGGCGTACGTGGCCCGTCGCGAGGACCGTGTGCTCCAGCGGCTGCTCACCGGTTCCACGACGCGCGTCGAGGCGCTGCTCGCGCCCGCGCTGCCCGCCGTCGTCGTCACCCTCGCCCAGCTCGGGCTCGGCTACGCGGCGGTGGCCGTGGTGATCGAGCCGCCGGGCCTGGTCAACCCGGTCCTGCTCCTCGTCGCCGCGCTCGGTGGCGCGGCGGTGCTCGGGGCGCTCGCGGCCGCGACCGCGGGCTTCTCCCGGACGGTGGAGTCCGTGCAGCTCACCACGCTGCCCGTGATCGCGCTGGTCCTGCCGTTCGCGGGAATGTTCCCGACGTCGGACGCCGGGGTGCTCGGCACGGTCGCGCGGTTCACACCGCTGCGGCCCGTGTCCGAGCTCATGACCCTGGGGCTGACCGGGACAGACGTCGACGGTCAGACGCTGTCGTTCGTCGAGACGTTCGGGGCGGCGGCCCTGCCCGTCGCCGTGCTCGTGGGCTGGTCGGTGCTCGGGGTGCTGGCGGCACGCCGCTGGATGCGTTGGGCACCGCGGCGGTGATCTCGACCGTCGCGCGGACGTGGCAGGCTGACGACGTGACCTCCGAGCCCACCACCGCTCCTCGCACGGCGTCGCGCAGGCCGCCTCGCTGGCCGGCGGCGCCCGGGGCGTGGAGATCTACACGCGGATCAGCCTGTACCTGTTCGTGCCGCTGGAGGGCTTCTTCTACCTGTACGCGGTCGTCGCGCTGGCGGAGCACGACCCGCTGCCGTCCGCCGTCGGGCTGGGAGCGCTCGCCGTCGCCGCCCTGGTCCACATCGGGACGGCGTTCGCGACGGTGCACGTCGGCTTCGACCGGCCGCTGGTCGCCGGCGGCAGGCTGCACCCGATCGTCATCGCCCTCCTCGTCGCCACCGCCGCCGTCGTCGTCCTCGCCCTGGTGGCCTTGCCCGGGACGGCGACGGACGCGGTGCGCCTCGATGCTCGTGCCATGACGATCGCGGTCTGCGGCGCCGCGACCTGCGGAGCGCTGGCCACCGGGTTCGCGATCCGGCCGCTCGCCGTCGTCGCGCTGTGGGTGCCGGTGGTCGTCCTGGTCACCTGGGTCCTCGACGGCTCGTTCAGCGGCGGCGCGGTCGTGGCTGCCGTGTTCCTCTACGGCCTGGTGATGTTCTGGACGGGAACCGTGCGCATCTCGATGTGGATCGTCGAGGTGGTGCGCGAGCTCGAGGCGGCCCGGGAGGTGGCCGGCCGGCTCGCCGTCGCGGAGGAACGGCTGCGCATCTCGCGCGACATGCACGACGTCGTGGGGCGTGCCCTGTCAGCCGTCGCCGTCAAGAGCGACCTGGCCGCCGCCCTGGCCCGCCGTGGTGACGAGCGCGCGGCCGACGAGATGGACGAGGTGCGCGCGCTGGCCCAGGAGTCGCTGCGCGAGGTGCGCGGCGTCGTCGCCGGCTATCGCTCGACCGATCTCACGACCGAGCTGGCCGGGGCGCGATCCGTCCTGCGGGCGGCCGGGATCACGGTCCGCGTCATCGGTGAGGTGCCACCGCTCGGCACGCCCCAGCAGGAGGCGCTCGCCTGGGTGGTGCGCGAGACGGTGACCAACGTGGTGCGGCACTCGCGGGCGACGGAGTGCCGGCTCGAGCTCGACGACGACGCCGGGGCGACGGTCCTGCGGATCGCGAACGACGGCGTCGGCGGCGCGGGCGCCGGCGGTACTGGTGACCGGGGCGGGACCGGGCTGGCCGGTCTGCGTGAACGACTTGCCGCCGTGGGCGGCACCCTCGACGTGGCAGCGCACGGTGACCGGTTCACCGTGACGGCGCGCGTCCCGACTCCTGGAGCTGCCGCATGATCCGGATCGTCCTCGCCGACGACGAGACCCTCATCCGGGACGCCGTCGCTCAGCTCCTGGACCTGGAGGAGGACCTGGACGTGGTGGCCGTCGCGAGCTCCGGGACGGAGGCCGTCGCGGTGGTGCGGCACTACGCGCCGGACGTCGCGGTGCTGGACCTGCAGATGCCGGGCGCCGACGGGATCGAGGTGGCCGAGGCCGTGCGGGGAGAGGTCCCCGGCTGCGGGATCGTCATCGTCACCGGGCACGGCCGGCCGGGGCACCTCAAGAAGGCGCTCGGGGCCGGGGTGCGGGGGTTCCTGCCCAAGACGGTGTCGGCGACGGTGCTCGCCGCCGCGATCCGGCAGGTCGCGTCCGGCGGCCGGTACGTCGACCCGGAGCTGGCGGCCGACGCCATCGCCGCGGGCGACTCGCCGCTGACGGCGCGCGAGGCGGACGTGCTCGAGCTCGCCGCCGACAGTGCGCCGGTGGAGGAGATCGCCGACCGCGCCGCGCTCGCCCCCGGGACGGTGCGCAACTACCTGTCCTCGGCGGTGGCGAAGCTCGGGGTGACCAACCGGCACGAGGCGGTCCGGGTGGCGCGTGCCAAAGGCTGGGTCTGACCCGCCCCCCCTCTCTCGCTGTGGGTGCACGACACGCCGTCTGGCTTGTTGGCCAGACGGCGTGTCGTGCACCCACAGCGACGGGGGGCGGGGCGTGGCTGTCGGGTACGGCCCGTAGGCTGGGCGCGTGTACGAAGGAGCGGTCCAGGACCTGATCGACGAGCTCGGCCGCCTACCCGGCGTCGGGCCCAAGAGCGCGCAGCGGATCGCGTTCCACCTGCTGGCCGCGGACGCCGCCGACGTGCGGCGGCTCACCGACGCGCTCACCGAGGTCAAGCTGCGGGTGCGGTTCTGCGAGGTGTGCGGCAACGTCGCGGAGTCCGAGCGCTGCCGCGTGTGCGCCGACCCCCGGCGTGGTGACGACGTGATCTGCGTGGTCGAGGAGCCGAAGGACGTCGTCGCGATCGAACGCACGCGGGAGTTCCGCGGCAGGTACCACGTGCTCGGCGGGGCCATCAATCCGCTGGACAACGTCGGTCCGGACGACCTGCGCATCTCCGAGCTGATGTCGCGGCTGGCCGACGGCGCCGTCACCGAGGTCATCATCGCCACGGACCCGAACGTCGAGGGAGAGGCGACCGCCACCTATCTCTCGCGCCTCATCGGCCCCATGGGGCTGACCGTCTCGCGGCTGGCGTCCGGCCTGCCCGTCGGCGGCGACCTCGAGTACGCCGACGAGGTCACGCTCGGCCGGGCGTTCGAGGGACGCCGGGTCGTCGGCAGCTGAGCCGCCGCCGGCCCGCGCGGCGCAGGCCCGCAGACGCGGCCGGGCCCGCCCCGCACGGTGGCGGAGCGGGCCCGGCCGGGTCCTGAGGTGGGAGATCAGCGGACGGTGAGCTCCGCCGTCGTCGTCACCTCCTCGTAGAGCGAGTCGCCCAGGTACTCCACGGTCACGGTGTGCGCCCCGTCGGTGAGCTCCGCCGTCGGCAGCTTCACCTTGGCCGGGCCGTCACCGAGCTCGGTCTCGACGACCTCGTCGCCCAGAGTGACGCGCACGGTGCCGGTCGGGACCGGGTCGCCCTCCGCGCCGGACACCCAGACCATCACCTTGGTGTCCTTGCCGGCCTTGACCTTCGGCGGCGCGAGCTTCGCCCGGACCTCGGCCGGCAGTCCCTCGGCGCAGTCCACGGCGTCGTAGGACGCCTCGACGTCGAGGGTGCGCTTGTCGCCCGACGCCGTCACCTGGACGGTGCCCGCGGCGAGCTCGGCGGCCTCGGCCGCGAACGACTCCGTGACGGAGGCTCCCGGCTCGACGCCCTCGACGGTGCGGGACCCGAGCGCCGTGTCGACGGCGAGGTCCACCGGGACGTCGACCTCGTCGTTCGTCACGGTGACGTCGACGACGGCGGACTCCGCCTCGCACCGCACCTCCGCGGTCGCGGCGACGGCCAGGTCGCCGAGCGGCTTCACCTGGATGTCCCGGTAGAAGACCGTCTCGCCGGCGCCGTGGTTCTGGACCCCGAGGAAGCCGCGGGAGAGGTCTCGCGCCGGGTCCGTGCTGACGAAGTCGTTCACCAGCACCCCGTTGAGGAAGATCCGGATCGTGTCGCCCACGACGCGGATGTCGTAGCTGTTCCACTCCGGCACCGGGTGGAGGGCCGCGTCACGCGCCTCGGCGTCCGCACCCTGGAAGGTGTAGATCGCACCGGTGGTGCGGTCCGGCTCGTCGCTGGCGTCGATCTGGATCTCGTAGCCCTGGTCGACGGCGACCCACGGGTCGTTGCCCGGGTCGGGGAACCCGACGAACACGCCGCCGTTGTCGTCCTTGACCAGCTTCCAGTCGAGCTGGAGGCTGTAGGAGCCCTGCAGCTCCTCGGTGTGCCAGAGCAGGCCCATCCCCCCGGCGCCCTCGAGCGTGCAGTCGGCCTGCCGCCCGAACGACCCGGCGCCGGCGAGACGCCAGTCGTCGAAGGAGGCGAGCGTGCCGTCGAACAGGGCGGTGTAGCCCTCGTTGGGCTCGCTCGGTGCGCACAGGTCCGGGTTCTCGCCGATCGACAGGACGTCGAGGTTGACGTTGCCGTCGTCCCCCTCGTCGAACCGGAGGGTGATCGTGTTGCCGCCCTCGCGCAGGTCGAGGTCGCGCGTGACGAAGTCCCACGTCTTCCAGTCACCCGTGCTCGGCAGCACCCACGGGTCCACCTCGGTGCCGTTGACGAGCACCGAGATCGACTTGTCGCCCTCGAACGGGTTGGGACCGTTGGCGTAGCGCAGGTTGACCGGCTGCGTGCCGGCCGTGTCCGCGTCGACGGTGAACGTCACGCCGGCGCCGGGCGACTGGATGCCGTCCACGAACCCGGAGCCCGAGTAGCCGCTGTGCTCGCTGTCGAGCCCCGCGGACCCGAGCAGCACCGACTCCTCGGCCTCGTAGTACCCGCGGTCCGCGGGTGCCACGTAGCCGGGCAGGCTGTTGAGCGTGTACCAGGCCTCGGTGTTCCACAGCTCGCGGCCCTCGGCGTCGCTGAACGGGCGCGGCGAGCGCAGGTGCACGACCCGGCCCGGCTTGAGCCCGTCGACGGAGAGGCTGACGGTGGTGCCGTCCTCCGAGACGGTGGCGTCGCTGACGTGCAGCACCTCCTCGTCGATCTTCGGTCCGCCGTACTGCTGGGTGGGCACGTAGCGCCACTGGTCGACGCGGTACGCCTGCGCGGCGTCGTCGGCGATCTTCGCGACCGTCTCGTCGGACAGCGGCTGGCTGTACTCGATCTCGAAGCCGCCCTCCTGCACGCGCATCTCCAGCATGTCGAACGACTCCTGGCCGGTCGGCGTCAGCTTCTGCAGGCCGTACCGGAGCTTGTTGGGCTCGCTCCAGTTGCCGGCCTCGCCGATGCCGCCCACGTAGACGGCGCCGTCGGGCCCGATCACGGTGCGGTTGACGCCCGCCTCGAGGCCCGCGGTGTGCCGGAAGACGGCGCCCTGGAAGTCGCCGTCGACCTTCTCGAGGAACCCGCGCTGCAGACCGCCGTAGGTGACGTCGCCGAACAGGAGCTGGCCGGCGAACCGGCCCTCGGAGAGCTGCACGGGCTCGCTGGGCGAGTTGCCGATCTCGTTCTGGGGGATCCACAGGGCCGGCTGGGTGACGGGCTGGTCGTCGAACGGGCCGTCCGGGTTCGTGTAGTGGTTGAAGAACCGGTCCTGCTCGACGTGCACCAGCTTGGAGCTGGGCAGCCAGGCGCCCTGGTTGTCCATGACGAACAGCTCGTCCTCCGGCCCGAACGTCATGCCGTTCGGCGTCCGCAGACCACCGGCCACGTAGTCGATCTCGCCCGTCTCGCGGTCGACCGTGATGCTCGTGCCGCGGTTCTCGGCCGGTTGCGGGTCGGTCGTCGCTCCACCGTTGTTGATGGCCACGGAGAGGTTGACGTAGAAGTGGTCCTCGTCGTGCAGCAGGCCGAACGCGAACTCGTGGAAGTTGCCGCCGAACGGCCACTCCGCGACGGTGGAGCGCTGGTCGTAGAAGCCGTCGCCGTCCGGGTCGGTGAGCTCGGTGAGTGCGTCGCGCTCGGTGACGAAGATCGAGTCGTCGATGACGGCCACGCCCATCGGGTTGAACAGGTCGGTGGCGATCTTGGTCGCCGTCACCTCCTCGGCGCTCGTCTCGCCGGTCACCTGGTCGAGCACGAAGAGCTCGCCGGGCTCCGGGTCCTCGACCCAGCCGCCGGGGCTCACGGAGCCGGACGTCGCGACGACGAGGTCGCCGTCGGCGGTCCAGTCCATGCCGGAGACCATGGGCTCGAAGCCCTCGGGCCGCAGGTCGGTGAGGTCGTAGCCGGGGTGGACGGCGTCCAGGGGCAGGCCGTCGCCGGCGGTGTCCTCGGCGCCCTCGCAGTACTTGGTGCCGGGTGCCGTGACGCGGACGACGCCGGCCTCGGTGCTCAGCGCCTCCTGCGGCACCACGGTGAACTCGGTGGCGCCCGGCGGCATCCACTCGAGCCGCAGGACCTGGCCGTAGGCGTCCTCGAAGAACTCGACGAACAGCGGGTGCGCACCAGCCGTCAGCGTGACGGTGCCGTCCACGGACTCCTCGCCGTGCAGGCCGTCGTTGTCGACGACGACCTCGTCGCCGATCGACAGCCGGGATCCGTCGTCGCTGGTGAGGCGGAACGTGTACTCGCCGTCCTCGGGGGCGTGCACGTTGCCGACCACGTGGGTGAGGAAGTGGTCCTCGAGCCCGAACTGGCTCGCCTCGGTCCAGTCGACCGTCGGCATGAGCTTGTCGATGTTGGGGGTCTGCCCGTCCTTGAGGCGGCAGAGCTGGTCGATGCCCTGGCGCAGGTCGTAGGTGCGCAGGGTGACGCCGGGTTCCTGCGGCGGCAGGTCGGCGGTCCGGAGCTGGGTGGCGGCCGGGGAAGCGGGCTCGACGGCCCCGGCGGGTGCGGTGGCGAGGGCTACGGTGCCGCCCGCCAGGGTCAGGGTGACGAGTCCCGCGAGAGATCTCCTGGCGGGGCCTGACGGCCGTGCTGGCATGTTCTTCCTCCTCGAAGACGGTGCGATCGACCGTCCTCGACCGTAGCCCCACTTATGCTAACGATCAAGCAAAAGTTGAAAGTTCATCTTCGGATCATGCTCGGTCCTTGGCCGATCCGTGACCCGCCTGGCGCCTCGACGGCCGCTCGGGGGACACTGGCAGCACGCGGCCGAGGACATGCTCGGCCAGGCACCGAACGCAGGGACAGGTGAGGAACGTGCCAGAGATCTCCCCCGACTCCGAGCTGCGGGACGTCGCCGAGCAGATGTCCGCCCAGGCGCGGACCTTTCTGTCGACGACGTCGCAGGTCGCCTCGGGAGGCTTCCCTGGTGCCGAGCTGTCGCTGCTCATCCTCGCGACGTCGGACCTGCTCGCCGCCGGTGCGCGCCTCGCCGCGATCACCGACGTCGTCCCCGTCGAACGCTTCGAGCCCGACGCCGGTCGCGAGACCGACATGGACCCGCTGCGGATCGCCCTGGCCCAGATGTTCGACGGGTTCGACGACTACGTCGAGGTATCCGACCCGGTGCTGAGCACCGACGTCGCGCCCGCCGCGCTCTCGGGCGACCTGGCCTGCGTCGCCGACGAGATCGCCAAGGGGCTCCAGCACTTCGACGACGGCCACGAGCTCGAGGGCCTGTGGTGGTGGCAGTTCAGCTACCTGTCGAGCTGGGGAGAACGCGCCTCCTCGGCGCTGCGGGTGCTCCAGGGTGTGCTGGCGCACCTGCGCCTCGACGTCGCGGACGACGTCGCCGCCGAGGCGGAGTACGACGCCCTGCACGCCTGACGCCCGCCGTCTCGCTGTGGGTATGAAATCGACGAGTTTTCCTGGCGGAGACTCGTCGATTTCATCCCCACAGCGGACGGGGGTCAGGCGACGCGCGTGCCCTGCGGGAGGCGCTGGGCCGGTATCTGCAGGCGCCGGACGGCGGTGACGATGCCGCCCGCGCCCAGCAGCACGTAGATCCCGAGGCCCCACGGCCACACGGGCGACTCGCTCGGCTCCGGCTCCTCGACCGGCGAGGCCATCGGCACCCCGCTCTGGCTCTCCGAGTACCACATGTCGCCGCACCAGTCCTGCTCCGGGGCAGGGCCGGTGCGCGCGTACCGGACCCCGTACTGGATCAGGGTCAATGGGTCCGCGGCGTAGTCGTACGTCTCCGGGTCCGTCAGCGGCTGGGCGTCGGCGACGACGACGAACGGGTTGGCCGCCAGCAGCCACCAGGTGCGCTCCGAGTGCCAGACCTCCTGCCTCTGGGTGGTCCACTCGCACTCGGGCGGTTCCGTGTCCTCCCAGTCGTAGCCGACCGGCACGTCCCAGGTCCGCACCTCCTCGGTGGTGGTCACCAGCGGGACGCTGAGCCCGAACAGCGCCACGGTGACCACCGACAGCCCGCCCACCGTGAGGTAGGTGAGCACGGCCGAGCCGGAGGTCTTCGCCGTCAGGGCGGAGAAGCCGAGCCCGACGGCGCACACCACGCCGAGCACGATCGCCAGCACCAGCAGCACCGACACGAGCGACCAGAACGGCAGCCCGCCCACGACGAACGCCCACGCGAGGAACGGCACGCTCGTCGCGAGGAACGCCAGCGCTGCCAGCCAGGCGGCGAGCAGCTTGCCGACCACGATCTCGGCCGGCGTCAGGAGGGTCGCCTGGAGGGTCGCCAAGGTGCCGGCGGTCCGGTCGCCGTTGATCGCGGAGGCGGTGAGCGCCGGTGCGACGAGCAGCCCGAGGAACAGCACGAAGAACACCACGACGCCGAACATCGTGCGGCCCGCGCCCGCGCCCATCGAGGGATCGTCGAAGAGCATGGCGATCGCGCCGGAGGTGAGCAGCGTGATCACCCCGACGACCACGAACCACACGACGAGCGCGATCTTCCAGCGGGTGGACCGCACCCGTTGGCGCAGCTCGAGCTGCGTGACGGTCCGGACGCCCTGCCAGGAGAGCGACCAGTCGCTCGTCGGCACCTTCGACGGCCGGTCGCCCGACGCCGGTGCCTCCTGCGTGTCGACGCTCATCGCCGTTCCTCCTCGAGTCGCAGGTATGCCTGTTCCAGCGCACCGCCGGCAGGCGCCAGGCTGACCACCGGCACGTCGGCCGCGATCGCGTCCCGCAGCAGGGCCGCCGCGGCCTCGTCGCCGTCCAGCTCGACCAGCGCGGCCCCGTCCTCCTCGGCACGGGCAGGGATCCCCGCCGTGGTGAGCCAGTCCGTGAGCGCCACTGGCGAGAGCGCGGCGATCCGCCACGCCCGGCGCTCGGCCGCGGCGTCGTCGACCGACTGGGACCGCACGGTCCGCCCCTGGGAGAGGAAGACGGCGTCGTCAGCCATCTCGTCGAGCTCGGTGAGCACGTGCGAGCTGATGAGGACCGTCTTGCCGGCGGCGGCGAGCCGGCGCACGAGCACCCGCAGGTCGACGCGCGAGCGCGGGTCCAGGCCGGAGGCCGGCTCGTCGAGCAGGAGCACGTCCGGGTCGTGCACGAGCGCGCGCGCCAGGCCGAGACGCTGCTTCTGCCCGCGCGAGAGCACGTGCGCGGGGGCGTCGGCCAGCTCGGTGAGATGGACCAGGTCGAGCAGCTCGACCGCGCGTCGGGCGCCGGCGTCGGGCGTCATCCGGTAGGCCGCCGCGACGGTGACCAAGACCTCGCGCGCGGTGAGCGACTCCCACGTCCCGAACACGTCGGGCATCCAGCCGATCCGGGCGCGGGCGGCACGTCCGTGCGTGGCCGGGTCGAGTCCGGCGACGCGGATCTCGCCCCGGTCCGGGGCCAGCAGGCCCGCCAGCATCAGCAGCAGCGTCGTCTTGCCGGACCCGTTGGGGCCCACGAGCGCCGTCACCCGCCCGGGCCGCGCGTCGAGGTCGACGCTCACCACCGCGTGCACCGCCCCGAACGCGCGCCGCACGTCACGTGTCCTGATCCCACCACCGTCGTCGGTCATAGCGACGAACCTACGCGGTGCCGGAGGGGGCGAGCGTCATCCTCGGGGATGATCTCTGACGTGCGACGACGTCCCGCCACCCGGGCGTCACCCGGCGTTCACCGCGCGGGCCCGCCGGCGCTACCGGGGCCTCCTAGCGTGCGCCAGGACCCGTCCCCTCACACCGGAGGCACCTGTGCCCGTCCGAGGCATCCACCCACCTGTCGCCCGCGCCGTCGCCGCCGCGGCCGGGCTCGCGCTCTGCGGGGCCGCGCTGGCGCTCCCCGCCCGGGCGTCCGTGGTCGACGACCCGGTCGGCACGAGCGCCGACGACGCCGCGATCGACCTGCGGGCGCTCGGCAGCTACGAGACCGGGCTGTTCGACGAGTCCGCGGCCGAGATCGTCGCCCACCACGGCGGCTCGCAGCGGCTTTTCTCGGTCAACGCGCACGCCGGAGAGGTCACCGTGCTCGACGTCGCCGACCCGGCCTCGCCCGTGAAGCTCTTCGCCCTGCGGACGGCGGGCGTGGCGGCCGACGACGGTTCCACGGTCCCGGCCGGTGCCGTGGCCAACTCCGTGACCGTGCGCGCGGACGGGCTCGTCGCCGTCGCCGTCGAGTCCGACCCGAAGACCGACTCCGGCTGGCTCGTCTTCTTCGACGCCGCCGCCGACGGTGCCGCACTCGGTGCGGTCCGCGTCGGGGCGCTGCCCGACATGGTGACGATCACGCCGGACGGTGCCCGCGCCGTCGTCGCCGACGAGGGGGAGCCGGACGACGACTACGCCGTCGACCCCGAGGGGGACGTCGCCGTCGTGGACCTGCCCGACGGCGTGGCCGCGCCGTCGCAGGACGCCGTGCGGATCGCGGACTTCCACGCGTACGAGGCGGACGGGGCGCTGCCCGACGGCGTGCGCGTCTTCGCGGGCATCGAGGGCGTCGACCACCCGGTCTCGCGCAACCTCGAGCCCGAGTACGTGGCCGTCTCGGCCGACTCGGCCACCGCCTACGCGGTGCTGCAGGAGGCGAACGCCGTGGCGGTCGTCGACCTGGCCGCCGCCGAGGTCACCGAGATCTGGCCGCTCGGCGCCAAGGACTTCTCGGTCGAGGGCCAGGGCATCGACCCGTCCGACAAGGACGGCGGGATCGACGTCCGGACGATCCCGGTCCAGGGCCTGTACATGCCGGACGGGATCAACGCCTACACCACCGGCGGCGAGACCTACCTGGTCACCGCCAACGAGGGCGACGCCCGCGAGTGGGGCGACTACGAGGAGCCCGTGCGGATCAAGGACCTGGGCGAGGACGGCGTCGCGCCGCTGTGCGAGGGCAGCCCGGTCGCGGGGCGCACGGCCGACGAGGACCTGGGTCGTCTGGACGTCTCGCGGGCCTCCGGGCTGCGGGCCGACGGCGCATGCTACGAGGAGGTGTTCGCGTTCGGCGGCCGTTCCTTCTCGATCTGGACCACCGACGGCGAGCAGGTCTTCGACTCCGGCGACGACTTCGAGCGGGTCACCGCGGAGGTCGCGCCGGAGAACTTCAACTCCGACCACGGCGAGTCGTCCTTCGAGTCCCGCTCGGACGCGAAGGGCCCGGAGCCGGAGAACCTGGCGATCGGCGAGGTCGACGGCCGCACCTACGCGTTCGTCGGGCTCGAACGGGTCGGCGGGATCATGGTCTACGACGTCACCGACCCGGCCGGGGCGCAGCTCGTGCAGTACGTCAACAACCGCGACTTCTCCGTCTCCGCCGAGGACGCGATCGACGACGGCGCCGACCCGGCCGCCACCGTCGCCGCGGCCGGCGACCTGGGTCCCGAGGGCCTGGACTTCATCGCGGCCGAGGACTCACCGACCGGTGAGCCGCTGCTCGCCGTCGGCAACGAGGTCTCTGGTTCCACGACCCTCTACGCGATCGACGGTCCGGCCCCCACCGAGGTCCCGGCGCGCGGTGTGCTCAGCGACGACAACGCGCACGACGGCGTCCGTGGCGGCGACTACACCGTGTCCGTCGACCTGTGGTGGGGCCAGAACGCCACCCAGGTGCGACTGCTCGAGAACGGCGAGGTCGTCGCCAGGCGCCACCTGGTGGACGCCTCGCCGTCGTCGCAGCACGTCGACTTCGCCCTCACCGGGCGTACCGACGGCACGTACTCCTATGCCTGCGAGCTGGTGAACGCGGCCGGCACCACCGACTGCCGCTCGCACACGGTCCGGGTCACGGACGCGGCCCCCGCCGTGCCGAAGCTCAGCCACGACAACCACGACAAGGACGGCACGTACACGGTCTCCGCGGACCTGTGGTGGGGCACCAACGCCACCTCCTGGACGCTGCTCGAGGACGGCGCTGAGGTGGCGACCGGCGAGCTGACCGACGCGACGCCGTCGGCCCAGCACGTCGAGGTGCCGCTCACCGGGCGCGAGCCCGGCAGGCACGCCTACCGGATCGTCTTCGCCAACGACCTCGGCGAGACCTCCAGCAAGGAGCTCACCGTCCGCGTGAAGTAGGCGCGAGGCGGCACGCAGAACAGAGGTCGGCGGGGAGACCGACGACCGGGGTGACCACGTGCGAGGATTCCGGACGTGCTCGATCTCGACGTCACCACCATCCTGCTGCTCGTCCTGGCCGGTCTCGCGGCCGGCTGGGTCGACGCCGTCGTCGGCGGTGGTGGGCTGATCCAGCTGCCGGCGCTGCTGCTCGTGCCGGGCATCTCGCCCGTGCAGGCGCTGGCCACGAACAAGCTCGGCTCGATCATGGGCACGTCGGTCAGCTCGATCACGTACTACCGGCGGGTGGGGCCGGACCTGACGACGGCGGGGCCGATGGCCGTCGCCGCCCTGGCCGGCGCGGTGGGTGGCGCCGCGCTCGCCACCCAGATCCCCGCCGAGCTGTTCACTCCGATCATCCTCGTGGTGCTCATCGCCGTCGCGACGTTCACCCTCCTCAAGCCCCAGCTCGGCCAGCAGGACAACCTGCGCTGGGAGGGCAACCGGCACCGCGGGACGGCCGCCGGGATCGGGCTGGTCATCGGCGCCTACGACGGTCTGCTCGGTCCCGGGACGGGGACGTTCCTGGTGATCTCGCTCGTGAGCGTGCTCGGCTACGCCTTCCTCCCGGCGTCGGCGCTCGCGAAGATCGTCAACTTCGCCACGAACCTGGGGGCGCTGCTGTACTTCGTGCCGGCCGGCGCCGTGATCTGGGGGCTCGGGCTCGCGATGGGCGCCGCGAACCTGGTGGGCGGGTACGTCGGGGCGCGCATGGCGGTGGCGAAGGGCTCCGGGTTCGTGCGCGTCGTCTTCGTCGTGGTGGTCGGTGCGCTCATCTGCAAGCTGGGCTACGACGTCGTCACCGGCGCGGCGTAGCGCGGGTGTCCAGGCTCTCCTTGTGACCGTCGACACACCGGTCCCGGGAGTCGGTCGCTACGATGGTCCGCGCACACACAAGACACCGGCGGGCCGTTGAGAGAGACGGTGGTCGGCAACAGAAAGGTTGCATGCATGGCACTGGTCGTGCAGAAGTACGGCGGGTCGTCCGTCTCGGACGCCCGCTCCATCAAGCGCGTGGCCAAGCGCATCGCCGAGGCCAGGCGCGCCGGCAACGACGTGGTCGTCGTGGTGAGCGCCATGGGCGACACCACGGACGAGCTCCTCGATCTTGCCGGAGAGATCAGCCCGAAGCCCCCGCAGCGCGAGATGGACATCCTGCTCACCGCCGGTGAGCGGATCTCGATGTCCCTCCTCGCGATGGCGATCGACAAGCTCGGGGTCAAGGCGAAGTCCTTCACCGGTCAGCAGGCCGGTCTCCTCACCGATGCCGTCCACGGCAAGGCGCGCATCGTCGACGTCGTCCCGCACCGGATCCGGCAGACGCTCTCCAAGGGCCAGGTCGCGATCGTCGCGGGGTTCCAGGGCGTCAGCACCTCCAACGACGTCACCACGCTGGGTCGTGGTGGATCCGACACGACGGCGGTCGCCCTGGCCGCCGGGCTCGACGCGGACGTCTGCGAGATCTACACCGACGTCGACGGCATCTTCAGCGCCGACCCGCGCATCGTGCCGGGCGCCCGCAAGATCGACCGGGTCACCTACGAAGAGATGCTCGAGCTGGCGGCGTCCGGCGCCAAGGTCCTCGCGCTGCGCGCCGTCGAGTACGCCCGCCGGTACGGCGTGCCCGTGCACGTGCGCAGCTCGTTCTCGGGCAAGACCGGCACGCTCGTGGCCGGTACTCACGGAGATCTCATCGACCCGAACGCCAGCACCGGTGACCAGGAGGAAGCCATGGAAGACCCGATCATCTCCGGCGTCGCGCACGACAGCAGCGAGGCCAAGATCACCGTCGTCGGTGTCCCCGACACGCTCGGCCAGGCCGCCCGCATCTTCGAGGTGGTGGCCAGCGCCGGCGCGAACATCGACATGATCGTCCAGAACGTCTCGGTCGCCGCGACCGGGCGCACGGACATCTCGTTCACGCTGCCGCACGGCGACGTCCGTTCCACGGTGGCCGCGCTCAACGCCGTGAAGTCGGAGCTGAAGTTCGACGAGCTGCAGATCGACGACGAGATCGGCAAGGTGTCGCTCGTCGGTGCCGGCATGAAGTCGCACCCCGGCATCTCGGCGCGCCTCTTCGGTGCGCTGCGGGACGCCGGGATCAACATCGAGATGATCTCCACCTCGGAGATCCGCATCTCGGTGGTCACCCGCGCCGACAACCTCGACGACGCGGTCCGGGCCATCCACACGGCGTTCGGTCTGGACTCCTCCGAGGGCGAGGCCGTGGTCTACGCCGGGTCGGGGCGGTGATCGGCTGATGACTGTCATCAACGCTCAGGGAGTCAACGTCGCCGTGGTCGGCGCGACCGGTCAGGTCGGCGCCGTGATCCGCCGTCTCCTCACGGAGCGCGGGTTCCCGGTCAAGGAGCTGCGGCTCTTCGCCTCGGCGCGGTCGGCGGGGTCGACCCTCGCCTACGAGGGCGTCGACGTCACGGTCGAGGACGTCGCGGCGACGCCGACGGCGGAGCTCGCCGACATCGACGTCGCCCTCTTCTCGGCGGGCGGGGGCACGTCGCGCGAGCACGCGCCCCGCTTCGCGGAGGCGGGCGCCGTCGTCATCGACAACTCGTCCGCCTGGCGTCTCGACCCCGAGGTCCCGCTGGTGGTCTCCGAGGTGAACCCGGAGGCGATCAGCGACGCGGCCAAGGGCATCATCGCCAACCCGAACTGCACCACGATGGCCGCGATGCCGGTGCTCAAGCCGCTGGCCGCCGAGGCCGGGCTGGAGCGGCTGCGGGTCGCGACGTACCAGGCGGTCTCGGGGTCCGGGCTCGGCGGCGTCAAGGAGCTCGCCGACCAGGCGCGCGCCGCCGTCGCCGGTGACCTCGAGGGGCTCACCCACGACGGCTCGGCCGTGCAGTTCCCCGAGCCGGAGAAGTACGTCGCGCCGATCGCGTTCGACGTCATCGCGCTCGCCGGGTCGATCGTCGACGACGGGTCGGGGGAGACCGACGAGGAGCAGAAGCTCCGCAACGAGTCGCGCAAGATCCTCGGGCTGCCTTCCCTGGCGGTGGCCGGGACCTGCGTCCGGGTGCCGGTGTTCTCCGGTCACTCGCTCGCGATCCACGCCGAGTTCGGCGCGGCTCTGTCGCCCGAGCGGGCGCGCGAGCTGCTGGCCGCCGCTCCGGGTGTCGAGCTGGCGGACGTCCCGACGCCGCTGGGCGCGGCGGGTGCCGACCCGTCGTTCGTGGGCCGCATCCGCACCGACCAGTCAGTGCCGGACGGTCGGGGGCTCGTCCTCTTCGTCTCCAACGACAACCTGCGCAAGGGGGCGGCGCTGAACGCCGTGCAGATCGCGGAGATCGTCGCCGGTGACCTCGCCGAGCTCTCGACGTACGACGAGGTCGACGCTGCCGCCGTCGACGCCTGACGCGAGGTAGCGCAACTCTGCGCGAGGTAGCGCACGAAGGGCCGCGGTGGGACTCGTCCCGCCGCGGCCCTTCGCCGTCCCCCTCTTCCGCTGTGGGTGTACGACACGCGGTTGTCGCCGAGTGGACGACGGCGTGTCGTACACCCACAAGTGGGCTCACGGGCGTGCGGCGTCGCTGACCTCGGTCCGCCCGTGCTGGACGGCGTCGAGCAGGTCGGCCAGGTCGGCACCGGCGCGCAGCAGCGCCCGTGACCGTGTCGCGATCGAATCCAGCCGTGCGCGCAGGGTGGTCTCGGCCTGGGATGTGGTTCCGGGTCCTCGCAGCGCCGCCAGGACGGTCGCCACCGCCGGGACGCCGTAGCCTGCCGCGCGCAACGCCGCGACGATCCGCGCGGAACCGACCTGCTCGACGTCGTAGGTGCGGACGCGCAGGGACCCGACTCGTTGTGCGGTGACCAGTCCTTCGGCCTCCCAGTGGCGCAGCGTCGAGGTCCGGACACCCAGGGCGTCGGCGAGCTCGGTGATGGTCAGGACGTCCCCGGGACGGGTCGCCGCCGGCTCGGCACCGATCTCGTCGAGCGCGTCGAGCGCCAGGAGGGTCTGCCGGCGGTCCTCGGCGAGGCCGACGTGCAGATCGGTCAGGGCCGCCACGGCGACATCGGGCGCCGATCCCCACAGTCCGGCCATCGTGCGGCGCGCGACGACGGGGCCGACGGCGGTGGCGAGCCCCCGGTAGGCACGGACCGCCCGGACATGGACCGGCCGGTACAGCCGGTAGCCGGTGGCGGACCGTGCGGCCGACGGGAGGACGCCGAGCCGTTCGAGGTCCCGCACCTCCTGCACGGAGTACCCCGTCGCGCGGGCGACCTCGACGGTCCGCATCGGTCGATCCATGACAACCCCACAGAAGCACTTCAAGGTGATGCTTGAACCATGAGTATGGACCAGATCATCGAGACGGTGCGCGGGTGGGACGGCGCCCTCGTCCTGCAGCCCGGACCTGGCAGCGGCGCCCCGGAGCTCGCCTGGGGTGACGCCTTCTTCTACTGCGCACCCGACGGTCGGGTACCGACCACCGTGCAGCCCTACGGCACGATCGTCACGAAGGACTACCCGGACGACACCAGCTGCGACCTCGACCGGCCAGGACGGTGGCGCGTCAACATCCACGTGGGCCGCCGGCGCTCCGTCGAGCTGGACCCCGTGCACGCGCCGACCGCTGCCGATGGCGGCGGTGCGGCCGGGGCGCGGCCGTCGGCCGACGTCCCCACGGACGTGCTGATGGCCCACCCGGTGTACGGGGAGCTGGGCTGGGTGTGCGTCGTCGACCCCGCCGACCGCACCTCCGGCACCGTCCTGGCGTTGCTGCGGGAGGCGCACGACGCGGCCCGACGGCGGTACGAGCGCCGGAGCTCCCTCGGGTAGCCGTGGCGACCCGGCACCCTCGCTGTGGGTGCACGACACGCGGTGGTGGTCGGGTCGTTGGTGGCGTGTCGTGCACCCACAACGGTCGGGGGGGGTCAGCAGGTGGGATCGCCGTGGGTGTCGTCGCACACGAGGCGGACGCGGGCTTCGGTGAGAGTGACGGGGTCGGTGGTGCTGGTGGTGGTGATGGTGCCGTCGATGGGGGTCCAGGTGCTGGTGCCGGTGATGCGGAAGTGTCCTTCCCAGGTGGTGGTCAGGGTGGTGGTGACGTCGTCGCGGTACCAGTTGCCGGCCTGGTCGCGGAGGGTGCCGGTATGGGTGTCGGGGTGGCCGAGGTGGGTGTAGGTGTGGCCGATCCAGGTGCTGTCGGGTATGGGGGTGCCGTCGGTCCAGGGGTGGCCGGGGTCGGTGGTGGTCAGGGTGGCGCCGCCGGGGGTGTGGGGGTCGTCGAAGTCCCAGGTGTACTGGACGGGGTCGGCGCGGATCTGGACCGGGACGTCGAGCAGGGTGACGTCGGCGATCTGGGGCTGGGTCGTGGCGTAGGCGGGGTAGTGGACGTTGACCAGGAGGGGTTCGCGGGCCTGCAGCACGGCGTCGGGGGTGGGGATGTGCATGGTGGCGAACTCGTGCTGGGCGGGGGCGGCGAGGTCGGCGGGGGTGACGCACTCGCTGCCGGAGACGCGTTCGGGGGCGGTGTAGGTGCCGTCGTTCTGGAGACGCTCGACCCAGAGCTCGGCGAGCTCGTACTCGTCGTCCGCGCAGGGTGCGCCTTGGAAGTCCGCTTCCTGGGAGCCGTCGGGGCAGGAGTCCAGGGTGGTGATGAAGTCTGCGCCGTCGGTGGTGGCGGCGAGGTTGCAGGTGGTGGAGTCGGTGCGGAAGTAGCGGTCGCGGGGACCGTCGTCCCCGGACGTCGCGGGGCTCTCCGCATCGCCGACGCCCGTCACAACGGCTGAATTGTCCTGATCGTCGGTCCTGCCGTCGAAGGTTGGCTCGGCCGCCGGTTGCGCCGGAATCTGCGGCGCTTCGGAAGCCACTAGGACCATTGCGGCGGCGAAGAGTACTTCCTTCAGCACTACTCGTCCTCCAGGCCGCTCACGGCAACTACATGCCAGCCTGTGCCTGAGTTCTTGATTTCGACACGTTGCTTGAAGGTGGACGCCCCTTCTTCGAACACCACATCGCCATTCGGTTTCTGGATGCTCGCTCGATCGGCGGACACTCTCACATCGACTGGCCAGATTCCTGTCGGATCATCCCGCTCGTAGACGTGTGTGATTTCAACCGCCGCTTCGCCGCCTGTCCACACGTACGCGTTGTCGTGGATTTCTCGCGCCTGTTCGAGGCGTCGCGAGCAGTACCCGCACTCCTTGTGCGACATCGCTTCCCACTCGGCGGTGTCGCCGGTCTTCATGATGTAGTCGTCCAGGCTGAGGAAGTACTTCGCTGCCGCCTGGGCACCTTCGTACCCGTCGTCGTCCATCGCGGCGGGCCGCTCGGGCGCGACGACCACGGGTGTCGGCGACGGTGCCGGCGAGGACTCGGCGACGGAGGGCGACGGGCTGGAGGTGACTTCCGCCGTCGTGCCCTGATCCGTCGGCGCGGGAGCGGGCTGGGTGCAGCCGGTGAGCAGGAGCGCCACCAGGGCGAGCGCACCGAGCGCAGGGGCGGCAGGGGACATCGAGGGCTCCTTCACGGCTTCCTTCACCAGCGGGTCGACGGCGACACCTCGACACCGTAGCGAAACCGGACCATCTCGGGCACGGGCCTGTGGACGACGTCTCACCAGACGGTCACGACCGGCCGCGCGGCGGCAGGGGTTGACCCTCGCCGCCGCTCTGTGGTTCATTAGTCCAGTAATGAACCACAGCACCAGCACACCCTGAGGAGGGTCGCGTGTTCGACGGCCCCGAACCGATCTACGTCCAGATCGCCAGGATGATCCGGTCGCAGGTCCTCGCGGGCGAGCTCGCGGAGGAGGAGCAGGTCATGTCCACCACCCAGTTCGCGACGACGTTCCGCATCAACCCGGCCACCGCGGCGAAGGCCTTCACCGGGCTCGTCGACGAGGGGGTGCTCTACAAGCGGCGGGGGCTCGGCATGTTCGTCGCCCCGGGCGCGCGCGAACGCCTCCTCGACCAGCACCGCAAGGCCTACTTCGACGACGTGCTCGCCCCGGCGCTCGCCCAGGCGGACGTCCTCGGCATCCCGACCGCGGAGATCGTCGCCTACGTCCAGGGCGGCGACGACTCGCCCACCGAGACCACCCAGGAGAAGTCATGACCCCCGAGCCCTTCGGCGCGCGCCTCGAGGACGTCGGCGTCCGGTTCGGCAAGCAGCGCCGGATGACGGTCGACGGCACGACCTACCAGGACGAGGCGACCGTCGCGCTCGACGGCGTGGATCTCGCCCTCCGCCCCGGTGTGATCACCGGGATCCTCGGGCGCAACGGCGCCGGCAAGTCCACGCTGCTCTCGTTGCTGGCGGCCTTCAACCGGCCCACCGCCGGTACCGTGCGCCTCGGGCCCGACGGCGACGCCCCGGAGGCGTGGGGACCCCTGGGAGAACGCCTGGGTCACCTCGAACGTCCAGCTGGTGCGTGAGTCCGGCGACCTCCAGGACGACGAGAAGCTGTCCGAGTCCCTCCAGTACTACGCGGACCTGCGCCCGCACTGGGACGCGGAGCTCGCGGCCCGCCTGCTGGACATGTTCGAGGTGAACCCCCGCAAGAAGCCGGCCGCCCTCTCGCGCGGCAAGAAGTCCGCCGTCGGGGCCACCATCGGCCTCGCCGCCCGCGCGCCGCTGACGATCTTCGACGAGGTCTACCTCGGCATGGACGCCCCGACGCGGTACGCGTTCTACGACGAGGTCCTCGCCGACTACGCCGAGCACCCCCGCACGATCCTGCTCTCCAGCCACCTGGTCGAGGAGGTCGAGCGGCTCTTCGAGGACGTGATCGTGCTCGACCGCGGCCGGATCCTGCTCGCCGAGACGGCCGAGGAGATGGGCCGGCGCGGGTTCAGCCTCACCGGCCCCGCCTCCGCCGTCGAGCGGCTCGCCGGGGACCGTCGGGTGCTGCACCGCCAGCAGCTCGGCGGCACGCTGCAGGTCACGCTCGAGGGCACGCCCGAGGACGGCGAGGCGGCAGCCGCACGAGCCGCCGGCGTCGAGCTGGGCGCGCTCCCGCTGCAGGACCTGTTCGTGCGCCTCACCGAGCCGAACCGGACGGGGGCGGACCGATGAGCGCCACCACGACCACCCCGCCGTCCCGGGCAGCGCTCGCCGCCGCCTCGCAGCGGCGCGCCACCCGCCGGGCGACGCGGTCGATGGCCGTCCCCTCGCTGCTCGTCGGCACCGGCTTCTGGGTGTTCTTCGCGACGGCGGCGGTCGTGGTGCCGTTCGTCGTCGACCGCGCCGGCGGGCACATGGACGTCGGCGTGCTGGTCGCTGCCGAGTACAGCGCCCGGTGGTTCGCGTTCTCGCTGGGACTCATCACCTGCTCGACCATCCTGGCGACGCACCTGGCCGCCGGCGGCACCCGCCGGGCGCTCCGCGACGCCGCGCTGGTCACCGCCGTCGTCACCGCCCCGGCCTACGGGGTGCTCCGTGCCCTCGCGACGGTGGCCGAACGGGAGGTGTTCCGCGCCGTGGGATGGCCCTGGCCGGAGCCCGAGGGCGGCCTGGCCACCGGGAGCGGAGGCGTCCTCGCCACCGCGGGCGCCGAGGTTCTCGTCGTCGTGGTCTACGTACTCGTCGGGTGCGCCGTCGCGATCGGGTACACGTCCGACGGTCCGTGGCGCGGCACGCTGCTCCTCCTGCCCGGCCTGGTGCTGCTGGGTCTCGTCGAGCTCGCCACCCGCAGCGGCTGGGCCACGGACGTGCTCGGCTCCCTGCTTCCCGACGAGGCGTCGGACACGGTCGCCGGGATCGTCGTGGCCCTCGCCGCGATCGGCCTCTCGGCCGTGTGGCTGCACCTGCGCCTGCGCACCGTCCGACTCCGGCCGACGAGGTGACCGCCATGACCACGACGACGGCCGTCCGCGACGCCACGCCCCACCGCCGCGCGGTCTCCGCGGCCCGACGCCGGCTCCAGCGCTACCTGCTCAGGACGGCGATCTGGTTCTGGGCCTGCTGGGCGCTGCTCGTCCTGTCCGTACCGGTGATCGTGAACCGCTACGGCGGCGTGGCCGACGGCCTGACCTACGACGCCGCCGGGAGCCCCGCGCGCTGGCCGGCGTTCGCCGTCGGCATCATCCTCACCGCCGCGCTCCTGCGCACCCACCTGGCCGCCGGCGGGTCGCGGCGCTCCCTCGTGGAGGGGATCGCACGCGGCGCCGTCGTCGGCGGGCTCGTCTTCGGCGTGCTGACCGTCGCGCTCGGCCTCGTCGAGGAACAGGTCTACACGGCGCTCGAGCGGCCCTACCAGGGCGCGGGCGGGTTCCCGCTCGACACCGTGTCCGGCGTGGCGGCGACCGTCGTCGCGCAGACGCTCGTCATCGTCACCTACGTGCTCGTCGGCACGGCCGTCCACGGCGGCTACCGGCGCTGGGGGGCCGTCCGCGGCACCCTCGCCGTCGTCCCGCTGCTGGTCCCCGCCGCGCTCGCCGACCTCGGCAGCCGCTCCGGCGTCTTCGCGATCCCGCTCCGCGACAGCCCCGTCGACTCGGCGGCCGGCGTCGCCGTCAGCCTCGTCGGCGCGCTCCTCGCCGCGGTCCTGGCCGCGGTGGTGGCGCACCTCATGCTCCGCGACGCCACCGTGCGTCCGTCGTGAACCGCCCGCACCTCGTCCCACCTCGCAGAAGGAGGCCAGAGATGGCCCAGCCGATCGTGGAGGTCCGCAACCTCCGCAAGACCTACGGCGACAAGATCGCCGTCGACGACGTGTCGTTCGCCGTCCAGCCCGGGGAGATCTTCGGGATCCTCGGCCCCAACGGCGCCGGCAAGACCACCAGCGTGGAGACCCTCGCGGGCCTGCGGCACGCCGACGGCGGCACGGTCCGCGTGCTCGGCATCGACCCGCAGCGGCACCCCGAGCGGGTGCGCGAGCACCTCGGGGTCCAGCTCCAGGAGGCCGCGCTGCACGACAAGATCACCGTGGGCGAGGCCCTACGGCTGTTCGCCTCGTTCTACCCGGACCCGGCCGACGTCGACGAGCTCGCCCGCATGCTCGACCTCACCGAGCACACCGGCCAGCAGTTCGCGAAGCTGTCCGGCGGGCAGAAGCAGCGGTTGTCGATCGCGCTCGCGCTCGTCGGCAACCCGAAGGTCGCCATCCTCGACGAGCTCACCACCGGGCTCGACCCGCAGGCTCGCCGCAGCACCTGGGACCTGGTCGAGCGGGTGCGCGACTCCGGCGTGACGATCCTGCTCGTCACCCACTTCATGGACGAGGCCGAGCGGCTCTGCGACCGGCTGGTCGTCATCGACCGCGGCCGCGTCGTCGCCGAGGGGACCCCCGACGGGCTCATCGACGACCTGGACGACGAACGCACCGTCATCGTGCGCTTCGCCACCGAGGACACCGACCGGGCACGGGCCCTGCTCGCCGACCTCGCCGACCGGCACCCCGACGTCTACCGCACCGGGGACGCGGGGGAGCGGCGCATCGCCGTCACCGGGTCGCGGCGGGTGCTGCTCGCCGTCGTGCCCGCGCTCGCCGAGGCCGACGTCGTGCCCGACGACGTCGCCACCGTCGCCCGCTCGCTCGAGGACGTGTTCCTCGCCGTCACCGGCCGCACCTACGACCCGCAGGAGCTCACCGAAGGAGCCCGCTCATGACCACCACCACGCTGCCCGCCACCCGCCGGTCCGCCGGGTCCTGGCGTGGCTTCGGCACGCTGCTGACCACCGAGACGAAGGTCTGGCTGCGCGACTTCGCCGCCGTGTTCTTCGGCATCCTGTTCCCGACGGTCCTCATGATCGGTGTCGGCTACGCGATCCCGGGGATGCGCGAACCCATCCTCGACGCCCCCGAGACGTCCGTCTGGTACGGGCTCACGCCGATCGCGACCTACCTGCCGGTGGTCGTCGCGATGGCGCTGGGCACCGCCGCGCTGACCGTCCTGCCGGTCACCTTCGCCACGTTCCGCGAGAAGGGGGTGCTGCGCCGGCTGGGCACCACGCCGATGCGCTCGCAGGGGATCGTCGTCGCGCACCTGATCATCAACGTCGCCACCACACTGGTGGGTGTGCTGGTCGCCGTCCTGGTCGGCCGGTTCATGTTCGACGTCCCGATGCCGGGGCAGCTCGGCGTGGTGCTGCTCGCCTTCGTGCTCGGCATGGCGGCGATGTTCTCGCTCGGCATGCTCATCGCGGCGTGGGCGCCCAAGGCGTCGACGGCGAACGCCGTGTCGATGCTGCTCTACTTCCCGATGCTGATGCTCGCCGGCCTGTGGACGCCGGGACCGATCATGCCGGAGCTGCTGCAGCAGATCGGGCAGTTCACCCCGCTGGGGGCGGCGGCCCAGGCGTTGACCACGGGCTGGTTCGAGACGGGCTTCCCCCTGCTGCAGATGGTCGTCATGGCCGTGTGGACGGCCGTGCTGCTGCCGCTGGCAGTCCGGATGTTCCGCTGGTCCTGACCCCACGGTGCCGAACAGGAGGTTGTGCCCGCTTTGCCCCGCCATAGCGGGCCCAACCTCCTGTTCGGCACCCCGGGGCGGGTTCGGCCTACGCTGCGGGAGTGAAGCCGTTCCTGCTCCTGGCGACGCGTGCCGAGGACGTCGCCGCCGACGGCGAGTACGCCGCGATGTGCCGCTACTCCGGGCTCGCCCCGGAACAGCTCCACCGGGTGCGCCTCGAGGCCGCCCCGATGCCGCGGATCGACCTCGACGACTACGCCGGGATCATCGTCGGCGGCGGACCCTTCAACTCCTCCGACCCCGAGGACACCAAGTCGGCGGTGCAGCGCCGGGTGGAGCGTGAGTTCAGGACGCTGCTCGACGAGGTCGTGGACCGCGACTTCCCGTTCCTCGGTGCCTGCTACGGCGTCGGGACCCTCGGCCAGTACGCCGGGGGAGTGGTGGACCGGCTCTACGGCGAGGCGGTCGGCCTCGCGACCGTCGAGCTCACCCAGGAGGGCATCGCCGACCCCCTGCTGGCGGGCCTGCCACCCGCGTTCACCGCGTTCGTGGGGCACAAGGAGGCCATGCGGGGCCTGCCGCCCGGCGCCGTCCGGCTCGCGCTCTCGCCACGCTCGCCCGTGCAGATGTTCCGGATCCGGTCCCACCTGTACGCGACGCAGTTCCACCCCGAGCTCGACCTCGCCGGCCTGACCCAGCGGGTGCAGGTGTACCGCGACTACGGCTACTTCGCGGCGAACGAGGCCGACGACGTCGTCACCCGGGCGGCCGCGCGCCGCGTGACGGAGCCGATGCGGATCCTGCGCAACTTCGTCGAGCTGTACCGACGCTGACGCTCCGCCCCGCGTCCGGAGCTGTCAGGCTCAGGACCCGGGATACACCGTCATGAGCCTGACAGCTCCGTCGGTTGACCAGCACCGTGGTCACGTTCCGAGGCGGTCGGGGCGACGACGACGGAACGGCGGATCGGGCCGCTCGTGCCCGATCCGTGACCTCAGCGGACGAAGACCGTGCCGGCACCGGGGTCGGCACGGTACCGCTCCGCCGACGCGAGCCGCCGGCGCGTGGAGGGTGCGAGGTCCTCGGGCAGCGCGTCCCGCGCGAACCACGCCACCGCGACCGACTCGTCGTCGGCGACGTGCGCGGCGGCGGCGGACGCGGCCGAGACCGGCCGCGCGAGGAAGCACAGGTCGAGGTACGCGCTGCGGTCGCCGTTCGGGTAGACGACCTCCGGCGTGGTGGACACCGCGGCCAGCGCGTCGACCTCCACCTCGACGCCGGTCTCCTCGAGGACCTCGCGCACGAGGCCGCGCGCCGGCTCCTCGCCAGGTTCCAGGATCCCGCTGACCAGAGCCCAGAGCCCGTTGTCGGCGCGCCGGCCCAGCAGCAGACGCCCGGCGTCGTCGTGCACGACGGCGGTCACCCCGGGAAGCCACAGCGGTGCGGTCCCGACCTGGGCGCGGAGGGCGGCGACGAACTCGGGGATCGGCATGGGGCGACCGTACCCGGGACCGGATCGTGGACACCGCTGGACGGTGCGGCGTGGCCGGGCGTACTGTCATCGCCGTGAACATCCGTTGGTATTGGCGCTTTACGCCGGCTCCGCTGGGAGCTCGGCGGGCTCGCGCCTGACCGACTCCTTCCACCGGAGCCAGCACAGGGCCTGGGACGCACCGCGCGTCCGGGCCCTTTGTCGTCGGGGCTTCCGGTCGGGACCGGACCGCCTGCGACGGCGCCGACCGACCGACGAGACCGCCACCACCAGGAGCCCCCGATGAGTCCCACCACCTCGCCCGCCGCGCGCGCCACCGCGACGACCGACGATACTGACCTGATGGCCGAGACCTCCGACCTGCGCGTCCGCGCCCTGGACCCCCTGCCCGCACCCCGCGCGATGCGCACCGAGCTGCCGCTGGGCACCCGGCGCAGCGACCTGGTGACCACGTCGCGCCGCGAGGTCCGCGACGTGCTGACCGGGGAGGACGACCGGCTGGTCGTCATCGTCGGGCCCTGCTCCGTGCACGACCCGGCCGCCGCGCTCGACTACGCCCGCCGGCTCGCACCCGTCGCACGCGACCTGTCGGACGACCTGGTGGTCGTGATGCGGGTCTACTTCGAGAAGCCGCGCACCACGGTCGGGTGGAAGGGTCTCATCAACGACCCGCACCTGGACGGCTCGCACGACGTGCACCACGGCCTGCGCCTCGCCCGCGAGGTGCTGCTCGGCGTGCTGGACGCCGGCGTCCCGGCCGCGTGCGAGTTCCTCGAGCCGACCTCCCCGCAGTACATCGCCGACGCCGTCACCTGGGGCGCCATCGGCGCGCGCAACGCCGAGTCGCAGGTGCACCGCCAGCTCGCGTCGGGGCTGTCGATGCCGGTCGGCTTCAAGAACGCCACCGACGGCGACGTGCAGATCGCGGTGGACGGCTGCATCACGGCGGCCAGCGAGCACACGTTCTTCGGGGCGGACTCCGAGGGCCGGGCCGCCGCCGTCGAGACCGCCGGGAACCCGGACTGTCACGTCATCCTGCGCGGCGGGCGCGGCGGCCCGAACTACGGGACCGAGGACGTCGCCGCGGCTCTGGCGGTCGCCCGCACCTCGGGGCTGGGCGGAGCCGTCGAGACGGGCGTGATCGTCGACGCCTCCCACGGCAACTCCGGCAAGGACCACGTGCGCCAGGCCGAGGTGGTGCGGGAGGTCGCCTCGCGGCTGGCCGACGGTGAGCAGGGCATCACCGGCCTGATGCTGGAGAGCTTCATCGAGGCCGGCGCCCAGAAGCCCGGCCCGCTGGACTCGCTCGTGTACGGCCAGTCCGTCACGGACAAGTGCATGGACTGGGGCACGACGGCGGAGCTGCTGGAGGTCCTGGCCGCTGCGGTGCGTTCGCGACGGGACGCCTGACGCCGGGTGGCGCGCCGTCGTCGGCACCTGCTGCCACGAGCGTCTCTGTTCGTCAGGAATGGAGGCCTGATAGCTGACGAACAGAGACGCTCGCGACGGTGTGCCGTCAGGCAAGGTGCAGGATCGCGTCCGCCGGCAGCGGGTGCGGCCGCCACCCGGAGCCTCGGAGCACGGTGGCGACCTCGGGTCCGACCCGCCCGTGCCAGGCGTCGGTGCCGGTGAACCGGCGTACGACGGTGCGCGAGGTGGCCAGACGGTTCTGGCGGGCGCGGTCACGGTAGAGCGCCCGCGGTGCCGAGTGGACCTCCTGCCCGTCGATCTCCACGAGCAGCGCCGTGCCGTCCGGCAACCGCCAGGCCAGGTCCACGCGGGCGAAGACCTGCTCACCGGGTCCGGCGACCTGGAGCTGGAGGGTGTCGGGCGGGAAACCGTCCTCGACGCAGGACAGCCGGGCCCACGTCTCGGCCGGCGACTCGGAACGTCCGTCGGCCAACGGCCACCACTCGCGTGTCCGCGCCATGCCGCGGCGCCCGGCGGCGGCCCGATAGGTGGTTTCGAGTCGCTCGGCGTCGATGAGCCCTCGGTGCAGCGCCGAGTCCATGAGTGCCACGGCGTGGCGGCGCCCGACCTGCGGCACGGCCTCGACGAGCGCTCGGTCCACGGGCACGCAGCGGAAGCCTCCGACGTCGACCCATCGGTCGACCGGCGAGCGCCGCAGCCTGACCGGCGGCCGTCCCGCCCGGGGGGCTCCGGTGGGCATCGCGACCTCGGGCGTGAGCCGCGCCGGCGCACCCTGCACGCCGTGGAGCACGAGGGCGCAGAGACCGGTGGCCACGGACCCCGGGTGCGCCAGCAGCCCGAGCAGCGCGGCCCGGCGCCGGCGATGCTCGATCTCGAGGCCCTGGTCGGCCCGGTTCACGCCGGTCAGTCCGGTGTCGAGGACCGCGCGGGCGACACGTTCCCACTCCTTGGTACGTGTCCGCGCGGCCACCTGCTCGCGGGTCATCCCGGCAGCGAGGCACTGTCGCACCGAGACGAGGCCTTCTTGCTGCGCGGCGATCAGGAGCAACGACTCGGGGACGGGCTGAGGACGACCGGGCACCGAGCGAGCGAAGCAGATCTCTTGCCTGCGCCGCCGTCGTCATCCACAGCCCTGCTCGCGGGCGTCTCTGTTCGTCAGGAATCAACGCCTCATTCCTGACGAACAGAGACGCCCGCGCCCGGCGAGTGATGCGCGCCACGGCGCGACCACCCATCCAGGACGCCGTCCGCGCCGAACCCATGACGTCCCGGAAGGCCCGGGACGAGCGACGCGGGACGGGTGCAGATCGACCGGACGGCTGGGGTGCGGCACACTGTGACGGTGCCGCCTTCCCTGCCGACTCCTGTCGACGATGCCCTCGTGGCGTGCGTCGACGGTGACCCGGCGGCGTTCGGGCCCGTCTACGACGCCCTGGCCCCGGTGGCCTACGGCACGTCGCTCGGTGTGCTTCGCGACCCGGACCACGCCGCCGAGGTGACCCAGGAGGTGATGGTCGAGGTGTGGCAGACATCAGCGCGTTTCGACCCGTCCCGCGCCTCGGCGCGCACCTGGGTCGCCACCCTGGCCCGGCGCCGGGCGGTGGACCGCGTCCGTGCCGAGCAGGCGCGCCGCGACCGCGACCAGCGCGATCTCGACGGCACGCGCGCGGTGAGCGAGCACGACGTCGTCGCCGAGGACGTGGAGCGCCGGCTCGAGGGTGCGGCCGTGCGCCGCTGCCTGGACTCGTTGACCGCGACCCAGCGTGAGGCCGTCGTCGACGCCTACTACGGCGGACGGACCTACCGCGAGGTCGCCGAGCGGCTCGGCGCCGCGCTGCCCACGGTGAAGTCCCGGATCCGCGACGGCCTCGGCCGCCTGCGCGACTGCCTGGGGGTGGCCCGTGCCTGACAGCACCCGTGACGCCTGGGACCTGCTCCCCGCCTACGCTCTCGACGCGGTCGACGACCTCGAGCGCCGCGCCGTCGAGCGACTCCTCGCGGACGACGCCGAGGCCCGGCGCGCGCTCGACGAGTACCGCGAGGTCGTGGCCTCCTTCACCGTCGAGCACGAACCGCCGGCCCACCTGCGTGCCGCCGTCATGGACCGGATCGTGGCGTCGGCAGGAGCGGCCGACGGCGGCGCACCGGTCGCGGACGACGGCGGCACGCCCGCCTCGCCCGGTACCGGCCACGCGGACGGGACGAACGTCGTGCCGCTCTCGTCGCGCCGCCGTCGTCGATGGGGCGTCGTCGCCGTGGCGGCGGCCGCCGTCGTCGCCGTCGCCGTGCCCACCACCGTGGCCATCCAGGCCACGACGGAGCAGAACCGCCTGCAGGAGCAGGTCGACACGGTCGCCGAGATGATGGCCGACCCGTCGGCGACCCTGCTGCGCAGCGACGTCACCGGTGGCGGCTACGCCACGGTGCTCGCGGCGGGCGACGACTTCCTCTTCAGCGCGGGCGACCTGCCCGACGTCGGCGACGACTCGGTCTACCAGCTTTGGCTGGTCGGTGCTGAGGGCGGCGTGACGTCGGCCGGGCTCCTCGAGCCGCAGGACGGCGAGGTGGAGCAGCTGGTCAGCGACGTCTCCGGCGTGGGCCTAGCGGTCTCCGTGGAGCCCGAGGGCGGCTCGGAGCAGCCGACCAGCGACCCGATCGTGGTCCTCGCCGAGGGCTGAGGACGCCCGCCCGTCGACGCGACGGTCCAGGGTCGACGGCACCGGCTGCCTCAGAGATCGAGGTACCGGTCGTACCGGACGACGAACCGTGCGTCTGTCGGCCCGACCGCGCTGGTCGAGGTGCACACCCGGCGCAGGTCCACGATGCTGCGGACCCCGCACTCCTCTCCGTCCGGGGTGACCTCGTTCGACAGCTCCTGACCCGTGGTTCCCGCAGCGGCCAGCACGGAGACCTCGAGCCAGCAGCCGCCCGACCCGCAGGCCCGGTCGATCGCCGTGACCTGAGCACCCTCGGGCAGGTCGGCGATCGCCGCGACAGGCGGCGCCGGCGGGCCGTCGAGCTCGAGCCACGCCACCGGGACGGCGAGGAAGAGCCCGGCGAGCAGGGCGACGACGGCGGCTCCGACGACGACGACACGGGGACGAGGACGAGGCATGGGCCGACCCTAACGCCTGTGCGGAGCGGCTCCTGCGCGCGCACGAAGAGGCCGAGCCCGCCTCGTCGGATGACGAGACGGGCCCGGCCTCGGAGGGCCCCGGACACCCCCTGCGTGCCCGGGAACCGGACCGGAAGGGCGCCGATCACATGGGCGGCATGAGCACCGAGTCGACGAGGTAGACCGTGGCGTTCTGCGTCATGACGCCACCGCAGATCACGTTGGCGTCGTTCACCATGAGCTCGTCGCCCGATCCGGTGACCTCGACGGTCTCGCCCTGCACGGTCTCGAGCTCGCCCGAGATGTCCTCGGGCAGGATCTGACCGGGCACCACGTGGTAGGTGAGCACCGTGGTCAGCAGGTCCGCGTCGGTGGAGAGGGTGTCGATCGTCTCGGCGTCCACCGCGGCGAACGCGTCGTCGACCGGGGCGAAGACGGTGAACTCGTCACCGTTGAGGGTGTCGACGAGGTTCACGTCGGGGTTCAGCTCGCCGCTGACGGCCGAGACGAGCGTGGTCAGCAGCGGGTTGTTGGAGGCGGCCACGGCGACCGGGTCGGTCGACATCCCGGTGATCGAGCCGTCACCCTCGGGGACCTCCTCGGCGTAGGCCTCGCAGCCGGGGCCCACCAGGTTGGCGGCGGGGTCCATGGCCATGTCCTCCTCGGCCATGTCCTCTTCCGCCATGTCCTCCTCGGCCATCTCGTCCTCCGCCATCGGGGACTCCTCGGCCATGGTCTCCTCGGTCGAGCCCGACATCTCGGGGTCGTCGGAGGAGCACGCGCCGAGGGCCAGCAGGGCCAGAGTGGCGAAGCCGGCGGCGGCGGTGCGGGTACGAACGTTCTTCATCGGTCTCTCCTTGCCTCGTCGCCCCGACCTCGTCCCGGGGCGCTTCACCGGAGGTTCGGAGCGCCCGACGGCGTGGATGGGTCGCGGACGAAGATTGTTTCGCGTGGGTCGGAGGAGCCCGGCGCGCGACCCGGTGCACCGCCGGAGCAGACTCGGGGGATGGGTGACGAGCAGCGGTTCCGCGGGCAGATCCTCGGGTGCGGCACGACGTCGGGCACGCGCGTGGTCGTGGGGCACTGGTGGGAGTCGCCGTTCGGCGCGTTCGCCGACGTGATGGTCGAGGACGTCGCCGGGCACCGGGTGCTGGTCGCCCCGCCGCAGATCGCCGACTTCGTGTCCACCACGTACCGGTTCGACGAGGTCGTCGAGACGCCGGTCACCGTCCGGGCCGACACCGGCCGCGGGCCCGGTGGCCACGTCGAGGCCGAGGCCGGCCCGCTCCGGCTGCGTGCCGCCGTCGGGCGCCGGACCGCCCTGGGGTGGGCGCTGCGGCTCGTCCCGGCGCGGCTCGCCACGTCGCCACGGTTCGCGCTGCTCACCGACCCGGTCGCGCGACTCCTGCTCGACGGGGTGCGCACCCGGGGGAGCGCGGGCAGCGGGCGGTCCGAGACCTACGGTGCGACGGACGTCCGCGCCCTCACGGCGGTCCGCGCGACGTGGGACGGCAGGGGCCTCGGCGCGCTCGCGGACGTGGACCCTCCGGTGCGGTTCGGGTTCGGTTCGACGCCCCGGCGGCCGTCCCTGACGCAGGTCGTCACCACCGTCCGCGGCTGACGGGCACGGGGCGCACGGCGTGCTGCGACCCATCCGAGCGGCCCACGGTTCCGAACCCGTGGCATGGAGACACTGATCATCATCGGCCTGCTCGGCGGCCTCATCACCGGTATCTCGCCGTGCATCCTGCCGATGCTGCCGGTGATCTTCTTCGCTGGCGGCGTCGAGGGGGCCCGGCAGCGCGCGGCAGCAGCCGGGGGAAGCGCAGCGGCCGACGACGGCACCCCGGACGCCGGCTCGGACGCCGCGGCCGGCAAGGGCGTCAGCCCCGCGTTGTTCGCGGGTGCCCCGTCCGCGGTGCGGGTCGGCCGGTCCGGGCAGGTCACGAGCGGCCCCCCGACAGGTCGCGCCGGCACGGTGACGCTGCCGCTCGCGCCGGACGAGACGGAGGACGAGACGGCGGACGACCGGCCGTCGGGCCGCGGCGACGGCACCACCCGCCGGGCCGACCGGCGTCGCGGCCGGTCCGCGGGCGCCGCGGGCCGGTCGTGGCGCCCCTACCTGGTGATCGCCGGGCTGGTGCTGAGCTTCACGGTGTTCACCCTGCTCGGTTCCGTGCTCCTGACGGCTCTGGGGCTGCCGCAGGACCTGCTGCGCTGGCTGGGGATCACGCTGCTGGCGGCCATCGGCGTCGGCATGATCGTGCCGCGGATCGAGGAGGTGCTGGAGCGCCCGTTCCAGCGCATCGCCGCGTTCGGCTCCCGGAAGGGTGCCGCCCGTCAGGACCGCGGGGCGTTCCTCCTGGGCCTCGGGCTCGGCGTGCTGTACGTGCCGTGCGCGGGGCCGGTGCTGGCCGCCATCACCGTCGCCGGCGCGACGGGCAACATCGGGCCGGGCACGGTCGCGCTCACGGTGAGCTTCGCCGTCGGCGCCGCGATCCCGCTGCTGGTCTTCGCGCTGGCCGGGCGCCGGGTCGCCGAGCGGGTGCGCGGGTTCCAGCGCCACCAGCGCGGCATCCGGGTCACCGGTGGTGCGGTGATGATCGTCCTGGCCGTCGGGCTCGCCTTCGACGTGCCGGCCCAGATCCAACGCGCGCTGCCGGACTACACCGGCGCGCTGCAGGAGCAGGTCGACTCCAACGAGTCGGTGCAGGAGGCCCTGGAGCTCGGCGGCATCGTCACCGACGCGAACCGTGAGCTGTCGAACTGCACGAGCGGGTCCACCGAGCTGGCCGACTGCGGCACCGCGCCGCCCCTGACGGGCATCACGCAGTGGCTCAACACGCCGGGCGAGCAGCCCGTCGAGCTGGCGGACCTGCGCGGCGACGTGGTCCTCGTCGACTTCTGGACGTACTCCTGCATCAACTGCCAGCGCGCCATCCCGCACATCGCGGACTGGTACGAGAAGTACCAGTCCGCCGGGCTCGAGGTCATCGGGGTGCACACGCCGGAGTTCGCGTTCGAGCGCGAGACGCGCAACGTGATCGCGGGCGCGGAGGACCTGGGCGTGGAGTACCCGATCGCCCAGGACAACTCCTACTCGACCTGGACCACCTACCGGAACCGGTACTGGCCGGCGGAGTACCTGATCGACGCCGACGGGACGGTGCGCTACCTGAAGTTCGGTGAGGGCGACTACGACGTCACCGAGCAGCACATCCGCGACCTGCTGCGTGCCGCCGACCCGGACGTCGACCTGCCGCCCCCGTCCGACGTCGTCGACACCACGCCGGACGCGGAGACCACGCCGGAGACGTACCTCGCGCTGAACAAGGTCTTCAACTACGCGGGCCCGACGGCGTACGGCAGCGGGGAGGAACGGTTCGAGCCGGCCGCGGAGCAGCAGCCGGACACGTTCTCGCTGGCAGGGACGTGGGACGTCGACTTCCAGGGCGCGACGGCGGTGTCCGACGGCGCCCGGTTGCGTCTCGCCTACCGGTCGACGGACGTGTTCGCGGTGCTCGGCGGCGAGGGCACGGTGACGGCGCGCGTGACCGCACCGGACGGGACGGTGCGGTCCGAGGAGGAGATCGCCGTCGGCGGCAACCCCACCCTGTACGACGTGCTGCGCGGTGACGGCCCGACGGACGGCATCGTCGAGCTGGAGGTGCCCGCCGGGATGTCGGTCTACACGTTCACCTTCGGGTGATCGTCCGGGTCAGGACCAGCCGGCGACCGCCTGGGCCCACGGTCCGACCCGCACCTCGGCGCCGTCGAGCACGTCCAGCGGGGCCGGGGCGCCGCCGGCCGCGGAGTCCCCGCCCTCGGCGGGCGGGTGGTCGGCGAGGCCCGGTGCGCGCGGCACGAGGCGCACGGGGTCGGCCCCGGGCACCGAGACCACCTCGACCGCGGTGGTGACGTCGGGGTCGTTCGCCGTCGACATGGCCCGCCACTCCAGGGTGGCGATCAGCGCTTCCCCGGGCGGTACGACGACGCGTCCGGCGACGACGCCCGGGGCCGTCGGCACGATCGTGACGTCCCGCTGGCGCTCGCCGTCCGCGTTCAGGAACGCGAGCTCGGGCACGCCGTCGACGGCGCAGGGGGTGCCGGAGACGTTGCGCGCCCGCACCGACAGGTAGCGCGCTCCCGTGGCGGCGTCGGGCGAGGTGAGGGCGAGCTCGAGGTCCGCGCCGGTGCATGCGGGCGCCGCGGCGTCGGCGGGCCAGGCCTCGGTGCCGTCGGGCAGCGGGAGGGTGCGCGGCTCAGGCTCGGGCGGCGCGACGCCGCCGAGCCAGCCCTCGGCGATCGTCGCGTAGCCGGGCGAGAAGAGGGTGTAGGGCACGGGGTCGCCCGCCACGGCGTGCGTCTCCAGCCAGTCCACGAGCGAGGCGGTCGTGCTCGCCCGGTCGTCCGCCAGGTGCAGCGTCAGGCCCCTCTCACCGGTGGAGAACGCCGACTCGACGCCGTCTCGCTCGGCAGCCTCGACGGCGAGGCGGACCAGAGCGACGTCGACGACGACGGGGATGCCGGGCTCGTAGCGGACCGTGCGGTCGAGCGTGGCGAGAGCGGCGATGATTCCGCGCCGCTCGGCGAAGTCGGCCAACGCGAGGAGCTCGTCCGGTGTGCTCGTCTCGGCGGAGTTGTCGGAGGCGCGTGCGGCGCCTGCCTGCCACAGCTCGTAGGCCTGGGCGACGGCGATGTCGAGGTCGGGGTTGTCGAGGGTCCGCACGCTCAGCGGGTAGGCAGGGGCAGTGCCGCTCTCGTCCGGCTGGCCGGCGACGATCCCTATCGACCGGGTCAGCTCGACGCCGGGGACAGGGACCGCGGTGAACAGTGCTGACACCTGGCCGGCCGCGTGACCGGCTTCCTGCGGCGTCAGGTCCTCCTCGAGCCGGACCTCGAGCCCGGCCACGGCAGTGTCGCCGTCCTTCGCGTCGTGGTGCAGGACGTCGTAGCGGACCTCTGCTCCGACGACGCCGGGGACGGACTCGATCTGGCCGACGGCGTCGCGCAGGGCGTGCGGCACCGTGTCCGGCACGGTGCCCGGCACCGCGTCCCACGGACGCCAGAGCCCGATCGCGACGAGGCCGACGGCGAGCAGCGCCACCCACCCGAGGACGACGCGACGTGACATGTGCTGATCGTGCCAGACCGCGGCGCGCCGTCCGCGCCGGTCCGGACCGGATCAGACGAACGACTCCAGCATGGCTCGGTCGACGGGGCCGTCGGCCCGGATCAGCTCCTCCGCCTCGTCCATGCGGTCCCACACGTTGAGGCCCATCGCCGCGGAGACCCGCCCGTCGGAGACCCAGAAGACGACGCCCTCGCAGTCCGCCGGCGATCCGCTGACCACCACCTCACCCTCGGTGACACCCTTAGACTCCATGCCCAGGTCGAACTGGTCGGTGAAGAAGTACGGCAGCACGTCGTAGGCGGTCCCGTCCCCGAGCATCGACCGGGCGGCGTGCCGGCCGGTCTGGTCAGCGGTCGCCCAGTGCTCGGTCCGCAGCGGTCGCCCGTAGCGCGGGGACGGGACCGAGGCGATGTCGCCCGCCGCCCACACGTCGGGCGCGGTGGTCCGCAGCGTCCCGTCCACGACGATCCCTCCGCCGTCGGACGCCGGGCGCAGCTCGATCCCGGCGCCCTGGACGACGCCGACCTCGGGCGTGACACCGATGCCCACCACGACGGTGCGCGCCTCGAGCGTGCGGCCGTCGTCGAGCGTCACCCCGGTGACCCGGTCCGTCCCGGGCAGGCTCGTCACGGTGGCCTCGCGCACGAGGCGGACGCCGTTCTTCTCGTGGAGGTCCGCGAAGATCTGCCCGACCTGCGGACCGAGGCCGCGCAGCGGGTGCGGGGACCTGCCGACCACGGTGACGTCGTGGCCGAGCTGCCGGGCTGACGCCGCCACCTCCATACCGATCCAGCCGTCGCCGACCACCACGACCGGACCGTCGTGGTCGAGCGCCCTCGCCAGCCGGTCGGCGTCGCGCACGCTGCGCAGGTGGAGGACTCCGGGCAGCTCGCTGCCCGGGACGTCGAGCCGCCGGACCCGGGACCCGGTGGCCAGCAGCAGCCGCGAGTAGCGCAGCGAGCCGCCCGGTGCCAGGGTGACCGTCCGTCCGGCGACGTCCAGGCCGACCGCCGTCGTCGACGTGCGCAGGTCGACGCCGTGGTCCCGGTACCAGCGCTCGTCCAGGGGGACCAGGGCGTCGCGCCCGACCTCCCCGCGCAGGTAGGCCTTGGACAGCGGTGGTCGCTCGTACGGCGGGACCGCCTCCCCGGCGACGACGACGAGATCGCCGTCGTACCCCTCCGTGCGCAGCGCCTCGGTGGCGCGGGCGGCGGCGAACCCGCCTCCGACGACGACGATCGGCTCCATCGGTCCTCCCCTGCAGTGGCAGTGATCCGCCTCACAGCCTGTCACGTCGGGGGCTGGTGTGCGGTCGTCGAGGTATGCGAAGAACACTGTTGAGCCTTCTCGTCGTGACCGGGCTGGTCGTCGGGGGCTGGGCCTACCTGGACCCGGCAGGCTGGTACGCGACCTTCCCCGGTCTCGGGCGGCGCTGGCTGCCCCCGCTCGGCCCCTACAACGAGCACCTGGCCAAGGACACCGGAGCGCTCTACCTGGCGCTCGCGGTCGTGACGTGCCTGGCGCTGCGCCGGTCCGCTGACGTCGGCGTCGTCCGGGCGGTCGCGGCGGCATGGACCGTGTTCAACGCGCTCCACCTGATCTACCACGTGCCACACCTGCACGTGTACGACACGGTGGACCAGGCGCTCAACGTCGTCGGGCTGAGCGGGCTCCTGCTCGTCTCGGCGTCGCTGCTGCTGGTCCGCTCTTCCTCGGAGGGAACATCATGAAGATCGCAGTCGCCGGTGGGACCGGGGTCGTCGGGCGTCACGTCGTCGCGGCGCTGGAGAAGTCTGGGCACGAGGTGGTGGTGCTGGCTCGCGCCCGCGGCGTGGACGTGGCGTCCGGTTCCGGGCTGGACGCGGCGCTGGACGGGGTGGAGGCCGTCGTCGACACGCTGAACGTCGTGAATCTCAAGGAGAGGGTCGCCACCGAGTTCTTCACCACCACCTCGCGCAACCTGCTGGCTGCCGAGGTCCGGGCCGGCGTCGGCCACCACGTCCTGCTGTCGATCGTCGGGGTCGACCGGGCGTCGGGGTACGGCTACTACCGGGCCAAGCTGGCCCAGGAGGCGGTGGTGCGCGCGGGGGACGTGCCGTGGTCCGTGGTGCGCGCGACGCAGTTCCACGAGTTTCCGGAGCAGGTGCTCGGGGCGGTGCCGGGGCCGGTGGCGATCATGCCGCGGATGCGGTGCCGGCCGGTGGCGGCGGCCGAGGTCGGCGCGTACCTGGCCGAGGTCGCCGCGCGGCCGGCGCAGGGCCACGCGCCGGAGATCGCCGGGCCGCGCGAGGAGCAGATGGTGGACATGGCCCGCCGGCTGCTGCGGGCGCGGGGCCGACGGCGGTGGGTGCTGCCGATCGACTTCCCCGGGACGGGGGCCGCGTTCCGGGGCGGGGCGCTGCTGCCCGACGGCGACGGGCCGCGCGGGGTGGTGACGTTCGACGAGTGGTTGGGAGCATGGCAGGCCTGACTATGAACGTAGACATCTGCTATCGTCTACGAACGTAGACATCGGTCAGTTGTCTACGTTCGTGGACGGAGTTCGACATGGTGGCAGTGAGCGGCGCCCGGCAGCTCGGCGCCGTCGTCCGGGCCGCCAGGCGTGATCGTGGTCTCTCCCAGTCGGCGCTCGCCGCGGCGTCCGGCGTATCCCGGGCATGGCTCGCTCGGTTCGAAGGAGGGCATCCGGCAGCCAGCCTCGAACCGGTCTTCCGCGTCCTCGACACGTTGGGTCTGGGACTCGCCGTGACCGAACGAAAGGTCACTGCAGCAGAGGCGGACGTCCTCGACGCGCTCGCGGCGGAGGAACGGCCATGACAGCCCGACGGCTGGTCGTCAGCCTGTACGGGGCGATGGTCGGCCGGATCGACCAACGTGCTCCGTCGTCCGAACCCGAGTTCACCTACACACCCGAGTACCTCGCGCAGGGTTCCACGCCGCTCGGGGTCCGGATGCCGCTCGCGGACACCACCTACCGAGGACGACCCGTACAGAACTTCCTCGACGGGCTGCTCCCCGAGGCGCAGTGGGCGCGGGAGCAGTGGGCGCGCCGGCTGTCGGTGCCCGCCGGTGACGCGATAGGGGTGCTCTCGCAGATGGGCTGGGACTGCCCCGGGGCAGTCCAGTTCTGCCGACCGGAGGATCTCGAGGAGATGCGGACTCGGTCCCACGAGACGGCATCGGTGAGCGTCGCCGACATCGCTGAGCGGTTGCGAGCACTGCGCGCCGGGTCGGCGCCGTCGTGGACGCAGCCTGGCGAGCACTGGTCTCTCGCGGGCCAACAGGCGAAGTTCGCCCTCCGGCGTGACGACGACGGCTGGTCGGAGGCCCGCGGTTCAGCGGCGACTACTCATATCTTCAAGCCGGGGATCGGCATCCTCAGCCACCAGGCGCTGGTCGAGCACGCCACGATGCGTGCTGCGCGATCTCTCGGTCTGGACATCGCACGCAGCGAGTACCGACAGTTCGACGACGAGTCCGCGATCGTCGTCGCGCGCTACGACCGAGCGCGCAGGCGGGATGGGTCGGTCCTCAGGCTTCATCAGGAGGACTTCTGCTCCGCCACCGGCCGATCACCGCGTCGCAAGTACGAGTCGAACGGTGGACCCGGACTCGCAGACATGGCGAGGATCGTCCGTCAGAACGTCGGTGATCGGAAGGCCGGCCTCCGAGCGTTGGGGGACTTCGTCGCGTTCAACTACGTGGCGGGCGCACCGGACGGCCACGCGAAGAATGTGTCGCTGCTCCTGCTGCCAGGGACGATGCGGGTCGCGCCCCTCTATGACCTCGCCACCGCGCTGCCGTACGAGGCGACGAACCGCGCTCTGCAGGAGGTCGCCGTCTCCATCGGCGGACGGAGGGCCTTCGGGCAGGTCCTCGGCAAGCACTGGGACCGTGCCGCCGCGCTGCTGAACATGTCGAGCGATGAGATGCGTTCCAGGGTCAGAGGTATGGCGGAGGCGTTCCCGGAGGCGTTCGCGGAGGCGCTGTGCGAGATCGGGACCTCGGAGGCGGACGAGGTGCGCGTGCGATCGGTCGACCCGGTCCTCCGGCATGCCCGACGAGTGCTGGAGCGACTTGACGACCCCGTGGAGCTCCCGGCGGACAGGCGCCGATCGCCTAAAGCGTAGCCGCGGTCCCCGAGGGGCGCCCGGATGCGAAGGAGTCCGTGTCCTTCTGACGCGTGGTCGTCGCCAGGCCGCCCACCAGGACGACCGCGCCCGACAGCAGCAGGTAGAGCGCGAGCAGCATCGCGACGGTCGTCGTGTCATCGGTGGGTCGGGCCAGCAGCACGACGCCCAGCACCAGCCAGAGCGCCGCGTTGACGAGCTGCCAGTCCCACGCCATGGTGCGGGCGGAACGGCCCCGCAACCCGCCGACGAGGGCCATGGCGCCGGCGACGCACGCCCAGATGCCCACCACGAGGAAGAGGAGCGGACTGGTCATCGACGGCCAGACCACGACCAGCACGCCCGCCACGACGCTGACGATCCCCGCGACCAGCCGCGCGTTGAGATCCTCACCGCCGGAACCGCCGGTGGCACGCCGGTTCTCGACGACCAGCAGCACACCCTGCACCGCGATCGCGATGCCGACGAGCCAGCGCAGCCACGTCAGTCCCTCGTCCGGGTTGACGAACAGGACGACGCCGGCCACCAGCTGGACGGCGGCGCGGAGGTACACGAGGCCCCACAGCCGCCGCGCCGTCCCCACCGTGCGGCTGGACATCGGGGCGCTGGTGTCTGACATCGCGGTGCCTCCTCGTGGCGTAACTGCCTGGTGCGATGCTACGAGCGATGCCGCGGGTGCGCGCTCCGGGAACTCCGTCGAACAGGTCGGCTGTCGCGCCGATGGCCGACCATGCGCCCGCGACGTGAGGCGGGCACCGGTGCGCGGTCCAGCTCAGGAGCTCACGGTGTGAACCCCTCCAGCTTGTCGGGGTTGAGCTGGACGAACACCCGCTCGATGCCCGCGGCCGCCACCTCAAGCGCCAGGAGTCCGACGAGGGTCTCCTCCCGTCGGAGAGCGAGCGCGGGACGGCCGTTCGCCTCGACCAGGTGCGCCTCGATGCCGGTGCCGTACTTGTGCCAGATCTTGTCGAAGTACGACGCCACCCGTGCCGGCCCCACGAGGTCGATGCGCGCGGCGTGCACACGATCGCCGCCGTCCGTCCGGGCCACGACGCCCTCGGCGAGGAACTGCTCGAAGCGCGCCAGGTCGCCGTCGCGCGCGGCGGCGACGAACTCCCCGAGCAGACGGCGGTGCTCGCTCGCGTCCACGGCGACCGCGTCGCGGGTGCCGAGACGCTCGCGGGACCGGCGGGCGAGCTGGCGCGTGTTCGCCTCGGTCAGGCCCAGGATCTCCGCGACCCTGCGGTGGGGGTAGTCGAAGGCCTCCCGCAGCACGTAGACGGCGCGCTCGACGGGTGTGAGCCGCTCGAGCAGGACGAGGACCGCCAGCTCGAGTGCCTCGGCCCGCTCCGCGCCCAGCGCAGGATCAGCGGCGGTGTCGACGGGCTCTGGCAGCCACGGCCCGACGTACGTCGTCTCGCGCCGGGCGTACGCCGACGTCGTCGCGTTGATCGCGAGACGCGTCACGACGGTGGTGAGGAACGCGGCGGGGTTCGCCACGCGGGTCCGGTCGGTGCCCTGCCACCGGATCCATGCCTCCTGCAGCACGTCCTCCGCCTCGACGACGCTGCCCAGCATGCGGTAGGCGATGCCGAAGAGCTGCGGGCGGGCGGCGAGGAACGCGTCGACCGCCGCGTCGTCGTCGAGGTTGTCGGGGCGTTCGGGCGCGGAGGGGCGCGACGTCATACGGTCACGCTACGCCAGACGATGGCCGTGCCGGCCTGTTCAGGACACGACGAAAGGCCCTCCGCACCCAGCGTTTCCGCTGGTCAGCACGTCGCCGCCCGTCTGGGCGCCGTCGTCGGCCAGTTGGTCACCCGAGGGAGGCGGCAAGGATCCGCAGCGCCGCCCGCCCTTCGCGGCGAGCCTGGGTCGGTATCGCGTTCCAGTACCTGGCGTCGCCGGGTAGGTTGCGCGCGAGCGTGGCGATGCGTTGCCGGTCTGATCCGGCAAAGGTCTCCCGTGTGGCGACGGGGTCGTCGAGACAGCACAGCAGGGCCGCGGCGTCTTGCAGGTGGCGTTCACGATCGCGTGAGTCAGAACGGTAGGCGGCGGCCTTGAGGATCAGTGCCCCGAACTCGTTGGGCACACTGATCGTCGTCTGGTCGCCGTCGATGACCAGTTCTGCGTTGACGGTGCGGCGCAGCGCTTGGGTGCCACCTTCGATGGCGACGAGGTCTCGGCCACGGAGCGGCTCGATCACGCGCGGTGCGGCGTGGTCGGCGACGAGGACGTCGACGACGTCGTCCTTGGTTGTGACCAGGTCTATGCGGTCGATGCCGCGAACGAACCGGTGCGCGGTGCGTTCGCATGGATCGATCGAGGTGATCATCTGGTAGCCGAGGGACTCCAGGGCTCGCGCGGCCTGGGCCGCCAGGCTGCGGGTGGTCTCCACGTGCAGCACGATGTCGACGTCGTTGGTCGGGCGAACGACGTCCAGTCCGTGGTGGATCGTGTGGAGCTGGGTCATGAGCCCGCCGACGAGGGTCCATGCGGTGTGCGGCAGGGTGGCGGCGATCTCGGCGACGTTGGGCCACGGTGCGAGCCATCCGCCCGGCGGCGTGGGGATGGTGATCGTGGGACGGTCAGCCATGCACTCGCTCCAGGGCGGTGGCGAGAGCGTTCAACCCGGCCGTGCGCTCACGCACGTCGAGAGAGGCGGCAAGGTCCAGCGCGGCAAGCACCGTGTCGGCACCGACGACGCGCCTGATCGTGGCGATCGGGACTCCTGTCGCGCGCAACGTGATGTGGCCGTCGAGGTCAGGCGCGAGACCGAACTCGCGCACCAGCTCGTCGACCTCGCTTGCGGCGACGTAGCCATCGACCGTGCCGGTGTCCGCGAGTCCGAGCTGGGATCGCATCGAGCCCGTGTCGACGATCGCACGCCGCACGCGCTCGGCCACGGACGAGTGTCCGGCGAACCGCACGGGATCGGCGCGGTCCCTCGTCCGCTCGACCAGGTCCGCGGCGCCCATGGTTCGAAGCCGCGCCTTGAGGCGAGACCGTTGTGTGCCGCCCATCCAGGACGCCTCGACCCCGGACAGGATCGCGACCGCTCCCCACGCCGTCTCGGGCGACCATGCTCTGGTGCGCCGCTCGCCACGCACCGCGAGAAACCGGTCGATCGAGTCCGACTCGATGATCCCACGGGCGGGTGACACCAACTCGCCCTGGACAACAAGGTGCTGCACCTGCCGGGGTGAGACCCCGAGGAGCTCGGCCGTGTCCCGCACCGCCACCAGCGACATGACAGACAGTTTCGCTGACGCGAAGGCATCGGTCAACCGGTGCGGCCGCTCGGCCAATGAGTCGCCCAGTGCCTCTTCGCGGCCTCCTGGACAAAACGAAAGGCCCTCCGAACTCAGCGTTTCCGCCGGTCAGAGGGCCTTTCGGCTGGTCGGGGTGACAGGATTTGAACCTGCGACCTCTTCGTCCCGAACGAAGCGCGCTACCAAGCTGCGCCACACCCCGAAGGACTGCGCCCGCTGGCGATCCGACCCGAAGGCCAGTCCCGTGTGCGGAAGCCTGCTCAGAATAGCCGACGATCGCCCCGGAACGAAAACCGGATCCGGCTACCGGGCGGTGAACGTGATCAAGGTCGCCTCGGGACGGCACGCGAAGCGCACCGGCGCATACGGCGAGGTCCCCGCACCCGCCGAGACGTGCAGCCATGTGGAGGCTGCGCCGTCGGGCGCGTCCGGGCGGGCGCCGGGCCAGCCGTGCAACCCCTGGGCCCGCCGGCGGTCGATGTCGCAGTTCGTCACCAGCGCGCCATAGAACGGCACGCAGAGCTGGCCGCCGTGCGTGTGCCCCGCGATGATGGCGTCCGCACCGTCGGCGTACATCTGGTCCAGCACGCGGGTGTACGGCGCGTGCGTCACGCCGAGTCGGAGCAGGGCGCCGTCGTCGTGCTCAGGCGCCGGGGCGGGGAAGTCGTCGAGGCCGAGGTGCGGGTCGTCGACGCCCGCGAAGGCGATGCGACGCCCGTCGACGACGACGGCGTCACGCCGGTTCGTCAGGTCGGCCCACCCGGCGCCGGACATCGCCGCGGCGAGCTCGGCGGCCGGCAGGTTGGGCTTGCTGCGGGTACGGGGCCCGGACCTCGTCCACAGGTAGCGGGCCGGGTTCTTCGGCTTGGGGACGTAGTAGTCGTTCGACCCCATGACGAAGGCGCCGGGAGCCCGTTCGAGGAGCGGCTCCAGGGCGTGCAGCAGCGGGCCCAGGGCCTCGCGGTGCGCCAGGTTGTCGCCGGTGTCGATCACCAGGTCCGGCTCGAGGTCGGCCAGCGACCGCACCCAGGCGATCTTGCGGTGCTGCGTCGGTGTGAGGTGCAGGTCGGAGACGTGCAGCACGCGCAGGTCCCGCTCACCGCGCGGCAGCGCCGGGATCGTGACGTGCCGGACGGTGAAGAGCTTGGTCTCGAGGTGGGCGTAGGCGAGACCGGCTGCCGTGACGGCGGCGGCACCGCCGAGCAGCGTCCGGGGGCTCAGTCGTCGTCCCCGTCGTCGCTGTTCCCGTTGCCGCCGCCGTTGCCGCCGCTGTTCCCGGGGCTGTCGTCCCCGCCGTCATCGCTGCTCTCGTCCGACTCGCCGGAGTCGTCGTCATCGTCGTCCGACGGCGTGTACGTGACCGGGGCTCGCCCGATCAGGTTCTGGTCGGGTGCGCCGAAGTCCTGGACGGGCATGCCGGCGACGGCGTCGTCCATGTAGTCCTTCCACGCCGGCGCGGCGACCCGGGAGCCGTACATGGGGATGTGGGTCACCCCGTTGACCGTGATCGGCACCGTCGCGTGGTTCTCCTGCGGGTCGTCCACCGACCCGACCCAGACGGACGTCGCGAGCTGCGGGACGAACCCGCTGAACCACGTCTGGGCGGCCAGCTGCGACGTACCGGTCTTGCCGGCGACGGGTCGGCCGTCGGCGAGCCCGCCGAGGGAGCGCGCCGTACCGGTCCCGGTGAAGACCTGCTCCATCGCGTAGACGACGGTGTTCGCGATGTTGCTGGGCAGGGCGTTCGAGTCGCACTGGGCCTTGGGGACGTCGTACCCCTCGCCGTCAGGGCCGGTGACCTCGGTGATCGCGACCGGCGTGCAGTACGTGCCGCCCGAGGCGAGCGTGGCGTACATGGCGGCCATGTTGAGCGGGGAGGACTCCTGCGTCCCGAGCACCATCGGCGCCTGGACGTCGACGTCCGGCTTCTCGGCGACGGTCAGTGGGCCGTGCCCGGTCTTGCTCGTGGGCCGGAAGCCCATGTCCCAGGCGTTGTCCGCCAGGTCGCACAGGTTGATCTCGTAGCCCATCGACGCGTAGGCCGTGTTCACCGACTCGTACGTCGCGCGGAGCACGGAGATGTTGCCAGCCGTGTTGCCCTCGGCGTTGGCCGGCTCCCACGGCTTCTCGCTGGTGAGCCGGGTGCAGGGAGCGTTGAAGTTCTGCGGCCAACGTCCCACCTTGTTGGCCGTGACCGTCTCGTTCAGCGTGTGGCCCTCGCGCAGCCACTGGGCCAGCACCACCGGCTTGAAGTTCGAGCCCGGCTGGAACCCCCCGGACGCGCCGTGGATGTAGTCCGCGTTGTAGTTCACGGTGGTGTGGCGGGTCTTCTCGGCCGCGGCCGTCCCCGAGTAGGGCACGTTCTGGGCCATCGCCTTGATCTCACCGGTGCCCGGCTCGACCGACACGACGGATGCCTCGAGGCCGCTCGCGTCGTCCGGGGGGACGTGCGCCTTGATCGTCTTGTTCGCCTCCCGCTGCATCTTCATGTCGAGCGTGGTGTGGATCTCGAGGCCACCGCGGTACAGCAGCTCGTTGCGGTCGGCGCGGGTCTCGCCGTACGTCGGGTCGAGGAGGATCTCCTTGATGACGTAGTCGCAGAAGAACGCCGAACCCTTCGCGGACTGGCACCCGGCGGACACGGGGCTGACGTTCAGGGTGTCCGCGATCGGGGTGGCCTGCGCCTCCTCGCGCTCGCCCGTGGTGATGTACCCGAGGCTCCACATGTTCTGCAGCACGAGGTTGCGGCGCTTCTCGGCCTGCTCGGGCTCGCGCGTCGGGTCGAAGTCGCTCGGGGCCTTCGTCACCCCGGCGATCGTGGCGGCCTCGACGATGCTGAGGTCGGCCGCCGACTTGTCGAAGTAGTAGCGCGCGGCGCTCTCGACGCCGTAAATCTGGTTCACGCCGTACTGCGCCACGTTGAGGTAGCCCTGGAGGATCTCGTCCTTGGACATCTTCTTCTCGATGGCGATCGCCATCTTCGCCTCGCGGAGCTTGCGGTTGAGCGTGTCCTCGTGCGCGTCGATCACCGCGAACGGGTCGTCCTCCTGGAGCGCCGCCTCGATGAGCATGTTCTTCACGTACTGCTGCGTGATCGTGGACGCGCCCTGCGTGGCGGAGCCGCTGAGGTTGTTCAGCGCGGCACGGGTGATGCCCTTCGGGTCGACGCCGTTGTGGTCGTAGAAGCGCTCGTCCTCGATGGCGACGGCCGCGTGCTCCATGTGGTCGGAGATCTCGTCGAGGGAGACCACGATGCGGTTCTGGTAGTAGAACGTCGCGAGGAGCTTCCCGTTGTCCGCATAGATACGCGACTGCTGCGACAGCGGCTGCGGCTCGAGCTCCGCCGGCACCTCGTCGTACATCTCGATGGTGCTGTCGGCTGCGGCGTTGGCACCCGCCACGGCGGGGATGACGAACCCGGCCGCGAGCACGCCGCCGGCTCCCGCGGCGAGCAGGAACGCCAGCAGGAGTGCGACCATCTGGGTGGCGGGGATCGTGCGCGTGATGCGGCGCGGCTCAGGATTCGCCATGTTCTCAGCCTAGAGGGTCAGGTGGGACGGGCCAGCCGATCCGGACGGTGCGCGTGTGCAGGTCCTGTGGAGCGCTCGTCGGCACGACCTCACGGGGCGAGGTTTCACCCGGTCGGGCTACCATCGCGGCATGGCTACCACGTGGGAATACGCGACCATCCCCCTCCTCATCCACAACACCAAGGCGATCCTCGACCAGTGGGGTGCGGACGGCTGGGAACTCGTGCAGGTCGTGCCCGGCCCGGACGGTACCGGCCTGGTCGCCTACCTCAAGCGGCCTTCGGGACAGTGAGCGCGATGAGCGTCGACGCGCGACTCGCCGAGCTCGGGATCACCCTGCCCGACGTCGCCGCGCCGGTGGCGTCCTACCAGCCGGCCGTGCGCTCGGGCGTGCACGTCTACACCGCGGGTCAGCTGCCGTTCGTCGACGGCGCGCTGCCCGCCACGGGCAAGGTCGGCGACGGCGAGGGTCTCGTCGACCCGGCCGCCGCCGCGGACCTGGCCCGCACCTGCGCGCTGAACGCCCTCGCGGCGGTGCGCTCCGTCGTCGGCTCCCTCGACGACGTCCGCATCGTCAAGGTGACGGGATTCGTCGCGAGCGACCCGTCGTTCACCGGACAGCCTGCGGTCCTCAACGGCGCCTCGAACGTGCTGGGCGAGATCTTCGGCGACGCCGGTATTCACGCACGCTCCGCCGTCGGCGTCGCGGTCCTGCCGCTCGACGCCCCTGTCGAGGTCGAGCTGATCGCGGAGCTCACCGACTGACGGTCGTTTGTGCAGACCGTTCGGTGCGGTCCGCGGGGGAGCGCCGAGCCGTGCGCGGTCGCGTTCACGCGCCCCAGGGGGCGCTCCACTTCGGGAAAAGAGACGACCGCGCGCGGCTCGCCGCTCCCCCGCTCCGTCGTCGGGCTGCGGCTGGCAGCGTGCTCGCGAGCAGACAGCGTGAGCGGACGAAGGGGCCCCGCAGTCCTGGTCGTTTCTGTCCCGAAGTGGAGGGCGCCCTCGCGCCCGTGAACGCGACCGGGACTGCGGGGCCCCTTCGTCCGCGGAGGTGGCCGAGGAGCGAAGGAGGCTCAGCGGGCGCGGCGCTCCAGGCGGTCGAGGTCGAGGAGGACGACGGCGCGGCCCTCGCGCCGGACCCAGCCGCGGGTGGCGAAGTCGGCCAGCGCCTTGTTGACGGTCTCGCGGGAGGCGCCGACGAGCTGGGCGAGCTCCTCCTGGGTGAGGTCGTGCGCGACGCGGACGCCCTCGTCGTTCGGCTCGCCGAACCGGTTGGACAGGTCGAGCAGCGCCTTGGCGACACGACCAGGCACGTCGGAGAAGACGAGGTCGGCCAGGGTCTCGTTGGTGCGGCGCAGGCGCCGGGCCAGCGCGCCGAGGAGGGTGGTGGCGACGTTGGGGTGCGCGGCGATCCACTGCACGAGCGCCTGGTGGCGGAGCTCGTAGCAGAGCGCGTCGGAGACGGACGAGGCCGTGGCGGTGCGGGGGCCGGGGTCGAACAGCGAGAGCTCGCCGAACATCTCGCCCGGACCGAGGATCGAGAGCAGGTTCTCGCGTCCGTCGCTCGAGCGACGACCGAGCTTGATCTTGCCCTGGGCGATCACGTAGAGGCGGTCGCCCGGCTCTCCCTCGCGGAACAGGACGTCTCCGCGGGTCAGCTCCACGGGGACCATGGACTCGAAGAGCGCCTTCGACTCTTCGCTGTCCATGTCCGCGAAGAGGGGGGCGGAGAGCACGACGGTGTCGTCCACAGGAATCCTCACGTTCTCAGGTCGCGTCCGCTCGGGACGTGTGCTGTCTCGAAATGTGTTCCAGGTCTCAGTGTGCCTCACGCAGGGGCATCATGCCTGGAAGGGGTGTCTCAGGTGGCTCCCTGGCGAACGTCCGGGGACCGCCGGCGGTTCCTGACAGGGACACCGAGGTCCTTGTCGGAGGGTGGCCGATACGCTGCCGAGGTGACCGCCGAGAAGCCACAGCAGCCTACCCCGACGGGGGAGTCGTCCCTGGCACTGGTCCGTCGGGCGCGACGGATCGACCGGGTGCTCGCCGAGACGTACCCCGAGGCGCGCGCCGAGCTCGACTTCACCACGCCCCTGGAGCTGTTGGTCGCGACGGTGCTGTCCGCGCAGACCACGGACGTCCGGGTCAACGCGACCACACCCGTCCTCTTCGAGCGGTATCCCGACGCGGCCGCGCTCGCCGGTGCGGACCCTGCCGAGATGGAGGAGATCCTGCGGCCGCTGGGCTTCTACCGTGCCAAGACCCGCGCGGTGATGGGTCTCGGCCGGGCGCTCGTGGAGAGGTTCGACGGCGAGGTCCCTCCGCGGCTGCAGGATCTCGTCACGCTGCCCGGCGTGGGCCGCAAGACGGCGAACGTGGTGCTGGGCAACGCGTTCGGGACCCCGGGGATCACCGTCGACACGCACTTCGGGCGGCTGGCGCGCCGGCTGGGGTTCACCCGTGAGGAGGACCCGGTGAAGGTGGAGCACGCGGTCGGTGCCATCTTCCCGAAGAAGGACTGGACGATGCTCAGCCACCACCTGGTGTGGCACGGCCGGCGGGTGTGCCATGCGCGGCGTCCTGCGTGCGGGGCGTGCCCGGTCGCCCGCTGGTGCCCGTCGTACGGGGCGGGGGAGACGGACCCGGCGGCCGCGGCGAAGCTCGTCCGCACGGGCGGGCGCGCCTGAGCACGGGCGGGTGCGTCCGAGCCGTCCCGCGGTGCCCGCTGGTCTACCCCGCGGCGAGGGCGTGGGGCAGCCAGTCGGCGAGGAGCGCGGTGACCGCCTCGGGATCCTCCTCGGCGAGGTAGTGCCCCGCCCCGTCGACCACCTCGAACCGGAAGTCGCGGGCCAGGGCCGCGCCGTCGACGTCCGCGGTCGCGGCCCGGACGAACCCGTCCGCCGAGCCGTGCACCTGCAGCACGGGCACGTCGACCCGGCGCCGCAGGGCGCCGAGGAACCGGCGCCCGCTGGGCCGCACGGCGTACCGTGTCAACCAGCGCACCGACTCCACCGCGCTGTGCGCGGCGAAGGGCACGCGCAGGACCTCCCGGTACCGCTCCACCGCGTCGCGGGCGAGCGGCCGAGCGGCGCCGGCGTCGAGCACGCGCGCGACCTCGTCGCCGTCGGCGAGACGACGCTCGGCGAGCGAGGGCACCTGGTAGAGGGCGAGCGTCCGCCGGGCGACGGGCGTGAGGAGCCGCCGGCTGGGCACGTGCAGGCGCAGCGGGTGCGGCGCGGCGAGCACCGCCACCCCCGCCGTGACCGCCGGTTGCAGCGCCGCCATCGCCCAGGCGAGTACGCCGCCGGTGCCGGCACCGACGACGACGGCGCGGTCGTGGCCGAGGGATCGCACCACGCCCGCGACGTCCCGCGTCCGGGTGGGGACGTCGTGACCTGACGGTGGCTTGTCGGACGCGCCGACCCCCCGCAGGTCGAGCGCGGCGACCCGGACGCCGTCGTCGGCCAGGGCCTCGAGCTGGTGGCGCCAGGCCCACCAGAACTCCGGGAAGCCGTGCAGGAACAGCACGAGCGGGGCCCGGTCGCCGTTCCCGCGGGCCGGGCCGGCCGTGGCGACATGGAACCGCGAACCGTTGGCGGGGACGAACTCGTGACGCCACGGGCCCTCCACGAGGGCGGACGTGTAGTCGGCGTCAGGCATGGCGGTCACGCGCCGAACCTACCGGCTCAACCGCCGGAGGACACCCGGGTGGACCCTTTCGTGCCAGGTCCGGGCTCGCCGTCGCGGTCCTCGCGAGGCTCCTTCGGCGGGTCGAACCGGTAGCCGACGTTGCGCACCGTGCCGATGAGCTGCTCGTGCTCGGGGCCGAGCTTGGCCCGCAGCCGCCGGACGTGCACGTCCACGGTGCGGGTGCCGCCGTAGTAGTCGTACCCCCACACCTCCTGCAGCAGCTGGGCCCGGGTGAAGACCCGGCCCGGGTGCTGGACGAGGTACTTGAGGAGCTCGAACTCCTTGTAGGTGAGGTCGATGGGGCGGCCGCGGAGCCGGGCGGTGTACCCGCCGGCGTCGATCGCCAGCTCGCCGGCGGAGATCTCCTGGGGAGAGTCCTCGGCGGGCCCGTGCGCGGACCGTTCCACGACGAGCCGCAGCCGCGCCTCCACCTCGGCGGGGGCGGCGTTCTCCAGCAGCAGGTCGTCGGCGCCCCACTCGTGGTTCACCACGGTCAGGCCGCCCTCGGTGAGGACGAGCACGAGCGGGACGGTCAGGCCGGTCGCGTGCAGCAGCCGGCAGGTGGTGCGGGCGGCGACGAGGTCGCGGCGCGCGTCCAGGAGCACGACGTCCGAGTCGGGCGCGTCCACCAGCGCGGACGGCTCCATCGGCAGCACCCGCACCTTGTGCGAGAGCAGTCCGAGAGCAGGTAGTACCTCGACCGACCCGCCCGTCGCGGGTGTCAGGATCAACAGCTCGGCCACGCGCACCTCCTCCCGCCACCGGTGGTGGTAAAGGTACCGTGCCGCGGACCGCGGGTCACAACGGGTCGGCATGCGAGACTCTTCGACGTGACCGTGACCACCCGTGCCGTGACGACCGCTGCGCTCGCCGCTCTCGTCGCCGCGGCGGCGTACCTGGGGCCGCTGTGGACGACGGCGGCGGCCGCCGGGCTGGTGGTCCTGGTGGCGGTCGGCTGGCCCGCGCTACTGCGGCTCCCTGCCGAGGGCGCGACCGTCCTCGTCGTCCTGCTCGGGGGCCTGGGCGCGGTGGCGGTGGCCTGGGCGACACCGGACGAGCCCGTGCTGCGGCACGTCCCGGTCGTGATCGCGATGGCCCTGGTCCTGGCTTTCGTGGCCCAGATGCTTCGGCGTGGGGGGCGTCCTCGGCTGGTGGAGTCGGTGAGCGGCATGACGGCCGGCGTCGTGGTCGCGACCGCCGCCGCGGGATGGGTCGCCACCGGCCGCTCGGACGCGGGCGCCGCCCTGGTGGTGACCAGCGCCGTGTCGCTGGTCGTCGCCTCCGCGGTCTCCGCGCTCCCGGTCGCGGCCGGCTGGACCGGTTCGTTGCTCTCGGTCGCCCTCGGCGCCGTGGCCGGCGCGGCGGCCGGGAGCGTCGTCCCCGAGGTGGAGCCGCTGACCGGTGCCCTGACGGGACTGGTCGCCGGTCTCGTCTCCGCCGCGCTGCGCTTCCTCTTCGAGCGGCAGCCGGCGCTGTCCCGTCGCCGGGCCGGGGCGTCAGCGGCGGCGGTGCCCGTCGTGGTGACGGGGATCCTGGTGTTCGTGGTGGGGCGCGTCGTCATCTGACGCGTCTCCGGGCCCGGGCGGCGAGGTCGCCGGGTCACCCGACGCGGAGCGCTTCGCCGGCCAGCTCGATCCGGACCGTCTTGGCCACGAGCACGCCGCCGGCCTCCAGGGCCACGTTCCACAGCAGGCCGAACGCCGCGCGCTCGAAGTCCGCGGTGGCGCTGAACCCGAAGAGGTGGCGGCCGTACGGGTCGGCCCCGACCCCACCGAACTCCGCGTCGAGCGCGATCGGCTGCGTGATCCCCCGGATCGTCAGGTGCCCGTGCAGCACGAACCTGGTGCTGGTGCCGGCCGCTGCCCGGCTCGTGTCCACGTCGCGACCGGGCGTGCGGCCCTTGAGCGCGGCCCACGAGAAGATCGGGTCCGGTGCCGGGTTCCACTCCACCGCGGTCGACCGGAACTCGATGGTAGGGAACGCCTCGACGTCGAGGAAGTCGGGGCTGCGCAGGTGCGTGTCCCGGTCGACGTTCGCCGTCTCGATCGAGGCGGCGTCGATGGTGGCCGCGACGGACGAGGCGAGGGGGTCCTCGGCGACGTGGATGACGGCGCCCCCGGTGCCGAACTGCCCGCGCACGGGGCTGACCATCATGTGCATCGCCAGGAAGCCGATGCGCTGGTGGGCGACGTCGAGCTCGTACGTCCCGCCAGCGGGGACGACGAGGCCGTTCCAGGTCCGCGTGGGTGCTTCGGTCATCAGGGGCCTCCTGGATGCCCGACGACGCTGGGCACCCGGTGTTCGAGTGCGGGGCGGCGGTGCCGGGACAGGTGCGCGTACGCTACGGGCGCGTCACCACGCCCACGGTACCGGGAACATTCATGCAAACCGATCTGTTCCTGCCGACGACGTGGTCGTGACATGTCCCGCGAACAGGAGGTCCGGATGGAACCGCAGCCCGTGGTGCTCGGCGCGCTCGTGGCGCTGACCGTCGTGGTGGGCCTGGTCTGGCGTCGCAGGCAGGGCCGGGTCCGGGTCGGAGCCGCCGGTCGCGCGACGACGCAGGATTCCTGGCACGCGGACCTGACCGCGCTGGGCGCCGAGCCCGGCGCCCGGGCCACTTTCGTGCAGTTCTCGGCGGCGGTGTGCGCACCGTGCCGAGTCACCGCCCGCGCTCTCGGCGAGCTCGTCGCCACCCGCCCGGACGTCGTGCACGTCGAGGTCGACGTCGAGGACCACCTCGATCTCGTGCTCCGGGCCCGGGTCCTGCGCACGCCCACCGTGGTCGTGCTCGACGCCGCCGGGGCCGAGGCGGCCCGGGCGTCCGGGGCGATGACGCCCGCCCAGGCGCGCGCGGCGCTCGACGCCGTCACACCCGTCGACCTGCCGTCCGGGAGGACCGCATGACCTCGTCCGACCGCCCCGCACCCACCGCACGCACCGCACCGCCGGCTCCGAGCACCTCCCGGACGTCGGAGCCGGCGGGCATCGACCCTCGCGGCCCCCGGGTCGGCGCCGGCATCACCGCGGCGCTGCTCGCCGTCGTCGTGCTGCTCGGTCCCGGCACCGAGGCGCTCACGCTGCTCGCCGTCGTCGCGCTCAGCTTCCTCCCCGGCGCGCTGCGCGGCACGCACGCGACGTGGCAGGGCTGGTTGTTCCGCACACTGGTGCGCCCGCGGCTCGGTGCCCCCGAGCACCTCGAGGACCCCCGGCCTCCGCGGTTCGCCCAGCTCGTCGGGCTCGTCGTCACCGCGGCCGGGGTGACGCTCGGCCTCGTGGGCGTGCCGGGCGCCGTGCCGTGGGCGGCCGGTATCGCGTTCCTCGCGGCCGCGCTCAACGCGACCGTCGGGCTCTGCCTCGGGTGCGAGCTGTACCTGCTGGGACGGCGGTTCCGCGGCGTCCGCGTCTGACCGTCAGTAGACGAGCGCCTGCGCGCCCGGGCGCAGCGACTCCTCGACGAACACCGGCGCGCCCGCGATCCGCACCCCCGGCACGACGTCGTCGGGCCCGATGCCCCGCCGTGCCGCGCACTGGGTGCACAGGGTCACCGTCCCCGCCGCCAGGACGGCCTCGAGCAGATCGGCCGCCGGCGCGGCGTGGTCGAGCTCGAGCTCGGCGGCACGGCCCGGCAGCGCGAACCAGGCCGACTCGCCGGTGAGCCACAGCGAGACCTCCACGCCGGCGGCGACGGCCGCCGCGGCGACGGTGAGCGCCTGGTTCGTCGCCTCCGGTCGCTCCGTGCCGGCGGTGGTCTTGACGACGAGGGAGCGCTGCGATGTGGTCTCGGTCATAGCGCCGACCCTAGCCGCGCGGCGGTGGGTACGATCGAGGCATGTCGGTCCACGCGCTCGAGATCTTCTTCACCAGCCTCCTGGTCGTCACCGTCGGGGTGATCACCTGGTTCGCGGGCTACGTCGTCTACAAGCTGTTCCAGGGGCAGCGCTGATGCCCTTCGCCTTCCCCGAGGGTCTCGCGCCCGAGGTGTACCCGCTGGCCTGGCTCGTCGGCCGGTGGACCGGCGGCGGCGTCATCAAGTACGAGGGCATCGCCGAGACACCGTTCCGCCAGGAGCTCCTCTTCGATCACGACGGCGGCCCGTACCTGCGCTTCACCTCGACGCTGCGGGTCCGGTCCGGTGCGGCGGCCGACGGCGAGACGACGGACCGTGACGGCGAGGGCGACGACGCCTTCGACACCGTCTGGTCGACCGAGACCGGTTACTGGCGCGTGGCCACCGAGCGCCCCGACGACCTGCCCGAGGGCAAGCACCCCCTCGAGGTGCTCGTCACCGACGCCTCGGGCCGGTTGTCCCTGTTCCTGGGGATCGTCGGCGACGGCCGGGTCGACCTGGCCACGGACTTCGTGGCACGGACCTCGACCGCCGCCGAGGTCACCGCGGCCAAGCGGCTGTACGGCAACGTCGAGGGTCGCCTGCTGTGGCTCGAGGAGCTGGCCGCGTTCGGCCACCCCATGGGCTCCTACGCCTCCGGCGAGCTCGACCGGGCCGACGACGCGTCATGACGTACCGCAGCCCGATCCTGGACCGACCCGGAGCCGTCGCCGCCACGGGGCCCGACGAGGGCGTCGCCTGGCACTACGGCGAGCCCGTCGCGGAGCAGCGCGCGCTGACCCGCGGCGGTGCCGTCGTCGACCAGTCGCACCTCGGTGTCGTCCGACTCACCGGCCCCGACCGCCTGAGCTGGTTGCACTCGATCACCTCGCAGGACGTCGAGCACCTCGCCCCGCGCACCTCCACCGAGCTGCTCGTGCTGTCCCCGCAGGGCCGCGTCGAGCACGCGTTGGGCGTCGTCGACGACGGCACGTCCACGTGGCTGGTCACCGAGCGGGACCGTGTCGAGCCGCTCGTCGCCTGGCTGACGCGGATGCGCTTCATGATGCGTGTCCAGATCGACGACGTCTCCGACGACTACGCCGCGCTCGGCGAGCCCGTGGCCGCCGAGGGCACCGCGGACGAGCCCGTGACGTGGTGGGACACCTGGCCGCGCGTCGCCGTCGGCGGCACCCGGTACGGCCCGCCCGAGGAGGAGCACCCCGGAGCGGACCGCGCCTGGCGGCTCGTGCTCGTGCCGCGGGCGACGCTGGCCGAGGCCGTCGCCGAGCGCGAGGCCGCCGGCTGGCGGCTCGCCGGCACCTGGGCCACCGAGGCGCTGCGCGTCGAGGCGTGGCGTCCGCGGCTGGCCCGCGAGGTCGACGACCGCTCCGTCCCGCACGAGCTCGACTGGCTGCGCACCGCGGTCCATCTGCACAAGGGCTGCTACCGCGGCCAGGAGACCGTCGCGCGGGTGCACAACCTCGGACGGCCCCCGCGGCGCATCGTCCTGCTCCACCTCGACGGGTCGCAGCACGTCGTGCCCGACGCCGGTGCGGACGTCCGGCGCGAGGGCGTCGACGGCAAGGTGGTCGGCCAGGTCACCTCGGTCGCCCGCCACCACGAGCTCGGCCCGGTGGCGCTCGCCGTGGTCAAGCGGAACCTGCCGGACGACGCCCCGCTGGTCGTCGTCGGGACGGTCGGGACCGGCGCGGACGCTCAGGAGCTCGTCGTCGACGCGACCCAGGAGACGATCGTCCCGGGCGAGGGTGTCTCCGCCGACCGGCCCGAGGGGCGCGGCGAGACGCTGCGCGGCCTGACCCCACGCGGTGGCGACGGGACCCAGAGCCTGCTGTGATCGTGCGGTGAGAGCACCGGACCCGCGCGAGGCGGGTGCTGCGGCGGGTGCCGCGGTGCGGACGCTCCTCCGCCGGATCCGCATCCGGCAGGGCTTCGCACGGGTGCGGTCGGGGTTCTGGCCCATCGTCCAGGCGTCGCTCGCCGCCGGGGTGGCCTACCTGCTGGCGCACCTCGTGCTGGGCCACGAGCAACCGTTCTTCGCGGCGGTCGCCGCCTGGGTGTGCCTGGGGTTCTCGTTCGACCGGGAGCTGCGCCGGGTGGCCGAGGTCGCCGTGGGCGTCGCGGTCGGCGTCGGCATCGGCGAGGTCATCGTCGAGCTCATCGGCACCGGGTGGTGGCAGCTCACGGTCGTGCTGCTCGTCTCGGCGCTCCTCGCCCGCTTCATCGACCGCGGACCCTTGCTCGTCACACAGGCAGGTGTGCAGGCCATCGTCGTGGTCGGGCTCCCGGCGGCCGTCGCGCACGACGGCGCTTTCGGCCGGTGGACGGACGCCGCTGTCGGCGGGCTCGTCGCCCTGGCGGTGACGCTGCTGCTGCCGAGCGACCCGCTGCGCAGGCTGCGCTCGTTGGCCTACGAGGCGACCACCGAGCTGGCCGAGACGCTGGAGGCGGTCGGTCGCGGGCTGCGGGACCGGGACATGGACGACCTCGGCGCGGCCCTGGTCCGTGGCCGGGCGTCGGAGTCGGTGCTGGCCGACTGGCGGGACACCGCACGCAAGGCCGAGGAGATCGCTCGGGTCGGCGTCAACCGCGGGCAGCGCGGGGACATCCACCACCTCGCGGGGCAGGCGGTGCTGGTGGACCGGGCCATGCGCAGCGTGCGCCTGCTCGCTCGCCGCGCCCCGACCGTCGTCGGACCCGACGGGACGTGGCCCGAGCTCGGTGCGCTGGCCGACGAGGTGGAGCGGTTCGCCGGCGGGGCACGGTTGCTGGCGTCCGCCGTCGGCGGCGGGGGGTCTCTCGAGGAGGCCCGCGAGCTCCTGGTCGACGTCGCCGAGGCGGCCGACCCGCACGCGCTCGGGGGTGGTGACCTGCGCGTCGCCTCGCTGGTCGTGCTGCTGCGCTCGCCCGTGGTGGACGCCCTCGAGGCGAGCGGGCTGGACGCGCAGGCGGCGCGGGAGCACCTGCCGGAGCTCTGATTCTCCCGTTCTGCCGACATCGGCAGAACGCCCCGGCGGACGCGGCGAGTGGTGCGGACGTCAGGGTGCGGCACCGTCCGTGGCGTCGGCGAAGACGAGCGTCGACACCTCGTGGACCAGGGCGTCGATCTCTGGCTCGTCGCCGGGCCACTCGGCCACGACCTGCTGGAGCCGGCGTCGCTCGGCCTCGCGCAGGATCTCCGCAGCGACGTCCGTCTGGTCGGTCGCCCGCACGGTGTCGCCGTCGACGGCGACGAGCCCGCGCGCCGCCAGCCCCGACGCGACGTGCCGCACCGTCTCCGACGACACATGGCTGCGTTCCGCCATGACCGCGACCGTCCGGGACCGCTTGAGCGAGACCCGGGTGACCATCCACGCCTCCTCGGGGGACAGGTCGGCGTCGGGCGCGGTGATCTCGTACACGCGCAGCGGGTCCTGGACCCCCACCCGGCGCCACAGGATCATCCGCAGCTCCTCGAGGGAGGTGCGGCTCGACGGCAGGGCGAAGGACTCGCCGGCAGAGTGGGCCGCCACGACGGCGGGGTCGGCGTCGCGGGTCGCGGTGCGCAGCTCGACCTGGGGCAGGAGCCAGGCCAGGGCGAAGGCGACGGCGGCGACCGGCACGGCCCACAGGAACACGGTCTGCAGGGTGTCGGCGTATCCGTCGAGGAACCAGCCTTGCACCTCGGGCGGGCACTGGGCGAGCCCTTCGACCGACGCCTCGAGGACGGCGGGGCCGCAGCGGCCCTGCGCGGCGGAGGGGACGTCGGTCGAGAGGTTCGCGACGAGCTGGTTGGCGAAGATCGTGCCGAACACGGCGACGCCGACGGACGACCCGATGGTGCGGAAGTACGTGGCGCCCGACGTCGCGGTCCCCAGGTCGCGGTAGGCGACCGCGTTCTGCACGGCGATGACGAGCACCTGGGTGACCATGCCGAGCCCCATGCCCAGCACGAACATGCTCAGGCTCGACTGGAGCGTGCTCGTGTCGCGGTCCATGAGGGACAGCAGGAAGAGGCCGACGGTGGTGATCGCCGTGCCGAGGATCGGGAAGACCTTGTACCGGCCGGTGCGGGTGATCAGCTGCCCGGAGCCGATCGAGGTGAGCAGCAGCCCCAGCATCATCGGCGTCATCTCGAGGCCGGACATCGTCGGGGAGGAGCCCTTGACCGTCTGCAGGTAGAGGGGCAGGTAGGTGATGGCGCCGAACATGGCGAACCCGACGACGAACCCGACCACCGCTGCCACGGAGAACACCCGGTTGCGGAAGAGATGCAGCGGCAGCACCGGCTCAGGGGCGCGGCGCTCCACGAGCACGAACGCGACCACGCCCACGACGGCCACGGTGACCATCGAGTACACCTGCACCGAGTCCCAGCCCCACGTGGTGCCGCCGAGGCTGGTCGTGAGCACGACGGCCGTGGACACGACGGCGAGGAGCACGATGCCGGCGTAGTCGATCCGCGGCCGGTTGCGCGGGGTGATGGGCGGCAGCACGGCGACGACCACGACCAGCGCCACGATGCCGAGGGGGACGTTGATGTAGAACACCCACTGCCAGGACAGGTTGTCCACGAACCAGCCGCCCAGCAGCGGTCCGGCGACGGAGGCGACGCCGAACACGGCACCGAACATCCCCTGGTACTTCCCGCGCTCACGCGGGGAGACGACGTCCCCGATGATGGCCTGGCTCAGCACCATGAGCCCGCCGCCGCCCACGCCCTGGAGCGCACGCCAGGCGATGAGCTGCCCCATCGTCTCCGACGTGCCGCACAGCATCGAGCCGCCGAGGAAGATGGCGATGCAGACGATGAACAGCACCTTGCGGCCGAGCAGGTCGCCGAGCTTGCCCCACAGCACCGTGGTGGCCGTGGTGGCCAGCATGTAGGCCGTCACGACCCAGGACAGGTGCTCGGCGCCGCCCAGGTCGCTGACGATGGTGGGCAGCGCGGTGGCGACGATGGTCTGGTCGAGCGCGGCGAGCAGCATAGCGAGCATGAGCCCGCCGAAGATCGCCCAGATCTTCGACTGCGGTAGCGCCTGCGGGTCCGTGGTCTGCGCCGTCACGCGGGTCCTCCCTGGTGCCTGCCTGCTCGGCAGCCTGTCACGGCCGGCGCGGTGTCGCGCGCGCAGCGGGACGAACGTCGCCACGACACGGCGAGGGCTGTTCCTGCAGCGCACGGCGCGGTAGCGTCGTCGCCCATGGAGGTCTCCGTCAGCGCGTTGCGCGCCGAGCTGAAGTCGTGGATCGAGAAGGCGCGCGACGGGGAGGACGTCGTCATCACCGAGCGCGGCGTCCCGGTGGCCCGGCTCACCGCCGTCGGCAGCGCCGACCTGGTCGGCGAGCTCGTCCGTGACGGCCTGCTCACACCGGCGCAGGCGGAGCGGCCCACGCACACGGTGCCGACGACGGCGCAGGCGGTCGGGGCGGGCAACGGCGCCTCGCGCTCCGGTCTGTCCGGCCTCGTCCGGCGCATCCGCCGCTGAGCCGGGGAGGAAGCGATGGCACTGGTCTACTTCGACGCCAGCGCGCTGGTGAAGCTGTGCGTCCCCGAGCAGGGCTCCGCCCTGGCGAGCGCTCTGTGGAACCGGGCCGACGTCGTCGTCACCTCGCGCCTGGCGGACACCGAGATGCGCGCGACCCTGGCCGCCGGGGAGCGTGCGGGCGTCCTCGACGCCGCGGCCCGCCACCGCGCGCTCGAGCGCTGGACCACGCTCTGGCCGGGCCTGCACGTCGTCGAGGTCACGGCCCGGGTGGCCGCCACGGCCGCCGAGCTCGCCTCCGGCCCGCACCCGTTGCGCGGGGGCGACGCCGTGCACGTGGCGAGCGCGCTCGCCGTCGCGCACGAGGACACGCTCGTCGCCGCGTGGGACGAGCACGTCGCGACCGCCGCACGGGACCGACGGATGCGCGTCCTCCCGTAGCCTGGTCGCGTGATCGCGAACCTGCAGTACTACGTCTTCGTCCTCCTGGCGATCGTCGTCTTCGTCGTGCAGGCCTGGGCGCTCGTCGACGCGCTGCGCCGCCCGGCGCGCGGGTTCACCGCGGAGGGCAAGCTGACCAAGCCGATCTGGCTGCTCATCCTGGGGGTCGCGGCCGCGCTCGGCTTTCTCGGGCTGCCGCCGATGATGCTGACCTCGACCAGCTTCCTCAACCTCATCGCGTGCGTGGCTGCCATCGTGTACCTCGTCGACGTGCGCCCGAAGCTCCAGGCGTACGGCCCGGGCAAGGGTCGCCGTCAGGGACCGAGCGGATGGTGAGCGCCCCCGTCGCCCGAGGGGCCGTCCCGCTCGCGGAGGTGGTGCGCGGCGAGCTCGTCGAGTCGGTGCACCTGGGCCATCTCGTGGTGCTCGACGCCGCGGGGGAGGTCGTCCTCGCGGCGGGGGACCCGACGGCGGAGATCTGGCCGCGCTCGGCCGTCAAGCCGCTGCAGGCGGTGGCGATGGTGCGTGCGGGTCTCGACCTGCCGCCCGAGCTGCTGGCCCTCGTCGCGGCGAGCCACAACGGGGAGGCGGTGCACCGCGACGGGGTCCGCACGATCCTCGGCGGCGCCGGGCTGGGGCTCGACGCGCTGCGCAACACCCCGGCCTTGCCGATGTACCCGCCCGCGGCCGCGGACTGGCTCCGTGCCGGTCGCTCGGCGGCGTCCGTCACCCAGGACTGCTCGGGCAAGCACGCGGGCATGCTCGCGACCTGTGTCGCGGCGGGGTGGGGCACCGACGGCTACCTCGACCCGACCCATCCGCTGCAGCGCGCGGTGCGGACCACGGTCGCGGAACTGACCGGGGCGGAGCCCGCCCACGTGACCGTCGACGGCTGCGGGGCGCCGTTGTTCGCGACGACGCTGGACGGGCTGGCACGGTCGTTCGGCCGGCTGGCAGCCGCGGCGGCACGCGCCGACGGTGACGCCGACGCTCACGCCGACCCGACGGCGCAGGTGGCGCGGGCGATGAGCACGCACCCGCACATGGTGGCGGGCACCGGTCGGGAGGACACGCTGACGATGCAGGCGGTGCCGGGGCTGGTCGCCAAGATCGGCGCGGACGGGGTCTGCGCGGCAGGCCTGCCGGACGGCTCGGCGCTGGCGTTCAAGGTGCTGGACGGCGCCGCCCGGCCCCGCCCGGCGGTGCTGGCGGCGGCGTTGCGGCGCGCCGGCGCCGCCGACGTGCCGGGCGCCGACGCGGACGCGTTGGCGGCGGTCGGTCACGTCCCGGTGCTGGGCGGTGGCCGGCCCGTGGGCGAGGTCCGCGCGGTGCTCGACGACGCGGTGCTCGACGGCGCCGTGCTCGACGGCGCCGTGCTCGGCACGACCGGCGGACGGTCCGCCGTCGGGCCGGGGGAGCGGTCGTGAGGGCGGTCCTGCAGCGGGCGACGCGGGCGAGCGTGACGGTCGACGGCGAGGTGGTCGGCGCGTTCGACCGGCCGGGGTTGGTGGCGCTGGTCGGCGTGACGCACGACGACGGCCCCTCCGACGCCGCGACGGTGGCCCGCAAGATCGCGGACCTGCGGATCCTGCGCGACGAGCGGTCGGTGACCGATGTGGGAGCACCGGTCCTGGTCGTCAGCCAGTTCACGCTGTACGGCGACGCCCGCAAGGGCCGCCGGCCGACCTGGCAGGCCGCCGCTCCCCGGCCGGTCGCGGAGCCGCTGGTGGAGGCCGTCGTGGCGGACCTGCGTGCCCGGGGGATCGAGGTCTCGACGGGGGTGTTCGGGGCGGACATGGCGGTCGAGCTGGTGAACGACGGGCCGATCACTATGATGGTGGAAACCTCCTGAGGGAGGAGACCTCACAAACTCGGCCGCACGCCTGACCTGCACTGACCTACGCTGAGCGGCGCAGGTCGTCCCGGAGGTTGACGATGACGTCGTACCGACCGGCCGCAGCGCTCGCCCTGCTCGACGCAGGTCGCGGGCCCGTGGCGCCGCACGTCGCCGTGCGACTGTCGCGGACCGTCGGCGGCGACGCTGCCGCGCTGGCGCAGGTGGCCGCCGTCCTGCGTCCCGAGCACCTGGCCGGCCTCGCCCTCCTGCCGGACCCGTTGCCGGCCGTCCCGGCCGTCCGCGCGGGCCTGGACGTGGCGCCCCGGGGCGGCGACGACCGGTGGGCGCTGCTCTGCGCCGCCGTGGCGGTCACCGATCGGGCCGACGTGCTGCTGCAGGCGGTCGGCCCGGCCGCCGAGGTCCTGGTCGCCGGGCCGGCGGCTGCCGGTGTCGAGGTCGTGGCCGGCCGTACCCGGGTGACGGACGCGCGCCTGCGGTGCGTGGTGCACGACGACGCGGACCTGGGCGCACGCACGGCGGCCCACTCCGCGCTGGCTCGGTCGGCCCGGGACCTCGGCGAGCCCGAGGTCGCCCTCTGGCACACCGCGCTGGGCACCATCGCCGGGGACGAGCTCCTCGCCGACGGGCTGGTCGAGCTCGCGGCCGCCCTCACCGCACGCGGAGACATGGAGGCGGCTCACGAGGTCGCTCGTGAGGCCGCGAGCCATGCCACCGGCGAGCGCCGGGCGCGAGCCTTCCTCGCGGCCGGGCGTGCCGCTCTCTGGAGCGGCCACCTCGCCGACGCCGACGACTGGTTGCGCCGGGCGGCGGGCAGCGACGTGCCGGCCGTCGGCCGGGCCGCCGAGCACTGCGCCGCCGCCACCGGGGCGCTGCGGGCGGGTACTGCGGTCGAGGGTGCCGAGCAGGCCGCCGTGCGCTCCACCGGCCCGGGCGCCCGCCTCGCTCGGCTGGTCGAACCCCTGGTCCACCTCCCGGCGACCCGCCCGGACCGCGCCGCGATGTCTGCCGTCGTGGGGTGCCTGAGCCTGCTCGACGTCGACGGGGCCGGTGCCGAGAGTCTGCTCGCGCGCGCGGTCCTCGCGGCCACGCCGGCCCGGTCGCGTCCCGGGCCGTGGCCGAGGTCGGCCGGTGTGCTCTCGCCGCTGGCCGAGGCGCACGTCCGCGTGACCCAGGCCCTGCTCCTGCTGCACGGGACCGAGGCTGAGGCGGCCGCCGCCGTCCTCGAGGACGCCGCGGCCCGGCTGCCGGTGACGCACGTGGCGGGCGGGCTCGCGGCGGTGCTGTCCCGCCGTCTCGACGAGCTCGGCGCGCGGACGACGCGCACGACGGCGGCGCTGGAGGCCGCCGGCCCGCGGGACCCCGACGGCCCGTCGGCCGCGTCGGCCGTCGTGAGGTCCGGGCGGACCACCCGAGGCCGGGCCGCCCGAGGCCGGGCCGCCCATGGCGGAGCCGCCGTGCGGACCTGCGGCTCGCTGCTCGCCACGGTGACGGCCCGCGACCGGCCCGCGGAGTCGTCCGGGGTGGCGGACGGCGGCCCGGCACCGTCGGCCGGCTGGTCCGCGGCGCTCACGGAGCGCGAGGCGGAGGTGGCCCGGCTCGTCACCTCCGGGATGACGAACCGGGAGGTCGCCGCGGCGTTGTGCGTCTCGGTACGGACGGTGGAGGTGCACCTGAGCCGGGTGTTCCGCAAGCTCGACGTGCGCTCCCGCTCGGAGCTCGTCGTGCTGGCGCTGGCCCCGGTGCGGCCCGCGTAGGGGAAACCACGTAGAGGTCGCCCCGATCATGTGGGCATCCCTCATGCACGCAATGAGAAAGAGTCCTTACATTTGGCGGACGATGCAACGCGGCATCGACCGACGACGCAGGGAGACTCTTCGATGCGAGCAGCCTTGTCCACCGGCCGGCGCCGACTCGGCGCCGCGGCCACCGCACTTCTCCTGGGCACCGCCGGGTTGACGGCTGCAGCCGGCACGACCGCCACGGCTGCCGCCGAGTGCGCACCCGCCTGGGTAGCCACCACCGTCTACACCCAGGGAGACCTCGCGTCGTACGACGGCGAGAACTACACGGCCTCGTGGTGGACGCAGGGCGAGGAGCCCGGAGCAGCGGCATGGGGTCCGTGGACGTCGCAAGGCGCCTGCGGCGAGCCCGACCCCGACCCGACGCCCGACCCCGACCCGACGCCCGACCCCGACCCGACCGGCCCGCCGTCGGACAACCCTGACGAGGTCTGCCGCCCCGACGGGATGGCCCCGACCGACGGCGTCGACACCCCCTACTGCGACGTCTACGACACCGACGGCCGCGAGATCCTGCCGAACGGTCTCGACCGCCGCGTGATCGGCTACTTCACGAGCTGGCGCACCGGCAAGAACGGCCAGCCCGCCTACCTCGCGAACGACATCCCTTGGGACTCGCTGAGCCACATCAACTACGCGTTCGCGCACGTGGGCCCGGATGACAAGGTCTCCGTCAACGCCGAGGTGCCCGGCAACGCGGCCACCGACATGACGTGGCCCGAGGTCCCCGGGGCGGAGATGGACCCGTCCCTGGACTACACCGGCCACTTCAACCTGCTGTCGCGCTACCGGGCGGAGAACCCCGGCGTGAAGGTGATCCCCGCCGTCGGCGGCTGGGCCGAGACCGGCGGCTACTTCGACGGTGACGGCGACCGGGTCGCGTCGGGCGGCTTCTACACCCTCACCGAGTCGCAGGACCGCATGGACACCTTCGCAGCCTCCGTCGTCGACTTCGTGCGCGAGTACGGGTTCGACGGCATCGACATCGACTACGAGTACCCGACGTCCAACGCCGACGCCGGCAACCCGGACGACTTCGAGATCTCCAACGCGCGCCGCGGCGAGCTGTTCGACGGCTACGTGGCCCTCATGAAGACCCTGCGCGAGCACCTCGACCGGGCCGGTGCCGAGGACGGTGAGTACTACGTCCTGACGACCGCCACGCCGTCGTCGGGTTGGCTGCTGCGCGGCATGGAGGTCCACCAGATCACCGAGTACGTCGACTACGTCAACATGATGACCTACGACCTGCACGGTGCCTGGAACGAGTACGTCGGCGGCAACGCCGCGCTCTTCGACGACGGTCAGGACCCGGAGCTCGCGGCCGGCGGTGTCTACACGGCCTACGACGGGATCGGGTACCTGAACGGTGACTGGGCCGCCCACTACTTCCGCGGCGCCATGCAGGCCGGGCGCATCAACCTGGGCGTGCCGTTCTACACCCGCGGCTTCCAGGACGTGACGGGCGGGACGCACGGCATGGGCGGACGGGCGCCGGCGCCGTCCGGGTTCGCCTGCCCGGCGGGCACCAACAACAAGTGCGGGTTCGGCGCGGACGGCATCGACAACCTCTGGTACGACACCGACCCGCAGGGCAACGCCGTCCCGGCCGGCGTGAACCCGATCTGGCACGCCCTGAACCTCCAGGACGGAGTGGTGGGCGACTACGCCGAGGCGTACGGCGTCCCGACCACCATCGAGGGCGACTACACCCACCACTTCGACGAGGTCACCAAGAACGAGTGGTGGTGGAACGCCGAGACCAGGACGTTCCTGTCCGGTGACTCCGCCGACGCGATCAGCGCCAAGGCCGACTACGTCGCCGACACGGGACTCGGTGGCCTCATGATCTGGGAGCTGGCGGGGGACTACTCCTACGACGAGGCGGCCGGCCAGTACGCCATGGGCAGCGACCTCGTCGACCTCATGCACAGCAAGCTGTCCGGCACCACTCCGTACGGCGCGACCAAGGCGGAGGCACCGATGCCCGACGAGGCCCTGGACGTGGACCTGGAGTACACGGAGTTCGCCCTCGGGGACAACAACTACCCCATCGCCCCCAAGGTCCTCTTCCACAACCGCGGGACGACCGACATCCCGGCGGGTGCCACGGTCACCTTCCAGTACGGCACGACCGACACCGGCGAGATGAGCGACTGGTCCGGCCTCGGCACGACGACGACGCCGGGACGCAGCGGGGACAACGTCGGCGGGCTGGGGGCGAGCTTCCACACCGCGACGTTCACCGTGCCGGCCGGCGGCATCCCTGCCGGCGGCTCGATCACCAACCAGCTGAAGTGGGCGCTACCCGTCGCGCAGTTCTCGAACGTCGTCGTCACGATCGACGGCGTCGACCACGCGATCACCTATGACCACCCGCGCGGCGTGACCGTCGTCGACGCACCGTGCGGCGGCGGCTGCTGACGCACGGGACCAGACCACGGCCCGACAGAGCTTTCGGGCCCTTGAGAGAGGAAGGACCATGTCCAGAACAGCACGAGGAGGACGCCGCCTCACGGCGGCCCTCGCCGGGGCGGCCGTCGCGCTCGTCGGTGCCCTGGGCACCGTCGCCGCGACCAGCGCGTCCGCAGCGCCGACGTCGTCGGGCGACAGTGCGATCAACGGCTTCCGCAACGTCGGCTACTTCACGCAGTGGGGCGTCTACGGGCGCGACTTCCAGGTCAAGGACCTGGTGACCTCCGGCGCGGCCGACCAGCTCACCCACATCAACTACTCCTTCGGCAACATCCACCACGAGAGCCTCGAGTGCTTCGTGGCCAACAAGGCGCAGGGCACCGGGCCCAACGGCTCCGACGGCGCGGGCGACGCCTGGGCGGACTACGGGATGGGCTACACGGCGGCGAGCTCGGTGGCCGGCGTCGCCGACGCCTGGGACCAGCCGCTGGCCGGCTCGTTCAACCAGCTCAAGCAGCTCAAGGAGCTGCACCCGGACCTCAAGGTCATGCTGTCGATCGGTGGCTGGACCTGGTCGAAGAACTTCTCGCGCGCCGCGGCCACGGCCGCGTCCCGGGAGAACTTCGTGTCCTCCTGCATCGACCTCTACCTCAAGGGCGACCTGCCCGTCATCGACGGTCGGGGCGGCCCCGGAGCCGCTGCCGGTGTGTTCGACGGCATCGACATCGACTGGGAGTGGCCCGGCACGAACAGCGGGCTGGAGGGCAACCACGTCGACGAGGAGAACGACGCCGAGAACTTCCGCCTGCTGCTCGCCGAGTTCCGTGAGCAGCTCGACGCCTACGGGGCGCAGACCGGAGAGGACTACCTGCTCAGCGCATTCCTCCCGGCCAACCCGGACGACATCGCCGCCGGCGGCTGGAACGACCCGCGGATCTTCGACTCGCTCGACTTCGGCAACGTGCAGGGCTACGACCTGCACGGCGCCTGGGACCCCGACCTGACGGGTCACCAGATCAACCTCTACGACGACCCGGCGGACACCCGCGAGCCGAGCCGCCAGTTCTCGGTGGACAAGGCCGTCCAGGAGTACGTCTCGGCCGGCGTGGACCCCGCACAGCTCGGCGTCGGCATGGCCATGTACGGCCGCGGCTGGCAGGGTGCTGACTCGGCCGACGCGTGGGGGCCGGCGACCGGTGCCGCGCCGGGCACGTGGGAGGCCGGCATCGAGGACTACGACGTGCTGAAGAACGTCGGCACGGAGCACTACGACGCCGCGCTGGGCGCCGCCTGGCGCTACGACGGCGACCAGTGGTGGTCCCTGGACACGCCCCAGACCGTGGCGCAGAAGTCCGCCTACATCCGGGACGAGGGTCTCGGCGGAGCCATGTGGTGGGACCTGTCCGGTGACGACGACGCCGAGCTGCTCGACGCCGTCGCGGGCGGGCTGTTCACCGGCCCGGCCGGCCCGGTCGACCCCGGTACGCCGGACCCGGACCCGACGCCGGACCCCGACCCGACGCCGGACCCGACGCCGGATCCCGACCCGACGCCGGACCCGGACCCCGGCTGCGCGAGCACGCCGTGGGTCGCCGCCGACGTCTACACCGGGGGCGACGTCGTCTCCTGGGGCGGCCACGAGTGGCGGGCCCAGTGGTGGACGACGGGCGAGGAGCCCGGCACCACGGGTGAGTGGGGCGTGTGGAGGGACCTCGGCGCCTGCTGACCCACGTGGAAGGCCCGGTCCCTCGACGACAGGTCGAGGGACCGGGCCTTCCGGCTGCTCCGGGCGGGACGTCTCAGTCGGCGTCCGCGGACCGGTGGCGACGGCGCACCACGAGGACGATCCCGGCACCCACGACGAGGAGCCCGGCGGCCGCCGCGAGCAGGCCCAGCACCTCGGCGCCCGTGTTCGGCAGGAACGAGGGCGGCGCAGCGCCGGTGGTGGACGGCGGCGGTTCCGCGCCGCTGCCGGGCGGCGGGGCGTCCTGGTCGACACACCCGTCCGTGTCCGTCGGGAAGGTCACCGGCACGGTCACCTCCGGGTTGACGGAGAACGTGACGTCCACGGTGCCCACGGCCCAGCCGAAGTCGCGCGTGTTCTGCCACATGTTGTTCACGAGCTCCCAGCCGTCGTCGGGCGACAGCTCGACGAACCGCTCCGGGTAGGCGCCGGGCCACAGCACGCGGCCGCGCAACGGCTGGTCGCTGTGGACGAAGTCGTCGCCGTCGGGGTTGTGCCACGTGAGCGTCACCTCGGACTCCGGGACGCCGTCCACGGTGACCCCGTAGTCCAGGTAGGTCACGCCCTCGACGCACACGGGGGTGAGGGTGTCGACGTCGATCGACGGTTCCTCCGCGCCCGGCGGGTTCGCGTCGCAGTCCGGCGAGGACGGCGGGTATCCGACGGTCCTGCTGACCGTCGGGTTCACCTCGACCAGGATCTCGACCGAGGGGCGCACCCAGTCCCACTCGTCGCCGACGACCCACTCGCCGTCCACGAGGCTCCAACCCGGCCAGTCCACCGGCTCGCCCGCGCCGTCGACCTCGGCGCCGGGCCACAGCACGCGGCCCGACAGGGGCTGGTCCGCGAGGACGTAGTCGTCGCCCGACGGGTTCACGAACGTGATCGTCGCGGTCTCGGGCGGAGGTTCGACGCCGGTGACCACGGCGTCGTAGCGGAGGTAGGGCACGTCGCCGTCGCAGATCGGCTCGAGGATGTCGAGCTCGAGCCCCTCCTCGGGCTCCTCCACGTACCCCGACGCGCTCGGGCTGGGCTCCGCGCCCGGGTCGTCCTCCGTGTCGGCGACCGCGAGCGACGCGCCGCCGAGCACGACGGCGGCGCTCAGCCCGACCGCCGTCAGTGCGCGTCGCCGCGCGCGTGGTCCCGAAGTCATGGGTCCGTCCCCTTTGGTGGTCGCCGTCCGCAGGCGGTGGCCTGCCGTCTCGTTGCTCCATTCACGCTAGCCACGGCGCGTCACGGCGGGGAGAGCGGGCACGGGTGAAAGCGGGCGGACGGCCGATTTCACCCGCAGAACGGCACGTCGAAGACGTGCAGACCGGACGTGCTCGCGGTCGGCGTGGACCACACCTCCAGGGTGCCGGGGGCACCGGCACCCGCACCGTGCGCCGCCGCGGCCGACGCCGGCACGGTGACCTCGAACGTCGTCGTGCGCCCGGGGCGGAGCGTCACGGGCACGGCGGTGTTCTCCCGCCCGCCCACGGAGTACGTCGAGCCGCCGACGGCGTCGCCGTCCTGCGTCAGCGTGGGGGTGGGCCCGCCCTGCACCCCCGCCGCCGTGAGGTTGACCTCGATGTCCCCGCGGCGCCGGGCGTCCTCCGGACCGGCGACGTAGAAGGGGAGGTCGCGGGCGGCGGCCCGGTCCAGCGTGCTGGTCAGCGTCACCTGCACCGTGTCGTGGCGGACGTCGCCCGTGCAGACGGACGACGTCGCGGCGACCTCCACGTCCAGGTACGCGGTCATCTTCCCCGCCCGCGTGTCGTCGAGGAACACACCGACGGCGTCCGCCGCCCGGTCGGCCGTGAACGTCCCGGCGATCAGGGTGCCGGTCAGCAGCTCCTGCTCGGCGGGCTGCGGCGACCACACCAGGAACCGGTGCTGCTGCGCCGCCCGCTCGAAGGCGGGCAGGACGGCGCCGGGCTCCAGGTCACCGGTCGTGAGCGAGTCGAAGACCGCTGCGGCGACCGCCGCGAAGAGGGCGTCGGCCTCCTCCGGCCGCAGCGTGTCGTACACGCGGCGCAGGAGCAGGTCCACCACGTTCTCGGAGCTGACCTCGAGGGTGTCCCGCCCGACGGCGGCAGCGACCTCCGCGGGCAGCGGGACCTCGACCGGGCCGGTGACCTCGAGGAGGAACGACAGCGCGACCGGGTCGGTGGCCACCACGCCGTCGACCTCGTCGCCCTGGTCGCGGGACCACATCTCGGCGGCGATCTCGCCGGTCGTGGGGAACTCCGGGGTGGCCGTCACGTCCTGCACGAACCGTCCCAGCCGTTCGGAGTACGCCGCCTCGACCTCGGACTCGAGGGGGACCACGGGCTCGTCGAACGGCCCGACGTCGCCGCTCGAGGCCTGGTCCTCGACCGTGACGCGGCCGTCCTCGACGGACAGCAGCGTCAGCGAGCCGACGATCCCGCCGGCGGTGCGCAGCTCGGCGTTGTTCACGCCGAGCAGGAGGTACTGGCGGGGTCCGTCCGCGCCCAGCATCGGCGGCAGGAGCGAGGTGGCGCGTTCGGCGGTCGCCGTCAGCCCGGCCAGGGTGCCCAGGCGGGACTCGAGCGTCACCAGCGGGTCGACGAGCTCGGGCCGGACGCGGCTCGGGTCGATCTCGTCGAGGTCGGCCCGGGCGGCGTCGAGGGTCTCGCGGGCGTCGGCCACCGGTGCCGCCACCGCCGTCAGCGGCGAGAGGTCGACGCCGCCGTCGTCGGTCCGGCTGGTCGCCGCCCCGGCGTCCGCGGTCGACGCGAGCGCGGGCAGGACGTCGGCGGCGACGTCGTCGAGTGCCGCGGCCACCGACTGCACCGCGTCGACCGACGGTCCGATCACCGGCAGGTACGCCGCGAGAGTCCACAGCACCCCGTCCGTGGCGTCGCGCGCGGTCGACGTCTGCTCCTGCAGGACGGCCAGCTCCGGGGAGCCCGCCAGGGAGCCGACGGACCCGTCGAGGAGACCGTCGCGCAGGGCCTGCTCGACGGCGGGGATCTGGTCGGCGGCCTCCTCCAGCGCGTCGCGGGCGACCAGGGCCTCACGGACCATGACGACGGCGGCGACGGCGGTGGCGACGACGAGCACCAGCATGCACAGCAGCACCCAGCGCAGGACGTGGCGGCGAGGAGGTGCTGCCGACGGACCTGCCGTACCGCGGGTCTCGACGGTCATGTCCGCAGGCTACGTCGTCGGCCGGCCGCGGGGTGGTCCCCGGCGGGGTGAAACCGCTCGTGAGAAGGCGCGACGAGGTGCAAGGCCGGGGCCTCCCGCGACACAGTGCAGGTGACCGGCACGTCCGACGTCCCGATGACCAGCAGGTGGCAGCACCGTGCCGGGGCGACCACCGACCGCAGGAGGCCCTGTGACCCCCGACGAGGCGACCGAGCACGACGACGCCTGGTTCGACACGCTCTTCGCCGCGCACGCGGGCGCCGTCCACCGGTACTTCCTGCGACGGCTCCCCGGCGGGGACGGGTCGCGGGACGAGGCCGAGGACCTCGCCGCCGAGGTGCTCGCCACCGCGTGGCGGCGACGCACGGACGTCCCGCACGGCGCGGAGCTGCCCTGGCTCTACCGCACGGCGGGGTACGTGCTCGCCAACCATCGGCGCAAGCACCGCGCCCTGCCCGTCGCCGTCGTCCCCGACGAACCGGACGACGTCGACCCCGCCGTGCTCGCCGTGGTCGACGACCGGGTCCGCGAGGCGCTGGCCCGGCTCTCGGCACGGGACCGGCGGATCCTGCTGCTGGTGGCGTGGGACGGGCTCGGCGGGGACGACCTCGCGCAGGTCCTCGGCGTCACCCGCGGCGGGGCTGACGCGGCGCTGAGCCGGGCGAGGGCGAGGCTGCGTGACGCCTGGGACGCCACCGACGAGGCGGCCACCGACGAGGCGGCCCCCGGCCGTCCGGCGGCCGGCGACGGCGTCGCGCGGGACGCGCAGGAGCTGGACGGCACGCAAGGTCGCGGCCGGTGACGACACAGGAAGGGTGCCAGACCCGAAGCGCCCCGAGGAGGCCGTGATGAACACCGAGGACGAGGCCTACGAGCGGCTCGTCGCCGCCGATCCCGCGGCCGGCACCGCCTCGCGCCCGGAGGTGCTCCGGGCCAAGACCGACACGCGCGCCGCCGAGGCGCTGTCGGCCACGTCGTCGGGAACGGACGGCACCGCGGAGGCGGACCCGCTCCGCGCCGGTTCCCGGCCGGGCGACGACCTGTCGTCCCGCAGGGCGCGCCCCCGGGCGTCGTGGCTGGTCGCCGCGGCGGTGGTCGGCGCCGTCGCGATCGGTGGCGGCGGGTACGCGCTCGGCAGCTCGGGGGCCGGGACGACGGCGGGCGGCGAGGCCGCCGGTGACGCGCTGCCGCCGATCACGCTGGGCGACGCCCGCGGCGGCGCGGAGGGCGGCGCCCAGGACGCGGCGGGGGCGGCCGACGGCGAGGCGCTGGCCCGCACGGAGTCGGGCGACGACGCGGCGACCGCCGACGTCGAGCTGCCGGGCTGGTACGAGGGCCGGTCCGTGTTCAGCGCGAGCGGGCTCTCCGCCGAGGCCGGCACCGCGACGGCGTACGCCTACGACGCCCGCGACGTCGGTACCCAGGAGGCGGCCGCGCGGCTGGCCGAGACGCTCGGGGTGTCCGGCGAGCCCCGCTGGGAGTGGGGAGCGTGGAGCGTGGGTCCGCGCGACGGTGACGGGCCGAGCATCTGGCTCTCCGCGGACGGCACCGGGACCTTCAGCTTCAACGACCCGGCGGCCAACCCGTGGCGCTGCGCCGACGAGCCGGTCGAGACGATGGAGCGTGAGGACACGGGCGACGGAGACATGATCGAGCCGGCGCCCTGCGAGGCGCCGGGCGACCCGCAGATCTCCCCGCAGGACGCGATCGACGAGGTGCGTGCCCTCATGGAGCGCCTCGACGTCGACCCGGACGGGTTCGCGTTCGAGGCGCCCGACGACGGCGGCGAGGGCGCGGTGTGGGTGAGCGCCCAGCAGGTGGTCGACGGCCAGGAGACGGGGACGACCTGGAGCGCGACCGTCGGCGACGAGGGCATCGCGTGGCTCGACGGGTTCCTCGCTCCGACGGTCCCGCTCGGTGACTACCCGGTGGTGAGCCCTGCCGACGCGGTCGAGCGGCTCGGTGACCCGCGGTTCGGCGGGTCCTCGTGGCCGGTCGCCTACGCGGCGGAGTCGGAGGCGATGCTGGAGGAGAGGTGGGCGGAGGAGGACGGGAGCGAGCCGACCCCTCCGCCCGCACCACCGGCGTCGGGCGACGCCCTGCCGTGGCCCGTGTCCGAGGTGACGATCACGGAGGCGCGGCTGGGCCTCACCCGGCACCACGACGCGAGCGGGTCGGTGCTGCTGCTGCCCGCCTACGAGCTGAGCGACGCCGCGGGGAACACCTGGTCGGTGCTCGCCGTGGCGGAGGAGGGTCTGGACACGACCTCGTCGTGAGGGCGGGGTACGGTCGGGACGTCCCTGCCGTACCCCGCGAAGGAGTTTCCATGTCTACTCGTACCGCCCGCACCGCCTGGAACGGCACCCTGCAGGAGGGGACCGGCCAGACGGAGCTGACCAGCTCGGGCGCCGGGACGTTCGAGGTCTCGTTCCCGCGCCGCACGGCCGACTCCGCCGAGGGTGTCACGAGCCCCGAGGAGCTGATCGCCGCGGCACACACCTCCTGCTTCGCGATGGCGTTCTCGGGCGAGCTGGGCAACGCCGGCGCCACGCCAGAGCAGGTGGAGGTCTCCGCCGACGTCACGCTGAGCCCCGACCCCGCCGGCGGGCTGAAGATCTCGAAGATCGCGCTCAGCGTGCGCGGCTACGCCGCGGGCACCGACGAGGCGGGCTTCCGCAAGGCCGCCGAGGCCGCGAAGGCCGGCTGCCCGGTCTCGAAGGCGCTGGGTGCGGTCGAGGACATCACCCTCGACGTCAGCTACGAGGGCTGACCCGGAGCGAGCCCGCGAGTGCAGGGTCGGCCCGACCAGCACGTCCGAGGGCTGACCCCCTGTCGTGGGTATGAGGTCTACGGCTTTCGCTGGTGGAACGTCGTCGATCTCATACCCACAGCGGACGGGGGTTACTTGCTGAGAGGCGGGGTGTCGGCGTGCGTGCCGTCGAGCACGCCGCCGAGCACCTCGAGCAGCACCTCGTCCTGCGTCCGGGTCGGCTGCCACCGCAGCACGTCCCGGGCGCGGGACGCGTCCATGACGATGTTCGCGGCGGCCATGTCGAGCCAGCCGGCGTCGATCGGGACCAGCCGGGCCCGCGACGCCAGGTCGAGCCCGCGCCGCATCAGCCCGACGGGCAGCTCGAGGACCCGACCGTCGGCGAGCAGGTCCGCGAGGTCCTGACCGGTCAGCGCCCCGTCCGGCGCGAGGTTGAACGCCCCGCGGTGGCGGCCGACGACGGCGGCCCGGACAGCGCTCGCGGTGTCGTCCGGGTGCAGCACCTGCAGACGGACACCGGCGGGGAACGGCACCAGCGGGAACATCGGGGGGTCGGCGGGCGCGGGCGGCTCGTCGGCCTGCCATCCGCGGAGCAGCCCGCTGGCCACGTGCCCGACCGGTCCGGCCGCCACCTTGAGCCCCAGCCGCCCGACCGGTCCGAGGAAGTAGCGGCCGATCTCGGCGCCCGCCTCCCGTTGCAGCATGATCGCGGGTCGCAGCCGCGTCACGGTCAGCCAGGGCTCGCTGGCCTCGACGTCGTCGAGGAGGTGCTCGACCTCGGCCTTGTCGAGGGCGTAGGAGGACCCGGGCACACCGCCCGTCGGCCAGTCCTCGTCGACGGCGTGCCCGTCGGCCGGTCCGGGGGAGTACACCCCGGAGGCTGACATGAACAGCAGGTGCGGCACCCGGTGGCGGAGGACGGCGTCCACGACGGCACGCGTCCCGTCGACGTTGACGTGGTGCAGCACGTCGGGCTCGCGGGCCGGCTGGATCGCCCAGACCAGGTGGATGACGACGTCGGCGCCGGCGACCGCCTGGTCGAGCTGCTGGGCGACGGCGCCCTCGTCCGCGAGGTCGGCCCGCACCCACTCGGCCGTGTCGAACGGCGGGGTGACGGTGCTGCTGCCGTCGGTGCGGGGCACCCGGCGGGCGACCCCGACGACCGATGTCACCACCGGTTCCGCGGCGAGGGCACGCAGCACGGACATCCCGACGTTCCCGGTGGCTCCTACGACGACGACGCGCATGCCCCGACGCTATCGGCCACGGGCGCCCGACGCGCGGGCGCAGGTCAGGGCGGCTCCGTCCTTCGGTCGATCGGGGCGCCGCGGGCGACCAGGCGCTCCGGCCCGTCGTCCTCACCGCGAGCCTGCTCGCCGAGCAGCAGGGCGACACACCGGCCCGGGCGTCGTGGCCTCGTCGGTGACGGTCGCAGGGGAATCGCGCGGCGACGTGGTCGTTGCCGCGGCCCCGTGGCGAGCGGTGGCACAATCGCTCCGTGTCTGCCCAGTCGACGACCACACCCTCAGGCCACCACTCGTCAGCGGACGCCGCGCCCTCCGCGGCGGACGAGAGGGCGGCGGCGCTCGCCGCGCAGCGGGAGGCCGAGCGCGAGGCGCAGCAGGCGGCCGCCGAGGCGCGTGAGGCGGTGGCCGCCGCGCTGCGCACGGTGATGGCCGGCACGGTCGACACGACCACGCGCCGTCGGGCCGAGTACTCCACGGACGCGTCGAACTACCGGGTGGTGCCCGACGTCGTGGCCTTCCCGACCTCGACCGACGACGTCGTGGCCGCGCTGGAGGTGCTGCGCGAGCTCGGGGTGCCGGTGACGGCGCGGGGTGCCGGGACGTCGGTGGCGGGCAACTCGGTGGGACCGGGCGTCGTGCTCGACCTCTCCCAGCACCTGCACGGCATCGGAGCGATCGACCCGGACACCCGCACCGCCGTCGTCGAACCGGGCGTCATCATGTCCTCGTTGCAGCGCGAGGCCGCGCCGCACGGGCTGCGGTTCGGCCCCGACCCGTCCACGCAGAACCGGGCCACGCTCGGCGGCATGATCGGCAACAACGCCTGCGGGCCGCACGCCGTGGCGTACGGCCGCACGGCGGACAACGTGGTGTCGCTCGACGTGGTGGACGGGCGGGGTCGCCGCTTCGTGGCCGGCAAGGGCGACCCGACGTTCGCGGCCGTGCCGGGCCTCGCGGAGCTCGTGCGCGAGAACCTCGCGCTCATCCGTACCGAGTTCGGGCGGTTCGGACGCCAGGTGTCCGGGTACTCGCTGGAGCACCTGCTGCCGGAGAACGGCTCGGACCTCGCCAAGATGCTCGTCGGGACGGAGGGCACGCTCGTCACCGTGCTCGGCGCCACCCTGGAGCTGGTCCCAGTGCCGAAGGCTCCCACGCTCGTGGTGCTCGGCTACTCGGACATGCCCGCCGCGGCCGACGACGTTCCCGTGCTGCTGCGGCACGACCCGCTCGCGATCGAGGGCCTCGACGCGCGGCTCGTCGACGTGGTGCGGCGGGCGAACGGCGTGGACTCGGTGCCGGACCTGCCCGACGGCGCGGGCTGGCTGATGATCGAGGTCGGTGGCACCTCCCCGGGGGAGGCCCGCGAGATCGCCGAGATGATCGTCGGGGCCTCGGCGGCGATCGACGCGTCCATCTACCCGGCGGGCCCGGAGGCGACGCAGATGTGGCGGATCCGGGCCGACGGCGCGGGGCTCGCGGGACGCACCCCGGCGGGGGAGCAGGCGTGGCCCGGCTGGGAGGACTCGGCGGTCCCGCCCGAGAAGCTCGGCGACTACCTGCGCGACCTCGACGCGCTCATGGCGCGCTACGGCGTCGACGGCCTGCCGTACGGGCACTTCGGCGACGGCTGCATGCACCTGCGGATCGACATCCCGCTGGAGGCGTCCGGCTCGGTGCTGCGCACGTTCATGATCGAGGCGGCCGAGCTCGTCGCGAAGTACGGCGGGTCGTTGTCCGGCGAGCACGGCGACGGCCGCGCCCGCTCCGAGCTGCTGCCCGTCATGTACTCGCCCGAGGCGATCGCGCTGCTGGAGCAGGTCAAGGCGCTGTTCGACCCGGACGACGTCCTCAACCCGGGCGTGGTGGTGCGTCCGGCGGCGGTCGACGCCGACCTGCGCCGACCGGCCGCCCAGGCCGTGACGTCGACCGCACCGATCGGGGAGCGCGGGCTGCTGGGCTCCGGCACGCTGCGGGGCGTCGCGAAGAAGAGCGGCTATGCAGGGTTCAGCTTTGCCCATGACCACCACGACCTCACGACGGCGGTGCACCGCTGCGTCGGGGTCGGCAAGTGCCGCGCGGACAACACGGCCGCCGGTGGGTTCATGTGCCCGAGCTACCTGGCGACGAAGGACGAGAAGGACGTGACCCGGGGCCGGGCGCGCGTGCTGCAGGAGGCGGTCAACGGCTCGCTCGTGGGGGGCCTCACGGCGCCCGAGGTGCGTGAGTCCCTCGACCTGTGCCTGAGCTGCAAGGCGTGCTCGTCCGACTGCCCGGCCGGCGTCGACATGGCGCAGTACAAGTCCGAGGTGCTGCACCGGACGTACAAGGGGCGGCTGCGGCCCGTGGACCACTACGCGCTGGGCTGGCTGCCGCGCTGGGCGCGTCTGGCGGGTCTGGCCCCCCGGGCGATCAACAGGCTGCTGTCCGTCGACTGGGTCCGCCGGGCCGTCCTGTGGGGCGGCGGCATGGACACCCGGCGGCAGATGCCCCGTTTCGCCGAGCTGCCGTTCCGCACCTGGTGGCGCCGCGGCTACGCCACCAGCGGCGTGCCCGGCCTGGCGCACCGCGAGCTGCCGGGCAAGCCGGCCCCGGCGACCCGGCCGAAGGTCGTGCTGTGGACCGACTCGTTCAGCGACTCGCTCTCGCCGTCTGTGCCCCAGGCCGCGGTGAAGGTGCTCGAGGCGGCGGGCTACGACGTCGTCGTCCCCGACAAGCAGGCCTGCTGCGGGCTGACGTGGATCTCCACCGGCCAGCTCGACGGTGCCCGGCGGCGGCTGAGCGACCTGCTGACGGTGCTCGGACCGTACGCGGTCAACGGCATCCCGATCCTGGGGCTGGAGCCGTCCTGCACGGCGGTGCTGCGCTCGGACCTGCTCGACCTGTTCCCGGACGACCCGCGCGCGACCGCCGTGGCGGGCGCGACCAAGACCCTCGCCGAGCTGCTGACCGACCCGGCGACGGCACCCGCCGAGGACTCCGGCTGGGAGCTGCCGGACCTCAGCGACGTCACCGCCGTCGTGCAGCCGCACTGCCACCAGCACTCCGTGATGGGCTTCGCGGCCGACCGGTCGCTGCTGGCCGACGCCGGGGCGACCGTGACGGAGCTGGCGGGCTGCTGCGGGCTGGCCGGCAACTTCGGCATGCAGAAGGGCCACTACGACGTGTCGGTCGCCGTGGCGGAGAACGCCCTGCTCCCCGCCCTGCGGGCGCAGGGCGAGGGCGAGGAGTTCATCGCCGACGGGTTCTCCTGCCGCACCCAGGCCGTCCAGCTCGAGGGTGTCGAGGGCAAGGCGCTCGTCGAGGTCCTGGCCGAGCGTCTCTGACCTCCCGCGAGCTGTCAGGACGTGGCCCGGGTCCACCGCGACGTGGGTCTGACAACTCGCGCCCTCGGGGAGTTGTCAGAATGAGGTGCAGGTAGACCGGTGCGTGGTTCTGACAGCTCGGGAGGCATCGCTCGCATGGAGTTCCGTGACGTGGTCCGACGGCGGCGCATGGTCCGCCGCTTCAGCGACGAGCCGGTCGCGCCCGAGGTGGTCGACCGGCTGCTCGACCACGCCGTGCGCGCCCCGAGCGCCGGGTTCACGCAGGGCTGGTCGTTCCTGGTGCTGACCACGGACGCGGAGCGCGAGCGGTTCTGGGCGGCGACCACGCCGGAGGACTCGGTGCGCGACATGTCCGCATGGCTGGCCGGGATGCGCACCGCCCCGGTGCTGATCGTGGTCCTGACGTCCCGGGACGCGTACGTCGGCCGGTACGCCGAGCCGGACAAGGGGTGGACCGACCGGGACGAGGCCCGCTGGCCCGTGCCGTACTGGCACGTCGACGCCGGCATGGCGTCCCTGCTCGTGCTGCAGACGTGCGTGGACGAGGGGCTCGGCGCCTGCTTCTTCGGGATCGACGCCGGCCGTCTCGGGGCCTTCCGGGACGCGTTCGGGGTGCCGGCGGAGTGGGCACCCACCGGTGTGGTCGCCGTCGGGCACCCGGTGCCCGGGGGTGCGAAGGGGTCGCCGGCACGACGGCAGCGCAAGCCGATGGCCGACGTCGTGCACCGCGGGCGCTGGTGAGTCCTCAGACGCACTCCGCCAGCCGGGACACCGCCTCGTCCAGGCGGGCGTCCACGAGGTTGCCGTAGCCGAGCACCAGCGTCCGGGACCGTGTCGCGGGACGGGCCTGGTACCGGCGCAGGTCCACCACCCCGACGTCGCGGGCCGCGGCGGCGCGCACCACGTCGGCGGCGTCGGGCGCGGGCCCCGTGCCGCGCTCGCCGCCGGGCAGCGCCAGCAGGGCGTGCAGACCGGCGGCCATGCCGTGCAGCCGCGCCTCGGGCAGCCGGTGCCCGACGGCGGTCGCCAGCGCGTCGTGCCGGCGCCGGTACCGGCCGCGCGCGGCGCGCAGGTGCCGGTCGTAGCCGCCGTCGTCGAGGAAGCCGGTGAGGGCGAGCTGGTCGATCGCCGAGGGCCCCGGCAGGGGCCCTCCCGCCTCGGCGAGGGCGGGCCGCCACCGTGCGGGCACCACCATCCAGCCGATCCCGAACGCCGGTGACATCGTCTTGCTCACGGACCCGAGCAGCACCACCCGCTCCGGGTCCAGTCGCTGCAGCGCGGCCACGGGGCGCCGGTCGTAGCGGAACTCGGCGTCGTAGTCGTCCTCGACGACCAGCCCGTCCACCGACCGCGCCCAGTCGAGCACGGCCTCGCGGCGGCCGCCGGACAGGGCCACCCCGGTGGGGAACTGGTGGGCGGGGGTGAGCAGCGCCGCCCGTGCGCCGGTCCGGGCGGCGGCGCCGGCGAGCGCCTCCACGTCGACCCCGTGGGCGTCGACCGGCACGGGCACAGGTGCCAGGCCCGCCCGGTGCGCCACGTCGCGCAGCACCGGCCAGGACGGGTCCTCGACCAGGAGGTGCGTGTGCCCGGTGGACCGCAGGGCGGCGGCGACCCGGCCCATCGCGTCGGTGGCCCCGCGCGTGACGACGACGGCGGTGTCCGGGGCGTCGACCGTCCGCGCGCGTCGCAGGTAGGTGGCCACGGCGGTCCGCGCGGCGGGGTGCCCGGGGGCCGGCGGGGCCGACAGGTCTGCGCTGCTCGCGGTGGCGACGGCGTCCCGGACGGCGCGCAGCCAGGCGTCGAGGGGGACGTGCCGCAGGTCGGGGACCCCGGGGCGCAGGTCGAACCGGGGCCGCGGGGGCAACGGCGGGACTGCGCCGGGTGCCGGGGGCGCCACGTCGCGGGTGGCGGTCGTGGAGCCGTGGTGGGAGCCCGGGGGTGCCGTGCGGGCCACGCGGGTGCTCGCACCGACGCGGGCGTCGAGCACGCCCTCGGCGACGAGCTGGCCGTACGCCTCGGTGACCACCCACCGCGAGACCCCGAGCGCGTCGGCGAGGCGGCGGCTGGCGGGCAGCGCAGCGCCGGCGGGGACCCGTCCGGAACCGACGGCGTCGCGCAGCGCGCGCTCGAGGCGGACCACGCGTGGGCCGCTGCCGGCCTCGAGGTCGAGCAGGGTCTCCCACGCCAGATTGGTCTGGTTGGCGGCCATGGCATTGGACCGTACACCCGGACCGATCCGCGCCTAGCGTCGACGGTGTCCTCCCGACGACCGCCTTCCCACGGAGAAACCATGCGCTGTCGCACGCTCAGCAACGGCTCGACGTCGTTCGACACGACGGGCACGTCGACGACGACGCGACGCCGCTCGCCGAGACCGTCGGCGCGTTCGGCAAGCTGCAGGCCGAGGGGCTGGTCGGCATCTCCGGGATCTCCACCGTGGCGCTGCGTGGCGGACGAGTCCGGCGCCACCTCGCACCAGGTGATGCTCGCCTGGCTGCTCGGCGGCGACGTGCCGGTGGTCCCCATCGCGGGGGCGAGCAGCGTGGAACAGCTCGACGAGCTGCTGGGCGCCGCCGACCTGGACCTCGACCCGGAGCTGCGCGCCCGGCTCGACGCCGTCTGAACCGAACCGACACCACCGAACGGAGAACACCATGCGCTACCGCACCATCGGCACCGGGGACACCGCGATCGAGGTCTCGCTGCTGTGCCTGGGCACCATGAACTACGGGACCCTCGTGGACCCGGCCACGTCGGAGGCGATCCTCGACCGGTTCGTCGAGGCCGGCGGCACCTTCCTCGACACCGCGAACAACTATGCGATCTGGAACGGAGGTCACGGCCGCGACAGCGAGGACCTCCTCGGCGGCTGGCTGGCCTCCCGGGGGGTGCGTGACCAGGTCCGCATCGCGACCAAGGCGGGTGCCGGTCCTCGCGACCCGGCGGTGACGTTCGGACCCGACAACTTCGAGGGGCTCGGTGCCGACGTCGTGACCCGGGAGGCGCACGAGAGCCTGCGCCACCTCGGCATCGAGCAGATCGACGTGCTCTACGGCCACGTGGACGACCGGGCCACCCCGCTCGCCGAGACGGTCGGCGCGTTCGGCAAGCTCCAGTCGGAGGGTGCCGTCCGGCTGAGCGGCATCTCGAACGTGACGCTCTGGCGGCTCGTCGAGGCACGGGCGGAGGCCGAGCGCCAGGGCGTGGCCCCCTACGCCGTCGTGCAGCAGCAGCACTCGTACGTCTACCCGCGGCCGACGTCGCGGCCCTGGGTGACCCGCGACCTGCTCGACTACGCCGCGTCCACGGGGACGCCCGACCGGCCGTCGCTGGACGTCGTGGGGTACGGGCCGCTGCAGGCCGGGGCCCTGATGCGGCACGACAAGGGGCTGTACCACGACGCCGACCACCCGGGCTCCGAGCACCGCGTCCGGGTCCTGCGCGAGGTAGCCCGCGAGATCGGCGCCACCCCCGCGCAGGTGGCGCTCGCCTGGATGATGGGCGGTGAGGTCCCGGTGATCCCGGTGACCGGCCCGAGCTCGGTGGAGCAGCTCGACGAGCTCCTCGGCGCGGTGCACCTCGACCTGCCGGACGAGGTCCGCGCCCGGCTCGACGCGGCCTGAGGACGCTACCGCGCGGCCAGCGGGTGCCCGACGACGGCACCCACCCGGGCGCGGAGCCCGGCCGGGAGCTCGGCCCAGTCGTCGATCGTGTCCAGGTCGGCGGCGGTGCCGGGGCGCCGCACGACGGCGGAGGTCAGGCCGTGCGCGGCGGCCTCCGCCTCGTGGGCGGCCCGCGAGCCGGGACCGAACCGGAACCGGAGATCCGGCGGGTCGAGGGGCACAGCGAGCAGGTTCGTGCCGGTCCCGTGCCGGTCGGTGGCGACGGCGACGTCCGCCGGGGTCGCCAGGAGCGCCTCGACGTCGTCGGTGCCCAGCCCCGGCAGGTCGGCGTGCACCGCCAGCATCCGGTCGGCGCCGAGATCCCGGAGGTGCGCGCGGGCACGGTCGAGGGCGCCGTCGAGGCCGGGGCGGTCGGGCGGCTCCGCGATCACGTCGACAGCCCGGGTCGGGAGCTCGGACTCCCGACCCGAGCTGCCGGTCAGACCGGTCAGCACCTCCTCGACAAACGGCACGTCCGCCGTCACCACGACGACCCCCGCCAGCCGTCCGCCCGCGGGCGAGGTGAGCACCTCCAGGACGTGCCGGGCGAGCGCGACGACCAGCCGCCGTCGGGCCCCCGGGTCCAGGGCGGCCGCGAGCCGGGACTTGCCCGAGACGCCGTCCCGCAGCGGGACGACGGCGACCGTGCCCGTCATCGCGGTCCGGCGGTGGCGAGCAGCTCGCGGGCGAGGCGCTCGCGGCCCGCGGGCCCGCGCATGATCGTGTCGGTGACGACCACCTCGAGGCCGAGGTCCTCGACCGGGCCGGCCAGCGCGGCGTCGGCGTCGTCGATCACCATCGTGTCCACGACGCCGGCGTACAGGCGGGCGACGCCGAGCGCCGAGACCTCGTGCCCGAGGGTCTCCAGGATCTGTGCCGCCGGCCCCTTGACCGCCTGGCCGCCCACGATCGGGCTCACGGCCACCCGGCGGGCCGGCGAGGTCCGCACGGCGTCGCGCACACCGGCCACACCGAGCACCGGCTCCACCGACAGGAACGGGTTCGACGGCGCCACCACCAGCAGGTCGGTACCGGTCACGGCGTCGAGCACCCCGGGCGCCGGGCGCGCCGACCCGATGCCGTCGAAGGTCAGGTCCAGCACGGCGTCCGCGTGCTGGCGGCGCACGAAGTACTCCTGGAAGGCCAGCGTGCCCGACGGCGTCGTCACGCGGGTGCGCAGCGGGTCGTCCGTGACGGGGAGCAGCCGGGCGCGCACGCCCAGGGCGGCCGTCAGCGCGGCGGTCACCTCGCTCAGCGGGACGCCCTCGCGCAGGCGCGCCGTGCGCACCACGTGCGTCGCCAGGTCCTTGTCCCCGAGGGTGAACCACGTGTCCTCGCCGAGCCGCTCCAGCTGTGCCAGCGTCGCGTACGACTCGCCCGTCAGCCCCCAGCCGCGCTCCTCGTCGTTCAGCCGGGCGAGCGTGTACATGACGGTGTCCAGGTCGGGCGAGACGTGCAGCCCGTGGCGCTCGGTGTCGTCGCCCACGTTCACCACGCAGGTCAGGCCGCCGCCGTCCGCCGGGGCACCGCCGTCGGGCAGCGCCAGCGCGAAGCCGTGCGCGAGCCGGGCGCCACCGACGCCGCCGGCCAGGACCGTCACCGAGGTGCTGGGGGTGGCTGACGTCGACTCGGTGCGCATGGCCACCATCATGACGGATGGTGCGTGCACGCCCTGCCGCGTTCCCCGGGGCATCATGGGGGCATGGCTGTCTTCGCGTTCTCCGTGTCCCCGCTCGGCGCCGGCGAGTCCGTCGCGGGCCCCGTCGCCGAGGCCGTCCGCATCGTGCGGGAGTCCGGGCTGCCGCACCGGACCACGTCCATGTTCACCGAGGTCGAGGGCGAGTGGGACGAGGTGATGCCGGTGATCCAGCGCGCCACCGAGGCGGTGGGCGCGGGTGGGCACCGGGTCTCGCTCGTCCTCAAGGCGGACATCCGCCCGGGGTTCACCGGCCAGCTCGACGCCAAGGTCCGCAGGGTCGAGGAAGCCCTCGCGGCGGACGAGGAGCAGGCCGGGCACGCGTGACCGTGATCACCCCACCTGGGGTGTTGCAGGTCACGGGACGACTCGCCGTAGGCTATGCCGCACACGGCACAGGGCCGTGTGCAGCAACCGGGGAGAAGTCAGCGCGATGCCACTGTTCGAGGTCGACGCCAGCAGGCCGCTCCTCGTGCAGTCCGGGCGCACGCCGGGCGGTGGTGAGCCGGGGCTCGGGACGACGGCGCACCGGGTCGTGGACTCGCACATCGACGGTCTCCTCGGGGAGCAGATCTTCCCCGTCGCGCAGGGCGTCGGGCCGGACGAACCGCACCTGCTGGCCCTCGACGCCACCGGGTCGCCCGTGGTCGTCGAGCTGGTCGCCGAGCTCGACCGGCCGGCGCTGACCCGTGCGCTCGACCACGCGGGCTGGGCCGGGCGGCTCACCCGGGGCGAGCTGGCCTCGCGGTACCACGGCGGCCCGAACGCGTTCCAGCGCGACGTCGCGTCGTTCTACGACTCGGTCCCCATCACCCGGTCCCAGCCGGGGCGGTCCAGCGCCCGGCTCATCGTCATCTGCCAGGAGGCCGGGGAGGAGATCCTCAACGCCGTCGACTTCCTGCGCCAGCCGACCATGCCGGTCGAGGTGCTGAAGATGGGCGTGGTCCACAGCCAGGACGGCCGGCGGTTCGTCGACGTCTCGCCGTTGGTGATCCACCCGGCCTCCACGCCGGCGGCGCCGCGCCTGTCCGGTGCTGCGCCCGCGGAGGAGCGTCGCGGTGCCCCGGCGGCCGGCGACACCGAGCCGGAGTCGTTCGCCGAGGGTGTCAAGGTCGGCATCGCGCTCACCGGGAAGCACCCGGCGGTCGCGCAGCCCGGGGGTGCGAGCACGCCCGGCGCGGTGCACGAGAGCGCTCCCGCTCCGGCCCGCCCGGCCGCCCCGACCCGCGCCGCGCGCACTCGCGCCGACGCCGCCGGCGCCGACGCCACCCGCGACACGGCCGAGCAGCCGCGCACGCGGTCCGGTCGGCGGACGGCGGCCAACGCCGGCAGCCTCTCGCTCCCCGCGGTCCGGACCGACGTCCCGCCGGTCCCCGCCCCGCCTGCCGACCCGCCGTCCGCCGGCCCCGCGCCCGTGCGCGCACCGTCGTGGACCGCGGCGGAGGCGACGCCACCGCCGGCCCCGGAGCGCACCCGCCGCCGCTCGCGGACCGACCGGTTCACGTCCCGGCCCCAGCAGCCGACGCCCGACCTCGCGGCGTTCACCGCGGCGTCCGCGGGCTCGGCGGAGGACCTCGACCTCGCCGAGCTGGCCCGACGGACCACCACCTCGGCCGCGAGCACCGACACCCCCGGTCTCGGCGAGGACTTCGCGCGGTACACCGCCCCCGCGCTGGACCTTCCGCCCGCGCCTCCCGCACCGCCCGCCCCCCGCCGGGAGCCGGCGCCGTGGGACCCGCCGGCGCAGCGGTGGGACGACCCGTTGAACGACCCGGCACCGTACGGCTCGACCGAGTGGGAGCCGTCGACGCCGTCGGGCTGGACGAACGCGTCCGACGACCTGCCGCGCCTCGAGGTCCCGCCGCTCGAGGCGCCGTCGTACACGCCGCCGCCCGAGCGGGGCCTCTATGACACGGCCGAGCGTGCTCCGGTGATGCTCGACGACGAGATCGACGGGGACCTCATCGCCCTGGCCTCCACCCTGCGCCAGCCCGCCCTGCTCGTCTGGTCGCGCCCGCGGCGACGCCAGCACTTCGAGGCGGTGCTGCACCCGGACGGGGTCATCGAGCTGGCCGACGGCTCGCGGTTCCAGCACCCGGACCATGCCGCGTCGGCCGCCTGCGGCACCCTGACCGACGACGGGTGGAACGTCTGGCACCTGGGGCCCGGCGGGCCGTCGCTCCTGGACGCCTACCGCGCCCGGTTCGCCTGAGCCGGCGTGTTCGACCGCGGTCGTCGGACCCGGCACCTTCGCCGGAGCTGATCCGCGAGGCGCCTCCCGTCAGGGGACGACGACGATCTTGCCCGTCTGCTCACCGGCCGCCATCCGCGCGAGCCCGGCGGCGACGTCGGGCAGCGACACCTCGGAGTCGACGATCGGCCGCACGCCGGTCCGCGCGCAGAACCGCAGCAGCGCCGTGAGGTCCGCCCGGGACCCCATCGTGACGCCCTGCACCCGGATCTCGGAGAAGAACACCCGCGTCAGCTCGGCCGGCGGGGCGTCGCCGCTGGTCGCCCCGCAGACCACGATCACCCCGCCGGGGCGCACCGACCGCACCGAGTGCGCCCAGGTCGCCTCCCCCACCGACTCGACGACGGCGTCCACCCGGGCGGGCAGCCGTTCCCCGGGCGCGAGGGCGTGGGCGGCGCCGAGCGCCAGGGCGCGGTCCCGCTTCGCCTCGTCGCGGGACGTGGCCGTGACCTCGAGGCCCGCGGCGGCGCCCAGCACGATCGCGGCGGTGGCGACACCGCCGCCGACCCCTTGGACGAGCACCCGGTCGCCCGGCCGCAACGACGCGGCGCCGAAGAGCATCCGGTAGGCCGTGAGCCACGCCGTCGGCAGGCAGGCGGCCTCCGCGAAGGTGAGCTCCGGTGGCTTGGGCACGAGGTTGGCCGTGGGGACGGCGACCTGTTCCGCGAGGGTTCCCGGGTACCGTTCGGAGAGCAGCGAGCGGCGCTCGTGGGGTCCGACGCCGTGGCCGTCCGCGCCGATCACCCCGTGGACGACGACCTCGGTGCCGTCGGGGGTGACGCCGGCTGCGTCCGTACCGAGGATCATCGGGAGCTGCTCCTCGCGCAGCCCGACGCCGCGCAGCGACCACAGGTCGTGGTGGTTCAGGCTGGCGGCGCGGACGTCGACGGTGGTCCAGTGCTCCCGCGCGGCCGGTGAGGGCCGGTCGGACACCTCCAGTCCCTCGAGGGGAGCATCGGGGGAGAAACGGGCGACGGTGGCAGCGAGCATGGTCCCAACCTAGGTGATGCCATGGTGCGGCGGGCCACTATGTTGGTCGGCATGGCTGAAGACGTCCAGGACCACCCGACCGACCTCGATCCGGCAGGTCCCGGCCCGGCAGCACTCGAGGAGCGCGTCGAAAGGGCGCAGCGGGACGCCACGCTGCTCGCCGACTACCTGGCGCGACGGGAGCGGGCGACGACGGCGCTGCACGGTGCCGAGCAGGCGGTCGCGCAGGCCGAGGCAAAGCTGTCCCACGAGTCCGGCGACGTGGACCGCCTGGAGTCCCTGAGCCTCGTCCGGCTCTGGGCGAGCCTGCGGGGCGACCGCGACGCGCGACTCGACGAGGAGCGCGCCGAGCTGCGTCGCGCGGAGTACGCGCTCGCCGCGGCACGGACGCGTCAGGAGGCGGCACGCCGCGAGCTGACCCGCGCCCAGGAGGCCGTGGAAGGTCTGGGGGACGTCGCCGGCCGCCGGCTGCAGGCGCTCGCGGACAAGGAGGCGTGGCTGTGGTCCTCCGGGACGGGACGCGGTGCCGAGCTGGTCGACATCGCGGAACGGCGCGGACGGCGTCAGGCCGAGCTGGTCGAGATCGCCGAGGCGCAGCAGGCCGCGGACCTCGCCCGGCACGCCCTCGACGCCGCGGCGGAGGAGCTGGCCGGGGCCGACGGCTGGTCGACCTACGACACCTTCTTCGGCGGTGACCTGCTCGCCAGCATGGCCAAGCATGACCGTCTGGACCGCGCGGCCGAGCGGGCCCGTGCGGCCGACGCGGCGCTCGCTCACCTCGCGGTCGAGCTGGGCGACGTGGGCGAGCGCGGGGTCGGCCGGCTGGGCGTCGAGGGTATGGCGCGCACGTTCGACATCTGGTTCGACAACGTCTTCAGCGACCTGTCGGTGGCGCGCCACATCCGGGACTCGCGGGACCGGGTGGACGCGGCCCGGGCCGCGGTGCAGCACGTCGACGGACGGCTCGCCGACCGGCTGGCCGCGGTCGAGGAGGACCTCGTCGGCCTCGACCGCCGGTGGGAGAACCTCCTGCTGACGTGACGTGACGTGACGCTTCGCGAGAGGCCGGTGATGCGGACGGCGGCGCGTGCGGAGGTGGCTCAGGGCGTACCGACGTCGAACATCCAGGTGACGCCGTACCGGTCGGTGAGCTGACCGTAGTGGTCGCCCCAGGGGGCCGGCTCGAACGGCAGGACGTCGGTGGCGCCCTCGAGCAGGACGGCGACGGCGGCCTGGACGTACTCCATGTCCTCCGCCACGCCCGTGAGCGCGACGGTGACACCGGCCGTCGGTGCGGCGTACGGCATGGACGACGGCGTGTCGGCGGCCATGAGCGTGAGCCCGCCGGGCGTCTCGAGCTGGCCGTGCATGACGAGACCTTCCTCGGCAGGGTCCTCCACCATGCCGGGGACGGCGTCGAACGTCGAGATGTCGAGCTCGCCGCCCAGCGCGGAGCGGTAGAGCTCCAGCGCCTCGCGCGCCTCGGTGCGGAAGCTGAGATAGGGGTTCAGTCGAGCCATGGTGCCCTCCAGGCGGTGCTCCGGGCCGCCGTCGTCGGCGTCCGGCACCATCGTGGGGCGCGGGCACGGCGCTCGCGCGGCGGCGGACGCCAGTCCGGTCCGGCTACGCGGGGGGCACCGGGGCGACCTGGGCCAGGAAGTCCCGCAGGAGCGGACCCGTCTGGTCGTGCTCGAGGAGGAAGCCGTCGTGCCCGAAGTCCGAGGTGATGACCCGCAGGTCCTCGGCCTGCGGGATCCCGGCCGCGAGCCGCGCCGCCTGCGGCGGCGGGAAGAGGCGGTCGCTGTCCACCGCCACGACGAGCGCCCGCGCGGTGATCTGCGCCAGCGCGGACTCCACCCCGCCGCGGTCGCGGCCGAGGTCGTGCGTCATCATCGTCTCGGTCAGGCGCAGGTAGGAGTTGGCGTCGAACCGGCGCGCGAGCTTGTGCCCGTGGTGGTCGAGGTAGGACTGCACGGCGAACCGGCCGTCGTCGAACGGGTCCTCCCCGCCCTGCGGCAGCCGTCCGAACCGCTCGTCGAGCTCGACGGCGGTGCGGTACGTCGTGTGCGCGATCTGGCGGGCGATCGCCAGCCCGGCGTGCGGGCCCTCGCCGTCGGGAGCGTCGTAGTAGTCACCGCCGTTCCAGCCCGGGTCGGCGCGGATGGCGCCGAGCTGCGGGTGGGCCCAGGCGATCTGGTCGCCGGAGGACTGCGCCGCGGTGGCGATGGCGGCGATCGAGCGCACGGCGATCCCGGCCTCCGGGCCGAGGAGCGACCACTCCAGCACCCGCATGCCGCCCATGGAGGCGCCCACCACGGATGCCCACGAGTCGATGCCGAGCAGGCGCGCCAGCTCGATCTCCACGGCCACCTGGTCGCGCGTGGTGATGCGGGGGAACCGTCCGCCCCAGGGTCGGCCGTCGGGGGCGGGGGAGGACGGTCCCGTGGTGCCCTGGCACCCGCCGAGCACATTGGGCACGACGACGAAGTACCGGTCGGTGTCGATCGGTGCGCCGGGCCCGATCATCGGCTCCCACCAGCCGGCGGTGAGCTGGCCCGGTCCGGCCGGACCGCGGACGTGGGCGTCGCCGGTGAGCGCGTGCAGCACGAGGAGGGCGTTGGAACCGTCCTCGGCGAGCTCTCCGTACGTCTCGTACGCGACCCGCACGTCCGGCAGACGGCCCCCGGCCTCCAGGTCGAACGTGCCGACGTCGGCGAACTTCCGGTCTGCGGGCGGGTCGCCGACGCGCCAGGCGCCGGAGGCCGGGACCGGCCCGGCGGGGCTGCGGCGCCCGGTGCGGGGCCCCCGGTGGTGGCCGCCGGTGGCGCGGTGGCCCGGGGTGCTGGTCGGCGTCGAGGTCATCGTCTCTCCTGGCTGCGGTCTCCGGCGGTGCGGGCGGGCGCACACGGCGTGCGGCTGCCCGGTGGCCGCAGGCAGGCGACGGTGCGCGATGGTCAGCGGCGCATTCGACGAGTCATGGATTCGACGGTAACCCCCAGGTGGGACGCTGCCCACCGGATCTCACGATTCGGGACCATATTCTGAGACGCTGTTCTCGTCCCACTCCCTGTCGTCCCGCGCGACGAACCGCTCGCTCCACCGGCCGAGCAGCACGGCGATCGAGGCCAGCTCCCGTCCGGCCTCCGTGAGCTCGTACGTCACCCGCGGCGGCACCTCGGGGAACACGGTGCGCACCACGACCCCGTCGGCCTCCAGCGCACGGAGCTGGCGCGTGAGGGTCTTGGCCGAGACGGGTCCGACGGCACGCTGCAGCTCCCCGAACCGGAGCGGGCCGTCGCTGAGCTTCCACACGGCGGTCAGCTTCCAGTCGCCACCAGCGACGGCGACGCCGACCTCGATCGGGCACACCTCCAGGGCGCGCCGTACGGCTTCACGCATCTCGTCCTCGCTCCCGCTCCGCACCGCCCCGATGCTGTCTGTGATGACCCTTGGTGACAAGAATGACCGTACTACCGCTCGTGGATCGTTCTGCCTACGGTCGAAGCATGCACACGCTCATCGTCTCCGCCGCCCCCTCGGACGGCGCCCTCACCGCCGACCTCACCCGCACGGCCGCCGCGACCCTCCACGACCAGGGTCACGACGTCGACGTCCTCGACCTGGTCCGGCTCGGCTGGCACCCGGCGGTGCGCCGCTCCGACTACGGGGTCGAGGAGCTCTCGGCGCCCGTCGGCACCCATGCCGTCGAGGCGGCGGCCGCCGGGACCCTCGACGCGGAGGTCCGCCGCCACCAGGAGCTGCTGCGGCAGACCGACCTCCTCGTCCTCGTCTTCCCGCTGTGGTGGGCCGGGATGCCGGCCATCCTCAAGGGCTGGTTCGACCGGGTCCTCACGCAGGGGTTCGCCTACGGGCTGCGGGACGCCGAGGACAACCCTCGCAAGTACGGCGACGGCGCCTTCGCCGGCAAGCGAGGGCTCGTGGTGACGACGGCGGGGGACCGCGCGGAGGCCTTCGGGCCCCGCGGCGTCAACGGTCACATCGAGGACCTGCTGTTCCCGGTCAACCACGGCATCCTCTGGTACACGGGCATCGAGCCGCTCGCGCCGCTCGCCCTGCTGGGTGTGGACTCCCCGGTGTGGGCCGGCGTCGACGACGCCCGGGCGCAGGTGCGCAAGCGGTTCGAGAACCTCGGCACCGACCGGCCGCTGCCGTACCGCCGCATGCTCGACGACTACGACGGGCAGCGCCGGCTGCTCGACGAGCACGCCCCGGGGCGCGGCGACCTGGCGATCCACCGGCGTCCGCGGGGAGCGTGAGGCCGACGGCGGAGCTCAGGGCCGCAGCAGGACCTTCGTCGCGCGGCGCTCGTCCATCGCGGCGTAGGCGTCCGCGACGTCGGCCAGCGGCATCTCGGCGTCGAAGACCTTCCCCGGGCTGATCGCCCCGGACAGGACGTCGTCGAGCAGCGTGGCCATGTGCGCCCGGGCGGGCGCCATGCCGCCGCCGACGGTGATGTTCCGGCCGAACAGCTTGCCGATCGGGACCCGGGAGCCGCCGTGCGGCACGCCGACGAACCCGACGCGACCGCCACCGCGGACGGAACCCAGCGCCTGCGCCATCGACTGCTCGGTGCCCACGCACTCCAGCGCCGCGTCCGCAAGGTCGCCGCCCAGGAGCTCGCGCAGTGCGGCCACGCCCTCGTCGCCCCGCGCGGCGACCACGTCGGTCGCGCCGAGCTCTCGGGCGAGCGCGGCCCGGTCCGGGTGCCGGGAGAACGCGACCACGCGTGCGGCGCCCAGCCGCCGGGCGGCGATCACCCCGCAGAGGCCGACCGCACCGTCCCCGACCACCGCCACGGTGTCACCGGGGCCGACGCCGGCCGAGACGGCCGCGTGATGACCCGTGGACATCACGTCGGACAGGGTCAGCAGGTGCGGCACGAGCCCTGCGGCCTCCAGGTCGGCCTCGCTCCGCCCCACCGGGAACAGGGAGTGCTGCGCCAGCGGGATGCGCACCCGCTCGCTCTGGGCACCGTCGACCGGGTGGCCGTCGCGGTCGGTCGAGCCGAACCCGGTCACGAGGTCGCAGGCCGAGGGGAACCCGGCCCGGCAGGACTGGCACCGCCCGCAGCTCAGCGAGAACGGCACGAGGACGAAGTCCCCGGGGACGGCCGAGGTCACCTCGGCGCCGACCTCCTCGACGACGCCGACCAGCTCGTGCCCGATCGGGTGCGGCTCCTGGGTGGGCGCCACCCCGCGGTAGGGCCACAGGTCCGAGCCGCACACGCAGGCGGCCGTGACCCGCAGCACCGCGTCGTGCGGGGTGCGCAGCACCGGGTCGGGGCGTCGCTCGGCACGCACGTCCCGCGCGCCGTGGATCATCGTCGAGAGCATGGTCCCCACCGTAGGCCGACGACGGCGCCTGCGCGGCACCGTCGTCGGCCGACGTCGTGAGACCTCGTCTCAGGAAGCGGCCGACCCGGCTCGTCGGCTGCCGGATCAGCCGTCGAGCGCCGACTTGGCGGCGGTGAAGCCCAGCTCGAGGTCCGCGATGATGTCCTCGACGTCCTCGATGCCGACGGCGAGGCGCACCAGCCCCGGCGTGACGCCCGAGCGTTCCTGCTCCGCGGCGGTGAGCTGACTGTGCGTCGTCGAGGCCGGGTGGATCACCAACGAGCGCACGTCGCCGATGTTCGCGACGTTCGAGTGCAGCCGCAGGGCCGAGACGAACGCCTGGCCGGCGTCCGCGCCGCCGTCGAGCTCGAACGCCAGGACGGCACCGGCGCCGCGCGGGGCGTAGCGCTGCTGGGTGGCGTGCCACGGGCTGGACTCCAGGCCCGCGTAGTGCACGGTGCGGACGTCGTCGCGGGCCTCGAGCCACTCGGCGACCTGCTGGGCGTTCTCGACGTGCCGCTCCACCCGCAGGGACAGCGTCTCGATGCCCTGGGCGATCTGGAACGCGTTGAACGGCGACAGGGCCGAGCCGAGGTCGCGCAGGAGCTGGACGCGCGCCTTGAGCACGTACGCGAGGTTGGCACCCAGGATTCCGTCGACGCCCAGGTCGCGGGCGTACACGAGGCCGTTGTAGGAGGGGTCGGGGGTGTTGAACCCGGGGAACCGCTCCGGGTGCTGGGCGTAGTCGAAGTTCCCGGAGTCCACGATGACGCCGGCGACGGTGGTGCCGTGCCCGCCCAGGTACTTCGTCGCCGAGTGCACGACGACGTCCGCCCCGTGCTCGATCGGCCGGACCAGGTACGGGGTCGCCACCGTGTTGTCGACGATGAGCGGCACCCCGGCCGCGTGCGCGACGTCGGCGACGAGCGTGATGTCGAGGAAGTCGTTCTTCGGGTTGGGGATCGTCTCGGCGAAGAACGCCTTGGTGTTGTCCTGCACGGCGGCGCGCCAGGCGTCGGCGTCGTCGGCGTCCTCGACGAACGTGGTCTCGATGCCCAGCCGGGGCAGGGTGTGCTTGAGCAGGTTGTACGTGCCGCCGTACAGGCTGGCGCTGGCCACGACGTGGTCGCCGGCGCCCGCGAGGTTGAGGATCGCGAACGTCTCGGCCGCCTGGCCGGAGGCGAGCAGCAGCGCGCCGACACCGCCCTCCAGGTCCGCGATGCGGTTCTCCACGACCTCCTGGGTCGGGTTGTTGATGCGGGTGTAGATCGGGCCGAGCTCGGCGAGCGCGAACCGCTTGGCAGCGGTCTCCGCGTCCGGGAAGACGAACGACGTCGTCTGGAAGATGGGCAGTGCCCGGGCGCCCGTCGTCGGGTCGGGCTCCTGGCCGGCGTGGATCTGGCGGGTCGCGAACGACCACCGCGGTGCGTCTGTCATGTCGTGACCGTACGAGGCCGGTCTCGGTGGGCGGAAGGGGTGATCCACCACCTGAGACGAACGGCGGGCCCCCACCCGAGGTGGGGGCCCGCCGTCGTGCAGGTCAGTGGTTGTAGCCGGAGTCCTTCGCGCGCTGGAACGAGCGCTCGATCTCCGCCTCGGCGTCCTCGCGGCCGACCCAGTGCGCACCCTCGACCGACTTGCCGGGCTCCAGGTCCTTGTAGACCTCGAAGAAGTGCTGGATCTCCAGGCGGTGGAAGTCCGACACGTCGTCGATGTCCTGGCGCCACGCTGCCCGCTGGTCGCCGAGCGGGACGCACAGCACCTTGTCGTCACCGCCGGCCTCGTCGCGCATGCGGAACATGCCGAGCGCCCGGCACTTGATGAGGCAGCCGGGGAACGTGGGCTCCTCCAGCAGGACGAGGGCGTCCAGCGGGTCGCCGTCCTCGCCGAGAGTCCCCTCGATGAACCCGTAGTCGTCCGGGTAGCGGGTCGAGGTGAAGAGCATGCGGTCGAGGCGGATACGACCTGACTCGTGATCGACCTCGTACTTGTTTCGCTGACCCTTCGGGATCTCGATCGTGACGTCGAACTCCACTGTTCCTCCAGTCTCGGGGCGTGCGCGCACCCCCCAGTGTGCCACGCGGACGCCGTCCGGACGCCGTGGCGCAGTGCCGCTCACGGGCGAGGACGTGCGAGAATGCCGGTGGAGGAACCTGCTTGTGACCAGGTTCACGAGAACGGGGAGGACCGCATGGGGTGGCGGCTGAGGGTCGGCGCCACCGTGACGACGGTCGTGGCGCTCTTCGGCGGCTACCTCGTGGCCGACGCGTACGACGTCGTGCCCGGCATGGTCACCCTGGAGCCCGCCCCCGAACCCGCCGCCCCGTTCCCCACCGCACCCGGCGCCGTCACCGGTCCCAGCCCTGCCGTCGCCGTGCCCGCCCTGCCGGACGAGGCACCCCTGCCGTCCGCCTCCGCGACGGGCGACCTCGTCGAGGAGCTCGCCGACGACGACCGCCTCGGCAGGCGCGTCGGCGCGATGGTGGCCGACGCCGACACCGGCGAGACGCTCGGCGCCTCCGGCCAGGACCGGCTCCTCGTGCCGGCGTCCACGCAGAAGGTCCTCACCGCCGTCGCCGCCTACGCCGGGCCCGGGGGCGACACGCGGCTGGTCACCCGGGCGATGCTGCACGGCGACAACCGGCTCGTGCTCGTCGGCGGCGGCGACATGATGCTCGCCGCCGGGGACGGCGACCCGGAGGCGGTCAACGGCCGCGCCGGGCTCGGCGATCTCGCCGACCAGGTGGTCGCGCGGATCGCGCTCACCGGCGTCGACCGGGTGACCCTCGCCGTCGACGACACCCTGTTCACCGGACCGGCGATCCCGCCGTCCGTCACGGAGAAGAGGCGCGGGGAGAACGGTCAGGACTACATCGCGCCGGTCGCCGCGCTCGCGGTGGACGTCGCGCGGCTCTCCGACGACAAGTACGCCCTCCGCGAGGACGACCCCGCCCTGGCGGCCGCCGAGACGTTCGCCGACGCCCTCGCCCAGCGGGGAGTCGAGGTGTCCGGCGAGATCGTGCGTCAGGCGGCGCCGTCGTCGGCCCAGGAGGTCGGCCGCGTCGAGTCCGCGCGGCTGGGCGAGATCGTCAGCTACCTGCTGCGGGAGTCCGACAACACGATCACCGAGGTGGTCGGACGGCTCGTCGCGATCGACGCCGGGCTGCCCGGGTCGGGCGAGGCCGCCGTCAGCGAGGTGCTGGCCGAGGTCGAGGGGCTCGGCGTGGACCTCACCGGCGCGGAGCTCACCGACCTGTCCGGGCTCGGCACCGGCTCGCGGATGACCGCTCGCCAGCTCGTCGATACGCTCGTCGCGGCCGCCGCCGAGCCGGAGCTGCGCGAGGCCGTCGCCGGGCTGCCCGTCGCCGGGCTGCAGGGCACGCTGAGCGACAGGTTCGGCGGCGACAACCCCGGGCGGGGGTACTCCGAGGCCAAGACGGGCAGCCTGCCGGACGTCCGGGCGCTCGCCGGGACCGTCGTCACGGCCGACGACCGCCTGCTCGTCTTTGCCACCGTCGCCGACCGGGTCCCCGAGGGCGGTTCGTTCGGAGCCAACCTGATCTTCGACGACTTCGTCGGCGATCTCGCTGCCTGCGGCTGCTCCTGACCCCCCAGCGGCGCCGAACAGGAAGTTGTGCCCGCAATCCTTCGCCTTTGCGGGACCAGGTTCCTGCTCGGCACCGTGCGGCTACGGTGGAGTCGTGACCGCACCCAGCACCGCACTCGTCGACTGGGCGACGGCCGCCCAGATCGCCCGCCACGTCGCGCGGCCCGGTCCGGTCGCCTCGCGCGCCGAGCTCGACGACCTCGTCGGGGGGCTGCGCACGGCGGCCGACGACGCCGTCGGGCACGTGCTGCGCGTCACCCGGATGCGCCCGGCGGCCGGCGACGTCGAGCGGCACCACCACCCGGACGGCCGCCTGCGCAGGGTGCGGGTGCCACGCCCCGACCTGGGCGACGTCCGCGTCGTCGACCGCGCGACGTGGGCTCTCGCGAACACCCGGTCCATGGCGGCCATGACCGGTCCGGCCCTCGCGACGATCGCGCCGGACGCCCGCCCGGGCGGCACCGGCGCCGCCCGGCTCGCCGGTGCCGCCGAGGTCGGCGGGCTGCTCGCCCTGCTCTCCTCGAAGGTGCTCGGGCAGTTCGACCCCTACGGCGAGGGGCGGCCCGTGCTGCTGCTGGTGGCCCCCAACGTGCTCGCCACCGAGCGTGCCCTGCGCCTCGACCCTCACGACTTCCGGCTGTGGGTGTGCCTGCACGAGCAGACCCACGCCCTGCAGTTCGCCACCGCGCCGTGGCTCGCCGACCATCTCGCGGGCCGGCTCGCCACCCTCCTGCGGGACGTCACCGCCACCTCCCGGGACCTGACCAGCGCCCCGTGGCGCGACAAGGCCGCGCTGGTGGGACGTGCCGTGCTCGACGCCGTCCGCGGTGACCTCACCACCCCGCTGGACCCCGTGCTGGGACCGGAGCAGAAGCGTGTGCTCGCCGAGATCACCGCCGTGATGGCGCTGCTCGAGGGCCACGCCGACGTGATGATGGACGCCGTCGGGCGACGCGTCGTGCCCAGCGTGCGGACCATCCGCGCCCGGTTCGAGAAGCGGCGCGACGGCGAGGGTGCGCCCGGGTTCGACGCCGTCCTGCGCCGGGTGCTCGGCATGGACGCCAAGCTCGCCCAGTACCGCGACGGGGCGGCCTTCGTGCGCGCCGTCGAGAAGCAGGTCGGGCGCCCCGGGCTCAACGCCGTCTGGGCGGCGCCCGAGAACCTGCCCGGGCCGCGGGAGATCCACGACCCGCGCGCCTGGGTCCGCCGGGTCCACTCCTAGGGCCCGCGTGCCTCCCGTCGACCCGGCCCTGGCCGCGGCCCGCACCGCCGTGCGGGCCGAGCTCGCCGACCTCGCCCCGGACGACCTGGTGCTCGTCGCGTGCTCCGGTGGCCCGGACTCCCTGGCGCTCGCGGCCGCCGTCGCCACGGAGGCGCGACGGGTGGGCCGGTCCGTGCGGTCGCGCGGGTACGCGGTGCGGGCCGGGGCCGTCGTGGTCGACCACGCGCTGCAGCCCGGGTCCGACGGCGTGGCGGAGCGGGCCGCGCAGCAGTGCCGCGGGCTGGGTCTCGACCCGGTGGTCGTCCGTCGTGTCGCCGTGGACCCGGCGGCGGGCGGTCCGGAGGCCGGTGCGCGCGACGCCCGCTACGGAGCGTTCGAGGACGTGGCCACGGCCACGGGGGCGGTCGCCGTCCTGCTGGGCCACACCCTCGACGACCAGGCCGAACAGGTGCTGCTGGGGCTGGCGCGGGGGAGCGGGACGCGGTCGCTCGCCGGGATGCCGCGGCGGCGCGGCCGCTACCGCCGCCCCTTCCTGGGGCTCCGGCGGGCCGAGACGCAGCGGGTGTGCGCCGTCGTCGGCCTCGAGCCCTGGCACGACCCCACGAACGACGGGTCGGCGGCCGGGGCCCCGCTGCGCTCACAGGTCCGGGGCCGGCTGCTGCCGGCCCTGTCCGACGTGCTCGGGCCCGGCGCGGTCGAGGCGCTCGGGCGCAGCGCCGACCACCTGCGCGACGACGCGGACCTGCTCGACGAGCTCGCCGCGGACCTCCTCGCCGCTGCCCGCCCGTCCCCCCGCAGGCCTTCTACCGACGTCGGCAAGATGGTTGAAGGGGGCGCCGACGTCGTGCTGGACGTCACACCGCTCGTCGAGGCGCCCGCCGCCCTGCGTCGTCGTGCGCTCCGGGCGGCGGCGCTGGAGGCCGGATGTCCTGCGGGGAGGACGACGGCGCGGCACGTGGAGGCGCTCGACGCCCTGGTCGTGCGGTGGCGCGGGCAGGGCGAGGTGCACCTGCCCGGTGGTGCACGGGCCGCTCGCGCGTGTGGCAGGCTGGTGCTGCGCTCGGGCCCCGGTCCCGGCGCTGCCCCCACCCCGCACCATGAGGAGTAGCCCGTGGACCAGTCGGACGTCGCCGGCGACCTTGCCGACATCCTGCTCACCGAGGACCAGCTCGGCGAGCGGCTCGACGAGATGGCCGCCCAGATCGACGCGGACTACGCGGGCAAGGACCTGCTGCTGGTCGGCGTCCTCAAGGGCGCCGTGATGGTCATGGCCGACCTCTCGCGCCGCCTGCACCACCCGGTCGAGATGGACTGGATGGCGGTGTCGTCGTACGGCTCCGGCACCCGTTCCTCGGGCGTGGTGCGCATCCTCAAGGACCTCGACTCCGATCTGTCGGGCCGCAACGTCCTCATCGCCGAGGACATCATCGACTCGGGGCTGACCCTGTCCTGGCTGGTGCAGAACCTGCGCTCGCGCGGCCCCGCCTCGGTCGAGATCGCGACGATGCTCCGCAAGCCGGAGGCCGCGAAGGTGGAGGTCGACGTCAAGTACGTCGGGTTCGACATCCCCAACGAGTTCGTGGTCGGCTACGGCCTCGACTACGCGGAGAAGTATCGCAACCTGCCGTTCATCGGGACCCTGGCGCCGCACGTCTACTCCTGACCGTGCTGAGCCCTGCGCGAACACACGGGGAACTTTCAGGGCCGCCGTGTAGTTTCGGTTGTCGAACCACCGCCCGGACGAAGGGAAGCGGGGCAGCGCCCCGTCACGGATGAACCTCAAGAAGATCTTCAGCGGACCGATCGTCTGGATCGTCCTCGGCCTGGTGCTCGTCGCGCTCGCGTTCTCGGCCTTCACCGGCGAGCGCGTGAGCCGTGTCGAGACCTCGCAGGGCCTCGAGCTGCTGCAGGGTGACACGGTCGAGCACGCCCTCATCGTCGACGGCGAGCAACGCGTCGAGCTCGACCTGTCCGAGCCGTACGTCGTGGACGCGGACACCGACGACGAGGTGGACCACGGCGAGAAGGTCGACTTCTTCTGGGTGGCGCCGCAGGGCGAGGACGTCGTCGCGGCGGTCGAGAGCGCGGACCTGCCGGACGGCTACGACACCGACGTGCCGCAGGCGTCGTTCTGGGGGTCGATGCTGTCGTTCCTCATCCCGTTCCTCATCATCCTGGCCATCTTCTGGTTCGTGATGTCGCGCATGCAGGGTGGCGGCAACCGCGTGATGGGCTTCGGCAAGTCCAAGGCGAAGCTGATCAGCAAGGACATGCCGCAGGTGACCTTCGCGGACGTCGCGGGCGTCGACGAGGCGGTCGAGGAGCTGCACGAGATCAAGGAGTTCCTCGCCGAGCCGGACAAGTTCCAGGCGGTCGGGGCGAAGATCCCCAAGGGCGTGCTGCTGTACGGCCCGCCCGGCACCGGCAAGACGCTGCTCGCCCGCGCCGTCGCGGGCGAGGCAGGCGTGCCGTTCTACACGATCTCCGGCTCGGACTTCGTCGAGATGTTCGTCGGCGTGGGCGCCTCGCGCGTCCGTGACCTGTTCGAGCAGGCGAAGAACAACGCGCCCGCGATCATCTTCGTCGACGAGATCGACGCCGTCGGCCGCCACCGCGGGGCCGGCATGGGCGGCGGGCACGACGAGCGCGAGCAGACGCTCAACCAGATGCTCGTCGAGATGGACGGGTTCGACGTCAAGACGAACGTCATCCTCATCGCCGCGACGAACCGTCCCGACATCCTGGACCCGGCGCTGCTGCGTCCCGGCCGCTTCGACCGGCAGGTCGCGGTGGAGGCGCCGGACCTCAAGGGCCGCGAGCGGATCCTGCAGGTGCACGCCCAGGGCAAGCCGATGGTCGACGAGATCGACCTGGCCGCCGTCGCCCGCCGCACCCCCGGCTTCACCGGCGCCGACCTGGCCAACGTGCTCAACGAGGCCGCGCTGCTCACCGCCCGCTCTGGTGCCCAGCTCATCGACGACCGCGCGCTCGACGAGGCGATCGACCGCGTCATCGCCGGACCGCAGAAGCGCACCCGCGTGATGCAGGTCAAGGAGCAGAAGATCACGGCGTACCACGAGGGCGGTCACGCCCTGGTGGCCGCCGCCATGCGGTACACGGACCCCGTCACGAAGGTGACGATCCTGCCGCGCGGTCGCGCGCTCGGCTACACGATGGTCATGCCCACCGAGGACAAGTACTCCACCACGCGCAACGAGTTGCTCGACCAGCTGGCGTACGCCATGGGTGGCCGCGTGGCCGAGGAGATCGTGTTCCACGACCCGACCACGGGTGCGAGCAACGACATCGAGAAGGCCAGCGCCATCGCCCGCAAGATGGTCATGGAGTACGGCATGAGCGACAAGGTCGGGGCGATCAAGCTCGGGTCCGCGTCGTCGGAGCCGTTCCTCGGCAAGGACATGGGGCACCAGCGCGACTACTCGGAGGCCGTGGCGGGCACCGTCGACCACGAGGTGCGCCGGCTGATCGAGGCGGCGCACGACGAGGCGTGGGAGGTGCTGACCCAGTACCGCGACGTGCTCGACGACCTCGTCCTCCAGCTCCTCGAGAAGGAGACGCTCAACCAGGCCGAGCTCGCCGAGGTCTTCGGTCCCGTCGTGAAGCGACCCGCACGGGACGTCTGGCTGTCCAGTGAGCAGCGTGCCGTGCACATCCGCGGCCCGGTCATGACCGACGGCGAGAAGGCCGCCTTCTCGACGAACGGCACGCCGGGCGTCCCGCAGGACGAGGCTGCCGTCGTCGGCAACCGCGAGGCGGAGGAGGCGGCGCGGTCCGACGTCGGCGGGCGGATCGCGCGAGCCGCCGGCGACGGCGAGGGTCGCACGTCGGACGACGGGCCCACCGAGGAGAGTCCGTGACGGGGGAGGACCTGCCGCTGAGCGCGGTGTCCCTCGGCGTCCGCCCGGCCGCCGAGGTGCCGGCGTACGACGCCCCGCGAGCCGAGGCCGCGGTGCGCGAGCTCCTGCTGGCCGTCGGCGAGGACCCCGACCGCGAGGGCCTGCGCGACACCCCCGCGCGGGTCGCCCGCGCCTACCGGGAGATCTTCGCCGGCCTGCACCAGGAGCCCGAGGACGTGCTGACCACGACCTTCGACCTCGGCCACGAGGAGATGGTGCTGGTCAAGGACATCGAGGTGTACTCGACCTGCGAGCACCACCTGGTCCCGTTCCACGGGGTCGCGCACGTCGGCTACATCCCCAGCACGGACGGCCGGATCACCGGGCTGTCGAAGCTGGCGCGGCTCGTCGAGGTCTACGCGAAGCGTCCGCAGGTGCAGGAGCGGCTGACGTCGCAGGTGGCGGACGCCCTGGTGCGGATCCTGGATCCTCGGGGCGTCATCGTCGTCGTCGAGTGCGAGCACCTGTGCATGTCGATGCGCGGCGTGCGCAAGCCGGGTTCGCGCACCGTCACCTCGGCGGTGCGCGGCGGCATGCAGAACGCGGCGACCCGGGCCGAGGCGATGAGCCTCATCCTGGGACGGTAGCCCGATGGTCGCGCGCGACGCCGTGGTCGCCGGGCTCCCGGAGCTGTCCGGCACCGGCCGCTGCCTGGTCATGGGGGTCGTCAACATCACCCCCGACTCGTTCTCCGACGGCGGCGAGTGGTTCGAGCCGGACGCCGGGGTCCAGCACGGCCTGGAGCTGCTCGCGGACGGGGCGGACATCCTCGACGTCGGTGGCGAGTCGACCCGGCCCGGGGCCGTCCGCGTGGACGAGGAGGAGGAGCTGCGCCGCGTGATCCCGGTCATCGGCCGGCTCGCCGCGGCCGGCGCCGTCGTCTCGGTGGACACGACGCGCGCCGCGGTCGCCGAGCGCGCGGTGGCGGCCGGTGCGCGGCTCGTCAACGACGTCTCCGGCGGCCTCGCCGACCCGGCGATGGCCGGTGTCGTCGCGGAGACCGGGACGGCCTACGTGGCCATGCACTGGCGCGGTCACTCCGACGTCATGGACGACCTCCAGCAGTACGACGACGTCGTCACGGACGTGCGTGACGAGCTCGGTGCGCGCCTGGCCGCGCTGCACGACGCTGGTGTCGCCCCCGAGCAGGTCGTCCTCGACCCCGGCCTGGGGTTCGCCAAGGCGGGGTCGCTGAACTGGCCGCTGCTGGCGCACCTGGACGCGCTGCACACCCTCGGTCGGCCGGTGCTGGTCGGCGCCTCGCGCAAGAGGTTCCTCGGTCACCTGCTCGCCGACGGCGACCCGGCGCCGCCGCTCGCGCGGGACGACGCCACCGCAGCGATCTCCGCGCTCGCCGCACACGCCGGGGCATGGTGCGTGCGCGTGCACGCCACGCGTGCGAGCGTGGACGCCGTGCGCGTGGCAGCCGCCTGGGACGCAGCGTGCACCACCCAGGAGAAGACCCCTCCGGGGCGCGACGACGTCGCGCACCCGGTCCACGAGACGGAGGCCACCCCGTGACGTTTGCCGATGCCGTGCCCGGCCCGGACGGTCGTCCTCTCGACCAGATCCGGTTGTCCGGCGTGACCGCGACCGGTCACCACGGAGTCCTCGCCCAGGAGCGTGCGGAGGGGCAGACCTTCCGCGCCGACGTGGTGCTGCACCTCGACACGCAGGTCGCGGCGGGGTCGGACGACCTGGCCGCGACGGTGAGCTACGCCGAGGTGGCCGAGGACGTGCACGACGTGCTCGCCGGGCCGCCTGCCGATCTCGTCGAGACTGTCGCCGAGAGGATCGCCGCCGCCGTGCTCGCGTACTCCGCCGTGCACGCGGTCGACGTGCGGGTCCACAAGCCGCAGGCACCCATCGCGGTGCCGTTCGACGACGTGGAGGTCGTGGTGCGCCGCGACCGTGAGCACCGTCCCGCGGTGGCGGCGTCCCCGGCCGCTGCGGTGCCCGCCCCTCGCACGGGCGAAGGTCCGGTCGCGACGTCGGCGCACGAGCCCGAGGACGTCCCGGCCCCGCCCGCGCCCCCGGCGGCCCCGACGCCGGACGCGCTCCCGGTCGGGCCCTCCGAGCACGCCCAGCACGCCGAGTACGACCAGCACACCGAGCCCGTCGAGCCGGACGAGGCCACCGCGGTGCCCGATCTCGACGGGACGATGATCTCCGCCGTGCCGTCGCAGTTCGCGGCCGCTCCGGTTCCCGCGCCCGCGCTGGACCCCGCACCGGAGGAGACCGCACCGCAGGACCCGCTGGACGCCCCGCCGTCGGAGCCGGTGGAGGCGGTGCTCGCCCTGGGCTCCAACCTCGGCGACCCGCAGGGCACGTTGCGCGCCGCCGTCACGGACATCGACCGGATCCCGGGGCTGCAGGTCATGGAGGTCTCGCCGCTGGCCCGCACCGCCGCCGTCGGGCCCGAGCAGCCGGACTTCCTCAACGCCGTGCTGCTCGTGCGGACCACCCTGCCGCCCCGGGAGCTGCTGGGCGCCTGCCAGGAGGTCGAGCTGCTGCACGGCCGTGTCCGCGACGAGCGCTGGGGGCCGCGCACGCTGGACGTCGACGTCGTGCAGTACGGCTCGCTCGTGGCGAGCGCGGACGACCTCGATCTCCCGCACCCGCGGGCGCGGGAGCGGGCCTTCGTCCTCGTGCCGTGGGCGGAGGTCGATCCGGAGGCGGTGCTCGGCGGGCTCGGCGGGGGTCCCGTGGCGCAGCTGGCCGCGACCGCCCCCGACCGTCCCGGCATCCGCTGGCTGGCGCTGGACTGGTTGACCGAGGCGGCGACGACCGGCGCGGTCGCTGCTCAGCCGCAGGCCGCGGAGCAGCCGCACCCGGTCCAGGAGCCCTCGTCGGGGGCGCAGCCCGCGGTCGAGGGCGCGGCGCCGCACGCCCCGGCCGGGTACCCGGAGGCAGGGCACGAGGCCGCCCCGTCACAGGCCCCCTCGATGGACCGCGACCAGATGCCCCCGTCGATCCCGGTCCCTCGTCAGGAGACCCCGCCGACGGGCCCCGTCCAGGGGTACGAAGCGGCTGCTCCGGAGCCGGTCGCTGATCCGGGCCACGGTCTGCCGCAGCAGCCGGCGGAGACCGGGTGGAGCTACGAGCCGGAGGTGCTGCCCGAACGGCAGGAGCCGCCCGCCTTCGTGCCGGCCGCGCCCGGCCCTCCCGCCGCGCCCCGGTCCGTGCAGCCCGAGCACGACGATCGCCCGGACGGCATGCAGCAGGCCGCCGAGCCGCAGCCGGGCTACGAGCCGCAGCCGGGCTACGAGCCGCAGCCGGGCTACGAGCCCTACGAACCCCAGGAGCCCTACGAGCCGCGGTCCGCGTACGGCACGCAGCCCGTCCACGCCGACCAGCCAGGTGCCGCACCGCTCGCGCCGATGCCCCCGGCGGTCCGGCCGCCGTCGTCGGCCGAGCAGGCCACCATCCCCGCGCCCCAGCCGCAGTCCTACGCGCCGCAGGCGTTCCCCGTGCAGGACTTCTCGCCGCAGGAGCGCGCCCCGCAGGCGTTCCCCGTGCAGGACTTCTCGCCGCAGCACGCCCCGATCCCGCCCGCCCCGGACGCCGGCCCGCCGAGGCATCCCTGACGTGCGCCGCACCCGCGTCCGCACGCTGGTAGCCGTCGCGGCGGCCGTCGCCGTGGTCGGTGCGCTGGTGCTGCGGCTGCTCGAGACCCGCGGTGTGTACCTGCCCGGTGCGGCGTGGGTCGAGGTCCTCGCGGTCCTCCTGATCGCCGGGCTCGTGTTCTCGGCCGGCTGGTCGGTCCGTGCCTACCTGCGCGGCGACAAGCCGGACCTCGACGGGTTGCGCGCGGCACGGACCTTCGCGATGGCCAAGGCCGCCGCCTACACCGGTGCGCTGCTCGCCGGACGGTACGCGGCGTCCGTGCTGGTGGTGCTGCCACAGCTCGAGGTCGAGGCCCGGCGCGACCAGGCGATCGCCTCCGGCGTCGCCGCGCTGGCCGCGGTGGTCCTCAGCGCTGCGGGCGTGCTCGTCGAGAAGTTCTGCCAGATCCCGCCGCCCGAGGACGACGACGGCGAGGCGGAGCCGCTCACGTCCTGATGCCGTGCACCACTGCATGGCGCCCAGGTGCGCCATCGCAAACGCCTTGACGACATCATCGACGTACCGTTAAATTTCGGGCATGGGAGCGCTCCACAACGATGGGAGCGCTCCACAACGATGGGAGCGCTCCACAACGATGGGAGCGCTCCACAACGATGGGAGCGCTCCGCAACGAGAGGGAGTGCAAAGATGCGCAAGTTCGTTCGTGCGACGGTGACCGTCCTGGCCTCGGCGGGGCTCGTCTTTGCCGTGGGCGCGGCGCCTTCGCAGGCTGCGCCGAAGACGATCACACGCGGTGCGTACAGTTGTACGGTCGACGTGTACAAACCTTCGCTGGCGGCGAATGCGCAGGCGGCGGCTTGCAACAAGGTGCAGGTCTACATCAGGTACAACAACTACGGCACCAGTGTCACGAACTACGGTGCCATGGCAGGGTATTCTTCTGCCTCGGCAGGGAACTCGTCTGACATCGTTCGCGGTGTGCGAGCCCAGGTCGGAGCGGCGAACTCCGCGTGGTACACGTACTGATGCATCGACGTGCCGTGAGGACTGTTTCAGTCGCGACCCTGGCCCTGATTGCTCTGGCGGGATGCACGGCCTCCGAGGAAGAGGTGGACGATACTCCGGAGCTGTGGCGTGGGCAGATCGAGCAGGTTCTCGCCAGTGACAGCGCTACGGTGACGGAGGCGCACCGCCAGATTCTCGCCGACTACAACATCAGTGAGGCCGAGTATGGTGGACTCCGCCAACAGTTGTCGGACTGCCTTTCCGGGCACGGGATCGATCATGAAATGAATTCGGATCAGGGTGGAAGTCTGGAGACGTCGGATATCGCCGGGGATGACGACGGCTCCCAGACGCTTGAGCTGGTGACCGAGTGCATGGACAGTACGACCGGGCCCGTCGAGGCGATCTACCTTGGTATGCGAGAGAACCCCGAGGGGCTGGGCCTGGGTGAGGCGATGCGCCGCTGCTTGGACGACTCCGGGGCAACGGAGTTCGCCGGAGTGCCCGGGACCGAGCTGGACCGGCAGATCAAGGCGGCCGAGATGCAGCCGACCACCACCGAGGCGATGGTCTGCCTGCACGATCCGTTCGGGACGCAGGGCCTCACGCCCGATGCCGCCGGAGAGCTCCTGGCTGACAGTCAGATGGAGGTCGGCGGGGAGTGAAGGGGCGCGGGGACCTTCGGGTCGCATTCTCCGCGGGGCTGCTGGCGGTCGCGGCACTGGCCGCTGGCGGCGTGACAGCGGCACTGATCTTGCTGCCCGGTCCCGTCGAGGAGGCTTCGGCGGAGACATCCGTCGGCGAGGGCGCTGTAGCGGTGACGACCGAGACCTACGACGGTGCTCGGCAGGTCTCGGTCCGGGCCACCGTGAGGGCAGCGGAGTCATTGACGGTCGCCGACACAGGCCGGGTGACGGCGTCGGCCTGCGAGCCCGGTGGGACCGTCGAGTCCGGTGACGTCCCGCTGGTCATCGACGACCGGCCCGTCGTCGCTCTGGCCACCGACGTGCCCCTGTGGCGCGATCTGCAGTCGGGTTCCCGAGGAGAGGACGTTCTCGCACTGCAGGAGGAGCTCGCCCGGTTGGGCCACGATCTGGAGCTGGAGGGCTACTTCGGGGACGTGACGCGAGCCGCCGTCCGCGCGGTCCAGGGGGGTGCTGGGGTCGGACGACCTGACGGGGTGCTGGTCGCGGCTTCTGTCCTGTGGCTGCCGGATCCCGAGGTGGTGGTCTCCGAGTGCCTCGCACAGGTGGGTGACCGGGTCACCGAAGGCGAGATCGCGACGGTCTCCGGAGGCCTGACGGAACTGACGGTCGTCGATCCGCCCGGTGAGGGCTGGGTCGTGCGGCACGACGGCCACGTTGGAACGATCGATAGCGACGGCGTCGTGCGCGACCCCCAGCTACTCGCGGCGGTCGAGGGCAGCGAGCCGTTTCGGCAGGGCAGGGACGAGGGGACGGACAGGTTGACGATGGCGATCGCCCTCGCGCAGGAGATCGACGTGGTGGTGGTTCCGCCATCGGCGATCGTCGCCACCGGGGACGGACAGGGGTGTGTCCAGACCGACGACGGTGAGGCGCTGCGCGTGGAGGTGGTGGCGTCATCGCTGGGGCAGACGATGGTGCGCCTCGTCGAGGCGGAGGGGCTGCGTTCGGTCCGCCTGGAACCACACGAGGTGGACTGCTGATGGCGGTGCTGCACGCCACCGGGCTCGCGCACAGGTTCCCGCCGGAAGGGATGCTCTTCGAAGATCTCGACCTGGAGGTGCACGCGGGTGACGTCGTGGCACTCGTCGGGCCGTCCGGCTCGGGCAAGTCGACCCTGATGGCGATCCTTGCGGGATGGGTCGTGCCTTACCGCGGCCAGATCGTCCGGAAAGGTGTCGTGCGCACCGGATGGGTGTTTCAGAACCCGCACGGGTCCGCCCGCCGCAGCACTCTGGACCACGTCGTGCTCCCGCTCCTTGCTCGGGGACTCACCCGGCGTGCTGCTGAGTCCGAGGCGCTCGAGCTCATGGCCCGGTTCGACCTGGCGGGCATCGCTGAACGCCCGTTCCAGGCTCTGTCGGGTGGCGAGGCGCAGCGGCTCATGCTCGCGCGTGCCGTGGCCACCGCACCGGATTTGCTGCTGGTCGACGAGCCGACGGCACAGCTCGACCTCGCCACCTCAGCGACCGTGAACGGTGTCCTGGCACAGCTGGTGCAGGACGACACGGCCGTGCTCGTCGCGACGCACGATCCGGCCACCCGTGACGCCTGCACCCGCGTGGTCGACCTGGCTGAGTTCTCGCCTGCCGTCCGTGCGGCAGCGTGAGCATGCAGGCTCGTTCTGTTGCCGGTGAAGCGGCACGGAACCTGGTCACGGGGACCACGCGAGCGCTGTGGTGGGCGCTGGCGTTCGTCGTCCTCGTCGGTGGTCTGGCCGTGGCCGACGCCCGGGTGCTCGTACGGGTCTGGCAGGACGCCGACGCCTTCCGGTCCGCCGGAGCCGCCGTGCTGACTCTGGCGTCCGAGCGTGAGCAGGTCGTGGACGGGACACGCTGCCAGGCGCTGAGCGGCGTCTCGGCGCTGACCGGTGCGGGAGCACTGCGGCCGGGCGCACCCGTCCGCGCGGCGAACATGCCGAGCTCTGACCTGACGGTGTGGGAGGTCACCCCCGGTGTCCTCGAGCTGCTGACCACGACGGCCCGTCCGGTTCACGCGGCGATCGGCACGACGGCGGGCGGCATCTGGTTGTCGGACGACCTTGCCGCTGCCCTCGGGGCGTCAGCCGGTGACGAGCTCGTCATCGACAACGGGCGCGTGCGCGTCGCCGGCGTGTACACCTGGCCCGACGACGGCCGTGACCGCGTGCTGGCCAATGCCGCCGTCGTCGCGGTGCCGGCGACGGGGGCCTTCGAGCGGTGCTGGGCCGAAGCCTGGCCGGTCGACGACGATGCCGCCGGGCTGCTCTACTCCGCGATGTCTCCGGGCGCCGACGACCTACGACTCGGGCACCTCAACTCCACCCGAGGGAGCGCCTACGACCTGCCCGGGCTGGTCGACGCACGTCCCACGGCAGTCGCTCCGGCAGCGGCCGCTGCCGTGGGACTCGTGCTGGGCTACCTCGCGGTCCGGGCTCGGCGGCTCGAGCTCGCCGCGGCGCTGCACGCCAGGGTGTCGAAGCCTGTCCTGACCTGGCAGCACTTGTTGGAGGCCGGGTGCTGGCTCGCCGCAGCACTGTCCGTCACGACCGCAGCGACCGGCGTCGCAGCGCTGGTCGGCAGCCCGGGACCGTTTCTCGGGACGTGGGCGACGGCTGGGATGGCCGCCGGTGCCGGCGCGGCAGCGACGCTGATCGGCACGCTGGTCGGGGTGCTGACGACCCGGGAGAAGCACCTCTTCCGCTACTTCAAGGAGCGTTGACCTCGCGCAGCCGGTAGCCGGTGCTGTTCCTGGCCCTGGTCGATGCCAGGATGGACCCATGACCAGTCCCGAGTCCTCGCCGGTGCCGCCGGCTCCCGCAGACGGCGCGACGCCCGTGCCGCCGTCGGGCGCCACCGTGCCCGAAGCCTCCAGGGGCCCGTTCGACCCGCCGGACATCACCTGGGACCGCGTCTCGCCGCGGCTCGTCACGGCGCGGCTCGTCTCGCTCGGCGTCTGGCTGGGCCTGCCGACGCTCGCCTGCGTCGTGGTGGCCGTGCTGGTGACGCCCTGGGTCTGGATCCCGGCGGGCGTCCTGGGGGTCCTGCTGCTGTGGGTGGTGCTGCTCGTCCCGCGCCAGGTCCGCGCGATCGGTTACGCCGAGCGCGACGACGACCTGCTGATCCGCAAGGGCATCCTGTTCCGTCAGCTCGTCGTCGTCCCCTACGGGCGGATGCAGTTCGTCGACGTCCAGGCCGGTCCGCTCGACCGCAAGCTGGACATCGCCAAGGTGCAGCTGCACACCGCGGCGGCGAGCACGGACGCCGTCATCCCCGGGCTCGCCCCGGACGAGGCGGAGCGACTCCGCGACCGCCTCACCGCGCGGGGCGAGGCGAGGCTGGCGGGCCTGTGAGCGACAGCGGCGCCGCGCCCGTCCCGGCGCAGAACCCGTCGACGCCCTCGGACGGCGGTCCCCCCGGGCCGAGCGAGGGCCTGAAGTGGCGTCGTGTCCACCCGGTCACGCCGTTCGTGCGCGGCTGGGCGATCATCGTCGCGCTGCTCTTCGTCGTCGCCCAGCAGAGCTTCGAGGGGATCCCGTACGGCGAGCTCGTCGACGGCCTCGCCCGGATCTGGTGGGTGTTCGCCCTCGGGGTGCTCGGCGTCCTCCTGCTCGTCTTCGGCTACGCGGCGCTCGCCTGGCGGATGACAAGCTACGCGGTCGACGACGACGCCGCGCACCTGCGCAAGGGCATCCTGTTCCGCCAGCAGCGGCACGCTCGGCTCGACCGGCTGCAGGCCGTCGACGTCCGTCAGCCGCTGCTCGCCCGGATCTTCGGGCTGGCCGAGCTCACCCTGGAGGTGGCCGGTGGCACGGACTCCGCGGTCGCGATCGGGTTCCTGCGCCTCGACGACGCGACCGCGCTGCGCGCGGACCTGCTCGCCCGCGCGGCCGGCGTGAAGGCGCGGCGGTCCGGCGGTGCGCGCACCGGGACGGTCGACGCGGGCACGGGCACGGCCGCTGCGGGCACGGGCCCCGGCCGGGACCAGCCCGCGCCCGGGTCGGAGGCGGAACCCTCGGACGCCGACGGGACGGCGGTCGGACCACCCGCCGACGTCGGTGCGACGGCGCCGGTCGGTCCGGAGGCCGCAGAGGCGCCGGAGAACCAGGTGTACGAGGTGCCCCCGGGCCGGCTGCTGGCGTCGCTGGTGCGGCTGCCCGCGGTCTGGATCTCGTTCCTCCTGGTCGTCGCGCTCGGTGTCACGGTGGCCGCGACGCGCAACGTCGGCCTGCTGTTCTCGCTGCTGCCCGCCCTGCTCGGCGTGGGGACCTTCCTGTTCAACCGGTTCGCGGGCGAGTTCGGGTTCCGCGCCGCGGTGTCGCCGGACGGCATCCGGCTGCGGCACGGGCTGCTCGAGACGAGGGCCCAGACGATCCCGCCGGGCCGGGTGCAGGCGATCCAGCTGACCCAGGGGTTCTGGTGGCGGGGCAAGGACTGGTGGCGGATCAAGGTGAACGTCGCCGGGTACGGCATCGAGGGCACGGACGGCGTGCAGAGCGTCCTGCTGCCCGTCGGCACCCGCCAGGAGGCGCTCACCGCGATGTGGCTCGTGCTGCCGGACCTCGGCACGGACGACCCGGCCGCCCTGGTGGACGAGGGTCTGACGGGCGACGCGCGGACCGACCGGACGTTCACGACGAGCCCCCGGCGCGCGCTGATCCTGGACCCGCTGACCTGGCGGCGGAACGGGTTCGCCGTCACCGGGAGGGCGCTGCTGCTGCGGGGCGGCCGGCTGACCCGGCGGCTCACGGTCGTGCCGCACGAGCGCACCCAGTCGCTGGGCGTCGAGCAGGGCCCGTGGCAGCGACGCCGGGGCGTGGCGTCGTTCACCGTGCACTCCACGCCGGGGCCGATCAGCCCGGCGGTGCACCATCTCGACGCGCCTGACGCCGCCCGGCTGCTGGACGAGCAGTCCGTGCGCGCCCGGACCGCCCGGTCGCACCAGACCCCGGAACGGTGGATGGAGACGGTCGCGGCGGTCGCCGCGGCGCGCTCCGGTGGCGACGACGAGGCCGGCGGCGCACCGGCCCCGACGGCGCCGGAGGAGGACGCGTGAGCGTCGTGCCGTCGTCGGGCGGCCCGGACCCCGCGGGCCCGTCACGACCGGGACGGCTCGGCGTGGGCGTCGTCGGCGCGGGCCGCGTGGGCGCCGTGCTGGGCAGCGCGCTGCGGTCGGCCGGCCACGCCGTCGTCGGCGCGAGCGGCGTCTCGGACGACTCCCGCGAACGGATCGAGATGTTGCTGCCGGGCGTCGAGAACCTGCAGATCCCCGAGATCGTCGAGCGGGCGGAGCTGGTGCTGCTCGCGGTGCCCGACGACGCGCTGGCCGACCTGGTCGCGGGTCTCGCGGAGGTCGGGGCGTGGCAGGGCGGTCAGATCGTGGTGCACACGTCCGGCCGTTACGGCACCGACGTGCTCGCCCCCGCGCAGCGGGCCGGTGCCATCCCGCTGGCGATCCATCCGGCGATGACGTTCTCGGGCACGTCCCTCGACCTCGCCCGCCTGACGGGCTGCACGTTCGCCGTCACGGGCCCGGCCGCGGTGCTGCCCATCGGCCAGGCGCTGGTCGTGGAGATCGGCGGGGAGCCCGTCGTCGTCGACGAGTCGGCCCGAGGTCTCTACCACGCGGCCCTCGCCCACGGCGCGAACCACCTCGTGGTGCTCGTGGCGCAGGCCGCGCAGGCCCTGGAGGCCGCCGGGATCGAGCGGCCCGGCCGGGTGCTCGCGCCGCTGCTCGGCGCGGCGCTGGACGGCGCCACGCGGTCCGCGGACGTGCGCGACGGCGTCGGCCCCGGGGCCATCGCCGCCCTGACAGGGCCGGTCTCGCGCGGCGACAGCGGCACGGTGACCGCGCACCTCGACGTCCTCGGCGACCTCGCCGCCCGGACCGGCGCGACGGACGTGCCCGACAGCTACACCCGGCTCGCGAGGGGTGCCACGCGGCGCGCCCTGGCCAGCCACCGGATCGACGAGGACGCCGCGCGCACGCTGCTCGACGTCCTCGGTGCACCACCCCAGGAGCAGGAATGAACACTCCCACCGAACCTGAGACGACGTCGCAGGACGGGGCTGCGCCGACCCCGCGACCCGCGGTCGTCACGACCCGCGCCGCCCTGCGGGACGCCATGGCGGTCTGGGCGCTGACCGCGCCGGCCGCCACCGACCGGCGCGCCGTGGTCATGACGATGGGGGCGCTGCACGAGGGGCACCTCGACCTGGTGCGGCGTGCTCGCGAGGAGGCCGGCCCGGGCGGGCAGGTGCTGGTGACGATCTTCGTCAACCCGCTGCAGTTCGGCGCCGGGGAGGACCTCGACAGCTACCCGCGCGACCTCGAGCGGGACGTCGCGCTGCTCGCGACCGCGGGGGCCGACGTCGTCTACGCGCCCACGCCCGACGTCGTCTACCCCGACGGTGACCCGATCGTGCGCGTCAGCGCAGGTCAGATCGGTGACGTGCTCGAGGGGGCGTTCCGGCCCGGCCACCTCGACGGCGTGCTCACGGTGGTGCTCAAGCTGATGCACCAGACCCGGCCCGACGTCGCGCTGTTCGGGCAGAAGGACGCCCAGCAGCTGCTCGCGGTGCGCCGCATGGTGCGCGACCTCGACCTGGACGTCGAGGTCGTCGGGGTGCCCACCCGCCGCGACGACGCCGGCCTGGCGCTCTCCTCCCGCAACGCCTACCTGTCCGACGGCGAGCGTCGCTCCGCGCTGGCGCTGTCCCGCGCGCTGCGGGCGGGGGCGGAGTGGGCGGCCGCCGGGGCGGGTGCGGCCGCGGTCCGGGCGACGGCCTCGGGAATCCTCAACGACGCCACCGACGTTGTGGTGGACTACCTCGCGCTCGTCGACCCGGATACCGTGGAGGAGGTTCCCGCCGAGCACACCGGACCCGCGCTCCTGCTCGTCGCGGCACGCGTGGGGACCACCCGACTGATCGACAACCAGGCCGTGGACGTCGTCGCGCCTTCCGACGGCAACGAGACCCCAGGCCAGGAGGCATCTCGTGACTGACCAGACCGCTTCTGCCGCGGACGTCGCCGCCGGCGGCGTGCGCGACCCCCGCACGCCGGCACGGCGCCCCGCCTCGTTGCAGCGCCCGATGATGATCGGCAAGATCCACCGCGCGACGGTGACGCAGGCGGACCTGCACTATGTGGGATCCATCACGGTCGACACCGACCTGCTCGACGCCGCGGACCTGATCCCCGGCCAGCAGGTCGACGTCGTGGACGTGGACAACGGGGCCCGGCTGACCACCTACGTCATCCCCGGCGAGGCCGGCTCCGGGCAGATCAGCATCAACGGCGCCGCCGCGCACCTGGTGCACCCCGGCGACACGGTCATCATCATCGCCTACGGGATGCTGTCCGACGCGGACGCGCGCAGCTTCCTGCCGCACGTGGTGTTCGTCGACGCCGAGAACCGGATCGTCCAGGTCGACGACGACCCGGGCCAGGTCCCGGACGGATTCGGTCTGGTCAGCTCCGGCATCCCCGTCGCGGCCCGGTGAGGCCGGCCCGGCTCGCCCGCACCCTCGCCGCGCCCGCACCGGGCTGGACGGCGCACGCGGACGCCGTCGTCGTCGGGTCGGGCATCGCCGGGCTGACCGCCGCGCTCGAGCTGCGCACCCGCGTGCCCCGGGTGCTGCTCGTCACCAAGGCGGCGCTGTCCTCCGGCTCGACCGTCTGGGCGCAGGGCGGCATCGCGGCGGTGCTGCACCCGGACGACACCCCGGCGGCCCACCAGCACGACACCCTCGTCGCGGGCGGCGGCCTCAGCGACCCGGCCGCGGTCGAGGTGCTCGTCACCGAGGGGCCGGACCGGGTGCGTGAGCTCGTGGCGCGCGGCGCGACGTTCGACCTGGCCGACGACGGCGGCATCGCGCTCACCCGGGAGGGTGGGCACCGCGCGGACCGGATCGCCCATGCCGGCGGCGACGCGACCGGTGCGGAGATCTCCCGGGCGCTGGTCGCCCAGATCGAGGCGGTCCAGCACGACCCCGGCATCGAGGTGATCGAGAACGCCCTCGTCCTGGACGTCCTGACCGGGGCGCCGTCGTCGGACGGTCCGGGCCCGGTGGCCGGCGTGACCCTGCACGTGCGGGGCGAGGGGTCGCGGGACGGCGTCGGGGCGGTCCTGGCCCCCACGGTGGTCCTGGCGACCGGGGGAGTGGGCCAGGTGTTCCGCTCGTCGACGAACCCGCCCGGCGCGACGGCGGACGGCATCGCCGCGGCGCTGCGCGCCGGTGCCGTGCTCGGCGACCTGGAGTTCGTCCAGTTCCACCCCACCGTCCTGTGGCTCGGCGCGGGGGCGCGCGGCCAGCTGCCGCTCATCAGCGAGGCCGTCCGCGGGGAGGGCGCGCTGCTGCTCGACGTGACCGGCCATCGGTTCATGCCGGACGCGCACCCCCTGGCGGAGCTCGCCCCGCGCGACGTTGTCGCGCACGCGATCGTGCGGAGGATGGCCGCGACGTCGGCCGACCACGTGCTGCTCGACGCCCGTGCGCTCGGCGCCGACTTCCTGCGCCGGCGGTTCCCCGGCATCACGGCGCGGCTCCTCCAGGCGGGCATCGACTGGACCGAGGAGCCGGTGCCCGTCGAACCCGCGCAGCACTACCACTCCGGCGGTGTCGTCACGGACCTGCACGGGCGGAGCTCCGTGCCGGGGCTGTACGCCGTGGGGGAGGTGGCGTGCACGGGGGTGCACGGCGCCAACCGGCTCGCGTCCAACTCGCTGCTCGAGGGGCTCGTGTTCGCCCAGCGCGCGGCGGCGGACGCCGTGCGCCGCTACGAGAGCGGTGAGCTGCGGCACGCCCCCGCGGCGGTGGCGCGTCCCGGGGAGGCGGCGCTGGTCGCGGCGGTCGCCCGGTCGAGGGTGCAGCGGGCAGCCTCCGAGGGTGCCGGACCGGTCCGTGCGGCGGAGTCGCTGGAACGCGCCGACGCGGTGCTCGCCGGGGTGACGACGTCGGCCCACCGGCAGGCGGACGTCGTCGCGGCCCCGCAGACGGCCGAGTGGGAGACGACGAATGTCCACCAGGTCGCCCGCGCCCTGGTGCGCGCGGCGTGGGTGCGGACCGAGAGTCGCGGCGGGCACTTCCGCACGGACTTCCCCGACCGGGACCCCGCGTGGGAGCGGCGCGTGACGGTTTCGTTGGACGCCGACGGAACCCTGCTCGCGAGGTAGCGCTGCGTGGCGCGAGGTAGCGCTGCGTGGCGCGAGGTAGCGCTGCGTGGCGCGAGGTAGCGCTCAGTCCCGCAGGTCGAGCGCCAGGTCGAGGATCGGCGCCGAGTGCGTCAGCGCCCCGACCGAGAGGTGGTCGACGCCCGTCGAAGCGACCTCCCGCGCGCGGTCGAGCGTGAGGTTGCCGGTGGCCTCGAGCTCGACGTGCTCCGGCACGCCGTCGCGGCCCTCGCGCTCGCGGACCGCCCGGACGGTCGCGGCGAGCACCGGCGTCGGCATGTTGTCCAGCAGCAGGAAGTCCGCGCCGGCGTCGAGGGCCTCCATGGCCTGGTCGGTCGTGTCGGCCTCCACCTGGACGAGCACGTCGGGGAACGCGGCGCGGACCGCGCGGATCGCGGCGGCCACACCGCCGGCCGCGACGACGTGGTTGTCCTTCACCATCGCGACGTCGTAGAGGCCCATCCGCTTGTTCGTCCCGCCGCCTGCTCGGACGGCGTACTTGTCGAGCTCCCGGAGCCCCGGCGTCGTCTTGCGGGTGTCGAGCACCTGGGCGCCGGTGCCGTCGAGCTCGCGCGTGAAGGCCGCGGCCGCGGTGGCCACGCCGGAGGCGCGGGAGGCGAGGTTGAGCAGGGTCCGCTCGGCGACGAGCAGCACCTGCGTCGGCCCCACGAGCGTGGCGAGCACCTGCCCGGGGACGACGGTGTCGCCGTCCTGCGCGTGGAACGTCACCTCCGGCGCCGCCAGGGCGAGGCGGTCCGCCGTCTGTCGCAGCGTCTCGGCCACCACGACCAGGCCCGCGACGGTGCCCTCGGCGCGGGCGACCAGCCCGGCGGTGCCGGTGGCCGACGGCGGGACGGTCGCCTGGGTGGTGACGTCGCGGCCGGGAGCCGGGCCGAGGTCCTCGTCGAGCGCCGTCTCGACCGCGTGGGCGAGCCACGCGTCGTCGAGAGCCGGTTCGACGGCGGAGGGTGACGCGTGGACGGGCAGGGGGGTCTCGGGCGTGCTCACGCTGGAACGGTACCCGCCGAGCCCTCCCGCCCGCTGTGGGTGGACGACGCGCCGCCTACCCGGACGGGCCACCGGCGCGTCGTCCACCCACAGCGGGTCGTGGCGGCGTGTTAGTGCATTAAGGTCTTAGTACAGCGACACAGGAGGTGCGGCGTGGAGTTCGACACCGGCTCGCCCATCTGGGCACAGCTGGTTACCGAGTTCTCCCGGCGCATCGTCACCGAGGAGTGGTCCGCCGGCGACAGGATCCCGGGCGTGCGAGAGCTGGCGTCCGGTCTGGGCGTCAACCCCAACACTGTCCAGCGGGCGCTCGCCGAGCTCGAGCGCCGGGGCCTGTGCCGCTCGGAGCGGACGGCCGGCAGGTTCGTCACCACCGACGGACCGACGATCGACGACCTGAGAGCGGAACTCGCCCGCGAGGCCGCCGACGACTTCGTCCGCCGGGCGCGGGGGCTGGGCATGGGCCCGGTCCGGGCCCGGCAGCTCATCGAGGAGAGATGGACCCATGACGACACCCCTTCCCCTGTCGGACAGGGAGAGCACGATGACGGCTGAGCAGCTCGTCAGCACCCGTGGTCTCACCGTCCGCTACGGCTCCCGCACCGCCCTGGACGGGCTGGACCTGGACGTGCCCGCCGGCCAGATCGTCGGTCTCCTGGGGGAGAACGGCTGCGGCAAGTCGACCCTCCTCAAGACCCTCGCCGGTCTCTATGCCGACTACAGCGGGGAGGTCCGGGTCGGTGGCTGTGCGCCCGGCCCGGAGTCCAAGGCGATCGTGTCCTAACTCCCGGACCGCAGCGCGCTGCCGGACCACGTCCGGGTGTGCTACTGCCTGGAGCTGTTCGCCGACGTCTTCGCCGACTTCGACCTCGACAAGGCCCGCCGGCTGGTCGCCGGCTTCGGGCTGGACGAGTCGATGCGGCTCAAGCAGATGTCCAAGGGCATGCGCGAGAAGGTGCAGGTGTCCCTCACCATGGCGCGCCGGGCCAGGGTGTTCCTGCTCGACGAGCCCATCTCCGGCGTCGACCCGGCCGCTCGGGAGGGCATCCTCGCGGGTGTCCTCGACAACCTCGAGCCGGGGTCGTCGCTGCTCGTCGCCACCCACCTGGTCCACGACCTCGAGACCACGCTCGACGCGGTCGTCATGATGCGCCACGGCCGGGTGCTGCTCACGGGGGCGGTGGACGACCTGCGCGCCGAGCACGGCGCCAGCCTCGACCAGATCTTCCGGAAGGTGTACCGCTCATGATCACGCTCCTCAAGCACGAGGTCGTCCAGACCCGCGCGATGCTCGGAGTGGTGGGCCTGGTGGCCCTGCTCGTGTCGGTCGTCGGCGCACTGTTCGCCGCGACCGGCTGGCCCGCGCTCGCCCCGTTCGGGCTGATGCTCGCCGTCGCGGTGATCTTCGGCCTCGTCCCGGCGGCCCAGATCGTGCTGGCCGTCACCTACTGGCGTTCCAGCTACGGCCGGACGGGCTACCTGACGCAGACCTTCCCGCTCCGGGGGGTCCGTCATCTACCGGGCCAAGCTCGCCTGGGCGTTCGTCGTCTCGCTCGCCGCGGTCGCCGCCTCCGTCGGGCTCGCGCTGGCCGTGCTGCCGCTGGTGGAGCGCGGTGCCGGCGTCGGCAGGGGTGACCTGCTGGCACCGCTGCGCGAAGGGTGGGCGTTGCTGACCGAGATGGCACCTGCCTGGGCCATCGCCGCCGCGGCGCTCCTGCTCGTGGCGCTCGTGCTGGTCTGGCCGGTGCAGTACTTCTTCGCCGCCTCCATCGGCAGTCAGGCACCGATGAACCGGCTGGGGCTCGGAGGGCCGGTGCTCGTCTGGCTGGGGGTGTACGTCGTCACGCAGATGCTCACGGCCGTCTCGCTCGCTGCTGTGCCGCTCGCCGTCGGGGTCGAGGACGGCCGGCTCGCCCTGGTCCGGTTCGACCTCGTCGCCGAGATGGTGGCGGGCAACCCCGCCGAGGTCATGCCGATCGGGTTCCTCGTGGCGCTGCTGGTCATCACGCTGGTGTGCGTCGTGTGGACCGTCCGCTCGTGGAACCGCCGGGTCTCGTTGGTCTGACGGCGTGGGGCGGTGGCCGGCGACGCCCGTAGAATCGGACGGTGACCTCCCCCGAGAATGCCGGTTCACCTGTGCCCGACAACGTGCCCGACGACCTCTCCGACGACCTGCCCGAGCAGCTGCGCGTCCGCCGCGAGAAGCGCGACCGCATCATCGCCGCGGGGGGCGAGGCGTACCCCGTCAGCCTGCCGATCACGAGCACGATCGCTGCGGTCCGCGACGGGTACGGTCACCTCGAGCCGGGTGTCGAGACCGACGACCTCGTCGGCGTGGCCGGCCGCGTCGTGTTCCTGCGCAACACGGGCAAGCTCTGCTTCGTGTCGCTGCAGGACGGCGAGGGCAACCGCCTGCAGGCGATGCTCAGCCAGAAGGTCGTCGGCGAGGAGTCGCTGACGGCCTTCAAGGCCGACGTCGACCTCGGCGACCACCTGTTCGTCCACGGGCGGGTCGGGGCCTCCCGCCGGGGCGAGCTCAGCGTCTTCGCGGACTCCTGGCAGATGGCGGCCAAGGCGCTGCGCCCGTTGCCGGTCCTGCACAAGGAGCTGTCGGAGGAGGCTCGCGTCCGCCAGCGGTACGTGGACCTCATCGCCCGCCCCGCGGCGCGCGACATGGTCCGCGTGCGCGCCGGTGTCGTGCGTTCCCTGCGGGAGAACTTCCACCGCCGCGACTTCCTCGAGGTGGAGACCCCGATGCTCCAGGCGGTGGCCTCCGGTGCCTCCGCCCGGCCGTTCGAGACGCACATGAACGCCTACGACATGGACCTCTTCCTGCGCATCGCGCCGGAGCTGTTCCTCAAGAAGGCTGTCGTCGGGGGTGTGGAGCGCGTCTTCGAGATCAATCGCAACTTCCGCAACGAGGGGGCCGACTCCTCGCACTCGCCGGAGTTCGCGATGGTTGAGGCGTACGAGTCCTACGGTGATTACGACACGATGGCGGCGCTCACCAAGAATCTCGTGCAGCAGGCGGCCGAGGACGTGTTCGGCACCACGCTCGTCACGCTGGCCGACGGTGAGGAGTACGACCTCGGCGGCGAGTGGGCCGATATCAAGATGTACGACTCCCTCTCGGCCGCCGCGGGCGAGGAGATCACCCCGCAGACGTCGGTGGACCACCTCATGGCGCTGGCCGAGAAGGCCGATATCTCGGTCGACCCGCGCAAGACCAGCCACGGAAAGCTCGTCGAGGAGCTGTGGGAGCACCATGTCGGCGACCATCTGCACGAGCCGACATTCGTCCGTGACTTCCCCGTCGAGACCTCACCGTTGACCCGGGACCACCGGACCGTTCCGGGCCAGGTCGAGAAGTGGGACCTCTACGTGCGCGGCTTCGAGCTCGCCACGGCCTATTCCGAGCTCGTGGACCCCGTGATCCAGCGGCAGCGCTTCGAGGCGCAGGCCAGGCTGGCCGCCGCGGGCGACGACGAGGCCATGCGCCTGGACGACGACTTCCTCACCGCCATGGAGTTCGCGATGCCTCCGGCGGGCGGCATGGGGATGGGGATCGACAGGTTGCTCATGGCACTCACCGGCGCCGGGATCCGCGAGACCATTCTCTTTCCCCTCGTCAAGCCGACGCACTGAGAGGACCGGTCATGGGTACGTTCTGGGCAGTGATCGCAGGTTTGGTCCCTTCCATCGGTGTGGGCCTGCTCTTCTGGTTGGCGATGCGAAAGATCGTCCGGGCGGACCGGAACGAGCGGGCCGCCCTGGAACGGCACGACGACGAGGCGCGTCTGGCCACGCAGAAGGAATTGCTCAAGGATCCGTCGCAGGCAATGCGAAACTCCTCGCCGTGAGTTGACTTTTCATTCTCTGTTCGTGCATGCTCGAATCGCTCAAGACTTTCGAGGCACCGGAGGGTGACAGCGTGGTTCAGAAGACACAGGTCGTGCTGATCGATGACATCGACGGCACGGAGGGCGACGAGACGGTCACCTTCGCGCTGGACGGCGTGTCCTACGAGATCGACCTCTCCGCGGCGCACGCCACGGAGCTGCGCGATGCTCTCGCCCAGTGGATCGGGCACGGCCGCAAGACGGCCTCGAGGACGGCACCGCGTGCCACCTCCGGGCCGCGCCGCGGGCGGACCGACCGGGAACAGCTCCAGAAGATCCGCGAGTGGGCCCGCGCCAACGGCCACACGGTCAACGACCGTGGTCGCATCCCGGGGCGGGTGCTGGAGGCCTACGAGGCCGCGCACTGACCCTCTCCCCAGTCAGCCTGCGCCCCGGCCGGATCGACCCGGCCGGGGCGCGGTGCTGTGTCGGGACGGGCGGCTCCGGGCCCGGCCGCCGGTGAACCGGCCGGAGCCTACGCTTGACCCATGATCGCCACGAGCTCGCGCACCCTGTGGATCGGTACGTACCCGGGCGACGACGGCCCGGGCTCGGGGGAGGGCGTCTGGCGCGTCGACGTCGACCCGGCGTCCGGTGCCCTCGGCGCCAGGACGCTCGCTGCGGAGGTCCGCTCGCCGTCCTTCCTCGCGTCGCACCCGCAGGCACCGGCGCTCTACGCCGTGACGGAGTCGCCGGCCGGACGCGTCAGCGCGTGGCGGGTCCACGACGACGGCACGCTCGCACCGCTGGGCGAGACCTCCTCCGGCGGTGATGACCCGTGCCACCTCCTGGCGACGCGCCGCGCGGTGTGGGTCGCGAACTACGGCGACGGGACCGCCGCCGCCCTCGGCGTCGCCGAGGACGGCGTCCCTGCGGACCGTCGCGTGCGGCACGCCGGGACGGGCTCCGGGCCCGTGGCGGACCGCCAGGAAGGACCGCACGCCCACCAGGTCACCGCCGTCGGCGACCACGTGCTGGTCACCGACCTCGGGGCCGACCTCGTCCGGCGCTACCCCGTCGACCCCGCGCCGGACCGGGCTCCGGGAGCCGGACCGGCCGGGGTCGCGGGTGGTGACGCGGTGGCCGCGCGGCTGCCCGCCGGTACCGGCCCGCGGCACCTCGTCGTCCTGCCGAGCGGGGCGCTCGTGGTCGTCGGCGAGCTCGACGCGCGTCTGCACGTCCTGGTCCCGGCCGGCGGAGGGTGGGAGCACGCCGGCAGCGTGCCGGTCGCCCCCGGTGCCGTGGCGGGCCAGGACTTCGGGGGGCACGTGACGCTCAGCCCTGACGCGACCCACCTGCACGTCGGCGTGCGCGGCGCGGACGTCCTGGCTGTGCACGCGGTCGCCGACGGCGCGGTCCCGCGGATCGAGCACCTCGCCGACGTCGCACTGGGCGAGGGCGCCTGGCCCCGGCACCACGAGGTGGTCGGGGACGACGGCCTCGTGGTGGTCGCCCTGCAGGGGACGGCCGAGCTGGCCTCCGTGCGCGTCGACGGGGCCACCGGCGCCGGGAGGGTCGTCGACCGGACCTCCTGGGACACGCCGCCGGCCTGCGTGCTGGTGGCACGGTGAGCGGCTCACCGGGGCACGGCCCCCGGGTCGCGATGCTCTCGGTCCACACCTCGCCGCTGGACCAGCCGGGCGCGGGCGACGCCGGCGGGATGAACGTCTACGTGCTGGAGCTGTCCCGTGCCCTCGCCCGCCGCGGCGCCGAGGTGGAGATCTATACCCGGGCGACGACGTCGGCGCAGCCGAGAGTCCTGGACGCCGAACCGGGTGTCCGGGTGGTGCACGTGGCGGCCGGACCGTACGAGGGGCTGGACAAGAACGACCTGCCCGGTCAGCTGTGTGCGTTCACGGCGGGTGTGCTGCGGGCCGAGGCGCACCGCCCGGCGGGCTGGTACGACGTCGTGCACGCGCACTACTGGCTCTCGGGCCAGGTCGGATGGCTGGCGGGCGAGCGGTGGGACGTCCCCCTGGTGCACACGATGCACACGATGGCGAGGGTGAAGAACGCGGCCCTCGCCCCGGGGGACAGCCCGGAGCCGCAGGGCCGGGTGATCGGCGAGGAGCAGGTGGTGGAGGCCGCCGACGCGCTCGTCGCCTCCACCCGGGAGGAGGCCGACGACCTCGTGCGGTACTACGCCGCCGACCCGGACCGCGTCCACGTGGTGGCGCCCGGCGTCGACCTGGAGCAGTTCGCCCCCGGGCCCGGCGGGGCGGCCGACGCCCGGCGTGCGGCGCGGCGTCGCCTCGGGCTGCCGGTGGACGGCCCGGTGGTCCTGTTCGCCGGCCGGGTGCAGCTCCTCAAGGGGCCCGACGTGCTCGTCCGCGCGCTCGGGGTGATGGCCGACCACGCCGACCCGACGGCGCCGGGCGGCGCGCACCTGCCACGGCTCGTCGTCCTCGGTGGCGCGAGCGGCCGCCCGACGGCGGTGCGCGAGCTCGAGGCGCTGGCCCACCAGACCGGCGTCGCGGACCGGCTCGACGTGCGTCCCCCGGTGCCCCGCGAGGAGCTCGCCGACTGGTACCGGGCGGCGGACGTGGTGGCCGTGCCCTCGCACAACGAGTCGTTCGGCCTGGTGGCTGCCGAGGCGCAGGCCTGCGGGACGCCCGTCGTCGCCGCGGCGGTGGGCGGGCTGCGGACCGTCGTCGTCGACGGCGTCTCCGGGGTGCTCGTGCACGACCACAGCCCGTGGACCTGGGCGCGCGAGCTGGGGGACCTCCTCGGCGACGAGGAGCGGCTCGCACGGCTCGCGGCCGGCGCCCGGCGGGCGAGCGAACGGTTCTCCTGGGACCGGGCCGCCGCGGCGATGCTGGACGTGTACTCTCAGGCGGGCAAGGTCCGTCGCGCGAGGTAGCGCAGGGACCCGCGAGGTAGCGCAGGGACCCGCGAGGTAGCGCAGGGACCCGCGAGGTAGCGCGGGAATGCCCGAGCCGGACGACGACGTTGTCGCGGACATGCCGATCACCGGAGAGTACGTTCCCAGCCCGTCCACCTGGGCCGCCGACCAGGTCTCGACGTACGAGTCCTCGGGTGGCACCGAGGGCACCACGCTCAGGGGCCGGCCGGTCGTCGTCCTGACGACGCTCGGCGCCCGGAGCGGCAAGGTGCGCAAGACGCCGCTGATGCGCGTCGAGCACGACGGTGCCTACGCCGTCGTCGCCTCGTTGGGCGGTGCGCCGAAGCACCCCGTCTGGTACCACAACATCGTGGCGAACCCGCAGGTCGAGCTGCAGGACGGCACCGTGAAGCACGACTACGTCGCCCGCGAGGTCACCGGCGAGGAGAAGGCCGTCTGGTGGGAGCGCGCCGTCGAGACGTGGCCCGACTACGCCGAGTATCAGAAGAAGACGGACCGCGAGATCCCGGTCTTCGTCCTGGAGCGCACGGACGCCTGACGTCCGCGATCCGGCCGGATGGTGCGTCCGGGCCGTCGGTCAGGGCAGGATGGAGCCATGACCTACACCCTCGTGCTGCTCCGCCACGGCGAGAGCGAGTGGAACGCCAAGAACCTCTTCACCGGCTGGGTCGACGTCCCGCTGTCGGACAAGGGCATCGGGGAGGCGAAGCGCGGCGGCACCCTGCTCGCCGAGGCGGGCGTCATGCCCGACGTGCTGCACACCTCGCTGCTGCGCCGCGCCATCATGACGGCGAACTACGCCCTCGACGCCGCCGACCGCCACTGGATCCCGGTCAAGCGGTCGTGGCGCCTCAACGAGCGCCACTACGGTGATCTGCAGGGCAAGGACAAGAAGCAGGTGCGCGACCAGTACGGCGAGGAGCAGTTCATGCTCTGGCGCCGTTCCTACGACGTGCCGCCGCCCGAGATCGAGCTGGGCTCGGAGTTCTCCCAGGACTCCGACGTGCGCTACGCCGGTGAGCCGATCCCCCGCTCCGAGGCCCTCAAGCAGGTCCTCGAGCGGGCGATGCCGTACTGGGACGCCCAGATCGTGCCCGACCTGCGTTCCGGCCAGACGGTCTTGGTCGCCGCGCACGGCAACTCCCTGCGCGCGCTCGTCAAGCACCTCGACGGGGTCGACGACGAGACGATCGCCGGGCTCAACATCCCCACCGGCATCCCGCTGGTGTACGAGCTCGACGAGGAGACGCTGAAGCCGACCAACCCGGGCGGCACCTACCTCGACCCGGAGGCCGCGAAGGACGCCATCGCGGCCGTGGCCAACCAGGGCAAGTAGGCCAGCACGACCGCTGCACGACCTGACGGCGACGCACCCGACCGGTGCGTCGCCGTCGTCGTCGGTGCTGGCACCATGACGCCATGGACACCACCCGGGAGATGTCCGGCACCGAGCAGGCCCGCCGCTACTTCACGGAGGTGGTGGGGCCGTTGCTGGACGCCTGGCGGCCCGGCCTGCCGCACGCGGCGGCGCGGCTCGGCTGCGGCTCGGACGTGCTGGGTCTGGACGACGCCATGTCCCGCGACCACGACTGGGGCTGCGCGGGGCGACGACCTGGGGTCCCGCGTGCTCGCGGTCCTGGAGCGGCAGCGCGCGGTGGGGCTCCCGGCGCCGGAGGGCCCGGCCACCGGGCCGTTCTTCGACCGTCCGTCCCACGGGGTGCGGGACGTCGTCGCGTGCGTGCCTCGGACGCGCTCCGGCCCGCAGGTTCGCGCTGAACCTGCGGGCCGGGCCGGAGGAGCCGTCGGATCAGGCGGTCGGGCTCGCCGTGCCGTGCTCCGCCTCGAACTCGCCGGTCACGAGGAACGTGATGCGACGCGCGACCGAGACGCCGTGGTCGCCGAACCGCTCGTAGTAGCGACCCAGGAGGGTCACGTCAACGGTCTCCTGCGCCGTCCCCGCCCACTCGGGCGACAGGGTGGCGGCGAACGTGTCCTGGTGGAGCTGGTCGAGGTCGTCGTCGCCCTGCTCGACCTCGGCCGCCAGCGCGACGTCCCGGGTGGCGAGGAGCTCGGTGGTGCGCCGGGCCACGAGTGTCGCCGCCTCGTTCATCCGCACGAAGGTCTCGCGCGCCGGCTCCGGCACCGCCGCCGCGGGGTAGCGGCCCCGCGCCACCTCGGCGACGTGCTGGGCGAGGTCACCCATGCGCTCCAGCGTGGCGCTGATCCGCAGGGCGCTGATGACGACCCGCAGGTCGGTGGCCACGGGCGCCTGCTGGGCGAGCAGGTGGACGCACCGCTCGTCCAGCTCCTTCTCCAGCCGGTCGATCTCGTGATCGGCGGCGATGACGTCCTGGGCGAGCTGGTGCTCGCCGTCGAGCAGCGCGGCGCCGGCCCGCGTGATCGCGGACTCGACCAGCCGGCTCATCTCGACCAGTCCCTCACCGATCTGCTGCAGCTCGGCGTCGAAGATCTCTCGCATGGGTGTCCTCTCGATTCTGGTGCTGAGCAACTCTCGCAGCCGGCACAGACTCTCAGGTGAACGTCGCGAGGTCCACAGGTGAACAGTGGACGACACGTCAGGGAGCAGAAGGCGCCCTGGCACGGTGGCGGGCCTCGCGCGACCTAGGCTGAGGGTGTGGAAGGAATCATCCAGGGTGCGACCGCCGTCGTCGCCGGCGTGCTCGGCGTCGTCGTCGGGCTCGTCGCTGCCCTCGCCTTCCGCTTCTCGGACCGCGCCCAGCACCGCGACGCGGACTCCGGTGCCGCCGAGCTCGACAGCGGGCTGGTCCGCGTGCTCTCGGTCCTGCGCTCGGCCGCCGTCGTGCTGGACGACGACGACGAGGTCGTCCGTGCCTCGCCGCCCGCCTACGCCCTCGGCGTCGTCCGCAACGACGCCCTCGTGCACCCCGCCATCGTCGACATGGTGCGCGAGGTGCGGCGCGACGGCGTCATCCGCGAGGAGGAGCTCGAGCTGCCGCGGGGCCCGATCGGCTCGGGCACCGTACTGCTGCAGGTGAGGGTCGCCGCGCTCGGGCTCGACAAGCTGCTGGTCCTCGCCGAGGACCGCACCGAGGCCCGCCGCGTCGAGGCCATCCGGCGCGACTTCGTCGTCAACGTCTCGCACGAGCTCAAGACGCCGGTCGGCGCGCTCGCCCTCCTCGCGGAGACCGTGCAGGACGCCGCCGACGACCCGGTCGCGGTCCGGCGGTTCACCGAACGCATGCAGTCGGAGGCGCACCGCCTCTCCGCGCTCGTGCACGAGATCATCGAGCTGTCCCGCCTCCAGGTGGCCGGAGCGCTGCAGAAGGTCCGGCCCGTCCCGGTGCGCGACGTCGTCGACGAGGCCGTCGACCGGGCCCGCACCACGGCGCAGGGCAAGAACATCACCATCACGGTCGGCGGCTCCGCGGACTGCGTGGTGTTCGGCGACCACAACCTGCTCGTGACGGCCGTGCGCAACCTCCTGGACAACGCCGTGTCCTACTCGGGGGAGAACACCCGGGTGGGCGTGGGCGTGCACGAGCGCGGCGGCCTGGTCGAGATCGACGTCGTCGACCAGGGCATCGGCATCTCGGCCGAGGTCCAGGAGCGGGTGTTCGAACGCTTCTACCGCGTGGACCCGGCACGCTCGCGCGACACGGGCGGCACCGGGCTCGGCCTGAGCATCGTCAAGCACGTCGCCGCCGACCACGGCGGGGACGTGCGGGTGTGGTCCGAGCCGGGCAAGGGTTCGACGTTCACCCTGCGGATACCTGCCGCGGACCTTCCGGCCGGCGAGCTGCCGTCCGGCTCGTCGGACAGCCCCGACGACCACACCGACGACGTGAAGCACCCCACCGACGCGCCCCCGACGGCGGGACGCGCCGGTGACCATGACCGCGGGCCGGAAGGCCCGACGAACGAGGAGGTAGGCGCGTGACGCGCATCCTGGTGGTCGAGGACGAGGAGTCCTACCGCGACCCGCTGACGTACCAGCTCACCCGTGAGGGCTACGAGGTCGTGGCGACGTCGAACGGCAACGACGCGCTGGACCGTTTCGACGACGGCGGCGCGGACCTCGTGCTGCTCGACCTGATGCTCCCCGGCCTGAGCGGTACGGAGGTGTGCCGCGAGCTGCGCCAGCGCGGCGACGTCCCGATCATCATGCTCACGGCCAAGGACTCCGAGATCGACAAGGTCGTGGGCCTCGAGCTCGGCGCCGACGACTACGTCACCAAGCCGTACTCCTTCCGCGAGCTCCTGGCGCGGATGCGCGCGGTCATGCGGCGTCGCGGCACCGGCACCGGCAGCGTCGACAGCGGCGCCAACGGCCACGACGACGACGGCGAGTCCGTGCTCGAGGTCGGCTCCGTCCGCATGGACGTGGAGCGCCACACGGTGGCGGTGGACGGGACGGCGGTGTCGCTGCCGCTCAAGGAGTTCGACCTGCTGGAGCTCCTGCTGCGCAACGCGGGTCGCGTCCTGACCCGCGGGCAGCTCATCGACCGGGTGTGGGGTGCGGACTACGTCGGCGACACCAAGACCCTCGACGTCCACGTCAAGCGGATCCGGTCCAAGATCGAGTCCGACCCCGGTTCACCCACCCTGCTGCTGACCGTCCGAGGACTCGGCTACAAGCTCGCCGACGACGAGTCGTAGGCGTTCTCGCCTATCGGCCGTCGGCTGTTCATTCGTCGTTCACCTGCTCCTGGTCACCGGTCCACCTGGCCTCCCTAGCGTTCCTGACGAACGCCGGCGGCCGCCGGTGCCACCAAATGCGTGAAGGATGGACGACTCGTGAACCTCAGCCGATTCACTCGTGCCGGATCTGCCGTCGCCGTCGGTGTGCTCGCTCTGAGCCTCGCCGCGTGCGGTTCGGACCCGGAGCCCGCGGACGACGCGGCGGGCGACGCCCCGGAGTCGTCCGAGACGGAGTCCGGCGAGATGGCATCGCTCGCCGGCGAGCTCTCGGGCGGCGGCGCCTCGTCGCAGGAGGCCGCGATGAACGCGTGGCGCGCCGGCTTCCAGCAGGCGAACCCGGACGCGACCGTCAACTACGACCCCGTCGGCTCCGGCGGTGGCCGCACAGGCTTCGGTGACGGCTCGTACAAGTTCGCCGGCTCGGACGCCGCGCTGGACGACGAGGAGCTCGCCGCCGCCGAGGCCCAGTGCGGCGAGGGTGGCGTCATCGAGTTCCCCGGCTACGTCAGCCCGGTCGCCGTGGCCTTCAACCTCGAGGGTGTCGACTCGCTGAACATGTCCCCGGAGACCATCGCCGGGGTCTTCCTCGGTGAGATCAGCACCTGGAACGACGAGGCGATCGCCGCGGACAACACCGACGTCGAGCTGCCGGACACGGCGATCACCGTCGTGCACCGCTCGGACGAGTCGGGCACCACGGAGAACTTCGAGGAGTACCTCCACACCGTCGCGCCGGACATCTGGACGACCGAGGCCTCCGGCGTCTGGCCCGTCGAGGGCCAGGAGTCCGCGCAGGGCACCTCCGGTGTCGTGGGTGCCGCCCAGGCCGGTGACGGCACCATCACCTACGCCGACGCCTCGCAGGTCGCCGACCTGGGCACCGTCGCCGTCGGCGTCGGTGACGAGTTCGTGCCCTACTCCGCCGAGGCTGCCGCCGAGGTCGTGGCCCAGTCGCCGCGGACCGAGGGCACCAGCGACTACGTCTACTCGATCGAGCTCGAGCGGGACATCGCGGGCACCTACCCGATCGTCCTCGTCTCCTACAGCCTCGCCTGCACCACCTACGAGGACGAGGAGACGGCCGAGCTGGTCAAGGGCTTCCTGACCTACGTCGCCAGCGACGAGGGTCAGCAGGCCGCCGCGGACGCCGCCGGCTCCGCGCCGCTGTCCGACACGATCCGTGAGGCGATCATGCCCGGCATCGAGTCGATCTCCGCGGGCTGACCCGACCCGACGACACCGGCCGGCGGCCGGGTGACCCCGCCGCACGAGGCGTGGCACCCGGCCGCCGGCACCGGCACGGGCCCCACTGCAGAGACGAGAGCAGCGCACCCAGCATGAGCGAGGAATCCGAGTGACCACCACCGACAGCCCGCCGAGAGCGGGCACCCGTACGGTCCGCCGACGGCGGTCGTCCGACCGCGGCTTCAACCGTGGCTTCCGCTGGATCGCCGTCAGCTCCGGCATCCTGATCCTCGTCGTCCTGGCCGCGGTGGCCCTGTTCCTGCTCTGGCAGGCGTGGCCGGCTCTCACGGCGGGCGGGGACGAGCTCGCCGCCGAGGTCCCGCGGTTCCCGGAGGACACGTCCTTCCTGGCGTACGTGGGCCCGCTGGTCTTCGGCACGCTCCTGGCCGCCGTGCTCGCGTTGTGCCTGGCGGTGCCGGTGGCGATCGGGATCGCCCTGTTCATCTCGCACTACTCGCCGCGGAGGTTGTCGCAGGCGCTGGGGTACCTGGTCGACCTGCTGGCCGCGATCCCCTCGGTCGTCTATGGGCTGTGGGGCTTCCTGGTCCTGGCGCCCGTGCTGACCCCGTTCTGGCTCTGGCTCAACGAGAACCTGAGCTGGATCCCGCTGTACGGCGGGCAGGCCTCGACGACGGGGCGCGCGATGGCGACCGTCGGCGTGGTGCTCGCGGTGATGATCCTGCCGATCATCACCGCTGTCTCGCGCGAGGTCTTCCTCCAGACGCCGAAGCTGCACGAGGAGGCCGCCCTCGCCCTGGGTGCGACGCGGTGGGAGGTGGTACGGACCGCCGTGCTGCCGTTCGGGCGCTCCGGTGTCATCTCGGCGGCGATGCTCGGCCTCGGGCGTGCGCTCGGCGAGACCATGGCGGTGCTCATGATCATCTCGCCCGGATTCAGCTACAGCCTGGACATCCTCGCCGCCGGCCAGCACCAGACCATCGCCGCCTACATCGCGGCCGACTTCCCGGAGTCCACCGGGCTCGGCATCAACACGCTGATCGCCGCGGGCCTGGTCCTCTTCGTCATCACGCTGGCCGTCAACATGACCGCGCGCTGGATCGTCGCGCGCCGCAAGGAATTCTCGGGGGCCAACTGATGAGTGCCGCGACCGAAAGCACGAACTCCCTGGACGCCACCGAGCGCACGCGCGCCCTGCTCACGACCGCCGACTCGGGCCGCCGGCGCACGGACTGCATCATGCAGGGCCTGATCTGGTTCGCCTTCGCCCTGGCGATGATCCCGCTGGTCTGGCTGCTGTGGACCGTCACGGTCGAGGGCGTCGGCCGGATGAGCATCGACTTCCTGACGCTGTCGACGCGCAACATCTTCGGCGGCGACCCCGGCGGCGGCATCTACCACGCCATCATGGGCACGCTGATCATCACCGGGATCGCCGCGCTGATCTCCGTGCCGGTGGGCATCCTCACGGCGATCTACCTGGTGGAGTACGGCAAGGGCTGGCTCGCCCGGTCGGTCACGTTCTTCGTGGACGTCATGACGGGCATCCCGTCCATCGTCGCCGGCCTCTTCGCCTTCTCGCTCTTCGCGCTCTTCCTCGGACCGAGCGCGCAGATGGGCATCATGGGCGCCGTGGCGCTCTCGGTGCTGATGATCCCCGTGGTGGTGCGCTCCTGCGAGGAGATGCTCAAGCTCGTGCCGAACGAGCTGCGCGAGGCCTCCTACGCCCTCGGCGTGCCGAAGTGGCTGACCATCGTCAAGGTGGTGCTCCGCACCTCGGTGGCCGGCCTGACCACCGGCGTGCTGCTCGCCGTCGCCCGGGTGATCGGGGAGACGGCGCCCCTGCTCGTGACCGTCGGTGTCACGGACTCGATCAACTTCAACCCGTTCGACGGCCGCATGATGACGCTGCCGGTCTTCAGCTACCGGCAGTACCACCAGGGGTACGCCCCGTGCCCCGCCGGCGAGTCGGCGTCGTGCGTCGCCGACATCGCGTTCCAGAACGCGTGGGGCGCCGCGCTGGTGCTCATCGTGATCGTCCTGCTCCTCAACCTCGTCGGCCGACTGGTGAACCGATGGTTCTCCCCGAAGCTGCGCTGACGCGCAGACCTGTCGATCAGCCGCAGCTCACACGAAGGAATTAACGATGGCACAGCGCATCGATGTCAAGGATCTCAACATCTACTACGGCGACTTCCTCGCCGTGCAGGACGTCGCGATGACGATCGAGCCGAAGTCGGTGACGGCCCTCATCGGCCCCTCCGGCTGCGGTAAGTCGACCTACCTGCGCACGCTCAACCGGATGCACGAGGTGATCCCGGGCGCGCGCGTCGAGGGGACCGTCGAGCTCGAGGGCGTCGACCTCTACGGCAGCGACGTCGACCCCGTGGCGGTGCGGCGCAACGTCGGGATGGTGTTCCAGCGGCCGAACCCGTTCCCCACGATGTCGATCCGCGACAACGTGCTGGCGGGTGTCAAGCTGAACAACAAGCGGATCTCGAAGGCCGACGCCGACGACCTGGTCGAGTCCTCGCTGCACGGGGCGAACCTGTGGAACGAGGTGAAGGACCGTCTGGAGAAGCCCGGGTCGGGCCTCTCGGGCGGGCAGCAGCAGCGCCTGTGCATCGCCCGGGCCATCGCCGTCAAGCCGCAGGTGCTCCTCATGGACGAGCCGTGCTCGGCCCTGGACCCGATCTCCACGATCGCGATCGAGGACCTCATCGGCGAGCTCAAGAGCGAGTACACGATCGTGATCGTCACGCACAACATGCAGCAGGCGGCCCGCGTGAGTGACCGGACGGCGTTCTTCAACATCGCGGGCACCGGCAAGCCGGGCAAGCTCATCGAGATGGACGACACCTCGACGATCTTCTCGTCGCCCGCCGAGAAGTCCACCGAGGACTACGTCTCCGGCCGCTTCGGGTGACCCTCGCGCCCGGCCGGTGAACCTCGGTCGTGGAACGACGAAGCCCCTCCCGCTCGCTCGAGCGGGAGGGGCTTCGTGCGTGGTCAGGAGGGGACGTACTCGGCGTACTCCGGCAGGGTCGCGTCGAACACCGGGATGAAGAAGTCCTCGCTCGAGCCGTCGACCGACAGGGTGGCCTCGAGCGTCCCGCCGGGGATGGTCGCCACGGAGTCGACCAGGGTCTCCACGCCGTCGGTGCCGAGGTAGGCGGTCTCCTCGGCCGGGACGACGAACGTGAGAGGGGCGGCGCCCGAGACGGTGAGGACGAACTCGACCTCCTCGGACGTGTTGTTGGCCAGCGCTCCCAGGACGTTGCCCTCGGCGCCCTCCTCGGGCGAGATCAGCAGCAGGTTGAGGCCGCGGACGTCGAGGTCCTCGAAGTCGACGCGTGCCCCGTCGGACGGCGCGTACGGGAGCTGCGTGGTGATCGGCGCGCACGCCCCGAGCAGCAGCGCCCCGGCGGCGGTGGCCGCGACGGCGAGGGCGGGACGGGCAGGACGGGCGGAGCGGGCCACGTGCTCTCCTTCGGGTGGAGCGTGCGTGCCGACGGCAGGTCTTGTGCACGCGTTGTGTCACTGGATGGGAGGACGCAGTGCGCCCGAAGCCATCCTAGTGGGGGAGGGAGACCGACATCCACCGAGGCCAGCTACAGCCCTCTGACCTGCAGTGATGCGCTCTCGAGCGGCGGCGGCGAACCGTTCGGGCACGGGGAGGGAGCCCTTTCCCGTGATAGACTCGGCCACTGGGAAAGGGGACATCTACAGATGACGTTCACAGTAGGCGAGACGGTTGTCTACCCGCATCACGGCGCCGCGCTGATCGAAGAGGTCAAGACGCGCAAGATCCGTGGCGAAGAGAAGATGTACCTCAAGCTCAAGGTCGCCCAGGGTGATCTGACGATCGAGGTCCCGGCCGAGAACGTCGACCTGGTCGGCGTGCGCGACGTAGTCGACCAGGAAGGGCTCGACAAGGTCTTCGACGTGCTGCGTGCCCCGTACACCGAGGAGCCGACGAACTGGTCGCGCCGTTACAAGGCCAACCTCGAGAAGCTGGCATCGGGCGACGTGATCAAGGTCGGCGAGGTCGTGCGCGACCTCTCGCGCCGTGACGCGGACCGCGGCCTGAGCGCCGGCGAGAAGCGCATGCTCGCCAAGGCCCGGCAGATCCTCGAGTCCGAGGTCGCCCTCGCGGAGGGTGTGGACGAGGAGAAGGCCGGCGCCATCATCGACGAGGTGCTCGCCTCCTGACGACCCTCGCGATCCTCACTGCCGCCGGGTCGGGGACGAGACTCGGGCGCGACCTCCCCAAGGCGCTCGTCGAGGTCGGTGGGCTGCCGATGATCACCCACGCGGCCCGCGGACTCGTGCGGTCGGGCGTGGTGGACGCGCTGGTCGTCACCGCACCCCCCGGGCGCAGCGCGGAGATGCGTGCCGCCGTCGGGTCGCTCGACGTGGACGTCCGGGTGGTCGACGGAGGAGCCACCCGGCAGGCCTCGGTCGCCGCGGGGCTCGCCCTCGCCGGTCCGGACGTCGACGTCGTCCTGGTGCACGACGCCGCCCGCCCCTTCGCGCCGCCCTCCCTCGTGGAGCGCGTGGTCGCGGCGGTGCGCGGCGGGCATCGCGCCGTCGTGCCCGGGCTCGCGGTCACCGACACGGTCAAGCGCGTGCTGCCCGCCTCCCCGGGTGGCGACGGCAGGACCCCGGGCGACCGCCCCGCCTCCCGCGAGCCGGTGGCCGAGAGGGTCGTCGACACCCCCGACCGTGGCGTGCTGCGCGCGGTGCAGACCCCGCAGGGCTTCGAGCGCGAGCTGTTGCAGCGTGCCCACGCCGACGGGACCGCCCGGGCCGCCGCGGAGCACCTCGCCGCCACCGACGACGCGGGCCTGGTCGAGGCGCTCGGCCAGCCGGTCCACGTGGTCGCCGGCGATCCGGCGGCCCTGAAGATCACGACCGAGGCCGATCTCGCGCGCGCGGCCCTGCTGCTGGACGAGCGCGCCGGAGGAACGATGAGGGCTCTGCCGAGGACCGGGGTCGGCGTCGACGTGCACGCCTTCGCTCCCGACGGGACCGAGCGCGAGCTGTGGCTCGGCGGGCTGCGCTGGCCGGGGGAGCGAGGGCTGGCCGGGCACTCGGACGCCGACGTCGCGGCGCACGCGGCGGCCGACGCTCTGTTCAACGCCGCCGGGATCGGCGACCTGGGCGCGCACTTCGGCACGAGCGAGCCCGAGTGGGCCGGGGCGAGCGGTGCCGCGCTGCTCGCGGAGGCCGCCCACCGGGTGCGCGCCGCGGGCTTCGAGATCGGGAACGTCGGAGTCCAGGTGATCGGGAACCGGCCCCGGCTGGGCACGCGCCGCACGGAGGCCGAGGCCGTACTGTCGGACGCGGCCGGGGCACCGGTGTCGCTCAGCGCGACCACGGCCGACGGTCTGGGGCTCACGGGCCGCGGCGAGGGCGTCGCCGCCATCGCCACCGCCGTCGTCGCCCCCCGCTACGGGGTGCCGAGGACGCGGTCCGTGTAGCGGTTCCGCAGGACGCCGTCGGGATCGACGACGGCCCGCACCTTCGCCACGTCGTCCAACGGGTAGTGCGTGGCCAGGTCGTCCGCCGTGCGGGTGTGCAGCTTGCCCCAGTGCGGCCGTCCGCCCGCGGCGACGAAGATCTCCTCGGCGGCGGCGAAGTACCGCTCGCGGGGCATCCGGTGGAACTGGTGGACGGCCACGTAGGCCGTGTCCCGGCCCCGCGCGGTCGACAGCCAGACGTCGTCCGCGGCCGCGCACCGCACCTCGACCGGGAACGGCACCGGCTCGCCCGAGGTGCGCAACCACGTCGCGAGCTCCGTCAGCACCCCGGCCAGCTCCGACCGGGGTACGGCGTACTCCATCTCCGCGAACCGCACCCGGCGCCGGGTCACCAGCACCCGGTCCGACGGCGCGACGTAGGTGCGGTCGCCGAGGAGCGCCGCGCTGACCCGGTTGATCCGCGGCACCCACCGTGGGGCCACGGTGGCCGTCCGCATGACGGCTCCCAGCGCCGCGTTGGCCAGCACCTCCTCGTCGAGGAAGGTCCGCGCGCCCGCACCGAGCCTCCGCACCACCCCGGCCGGTCCCTCCTGCCGCGCGGCGTGCGCCGCCGCCTCGTCCGGGTCGAGCGGGTCGTTGCACCAGGTGAGCATCCGGTCCGTGCCGGGGAACCAGTACGCGTCCACCCGCTCGTGCCGGGCCACCAGCTCGTCGTAGCCGTCCACGACCTCGCGCCACGGCCGCACCGTCTCCGTGGAACGCAGCAGGTACGCGGGCACGACCTCCAGCGTCACGGCCGCCAGCACCCCGACCGCGCCGAGACCGAGGCGGGCGACCTCGAAGAGCACCCGCTCGGGCGAGCCGTCCGGGTCGTCGTCGGACACGGAGCGCACCGAGCCGTCCGGCAGCACGACGCGCACCCCGCGGACCTGGGTCGCGAGCCCGCCGAGCCGCTCCCCGGTGCCGTGCGTCCCCGTGGAGATCGCACCGGCCACGGACTGCCGGTCGATGTCGCCGAGGTTGCGCATCGCCAGCCCGTTCGCGGCGAGGAGCCGGTTGAGCTCGAACAGGCGGGTGCCGGCCGCGACCGTCACCAGCGCGCCGCCCGACGGCAGCCGCTGCACCGACTCGATCCCGCGCAGGTGGTCGAGGCTCAGCAGCAGCCCGTCGGTGACCGCCGCGTCGGTGAACGAGTGCCCGGCACCGACCGCTCGGACGTGCAGGCCGTCCTGTGCGGCGCGCGCCACGAGCGCGCAGAGCTCCGGCTCGTCCCGCGGCGTCGCGCGCCGTGCCGGCTCGGCGGTGAAGGTCCGCCCCCACGTGGTGAACGTCACGGCGCACACTCTGCCACGTCGAGCCGCCGGTGTAGCGTGCCTGCATGAACGCGACCGAGCGACTGACCCGGGCGACCCGGGGCCTGCCCGCGCCGCTCGCCGTCGTCGATCTCGACGCGTTCGACGCCAACGCCGCGAGCCTGCTGCGGCGGGCGGGCGGGACCCCTGTCCGCGTGGCGAGCAAGTCCGTCCGCGTGCGCTCCCTGATCGCCCGCGCCCTGGGCGCCGGGTTCGCCGGCGTCATGGCCTACTCCCTCGAGGAGGCGCTGTGGCTCGTCGGCACCGGTGTGCGCGACGTGCTGCTCGGGTACCCGACGGTCGACGCCGCCGCGCTCGACCGCCTCGCCGCCGACCCGGTCGCCCGGCGCGAGATCACCCTGATGGTCGACGACGTCGCCCAGCTCGCGCTCGCGCGCACGGCCCTGGAGCGCGTCCGGGCGGACGGCGGGCCGAGCGCCGCACCCGGGCCAGCCGGCACCTCCGACCCCTCAGGCGACGTGGCGGTGTGCCTCGACGTGGACTCCTCGCTGCGCCTGGGCGCCGGCCCGGTGCAGGTGCACCTGGGCACCCGGCGCTCGCCGCTGCGCAGGCCCGAGCAGGTGGCGGAGCTCGCCGCCCGGGTCGCCGGCGCCGAGGGCCTCCGCCTGCGGGGGCTGATGTTCTACGAGGCGCAGGTCGCCGGCCTGCCCGACACGGCCGCGGTCCGCGTCGTCAAGGCGCTGTCCGTGCCCGACGTCGACCGCCGGCGCCGCGACATCCTCGCCGCGGTGCGTGCCGCCGTCGGGCAGGACCTCGAGCTCGTCAACGCCGGTGGCACCGGGTCCCTCGAGACGTCGTCGGCCGGCACCGGTGTGACCGAGGTGACGTCGGGCTCGGGGCTGTTCGTGCCAGGGACCTTCGACGGGATGCGCCGGGTGACGCAGCGGCCGTCGGCGTTCTTCGGGCTCGACGTGGTGCGTCGGCCGGAACCGGGGTGGGCGACGGCGTTCGGTGGCGGGTACGTGGCCTCGGGGCCGGCGGGGACGTCCCGGCTGCCGCGGCTGGTCACGCCCGGCTGGTCGCTGACCCGGCAGGAGGCCGCCGGGGAAGTCCAGACACCGTTGCGGCTGCGCGGGGGCCGGACCCTCCACGTGGGCGACCGGGTGTGGTTCCGGCCCGCCAAGGCGGGCGAGCCGATGGAGCGGTTCGCCGCCGTGCACCTGGTGCGCGGCGACGAGGTGGTCGACACGGTGCCCACCTACCGGGGCGAGGGTCGCACGTTCGGTTGACACCTGGCCGGTACCCTGGACCGGTGACCTTGCACCTGTATGACACCGCCACGCGCACCGTGCGCGAGCTCGTCCCTCGAAACCCGGGCAAGGTCGGCATCTACCTCTGCGGGGCGACCGTGCAGTCGGCGCCTCACGTCGGTCACCTGCGCCCCGCCGTCGCCTTCGACATCCTGCGCCGCTGGCTCCTGCGCAAGGGGCTGGACGTCACGCTCATCCGCAACGTCACCGACATCGACGACAAGATCCTCACCAAGGCGGCTGCCGCCGGTGTCGAGTGGTGGGCGCACGCGGCCGTCCACGAGCGCGGCTTCACGGCCGCCTACGACGCGCTGGGCATCATGCCCCCCACCTACGAACCGCGCGCCACCGGGCACGTGCCACAGATGATCGAGCTCATGGAACGGCTCGTCGAGCGCGGCCACGCCTACAGCACGGGCCCGGGGAACGTCTGGTTCGACGTCCGCTCATGGCCGTCCTACGGCGAGCTGACCACGCAGCGGCTCGAGGACCTCAACCCCGAGGCGACCGACGACGCCGTCGCCACCGAGAAGCGCGACCCGCACGACTTCGCCCTGTGGAAGGCACCGCGTCCGGGAGAGCCGGAGACGGCGGCCTGGGACACGCCCTACGGGCGCGGGCGTCCCGGCTGGCACCTCGAGTGCTCGGCCATGGCGCACCGCTACCTGGGCGAGGAGTTCGACATCCACGGCGGCGGTCTCGACCTGCGGTTCCCGCACCACGAGAACGAGCAGGCGCAGTCCCGTGCGGCCGGCTACGGGTTCGCCGACCGGTGGATGCACTCCGCCTGGGTGACGCAGCAGGGCGTGAAGATGAGCAAGTCCCTCGGCAACGGGCTGCTCATGAGCGAGCTGCTCGCCAAGGCGCCGGCACCCGTGGTGCGGTACGCCCTCGCGGCGGTCCAGTACCGGTCGATGCTCGAGTGGGGTCCGGACACGCTCGACGAGGCCCGCACCACGTGGGAGCGGCTCGGCGGGTTCGTGGGGCGCGCCTCCGAGCGGGTCGGCGAAGTGTCTCGCGACGAGGTCGCCACGGCCGCGCTCCCCGAGGCGTTCGAGGCCGCGATGGACGACGACCTCAACGTACCGGCCGCGCTCGCCGTCGTGCACGAGACGCTCCGCGCGGGGAACACGGCGCTCGCGGCGTCCGACGACGACGGTGCGCGCGCCGCGCTCGTCGCCCTGCGGGGCATGCTGGACGTGCTCGGGCTCGACCCGGCCGACCCCTGGTGGGCGAGCAGCACCGACACGAAGGTCGCCGACGCGCTGGACGCCGTCGTGCGCGCCGAGCTCGACGCCCGGGCCGCGGCACGTGCCGCCAAGGACTGGGCCACCAGCGACGCGATCCGGGACCGCCTCGCCGCGGCCGGCGTCGTCGTGCAGGACTCACCCGACGGCGCCCGCTGGACGCTGTCCACAGCCGAGGAGAACTGATGGCGGGCAACTCGCAGCGCCCGGGCGCGAAGCGCAAGGACGGCACGAAGAAGGGTGCCCAGGTCGGCACCGGGGGGCACTCCCGCAAGGCGTTGCAGGGCAAGGGCCCGACGCCGAAGGCGGAGGACCGCACCTACCACCCGGCGCACCGGAAGAAGGTCGCCGCCGAGAAGCGGCAGGCGTCGCAGGCCACGCAGGGTGCCCGCAAGGGTGTGGCCCGCGGGACGCGCAAGGCGACGGGCGGCGCCGAGGTCGTGGCGGGCCGCAACGCCGTCCTGGAGGCGCTGCGCACCCAGGCGCCGGTGACGGCGGTGCACATCGCCGACCGCATCGACCACGACGACCGCACCCGTGAGATCCTCGAGCTGGCCTCGATGCGCGGCGCCCGGCTGCTGGAGTCCTCGCGCGGTGCGCTGGACCAGCTCACCGAGGGCTCCGTGCACCAGGGTGTGGCGCTCGAGGTGCCGCCGTACGAGTACGCCTCGGTCGACGACCTCCTCGATGCGGCCGCCGAGGCGGACGAGCAGCCGCTCATCGTGGCGCTCGACTCCGTCACCGACCCGCGCAACCTCGGGGCGGTGCTGCGGTCGGCCGGCGCGTTCGGGGCGCACGGCGTGCTGGTGCCCTCACGGCGCTCGGCGTCGATGACGGCGTCGGCCTGGAAGGTCTCGGCCGGTGCCGCGGCCCGGGTGCCGGTCGCCAAGGAGACGAACCTGGCGCGCACGCTGACCGAGCTGAAGAAGTCTGGTGTGTTCGTCGTGGGCCTCGACGCCGGCGGCGACACGGCCGTGCGTGACCTCGCGTTCGCGACCGACCCGCTGGTGATCGTCGTCGGGTCCGAGGGGAAGGGCCTGTCGCGCCTGGTGCGCGAGACGTGCGACGCCGTCGCGTCCATCCCGATCGCCTCGTCCGTGGAGTCGCTCAACGCCGGCGTGGCTGCGGGAATCGCGCTCTACGAGGTCGCCCAGGCTCGCTCCGCGCAGTAGCGCGATCTCCGCGAGGTAGGGCGATCTCCGCGAGGTAGGGCTAGCCTGCCGGGTCGTCGTCGGGATCGGCGGCGGCGTAGTGGAAGTAGTCCGCCTCGGGGCCGGCCTCGGGCTCCTCGCCCGGTGCCAGCCCGAGGATCGCCTTCTCGTCGGGCCGGTGCTGCAGGACGTTCTCGACGTACGACGCCACCGTCTCGGGCATGGGGACGTCGCGTTGCGCCTGCTCGGAGATGAACCAGCGGTGGTCGAGGATCTCGTGGTAGAGCTGCGCGGGCTCCAGCTTGCGGCGCAGCTCGCGCGGCACCGCCCGGATGGTCGGGTGGAAGACGTTCTGCAGCCAGTCGTGCGCGACGAGCTGTTCGTCGTCCTCCTGACGTTCGGTCGCGGCCTGGTACGAGTCGAGGTCGTTGAGCAGTCGCCGCGCCTGGTTGTCCTGGACGTCGAGGCCCGTCAGCTTCAGCAGGCGCCGCGAGTGGTGGCCGGCGTCGACCACCTGGGGCTGGATCTGGACCGTCGTCCCGTCGATGTCGGTCGTGATCGACAGCTCGCCGACGTCGAAGCCGAGCTCGTTGAGCCGCTCGATGCGGGCGGCCACGCGCCAGCGCTCGTCGGTGTGGAAGGCCTCGACCCCGGTGAGCGCCTCCCAGAGCTCGGTGTACCGCGCCACGAGCGAGGTACCGATGCCGATCTCGTCGACCTCCTCGTCGAGCAGCTCGCCGGCGGCGAGGTCCATGAGCTCGCCGATGATGTTGACGCGGGCGAGCTCGAGGTCGTAGTCGCGCTGGCCGCGGGTGAGCTCGCGGTGCAGCGCGCCGGTCTCCGCGTCGACGAGGTAGGCGGCGAACTGCTCGGCGTCGCGGCGGAACAGGGTGTTGGACAGCGAGACGTCGCCCCAGAAGAACCCGGTCAGGTGCAGCCGGACGAGCAGCACGGCCAGGGCGTCGATGAGCCGGTTGGCGGTCTCGTCGCGCAGCGCCTGGCTGAACACGGAGCGGTACGGCAGCGAGAAGGCGAGGTGCTCGGTGACCAGCGCGGCCTCGAGCGGCTCCCCGCTGTCGGACCGCCGGCCGGTGACGACGCCGACCGGCTTGACGGCCGGGACCTCGAGCTTGCGCAGCTGGCGCAGCATCTCGTACTCGCGGAACGCGACCGCCTCGCTGATCTCCTTGATGGCCAGCACCCGGCCGTCGAGGCGCACGAAGCGGACCACGTGCCGCGAGATGCCGCGTGGCAGGGCGGCGAGCACGTCGGCGGGCCACTCGGCGAGCGGCTGCCGCCACGGGAGGTCGAGCAGCGCCGAGTTCGGTGTCGCCGAGGTGATCTGCAGCTGTTCCATCGGGAGTCAGCGTAGACGACGACGGGGCAGGCCCGGCCGAAGCCGGACCCGCCCCGCGGCGTGCTGCTACGCGGTGCGCTCGCTCAGAGGCGGGCGCCCGTGGCGGGCGAGAAGACGTGCGACTTGCCCGGCTCGATGGTGACGTGGATGGTGTCACCCTTCATCGGGACGTCGCGCGGGTCGATGCGCACGATGACCTGGTCGGAGTTGCCGGAGTGCAGGTCGCCGGTGACGCCCTCGCTCTTGAGCGAGCCGTAGACGAAGGCGTCCGAGCCGAGCTCCTCGACGAGGTTGACCTCGACCTGCAGCGCGTCGGGCGAGCCGGCGGGGACGATGTTCAGCGCCTCGGGGCGGAACCCGACGGTGATCTTGCCGCCGTCGGCGTCCGTGAGCTGGCTGATGGCGTCGCGGTCGATCGGCACGGCCGCGTGGCCGACGACGGCCTTGCCGTCCTTGACGTCGAACGTGCCGACGTTCATGGCCGGGGAGCCGATGAAGCCCGCGACGAACACGTTCGCCGGGGTGTCGTACATCTCGCGCGGGGTGCCGACCTGCTGCAGCAGCCCGTCCTTGAGCACCGCGATGCGGTCGCCCATGGTGAGGGCCTCGGTCTGGTCGTGGGTCACGTAGACGGTCGTGACGCCGAGACGACGCTGCAGGGAGGCGATCTGCGTACGGGTCTGCACACGGAGCTTGGCGTCCAGGTTCGACAGCGGCTCGTCCATGAGGAACACCTGCGGCTGACGCACGATGGCGCGGCCCATGGCGACACGTTGGCGCTGACCACCGGAGAGCGCCTTCGGCTTGCGGTCGAGGTACTCGGTGAGGTCGAGGATCTTCGCGGCCTCCTCGACGCGCTGGCGGATCTCCGCCTTCGGCGTGCCGGAGATCTTCAGCGCGAAGCCCATGTTGTCCGCGACGGACATGTGCGGGTACAGCGCGTAGTTCTGGAAGACCATCGCGATGTCGCGGTCCTTGGGCTGCACGTCGGTGACGTCGCGGTCGCCGATGTAAATGTGCCCGCCGTTGACGTCCTCGAGCCCAGCCAGCATGCGCAGCGACGTGGACTTCCCGCAGCCCGAGGGGCCGACGAGGACGAGGAACTCGCCGTCCTCCACCTCGAGGTTGAGCTGGTCCACGGCCGGGCGCTCGGTGCCCGGGTAGATACGTGTCGCGTGGTCGTAGGTGACCGAAGCCATGATGATTCCCTCCACCGGCAGGTACGTGCCGGACGATCCGTTGTGGTCGGGTGTCTTGCGTTCACGACGTGCGTGTCGGCGGTGACACATTCTGTTGTTCGGCGCGCCCCGCCACGGTCCGTCCCGGGGCTCCGGCGCGCTGCTCGATAGTACATGCCCGTGACAGGGATCACGCCATGTCGCTGGTCACGCCTCCGCGGCGCCCCCGGTCACGGCGCGAGGAGCCCGGCGATCCGGTCCAGGACCGCGGCGACGCCGTCGCTGTCGGCGACGCGGTGCGTCGCGAGGGTCTCGCCGGGCCCGACCTTGACGGTCACGTCGTCGGCCCCGAGCACGGCGAACGCCTTCTCGTCGGTGGTGTCGTCGCCCGCGTACAGGACCCGCGTGACCGGGGCGTCGACGTCCCGCGCGACGACGGTGCGCAGCCGTTCGAGCGCCTCGCCCTTGGACGTGAGCAGCACGGCGATCTCGACCACGTCCTTGCCGTGCATCGCGTCCAGCCCGAGGCGTGCGGCGGCCTGGTCCGCGGCGGCGACGGCGGCCGCCGTGTCGTCCGGGCCGGCCTGCCGCGTGTGCAGGACGGCGGCGCTCGGCTTGCGCTGCACCCAGGCGCCGTCCCTGCCGACGACGGCGGCGTCGAGCGCCGCGGTGAGCGCGGCCAGGGTGTCGGCCTGCTCGGACGTGAGCTCGAGCGGCACCGTGTCGAGCCCGTCGGCGGTCGCGTGGCCGGTCTGCGCCCCGTGGCTGCCCACGAGGTAGGCGCCGGCCGGCGGGAGCGATCGCAGGGCAAGGTCCTCGAGGTCGCGGCCCGAGACGAAGGCGAGCCGAGCGCGCCCCGCGCTGCCGTGCGTCGCCCCGCGGACGAGCGCGGCGAGCCCGTCCACGGCCGCGCGGGTGGCCGGCGTCATGCGGGAGGCCGTCGGGTCGTCGACGAGCGGGGCGAGCACCCCGTCGAAGTCGAGGGCGACGAGCACCGCGGCGCCGTCGTCGGCCACGAGCCGCTCCAGGGCGGTGCCGAGCGGGGTGCCGAGCGTGTCAGACATGCGTGTCCCGGGAGGGCATCGCGGTGAGCACACCGAGGAAGCTCTTGGACCACTTCGCGACGTCGTCGCCCATGACCTTGCGCCGCAGCCGTCGCATGCGGCGCCGCTTCTCCTTGGGGTCCATATGCGCGGCGGCCACGATGGTGTCCTTCATCCCGTCGATGTCGTGCGGGTTGACCAGCAGCGGGCCCGGAGCGAGCTCGTCCGCCGCCCCGGTGAACTCGCTGAGCACGAGCACACCGCCCAGGTCCGAGCGTGCGGCGATGTACTCCTTGGCGACCAGGTTCATGCCGTCGCGGAGCGAGGTGACGAGCATGACGTCCGCCGCGAGGTACAGGGCCGCCATCTCCTCGGGAGGATAGGAGTGGTGGAGGTAGTGGATCGCCGAGTGCCCGATCTCGCCGAACTCGCCGTTGAGGCGCCCCACCAGGCCCTCGACGTGCTCCCGGAGCTCCTGGTAGGCGCCCACGTTCTCGCGCGACGGGCTCGCGACCTGCACCAGCGTCGTGTGCTCGGCGTCGATGCGGCCGTCCTGCAGGATCTCGCCGTACGCCTTGATCCGGTGGCGGATTCCCTTGGTGTAGTCCAGGCGGTCGACGCCGAGCATGACGACGTCCGGGTCGCCCAGGTCGGCCCGCACCTCCCGGGCCCGGGCCTGCACGTCGGGGTTGCGGGCCAGGTCGTCGAAGCGCTGGGTGTCGATCGAGATCGGGAAGGCCGCCGCCCGCACGCGCCGGCCCGGGGTGTCGCCGTCGTCCATGGACACGACCGACCCGCGGGTGGGGTGGTCGGTGAGCCGGCGGACGGCACGGACGAAGTTCGAGGCGTCCCCGCCCCGCTGGAACCCGACGAGGTCGGCGCCGAGCAGACCCTCGAGGATGCTGCGCCGCCACGGGAGCTGCTGGAACAGCTCGACCGGGGGGAACGGGATGTGGTCGAAGAACCCGATACGCAGGTCGGGCCGCAGGTCCCGCAGCATCTTGGGGACCAGCTGCAGCTGGTAGTCGTGCACCCAGACGACGCCGCCCCGGGCCGCCTGGGCGGCCGCCGCCTCGGCGAACCGCTGGTTGACGCGCCGGTAGGCCTCCCACCACTGCCGGTGGTAGGCGGGCGGGGCGATCACGTCGTGGTAGAGCGGCCACAGGGTGTCGTTGGAGAACCCCTCGTAGTACTTGCGGATCTCGCTCGCCGACAGCGTCACCGGCACGAGCATCATGCCGTCCGCCTCGAAGGGCTCGTGCGCGAGGTCCGGTGCCCCGGACCAGCCCACCCAGGCGCCGTCGTTCTCCTGCATGACCGGTTCGAGCGCGGAGACCAGGCCTCCCGGGGAGCGCTGCCAGTCGACCTCGCCGTCGGCCCCCACCGAGAAGTCGACGGGGAGCCTGTTCGCGACGACGACCAGGTCGTAGCCTCCTGAGTCTTCGGAGCTGCGTGCCGATCCCTGATCCGTCAACGTGTTCTCTCCCCAGGTTGGTGGCCCCTGCCGTGTGCTCGACAGGGTAGCCAGACGCCCACGGCGAACCTTACCGAGCACCGGTAGGGGCCGCTCGGCCTGTCCGTGCAGGGCCGCGACACGCGGCGTCACGGGCGCACCGCGGACGCGCGGACCCGTGCCCCGGCGCTACGGTGTGGCCCATGGGTGAGGGCGACGAGGCGCAGGTGATGACGACGGGTGCTCCCGCGTCCGGAGCCGACGGGGCGCTCCCCGCCGGCGCGGACGTCGGCGGCTACTCCGTGGTGTCCCTGCTCGGCCGGGGGGCGATGGGGGCGGTCTACGAGGCCGTCGACGGCGGCGGCCAGCGGGTCGCGCTCAAGGTGCTGCACGCGCACGTCGACGCCGACCCGGCGGGCCGGCAGCGGCTGCGCCGCGAGGTCGCCGCCCTGCAGCGCCTGCGGCACCCCGCCGTGGCGCAGGTGCTGGACGCGGAGTTCGAGGGGCCGCACGCGTTCGTCGTCACCGAGCTCGTCGAGGGGCTCACGCTCGAGGAGGAGGTGGACGCCCGCGGTCCGCTGGACGTCGCCGACCTGTTCTCCCTGGCCGACCAGCTCGCCGACGCGCTCGAGTCGGTGCACGCCGCCGGCGTGGTGCACCGCGACCTCAAACCCTCCAACGTCATGGTCACCGGCGCCGGGCCGACGCTCATCGACTTCGGGATCGCGCAGAGCACGGAGGACGCCCGCACCACCATGACGGGATTCGTCATGGGCACCCCCGGGTACATCGCCCCCGAGCTGCTCGACGGCGGCGACCCGGTGCCCGAGACGGACTGGTGGAGCTGGGCCGCGCTCCTGGCCTTCGCCGCCACCGGCCGCTCGCCGTTCGGGGTGCGCCCCACCGACCTGGTGCTGCGCCGGTCCCGGGAGGGGCGGGCCGACCTCGTGGGCGTGCCGGCACGGACCGGCCGTGCCCTCGCCGGGGCGCTGCACGCCGACCCGGCGCGCCGGTGGGGCCCGACCGACGTGGTCCGCGCCGTCCGCCGGGACCTCGAGGACGGGGGGAACGGCGTCGTCGGCGTGCCGGACGACCCGCAGGCGACCCAGCGCATCGTGGTCGCGGCGGGGGCCGCGACGGCCGCCCTGGCCGGAGCCACGGCGGCCGGGGCCCGCGCGAGCTCCGACACCGCGGTCTCGGGGGCGTCGGGCGACGAGCCGGGCACCGGGACCGCCGACGTCGCCCCGGCCGGACCGCCCGGCGTGCCGCCGGCACCGGGTGGCGACGAGACCGCCGTCCTCGGCCCACCGCTGCCGCCCGACGCGCAGGACACCGGGCACGTCATGACGGCCGACGACCGGGAGCGGGCACTCGTCCACGACGGCGCGACCCAGGCCGTGCCCGTCGGGGACGTGCGCTACCGCAGCTACGACGAGCTGGGCGACGTCGTGCCCGACCACGTGCCCGACGAGCCGGCCGGGCCGTACGTGGCCCCGCGCCATCCGCGGCGGTGGGGGACGGTGCTGGCGCTCGGCCTGCCGTTCGTCGTCCTGGCCGCGTTCTACCCGCTGGTCGCGTTCGGTGTCTTCTGCGGGGTCACCGTCCTGTGCCGCATCGTGGGGACGGCGGGCCACCGGTTCCACGAGCGGCGCGAGCACAAGGGCGTCCGGCGCTCGGACGGCTGGGTGGCGGCGCTGCTGCTGCCCTACCACGCGGTGGTCGGGGCGCTGGGGATCATCCCGGCCGCGCTGGTCGGCGGCTGCGTGGGGCTGCTCGCGATCGTGGGGGGCTACTGGCTGTTCGGCGACGGGAACCTTATCGTCGCCCCGTTGACCGATGTCGAGTCGCGGTCGGTCGGTGGCCGCAACGCTCCCGTCGTCTTCGGGCTCGTGCTCGTGGGGGCGATGGTGGCGGCGGTCCTGGCGACGTGGTTCGGTCCGGCCGGCCGGACGGCGCGCGACGGGGCGCGCACGATCCTCGGCAACCTCGCCCCCGGGCTGGTCGGTGCCGCGGTCGTGGTCGGGCTGTGCCTCGTCGGGTCCTGGATCCTGTACGGCCAGCTCACCGGTGACCCGCACCCGATCGAGTGGTGGCCGATGGACGGGCCGCCCTCGTTCTTCTGAGGCTCTTCAGGTCCCTCCCAGGAAGGCTCGCTACGGTCACGCGGGTCGACGCGTCCGCACAGGTAGGCTGGCGCGCGGATCTGTCGCTCCGGAACCCACGAACCGAAGGACCTCTACCCAGATGTCGAACAAGAACAAGGCCCAGCGCCGCGAAGAGGCGCGCGCCGAGGCGCTCGCGCTGCAGCAGAAGCAGGCGCAGCGTGACCGGCGCAACCGCCTCCTCGTCTTCGGCGGGCTCGGGGTCGCGATCGCCGCGCTGGTCGCCGTGGCGGCGTTCATCCTCATCAACGAGGGCGAGAAGAAGAACGTCGAGGACATCCCGCTGTCCGAGGTCGAGAACGTGCCGTCGACGGCGCTGGAGTCGGGCGGCATCCCGGTCGGCTCCGACCTGGTCGCCGGGTCGGAGAACCCCGAGGCGCCGGTCGTGGACGAGTACCTCGACTACCTGTGCCCCGTCTGCGGCCAGTTCGAGGAGATCAACGGCGCCGACGTCGAGACGATGCTCACCTCCGGTGACGCCACCGTCGTGTTCCACCCGGTGTCGATCCTCGACCGGATGTCGAGCAACACCGAGTACTCCACGCGCGCCGCGTCCGCCGCCTACTGGGTGGCCGACCAGGCCCCGGCGTCGTTCTACGCGTTCAACGAGGCGCTGTTCGCGAACCAGCCGGAGGAGAACTCGCCGGGCCTGGACGACGACGAGCTCGCGCAGATCGCCGAAGACGCCGGCGTGCCCGCGGACGCCGCCGCGGGGATCGCGGACGGCACCGCGCGGGCGACCTTCGGGCAGTACGTGCACTCCCTGACGAACGACGCGACGTCGGACGAGGCGCTGTTCAACGCCAACGGCGGCTTCGGCACGCCGACCATCCTCATCGACGGTGAGCGCTTCGAGGGCTGGAACCAGCCCGGCGCCCTGCTCGCGGCGGTCCAGGGCGACGAGCCCGCGCCGTCGGAGGAGGAGCCGGCCGAGGAGTCCTCGGAGGGCTGACCCCCGCTCCCACCGTGCTGCGGGTATGAGATCTCCGGGTCTCCGGCGACGGAACCCGGAGATTTCATACCCACAGCGCTCGGGGTTCGGTGGCGGGCCTGCGCTCGGTACGATGGACCCCGCCTCGCCGCCTTAGCTCAGCTGGTAGAGCTCCCGTCTTGTAAACGGAAGGTCGTCGGTTCGAATCCGACAGGCGGCTCCACCGCTCACCCGTCGCAGGTCTCCGCCCGACGCCCGAGTCTCCGCCCGGTGCTCCCGGGTCGGCGCCCCCTGGCCCGGTCAGCGCTCGGACGGGGGCCACGCCTGCGGCTCGGCCCACTTCGGCAGCCGGCCGTCGCCGCTCGACGTGCCGGTGAGCCGCCGTCGGACCCACGGCGCGACGTGCACCCGGGCCCACTGCGCGTCCGCCTGCAGCCGCTGCCGCAACCGCACCGCGGGCGCCGCGTCCAGCGGGGCGTCGAACGCCGGGTCGTCCGGTACGAGCCCGAGCCCGACGAGCGCGGCGTTCGCGATGCGGCGGTGCCCCTCGTCGGTGAGGTGGATGCGGTCGTCGGACCACATCCGCCAGTCCTGCAGGCTCTGCAGCCCCCACGTGTCGAGCACGAACGCACCGTGGCGCCGCGCGATGGACCAGATGTTCGCGTTGTAGATGCCGACGCGCCCCTGCGTCCAGTTCAGGGCTCCCGCCGTGCGGAACCCGGTGGCCAGCAGCACGTCAGCGCCCGTGGCGCGGATCTGTGCGACGGCCCGCTCGAGGGTCGCCGAGAGCCCGTGGACGTCGGCCTGCGGCCGCAGGATGTCGTTGCCGCCACCGACGAGCGACACCAGGTCCGGTGCCGTGGCGAGGGCCGTCGGGACCTGCTCGGCGATGATCTGGCGCAGCTTGCGGCCCCGGATCGCCAGGTTGGCGTACTCCAGCGGGGCGTCGCCGCGGCGCTCGGCCAGGTGGTCGGCGAGCCGGTCGGTCCAGCCACGCTGGACGCCGTCGGACTCCGTGCCGGCGGCGACGGGGGTGCCGTCCGTGCGTGGGTAGGGGTCCCAGAGCCCCTCGGAGAACGAGTCGCCGATCGCGACGTAGCGCGACCAGCGCGGGGGGCCGGCAGGGGTGCTCTCGGGCGAAGTCACCCCGCCATTCTGCACCCGTCGCTCAGGGCAAGCGCCAGTCCACGGGTGCGGCCCCCTGCGCCTCCAGCAGCGCGTTGACGCGCGAGAACGGCTTGGAGCCGAAGAATCCGCGGTAGGCAGCCAGCGGGCTCGGATGAGCGGACTCCACCGTGGGGGTCTCGCCGAGCCACGGCTTGAGCGACGCCGCGTCCCGGCCCCACAGGATCGCGACCAGCGGTCCGCCGCGCGCCACGAGCGCCTTGATCGCGGCCTCCGTCACCTGCTCCCACCCCTTGCCGCGGTGCGACGCCGGCTCGCCCGGTCGCACCGTCAGCACCCGGTTGAGCATCATCACACCCTGGTCGGCCCACGGGCTCAGGTCGCCCGACGACGGCGGGGGAGCGCCGACGTCGTCCGCCAGCTCCGTGTAGATGTTGGCCAGGGACTTGGGGACCGGGCGCACGTGCGGCTGGACGGAGAACGACAGCCCCATGGGATGCCCGGGCGTCGGGTACGGGTCCTGGCCGACCACCAGCACCCGGACGTCGGCCAGCGGGCGCCGGAACGCGGCGAAGACGTCGCCCGGGGCGGGCAGGTACGTGCGGCCCGCGGAGACCTCGTCGCGCAGGAAGTCCCCCATGGCGTGGATCTGCGGTGCGACGGAGGAGAGGGCGGCCGCCCAGTCGGGTGTCATCACGGTGTCGAGCGCCGGGCGCGTCGTCGTCGGGGTGTCCACGACGGCGACGCTAGCGCACCCGCCCCGGGAGCTGTCAGAACAAGGCTCCTGTCTGTCGCCACGTGGTTCTGACAACTCGGGTGGGTCGCGACGCGCGGCGACAGATGCCCGGGACAGCGCCCGAGGTGCCCCATACTGGCCGCTATGAGCGAGATGCTGGTCCAGGACATCGACACCACGACGGAGGCCCCGTCGTCGGCCACCGACACCGGTGCGCTGACCGACCGGGACCGCGAGATCCTCGCCTTCGAGAAGCAGTGGTGGAAGTACGCCGGCTCCAAGGAGCAGGCCGTGCGCGAGCTCTTCGACATGTCGGCCACGCGGTACTACCAGGTGCTCAACGCCCTGATCGACACCCCCGCCGCGCTCGAGCACGACCCCATGCTCGTCAAGCGGCTGCGCCGGATGCGGGCGACCCGGCAGCGCGCCCGCACGGCCCGGCGCCTCGACGGCACGAACGGCTGACCTGCGGCGGCGCGATGCTGACCGGGACGCTGAACAAGGGCTGTAGGTCTCGCGACGGGGAACCGCTACCCTGTCCGGCGTGACCAAGAGCCAGTACCCGTACCCGCCCGACGAGTTCGACGTCCGCGGTCCGGAGGGCGCGCCGGTGGGTGTCCACCGCGAGCCCCGGAGCGGGTGGAGCTCGATGTGGCCGTTCCTGCTCGTGGCCGTGGTCTTCGCCGGCCTCGGCGTCGGCATCGTCGCCTACCTGTCCGACGGCGGGGACACGCCCGAGGCGAACCCGCCCGCGGCCTCCGAGCAGTCGCCTGCGCCGGAGGACTCCGAGGGCGGTGAGGACGCCGAGGGGGCCGAGGGCGAGGAGCCGGCCGACGGTGAGGAGCCGACGGACGGCGAGAGCGCCGAGGACGGTGCCGGGGACGACGGGTCCGAGGACGACGAGTCGGAGGAGCCGAGCGACGAGGAGACCGACGAGGGAGCCGACATCGAGGCCCTCGTCGCCGCCGGCGACACCGGCGCCCTCGTGCGGGTGCTGAACGACGACAGCGGCGAGAGCGGCGAGGCGGGGCGTGGTGCCGACGCGCTCGCGGAGCACGGCTTCACCAATACCGAGGCGAACAACTACGACGGCGACTCGGGCCAGTCGACCAACGTCGTCTGGTACGCCGAGGGGCGTGCGGAGACGGCGGCGGCGGTCGCCGCGATCATGGGCATCCCGGCCGAGGAGACGTCGCAGCAGCCGCTGGCCAGCGGTGACGTCGTCGTCGTCGTCAAGGAGGCCCTCGACATCGCGGAGTAGCCGGCGTCGCTCGCCGAGGAGGGGGACGTCCCTGCGAGGATGCTTCCCTTCGAGTGACCTTCACCACTAGTCTCCTGTCCACTGCGGGGCACCGGCCCCGTGTGCCAGAACGATGAGGAGAAGTAGATGGCTCAGGGCACCGTCAAGTGGTTCAACGCCGAGAAGGGGTACGGCTTCGTCACGCCGGCCGACGGCGGACAGGACCTGTTCGTCCACTTCAGCTCGATCCAGGCAGACGGGTACCGCACCCTTGACGAGGGTCAGCAGGTGGAGTTCGAGGTCGGCCAGGGTCAGAAGGGTCCGCAGGCGGAGCAGGTCCGCCCGCTCTGACCGCGGAGGTCTCGACGGGCAGCGTCGGCGAGGGCCGGCGTCCGACGGCGCAGCGATGCGTCGGGGGCGCCGGCCTTCGCCGTGTCCGGGGTGCCGACGCCGGGCGTCGACGGGCCCGGGCGGGGGAGCGCTGTGCGCTGGCGGCGGAACGTCTTGCACTCTCGGGTGGAGAGTGCCAATAATGGGTTAGCACTCTCGACTGTCGAGTGACAGCCGGGGTGAACAACCTTGGTCGAAAGGTGAGGCACGCCCACGCCCGTGATGTGAACGGTGCGGGGGCGCGTCGTCCGTCGCGGGCACCGGTCGACCGTCCACCAGCCACAGCGGAGGATCAGTCCCCATGGCCAAGATCATCGCGTTCGACGAGGAAGCTCGTCGGAGCATGGAGCGCGGGCTCAACCAGCTCGCCGACACCGTCAAGGTCACGCTCGGCCCCAAGGGCCGCAACGTCGTCCTGGACAAGAAGTGGGGCGCCCCCACGATCACCAACGACGGTGTCTCCATCGCCAAGGAGATCGAGCTCGAGGACGCGTTCGAGAAGATCGGCGCCGAGCTCGTCAAGGAGGTCGCCAAGAAGACCGACGACGTCGCGGGTGACGGCACCACCACCGCGACCGTGCTCGCCCAGGCGCTCGTGCGCGAGGGCCTGCGCGTCGTCGCGGCCGGCGCGAACCCGATCGCCGTCAAGCGCGGCATCGAGAAGGCCGTCGAGGCGGTCACCGAGCAGCTGCTCAACGCCTCGGTCGAGGTCGAGACCAAGGAGCAGATCGCCGCCACGGCCGCGATCTCCGCCGGCGACCTCGCCATCGGCGAGCTCATCGCCGAGGCCCTCGACAAGGTGGGCAAGGAAGGCGTCATCACCGTCGAGGAGTCGAACACCTTCGGCCTCGAGCTCGAGCTCACCGAGGGCATGCGCTTCGACAAGGGCTTCCTCGCCCGCTACTTCGAGACGGACCCGGAGCGCCAGGAGGCCGTCCTCGAGGACCCGTACGTCCTGATCGTCGAGTCGAAGATCTCGAACGTCAAGGACATGCTGCCGCTGCTCGACCAGGTCATGAAGTCCGGTCGCTCGCTGCTGATCATCGCCGAGGACGTCGAGGGCGAGGCCCTGGCGACCCTGGTGCTGAACAAGATCCGTGGCACCTTCAAGTCCGTCGCCGTCAAGGCCCCGGGCTTCGGCGACCGCCGCAAGGCCATGCTGCAGGACATCGCCGTGCTCACCGGCGGTCAGGTCATCACCGAGACCGTCGGCCTCAAGCTGGAGAACGCCACGCTCGAGGAGCTCGGTCAGGCCCGCAAGGTCGTCGTCACCAAGGACGAGACCACCATCGTTGAGGGCACCGGCGACGCCGACCTCATCGCCGGTCGCGTGCAGCAGATCCGTTCCGAGATCGAGAAGTCGGACTCGGACTACGACCGCGAGAAGCTCCAGGAGCGCCTCGCCAAGCTGGCCGGCGGCGTCGCCGTCATCAAGGCCGGTGCGGCCACCGAGGTGGAGCTCAAGGAGCGCAAGCACCGCATCGAGGACGCGGTGCGCAACGCGAAGGCCGCCGTCGAGGAGGGCATCGTCGCCGGTGGTGGCGTCGCGCTCCTGCAGGCCGGTGCCGCCGCGTTCGCCAAGCTGGAGCTCGAGGACGACGAGGCGATCGGTGCGCAGATCGTCAACGCGGCGATCTCGGCCCCGCTGAAGCAGATCGCCATCAACGCCGGCCTCGAGGGCGGCGTCGTGGCGGAGAAGGTCCGCGGTCTCACCCCGGGTCACGGCCTCAACGCCGCGACCGGTGTGTACGAGGACCTGCTCGCCGCGGGCGTCAACGACCCGGTCAAGGTCACGCGCTCCGCGCTGCAGAACGCCGCGTCGATCGCCGCGCTGTTCCTCACCACCGAGGCCGTCGTGGCCGACAAGCCGGAGCCCGCCGGTGCCTCGGCCGGCGACGGTGGCGGCATGGGTGACATGGGCGGCATGGGCTTCTGATCCACGCCCGCTCGGCGCGGTAGACCGCGCCACGCACGACGACGGCCGGTCGTCCTGGGAGCCTCGCTCCCGGGACGACCGGCCGTCGCCTTTCGCTGTGGGTATGAAATCTACGAGCTGTCGTCGCTCAGGCCTGGAGATTTCCTCCCCACAGCGGCGGCGCGGGGGGTCAGCGGGCGAAGAGGCGCGCTGCCTGGCTCTCGGCCTCCGCGTACGTCGTCGACGCCGACTGCAGCGCCGCCGTCACGGAGTCGAGGGCCGTCTCCACCTGGGCCTGCGCCGACTGCCACTGCGTCATGACTCCCGCGAAGGACGTCGCCGCGCTGCCGTGCCAGCTCGCCTGCAGATCCTGCAGGTGCCGCATCATGGCGCCCACCTCCGCGCGGATCTCGCCCACGGAACCGTTCACCGCGGCGCTCGCCTGCGCCACCCGATCGCTGTCGACCTCGTATCGCACGTGCTGCTCCTTCGTCGTGGGTCCCGGTGGACCGGGCTGGCCTCGACGGTAGGGCGCGGTGCGCGTCCCGCGCCGTCGTCGTCCACAGCCTGTGGACGACCGGACGTACGGAGGGTCAGCGCCGGGCCGGCCCGGCCGTCGCCTCCTGGCCCAGCTTGCGGCGCTCCTTGACCAGGCGGTGCAGCTCGGCGTCGAGGTTCTGCCGAGCAGGTTCCTCCCACGTCGCGCCGAGGGGGCTCACGTAGAGCTTCGGGCGGCCCAGCAGCTTGGTCAGGACGTTGATCCGGGCGTCGAGATAGTCCGACAGCGGGATGTGGGCGTACTCGGCGCGGATCTCCGCCACGTACTCCTTGTAGCGCTGGGGCTCGGCGGCGAGCATGCCCAGGTCGGCGTCGTTGAGGACGGCGGAGTCGAAGTCGCCGGGTGCCGCCTTGTGCCGGGCGAGCGTGTCGACGAGCTCCCCGACGCGGTCCGCCGACTCGGCGGGGATCCCGAGCTCCACGAGCTGGGTGCGCGCGAGCTCGGCGCTGAGCGTCGTCTGCTCGCCGCCGCGCGTCGCGTAGGCGACCTTGCGGTCGGCGTCGAAGACGGCGCCGTGGTACCAGGCGGCGAGCCGGACGAGGTCGGGCCCGTGGGTCTCGTGCGCGAGCTCGTCGACCCGGTGCAGGACGGCGGCCAGGTGACGCAGGTTGTGGAAGTGGCGGCCCGGCCCGGACCAGCGCTCGATGAGCTCTTCACCCACCGCGCGGATCGAGTCCTCGGACCCCGTGGCACCCGCCCCTCGACAGGTGCGGACGAACGCCGAGAGAAACCACTGCGGCGCGCCGGCGCTGAGGACGCCCATCGCTATCAAGACCTTCGCTCGGAGATCGTTCTCTGTCTCCCTGCCAGCCTACGACCGCCGACCGACAAACGTGTCCGGTGCGCCGACCCGTGCCGACAGGGCCGTCACGCAGCGTAGTCGTCGGCGCTCGGAAGGAGAACCCGCACGGTCAGTCCACTGCCGGGCGTCTGCGCCACGGACGCGGAGCCGCCGTGCGCCCCGAGGATCGCCGCCACGATCGCCAGCCCCAGCCCGGACCCGCCGGACTCCCGGTTGCGCGAGGAGTCGGCCCGGTAGAAGCGTTCGAAGATCCGCCCGGTCTGGTCCGCCGGGATGCCCGGTCCGTGGTCCCGCACCTCGACGACGACGCCGCCCGCCGCGGTCCCGAGGGCGAGCTCGGCCGGCGACCCGGCCGGCGTGTGGCGCGCGACGTTGCCGACCAGGTTGGTGAGCACCTGCCGCAGCCGGTCCGCGTCCCCGACGGTGCGCAGGGCCGACGGCGGGGCCTCGCCGGGACGCAGCCCCGTGACCGTGACGGTGCGGGTCGGGTCGAGGGCGTGGAGGTCCTGAGCGGTCTCCCGGGCGAGGTCCGCGAGATCGACGACGTCGTGCCGCATCGGGCGGCCCTCGTCGAGGCGGGCCAGCACCAGCAGGTCGTTGACCAGCGCACCCATCCGGCGGGCGGAGTCCTCGATGCGGACCATGGTGTCGTCCACCTTGTCCTCGGTGTCGAGGGCGCCCATCCGGTAGAGCTCGCCGTAGCCGCGGACCGTCGCCAGCGGGGTGCGCAGCTCGTGACTCGCGTCCGAGACGAATCGCCGCATCCGCTGCTCGGAAGCCTCCTGGGCGGCGAACGCCACCTCGATCTGGGCGAGCATCGCGTTGAGCGAGCGGGACAGGGAGCCCACCTCGGTCGAGGGCGGCTGCTCCGGCACGCGGCGCGACAGGTCGCCCTCGGCGATGGCGGCCGCCGTGGCCTCGATCCGGCGCAGCGGGCGCAACGAGTGCTGCACGAGCCAGAGGGCCAGGGCGCCGCCCAGCACCACGATGCCGAGGCCCGACCAGAGCAGGGAGCTCGACAGGTAGGCGGTCGTCTTGTCGACGGCGGCCATGGGCAGCGCGACGTACGCGGCGCCCTCCACGGGGCTGTCCTGGGTCTGGCGGCAGGGGATGGACACGACCCGCCACGTCGTCGGGTCGGAGCCGCCCGCGGAGTCGACGGTGAAGGGCTCGAGCCCACGGTCCACCACGGTGGTCAGCGACTCGTCGGGAATCCTCGGCTCGCCGAAGCGCTCGAGCGTCGCGTTCCAGCCCTCGGGCCCGCCGTAGAGGCCGTTGCAGTTGCGCAGGGCGACGGCGTAGTCGCTGGGGATGTGCTGGCTGCTCTCCGTGGGGTTCAGGGCCGTCATCCGGGCCACGCCCTGGGCCGACTGCTTGAGCTGCGTGTCGAGCTGGTCGACCAGATAGTTCGACACGACGGTCCGGGTCGTCAGGCCGGCGATGATCATCCCGGCGCCCAGCAGCAGCACGATGATCGCGACGAGCCGCACCCGCAGCGGCACCCGGGCGAGCCAGCCCCCGCGCGACCCCTCCGGTACCGGCTCCTCGGTCGCGCCTGCGCCCGCAGGTGCCGCCGCGCCCTCGGCGGCCTCCGCCGTCGGGCCGGGGGCGTCCGTGCCCGACGGCGGGACCGCCACCGCGTTCGCCGCCCCGGGGGCCTCCGGTGCGGCGAACGTCGGCTCGGTGCGGTCGGGGCGGTCCGAGGTCATCGCTGCGGGGCTCGCAGCAGGTAGCCGACGCCCCGCTTCGTGTGGATCAGCGGCGGCAGCTCGACGTCCTCGCCGTCCGGGCCGGTGACGGCCACGTGGTCGATCTTGCGCCGCAGGTAGGAGATGTAGGACTCGACGATGTTCGCGTCGCCGCCCCAGTCGTACTGCCACACGTGGTCGAGGATCTGCGCCTTCGACAGCACCCGGCCGGCGTTGAGCATGAGGTAGCGCAGCAGCTTGAACTCGGTGGGGGACAGGTCGATCTCGACCCCGGACCGGCGCACCTCGTGCGAGTCCTCGTCGAGCTCGAGGTCGCCGACGCGCACGACGGCGTCGTCGTCGGGCTCGCCGCCCGCGGTGCGGCGCAGCACCGCGCGGATCCGGGCCACGACCTCCTCGAGGCTGAACGGCTTGGTGACGTAGTCGTCGCCGCCGACGGTCAGGCCCTGGATCTTGTCCTGGGTGTCGTCGCGGGCGGTGAGGAACAGCACCGGCGTGTGTCGCCCGGTGGCGCGCATGCGGCGGGTCACGGTGAAGCCGTCCATGTCGGGCAGCATCACGTCGAGCACCACGAGGTCCGGCTCCGTGTCGCGTACGAGCTGCAGGGCGCTCGCGCCGTCGGCGGCGGCGTGCACCTCGAACCCGGCGAAGCGCAGGGAGGTGGAGAGCAGCTCACGGATGTTCGGTTCGTCGTCGACGACGACGAGCCGGGCTTCGGGCGTGTCGGTGGAGGCAGCCATGGCTCCAGTGTGCGCCGATTCCCTGAAGGTTTCCTGGACGCCCGCCGCGTGCAGTCGCGCGACGGGCGGCCCCGGGCCAGGGTGGGGGTGTGACAGGACCCGGATCCGCACCCGCCCGTCCCGGCCCGCGTGGCCTGCGCGTGCGCCGATGGACCAGCATCGTGCTCGTCGTCGTCACGACGCTGCTGGCGGTGGCGTCCTCCGTGGCGGTCTGGGCGCACCGCACCGTGCTCGACACCGACCAGTTCATGGACACCGTCGGCCCCGCGCTCGACGACCCGGCGTTCGACGCCGCGCTCGCGGACAACATCACCGAGCAGACGCTCCTGGCGCTCGACCTGGACACGCGTGTCTCCCAGCGGCTCACCGAGCTCGACGAGGTGCTGGCGCTGGCCCTCGTCGAACGCCTGGAGGTCGACGAGGGCCCGCTGCTCGAGGCGCTCGGCTCCCGCATCGATCGGCCCACCCTCGCCGCGCTGACGCCCGTCGTGGTGGACCGCCTCGAGGACCGGGTGGAGACGGTGGTCGACCGGCTCGTGACCTCTGAGGCCTTCGGCGAACGGCTGCCGCAGCTCGTCGAGCGCGCGCACGCCGCCGGGATCGGGCTCGCGCGAGCGGACGTCGACGACTACCCGAACGTCTACCTCACGGACGACGCCGTCAAGCTCAACACCGTGCCGCTGGTGACCGAGGCGTTGCGCGAGTCCCTCGCCGGCCTCGGTGACCTGCTGCCGGACGTGACCGTGCCCGACGCCGTCGCCGACCGCGCCCCCGAGGCGCGCGCGCAGCTCGGGGACGCGCTGGGATCCCGGCTCCCGGACGGCTTCGGCCAGGTCGTGCTGATGGACACCGAGACGTTCGAGCTCGTCCAGGCCGCCGTCGTGACCGCGGACCGTGCCGTCTGGCTGCTGCTGGCGCTCACCGTGGTGCTGATCGTCGCGACCGTGCTGGTCGCCCCCGACCGGCGGCGTGCCGTCGTGCAGCTCGGGATCGGCGTCGTCGTGGGCCTGGTGCTGGCCGCCGCCCTGGTGGGGCGGCTCCGCGGGCTCGTGCTCGACGTCGCCCGTGCGCCGGACGGTGAACGGGTCGCGGCGGTGCTGTTCGACACCGTCTCCGGGGGCCTCCACGAGATCTTCTGGCTGGTCGGCATCATCGCTGCCGTGGGCGTCGTCGTCGGGGTGCTGCTCGGCCGCCCGGTCTGGCTCGAGCGGGCGGCCGGGCGGACACCGTGGGTGCGGACCGTGACCGGCGGGGACGGCCGGCAGGCCCGGTGGGTCGCCCGGCACGCCGACGCCCTGCGGGTCACGGTGATCGGGATCGCCGTGCTCGTGCTGGTGCTCACCGGGTTCAGCTGGGTGGCACTCGTCCTCGTCGCGCTGTTCGGCGCGGCATGCCTGGTGGGCATCTCCGTCGCCCAGCGGACGGCGGACGTCCCCGGTGAGCGCCGCTCGACGCAGGCACCCACCCTCTGACCGTCAGAGGAAGCGCAGCGGGTCGAACTCGTCGATCGGGATGATCCGCACGCGCGGCAGCGGGCTGGTGAACGCGTCGACGTCACCCTCCAGGTCGAAGATCTCCAGCCCCTCGTCGGTCAGCGACGTCAGCTGGCCGTTGACGAACTCGCGGAAGGCCAGCAGGCCGACCCGCCGGCCGTCGTCGGCCAGCAGCCGCTCGACCTGGGGCAGGAAGTCGCCGTCGTGGCTGGCGAGGAGGACGTCGCCGTCGCGTCCGGCGATCGCCTCCAGCGTGCGCTGGATACCGAGGTCGACGACCTTCTCGTCGCCGTTCGCCGCCAGGGGGATGGGCCGGTAGCCCATCGCGAGCAGCGCCTGGACGAAGGACATCGGCATCTGGCCGCTGGTCGCGTTGAGGAAGAACAGCGGGACGACGTCGGATCCCCACACCCGGCTCGCGAACTTCGTGATCCGGTCCCACCGCGGTCGCTCCTCCGGGTTCGGGCGGCGGTTCAGCACGTTCATGCCGAGCGTGGCATCGATGTTCTCGCCGTCCACCAGCAGGTAGGTGGTCCGGCGCGGCTCGTTCGGCACGTCCGGCGACACCGGGTCCGGTGCCGGCACCGGGGCAGGCGAGGCGGTCGACGCAGAGAAGGGGGAGACCATGCGCCCAGGGTACGCGCGACGACGCCGGTCCGGCGGCCGGGACGCTCCCGCCCATGGACCCGGGCCGCCCGGCGGAGTAATCTCAGCGGCCGTGTCCGACATCACGAGGCTCGACCACCCGCGGGTGACCGTCCTGCAGCACGGTTCCGACGTCCCCCTCGACCGGTTCGCGCGCCGGTTCCACGACGCCCGCGTCGTGCGGCTGTTCGCCGGCGACCCGGTCCCGGCCCTCGACGAGTGCGGGGACGGGCTCGTCGTCCTCGGCGGTCGGATGCACGCCTACGCGGACGACGAGGCGCCCTGGCTGCCCGCGGTCCGGTCGCTGCTGGCCGGCGTGGTCGGTGCCGGGCTGCCCACGCTCGGCATCTGCCTGGGCGCCCAGCTCCTCGCCGTCGCCGGGGGAGGGGCCGTCCAGGTCGCCGCCCCGCCCGGGCGAGAGGCCGGCGTCGTCGACGTGCACTGGCGTGCCCCGGCGCTGCACGACCCGGTCCTCGGACCGCTGGTGCGGGACGCCGGAGCGGCCTGCGAGGACGACGTCGAGCTGCCCGGTTGCGTCACCCCCGCGGTGTCCATGCACTCCGACGCGGTCATCGAGCTGCCGGCGGGTGCGGAGTGGCTCGCCTGGTCGGACACCTATCCGTACCAGGCGTTCCGGTGGGGGTCGGCGCTCGGCGTGCAGTTCCACCCGGAGGCGAGCCCGTCGCTGGCCGTGCGCTGGGCGCTGGGGGAGACCGACGTCGACACCGCCGTCGTGCACGCCCAGGTCACCGCGCACGACGACGGTCTGGCGCGGGCCGGGGACCTGCTCGCCGCGGCGTTCCTCGACCAGGCGCGGGCCGCCGCCTGACCGGCTGCCCCTCAGCGCTGTGCGTGCACGACGCGCCGTCGCCGGATGGCGTCCGACGGCGTGTCGTGCACCCACAGCGCTGAGGGGGCGGGCGAGTCGTCAGGAGCCGATCTGGCCCGGGGTCTCGCCGGACTTCAGCGCAGCGAGGCGGGCCTCCAGCTCGACGTCCTCCATGGAGCCCTCCAGCTCGGCGAACTGCGAGTCCAGGGACGACGCCGCGATCTCGGCCTGGCCCATGGCCTGGGCCTCCTCGCGGCGCACGATCTCCTCGTACCGGCTGAGCTCGCTGGTGGGGTCCAGGATGTTGATCGAGCTGATCGCGCCGTGGACGGTCTGCTGCGCCTCTGCGGCCTTCTGCCGCGCGACGAGCTGGTCGCGCCTGGACTTCAGCTCGACCAGCTTGTCCTTCATCTGTGCCAGGCCGGTCTTGAGCTTGTCGACGGTGACCTGCTGCTGCTCGATCATCGGCTGTGCGGACCGGACCTCGCCCTCGGCGTCGAGCTGCTTGCGCAGGGCGACCTTGGCGAGCTCGTCGAACCGGTCGGCGTTGGCCGCGTCACCGGCGGCGCGCCGCTCGTCGGCCTTGCGGGAGGCCGCCAACGCCTTGCCGCCCCACTCCCGGACCGACTGGACGTCCTCCTGGTAGTCCTGCTCGGCCAGGCGCAGGTTGCCGATCGTCTGGGCGATGGCCTGCTCGGCCTCGGCGATGTTGTTCGTGTAGTCCCGGATGAGCTGGTCCAGCATCTTCTGGGGGTCCTCGGCGCGATCGAGCAGCGCGTTGAGGTTCGCCTTCGCGAGCTGGCTCATGCGCCCGAGGATGCTCTGCTTCTGCGTCATGACGTGCCTTCCTGGTGCCTTGTACCCGGTGTGTTGCCGATGTGAAGAGGACGACGGCGCGGGCCCGGTAGTTCCCGGGCCGGACGCTGCCGGACGATCAGAAGCGCCCCCCGGCGCCGCCCCGGCCACCGCCGCCGCCGAAGCCCCCGCCGAACCCGCCGCGCGAGCCGCCGCCGAACCCGCCGCCGAAGCCTCCGAGCCCGCCACCGCGCCGGCCGCGCCGGGACCCGCCACGCAGCACCGAGTCGAGGACGATCCCTCCGAGGATCATGCCGCCCACGTTCGTCGATCGCCCGCCCGACCCGGCGAAGCCGCCGGGGCCGCCGTGGCGCATGTCCCACCCGGAGGTGTCCGTCTGGGCCATCTGCGCGGCCTGCTGCACGAAGCGCTCGGCCTGCTGCGCGGCCACCAGCGCCCCGTGCGGGTCCGTCGTCTGCCGGCTGCGCGCCTCGGCGGCGAGGCGCTCCGCCTCGGCCAGCCGGGTACGGGCGTCGGGGCCGACGGCGCCGCGCCGCGTCGTGACGTAGCTCTGCGTCGCGCGGACCTGCGACTCGACGCGGCCCAGGACGTCCCGGAGCAGGGCGCGGGCACGGGCGTCGGACTCCGCCTGCTGGCGGGCCGGCGCCAGCGCCGTGTCGAGCGCTGCCTCGGCCTCGGTCAGCCGGGCGAGGGCCGCCAGCGGGTCACCGCCGCCCCGGGCACCGCGTGCCTGCTCGGCGGCGGACCGTGCCTCGGACGCTGCGTGCTGCACGGCGGGGTCATGCGGTGCCAGCCGCTCGGCGTCGACGATGTCCTGCGTGATCGAGGCGATGCCCTTGTCGAGGTTCGTCCCGGCGGAGGCGAGGTCGTCGCCGGCGCTCGCCACGGCGTCGAGCAGCGCCACCGCCTGGCCGAGGGCGTTCTGCGCGGCGCGCGCGTCGGCGACCGCGACCGCCTTCTTGCGCTTCTGCACGGCGGTGCGGCCCACGGTGACCGCCGCGCGGGCGTTCGCGACGAGAGCCGCCGCCTGGTCCGGGTTGTCGCGCACGCTGGTCAGCGCCGAGGCGGGATAGGTGGCGGTGAGCCCGGCGAGCGTGCTGCGGGCCACCTCGATGCGGGCCGCGATCTCACCGGCGCGCTGCTCCGCCTCGTCGAGGACCTGCGGGGCGCGGGACTGCAGCCGGCGCAGGTCGTCGAAGGAGTCGGTCTGCGCGTCCAGGGCCGCGGCCGCCGCCTCGCAGCGCCGGACGACGTCCGCGAGCACGGCGCGCTGCCGCGCGGCGTCCGAGGCCGGCGCGTCACCGAGCGACTCGCCGGCCGGTACGCCGTCCTCGAGCTCCTGGCGGAGGCGGAACGCCTCGGCGACGTCCGCGCGGGCCTGCTCCAGGGCGGTGGTGAACTCCCGGGTCGCCTCGAGCCCGAACTCCGCCTGGGCGAAGCCGAGCTCCTGCTCGGACGTCCGGATCGCGTCGTCGACGCTCACGAGGGCGCTGCCCGCCCGCTGGGCCAGCTCCTGGGTCGTGAGGTTCGCGAGCGGGTCCGGGTCCGGTCCGCCCGCGCCGGTGCGGGCGGCCGCCGCGGCGGCACCGCGGCGGGTCAGCTCCTTGTCGCGACGGGAGCGGGCCCACAGGAAGACGCCCCCGCCGACGACGACGGCGGCCCCGCCGACCAGCAGCGGCCCGGGCACCGAGAACCCGCCGGACGTGCCGCCGGGGTCGCCCCCGCCGGTGTCGCCCGCCCCCGTGACGGCGAGCGTCGCGTCGACCGCGGCGACCGTGGCGCCGGCCCAGTCGTCGTCGCGCAGGGCGTCGACGGTGGCGTCGCGGACCGTGTCGAGCTGCTCGTCGGTCAGGTCGACGTTGTTGTCCCAGCTCAGACCGTAGAGGCGGTCCTCGGTCGCGACGGCCAGCAGCAGGTCGGAGGGGCCGAGCTGGGCGTTCGTCGCCGTCGCGTCCGCCCAGGAGCGGCCGTCCACCCCGTCGAACCGGTCCGTGTACACGACGAACAGCTGGTAGGGCGTCTCGTCGGCGAGCTCGTCGAGCGCGCCCTGCACCTCGGCGAGCTCGTCCTCGGTCAGCACGTCGGCGGTGTCCGTGACGTCACCGTCCAGGTCGGTCAACGGAGGCTGTGCGTGCGAGACGCCGACGGCGAGGGTGAACGCCACCGGCAGCGCGGCGGCCAGCAGCAGCGTCCGACGGGCGAGCGTGGCCGCGCGTCGCCGCGCGGCCTGGGAAGACGGGATCACGGACTGCATCGTTCCGCGCGCGGACGCACGGCGCAATCCCGGGGTGGGTGACGTTCGACGCGAGGCCTCGGCACCGCGCCTACTCGACGCCGTCCGCCCGGCGCGCGTCGACCGTGCGAGCAGCCTCCCGTGCGGCACGCAGGTTCCGCGACCGTCGCGACTCCCGGGGCGGCGCGCGCTCCGGGTCGCGCAGGAGCTCGGAGTCGACGAGCTCGTGCCGGGTGAGGTAGGTGTTCGCCACGGCCTGGATCGTCGCGGCGACGGGCAGCGCGAGGAACGCCCCGAGAGCCCCGAACACCGCACCGAACGCGAGCACGACGACGAAGCTCACCGCCGGGTTCATCTCCGGCGCCCGCGCCGAGATCTTGGGGGAGAAGTACAGGTTCTCGAGCTGCTGGTAGGCGATGACGAACGCCAGCACGGCGACGGCCTGCGGCATCCCCTGAGAGGTCAGCGCGACGGCGACGGGCAGCGCCCCGCCGATGTAGGTGCCGATCGTCGGGATGAACTGCGAGACGACGCCGGTGAACAGGGCCAACGGCAGGGCGTAGGGCGTCCCGAGGACCACGAGGAACACCGCGGTGAACGCCGCCGAGAGCGCGGCGAGCACGATGCGTGAGCTGATGAAGTCCGAGACCTTCACCTGCGTGATCTCCCACAGCCGCCGCCTGCGGTCACGCCGCGGGGCGAGCCCCTCCCCGTCCGGTCCGGCGCAGCAGGTCGACGACACGCGACCACGAGTCGGTGCCGTGCCCGGCGTCGACCGCCTCCTGGGCCAGCGAGCGCATCAGCTCCGGCAGGGCGGGGTCGGTCCCGCTCGCCCGGCTGGTGGAGACCATGTGCTCCAGCGCACCCAGCTCCATGGCGATCGTGTCCTCGTGACCGGGGTGGCGGCCGGCGTCGACGTCGCCCGCCAGCGCGTCGACCGTCTCGGGCAGCAGCGCCAGCACGTCCCGGGCACGGGCGGCGAAGGCGGTGGCGTCGAGGCCGGCGTCGGTGACCATCGCGGCGGCGTGCAGGAACGCCGTCATCCCTGCGAAGTAGACCTCGAGCATCGCGGTGTCGAGCAGGGACGCCAGCCCGGGGTCGGTGCCGACGTGCTCGGAGCGCCCGGCGAGCCGTTCGAGCACGGCACGGTGGCGTTCGAGGAGGTCCGGGTCCCCGGCGTAGAGGATCTGCGCCTCGGGCGAACCGATCAGCGGGACGGGAACCATGATCGCGCCGAGCAGGACCGACAACCCTCTCTCGGCGGCCCAGGAGTGCGTGGCACGGGCCTCGTCCGGCGTCGCCGAGGCGAGCACGACGACGGTGCGTCCCCGCAGCGCCGCGGGCGGCACGGCAGCGAGCACGGAGCGCGTCGTCCCGTGGTCGCGCAGGCAGGTGATCACCAGGTCGGCCGAGGCGGCCGAGGCAAGGTCCGGTGCGGCCACGGCGCCCTCGGCGGCGAGATCCTCCACCCGCGAGCGCGTGCGGTTCCACACGACGGGAGCCGGTCCAGCGGCCAGCAGGGCTCGGGCGAGGGCGCTGCCCATGGGGCCGAGGCCGACGACGGCGGTGGTGGGTGCGTTCCGTTCGGTGGTCATACAGTGAGTCTCGGGGGAACCGCTCCCGCGGTGAAGTACCCACTTTGAAGTACGTACTGACCTCCAGGTGCGTGACCAGGGAGGACGGAGTGGCATGGCCGAGTTCCTGTGCGGGCTCGACGCGGCGGTCGCCGTCGTCGGCGGGAAGTGGAAGCCGTTGATCCTGTGGGCGCTGTCCGAGCACCCGCGGCGCACCGGCGAGCTGCGCCGGGAGCTGCCCGGCGTCTCCGAGAAGGTCCTCATCCAGCAGCTCCGAGAGCTGGAGCGCGACGGCGTCGTGCGGCGCGAGGTGCACGACCAGGTGCCGCCCAAGGTCGTCTACAGCCTGACCGACGACGGCGTCGCGCTGGACCGGGCGCTGCGTCCGCTCGGAGACTGGGGAGAGGCACAGATGGCCGAGATCAGCTCGGTCCGTCGGGAAGGCGTGCGCTGACGGCGGCCGTGACGGCCGGACCTTCTGCGGGCGCGCCTCACATCGAGTCGTCGGGCGCGGCGGCCTGCAGCTTCTCGAGCAGCGGCCCGGCGGCCGTGCCGAGGAACTCCTCCTGCTTGGCGTCGCCGATCTGGTGCAGCGCCAGGTCGGTGTAGCCGGCCTCCCAGAAGGCCGACGCCGCTTCGACGATCGCGTCGAGGTCCGGACCGCACGGGATCGACTCGGCGACGTCCTCCGGGCGCACGAACGCGCTGGCGCTGTCGAACGCCTCCGTGGTCGGGAGGTTGGCGTTCACCGGCCAGCCGAGGCCGAACCAGCGGAACTGCTCGTGCGCCCGCTCCACGGCCGCGTCGGGGTCCGGGTCCCAGGAGATCGGCATCTGCCCGATCTTGCGGGAGGCCGGCAGGTCGGCGTCCGAGCGTGCGGAGTCCCACTGCTGCAGCAGGCCGGGCTTCGGTTCGGTGGAGATCAGGTGGTCCGCCAAGGTGGCGAAGCCGCCCACCGACTGCTGACCGGAGACCGCGACACCGATCTCCACGGGCTCGTCCGGCACGTCCCACAGCCGAGCCGAGTCCACCTGGAAGTGGTCGCCGCGGAAGCTGAGCAGGTTGCCCTCGAACAGCGCCGCGATGATCTGGACCGCCTCGGAGAGCATCTCGTGGCGCTCGTCGACGGCCGGCCAGCCGGCCCCCACGACGTGCTCGTTGAGGTTCTCGCCGGCACCGAGCCCGAGGGTGAAACGTCCCTCGGACAGCAGGCCCACGGTGGCTGCCTTCTGGGCGACGACGGCGGGGTGGTAGCGCAGCGTCGGGCACGTCACGTACGACATGAGCCCGACGCGCTCCGTCGCGTGGGCGACGGCTCCCAGCACGCTCCACGCGTACGGCGAGTGGCCCTGGGAGTCGAGCCACGGGAAGTAGTGGTCGCTCATCACCTCGAACTCGAAGCCGGCGTCCTCAGCCCGGACCGCGTAGTCGACGAGGCTCCGCGGACCGGACTGCTCGGTCATCAGGGTGTATCCGAATCTGGTCACCCGACTACCGTGCGGCGGATGCGCTGTGCCCGCACCCGGACGCCGGGCCGCTCGCGGTGGCGCCGTCCGGCCTCGTGGACGTCAGGAACGGCGCCGCTGTCCGGTGCGCTCCTTCTGGTGCGCCGCCATGAGGGCGGGCGCCGTCCACACGTCGGGCGCCGGGCGCTTGCGCGCCCCGGGCTTCTCCTCCGCCAGGTGGGTGCAGGCGTCCTCCAGGTCACGCAGCAGCATGTCGACCATCTGCCGGCTCAGGTCGATCCGCACCACGATGCGCAGCAGGTGCACGTCCTCGGCGTCGGGCGGGAGGCTGTACGCCGGGACGATCCACCCGTGCTCCCGCAGCCGTGCCGAGAGGTGGTAGACGTCGAACCCGGGGTCGTCGCGGAGCCGGAACGTCACCACCGGCTCGCTCAGACCCGGGTTGAGGATCTCGAACCAGCGGCCTGCGGCCAGCTCGTCGTTGAGGTGTCGTGCGTTGGCGAGCATCGTCGCCACGATCTCCTGGTACCCGGAGCGCCCGAGCCGCAGGAAGTTGTACAGCTGCGCCTGGATCATCGCCGACCCTCGCGAGAAGTTGAACGTGAACGTGGGCTGCGCGCCGCCGAGGTAGTTCACGCTGAACACGAGGTCCTGGGGAAGCTTGGTCCGGTCGCGGAACACCAGCCAGCCGACGCCCGGGTAGACCAGCCCGTACTTGTGCCCCGAGGCGTTGATCGACGCGACTTGCTCGAGCCGGAAGTCGAACCTCAGGTCGGGCTCGGCGAACGGCGCGACGAACGCGCCGCTGGCGCCGTCGACGTGGATCGGGACGTCCCACCCCTGCTGCTCCTTGATCTGCACCAGGCGGTCGTTGATCTCCTCGATCGGGTCCGCCTCGCCGATGTGGGTGGTACCGAGGACGACCCCGACGGCGATCGTGTTCTCGTCGACCTGCTCGGCCACCTCGTCGGCGCTGATGACGTACCGGTCCGGCTTCATCGGGATCTTGCGCATCTCGACGTCGAAGTAGTTGGCGAACTTGTCCCACACCACGTGGGTCTCGGCCCCGTAGACGACGTTCGGCCGGTCGGTCGGCAGACCCGCGGCACGACGACGGTCGCGCCAGCTGCGCTTGTGCGCGAGCAGCCCCAGCATGATCGCCTCGGAGGAGCCGATGGTGCCGACGCCGACGACCTCGGCCGGGTCCGGCGCGTTGAACAGGTCGCCCAGCATGTGGACGCAGGCCTCCTCCATCAGCGACGACGCCGGGTACTCCTCGTGGTCGATGTGGTTCTTGCGCAGGGAACCCATGATGAGGCGCTCCGCCTCGGGTTCCATCCACGTCGTCACGAACGAGGCCAGGTTCAGCGTCTCGCGACCGTCGAGCATCAGGCCGGTGTGCAGCAGCTCGTAGGCCGTCCCCGCCGCCATCCCCGACGCCGGGAACTCGAACGGGTCGAGATGCTCGCGGAAAGCCGCGGTGCCGTGGATCGGACCGTTCGGGTCGTCGCTCATCGGGGTCTCCTTCGTTCGGTCAGTCGTCGGTCTCGGTGGCGCAGGGCAGCGCCGCCAGGTCGGGGGCCGCGGTCTCCATGAAGTCCGTCGTCTGCTCGATCAAGAGGGGGGACAACCGTCCGGCGCCGGGGCTGAACGGCGTGCTCAGCGCGATCACGATCAGCAGCATCACCAGCGTGAACACCGCCGACACCGCGACCAGGACCGCCTGAGGAACCGAGCGGGCGGGGAGGGTCACGACGAACAGCAGCACGAGGATGAGGACTCCGCCGAAGATCAGCAGCACCCACAGCAACGGAGGCGTCTGGATCTCGGCGGCGACGAGCCGGGTCTCACGGGCGGTGGAGATGTTGCCCAGCTGTGCCAGCATGTTCGTCGCGGTCGCGGGCTGGAACGTCCCGCCGGTGGGTTCCGTCGACTCGCCCAGGGTCACGAACAGGTCGCTGTAGGCGGCGTCCACCACGGGCGACGACCCACCGTCCTGCAGCGCGGGCCAGTCGTGCTCGGGGACGGCCCGCGCGTAGCAGATCAAGGAGTGCTGGATGGCGGCCTGGCTGTCCGGGAACAGCTGAGCCTGGTCGAAGGCGGTGCCGATCGACGTCGCCTCGTCCCCGATCGCGTTGCGCGCGGCGGAGAACTCTCCGAAGAGGAAGACGATCGAGAAGCCGAGGACGATGCCGTAGGCCGTCGCCACGTAGGAGAGCGTCGCGGTCCACGGGCCGGTGTCGAAGCTGATGCCGCGCACCAGGCGCCGGGTCAGGAGGCTCAGACCGAACGCGACGACCGCCGTCGTCAGCAAGATCGCTGCGGTCGTCGAGATCGTCACCGCCCGCCACCGTCCGAGGATGCCGGGCACGGCACGACGGCGCCGACCTCGAGGCGGCCGGCGCCCCCGGGGCCACGCTCCTGGATCGACATCGAAGGCCTCCGTCCAGCGGCGACCCGGGACGTGCCGCTCGCCGACGCGGCGCCCGGCTCGCGGGCGTCATCGCCACGGGTCACGCTACGCGCCCGCACGGGTTGCGGCACGAGGGGCGATGGTCTTCACCCTCTCCTGCACGATGTCCAGCTCCTCGGTCCTGATGGTCGGACCTGGACGTCGTGCCGTGCCGGGCGGGTGCCTCGTTCCTCGGCCCCCACCCGTCACTTCGCTCCGTCCAGCTCCTCGGAGTCGACGATGCGGTAGGCGTACCCCTGCTCCGCCAGGAACCGCTGGCGGTGGGCCGCGAAGTCCTGGTCCACGGTGTCCCGGGCGACGACGGCGTAGAAGTGCGCCGTGCGACCGTCCTGCTTGGGCCGCATCACACGCCCCAGCCGCTGCGCCTCCTCCTGCCGGGACCCGAACGACCCCGAGACCTGGATCGCCACGGACGCCTCCGGCAGGTCGATGGAGAAGTTCGCCACCTTGGACACCACCAGCCGGGAGACCTCGCCCGACCGGAACGCGCCGAACAGCTTCTGGCGCTCGCGGACGGTGGTCGCGCCGGTGATCAGCGGTGCGTCGAGGTGCTCGGCGAGCTCCTCGAGCTGGTCGATGTACTGCCCGATGACCAGCACCTGGTCGTCGGGGTGCTGGGCGACCAGTCGCTCGACCACCCGGTTCTTGCCCGGTGCGCACGCGGCGAGCCGGTACTTGTCCTCCGGCTCGGCCGTCGCGTAGAGCATCCGCTCGTGCTCGGGCAGGGTCAGGCGCACCTCGACGCAGTCCGCCGGGGCGATGTAGCCCTGCGCCTCGATGTCCTTCCACGGGGCGTCGTAGCGCTTGGGCCCGATGAGGGAGAACACCTCGTCCTCGCGGCCGTCCTCGCGCACCAGCGTCGCCGTGAGGCCGAGCCGACGACGGGCCTGGAGGTCCGCCGTCATGCGGAAGATCGGCGCGGGCAGCAGGTGCACCTCGTCGTACACGACCAGGCCCCAGTCGCGGGCGTCGAGCAGCTCCAGGTGCGTGTAGACGCCCTTCCGCTTGGTGGTCAGCACCTGGTACGTCGCGATGGTGACCGGGCGGATCTCCTTGCGGGAGCCCGAGTACTCGCCGATCTCGTCCTCGGTGAGCGACGTGCGCCGGATCAGCTCGTCCCGCCACTGCCGGGCGCTGACGGTGTTGGTGACGAGGATGAGCGTGGTGGTCCCGGACCTCGCCATCGCTCCCGCACCGACGATCGTCTTGCCGGCCCCGCAGGGCAGCACGACGACGCCGGAGCCACCGTGCCAGAAGCCGTCCACGGCCTGCGCCTGGTACGGCCGGGGCTCCCACTCGGCGGCGTCCTCGCCCGGGTAGACGGGCTTCGTCGTGGGCGACAGCGCGATGGCGTGCTTCTCGCCGTCGACGTACCCGGCCAGGTCCTCGGCCGGCCAGCCCAGCTTGACCAGGGCCTGCTTGAGGTTCCCGCGCTCGGAGGGGTGCACCGCCACGGTCGTGGTGTCGATCCGCTCGCCCACCAGTCCGGCGGTGCGCTTGGACTTGAGCACCTCGGCGAGCACGGCGGCGTCCGTGGACTCCAGCACGAGCCCGTGCACGGGGTGCGAGGCGAGGGTGAGGCGCCCGTAGCGCCCCATCGTCTCGGCGACGTCGATGAGCAGCGCGTGCGGCACCGGGTAGCGCGAGTACGCCATGAGGGTGTCGACGACCTGCTCCGCGTCGTGGCCCGCGGCGCGGGCGTTCCACAGGCCGAGGTTGGTCAGCCGGTACGTGTGCACGTGCTCGGGGGCGCGCTCCAGCTCGGCGAACGGCGCGATGGCGCGGCGGGCGTCGCCGGACTGCGGGTGCTCGACCTCCAGGAGGATCGACTTGTCGCTCTGGACGATGAGGGGGCCGTCGGGCATGCGGGTCCTTCCGGTGGGGTGTCCAGGATGGCAACGCCGTGCGCCGCCGTGGTGTTCCGCGCGTCAGTCGACGGGTTCCACCGATGCGATGCGGTGCACCGCGACCGTCAGCTCCGCCTCGCGCTGCGGGTCGAGAGCCCGCAGGCGACCGCCGTCGAGCCGCATCGGCTTGAGCTCACGTCGCACGAGCGTGCCGGAGCCGCCCACCATCTCGATGCGCACGGTGCGGCCCTCGCGCAAGGCGTCGTGCAGGACGGCCAACGCGTCCCCGGGTTCCGACGTGCCGTGCCCGACGGCGTCGCTCACCCTCGGCGGTTCCCCGCGGCCGGACGAGCTCGCCGGGGCGGACGTGCTCACCGGGGCGGACGGGCCGCTGTCGGGCGAGGCGCTCGCGGACGGCGCCGTGCCGCGCAGCCGTGCCACGAGCGCCGCCCGGGCCTCGGCCGACGTGTCCCGGACGGGGGCCGCGGGTCGGCGCGACCGGGCCGTGCGGTCCAGCCTGACCGTGCGGCGGACCGGCCCGAGAGGGCGGCCGTCGGGCCCCTCCAGACCGGAGAGCAGCCCACGGTCCCGCAGCGCCTCGTGCAGCTCGACGGCCGGGACCGCGGCGGCCAGCACCGTGGGCGCGAGGCGGACGAGGCCCAGTCCAGCGAGCCGGGGGTCGTCGGCGAGGCCGGCCAGCGCCGTCGGGTCGGCGGCGCGCACGTAGGAGGTCGCCGACCCGACCCGCACGGCCTCGTGCCGGCGCGCGGTGTCCTTGACCAGGTACTCCAGCGGCTGGGGCACGGGCACGGGGGAGCGACCGGCGAGCTCGGCGAGGAGCTCCGGACCGCTGCGGCCGTGGTCCAGCGCCCGCGTGACCGAGGCCGTGGAGAACCGCACGGTGGTCGCCGCGCCGCGCGACTCGACGTCGGCGGCCTGGTCCAGGAGCCGCGCGAGCCCCGGCGACGGGCGCCCCGGGACGATCCCGGTGAGGTCACCCTGCAGGAGCACCTCGTCGACCTCCGTGGGCAGCACGTCGCGCAGCGCGCGGGCGACGTCCGCGGTGTCCGGCCCGCCCGGCGTGACCTCCGACGGGCCGTCGCCCACCGACCGGAGAGCGGCGCCCGGCGACGACAGCGCACCGGCACCCGTCACCCCCAGGAGCGCCGCCTCGCGCAGCAGCCCCGTCAGCGCCGCCTCCGGGGGCACCGCCCGCGGCGAGTGCCACCGCAGCACCGCCAGCACGTCGTCGGGCGCCAGCGCCGTGCCGGGCTGCGCCGCCAGCGTGTCGAGGACCTGGGCGCGCAGCCGCGGCACCCACGGGCGGTGCAGGTCCGGGGACAGCGGTGCGCGCAGGACGCCCTTCTCGTCGCGCGACCCGACCTGCCACGGGGTGCGCCGCGACGTCAGCCACGCGGTCGCCAGCCACGCCCACCGCTCGGCGTCGTCGTGCTCCTCCCACGTGTCCGCCCGGGTGGTCGGCACGTACGACGCCGGGGCGTCGCCGTCGTCGGCCACGAGGCCGGCGCTCGCGGCGAGCTCGACGACGAACGCGGCGGTCGGCTCGTCCGTGTCGAGCAGCAGCGCGGTGCGGCGCAGGTCGCGGACGCCGAGGCCGCCGGCGCGCAGGGTCGCCGGCGGGGTGTCGTCCCAGGAGGTGATCAGCCGGGCCACCTGCCGCACCGTCTCCAGGGCCGCGGTGGCCGTCTCCGCGTCGGCGCCGGCGGCAGGTACCTCCCGGCCCGCGGGCCGAGGTGGCGCCAGGTCGGGTTCCCGGTGGGTGCGGCCGCCGCGCAGCGCCAGGCCGACGTCGCGGGGCAGGAGAACGTGCCGGCCGTCGGAGCGCAGCAGGAGGCCGGAGGTGACGAGCGCGTCGACGGCCTCGCGGGGCGCCGTCCCGGGGGGTGGCACGACGCCGACCGGCGGTCCCCATGCGAGGGCGTCGAGGATCGGGCGGGCACCGGGCGGCAGGTCGTCGAGCGCCGGGGGCGCCGTGGGCGGGGCGTCGCGCACGGGGCCGAGGCCCGCCGGGTAGGGGCCGAGCACCTCGTCCAGGCCCGGGGCCGGGTGCACCCCGTCCTCGTCGTCCCACACCAGCGCGGCGGTGCGGGCCGCGTCGAGCAGGTGCCTGACGCCGGTGCTCGCCCCGGGTGCCCCGAGCGCGGCCGCGACCTGCTCGGCCCCCACCGGGCCGTCGCCGTCGGACAGCGCGAGCAACGACTCGAGGACCTGCAGCGTGCCGGCGTCGAGGTGGCTCAGCGCGCGGTCGAGGCTGGTCCGGCTGGCGGCGCGGGCCGCGAGGGACCGGAGCGTCGACGGGGCGGGCGTGCTGAGGTCGGGGCGGGCAGAGAGCAGCGCGAGGAGCTCGTCGTCGGTGCGGTGGCGCACCCATTCGGTGTAGCTGCCGACCATCTGCACGATGCTACGCCCGCTGCCTGGGCGCGGGGCCCTGGTCCCGGCTGTACGGACCGCAGGGGTCAGGGCTCGGCGGTGGCGCGGCAGACCTCCTGCCACGGCGTGGGGTCGATCCCGAAGCGGTCCTGCGCCGACGAGGAGTTCAGCACGTACGGCGCCTCCCACTGGTAGCCGAGCTGTCGCAGCTCGCGCAGCAGCGGGGAGAACGCGGCGGCGGCGGCCAGCGCCGGGCCGCGCAGCGACGACACCGGCACCGCAGGTCGTCCGGCCGCCGCGAGGGTGTCGGTCAACGCCTGGACCTGGGTGACCGGCGGGTTGCTGGGGACGTGCCACGTGCGGCCGTGGGCGCCGGGGTCTGCCGCGGCGGCGACCAGGGTCCGGGCGACGTCGCGCACGTCGGTGAACGTGTGCGGTTGGTCGGTGCGTCCCAGCATCCAGGCCCGACGTCCGCGCAGGGCGGCCGGCAGGACGCGGGAGACGTGCCCGTTCTGCCCGACGCCGGGACCCATGTAGTCGGAGCCGCGGACCTCGACGGCGCGCAGGCGGCCGGCGTCGTGGGCGGCCCGTGCGTCGGCCCACAGCCGGGCGCGCAGGCGGCCCTTGTGGTCGGCGGCGACGTCGGGGAGGTCCTCGGTCATCGGGACGTCGACGGGTCCGTAGGGGTAGAGGTTGCCGGTGATGGCGTAGACGGCGCCGGTGCGCTCGGCGGCGGTGAGGAACGCGGCGGCGAGCGGTGGCCAGACCTCGTCCCACCGCGTGTAGTCGGTCGGGTTGGCGCAGTTGTACAGCACGGCCGTGTGCTCGGTGGCGCGGCTGAGGGCGTCGGGGTCGGAGGCGTCCAGCGTCAGGTGCTCCACGCCGTCGATGCCGGTGCTGCGCCCCGAGCGCGTGGCGACGGCGACGGTCTCGCCCTGCGCGGCCAGCAGGGCGGCGACGTGCCGGCCGACCGGTCCGGCGCCGACGACGAGATGACGATCCATGATCAGTGCTCCTTGATGTGAACGGTGCTCTCGTTGCCCAGTGTGGACCTTCCGGGACCAGGAGGCAAGAGCGGCGCTCTCGAAAAGGAGCACCACTCCGTGCGACGATGCCGACGTGACCACCGCGCCCCGCACCGCCCGAGCCCTCGCCCGCGAGACGATCACCCGCGAGATCCTCACCGCGGCCCGCGCACGGCTCGCGGCCGACGGCCCGGCGGGTCTGTCGCTGCGCGCCGTGGCCCGCGACGTCGGCATGGTGTCCTCTGCCGTGTACCGGTACGTCGAGAACCGGGACGCCCTGCTGACGCTGCTGATCGTCGAGTGCTACGACGAGCTGGGTGCCGCCGTCGAGGACGCCGAGCGGCAGGTGCCCGACCGGGAGGACCTCGCCACCCGCTGGCTCGCCGCCTGCCGGGCCGCCCGGACGTGGTCCGTCGCGCACCCGGGCGAGTTCGCCCTGCTCTACGGCACCCCGGTCCCCGGCTACGCGGCGCCCCGGGACACCGTGGACCCGGCGATCCGCACGGTCCTGGTCCTCGTCCGGGTCGTCGCCGACGCGTACCACGCCGGCGTCGTGCCGCCGCTCGGGCCGACGGCCGAGAGCGGCCTGACGTCCCTCGTGGCCCCGGCGCGGGAGGTCGTCGCGGCGCGGGGCCTGATCGACGACGCCCCGCCCGAGCTGGTCGTGCGCACCCTCATGGCGTGGACCACGGTGCTCGGCACCGTGTCGTTCGAGCTCTTCGGTCATCTGGTCGGCTCCGTGGTCGATCCGCACGCATGGTTCGACGTCGTCTCGCTGCGCTTGGCCGCTGACCTGGGAATCGGCCTCCAGGAGGGCTTCTCACCCGGGTGAAATGGCGCTTGACCGGGGAAAACACCGCCTTCAGGCACGGGGTGAAAGAGGGGGTGAAAGGCCCCCGAAAAAGCACATCGAACCGCTTCGGCGCTCCTACAGTCATGACAGAACAGGTCATCCCGAGGAGCCGCTACCGTGTCCATCACCGACGTCCAGCAGCGCACCCGCAGTGCGCTCGCCGGTGTGCGCGCTGTCCGGTTGCGGGAGGTGCGCGCCATCTTCCGGGCGGCGAGCTGGCAGTCCGCGTACCGCCGCCGCCTCATGGCCTCCGACGGCGTGCTGGTCGCCCTGGCGGCACTGCTCGCCGTCGTCGTGAACAACCTGGGCGGCGCGTGGCCGCCCGCGGCCGGGCTCCGGGCGGACCAGGTCGTGTTCATCGCCGTGGTGTCCGTGGTGTGGCCGGTGTCGATCGCCATGAGCCGGGGCTACGACGTCCGCGTCTTCGGGTCGGGTCCCCGGGAGTTCGAGCGGGTCTTCGACGCCACCCTGCGTCTCTTCGCGGTGCTCGCGCTGGGGGCGTTCCTGCTGTCCTGGCCGGGCCTGCGCTCCTACCTCCTCGTGACCTTCCCGGTAGGTCTCGTCCTGCTGCTCCTGGGCCGCTGGCAGTGGCGCGGCTGGCTCCGGCGCCGCCGGGCCCGGGGCGAGTCGACGACGTCGGTGCTCGCCGTGGGGCTGCGCGACCAGGCCGAGCGGCTCGTGCGTGAGCTCAACGAGCGCGCGTCGGGCTACAAGGTGGTGGGCATGTGCTGCCCGCCCGCCGAGGTGCGACCCGGTGAGGAGGTGCTCGGCGTGCCGGTGCTGGGCGACCTCGACGGGGCCGCGACGATCGCGGCGCAGGTCGGCGCGGACTGCGTGGCCGTGGCGGGCTCCGACCACATGACCGCCGACGCGGTGCGCCGCCTTGGCTGGGAGCTGGAGCCCGTGGGCGTGGACCTCATGCTGATGGCCGAGCTGGCCGACGTGGCGGGCCCGCGCATCACCGTCACTCCCGAGCAGTCGGTCTCCCTGCTGCACGTCGACGCCCCGCGGTTCGCCGGCCCCAAGTACGTGGCCAAGACGATCATGGACTGGACCGGCGCCGCGCTGATCACCTTGCTCGTGCTGCCGGTCCTGGTCGGGGTGGCCCTCGTCGTGGTGACGACCAGCCGTGGGCCCGTCCTCTACAGCCAGCAGCGGGTGGGCCGCGGCGGGCGCGCCTTCCGGATGCTGAAGTTCCGCACGATGCGGGTCGGCGCCGACAGGGAGGACGCGGTGCTCGAGGGCGACCACGACGGTGCCGGAGTGCTGTTCAAGCGCCGCGACGACCCGCGTGTGACCACCGCCGGCCGCACGCTGCGCCGCTACTCCCTGGACGAGCTGCCGCAGCTCTTCAACGTCCTGGCGGGACAGATGTCCCTGGTGGGCCCGCGCCCGCCGCTCCCGCAGGAGGTCAGCCGGTACGAGGCGCGGATGCGCCGCCGCCTGCTCGTCAAGCCCGGGATCACCGGGCTGTGGCAGGTCGGCGGGCGGTCCGACCTGCCCTGGGAGGAGACCGTGCGCCTCGACGTGTACTACGCGGAGAACTGGACGCCGTTCGGCGACCTGCTGATCCTGGCCCGCACGGCCAAGGTCGTGCTCGGCGCGCGGGGCGCCTACTGAGCATCCGCTGGAGACGCAGAGGTGCTGCGACGGAGCGGCGCCGAACTTCCCGGTACCCTGGGACACTGCCTCGGCCGCACCCGGCCAGGCGGCTGAGAAGAACGACGAGCACGAAGAGGTCCAGGTGCCTACCGGCAAGGTCAAGTGGTACGACGCGGAGCGCGGGTTCGGTTTCATCGCCAACGACGACGGCGGTGAGGTCTTCCTGCACGCTTCGGCGCTGCCCGAGGACGTCCCGAGCCCGAAGCCGGGCACGCGGGTCGACTTCGGTGTGGCGGACGGGCGTCGTGGACCGTCCGCGCTGTCGGTGACCCTGCTCGACCCGCAGCCGTCGGTGGTGAAGGCCAAGCGTCGGCCGCCGTCGGAGCTCGCGGGCATCGTGGAGGACCTCATCCGGGTGCTCGACCGCACGGGCGACCAGCTCAAGCGCGGCAAGTATCCCGAGGGCGAGGCCGGCAAGCGCGTCGCCACCATGCTCCGTGCCGTCGCCGACAACCTCGATTCCTGAGAGCGAGACGATCATGGCAACCGCCGACGCGCCCGCGAGGGCACGCCGCGTGAGCTCGCGCGCCCGGAACGACGCCGTCCTGCTGGGCGCCGTCGAGCTCGCGCGCGCCGCGGCGCTGGACGTCGCCTCATCGCCGGACGACGTCGGTGAGCACCTGGGCACGGTCGCCGAGGGTGAGCGGCTCATGTCGCACCGGTTCGCGGCCGGCATGAAGGGCTACCAGGGCTGGCACTGGACGGTCACGCTGGCCCGCGTGCCGCGCGGCCGGTCCGCGACCGTGTGCGAGGTCGAGCTGCTGCCCGGCGACGACGCGATCCTCGCCCCGGAGTGGGTGCCGTGGTCGGAGCGGCTGCGACCCGGTGACGTCCGCCCGGGCGACACCCTGCCGTTCCGTGCCGACGATCCGCGCCTGGAGCCCGGCTGGACGCCGACCGGCGACGAGGAGCTGGACGGCGTCGCGATCGACGAGCTCGCGCTGGCCCGTCAGCGGGTGCTGTCCCCGCAGGGCCGCGACGAGGCGGCCGAGCGCTGGTACCGCGGCTCGCGCGGCCCGACGGCGCCCGGTGCCGTCGCCTCGCCGGCCGAGTGCACGACCTGCGGGTTCCTCGTCCCGCTCCAGGGCCCGCTGGGCCAGCTTTTCGGGGTGTGCGCGAACGAGTGGTCGCCCGACGACGGCAAGGTGGTCTCGCTCGACCACGGCTGCGGTGCCCACTCGGAGACGGACGTGAGCCGCCGTCGGACCGACTGGCCGGCTCCCGCCCCGCTGATCGACGAGTCGTCGATCGAGCGGGTCGCGGTCCCGGGGACCGGTCCTGCGCAGACCGAGCCCTCGGCGGAGCAGGAGTCCGGCGACGTGACGGAAGGCAACGGGATCGCGTGACGGAAGACGTCTTCGGGACCGCCGCGCTGCGGCACGCGGTCGCGGAGGCGTGGCTCGGGTCCGCCACCCGCTTCCGTGAGGACGCGAACTCGGAGGAGGACCACGCCCGCGGCCACTACCGCGACCGTGTCGTCGTCGAGCTGCTGCAGAACGCGGCCGACGCCGCGGCGCGCGCCGGCGTGCGGGGCCACGCTCTCGTCCGCCTCGAGCCCGCCGAGCGCCGCCTCGTGGTGGCGAACACGGGAGCCGCGCTGGACGCCGACGGCGTGGCGTCGCTCGCCTCGCTGCGCGCCTCCGCGAAGTCCGGCCCCGGCCAGGTGGGTCGCTTCGGCGTGGGGTTCGCCGCGGTGCGCTCGGTGTCCGACGACGTGGCGGTGCGATCGCGCTCGGGCGGTGTGCGCTTCTCGGCGGTGGCGACGCGCGAGTTCCTGGCCAAGCTGACCGCGGAGGACCCCGCGGGTGTCGAGCGGCTCGCCGCGGACGTCGCGGGGCGTGGCGACGACCTGCCGGTGCTGCGTCTGCCGGTGGAGGCCCCGGCGCTGCCCGCCGACGCCGAGCACGACACGGTGGTCGAGCTCGAGCTGCGCGACGACGCGGCGCTCGCCTCGGTGCGCGCACAGCTCGACGGTCTGGACGACGTGCTGCTGCTCGCGTTCCCCGCTCTCGACAGGGTCACCGTCACCGTGGCGGGCACGGACGGGGACACGCGGCACCTGTCGGGCCAGACCTCCCGCCCCCGGAGGACGGCGACGGGCCGGTTCGAGGACGCCGACGTCGCGGACCTGCCGCGCGAGCACCGGCGGCTCGACTGGTCGCTCACCTGGGCGCTCGTGCCCGACGACGGCACCCCGGACGGTTCCCGGCGCCGCGTCCTGCACGCGCCCACCCCGACCGACGTCGCGCTCGACCTGCCGGCCGTCCTGCTGGCCACGTTCCCCGTGGACGCCGGGCGGCGCCACGTGCTGCCCTGCGCGGCGACGGAACGGCTCGCCGCGGCGGCCGGCCGGGAGTACGCGGCCCTGCTGGGCGAGGTGGCTCGCGGGCAGGAGCGTGCCGACGGCGCGGACGGTGCGGAGAACGGCGGCGCGGCCGGCGTGCTCGGCCTCGTGCCCACCGGGCTGCCGGCGTCGGATCTCGACGCCGCGATCCGCTCGGCGGCGGCCGACGCCCTGCGCACCACCCCCGTGCTGGACGGCGGCGTCGCACCGGTGGACGCCCTGGCGATCGCGGGCGCGCCCGGTGAGGATCCGGCGCTCGTCGCGGCGCTGGCGCCGGTGCTTCCCGGGATCGTCACCGTCGCCGCGGCCCACCAGGCCGTGGTGCGGTCGCTGGGTGCCACGGTTGCCACGCTCGCCGACATCGTCGACGACCTCCCCTCGGGGCTACCTGCCTCCCGCTGGCACGAGCTGCTGACCGCCCTCGAGCCGCACGCCGCCGAGCCCGGGGTGCTCGAGGCGCTCGCCGGCGTCCGCATCCCGCTGGCGGACGGTCGGGTCGCGGGCGTGCGGGGAGCGGTGGTGCTGCCCGAGTCCGCGGACGACGGCGACGAGGCGTCCCTCGCCGCGACCGCCCGCGCCCTGGGGCTGCGGGTGGTGCACCCGGACGCCACGCACCCGCTGCTGCTGCGTGCCGGGGCCGTGGCGACGGACCCTCGCCGGCTCCTGCACGACCCGGAGGTGCGGGACATCTCGCTGGCCGCCGCGGAAGCCGTCCTCGACGACGGCGGCGACGATGGCGCCCTGGAGCTGGTCAGCCACGCGCTCGCCCTCGTGCGCCTGGCGGGAGGCACCGACGTGCCGTTCTGGACCGGCGAGCTGCCCGTCCCGACGGCGGACGGTGAGACCGTCGCCCTGCGCGAGGCCGTGCTGCCCGGCACGTGGGCGGCCGAGCTGTTCACGGGGCTGGCGCCCGTCGCCCCCGAGTTCGTCGCCCGGTACAGCGCGCCCGTCCTCGCCGCCGCCGGTGCGCGGACCGAGCCCGCCGTGTACACGGTGGCGGACGTCGTCACGCCCGACGAGGACGACCCTGACCTGGGCGAGGGCGGCGGCCACGGTGCGGACCAGGGGCCGGACGACCCGTCCGGGTGGCTCGCCGGGTGGTCGGACTACCTGGACGTGCTCACGGCACGGTTCGGCGGGGGCGTCGGTCTCGGTGACCTGGTGGCCGTGGCCGACCTGGACGCCGTCGGCGACGACGCCTGGCCGAGCGTGCTCTCCCGGCTCGCGTCCGACCCGGACGCCCGGCACGCCCTGCTCGCACCCGTGCGCAACGGTCGCGCCGCGGCGCCGTCGTACACCGCGTGGTGGTTGCGCCGACGGTTCGGCGCGCCCTTCGCCCTGCACGACGGCGTGCCCCTCCTGCCCACCGCGCCGCGGGCCCTGGCCGGGCTCGACATCGCGACGCGCCGCGCTCTGGGGGGTGTGGAGGCCCTCACGGACCTCGACGCCGAGGACTGGCCGGCCGCCCTCGACCGGCTGCCTGCCGCCGGGTCGAGCCTGCCCCTGCGCGACGCCCTGGTCGTGTGGCGCGGGCTGGCGCGGCTCTCCGCCCGGCTCGACCCCGCGGACCGCTCCTCGGCCCTCGACCCCCTGCCGGACCGTCTGCCCGCGCTCGATGCGAGCGACGTCGTCGTGCACCGGGCGGACGACGTCGAGGTGGCCGGGACCGCCCGCTGGGCCGCCCTCGGCGCGGTGCTGCCGGCGCTGGCGGCCGACGCCGAGGCGCTGGCCGACCTGCTCGACCTGCCGCTGGCCGGCGAGGGTGGTCTGCCGGCCCCCGACATGCCCGGTGTCGAGCGGGAGCTGGACCCGCGCCTGGCGGCGCTGGACCACCGCATGCCGACGTCCTGGTACGAGCACGAGCGCCTGTCGGTGGCCGGTCGTCCCGTGCCGTGGTGGGTCGAGGCGAACGGGCGGGTGCACGCGACCTCGGTGGCGGGACTCGCCGCGGGCATCGCCGACGTGCTCGGCCGCCCGGACCGGACCGTGCTGGTGAGCGCCGTGCTCGCGGACCCGGACCGCGCCGTCGCGCTCTGGGCGACCACCGCCTGGGGATAGAGCGACGGGTCGCGGCCTTCGTGCGGCGCCACCCGTCGAGCCGGAGGAGAGTCGCACGGGAGAGCTGGCCCACGTGGCAGGCGCGGTGTTTCCTGGTCAGCCGGCGGCGTAGCGGGCGACGGCGGTGCGGACGGCCTCGTCGACCACCTGATCGACGCGTTCGGCGCTCACCTCCCAGCCCGGTACCAGGAGTGCCGGCCAGAAGACGTAGTTGGAGATCATGCCCAGGAACTGGGTGGCGGCCAGATCGGCGTCGTCGACCCGCACCGTTCCGGCCTCGTGCTCTGCTAGCAGGTAGTTCCGTACGGACTCGAAGTAGGGCATCTTGCCCTGGGAGAACTGCGCCTGGGCCAGCTCGGGGAAGCGCGGGAGCTCGGCGATGACGATGCGGAAGAGGTCGGTCATCTGCTGGCGACTCAACAGTGCGGCGTAGCGGCGACCGAGGGTGGTGAGACCGTCGACGACGTCGCCCGCCGACGGCGGATCCTCCTCGGTCGCGGTCGACCAGGACTCGGTGACGATGGCGTCGAACAGGGCGGCCTTGGTCCGGAACTGCTTGAACAGGGTGGCCCGGGAGACGCCTGAGCGCTCCGCGATCCGCGCCAGCGACGTCCGGTCGTAGCCCAGATCGAGGAAGAGCTCGGTCGCGGCCGCCACGATCAGGGCACGTTTCTCCTGGGCGACACGCTGGTGGTACTCCGACAGGACGCTGCTCATGGGTGGAGCCTATGAGGTGAGTGGATTGACTCACCTCTCTGTCGGGCCTAGTGTCGATGACATGGTGAGTCAGACGGATCACCACTGGCCGCAGTCGACGACGGATGCCGGTCGGTCGCCCCTCGAGTGAGGAAACTCTGATGCCCCGATTCGACGACCAGACAGTGCTCGTGACCGGCGGGACCGGTGGTCAGGGCTCGAGCCACGTCCGCGCCTTTCACGCGGAGGGGGCGAACGTGGTCATCGGAGGCCTCGACGCCGACCGCGGCACCGCTCTCGCCGACGAGCTCGGGACCCGCGCTCGCTTCGCCCGCCTCGACGTCAGGGACGAGGACTCGTGGTCGGCCGCCGTGGAGGCCGCCGAGAGCGCCTTCGGCGCCCTGGACGTGCTCGTCAACAACGCCGGCGTCCAGAACCCCCCGGCACTGATCGAGGACACGGACCCGGCCACGTGGTCGCGCATCCTCGACGTCAAACGTCGGCGGGACGTTCCTCGGGATCAAGGTCGCCGCTCCGGCTCTGCGCCGTGCGGCAGGTGGAGCCGTCGTCAACATCGCGTCGACCATGGCCCTGGGCGGCACAGCATGCTACGCGCCCTACGTCGCCAGCAAGTGGGCCGTGCGAGGGCTCACCCAGACGGCAGCCCTCGAGCTCGGCCGTGACGACATCCGCGTGAACAGCATCCACCCCGGCGTGATCGCGACCCCCTTCATCCACGAACCAGCAGCCGGCGCCACCGCGGCGATCGCCGACTTCTACTCGCCCGCGCCGTTCGCCGTCCCCCGGCTCGGCGAGCCGGACGACGTCACCCGGCTTCTCCTGTTCCTCACGTCGTCGGAGGCGTCGTTCATCACCGGCGCGGAGTACGTCATCGACGGTGGGCTCTCCCTCGGTCCCGCGCTTCAGGTCGAGGCCGCAGGAGCACGTCGGACATGATCGGGTCGGACGCCTCGGCACCGGACGCGTCCCTGTCCCACCTGCCCCACCCCGTCCGACGAGCCATCGAGATCACGCCCGCCGCGGGCACCAGAGAACGGATCGTCGACATCACGACGCGGGGGGCGCCGGACGGGCCGAGCGCACCGCATCGAGATCTTCTTCTACCGAGCCGCCGGCGCAACCTACCTGTGCAGCGGCGCCGGCGGGGCGGCAACCGACTGGCATGCGTACCTTCTCGCCGACCCCGGCTTCACCTTCCACCTCAAGAACGGTGTCCGTGCAGATCTGCCGGCACAGGCCACGCCGGTCACCGACCTCGCTGAACGCCGGGCCGTGCTGGCGGAGATCGTTGCGGATCTCAACCAGCCCCACGATCCCGGCACCATCCGGCCGACCCGACTCGACGACTGGGCCGACAGCCGACTGATGCGCATCACGTTCTGTCATCGGGCGTGACCGTGATCCGTCTCGGGGCGGTCAAGGGGCCTCACGGTGAGCCGGCCTCGGCTGACGCGTCGCGTGGGCTGAGCGCGTCAGTCCGCGGGGTCGTCGCGGTGGCGGCGCGCCCAGAGCAGGCCGAGACCCCCCAGAGCGATGCCGGCGAGGCACACGGCGACGGCGTCGGCGGTGGGCTGTCCGGCGATCGCGAGGATGCTCGTGACCACCAGGGCGATCGACCAGACGATGATGCCGAGCAGGATGATGCGCCGCAGGTCGACGCGCTCGGGCGGCGGCGTCGGGCGGCGTCGCTCCGGGTGGAGCAGCAGGGACATCACGGTGGGCACGGGTCGATCGTACGTCGGCGCGTGTCGCCGCAGGTGACTCCGCGCGGCGTAGGATGAACGCGCGACGAACGCTGCGCGGCGTGACGGTTACGACGAGGGACGAGGGCATGAAGCGAGTCATCACCTACGGCACCTACGACCTGCTGCACTACGGGCACATCGAGCTGCTCCGCAGGGCGCGTGCACTCGGTGACTACCTGATCGTCGCGCTGTCCACGGACGAGTTCAACGCGGGCAAGGGCAAGAAGTCCTACTTCTCGTTCGAGGACCGCCGCCGCATGCTCGAGGCCATCCGGCACGTGGACCTCGTCATCCCGGAGAACACCTGGGAGCAGAAGGCCGAGGACATCAAGCTCTACCACGTCGACACGTTCGTCATCGGCGACGACTGGGCAGGCAAGTTCGACGAGCTCAAGGAGCACTGCGAGGTCGTGTACCTCGAGCGGACGCCCGAGATCTCCACCACACAGATCAAGGCGGGCCTGGCCTCCAAGGCCTGATCCTCCCCAGCACCTTCACGGCTCTGGCACCATAGGTGCTCATGGCCAACCAGACCAGCGCGCCCACTCAGGGGTCCAGCGCGATCGACCGGTTCTTCAAGATCACCGAACGCGGCTCGACCGTGGGCAGAGAGGTCCGGGGCGGTCTCGTCACCTTCTTCGCGATGAGCTACATCATCGTGCTCAACCCGCTCATCATCGGCACGGTGCAGGACGGCACGGGGCAGTTCCTCGGTGGGGGAGACGGGCCGAACCTCGGGATGGTCGCCGCCGCGACAGCGCTCGTCGCCGGTGTGGTGACCATCGCGATGGGCCTGGCCGCGAACTTCCCGCTCGCGCTGGCCGCGGGCCTCGGCCTGAACGCCGTCGTCGCCTACTCGATCGCGAGCCTGCCGGACGTCACGTGGGCGGACGCGATGGGGCTGGTGGTCATCGAGGGCCTGATCATCCTCGTCCTGGTGCTCACCGGCTTCCGCGAGGCCGTGTTCAACGCGGTGCCGCTGGAGCTCAAGACGGCGATCAGCGTGGGTATCGGCCTGTTCATCGCCCTCATCGGGTTCGTCAACGCGGGCTTCGTGGTGCCGGGCGACGGTACTCCCGTCGCGCTCGGCTACCTCGGGACGTGGCCGATCCTCGTGTTCGTGGTCGGACTGCTGCTGGTCATCGTCCTGTTCGTGCGCAAGGTGCGCGGGGCGATGTTCATCGCCATCGCCGCTGCCACAGTGCTGGCCGTCGTCCTCGAGAACACGCTCGACATCGGTGCCAAGGCGCCCGACGGTTCCAACCCGAACGGCTTCAACCTCAACGCCCCCACGTGGAACGGCATCGTGACCGTGCCGGACTTCGGTCTGCTCGGACAGTTCTCGCTGCTGGGTTCGTTCGAGTCGATCGCCGTCGTCACCGTCCTGCTGCTGGTGTTCTCGCTGCTCATCGCGGACTTCTTCGACACGATGGGAACGATGGTCGCCGTCGGGGCCGAGGCGAAGCTGCTCGACGCGAAGGGCAACCCGCCCAAGACCCGCCAGATCCTGGTGGTCGACTCGCTCGGCGCTGTGGCCGGCGGCATGGGCTCGGTCTCCTCCAACACGGCGTACGTCGAGTCGACGTCGGGCGTCGGCGACGGCGCGCGCACCGGTCTGGCCTCCGTGGTGACGGGTCTGGCGTTCCTCGCCGCGACCTTCCTGTCCCCGCTGGTCGCCCTCGTGCCGTACGAGGCGGCGGCGCCGGCGCTGGTGTTCGTCGGCTATCTCATGATGATGCAGGTCGCCGCGATCTCCTGGAAGAACGTGGAGATCGCCATCCCGGCGTTCCTCACGATCGTCATCATGCCGTTCACCTACTCGATCGCGGACGGCATCGGCGCGGGCTTCATCGCGTTCGTGGTCATCAAGCTGGCGCTCGGCAAGGTCCGGCAGATCCACTGGCTGATGTGGGTGTCGTCGTTGGCCTTCCTCGCGTACTTCCTCCTGGAGCCGCTGGAGTCGGTGATCGGCTGATCATGCAGGTCCTCGTCACCGGCGGTGCCGGCTTCATCGGTGCGAACTTCGTGCACCAGACGGTGCGTGAGCGCCCGCAGGTGCGGGTGACGGTGCTGGACGCGTTGACGTATGCGGGGGATCGCTCGTCCCTGGCGCCGGTCGCTGAGGAGATCACCTTCGTCGAGGGTTCGGTCGCCGACGAGGTGTTGGTGGACCGGTTGGTGGGCGAGGCGGACGTGGTGGTGCACTTCGCTGCGGAGTCCCACAACGACAACTCCTTGAACGACCCGTCGCCGTTCGTGCAGACGAACCTGGTGGGGACGTTCACGCTGCTGGAGGCCGTGCGGAAGCACGGTGTGCGGTTCCATCACATCTCCACCGACGAGGTCTACGGCGATCTGGAGCTGGACGATCCGGCCAAGTTCACCCCCGAGACGCCCTACAACCCGTCGAGCCCGTACTCGTCGACCAAGGCCGGTTCGGACCTGTTGGTCCGGGCGTGGGTGCGGTCGTTCGGGGTGCAGGCGACGATCTCGAACTGCTCGAACAACTACGGCCCGTACCAGCACGTCGAGAAGTTCATCCCGCGCCAGATCACCAACCTGATCGACGGCGTGCGGCCCAAGCTGTACGGCGCGGGACTGAACGTGCGCGACTGGATCCACGTCGAGGACCACAACGCGGCGGTCTGGGCGATCATCGACCGCGGACAGATCGGGGAGACCTATCTGATCGGCGCTGACGGGGAGACGAACAACCTCCAGGTCGTGCGGACGCTGCTCGAGGTGTTCGGCCGCGATCCCGACGACTTCGAGCACGTCAACGACCGGCCGGGGCACGACATGCGCTACGCGATCGATGCCAGCAAGCTGCGCGACGAGCTCGGTTGGACCCCGCGCTTCACCGACTTCCGCGCCGGCCTGGAGGCAACGGTCGACTGGTACCGCTCGCACGAGGCGTGGTGGCGGCCCGTCAAGGCCGCGGTCGAGGCGAAGTACGCCCGGACCGGCCAGTGAGGCCTCAGGCTCGCAGGGTCGCCAGGTAGTCGTTCACTTCGTCGAACGACGGCAGCAGACCCTGCTGCTCGGCCTCGTGCAGACTCGGCGCCGCCGTGTCCTTGTCCGAGAGCTGCGGCGTCAGCGCTGACCCGTCACGCGCCGTCGTCGGCCACTCGATACCCACGGTCGCGTCCAGCGGGTGAATACCGTGCTCACGCTCCGGCGCATAGCCCGACGAGCACAGATACAGCACCGTCGAGTCATCCTCCAGGGACATGAACGCGTGCCCGAGGCCCTCGCCGAGGTAGATGGCTCGCCGGTCGGTGTCGTCGAGCAGTACCGAGTCCCAGCGGCCGAAGGTGGGCGAGCCCACGCGGACGTCGACCACGACGTCGAGCACCGCCCCCTGGGCGCAGGTGACGTACTTGGCCTGGCCCGGTGGGACGTCGGCGAAGTGGATGCCGCGGAGCACGCCGGCGGCCGAGACGGAGCAGTTGGCCTGCTGCAGGTCGAGCGGGTGGCCGACGGCCTCGACGAACGGTCCCGACTTGAACCACTCGAGGAACACCCCGCGCGGATCGCCGAACTGCTGCGGCGTGATCTCCAGCGCGCCAGGGACGGCGAGCTCTCGGAACTGCACTGGTAGACCTCCCGGCGTCGATACTCCGTGGCCCTAGGATGCTACGCGTGCCTTCCGTCTCGCAGTCGCAGCGCTGGATGGTCGTCGGCGCCGGCGGGATGTTGGGCCGCGATCTGATCGCCGTGCTCGAGCAGGCAGACGTCGACGTGGTCGGTCTGCGCCACGCGGACCTCGACGTGACCGATGCCGAGGCTGCGCGTCGAGCGCTCGTCGGGGCCGACGTCGTCGTCAACGCTGCCGCCTGGACCGACGTGGACGGCGCCGAGACCCACGAGGCAGAAGCCTTCGCCGTCAACGCGACGGGTGCAGCCCACGTCGCGCGCGCGGCACGGCTGGCGGGCGCCCGGCTGGTGCACGTCTCCACCGACTACGTGTTCGACGGCGACGCACATGAGCCGTACGCCGAGGACGCGCCCGTCGCCCCGCGGTCCGCCTACGGCCGCACCAAGGCGGCGGGGGAGTGGGCGGTGCGCGCGGAAGCTTCCGACCACCTGATCATCCGGACGGCGTGGCTCTACGGGGCGCACGGCGGATGCTTCCCGAGGACGATGGCCCGGCTCGCCGCCGAGCGGGACCAGCTCGCCGTCGTCGACGACCAGGTGGGCCAACCTACGTGGACGCGCGACCTCGCCGAGCTCATCGTCCGGCTCGTGGCCTCCGGGGCGCCGGCGGGGATCTATCACGGCACCTCGACCGGCCAGACGTCCTGGTACGAGTTCGCGCGGCGGGTCGTCGCCTCGGCGGGGCTGTCGACGCCGGTCGAGCCGACGACGAGCGACGCGTTCCCGCGCCCCGCTCCGCGGCCCGCCTACTCGGTGCTCGGCCACGACGCCCTGCGCGCGGCGGGCGTCGCACCGATCGGAGGCTGGGCCGAGCGGTGGGACGCCGCGGCGCCCGAGGTGCTCGCGTAGCTCAGTCGTCGAGCAAGCCGAGCGGGCAAGTGCCGTAGCGGCGCGCTATTCGGAAGCCGCACTGCTGACGGCCGTCGGACGGTAGAAGAACCCTGCTCCGCGCCGATTGGGACGAGACGGCTCCAGAAACCCTTCCGCCTCCAGAGTGCGGAGCACCGGGCTGACGTTGCTGGGGGCGGCGCCGACCAGGGAGCCGAGCTCGGTGGAGCTGATACGCCCTCGCTCGCGGGCGTAGGTGGTGGCGATCGATGCCCGACCCGGGGCTCGGCGTCGTGCACCGTGAGGCGCTCCCTCGTTGTCCAGCGCGGAGCGTGCCTTGCGAGTGATGGCCCACGCGGAATCGGCCGAATCCGGAACGCCGTCGACCGGCGCGAGAACCGGGGTGCTCCCGATCGAGGTGCTGTAGATCTCGGCGATCACGGACTCGCTCTCCGGTGCGGACACCTGGAGGAAACGGGCTAGCGATGCGACGTCGAACCAGCCTCGACGAGCCAACAGGTGCAACGCCATGAGCCAGCGCAGGTCTGAACGCGCCCGTCCGTCGTCGAAGCGCGCCAACCACGACATCCATCCTGCGTCGACGTTGTCCGCGACGAGGGTGAGGACGACGCTCGGCGATCCTGTCTCGCGGATGTCAGGGAGGGGGTACCCGAAGCGAAGCATGTCCGCCACCATGCGGTCGACGCCGATGCCTTCGCGCTCGGCGATGCGCACGTCGGCGAGCAGGGCGGTGAGGGCCGTGTTTCGCGACTCCGACGGGTGATTGATGATGTTCGTCGGAGTCACGCCTCCGTAGAACCCGCCAGGGCTCGTCACACGAAGTTGGTTGCCGACGTGTTCGACCAGACTGGGTTCCGGCATCGACCATTCTCGGTGCGCGACGGCGTTGACGATCGCTTCGCGGACGGTCCGATCCGGGATGCGGCGCTCCCGCCCGATGACGAGGCCGGACCTCAGATGGATCAAGGGGTTGTGGGCACGTGCGGCGGTGAAGACCTCGTCGAGCTCGCGAATCAGGGGGCGACCACCTCGCCGCACTCGTTCGGTGCTGTCTCCGCCGGGCGCGTCACGTCGGATGTAGTCCAGTCCCGGGGTCTCGCGTCCGACGAACAGCAACGCCGCGGCATTGGTGAGGTGCCCTGATCCGGTGACAGCGTTGAGCCGTCGGAGCAGGTCGGGAGTCTCCACCTCGGCGAGGTCGTTGGCGGACGTGTCCTGCGAGGCGCGGAGGAAGTCGCGAACGATCTCGATCGCGTCCGCACGGACCTCATCGGCAGTGAGATTGCTGGAATGAGCGGACCAGTCGACCCGCATCGACTGTAGGCGCCGCGCGTGCCAGGTGGACGAGTCCATCTCGACGCAGCGGTCGGCAACTCGCCACGTGATCCTGCCCTTCCATCGCACAGGTTCCATGGCCTCGACCATGGTGAGGATGAGCAGTCGCGTCCCGCGGACCGTTGCCGGTCGGGCGTCGACTGTCAGAAGGCGGTTCGTGAGTTCGTAGATGCGCGCACGCAACCACTCGACGACGGGCTCTCCAGCCTCCAGAGCCTCCAGTGCTGCGACGACCGCGTCGCCGACAGGGTCGGGGCCGAAAGTGATGGTCATGGTGCGATCACACCGCTCGACCATGATTCTTTCTCGAGAAAAGTATGTTCAAGCAGGCGTGCTGCCCTTCGGTCACACTTTGCGGGCTCGAAGCCAGGCCAGATAGGCCTCTACCGCCTCGACGGTGGACAGCAGGACCTGCCGCGGCGCCCGAGGTGCTCGCGTAGCTCAGTCGTCGAGCAGACTGAGCAGGTAGCTGCCGTAGCCGGACTTCACCAGCTTCTCGCCGCGCACGCGCAGCTCGTCGTCGGACAGGAACCCGCGCCGCCAGGCGACCTCCTCGGGCGAGCCGACCTTGAGTCCCTGGCGCTGCTCGATGGTCCGCACGAAGTCGCCCGCCTCGAGGAGCGAGTCGAACGTGCCGGTGTCCAGCCATGCCGTGCCGCGGGGCAGCACCTCGACGTGCAGCTTCCCAGCGGCCAGGTAGGCGCTGTTGACGTCGGTGATCTCGTACTCGCCCCGGGCCGAGGGCCGGATGTTCTTGGCGATCTCGACGACGTCGTTGTCGTAGAAGTACAGCCCGGGCACCGCGTAGCTGGACTTCGGCACGAAGGGCTTCTCCTCGAGCGAGACGGCGTGCCCCGCGTCGTCGAACTCGACCACGCCGTACGCCGAGGGCTGCGCGACCCGGTAGGCGAAGATCGAGCCGCCGTCCACGTCCGCGAAGCGTTGGAGCTGGTCGCCCAGGCCCTGGCCGTAGAAGATGTTGTCGCCCAGCACGAGAGCCACCGAGTCGTCCTCGATGAACTCCTCGCCGAGCACGAAAGCCTGCGCCAGCCCGTTCGGCTCGGCCTGCACGGCGTACTCGATCGAGATGCCGAACTGGGACCCGTCGCCGAGGAGGCGCCGGAACTGCTCCGCGTCGTGCGGTGTGGTGATCACCAGCACGTCCCGGATACCCGCGAGCATCAGCGTCGAGAGCGGGTAGTAGATCATCGGCTTGTCGAACACCGGCACGAGCTGCTTGCTCACGCCCAGCGTGATCGGGTGCAACCGTGTGCCGGAACCGCCGGCCAGGATGATGCCGCGCATGTGATGGATGGTCTCACGTCCCGTCTCGGCCGAGCTCAGCCACCATCGCCGGGACGCGATGTGCCCGCACCCGCCGTGGGCCGCCACGATCGCCGCGGCCCGGGCGGCGGCGCTGACGGCTCAGCCCGCGAGCCGGTCCTTCGGCACGGACAGGCGGACCTCGTCGGCGCCTGTGTCCAGGCCGTCACCACCAGCGGTCACAGCACTGGCCCGGAGAGCGGCTCGTCGCATCCGGGCCCGACGACCTCGGACGCCGGCTCCTGGCACACTGTCCCTGTGACGCGTGACACGCCGCCGTGCGAGCGTGCCTACCGCCGCACCCTCGCCGTCCTGACGCTCGCCGTGGCGCTGTGGGCCGTGGCCTGGGCCGTGCTGACCCCCGGGTTCCGCTCGCCCGACGAGCAGAACCATCTCAACAGCGTGGTCCGGATCGCCTACGGCGGCGGCTGGCCCGCGCCGGGTGACGCGCACTTCGCGCCCGTCACCGACCAGGCCGTCGCGGAGGCCGCCTACCCCGCCGACCTGCCGGGCCGCTGGCGGTACCGGGACCGCGCGACGCAGTTCGTCGAGCTCACGCCCGTCCCCGCGGACGAGCGTGTGCAAATCAGTGCGGAGAACGCGCTGCCCGCCCCGGGCACGAGCGCCACCGTCGACCAGATGACCCAGCACCCGCCGGCGTACTACGCCCTCGGGGCGGCCGTCCTGCACGCCACCGGGACGGCGGACGCCCGGTGGGACGTCGCGCTGCTGACCCTGCGGCTGCTCGACGTCGCCCTGTTCGCCGCCACCGTCCCGCTCGCGGCGGCGACCGCCCGCCGGCTGACGGGGTCGCGCTCGGCGGCGCTGGTCGCTGCGCCGTTCCCGATGCTGATCCCCCAGGTAGGACACATCATGGGTGCCGCGAACAACGACGCCCTCGTGGTGCTCACCGGTGCCGGCGTCACCTACCTCGCCGCACGCGTGGTCACCGGCGACGCCCGGTGGCGGGTCGCCGTGGCGATCGGTCTCGTCCTCGGCGCCGGGCTGCTCACCAAGGTGATGCTCGCGTTCGCCATCCCCACGGTGGCGCTCGCCTACCTGCTCGCCCCTGGTCCGCGCAGCGCCCGCGCGGGTCCGACGGCGGTCTCCCGCGCCGTGCGCGGGTTCGTCGCCCTGGCGCTCGCCTTCGTCGTCGGCGGCTGGTGGTGGGCGCGCAACTGGATCATCGACGGCGCCGTGCAGCCGGTCGGGCTGCCTCGCGACTACTCCGGGATGACACCCGTCCCCGCGGACCAGGTGCTCCAGGACGCGCTCGGGCGCACCGCCCAGGCGTTCTTCGGCAATCTCGGCTGGCTGGAGGTGCGTCTGCCGGGCGACCTGGTGGTGCTCGGCTCGGTGCTGCTGGTCGGCGCCACGCTGGTCGCCGTCGTCGTCCCCGGGGCGCGGCGTGGCTCCCTGACGATCGCGCTGCTGCCCGGGGGCCTCGCGGCAGGCGTGATCGTCAACGCGGTCAGGAGCTGGTCCGAGTCGGGCGTGCTCGTCGCGCTGCAGGGCCGGTACGTCTTCGGCGGGCTGACGGCGCTCGCCGCGCTGCTGGCCGTCGCCGTCTGGCAGGTGTGCCGCCGACGGGAACGGGCGGTGGCCCTGGCCGTGCCGGTCGCCACCGGCCTCGGCGTGCTGGCGGCCGTCGCCGGTCTGGCGTGGGCGTTCGTCGCGATGTACCGAGGTCCGGGGGAGCCGGTGGGCGTCGCGTGGGAGCGCTGGGTCGCGTGGAGTCCGCTGAGCGAGCCGGCCGTCGCCGTCGTGCTGGTCGTCGCGGTCGTCGGCATGGTGGCTGCGGTGGTCGTCGCGGCCCACTGGCGAGCACGGCAGCCAGCGGCGCGGGGCGACGTCGTGCACGTTCAGGCATCACCCCCTGATGCCTGACTCCCCATGACGCCGACCTGGTCGTCCGCGCTCAAACAGACCGTCCGGGTCCCGTCGGGTGCGGCCCTTCGTCGCTAGACTCGCGCCGTCGGTGCCTCCGCGCCGACCCGCCAACGCCGCCGTCGTCCCCACTGAAGGGCCTCGATGAAGCTCGTCGTCCAGATCCCGTGCCTCGACGAGGCCGAGACGCTCCCGCTCGTGCTCGCCCACCTGCCGCGCGAGGTGCCCGGCTTCGACGAGGTCGAGTGGCTGGTCATCGACGACGGCTCCACCGACGGCACGGCCGAGGTCGCGAAGAACCTCGGGGTCGACCACGTGGTGCGGCACCGCAGCACGATGGGCCTGGCCCGCTCGTTCCGCGACGGCGTCGACTTCGCGCTCTCCCGCGGTGCCGACGTGGTGGTCAACACCGACGGCGACAACCAGTACCCGTCCGAGAAGGTCGCCGACCTCGTCGCGCCGATCCTGTCCGGGGAGGCCGACGTCGTGGTCGGCGACCGGCAGACGGCCACCATCGAGCACTTCAGCCCCTTCAAGAAGCGCATGCAGCGCGTGGGCAGCCGGGTGGTCAGTGCCGCAGCCCGGACGAGCCTGCCCGACGCCGCGAGCGGGTTCCGCGCCTACTCGCGCCACGGCCTGATGCGGCTCAACGTGGTCACCCAGTTCAGCTACACGATGGAGACCATCGTCCAGGCGGGCAACAAAGGGCTGCGGATCGCCTCGGTCCCGGTGACCACCAATCCGAAGACGCGGGAGTCGCGGCTCTTCCGCAACATCTGGCAGCACATGGGCCGCTCCGCGCGCGCCATCGTGCGCAGCTGGATCATGTTCCGCCCGCACCTGGTGTTCCTCTCGCTCGCGGGCCTGTTCTTCCTGGCGTCCGCGATACCCGCCGTGCGGTTCCTCGTGTACTTCGCCCAGGGCGAGGGCGGGGGGCACGTGCAGTCGCTGGTGTTCGCCGCGGCCATGCTGGTCGGCTCGTTGCTGTGCCTGGCGCTGCTGGTCCTCGCGGACCTGCTGCGCACCAACCGCACGCTGCTCGAGGACTCCCTCGAACGGCTCAAGAAATTGCAGTACGGGCCGGACGAGTGATCGTCGCGTTCGGCACCTATGACGCCGCCCGGCACCCCCGGGCCGGGATCCTCGTGGCCGGGCTGCGCGCCCACGGGTACACCGTCACCGAGCTGAACCGCCCCCTCGGGTTCAGCACCGCCGAACGCGTCCGCATGCTCCGCCAGCCGTGGCGCCTGCCGCTGCTGCTCGTCCGTCTCCTGGCCTGCTGGGCGCTGCTCGTCCGCGACGACGTCGCCCACCGGCGTGTGCACGGCGCCCCGGACGCCCTGCTGGTCGGCTACCTCGGCCACTTCGACGTGGTCCTCGCCCGCCTGCTGCACCCCCGCACCACGGTGGTGCTCGACCACCTGGTCTTCGCCGCCGACACCGCCACCGACCGCGGCGCGGCCGGCCTGCGCGTGACGCTCCTGCGCGGCCTGGACCGGCTCGCGGTGGCGTGCGCCGACGTCGTCGTCCTCGACACCGCCGAGCACCGCGACATGCTCGCGCACCTGGCGCCCTCACGAGGGCGGCGAGGGGTCGTCGTGCCCGTGGGCGCCCCGGACGCCTGGTTCGCCGACCCGCCCGCGCACGACGGCGGCACACCACCCCCGCGTGCGGCCTCCGACGGCGCCGCCCCGGCTGGTCCCGCGCCGCTGCGCGTGGTGTTCTTCGGCCTGTTCACCCCCCTGCAGGGCGCCACCGTGGTGGCCGCGGCGCTCGCGGATGCCCTGCCCCGCTCCCGCGACCGCGACGCCGGCCGGCCCCTCGAGGCCACGCTGGTGGGGCACGGCCAGGACCACGCCGCCGCACAGGCCGTGCTCGACGGCGTGCCCGACGTGACGTGGCACGACTGGGTCGAACCGGCCGACCTGCCCGCCCTCGTGGCCGGGCACGACGTCTGCCTCGGCATCTTCTCGGACACCGCCAAGGGCCTGCGGGTGGTGCCCAACAAGGTGTTCCAGGGGCTCGCCGCCGGGTGCGTCGTCGTCACCTCCGACACCCCGCCGCAGCGCCGGCTGCTCGCCGACCACGTCGAGCTCGTGCCTCCCGCCGACCCCGCCGCCCTTGCCCGGCGGCTCCTCGACCTCGCCGGTCCCGGTCGCCTCGCCGCCGCCCGTGCCCGCGCGACCGCCGCGCGTGCGCAGGTCCGGCCGGGCGCCGTCGTCGGGCCTCTGCACGCGGCGCTCGCCGACCGCGGGGTCCGACCGTGACCGGGCGGCGCGGTGCGACCGCACGGCTGCTGGCCGTGCTGCGCTCACCGTGGGTGCGGTGGGGGTTCCTCGTGCTCGCGCTGGGCCTGGCCGTCTACGCCGTCGTCGCCGTCCGTGCGGACCTGCTCGAGGCTGCCCGGGCCATGTCCGCCGGGCGGCTCGCCGCGGCGCTCGGCGTCTCCCTGCTCTTCGTCGCCGCGACGATGATGTCGTGGCGGGCCGTGCTCGCCGACCTCGGTTCGCGGCTCGGGACGAGCTCCGCCGTCGCGGTGTTCGGCATCAGCCAGCTCGGCAAGTACGTGCCCGGCGGGGTGTGGAACATCGTCGCGGCGGCCGAGGTCGGTGCCGACCACGGCGTCCCGCGCCGGCGCACGATGACGGCCACCGCCGTCGCGACCGGTGTCGGGGTCGTCTCCGGGGCGGTCGTCGGCGCCGTCGCGCTGCCGTTCCTCGCCGCCGACGCGCTCGGTCCGTGGGGCTGGACGCTGTGGCTGCTGCCCGCCGTCGTCGTCCTGCTGCTGCCGCCGGTGCTCAACCGGCTGCTCGCCCTCGCCCTGCGCCTCGCGCGTCGGGCACCGCTCGAGCACCCCCTGTCGTGGCGGGGTCTCGGGGCTGCCACCGCGTGGGCCGTGCTCGGGTGGGTGTGCGCGGGTCTGCAGGTGTGGTTGCTGGCCACCGGCCTCGGGATGGCGACCGGGGCACGGACGCTCGCGCTCGCGGTCGGCGGCTACGCGCTGGCCTGGATGGTGGGGTTCCTCGTCGTCGTGGTGCCGGCCGGGGCCGGGGCGCGCGAGCTCGTGCTGCTCGCGGTCCTGGCCGGCACGCTGCCGCACGCCGAGCTGTTGCTCGTCGTCCTGGTCAGCCGTGCCCTGGTGACGCTTGCCGACCTCAAGTTCGCCGTCGCGGGAGCGCTCGTGCGCCGGGCACCACCCCCGCCGCTCGCACCCCGCGGCCGCCTGCGCTGGGACGTGGTGCGCCGTGCCCTGCCGCGGGAGCGGGCACGGGTGCTGGAGGTCGGGTGCGGCCAGGGCGCCGTCGGCGCCCGGATCGCCGCCCGCCACGACTACACCGCCGTGGAGCTCGACGAGACGACGCGGGCCGTCGCGGCCGCACGGGTGCAGGCGGTGGCGCCGGGAGCGCGCGTCGTGCACGGCGGGACGGACGCGCTCGGCGTCGACGAACGCTTCGACGTCGTGTGTGCGTTCGAGGTGGTCGAGCACGTCGCCGACGACGCCGCGGCCCTCGCCGAGTGGGCCGCCCGGCTGCGGCCCGGCGGGCTGCTGCTGCTGTCCACCCCGGCGTGGCCCGAGCGCTTCGGCCCGTGGGACACCCTCGCCGGGCACTACCGCCGCTACGACCCCGAGCGGCTGCGCACCCTGCTGGGGGACGCCGGGCTGATCGACGTCGACGTGCGCCTCTACGACGCCCCGCTCGGCTATCTGCTGGAGGCCGTGCGCAACCGCGTGGCCCGCCGGCGGGCGCGCTCCCGGTCCGGCGCCCCGGTCCCGGCGGAGCAGACGGCGGTCAGCGGCCGGGTGCTGCAGCCCACTTCGCAGGTCGCGGGCGCCCTCGTCACCGCGGCGGTCTGGCCGTTCTGCCTGCTGCAGCGGGCCCTGCCCCACCGCGGGACGGGCATCGTGGCCCACGGCCGCCTCCCCGCCCCGGACCCGGTACGCCGCTCACCCCACGGACACCCGGAGGACGCGTGACCACCGCCCCACCCCTGACCCTGTTCGGTTCCCTGCGCTGGGACGTCGTGCGGCGCGTGCTCCCGCCCGAGCCCGGCCGCGTGCTCGAGGTCGGCTGCGGGCAGGGCGCCGTGGGCGTCCGGCTCGCGGCCGCCGGGCACCGGTACACGGGGGTCGAGCTCGACGGCGCCAGCGCCGAGGTGGCCCGTCGGCGGTTCGTGGACGCCGGGCTGGACGGCGAGGTGGTCCACGGGGACGCCCGGGAGCTCGACGCCGGCGCCGGGTTCGACGTCGTCTGCGCCTTCGAGGTGCTCGAGCACCTGGAGGACGACGCCGGGGCGCTCGCCTCCTGGGTCGAGCTGCTGCGTCCGGGCGGCCTGGTGCTCGTCTCCACCCCCGCGTGGCAGGCGCGCTACGGACCCATGGACGCCGCCGTCGGCCACCACCGTCGCTACGAGCCCGCGCAGATGCGGGCGCTGCTGACCGGGGCCGGGCTGACCGACGTCGGCGGGCGGCTCTACGGCGCGCCCCTGGGCTATGCCCTGGAAGCGGTGCGCAACCGGGTGGCCGCGCGGCGGCTGGAGGACGACGGGACGACGACGGCGGAGCGCACCGCGCGCTCGGGCCGCCTCTTCCAGCCGTCGTCGGCGGCGCAGGGGACGGCCGTCGCCGTGGCGACGTGGCCGTTCCGGGTGGCCCAGCGGGCGCTGCCGCGCTCCGGGCCGGCGCTCGTCGCCTGGGGCACGCGCTGACCGTGCGCGCCGTTTGTGATTGCCCCCACATATCATTCGGGAAGGTAATGACCTAGAGTAAGAGAAGTGACTGACGACCCCGCCCAGCTCAGCAGCGACCTCCGTGTCGCCCTCACCCGCGCTGCCCGCCGGCTGCGGACCCAGCGCGGCGAGGCGGACCTGCCCGAGGGTCAGTTCGGGGTCCTCGCCGTGCTGAACCGCCACGGGGAGATGAGCCCGGGCGCGCTCGCGGAGCACGAACGAGTGCGTCCTCCCGCGATGACCCGTGCCGTCACCACGCTGGCCGAGCTCGGCCTCGTCGAGAAGGCCGACCACCCCACCGACCGGCGCCAGGTCGTCGTGCGGCTCACCGACGCCGGACGCCACGAGATCGCCGAGACGCGCCGTCGTCGGGACGCCTGGCTCACCTGCCGGCTCGAGGAGCTCGACCCTGACGAGCGGGCCACGCTCGCCGCCGCCACCGAGATCCTGGCCCGGGTGGCGGCCGGATGAGCGCGACCTTCTCCTCCCTGCGCTACCCCAACTACCGGCTCTGGTTCGGCGCCGCCCTCGTGGCCAACGTCGGCACCTGGATGCAGCGCGTCGCCCAGGACTGGCTCGTGCTCACCGACCTCACCGACGACTCCGGCGTCGCCCTCGGCATCACCACCGCCCTGCAGTTCCTGCCCCTGCTGCTGCTCGGTCCGTGGGCCGGCCTGCTCGCCGACCGGCTGCCGCGCCGCCGCCTGCTCATGGTCACCCAGGGGGCGATGGGCGTGCTCGCCCTCGGCCTCGGGGTGCTGGTGCTGTCCGGTCACGCGCAGCTCTGGCAGGTGTACGCGTTCGCGCTCGGGCTCGGCGTCGTCACCGCGTTCGACAACCCGGTGCGGCAGACGTTCGTCGCCGAGCTGGTGCCCCCCGAGCGCCTCGCGAACGCCGTCGGGCTGAACTCGGCGTCGTTCAACGCGGCCCGGCTGGTCGGCCCGGGGGTGGCCGGCCTGCTGATCGCCGCCGTCGGCTCCGGCTGGGTGTTCGTCATCAACGGCGCCACCTTCGCGGCCACCATCGCGGCGGTCGCCCTCATGAAGGCCGAGGCGACCTGGTCGCGGGAGCCGACGCCGCGCGGCAAGGGGCAGATCCGCGAAGGCCTGCGCTACGTGCGGGGGCGTTCGGACATCGTGGTGATCATGGTGGTCCTCGCCGTCGTGTCGATGTTCGGCCTCAACTTCCAGCTCACCTCGGCGATGATGGCGAGGGTCGAGTTCGAGCGTGGCGCCGGCGAGTTCGGGCTGCTCGGGTCGGTGCTCGCCATCGGGTCGCTCACGGGGGCGCTGCTGGCGGCCCGTCGCGACCGCCCCCGCGTGCGGCTGGTGATCGGGTCCGCCTTCGCCTTCGCCGTCGCCACGGCGGTCATGGCGCTCATGCCGACGTTCCCGGCGTTCGTCGTGGCGTGCATCCCCGTCGGGCTCGCGTCGTTGACGATGATGACCGCCGCGAACTCCACCATCCAGACCTCGACCGACCCGGCGATGCGGGGGCGTGTCATGGCGCTCTACATGATGGTGTTCCTCGGCGCGACGCCGATCGGTTCGCCGATCGTCGGCTGGGTCGGCGAGACGTTCGGCCCTCGCTGGGCGATCCTCATCGGCTCGATCGCGACCCTCCTCGTGGCGCTCGGCGCCACGGCGTGGGCCGTCCGGAACTGGCGCCTCCGGGTGCGCTACCGGCTGCTGAGCCGCCCGCACCTCGAGGTGGTCTACCTCGACCCGCCCGCCGTCGAGCGCGAGCACGCCCGCGCCGCCTGACGGCGCGCGAGCGTGCTGCTGCGGGTCGGGTCAGCCGGCCGGCGTGGGCGTGATCCGCTCCTCGAGCGCCTGTCGCTCGCGCATCTCGTCCTCCGTCGGCCACATGAGGACCACGAAGACCATCGCCACCGTGCTCAGGAAGACCCCGGCGATGAGCGGGCCGAGCAGCTCCAGGGCCGAGGTGCCGCCCGGCGGCGGGCCGGCCCGGTCATGTGCATCGCGGCCATGCCCGTGTAGTGCATGCCGGCGACCGCGGCGGCCATCACCAGCGCGGCCACCGTCGCGAGCAGCCAGCCCTTGACGTTCACGCAGAGCCAGAGCGCGGCCGTGCCGGCGACGACGGCGATGACCAGAGACGCTCCGACCAGGAGGCTGTCGTAGTGGGTCTCCCCGCTCATCTCCATCGCGGCCATGCCCAGGTAGTGCATGCTCGCCACGCCCAGGCCGACGAACAGCCCGCCCACCAGCAGGTAGAGCAGCTTGTCGCCGAGGAACCCGACGAGGAACAGCCCTGCCGTGACGACGGCCATCGCCAGCAGAGCGGAGAGGATGGTCAGCGGGACGTCGTAGTTGATCGGCATCTCGTCGACGGTGAAGCCGAGCATGGCGATGAAGTGCATGACCCACACGCCGGTGCCGCCGATCGCGACGCCGCCGAGGGTGAGCCAGACGCTCTTGGCCACGGCGCCCGTGGCCGCACGTGCCCGCGAGGTGGCCGACAGTCCTGTCAGGCAGCCGATGAACGACGCGATGTACCCGGCGAGCGGGGTCAGCAGCCCGTAGGTGAAGTGCTCCATCTCTGGCACGTCCAGCTCCTTTGCTATGTCGGCTTTGTACGAAACGCCGGAATGCTAGCAGTGGAGCGGGTGAAATTTCTCGTCGAAGGCTACATGACTTGATCCACGACGAAATCCATGATCTCAGTGAGTGCCTCGACGTCCTTGGGGTCCACGGCGGGGAACATCCCCACTCGGACCTGATTGCGGCCCAGCTTGCGGTACGGGAACACGTCGAGGACCCCGTTGTCGCGCAGGTGGCCGACGACGGCGCTCGCGTCCACGCGCTCGTCCAGGTCGATCGTCCCCACCACGGTGGACCGCTCCGCCGGGTCCGCGACGAACGGCGTCGCCCACTCACGGGCCTCCGCCCAGTCGTAGAGGATCCCGGCCGACGTCGCCGACCGCCCGCTCGACCACTCCAGACCGCCCTGCTCGAGGATCCACTCGATCTGCTCCACCAGCATCACCAGCGTCCCGACGGCCGGGGTGTTCAGGGTCTGGTCCTGGCGGGAGTTCGCCAACGCCGTCGTCAGGGACAGGAACTCGGGCACCCAGCGTCCGCCTCCGGACGCCTCCACGACGGCAGCGCGCTCGATCGCGGCCGGGCTGCACAGCGCGAGCCAGAGCCCGCCGTCGGCCCCAAAGACCTTCTGCGGGCCGAAGTAGTAGACGTCGGTCTCGCGCAGGTCCACCGGCAGGGCCCCCGCGCCCGACGTCGCGTCGGTCAGGACGAGCTGGTCGGAGCCGGCCGGGCGACGCACCGGGGCCATCGCGCCCGTCGAGGTCTCGTTGTGAGGTGTCGCGTACACGTCGACGGACGCCGACGGCGTGAGGTGCGCGACGCGGCCGGGTGCGGCCTCGACGACCTCCGGGTCCGCCAGGAAGGGGGCGCGGCGGGTGGCTGCGGCGAACTTCCCGCCGAACTCGCCGAACACGGCGTGCTGCGCCCGCTCCCGGACGAGGCTCGCCGTCGCGACCTCCCAGAACGCCGTCGACCCGCCGTTGCCGAGCACGACCTCGTACCCCGGGGGGAGGTCGAACAGCTCCGCGAGACCCGTGCGCACGCGGCGTACCAGGTCCTTGACGCCGGGCTGGCGGTGCGAGGTGCCCAGCAGCGGCCGCCGAGGGTCGCCCGCCGCCCGCAGGGCGTCGACCTGGGCGGGGCGGACCTTGGACGGTCCGGCACCGAACCTGCCGTCGGACGGCAGCAGCGACGAGGGGATCTGGAGGGGCATGGGGACTCCGTGGCTGGCGTGGTGGGGCGGCCGCCGGTGGCGGACGCCGGAACGGTGACGTGTGCGAATAGACTAGGCCCGGGCCTCAAGACGGGAGTGGACGTGACCGACCTGATCGACACCACCGAGATGTACCTGAAGACGATCTACGAGCTCGGCGAGGAGGGCATCACGCCGCTCCGCGCGCGGATCGCGGAACGCCTCGGGCACTCCGGTCCGACGGTCTCGCAGACGATCGCCCGGATGGAGCGGGACGGGCTCGTGGTCGTGACCGGCGACCGGCACCTCGAGCTCACCGACGACGGCCAGGCGAAGGCGACGCGCGTCATGCGCAAGCACCGGCTGGCCGAGCGGCTCCTGACCGACGTGATCAAGCTGGACTGGGAGCACGTCCACAACGAGGCGTGCCGCTGGGAGCACGTGATGAGCGACCTCGTCGAGCGCCGCCTCGTCACCCTCCTCGACCACCCGCACCACGACCCGTACGGGAACCCCATCCCGGGGCTGTCCGAGCTCGGCGAGCAGTACGAGGACGTGCCGTTCCTCGAGGGTGTGCAGTCGCTGCCCGCCTTCCTGCGCGGGCAGACAGAGAACGTCGAGATCGTCCTGCAGCGCATCGCCGAGCCCGTGCAGGTCGACGACGAGTTCCTCGCCCGGCTCGAGCGCGTCGGGCTGGTGCCGGGGGCTCGCATCGAGGCCCGCACGCTCGGCGACTACTACGCCGTCCAGGCCGACGGCGCGAGCGAGGGCCTCGAGCTACCCGACGACCTCGCCAAGCACCTGTTCGTGGCGGCCCGCTGACCGTTCCCGCGGGCCCGTCGCGACGCACGGGACACCGCGGCGGGCGGGCTGTGATCGGAACGTGACATCACCGGTGGGTTCGGGTACGGTCAGACACGCTCGCCGGAGTGCCCTCCGCCGAGTGCCGGGCCGGACCGCCAAGTCCTGCCGCCGTCCCGGCCCCACGGAAGACCGCCGGCAGGAGCGGGGGACCCATTTGTGGGCATCGGTGACGGTGTCCTTGGGGTGAAGCCGCACGGGACCTCTGGTTCTGTGGGGCCGGGTGATTTCTCCCACCCGAACCCGACAGCTGACCTCGTAGGCGACAGGAGAGGGAAGACGTGAACGCATCTACCAGGACGCGCGGCAAGCACCGCGCTGCGCGGCGTCCGATGTTGGCTGCGCCGTCCGCGGCGGCCGGTCGTCGGGCTGCTGTGGTGGCCACTGCTGGTGGTCTGCTGGTCTCGACGATCGGTGGGGCTTCTGCGGCGCACGCCGCTCCGGTCGACAGCGACGCGGCGAAGAAGCTGAGCACGGTCGATCTGGGTGCTCTGACGGATCAGGCGCGTTCGGCGCTGGAGGCGGCTCCGGTCGTGACCGTGGACTCCGAGGCGAAGGTCTCGGTGGAGAAGGTCACGCCGAAGATCGCTGCGCGTGCCGAGATCAAGGCGGCGCCGGAGCCCGAGCCGGAGCCGGTGCGTGAGGTCGCGCCGTCGCGTTCGGCCGAGCGGACCGCGGTGGAGTCCACCAGCGAGTCGAGCACCGAGTCGTCCAGCACCGAGTCCACGGCGGCACCCGCGTCGGCCAACGGCTCCATCATCTCGATCGCCTCGCGCTACGTGGGTGTGCCCTACGTCTCGGGCGGCACCTCGCCGTCCGGCTTCGACTGCTCGGGCTTCACCCAGTACGTCTTCGCGCAGGCGGGCATCTCGCTCCCGCGCGCCTCCTCGGCGCAGCGCTACGCCGGCACGGTCGTCTCCCGCGCGGACGCGCAGCCGGGCGACCTCATCTGGTCGCCGGGTCACATCGCCATCTACGCCGGCGGCAACACCCAGATCGACGCCCCGCGCCCGGGCAAGACGATCCAGTTCCGGAGCATCTGGCAGTCGAACCCCACGTTCATCCGCGTCGGCTGACCCCCCGGGTCGCCACGCCACCACGAGGCCCTGCCGCGCACCACGCGCGGCAGGGCCTCGTGCCGTCCCGGCCTCTGTGCGCCGCTGCGCCATGCCGGGGCGCTGGAGGCCTTGCTTCGGGTATCGCGACAGGGGGGCGGGCGGAGGATCTCCGGCGCTCAGCGGGCCCTCCAGCACCTCCAGGGGGCTGGTGACGGAGGCCATCCCTCGTCACCGTGACCTAAACGTGACATGGGCGCCGTGATCCGCTACGGTTTCCTCGTCCGGTGGAGCATTCTGCCGGATCCTGACCGGACGCCGAGTCCTGCCACCGGTCGGGGAACCAAGACCGCCGGCAGGAGCGGGGGACCCATTTGTGGGCATCGGTGACGGTGTCCTTGGGGTGAAGCCGCACGGGACCTCTGGTTCTGTGGGGCCGGGTGATTTCTCCCACCCGAACCCGACAGCTGACCTCGTAGGCGACAGGAGAGGGAAGACGTGAACGCATCTACCAGGACGCGCGGCAAGCACCGCGCTGCGCGGCGTCCGATGTTGGCTGCGCCGTCCGCGGCGGCCGGTCGTCGGGCTGCTGTGGTGGCCACTGCTGGTGGTCTGCTGGTCTCGACGATCGGTGGGGCTTCTGCGGCGCACGCCGCTCCGGTCGACAGCGACGCGGCGAAGAAGCTGAGCACGGTCGATCTGGGTGCTCTGACGGATCAGGCGCGTTCGGCGCTGGAGGCGGCTCCGGTCGTGACCGTGGACTCCGAGGCGAAGGTCTCGGTGGAGAAGGTCACGCCGAAGATCGCTGCGCGTGCCGAGATCAAGGCGGCGCCGGAGCCCGAGCCGGAGCCGGTGCGTGAGGTCGCGCCGTCGCGTTCGGCCGAGCGGACCGCGGTGGAGTCCACCAGCGAGTCGAGCACCGAGTCGAGCACCGAGTCGTCCAGCACCGAGTCCACGGCGGCACCCGCCGCGAGCGCGAGCGGCTCCTCGGCCGTCTCGATCGCCGCCCGCTACATCGGCGTCAAGTACGTCGTGGGTGGCGCGTCGCCGTCCGGCTTCGACTGCTCCGGGCTCGTGACCTACGTCTACAACCAGCTCGGCGTGTCGCTGCCGCACTCCTCCAGCGCGATCCGCAGCGCGTCGAACACCACCGTCATCTCCGCGTCGGAGGCTCGTGCCGGTGACCTCATCTGGTCGCCCGGACACATCTCGATCTACATCGGCAACGGCCAGCAGATCGAGGCGACGCGTCCCGGTGGCTGGGTCGTGCGACAGTCCGGCATCTGGCAGTCCAGCCCCACCTACCTGCGGGTGACCGGCTGACCTGACCGCCCCAGCATCCACGACGCCCCGACGTTCCCCGTGAAGGTCGGGGCGTCGTGCTGTCCTTTGCTACACCTTGCGGCCGTCTTTCGTTACGCTTGAACCACAGTTGTTCCGGACGTCGAGGTCCGGGCATGACGGGAGGCGCGACATGACACGTCCTGAGGTCGTCCTGGTGGGCGTCGACGGTTCCACCGCGAGCCTGCACGCCCTGGACTGGGCGGCGACGTACGCCCAGCGGGTCGGATGGGGGCTGCACATCGTGTGCAGCTATTCGCTGCCGTCGTTCACAGCGGCATCGCTCGACGGCGGGTACGCGGCTCTCGACGACACGGCCATCGCCGAGGGGGCGAAGGCGGTCCTCGCCGAGGCGCAGGCGCGCGTCGAGGGGCTGGGCATCCCCGTGGAAGGGACCGTCGCCACGGGAGACGCGGCCGGTGTGCTCGTCGAGATGTCGAGCGACCACTGCCTCGCCGTCGTCGGCACGCGCGGACGCGGAGGTTTCGCGGAGCGGCTGCTCGGTACCGTCTCCTCCGCGCTGCCCGCGCACGCCCACTGTCCGACCGTCGTGGTCCCGCACCGTGAGGGAGCGGAGAACCCGGAGCGTCGCGACGGTGACGTCGTGCACGAGGTCCGGCGGATCGTCGTCGGTGTGGACGGCTCGCCGACGTCTGAGGTCGCCCTGCGGCACGCCGTCGAGCAGGCGGAGTCCTGGGGCGCCGAGCTGGTCGCCGTCGCCGGCGTCCCGCTCGGCTCGGGTGCCGGGGTGCTCGCCTGGTTGCCGTCCCAGATCGACCACGAGCAGGTGCTGGCCGACGTCAAGGCCGGGCTGGACGTCATCGTGGACCAGGTCGAGGCCGAGCATCCGGACATCACGATCAAGCGGCACGTGCTGGACGGGTCCGGTGCCGAGCTGCTCACCGAGTTCTCCTCCGCCGCGGATCTCGTCGTCGTCGGCTCACGGGGCCGTGGCGGTTTCCGCGGGCTGCTGCTCGGGTCGACCAGCCAGGCCGTGCTGCACCACTCGCAGTGCCCCGTGCTGGTGGTCACCCGCAAGTGCGACGAGGAGATGCAGGCCGACCCTGCCGCCTGACCTCCCCACACGACCCGCCCGGCCCCGCCCCGCCGCGAGGCGGCGGGGCGGGGAACGGGTCAGTGGCGGTTGCGGTAGAGGTACATCGTGATCGGCGCGAACACCGCGGTCATGACGACGGCGGAGATCAGTACCGTGGTGACCTCACCCAGGTCCGCGGTGCCCGCCATGAGACCCCGCACCGCCGTGACGAGGTGCGACACCGGGTTCAGGTCCACGAAGGTCTGCAGCCCGGACGGCATGGTGGAGGGGTCCACGAAGATGTTCGACGCGAACGTCAGCGGCATGAGCACCATCATCGACACCCCCATCACGGCGTTCGGGGTGCGCAGCAGCAGGCCGAGGATGGTGAAGATCCAGCTGAGCGCGAAGGCGAACACCAGGAGCAGCGCGACCCCCGCGACCACCCCGAGCACGCCGCCGTCCGGCCGGAACCCGATGAGCAGGCCCAGCCCGATGCACATGATCGACGCGATCGTGTACCGGACGGTGTCGCCCAGCAGCGCGCCCACGATCGGGGCGGGGCGCCAGATCGGCAGCGACCGGAACCTGTCGAACACCCCCTTGGTGATGTCGGTGTTGAGGGTGTAGCCCGTGTACACGGTCACGATGATGATCGTCTGCACCAGGATGCCGGGCAGCAGGAACTGGATGTAGGCATCCGTGGAGCCTGCGATCGCCCCGCCGAACAGGTACGTGAACATCAGGGTGAAGATGACCGGCGAGACGAGCACGTCGAAGAGCTGCTCCGGCACGTGCTTGATCTTGAGCAGTGCCCGCCAGCCGAAGGTCAGCGAGGTGGCGACCGCGGAGGGCCGCGCCGGCCGTTCGTCCAGCGCCACGGCCTCGCGCAGGGAGGTCGTGCTGATGTCGACGGCGCTCATCGGGCCACCTCCTCCTCGACGGCGGTGCCGTCGCTCGTCTCGTCCGCCGGCAACGGTGCGCCGGTGAGGGTCAGGAACACCTCGTCGAGGCTCGGCTGGCCGAGCGAGAACTCGGGCACGGCGATCCCGGCCTCGCCCAGCGCGGGCAGGACCTGTGCCACGAGGTGGGCGCCGTCGTCGGGCACCCGGGCACTCAGCGCGTAGGGATCGGTGGGCAGTGTCGGCTCGGTCCCGAGCACCCGCTGCAGGACGGTGGCCGCCGCGGCGCGCTGCGAGGCGTCCGCGAGGCGGAGGTCCACCGCGCCCTGGCCGACGGACCGCTTGAGCTCGGTGGACGTGCCCTCCGCGATGAGCTGGCCGTGGTCGATGACACCGATCCGGTCGGCGAGCTGGTCGGCCTCCTCGAGGTACTGCGTGGTGAGCAGGACGGTCGCCCCGTCGTCGACGAGGACGCGCACGATGTCCCACACCTGGTTGCGCGACCGGGGGTCGAGGCCGGTGGTCGGCTCGTCGAGGAACAGCACCCGGGGGGAGAGCACGAGCGAGGCGGCGAGGTCGATGCGGCGCCGCATGCCGCCGGAGTAGGTCTTGACCTGCCGCGGGCCGGCGTCGGTGAGGCTGAAGGCCTCGAGCAGGTTCGCCACCCGTTCGGTCGCCGCGCGGCCGCGGAACCCGTACAGCCGGGCGAGCATCAGGAGGTTCTCGGTGCCGGTCAGGTCCTCGTCGACGGAGGCGTACTGGCCGGTGAGGCCGACGGCGGCGCGGACGGCGTCGGCGTCGTGCGCGACGTCGTGGCCGAGCACGCGGGCGGTGCCGCCGTCCGGGCGCAGCAGCGTGGCGAGCATGCGCACGACCGTCGTCTTGCCGGCACCGTTGGGACCGAGCAGACCGAACACGCTGCCCGTGGGGATCGAGAGGTCGACGCCGTCCACGGCCTTGGTCGTCTTCTTGCCGGAGGTGAAGTGCTTGACGAGGCCGGTCGCCTCGACGGCGAGAGACGGCGACCCGCCCGCGTGGTCGGTCATGGTGAGCTCCTCAGGTGGTTGTTCCCAACGTAGAACCTAGGACCCGCCTCCGACAGCCTTTTCATCGGTCGGCCGCACGGTGCGCAGCTCGCCGTGCACGACGTCGAGGACCGCCGCGTCGCCGAGCCCGCTCGCTCGAGCCCGGCGCACCGCCGCCCGCAGCTCGGCGACCGCCGCCGCGCCCGGGCGGCCGGCCGCGACGGCCGCGACGACCGTGCCGACCCGGCGCCGGGACGTCACGACGCCGGCGGCCTCGAGCTCGCGGTACGCCCGTTGGACGGTCCCGACGGCGATCCCGAGGTCCCGGGCGAGGTCGCGCGAGGTCGGCAGCCGCTCGCCGGGACCCAGCACGCCCACGGCGACGAGCCCGGCGACCTGGCGGCGGATCTGCTCGTAGACCGGGGTGGGGGAGCGCAGGTCGACGCTGACGTCGGTCATGGCCGGTCCGGTGCGCTGATGCCTCCGCCGCCGACCGCACCGCTGCGGCCGACCGCCACGGCGGTGCCGACGGCGACGGCGACGGCGAGCGTTCCCGCCACGGCGGCGACGACGAGCATCGCGGGGTCGGAGGAGGACCTGGTCGCGTCCTCGTAGGTCGCGGCGTTGCGGACCGCCAGCGCGACCACGAGCAGGGTCAGCGTGGTCGCGGCGCCGACGCAGACGTGGGTCATGGCGAGGACACGGGCCGCCGACGTCCGGCGCAGCGCGTCGTCCTGCCGACGGTCGAGGCTCGTCAGCGGCGCCCGGCGGGCGACGACGCGCAGCGTGGCGAAGGTCGCCAGCAGCGCCGCGGCGAGCCCGGCGAGCATCGGCACGGCGTACGGCCAGCCGGGGTAGGGGCCGCTGCTTCCGGTGAGGAGGCCGCCGTCGGGCAGCGTGACGGGGTGCCTGGCGATCGAGCGGCCGTCGGGAGCGGCCGTGACCCCGGTGACGAGCAGGGTGCCGGTGAGGACCGCGGACGTCACCGTGAGGTGGGTCAGCGAGCCCCCGCCCGTCCGGCGCACGGTCCGCCGCGCGAGCGACGCGTGCCGCACGGTGCCGCTCGGGCGGGGCCAGGTCAGCTCGCCGGCGACGCGGACCAGGCAGTGCACGACGGCGACGGCGAAGGGGGCGACGGCCTGCACGGCCCCCGGCGCGGTGGGGGCCGGCAGGCCGTCCGGTGCCAGGGGCAGGCCGAGCGCGACGACGGCGGTGGCCGCGGCCGCCAGCGTCGCGACGAGGGTGATGAGGGAGTCGTGGCGCCGCGCCCGGCGGGTCGCCGCGCCGTCGTCGGGCGTGCGACGGCCGGCGAGCCACAGGACCAGGGCGGCGGCGACCACGGGGACGCCCACGACGACCGTCAGGAAGATGCTGGACACGACCGCTCCTTTGAGTCAATAAGTTGGTTCATTCAACCATGGTGTGCGCGGCTAGGGTGACGACCATGACCGCCGGTGCCCCCGAGCGCGCCCTCGGGCGCCCGACCACGGACCTGAACACCTCCTACCTCGGCGACTGGGTCACGACCCGTGCCGCCCTCTCCCGGGTCCCCGGCGTGCAGTACGCCGTGCTCGTCGACGACGAGGTGGTCCTGGATGGCGCGTGGGGCGTCACCGACCTCACGTCCGGCAGCCCGCTGCGCCCGGACCACCTCTTCCGGGTCGCCTCGCACTCCAAGACGTTCACCGCGACGGCCGTCGCGCGACTCGTGGAGCGGGGGGAGATGCGGCTCGACGACCCGCTGGGGTCGTTCGTGCCCGAGCTCGACGGCGCCCCTGTCGGCGAAGTCACGGTCCGCGAGGCGCTCGGGCACACCGGCGGGGTCCGCCGCGACGGCCGGGACGCCGACTTCTGGCAGCTCGGCGCGCCCTTCCCTGACCGCGCCCGCCTGCTCGACGAGGTGCTCACCGGTGGCGACGTGCTCGCGCGGGGGGAGGCGTTCAAGTACTCGAACCTCGCCTACGGGCTGCTCGGCCTCGCCGTGGAGGCCGTCACCGGCACCCCGTACGCCGAGCACGTCCGCAGCGACCTGCTCGACCCGCTCGGCCTGAGGGACACGCACCCGGAGCTCGAGGAGAGCCTGGAGCGCCGCGCCGTCGTCGGGCACTCCGCGCCGACCCTCGCCGAGCCGGGCCTGCCCGCGCGCTTCGCCGACGGGAGGCTGCCCGTCGCGGCCGTCAGCACCGGTGCGCTCGCCGCGGCCACGGGCTTCTGCTCCACCGCCCGCGACCTGGTGCGGTGGGCGGCGGCGCACGGAGAGGGATCCGGACTGCTCGGCCCGACGATGCGACGACTGCTGCAGCGCGCGGAGTCCGTCGTGGAGCGGCCGGGCGCTCCGCGCCGCGAGTACGGCCTCGGCTTCGAGGCTCGCGAGATCGCCGGGCACCGGGTCGTCGGGCACTCGGGCGGCTTCCCCGGGCAGATCACCCGCACGTGGTTCGACCCGCGGCGCCGCATCGCCGTCGCCGTCCTGACCAACGCCGTCGACGGTCCTGCCGACCAGATCGCCTCCGGCCTGTTCGCCCTGGTCAGCACGGCGCTGTCCGACGACGGCGGGACGGCCGGCGTCGACCACGCCGGCCTCGACCGGTGGACCGGCCGGTTCGCGAACCTGTGGGGCATGGTCGACGTGGCACGGCTGGGGGGCCGGCTGTGGCTGATCGACCCGCGCCAGGCCGACCCGTTCGTCGGCGCCGAGCGGCTCACGGTGGACGGGGCGGTGCTGCGGCCCGAGGTCCACGACGGGTTCGGCCCGGTCGGCGAGCCGGTCGAGATGCTGCGTGACGCCGCCGACGAACCGGTCGCCGTCGTCGTCGGCGGGATGACGTCGTGGCGGGCGGTCGACTACGAGCGCGAGCGGCGTGCTCAGGGGGCGCGGCTCGCGAGCTGACGTCCTACAGGTCGATCGGGTCCAGGCGGGGAGCCGGGAGCGGGCGCGGCTCCTCGAGCGTCTCCACGCCGGCGGCCTCCGGGGTCAGCAGGCGGGTGACGGCGTCGTCGAGGTTCGCGCGGATGGCCGCGTCAAGGCCGTCGGCGTCACGTGCCTCGAGCCGTTCGACCAGCGGCGCGTGCGACTCGGCCGCGTCCTTGCGGACCACGTACTCCTCGCTGACCGTGAAGCTGGCGATGCGCACCTCCACGATGAGCGTGGTCATCCAGCGCAGCAGCCACGGGTTGCCGCTCGCGGCGACGAGGGCCCAGTGCACGTTGAGGTCGGCGGCACCCACCTGGAGGGCGTCGTGCGTCGCGTCCGCGACGGCGAGCGCATCGTGCGCGGCGCGGACGGATGCGACCTGCTCGTCGGTCGCGTGCGCGACGGCGAGGCGTGCGGCCGACGTCTCGACCACCGTGCGGGCGTCGTAGAGCGGTCGGATCCGGTCCTTCCCGATCGTCCGTACCGAGAGCCCGCGCCCCGGCGTGGCGACGACGAGACCCTCAGAGACGAGGCGCTGTGCCGCCTCGCGGAACGGTCCGCGGCTCACCCCGAGCTGACCGGCCATCACGACCTCGCGGATCGGGGTACCGACGCGCAGCGCCCCGGAGTAGATCGCGTTGCGCAGCTCGGCGGTGATGAGGTCCACGGTCGAGGGTCGCGTCACGGGCGACAGCGTGGGCGCTGCGCCGGGCGCAGCGCGGCGGGACGAGGGCATCCAGGCTCCTTCCGAGGTCACGACACGACAACGATCACGGATCGCGCGATGTTGCCGGCGTGTGTCGCGGGGTGAATTCTGCCGTGCTCAACCGCTTGTTCGCGCCGATCTCAAGATTGTAGGACAATCAGACGAGGGGACACGCCCATTGTCGGATCGTCCGGAACGCGGCTACCGTAACGGATCGTCCGCACATCCAGCCCCGCAGCGCTCGCGTCGGGGCGACGGAAGGAGACCACCGTGCAGTCCACCAGGACCACGCATCGCCGCCGCGCACTGGCCGCGGCCGGCTCAGTTCTTGCTCTGACCGCGCTGGCCGCGTGCTCGAGCGTCGACGACGGCGGCTCGGACGGCGGCTCGGACGGCGGCGACGGCGACGGCGAGAGCATGTCGCACCTGGCCGAGCTGCAGGACGCCGGCAGCATCAACGTCGGCTTCTTCGGCGAGGTGCCCTACAGCTACGAGGAGGACGGCGAGCTCACGGGCGCCACCATCGAGCTGGGTCGCCAGATCTACGGTGAGCTCGGCATTGACACGGTCGAGGGCACCCAGGTCGAGTGGAACGCCCTCATCCCGGGTGTCCAGGCCGACCGGTTCGACGCCGTCAGCGCCGGCATGTCGATCCTGCCGGAGCGTTGTGAGCAGGCCGCGTTTGCCGACCCGACCATCATGTACACCACCGCCTTCCTGGTGCCTGAGGGCAACCCGAAGGGTCTGACCGACTGGCAGTCGGTCGAGGGCGGCGACGTCACGGTCGCCGTGACGCAGGGCGCTATCGAGGCTGGCTACGTCGAGGACACCGACGTGGACGGCATGGAGGTCCCGGACCGTCAGGCCGGCCTGGACGCCGTCACGACCGGTCGTGCCGACGCGTACGCCCTGACCGGCATCTCGCTGCGTGCGCTGGCTGAGGAGACCGACGAGGCTGTGGAGGCTACCGAGGCGTTCGTCGCCACGATCAACGGTGAGCCGCAGATCGGCGCCGGCGCCGAGGTCTTCCGCCAGGACGACACCGAGCTCCTTGAGGCCTACAACGAGGAGCTTGCCACCTACCTCGGCGACGAGGCCGCGTGGCTCGAGGTCATGGAGCCCTTCGGCTTCAGCGCCACCGAGTTCCCGCCCGAGGGCCTGACGGCTGACCAGCTGTGCGACCCGGAGCAGGACCTGTCCGACCTCGCGGACGAGCTGGGTATGGACTACTGAACGCATGTCCGATGACATCCAGGCACTGATCGACAGGCTTCCTGACCTCGGAACCAGTGTCCTCGTCACCTTGGAGATGACGCTCGGCGGGGCCGCCCTCGCCATGGTCGTCGCCGTGGTACTCGGATTCGGCTCGCGCACCCAGTCCCTCTGGGTGCGCGGGCCGTCCCGCGTCATCGTGGAGTTCTTCCGGGGGACCTCGCTGGTCGTCCAGATCTTCTGGATCTTCTACGTGCTGCCGCAGTTCGGCTTCAAGATGGAGGCTCTCGCCGTCGCCATTGTCGCGCTGGGGCTCAACTACGGGGCTTACGCGTCCGAGGTCGTCCGTGGCTCCATCGCGTCCGTGCCGAAGGGGCAGTGGGAAGCCGCCACCGCACTGAACATGACGTGGTTCCACAAGGTGCGGCGGGTGATCTTCCCGCAGGCGTGGGCACTGATGATCCCGATGCTGGCGAACCTGCTGATCCAGCTCATCAAGGGATCGGCGCTGGCGTACTACATCACCTTGCACGACCTGAACTTTTGGACGGTCGAACTGCGCAAGGCCACGAACGACACGATCTTCAGCTATGGCGCCGGGCTCATCGTCTACTTCGTCATCGCCTATCTGTTGACCTGGGGGATGAACCTGCTCGAGGAACGCGCCAAGCGACGCTTGGGCCGCGGCACGAAGCCGACGCTGCGTGAGACCTTCGGCATCAAGCCGACCGTCAACACGAGGCTCGCGAACACGCAGATGGCGCCGCAGGCAGGAGGTCCCGAATGAATGACGGCATCTGGGACTGGGAGAAGGCCTGGGAGGTCCTCCCTCGACTCCTCGAGGGCCTCGTCATCACGATCGAGGCCACCGTCGTCGGCATGGTGATCGCCTCGATCCTCGGTCTCTTCATCGCGCTGGCGATGCGGACCCCGACCCGCTGGGTGACGATGCCGCTGCGGTTCGTCACCGACTTCATCAGGATGACGCCCCTCCTGGTGCAGCTGGTCTTTGTCTACCTGCTCTCGCCGCCATGGGTGCCTGTCCTGTTCATCGGATTCAGCGTGCTGGGCATTCACTACGCGACGTACATGTCCGAGGTCTACCGGGCGGGCATCGAGGCGGTGCCGAAGGGCCAGTGGGAGGCGGCCACAGCCCTCAACATGGCACCGGGCCGCACCTGGCGCGCGGTGATCCTGCCGCAGGCGATCCGCAACACCCTGCCGGGCCTGGGCAACTACGCGATCTCGATGTTCAAGGAGACACCGTTCCTCTTCGCGATCGGCATCGTCGAGATGTACACCGAGGCGCAGAGTTACGGCGCCAACACGTTCTCGTACGTCGAGGCCTTGACGATGGTGGGCCTGCTCTTCCTCGCGGTGAGCTACCCGACCTCGCTGCTGGTGCGCAGGATGGAGATCCGCCTTGCCTGACTCGACTCGTCCCACAGGAAGCCAGACCATGACCACTGCCTCGGGCGACGTGCCCGCCATCGAGTTCCAGGACGTCGTCAAGCGGTTCGGTGACAACACCGTCCTGGACAAGCTGAACTTCTCCGTGCCGCAGGGCCAGCGGATCACGCTCATCGGTCCGTCCGGTTCGGGCAAGACGACGATCCTGCGCCTGCTCATGACGCTCGAGGAGCTCAGCGGCGGCCTCATCCTCATCGACGGCGACCCTTACACCCACGAGTACAAGGGTGACAAGTGGGTCCCCGTCTCCGAGAAGCGCCGCCGCGTGGTGCGCAACCGCGTGGGGATGGTCTTCCAGCAGTTCAACCTGTTCCCGAACATGTCCGTGCTCGAGAACATCATCGAGTCGCCCGTCCACGTCCTGCGCAAGTCGAAGGACGAGGCCGTCTCCGACGCCGAGCGGCTGCTCGAGAAGGTCGGGATGACGGAGAAGCGAGACTTCAAGACGAACGAGCTCTCGGGCGGTCAGCAGCAGCGGGTGGCGATCGCCCGGGCGCTGGCGATGGATCCCGAGATCCTGCTGCTCGACGAGGTCACGTCGGCGCTCGACCCCGAGATCGTGGCCGACGTGCTCGACGTGCTCCGCGAGATCGCGGACACCACGGACATCACGATGCTGCTGGTCACGCACGAGATGCAGTTCGCCCGCGAGGTGTCGGACCGCGTGCTCATGTTCGACAAGGGGCAGATCGTCGAGGAGGCCGACCCCGAGACGATGTTCACCAACCCGTCGCACGAGCGGACACAGGCGTTCCTCAAGGCCGTCCTCGGCTGAACAGGACCCGCCTGCCCCGGCCCGTGCCGTCCCTCCACCGGACGGTGCGGGCCGCCGTCGTTCTCGGCCGGTGGCCTTTCAGCCCGTGGTGGCGCCGTCCGTGGAGGTGCTCGACTCCTGGTCCGACGTTCCCGACGAGGGCGTGTCGGTGCCGGACCCGCCGGTCGTCTCGTCACCGGTGGAGCCGCCGGTGGTCTCCTCGTCCGTGGACCCGCCGGTCGACTCCTCGACGGTGGACCCGCCGGTCGGCTCCTCGCCGGAGTCCTCCGGTTCCGCCGGTCCCGTCGGATCCGTGGTGCCGGTACCGTCCTCGGTCGTGGGCTCCTGCGTGGGCTCGGTCGGCTCCTCGCCGGAGTCCTCCGGCGACGTGGAGTCCTCGGTCGTGCTGCCTGCCGGCCGCTGGTCCGCCGGTGTCTCGCGGTCCTCGCCGCTCCCCGCCCGCGACGACGACGAGCTGGCGTCGTCTCCGGCCGTCCGGCTGATGCTCGTCCCGGATCCCTCGGTGCCCTGGACAGCGTCGGCGAGCGGCTTGCCGATCATCAGCTCCACGGCGACCACGACGCCCATGACGGCGACGAACACCACGGCGGCCGAGGCGGTGAGCACACGGACCTTGCCGTGCCGGTCGATCAGTCGCAGCCAGGCGTTGCCCGGGGCGGCAGCCTCTGCGCCGTCGACGTCGAGCGCCACCGCGGTGCCGCCGTCGGCGTCGTCTGGCTCGACGACGGTACCGGCGGACGTGACGGACACAGCGGTGGACCCGGTGGCCACCGCGCTGGACCCTGGCCGGGGACGCACGATCTGACCGACCACCGGCCTGAACTGCGCGTGCGTCTTCTCGATCGAGCGGGTGTAGAGGAAGTTCGCCACGACGGTGAGGACGCTCGCCAGGCCGGCGCCGATGATGGTGCCGGCGACGCCGAAGAACGAGAGCAGCACCGTGGTGCTGACGGCGGCGAGACCGCTGGCGAGGATCTGGGTGCCGGACAGGCGCGTCGACGGGGTCGTCGCGCGGTCGTCGGCGCGGTCGTCGGTCGGGGGAGCGGTGGTCGCCGGCACGGGGCCTCCAGGGTGCAGCGGTGGAGCGCCCGCATCACCCGGCGCTCAGGTGCCGTGGCGTGCTGCGGCGTCGGCGGCGGGCGTGCCCCGAGCCTAGGCCGACCGATGTGCAGCACCCCGACAGACGCTGCGGAGTTTTCGTGTCGTGCCGAACGTCTCAGGCGCTCCCTGCCTCCCCCCATGCGCTGTGGGTGCACGACACGCCGGTCGCCCCTCCGGAAGGAGGGCGTGTCGTGCACCCACAGCGAGAGGGGGGCGGAGGGTCAGGCGGAGGCGGTCTCCGCGGCGGCGAGCAGGATGCACGTCGCGACGCCGTCCATCGCCACCTGCACCTCGTCCAGCGGCGGCATCGACGGTGCGAGCCGGATGTTGCGGTCGTGCGGGTCATGCCCGTACGGGAACGTCGCGCCGGCGGGGGTCAGCTTGATCCCGGCCTCGCCGGCGAGCTCCACCACGCGCGACGCCGTCCCGGGCACCACGTCGACGGAGACGAAGTACCCGCCGTCCGGGTCGGTCCAGGTGGCGACGCCGGTGTTCGCGAGCCGCTCGGACAGGATCGAGACGACGGCGGCGAACTTCGGCGCGAGGATCTCGCGGTGCTTCGCCATGTGGGCCCGCACGCCGTCCGCGTCACCGAAGAACTGCGCGTGCCGGAGCTGGTTCACCTTGTCCGGGCCGATCGACCGGAACGCCAGGTGCTCCGAGAACCACGCGATGTTGGCCGGCGAGGACGCGAGGAACGACACGCCCGCACCGGCGAACGTCACCTTGGACGTCGAGGCGAACATCAGGACCCGGTCGGGGTTCCCGGCCTCGGCGGCGAGCTCGATCGCGTTCGCCGTCTTCGTCTCGTGCTCGGTCAGGTGGTGGACGGCGTAGGCGTTGTCCCAGAAGATGCGGAAGTCCGGGGCGGCCGTCGGCATCGAGACCAGACGCCGCGCGACGGCCTCGGAGACCACCGAACCGTCCGGGTTGGCGTACGTGGGCACGGCCCAGAGCCCCTTGACCGACGGGTCGTCGGCCACAAGCTCGGCCACGGCCTCCGCGTCGGGGCCGGCCGGCGTCATGGGGACGGTCACCATGCGGATGCCGAGCTCCTCGCAGATCGCGAAGTGCCGGTCGTACCCGGGGACCGGGCAGACGAACGTCACCGGCCCGTCGTGCGCGGACCACGGTCCGTCGCCGCCGGGCACGCCGAACAGGATCGCCTGCACCATGCAGTCGTACATGAGGCGCAGGGACGCGTTGTCCTGGGCCAGGAGCTGGTCGGTCGGCACGCCGAGCAGCTCGGCGAAGATCTCGCGCAGCTCCGGCAGGCCCGCGAGACCGCCGTAGTTGCGCACGTCCGTGCCGGACGCGGAGGTGTGGTTGCCCTCGCCGGGCAGCGACAGCAGCCCCTCGGACAGGTCGAGCTGCTCGGCCGAGGGCTTGCCGCGGGTGAGGTCGAGACTCAGCCCGCGAGCCTGCAGGGCGGCGTACTGCTCGCGCAGCTCCGGCAGGCGGGCGGCGAGCGCGGGGTCGACGGCGGTTGCTTGGTCGGGTGAGATGCTCACGCGCACGAGACTACGCGCCCGGCTGCGCGCCGTCGTCGTCGGAGATGGCCGAACCTCGCCGACGGAATCGGCGGAACCGCACAGTCCGACGGGCCTCGCCGCCACCCTCCTCGAGAGCCGGGCTCTCGTTCTCGATCACCCGGGGAAAGTGGTCCGGGGGCACCCCGAACGCCGAGCGGGACTGTGACACCACCCCGTGCCCCAGGGCGCGCCCACCGGCGAACCCGACGACGGCGCCCACCCCGAACGGGATCATCCGACCGAGCGCCAGCGTGCCCTGCTTGGCGATCTGGCGCTTGAGGAACCGGTGCGTCAGCACGTTGTTCACACGCTTGATCGCGGTCTGCGGCATGGAGGTCAGCAGCACCTTGCCCCAGGCGAGCTGGGACCCCTCGGTGGCGCGCTGGACGTCGCGGGCGCCGGCCTCGCCGAGCACGCTCGCCAGCAGCAGGGCCCGGCGCCGGGCGACGTTGTCGATGGGGATGCCGTGCACGTCGGCGACCGCGAGGGAGAACGCCGCCGACGTCGCGAAGAACGTCGCGATGTCGCTCGAGGTGAGCACGGCGGCTGCCGTCGTGCCGATCGCGGGCGCGGCGGCCGCGGCGCCCACGGCGCCCCCGGTGGTGGACACCACGGTGAGGTACTCGCGCTCCAGGATGCGGATGACGCGGGCGGGGTCCGCCTCCGGGTTGCGGCGCCGGACCGAGTCGACGTGCTTGTGGATCGCGGCGGACGGGATCGTCACGGCCTTGTCGAGCAGGGAGTCGAGCAGGGGAGTGGGGCGGTAGCGGGTCCAGCTCTCGACCTCGCCGCCGCCCGGTGGTGAAACGTCCGACGTGCTCACGTCCGGGACTCTACCCGCGACCGCCTCTGGTGACCTCACGGCCGAACCGCCACAGGGCGAGCGCCAGCATGCCGCGCAGGAACACCCCGACGGCGGCCTCGTTGAGTCGTCGTGGCAACGGTCCGGCGAGGTGCGTCTCCTCCCACCACACGACGCGCGCCCGGTGCCCGTCGATGGGGACGACGTCGAGCCCCGCCGTCCCGATCAGCGCGGGCCCGTCCTTGCGCAGCACGCTGCGACCGACGGTCGCCCGCGCCGTCGACGGCGGCGCGTGCTCCAGGACGGTCATCCGGTCGACGAACCCGCGGCCGCCCCGCAGTGCCCCGGGCCCGCTGACCATGGTGAACGCCTCGCCCGGGGCGGGTGCCGCCGTCGGACCGTCGTAGCGGGTCAGCGGGATCCAGCGGGGGTGGTTCCGGGGGTCCGCGACGCGCTCGAACGCGGCCTCGGCGCCGACCGGCACCAGCCGGGACACCTCGACGCGGTGCGCCGCGCGCGCGGTCACGGCGTCCTCAGCCCTCGTCCGGCTGGACGAACACCGCGGGCGGGACCTCGGCGCCGGCCTTGAGCGTGCGACCGACGGTGCAGGCCCGGTCGATCGAGCGCTGGGCGAGCAGGAGGGTCTTCTCGCGCGTCTTGTCGTCCAGGCTCGACAGGTCGATCTCGAACTTCTCGGTGAGCACCGGGTAGCTGTCGTCCTCCATGTCCTTGGGGTCCTCGACCCGCACGGTCACGCGGTAGTCGTCACCGAGCACGCGGGAGAACTTCGTGTCGCTGGACATGCCGGCGCAGGCGGCGAGCGCGATCTTCAGCAGCTCGCCCGGCGTGAAGACGGCACCCTCGGAGGCCGGCCCGATCTCGACGCTGGCGCCCCGCGCGGTATGTCCGCGGTAGGTACGGGTCCCGGTGCGCTCGACCCACAGGGGGTCGGTCGGGGAGGGGGTGACGGCGGCGGGCGCCTCGGTGTCGGTCTGGTCGCTCATGGGTCGATCCTCGCACCGGCACGAGTCCCGGCGCGACGGCGTCCGTCACAGTGCGGGCCGCGGTCTCGCCCCGGGAGGGCTCATCCCGGGCGAGGCAGGCCGGACGGTGCTTGGATCGGAGGATGAGCACACGGGACAAGTCCGACTTCGGGTCGGGGAAGATCCTGCCGGACGAGCTGCCCGGCGCGGCGGGCTCCGACGACGCGGCCGCCGCGGACGGGGACCATGGCGTCGTGCACCCCGACCGTGACTGGGCGACGGGCCCCGACATCGCCGCGGCCGAGGCCGCCGACCGTGCCGCCCACGCTCCGGCCGTGGAACGCGGAGCGCACTTCCGGGCCGACGAGGGCGACGACGCCCCGCAGGAACCCGTGGACCCGCCGCATCCGCCGAAGCACGCGCGGTCGGCAGGCTCCGCGTAGCCGCAGTCAGCGACGCAGCAGCGCCCGCACCTGCTCGACGGCGGCGGACCGGCGGGCGCGGAAGGGCCACGCGCGTCCGGCGTGCGACGTCGGGGCGAGCTCCAGGTGTGCCGACGCGTCCCGGATCGTCAGCGTCTCGAGCGTCGTCCAGCCCACCCGGACCGACCCGGTCGCGACGGGGGCGGGCAGCGTCACCCACCAGCGCGGCGCGTCGTCCCCGCGCACCCACAGCTCCACGCGATCCGTGAGGACGGCGTAGACGACGTGCTCGCGGTCCGGGCAGTCGGGTGGCAGGCCACGCGTCCCGGCCCGCAGGCGCCGTGCCTCGGCCGTCAGCGCCGCCGTCGGGCGCCCCACGAACAGCGGGGTCCCTGGACGGTGCGGGGCCACGCGCGCGACCTGGCCGCGCACCCGGGCACTGACGAACGCGAGCCACAGGAGCACGCCGAGCGTGGCGACGACGAGCACCACGCCCAGCCCCGTGAGCACGCCCGGGGTGTCGAGCCGGCGCCCGATCCGCGCGAGCACCAGCAGCACGATCAGCACCGAGACCAGCCCGGCCAGCCCACCGGTGCCGAAGCCGCGTCCGGGCGTCGCGCGTCGCGGCATGGTCTCCCCTTCCGTCAGCGTGCGATCCGTAGACTCTCGCACATGAGTGCAGCCCCGGTGCCGAGCATCCCCACACCGTACGAGGACCTGCTGCGGGAGGTGCTGGAGCACGGCACCCCCAAGGGCGACCGCACCGGCACGGGCACTCGGAGCGTGTTCGGCCGCCAGCTCCGCTACGACCTCTCGCAGGGCTTCCCGCTGATCACGACCAAACGCGTCCACCTGAAGTCGATCGCCTACGAGCTCCTGTGGTTCCTGCGCGGCGACTCCAACGTGCGCTGGTTGCAGGAGCGCGGCGTGAGCATCTGGGACGAGTGGGCCGACGACGACGGCGAGCTCGGCCCCGTCTACGGCGTGCAGTGGCGTTCGTGGCCGACGCCGGACGGCCGCCACGTCGACCAGATCGCCGCGGTGATCGAGCAGATTCGCAGCAACCCCGACTCGCGGCGGCACATCGTCTCCGCGTGGAACGTCGCGGAGATCGACACCATGGCGCTGCCGCCGTGCCACGTGATGTTCCAGTTCTACGTGGCCGACGGGCGGCTGAGCTGCCAGCTCTACCAGCGTTCCGCGGACCTGTTCCTCGGCGTGCCGTTCAACATCGCCTCCTACGCGTTGCTGACCCACATGGTCGCCGCGCAGACCGGTCTCGCCGTCGGCGACTTCGTCTGGACCGGCGGTGACTGCCACGTCTACGACAACCACGTCGAGCAGGTGACCACGCAGCTCGGCCGCGACCCGTACCCGTACCCGACGCTGCGCCTCGCACCCCGGGAGTCGATCGACGCCTACGAGTACGAGGACATCGAGGTGCTCGGCTACCAGCACCACCCGGGCATCAAGGCTCCGGTGGCGGTGTGATCGGGCTGATCTGGGCCCAGGCACGCGACGCCGAGGGTCGCCCGGTGATCGGCGCGGGCGGGACGATCCCGTGGCACGTTCCCGAGGACTTCGCCCACTTCAAGCGCACGACGGCGGGGCACCCCGTGGTGATGGGACGGCTCACCTGGGAGTCGCTGCCGGCTCGGGTGCGCCCCCTGCCCGGCCGGACCAACGTCGTCGTGACCCGGCGGCCGGGGTGGTCCGACGACGGTGCCGTGGTGGCGTCGTCGGTGCCCGCCGCGCTGGATCTCGCCGGGGACGCCGCCGGGGGCGACGAGGTCTGGGTCATGGGCGGCGGACAGGTGTACGCGGAGACGGTGGCGCTCGCGGACCGCTGCGTCGTCACGGAGATCGACCTGCAGGTTGCCGGAGACGCGTTCGCGCCGGTGCTCGACCCTGCCACGTGGCGGGCCGACAGCGGGCAGTCCGAGGGCGGGCGGGCCGACGACGGCGCCGGGTGGGCGACGTCGTCGGGCGGGCTGCGCTACCGCATCCGTTCCTACGAACGCCGATCCCCCCGGCGCCCCTGACGCTGTGGGTATGAGATCTACGGTCCTGGACGTGTCGAGGCCGTAGGTCTCATACCCACAGCGGGCGTCACCAGGAGGCGTTCGCCGCCATCTCGAGGGCGATCTCCTGCCACCAGGCGCCGGCCGCCGGACCGCCGTTGCAGGTTCCGTCCGACTCGCCGGGCAGCTTGACCCACAGCAACGCGTCCAGGCCACCGGACTCGGTCACGACCGCGGGCCGCTCTCCGAGCGCCCGTCCGCGCGGGTTGCACCACTCGCCGTTGGAACCGTTGCCGTTGCGCGAGGTGTCGATGACGAACCGCGCCCCGCCGGTCAGCGCCGAGATCTGCTCGCCGTACGCCCGCTCGGAGGCCGTCGTGTTGTAGTTCGACGTGTTCAGCGCGAACCCGACGGCGTGCTCGAACCCGACCTGGTTCAACCGGTCCGCCGCCTCGGACGGGCTCAGCCAGCCCGAGTGACCCGCGTCGATGTACACGCGGCCGCCGGCAGCGGTGAGCTGCTCGGCGGCGTACCGCAGGTAGCCGACCCGGTCACCCTGGCCGTCGCAGTCTCCGAGCTGGGCGAGCGCGTCCGGCTCGAGGACGATGGACGGGTTGCCCTGGATGCCGGCCGCGACCTCGTCGATCCACTGGGCGTACTCGCTCTGTTCCACCCCGCCGCCGGAGTGGTTGCCGCAGTCGCGGCCGGGGATGGCGTAGACGGCGAGGAGGGGCGTGGTGCCATCAGCCACCGCGCGGCCGGTGTAGTCGGCGACCGCCTCGCGCTCCGTCGTGGCGTCGTTCCAGTTGCCGACCCAGTAGGCCTGCGGCGTGTGCGCGATCTTGGCCAGGAGGTCCTTGTCGGCGCCGGTCGCGGCTTCCCACGCCTCGTACGACTGGTTCGTCACGTCCACGTAGAGCTCCGACGCCGGCGGCGTGGGCTCGTCGGTCGGGTCGTCCGTGGGGTCGGGGGTGGGCTCGTCGGTCGGCTCGTCGGTGGGGTCCGGCGTCGGGTCCGGCCCGCCGACGTCGCCCGTGCACGGCACGCCCGCGAGCACGAAGTCCGTCGGGACGGGGTTCGACCCCGACCAGGTGCCGATGAAGCCGAAGCTCGCGCTCGCGTCGGTGCCCAGGTCGGCATTCCAGCTCACGCCGGACGCCGTCGCCGACGTGCCGGACTGGGTCACGTCCGCGTTCCAGGCCTGGGTGACGGCCTGCCCCGCGGCCGTGGTCCACCCGAGCTCCCACGAGGGCACCGGGTCGCCGAGGTTGGTGACGGTGACGTCGGCCTGGAAGCCTCCGGCCCACTCGTTGGTCACCCGGTAGTCGACCGTGCATCCGGTGGCGGCTGCTGCGCTGGTCGCGGCGAGCGCGCCGGCCGTCCCGGCCCCTAGCAGGGCCAGGGTCGCGGTGAGCGCGGTCAGGCGGGTACGTCGTCGTCCCTGGGTCATCGGTGGTCTCCGCATCGTCGTCGAGTCGGTCGCGGGCCACGCTACGACGGCGCTCGGGGCGGGCACACCGCCTAAACGTTTCGACCGAGGTCAGGCCTCGTGGCCGGTCGCCACGAACGTCCACGTCGGGTCGACGGCCTCCCCGTGGCCCCACGACCGGACGGTCGGTGGTCCGTCGGGGTGCACCACGACCCGCAGCACGAGCGTGGCGAGCTCGTCGCCGACGACGGCGCAGCGCACGTCGAGCGTGGACGGCCCGGTGGTGGGGGGCCCGGTCCAGCCGCTGGTCACCACGACCGTGCCGGGACCGCCGTGGCCCGGCAGTGCGGTGTGCCGCGCCGTCAGGTCGACGCTCACCGGTTCGCCGCACCGCAGCGGCAGCACGACCGTGCCGCCGACCCCGGCGGTCTCTCGGCGCAGCGTCCCACCGTCGGCACCCAGGTCCAGGTCGATCGTGACCGGCCCGTGCTCGGTGCGGAACACCCAGCGCCCCACGACGTGCCGTGCGTGCGCGGGGGCGTGCCGCGGTGCGGGCCACGACAGCTCGGCCGGAGGGGCCGGAGTCGGCCCGGCGGGGGCGTCGAGGTCCCGGGCGTCGGGGTCCCAGCCGTCGGCGAGCTCTCCGACGAGCAGGTCGATGAGTCGGTGGTCGCCCGTCGGGCAGGCCTGGGTGTCCCCGGTGACCACCACGACGAGGTCGCGGACCGGGTCGACGTGGACGAGCTGGCCGCCCATCCCGAACATCAGCCATCCGCCACCTCTCGGCAGCCAGAGCAGGTGCCCGTAGCCGCCGGTGAGCTGCGCGCCCCAGCCCTGCAGCGACGTGTCCGCCTGTGCCGTCGTCATCTGCTGCACGAGGTCGGCCGGGACGAGACGCTCAGCGCCGGAGGTGCCGCCGTCGCGCAGCAGGCGTCCCAGCCGCAGCAGGTCACGCGGGCTGCACACCAGGCCGGAGCCGCCCTGCGAGACGCCCTCGGGGTCGGTGAGGAACCGGAAGCCGTCGCTCACCTCCAGTGGGTCGAGCACCCGCGGGCGCAGGTAGTCGGTCAGGGACGTCCCGGCGAGCCGCTCGACCAGGGCCGCGAGCACGTGCGACCCGCTGGTGTCGTAGGTGAAGACGGCGCCGGGCCGGTGGGTCGGCTCCACCCGGAACCACGACGCCACCCAGTCGCGGCCCGCCCGGTCGTAGGTCGTGGCATGGTGCGGCCCGCGCATGGTCAGCAGGTCGCGCACGCGTGTGGCCGCGACCCACGGGTGCACCGGGAGGTGCTCCGGGAAGTGCTGCACGACGGCGTCGTCCAGGTCGAGGCGGCCCTCGGCGGCCAGGAGACCGACGGCGAGCGCCGTCACCGTCTTGGACACCGAGTAGGTCCGCCGTGGGGTGTGCACGGTCAGCGGCGGGCACGTGGTGCTCAGTACCAGGTCGTCGCCGTGCAGCACCTCCACGCTGTGCAGCGCGAGGCCGAGCGCCTCGGCCTCGCGCCGCAGGCGGGCGAGCGGATGCACCGTCGACTCAGAAGAGGTCGCGGACGGCGGCGTACCGCTCCCGGACCTCCGGACGAGGGTCGGCGTCGAGGGTGGTGGCCACCCGTGTGGACCACTGCGGCGCCGTCGCGTCCGGGGCGCTCGCCGCCGCCAGGACCCATGCCGCCTGGCGCGCGGCGCCGTCGGCCACGTACTCGCCGGGTTCGGGGACACCGATGGGCAGGCCGAACACCTGCGTGGCGACGGCCTGCACGGCCGGGGACTGCGCCGCCCCGCCGATGAGCATGACCTGCTCGACGGGCACGCCCTGGGCGCGCAGGGCGTCGAGGCCGTCGGCCAGCCCGCACAGCATGCCCTCGACGTAGGCGCGGGCGAGGTGCTCACGCGTCGACGTGGCGATCCGGATGCCGTGCAGCGTGCCGGTGGCGTCCGGGCGGTTGGGGGTGCGCTCGCCCTCGAGGTACGGCACGAGCACGAGGCCGTCGGCGCCGGGCGGGGCGGCGAGGGCCAGGCGGGAGAGCTCGTCGTAGTCGACGTCGAGCACCGAGCGGGCGGCGTCGAGCACCCGGGCCGCGTTGAGGGTCACGGCGAGCATGAGCGCGTTGCCCGTGGCGTCGGCGAACCCGTTGATGGCGCCGGAGCCGTCGGCGGTGCGCTGCGGGGCGACGGCGGACACCACGCCGGACGTGCCGAGGGAGATCGCGATGTCACCGGGGCGCATCCCCAGGCCGAGCGCGGCGCCGGCGTTGTCGCCGGTCCCCGGACCGATCAGCGCGCCACCGCCGACGTCGGCACCCGCCACCGACGGGTGGGCCCGGCCGCCGGACCCGGACGGCGCCACGACGCGGGGCAGCACGACGTCGTCTCGACCGAGCGCGAGGCGCAGGAGGTCGGGCCGGTAAGCACCTCGCTGGTCCGGGCCGGCGCCGTCGGGCCCGCCGGGGGCCTCGGCGTCGTAGTAGCCCGTGCCCGAGGCGTCGGAGCGGTCGGTGAACAGCGCGTCGAGGTCCGGGCCGAGCGGGGACTCGCCTGCGGGGCCGTAGCCGGCGATGCGCCAGCTCAGCCAGTCGTGGGGGAGCGCGACGGCGGCGACGCGGGCGGCGTTGTCGGGCTCGGCGTCGCGCAGCCACCGCAGCTTGGTGATGGTCAGCGAGGCGACGAGGACGGATCCGGTGACGTCGGCCCACCGCTGGGCGCCGGTGGCGCGGTCGCCGTCACCGAGCTCGCGGATCAGGTCCTCGGCGGCCGGGGCGGAGCGGGTGTCGTTCCACAGCAGGGCGTCGCGCACGACGCGCCCCTCGGCGTCGAGGGCGACCATGCCGTGCTGCTGGCCGCCGACGGCGATCGCGGCGACGTCGTCGAGCCCGCCGGCGGCGCGGGCCGCCTCGGTGAACGCCGTCCACCAGTGGTCGGGGTGGACCTCCGTGCCGTCCGGGTGCTGGGCGGAGCCCGAGCGGACCAGGGCGCCGGTCTCGGCGTCGCGGACGACGATCTTGCAGGACTGCGTGGAGGTGTCCACGCCGGCCACGAGGGGCATCTTCGCTCCAGTCTGTGCTTCACGAGCTGTCAGGACGAGAGCGCGGTATGCCTCGCTCTCGTCCTGACAGCTCCCTACGTTGCAGAGTTGTCAGACTCTCGGCCCGGTATACGTGGCCGAGAGTCTGACAACTCGTGGGTTCCGCTCCGGCTCAGCCGATGAGGTGCTCCAGCGCGAGCTGGTGCAGCCTCACCAGACCGTAGTCGCGTGCGGCGGTCGCGTCGACGTCGATGCCGTCCACGGACTCGTCGGCGAGGAACGCGTCGAACGACTCGCCCGCACCCAGCGTCGACTCGCCCAGCTCGAAGATGCCGGCGTGCTCGAACGCCTCCTGGACCTTCGGGTCCTCGCGGTAGGCCTTCGCCTTGGCGGCGAGCATGTCGTAGGTGGCCATGTTGGCCTTCGCCGACTCCCACACGCCGTCGAGGTGCTCGGTACGGCTCGGCTTGTAGTCGAAGTGCCGCGGGCCCTCGTAGCGGGGACCGCCGTTGGGGAACCCGTTCTCAAGCAGGTCGACGGTGAAGAACGCGGACAGCAGGTCGCCGTGGCCGAACACGAGGTCCTGGTCGTAGCGCGGGCCGTGCTGGCCGTTGAGGTCGATGTGGAACAGCTTGCCGCAGTACAGCGCCAGCGCGAGGCCGTGCGTGTAGTTGAGGCCCGCCATCTGCTCGTGCCCGGTCTCCGGGTTGAGGCCCACGATGTCGCCGTTGTCGAGAGTGTTGATCAGCGCGATGGCGTGCCCGATGGTCGGCAGGAAGATGTCGCCGCGGGGCTCGTTCGGCTTCGGCTCGAGACCGATCTTCAGGTCGTAGCCCTTGGACTTGATGTAGGCGGCGACGGTGTCGATGCCCTCGGCGTAGCGGGCGTGCGCGGAGGCGAGGTCCTTGGAGTTGTCGTACTCGGTGCCCTCGCGGCCGCCCCACATGACGAACGTGGAGGCACCCATCTCGGCGGCGTTGTCGACGCTGCGCAGCACCTTCTTCAGGCCGAACCGGCGCACGTCGCGGTTGTTCGACGTGAACGCGCCGTCCTTGAAGATCGGGTGGCTGAACGTGTTGGTCGTGACCATCTCGCAGACCAGGCCCGACTCCTGGGCGGCCTTCTTCACGCTGTCAATGCCGGCCTGGCGGTCCGTCTCGGAGGCACCGAAGGGGAACACGTCGTTGTCGTGGTAGGTGAAGCCCCACGCGCCGAGGTCCGCGAGCTTGCGGACCGACTCGGCGGGGTCCAGCTCGGGACGCGTCGCGGTGCCGAAGGGGTCGTTCGCCGGCCAGCCCACGGTCCACAGGCCGAAGGAGTACTTGATGTCGCTCACGGTTTTCTCCTCGTCGAGAGCTCGTCGCCGGGCACGGCCGCGGCGTTTTGTTGTACGGATGAACTATTGCGGGTCGTTGGGCTAGAGTCAAGACGTGACCGCCGAGCCGACGACGACCCAGCGCGCCACCGGTCGCCCCTCGACCGGCAGCGCCTCGCGCCAGCACACGCTGCGCGAACGCAACCTCCGGCTCGTGGCGAGGGCGATCTACGACGCCGCGCCCTCCCTGACGTCGGCCGCCACGCCACCGTCTCGCGCCGACGTCGCCGCCGCCACCGGGCTCACCCGCGCGACCGTCTCCACCCTGGTCGACCACCTGGTCGCGGCACGGCTCGTCGCCGAGCTCGCGCCGGTCGCCGCCCAGCGGGCCGGCCGACCCGCGGTACCGCTCGTCCCGGCGCGACGCACCGTCGTCGGCCTCGGCCTCGAGGTCAACGTCGACTACCTCGGCGTGCGCGCCCTCGACCTGTCCGGTGAGGCCGTCGCCGACGCCGTCGAGCACGGGTCGTTCCACGACTCCGACCCCACCACGGTGCTCGCCCGCCTCGGAGCGCTCGCCGCCGACGTCGTCGCGCGCCTGCAGGCCGATGGGATGCGGGTCGCCGGTGCGCGCCTCGCACTGCCCGGCCTCGTCGACGCCCGCACCGGCGAGCTCGAGGTCGCCCCCAACCTCGGATGGTCGTCGGTGGACCCCGTCGGCCTGCTGGGTCTCGGCGACCTGCCCGTGCACGTCGCCAACGAGGCCAAGCTCGCCGCGCTCGCCGAGCTCTCCGGCGACGTCCCGCCGTCGTTCCTCTACGTCTCCGGCGACGTCGGCATCGGTGCCGCGATCGTCGTCGACCGTGCCCTGTTCCTCGCCGAGCGCGGCTGGAACGGCGAGGTGGGCCACGTCGTCGTCGACCCCGCCGGGCCGCGCTGCTCCTGCGGCGCGCACGGCTGCCTCGAGCAGTACGCCGGCAAGGAGGCCGTGCTGCGCGCCGCCGGGCTCGCCGCGGAGTCCCCGCTGAGCGAGCTCGTCTCCCTGCTGACCGCGTCCGCACCCCGGGGCGGGGGTGACGCACCGGCCGCGCACGCCCGTGCCGCCGTCGAGCGGGCCGGGCAGGCGCTCGGCTCGGCGCTCGCCGACTTCGTCAACCTCACCGGGGTCTCGACCGTCGTGCTCGGCGGCGTGTACACCGAGCTCGAGCCGTGGCTGCGTGACGGCGTCGTGGCGGTGCTGCGCGAGCGCGTGCTGGCCGCGCCCTTCGCCCCCGTCGAGGTGCGTCCCGCGCACGCCGGGGCGCACGCGGCCCTCACGGGGGGAGCGCGCGAGGTGCTGCGCGAGGTCGTGGCCGACCCGGTCGCCTGGGGCTGACCGCGCCGCCTACTGCGTGACGACCTGGACCTCGCCCATGACCAGCTCGGCGCTCCGGACCTGCGGCGGGATGTCGAGGGTTCCGGACACGGCGCCGGCGGACCACTCGAACGTCCAGTAGGCCGTGCCGGTGAGCGTGAGGCGTCCGGAGCGCGTGTTGTCCCAGCCGTCGAACCCGCACGTCGGCGAGCCCGCCCGGCCGCCGTCGCCGGCCGCCTCTGACCAGGGGGTCCCGGGCGCGTCCGCACCGGCGCACGTGACCGAGCGGTAGACCTCCCCGGACTCGTCGGCCAGCGTCCACTCGATACGGTCCAGCGTGCCGGTGCCCGTGACGGTCAGACCGCCCTCGGACGCCGTGCGGGTGATAGGGCCCGTGGTGCTCTCGCCGGGGTCGGCGACCCAGAGCCAGATCGGGACGCCGACCAGCCCCACCGAGTCCGCCCGCTCCGACGTCGACGGCGGTGTCGTACCGATCTCGCCCATCGACATCTGCATGCCCGCCAGCAGCCGCTGGGCGAGCTCGAGCGGAGAGACCCCTGCGGGTTCCGGCGGCTCGGCGACCCACTCCGTGAAGGGCGCGCACCAGTGCGACCCTTGGCCGGATCCCTCGTCGATCTCGAGCCCGTCCAGGCACTCCGGGGGCAGGCTGCAGCTGATGATGTAGCCCTCCTCGTTGCCCTCCCAGACGGGGGCGTCCTTGGCAGGCGGCGGGTCGACGATCGCGACGTAGCACGTGCCGTCCCAGTACCCGGCGTCCGTGACGCACGGGATGACGTGCTCGCTGTACATGCACACCGGGTCGCCGCCGCTGCCGCCGCCCGGGTTCGGCTGGTCGCTCTCCTCCTCGCCGCCGGGGCACTCGCCGCCGACCTCAGCCCAGCCGCCCTCGTCGACCGACCCCGAGCCGGGGCACGCGCTGGCCGGGGCGACCGCCGGTGGCGCGACGACGGCGCCGAGGGCCAGCAGGGCGACGACGAGAGCCTGGCTCAGGTGCTTCAGCATGTGCGGTCCACCTCGGCGTCGAGCTCGGCGATCGCCCGCCGGTCCAGGGGACCCTGGTGGGCGATCAGGTACTGGGTGATGTAGCGGTCGGGGACGTCGGCGGCGCGCTCGAGCTCGGTGTCGTCGCCGTCGAACATCCGCGAGGAGCTCACGTCACCGCAGACGTCGATGCGGACCTGCTCGTAGCCCTCACCGGTCGGGTCGGGGACGTACTCGACGACCTCGGTGGACACGATCTCGGTGCCGCCCTCCAGCCGCCAGCCGTCCTCGTGGCGCTGCGCGTAGGTCGCTTCCTTGCCCTGCCACGCCTCGCTGTTGCTCCAGTACCCCCGCATCCGCACACCCTCCGCGTACCCGCCTCGGCCGAGCTCGTTGAGGTCGTCGTAGTAGGCGGTGACCAGCGCGAGCGCCTCGTCGACGTGCGCCTGCTCGCCGGGGTCGGCCGAGGTGCTCGAGGGCGTCTCGGGGGTGGCAGCGGTCTCCAGGGGGACGACGCCGTCCGCCTCGTCGGGTCCGCAGGCGCCGACGACGACCACCACGGCGGCCGTCGTGACGGCCGTCAGAGCGCGACGGGCGGCGTGCTTCGGGTCCTCGTGGTCGGTCTCGGTGGGCGCGGGAGCGCCCGGGCACAGACAGTAGCGGGCGCGGCAGCATCGCAGGGCGCCGATTCCGGTGCGCGGACCGGTCCGCGCTAGGCTGTGGGCGTCGTCGGTCGCAGGTCTGGCGACGTCGCCGTCCTCGGGGCGGCGAGCGCCCGTAGCTCAATGGATAGAGCAGATCTCTCCTAAAGATCAGGCTGCTGGTTCGAATCCAGTCGGGCGCACACTCGTTCGCGTCGCTGTCGGTGGCTCCTGGCATCATGACCAGCGATGACACGGCACACGACCTTCCGCTTCAGTCTCGACCTCGCGGTCGAGCAGGAACGTGTGCTCGAACGCCATGCGGGGGCCTCGCGGTTCGCCTACAACCAGTGTCTTCGGTTCGTCTTCGACGCTCGCCGTGAGCGTGAGGGCGGTCAGGACGTCCAGGTCCCACGGACCGGGTACGACCTCATCAACCGCTTCAACAGGTGGAAGAGGTCGGAGGACGCCGGGCGGGTCTTCACCGTCGATGCAGACGGCGTCGCCCACGTCGGCGACCACGGTCTGGTGTGGCGCCGTGAGGTGTATCAACAGGTCTTCGAGGAGGCTGCCGTCGACCTCGGTCGGGGGCTCACAGCGTGGTCCGAGTCCCGGCGTGGTGAGCGAGCGGGTCCGCGCATCTCGCACCCACGCTTCAAGAAGAAGTCGACGGCGCGCGTGTCGTTCCGGATCCGCAACCAGTTCCCGAAGGGTGGGAAGCCGGCGATCCGGGTCGGTGACGGCACACCACGGTCAGTGCGGCTCCCGAGGGTCGGCGCACTGCGGGTCCGCGAGGACACCCGTCGGCTCCGGCGGATGATCACGAAGGGTCGGGCGAGGATCCTCTTCGCGACGGTGGCGCGCGGCCAGGGGCGGTGGTGGGTGTCGCTCAACGTCGAGGCCGCCGACCTCCACCCGGACCGGCAGCATCGTCGGGACGGGGCGTCACCTTGGGTAGGCGTCGACCTGGGGCTGACGACGCTCATTGTGGCGGCACGCAGCGACGGCACGGAGGTCGACCGCGTCGACGGCTGGCCTCGTGTGCTGGCGAGGACCGCTCGTCGGCGCCGGCGATTGCACAAGGCCGTGACACGCAAGAAGCGGGGGTCCCGCAACCGCCGCACGGCCGCCGAACGGCTCGGCCGGTACTACGCCCGCACGGCACGGCTGCGTCGCCACCATACTCACGAGATCTCGAACCGACTGGTCAAGACCCACGACCGGCTCGCGATCGAGCACCTCGACGTCCGGGGCATGCTTGCCCGCAACCCGCACCTGGCGGAGGCGATCCACGACGTCGGCTGGAACCTCATCACCCAGCAGATCGCTGACAAGCAGGCGTGGCGCGGGGGAGAGGTCGCCGTCGTCGACCGCTTCTTCCCGTCGTCGAAGACGTGCTCGGGCTGCCGCTCGGTGCAGGACATGGGCGGGGTGGCGGTCCGGACGTTCGACTGCCGCGCCTGCGGGTTGACCCTCGACCGCGATCTCAACGCCGCGGCCAACCTCGCCGCCTGGGCCGAGCTGCACCACGGTGCAGACGTCTGGGCCCGGGACCTTCCAGCAGAGGGCCCGGTCATCAACGCCCACCGACGGGAACGCTCTGGCCGTCGCCTCCGCGACGGTGCAACGAGCCCGGATGACGTAGGAACCGGAGACCAGGCGCCCGCCGCCTGAGCGAAGGACGCCCGAGGAGGGCGGTGCACGCCGATCGTGCGGACGCTGCAAGCGGTAGGTCGGTGCTGTGCACGCTGCAAAGCGGGTGTCGGTGCGACTGCGCCGTCATACGCTCAACGCATGCCGCTCTCCGCCGTCGAACCCCGCCTCGACTCGCCCGACCCGCAGGCGCAGCTCGTCGCCTACCTCGACTACTACCGCGAGGTCGTCGAGCGGAAGCTCGACGGCATGACCGACGCCCAGCTCCGCACCAGCCGACTGCCCTCTGGCTGGACCCCGCTGGAGCTGCTCGTCCACCTGGTGCACATGGAGCGGCGCTGGTTCGTGTGGGGCTTCCTCGGCGAGGAGGTGCCCGACCCGTGGGGCGACCACGCCGACGGCGAGCCCGACGGCACGTGGCAGGTGCCCGACGGCGTCACCCCGGCCGAGCTGGTCGGCGCGCTGCACGCCGGGGGCGAGCGGACCCGGGCGATCCTGGCCGAGCACGACCTCGCCGCCCGAGGCGCCGTCGGCGGCCGGTTCACCGAGGACCCGCCCACCCTGACGTGGATCTGCTTCCACGTGCTGCAGGAGTACGCCCGCCACGCGGGGCACCTCGACGTCGCCCGGGAGCTGTCCGACGGCGCGACCGGCGAGTAGTCGAGCTGGCTGTTCCATCGTTTCAGCGCTGTAGATCGGGTCAACTGCCCCATTTTTAGGTTGATCTCCCTCTGGTGCTCAGCATTACAGCGCTGTAGTGTTCCCGGACCGACAAGATGGCAACGCACGACCCAGCGCGGCCCGATGGTGGGCTGCCCATGTTGCGAAGGAGCACGCATGCCTCGTCGTCCGAGACCCCGCCGATCAATGGCCGCCGTCCTGGGGGGCTTCCTCGTCCTCGCAGGAGCACTCGTCGCGCTACCGACCGCGCACGCCGCACCAGACGCCGACTCACCACGGCTCGTCATCGACGCTGACTTTCCTGACCCCGACGTGCTGCTGGTCGACGGGACCTACCACGCCTACGCCACCAACAACGACGGCCAGCACCAGGTCCAGCACCGCACGTCCAGGAACCTGCGGGTGTGGAAGACGCAGCCCGACGCGGCTCCGGGGATCGGCCAGGCCGCCGGTGACTGGGTCGGCCCGTGCCGTACCCTCCCGGACGGGACCCACGACTACTGCGTGTGGGCACCTGAGGTCGCGGCCGTCGGCGGCGGGTACGTGCTCTACTACACGGCGCGCGACGCCGCGTCGGGCAGGCAGTGCATCGGGGCGGCGACGGCCGACACCCCGGACGGTCCGTTCGTCGACGCGCTGGGTGAGCCCCTCGTGTGTCCGGTCGAGCTGGGTGGCGCCATCGACGCCGAGACGTTCCGGGACGGCGACCAGCTCCACCTGCTGTGGAAGTCGGACGGGAACTGCTGCGCCCAGCCGGCGATCATCTACACCCAGCCGCTGTCCGCAGACGGGCTCACGCTCGCCGGTCCGCCCGTGGAGCTGATGCGCAACGACCTCCCGTGGCAGGGTTCCGTGGTCGAGGCCCCCGCCATGACGCAGCACGACGGCAGGTACTACCTGTTCTTCGCGGCGAACGACTACTTCGGCGGCGAGTACCGGACCGGCTGGGCCGTCGCGGACAGCGTCACCGGACCCTTCACCGTCGCTGAGGACGAGCTGCTCACCAGCGAGGACTTCGCCGGCGAGATCGTCGGCCCAGGCGGGCTCGACGTCGTCACCACGCGCAAGGGAGACCCTCGGGTCGTCTTCCACGGGTGGGACGACGACTTCACCCAGCGCGGCGTCTACACCGCCGCGCTCCACTACGGTCCCGACGGCGTTCCCTCCGTCGAGGGGACGGCCGCGCGATACGAGGCGGAGGACGCTCTACTCACCGACGCCGTCGCGTTGGACGACCCGGCGGCGTCGGGTCTCGGCAAGGTCGGCGGGCTCGACCACGACTCCAGCGCGGTCACGTTCACCGTCGAGGCGGGCACGTCGGGTCCGCACACCCTCGGGATCCGGTTCGCCAACGGTTCCCTCGACGCCGACGGGCGACCGGCGAGCGCACGCCACGTCCTGACGGTCAACGACGACGAGGTCGGTGCTGTCGACTACTGGCACACCCGGTGGGAGAACTGGCAGACGGTCGAGGTGCCGGTCCGGCTTGCCCGGGGCACCAACACGATCACCCTGCGCGGGAGCGACCTGTTCGCCGAGCTTGACGCGATCTACCTGTCGCGCGGGAAGGCCGATGCTGTCGTGCCTGTCCACCCCGAGGACCTCGTCGACGCCACGCGGTACGAGGCGGAGGACGGCGTCATCTACCGCGCCCACGTCCGCGCCGACAGCGCGGCGTCCGGGGGCCACGTCGTCGGCGGGCTGGACTTCGTCGACAGCGCCGTCTCGGTGCAGGTCTGGTCCGACCGTGGGGGCCCGGTGATGCTCGGGGTCCGGTTCGCCAACGGCTCCGAGCGGGGCTGGTACCCGCTCGAGACGGAGCATGCGGTCACGGTCGACGGAGTACCGAACGGGACCGTCACCTATCCCCACACCGGCTGGGGCAACTGGAACGTCGTCGAGCACCAGGTCACGCTCGAGCCGGGCTGGAACACCGTCACGTTGACGCGCCTGAGCTGGTACGCGGAGATCGACGCGATCGACGTGGCGTGATCCACCCCCGTCCGCGCACGACGCCCGTGGGCGCGCATCACCGGGATGCGCGCCCACGGCGTCGCGCGCCACGGGCCGGAGCCCCGGATCATCGGGGCGCCCTGGATCAGCGGGATGTGCCCTGCACGATCGAGCGGATGACCTCCACCGGCAGCTTGGGCTTGCGGTGGGAGTCCACCAGCCCGTTGGCCTCCTGCAGCGTGTCCGTGAGCTGGGTGTAGCAGACCCCGGCCAGCACGGGGCTGGCATGGAGGGCGTCGAACAGCGAGCGGACCCGGTCCTCGAAGTCCTCCGGTGAGCCGGCCACCGAGTACCCCCAGGTGTCGATGTCCGCATCGGGCGCCCAGGTGACGCCGCCGAACTCCGTCACCATGACCGGCTTGCCCTGTACCGCGGAGGGCAGCAGGGCCACCCGTCGGCCGGCAGGGCCGATGGAGCCGGGGAGCGCTGCCAGCGCCTCGGCGGTCGCGTACCGGGGCTCGAGGACCGCACGCTCGGAGGCGTAGTCGTGCAGGGTCAGCAGGTCCGACTCGGTGTGCTCCCACCCGTCGTTGGAGATCACGGGTCGTGTCGGGTCGAGCGCCTTGGTCAGGTGGTACAGGGCGCGGGTGAGGTGCTGCTGCGCCGGGTCGTGCGCGATGTGCTGGACGCCCCAGCTCTCGTTGACGGGCACCCACGTCACGATGCACGGGTGCGACCGGTCCCGGAGCACGAGGTCGGTCCACTCGCGCACGGTGCGCTCGACCGCGCGTGACGTGAAGGTGAACGGCGCCGCGACCTCGCCCCAGACGAGCAGGCCGAGGCGGTCCGCCCAGTACAGGAACCGCGGGTCCTCGGCCTTCTGGTGCACGCGTGCGGCGTTGAACCCGAGGTCCTTGATGAGCTGCACCTCGTCGCGCAGCGCGTCGGCGCTCGGGGCCGCGAGGTGCGAGTCGGGCCAGTAGCCCTGCTCGAGCACGGAGCGCACGTAGTACGGGCGGTCGTTGAGCAGGAACCTTCCGTCCGCCTCACCGCACGATCGCAGCCCGAGGTAGGACGCGACGTCGTCGAGCACCGATCCGTCCGGTCCGACGACCGTGACCTGCGCGTCCAGGAGGGTGGGGCGCTCGGGGCTCCACAGGAGCTCCTCGTACGCCTGGCCGTTGGTCTGCCGCGGCAGTGTGAGCGAGAGGGTGATCTGGGGGTCGTCGATCTCGATCTCCTGGCGGGCCAGGGTCTCGTCACCGGTGGTGATCTCGACGGCGATCCGGGTGCCCCGGTCCGGTCGGCGCGCGAGCAGCGCGGTGAGATCGACGGTGCCGCGCGGCACGTCGGAGCACCAGTCGAGGCGAACGACGGCGGCCCGGGGCACGGCCTCGAGCCAGACGGGCTGCCAGATGCCGGTGGTGCGGTGGTACCAGATGCTGTGGGGCTCGTCGCGCCAGTCCTGCTTGCCGCGTGGTTGCGAGACGTCGTGCGGGTCGTCGTGGGCGCGGACCACGAGGGCGAAGGAACCGCGCTGGGCGATCTCCGCGGGAACCTCGAGGGAGAACGGGGTCTGCCCGCCGGTGTGGGTACCGAGCAGGTGGCCGTCCGCCCAGACCTGCGCGTCGTGGTCGACGGCGCCGAAGTGAACCATGAGCACGTCACCCTGCGTGCCGAGACCGGCGGTGGCGACGTCGTCGGCGGTGATCGTCCGGCGATACCAGACGACGTCGTAGGCGCTGGTGTCGCCGATCCCGGACAGGGCGGACTCGGGCGGGTACGGCACCCGGATGTGCCGGGGAAGGGCGGTATCGCCGGCGCGGCGCGCGGGGGCGTCGTCGTCGCCGATGGCGAACTCCCACTCTCCCGACAGCTCGTGCCACTGCGGGCGCACGAGCTGGGGTCGGGGGCAGGTGCCGTCGGTGGTGCTCATCATCGAGGTCTCACGCATGGCATGAGCATGAACCAATAATACAGCGCTGTAAAGCAGGGCATCGAGACACTGGTGCCTCGGTCCGGGCGAGGGCCGGTCAGGCGCCGGGTGCGGAGGCGCGGACCTGCAGCGTGTGGGGGACCAGCCGGTGCCGGCCCACGCCCGTGGTCCCCTGCATCCGCTCCAGCAGCAGCTCGAACGCGACGCGGGCGAGCTCGTGCTTGTCCGGGGCCAGCGACGTCAGCGGCGGCCAGGCCCACTGCGCCATCGCGGAGTCGTCCCACCCGACCAGCGCCACGTCGCCCGGCACCTCACGGCCGTGCCGCCGCAGCGCGGTGAGCGCGCCGACCGCGAAGCGGTCGTCGCGGCAGACGAGGGCGTCGAACCGGAGCCCTCGCGACAGGGCGTCGTCCACGGCCGCCGCGGCGGCGTCCGAGCCGAAGCCCGAGGTGGTGAGCACCAGGCCCGGGTCGAGGGGCACGCCCGCGCCCACGAGCGCCTCCTGGTAGCCGAGCAGCCGGCGGCTGTTCGTCGCCGTGATGTCGCCCTCCACCAGGCCGAGGAAGCCGATGCGCGTGCGCCCCGCGGCGAGCAGGTGGGCGGTGGCGTCCGCGGCCCCGCGCACGTTGTCCACCATGACGTGGTCGGTGGTCACCGGGGCCTCGACCTCGCCGAGCAGCACGAGGGGGAGGTCCTGGTGGAACCGCGCGATGTCGAGCGTGGCGATGCGCAGCGGCTGGAAGATGACCCCGTCGACGAGCCCGGCGTCCCGGTCGCGCAGCACGGCCCGCTCGGCCGTCTCGTCGCCGAGCGTCTGCTCGATGATGACGCGGTAGCCGTGGTCGCTCGCGACCTCGGCGACGTGCCGGGCGACCTCGGCGAAGTACGGGTGGTCGATCTCGGGCATGGCCAGGGCGATCATGCCCGTCCTGCCGGTCGCCAGCCGGCGTGCGGTGAGGTTCGGCTTGTAGCCGAGCTCGTCGATGGCCGCCTGCACCCGGGCGCGCGTCGCCGGCTGCACGTGGGCGTAGCCGTTGACCACGTTGGACACCGTCTTCATGGAGACGTTGGCCCGCTCGGCCACGTCGACCAGCCGTACCCGTGCCATGCCGCCTCCCTCGCCCGCCGCTGCCCGCTCGTTGTCGTGATCGTAGTGCCCGTGGGGTCCTCGTCGAGGTCGGGGGTCGACAATGCCCGTTACAGCGCTGTACATTCGTCGCCAGCGCGCATCGCGCAGGCGTTTTCGACGAGGAGGACGACACTCATGACGAACCACACCGGGCGCGGACGCACCGTTCGCGCCACAGCCCTCGCTGCCGCCGGAGCACTTGCCCTGGCTGCGTGCTCCGGCGGCGGCGACGCCCCGGGCCAGCAGCAGGCGGCCGAGTTCACCGGCACCTACGACGGCCCCGAGGTCACGCTCAGCTACTGGAACGGCTTCACCGGTGGCGACGGCCCGTTCATGCAGAGCATGGTGGACGAGTTCAACGCCGAGCACGACAACATCACCGTCGAGTCGAACACGATCGAGTGGGCGGAGTTCTACCAGAAGCTGCCCGCCGCGGTGACCGCCGGCGAGGGTCCGGACGTCGGTGTCATGCACATCGAGCAGCTCTCGTCGAACGCCGTGCGCCAGGTGATCGACCCCGTCGACCCCCTCCTGGAGGGCATCGGGCTGACGGCCGACGACTTCACGCAGGAGATCTGGGACGCCACCGAGTACGAGGGGCAGCACTACGGCGTCCCGCTCGACGTCCACTCGCTCGCGATGTACTACAACACCGAGCACTTCGAGAAGGCCGGGATCGCCGAGCCGCCGACGGACGCCGAGTCGTTCGACGCCGCGCTCGACGCGCTGCAGGAGGCCGGGCACGAGCACCCGTTCTGGATGCCCGCCCGGTGGCCCGCCCACCTCATGTTCCTGTCGGGAGTCTGGCAGGGCGGCGGCGAGCCGTACGCCACCGACGGCGCCAGCGCCACCTTCGACTCCGCCGAGGGCGTCGAGACCCTCGAGTGGATGCGCTCGATCGTCGACGACGGGTACAGCCCGGAGAGCGTCGACGCCGACGCCCAGTACGTCGCGTTCAAGAACAGCGAGACGTCGATCACGTTCGACGGCATCTGGCAGATCAACGACCTGGAGGAGTCAGGCCTGCCGTACGCGGCCGTGCCCGTCCCCGCGCTCCTCGGCGAGCAGGCGACCTGGGCGAGCTCGCACCAGTTCTTCCTGCCGCACCAGAACGACCCGGACGAGGACAAGGTCGCCGCCGCCCAGGTGTTCGTCGCCTGGATGAGCGAGCACTCGGGGGAGTGGGCCGGCGCCGGCATGATCCCCGCCCGCGAGTCCGTGCGGACCAGCGGCGTGCTCGACGGCACGGTGCAGGAGCCCGTCGCCGACGCGATCGACACCATGCGCTTCCTCCCGCCGGTCCCCGGCCTCGGGACGATCCAGGCCGAGACTCTCGAGGTCGCGGTGGCCGACGGCGTGCTCGGTGACCGCGCCCCCGACGTCGCCCTCACCGAGGAGGCCGAGCGCGCCACCGCGCTGATGGAAGAGAACCTGGCCCGGTTCGGAGGCTGACGCATGACCGCCACCCTTCCGACGGACGCCCTCGCCACGGCGAGGGCGTCCGCCCGGGGCGCTCGGCGCCGTCGGAGTCCGATCGACCCTGCCCCGGCCACGCCCTGGCTGTTCCTCGCACCGTTCCTCCTGCTGTTCGGGACGTTCGTCCTGCTCCCCGCGGCGCTCGGGGTGTGGATCTCCCTGCACGACTGGGACTACACGTTCCCGAACCACCCGTTCGTCGGGCTCGAGAACTACCAGGCCCTGATCGACCCGTCGTCCACGGCGAGTGGGCCGTTCTGGGAGTCGATGCGCGCGACCGGCATCTTCACGCTGGCGAGCGTCCCGCTGCTGCTGGTGATCCCGCTGCTGGTGGCGATGATGATGAACGCGCGGTTCCCCGGGCGGAACTTCCTGCGGGCCGTCTACTTCGCGCCGTTCGTGCTCGGCGTCGCCGTCGTCTCCGTCCTGTGGCGGTACCTGCTCGACACCAACATCGGGCTGGTCAACCACTACCTCGGCCTCGTCGGGCTGCCCGACGCCACGGCGTGGCTGACGTCCCTGCCCTGGGCGTGGGTCGCGCTGGTGGGGGTCACCGTGTGGTGGACCCTCGGCTTCAACGCCGTCATCTACCTGGCGGCGCTGCAGGACATCCCCGCCGAGCTGTACGAGGCGGCGCACGTCGACGGCGCGAGCGCCTGGCAGCGCTTCTGGGCGGTGACCTTCCCCGGGCTCAAGCCGGTGCTGATGTTCGTCGTCGTCAACACGCTGATCCTCTCCGCCAACATGTTCGGCCAGTCCTACCTGATGACCGAGGGCGGACCCGGCCGGAGCACCCGCACCGCGATCTACCTCATCGCCGACACGGGCCTCAGCTCGTTCCAGATGGGCAGCGCCGCAGCCATGAGCTACATCCTCACCGTGTGCCTGATGATCCTCAGCGCCGCGGTCTTCTGGCTCTTCCGGGACCGGGACGCCCGCCGCACAGGAAAGAAGGTGCGCCGATGACCGCCGCTCCTCCCACCGCACCCCTCACCGACCGCACCGTGCGGGTCGCCGGCCACCGCGCCGGCAGCGTTGTCCGACGGCGGGTCGCCCGGTACGTGGCGCTCTACGCCCTCGCGCTGGTCTTCGTCAGCCCGCTGCTGTACATGCTGGTGACGTCGTTCAAGACCCGCGCCGACGCCACCGGCGTCACGCCGAGCTGGATACCGGACCCGTTCACGACCCAGGCGTTCCAGACGCTGTTCACCGCGTCGGACACGCCGGTGCTGACCTGGTTCGCGAACTCGATGGTCGCCGCCACGGCCAACGCCGTGCTCGTCGTGGCGACGGCGTCGATGGCGGCGTACCCGCTGGCGCGCATGGAGTTCCGCGGCAAGGGCATCGTCTTCGGGCTGGTGGTGGCCATGCTGCTGGTGCCCGGCGTCATCCTCGTCATCCCGAACTACCTCATCGTGTCCGAGATCGGCTGGCTGAACTCCCTGCTCGCGATCATCGTGCCGACGGCGGCCTCCGCCTTCGGGGTGTTCTTCATGCGGCAGTTCTTCGTCAACCTGCCCGTCGAGCTCGAGGAGGCGGCGCTGCTCGACGGCGCCAACCGCTGGGAGGTGTTCGTCAAGATCGTCCTACCCCTCGCGCGACCGGCCATGGCGACGCTCGCCCTGCTGGCGTTCCTCACCAACTGGAACGACTTCCTGTGGCCCGTGTACGTCCTGTTCAGCCCCGAGACGCGCACCTTGCCCGCAGGCCTGGCGACCCTGCAGGGTGCCAACCAGGTGCGGTACGACCTGCTGATGGCCGGCGCCGTGATCGCGAGCGTGCCCGTCATGGTGCTGTTCTCGTTCCTGCAGCGCTTCATCATCGAGGGCGTCTCGCGGTCGGGCCTCAAGGGGTGAGCGCCGCCGCGCACCGGCACGGCCCGGCCCGGCCCTGGCCACGGGTGGCGTGCGCGGCGTGGGCGGGTGCCGTCGTCGTCGGCCTGACGGCCTGTGGTCCGGGCGAGGCACCGGGGGCGGACGTCGTGGCCGAGCAGGGAGCGGAGACCTGGCGTCCGGAGCCGCTGATCGGCCAGGACTTCCCCGACCCCGACGTGCTCGTGACCGACGACGGGTATGTCGCCTACGCCACCAACGGCCCGCACACCAACGTGCGCGTCGCGACGTCGGACGACCTCGCGACCTGGGAGCAGCACGACGACGCCATGCCGGACCTGCCGCCCTGGGTGATCCCCGGCAGGACGTGGGCGCCGGAGGTCACGCGGTCCGACGACGGCACGTACGTCCTGTACTTCACCGCGGCGAGCGCCGAGCACGGCGTCCAGTGCGTCGGTGTGGCGGTGTCGGACGACCCGCTCGGGCCCTTCGAGGCCGTCGGCGACGGGATGCTCGTCTGCCCGGAGGGCGAGGGTGGGGCCATCGACGCGGCGACCTTCGACGACGACGGCACGACGTACCTGCTGTGGAAGAACGACGGCAACTGCTGCGGGCACGACACCTGGATCCAGGCCGCCCCGCTGGCTCCGGACGGGACCGCGCTCGCGGGCGACCCGGTGCGGCTGTTCCGGCAGGACCTGGCGTGGGAGGGCGAGCTCGTGGAGGCGCCGACGATCGTGCGTCGTGGTGGGACTTACCACGCGTTCTACTCGGCGAACTTCTACGGCGACGACACCTACGCCGTCGGGCACGCGACCGCACCCGCCCTGGACGGACCGTGGACCAAGGACTCGGAGCCGTTGCTCTCCACCGCGGGCACGGGGGAGATGTTCCGTGGGCCGGGTGGGCAGGACGTCGTCGCGACGCCGGACGGGGACGTGCTCGTGTTCCACGGGTGGGACGGGGCGTATGTCGCGCGGCAGCTGCACTCCGTACCGCTCGGGTGGGACGGTGACCAGCCGCTCGCCGTGCTGCCCGTCGCGCGCTCGTCGCGCTGATCCCCGTCTCGCCGCGCTGTAGTGGCAAGGCCGGATCGATCGGCGCCCCGGGCAGGCGCCGATCGACCCGGCCTCGAGGTCAGCGGCGCTGACGGCGGAACAGCACGACCAGGACACCCGATCCGACGAGGGCGAGGGCGAGCAGGACCAGCGCGGCCACCCGGGGACCGGTGACGGGCAGCTGCCCGTCGGTGGCGACGTCGGACATGGACTGGGCCCGGACGACGTCGGAGGTGGGGTCGCCCGGCCCGTCGTCGGCCGTCGAGGGTGCGTCGGTGGGTTCGCCCGGCTCGCTGGTTCCCGTCTCGCTTCCCGGCTCGGTCGGCTCGGGCGAGGACGACGGGTCCTCGGTCGGGTCCGACGGCTCTTCGCTCGGCTCCGACGGGTCGGCGGGCTCGTCCGGCTTGTCGGTGGCGGTGTTGACGAGCACGACCTCGACGTCGGTCCCCACCGACACGGTCGCCGACGCGCCGGTGACGGGATCGCCGTCGACGCGCCACTCGACCGGCTCCCAGACGACGTCGTCGACCGGCGGCAGGTCCTGCTCGGTGAGCGTGACCTCGGTGCCGACGGGCAGCGGGGCGAGCGTCTGCTCCTCGCCGGCCACCAGCTCAAGCGTGCCGGTCTCACCGCCGGCCACCTGGTAGGACACCGTGTACACGGTGCTGCCGGGGACGATGTCCGCGGCCTGGCCGCCGACCACCTTGGTGATGCTGATGCTCCCGGTCGGTTCCGCCGGCGTGCCGCACGGGAGGGTGCCGGCGAAGAAGTAGGCGTGGGCCTCGCCGCCGCGCAGGTCGAGGTCCCGGGCGACGATCTGGCCGTCGATCGGGGCGGCGTCGACGGTGAGGTCCGCCTCGGGCGCGTAGACGGAACCGTCGATGCGCGTGCCGGAGCCGTCGAGCGCGACGGCGCCGTCGTGCCGGGAGAGGTCCCACATCACGAAACGCGCCACCTGGCCCTCGGTGCCGAACACCGCGCCGGAGACCTGGGTGACGTCGGCAGGGACGGACACGATCAACGGGGCGTCGGCCGAGGGCAGCGTGCCGTCGGCGAACTGCACCTGGGATGCTCCGGCGATGTCGGCGTAGTCGACGACGTTCGGCATGCCGGGCTCGACCGCGGACAGCACGACGCGGTCCCCGACGTCCTCGGCGACATCGAGCCGGTGCGCCAGATCGCCGCTCAGCTCGGCGAGGCACTGACGGACCGCGTCGACGCCGGGGCCGGACTCGACGTACGCCGCGACCGAGTCGTGCTCGGTGCCGACGGTGTCCGCGCCGTCGGGCCACGCCTGGTTGGTGGCGTCGATGGCGGGGGCGCCCTCCGTCGCGGTCCGGTAGCGGGTCCAGCCCCCGCGCTCGTACGTGCCGAAGGCGGGATCGTCACCGACCACCTTGAGGTATCCCTCGAGCTCGCTGCCGCTGCCCGCCGGGACCCCCTTGTTCTCGACCTTCGTGAGCCCGGAGGTCGGGGCGTAGGAGCCGATGAGCAGCCGGGTGGGGTCGCCGTCGACGGTCGGGATCGTGTAGTCGGCCGTGCCGGCGGCCTGGTGGATCACCGGGTAGGTGCCGCCGTCAGCCCGGACGGTCAGCTCGCCGCCGACGGCGATGGCGCCCTCGGTCTCGTGGTTGTCCAAGGTCGCGTCGCCCAGGGCGTAGACGGAGAAGCCGCCGGCGAGGTCGAACGGATCGACCTGGGTGGTCGCGGCGCCGGCGGGGGCTGCGAGCGCGTTGACGGCGAGCGCGAGCCCGAGCGGGGCGGCGGTACGAGTCAGCACTCCGCGTCGCGTGCGGTGGGACGGGGTCCGACGGCGGTCGGGTGAGTTCACGGTCATCCTCTCGGTGGGCTGTGGCGGACGCCGGGCAGGCCGGTCGACCACGAGGCAAGACACCGGGGCGGCAGGACCATGACGCCATGGTCTGTGCCGTCGCTCACTCAAGATGCTGCCTCGGAGCACTCGTGGTAAGGGCTGCACGTCGCGAGCTGTCTGACAAGACCTGGGGCGGGTGAAAATTGCCCTCCCGCATGCGCTTGCTCAGGGCGACACCTAACGTCGCTGGCGACCGGCCCGTCAGCGATGACGGGTAACGAGGCGCTGCAGGGGGCACGCCGCGAGGCTTGTCGCCCCCTGCCCGGAGGGGGTTGGTGAGCGTGGCGGAGCAGGGGGACTCCGAGCTGTTGAGCGAGATCCGCGGGGGTGCCAGTTGGGCCGCCTCGCAACTCTACGAACGTCACCGTCCGGCGGGGCTGCGCCTCGTGCGGCGGATCAGCCGGTCGTTCGAGCCCGAGGACGCGCTGCACGACGCCTGGGCCAAGATCCTGCACGCGATCCATGCCGGCGCCGGGCCGCGCGAGGAGTTCACCCCGTACTACTACTCGGCGATCCGGTCCGTGGTGTTCACCCGGGCGGCGCGCGAGGCCCGCAAGGTCGCGGCCGAGCAGGCCGCCGCACACGAGGAAGTCATCGTGCCCCGCGACGCGACCGAGGGACTCGCCGTCCGCGAGGCCTTCGAGAGCCTCCCCGAGCGGCACCGGGTCGCCCTGTGGGCGGCCGAGGTCGAGGATCTGCCGCGCCACCAGATCGGCGAGCTGCTGGGCATCGACGACGGGGCGGTCTCCGCGCTGCTGTACCGCGCGCGGGCCGGGCTCCGGCGCGAGTGGCGGTTCCTGACGGCCGAGCGCACTCCGGGGTGGCAGGAACGGTCTCCCTAGGTGTGATCTATATCACATAGATGCTTCCGTCACTTCCTCCGGGGGCCAGGGTCTTGACGGGTGATCGGTGAAGTGACGGAGACCACACGAGGGCGTCCGTCGAACGGGCCTTCGAGCCTCACGCGAGCTTGAGCAGTACCTCGATGACGAACGTTCAGTGTCACGCCAAGGAAAGGGGCCAGCGTGATCGCCTCGCACCGGATCTCCAGGGGCAGAGAGTCCGCCCCCCCTACCACTCGTCTCGCCACGCTGCGACACCGGTTGGCCGGCCTCGCCGTGCTGCTGGTGGCCGCGTTGGTCGGCAGCGTCGCGATCGCGATGCCCGCGCAGGCGGCGACGGTCTACGAGATCGTGGGCGAGTGGGATGACGACACGCCGGAGGTCGTGAGGACCGGCGACTCGGTCGCAGGGACCTGGTGGGCGAACGTCAACGACGACGCCGAGGCGCCGGGCAACGAGCCGGTCGAGAACGTCACGATCACGGTGACGGCGGACGGTGCGATCTTCGAGGAGGTTCCGCCGGCCTGCCTGACCGAGGGTGTGAACCCGTCGTCGAGCATCTCGGGCGACGGTTCGGTGCTGGTGTGCAACGGGGGGACGTTCGATCAGGGCACGGCGTTCCGGGTGGACACGTCGGTGACGGTGACGGCCGTGGACGGTGAGGCGGTGTCGCTGTCAGGGGCGATCGCCGACCAGACGGCGGACCTGACGCCGGTGCCGGTCGAGAACGCGTTCGTCATGGACATCCTGTGGGACAACAACGCAGGCAAGGCGGTCGACAACGGCGGGTCGCGCGACGTCACGTTCAACTGGACGCTCTTCCAGGGGGCGCTCGGCCCGGACGGTCCCGACACGGTGACGTACCGGTTGAGGCTCGACAACACCGACGATGCTCCGATGCAGCGTGGACCTCAGCGCTGCTCCCCGTTCACCACTGGTGGTGCGGGGGGTCATCCGTACTCCGGGGGTGACAACCCGACGACGCAGATGGCGCCGTTCGTCGACAGCTGCACCCTGACCAGGATCAACGACTCGACGTACGACCTGACCTTGAGCGGGATCGACTACAGCCACGCGCAGGTCCCGACCGAGGACTCACGGGGGCGGGCGCTGCCCACTCAGCGCGTCGCGGTGGCGTCCGGCGAGGTGCAGTTCCGCGTCGTCACCGAGGCGAACTCGGGAACCGTGAGCTTGACGTCCAACGCGCCGACGTATGTCTCGGAGACTGGCTCGACGAGCAAGGATGAAGTGCAGAACAACGGCTCAGAGATCAACTGGGTGTCTGGTTTCGGTGTAGCCAACTGGTACCCCGCTTATACAAACACCAGTGCGAGGCTCTGGCAGGACCAGTACCGCGTGCCCCCTGGTACCGAAGTCATGGGAAGCGCCTCTGTGGACTATACCAATGTGGATCCCGAGGTGGGATTCGGTGGCTTGTGCGTGGTCCTTGACGGCGAGTACGTCACGTACACAGGTGCTCAAGTGGTCGACCGGAACAACGATCGATCTCCTCTCGACACCCCGCTCGAATATCTCGTGCGCGATACGCCGATCGGCGACCCCAATGGTTCTGAGGTTTGTGGGAACGACAACGCCAACTGGGTCTCGAGCCCGCCGGCGGATCTGTCGACGGTGCATGCGGTGCGCGCCCGCTACGGCCTCGGTGGCGGGATGGGCGAGGCGGCGCCTCAGCTCCAGGTGACCCAGGTGATCGACGACGACGTGGTCGCTGGTCAGGATATCTGGACCTGGGGCGCGCACCGGGCGGTCTCCAGTGCCGGTGACTGGGTCTACCGCAATCGCACCATGGACCCGGCTGACGTTCCCAATTCGGGGACCACGACGCCTGGTGCGCGCTACCCGTATGCGGGTAGTGGTCGCGATATCCTGCGGATCTCTACCGTTGAGCCGCAGGTGTCCAAGTCGGTGGACCCGCCGACGGTGGACCCGGGTGGTACGGCGACGTTCACGGTGACGTACACGGCCGAGGGTATGGATGTGCCTGAGGAGGTCGACGGGTACGTCGTGAAGGACACGCTGCCGGTCGGGGCTACCTATGTCACCGGTTCGACCGATCCCGACCCGGTGGAATCGACCAATGGCGACGGGCAGCAGGTGTTGACGTGGACTGTGGACGGCGTGCCGACCAACACGGAGAACACGCTGGCCTACACGGTGGACATCGCTGACGATGTCGAAGGCGGTGACCGGTTGGTCAACAGCGTCACGGGCAGCGTCGGGGGGCTCACGAGCGAGCCGGCGACGGCCGCCGTGACGGTGAATTCCGCGGGGTCCACGTCGATCCTCAAGACGGCGGACCAGGCGTTCATCCCGAACGTCAACGGCGACGGCGTCGGCGAGGGTTCGTGGACGGTCGACATCGTCGCGGAGGACCCGTCGCCGCAGGCCTTCACGGACACGATCGACATCCTGCCGTACAACGGTGACGGCCGGGGCACGGACATGGCCGGCACCTACGACCTCAGCGGCGACGTCACGGTGAGCATGGGTGCCACCGTCTACTACACGACGGCGGACCCGGCGACGCTGTCGGACGACCCGGCCGACCCGATGAACGGGGCCGCGGGTGACACGACGGGCAACACGGTCGGGTGGACCACGACGTTCACCCCGGACGCGACGGCGGTGCGTGTCATCACCGACGAGCTGGAGCCGCGGGGTGCGTTCAACTTCACGATCCCGATCGTGACCGACGGGATGGACAGCGCGGACGTGCTGGTCAACCGGGCGCAGGGCCGGGCAGAGAACACTCGTCTGGTGATGCGGACCTCGGCGGAGACGCAGATCGCCACCTACTACTCGGCGAACCTGAAGAAGTACGTCCAGGACACCGAGGGGGAGTGGCAGGACGCGCAGGAGCCGGGGACCGGCCCCGAGTTCCACATCGGGGACACCGTCCCGTACCGGATCGTGGTGGAGAACACCGGGCAGGGCACGCTGACCAACATCGAGGTCACGGACGACCTGTACCCGGAGCTCGGCTCGTTCACGATCGACGTGCTCGAGCCGGGGGAGAGCTACGTCCACGAGTTCGAGATCGTGCTGACCGAGCCGGTGGGCGAGGACGACGTGGTGAACACGGCGTGCGCCGAGTCCGACATCCCCGAGGACTCGGTGGACGAGAACGGCGACCCGCTGCCGCCGGAGATCAACTGCGACCCCGCCAGGTTCACGCCGGTGGGGGACACCACCCACTCCAAGGAGCTGGTCTCGGCCGCACCGATCGGTGACGGGCAGTGGGAGATCGTCTACGAGATCGTCGTGGAGAGCATCGAGACGCCGGCCGCGTACTACGCGCTGGCGGACGAGCTGCACTTCACCGACCAGGCGACGATCACCTCGGCTGAGGTCACGGCGTCCCCGGCCGACGTGACGCTCACCGACCCGGCATGGGACGGTCAGGGCAACCTGATGATCACGGACTTCGCCGACATCGAGGGCATGGAGAACCCCGACTACGAGCCGCACGTCTACCAGGTGACGGTCGTCGCCGACGTGCCGCTGCAGCTCGAGGGTGCCGGCTCGGGTGCCGATGACCCGACGGCCTGCGGCGCCGAGGACGGCGAGCCCGAGGACCGGGCGTTCACGAACACCTCGGAGCTGACCAAGTCCACCGGTGAGACGGAGGTCGACGAGGCCTGCGCCGAGCTGCCCTCGATCGACGTGACGAAGTCGATCACGGACGGGCCGGTGCCCAACGGTGACGGGACGTGGACGGTGTCCTACGACCTGGTCGCCACGAACGATGGCGCCGCCGAGGGGGAGTACGACCTCGCCGACGCGATGACGGCGGCCGGGGACCTGGAGGTCGTCGACACCTCGCTCGTCGGTTGGCCGGAGGGTGTCACTCCGGACGAGCTGTGGACCGGGCTGGGCGCCGAAGGGTCGCCGGAGAACGTCATCGTGCGCGACGAGACGCTGGCCGGTGGCGGGATGCACACGTACCAGGTGCAGGTGGTGCTCGGCATGGCCGAGGACGCCGCCTACCCGCCGGACGTGTCGGCCTGCCCGGCCGAGCCGGGTGCTGATGGTGGTGGTCTGGCCAACACGGTCGAGATCGACCACAACGACCTGACCGACACCGACGCCGAGTGCACCTCGGTGGCCGCGATCGTGATCGACAAGTCGATCTCGGCCGGGCCGGTGCCCAACGGTGACGGGACGTTCACGATCACCTATGACCTGGTGGCCGAGAACGTCGGTGGCGCCGCAGGCGACTACGAGGTCACCGACCGGTTGCAGTACGGCGAGGGCATCGAGATCACCGAGGCCGGGATCGTCACCGCCCCCGAGGGCGTGACCACCAACCCGGACTGGACCGGTGTGGGTGCCGAGGGTGCGGCGGTCAACGTCGTGGCCGACGGCGTCACCCTCGATGCCGGGGCGACGCACACCTACCAGGTCGAGGTCACGGTCCAGCTGGACGAGGACACGATCGACCCGTCCGTGCTGCAGTGCCCCGAGCCGGGCTCCGGTGAGTCCGGTGGTCTGGCCAACTCGACAGGGCTGGATCACAACGGGATCACCGACGGTGACGAGGTGTGCGCCTCGCTGCCGCTGATCGACATCGACAAGACGATCGGCGACGGTCCGGTGCCGAACGGCGACGGGACGTGGACCATCTCCTACGAGCTGGTGGCCACGAACTCCGGTGGGGCCGAGGGCGACTACGACCTCGTGGACCGGCTGATCTACGGCGAGGGCATCGTCGTGGAGTCGGCGGCCGTGGTCACGGCTCCGGACGGTGTCGAGACCGAGGCCGGCTGGACGGGTCAGGGCGCCGAGGGCGCGGCGGAGAACGTCATCGCCTCCGGCGTCACCCTGCCTGCCGAGAGCGACCACACCTACGAGGTGGACGTCACGGTCTCCTTGGACCGTGAGACCGTCACGCCGGACGCGCTGGCCTGCCCCGAGCCGGGATCCGGCGAGAGCGGGGGGCTGGCGAACTCCACGGAGCTCACCCACAACGGTGAGAACCGGGACGACGACGTGTGCGCCCCGCTGCCGCTGATCGACATCACCAAGTCCCTCGTGGGCGCGGTGATGCCGGTCGAGGGCGAGGACGGCGTGTACGACGCCACCTACGAGCTGCTCGTGACGAATGAGGGCGAAGGAGCCGGCACCTACGACCTGACCGACACCCTGTCGGCCGGAGAGGGCATCGAGGTCATCGGCGTCCAGGACGTGACGACCGATGCGCCGGAGGCCGTGCTCAACGACGGCTTCGACGGACTGGAGGACACGCTCATCGTGGCCGACCAGGCGATCGTGGGCGCCGAGCCGGAGACGGTGGAGCACCGCTACGAGGTGGTCGTGCGGTACAGCGCGGACCTGTTCGGCGTCGAGGTCCCGACCGACGACGTCTGCTCGACCGCCGACGGCGGACCCGTCCCCGGTGCGCTGGCCAACGAGGCCTCCGTGGACTGGAACGGGATTACCGAGGAGGACGAGGAGTGCCTCCGCGCCGGGAAGCCGACGATCGACAAGGAGCTGACGTCCGCCGAGCCCGTCGGCGACGGTCAGTGGGAGGTCGTCTACGACATCACCGTCGGCAACGTCGGTGACCAGGGCACCTTCTACGACCTGGACGACCAGCTGCTCTTCGCCGCCGACGTCACCGTCACGGACGTGGGTGTCACCGGTCCGGAGGGCGTCACGGTCAGCGACACCTTCGACGGGATGGAGGACACGCGGATCTCCACCGACGTGCCGATCATCGGGCTGGACGACGAGGGTTACGCCCCGCACGTCTATACCGTCACGGTGCTGGCCGACGTGCCGATGCAGGTCGGCCCCGGCGGGGCCGACGGCGCCGGGTCGCCGGACTGCACCGAGCCCGCCGGGGACAACACCCTGGAGCAGGGGCTCAACAACGCGGCCACCCTGTCCGACGAGAACGGCAACGAGACCACGGACACCGACTGCGGTCCGCTGCCGTCCATCTCGATCGACAAGCAGCTCGTCGGGGAGCCGACCGAGGGCAGCGGGGGTACGTGGACGGTCGTGTACGAGATCACGGCCACCAACGACGGCGCGGCCGAGGGCGAGTACACCCTCACCGACCGTCTGCGGTTCGGTGCCGGCCTGGACATCACGTCCGCGGCGGTGACCATGACGCCCGACGGCGTCGCGGCGTCGTCGAGCTGGACCGGTCAGGGCGGTGAGGGCGCCCCCGCGAACGTGGTCGCCACCGACGTCCTGCTGGGTGCGGAGCAGGCCCACACCTACCGGGTGCGGGTCACGGCGAACCTCGACGAGGACCAGGCGAACGAGTCCACGTTCGCCTGCCCTGCACCCGGTTCGGGGGAGCCGGGCGGGTTCGCCAACACCGCAGGGATCGACCACAACGGTCTGACCGGGGCGGCCGAGGCCTGCGCGACACCTGACGAGCCGGAAGACCCGACGCCGGCCGGACCGGGCAGCCTGCCCGTCACCGGCGCGACGATCGGGTGGCTCTCCGCGGCCGCAGTCCTGCTGCTGCTGCTCGGCGCGGCGGTCGTCCTGACCACGCGCCACCGCCGGACGCACCAGTAGCCGACGGCTCAGGTCGTCGACCACGACGGCGCCGCTCATCCTGCGGGGCGGGCGGCGCCGTCGTCGTGTGCGGAGTCGCCGACCCGCACCGGAACATGTGCGTCACCTCACGTCTCGCCCCGTCATGTCGGCGTCCTTTCGATGTCTTGCCTGCTGGTGCCTGTGCCGACCCTGAGCTGCAGCGGTCGACAGCCACCCCCGCACGAGCGATGACGAGAGGGCGAGATGATGGACAGGCGAGTTGCTGCTGGAGTACACCACGAGCGGCGGGCAGGACGGTGGCGGCGCGGCTGGTCGCTCCTAGGCGTCCTCGCGCTCGCGCTTCCCCTCGCCGCCGTCCCCGCGACCTCGGCGAGCGCGGCGACCTGGGGCATCCAGAAGCAGGAGACGAGCGCCGGCCCGTACGCGCCCGGTGAGGACGTACGGTGGCTCGTGACGATCTCCTGCTCGGACCCGAACCAGGACCCGTGCACCAACACCGTCCTCAGCGACCCGTTGCCCGAGGGCGTCGAACTCGTGAGCGCCACCATCCAGAATCAGAACGGCTCGGACGGCGAGATCGTCGCCGACACCGAGTCGGACACGGTGACGTACACGGCACCGAGCGTCACCAACGGCACGCAGGTCCAGATCGCCATCACCGGGCGCATCGACCCCGACCTGCCGTACAGCGCGTCCGAGGTGCCGATCACCAACACGGCGACCGTCGTCGCGGACAACGCCGCCGAGACCAGCGACACGGACGACATCGTCCCGGTCGTCGAGCTGGTCCTCGACTCCGAGACCGCCAAGACGATCGAGCCCGAGGGTGCGCTCGCCGAGCCCGGCACGCCGGCCACGATGACGTTGGAGGCCACCAACACCTCCAACGACGCGGTCGACACGCTGGTGGTCCAGGACCCGGTGGACCCGACCGCCGAGCCGAACCCGTTCACGTACCTCGAGTACACGGGCACCGGTGACATCACGCTCCCGCCGGACGCGGACACCGTGGACAGCGAGTACTGGGACGGCGACTCCTGGGAGCCGCTCGTCGCCGCGGTGGACCCGAGCACCGTGCAGGGCGTGCGCTACACGTTCAGCGGCGACGTCCAGCCCGGCGCCACGGCGACCATCCCCGTCGAGGTGCAGCAGAGCGATGCCGTCACCGAGCTCGCCGACCAGACCACGGTCACCAACGACGTGTCCTCCCACGTCACCCACCCCGAGGGCGAGTCCGACCCGACGACGGCGGAGGACACCTACGTCATCACGCCGCCGAACAACGCCGTGACCGCGTCCAAGAGCTTCGACCCGGCCACCGTGAGCGCCGGAGACCCGACCACGGTCACCCTGGGCGCCACGAACGCCGGGACCCAGGTCGGCTCGCTGACGATCACCGAGCCGTCGCCGGGGACCGACAGCCCCTTCGAGGGCGACGACCCGATCACCTTCACCGGGTGGGGCACCGACGGCGCCGGGGCGGGCGTCGTCTGGCCGGCGGACGCCACCGAGGCCACCGTGACGTTCACGTGCGCCGACGGCGGGATGTCCGAGGAGAGCATGACGACGGTGAACGGCCTGCCCGCTCCGCCCGACGGCTGCGAGGTGGTCGGCTTCACCGTCGAGTTCACCGGCGACATCGTCTCGAGCGCCGAGGCGACGATCCCCTTCACGGCGGACACGGACCCCGACCAGGACGCCGACGACGTCACGCACCCGAACGAGATCACCGCGCAGGTCCCGAACGCCGAGGACACCGCCGCCGCGGAGCTCGTCACCCTGACCGACCGGCTCGCCACCGAGACGACCAAGTCGGTCACGCCGTCGACGATCCCGGCCGTGCCCGGGCAGAACGTCATCGTGCAGCTGCCGACGCAGCTCCTGCCGTTCGGCCCGGACGGCTCCACGACCAACGCCGACCAGATCGTCGTGCAGGACCCGACCGACCCCGAGAACCCGTCGAGCTTCTGGGGCAGCTTCGCCCCCACCGAGGTGCGCAGCACCGACGTCCCGGCCGACTCCACGCTCACGGTCAGCTACTGGGACGGCACCGGCTGGGTGGCCGCGCCCGGCTGCGGCCCGTTCGCCGGCCCCGACACCGTCAGCTGCGACCTGCCCGCCGACGCGCAGGGGGTCCAGCTCGTCTACGACTCCACCGCCGACGGCTTCGCCCCCGGTACCCAGGTGCAGCCGAACCTCGTCGCCGAGTACACCGGTTCGCCGGACCAGACCGCACCGCTCACCAACTGCGCGGCGTCCAGCGCGTCGTCGGACGCCGTCGCCCAGACTCCCTGGGCCGAGGGGTGTGCCGACGTGACGCCGGAGCCCGTCGACCCGGGCGCGGGCCCCGACCTCCTCACCAAGGAGTTCCTCGAGGACCCGGCCGACGTGATCGCCCGCTCCGACGAGCAGGCCACGGCACGCCTGACCTGGTCGACCGGAGGGTTCTCCGGGATGGAGCAGGTCGTCGTGCAGGACACCGCCGACCCCGTCGCGGCCGACGACCCGGCGATCGCGGACTCGTTCTTCGACGCCTTCGACCTGGTGAGCATCGCGGCGGACGACCCGCTGCTGCCGTACGACCAGGCCGAGTCCGTCGAGCTGTTCATCGACGGTGCGTGGGTCGCCGCGGAGGGCGACCCGTGCCCGTGCGACGGCGGCTTCCCCGGCTACACGCTCACCGAGGCCGAGCAGGAGGCGGCCACGTCCGTCCGGCTCACCTACGTCGAGTCGCCCACGCGCGGCACGGACGACCCGTCGGCGCCGCAGCCGGGCGACGGCGTGGCTCGCTCGACCCTGGACACGGGCCGGCACCTCGACCTGACCTTCCAGGTGCGGGACTACACGCGCAGCGACGGCAGCCCGGCGCTCGGTGCGTCGGACTACAACACGGCGGACCCGGGGCTGGTGAACGACACCGCTCGCGAGACCGCCACGCTGGGCGAGACGGAGTACACCGACGTCGACGGCGACGACGTGCTGATCATCGACCAGCCGCTCAACGTCACGGTCGACAAGGCCTGGACCGGCGGCCCGATCTCCGTCCCGCCGGCTGGCACCCCCGCGGGGTCCTACCCGTCGACGACGTCGACGATCACCGGCACCAACACGTCCGCGGCGAAGGTCGACCAGCTTCTGCTCGCCGACCCGGGCGTGCCGGGCAGCGGCGACGTGCAGACCGCCGAGGGCACCCGCCCGTTCGACGACTTCACCCTGACGGCGATCGACCTCTCGCCCCCGGACGGCACCGAGACGATCACCGTCACCCTCACCACGTGGGACGGCGGAGCCGCGACCGGCACGGAGTACGTGGTCGAGGCCGACGGCACGGGTCTGCCCGCCGACCTGTCCGACGTCGTCGGTGTCGAGGTGGCCTACGACGGCCTCGTCGAGGCCGGCGCGCAGGGCGCGATGGACCTCACGCTGCAGCTGCGGGAGGCGGACCGGTACACCGGCGAGACCATCACCCTCGACACGCTCGAGTCGAACCCCGTGCCGAACGGGGCCGTGGCGACCATCGCCGACCCGGGCGGCACCGAGGACGACGTCCGGCTCGCGTACGACGACGCCACGATGGCGCTGCAGGACGCCGAGATCGGCCTCGAGGTCGGCAAGTCCTTCTCGCCCGAGCAGATCGTCGAGCCCGGCACGGGACCGGTGACGATGACCCTGACCGGGGAGCCGGTCGGCCCGTCGCGCGCGGTCGAGATGGTGCTCACCGACGACGACCCGCAGTTCTGGAACCAGTACGACTTCGTGGGCTTCGACGGCGCGACGCTCTCGGCCCCGATCCAGCAGGTCCAGGTCGACGCCTTCACCGGCGCGACCTTCACCGGTGAGCCCGGGTCGGCCGACCCGGTCGCGGTCGACGGCGGCACCTGGGTCGAGGGGACGCCGTCCGCGGCCTTCGAGCTGCCCGACGGCGTCGCCCCGGGCGACGTGCAGGGCCTGCGATTCACCTTCACCCGGACGGACGGCTCCGTCTGGGAGAACCCGGCCAGCCCCGTGCAGGAGGTACCGGTCTCGGTCGAGCGGCGCCACGAGATGCGCAGCGGCGGTGCCGTCCAGCACGACCTCGTGGGCAACGACCCCGCACCGGGGGAGTCGGCACCGGGCGTCGGGAGCAACACCGTGGACGGCGAGGTGACCGGCGCCGACCTCGTGGTCGACCCGGACTCCGGCGAGACCGTCCCGGTCTCCGCGACGGACGAGGCCGACGCCGAGATCGTCTACGTGCACGCCACGAACGCCGTCGAGATCGTCAAGGACTTCGACGACGTCGTCTCCGGCGGCACGCAGACGCCCAACGGCGTGTTCCCGATGAACATCACGGTCACCAACACCGGTGACCGCGCGATCGTCGACCCGGTGATCGTGGACGACCCGATGCCGGCGGACGGCGACGGCGCCCAGCTCCGGCTGGCCGACGTCGACGAACCGTTCAGCTACACGCTCGACGGCGCCGCACCCGACCCCGCCACCGGACCCGCGCTGCCGACCGACCCTGCGGAGGTGACGGTCGACCAGACCGGCGACCTCGACACCCTCGGGTTCACCTTCCCGGAGGGGTCGGTGCTCGAGGTGGGGCAGTCGTACACCATCACCGTGCAGGTGCAGTTCCGGCTCGGCCTGCCGGCCCGGACGCTGGTGGAGAACACGGCCGGGGTCACGGCCGACCGGCCGTGGGACCTCTGTGAGCCCCGGCTCGACGAGGAGAGCGGCGCCTGCGAGGCGGACGCCGACGTCACCCCGATCCCGGCCGCGGTGCTCTCCCAGACCAAGCATGTCAAGGCCACCGAGGACGACGAGCTCGACGTGATCGTCGACCCGGCGGCCTCGAACCCGCCGGCGGAGTGCGTCCCGGACGCGGACGGCTTCTACTCCTACCCCTGCACCCCGGTCATCGCCCCGGGCCAGAACGAGACGTGGCGGATCGAGATCAACAACGTCGGCAACCTGCCGATGGACAAGCTCGTGATCTACGACCGGCTGCCGACGCCCGGGGACACCGGCTCCTACGCGGACTCGGCGCGCGACTCGGCGTGGGGCCCGTACCTCACCACCGACCCGCCGCCGGAGCTGGTCGACGCTCCCGAGGGGGCCGACCTGAGCTTCGCGTACTCGACCGTGCAGGACTACTGCATGGACGACCTCGAGGAAGCGACCAACGAGCCGATCTGCCCGACGGACGACCCCGAGACGGGGTGGGTGCCGCTGACGGGCACGGAGTCCGACGAGCTGTTCGCGTCGATCACAGCGATCAAGATGGTCATCACGTTCCCCGAGGACGACCTCTTCCAGCCCGGCGACCACATCGACCTGGACGGCACCACGACGACGCCGCCCGTGGCGCCCGAGGCCGGCGATCTCTCGATCGCCTGGAACTCCGCGGCGGCCTCGGGGTCGGTGTTCGCCGACGGCAGCTCGTCATCGATCCTGCCCACCGAGGGTACGAAGGTCGGCGTCGCGACGGCGACCGGCTCCCTCACTGTGGACAAGGAGGTGACGGGGCCTGGCCTCGGTTACGCCCCGGACAGCTTCGAGCTCACGGTCGAGTGCGTCTCCGCCGTCGACACCTGGGTCGAGACCGCGCTGGAGCCGATCACGGTGACGGTGACCCCGGGTGAGCCGGTGACCGTGCCGAACCTGCCGTACGGCGCCAGGTGCACGCTGACCGAGGGCGACAACGGGCAGTCGAGCTTCTCCACCGAGACGGTGACCATCGGCCAGGAGCCGGACGTCGCCGAGATCACGGCGACGAACGACTACCAGCTCACCGGCATGGAGCTCGCCAAGCAGGTGGAGAGCGACGCCGTCGACGCCACCGGCGGGGCCGTCCCGTACGGCCCGTTCGAGGTCGCCGTGGAGTGCACGTTCCTCGACGAGGCGGTGTACGCCGACGGCTACGACGCCGACACCCCGATGGTGTTGACGCTCGAGGACGGTGCGGCCCCCACGACCCTCGACGGCTTCCCCGTGGGGACCGAGTGCACCGTCACCGAGACCGAGACGATGTCCGCCGCCTCGACGTCGATCGAGGTCAGCCAGGAGGGCACCGACCCGGTGACGACGGACGGGACGTCCGCCACCGTCGTGCTCACCGAGCTGCCCGAAGGCTCTGAGGACGACGTCGCCACCTCGGTCGAGATCACCAACACCTACGAGGTCGGGTCGCTCGACCTGCTCAAGGAGGTCGACGGTGACGGCGCCGAGGCCTACGGCACCGGCCCGTTCGTCCTCGACGCCGTGTGCGTCGTGACGGGGACCGAGCCGGACCCGCGGGTCGTCTACGATGGCTCCGTGGTGCTCGGCGGAGCCGGCCCGCTCGAGGCGCAGATCACGAACCTGGCGGCCGGCGCGGAGTGCGCGGTCACCGAGAGCGAGGACGGTGGGGCGACCAGCACGGTCGTCACCCCGGAGTCCGTGGTCGTGGACGGCGGCGAGAGTGTCGACGTCGAGGTCGTCAACACGTTCGACGTCGGGTCCGTCGTGGTGGACAAGGTCGTCGTCGGTGACGCGGCAGAGTTCGCCACCGGTCCGTACGAGGTGACCCTGGACTGCGCCTGGCAGGGCGAGGGCCTGGCGGTCCCCGGCGGCGCCGCGCGCGAGCTGGTGCCGGGCGAGCCGGTGACCTACGACGGCCTGCCCGTCGGCGCCGACTGCGTCGTCACCGAGACCGCCGACGGCGGGGCGACCTCCGTCCAGGTGTCGTCGGTCGACGACGGCGCCCCCGGCACCGTGACCGTCGGGGCTGACCCGGTCGAGGTCGTCGTGACCAACACGTTCGACCTCGGGCAGGTCGCGGTCACCAAGGTGGTCGACGGCCCGGGTGCGGCCTTCGGCGTCGGGCCCTTCGACGTGGCGCTGGAGTGCACGTTCCGGGGCCAGCCGGTCGAGGTCCCGGGCGGCGCGACCCGAGCTCTCGCGGCGGACGGCACGGTGACGTACACCGGGCTGCCCGTCGGCTCCGACTGCCTGGTGACCGAGACCGACGCGTACGGCGCGACGAGCAGCGAGGTCTCCACGACGGTCGACGGCGGTGCACCCGGTGAGGTGGTGGTGCCGGGCGCCGGCGCCGATCCGGCCGTCATCACCGTCACCAACACCTTCGATGTCGGAGTGGTGCAGGTGGACAAGGTCGTGGACGGCCCGGGTGCTGAGCTCTGGGGTGCCGGACCGTTCGAGGTGACCCTGGCGTGCACGTTCGTCGGTGAGCCGATCGACGTGCCGGGTGGCGCGGCGCGCGAGATCGTCGCGGGCGAGCCGGTCGAGTACGGCCAGCTCCCCGTCGGGGCGGACTGCCTCGTCACCGAGACGGACGACGGTGGTGCGGACGCCACGACGGTGTCGGCCGTCGACGGTGGTGAGCCCGGTGCGGTCACCGTGGCGTCCGGCGAGGCCGCCGGGGTGACCGTCACGAACACGTTCGGTCCGGTGCCGGCCGAGCCCGGGACCGGTGGTTCCGGGGACGACGGTGATTCCCGTCCCCAGGGCACCGACGACAACGTCTCGGGCGGCGGCGACCTGCCCCGCACCGGTGTCGCGGTGGCCGGGACACTGGGCCTCATGGTCCTGCTGCTCGCGGCCGGTGCACTCCTGCTGACGGTCCGCCGCCGTCGGGAGTCCTGAGGCCGAGCACCGGCCGACGGCGCCCCCGCCCACGCCGGCGGGGGCGCCGTCGTCGGGTCGCGTCGGTGCACCCGTCCGGACTTCACCCGGTGGCTGCCGTCAGGTGCGGGTGCGACGGGCGTCATGACAGGTACCGGGTGGCGACAGGCGAGGGGGCCTCGGTGAGGATGCGGACGACGTATGCGTTGACCCCGACGATCTGGGGGTATGCACGGATCGGTGGCGCCGGGCCGCCGGAACAGCCCGGAGCACAGGCCGGAGCGGTCCGTGTCGACGTGATGGTCCCGCCGCTCCTGACGCCCGACGAGCTGGCCGACCTCCACTCGCGTCTGCGGCCGACGGCGGCGGAAGGCGGCCGGGAGGTCGACGCCGGGCTGGGGACTCGTCGCGTCGTCCGGGAGGCCCTCGCCGGAGCGATCGAGGTCCGGACGAGCGAGGCGCTCGACCGGGCCGACCGTAACGTGGCCGAGTCGCCCCTGGTCGGCGCGTTCGCTGGCCTGGTGGTCCGCGGCGGGCAGAGCATGCTCACGGTCTCCCGTGCTGCGCTGGCGCGCGAGCTGGCCTGGGCCGGTGTCCGGGCGGCGTGCGTGGGGGACACCCCGAGCATGGTCGACGCGGTGCTGGCGCTGGAGGCTCTGCTGGCGACGTCGGACCGCGCCTGACGTCGGACCGCACCTGACGGTGCCGCGGCACGTGGTCCGGGACCCGTCCCCCTGCGACGTGTCCCGGACCGCGGTCGATGTCGACCCGTGCTGGCAGCGACGCCCCTCGGACGAGGGGGGTGCCGCCCGTGAGCCGCCGCCACCTGCACAGACCTCGCCGGGCCGGTTCGATGACGCGGCGCAGAGTGATTCACCTCACGATCGACTCGCGTCATGATCGATAAGTACGGTTGTCTAACTATCTGGTGGTGAGAGCCTCCACCAGCGATCGAACGGAGTGTTCATGACTCACGCAGTGGACGGGTGGACCGTCCGCGGACGCCTCCGGCGTGCGGCGACCGTGGCCGCCGCGACCGGCCTCGCGCTCGGCGGCGCTCTCGCCGTCACCGTCGGGCCCGGAGCGGCGCCCGCTGCCGCCGCGGTGCCCGCCGACCGGTGTGCGGCGGAGGGCGAGATGCCGGGAATCGGCCAGGTGCCCACCTTCACCGACGGCAACGTCGCCGTCTACGCGGGCGGCGACTACCTGGCCACCGGGACCGCGGCCGAGTCCGAGGGGCTGCTTCTCGTCCGCGGCGACGCGACGTTCGCCAAGGAGTCCGAGGGTGTCTTCAACGTCGGCTCCGTCGGCCTCGGTTCCGGCATCAGCCCGGCGCCGGGCGAGACGATGCTCGCCGTCGGCGGGAACCTCACGGTCACCGACCTCACCGAGCTGCACGTCGGGGCGCTCGTGGACGGTGGCGGAGCGGTCCGCGTCGGCGGGACCCTGACGCCGGGAGGCGGCGTGGACGCCTTCGGGGGGACCGTGGAGGAAGGCCTCGGCGCCGAGTCCGCCATGTCCCCGTACGCGGACTTCCAGTCCACGATCACCGAGGTGTCGTCCGACCTTGCGGGCGCGGGCACCACCGGCACCGCGGCGCGGTCCGGACAGCAGGTCACGTTCACCGGGAGCGGCGGCACCGACCTCGAGACCTTCGAGATCTCGGCGGCGGACCTGAACGGCGCCACCGAGGTCTACGTCGAGGGGATCGACGAGGGCGCCGCCGTCGCGATCACCGTCACGGGTGGTCCCGTCGACTTCGCCCCGACCTACTTCATGATCGACGGGGAGCGGGTGGACGACTTCGCCAGCCCCAACTACGGGAACGCCGCGTCCCAGCTCCTGTGGAACCTCGCGGACGCCGAGCAGGTGACCATCGGCGGGACGAGCCAGTTCATGGGCTCGATCCTCGCGCCCGCCGCAGACACCGAGATCACGGCCAGCACCAACGGTCGCGTCTACGTCGGCGGTGACCTGACGACCAGCGGCGCCGGCAACGAGCAGCACAACTACCCCTGGATCGGCGCGCCGGAGATGAGCTGCGTCACCGAGATCGCCGAGGTCGGCGGGTTCTCCGTGGTCAAGGAGGTCACCGGCGCGGGCGCCGACCTGGTGGACCCGGGCACGGAGTTCTCCGTCGAGTACGCCGCGACCGTCGACGGCGAGCCCGTCGCGGGCACGCTGACGGTCCCGGCGGACGGGACCGTCGTGGAGGGCCCGCAGGACCTGCCGGCCGGGACGGTCGTGACGTTCGCCGAGTCGGGGCCTCCCGAGGTCGAGGGCGTCGTGTGGGGTGCTCCGGAGTTCTCGCCGTCGTCGGTGACCGTGACGACCGACGAGGTCGTGCGGGTGACCCTCACCAACACCGCGGACGTCGTCGGCACGGAGGAGGAGACCCCTGGGCCCACGCCCGAGGTGACCGAGCCCGGCGACGAGACCACGCCCGAGGTCGAGGAGCCGGAGTCCGGGGAGCCGGGCGGGGCGGAGGGCACGCAGGACTCCGCCGGTCAGCAGGTGGCGGGGGAAGGCCCCGACACGGAGACGGCCGACCAGATGGTCGCGACGTCGGACGAGACGGGCACGCTGCCCGTCACCGGTACCGAGGCCGGCATCGCGGCGGCGGTCGCGGTCGCGCTGCTCGCCGCCGGTGCGTGGCTCGTCGTGATGGCGCGCCGCCGGGCTCGCGACGGGCGGGTCTGAGGCCCGTCCCGGGTCGCCCTGACGCTCAGGGCGGCCCGGGACGCCACCGGTGCCAGCGCACCGAGGTGACCGGGCGGTCGGTCGCGAGGGCGCCGATCTGCGGACCCGCGCGCAGGTCGACCAGGTGCAGACCGTCGAAGATCCGTTGCGGGTCCGGCGCCCACAGCCGGTCGATCCCGAGGCCCCGCGCCTTGAGCGCCGCCTCGCCGCGCACCCAGGCGCGTGAACCCTCACGGACCTTCTCGGCGTCGAGCCCGACGACGCCGTCCGGGACGACGGCCATCGCCGCGAGCCGTCCGGTACGGGTCACCGAGTACGGCGGTCCGTCCACGGCCACGGGACGGCCGTGATCACTGCGGCCGCAGCGCGCGCAGCGACGGACGATCCGGACGTCCTCGACGTCGACGCCCAGCGTCCGGGCGAGCACCGAGCGCTGCATCGCCCGCGACGTCGCGACGAGGTCAGCGAGAGCGGGCGACGCCGCGCGACGGACCGCGGCCGCGTCCGCCGCGGACAGCGAGGCGACGCAGCGCGCCACCGGGGCCACCGGACCGGCCCAGAGCTCGACGATCACGCCCTCTCGAACGCGTCGGTGCGTGCCGGAGCATCGATCCAACCGATCGTGTGGAACCAGTCGATGTAGGTGTCCAGCATCGCCTCGTCGACCGGGGGGCACTCGATGCCTGATCCCGCGAGCCCTGCCTCGACGTTCTCGCGGCCGAACTGAGGGAACAGGTCCTCGAAGTACAGCTCCTTGACGCTGACATCGCGCTGGGCAGCCACGGTGGTGAAGATCGGGAGGAAGGCCACGATCGGGTGCTCCGGGTGAGCGGTGCAGAACTCTCGCAGTGCACCGACCCACTCGTCGTAGCCGATCGTCCTGATCCGGTGTCCCGCGAGCCGAAGACGCTCGACCATGTCAGACAGGACGGCGAAGGACGGGTTCGTCAGGTGGTAGGTGGCCGCGACGTGATCCGGCTGTTCGGCGAGATGGACCAACGCACGCGCCAGGTAGTCCGCCGGCACGAAGTCCAGCGGCAGGCGGGCGTCGGGTGCGAGACCCATCTCGGCGATGGTCTTGAAGAACGCGACGATCGCCGCTTCGGTGTTCCAGGCGCCGTCGCGCAGGTTCCCCGTGATCTCGTATGGGCGGTACACCGAGACAGGGACACCGCGTTCCGCCGCCAGGCCCAGGATCTTCTCCGCCACCCACTTGCTCTCCGGGTAGCCCATCGACATCCGCTCCACGTGGCCGACATCGTCGTCCTCCGAGAGGTGCCGGACGTCCGCCGACCCCATGCCCGAGAGGACCGCGATCGTCGAGACGTAGTGCACGGGGATACCGCCACCCCGCAATGCGAGCCGGGCCACCGTGCGAGTCCCGTCGACGTTCGTCGGTCGCAGCCACTCGTAGGGATAGACGAAGTTGACGTGAGCGGCCGAGTGGTGGATGGCGCGCGTACGGCCCGCCAGCGCGTCGAACTCGTCCGGCGGGAGCCCGAGGTCCACCGCCGTCAGGTCCGCGGGGAGCGCGACGACGCGGTCGGCGTCGTCGAGCGGTCCGTGCCCATACCGGACCTGGGCCTCGGCGATGCGCTGCCGACCCGCCACGGGGTCGGGGGCGCGGACCGCGCACTCGACGACAGCGTCGGTGGTGGCAAGGAGGTCGCGCAGCACGTACGAACCGAAGAACCCGGTCGCCCCGGTCAGGAGGATGCGGTCCCCCGTCGGAGTGGGGTTCAGCGGTGTGGTCGCCGGCAGATGGATGTCGCCGTGCCAGCGGTCCGCGGCACCGTCGGCCTCGTCGGCGCCCGACCGGCTGCCATCGACCATGGACGTCACGTGCGACGTGAACTCGTCCAGGCGTGGTGCGGAGAGCAGCGCCCGGATCAGGTCGTAGCCCGTCGTGCCCGCGAGGCCTAGGTCGGCCTGGACCCGGGCGACGAGGCGAGCGGCGCCGAGCGAGGTCCCGCCGACGTCGAAGTAGTGCTCGTCCGGCGCCGCTTCCGAGGTGCCGAGGGTCGCCATCCACGATGCCGCGACCTGGTCGGCGACCGACCCGTGTGCAGGTCCGTGGTCCCGACCTGGCGGGACGGTGTGCTCGGCCGCGATGCGCTGCAGCGCATCGCGGTCGGCCTTGTCGTTCTGCGTCCGGGGGATCTCGGTCACCTGGATGATGTCGTTGGGCAGCATGTAGGTCGGCAGGACCTCGGACAACCGGGCACGGAGACCGGCCGCGTCGAACCGCGCGCCCGCCGCGGGGACGACGACGGCGACCAGTCGCTTGTCGGCTCCCTCGCCGACGACCACCGCGACCGCCTCGCCGACGTGGTCGAGACCGCGCAGCGCCTGTTCGACATCACCCAGCTCGACGCGGAACCCACGGATCTTCACCTGCCCGTCGAGCCTGCGCACGAACTCGTAGGTACCGTCCGACGATCGACGGACCAGGTCGCCGGTGCGATAGAACGAGCGGACCCCGCTCTCGCCCGCGCTCATCTCCACGAATCGTTCCCGTGTCCGCTCCGGGTCGGAGAGATAGCCGGATGCGACGCCGACGCCCCCGATGAGGAGCTCGCCGGTGCCCTCCCCCGAGACCGTTCGGTCGCCGTCGAGCAGGAGGCACTCGACGTACGGGAGAGGACGGCCGATGGGCACCGGACCGGCAGCCCCTGGTTCGACGACGTGGGCGATGGCCACCGCCGTCCCCTCGGTGGGACCGTAGACGTTGATCAGGACGCCGACGCGTCGAGCCACGACCTCGGCGTACCGGGCGTCGAGAGCCTCGCCGCCGGTGATCACCTGAGCCAGGCCGTCGAACACCTCGGGCGACGTCCGTGCCAGGTGGTGGAGCAGGCTGGTGGTGAAGAACGCGGTGTCCACCGCGTGGTGGCGCAGGTGCTCACGGAGCGCCTCGGGGGCGAGCAGCATGTCGGTGTCGACGGCGACGAGGCAGGCGCCGTTCAGCAGCGACGACCAGATCTCGATGGTCGAGGCGTCGAAGGCGAGCGTGGAGGCGTGCAGGAAGCGGCTGCCCGGCCCGACGCTCCAGCACCCGTTCTGCGTGGCGAGCCGCGCCACACCGGCCTGCGACACGGCGACAGCCTTGGGCGTGCCCGTGGATCCCGAGGTGAACATCACGTAGGCGTGGTCCTCCGCCGTCGAGGGGACCGCGACGGCGCGCAGGTCCGGAACGTCGGCGGCCGACTCGTCCGACCGGGCGTCGACGATGTCGACCAGGCCATCGGCGACCGACGTGTCCGGTGCCGTCGAGACGACGACTCCGCAGCCGGCCACGTCGAGCATGGTCGCCAACCGGCGACGCGGTACGGCTTGGTCGATCGGCATGTACGCGGCGCCTCGGCGCAGCACCCCGATCATCGCCGCGAGGGTGCGACGGCCCCGGGGTCCCAGGACTCCGACGACGTCGCCGCGTCCGACCCCTGCTGCCGCGAGGTCCGCGGCGATCCTCGTCGAGGCCCGTCGCAGGTCCGCATAGGTGCTCGTCCCGGAGGCGTCGACCATCGCTGGTTCGTCGGGCTGCCGCTCGGTCAGCCCGTCGAGGTGCTCGATCAGACCACGGATGTCGGCCATGAGGTCTCCTCGACTGTGGGTGGTCGGGCTCAGTCGCGCCAGAAGTACGTCATCGCTGCGGGGTCGGCGGGGAACACGCGGAGCTCGCTCACGGCGCCGTCCCGGAGGGTGTAGACGTCGGCGAACTCAGCCGTGACCCGCTCCCCGAAGCGCGTGGCCTCGTCGACGGCGATCACCACGCCGCCGTCGTCGTCGAGCGTGATGCGGTGGGCCACGGCGTGCGAGGTCCCGTCGGTGAGCTCGGCCATGCGGGCGAACGCTCCGAAGATCTCCGTCTTGCCGCGGTAGACACCAGAGATCTGCGTCTCACCCGGGACCGACATGACGGCGTCGTCGTGGATGAGCTGGTCGAGGGCGTCGGCGTCGGCGGCGTTGAAGGCTTCGTAGACCTTCGCGAGGACGCTGCGGTGGGTCAGGGACACGGAACTCTCCTCAGTGCGAGGTGGGTGGGGTGTCGAGCCGCACTCACCGTCTCACGGGTATGCGGGCACCGCACCCGCGACGCCGAACGGGGAGACCACGGTGAAGGTCACCGTCGTCGTCGGCCCGTAGCGGGGCTCGTCGCCGTCGAGGTCCTCCGCCATCCGGAGCCCGAGGGCGTGCTTGCCGGGCTCCAGGCCGTGCACGACGCGTTCCAGGGGCTCGTTCCCGAGGGTGTGCGTGTTCCCGGTCCAGGCCTCGTCGACCGCCGCCTGAACGGTCCGGCCGGTGGTGCCGCCGAACTCGACGTCGACCGTCAGCCCCGGCTGACCGAAGACCAGCCGACCGGTCACCACCGCGCCGTCGGCCGGCGCGAGGATCTGCGGCAGGTCGAACGTGTACGGCCCGATCGTGTCCTCGACCGGCACCTGGCCGGGGGCCTCCTGCGTCACGGTGAGCTCACCGTGGTCCCCGGTCCCCAGCCCATCGAGCGTCAGCTCCCATGTGCCGTCGTCGCCCACGGTGAGGGTGTCCACGATCGTCCCGGCTGCGTCGACGACGGTCACGACAGTCTCCGGCGGTGCCTCCCCGCTGGTCCGCGGGAACACCGCGACGGTGCCCGCGGGCGTCGCCGAGCTGAGCACCGGCGGCTCCACGGGATGCTCCGTCGGGGACGGGGACGGGGACGGGGACGGGGACGGGGACGGGGACGGGGACGGGGACGGGGACGGGGACGGGGACGGGGACGGGGACAGGCTGGGCGTCGGTGTGGGGGTCGCTGAGGGGGTGGGTCTGGGCGTGGGTGTCGGGCCCGCAGGAGCCGCCGTCGGCTCCGTGGGCGCGGTCGTCGGACCCATCTCCGGCGTCGTGTCCTGACCGGGGGCCGTGCCGACCGGGGACGGCACCTCGTCGGAGCCGTCGTCGTGGGAGCTGTCGTCGTCCGGGTCCGTGAATTCGGCCGGATCGGTGGTGATCCCGTCCGTGGATGGCGATCCCGTGGCGGGTGGTTCAGGTTCCGCGGTCTGCTCGACATCGTCGGTCTCGTCGACGCCGGTGGGCGTGGGCTCCGCCGTCGGGCTCGGGTCCACAACCGGTTCCTCCGGTGCCGCCTGCTCCTCGTCGGCCGTCGACGCCGGCGGGGCCGGGGAGGCCACGGGTGCCGCACCTGCGCCGTCGGACGCGGGTGACCCGCCGAGCACGGTGCTGCCTGCCCAGGCCCCGGCGCCGACGACGGCGGTGACCGCGAAACCACCCACGACGGCCTGAACCTGGCGGGTGCTGAGCCGCCCTGCCCGTCGCCAGACCCCACCGCCGCTACCGGGATTCCCACCAGCGGCGCCGACGGCAGCGGTCCCTCCGAGCCCCGCCTCGCCGGCGAGCGCGGGGACGAGGAACAGCGGGAGCAGTCCGGCGCGCAACCGCGACGAGACGTCGTCGAGCTCACCGACGAGCGCGGTGCAGTCGTCGCACTGCGACACGTGCCGACGGACCTTGTGGTAGACGTCGCGGCTGAGGGTGTCGCGCAGGAAGTCGCCCATCCGCTCGACGCTCCACCGGCAGGCCGGTGCCACCGCCCCGACGTTGACGTGGGCCTGCAGCCATGCCCGCCGCAGCCCCTCGCGTGCCCGGTAGGCGAGCGCCGCGGTGGCCGAGGCGGACAGCCCGAGCAGGGGCGCGGCCTCACGGGGCCGCATCTCCTCGACCTCGAGGTACCACAGCACGGACTGCCACCGCTCGGGCAGGGCGCGGAAGGCGTGCATCGCCACGGAGCCCTCGACGACGTCGTCGGACAGGTCGCGGGGGTCGGCCTGCTCGGGCAGGTGCTCGACGGGCAGGTCCGCGGGCCGGTGGGACCAGGAGGCCGCGATGTTGCGCAGCGTCTGGTACAGGTACGGGCGGAACGGGCCGTCGGGGCCGCGGCCGTTGAGCAGGGCGTTCCAGATGCGGAGGTAGGCCTCCTGGACCAGGTCCTCGGGGTCGAAGGCGGCCGTCATGCGGCGTGCGGCGGCCATGCCGGCCCCGGCGTGGCGGTCCCACAGGACGCCGAACGCACGCTCGGTGCCCGTCCGGACCGCCGCGGCGAGCTGGTCGTCCCCGAGCTCGCGGAGCTCGGCGGTCTCGTCGTCCCGCGGTCCTCGGTGACCGAACCTCATCGACGCAGCCTCCCCCCGCGCACGTGCCTGCTGCCCACCTATTGTCACGCACCACGGGCGGTGCCCGTGCCGGGTCGGCCGTCAGTCCGCCTGGGCGTGCGCCACGTGGGCGAGCTGGCGCCACACGAGCGCCAGCGTGAGCCCCGCGCCGACGAACCCGAACCAGAACGGTGCGGTCAGTCCCCAGTGCTGGGCGATGACGCCACCGAGGGCGTTGCCCACGACGATGCCGCCGAACAGGCTCATCATGTACAGCGACCCGACGCGTCCCTGGTAGCGGGTGGGCACGGCCCGGTGCCGCACGGTGTTCGCCACCGTCCCCCACACGAAGCCGTAGACGCCGAAGACGAACAGCACCGCCATTGCCACCCAGCCCGTGTCGGTCAGGGCGAGGACGAGGTGGAACAGCACCTCGAGCGAGAGGCAGACCTTCATGAGCGTGGACAGCGCGAACCGTCGTTCGAGCCGTCCGTAGAGCACGGTACCGACCAGCCCGCCGGCCGCCGCCGACGTCGTCAGGAGTCCGTAGCCGACCGGCCCCATGTGCAGGTGGTCGAGGGAGTAGAGGACGAGCACGCCCCACGGCGCCGCCCAGGTGACGTTGAAGGAGAGCATCACGAGGGCGAGAGTCCGTACCGGCGGGTTGGTCCACGTCCAGCGCAGGCCGTCGACGATGTCCTGGCGCACCCGGGTCGGTTCGATGGGCGGGGGCACGGCGGGCAGCGCCATCCGGGCGATGAGGAGGACGGCCAGCAGCGCCGTGACGACCTGGACGGCGAACGGCCACGCGGTGCCGAGGGCGAAGAGCGCCGCCCCGACCGGCGGCCCGACGAGCTGGTTCGCGGTGAGGAAGCCGGCCTGCAGGCGGGCGTTGCCGGTGCCGAGGTCGTTCGTGGGGACGAGCATCGGCAGCAGCGTCTGGGAGGTGGTGTCGGCGAACACCTCGGCGGTGCCCATGAGCAGCATGGCGAGCAGTACGAGCTCGATGGAGACGTGCCCGGTCGCGATCACGGCGACGAGCAGGGCGACGACGGCGGCCCGCAGGACGTTGGCGACCACGACGACGCGGCGCCGGTCGAGCCGGTCGGCGAGCGCACCGGCCCACAGCCCGAAGAGCAGCCACGGCAGACGTTGCAGCATGGCGGCCAGCGCGACGAGGAACGCCGAGTCGGTCTGCGAGGCGACGAGGAGGGGGCCGGCGGCCAGCGCGATCCCGTCGCCGATGTTGCTCGTCCAGCTCGACGCGAGCATCCAGCGGAAGGGCACGCCCATCCGTGCCGGCACGACGGCCTCGACGACTCTCCTCACCGGTGGAGCGTAGGTCCGCGGCGGGGTGCCGTGCCACATCTTTCGACGTCACAGGGTGTGGGAGCGGTCTCGCATTGGAGGCGGTGAATGCTGCTTCTGTATTGACTGCCAGGTGAGACGCGGGGCAGACTACCTGGTGGCAGCGCGCATCGCCCGCCCCCTGCGCGGTGCGCGCTGTCCTCGACCGGACTTCCGGTCAGACGCCTCCTCGGCCCCCCACCGAGGGGGCGTCGACGGTTCGACCGCTCGGTGCGCCGGTGATTCCGGCCGACCCGGCGTGCCCGGCGCCGCCGCCCGGACGACCGGGTCTACCGTGCTCGCGTGAGAGTCCTCCGCCGATCCACAGCCGCGGCCGCGGCCGAACCCTCGGTCGAGCCGCAGGACGACAGCGCGCCGCAGCGGCCATCCGATGCCACGAGCCCGTCGGACGCCGGCCCGCGCCCCCCGACGACCGGTCCGCACGAGCCGACCGGACCCGACGGGCCGCCGCGTCCGTCCGGGCCCACCACGACGACCCCGCTCGTCGAGGCGGTGCGCCGGTGGCGTGCCGGGCTCGCCGAGATGGTCGGGGGCTCCACGCTCACGGACGTCGGCACGCTGGGCGAGGCCGTCGTCGACCTGTCGGCCGCGCACCCCTCCGGTGTCGCCCAGCTGTTCGCCGGACGGTCCACCCGGTTGTCCAACCTGGTGCGCGAACCCGGCACGTTCCCGACGGCCCGGCGCCGGGCGCGCGCCGTCGTCGTCCGCTCGGCGGAGCACGCCGCGCAGTACGGTCTGGCCCCGACGTCCCTGGCGATCGGGGTCGCGTCGTGGTCCGAGCCCGTCGAGGCCGGCGAGGCGGGCCAGACAGCCGATGACCGCCACGGCGACCTGACCGCGCTCGCGGAGGTGGCCAGCGCGAGCTCGCCGAGCCCGGTGGAGGACTCCGCGGACTCCGCGAACGACGTCGGCTCCGCCTCCGCCGTGTCTCCCGCCCGGCTCGAGCAGGCGGGAGACACGGCGCCGGCCGTCACGACGTCGATCCCGGTTGTGAGCGTGGCCCGGCGCCGCGACGCTCCGGCGCGTCGCCCGACGCCGCCCGACGAGGTGACGCCGGGCACCCGGACCGTGCACGTCCCGATCCTGCTGCGGCCGGTGACGCTCACGCCCCGTGGTGACGGCGAGACCGACTACGAGCTCACGCTGGAGCCGACGGCGGAGATCAACCCGGTCCTGGCGCGCACGTTGCGGGCCCGCGGCGTGCGCGAGGACCTGACCGCCCTCGCCCAGGCGACCTTCACGGCCGCCGGGTTCGACCCGGACGACGTGCTCGACCGGGTCGCCGCGGTTGCGGCCGAGCACCTCGCCGACTTCCGGTGGGAGAAGAGGGTGCTCGTGGGCACGTTCGTGCACCCGGGGCAGGCGCTCGTCGACGACCTGGACGAGCTGGCGCCCGCGCTGGGCCGCCACGAGCTCGTCGCGGCGCTCGCGGGGGCCGACCAGGCGGTGGAGCGCGTGTCGACGGCGGAGCTGCCGTCCTCGCGCCGGGGGGACGCCGACCCGTCGCGGGAGCGTGGCGTCGGTGACCTGGACCCGCACCAGCGGCACGTGGTCGACGTGCTGGGCTCGGGGCAGCACTTCTTCGTCGACGCGCCGCTCGGCGCGGACGTCGCCGGCACCCTCGCCGCCGTGGTCACCGAGGCGGCGGCCGCCGGCCGGTCCGTGCTGTACGTGACGGGTCACCGCCGGGCCGCCGACCGGCTCGCGCAGCGCCTGGACGAGCTCGGCCTCGACGGCCTCTCGCTGGACGTGACCCCGCGGCAGACGTGGCGTGACGACATGTCCGAACGGCTGCTGTCCGCGATGGCGACGGAGCCCGAGTCCGTGAGCACGGCGGAGACGGCCGGCCTGCGTGACGCCCTCATCGGCGCGCGCGCCCAGCTCACCGGGTACATCGACGCCCTGCACGCCCGGCGCGAGCCGTGGGGGGTCTCCGCCTACGACGCGCTGCAGGAGCTGGCCCGTCTCACCTCGGAGCGCCCGGCGCCGTCGACGTCCGTCCGGCTGGACGCCCGCACGGCCGTCGCCCTGGACGGCGACCGACGACGGCGGCTCGCCGCGGACCTGGGACGCGCGGCCGCGCTCGGCGCGTTCACGCTCCGGCCGTCGTCGACCCCGTGGTTCGGGGCGCACCTGACGACCATGGACGAGGCGCGCGAGGCGCTGGCGCGGGTGCGGCGGCTGCAGGAGGCGAGCCTGCCCCAGCTGCGCCGGCAGATCGCCTACACCGGCGAGGTGACCGGGCTGGCCGCGCCGACCACCGTGAGCTCGTGGGGCACCCAGCTCTCGATGCTCGCCGGGATGCGCAGCACCCTGGACGTCTTCCACCCCATGGTCTTCGAGCGCACCGCCACCGACCTGGTCCAGGCGACCGCGACCCGCGGCTGGCGCCGGGAGCGGGGCGTCGAGATGGGCTGGTTCACGCGCCGCCGGCTGCGCAAGCGGGCGCGCGACATGGTCCGGCCCGGCGTGCGGGTGACGAACCTGCACGCGGCTCTCGTCGAGGTCGCCGAGCAGCGCGACGTCTGGGCCGAGCACTCGCCCCGCGGCGGGTGGCCCACCCTGCCCGAGGGGCTGGCCACCATCGAGGACACCTACGAGGCCGTCCGCATCGACCTGGCCGCCCTGGAACCCGTCCTGAGCCCGACCACGCACGGCGGCAGGCTGCTCGACCTGGATCTCGACGCGCTCTCCGAGCGCCTGCACCGGCTCGCGGACGACCCCGAGGCGCTGGAGACCCTGCCGGAGCGCACGAACCTGCTGCGCCGGGCCCGGGACGCCGGGATCGGCGAGCTCGTGGACGACCTCACCTCCCGTCGCGCGGCCGCCGACCAGGTGGGCGCCGAGCTCGACCTGGCCTGGTGGACGACGGTGTTCGAGCAGATCCTCGACGGCGACCCGACCCTCGCCGGGCAGGACGGCGCCGGCCTGGACGCCCTGGCCCGTCGGTTCCGCGACCTGGACGTGCGCCACCTCGCCGCGCTGTCCCAGCCGGCGCGGGTCGCGGCCCGGGCGCACCTGGGCACGGCGATGCGTGAGGACCGGGAGGGTGCGGAGGCGCTGTTCACCGAGCTCATCGAGGGGCGGATGACGTCCCTGCGCGACCTCGTCGAGGACTACGGCGACGTCGCCCGCCGCCTGCGACCGGTCGTCCTGGCCACGCCGACCCTCGTGCCGCACCTGCTGCCGCCGCACCGCACCGTGGACCTGGTGGTCCTCGACGCCGTCCAGCACGTGCCGATCGAGGTCGTCGTCACCTGCCTCGCCCGCGGCCGGCAGGTGGTCGTCGTCGGGGACCCGCGCACGGCGTCGGGCACGAGCGTGCGCGAGCTGTCGGAGCTGCTGCCGACGGTGACCCTCCAGCCGCAGGAGAACCGGCGCGACCCCGAGCTCACCCGGCTCCTGGCCGCGCACGGCTACGAGGGGCTGCTGCGTCCCGCGCCGCTGCCCCGGCCGGAGGCGCTGGTCCGGCTCGACGTGGTCGACGGCACGGGCATGCCCGACCCGGACTCCGGGTCGGTCGAGAGCACCCGTGCCGAGGTGGACCGCGTCGTGGAGGTCTCCATCGAGCACGCGCTGACCCGTCCCGAGGAGACCCTGGGCATCGTCACCGTCACCGCGGCGCACGCCGACCGCATCCGGGACGCGCTCCTGGCCGAGGTGCGGGCGAACCCGGCCCTCGCGCCGTTCTTCTCGGGGCGCCGGGCCGAGCCCGTCGTCGTGGCCGACATCACGGGGGTCGCCGGTCTGTCGCGGGACACGATCCTGCTCTCGCTGGGCTTCGGCCGCACACCCCACGGGCGGGTGCTGCACCGGTTCGGCGTGCTCGGCGACGACGGCGGGGCGGCGATGCTCCTCGGTGCGCTCGGCGCGACGCGGCACCGGTTGCACGTGGTCTCGTGCTTCCCGGCCGACGCCCTCGACCCCGACCGGTTGCGCGGTCGCGGCCCGCGGCTGCTGCGCGAGCTCCTTGAGCTCGCGGAGCGCAGGTCCGGCGTCGCGGACCAGGTCGAGCTGGGCAACGGGATCGACGCCGGGCGGGTCCCGGACCGGCTGCTCATGGACCTCGGCGAGCGGCTGTGGCGCCTGGGGTATCTCGTGGAGACGGATTACGGCATCGGCGACGGCGACCGCATCCCGCTCGTGGTGGGCCACCCTGACCTGCCGGGGGAGCTCCTCGTGGCCGTGCTGACGGACGACGCCGCGTACGTGGCGGAGCCGTCGGTCCGGGTGCGTGACCGCCAGCTCGCCCAGCGCCTCGAACGGCTGGGCTGGACCGTCGCCCAGGTGTGGTCGGCGGCGGCGTTCCTCGACCCGGAGGGCGAGGCCGACCGCGTGCGCCGGCTGGTGCAGCAGGTGCGCGACGACCGGGTCGGCACCCCTGGCGGCGTACCGGTGCCGCCGGAGGTCGTCGTGCCGGTGCTGGCCGACGACGAGCCCGACGAGATCGTCCAGGACCCGCGGGAGACAATGGGGGAGTGACAGACCCCGCAGCGAAGCACCCCGACGAGTCCCCCCGGTCCGCGCCGGGCGACGGCCCCGCCGCGCCGGACGAGCCGGCCGTACCGGACGAGGCCGCTGCCGGCCGGCGGCGTGGCCCTCGGCGGGCCGTGCGCCGCGGGACCGAGCGGGAGACGGTCTGGGGCGCGACGACCGACGACGGGGGCGGTCACGACTCCAACGACGAGCGCCTGCGTCGCGACGTGCCGCCGCACTGGTGACGGGTCAGGGCTGCCGGGACTGCGCGGCGAGCAGGTCGCGGATCTCGGTGAGCAGCGCCAGGTCGGCCGCCGGCTCCTCGGCGACCTCGTCGTCCACCCGCTGCCGGCGCTCGTTGAGCTTGTTCATCGGCATGACGATGACGAAGTAGAGCGCCGCGGCGACGAGCACGAAGTTCAGCACGGCATCGAGGAACAGGCCGATGCTGAAGTCGGCCCCGTTGAGCCTGAAGTGCCCGACCCCGGTGATGTGCGGCTCACCGAAGATCGCGGCGATCAGCGGGGTGATGATCCCGTCCATCAGCCCGGTGACGACGGCCGTGAACGCCGCCCCGATGACGATCCCGACGGCGAGGTCGATGACGTTGCCCCGCAGGACGAAGGTCTTGAATCCGGCCAGCATGCGTGGTGAGTCCTCCTGCCCGGGCGCGGTGCGCCCTGCCGGGACGGTCCCGGCATCCGGCCCCGATTGTCGCGGCCGACGGGCGCGGGAGCAACGTGGCCCTCAGGGCACGAGCACGGCGGCCACGGCGCCCCACTCCGCGGCGGACGAGACGGCAGCGGCGTCGTCGGGGTCGACGGCCACGAGGGTCACGGCCGCGTCCCGGGCTGCGGGTGGTGCGCTGCCGAGCAGCCCCGCGGCTCCGGGCGCGGCGTCGTCGGACCCCAGTGGCGGCAGGACGAGCGCTCGCCGCGCGAGGTAGTCGGCGTCCTCGTCGGTGCCCAGCAGGTCGACGCGGTCGCCGGGCCGCAGCCACGACGCCTCGGTGAGGCGCACGCCGACGACGACGGTCCCCTCGGGTGCCCGCGCCGCCATGCCGCCGCCGGCGACGAGGTCGGCGTGCAGCGGCAGGCCCTGGGCCAGCGCGACGGCCGGGGACCGGCCGACGGCGTCGGCGGGGTCGGTCAGCACGCCCGGCGGGGCGAGCTCGGCCGCCACGGTGACCGTGTCCAGGTCTCCGGGTGTCAGCGTCGCGCCGGCGGGCAGCGCGCGGGCCGCGACGACGATCTCCCGGGTGGGCGGCGGCGCGGGCCGCAGCGCCTCGACGGTCGCCCCGGCGGCGAGACCGCAGCAGACGGCGGCGACGACGAACCGTCCGCGCCACAGCAGCGTCCGGGCGTGGCGGGCGATCCGGGTCCTGGTGGTGGGCTGCATGTCCGGCACGCTAGGTCGGTGCCCGGCACGCCGGGGCGGCGGCGCGGGTCCGTGTGGACGCCGGCGGCCTGTGGGTGGCTGCGGTGGCCCGAGGTCAGGCGGAGGCGGCCTTGGACGAGCTCCCGGATCCGCTGGACCCCGCGCCGGAGGAGCCGGAGCCCGACGAACCGCTGGAACCCGAGCCCGACGAGCCGCTGGAACCGGAGCTGCCCGACTTCTTGGCGCCGGAGCCGGAGTCCCCGGACGACGATCCGCTCGAGCTCTTCGAGCCGCTGCGCGAGTCGGTGCGGTAGAACCCGCTCCCCTTGAACGTCACGCCCACCGACCCGTACTGCTTGCGCAGCTGTCCGGAGCACTCGGGGCAGACGGTCAGCGAGTCGTCGGTGAACGCCTGGTGGATGTCGAAGGCGTGGCCGCAGTCGGCGCACCGGTAGGCGTACGTGGGCACGGGGCTCTCCTCGTCGGGCTGGCACTCAGAAGTTGCGAGTGCCAATCATACGCGGACGGTAGTCTCGCCTGCGTGTCAGCGAGCGACCTGCCCTCAGCGAACGACTCCGACCTCGAGCCCGGTGAGCCGGAACGGCCGGACGAACCGGCTCGTGAGGCCGATCCCGCTCCTGCGCACTCCCGGTTGCGCCGCGCCCTGGTCGGGGTCGCGGTGCTGGTGGCGCTTGCGCTCGTCGCGACCGTCACGTTCACCGTCGTCACGGTCCGCAAGCCGCTGCCCGAGGTGTCCGGGACGCAGAACGTGCCCGGGCTGACCGGTCAGGTCACGGTCCACCGCGACGAGCAGGGCGTGCCCCAGGTCTACGCCTCCACGTCCGAGGACCTGTTCGCCGCCCAGGGCTACCTGCACGCCCAGGAGCGGTTCTTCGAGATGGACTACCGCCGCCACGTGACGGCCGGCCGGCTCGCCGAGCTCGTCGGCGACGTCCCCGCCGCGATCGACGCCGACAAGGTCATCCGCACCTTCGGCTGGCGCGACGTCGCCGAGGAGGAGTGGAACCTCATCTCCCCGGAGTCGCGCGGCTACCTGCAGGCGTACGCGCAGGGGGTCAACGCCTACCTCGCCGACCGGAGCCCGGACGAGATCGCCCTCGAGTACACCGTGCTCGGCACCACCGTTGACGTCCCCGACCCGGCACCCTGGGACCCCGTCGACTCCCTGGCCTGGCTCAAGGCCATGGCCTGGGACCTGCGCGGCAACTACGACGACGAGCTGGACCGGGCGCTCGCCTACAGCACGCTCGAGGACGTCGAGCTCGTGAACGAGCTCTTCCCGAGCTTCGCCGAGGGTGGCAACACACCGATCCTCGCGGAGAGCGACCTGACCGCCGGCGGCGAGGGCGGCTCCCAGCGGTCCCGCTCCGCCACGGAGATCGCCTGGGGCGACGCGGCGCTGGACGGCGCCGTGTCGTCCGCCGCCGCCGCCGTGGAGGCCGTCCCCGTCCTCGTCGGTACCGGGGAGGGCACCGGGTCCAACTCGTGGGTCGTCTCCGGAGACCTCACAGAGTCCGGCTCCCCGATCCTGGCCAACGACCCGCACCTGGCGCTCGACGTGCCCAGCCTGTGGTCCCAGGTGGGTCTGCACTGCGAGCAGGTGGGCGACGACTGCCCCTTCGACGTGGCCGGGTTCTCGCTCGCAGGGTTCCCCGGGGTGATCATCGGTCACAACGCGGACCTCGCCTGGGGCCTGACCAACATGGGCGCCGACGTCACGGACTTCTTCGTCGAGCGGATCCGCGACGACACCTGGCTGCGCGACGCCGACGCGGAGGAGTGGGAGCCGATGGAGGTGCGCTCCGAGACGATCCGGGTCGCGGGCGGCGACTCTGTCGAGCTCGAGGTGCGCTCGACCGGCCACGGCCCGGTGGTGTCGTCCGTCGTCGACGTCGGCGCCGTCGTCGGCTCCCCGACAGAGGCGGGCACCGCGTTCGGCGAGTACGCCGTGTCGTTGTCGTGGACCGCCCTCGAACCGGGACGCACGGCGGACGCGATCTTCGCGATGGACGCCGCGAGCGACGCCGACGACGTCCAGGCCGCGGCCGCGCTCTTCGACGTGCCGGCGCAGAACATCGTGTTCGCGACCACGGACGGCCACATCGGCTACCAGGCGCCGGGGCGCGTGCCGGACCGCCGGCGCGTCGCCGGCCCGGTCCCCGCGGACGGGACCTGGCCGCGGCCGGGCTGGGACCCGCGCTACGACTGGCAGGGCCGGGTCGACGCGGAGGACATGCCGCGTGCGCTGGACCCCGAGGAGGGGTTCATCGTGGCCGCGAACCAGGCGGTGCTGCCCTCGGGGGCCGGGCCGTACCTGACGCAGGACTGGGACCACGGGTTCCGTTCGGAGCGCATCCGCGAGCTCCTCGGCGAGCAGGTCGCGGCCGGCCGCCCGTTCACCGTCACCGACATGAACGCCCTGCAGAACGACGGCTGGTCTCCGTTCGCCGCCGAGCTCGTCCCGGTGCTGCTGGACGTCGAGCTCGACGACCCGTACGACGCCGCCGGCCAGGAGCTGCTGGCCGGGTGGGACTACACGACGGGCACGGACTCGGCGGCCGCGGCCTACTTCAACGCCGTGTGGCGCAACCTGCTGCAGGCGACCTTCTGGGACGACGTCCCCGAGGGCATGCGACCGACCGGCGGCTCCCGGTGGCTCGTCGTCGTGCGAGACATGCTGGAGCGGCCCGAGGACCCGTTCTGGGACGACCGCTCCACCGTCAACGTCGTCGAGACCCGGGACGAGGCCCTCACCCAGGCGCTGGTGACCGCCCGTCGCGACCTCACGGTCGAGCTGTCCAAGGAACCGGAGGACTGGAGCTGGGGCGCGCTGCACACCCTGTCCCTCACGCACCCCGTGGTCGGTGGCGACGACGTGCCCGCGCTCGTGCGCGACTACGTCAACCCGCGGCCCGTCGAGATGCCCGGCGGCAGCTCCATCGTCAACGCGACGTCGTGGGACGCCTCTACGGGCAGCTTCGCGGTGACCACCGGCCCGTCGATGCGGATGGTGGTCGACCTCGGCGACCTGGACGGGTCGACGTGGGTGACCGTGACCGGCACGTCGGGGCACCCCGGGTCCGCGCACTACACGGACCAGCTCTCGGCGTGGGCGGCCGGCGAGACGTTCGCCTGGCCGTTCAGCCGGCAGGCCGTCGAGGAGTCGGCGCAGGCCACCGCGACGCTGGTGCCCTGAGCGCCTGCTAGACCGCCGGCAGCGGGAGCCAGCCGTCCTGCGTCGCGACGGCGTCCACCGCCACGTCGTGCTCCAGGACGGGCAGTGGCCGCTGGGTCGCGTCGTACAGCTCCTCGGGGAACACCACGGCGACGGACGGCACGCCGGCGCGCACCTGCTTGAGTACGCGGTCGTACCAGCCGCCGCCCTGTCCCAGGCGCGTGCCGCGGGTGTCGACGGCCAGCGCCGGGGCGATGACGACGTCGGCCTCGGCGATCACGTCGGCGCCCAGGTTGGGGCCGCCCGGTTCGGGTGGGCGTCCCGGAGCACGTTCGAGCAGGTCGTCGGGGCCGGTGTAGTCGGCCCAGTCGCGGGCCAGCCCGGCACCGAGGACGGGCAGCAGCACGCGTGCGCCGCGTCCGGCGAGCATCTCCAGCAGCGGTCCCGTGCCCGGTTCGGTGGGCCGCGCCGCGTAGGCGACCACGACGGCGGCGTCGCGCACCGCGGGGATGGTGGCGAGGACCTCGGCCAGCGCGGCAGCCGCCTCGTCGCGGAGCCGCTGGGACCGTTCCGTGCGATGGTGCCGGATCGCGCGCCGGAGCTCGTCCTTGGCGTCTTCGGGTTCCATGCCCGCGACGACCGGGTACGGCTGGCGCGCTGTCGAGGCCTTGAGGTCGCCGTGCATGTCCTCATTGTGGCAGGGTCCTGGTCACGGGGGACCCGGCGCGCCGGGTGGACGAGGGAAGCCGGGATGAACGATGCGAAGAGGTGGGCGGTGACCAGGCCCTGGCCCGTCACCCTGCGGGAGGACACGCCGTCGGGCGCCGTGGTGCTGCGCCCGTTGCGCCGCCGGGACGGCGGCGAGTGGATGCGGCTGCGCCAGCTCAACGCGTCCTGGCTGCAGAGCTGGGAGGCGACGACCCCGGGCGACCGGCCGGAGGCCACCTCGTTCGCCGACTACGTGCGCGCGCTGAGCGCCCAGGCCCGGGCGGGTACGGGGCTGCCCTTCGTGGTGGAGCTGGACGGGGCGCTCGTCGGACAGCTCACCGTGTCGTCCATCCAGTACGGGTCGCTGTGCTCGGGCAGCATCGGCTACTGGGTGGCGCGCGAGCACGCGGGCCGCGGCATCATCCCCACCGCGGTGGCCATGGCGACGGACTACTGCTTCTTCGTGCTGGGGCTGCACCGGATCGAGATCAACATCCGGCCCGAGAACGCCGCGAGCCTGCGGGTCGTGACCAAGCTCGGCTTCCGTGACGAGGGGCTGCGGGAGCGGTACCTGCACATCCAGGGCGACTGGCGGGACCACCGCACCTTCGCACTGACGACCGAGGAGGTGCCGGGCGGGCTGCTGGCCCGGTGGCAGCAGGTGCGCGGCAGCGCCTGAGCGTCCAGGTCGCGGACACGCCGCCCGTCGGTCCGGCACGGCTCGCCCTGCCTCGCCTACCGTCGTCGTGTGGAGACGTCGCCGGCAGGACTCGCAGCCCTCGCGCTGTTCGTGCTGTGGCTGGGCTTCTGGGTCCCGCAGCGGGTGCGTCACCGTCAGCAGCTCGCCGACGCGCAGCTCGACGACCGGTTCTCCGGCGGTCTGCGGGTCCTCGCGGTGGCGGACGCAGGCACAGATGGACCGGGAACCGGTGGGCGACGGAAGGAGCGTGCGATGCGACAGGACCGCGACAGCGTCTCGACGGCGACCGGCGGCGTCCCGCTCGCTGCCGCACGGGCGGCCGGGCCGCCGTCGGACGCCACGCCGCACGTGCGCACCCAGCGGCTCGCCGTGCTGGAACGGCGTGCCGCGCGTGCGCGCCGCCGTCTTCTGGTGACGTTGCTCCTGGCGCTGGGCACGGGCGGGGCGTGGGCAGCCGTCGGGCTGGGGTACCTGGTCTGGTGGGGTGCGGTGATCCCCTCGGCGATGCTGGCGGGCGTGCTGCTCCTGGGCCGGTTCGCGGTGCTCGCGGCGCGGCGCTCGGACGCGCGGTGGCGTGCGGAGCGACGGGCCGAGCAGCAGTGGGCGACCCAGCAGCGCACGCTGGCGCACGGCGGACCGTACGCACCGCGCAACCGGGCGCGGATCACGGGGCGCGCCGTGCACCCGTCGGACACCAGCACACGGATGATCCCGCGCGTGCAGCAGGCGGCGCCCGCGGCGGAACCCGAGCCCGCCGGGCGTGCGACCGCACCGCGCGAGCCGGCCACCTCCGTCGCCGGCTCCGGAGACCGGGCGGGCGACGACGACCAGGAGCCCGTCCGAGAGGCTCCGGTCGCGTCGCGCCCCACGGGCGAGCCCTGGGAGCCGGTTCCCGTGCCCCTGCCCACCTACGTGACCAAGCCCGCCGCGCCGCGACGGGAGCAGGCCACGACCGTGCCGACCCACCGGACCCGGGACGTGGAGACGCCGGGCCCGGCACGCGAGAGCGGTCCGGCCGCCGCGTCCTCGGCCGCGTCCGCTCCTGCTGCGCCGGTGCACCCGGCACGTGACGGGCAGGATGCCTCGTCGACCATCGAGGATCCCCGCCCGCGCACCGAGACGCTCGGGCTGCCGCTCGAGCAGATCCTCGCGCGACGCCGGGCCGCGGGCTGACTCACCCGCCCGGCCGGGTGGCTCATGTCACGTCCCGGCCGGCGGGCCGATTTGGTCGGGGACGGTGGCAGGGTGCTAATCTTGCTACCGCTCCACGGGGCAGTGCATGGGGCTATGGCGCAGTTGGTAGCGCGTCTCGTTCGCAATGAGAAGGTCGGGGGTTCGAATCCCCCTAGCTCCACCGCAGAAGGCCCGGAACCGATGGTTCCGGGCCTTCGTCGTCCCCCGACGGCGGCGACGGGAGGGGAGATGGTTGACGCCCCGCCGGACCCGCTTTGGGGGATGAGCCCGGCAGGGCGTCTGTTCCTCACGCTAGTGACGCACCGTCAGGGCCCCGTCGGGAACACCTCAGGGAATCATCAAGATCGCTGAACCGCGGCACACCTGCCCGGCGTCGCGGGCGCGGGCACCGGCCGGTCCATGACGTGCTCATCCCAGGTCAGTCCGGTCGGGCCCGGCGGCGAGGCACTCCCGCAGCTCCGCACGGCTGCGGACGCTGAGCTTGCGGAACGCGGACGAGAGCTGGTTCGTGACCGTGTTCGGTGACGTCCCGGTGACCGCGGCGATCTCCTTGGCCGTGTACCGGTCGGCGGCGAGCCGCACCACCTGCAGCTCGCGGGCGCTGAGCAACAGCTTCCGGTCGGCGTCGCCCCGCCAGGTGGCCATGCCCGGCACCTGGGACCGCAGCGCGTCCGCCCGGACCCGGTGGCGCAGGCAGGCCGGCGTGCGCCGCCTGCGGTCGAGGTGGTCGGCGAGTGCGAGCCAGGTGTCCGTGGCCGTGGTCACCAGCCCGAGCTCGTTCGCCTCGTCGGCGATCGTGGACAGAGCCTCGAGGTCCCCGTCCGCCGCCGCACGCCCGTGGCGGGCGAGGAGCTGCAGCAGCCCCCCGCCGGCCGTCGCCACGGCGTCGTCGAGGACGGACGTCGCGGCCGACACCTGCCGGTCGATGCGGACGGCGCAGTGAGCGAGCATGCCGGCGAGGTAGGTGTGCTGGGCCGCGAGCAGCCACCGGGCCGAGTCGACCAGCTGCTCGGCGGCCCGGTCGCGGTACCCGTCCGCGCCGGAGCGCCACGCCTCGCCCCACGTACGCAGCATGACCACCTTGGGGTCACCGGAGGCCGCGCCCGGCAGGGCGTCCCACGCCTTGCGCGCCTCGACAGTGCGGCCCGTCGCTTGTGCCGCGGCTCCCGCGAGCGCCAGGGCGGCCGGCAGCACACCCGAGACGTCCCGCCACTGCAGCCGGGACACGGCATCGGTGGCCAGCGCGAAGGCCTCCTCGGCGTCGGCGGCCAGCAGCTCGGTCAGCCCCAGGGCGTACTGCCATGCGCCGACCGCCTCGGGGGTCTGCTCGGTGGCCGCGGCGATCGCGTCCCGGACCCGGCGGCGCGTGGCCTGCACGTCGCCGGTGTAGGACAGGGCCATGGCGTCGGCCAGCTCGACGAGCAGCGAGCCGGCCGGCACCTGCGCGAGCATCTCCGCAGGCGTCCGCCGTAGCCGGTCCACGAGCCGCTCGGTCATCTCCAGCGGTCCGGTGACGACGCCCGACATCGCGACCATGATCATCCCGTAGGTCGTCTCGGCGTCGGTGGGTCCGCTCGGTGCCTCGACGGGCGTGGTGGCCGTGGCGCCGGCGACCGCACGCCACCGCAGGGCGGCGCGGCGCAGGTGAGCGGCGTCGTCGCCGTCCGGCAGCCGGGCCAGGGTCTCCTCCAGGACCGTCTGCGCTCCCGTGGCGTCCCGGTGGTGCAGCCCGTGGTGGTGTGCCCGGGCGAGGGCGACCGCCACCTGCTCGGCGGGCGTCGTCGCCCTGTCCTGGGCCGCGTCCAGATACCGGTCGCCCTGCTCGGTGTCCCCGAGCCCGGAAGCGGCCAGGCCCGCGATCCGGTGCGCCTCGACCGCGTCGGGCGCCTGGCCGAGCGCGGCGTTGGCAGCTCTGAACGCCAGGCGGTCGTCGTGGGCGGCCAGGGCCAGCCGCGCGAGGTCGAGGGTCGCGGCGACATCGAACGGCTCACCGAGGTCGAGCGCCAGAAGTGCGGCCCGACGGCGGGACGGCCCGCCGGGTCCCGGCCCGGCGGAGGCCGCGTCGCCGTCGCGCAGGGCACGGACGGCCTCGGCAGTGAGATCTCGCCACAGCGCGGCAGGCATCGCGGCACGCAGCGCCTCACCGTCGAGGGGGCCCGCGAGCTGCAGCCGTCCGTCCGTGGTGACGTCGACGACGCCCGCCCGGACGAGGGCGCGCCGCAGTGCGTCGTCCAGGGCCGCCGGTGGGCACTCGCCGGCGATCGCGACGACGGCCGCGGCCTCGCGGGCGGCCTCGTCGAGCCGGTCGAACCGGCGGCGCAGGGCCTGTGCCAGGCGGGTCGTCGGCACAGGGTCGCCCACCAGCTCCCACCCGTGCGGCGTCGGCACGAGGCGGCCCTCGTCGAGAGAGCCGCGCACGACCTCGCGCAGGTGCAGCGGGTTGCCGCCCGTCGCGGCGACCAGGCGGGGCAGGGTCGCCGGGGTGACGGGACCCGACAGCTCGTCCGTGAGGAACTGCGCCGACCGGGCGGTGTCGAGCCCTTCGAGTCGCACCGCGTCGATGTCGCCGGCGTCGTACAGGCTCCCGACGGTCTCGGGGAGGGCGGCGAGGTCACGGGCGGTGAGCACGGCGCGGAGGCGAGCCCTGCGCAGCAGCTGGCCCACGACGAACAGGGAGGCGTCGTCGAGGTGCTCGACGTCGTCGACCAGGAGCAGGGTGGTCGAGCGGCGCCGGGTCAGGACGTCGACGAGGCCGGCCGGCGTCTGCTCCGCGGGGTCGATGCCCGGCAGGCCCGCGAAGACGCCGAGGGGGATCTCCCGGCCGAGGCCGCAGGCGCTGAGGACCGGTGCGCTGCCGCCTCGGCCCTCGTGGTCCGCTGCCACGGCGCGCAGCAGGTGGCTCTTGCCGATGCCGGGCGGGCCGGTGATCAGCACCGCCCGACCAGTGCGGGTCAGGGCGACGATCTCGTCGTGGGCGTTCGACGTCAGGGCAGGGCCGGGCAAGCGTGATCGTCCTCCGGTGCGGGGCTGAGGCCTCCAAACTATGGCGCCCCGGCCCCGACGACCCGCCGGACCGGACGGGTGTCGAGGACTTCACCCGCCCGGGTCCGCCCCCGCCGGCACCTGACCGATGTCGGCGCTCACCGGCAGGCGACGGTCTCGGCGGGGACGTCCATCACGAACTCGACGTCGACCGTCTCGGTCTGCGTCAGCCCGTCGACCAGGGTGGCCGCACCGATGATCGTGCCGTCCTCGTGCACGACCTCGGCCGACTCCGGGCTGCCGAAGACTCCCTCGGGCCCGGCCCACGAGACGTCGTCGAACGGCGCACCGCCGATCGTCTGCACGGAGACGTCGACCTGGACGCGCTCTCCCTCGTGCGTGCCCAGCCCTTGCAGCTCGAGCTCGCGGTCGATCCCCGCGTCCTGCAGCGGATCGCAGCTGCGGACCTCGTCGAGCGAGTACTCGATGCCGCCGACGGTCACCGTGCCGGCGCTCGACCCGTCGTCGTCGGGCTCCTCCGGCCCGGAACGCTCGTCCGATGCGGTCGCCTCCGGCTCCGTCTCCGGGGCACCGTCGGGGCCGGCCGCTGCGTCGGTCTCCGTGCCTGCTGCCGACTCCTCGACGACGTCGTCGTCGGGGATGGTGTCGTCACCTGCGGCGCAGCCGCCGACGAGCAGGGTGGTCAGGGCGGCAGCGGCGAACGCGCGGGCCGGCATGCGGCAGAGGGTTCTCATCGTGGGTGCTACCTCTCGGGTGATCATGGATGCCGTCACGGACAGGAGACGGCGGCGGTGACCGCGTGATGGACGGTCATGCTTTGCGCCCGGCTGCGGCTCGACGGGCGGTCAGGACGAGCGCCATGCCGAGCAGCATCGTCCCGACGGCGACCACGACGGCCACAGCTGGCGAGGCGCCGGTGGCGGGCAGCGCGGACGACGCCGCGACGGTGTCGGTCGGAACCGGCGTCGTCGCGGGCCTCGCGCCGTCGTCGTCGCCCCCTTCCGTCCCGCCTCTGGACACCCCGCCGTCGTCGACGAACCCCGCCGGAGCGTCGGCGGTGTCCGTTCCGTCGACCTCGTCGACCTCGACGACCACGCTGCCTCGCGCCTCGCTGGCCTCGTGCGTGCCCGTGATCGTGTGGGAGCTGGCGGTGGGGAAGGTGACCTGGTCGCCCGCGACGACGTCGGTGGCGACGTCCGAGGCGAACAGCGTGTCGTCGGTGACGTCGCCGAGCGAGGTCCCGGCGGCGTCGAAGCCCTCGGCGGCCAGCGTGACCGTCCCGCCGACGTCCACCCGGGCGGCCGACGCCGTCACCTCGATGGCCGCGACGCGCGGGGAGTCGTCCCGCCACAGCGCCGACAGGGTCGTGTCGGCGCGCAGCGGCTGGCCATAGGTCCACGGTGAAGGGTCGTCGCCGACGGTCGTCCAGCCGGCGAAGAGCAGTCCGGGGGCGGTCGGCGTCGGCGGGGCGTCGTCCGGGGCGATGGTGCCCCAGGGCGCGTCGTCCTGCGGGGTGCCGAGGTAGAGGGGGACGAGCCGGCTCTCCGGCAGGTGCGCGCCGGTGGCGGCGCCGGCGACGAAGTCGACCTCGATCAACGGTTCGGTCGCCAGCCCGTACCAGGTCGGCCAGGTGAAGGCCTGCGGGAGGCCGCTCGTCTCACCGTGCCGCCAGAGGTGCTCGACGCGCGGCGTCGTGGCGACGTCCCGCGCGACGGGCGAGTTCTCCGGCCCGCCGATGATCTCGGGTGCCGGCCCGAGGAACCGGATCGTCCCGAGGGTGGGGTTGTCCTGGAAGACGTCCTGGCCCATGGTCGCGAGCGCGGGGGGTAGGTCGACCTGTGCGAGGGCGTTGTCGCTGAACACGCCGTGGCCCAGGTACTCCAGCCCGGCCGGCAGGTCGATCGAGGTCAGCTCGTTCTCGCTGAACACGCTGTTGCCCAGGTGCGTCATCGACCCGGGCAGGTCGATCGAGGCCAGGGCGTTCCCGCCGAACGCGCGGACGCCGTTGATCCCCGTGACCGACGGGGGCAGCACGAGCTCGGTGAGCCGGTTGCCCTCGAAGGCACGGTTGCCGATAGTGGTCAGCCCGTCGGGCAGCGCGACCGCCTCGAGCCCCTCGTCCTGGAACGCGCCCGCACCGACCGCGCGGACCGGGACGCTCCGACCGTCGATCGTCACCGACGGGGGCAGGGTGACGGCGGGGTGCTCGTCGTTGCCGACCGGGTCGTAGGACGTCGCCGCAGCGCCGAGGCTCGGGCTCGCGGGGGACCGGAGCTCGTAGCCCACCCCGTCGACATCGACGGTGTCGGCGGCCGCAGCAGGGGTGGCCAGGGCAGGGACGAGCAGGACGAGCGCGGCCGCACCGAGGACCCAGCGGGCCGGTCGGACGTCGGGGCATCGAGAAATCTGCATGGCGGCTTTCTCCAGGGACTGTCGGACCCCAAGACGGTAGGAGCGGCCCGTGAGACGCAGCAATGGTCACTTGTTGACTACGTGTCGGTGCCGGTGCCGGTGCCGGTGCCGACCGGACGGGTCGGACGCAGCCGCACGCGCACACCCTCCTCCGTGACCTCAGCATGAACGACCGTGAACAATGGCCGAACACTGCGCACGCTGCCCGATATGTCTGGAAGTGCGCGAGGCGGTCGCGTCATCCTTGGCCGCGTGCATGACGAGATCTCCGAGGTGGCCCGGCATCGTCAGGTCCGCGGCGGTGCCCGGCTCGCCGGGATCGTCACCGACCTGGCGCGACCCGTCGACGTCGTCGGGTCGACGATGCCCGTCGGCCAGCTCGAGGTGATGTTCCGCAACCCGGAGGTGACGTGCGTCGTCGTCGTCGAGGACGGCGGGACGCGCACCGGTGTCATCATGCGGTCCGGCCTCACGGCCTCGCTGACCGGGCGGCTCGGCTACGGGCGCGCGGTGCTCGAGCGCAGGCCCACGGCCGCCGTCACCGACTGGAACCCGATGGTGGTGCACCCGCACGACGCCGTGTCCGCCGTCGCCACCCGGGCCATGGAGCGCGCCGACGACCACCGTTACGACGACGTGCTCGTCGCCGGCGACCGCTGGGAGAGCGCCAGCACCGCGGACCTGATGCGCTCGCTCGTGGCGGCGCTCGCGGACCGGTCCACGCACGACCCGCAGACGCGACTGCCCACGCGGGCGGCGACCTGGCACTCGTTGGCCCGGCGGTGCGAGCTCGTGCGGGGCACCGGCACACGGGTCGTGCTCGTGCTGCTGGACGTGCGCGGCATGGCGACGCTCAACGCCCGCCACGGCTTCACGGTGGGGGACACGGTGCTCGTCGAGCTGGCCGCACGGATCTCCGGCGGGCTGCCGCGCGGGTGCGAGGCCGGTCGGGTGGACGGTGACCGCTTCGCGGTGCTCGCGACCCTTCCGCCGATGGACGACATCCAGGCCGCGGCGTCGGCCGACCACCTGCGGCGGCACGTGCTGGCGAACCTCGCCGAGCCCTCCGGCGCCGTCGACGGCCTCGTGTGGCCGGCGCTGCGCTCCTCGGTGGTGTGGTCGGTGGCGGGTTCGGCTTCGTCCGAGGAGCTGGTGCGCGAGGCCGAGTCCCGGCTGACGCGGGGCGCGGGCCAGACCGAGCGGCCGGCCGGTCCTGAGGTACCGCGCGATCCGACGCCACCGGCTCCGCAGCCCGCGGCGCCTGCGCAGCGGCACCCGGACGCAGCTGCCCTCCCGTTGCGCCAGGTCGGCTGACCCCGCTCGACGACGGCCGACACGAACGTCCTTTCCGAGCTGCGCAAGCTGCCCCGGCGCCGTGTGCAGGAGTTCAACCTCTGGGCGGACGGCGTCAGCCCAGAGACTCGTTCCTGTCGGTGATCACGCTCCTGGAGCTGCGCAGCGGGATCGAGCGGCCGTGGTCCATCGGCTGGTCGTCGCGACGCGCCACGAGAAGGACTTCGCGCCGTGGGGCGCCGTGATCGAGAACCCGTGGGAGCCGAAGGGCTGAGCAGGGGGACGCGGCATCGACCTGGTGCCCAGAATGCGCGAGGATGGGGTACGTGCGTGTACGGAACGCCCGATTCGTCCTGACCATCTGCCTGGCGGTGCTCGTCGCCGGCTGCGCTGCTGACGACCCACCGCCCGAGCCCGCCGGCCCGGCCGGCGACACGGTCGTCGCTGCCCCGACGAGCCACACCCTGCTGCTGCCGGCGACGGACCCGGCCGAGCTCGCGCTGACGACGAGTCAGCAGGTCTTCGAACGCTCGCCGGTGGCGGTCGTGGCCGCCGGGTACCCGGTCGCGGACGGGCCCGACGGTGCACCTGACGACGGCACGTCCGACGCTCCGGCATCTGACCCCGCCTCCGACCTCGCGTCCGACGGCGCGGCGGTGCGAGGAGCGCAGGCCGCGGCCGCCGAGCTGCTCGGCGCGCCCGCCCTCGTGGTCGGCGGCGCCGTCTCGTCCCACGGCGTCACTGACGAGCTCGAGCGGCTGGGTGTGCAGGTGGCGGTGGTGGTGAGTCCGGCGGCGGCTCCAGGATCTGCGGGGGCCGAGGCGTCGGGGAGCCCGGGGGGCGCCGAGAGCGGGGCGCCGTCCGACGGCGGCACGGCGGCCGGGTCGAGCGACGCGGAGCGGGCGGCGACGACCGCGGGTGCCGCCGTCGTGCACCTGCGCGCAGGCGCCCTGCCGGACCGCTCCGAGGAACCCGGGGCGCTGAGCGCCACCGAGGCGTCGCGGCTGCAGGACGAGGTGGCCGCGGCCCTCGCGAGCGGAGCGACGGCGGGCAGCGGTGAGGCCGCGCAGGCCGGCCTGCGCGAGGTTCTCGCGCTGACCGACCCGCAGCCCGGCCAGGAGGCCGCGATCGCGACGCTGCGTGCGGCCGGTGCGGTCGACCACGAGGTGCCGGACGGGGACATCGGCGCCTCGCCGGAGTCCATCGAGCAGATCGACATGGCCCAGGCGCTCGCCGTCGTCGGGGTGGGCCCCACGTTCGGGGACGCGACCGAGTTCGCGTGGCGCGTGGCGGCGGCCGAACGGGGCGAGCTGCTGCCGACGGGTACCCAGCACCTGCTCCCGGCCCGCTACGTCACCACCGCGGGGAGCCGCTACGACGAGCCCTCCGACGTCGTGGCCCGGGCCGCGGCGACGGCGGAGGCGTATGCCGACCTGGAGGGCGGGCCGGTCGTGCCGACGGTCGTCGTCGAGGGCAGCGCCGTGGAGCCGCTCGCCGAGCTGGAGCCCCTGGTCGACGCGGCGCTCGCGGCGGACCAGTACGTGCTGCTGGACGTCGGGGCGGGGGAGTCGACGCTGATCGAGGGCGTCGAACCGCTCGCCGAGCTCCTGGAGCGACCGGGCGTGGGGGTCGCGCTGCACCCGGAGCAGCGCCGGGGCGAGGGGCTGCCGCCCGGACAGGTGGCGGTGGAGGAGGTGGAGGCCGTGATCGCCTATATTGAAGGGGTGGTTACTAATCACGGTCTGCCCCCGACGACGGTGGTCGTGCACCAGACGCGTCCCGAGTCCGTCGTCGACCGTGAGCACCTCGCCGACGTGGCCGCCGCCACGGACGCGGTCGAGATCGTCCTCGCCGCGGACCGCACCGGCGGACCGACCACCACGGAGTGGGTGTGGGGCCGTGTGATCGACGACGTCCCCGACGGGGTGCACGCCGGCTGGGCGGGACCGACCTACCTCCCGGGCCCGGCGGCCGACCTCGTCCCGACAGACCCGGCGCCGCTGCTCGTCGCCGGGCCCTGACCAGGAGAACCCATGCTGCCCCTCATCCCGTGGCCCACCGAGGTCATCGAGGCCACCGACGCCTCCGAGCGTGGCGCCGCGCGGCTCCCGCTGCCCGCCGTGCGGATCGACGCCCCCGCCGACCTCACCGCCGTCGTCGCCGAACAGCTCGCCGCCGCCGGCGTGCCCGTCGTCGGTGCCGGTGCCGGTGCCGGCGCCGACACGGCCGAGCCCGCCGCCGGTGCTGCCGACGCCGTGCCGTTCACCCTGCGTCTCGACCCGGCCGCCGGCCCCGCCGCCTCGGACAGCCCGGAGCGCTACACGCTGCGGGTGACGGAGGCGGGTGTCGAGGCGACCGCGGCCGCACCGGTCGGGCTGCTGCACGCGGCCCGGACGCTGCGGCAGCTCGTGACCGACGGCGCGAGCGCGCCCCTCGGCGTCGTGCACGACGCCCCGCGCTACGCCTGGCGCGGGCTCAGCTTCGACGTGGTGCGCCACTGGTTCGGGCCGGACGACATCCGGGCGGTGGTCGACCTGGTGGGGGCGTTCAAGCTGCGCGTGCTGCACCTGCACCTGACGGACGACCAGGGCTGGCGGATCGAGATCCCGTCGCGGCCCGAGCTGGAGAAGGCCTCGGACAACCAGGTCGGTGGCGGGCCTGCCGGTCACCTCACCTCGGCCGACTACGCGGCCCTCCAGGAGTACGCCGCGGCCCGGTTCGTCACGATCGTGCCCGAGTTCGACATGCCGGGCCACGTCAACGCCGCCACGCACGTCTACGGCGCGCTCACCGCCGACGGTCTCGCGACCGACGCCTACGACGGCATCGAGGTCGGGTTCTCCCGGCTGTGGTTCGACAACCCGGCGACCGAACCGTTCCTGCGGGACGTGATCGGCGACCTCGCCCGCATGACGCACGGCGAGTGGGTGCACGTCGGCGGCGACGAGGTCCTGACGATGGACCACGCCGAGTTCGCGCGGTTCGTCGACCTGGCGCAGCGGATCGTCCGCGAGCACGGCAAGACGCCGATCTTCTGGCAGGAGGGTGCCCGCGGGCCGGTCGAGGCCGGGACGCTGCTGCAGTACTGGGAGCCGAAGGGCGAGGAGTTCGACCGGTTCGTCGCCGCGGCCGAGAGCGGGGCGCGGTTCGTCATGTCGCCGGGGAACCACGCCTACCTCGACATGAAGTACACCCCCGAGCACCCGCTGGGCCTGGAGTGGGCGGGTCACGTCGAGCTGCGTGACGCCTACGCGTGGGAGCCGAGCGCCGTCATCGACGGCCTGCCGCCCTCGGCCGTCGAAGGGGTGTCCGCCGCCGTCTGGACCGAGACCCTCACCACGCGCGACGAGCTGTTCTCGATGCTGCTGCCGCGCCTCGGCGCCGTCGCCGAGGTGGCCTGGTCCGCGCCGGAGCACAAGGACTTCGACGGGTTCGCCGCCCGCACCGCCGCCGCCGCACCGGCGTGGCGGTCCGCGGGCTGGGCGTTCCACCAGACCCCGCAGGTCGCCTGGTGAGCTGAAGCGATCCGGCCGCAGCCGGGGCGAGGAGAACCGCGCACGACCGTCGGTCCCGAAGTGGAGCGCCCCCTGGGGCGCGTGAACGCGGTCGTGCGCGGTTCTCCTCGCCCCGGCGACTCGCCCGCTCAGATCCAGTTCTGGAAGCGGATGATCTCGCGCCAGTAGTCGTACGGCACCTGCATCGCCGACCAGAACGGGTAGAACGCCACCGACACGGCCGTGACGGCCAGCAGGACGCCCACGACCACCCCGACCGTGCCGCCGCGCCCGCGACCTCGTGCGCTGCGTTCCAGCGCTACCACCATCGGGTACAGCAGCGTGAGGATCACCCACGGCGTGAACACGATCGAGTAGAACGCGAAGATCGTCCGGTCGGTGTACAGGAACCAGGGCAGCCAGCCGGCGACCGTGCCGGACAGCACGGCGATCGCCCGCCAGTCCCGCCACCACGCACCGAGCACGATCGTCACCACGATCGCGATCGCCGCGAGGAACCACAGCAGCGGGTTGCCGAGCGCGGTCACCGCGACCGCGCACGCGCCGTCGGCGTCCGCGGGACAGCCGCTCTCCCCGGCGGCCGAGCGCTCCCAGAAGAACGACGTGGGCCGCCACTGCACGATCCAGCCCAGCGGGTGGGCCGCGTAGGCGTGCTCGGAGTCGAGATCCCGGTGGAAGCCGTACACCTGCTGGTGGTAGTGCCAGAGGCTCTCCAGCCAGTCCGGGACCCACGACGCCTGGTCGGGGTCGTCCTGCGCCCACGTGCGGTTGTACGCGGGGACGGACGAACCGGCGCTGGCGATCCACCGCCACCACGACGCCACGTAGGTGACCAGCGCGACCGGCACGATCTGGACGAAGGCGTACGGGGCGTCGAGGAGCAGCGACCTGGCGGCGCCCCCGGGGAGGCCCGCCCGGTGTCGCGCGGTCATGTCCCACAGCACCGTGAGCAGCCCGAACACGGCGACGAACCACAGCCCGGACCACTTGACCCCGCACGCGAGCCCGAGCGAGACCCCCGCGGCGAGTCGCCACCACCGCACGCCCAGCCAGGCCGGGGACCACCCGGTGACGGGACCGCCCGCCGGGGAGATCGCTCCCACGCGGGCGGCCAGCCGTCGTCGGGTCTGCTCCCGGTCCAGCAGCAGGCACCCGAACGCCACCAGCACCCAGAACATGAGGAACTGGTCCAGCAGCGCGGTCCGCGAGTGGACGATCGCCTGACCGTCGATCGCCAGGAGGAAGCCCGCCGCGAGGCCCATCACGGTGCTCGAGAACAGCCGCCGCGCGATGCGGGCCAGCAGCAGCACCGCGAGGATGCCGACGACGGCGCTCGCCAGCCGCCAGGCGAACGGGTCGGTCGCCCCGCCGCCCGCCTCCATGCCGAGCCAGATCATCCACTTGCCCACCGGGGGATGGACCACGTAGGCGGCCTGGTCGAGGTAGGTGTCGACGTCGCCCGCCTCGAACGCCGGGTTGGGGTCGTCGGGCCACTGCCTCTCGGCGCCCTCGCGGCCCAGGGTGTAGGCGTCCTTGACGTAGTACGTCTCGTCGAAGACGAGGGTCCCGGGCTTGCCGAGCTCCCACAGCCGGGTGGCGGCCGCGACGAGCGTGACGAGGACGGCGCCGAGCCACCCCAGCGCGCGGGCCCGCCACGTCGCGCCGAGAGCGAGGCGTCGTTCGCCCAGCAGCCGGACCAGGAGCGACTGCTCGGTCAGGGCGGGCTCCTCCGGCCCGTCACCGGGCCGCGGTGTCCCGACGTCCGTGCCTGGTGCCGGGTCCGCGTCCGACGGCGGGACACGGCCGTGGTCGGATGCCGGTGCCGGTCCCGGTGCCGGTGCCGGTCCCGGTCCCGGTGCCGCGTCCGACGGGGCGTCGGCCGTGCCGTTCGACCGCACGCTCGGGATCGCCCCGGTCACGGCACGGATCGCGCCGGTCACGAGGGGGATGCCGCGGGTGTCCGTGCGGCGGTGCCCGTGGATGTCGCGTCGCGAGGGGTACTGCTGGCGGTTCTCCGATGCGGCGTCGGCAGCGGAGTTCTCACCGGTGGTCGGGGCGTCGGCATCGGGGGCGCTCACCTCGGCCACTTTAGAGGGTCATGACGGCGCCGTGGGACAGTGGGCCACATGAGTCGTGACGCCGAGGCCGGGTCCGTCGTGCTGGCCGCCACCCCCATCGGCAACGTCGAGGACGCCTCGCCGCGACTGCTCCGCCTGCTGCAGGAGGCCGACGTCGTCGCCGCCGAGGACACCCGTCGCCTGCACGGCCTGGCCGGGCGGCTCGGGATCCAGGTCGGTGGCCGCGTCGTGTCGTACCACGAGCACAACGAGCGCGACCGCGCCGACGACCTGCTGGACGTCGTCGACGGCGGCGGGACCGTCGTCGTCGTCACCGACGCCGGGATGCCGGCTGTCTCCGACCCAGGCTTCCGGCTGGTCGAGCGGGCCGTCGAGCGCGGCCTGCCCGTGACGGCGGCGCCGGGAGCCTCCGCGGTACCCACCGCGCTCGCGCTGTCCGGGCTGCCCACCGACCGGTTCACCTTCGACGGGTTCGTGCCGCGCAAGGCGGGGGACCGGGGCCGGTTCCTCGACGCGCTCGCGGCCGAGCCGCGCACCATGGTCTTCTTCGAGGCGCCGCACCGCATCGTCGAGACACTGGCCGCGATGGCGACGGCGTTCGGCGAGCACCGCCCGGCGGCCGTCTGCCGTGAGCTGACGAAGACGTACGAGGAGGTGCTGCGCGGCACCCTCGGTGAGCTCGCGGCGCTCGCGGGCGAGCGGGCCGCCGACGGCCGGGGGCTGCGCGGCGAGATCTGCGTGGTCGTCGGCGGCGCCCCGGCCGCGGGGCCGCCACGGCTCGAGGACCTGGTGCCCGAGGTCCTCGAGCGCGTGGAGTCCGGTGAACGCCTCAAGGCCGTGGTGGCCGAGGTCGCGACGGCGGCCGGCGTCCCCAAGCGGGACCTCTACGCCGGCGCCCTCGCCGCCCGCCCGTCGAGGTAGGGCGCCGGAACGGGGCACCGACGACGCCGGCGCGCGGTCAGGAGAGGCTGCGGAAGAACGTGCGGAGGTCGTCCGCGAGCAGCTTCGGCTCCTCCATCGCGGGGAAGTGGCCGCCCTCGCGGAACTCGCTCCAGCGGCTGGCCGCGCCCCACGGGTCCATCACGCGGCGCACGAGCGGATGGGTGTCGAACACCGCCCATCCGGCCGGCACGTCGGCGGCCATGGCCCACTCGAGCCCCGAGTGCTCGCCCTCGTAGTAGAACTGCGCGCTCGACGCGCCGGCACGGGTGAACCAGTACAGGCTGATGTTGGTCAGGAGCTGGTCGCGGTCGACCGACTCGTCCGGCGTCCGGGACGCGCCGCCGGTCCAGCCGTTGAACTTCTCCGCGATCCACGCGAGCTGGCCGACCGGCGAGTCGGTGAGGGCCGGCCCGATCGTGTCGGGACGGTGGTTCTGCATCTCGTAGTACCCGCGCTCGGCCGCGCCCTCGGCACGGATCGCGTCGATCTCGGCCGTCTCGTCGTCGGTGAGACCGTCGGGCACCGGGAACTTGTCGCCCACCATCCCGAGCAGCCGGCGTTCCGTCGCGACGTGCGTGCCGATGACCCGTTCCGGGTGGAGGGCCGCGAGCCGGCCGACGATCCCCGAGCCGATGTCGGTGCCGTGGGCCGCGAAGCGCTCGTACCCCAGGCGCGTCAGGATCTCGGCGAAGGCCTCCGTGGTCCGTGCCAGCTCCCAGCCGGTCCCGGACAGCGGCGTGGAGAACCCGAAGCCGGGCAGCGAGGGGACGACGACGTGGAAGTCGTCGGTCAGCAACGGCACGAGGCGCTGGTACTCGACGAAGGAGCCCGGCCAGCCGTGGTGGAGGACGAGCGGGATCGCGTCCGGGTTCGCCGAACGCACGTGGACCACGTGGAACGCCTGGCCGTCGACGACGGTGGTGAGCTGCTCGAGCTCGTTGAGCGCCGCCTCCTGGGCGCGCCAGTCGAAACCGTCGCGCCAGTACTCGGCGAGCTCGCGCAGGTACGCCAGCGGGATGCCTCGGCTGAAGTCCGTGCGGTCGGACCGGCCCGGGACGGGGTGCGGCCAGCGGGTCTGCGCGAGCCGGTGACGCAGGTCGTCGACGTCGGCCTGCGGGATGTCGATGCGGAAGGGGGTGAGTGCTGTGTTCTCGGTCATGACGACGACGTTCGCAGCCGATGCGGCAGGTTTTCTTCCGCGATGGCTGAGATGATCGGGAACATGCTGGAGACGTCGGCCCGCCTGCTCGAGCTGTTGTCGTTGCTCCAGCTCAAGCGCGACTGGAAGGGACCCGAGCTGGCCGACCGGCTCGGCGTGAGTGCACGGACCGTGCGTTCCGACGTCGGCAAGCTGCGGTCGCTCGGTTACCCGGTGGACTCGAGCCCCGGCGTCGCGGGCGGGTACCGGTTGGCCGCCGGGACGGCGATGCCCCCGCTGCTGCTCGACGACGACGAGGCCGTCGCCGTCGCGGTCGGGCTCGGTGCGGTCGCCACCCGTCGGATCGGCGTGGAGGAGACGTCCCTCACCGCGCTCGCGAAGCTCGAGCAGGTGCTGCCCGCACGCCTGCGGCGGCGCGTCGAGGCGGTCCGTGAGGCGACGAGCGCGGTCGCCGGGGCCGGTCCGCCGCTCGACCTCGCGGTGCTCGGCGCCGTCGCCGCCGCGATCCGTGGCCACGAACGGCTCCGGTTCGGGTACACGAAGCCCGGGGGCAGCGAGGCGGCGCGGCACACCGAGCCGCAGCGACTCGTGACGTGGGGGCCGTACTGGTACCTGCTCGCGTGGGACCTCCACCGTGACGACTGGCGGGTCTTCCGCGTGGACCGCATGGTTCCGCACGCACCCACGGGCGCGCGGTTCCGCGGGCGATCCCGGAGGACAAGGTCGTCGAGTTCGTCGTGCGACGTGTCAGCAAGGGAGCCTGGAGATACCGCGCCCGGGTGCTGGTGCATGCTCCCGCCGCCGAGGTCGCCGCGAGGCTCGTCGTCCCGCTCGACATCGAGGCGGCTGACGCGTCCTCGTGCCGCGTCGAGCTGGGGTCCGACGACCCGGACCGGCTCGCACTGTGGTTGACCCAGCTCGACGCCGACGTCGAGGTGCTCGAGGGTGACGAGCTCGCGGTGGCGTTCGACCGGCTGGCGGCAAGGTTCCGCCGCGCCGCGGGCGTTCCCGCGACGTGAGGTCGGGCCTACCCGACGTCCCCGGACCCCGTGAGCTCGACCCCGGCGTCGGCGAGCTCGCTGCGGGCCTGCTCCCCGAGCTCCGGCGAGACCGGAGCGGTGAGGTCGGTCAGCACGCGGGTGGTGAAGCCCAGGCGTGCCGCGTCGAGCGCGGTGTGCTTGACGCAGTGCGACTCGGCGAGGCCGACCACGTCGACGGCGTCGGCACCGGCGTCCCGCAGCGCGTCGACCAGCCTGTGCCCCTCGTCGTCGGCCCCGTCGAACCCGGAGTACCCGTGGTCGTACTGGCCCTTCTTCACGGTGACGTCGGCGGCCAGGTCCGCGAGCGCCGGGTGGAGCTGCGCATTCGGGGAGTCCGCGACGCCGTGGACGGGCCACGACGTCACGAAGTCCGGGGTGTCGCTGAAGTGCTCGCCGGGATCGATGTGCCAGTCCTGGGTGGTGACGACCAGGCCGTACCGGTCGCGGTGCGCCCCGGCGTACGCGGCGACGTCGGCCGCGACGCGGTGGCCGCCCTCCACGCCGAGCTCGCCGCCCTCGCAGAAGGTCGGCTGGACGTCCACGACGATCAGTGCGCGCGTGCTCATGCTCCTACTGTGCCACCGCGGGCGAGGGCCGCCCAGGGGTGACGGGGCCGCAGCCTGGACGCCCCGGTCACCCACCGCCGTCGGCCATTAGGATTCGGGGCATGACCCACATCCTCTCGGCCGTGGCGTGGCCCTATGCCAACGGCCCGCGGCACATCGGCCACGTCGCCGGCTTCGGCGTTCCCTCCGACGTCTTCAGCCGGCACATGCGGATGGCGGGTCACGACGTCCTGATGGTCTCCGGCACCGACGAGCACGGCACCCCGATCCTCGTCCAGGCGGAGCAGGAGGGCGTCACGCCGCAGGAGCTCGCGGACCGCTACAACCGCGTGATCACCAAGGATCTTGCGGACCTGGGCCTCAGCTACGACCTGTTCACGCGGACCACGACGCGCAACCACTACGCCGTCGTGCAGGAGATGTTCCGCACGGTGCACAAGAACGGCTACATGGTCGAGAAGTCGACCATGGGCGCCATCTCCCCGTCCACGGGGCGCACGCTGCCGGACCGTTTCATCGAGGGCACCTGCCCGATCTGCGGCTACGACGGCGCGCGCGGCGACCAGTGCGACAACTGCGGCAACCAGCTCGACCCCATCGACCTGAAGAACCCGCGCAGCCGCATCAACGGCGAGACGCCGAAGTTCGTCGAGTCGAACCACTTCTTCCTCGACCTGCCGGCGCTCGTCGACGCGTTGTCGTCGTGGCTCGAGACCCGTAGCGGCTGGCGGCCCAACGTGCTGAACTTCAGCCGCAACCTGCTCGACGACGTCCGCCCGCGCGCCATGACGCGCGACATCGACTGGGGCATCCCCGTGCCGCTGGAGGGCTGGGAGGACAACCCCGCCAAGCGGCTCTACGTGTGGTTCGACGCCGTCATCGGCTACCTGTCCAGCTCGATCGAGTGGTCCCGCCGCCAGGGCACGCCCGAGGCGTGGCGCGAGTGGTGGACCAACCCCGACGCCCGCTCGTACTACTTCATGGGCAAGGACAACATCACCTTCCACTCCCAGATCTGGCCGGCCGAGCTGCTGGCGTACGACGGCGGCGGGTCGCGCGGAGGTGCACCGGGCGAGTTCGGGTCGCTCCAGCTCCCCACGGAGGTCGTCTCCAGCGAGTTCCTCAACGTGGAGGGCCAGAAGTTCTCGTCCTCGCGCGGCGTGGTCATCTACGTGCGCGACATGCTGGCGCGCTACCAGCCCGACGCGTTCCGCTACTACGTCGCGGCGGCCGGGCCGGAGAACCAGGACGTCGACTTCACGTGGGACGGGTTCCTGCGCCGCACCAACGACGAGCTGGTGGCGGGCTGGGGCAACCTGGTCAACCGCACGGCGTCGATGGTGCACAAGAACTTCGGGGAGATCCCGACGGCCGGTGAGCTGACCGACACGGACCACGACGTCCTGGCGGCCACGCGGAAGGCGTTCGGTGACATCGGGTCGCTCATCGAGTCGAACCGGCAACGGGCCGCGATCGCGGAGGCGATGCGCGTCGTCGGCGACGTCAACCGCTACGTCTCCGAGACGGAGCCGTGGAAGCTCAAGGCGGACCCGGACCGGCTCGCCACCGTGCTGCACACCACCACCCAGGCGGTGAGCGACTGCAACACCCTGCTCGCGCCGTTCCTGCCACACTCGGCCCAGTCCGTGCACGAGGTGCTCGGCGGCACGGGGGAGTTCGCCCCGCAGCCGCGCATCGAGGAGGTCACCGACCTCGACGACGACTCCCGGCACTATCCGGTCATCACGGGCGACCACGACGGCACGTACCGGTTCCCGGCGTGGGAGTCCCGCCCCGTCACGCCGGGCACCCCGATCGCCAAGCCGACCCCGGTGTTCACCAAGCTCGACGACTCGATCGTCGAGGAGGAGCTGGAACGCCTGCGCGAGAAGGCCTGATGGGACGGTCGAAGCGCGAGCGGGGCTTCCCGCCCGACCCGGAGCCGCTGCCGGTCGCCGTCGTCGACAACCACACGCACCTGGACGCGATCGGTGCGCTGGCGCGCGACGCGTCGCCCGGCGAGCCGGTCCCGACCGTGGCGGACCATCTCGCCCGGGCGGCCGCCGTCGGCGTCGACCGGATGGTGCAGGTGGGCTGCGACCTGCCGTCGATCGAGTGGACCGACGCTCTGCTGCGCACCACCGGTGCCGAACAGGAGCCTGGGCCCGGTTTCGCGCCTGAAAGCGGGCGCAAGCTCCTGTTCGGCACCCGTGCGTTGGTCGGCGCGGTGGCGATCCACCCCAACGAGGCGGTCCTGCACGCCGGCGTGCGCGAGGTGGGCCCGGACGGCCTCGAACCGTCCCCGCGCGAGCACCACGCCGTCGGGCTCGACGACGCGATCGCGCGCGTCGCCCAGGTCGCCCGGGACAACCCCCGCGTCCGGGCCGTCGGCGAGACCGGGATGGACCTGTTCCGGACCGGACCGCAGGGCGAGGCGGTGCAGCGCGAGGCCTTCCGGGCGCACGTCGCGCTGGCCAAGGAGCTCGGGCTGGCGATGCAGATCCACGACCGTGACGCCCACCAGCAGGTGATCGACGTCCTGCTGGCCGACGGCGCCCCGGAGCGCACGGTGTTCCACTGCTACAGCGGGGACGCCGAGATGGCGGCGCTGGCCGCCGAGCACGGCTGGTACCTGTCCTTCGCGGGCCCGGTGACCTACCCGAAGAACGACCACCTGCGCGAGGCGCTGCGGACCGTGCCCCTCGACCTGGTGCTGGTCGAGACCGACGCGCCCTACCTGCCGCCGCACCCGTTCCGCGGCCGCCCCAACGCCCCGTACGTCGTCGCGCACACCGTGCGGGCGATGGCGGACACGCTGCAGCGCCCGCTCGACGAGCTCTGCCGAGCGGTCTCGCGGAACGCCGAGCGCGTCTACGGGACGTGGTGACCCTGTCGCTGAGGCGCTGGTTCGACTACGGTCTGGTGATCGTGACGAGGCGTGAGCAGGGACGACGGCGGGACCGGCGTGATGCCACCTCCGGTCGCCGACCCCCGGGGCGCTACGTAGGGCGCCGGGGCCCGCTCGGCGGCGTGGTCCGTGGTGCGCTGCAGGCCCTCGTGGTGACGGCGGTGGCGGTCGGGGCGTACGGCGTGGTCGACACGCACCACGAGGTCCTGGTCGACGTGGACGGCCAGGTGCAGACCCTCGACGGCTACGGCCGGACGGTGGGTGACGTCCTCGCGTTCCACGACATCCGGCCCGGCCCGGACGACCTCGTCCAGCCGGCCGCCTCCGCCCCGGCCCCGGACGGTGGCGAGGTGGTGGTGCGCACCAGCAAGGAGGTCACGCTCGAGGTCGACGGCGAGACCACCACCTTCACGACGACGGCGCACACGGTGGGCGAGCTGCTCGCCGCCCTGGGGCCGCGCGGCGACGGTGCGGTGACGACGGCGTCCCGCAGTGAGCCGCTGGGCCGCGGCCCGGTGCGGGTCTCGACGCTCAAGACGGTGCACGTGTCCGTGGACGGGTCCGTGCTGCCGCTGCGCACCACGGAGGCCACGGTGCGGGACGTCCTCGCCGAGGTCGAGATCTCACTCGGGGACGACGACAGGACCTCGGTGCCGCTCGGTGCGGCCGCCGTCGACGGCATGGTCGTGGTGGTGAACCGGGGCGAGACGGCGTCGGACATCGTCACCGAGGTGATGCCGTTCGACACCGAGCGGGTCGAGTCCGACGACCTGCCCCTGGGGTACGAGTCCGTGCAGACCCGCGGCGTGCCGGGGGAGCGGGTGACGACGTACGAGGTGCACACCCTCGACGGTGCGGAGGTGCGCCGGACGGTCGTCGACCGTGCGGTCACGGTCGAGCCGGTCGACGAGGTGGTGGTGGTCGGCACGCTCGACGTCTCGCAGGTGCAGGTCGACCCGGGCTCGGCCAAGGCGGTCGCCCGGTCGCTCGCGGCGGAGCGTGGCTGGGGTGACGACCAGTTCGTCTGCCTCGACAAGCTGTGGACCAAGGAGTCCAACTGGCGCTGGAACGCGGAGAACTCCTCGAGCGGCGCGTACGGCATCCCGCAGGCCCTGCCGGGTTCGAAGATGGCGTCGGCCGGTTCGGACTGGCGGACGAACCCCGCCACGCAGATCTCGTGGGGGCTGGGCTACATCTCGGGCCGGTACGGCACGCCGTGCGGTGCCTGGAACCACTCGATGTCGGTCGGCTGGTACTGAGCCACCCCCTCAGGGGTGTGATCTCCGTCCCGGAAACCCGGAGTTCTTTTCCGGCATACCGCGCCGTAGTCGGGCATACCTACCACAGGTGCCCTTGGATGAACATCACGATGCGGTTACGGTCGTCGGAGCCACCGGATCGACCGCGTGCCCGACCACCCGTCGGGAACCGCCGTCGTGGCCGGTACCGCCGACGTCTGGAACCATCTTGAACGACTGGCCCGACGACTCCGTCACGCCGCCGACCGCCCCCGTCCCCGTCAGTGCCGAGCCCACGGCCACGGCCGGCGAGGCGCCTGCCGCCGCGACGGCCCGACGGCGCCGCCGGTGGCCGCTGGTCGCCATGGTGGTCGCGCTGAGCCTCGTGGTCGCCGGCGGCGCGAGCTTCGCCGTGGTGGAGCAGCTCCGCAAGGACGTCACGCTCGACGTCGACGGCAACCTCGTCACCGTCACGACGTACGCCGACACCGTCGACGACGTCCTCGCCGAGGAGGGAGTCCGCGTCGGCGACAACGACGAGGTCACCCCCGCGGCCGGCGACGCGCTGCGGGACGGCGCCGTGGTCGAGGTCCGGTACGGCCGCGAGCTGACGGTCGAGGCGGACGGCGAGCAGGAGGACGTCTGGGTCGCCGCCCTCGACGCCGACGACGCCCTCGAGCAGCTCGCCACCCGCGACGAGCAGGTCCGCCTGCTGCCCTCGCGGTCCGCCGACCGCGCGTCCCTGCCGATCCGCCTCGACGCCGACCAGCCGGTCGCCCTCGTCGTGGGCGGCGAGGAGACCGTGGTCGACGACGGTGCCCGCACGCTCTCGGAGCTCTTCGAGGCGGAGTCGGTCGAGATCGACGACGACGACCGCGTCCACGTCGACCGCGTCGAACCCGGCGCCGCCGGCGAGCCGACCGTGCGCGTCGTCGTGCAGGTCGTGGACGTCAAGAAGGTCGAGAAGACGAAGAAGATCGACTTCGACACCGTCACCAAGAAGGACTCGGACCGCTACAGCGACGAGGGGTCGTTCGTCTCGCAGGAGGGCTCGAAGGGCGAGCGGACCATCGTCAAGCGCGTGACGCGCGTCGACGGTGAGGTCGAGTCGCGCGAGAAGGTCTCGAACGAGGTCACGAAGAAGCCGGTCGACGAGATCGTCGTCGTCGGCACCAAGGAGCGGCCCGAGCCGGAGCCGGAGCCCGAGCCCGAGACTGCGACGTCGTCCGGTTCCTCGTCCGGCTCGTCGTCCAGCAGCTCCTCGAGCGACTCCGGCTCGACCAGCTCCTCCGGTGGCAGCGCCCCGGCGGGCGTGTGGTCCCAGCTCGCCCAGTGCGAGTCCGGTGGCAACCCGTCCACCAACACCGGCAACGGCTACTACGGGCTCTACCAGTTCTCGCTGCCGACGTGGCAGGCCGTGGGCGGTTCCGGGCTGCCCTCGGACGCATCCGCTGCCGAGCAGACGAAGCGCGCGCAGATCCTGCAGGAGCGCTCGGGCTGGGGACAGTGGCCGCACTGCGCCAGCAAGCTCGGCCTGCTCTGACCCGCTGAAGGCCGCCGGGGCGCCCAGCCGCCCCGGCGGCCTTCGTGTGCCCGGCGTGTGAAGCCAGGTGAAGTCATCGTGGCGGGCCGCGGAGTGTGACCCAGACCGTGTTGCGCTCCATAACGAATCAGTTACGGTCGGGTGTCGTTCGCGCTCGACAGTCGACATCTGCTGTATGAGCCATGGCCCCTGAGGGGGCCACCCCCCCGTCTTTCAGGAGATCCATGAGCTCCGCACCGGAGAACCACGAGCCCCGGCCCACCACGGCCGAGACCCGCGCCGTCACCCGGACGCGCCGCACCCGCCGCCGTCGGGCGCTGGTCGCCACCGTCGCCGGTGGCGCCCTCGTCGTCGGCGGCGGCTCCGCCGTCGCCGTGTCCCAGGCCCACAAGACCGTCACGCTCGACGTCGACGGCGAGTCCCGCACCGTCAGTAGCTTCGCCGGCGACGTCGAGGGACTGCTCGCCGCCGAGGACATTGCCGTGACCGACCGCGACCTGGTCTCGCCCGCTCTCGCCGACCCGCTGACCGACGCGAGCGACGTCGTCGTGCGCACCGGCAAGCAGGTCGACGTCGAGATCGACGGCGAGCCCACCTCCGCGTGGGTGACCGCCGCCGACGCCTACGAGGCCCTCGACCTGCTCTCCCAGCGCGGCAACGACATCGCGCTCGTGGCCTCCCGCGCCGACGACCGCGTCGAGCTGCCCCTGGAGGTCCACGACGGCGACGAGGTCGCCGTGGTCCACGACGACACCGTCGACGTGGTCGACGGCTCCGACGACGTGGATGCCGTCCTGGCCGCGGCCGACGTGGAGGTGGACGAGGACGACTCCGTCACCCTGTCCACGACCCACGACGCCGGGGTGGAGGCCGCCGACGTGCCCCAGGACGCCGACCTGCCGCAGGTCGCCGTCGTCGTCGAGCGCGTCGAGGTCGAGCGGGTCACGAAGGTCAAGGAGATCGCCTTCGACACCCGGACCAAGGAGAGCTCGAAGCGCTACGAGGACCTCGACCCGAAGGTCAAGAAGAAGGGCGAGCCCGGCTCGCGCACCGTCGTCCGGGAGATCACCACGGTCGACGGCAAGGAGATCTCGAACAAGAAGATCACCTCGATGGTGACCGCGGAGCCGGTCACCGAGGTGCTCCTCCAGGGCACCAAGGAGCGTCCCGAGCCCGAGCCCGAGCCTGAGCCGGAGCCGGAGCCCGCGACGTCGTCGGGTTCGTCCTCCGGGTCGTCGTCGAGCACCTCGTCCGGCTACTCCGGGTCGAACCGCCAGATCGGCCAGCAGATGGCCGCGGACCGCGGGTGGACGGGCAGCGAGTGGACGTGCCTGGAGAGCCTGTGGACCAAGGAGTCCGGCTGGTCGCACACGGCCGCCAACCCGTCGTCGGGTGCCTACGGCATCCCGCAGTCGCTGCCGGGCAGCAAGATGGCGACCGCCGGTGCCGACTGGCAGAGCAACCCGGCCACGCAGATCGCCTGGGGCCTGGACTACATCGCCGGCCGCTACGGCTCTCCGTGCGGGGCCTGGGGCCACTCCCAGGCCAACAACTGGTACTGAGCCGCCCCGACGGGCGATACTCAGCCCCATGACTGACACCCCTGGCGCCCTGCTCGGCCCCGCGGAGATCCGCGAGCTGGCAGGGCGTCTCGGCGTCCGGCCCACCAAGACGCTCGGGCAGAACTTCGTGCACGACGGCGGTACCGTCCGCAAGATCGTCCGTGCGGCGGGGGTGCAGCCCGGCGACCGGGTCGTGGAGGTGGGCCCCGGCCTCGGGTCCCTGACCCTCGGGCTGCTGGAGGCCGGCGCCTCCGTGGTCGCCGTCGAGATCGACCCGGTCCTGGCCGGCCAGCTCACGACCACCGTGCACCGCCACCTGCCCGACGCTGACCTCGAGCTGGTGACCGCCGACGCGATGACCGTCACCGACCTGCCCGGCGCTCCGCCCACGGCCCTCGTGGCGAACCTGCCCTACAACGTCGCCGTGCCCGTGCTGCTCACGTTCCTCCAGCGCTTCGAGTCGCTGCGGTCGGTGCTCGTCATGGTGCAGGCCGAGGTGGCGGACCGTCTCGCGGCGCCCCCCGGTTCCCGCACCTACGGCGTGCCGTCCGCGAAGGCCGCCTGGTACGGGGCCGCCCGGCGCTCCCTGACGATCAGCCGGCACGTGTTCTGGCCCGTGCCGAACGTGGACTCGGCGCTGGTGGAGATCGTGCGGCACGAGCCGCCGTCGACCACCGCGACCCGCCAGGAGGTCTTCTCCGTGGTCGACGCCGCGTTCGCGCAGCGACGCAAGACGCTGCGGGCGGCGCTGTCCGGCCTGTTCGGCTCCGGCGCCGCTGCCGAGGAGGCGCTGCGCGCCGCCGGTATCGACCCGTCGTTGCGCGGTGAGCGCCTGGCGATCACGGACTTCGCCCGCATCGCCGAGCGCCTGGGCGCCGGTGCTGGCACGGTGGACGCGTGAGCCACCTCGCCGCCGCCCCCGCGCCGTCCGTCCGCGTGCGCGCCCCGGGAAAGATCAACCTCACGCTGCGCGTCGGGCCCGTGGCCGACGACGGCTACCACCCCCTGGTGACGGTCTTCCAGGCGGTGTCGCTGTACGAGGAGGTCACCGCGACCGAGGTGCCCGAGGGCGCCGGCATCTCGCTGACCGTCGAGGGGCCGCAGGCCGACCGCGTCCCGCTGGACGGCACCAACCTCGCCTGGCGGGCCGTCGAGGTGATCGCCCGGCACGTCGGGCTGGACCCCAGCGTGGCGCTGCACATCGCCAAGGGTGTCCCGGTCGCCGGCGGGATGGCCGGAGGGTCCGCCGACGCCGCCGCGACGCTGCTGGCCTGCGACGCGCTGTGGGGGACCGCGCTGCCCCGTGACGAGCTCGCCGGTCTGGCGGCGACCCTCGGCTCGGACGTGCCGTTCGCGCTGCTGGGGCACACCGCCGTCGGCACCGGCCGCGGGCACCTGCTCACGCCGGCGATGACCCGCGGCGAGTTCCACTGGGCCTTCGCCACGCGCGACGACGGGCTCTCCACCCCGGCGGTCTACCGGCGGTTCGACGAGCTCACCGGCCCCACCGCGCCCTCCGTCGACGACGCCGACGACAACGGCCTCATGCAGGCCCTGCGTGCCGGGGACCCGACGGCGCTCGGTGCGGCGTTGCAGAACGACCTCGAGGCCGCGGCGCTCGACCTGCGTCCCGAGCTGGAGCGCACCCTGCAGGTCGCACGCGACGGCGGCGCGCTCGGGGTGATGGTCTCCGGGTCCGGGCCGACGGTCGCGGCGCTGGCGCGGTCGCGCCAGCACGCGCTGGCGATCGCCGCGACGTGGACCGCCGAGGACACCGCCGACGCGGTGTGGTGCACGACGGCCCCCGCCCCGGGGGCGCGGGTCCTCTGACCCGCCGAGGTAGCGCTGCTGGTGCCGAGGTAGCGCTGCTGGTGCCGAGGTAGCGCAGACTCAGGCCTGGTCGAGGTGCTTGCGCAGGAACGCCAGGGTGGGCGCGAACCGGTAGTGCTGGCCACCTTCGTGCCCGTTGTACGGGTAGACGTCGATCTGCTTGTCCGCAGCGCCCCACGCGTTGTACGCGGCGTACACCGTCGAGGGCGGGCAGACGTCGTCCCTGAGCGCGACCGAGAACAGCCCGGCGGCGTGCGCCCGGCGCGCGAACGACACGCCGTCCAGGTAGGACAGCGTGCGCCACACCGCCTCCTCGTGCTCGCGGTGCACGGACAGGTACTGCGTGATCTCGCCGTACGGGAAGGCGTCGGTGATCCGGACCGCCCGCCGGAAGTGGCTGAGGAACGGCACGTTCGGGGCGGCGGCGACGACGTCCGGGAGAAGCCCCGCCACGGCGGTCGCGATGCCGCCACCCTGGCTCGTCCCGGCGACCGCGACGCGTGCCGGGTCGATCCCGTCGACCTGCCGGACGGCGTCGACGGCTCGTACTCCGTCCGTGAAGACCCGGCGGTAGTAGTGCTCGGCCGGGTCGAGGATGCCGCGGGTCAGGAAGCCGGGGGCCGCGGGGGAGTGCCCCACCGGGTCGGGGGTGTCCCCGCCCGAGCCCCAGCCGGAACCCTGGCCCCGGGTGTCCATGACCAGGTGGGCGAACCCCGCCGCCGCGAGACCGAGCTGCTCGTGCGGCAGCCCGCGCCCGCCGCCGTAGCCGACGAACTCGACGACAGCCGGCAGCGGGGCGTCCGTGCGGGCCGGGCGGACGAGCCATGCCTTGATCGGGTGGCCGCCGAACCCCGGGAACGTGACGTCGTCGACGGTGAGCTCGGTCAGCCCGCTGTCGATCCGCTCCACGCGTACCTCGCCGCCGTGGCCGCGGGCCTCCGCCACCGTGCCGGACCAGAACGTGTCGAAGTCGGCGGGTTCGTCGATCTCGGGCGTGTACTGCTCGAGCTCGGCCAGGGGCAGGTCGAACTGGGCCATGCGGGTCTCCTTCGGGCTGCTGCGGACGGCGGCGTCGGTCCGAGGCTAGCTCGCCACTACGCTGTTGCGGTGGCTCATCTCCTCGGTGCGGACGGCATCTCCCTGACCATCGGCACCCGCACCCTGCTCGACGGCGTCTCCCTCGGGCTGGACGACGGCGACCGCATCGGCGTCGTCGGCCCCAACGGCGCCGGCAAGTCCACCCTCCTGCGCCTGCTCGCGGACACCGCGACGCCCGACGGCGGGCGGGTCACCCGGGTGGGCGGCTCCCGGCTGGGGATGCTCGACCAGCGTGACGACGCCCGGCCCGGTGCCACGGTGCTGGACCTCGTGCACGGTGACGACGCCACGCACGAGTGGGCGTCGGACTCCCGCATCCGCGCCGTGCACGCCGGGCTGCTCGCGGACCTCGACCTGGACCAGCCGGTGTCGACCCTCTCCGGCGGGCAGCGTCGCCGGGCGGCGCTGGCCGCGCTGCTGGTCACCGACCCCGACGTGCTGCTGCTCGACGAGCCCACGAACCACCTCGACGTCGAAGGGGTGGCCTGGCTGGCCGAGCACCTGCGCGACCGGTACGGACGTCCTGGCGCGACGGGTGCCCTCGTGGTCGTCACCCACGACCGGTGGTTCCTCGACGCCGTCTGCTCGCGCATGTGGGAGGTGCGCGGCGACGGGACCGGCGCCGTCGACGGCTACGAGGGTGGGTACGCCGCCTACATCCTCGCGCGTGCCGAGCGGTCCCGGCAGGCGGCCGCCGCCGCCGAGAAGCGCAACAACCTGCTGCGCAAGGAGCTCGCCTGGCTCAAGCGCGGCGCCCCCGCCCGCACCTCCAAGCCGAAGTTCCGGCTCGACGCCGCCGCCGCGCTCATCGACGACGAGCCGCCGCCGCGCGACACGCTCGAGCTCACCCAGATGGCCACCAAGCGGCTCGGCAAGGACGTGCTCGACCTCGAGGACGTCACCGTCACCGTCCCGCGGCCGGACGGCGGCGAACGCACCCTGCTCGACGACGTCACCTGGCGGCTCGGGCCCGGCGACCGCTACGGGCTGGTCGGCGTCAACGGTGCCGGCAAGACGACGGTGCTCGCCCTCCTCGCGGGCAGGCGAGAGCCCGACGGCGGACACGTGCGTCGCGGCAAGACGGTCGAGGTCGCCGAGCTGACCCAGGAGGTGACCGAGCTCGACGAGGTCGGTGACCGGACGGCCGTGCAGGTGGTGGACGCCGAGAAGCGGACCGTCGTCGTCGACGGCAAGGAGATGACGGCGGGCCAGCTCACCGAACGGCTCGGCTTCACGCGCGAGCGGGCGCACACGCCCGTGCGGGACCTGTCCGGCGGTGAGCGTCGTCGCCTCCAGCTGCTGCGGCTGCTGGTCTCCGAGCCGAACGTGCTGCTGCTCGACGAGCCCACCAACGACCTCGACACGGACACCCTCGCCGCGGTGGAGGACCTGCTCGACGGCTGGCCCGGCACCCTCATCGTGGTCTCGCACGACCGGTACCTGCTGGAGCGGGTGTGCGACCGACAGTGGGCGCTGCTCGGCGACGGCACGCTGCGGGACCTGCCCGGGGGAGTGGAGCAGTACCTGGAGCTGCGCCGTGCTGCGGCGTCGGCGTCGGCGTCCGGCTCGCCCCGTGGTCGGGAGTCGGGGCAGGAGCCCGGCACGGGCGGGACGGCCGTGCCGAAGGCGTCGCCCGCTGAGCAGCGGGCTGCGAAGAAGACCGTGCAGCGGCTGGAGAAGCGCCTGACCCGGCTGGCGGAGGAGGAGGCACGGTTGCACGAGACGATGGCCGCCGACCCGACCGACTTCGAGGCCACGGCCAGGCTGGACGCCCGGCTGCGGGAGCTGCTCGCCGAGAAGGACGAGGTCGAGATGGAGTGGCTGGAGGCCGCCGAGCTCGCCGAGTGACCCCGACCGTGCTGTGGGCGCACGACACGCCGTCGGCCAGCTGATGCCGGCGGCGTGTCGTGCACCCACAACGCAGGGTTGCGCGGCCCTGAGGCGCTCCCGGCTCAACCTTTGAGCGAGCCCGGACGTGTACAGGGTGTGACAGTGACCACGAGGACGTTCGACCGCTGGGCCGACCTGCCTGATCCGCCCGACGACGAAGGTGTCGCCACGAGTGGCGCCCCGCGCGTCCGCGTGGTCGCCGCCGGGACGACGCACGCCGAGGAGTTCACCGCCTTCATGCGGGAGGCCGCCCCTGCGCTCGCCCGCACGGCCTGGCTGCTGTGCGGTGACGAGCACCAGGCCGACGAGCTGGTCCAGCGCGCTCTGACCAAGACCTACCTGAAGTGGCCGACGGCGCGGGAGCGGGACCCGCTCGCCTATGCCCGGCGGGTGCTGGCCAACCAGCGCATCGACCTGTGGCGCCGTCGTCGGCGCGAGGTGCTCACCGCACCCACCGAGCTGCCCGAGCCGGCCTCGGGCCGGAGCGGGGCAGCCGACCAGCACGCCGAACGTGACCAGCTCGTCCGTGCGCTGGCCACCCTGACCGGACGGCAGCGACGGATCGTGGTCCTGCGCCACCTGGTCGGGCTCAGCGAGCGCGAGGTCGCTGACGACCTCGGCGTCTCGACAGGCACCGTGAAGTCCACGGCGTCCCGAGGGCTCGCCCAGCTGCGTTCTGTGCTCGGAGCCGCCGGCGCATCGACGACCGACGAGGAGGCGGGACGATGAACGACGACGAGACCTTCGCCCACCAGCTGCGCGCGTGCGTCGACCGGGCTGCCCCGGCCGTCGACGTCGACACCGACGCGGTGCTGCCCAGGGCCCGACGGCGGCGCGCCCGCCGGGTGGTCGCGACCGGTGTCGCCTCGGTGGGGGCGGTGGCGCTCGCGGCCGGGTGGGTCGCCCAGGCGCAGCCATGGAGGCCGACGACGGCGGAGATCGCCCCGGCGGCGCCTGCCCCGGCATCGTCCGCCCCGGCGGAGTCGGCGCCCGCCGCGAGCGCGGAGCGCCAGGTGGTGACCGGGAGTGAAGGGTGGCCGGACGCCGACTACTGGTACGTCCGCTCGGTGAACGTCGCCGTGGACGGTGGTCGGGAGGAGAGCCACCCCGAGGAGGGGTGGTATGGACGGACCGACCCGGGGATCGTCATCCGCGACGACGACGCAGAGAACCCGATCGCCTTCGGTCCCGTCGGGTTGTGGGGCACCCTGCTCGTCGACGACGAGTGGGTGCACATCGGGTGGGACGCGCTCGAGGCGCTGCCGACGGACCCCGCACAGATCGAGGCGATCCTGTACGACAGCGTCCAGGAGGGCAGGAGTGTCGGCACGCCGGACGACAAGGTGCTGGAGATGGCGACGGAGCTGCTGACGGCGAGTCCCGCGCCACCGCCTTTGCGAGACGCCGTGTGGGAGGTCGTCACCGGCCTGGCCGGCGCCGTCGTGGAGGACGGTGCGACGGACACGACGGGGCGGCCGGGGGCGCGGATGACCTACCAGCCTGCGGAGAGCGGCATGGTCGAGCTCGTCTACTCGCCGACCGAGCAACTGTTGCTGGAGCGGACGGTGCACGGGTTCGAGGAGCGCGCGGACGACCATCTCTGGACCGAGACGTTCATCGACGAGCGCCCCGCTCACCAGCCACCGGTCGAGCCCACGCTGGAGATGGCCGGCTGTGCGAGCTGGGAGACGTGCTGACGTCGTCTGACGCCCTGTTCTCGCTGTGGGTACACGACACGCCGTCGGCCAGTTGAGGCCAGCGGCGTGTCGTGCACCCACAGCGGTGGAGACGGCGCCTAAGCACCGTCGTCCCCGGTCACGGCACGGTGTAGCCGGCCGCGCGGAACAGCTCGTACCACTCGGCACGGGTCAGCGGGACGTCCGATCCCTGCGCCGCACCCGCGACGCGCTCCGGCGTCGTCGTGCCGAGCACCACCTGCATGCCGGCAGGGTGGCGCGTGATCCAGGCCGTCGCGATCGCGATGGCGGGCACGTCGTACGTCGCGGCCAACCGGTCGATGACGGCGTTCAGCTCCGGGTAGTCCTCGTGGCCGAGGAACACGCCGGTGAAGAACCCGGCCTGGAACGGCGACCAGGCCTGCACGGTGATGTCGTGCAGGCGGCAGTAGTCGAGGATGCCGCCGTCGCGGACCGTCGACTGGTCCAGACCCGCCATGTTGGCCGCCACGCCCTGCGCGACCATCGGCGCGTGCGTGATCGACAGCTGGAGCTGGTTGGCCACGAGCGGCTGACGCACCGACTTCTTCAGCAGCTCGATCTGGCCCGGCGTGTGGTTGGAGACGCCGAAGGCGCGCACCTTGCCGGACGACTCCAGGTGGTCGAACGCCCGGGCCACCTCGTCGGGCTCCACCAGCGCGTCGGGGCGGTGCAGCAGCAGCACGTCCAGGTAGTCCGTCTCGAGCGCCCGCAGCGACCCCTCGACCGACTCCACCAGGTGGTCGTACGAGTAGTCGAAGTACGGGCCGTCAGGCACGATCCCGGCCTTCGACTGGATGGTCAGCTCCGCGCGCTGCGACGGCGTGAGCTGCATGGCCTCGGCGAACCGGCGCTCGCAGCCGTGCAGCTCCGCGCCGTACACGTCGGCGTGGTCGATGAAGTCGATGCCGGCGTCGCGGGCGGTGCGCACGAGCTCGCGGACGGCGTCGTCGTCCATCTGCGCGATGCGCATGAGGCCGAGGACGACGTTGGGGACCTGGCGTCCCGTGGTGCCCAGGGGGACGGTCTTCATGGGGTGTTTCTCCTCGGTCTTCCGGCGGTCAGGAGGCCGAGAGCTCGGCGAGCTCGTCGGCGGTGAGCTCGAGCTCTACGGCGCGGGCCGAGTCCGCGATGCTCGCAGGACGCGACGCACCCGGGATGGGCACGACGACGGGGGCGAGCGCGAGCTCCCAGGCGAGCGTGACCTGCTGGGGGCTCACCCCGTGGTGCTCGGCGACGCGGCCGAACGCGGCGTGCGCGGAGCCCAGCTCGGCGGCCTGGGCGATACCGCCGAGCGGGGACCAGGGCAGGAAGGCGACGCCGATCTCGGCGCAGTGCCGCAGCTCGTCCATGCTGGAGCGGAACCGGGGGGAGAACTGGTTCTGCACCGAGGCGAGCCGGCCGCCGAGGACCTGACGGGCCTCGTCGATCTGGTCGACGTTCGCGTTGGAGATGCCGGCCTGCTGGATGACGCCCTCGTCGAGCAGCTCGGCCAGGGCGCCGACGGACTCGGCGTAGGGCACCGACGGGTCGGGCCGGTGGAACTGGTAGAGACCGATCGCCTCGACCCCGAGGCGCTGTGCGGAGGCCTTGGCGGCCTGCTTGAGGTACTCGGGGCGGCCGTCCTGGGTCCAGGTGCCGTCGCCGGGGCGGAGGTGACCGCCCTTCGTCGCGACCAGCACCTCGGAGGCGTCACCGCCCCAGGCCCGCAGGGCGCGGGCGATCAGCTCCTCGTTGTGGCCCACCTCGGCGGCGTCGCGGTGGTAGGCGTCGGCGGTGTCGATCAGCGTGACGCCGGCGTCGAGCGCGGCGTGGACGGTGGCGACGGAGCGTGCCTCGTCGGGGCGTCCCTCGATGGACATCGGCATGCCGCCGAGACCGATCGCGCTGACGCTGCGGTTTCCGATGGTGCGGATCTCCACGGTTCTCCCTCGTGACGACGGTGGTGTGCGCTCGACGATAGGGACGAGGATGATGAGAAGTCCAACGACTGAGAGTCATGAGATTCAGAACCAGGAGTGATCGATGGAGCTGCGGCAGATGGAGTACGTGGTCGCGGTGGCCGACGAAGGCCACTTCACCCGGGCGGCCGCCCTGTGCGGCGTGAGCCAGTCGGGGCTGTCCGCCGCGATCCGGTCCCTGGAGAACGAGCTCGGCGCGCCGCTCTTCCTGCGCACGACGCGCCAGGTGAGCCTCACCGACGCCGGACGTGCGCTCGTGCCGTTCGCCCGCCGGATGCTGGCGCAGGCTTCCGCCGGCCGGGACGCCGTCGTCCGGGCGAGCCAGCAGCTCTCCGGGCGCCTCCGTGTGGGATCCGAGCAGTGCCTCGGCGTGGTCGATGTCGGTCCGCTGCTGGAACGTTTCCAGCTCCGCTACCCGCTCGTCGACATCCAGTTCGCGCAGGCCGGCTCGCACGAGCTCGCCGCCCAGCTGCGCGCGGGCGACCTCGACATCGCGTTCGTCGCGACGACGGAGCACCTGGGCACCCTGCGGCGCCTCGAGCTGGGCCGGCGCCCCGTCGTGGTGCTCGCCCACCCCACCGACGTGCTCGCGGGCTCCACGGAGGTCTCGTGGGAGGATCTCGCGAGCCGCGACTTCGTCGACTTCCGCGAGCCGTGGGGAATCCGGCACCTCGTCGACGGTGCGTTCACCGACCGGCACCTCGACCGGCGGGTCCGGATGAGCGTGGACGACGTCCACACCCTGCTGGACTTCGTGCAGCGCGGGCTCGGGATCGCCGTCGTGCCGCAGCACGTCGCGGGCAAGTCTCAGGCTGCCGGGCTGGCCGTGCTGGAGCTGCCTGCCGAGGGGCGCCCCGAGTGGGTGGTCTCCGCGGTCTCGTCCGCCGGGGCCGAGCCGACCGCCGGTCGGCTCCTCGACCTGCTGGGCGAGGCGAATCTCGAGGTCGCCCGCGGCTGAGCACTCCTCAGCGGACGGAGGTCGGACGCGCCGCTACCCACAGGGCCGCCGTCATCGCGACGAGCAGGCCGACGACCACCAGCAGCGGTGCGGTCCACCCGCCGCTCGACTCGTGCACGGCGCCGAGCACGGTCGGCACGGCGGCACCGCAGGCGTACCCGCCGGTCTGCACGACGGCGGAGGTCCGGCGGGCCGCGGCCACCGACGGCGACCGCCGGGCGATCAGCGTGAAGATCACCGTGAAGATGCCGCCCTGGGCCGCCCCGGCCAGGCAGACGCCGACCCACCAGGCCTGCGGGGCGAGCACCAGGGCTGCCGGGAGGGTGAGCCAGAAGGCGCACAGCACGCTGGCGACCGTGCGTTCGGACAACCGTCCGGCGAGGCCGAGCGGCACGAGGAACGCCCCGGCGACTGCCGCGAGCTGGAACGGTGCGGCAGCGCCGCCCGCGGCCGCCGCCTCGAACCCGATCCGGTCCGCCAGGATCGTCGGCAACCACGTGGACATCGCGTAGTACCCGGAGGTCTGCCCGGCGAACGCGATCATGAGCAGCACCGCCAGGCCGCGCTGCACGGCCACCGGTCCTGCCGCTCCAGGGTCACCGGGCCGTGGCGTGGGCTCACCGGCGTGGCGGCGCGCGAGCGAACGTCCGGCGGGGACCCACGCGGCCAGCGCGACGACCGCCAGGACGGCCCAGCCGGCCAACGCCCACTGCCACCCGAAGGCCACGGCCAGGGGCACGGTGCAGAGCGTGGTCACCGTGGAACCGGCGTTCATCGTGGCGGTGTAGGCGCCGGTCACCCCGGCGGCCCGCCGACGGAAGTCACGGGTGATCACCACGGGCACGGCGACGTTGCCGACGGTGATGCCCGCGCCGAGCACCGCGGTCCCGACCAGGGCGGTGTCGACCGACCCGCTCGACCGCAGCAGGGTGCCGCCGACGATCGCCAGCAGCCCGAGCGCGATCGCCCGTTCGGGACCCCAGCGTCCGACGAGGACGGCCGCCCCGGGAGTGCACAGGGCGAAGGTCAGGACGGGGATCGAGGTCAGCAGGCCGACCCCGGCGGGTGTCAGCCCCAGGCCGGCGGCAACGTCGTCGGCGACGGGGGCGAGCGCAGTCAGCGGCGCGCGCAGGTTGACCGCCACGAGCAGCAGCGCGGCCAGTGCCAGGCCGCCCGCGCCGGCGGCCAGGGCCGGACCCGGTCGGGCGCCGTCGTCGTCCTCGTGACCCCTGTTCGTGGCGCTCACTCGTCGAACTGCGCACCGAGGGCGCGCAGAAGACCGGCCAGGCGGGGGCGTTCGGTGATCGGCAGGGCGTCCAGCACGCGGGCCTCGACGTCGAGCAGGTCGCTCATCGCGGCATCGACACGGCGGCGACCGGACGCCGTGAGCTGCACGAGCACCCCGCGACGGTCGTCCGGTGAGCGGTGCCTCTCGACGAGGCCGCGGCGTTCGAGCCGGTCGATCCGGTTGGTCATGGTGCCGCTCGTGACGAGGGTCTGGGCCACGAGCGTGCCGGGGGAGAGCCGGTAGGGGGCGCCCGAGCGGCGCAGCGCGGACAGGACGTCGAACTCCCAGGTCTCGAGGTCGTGGCCGGCGAAGGCGCCGCGGCGGGCGCGGTCGAGATGGCGCGCCAGGCGGCTGATGCGGGAGAAGACGGTGAGCGGCTCGACGTCCAGGTCGGGTCGCTCCCGCTGCCACGCGTCGACGATCCGGTCGACCTCGTCCCCCCGCTGCGTGCTGTCCATCCGCCCAGGGTAACGCGGGTCTCTCGACGTCAAGACTCTTGACGCATCCCGCCGGCACGCTGTGGGTGCACGACTCGCCGTCGCGACGTGCTGGCCGACGGCGCGTCGTCCACCCACAGCGGCGAGGGGAGGCGTGCTAGCGGCGACGCAAGGCGACACGGACACGCTCGACGACGCGACCGAGATCGCGCAGGTCGTCGCCGACGACGACGACCACCACCCAGCCGAGCTCTTCCAGCCGTCGTCGGGCGCGGACGTCCTCACGCCACTGAGCCCGGTCGGTGCGGTGCTGGTCGCCGTCGTACTCGATGATGATCCGCTCGGCGCGGTAGACCAGGTCGACGCGCTTGACGTAGCGGCCCTCAGGGTCGGTGACGACCTCGTTCACCAGCGGGCACGGCAGACCGCCGGTCACCAGGCCGAGCCGCGTCACGGTCTCCGGGCTGGAGTCGGTGCCCGGCCGCATCCGCGGGATCTGCTCGCGCACCTGGGCGATGCCTTTGACCTTTCGGGTCCTCTCGGCGAGGTCGGTCAGGCCTGCGACGGTGGTCAACGAACGCTCCCGGCGCATCATCGCGTCACCGAGGACGACGACGTCGTCGGGGCGGCGCAGTCCGACGCCGACGTGCACGAACGTCTGGGCTGCCGTCGTCACGAGCAGTCCCTCGTGCTCGACGACCTCCAGGCACGGCTGCCGTGAGCGGTGCGCGACCACGCCGTCGTACCGGGGCCGGTCCTCCTGCCGGGCGGTGACCACATGGACGGCGTCGTCGTGCTCCAGGGTCCAGGGTCGTTCGACGCCGAGCAGGTCGAGCGCCGTCGTGTGCGAGAACGCCACGTCGGGGCCGAGGCGTTCGGCGAGGGCGCGGCAGGTCTCGGCCAGGGTCTGCGGCGCCGCGGCCGACCGGACCCCGCGGAACGGGGTCGCCAGCTGCGAGGAGCGGAGCCGGTGGCGCGGGACGCCGTGACGGACGGCGTCGGACACCCGGAACGGTCGGTCGAGGGGGAGGCGTGGGTCGAGCGGTGGGCGAGGCACGGGCACACGGTGCCCGGGGGTGCCGGTGTGGCGGGAGCGCCGATCCAGCATCTGTGGACAACCTTGCCACCCGTCGCCTGTGGGTGCACGACACGCCGCGGCGGCGACCGGTCAGACGGCGCGTCGTGCACCCACAGCGAGGGGGGTCAGCTGTCGATGAGGCCGGGCTTGCGCTCCATGCCTGCCAGACCGTTCCAGGCCAGGTTCACCAGGTGCGCGGCGACGTCGGCCTTCTTGGGGCGGCGGGCGTCCAGCCAGTACTGACCGGTCAGCGCCACCATCCCCACGAGCATCTGCGCGTACAGCGGCGCGATCTTCGGGTCCAGCCCGTTGCCCTTGAACTGGTCCGCGAGGATGTGCTCGACCTGCGCGGCGACGTCGCCGATCAGCGAGGAGAACGTGCCGGTCGCCTGCGCCACGGGAGAGTCGCGCACCAGGATGCGGAACCCGTCCTCGGACGTCTCGATGTAGCCGAGCAGCGCCAGCGCGGTGCGCTCCACCATGAGCTTGGGGTGCCCGCCCTCGGCCAGGGCGCCCGTCAGCGCGGAGGTCAGCGCCTGCACCTCGCGGTCGACGATGACGGCGTAGATGCCCTCCTTGCCGCCGAAGTGCTCGTAGACCACGGGCTTGGAGACCTCCGCGGTGGCGGCGATCTCCTCGACGCTGGTGCCCTCGAACCCCTTCGCGGCGAACAGACCGCGGCTCACCGCGAGGAGCTGCTCCCGGCGCTGGCTCGCGGTCATCCGGGCACGCGGGACACGCTTGGACGCGCGGGAGTCGGCAGGCATGAGTCCATCATGCCTGCTCCGGGCCGCCCACCGTGTGGTCCGCGCCACGCCGGCCCCTCGTCCGGTTCGCCCGGATGTGCGCGGGGCACCCCGGGCGACCTGGCAGACTGGGGCACGGACGCGTGACGGCGGTGCGCAGCAGGTGGGCAGTACCGCGTGCTGCGGGGAGCATCCCGGGCCGCCGTGGCGCACCGATCCGCCTTGGTGTAATCGGCAGCACACGGGTTTTTGGTGCCCTTGGTCCAGGTTCGAGCCCTGGGGGCGGAGCGCTCGCGACACCCCGACAGAGACGGAGCACCGGTGGTTCCCACGGCCCCCCAGGTCAACCAGGACGCAGCTCGCGGTCCGACGCCCGTACCGGACGACCTGCCGCGACCGGCCGCCGTCGTCGTCCTCGCGGCCGGGCAGGGCACCCGCATGAGGTCCGCGACGCCGAAGGTGCTGCACGCCCTCGGCGGTCGCTCGATGCTCGGGCACGCGATGACCGCCGCGCGCGAGCTCGACCCGGCGCACCTCGCCGTCGTCGTCCGCCACGAGCGGGAGCAGGTCGCCGCCGCGGCGCACGAGCTCGACGAGGCGGCCGTGGTCGTGGACCAGGACGAGATCCCCGGCACGGGGCGCGCCGTGCAGTGCGCGCTCGACGCGCTCGACGCCCGGGCGCACGCCGCGGCGGCCGCCCGGCTCGCGGACGCGGGCGGCGACGCCGAGAGCTCGCTCGGCGACGGGCTGGAGGGCTCCGTCGTGGTCCTCGCCGGGGACATCCCGCTGCTCGACGGCGCCGCGCTCGGCGAGCTGCTGGCCGCCCACCACGCCGACGGCAACGCCGTGACGGTCCTGACCACCGAGCTCGACGACGCCACCGGCTACGGCCGGATCGTGCGCGAGCAGGGCACGGGCGACGTCGTGGCCATCGTCGAGCACGCCGACGCCACGGCCGAGCAGCGCGAGATCCGCGAGATCAACTCCTCGGTCTACGTGTTCGACGCCGCGGTGCTGCGCCGCGGTCTCGGCAGTCTCGGCGACGACAACGCGCAGGGCGAGGTGTACCTGACCGACGTCATCGCCTCGGCCCGGGCCGAGGGCGGCGCCGTGCGTGCGCTGCTCAGCGACGACCCCATGCTCGTCGAGGGCGTCAACGACCGCCTCGCGCTGGCGACCCTCGGTGCCGAGCTGAACCGCCGCATCCTCGCGGACTGGATGCGGGCCGGCGTGACCGTGGTCGACCCGGGCACCACGTGGGTCGACGCCGACGTCGAGCTCGCCCAGGACGTCACCCTGCTGCCCGGCACGCAGCTGCACGGGGCCACCCGCGTCGAGGCCGGCGCCACCATCGGCCCGGACACCACGCTGACCGACGTCGAGGTCGGCCCGGACGCGACCGTGGTGCGGACCCACGGCTCGCTCGCCGTGATCGGGGCCGGCGCGAGCGTCGGGCCGTTCGCCTACCTGCGCCCGAACACGGTGCTCGGGGCCCGCGGCAAGATCGGCACGTTCGTCGAGACGAAGAACAGCGAGATCGGCGAGGGCTCGAAGATCCCGCACCTGTCGTACGTCGGGGACACGACCATCGGCGAGCAGAGCAACATCGGCGCCGCGTCGGTCACGGTCAACTACGACGGCGTGCACAAGCACCGCACCGTGATCGGCTCCCACGCCCGCACGGGCGCGGACAACATGTTCGTCGCCCCGGTGACGGTGGGCGACGGCGCGTACACGGCCGCCGGCAGCGTCATCACGCGCGACGTGCCGTCCGGGGCGCTCGGTGTCAGCCGCTCCCAGCAGAAGAACGTCGACGGCTGGGTCGAGCGCCGCCGTCCGGGGACCGCCGCCGCGGAGGCCGCCGTCCGGGCGCGCGCCGAGGCTGGCACCGACGGGCTCGGCGCGCAGGCGCAGCGCGAGCTGGCCGAGCACAATGCCCTCACCGGGGCCACCCCGACGTCCCCCGACGACGCCGGGACCCCGGAGTCCTCCGAGTCCGCCTGATCGCCCGCCCCGAGCCTCGCACCGAAGGAAGCAACCCCCACATGAACACCTCGATCCCCGGTACCGGAGAGCGCAACCTCGTCCTCGCGGCGGGCAGGGCACACCCCGAGCTGGCTGAAGCCGTCGCCGACGAGCTCGGCATCGGCCTGCTGCCGGTGTCGGCGTACGACTTCGCGAACAGCGAGACGTACGTGCGCTTCGGCGAGTCGGTGCGTGGCGCGGACATCTTCCTGCTGCAGAGCCACACCGCTCCGGTCAACCAGTGGTTGATGGAGCACCTGCTCATGGTCGACGCCGCGAAGCGCGCGTCGGCGCGCACGGTGACCGCCGTGACGCCGTTCTACGGGTACGCCCGCCAGGACAAGAAGTCGCGGGGGCGCGAGCCGATCTCGGCGCGGCTCGTCGCCGACCTGCTGCGCACCGCGGGTGCGGACCGGATCATGAGCGTCGACCTCCACACCGCGCAGATCCAGGGGTTCTTCAACGGGCCGGTCGACCACCTGTGGGCGATGCCGCTGCTCACCGAGTACGTGCGCACCCGCGTCGACACCTCCAACGTGACGGTGGTGTCCCCAGACGCCGGCCGCATCCGCGTCGCCGAGCAGTGGGCCGAGAAGCTGGGCGGCGGGCCGCTGGCCTTCGTCCACAAGACCCGCGACGTCACCCGGCCCAACCAGGCCGTCGCCAACCGCGTCGTCGGCGACGTCGAGGGGCGCGAGTGCGTGCTGGTCGACGACCTCATCGACACCGGTGGCACGATCGCCGAGGCGGTCAAGGTCATCATGGACGCCGGGGCGAAGTCCGTCGTGGTCGCGGCGACGCACGGTGTGCTCTCCGACCCAGCGGGGCAGCGGCTCAGCGAGTGCGGCGCCTCGGAGGTCGTGGTCACCAACACCCTGCCGATCTCGGCCGAGAAGAGGTTCGACCGGCTGACCGTGCTGTCGATCGCGCCGCTCATCGGGCGGGCGATCCGCGAGGTCTTCGACGACGGGTCGGTCACCTCGCTGTTCGACGGCAACAGCTGAGACGAGCACGACAGGGCCGCGTCCCTCGCCGACTTCCCTCCGTCCCGCCCCTCCGGGTACAGTAGTCAGGTTGCCTCGGCGAGGGACGTCTGACGGGCGCCGGCTTTTCGCAAGAATCGCCCGCAGAGCTGGATCCGTCGGATTTCCGTGATCGACTGGGCGGCTGCCGGTAGAGCGCGCACCCGCGCCGACCGTGCGGCGCTCACGATCGCGTCCGTCACGTGTCCCACGCCGACGCAGCCGCCCGTCCGCGCCGGTTCCCCATCGCGGACAGCCGATGGCTCCCTCTGGTCGTCGGCACGCACAGACCTTTAGCAGGAGTGATCCACATGGCCGAGATCAAGCTCGCCGCCGAGGCCCGCACCGAGTTCGGCAAGGGGGCCGCCCGCCGCGCCCGCCGCGCCGGCAAGATCCCCGCCGTCCTCTACGGCCACGGCGCCGACCCGCTGCACATCAACCTGCCGGGCCACGAGACGATGCTCGCCGTCCGCCACACCAACGCGCTGATCGGCCTCGACGTCGACGGCGAGGGCTACCTGGCGGTCGTCAAGGACGTCCAGCGTCACCCCGTGCGCGCCGACATCGAGCACGTCGACCTGCTCCTGGTGAACAAGGGCGAGAAGATCGCCGTCGACATCACGGTGCACGTCGTGGGCGAGTCCGCCCCGGGCTCGATCCACCTGGTCGAGGAGCAGACGCTCTCCGTCGAGGCCGACGCCACCAACATCCCGGAGTACGTCGAGGTCTCCATCGAGGGCCGCGAGGCCGGCGACCACATCGTCGCGGGCGACGTCGAGCTCCCGGAGGGCGTCGAGCTCCTCACGGACGCCTCCTACACCGTCGTGACGATCACCGAGCCGCGCGGCGAGGAGTCCGCGGACGAGGAGTCGGCCGCGTCCGCCTCCCCGGAGAGCGGCTCGTCCCCCGAGTGACCCTCGTCTGACGAGGCAGCAGCACCCGAACGCCCGACGGCGGCCCCGCGCCGCCGTCGGGCGTTCTGCTTGCCGGGGCTACAGTGCACCCGGCGGAAGGATGGAGAGCATGTCGGACACGCCCTGGCTCGTCGTCGGGCTCGGCAACCCCGGACCGAAGTACGCCGGCAACCGGCACAACGTGGGTCAGATGGTGCTCGACCTGCTGGCCGGGCGGACCGGCAGCCGGTTCGCGAAGCACCCCCGGGCGCAGGCCGTGGTCGCCGAGGCGCGCCTCGGGACGCTGGCCGGCGGGGCCCCCGGACCGCGCGTGGTCCTGGCCAAGCCGACCACCTACATGAACACCTCCGGCGGACCCGTCTCGGCGCTGGCCCGGTACTACGGGATCGACGCCGACCACGTGCTGGCGGTTCACGACGAGGTGGACATCCCGTTCGACACCGTCAAGCTCAAGGCGGGCGGGGGAGAGGGCGGGCACAACGGCCTGCGCGACATCTCCAAGGCGTTGGGGACGCGCGACTACACCCGGGTCAGGGTCGGCGTCGGGCGCCCCCCGGGCCGGATGGACACGGCGGACCACGTGCTGCGCGACTTCTCGGCGACGGAGCGCAAGGACCTGCCGATGCTGGTCGACGACGCCGCCGACGCCGTCGAGATGGTCGTCACCGAGGGGCTCCTGGCCGCGCAGGGGAAATACCACGCGCGCGCCTGACGGGTGCCGTGGGCGCCAGTTTCACCCGCCCGTCCTGCCCTGATTCACCCGCCGACGGCGGCCTCGGGCGACCGTCACCTGCCTACGCTGGTGGTCGGTCCGCGAGGGAGGGCACATGACGACAGGTGTCGCGCTCGCGCACGACTACGCGACGCAGCGCGGCGGCGCGGAGAGGGTGGCGCTGCTGCTCGCGGAGGCGTTCCCCGGTTCGCCCCTGTACACCACGCTGCACGACCCGGACGGGACGTTCCCGGAGTTCGCCGGGCTCGACCTGCGCACCTCCCGCCTCGACCGGGTGGGGGTGCTGCGCCGGAACCACCGGCTCGCGCTGCCCCTGCTCGCTCGCGCCGTCGACGGACAGCGGGTCGACGCCGACGTCCTCGTCGCCTCGTCCACGGGCTGGGCGCACGGCTACCGGGGTGCGCAGCGGACCGTCGTCTACTGCCACGCCCCGGCCCGCTGGCTCTACCAGCGCGACCGGTACCTCGGTCCTGTCGGCGGGGGCCCGTCGCGCCGGGTGCGGCGCGCCGTCGTCGCCACTGGCCTGGGCGCCGTCTCACCCGGACTGCGACGCTGGGACGCCGCGGCCGCGGACCGGGCCGACGCCTACCTGGTGAACTCGACGGTCACGCGGCGCGCCGTCCGGGACGTGTACGGCATCGACGCCGAGGTCCTGCCGCCGCCACCGGCGATGCTGCCGACCGGGCCCGAGCGCGAGGTGGCCGCTCTCGCCCCGGGGTTCCTGCTCTGCGTGGCACGGTTGCTGCCCTACAAGAACGTCGACGTCGTCGTCGGGGCCGCGCAGGCCACCGGCCGAGAGCTCGTGGTGGTGGGCTCCGGTCCCGACCGGGCCCGGCTCGAGGCGCTGGCCGCGCGGAGCGGGAGATCGAGGGGTCGGGTGCACCTGCTCGGCCGGGTCGACGACGCCACGTTGCGCTGGCTCTACCGCCGCGCGTGCTTGCTGGTGGCCGCCTCGTACGAGGACTACGGGCTCTCCCCGCTCGAGGCGGGAGCGTTCGGCCGCCCGAGCGTCGTCCTGCGCGACGGGGGATACCTGGACACCGTCGTCGCAGGGGTCAACGGCGTGTTCTTCGACGCCCCGCGTGCCGACCTCGTCGCCGCCGCGATCGAGCTCGCGGCGTCGTCACGCTGGGACGAGGCGCGCATCGTCGAGCACGTGGACCGGTTCTCGGCCACGCGCTTCGCGGAACGGCTCCAGGCCGTCGTCGCCGAACAACGCACGACGGCCGGTGCGGGCCGGTGACGGGAGAGGACGTCTCATGACCATCAGAGAGTTCCTGCGCACGGTGTGGACCGCCAAGTACCTGGTGCTGGCGGCTGTCGTGGTGGTCGGTGCGGCCGCGCTGGTCTATCTCGACCGTCAGGAGACGACGTACAGCGCCACCGCCGAGGTGCGCGTCCTCGGGGTGCAGACCGCGCAGGGCGGCAGCGACGAGGTCGTCCGCGTCACGGTCGACACCTCGGCCGACGACGTGCTGGCCGCGCCGGTGATGGAGGCAGCGGCCGAGACGTCGGGCGAGGTGTCCGCGGCCCAGCTGGCGGCGCTCGTGACGGTCGAGGGAGACGACGAGGACGCCTCGATCGTCACGGTCAGCGTGGAGACGACGGACCCTGCCCGCTCCGTGGCCCTCGCGAACGCCGTCGCCGAGGCGTACGCCGCTCACGTCCCGGTGCTCCAGGAGGAGCAGCTCGCCGCTCTCGACGGACGCCGAGAGGTGCTCGCCGAGCAGCTCGACGGGGTGACCGGGCGGATCGAGCGCAAGCCGGAGGACCCGCTCGCCCTCGCCGAGCAGGACACCATCGTGGGCGAGTACACGACGCTCACCGAGCGGTTCAACACGTTGGGATCGATCACCGAGCCGGCCGAGGTCAGCATCCCGGCGGACAGCGCGACCGAGCTGGGCACGTCTCCCGCGGTCGTCGGAGCGGTCGCCGTCCTGGTGGGCCTCCTCGCGGGGATCGGGCTGGCCTTCGCCCGCCGTGGGCTCGACTTCCGGGTCCGCTCGACCGCCGAGGCCGCGCGCCTCGCCGACTCCCCGGTGCTCGCGGAGCTCTACTCCGTCCGGGACGCACGCCGGGACTTCGGGAGCACGCAGGTGCTGCCCGTCTCGAGCAAGGTCGCCACCCCGTTCACCGAGTCCATCCGTGAGCTACGGACGTCCGTGCAGGTCTCCCTCGATGCCGTCGACTCGGTCGTCATCGCGGTCACGGCGGCGGACCCGCACGCTCCGCGGTCCTTCATCACCGCGAACCTGGCGGCGTCGTTCGCGCTGAGCGGCCGGCGGACCATCGCCGTCTCCGCCGACCTCAGGCGGCCGCAGCTCGACCGCATGCTGCCGTACCCGGACGGCTGGCACGGCGGACGGAAGGGCGTGCGGGGGACCCGCGTGCCGAACCTCGGTGTCCTGACGATCACCGAGGACGCGATGGATCCCGCTGACTTCCTCGCGACCGCCCGGGCCACGGCGTTGATCGACGACCTGCGTCGACGGGCGGACGTCGTCGTGATCGACGCCCCGCCCGTGCTGGCGGCCGCGGACGCGACGATCCTCGGTCGCTATGCCGACGGTGTGGTGCTCCTCGCGTCGGCGGGCCGGACGGACTCCACGGTGCTTCGCGAGGCCGCGGAACGGCTCCGGACGACGAACGTCCGGCTCGCAGGGATCGCCCTCGAGGGCGTCAAGAGCGACCGCCGGATGCTCTACGCCTCGACGTACGGCGAGGACGACGGCGCCCCGCGCCGGGTGCGCTCGTTCGGCCGGCGCTCGGAGCCCGCCGCGGTACCGGACCCGGGGAGCGCGGCCGCCGAGCCGGCGTCAGGTCCTCCGGCGCGCTCGTCGAACCGGGTGCCGCTGTGGGACGCCGTGCCCGGGTCGCCGGAGGCGGACCCGAGCAGCGCCCCTGAGCCGTCGGCCGACAGCCCCGCCGCCGGTGCGGAGGTCCGTGTGCCCGAACCCGTGGACGGGCGTCGTCCGCCGGCCACGTGATCCCCGACCGGGCGACCCGGCGTCCGCCGCCGGAGACCCTGCGTGTGCTGGTGCTGGACCACACGGCGGACCCCGGAGGTGCCGAGCTCGCCCTGGTCCGGCTCTGCGCGGCGATCGGTCCGGAGGTCAGCGTCCGTGCCGTGCTGTTCGCCGACGGTCCCCTGCGCGCCGCCCTCACCGACGTGGGCGTGCCGGTCGACGTCCTGGAGCTGGAGCCCGGGGTGGCGGGTCTCGGGCGCCGTGAGGCTCTGCGAGGCGGCCTCGGGTGGCGCGGCACCCTCGGTACCCTGCTGTTCGTCGCCCGGCTCGTGCGCCTGCTGCGTCGCCTGCGCCCCGACGTGGTGCACACCACCTCGTTGAAGGCCGACCTGCTCGGGACCGTCGCGGCGGTCGCTGCCGGTCGTCCCGTCGTCTGGTACGTCCACGACCGGATCGCCGCCGACTACCTGCCTCGACCGTTGGTCCGTCTCGTCCGCACGCTCGCCCGCGCCCCGCGGGCGCTGATCGCGAACTCGCGGGCCACCGCCAGCACCCTGCCCCGACGCGCCACCGTCGCCTACCCGGGCTTCGCCGCCGACCAGAGGGCGGACCGCGCGCCGCGGGAGGCCCCGGGGGACGCACCCGTCGGGGACGCACCCGTCGTGGGGATCGTCGGCCGGGTCAGCCCGACCAAGGGGCAGCTCGAGCTCGTCGGTGCGCTGCCCGCCGTCCTGGCGAGGTACCCGCGGGCGACGGTGCGGATCGTGGGCGGGGCGCTCTTCGGCGGCGGGGAGCATGCCCGCCAGGTCCGGACCGAGGCCGAACGCCTCGGCGTCGGGGCGCACGTCGTGTGGACCGGGCACGTCCCCGACCCGGGACCCGAGCTCGACCGGTTCGACGTCTGCGTCCACGCCTCCCCGGTCCCGGAGCCGTTCGGGCAGGTGGTCGTGGAGGCGATGGTGCGTGAGGTCCCGGTCGTCGCGACGCGCGCCGGAGGCGTGACGGAGATCCTGTCGCACCCGGACGGCGACCTCGGGGTCCTCGTCGCCCCGGGTGACGTCGACGCCCTGGCCGCCGGGGTCCTGGCCGTGCTGGACGACCCCGACGCCTCGAGGGAGCGGGCACGCAGGGCGCGCACGGTGGCGGAGGATCGGTTCACCGTGGAGCGGACCGCCGCCGTCGTCACCGCCGTGTGGCGCCGGGCTGCCGCACGGCGGCGATGACCTCGGCCATCCGGGCCGCCTGGGTGCGCCAGGTGGGGAGGTCGTCCGCACCGCCGGCGGCAGGTCCGGCCCCCCGCAGCGCGGCCCGGACGGCGGCAGGGAAGCCGCCGGCGTCGACGCTCGTCACCAGCGGGTCCGCGCTGTCGTCGAACCCGGCGACCGGTGTCGCGACGACCGGTCTCCGGACGGCCTGGTACTCGTAGAGCTTGAGCGGGTCGAGGCTCGACGTGAAGCCGTTGACCAGGTGCGGCACCAGCAGGACGTCGGCGTGCTGGAGGTACGCCGGTACGGCGGTCCAGGGGCGGGCGCCGAGCAGGGCCACCCCTGCGTCGCGCAGCGACGCGCGTTCGTCGGGCGGGACGTCCACGACCGGGCCGACGACGACGACCGTCGCCTCCCCGGCGACGTCCCGGGCCGTCCGGAGCAGGAGCGGGACGTCGAACCGGTCGGGGTGCACCGTCCCGAGGTAGAGGGCCACGGTGCCCGGTGGCATGTCGTCGGGGCGTGGGACGGGCCGCCGGTACCTGTCGACGTCGACGCCGTTGGTCACGAGGACGGCGTCGTCGCGACCGAGCGCGCGCCGCCGTCCGCCCTTGGTGCGCACGAGGTCGGGCGAGCACACCGTGACGGCGGCGCACCGGTCCAGCAGGAGCTCCTCGTCCGCGTCGAGCCGCGTCCTCTCGGCCGTGGTCCGCGCCGCCCGGGTCCAGTCGTCGGTGACGTCGTAGAGGGCCGGCCACCCGCTGGTCCGGACCAGCGTGGCGGCTGCCGGGTCGTTCACCCAGAGCACCGGTGTGACGAACCCGAGGGAGCGAGCGGCACGCCGGACGCCGCGTGCCAGGCGCTCGTCGGCGCGCGGGTCGATGCGCCGGGGCAGCAGCTTGGTCGGCTGGTACAGCCACAGCCGGCCCGCGCCCGGTTCGCCGGCGGGCGGACGGTGCAGCCCACGGCCCGCGCGGGGCCGGGACCGCCTGCTGATCTGGTGCAGAGGGTCGGCGGGGGGCTCGACGAAGAGGATCCGCAGGTCCGGGTGCGTCGCCAACAGCTCGGTGACGAGGTGCTGGTTGCGGCGGCGCACGAGGTCCCAGTCCTCGAGCGACGCGATCACGAGCTCGTCACCGGCGGCAGGTCGGGGCCGGCGCCCGCGGTGTGTCGCTGCCGACCCGGCGAGCACCCTGCGGTACACGGCGTCGGTGGCCGTCTGTTGCGCCTCCGGGGTGAAGTGCCGCCGCTGACGTTCCCTGGCGGCGGTCCCGTAGGCGTCGCGGTGCTCCGGGTCGGCGGCGAGCTCGGCCAGGTGCTTGCCGGCGATGTCGGCGTCGTGCGGCGGGAAGCACGCGAGCGGGTCCAGGCCGTCCAGGAGCTCTAGGTGGCCACCGGCTCCGGCCGCGACGACGGGAAGCCCCTGCGACATCGCCTCGAGGACGCTCAGACCGAGCCCTTCGACGGGACAGGGGGCGAGGAACAGGGCGGCCCGCGACATCAGCGCGTCGACGTCCCCACGCTCCCCGAGGAACGTCACCGAGCCGTCGAGACCGAGCCGACGGGTCTGCTGCTCGAGCGCGGGCCGGCGCGAGCCGTCGCCCGCCACCACGAGGTGCCACCCGTCGGCCCCGAGCCCGGAGGCCGCGAACGCCTCGATCCCGACGTCGGTGCGCTTCTCCGGTTCGAGACGCTGGGCCATGAGCACCACCCGACGCCGTCCCGCCGCCCGGGGTCCGTCGGGCCGCGCGCAGATCCCGGGCGGGACCACGGTGCTGGTCCCGTCGACCCGGTCCGCGACGTACTCGCTGATCGAGAGCTGTGCCTGGACCACGCTGCGGGCGAACCGCGCCACCAGGCCTCCGAGGGTCCCGGACCCGCGGGCCCGACCGAAGTGACGGGTGGTCACCACCGGCGGGAACCGGCCCGGCGGCAGCGTCCGGGAGGCGAGGGCGGCCGCGACCTCGGCGGCGGTCATGTGGGTGTGGACCAGGTCGGCGTCGGAGGCGGCGCGCAGCGCCCGGACGACGGCGGCCGTCGACGTGGCCGGCGCCAGCCCGACCGACCGGTCGCCGACGGCCGCGCGCATCCGGTCGGTGGCGCCCCCGACGACGCGCACGTCGTGCCCGGCCGCGGCCTGGGCGGCGGCGAGCCGGGCCACGTGCCGCTCGACCCCGGCGAAGCCGTCGGACCGGACGGCGTGGACGATCCTCATCGGTGTGCCGCCCTCTGGTCGACGTCCCCGGCGATCGAGCGCAACAGGTCCAGGTACTGCCCGGCCACCCGGTCCCAGGTGTGCGTCTCGGCCTCCTGGCGCGCGGCACGTGCGAGCGTCTCCCGTTCGCGCGGGCTCGCCCGCACGACCTGCGCGAGGCCTCGCCGCACGTCCTCGACGGTGCGATCGACGAGATACCCGTCGACGCCGTCACGAACCACCTGTGGTGCGTAGCCCACGGGGGTCGCCACGACCGGGACGCCGCACGAGAGCGCCTCGAGCACCACGAGGGCGTTCGCCTCGTAGGCGCTGGGCAGGGCGAGGACGTCGGCGCCGTGCAGGAACGGCCGGGAGTCCTGGACCTGGCCCGCGACGTGCACCCGGTCGGCGATCCCGAGTCGGGCGACGTCGCGCCGCAGGGCGTCGAGCATCGTGGAGGTGCCTCCGACGACGGTGACGTGGACGCCGGGCAGCTCGACCGCTGCCTCGAGGACCAGCGGGAGGCCCTTGCGGTCGAACTCGTGGCCGACGAACACGACGTTCGTCGCGCCGTCGGGGATCGCGGCGCGGGCGAGCTCTCGTTCGGCGGCCGTCGGTGGGCGGAACCTCTCGACGTCGACGCCGTTGCCGATGACGGAGGTGCGCGGCCGCACCCGGGGGTAGGTGCTGTGCAGCGCGTCGCGCTCCGCCGGCGTGAGGTTCACGACGGCGCGATGGGTCCCGCTCCGGTAGCGCCACGTGTCCCGCACGGAGGTGAACAGGTGCACGGGGTTGCGCAGCATCCGCCACGCGTAGCCGCCCCGCGCGGCCATGGCCACGCGCAGGATCCCGTGGTTGACGTAGACGGCTCCGGCGAGGGCGTCGTTGTGGCACACGCCCACCGTGCCGGGCTCACGGGCGAGCCTCCGCCGCGCGAGCACCGACCCGACCGTCGAGAACCACACCACCCGGCACAGCAGGCCCAGCCGCCCGCGCACGCCCGGGCCGGGCCGCGGGAGCCAGCCACCGCGCGCGTCGTCCAGCGTGAACCGGTCGACGTCGATCCCCGCCGCGAGCCACTCCTGCTCCAGGTGGTGCGCGACGGCGCCGACGCCCGTGCCGGGGCCGATGGTCGGGGCGATCTGGAGGATCTTCATCGGGCCGCCATCTCCTGCACGGATCGCAGGTCGTCCCCGGGCATCGCCGAGCCCGTCCGTACGCGCGCCTCGTGCCGGACGCGGGCGTAGTCCTCCGCGCCCAGACAGATGCCGATGACGGCGAACGGCACGGAGACCACGACGGCGGTCCAGAACAGGTCGAACTGCCCCTGGATCAGCCGCATGAGCAGGATCGAGAGCGCGAGCGTGCCGAACCGCGGGTCGATCCGCCACAGCACGACCAGAGCGCCGAGGAACAGCGTCAGGAACCCTGCGAGACCCACGACCCCGGCGGAGGAGAGCATCTCCAGCTCGGCGTTGGGAGGCTGGAAGACGAAGTCGGTGCGGTCGGCCGTCCACCAGCGCAGGCCCACACCGAACCACGGGCTGCTCTGCCAGACCTCGATGGCGTCCTGGTACCAGGCGAGCCGTTGGTTGGCGGAGTTGAACTCGTTGTCCTCGGCCAGCTGCTCCTGGACGGCGCCCCACACGAAGTAGATCGCGGGGACCGCGGCGAGCAGGACGAGCTTGGAGCGTTTGCGGTCCGGGTCCGCCCGCAGCGTGATGAGGATGACCCCGACGGCCAGGCCGACCAGCGCCTGCCGGGCCTGGGACGCCAGCACCGCCAGCGAGCACAGCCAGAAGGCCGACTGTGCGAACCAGCGCGGCCAGCCCACCCACCACGGCCGGGCGTAGGCCACGAGCGCGGCGAAGGCCACCACCGCACCGATGAGGTTCTTGTGCATGGGGTAGGGCCACTCGAGGTAGACCGGACCGGTCACTCCGGTGACGAGCTGCCGCGCCGCGACCAGCAGGGTCAGCGCGGAGATGCCGAGGCACGCCCCGAGGAACAGGGTCAGGCCGAGCCGTGCCCGTCCGGCTCGTCCGACGGCCCACCCGACGACGAGAGCGCCGCCGACGGACAGCCAGGCGTGGAACCACTCGACGGTGTTGGCCTGGTAGGGGTTGACGACCACCGTGAACAGCGTGGCGACCTGGTAGGCGGCCGAGAGCCACAGCATCGAGCGCATCGGCCGAGAGAAGGGCCGAGGGGCCAGGAACAGGGCCAGCCAGAAGGCGCCGAAGAGCGCGACGTCGGAGATCGACAGGTCGAACCCGCCGCCACCGACACGCTCGATCACGACGAGGGCGGGCATCGCGAGGACCGGCAGCGCGACGGGCTCGTAGATCGTCAGGCCGACGGCGAGCACGAGCGCGGCCGCGGCGGCCGCGTACACCGCGTGGCCCGGGACGAGGAGACCGACGGTGGCGAGTGCAGCCGTCACCGCGACGACCCCGACGACCCAGGCGGCCGAGCGCCGGATCACGGCGTCCCGACCGCTCGGGGTACCGCCTCGCGGTACGGCAGCTCGGTGCGGGCCGGTCCGCGCAGGTACGAGTGCAGCCGACGGCGAGCGGCGGCACCGCGCTCTCCGTCCAGCAGCAGCGCGCGCGGTGCGGCCCCCACGACCCCGCCGACCCGTGCCACGTGCCAGCCCACGCGGCCGTGGTGCTTGCGCAGGTAGTGCTCCTGGGAGGCGTGGAAGTGAGCGTCCCGGCGCGACGGGTCGCTGCTGGTCGCCCCGCCGAGGTGGACCGCCCGCGCCTCCGGGACGACGGCGTGGCGCCATCCGGCCCGGTGGGCACGGTAGGCCCAGTCGGTCTCCTCAGCGTAGAGGAAGAACCGTTCGTCGAAGCCGCCGACCTGGGCGAGCGCCTCGCCCCGGAGCAGCAGGACCGACCCGATCACGAAGGACCGTGACGGCCGGGTGCGCCGCAGCGCACCGAGCCCGAGCGCCTCGACCCATGCCGCCGCGGGGGAGGGGTAGGGCCAGACGACCCGCGCGGGCGTGCCGGCCTCGTCGACCTGCGCGGGGCCGACGCTCGCGGTCCGGGGCCGCGCGCGCAACGCCTCCTGGAGGGTGGCGACGTCCTCGGGCCCGACGACGGCGTCCGGGTTGAGCAGGAGCACGTCGGCGCCCGGGACCTGGCGGTGGGCGAGGGCGTGGTTGACGCCCGCCGCGAACCCGCCGTTGCGGCCCGGGTCGAGGTAGAGCCCTCCGGCCTCCTCGGTGATCTCTCGGATCCGCGCCAGGGAGGAGTTGTCCACCACGGTGAGCGGGTACCGGCCGACCAGCGGGGCGAGCGCGTCGCGGACCAGCTCGGGAGAGCCGTAGGCGACGACCACCACCTCGGGCGGGTCGACGGTGGCCAGCGCCGGCGCGGCCGGGGCGACCGCCCGGTAGAGCTCGTGGTAGCGGCGGGCGACCTCCTGCCACGAGCACGCCGCGGACCGTTCAGCACCGGCGCTGCGCAGGCGGTCCGCGAGGCCGGGCTCGTCGCGCACCCGCCGCAGGGCGGTCCGCAGGGCCGCGGCGTCGTCCGGGGGGACGAGCAGTCCGGCACCGCCGACGACGTCGGGCAGCGCCCCGGTGCGGGTGGCCACCACGGGCACGCCGCACGCCATGGCCTCGACCGCCACGCGGCCGAACTGCTCGACCCAGCCGGGGGTCTCGCGCGACGGCACCGCGAGGACGTCGAGCGACCGGTAGAACGCCACGAGCGCGTCGCCGTCGAGCGCCCCGTGGAAGCGGGCGTCCAGTCCCGCCGTCCGGGCCTGGTCCTCCAGCCTTCGGCGAGCCGGTCCGTCCCCGGCCAGCTCGAGCCGGAGGTCAGGTTCTCCCGCGACGGCCCGGAGCAGGGCGTCGACGCCCTTGTGGTCGGCGAGGCGCCCGGCGTAGCCCACCCGCCACGGGCGTCCGCCGTCCTGCGACGGGACCGGCGCGGGGGAGAAGTGCGCCGGGTCCACGCCCAAGGGGATCGTCTCGACCCGGCCGGTGGCGCCCTTGGCGGTGCAGAGGCGTCGCGCCTCCTCGTTGCAGACCGAGACGCCCGCGGCGACACGCAGCGCGCGGGCCTCGAACCAGCGGAAGGGCCACGGGTAGCGCTTGGGCAGGTTCTGCGCCGAGTACAGCACGACGGGCGGCACCGGGCGGCCCAGCACCGCCCGGAGGCGGCGCAGCGCCAGCACCTCCGCGGTCGCGAGCGCGAAGGGCTCCTCGTGGACGTCGACGAGGTCCCAGTCCTGGCCCAGCGCGCGCCACAGCGCGAACGGGTCGTAGACGAAGAGGGCGGGGTGCCGGCCCAGGGTCCGTACGCCCCGTACCGGTTCGCCCGCCCGGGGGACGAGCCGGACGCGGGAGCCGCCCTCGTCCCAGGCGCGGGCCGTGAGCAGCCGGACGTCCACCCCGCGCGCGCGCAGCTCGCGCTCGCGCTCGCGCCACGCGTCGACGACAGCGCTGTGCGAGACGCGGAGGACCTTCATGTCGACGATCGTCCCCCGCTCCTGCGGGCCGGGGAACCTGGCGGCCGGGTAATCACCCGGCGCGGGCGGAAGTTCACCCCGCACGGCAGGGCGACGGTTCACCCGCCCGGGGCGGATTTCCACCCGCTCCCCGCCTGTCCTGCCGCCGGAGCGACTGGTTACTGTCGACGGGACGCCTGTTCCGTGACCTGAGGAGACTGCCATGAGGGTTCTCGTCGACGGCGACCGGGGCTATGTCGGTGCCGTCCTGGTACCGCTCCTGCGGGCGCACGGGCACGAGGTCGTCGGCCTCGACGTCGGGTGGTACGACGGCTGCGACTTCGGCACGCCCGCCGCGGACTACGAGCAGCGCACCGGCGACGTGCGGGACGCGCGACCGGAGGACCTCGAGGGCTTCGACGCGGTGGTCCATCTGGCGGCGATCAGCAACGACCCGATCGGGCACCTCGCACCGGACGCGACCTTCTCGGTGAACGCGGGCGGAGCGATCCACATGGCCGCGTCGGCCAAGGCTGCGGGGGTTCCGCGCTTCCTGTTCTCGTCGTCGTGCTCGCTGTACGGCGCGGCGGGGGACGCGCCGGTGGACGAGCAGAGCGCGTTCAACCCGGTCACCCCGTACGGCGAGTCGAAGGTGCGCGCGGAGCGGGGGATCTCTCCGCTCGCGGACGACTCGTTCAGCCCCACCTACCTGCGCAACGCGACGGCGTACGGGTCGTCGCGGCGGCTGCGGGCCGACATCGTCGTCAACAACCTGACGGGCACGGCGTTCACACGGGGCGAGGTGCGGTTGCAGTCCGACGGCTCGCCGTGGCGGCCCCTGGTGCACGTGCAGGACATCTCCCGGGCCTTCCTGGCCGCGCTGGAGGCCCCGCGCGAGGTGGTGCACGACCAGGCGTTCAACGTGGGCCGCGACGAGGACGTCGTGCAGATCCGCACCGTGGCCGAGCAGGTCGCCGAGGTCACGGGGGCGCCGGTGACCTTCGCGCCGGGGGCGGGGGCCGACGCCCGCAACTACCGCGTCGACTTCGGCAAGATCCGCAGCCTGCTGCCCGGGGCCGACCCCTGCTGGACGGTGCGCGACGGTATCGAGGAGCTGTGGCGGGACATGCGCGAGCGTGGCCTGGAGGCTGGGGACTTCGAGCAGACGTTCGTCCGGCTGCACCGCATCGAAGAGCTGGCGTCCGCCGGTCGCCTGGACCTCGCCTCGCTGCGCATGGTGGTGGCGGCGTGACGGCGACGACGGCCGCGGCGGCTGCTGCCGGGCTGGCGGCGTCGGTGCCGGCGTGCCGCCTGTGCGGCGCGGAGCTGACGCGGACGTTCGTCGACCTGGGCATGTCCCCGCCGTGCGAGGCGATCCTGCGGGCGGACCAGGTCGACCAGGGGGAGACGTTCTACCCGCTCAACGTGCGGATCTGCACGCAGTGCCTGCTGGTGCAGCTGCCCGCCTACGTCGCCGAGACGGAGATCTTCGACGACTACGCCTACTTCTCCTCGTTCTCCACGAGCTGGGTCGAGCACGCCCGTCAGTACGTCGAGAAGGCGGCCGACCGGCTCGGGCTCGACGCCGGGTCGTCGTTCGTCGTGGAGGTGGCGAGCAACGACGGCTACCTGCTCCAGCACGTGCAGGCGCAGGGCATCCGCTGCCTGGGGATCGAGCCGTCCCGCACGGTCGCCGAGGCGGCCGTGGCGCAGGGGATCCCGACGCTCGTGGAGTTCCTCGGGGAGGACACGGGCCGCGCGGTCCGCGCCGAGCACGGACCGGCCGACCTCGTCGTGGCGAACAACGTGTTCGCGCACGTGCCGGACATCGTCGACTTCGCGAAGGGCCTGCGGCAGCTGGTCGCCGACGACGGGCGCGTCACCATCGAGATCCCGCACCTGCTGCGCCTCATCGAGGGCAACGAGTACGACACGATCTATCACGAGCACTTCAGCTACCTGTCGTTGCTGACCACGCAGAGGGTGCTCGCGGCCGCCGGGCTCACGGTGGTCGACGTCGAGGAGCTCCCCAGCCACGGCGGGTCCTTGCGCACGTGGTCGGCGCCGACGGAGACCGTGGAGTCCGGGAGCGTCACCCCGACGGCGGCGGTCGCCGAGGTGCTCGCCGCCGAGGCCGACTTCGGCCTGCACACCGTCGAGGGGCACGACGGCTTCGCCGAGCAGGTCGCACAGGTCCGCGACGACTTCGTGTCGTTCCTCATCACGGCCCGCCGCGAGGGCAAACGGGTGGTCGCGTACGGGGCGCCGGGCAAGGGGAACACGCTGCTCAACCACTGCGGGGTGCGAGCCGACCTGCTCGAGCTCGCCGTCGACCGGAACCCCTACAAGCACGGCCGGTTCCTGCCCGGCACGCACATCCCCGTGCACGCTCCCGAGGCGCTCGACGCCGCCCGACCCGACTACGTCGTCATCATGCCGTGGAACCTGCGCAGGGAGATCTCCGCCCAGCTCGCGCACGTCGCGGAGTGGGGTGGCCGCCTCGTCGTGGCCCTCCCGCACCTCGAGGTGTTCGAGCCGGGGACGTGACGGTCGCCCGGCCGGTCGCGTCCTGGCGGTGCCGGTGGTGCGGGGCGGACGACGGCTCCGTCGTGCTCGACCTGGGCGAGCAGCCCGCGGCCGACGTGTTCCCCCCGGTCGGAGCCACGGGCGCGGACGACGCGTACCCGCTGCGGATGGTCCTGTGCGCCGGGTGCGGCCTGGCCCAGCTCGAGGAGGACCCGACCGATGCCGACGAGCCGCGGGGGATCGAACCGGCAGCCCTCGTCGCGCAGGCCCGTGCGGCGGTCGACGACCTCGCCGCCGCCGGCCTGGCGGCCCCCGGTGCCCGTGCGGCGGAACGGCCCAGCCCGCACGGCGGCTCCTGGCTGGGCCATCTGGCCGAGCGCGGCCTGACGGTCGTCCCGGACGAGCCGGGCTCCGACGACGGACCGGTGGACCTCCTCGTCGACTCGCTCGGCATGATGCACGACGCCGACCAGCGGGCGGCCCTCACGGACCGGGCCGGCCGCCTCGCCCCCGAGGGGGTGCTCGCCCTGCACGTCCACCCGCTCGGCACGATCCTGCGCACGAACGCCTGGAACGCGCTGCGGCACGGGCACTACGCCTACTACTCGGTGACCTGGCTCGTGCGCGCCGCCCGGGAGGTGGGACTCGTACCCGTGGGCCTGTGGCGCTACCCCTTGTACGGCGGGACGGTCGTGCTCGCTCTCGCCCGTGCCGGTTCCGCCCGTGCCGGGGCCGCCGACGGCACGGCGCCGCTGGGCACGCTGGACGAGGTGCTCGACGCCGAGCGGGCAGCAGGCGTGACGGCACCGGAGGCGGTGGCGGGGCTCCAGGACGCCGTCCGGCAGACGGTCGAGAGCCTGGGCCGCTGGGTCGCCGACCATCGCTCCGAGGGGGTCGTCGGCTACGGGGCGGCGTCGCGAGCGGTCGCCCTCCTGACGCTCGCCGGGGTGAGCGGGCGCGACATCCAGGCCGTGGTCGACGCCTCGCCGGCCAAGCACGGACTGGCGATGCCGGGCACCGGCGGTCCCGACGGCACGCCCAGGATCCCGATCGTCGGTGCGGCGGCACTGGGCACGCTCCGTCCCCGGTGGGTGCTGCTGTTCGTCCCCGACCTGCTCGGAGAGGTGCGTCGGGCGCTTCCCCGCGTCGAGGGCCGGGGCGGGCGGTGGGTGGTCGCCGAGCCGGTCCCGCGCGAGATCGAGCCTGAAGCGGTCAGCGCGTCCTGAGCCGCGCGACCAGGTCCTGCCACGAACCGGCACCACGGTCGCGCGCGCTCACGGTCGTGATGTCGACGGGCCACCCGATGCCCAGGTCCGGGTCGAGGTGGTGCACCGCGACGTCCTCGGTCGGGTCGTGCTCGGCGTCGATCCGGTAGCAGACGTCAGCGGTCTCGGTGAGGGTTTGGTGGCCGTGGAGCATCCCGCGGGGGACGGCCAGCACCCGGAAGTCGACGTCGTCGAGCGTGAACGCCTCCCACTGCCCGAAGGTCGGCGAACCGGGCCGGGCGTCGACGACCACGTCGAGGACCGCGCCGTGGGCCACCCGGACCAGCTTCGCCTCACCGGACCCCACCCGGCCGTGCAGCCCGCGGACCACGCCACGCGAGGACCGGGACTGGCTGTCCTGGACGTACGCGGCCGGGTCCAGGTCCGCCGACGCGGCGGTCTCGGCGTCGAAGGTGCGGGTGAACAGCCCCCGGTCGTCGCGGTGCGGGACGGGGACGAGCAGCAGCACGCCGTCGAGCGACGTCGTCCTGATCTCCATGCTCCCCACCGTAGGAGGGGCCGGCTCGGGGCCGGGCCCCGAGCCGGGGTGAATTCTCGTCCCGGTGCGGATGAAAAGGCCGCGCAGACCTACACCGCGGCACGTCGACGACTCAGACTGACAGCGACGGCGGCGCTGGCCGGCCACGGACGCGGGCGGAGAGAGCACCATGACGCAGCAGACGGCGGCAGACGGTGAGACCGGACTTCGGGACCGGTCCTTCACCCGGTCGGACGTCGCCCAGGCGCGTCTGCACCGGCTCGTGCCGGGCGGAGCTCACACCTACGCCCGCGGGTCGGACCAGTACCCCGAGGGCATGGCACCTGTCATGGCTCGAGGGGCCGGCGCGCACGTGTGGGACGTGGACGGCAACGAGTACGTCGAGTACGGCATGGGCCTGCGTTCGGTGACCCTGGGACACGGCTACCGCCCCGTCGTCGACGCGGTCGCCGCCGCGATCGTGGACGGCGTCAGCTTCTCCCGGCCGACGGTGTGGGAGCTGCGTGCCGCCGAGGCCTTCCTCGAGCAGGTCCCGACCGCCGAGATGGTCAAGTTCGCCAAGAACGGCTCGGACGCGACGACGGCGGCCGTGCGGCTGGCGCGCGCCGCGACGGGCCGCGACCTCGTCGCGGTCTGCCGCTCGCAGCCCTTCTTCTCCGTGGACGACTGGTTCATGGGCACGACCGCCATGTCCGCCGGCATCCCGCAGGCGGTGCGCGACCTGACGGTGACGTTTCCCTACGACGACCTGCCCGCCGTCGAGGCGCTCGTCGCGCAGCACCCGGGCCGCGTCGCCGCCCTCGTGCTGGAGGCGGAGACCGCCGGCGCGTCGCCGTCACCGGGCTACCTGCCGGGGCTGCGGACGCTGTGCGACCGCGAGGGCATCGTCCTCGTCTTCGACGAGATGATCACCGGGATGCGGTGGTCGGCCGGCGGGGCCCAGGCCGTCCACGGGGTGACGCCCGACCTGTCCACCTGGGGCAAGGCGCTCGGCAACGGGTTCGCGGTCTCGGCGCTCGCGGGCACCCGGGACCTCATGGAGCTCGGCGGCCTCGACACCGACGCCGACCGGGTGTTCCTGATGTCCACGACGCACGGCGCCGAGACGGCGGGTCTCGCGGCCTACCTCGCGGTCCACGACGCCTACGCCGGGTCGGACGTCCCCGGGATCATGGCCGCGCGGGGCGAGCGCCTGCGAGCGGGCGTCACCCAGGTCGTGGCGGACGCCGGGCTCTCCGCGTACGTGACCGTCTCGGGACACCCGGCGTGTCTCGTGTTCGGCACCCGCGACCCCGCGGGCCGCGCCTCGCAGGCGTACCGGACGCTGTTCCTCGCCGAGCTGCTGCGCGGCGGGGTGCTCGCGCAGTCGTTCGTCGTCTCGGCCGCGCACACCACGACGGACGTCGACCGGACCGTCGAGGCCGTCCGCGCCGCTCTGCCCGCCTACGCCGCGGCTCTGGACGCGGGCACCACCGACGGCCTGCTCGGCGGACGGCCCGTGGCGCCGGCTCTGCGTCCGCGGGCCGCGCCCCGGCGTCTTCGTGACCACCGGCTCACCGAGAGGTTCAACTCATGAAGGTCGTGCTCTTCTGCGGCGGACTCGGCATGCGCATGCGTTCGGCCGACAGCCAGCTGCCCAAGCCGATGATGCCCGTCGGCTCGCGCCCCGTCCTGTGGCACATCATGAAGTACTACGCGCACTTCGGGCACACGGAGTTCGTGCTGTGCCTCGGCTACGGCGCACGCGCCGTCAAGGACTACTTCCTCGACTACCGCGAGACGCACTCGAACGACTTCGTCCTGACCAAGGGCTGCACCGAGGTCAGGATGCTGTCCACCGACGTGAGCGACTGGACGATCACGTTCGTCGACACCGGGATGGACACCTCGATCGGGGAGCGGCTGCGCCGCGTGCGCAAGCACCTGGACGGGGACGAGATGTTCCTCGCCAACTACGGTGACGTGCTCACGGACGCCCCCCTCGACGAGATCATCGAGGACTTCGCGCGGACCCCCGCGGTCGGCACGCTGCTCGCCGTCGACCCGCAGGACTCCTTCCACGTCGTCAAGATCGACCCGGACGGCAACCTGGAGGGCATCGAGCCCGTCGCCGACATGGAGATGCGCATCAACGGCGGCTACTTCGTCCTGCGCCAGGGGATCTTCGACTACCTGGAGGAAGGCGACGACCTGGTGATGGACGGGTGCGTCCGTGCCGCCAAGGACGGACTCTTCCGCGCACAGCGCTACGACGGCTTCTGGGCCCCGATGGACACGTTGAAGGAACGGTCGCAGCTCGAGGAGCTCCACCGCACGGGACAGAGCCCGTGGGCGCTCTGGGAAGGGTGGCACCGCGAGCCCGGGAGGAGGGTCCCCGTGGTCGATCTCGCCGTCCTGGACCCGGCCGCCCCGGGCGGGCGTCGGTGACCGGCTGGAGACCGGACGTCCGGCCGCGGGTGGCGGTGTTCGGCCTGTTCGGGACGGGCAACTTCGGCAACGAGGCGACGCTGTCGACGGTGCTCGGGAGGATCGGGGACCGTGCTGCCGTCCTGGTGGTGTCCGAGGGGGCGGAGCGGGTGGCACGCGAACGAGACGTGGGCGCCGTCCGGCTCGTCCCGCCGTTCACCGGACCGCGGAGGACCCTGCCGGGGATGTTCGGGCTGGCCGCCAACCGGATCTCGGCGCTGGGCCGGGCCTGGGCGGTCGTGCGCGACGTCGACGCGGTCGTCGTGGCCGGTTGCGGGGTCTGGGAACGGTTGGGGGCAGGCCCGTTCGGCACTGCCTTCGAGATCTGGTGCCTCGCCGCCGCGGCGCGGATCCGGCGCAGGACCTTCGTCCTGCTCGACGTCGGTGTGCAGCGGCAGGACGCGTGGCTCACGCGCTCCTTCATCCGTCAGGTGGCACGGTGGTCGGCCTACCGGTCCGTCCGGGACGAGCTGTCCCGACGCGCGCTGCTCGACATGCGTGCCGGTGACCCGGACGATCCCGTCGTGGCCGATCTCGTGCTGGGGGCGTCCGGGAACCGGGGCCAGGCCGGGCCGCGGGGTGATGGCACCGGTCGGCCCGTCGTCGTCCTGGGCGTCATGACGTACTTCGCCGAGGACGACGACCCGGCGCGGCGTGCCGACGCCCACGCGCAGTACGTCGACCGGTCGGTCCTGCTCGTCGACCTGCTCGACGCGGCCGGCTATCGGGTGGTGCTGGTCGGGGGGGACGAGTACGACCTGCCGACGGCGCACAGGGTCGCCGCCGCGTCCACGGCCCGGGTCAGCTCCGCAGGCGATCTCGAAGAGCTGCGGGCGCTCATGACGGGAGCCGCGGCAGTGATCGGTGCGCGCTATCACACGCTCGTCATCGCGGCGCTGGCCGGTGCGCCGGTGATCGCGCTCGCCTACGGGACCAAGCACGGCGAGCTCCTGCGGCTGCTCGGCAGCAGCGACCTCAGCTTCGACATCGACACGTTCGTGCCGTCGGGGGTGGTCGGCGCGGTCGCACGAGCCGTGCGGGAGCGGGACGGGCGCCTGGCCGCGGCAGAGCGCGGGCTCGCGGCGGCACGCGCCGGCCTGGACCGTGAGTGGGAGGCCGTGGAGCGCACGTGGGCCGGACGGTCCCGAGCCCCGGTCGCGTCCTCGGTGGAGGACGGACGATGAGGCTCGCGGACGTGGACGGACCGGTCACGGTCGTCTGCCTGGCGGCGCACCCCGACGACGTCGAGATCGGTTGCGGGGCGACGCTCCTGGCGCTCGGGGAGAGCAGGGAGGTCTCCGGGGCGATCCTGACGATGACCGGCAGCGCGGAGCGTGAGGACGAGTCGCGTGCCGCCGCCCAGGCCTTCGTGCCCGGTGCCGAGGCGCACTTCGCCGGGCTGCCGGACGGGCGCCTCCCCGAGCACTGGGGTCGGGTCAAGGCAGCGATGCACGAGGTGGCGGAGCGGGTGCCCGCTCCGGACCTGGTCCTCGCGCCACGGATCGACGACGCGCACCAGGACCATCGCCTCGTCGGCGAGCTCGCGTCGACGGTCTGGCGCGGACCGACGGTGCTGCACTACGAGATCCCCAAGTGGGACGGCGACCTCGGGCGTCCCAACGTGTACGTCCCGGTGACGGCCGACCAGGTGCGGCGGAAGATCGAGCTGCTGGACGCCTGCTACCCGTCGCAGGCCGGCAGGGGCTGGTGGGACGCCGAGACGTTCCGCGGGCTCCTGAGGATCCGGGGGATCGAGGCACGGACCGGGTACGCCGAGGCGTTCACGACCCACAAGGTGGTGCTCGAGCTGTGACGGCGCGCGTCCCACGGGTGTCGATCGGCATTCCCGTGTTCAACGGCGAGGACTACCTCGCGGACGCTCTGCGGTCTGCCCGCTCCCAGACCTTCGAGGACGTCGAGATCATCGTCTCCGACAACGGGTCCACCGACGCCACGCGAGAGATGTGCCGCGCCGCCGCCGCGGAGGACGACCGCGTCGTCTACCTCCGCTACGACGAGAACCGCGGGGGCGGATGGAACTACATGAACGTGGCCAGACGCGCTCGCGGCCGGTACTTCACCTGGCTGGCCGCCGACGACGTGAAGCTGCCCGGGTTCACCCTCGCCTGCCTCCGCGCGATGGACGGCGACGAACGAGCGGTGTTCGCGTGCACCCGTGCGCAGGTCATCGACGAGAACGGGGCAGTTCTCGAGACGCTCCACGACGACGCGATGGCCCTCGACGCGCCGGATCCCGTCGTCCGGGTCAGGAACATGCTCCGGGCCCAGGCCTCGCATGTGGTCTACGGCCTCATCCGGACCGCCGTCCTGCGCCGGACGCGGGGACTGATCTCGATGGTGGGCGACGACATCGTGCTCAACACCGAGCTGCTCTGCCGCGGGCCGATGGCGCAGTCGAGCGAGCTGTGCTTCCGGCCCCGCAAGCACGGGGCACAGCTCTCCCAGCACGGGCACGAGCAGGTGCGATGGCACGACCCTCGGGGCGACGTGCGATTCGCCTTCCCGCAGACCCGGCTGAGTCTCGAGCTCTATCGTGCCGCAGCGCTCGCACCCCTCTCGCCGGAGCAGAAGGCCCGCGCGTGGCAGGCGATCAGCACCTCGTGGGTCCTGCCACGCTGGCGGGGGGTGGCTCGTGACGTCGCGGTGGCCACCGGCCTCCCGGCGCCCGTCCGCGCCGGATGAGCTAGGGCGAGATCTCGGACAGCACGGACGCCAGCGCCTGCCACGACACCCGCCAGTCGTGCGAGAGCGCGTACTCGCGGGCACCCCGGCGCGCCGTCCGGAGACGAGCGGAGTCGTCGTGCAGAGCGGCCAACGCCGCCGCGATCGCGGACGGGTCGCCGGGTTCGACGAGGATGCCGGCGTCGCCGGTGGCCTCGGGGATGCCCCCGACCCGGGACGCCACGACGGCGCAGCCCGACGCGAGGCCCTCCAGCGCCGTGAGCGCGAAGGGTTCCGGCCAGACCGACGGGACGACGAGGACGTCCGCCACCGACATCAGGCGCGCGACGTCGTGCCTCGGCACGAAGGGGAGCACGCGGGCGCGATCTCCCAGGGCGGCCGCAGCGCGCCGGACGGCCCGCTCGTAGTCGGTGAGCGGCTGCTCGGCGTCGAACCCGGAACTTCCCACGACGGTGAGCCGCACGTCACGGTCGGTGAGGCGCGTCATCGCGTCGAGCGCCACGTGCGCTCCCTTCGACGGCACCGTGCGCCCGACGAAGAGCACCTCGAGCCGGTCGCCGGCGCCCCGCGCGGCGCGGGGCGCGAAGTGCTCCGTGTCCACCCCGTTGTGGACCACGCGGACGACGTCGGCCATCCGGCCCGGCAGTCGGTCCCGGGTGACGTCGGCCAGGAACTCGCTCACGCAGACCACCCCTGCGACCTGGTCCAGGACGCGGCGCACCTCCCGTCGGGTGTAGGTGCTCAGCAGGTCGTTGTGCGCGTAGAGCACCGCCGCGTGGGTCCGGGTGTCGACGAGCGGGACCGCCTGGGGAGCGTTGTGCGCGAGGACGGACGCCGGTGCCCAGGAGTGCTGGTCGGCGAGTGCGGCAGCGAGCTCACGACGTCTGCCGGGCCGCGTGGCGGTGACCCGGGACCACGCCGCGTCCCGCCAGCGGTCGGAGCGCCGTGCCGGTGAGGCGGGATACTCGAGGACCTCGGCGCTGCGGTAGCGGTCCGGGTACGTCCCCTGCGCGACGACGACAGCCGGCCGCGGGGCGCCGTCCGGTGTCGCGGCCGCCAGCCCGTGCACGACGGTCGGGATCGCGCTCCCGGTGCGCGGAGAGAAGTGGTCCCCGGGAGTGATCACATGGATGGGGCGACGGTCCACGGCACGTCCAGTCGGCAGATGGTGTGCAGCGATGCTACCGAGGGTGCCCGCGGCCGGGCCCGTGGCGGACGGGTGAAGTTGTCGGCGTCTGCCCGTGGTCGGCGGCCTGGTCCTCGATACTGGCTGTACGTCCGCACGGAAGGGCCGAGATGAGAGCGTGGAGCACGCGTCGCGTGGCGCTCGGTGCCGCGCTCGTGGTCGTCCTGCTCGTCGCGGGTGTCGGCGCGTGGTGGTGGACGACGGCGAGTCCGCAGGGACTGCCGATCTCCGACTCCACGGTGAGCGCCGAACCCTCGGCGGCCTCCGACCTGTCCGGTGCGGCCTCGGCCTCGGCCCCGGCGGGCACGGGCACGGGGACCGGCTGGACCCTGTCCGCGGACGGGCCGTCCTTCCAGGACGAGCGGGGACGGCCGATGCTCGTCCGGGGAGACTCCCCGTGGTCGCTCCTGACGGACCTCTCCGTCGACGAGGTCGAGGCGTACGTGACCGCCCGTGAGCGGCAGGGTTTCAACGCCCTGATCGTCTCCCTGCTCGGCAGCACGGGCAACGGCGGGCCGTCCGACTCCGGGGCCACCCACGACGGGCTCCGTCCGTTCGTGGACGACGACGTCACGCGGCTGGAGCCGGCCTACTGGGACCGGGTGCACGCCGCGGTGACGGTGGCCGCCGACCACGGGATCACGATGTTCCTCTACCCGGTGGACGGCTGGACGATCGGGACCTCGTTCGTGCCACGTTCCGTCGACGAGTGCCGGCAGTACGGCGCAGCCGTGGGAAGGAGGCTCGCCGACCTGCCGAACATCGTGTGGGTGACCGGCGGGGACTACTTCCCGGTGACGAACGAGCCGGCCGAGGGTTCCGACGTCGACCACTGCTTCGACGCCGTGCGGGAGGGGCTCGACCAGGCGGTGGTGCGGCCCTTCTCCGTCCATCTGGGCTACGACAAGTCCGTGTCGACGGACAACCCGTACTGGCGGCCGCGCGTGGACTGGAACTTCGTCTACACGTACTACCCGACGTATCGAGCGGTGCTCGACGCGGTCGGGGCCGCTCCTTCGGTTCCCGCCGTGCTCGGGGAGGCCAACTACGAGGGCGAGAACAACCAGCCGGACACCGCGCCGACCACCGACGAGACGATCCGGCGCCAGATCCTGTGGGCGCTGACGTCGGGGGCGTGCGGGGCCTTCTTCGGTACCGACGACTGGGAGCTGCTCCCGGGCTGGGAAGGACGGATGGACTCGTCGGGTGCTCGCGCCGCCGCCGTGGCCCTCGACGTGGTCGAGTCGCTCCGCTGGTGGGAGCTGCGGCCCGACGTCGGCACGGCGCTGGTGACCGCCGGTCGTGGCACGCTCGTGACCGGCGACGAGCCGATGGACGTGCTTGACAACGACTACGTCACCGCCGCGCTGACCGCCGACGGGACCCAGGCGCTGGTCTACGTCCCGAGCAGGCGCACGATCACCGTGGACACCGCGCGGCTCGTGCCCGGCGTGCGCGCGAGATGGGTCGACCCCGCCTCCGGTGCCGGGACCCCGGCAGGGGACGGGCCGTCCTACGCGACGCCGGGGGCGAACAGCGACGGTGCGACGGACTGGCTGCTCGTCTTCGAAGGACAGCAGCCGGCTGGTTGACGGTGGGTGAAAGCGTCCGGTTCATGCGGTGGGAGACGGGCCGTGGGGGATGCTCAGGGTATGGATCACGTCGCCGACGCCGAGGCTGCCTACTGGGACGAGTGGAACGCGAGACATCGTCGGCCCGGGACGCTGGACCAGGTTCCGCTGGACCAGGCCGAGGCGATCCACCGGGGGGTGCGGCGCCTGGGACGCACCGACCTCCGCCTCCTCGACATCGGCTGCGGCACGGGCTGGCTCGTCGACCAGCTGCTCGAGTACGGCGACGTGACGGGCATCGACGTCAGTCGCGACGTGATCGCCGAGGCGCGACAGCGCACACCGCGGGCGACGTTCATCACGGGGGACGTCCTCGTCGGACAGCTGCCCGCCCCGTCGTTCGACGTCGTCGTGAGCCTCGAGACCCTTCCGCACGTCTCTGACCAGGAGGCGTTCATGCGCGAGCTCGCACGGCTGATCGCACCGGGCGGGCTGATCATGATCGCCGCTCAGAACGGCGCAGTCCTCGGCAGGCACGGTCGCCTCCCGCCGCCCGACCCCCGCGCACGATCTGACAGGCCCGGTCCGCAGCGGTTCCGCGATCTCGCCGAGATGGCCGGCGAGGTCGTCAGCATCCGCACGATCACTCCGCAGGGCGACGCGTCGTGGCGACGCGTCCTCACGTCGAAACGGCTGCGGGACGCGCTCGGGCCGGTGGGCCGGCTCTGGCATCGCGTGCTCGAACGTCTCGGCTCGGGACGCACCCTGGTCGCCGAGGTGCGCGGCAGATGATCACCCGCCCGGACGGGTGAACTCCCGCCGAACGGCTTCACCCCGGGACCGAGGGGACGGGAGAATGGCAGCACCCGACGAGACGGGAGTCAGAGGATGCGCCGGATCTCTCCCGAGCCGGAGGACGACGACGGCGGTGCGCGGGACGGCGGTGCGCGGGACGGCGGTGCGCGGGACGGCGGTGCCCGGAGGCGTCCGGGGGAGGTTCGCCGGGTCGCGCTCTTCGGTGAGACCGGGATCGGCAACTTCGGCAACGAGGCCTCCCTCGTGGCCGGGATCCAGCTGCTCGAGGGTACGGGGGCGCAGCCCGTCGCCGTGGCGCAGCGGTGCGCGGACGTCGTCGCCGAGCACGGCGTCGAGGCGGTGGACATCCGCCGTCCCGGACCGATGCGTCACGGACTCACCAGCCTGACCGGTCGGTTCGCCGACGTCCTGCACCTGGGCGGGGTCGTGCGGTCGGTCGACGCGGTGATCGTGCCCGGGACGGGGATCTTCGAGGGCCGCGGGGTCCGGCCGCGGGGCATCCCCTTCTCCCTGTTCTGGCTGGCGGCGTGGTCGCGGTGGTGGCGTCGTCCGCTACTGCTGCTGAGCGTGGGGGTCGACGACGCCGGGACCCGGGGCGTGAACTGGTTCTTCGCGCGGGTGCTCGCCTGGTCCGACCTGGTGACGGTGCGCGACCGCGAGTCGGCACGCGCGGTGGCGGCACTCGGCGTGCGGCGGGAGACGCCGGTCGTCCCTGACCTCGTGCTCGGGCGGGAACCCGTGACCGCCCCGTGCCGACCCGGCGGCTCCCGGACGGAGCCGCTCGTGGCGGTCGGCGTCATGGACTGGGGCGGCACCGAGCGCGATGCGGAGCGCGAGGTGTACACCGGCCGTAGCGTCGCCCTCGTCCGTGCCCTGCTCGACGCCGGGATGCGCGTCCGGGTCGTGATCGGCGAGGACCTGGACCACCGGGTGGCCGCCGAGCTGGTCCGCCGCGTCCGCGCCGCGGATGCGGGCGCCGCCGTCGAGCTGGGTGCGGCGCGCACGGTGGAGGACGTCGCACGCTCCCTCGAGGGCTGCCACGCCCTCGTCGCGGCCCGCCACCACAACCTGATCGCCGCGGTGAGCGAGGGCGTGCCTGTCGTGGCCACCGGCTACAGCCCCAAGCAGGCCTCGCTCGTGGCGTCGTACGGCCCGGCCGACCGGGCGCACCACCGGGACACCTACGACGCGGCCCAGATCGTGGACCAGGTGCGCGAGATCCTCGACGACCACGCGGCCGAGTCCGCGCGCGTGCGCGAGGTGGCGGTCCGGGACCGGGCTGCCGTCCGGGCGCAGGCCGTCCGGGTCCGTGCCGCGCTCGGGCTCCGGGCGCCCGATTCCGTCAGCGCATGAACCGGCGGGGCCGGGCGCTGGCCGTGGCGCTCGCCGTGATCGTCGTCGCCGCCGCAGGAGTCGTGGTGTTCCGCGCGCTCCAGCCGTCCGTCCCGACGCAGGACGGATGGAACGAGCAGCCGCCGGCGGCCGGTGCGCCCCTGCGGCCGGTGGCGCCGTCGACGGCACGTTCCGCGCAGGACGGCGCGCCCCGGCTGATCAGCGGTGTCTCGCCCGGGGGCCGGTCCTTCGTCGACCAGGACGGGGAGCCGATCCTCGTGCGAGGAGACGCGCCGTGGTCGCTGCTCGTGGACCTGGTGCCCGACGAGGCCGAGGTCTACCTGTCCACCCGGTCGGACCAGGGCGTCAACGCTCTCGTCGTCTCGCTCCTGGGCAATCCGGCCAACGGAGGAGTGACGGGCGACGGCGCGACCGTGGACGGCGTCCTGCCGTTCCTCGACGGCGACGTGACGCGCTGGAACGAGCCCTACTGGGACCGGGCGCACGCGACCCTGCAGCGGGCGGCCGGGCTGGGCCTCACGGTGCTGCTCTACCCGGTGGACAGCTGGACCATCGACGAGCCGTTCGGCTCGCCGTCGGCCGACACGTGCCACCGGTACGGCGCGATGGTCGGGGAGTGGGCGGCCGACCTGCCGAACGTGCTGTGGATGACGGGAGGTGACTACACCCCCGTCCCGGAGACCGACGCGTGCTTCGAGGGGGTCCAGGAGGGCATCCGTTCCACGGGTGACGACCGCCCCTTCTCGGCCCAGCTGATCTCGGTGCGGTTCGCCGGCCAGGACCCCCACTGGGACCCGCTCGTGGACTGGGACTTCGTGTACACCTACCAGCCCGTCCACGAGGCCGTGCGTGCGGCGTACGACTCGCTGCCGGTGCGCCCCGCCCTGCTCGCGGAGTCGAACTACGAGGGGGAGAACAACACCGGTGGCGAGCCCACCACGACGCAGACGCTTCGTCGCCAGGTGCTGTGGGCGATCACGTCGGGTTCGCCGGGGGACGTCTACGGCAGCGACGACTGGGAGTTCCTGCCCGGGTGGCAGGGCCGGCTGCGCTCGGAGGGTGCCGAACAGGTCTCCCGGGTCCGCGACGTCGTGGCCTCGCTGCCGTGGTGGACGCTCGTCCCCGACCCGGGCGAGCTGCTGACCGGTGGCGCCGGCGGAGCCGACGAGGCGTCGGACCAGCTCGAGAGCGACCTCGCGACGGCCGCGGTCAGCCCGGACGGCGACCTCGCGCTGGTCTACGTGCCGACGGCGCGGACCGTCACGCTCGACGTCGACCGCCTGGTGGACGGCGCGCGGGCCTGGTGGGTCGACCCCACGACGGGCGAGGCGACGTCCGCCGAGCTGGAGGTGTCGATGGCGGCACCGGGCGCCAACGCGGCCGGGGACCGCGACTGGTTGCTCGTGCTGGGCGCCCACCCCGTGGGATGACCGCCGCCCGGCGGGCCGGTCAGGAAGCGGTGGGGCGACGCAGCCGGTTCCCGACCCGTCGTGTGACCTCGCGGACGGCGACCGGCGCGTCGAGCCGCACCGCGCGCGTGAACATGCGCCCTGCCCCGACGACGTGACCGTGGCGCAGCCGTTCGATCCCCACCCCCACCGAGTCCACGGAGTCCCGGGCGTCCAGCGCCTCGAGGTTGGCCCGTACGTCCTCGAGCATCCTGGGGTCCCGGTGGTGCTCGGCGCCCCAGAGCTGCATGCCGATCATCCGGCGCGACGCGTCGTGCAGGTCGGTCGGGAGCACCCGGGTGACGTTCTGCTCGTGACGCCGGTACAGGGTCAGGACCTCCGGGACCGCGACCATCCGCGAGTACTGCATCATGCGGAAGGTCAGGTCCGTGTCCTCCGCGTAGTGGAGCGCCGGGTTGAACCCGCCGACACGCAGGAACTCCGTGCGCCGGTACATGATCGAGACCACGTTGGGGAACGGGTACCGGCCGGCCAGCAGGTCCCGTGGGCTCTCGTCGGCGGCGACGAACAGCGGCTCGCCCCGCTCCCCGTGGGAGTCGACGAAGTCGACCGAGGAGTAGGCGGCGCCCGCGTCCGGGGCGGCGTCGAGAGCGGCCACGAGCCGCCCCAGCCGGTCCGGCAGCCAGACGTCGTCGTCGTCCAGGAAGGTGAGGAGCTCGCCGCGTGCCAGCGCGGCGCCGTGGTTGAGCGGGACGGAGACGCCGTGCCCGGCCTCCGGCACGACCTCGGCCCCGGGCACGGCCGACACCGCGTCCCGCACCCCGTCCGGGTCGGGCGAGCCGTTGTCCATGACGATCAGGTCCCAGTCCGTGAAGGACTGGTCCTTCAGGCTCTGCAGAGCCTCGGGGAGGTACGGAGACACGCGGTTGGTCGACATGACGACCGTGACCCGGCGAGCCTCCATCAGATCACGTCCGCGAACTCGCGCTCGCGCTGCTGGAACACCAGCAGCCCTCCGGCGAGCGTCAGGGCGGAGATCGCGACCAGTCCGGCGATCTGCCACACGGGCGGCGCCGGCGTCCCGAGCATCGACCACCGGAAGCACTCCATGAGCCACGTCAGCGGGTTCGCCGCGAACAGCCAGGAGAGGTTCGCCGGGACGGCGTCGAGCGAGTACGCCACCGGGGTGGCGTACATCAGCACCTGCACGAGCCAGGGCAGCACGTAGGTGACGTCCCGGTACTTCACCATCACCGCGGACGCGGCCAGACCCAGACCGGAGCCGAACACCACGGCGCAGACGGTCCACAGCGGCAGGCCCAGCAGCGCCCACCCCGGGTTGACCCCGTAGACGACCAGCAGCACGGCGAACATCGCGAGGGACACGCAGAAGTCGAGCAGCACCGACAGCGACGTCGACAGCGGGACGACCACCCGGGGGAAGAACACCTTGGACACCAGCGCCTGGTTCGCCACCAGGGAGGGCGCGGCACGCGTCAGGACGCCGGAGAACACCGTCCACGCCGTCGTGCCGGCGAAGGCGAAGAGCAGGTACGGCACGCCGCCGGTCGGCAGGCCCGCGACCCGCCCGAAGACGATCGCGAAGATGCCCGCCGTGACGAGCGGCTGCAGCACCACCCAGGCGATGCCGATCGCCGTCTGCCGGTAGCGCAGCACCACGTCGCGGATGCCGAAGCGATAGAAGATCTCGCGGGCCTCCCACACCTCGCGCCAGCGCGGCATGTTGAGCCGTCCGGGCGGGGTGATGACGATCCGTGGTGCGCTCATGCCGGTCTCACCAGGCCTCGTAGTCGAAGTCGGCGAAGACGGCACCGAGCTCCACGCCCTCGTCCATCACCAGGTCGGGGTACGGCAGGTGCGGGAGCACCTCGAACGCCGCGGCCCCGCGCCACCCGTCGAACACCCCGTTCTGGCACACGAAGGCGTCGACCGTGTAGGTGCCCGGCTTGAGCCAGAGATTCTTGACCCGCAGCTCACCGCTGTGGGGCTCGGAGGGGTCGAACCACTGGCTCACCAGCCGGGAGTCGCACTGCGCCACCACGGCCCCTTGGTGGTCGACGATGTGCAGGGAGACGAAGTACTTGCCCACGATCTCCGGGTTCGCGCCGACGGAGAAGGACACGACCGTGTCGTCGACCGGGTCGCGCACCTCGGTGGTGTCGACGCGCTCGAGCCGGATCTCGCCGGTGCCGGGGCGGTGCTTCGCCTCCACCTGCCGCGACCGCCAGTCGTCGAAGCTGTCGCGGTAGGCCGTCATGACGTCGTCCACGGAGCCGGTCCGGACCAGGCGTCCGCGGTCGATGAACATGGCGGAGCTGCACAGCGCCGTCACGGTCTGCATCTGGTGGCTGACGTAGAGCACGGCGCGACCGTCCTTGGCGACGTCGCGCATCTTGTCCAGGGACTTGCGCTGGAACTCGGCGTCGCCGACGGCGAGCACCTCGTCGATGGCGAGGATCTCGGTCTCCAGGTGTGCCGCCACGGCGAACGCCAGGCGCACGTACATCCCCGACGAGAACCTCTTGACCGGCGTCTCGAGGAACTTCTCGATGCCGGAGAACCGGACGATGTCGTCGAAGCGGCGCCGGATCTCGCTGCGCCCCATGCCCAGCAGCGAACCGTTGAGGAAGATGTTCTCGCGCCCGGTCAGCTCCGGGTGGAACCCGGTGCCGACCTCGAGCAGGCTGCCCACGCGTCCCCCGAGCTCGACCCGTCCGGTCGTCGGCGCGGTGATGCGGGTGAGGATCTTCAGCAGCGTGCTCTTGCCGGCGCCGTTCCGTCCGACGATCCCCACCGCCTCGCCCCAGGGGATGTCGAACGACATGTCGTGCAGGGCGTCGAACGTCTCGAACTCGCGCCGGTGGAACGGATCCTTGGCGCGTGCCACCAACGCCTCGGAGAGGCGGTCGTGGGAACGTCCCGAGGTGGCGATGCGGTAGGACTTGCCCAGACCGCGCGCCACGATCGCCGAACCGGCCGGTGGTTGCACAGGTGAACCGTAGGCAGGTGCCGTCGAGGTCCGGAACGGCGTGGACGGGTGAATCTGGCGCGGCGACGCCTGGGCAGGGGTGAAACCTCGTCCTGCCGAGGGGATCGTGACCGGTTCCTTCCGGGACCCGCTCATCTCCGCGACCAGCGTCGTGCTCGCTGCTCGAGACGGGACGGTGCTGGTCCGTACCGCCGTCGCACCTGCGCCCCGGCGACCGCCACGAGGATCCGTCCGGTGCGCAGGCCGGCCGTCAGCCCTCGTTCGCGACAGTCCCGGACCGGGGCCGGCAGGACCCGCGTCCGCAGCAGCCGTCGGCGTTGCCGGGGCGGCAGCCAGGTCCGGGCGAACAGCAGGAGGTTGCGCAGGTAGTAGTAGGTGCCCAGGTACGCGTAGGCGCCGGTGAAGGAGCGCGAGACGCCGTGGTGGACACGGGAGCGCGGGACCACGCGCAAGGTGACGCCGGAGCGCCGGGCCCGCATGCTCCAGTCCGAGTCCTCGAAGTTGAGGAAGTACCGGTCGTCGAAGAGCCCGACGTGCCGCCACGTGGCGGCGGACGCCGTGACGCAGCACCCGGCCAAGAGGTCGACGGCGTAGGGCTCGCCCTCCACCTGCCGACCCGCCTCGACGGCCTCCTGCGGTGTCATGTGCCGGGGCAACCCGTCGACGGGGTCCAGACGGCCACCCTCGAACCAGGCGCAGCCCGGGTCGTCCTGGTACAGGACACGGGGACTCACCGCCGTGGCACCGCCGGCGGCGACCGCCACCAGCTCGTCGAGCGCGCCGGTCTCGACCAGGGTGTCGTTGTTCAGGACCGTGACGACGTCGTAGCCGGAGCGGAGCCCGTGAGCGAGCCCGGCGTTCATCCCGCCGGAGTAGCCCCGGTTCGTCCCGGTCTGCATCGTCAGGATGCCTGGCCACTCGGCACTCACCTTCTCCAGGACCCCGTCGAACGACCCGTTGTCGATGACGAGGACGTCGTGCCCGGGAGACCCCCGGAGCACGGAGTCGACGCAGGCGAGGGTGTCGTCGGCCCCGTGGAACGACAGGACCACGACGAGGCTGCGGACCGTCGGCGGCATGTCAGTCGGCGACCCGTCGGAGGCGGGGCCACAGCTCACCCACGAGCGGATGGAAGTTCCGCAGGAGGCGCCATGTCGCCGGGGTGGGCAGCCACACCGCGACGTAGTAGCGGTAGCGGTGGATGTCGTTCGCGTGTCCCCACGAACGGACCTTGGCCAGGATCTCGCCGGGAGACCGCCCCCAGGAGTTGTGCACGATGCTCTCGAAGTGGGCCGGGAGCTCCTCGCGGATCTCGCCGGGCTCGGGTGCCCGGGCCGACTGCAGCGAGGTGTCACCGGGAACGACCAGGCGCAGGAAACCGCCGGCCGTCCGGCGGGTGGAGGCCAGGGGTACCGTCGGACGCACGAGGACCGGGCCGGGATACTCGAGGTGCGGTGCGCCGCCCGGCCGCACCACCTCGAAGCGGGCCCGCCGGGTGCGCCGGAAGACCACCCGCATCGGCAGCTCGACGGCGTCGACGTCCCGGGCGTCGGCGCGGTCCATCGCGTGGACGAGCGGACCGGGTGAGGGGAGCAGCTCGTCACCGTCGAGCTGGACCACCCAGTCCACGTCCGGCATGGCGTCGACGGCAGCCTGGCGCTGGCGCGTCTCGGCGGCGAGGGGGTCCCGGGCATCGACCCAGCTCCCGTGGACGAAGCGCGCGATCCCACGGGTGTCGACGGACCGGACGATGTCGACGCACGTCTCGACGGGCAGCCGCCGCCCGGTCCAGCCGCGGCCGTCCTGCGGGACGGGGACGACGAGGTCGTCGAGCAGGGGGTAGTAGACCGAGAGGGTGCGTTCCAGCCAGGTGGGGTCCCCGGGCAGGACGTACGCACCCACACGACGTGCGCTGCTCATCTCTGCCCCCTCTCGTCCGGCGGATCCGCAGGTGGGTGTCGCCCCGTTCATCATTGCTGGTCGCCACCGTGCGGCGACACCGGTCGGTGCGGTTCCGCCCGGGTGAACTCTCGACCGGGCCCTCGCCGTCGGGCGCCCCGCGTGCCTAGCGTGGCCGGTGGGGGAGTGGGCGGGAGGCGCCGTGAGACGACACGTCGGGGTGGCCCTGGTCCTGCTGCTGGCGTGCTCGGTGGTGCTGGCGACCGTCGTCCTGCGCAGCCAGGGCGAGGGGGCGCGTCCGACGCGCCCGGCTGCCACGGGTCCGGCCGTCACCGCTCCGGCCGTGGCGGTGCCCGGCGTCGAGGTGGTCACGGGCGAGGTACCCGTGTGCGGGATCCCGGACCTCGCGCAGGTGGTGGACGACGGCGTCGACGCGACGTCGCTGCCCGGGTGGCGGACCGTCGTCGACGACGTCCTCCCGGCCGCCGGCGAGCTCGTCGCCGTCAGGGTGCACCGCGGGACGGCCTTCGTGATGTCGCGCGACGAGGCGACGTACACCGTCGCGCGCTTCGACGTCGGCGACGGGAGCCCGCAGGGCGAGACCGTCGTCGAGCTGCGGTGGGACCCGGCCCACGAGCTCTTCGGCATCGGCTCGTTCGAGGTGGACGACGACGGCGCCGTGTACCTCGTCGACACGCTCATGGGCCGCCGCGACCTGCTCAAGGTCGCCGCGGACGGCAGCGAGCGGTGGCGGGTCCACCTGCCCGCCGGGGACCACAGCTCCGGTGCCGTCACCGACCTGGCGGGCGGCACCGTGGCGTGGGACGACCCCGACGGGGGGCGGGTCGTCGGTGTGGGGGACGCCGGAGCCGTCGTGCACCGCGTCACGGCCGACGGCGAGCGCCTGGATCCCCTGGACGTCGACGGATCGATCCTGGGTGCGCTGGACGACGGGGCCGTGGTCTACGCCGCCGACGGCCCGCGGGGCCGCTCGCTCACCGTCGCCGGCCCGGAGGGCGAGGTCCTGGCCCGCCTCGGCGCGCCCGCACGGACGGACCGGCCGGTCGGGGTGCCGGCCCTGCCGTGGACCGACGCGACCGGGGTCGCGACCGCGCCCGACGGCGGTCTGCTGCTGGCCGAGCCCGGCACCGAGCTGCGCTGGTTCGGCACCGACGGCGTGCGTCGCGGGTTCTGGCCCGCCACGGGCACCGACGTCGACCACCCGTTCTCGCCGTGGGACCGCACCCCCGTGCTGCACCACGGCGACGACTACTACCTGCTCACCCACGGGCACGGAGGGACCGTCGCGCTCACCGCGATCCGGGACGACCGGATGGCCTACGGGCTGCGCGACCCCGTCGAGGTCACCGCCGGCACCGAGTCCCTCGTCGCCACGCTCGGTCTCGGTGCCGGCCTGCTCGTCGAGCGACCGTTCGCGGTGTTCGGTGCCGACGAGTCCCCTCGCGTCGTCGCCGCCTTCGACCCGGCGTGGGGTGCGCAGTCCGACCGGTACCGGCTGCGCTACCAGGTGCGCGGCGATCCTCGCGTGCCCGACCCGGTCGTCGGTGAGGTCCACGTCGCCGACCTGCCGCCCGACGGCGGCGAGATCGAGCTGGACCTGCCGCCCGCCCGCCCCGGCGTGTACGAGGTCGACGCTGCCCTGCTGGACGCCGACGACGTGCCGGTGTCGGGGACCTGCCTGCGCTACACAGTGACGCCGCCGGGCAGCAGGCTGGACCCGGCGGCGCTCGCCGACGGCGCCGACTGGGGCGGCGCGGCGCCTCTGCGCGGGGTCCAGCTCGCCGACCAGCTCGGGGTGGGCTCCCACCGGGTCCAGCTGGACCTCGGCGCCCTCGTGCCGGACCCGGCGGCCCGCCCCGACCCGGCCTCGATCGTCTGGGACGGCCTGCCCGGGGCCGGGCTGCACTCCCGGGACGGCGAGATCGTCGATCCGTTCGCCGAGCTGGCCGCCGCCGCCCGGCTGGCCGAGCGCACCGGGGTCCGGCTCGTGGTCCAGGTGGGACAGGGCAGCGAGGCGGACCGTGCCGCCGTCGACGCCGGTACCTGGCGGGGCTGGGTGGAGGTCGTCGTCGCCGGCCTGCGCGAGCGGGCACCCGGGATCACCGCCTGGCAGCCGTGGAACGAGCCGAACAACACCGGCTACGAGGACGCCGCCCGCTACGAGCGGGAGGTGGGCGCCCCGTTCGCCGACGGCGTGCGCGCGGCCGACCCGGAGGCCGTCGTCGTGGGGGGCAACACGCTCGGGCTCGCGCCGGACTGGTGGCGCGGGCTGGTGGATGCCGGCGGGTGCGCGTCGATGGACGCCGTGGGGGTCCATCCGTACACCGGGTTCAACCGCTCGTGGGAGGAGGAGGGGTTCTCCCGAGCCGGTGCCGAGATGGACGAGCTGCGCGAGATCCTCGCCGACTGCGACGAGCTGCCCTGGTGGGACACGGAGTCCGGCTGGTGGTCGGACGGCGCCGTGAACTTCTGGGCGTCCGGGTGGGACGTGGCCCGCAAGCTGTGGTGGTACGAGGTCGAGGACGTCGCCGAGTGGACCTACTTCTTCAGCGAGGGCGGGTTCGGGGAGAACGGGGTCTCCTGGTCGCTCGTGCAGCACGACGCCTACGTCAAGCCCGCCGGGGCGGCGATGGCGGCCACCGCTCCGGTGGTGGAGCGCTACGACGCCGCGACGGCGGTGGCGACCGGCGTGCCCGGCGTGCACGCCGTCCGGGCGGTCGCCGACGACGGGGCGTCGGCACTCGCGCTGTGGTCGGAGGACCTGCGCACGTCCGTCCTGGTCTCGTCCGACGCCGGCGCCGACGCCGGCGTCGACGTCGTCCGCCGGGACGTCTACGGGGCCGAGGTCCCGCTGCACGTCGCGGCGAGCGGCACCGAGGTGCCCGTGACCGGCAGCCCGGTGGTGCTGCTCGTGCCCGCGGGGACGGAGCTCGTGGTGCGGGCCGTCGAACCGTTCGGCGAGGACGTCCTCGCCGGGGCGCCGGTGACGGCGTCCTCCACCCACCCGGACGCCGGGGACCCGGCGACGGTCACCTCCGGCTCGCTCACCGTCCGCGACCCGTGGCGCTCGGGGCGGCTGGAGGACGGGTCGGTGGACCCCGCGCCGTCGGTGACGGTGGAGACGGACGCTCCTGTCGTGGTGGACCGCATCGCCGTCGCCACGGCCGGCATCCGGTGCTGCACCGCGGGCCTGCGCCACTACACGGTGGAGGTCCGGACGCGGGACGGTGACTGGCGGGAGATCCCCGCGCCGACGGACCAGCTGTGGGAGCGGGTGGCGCTGCTGCGCACCGACCCGGTGGAGATCACCGCCGTGCGGGTGAGCGTGCCGTGGACGCGGATCCGTGGCAGCCGTGTGCTCGACCTCAACTACACGGGTGTGCTCGGCGGGCTGCCGCAGCCGTTCATGGGGCTGGTGACGGAGAGCGACTGGCTCGTCGCGGTGAGCGCGGTCCGGGCGTGGTCGCCGCCCTGACCCGAGGAGCAGGCCGAGAGTCAGGGGTGAACTTCCCTCCCGTGGCCGCCGACCAGGGTGAAAAGCCCGGAGAAGCGTTGAGCGGCCGTGATCGCCGGTCGAGACTGGGGGAGGCCGAGCCGCGAGAGGAGGGCGCCATGACGACGACGCGTGCGGTGGCGTTCTACCTGCCGCAGTTCCATCCCGTCCCCGAGAACGACGCATGGTGGGGACGGGGGTTCACCGAGTGGACCAACGTGGCACGAGCGCGCCGCCTCTACCCGGGGCACGTCCAGCCGCTCGTGCCCGCCGACCTCGGGTTCTACGACCTGCGGGTGCCGGAGGTGCGCGCCTCGCAGGCCGAGCTCGCGACCTCCTACGGCATCGAGGCGTTCGCCTACTGGCACTACTGGTTCGGTCGTGGCCGACGCATCCTCGAGCGGCCCTTCACGGAGGTGCTCGACTCCGGCAGCCCCGACCTGTCGTTCTGCCTCGCCTGGGCGAACCAGACGTGGAGCGGCATCTGGCACGGCGACGCCGACCGTGTCCTGGTGCGTCAGGAGTACCCGGGGGACGAGGACCACGTCGCCCACTTCGAGGCCGTCCTGCCCGCGTTCCGCGACCCCCGCTACCTGCGGGTCGGGGGACGGCCGGTCTTCTACGTCTTCCGTCCTGAGGAGCTGCCCGACGCCGCCCGCTTCGTGGACCTGTGGCAGTCGCTGGCCCGGCGTGCGGGCCTGGAGGGTCTCTACCTGGTCGCCGAGATGAGCGACCTCTTCGGTACCGGCGTGCGCTACGACAGCGTCAAGGAGGACGGCTTCGACGCCGGCGTGTACATGCGGATGCCGGCCGGCACCTCACGGCTCGACATGCTGCGCATGCGTGCCTTCCGCAAGACCGCCGGCGGGCCGCAGATCCACCCGTACTCCACGGACTGGGCCGAGCAGAACCGGACGGGCGACCTGATCCAGCCCTGCGTCTACCCGAACTGGGACAACACCCCGCGGTCGGGTCGTCGCGGCGTCGTGCTGCACGGTGCGACGCCGTCGGCGTTCCGGGACAACGTGCGTCAGGCCGCCGAGTCGGTGGCGCACCGTCCCGCGGACGAGCGGCTGCTGTGGGTCAAGTCGTGGAACGAGTGGGCGGAGGGGAATCATCTCGAGCCGGACCTGCGGCACGGTCACGGCTGGCTGGAAGCCCTGCGCGACGGTCTGCGGGACACGGCATGACGACGCCCGCAGCGAGCCCGACGAGCGTCCAGGCCGCTGCGGACCGACCGCTGCGCGTCGCGATGATCTCCTACTACCTGCCGAGCGGCAGCAAGCAGGGCATCGGCTACCAGGTGCACGAGCTCGCCACCGAGCTCGTGCGCCGCGGCCACCACGTGGACGTGATCAGCGAGTGCCCCCCGGTCCAGGATGCCGTCTACGGGCACCGACACCTCGAGCTGACCGGATCTCTGCGGACGTTCAGGTTCGCCACGGCGGTGCGGCGCCTCGACCTGTCGGGCTACGACGTCGTGCACGCCCACGGTGACGACTACTGGATGTGGCGCCGCCGGACCGATCGGCACGTGCGCACGTTGCACGGCTCGTGCTTCGAGGAGGCGCGCCGCATCCGCGGCGCCAAGGAGCGGACCCGCATGGTGCTGCTCGGCCTGTCGGAGGTGCTGGCGAGCGTCGTCGCGGACCGGACCGTCGTCGTCTCCCCGGGCACTCGCCGCTGGTACCCGTGGGTGCGCGACGTCGTGCCGAACGGGGTGGACCTGCGGCGTTTCCGGCCGCAGCCGGAGGTCCGGGCGGCGCATCCCGTGGTGCTGTTCGTCGGGGCGTGGCGCGGCCGCAAGAACGGTGACGAGCTCGCCCGTCAGTTCGTGGCGGACGTCCGTACCCGGCATCCCGAGGCCGAGCTGTGGATGGTCTCGCGCGACGTCCCCGAGGATGCCGGTCCGGGCGTCAGGTCGCTGGGGGCTCTCGACGACGCGGCGCTCGCCGACGCCTACCGACGTGCCTGGGTGTTCTGCCTGCCGTCGGACTACGAGGGCTTCGGCATCCCGTACGTGGAGGCGATGGCGAGCGGGCTGCCCGTGGTCGCCACCGCGAACGTCGGTGCCCGCTACGTCAGCGACGAGGGTCGCGCCGCTCTGCTCACGCCCCTCGAGAGCGTCGGTACCGCGCTCGCCGGCCTGCTGGCGGACGGCGCCCGACGGGAGGCGCTCGCCGAGGCCGGCTCGCAGCGTGCCCAGGAGTACTCGCTCCGCCGCGTCGTCGACCGCTACGAGGAGCTCTACCGCGGGGTCGCCTGACCTCAGGGAAGAGGCTCCGGCGTGCAGCTCGACAGCGCCACCTGGAACGTGGTCGGCGTGTCGGGCGTCTCGATGAGCACCCCGTCCTCCGGTGCGACCAGGTCGATCGTGTAGGTGTCACCCGGGCTGAGGTAGGTGGATCGCCACACGTCGGTCCCGCGCTCCCACTCGATGACCAGCACGTCGCCGTCCAGCACGAGGATCTCGCAGCCGTCGGCCCAGGACCCCATGTACGGGTAGATCACCTCGCCGTCGAGGGACTTCACGATGCGCTCGTTCGACCCCTCCCGGGCGTTGTCGGGGTAGGCCGCCCAGTCGGGCCACGCCACTGCCCCTCCCACCCAGGGCGACCAGCCGTCTTCCTCGCAGCCCGGGTAGGCCGTGCAGTGCCATAGAGCCAGTGTGGACTCCATGACGACGGCGCCGGCGGGGACGGACGGCGTGGGTTCGGGTTCAGGGGTGGGTTCCGGATCCGGGGTCGGGGCGTCGCCCGGCACGGCCGCGAAGGTGAACGAGGCGCCGTCGTTCTGGAGCGAGACCACCTCGCCGGCGGCCAGCCCCGAGATCGAGTGCTGCTCGCCCGCCGCCAGGTCTGCGATCTTGCGGTGGGAGCCGTTCGGCGTCCCCGCGAAGAGCGCGGCCGAACCGCTGATCACGGCGAAGGTGTCGCCGTTGGCCGTCTCGGCAGGCAGGTAGATCGCGGCGGACGTCGTGTATCCGTGCCGCGTGGACTGTGCACCGGTGGACTCCGGCCAGGTGGCGGCGTTGCCGGTGGTCTGCTGCCCCCACGGGCACGGGCTGCCCGTGCACGTCCACGTCACCGGTTGGGAGGGCGTGCTCGCATGGTCCGTCGGTTCCGGCGTGGGCTCGGGTGTGGGATCGGGGGTCGGGTCGTCGCTGGGCGTGGGCTCGGGTGTGGGATCGGGCGTGGGCTCGTCGCTGGGTTCCGGTGTGGGTGTGGGTGTGGGCGCGGGGCCGCGGTTGAGGGTGTAGGCGAAGGCGCCGTTGTCGTTCTGGACGGAGACGACGTGGGTGCCGGGCAGGTCGGTGAGGGTGTAGCTGTCGCCGGTGGAGAGCTGGGCGAGGCGGCTGTGGGGGCTGTCGGTGGGGCCGGCGTAGACGGCGGCGTTGCCCTCGGTGAGGGTGATGGTGGTCCCCTGGGCGGCGGTGGCGGGCAGGTAGATGCTGGCTGAGGTGGTGTAGCCGTAGCGGCTGGTGATGCCGTCGGGCCAGACGGCGGCGTTGCCGGACAGCTGCTGGCCCCACGGGCACGGGTCACCGGTGCAGGACCACGTCACCTGCGACGACGTGCTGGTGACCTCCTCGGCCGCGGCGGGCGAGCTCAGGGCGAACACGCCGAGAGCCACGATCAGCGAACGCACGACCCAGGAAAGCCTTTTCGCCATAGGCTGACCGTACGTGCGGGCTGCCCGCCCGGGCAGTCGTCACCGGGGTGAAGTGCCGTCGTCCGCGGGGTGAAATCCAGCGATGCTGGGCTGGACGAGGGGCGGGGCGATCGCGCCGACCATCGACGCGAGACACGCGACCAGCAGCAGGGAACCCACGACGTCGGCCGGGCGGTGAGCGAACGTCGTGACGTTGACGAGGCATGCCAGGGCGACCGCCGTCAGGGTGACGGCACGCACCCTGGTCCACTCGAGCCGGCTCCGTGCGGGCCACAGCACGATGATCGCCAGACCGAGAGCTGTGGCGACCGTGGCGTGCGTGCTGGGGAAGGTGTTGTGGGCGTACCCGTGGAGGTGCCCGAGGTCGGGGCGGGTCAGGATGTCGTCCCGCAGGGCCATGCTCACGAGGGCGGCGACCCCGGTCAGCATCGCGAGGGCCACCGGTTGCCGCCACCGCCACCGCCGCAACGCGATGACGCACAGGACGACGACCGTCACGGTGAGCATCCCGACGACCGCCTCGCGCAGGACGCCCGCCACGGCACGGGTCGGTTCCCCGCCGCGGACCAGGACGCCGAAGAGCGCCTCGTCCACCCCTTGGCCCCAGGAGCTGAGGACCGCGGTCGTGAAGAGGACCACGAAGGCACCGGCTCCGACGACCGCTCGCGCCGCGTGGTTGCGCCGACCCTCCCACCGTCCTGTCACACCTTCGATGATTCTCGACGCACGAGCCGGGGTCGAGTGCGCCGCCGGATGAAACTGGGCCGACTGCCGGCCGCCAGGCCGGTACAGGAGTCCGTGGGCGGTCCGGCGTACCCTGGGACGGTCAGCCCGCACTCCCTCCGAGGGAGAAGTGGGCCAGTCGTCGCGCGTCCGAAGGGCCCCCATGAACCTCACCGGCATCGTTCCCGCCCTGCTCGCCGACCCCGGAGCGGCTGCCGCCCTGGAGGCGGTGCCGCTCGGCGGCGAGGTCGACGTCGTCGGGCCGAAGGGTGTGCGCGCCCCGCTGGTGGCCGCCGCCGCCGAGAAGCGTCCCCTCGTGGTGGTCACGGCCACCGGGCGGGACGCCGACGAACTCGCCGCCGCCGTCCGTGCCTACCTGCCGGACGACCGTGCCGACGACGTCGCGGTACTGCCCGCGTGGGAGACGCTGCCGCACGAGCGGCTGAGCCCCCGGGCCGACACGGTGGCCAAGCGGCTGGCCGTGTTCCGCCGCCTGGCGCACCCCGACACGGACCCGGGCAACGCGCAGGCGGGCCCGGTGCGGGTGCTCGTGATGCCGGTGCGCGCCCTGCTGCAACCGGTGGTCGAGGGGCTGGGCGAGCTCGTCCCCGTCGAGCTGCACACCGGGCAGACGGCGGACCTGACCGCCGTCGGTGACGCGCTGGTCGCCGCCGCCTACACGCGCGTCGATATGGTGGAGCGCCGGGGCGAGTTCGCCGTCCGCGGCGGGATCCTCGACGTCTTCCCGCCCACCGAGGACCACCCGCTGCGCCTCGAGTTCTGGGGCGACGAGGTCTCGGAGATCCGGTGGTTCTCGGTGGCGGACCAGCGTTCCCTCGAGCTCGCCGACCGCGGGCTGTGGGCGCCGCCGTGCCGCGAGATCCTGCTGACGGACGCCGTGCGGGAGCGCGCCGCCGGCCTCGTCCCGCAGCTGCCGGGCGCCACCGACATGCTGGACAGGCTCGCCGCGGGCATCGCCGTGGAGGGCATGGAGTCCCTCGCTCCCGCGCTGGTGGAGCGGATGGTGCCCGTCCTCGACCTCGTGCGGGCCGACTCCCTGCTGGTGCTCGACGAGCCCGAGCGGGTGCGCCGTCGTGCCCACGACCTGGTCGCCACCACCGAGGAGTTCCTCGCCGCGGCCTGGACGGGTGCCGTCGCGGGCGGCGAAGCCCCCCTCGACCTGTCGGCCGCGTCGTTCGCGACCTTCGCCGAGACCCGCGAGGTCGCCGCCCGGCGCGGCCTCGGCTGGTGGACGCTCTCGGCCTTCTCGCTCGACACCGCGAGCGCCGCAGCAGCGGACGACGACGCCGCGGCCGCGGAACCGGTCGCGACCGACGACGACGCGAGCACCTTCACGGTCGCGGCGCGCGACGTCGAGTCCTACCGCGGCGACGTGGCACGCGCCCTGGACGACGTGCAGGGGCTGCAGAAGGCCGGCTGGCGCCTGGTGCTGACCACCGAGGGGCACGGCCCGGCGCAGCGCATGACCGAGCAGCTGCGTGCCGCGGACACGGCCGCGCGCCTCGTCACCGAGCTCACCGACGTGCCCGAGGGCGGCGTCGTGCACGTCGCGCCCGCCCTGGTGGGCAAGGGCTTCGTGGTGCCCGAGCTGCGGCTCGCGGTCTTCAGCGAGTCGGACCTCACCGGCCGTCAGGGGTCCTCGACCCGGGACATGCGCAAGATGCCCTCGCGACGCCGCAACGTCGTCGACCCGCTGCAGCTCACGGCGGGCGACTTCGTGGTGCACGAGCAGCACGGCGTGGGCCGGTTCATCGAGATGGTGCAGCGCACGCTCGGGGCCGGGGCGAACGCCGCGACGCGCGAGTACCTGGTCATCGAGTACGCGTCCTCCAAGCGGGGGCACCCCGGCGACCGGCTCTTCGTGCCCACGGACCAGCTCGACCAGGTCACCAAGTACACCGGCGGCGAGTCCCCGAGCCTGTCCAAGATGGGCGGTGCCGACTGGAAGAACACCAAGGCGCGCGCCCGCAAGCACGTCAAGGAGATCGCGAGCGAGCTGATCCGGCTCTACTCCGCGCGGATGGCGACGCAGGGGCACGCGTTCGGCCCCGACACGCCGTGGCAGCGCGAGCTGGAGGACGCTTTCGCCTACGTCGAGACGCCCGACCAGCTCGTCACCATCGACGAGGTCAAGGCGGACATGGAGAAGTCCGTGCCGATGGACCGCCTGGTGTGCGGCGACGTCGGCTACGGCAAGACGGAGATCGCTCTGCGCGCGGCGTTCAAGGCCGTGCAGGACGGCAAGCAGGTCGCCATCCTGGTGCCCACCACGCTGCTGGTCCAGCAGCACTTCGACACGTTCTCCGAGCGGTACGCCGGGTTCCCCGTGAACGTGCGGGCGCTGTCGCGCTTCGAGAGCGCCAAGGAGTCCGAAGAGACGCTGGCCGGTCTCCGGGACGGGAGCGTCGACGTGGTCATCGGCACCCACCGCATCATCACCGGGTCGGTGCACTTCAAGGACCTCGGGCTGGTGATCATCGACGAGGAGCAGCGGTTCGGCGTCGAGCACAAGGAGACGCTCAAGCAGCTGCGCACCAACGTGGACGTGCTGGCGATGTCCGCGACGCCGATCCCGCGCACGCTCGAGATGGCCGTCACCGGCATCCGCGAGATGTCGACGCTGGCGACGCCGCCGGAGGAACGCCACCCGGTGCTCACCTATGTCGGGGGGTACGAGGAGCGGCAGATCTCCGCGGCGATCCGGCGCGAGCTCCTGCGCGAGGGCCAGGTGTTCTACGTGCACAACAAGGTCGAGTCGATCCAGCGGGCCGCGTCCCGGCTCGCCGAGCTGGTGCCGGAGGCCCGGATCGGCGTCGCGCACGGCAAGATGAGCGAGCAGCAGCTCGACCAGGTCATCCGCGCCTTCTGGGAGAAGGAGCTCGACGTCCTGGTGTGCACCACGATCATCGAGACCGGCATGGACATCTCGAACGCGAACACGCTCATCCTGGAGCGCTCAGACACCCTCGGGCTGTCCCAGCTGCACCAGCTGCGTGGGCGGGTGGGACGTGGCCGTGAGCGCGCCTACGCCTACTTCCTCTACCCGCCCGAGCGGCCCCTCACCGAGACCGCCCACGACCGGCTGGCCACGATGGCCGCCCACACCGACCTCGGTGCGGGCATGCAGATCGCCATGAAGGACCTCGAGATCCGCGGTGCGGGCAACCTGCTCGGCGGGGAGCAGTCCGGGCACATCGCCGGCGTCGGCTTCGACCTGTACGTGCGCATGGTGGGAGAGGCCGTGGCGGCGTTCCGCGGCGACCGGGAGGAGGAGCAGCCCGAGGTGACGATCGAGCTGCCGGTGGACGCCCACCTGCCCGAGTCGTACATCGCCACCGAGCGGCTGCGGCTCGAGGCGTACAAGAAGATCGCCGCCGCCCAGGACGCCGCCGCGCTCGCGGAGGTGCGGGCGGAGCTCGTGGACCGGTACGGCGCCCTGCCGGAGCCGACGGAGGCGCTGTTCGAGGTCGCCGAGTTCCGCAACCACGCCCGGCGGGCGGGGCTCACGGACATCACGGCCCAGGGCAAGCACATCCGGTTCGCGCCGGTCGACCTGCCCGAGTCCGCCCAGATGCGCCTCAAGCGGCTCTACCCCGGCACGATCCTCAAGCCCGGCATCCGCGCGGTGCTCGTGCCGTTCCCGACGACGGCGCGCATCGGCGGCAAGCCGTTGCGCGGCACCGCGGTGCTCGCCTGGGCGAAGCAGCTCATCGACGCCGTGATCCTCGGCGAGGTGGCCTCGGCCGCCGCCGTCGGGACGGCGGCGCGGTAGGCGCCGCCGGGCTCAGCCGAACGACGCCGCGCTCGCCCGGTCGACGTCCACGAGGAACGCGACCCGGTCCTCGCCCCGCGGGTAGGGGCCGCCCGTGTACTGGTGGGAGATGCGGTCGACGACCGCCCATCCCTCGTCCCCGTCGAGGACGCGGGCGACCCGTCCGAAGAGGGTCGCCATGAGCCAGGGCCGCTCCGTGTGCGTCACGGACACCGAGACCCGCGGGTCCCGGGCCACGTTGCGGGCCTTGCGCGAGTCCGGGCCGGTGAGGAACGCCAGCCGGTCACCCTCCCAGGACACCCACAGCGGGACGCTGTGCGGCGCACCGTCGGGCAGAACCGTGGCGAGGTGGGCGACGTGCGGCCCTGCGACGAGCTCGCGGGCGAGGTCGGGGAGAGGTACGGGAACTGGTGTGGTGGCCATACCAGGTCGACCGGCGGCAGCCCGCGGACTCATCGGCCGTCTGCGCCTCGGTCGCCGGCGCGCTTTCACTCGGGTGAAATCCGCTCCCGAGGTGTTGAGCGTGCCGAGCGCGCGTCATGCTCGGCTGGTGGTACTTGTGAGACGACGGGCGGCACCGGGACCCGGCCGGCCGCTGCGTCCGCTGGCGCGGCTGCTGCTCGATGCTGCCTTCGACCGGCGCGCCACCTGGGACGACGGTCTAGCGGCCGTCGCCGGTGACGACGTGGTGGAGGCGGGCTTCCTGCACCGGATCTCGCCCGCGGTCGCCCGCGCGACGCGGGGCTGGGCCGAGCGGCCGGACGCGTGGCGTGCGCCGTTGCAGAGGGTGCAGCACGGCCAGATGCTCAGGCACCTGCGAGCGCTGGAAGATCTCAAGGTCGCCGGTGCGGCCCTCGACCGGGCAGGCATCGCCTGGGTGGTGGTCAAGGGTGCGACGCTCGCCTCCGTCGTCTGGCCGCATGCGGACATGCGGGAGTACTACGACCTCGACCTGCTCGTCCAGCCGGCGTCGTTCCGCGACGCCGTGGAGGTCGTCGAGTCCACGGGCGGCCGACTGCTCGACCGCAACTGGCCCGCGTTGAGCACGTCGGGCCGGGGCGAGCTGGCCATGATCGGCCGGCACGGCACGCCCCTCGACCTGCACTGGCACCTGGCTGTCGCGCCCTCGGTGCGGCGCGCCTTCCCTCTCGAGGTCGACGCGATGCTCGCACGACGCCGTCGCCACCACCTGTCGGCCGTGCCGATGCCGATGCTCGACCCGGAGGACCAGGCGCTGCACGTGGCCGTGCACGCCGCCCAGGCGGGCGCCAACCGACTGGTGTGGCTCGCCGACGCCTACTACGCGACGCGCGGCATCGACTGGGACGAGCTGGCGCGCCGGTGCCGACGAGCGCACGCCACGGTGCCCGTGGCGCTCGTCCTGGACCGGGCGTACCGCATCGCCGGTCGGGGCAGCGTCCCGTCGCGGGACCTGGCGAAGGTCGCCGACGGCGTCTGGGGGCGGCTCGCGCGCTCCCGTGACGATCTCCACCCGTTCCCCGGTCTGCCGGGGGACCCGAGGCTCGGGGGGAACATCTACGGGGCCGCGCGGCCCACGGTGGCGGCGAGCGTGTGGGGGCTCGCGAGGAACCACGTCGCGGCCCGGTACCGGGGTTGGCAGCACCGACACGGCCGGAGCACCGTCCGGCCCCTGCAGCAGGACGTCCCCGACCCGCGGGCTCGCGAGGCCTACTTCGCCACCGCCGTGGGCGAAGGACGATGAGCGGCGGGCGGTCCGCCCCGTCCCGCGGTCGGCGGGTCGTCGAGCTGGTCCGCCGCTCGACCCGGATCGTGTGGTCGTGCAGCCCGCGCCTCTTCGTGTCGCTGGTCGCGCTCCAGGTCGTGGCGGCGGCCGCGCTCGGCGCTCAGGTGCTCGTGGTCGCCCAGGTCCTCGAGCGCATCCTCGACGTGGCAGACGCCGGGATGACCCCCGGCCTCGTCTGGTCGGTCGCGGCGCTCGCCGGGCTGATGGCCCTGGGCTCGGTCATCGGGGTGGCGCAGGGCAGCGTGCGGCGGCTCCTCGGCGAGCTCGTCGCCCGATCGATGAACGAGAGGGTTCAGGACGTCGCCACCACGGTGCCGTTGCGCAACTTCGAGGCACCCGAGTTCTTCGAGAACCTCCAGCGCGTCCGGCAGAGCGCCATGACCCGGCCGTTCCAGGTCACCCAGGGTCTGTTCACCGTCATCGGGACGCTGGCATCGAGCGTCGCGGTCGGGGCGGCGCTGGTCGCGCTCTACCCGTGGCTGCTGCCGCTGCTGGCCGTCGGTGCCGTCCCCGTGCTGCTGACCAGCCGCCGCGAGAGCGGTTTGGAGTTCCGGTTCACGGTCGCGCAGACGACCAACCAGCGTGAGCGCATGTACGTCAACCACGTGCAGACCAACCGCGACGAGGCGAAGGAGATCCGCGCCTTCCAGGTCTCTCCGTGGCTGCGGGACCGGTACCGGGCGTTGTACGACACCTACCTCCAGGCGCTGCGCAAGCACCTCGGGCGCCGGTTGCGGCTGGCGACCCTCGGGCAGGTGCTCTCCGGCGTCGTCCTCGTGGGGACGCTGCTCCTCCTCGTGGTGCTCATCGCGAACGGAGAGGTGGGTGTCGCGGACGCCGGTGCCGCGATCGTCGGCATCCGAGTGTTGCAGGGACAGATCCAGGGCCTCGTCGGCGGGGTGCAGCAGATCCACGAGTCGGGGCTCTACCTCGACGACCTGGAGGCGTTCTTCCAGCACCACGCCGACGAGGCGGCCGGGCCTTCCGGGCTCGACGATCTCCCTGCGTTCGACGGCGCGCGGATCGAGGGCGTCTCGTTCCGGTACCCGGGGGCCGGCACGGCGGCGCTGCAGGACGTCACCATCGAGGTCGGTCGCGGGGAGGTCGTCGCCGTCGTCGGCGAGAACGGGTCCGGCAAGACCACCGCGGCGAAGGTGCTGGCCGGGCTGTACGAGCCGGACGCCGGCGACGTCCTCTGGGGCGAGACGCCCTACGCCAAGCTCTCGCAGGACGCCCTGCGCAGTCGGGTGGCGGTGATCTTCCAGGACTTCGTCCGGTACGCCTTCTCGGCCGCGGAGAACATCGCCCTGGACCGTGCCGGGGCCGACGCCCGGCAGGACGAGCTCGGCCGGGACGACATCCGGGCGGCGGCGCGGGCCGCGGACATCGACGGCGCCCTCTCGCGCCTGCCCCACGGGTACGCGACTCGGCTGTCGAGGATGTTCGACGACAGCGCGGACCTGTCGGGCGGCCAGTGGCAGCGCCTCGCCATCGCCCGGGCGTTCTACCGGGACGCGGACCTGGTCATCCTCGACGAACCGTCCGCGGCGCTCGACCCGAGGGCCGAGCACGACCTGTTCAGCTCGTTGCGCACGACGCTGCACGGCCGGTCCGCCCTGTTCGTCTCGCACCGCTTCGCCACCGTGCGGGGCGCCGACCGCATCTACGTCATGGACTCGGGTCGCGTGGTCGAGGCAGGGACGCACGCCGAGCTGATGGCCGCGCGTGGGCTGTACGCCGAGCTGTTCGACCTTCAGGCGGGTGCGTACTTTCCCGACGGCTGGTCCAGCTCGGCGCCCTGAGCCCGCAGCGCCGCGACGAGCTCAGCCCCCAGGCGCTCGCGGAACGGCGGTCCCCAGGGCACCCGCGCCGTGAAGACGGGCACCTTCGCGGCGAGCGCAGAGACCAGGGCGAACTGCTGGGCGGTCACCCGCGGGTCCCGCCACCCGAGCAGGCGGGGGAACTGCATGAGCGCGAACGCCGCTGCCCCGCCACGGACCCGGTCGACACGCAGCTCCTCGCACGTGCGGTCGGGGAGCGGGACGACCAGCGCACCGACCCGGCGAGCGTCCGTCGGTTCGCGCCCGGGCGCCAGCAGGTCGCGGCCGTCCGCGCTGCGTCCCCGGCGCGGTGAGTCCACACCGAACCGCGCGGTGAGGGTGTCCGCACCCTTGCGGAGCCGCAGCTCCGTCGCCCCGAGCCGAGCCAGGTGGTCGTCGCCCGCCGGGTCGACGCGGAGCACGTCGTCAGTGACGAGCGCGCCGCCCTCGGCACAGAGCAGCGCCGCCATCGTGGACTTGCCCATCCCGGACCGCCCGACGAACCCGATGACATCGTCCTCGAGCTGTACGGCACTCGCATGCAGGACCGCGTGCCCGCGGAGGTAGAGCTGGAACGCCATGTGCGCACCGGAGGCGAGCACCCGTGCCACACCGCCGTCGGCGCCGTCGACCACGTGCAGCGTGACCTCCTCGAGGTCGGGCGTGAGGACGAAGTCGCAGGTCCCGTGGAAGCGGAGCCGGTAGCCGTCGTCCGACCGGGTCGCCGTGTACCAGGGGCGTTCCGGGCTCGCGTAGCGCAGGACCACCTCACCGGCCGGGTCCTCGTAGGTGTGGAGGCGGTCGGCGCCGCTGCGGAGGCGAACCCTGCCGTCGACCGTCACGGACTCCGCCCGTGAGGGCATCGGCACGTCGGTGTCGACGGACAGCCCGTACAGCGTGGTCGGCGCCGTCATGCCGATCCTCCGGTGGTCCGGGCCCGCTCGAACTCGCGGTACAGCCAGGCGGCGCCCTCGGGGTCGAGATCGGTGCCGTCGATCCGCAGCCAAGCGTGGGCCCTGATCTGGCCGCCGTCGTCGCGACGGACGCCCAGCACGATCTGCGGGTCGCGAGAACGCAGGCTCCGGCCGAGCACGAGGGCGGTGCGCAGGCATGTCCCGTTGACCCACCGCAGGCGCAGCACGCGGCGGTCGATGCGCAGCGTGCGTAGCTCGACGGCGGTGAGCCGCGCCGTGTCGAAGGCGGCGCGCGGAGTCGTGCCCGGCGCTCCGCCGAGCCGCAGACCCAGCACCGCGGCGGTCCGGCGCAGCCCGACCGTGCGCAGGCCCGTCTCGGCCACGAGGTACACGAGCCCGGACCGGGCCGCCCGCAGCAGCCCGCCCACCTGCCGCCGGGGGCTCATGCCGCGTCCTGGGCAGGGGTGCGGGCCTGGCTCGCCAGCCAGGCGGACTGCAGCAGGAGGCCGGTGGGGCCTGGCGGGCGTTCGCCCAGCCAGGCTTTCTGCAGCTCCTCGGCGTCGACCAGGTCGTGCGGTACGCCGCTGCCGGTCCAGCTCCGCGCGAAGTCACGCGTCGCCGCGCCGAGGTAGGCGAGAGTGAAGGTCGCCTTCGAGGTGCGCGCGAGGACGGCGTCCGGGAGCACGTCGGCGAACACCGCGCGCATGCCCTCCGTCCGCGACGAGAAGCCGGTCGGGTGCCGACGAGCCACGGCGGCGAGGAACGTCGGGTCGAGCAGCGGGTGGGCGACGTCGGCGTTGTGCTCGGCCGCGAGGGCGGAGTAGGTGCGGAAGAACTCGGTGACCGACCGACGGCGCGCGACCCAGCGCAGCGAGCCACCGAAGGACAGCGGCTCGGCCATGTCGTCGGCACCGATCCGCTCGACCAGCTCGTCGTGGGCGGCAGGCCGGAGCCAGGGCAGCGGCATCGCCGTCCGCAGCCGGCGACGGCGGAGAGCGGCAGGAGAGACCGCTGCGAGCGCGGAGCGGCGCGGGCTTCCCGGCGCGAAAGGTCGGCGAACGGTGCGGCGGAGGGCTCGGATCCGGCGGTTGCCGAAGATCTCGTCGCCACCCTCGCCGGTGAGGACGACGCCGCCGGCGCACCGTTCGAGCAGGGGACCGCGTGCGTGCATGGTGGCCGGCCAGAGCAGGCCGTGCCGCCGCAGGCTGTCCTGGGCGACCGGGCCGAGCAGGTCGTTCTCCGTGGTGACGGAAAGCCGCCACCAGTCGTGCAGGCCGAGGTGGTCGATGACAGCCCGCTGCCAGTCGGACTCGTCGGCCTCAGAGACGCCGGGGTAGACGAACGTCACCGGGATCGGGGGCGGGGTGCCGCACAGCGCGGTGGCGCGGCACGCGGCAGCCAGGACGGCCGAGGAGTCACGTCCTCCGGAGAACGTGACGTAGACCTGTCGGTCGCCGGCGCTCTCGGCGATGCGGGACGGCAGGACGTCGAGCGGCTCGAAGGTGGTCCTGCGGCCGGACGGCGCGTCGACCAGTCCGGGAAGCCACGCCCACGCCGTCTCGCGAGGTGTCGGGCGGTGTACGTCGAGGGTCATGTCGGCCTCCCTCAGGTCGGCGGCGCCCGCGGCCGTGCCGTGGGCGCCGCCGATCCGGTGGCGGAACGTCAGGAGACGCCGCCGTTGTCCCTGTCGCCGCGGAACAGGTCGCCGTCGTAGTCGAGGTCGAACTGCGCCTCGAGCGTGAGGTCGGCGACCGTGCCGACCTCACGGATGCTGGGTGCCTCGTACATAGAAGTGCCTCCTGTGTGTTGTGCCGGACCGTTTCAGTATTCCGAGCACGGTGTGACCTCGGCAGGTGAGGTGGGGGTGAAAAGGCCCGCAGAGCGGGTGAATGCCGCGGCCCTGCGGATGAAATCCACGAGCAGGCCGGTGTGGCCCGCCGTCCGGTGGTTTGATGCCTGCGGACGACCGCGACGATCGGGGAGAACCATGCGGCTTCGCGCAGACGGGGTGACCTGGCAGGAGATCGACGGCGAGATGGTGCTCCTGGACCTGAACTCGTCGACGTACCTCACGACCAACGGGGCCGGCACCCTCCTCGCCCGGACGCTCGCCGACGCGGACGGCGCCACCGAGGACCAGCTCGCGCGAGCGCTCGTGCGGGAGTACGGGATCGACGAGTCCGTCGCACGGACCGACACCGCGGCCTTCCTCGCCGACCTGCGGGACCGCGACCTCCTGCACGACTGAGAAGTCCCCGCCGACCAACGTGCGTGCCGGTCCGTGGCGATCCTGCCGGACACCGTCACGGGCCGGCACGCACGTTGCCCTGACCGACGCGAACCCCTGGGAGCACGGCGCAGCGTTGGCATGCGTGAGATAACGATTTCGAACGGTGTGGCTCAGACGTTGACCCTGGTCACCGCGCCGCCGTAGCGTGCCGGGTGACGGGGCGCGGTGCGCCCTGCCCGGGGCCGTGAGCATCGATGCCGGCGCCCCGACCGCACATCGCAAGGGAGCGACGATGAGGCAGAGTTTCACCGGGGCGGTCGCCCGTCTCGGTACAGCAGTCCTGGCGGCGGGGGTCGCGTTCGGCGCCACCGCCGCGGGGGCGTCCAGTGCTGCGGCGGACGACGCCGTCGTGCTGGAAAACGATTTCGAGTCGACAGTCGACCCCTGGGGTCCGCGCGGTCCCGTGACCCTCGGGATCACCGACGACGCACGCACCGGCGACGGGGCGCTCAGCGTCACCGACCGCACGGGGGAGTGGAACGGTCCCGCGACCGACGTCGTGGGCCTCTTCGCCGAGGACGGCGTCTACCAGGTCGAGGCCTGGGTCAAGCTGCCCGCCGGGGCCACGGACGCCACCGACGTCCACTTCACCGTCCAGGAGACGCCCGCGGACGACGGCGACGACGCGTACACCTGGGTCGGCGGAGCCGTCACGGCCACCGCCGACGACTGGGTCCAGGTCGGCGGGTCGTACACGATGCCCGCCGGTCTCACCGCCGCTCAGCTCTACCTGGAGGCCGCGCCCGTCGGCGACGTGCACCCCGACTTCCTCGTGGACGACCTGACGATCACCGGCCAGCAGGTCGACACCGGCCTGCCCGACGGGTTCGTCCCCGGCGGAGCGGTCAGCCCCACGGCCACACCCGTGTCCGGGGCGCAGCCCGGCTCCACCGGCGGCCCCGTCGCCGCGCTCACGTTCGACGACGGCACGAACCCGGACGTCACGCCCGCGCTGCTCGACTTCCTCGCCGCGCGCGACCTGCCGGCCACGTTCTGCGTCATCGGCCAGAACGTCGAGGCCGACGGCGGCGCCGAGCTCCTGCGCCGGATCGTCGCGGAGGGGCACACCCTGTGCAACCACTCCACCGGCTACGCGGACATGGGGTCGATGACGCCCGAGCAGGCGCAGGCCGACATGATCGCCAACCTCGACATCATCCGCGACGCCCTCGGTGACCCGAACGCGAAGGTCCCGTTCTGGCGGGCCCCGAACGGTTCGTGGGGAGCCACCCCGGGCGTCGCGGTGAACCTCGGCATGCAGCCGCTCGCGGTGACGAACACGATCGCCGACTGGGAGACCCAGGACGAGGCGACCCTGACGGAGAACCTGCGCGCCGCCCTGACCGACGGCGAGCTCGTGCTCGTGCACGACGGCGGCGGCGACCGCTCCGGTTCCCTCGCCGCGGTCGAGACCGTGGTCGCCGAGCGGCTCGCCGACGGCTGGGAGTTCACCCCGGTCCAGGGCGTGCCCCCGGCGTCCGGCCCCGTGCTGAGCACCGACTTCGAGGACGGTCTCGACGGCTGGGGGCCGCGCACCGGCGACGACACGGACCCGACCGTGGAGATCACGACGGCGGACGCGGCCTCGGGCGACGCGGCCGCGCTGGTCACGGGTCGCGACGGTCAGGGTGACGGCATCGGGCGCGACGTCTCGGAGGTGCTGACCTCCGGGGTGCGCTACGAGATCTCTGCCCAGGTGCGGTTCCCGGCGGGCCAGCAGCCGGACGCCGTCTGGCTGTCGCTGGCCAGCACCGCGGACGGCAGCACCTCGTACGCCACGCTCGCGCAGTGGTCGGAGGTGACCGCCGACGGCTGGACCGAGGTCACCGGGACGTTCCAGGCGCCGGCCGGCGAGGAGCAGCACCTCTACCTGGAGACCGACTACAACGGCTCCAACACGAGCGACCTCCTGGTCGACGACGTCGTGGTCTCGGTGCCCGCGCCGGCCGTCGTGCAGGACCTCACGCCGGTCCACGAGACGGTGCCGTTCCCGGCCGGGGTGGCGATCGACTCGCGCGAGACCACCGGGTCGGCCGCCGAACTGCTGCTGCGGCACTTCGACCAGATCACCGCCGAGAACCACATGAAGCCGGAGGCCTGGTACGACGACGAGGGCACGTTCCGCCCGCACCCGGAGGCCGTCGCGCTGATGGACTTCGCGGCCGCGAACGACCTCGCGATGTACGGGCACGTGCTGACCTGGCACTCCCAGACGCCGGACTGGTTCTTCACCGACGCCGCGGGTGAGCCGCTCACGGACTCCGCGGCCGACCAGCAGGTGCTGCGCGACCGGCTGCGCACGCACATCTTCGCGGTGGCCGAGTGGCTGGCGACCTACGGCGCGTTCGGTGGCGAGAACCCTGTGACGGCGTTCGACGTGGTCAACGAGGTCGTGTCCGACGGTGCCACCGACGACGGCCTGCGCCGCAGCGAGTGGTACCGGATCCTCGGCGAGGAGTTCATCGACCGCTCCTTCGAGTACGCCGACGAGGCGTTCAACGAGCGCTACGCCGCCGAGGGTGCGGACCGTCCGGTGGCGCTGTTCATCAACGACTACAACACCGAGCAGGACGGCAAGCAGGACCGCTACCGCGCGCTGGTGGAGCGCCTGCTCGACCGCGACGTCCCGCTGGACGGCGTGGGCCACCAGTTCCACGTGTCGCTCGCGATGCCCATCTCGGCCCTGGGTGCCGCGATCGACCGCTTCGCCGACCTGCCGGTCACCCAGGCGGTCACCGAGCTGGACGTCACCACCGGCACGCCGGAGACCCAGGCCCGGCTCGTCGAGCAGGGCTACTACTACCGGGACGCCTTCCGGCTGTTCCGCGACCGGGCGGACTCCCTGTACTCCGTGACCGTGTGGGGCCTCACCGACGGGCGGTCGTGGCGGGCGGACGACGGCGCGCCGCTGCTCTTCGACGACGCCTACCAGGCCAAGCCCGCCTACCACGGGGCCGTCGACGACGAGCTGCCCGCGCAGCTGCGCGCCGCGGACGTCTTCGCCGGCGAGGTGCCGCTCGACGGCGAGGCCGCCGCGTCGCCCGTCTGGGACCGCCTGCCGCTGCACGCCGTGTCCGCGGCGGGGGAGCGGGTCGCCGGCTTCCAGCTGCGCTGGGCGCCCGATCACCTGACCGCCTACGTGGCGGTCGACGACGCCTCGCCCGGCGACGGCGACACGGTGACGTTCGACCTCGACGGGGCGACCGCCGTCGTCGGCCGCGACGGCGACGTCACCGGCGACCTGGCAGCGGACAGCGCGGCCGAGGTCACCGGGACCGACGACGGGTACGTCGTCGTCGTCCGGCTGCCGCTGCAGGCGGCGAGCGAGGGTGACACCCTCGGCCTGGACGTCCGCGTGTCCGACGGCGGCACCACCGCCGGGTGGAACACCCCCGGCGCGCTCGGCACGCTCACGCTCCGTGAGTCGCTGAGCGTCGTCGAGGTCGTCGAGGCGCCGGCCGCCCCGGAGGTCGACGGGGAGGTCGACGACGTGTGGTCCGCGGCGAACGCCGTCACGACCGACAGGACCGTCGAGGGCACGGACGGCGCCGTCGCGACCGTGCGGACCCTGTGGACCGACGACACGCTGCACGTGCTGGCGGAGGTCCCGGACCCGGAGGTGGACGTCAGCGGGTCCGACCCGTGGATCCAGGACTCGGTGGAGATCTTCCTCGACGCGGGCAACGCGAAGAACGGTGCCTACCGGGCCGAGGACACGCAGATCCGCATCAGCGCGGAGAACGAGGTCTCGTTCGGCACCGGGGACGCCGCGGACCAGGCTGCACGCCTCGAGTCGGCGACGACGCTCACGGACGACGGCTACCGCGTGGAGGCCGCGATCGACCTGCTCGGCGAGGGCGGCGTGGGGACGTTCCACGGCCTGGACCTCCAGGTCAACGACGCCACCGGCGGCGAGCGGACCGGGGTCACGACGTGGGCCGACCCGACCGGCACCGGCTACCAGTACACGAACCGCTGGGGCGTGGCCGAGCTCGTGACGGCCCCCGCGCCGCCCGCGCCGGAGTGGGTGGCGGGGCAGGTCTACACGGCCGGCGACGAGGTGCGCCACGACGGTTCCCTGTACCGGGCGACCTGGTGGACCACCGAGACGCCGGGCGACTCGCCCTGGGGTTCGTGGCAGGAGATCGCCACGGCGCCGGACGGCACGGCGGAGTGGACCGCGTCGCGGATCTTCACCGCGGGTGACGTCGTGGTGCACGACGGCGAGACCTACGAGGCGCGGTGGTGGACCCGCAACCAGGCCCCGGGCGACTCGCCCTGGGGGCCGTGGTCCCCGCTGGGCTGACGGACCCCCGGCCCGCCCCGGGGCGACGTGCTCGCGTCGCCCCGGGCGCGGCCGTGCGCCGCGACCTCAGGCTCGCTGGTCCTCGCCGGGGAAGCGGCCGAGCACGCCGGCGATGCGCTGCTCGATGGCCTCGGTAGCGGCGTCGGGCAGCACGAGGATCCCCTCGAGCTCCTTCATCGCGCGCCGGTAGGCGGCCTGGCGCTCGGCGTGGCCGGCACCGGCGTCGTCGGCCAGCGCCAGTAGCTTCTTGGCGCGGTCCAGGGCGCGTCGCTCGTCGGCCGTGAGGTCGGAGTCGCGCCGGCGCTTCGCCTCGCGCTCGGCGACGTCGAAGGCGAGCTGGTAGTCGCGCACCGCTTCCCGGTAGCGGTCCAGCAGCCCGCGGTCGCGCAGCTCGTCGGGGTCGTCGGGCCGCAGGGCGTCGGCGTCCCGCCGGGCACGGTGGAAGGCGACGGTGACCTCCTCGCGCATGTCGGTGATCACCGGGTACTCGAGCGTCTTGGCGGCGTCCAGCTCGTAGGAGAGCCACCGCCGGTCGGTCTCCTCGTGCGCGGCGACGACGCGCTCGATCTCTCGGCCGAGCGCCTCGGAAGCGTCCGGAGCGTCGGACCCGTGGCCCACGGCGCCGTGCTTGATCCGGTACATCTCGATCTTGTCCCGGCGTCGGCGCTCGTCCCACTTGCGGACACCCTCGAACCAGGCGCCGGCCATCCCGCCCAACGGGAAGACGAGCCACCAGTACGAGCCGACGAAGTCCCAGAACCCATCCACCGCCCCCACGATAGTGCGCGCCACCGGGCGCGGTGCGGCTGCTCGCCACGTGGGCGCGGGCGCAGCGGGCGTCGGACGGGGCTACCCTGGGGGCGTCAACCCTCCATCGTCGCGGGCGTCGGCGGCCCCGGGCACTGAGCGTGCCTGAGCCGGGCCGCGGCGGCCCGCGTGCCCTCTCAAAGGAGCATCCGTGGCAAGCATCGAAGCCGTTGGCGCGCGCGAGATCCTGGACTCTCGCGGCAACCCCACCGTGGAGGTCGAGATCGCCCTCGACGACGGCACGTTCGCACGTGCCGGCGTCCCGTCGGGCGCCTCCACGGGCGCCTTCGAGGCCGTCGAGCGCCGGGACGGCGACTCCGGCCGCTACCTGGGCAAGGGCGTCGAGGGCGCGGTCAACGCCGTCATCGACGACATCGCTCCCGAGCTCATCGGCTACGACGCCGAGGAGCAGCGCCTCATCGACCAGGCGCTGATCGACCTGGACGGCACCCCGAACAAGGCCAAGCTGGGCGCGAACGCGATCCTCGGCGTCTCCCTGGCGGTGGCCAAGGCGGCCGCGAAGAGCGCCGGTCTGGACCTGTTCCGCTACGTGGGCGGCCCGAACGCGCACGTCCTGCCCGTGCCGATGATGAACATCCTCAACGGCGGGTCCCACGCGGACTCGAACGTCGACATCCAGGAGTTCATGATTGCCCCGATCGGCGCGAGCTCCTTCAAGGAGGCCCTGCGCACCGGCGCCGAGGTCTACCACGCGCTGAAGTCGGTGCTCAAGGCCGAGGGCCTGGCCACCGGGCTGGGCGACGAGGGCGGCTTCGCGCCGAACCTGTCGAGCAACCGTGCGGCGCTCGACCTCATCATCACCGCGATCGAGAAGGCCGGCTTCACGCCGGGCACGGACGTCGCGCTGGCGCTCGACGTCGCCGCCACGGAGTTCTTCTCCGACGGCGCGTACCAGTGGGAGGGCGGCGCCAAGACGCCCGACGAGATGATCGCGTTCTACGAGGGCCTCGTCGCCGACTACCCGCTGGTCTCCATCGAGGACCCGCTGTCCGAGGACGAGTGGGACTCCTGGTCCGCGCTCGTGGCGAAGGTCGGCGACAAGGTCCAGATCGTCGGCGACGACCTGTTCGTCACCAACCCGGAGCGCCTGGCCAAGGGCATCGAGACCAAGGCCGCGAACTCGCTGCTGGTCAAGCTCAACCAGATCGGCACGCTCACCGAGACGCTCGACGCCGTCACGCTCGCGCAGCGCAACGGCTTCACCACGATGACCTCGCACCGCTCCGGCGAGACCGAGGACACCACCATCGCGGACCTGTCCGTGGCCACCAACGCCGGTCAGATCAAGACCGGTGCCCCGGCCCGCGGTGAGCGCATCAACAAGTACAACCAGCTCCTGCGCATCGAGGACGCCCTCGACGACGCCGGCCGCTACGCCGGCCGCTCGGCGTTCCCGCGCTTCCAGGGCTGACACCCCCCCGCCCGCTCGCCGGGCCCGGCGACGGCCGGTCATCTCACCGAGGTGGCCGGCCGTCGTCGCGCCCGGACCCCCTCCGACCGAGGGATGGCGCGCCGGGGAGGGTGCGGCGGCACGGGCTGCCGATTCGGCACAATCGAGACGTGCCCTCCCGTCGACCGACCACGCCGCGTCGCCCCGCCTCTCGCCCGGGCGCGCGCACACCGTCCCGACCGGCGTCGACGGCGCGCTCGCGAGCGACCGGCGCGAGCAGGACGACGTCGACGAAGCGGGGCAGCGCTCGGCGGCCCGCGGGCCCGTCCCGGGACGACCGGCGCCGCAGCCGGCTGGGGCTCGTGCTGCCCGAGGTGCTCACCGTCCGGTTGCTGGTGCTGTCCGTGGTGGTCCTCCTGGCCTTCGTGCTGCTGCTGCCCACCGTGCGCGGCGCCGTCCAGCAGCGCGCCGAGATCGACCGCCTGCAGGCAGAGCTCACCGCCTACGAGTCGGAGCGCACCGAGCTGGAGAACGAGCTCGGTCGCTGGGAGGACCGTTCGTACGTGGTGGAGCAGGCGCGCACGCGCCTGAACTACGTCATGCCGGGAGACACGGTGTGGCGGGTGATCGACGGCGACGAGGTGTCCGACGGCGACGTGCCGGCCGGGGACGAGGCGTCGGCGGAGCCGGTCTCGCGCGCCGGCCCGACGGGCGCACCCTGGTACCAGGCCCTGTGGGAGTCGGTGCAGGTGACCGACGACGCCGCGACCCACGTCGACGGCGAGAACGCCGAGGGTGACGAGAGCGACGGCACGGACGTGGAACCGGGCGGCGCCGACGGGGGAGAATGACCCCGTGACATCTCAGCACGAGGCTCCTGCCGACGACCCCGCGGCCGTGACCGACCATGACCTCGAGGTGCTGGCCGAGCAGCTCGGCCGGGTGCCGCGCGGCGTGGTGGGCATCGCGGCCCGTTGCGTGTGCGGACGGCCGCTTGTGGTGCGGACCGCGCCGCGCCTGCCCGACGGCACCCCGTTCCCCACGACCTACTACCTCACGCACCCGGGGGCCGTCGCGGCGGCGTCGCGGCTCGAGGCGGACGGGGTGATGCGAGAGATGTCGCAGCGACTGACCGAGGACGACGACCTCGCCGCGGCCTACCGGGGCGCGCACGAGCACTACCTGGCCCGGCGGGCCGAGCTGGGGCACGTCGAGGAGATCGACGGGATCTCCGCGGGCGGCATGCCGACCCGCGTCAAGTGCCTGCACGTGCTGGTCGGGCACGCCCTGGCGGCGGGGCCGGGCGTGAACCCCCTGGGCGACGAGGCGCTGGAGCGCGTCCGTGACCAGTGGCGACCGGACCGGTGCTCGTGCTGACGCCCGCGGACGGGCACGTGTCGGCCCGGGATGAGAGGGTGCGTCCGTGATGAGCAGCACCCGTGTCGCCGCCGTGGACTGCGGCACCAACTCGATCCGTCTTCTGGTCGCCGACGTCTCCGGCGACGGCACCCTCACCGAGCTGGACCGGCGCATGGAGATCGTGCGCCTGGGACAGGGTGTCGACCGCACCGGTGAGCTGGCCCCGGAGGCGCTGGAGCGCACGCTGGCCGCGTCGCGCGAGTACGCGAAGGTCGCGGCCGAGCTCGGGTCCACCCGCGTGCGCTTCGTCGCGACGTCCGCCACCCGCGACGCCCGGAACCGGGGAGACTTCGTCGACGGGGTCCGTACCGCGCTGGGCGTGGACCCGGAGGTCGTCTCGGGCGAGGAGGAGGCTCTGCTGTCCTTCCGCGGCGCCACGAGCGGGTCGGCGAGCGAGCACCCCGATCCGTACCTGGTGGTCGATCTCGGCGGCGGCTCCACGGAGCTCGTGCTGGGCACGTCGACGCCGGACGCCGCGGTGTCGATGGACGTCGGGTCCGTGCGGCTCACGGAGCGCCACCTGCACTCCGACCCGCCGACGACGGCGGAGGTCGCGAGCGCGGGAGCGGACGTCGACGCGGCGCTGGACGAGGCGGCCGCCGTCGTCCCGCTCGGGCGCACCGCGACCCTCGTGGGCCTGGCGGGCTCGGTGACGTCGGTGACGGCGCACGCCCTGGGGCTCACCACCTACCGTCGCGAGACGATCAACGGCGCGGTGCTGAGCGTGGCGGACGTGCTCGCGGCGTGCGACGACCTGCTGCGCCGGACGCGTGAGGAGAGGCTCGCGCTGGGCTTCATGCACCCGGGCCGGGCGGACGTCATCGGCGCCGGGGCGCTGGTGTGGTCCCGGGTGGTGCGCCGGGTACGCGACGAGGTCGCGGCCGCCGGCGGCGAGCTCACGCAGGTCGTGACGTCCGAGAGCGACATCCTCGACGGCATCGCCCTGTCTCTCGCCTGACCGACGACCCACCACCTGCGCCACCGCCCCACCTCGCCCCGCGCCGTGGGTAGGAACTCTCCCGACTCTCGGCGTGCAGACCAGGAGATCTCCTACCCACAGCACCGGGTGGGCGTGTCGCGCGGTTCCCCTCCCCGGAACCGTCCACGACGGGCGGCGCGACCACCGTGCTGGACGCCAGTCCGCGGCGGTGACGGACGGTACATCGGACCCGCGCGCGAGCGGTCCGCTGTCGGTCGTAGACTGGGAGCCATGCCTCAGAACGTTCTGTCGACGGACACCCCTGCCCAGGACGCACCCGCGCCCACACCGCGTCCGCGCAAGGTCCCGCGCATCGTCGTGCTCGGCGGTGGATCCGTCGGGCTCTACGTGGCGCGCCGGTTGCGCAAGAAGCTCGGGAAGCGCGAGGCGGCGATCGTCGTCGTCGATCCCCGGCCGTACATGACGTACGCGCCGTTCCTGCCCGAGGCCGGCGCCGGCTCGATCGACGCGCGCGACGTCGTCGCCCCGCACCGCATCGCGCTCAAGGGCATCGACGTGCTGCAGGGCAAGGTGTCGCACATCGCGCACGGCGACAAGAAGATCACCATCCGCCCGGAGGAGGGGCCGGACTACGAGGTCTCCTACGACCAGCTCGTGATCGGCCTCGGCTCGGTCTCGCGCACGCTGCCCATTCCGGGGCTCGCGGAGAACGCGATCGGTTTCAAGAACGTCGAAGAGGCCATCGCGGTCCGCAACCACGTGCTGAACCGCATGGACGTCGCGTCGTCGACGTGGGACGCGGACCTGCGCCAGAAGATGCTGACCTTCACGTTCGTCGGGGGCGGCTTCGCCGGCATCGAGGCGCTCGCCGAGATCGAGGACATGGCGCGCTACGCGACGCGCAACTACCCGACGATCGAGGCCGAGGACCTGCGCTTCGTGATGATCGAGGGCACCGGGCGCATCCTGCCCGAGGTCTCCGAGCCGATGGGCGAGTGGGCGCTCGAGGAGATGAAGAAGCGGGGCATCGAGTTCCACCTCAGCACGTTCCTGAGCTCGTGCGAGGACGGCCACGTGGTCACGTCGACGGGCGTCGAGTTCGACACCGAGACGATCGTGTGGACCGCCGGCGTCAAGGCGAACCCGGTCATCAAGGAGAGCTCGGACCTCCCGGCCGACAAGATGGGGCGCGTCACCGTCCGGGCGACGCTGCAGGTCGAGGACGAGAACGGCGAGGTCGTCCCCGACGCCTGGGCCGCCGGCGACTGCGCCGCGGTCCCGGACCTGCTGAACCCGGGCAGCTTCTGCCCGCCGAACGCCCAGCACGCGATCCGTGAGGCCACCCGGCTCGCCGACAACATCATCGCGCAGCTCAAGGGCGCCGAGCTCGTGGAGTACAAGCACAAGAGCGTCGGCGTGGTGGCGTCGCTCGGCCTCTACAAGGGCGTCGCCGAGCTGTTCGGCTTCCTCAAGCTCAAGGGCCCCCTCGCCTGGCTCGCCCACCGCGGCTACCACGTGATGGCGATGCCGACGGGGAACCGCAAGCTGCGCATCCTCATCGGGTGGATCGGCCAGTTCCTCATGGGCCGCGAGATCGTCTCGCTGGGTTCGCTGCACGACCCGCGCGACGAGTTCCGCAAGGCCTCGGTGCCGCCGAAGCCGAAGGACGAGAAGGTCGAGCAGAAGGCGGAGTCCTCCGCGGCGAGGGCCGAGAAGGGCTGACGGTCCCGTTCGGCACTTTGTGTCACGTTCGGTACCTTGAACTGCCGAACGAGGCCGGAAGTGCCGAACGTGGCCGCCCGTTCGCGTCGTCGGCGCCCCCGTAGCCCAACTGGCAGAGGCAGCCGGCTTAAACCCGGTCCAGTCCCGGTTCGAACCCGGGCGGGGGCACGCGGCCGCCGGGTTCTTCTGCCCGTGGCAGAACGGGCGCCCGCACGGCGCGCACGGCCCGCGTCCCGGCACAGACCCGGAGTAGCGTCGGGGCATGACGAGGAGCGACGACGCGCACGAGCCGCTGCTGAGGCACCTCCTGGGTGCGATCCTGCGCCGCGCGCGGCAGCGCCAGGGGCGCACGCTGCAGGAGGTCGCCGAGGCGGCACGCATGTCGACCGCCTACCTGTCCGAGGTGGAGCGTGGCCGCAAGGAGCCGTCGTCGGAGGTGCTCGCCGCCGTCTGCCGGGCGCTCGACCTGCGGCTCGTCGACCTCGTCGCCGACACCCACGCCACGCTCGTCGCGGCGACCGAGCCACGCGTGGTCCTGACGTCCACGCGCCCGACGACGGTCCGGCACGTGCGCTCGTCGACCGGCGTGGCGGCGCTGCCCGGCGGTGGCCCGCGCCCGACGCGCGACGTCGTCGCGCTCGCTGCCTGAGCAGGTCCGTACGACGACGTCCACGCCGGCTCAGCGCCGGCCCGCCCTGCCGGACCGGCGCCGTGCCGGACCGGCGCCGTGCCGGACGGGCCGTGCCGGACGGGCCGGCGCTGGTCAGGCCGCCGCGTGCTTGCGAGAGGTCACGACGGCGTCGGCCACGCCGTAGGCGACGGCCTCGGACGCCGACAGGATGAGGTCGCGGTCGGTGTCCGCCCGCAACCGGTCCACCGCGTGGCCGGTGTGCCGGGCGAGCAGCTCCTCCGTCTCGGCGCGCAGCCGCAGCACCTCGCGGGCCTGGATCGCCAGATCGGACACGGTGCCCTGGGCCTGCCCGGACGGCTGGTGCAGCAGCACGCGGGAGTGCTCCAGCACGGCGCGGCGGCCGGGCGCTCCGGCGGCCAGCAGCACGGCGGCCGCCGACGCCGCCTGCCCCATGCACGTGGTGGCGACCTCGCAGCGCACGAACTGCATCGTGTCGTAGATGGCCGCCATGGCCGTCGCGGAGCCGCCGGGGGAGTTGATGTACAGGCCGATCTCGAGGTCGGGCGCCTCCGACTCGAGGTGCAGCAGCTGCGCCATGACGACGTTCGCCACGCCGTCGTCGATCTCGGTGCCGAGGAAGATGATGCGGTCGCGCAGCAGGCGGCTGAAGACGTCCGAGGCGCGCTCGCCGAGCGGGGTGCGCTCGACGACGCTGGGGATCGTGTAGCTCATCACAGACCCGCCTTCCGGCCGGCGGCCGCGGGGCGGACGTCCGCGACGGACTCCACGATCCGGTCGACGAGGCCGTACTCCAGCGCCTCGGTGGCGGTGAACCACCGGTCGCGGTCGGCGTCCGCCGTGACCTGCTCGACGCTGCGCCCGGTGTGCTGCGCGGTGAGCTCGTGCATCAGTCGCTTGGTGTGCTCGAGGTTCTCGGCCTGGATGGCGATGTCGACCGCGGTGCCGCCGATCCCCGCCGACGGCTGGTGCATCATCACCCGCGTGTGCGGCAGCGCGTAGCGCTTGCCGGGCGTGCCGGCGGTCAGCAGGAACTGGCCCATGCTGGCGGCGAAGCCGAAGCCGACGGTGACGACGTGGTTCGGCAGCAGCCGCATCGTGTCGTAGACGGCGAGCCCGGCGCTGACCGAGCCGCCGGGGGAGTTGACGTAGAGGGCGACGTCGGAGGCCGGGTCCTCGGCGGAGAGCAGCAGGAGCTGGGCGCAGACGCGGTTCGCGACGGCGTCGTCGATCTCGGTGCCGACGACGACGATGCGCTGGTGCAGCAGCCGCGTGGCGAGCTAGTCGTCGAACGGTGCGACGGGCGGGGGAGCGTCCGAGGAGCGGAGCGTGGTGGTGGTCATGGCTCCACGGTGGGTCGTCGGCGCCGGCGGGGGAACGGCGATCTGCCGTCAGCGCATCTGCTCCTGGCAGATCAGCGCGCCGCCGGGTCGGCGTGGTGCCGGCGTGCGGTCTCCTCGGCGGCGCGGACGACGGCGTCGAGCACCTGGCGCACGGCCCGGCGGCGGGCACGGTCCGGACGCATCACCGCGGCGACGTGCCGCGTGGCCGGGACGCCCGTCAGGGGCCGCAGAGTCAGCCGGTCCCCGGTCGGGGTGGTGAAGCGGGGGAGGACCGCCAGGCGGTCGCCGGCCGCGACGAGGGACTCGATGAGCCGGTTGTCCACGAGCCGCTGCCGGACGTCGAGCTGCGCGCCGGTCGTCTGCTCGATGCTCCGCAGGACCGTGTCGAACGGGTATCCGGCCGGCACGCCGATCCATGCGGAGTCGACCACGTCGTGGGCGTCGACCGTCTCCCGGACGGCGAGCGGGTGGTCGGTGGCCATCGCCACGTCGAGCGGCTCGCCCGCCACGGGGACCACGACGAGGCCGTCGGTCCCGGCCGGCCGGACGCTGGTCAGGCTGTGCGCGATGACGACGTCGTGGTCGGCGGTCAGGGCGCCGTACGCGGACTCGGCGAGGTCGACGTCGGTGTAGCGCAGGTCGATCCCGCTGCCGGTGAGCGCACGGTCGACGGCGGGGAGCAGGAACGCCGCGGCGCTCGGCAGCGCGGCGACGGTGACGGTGCCCGTCGGCGCGTCCCGGAAGGCGTCCCAGCGTGCCTGCACCTCGGCGAGGGCCGTGGCCACGTCGACCGCGCCCTCGGCGAGCAGGCGTCCGGCGTCGGTCAGACGGAGGCCGCGGCCGTGCGGCTCGACGAGCGGTGCCCCGAGCTCACGCTGCGCCGTGCGCAGCTGCTGCGAGACGGCCGACGGTGTCCGGTGCGTCGCGGCCGCGACGGCGGAGACGCTGCCGCGGTCGGCCAGCTCGCGCAGGAGCTCGAGGTGTCGGACATCCATGAAGGCAGCCTACAGAGTCATGACAGAAACTCTCGCTTGTCCTTCACCGAGGTCGGGTCGACGATGGCGGTATGCCCTTGCGCCACCGTCTGCTCGCCGCGTCCGTCGCCGTCATGTGGGGTCTGAACTTCCTGGCCATCGACGCGTCGCTCGGACACTTCCCACCGATGTTCCTCGTGGCCCTGCGGTTCGCGGTGATCGCCGTCCCGACGCTGTTCCTGGTGCCGCGGCCCCGGGTGCCCGTCCGGTGGCTCATCGGCTACGGCGTCGGCTTCGGCATCCTGCAGTTCGCCTTCCTCTACTGGGGGATGGCCGTCGGGATGCCGGCCGGGCTGGCGTCCCTGGTGCTCCAGGCGTCGGGGCCGTTCACGGTGGTCCTCGGAGCGACGTTCCTCCGCGAGCGGGTTGGGCCGCGGCAGGTCGCCGGGATCCTGGTGGCCGTCGCCGGCCTCACGGTGGTCGGCTGGCAGCAGGCGCAGACGGCGGCGCTCCTGCCGTTCCTGCTCACGCTCGCCGGTGCGCTGGGCTGGGCGCTCGGCAACATCTCCAACCGGCAGGCGCGGCCGCAGAACCCACTGCACCTCACCCTGTGGATGTCGGTCGTGCCACCCCTGCCGATGCTGGCGCTCGCCCTGGCCGTCGAGGGTCCGGCCCGGATCGTGGGGTCGCTGACGTCGTTCGACGAGCCGGGTGCGGTGGGCGCGCTCGTCGGCCTCGCCTACACGGTGGTCGTCGGGACGGTGCTGGGTTCCGGCGTCTGGACCTGGCTGATGGCTCGCCACCCCGCCGGGGTGGTCGCGCCCTACTCGATGCTGGTCCCGGTGGTGGGGATGACGGCGGCATGGGTCGTGCTGGGCGAGGCGGTCAGCCTGCTGGAGCTGGGCGGCGGGGCGCTGGTCGTCGCGGGCGTGCTGTGGGGCGGGGCGCGTCGTCGGGCGCGCGCCGCCGAGCCGAACGGGTCCGAGGGCGCGGCACCCGAGGGAGCACCCTCAGTGCCCGTCGTCGCGCGGTGAGGGCCGGTCGTCGCGCACGGCGTCCACCACGGGGAACGCGTTGAAGTGGATCTGGACGGGCACCGCACCGGGCACGTCGTCCTGGTCCTTCAGCGGCTCCAGCTGCTCGTCGAGGACGGCGCTGACGGCCTGGATCAGGCGCGAGAGCTGTGCGGGCGTGGCGAAGAAGTTGGAGGTGCTGAGCGTGACGGCATCCTTCCACCGGGCGAGCTCCGTCTGCTCGAGGTCCGTGTCCATGACGGCAAGGAGCCGCCAGATCTTGTCCTGACGGGTGCGCTCGAACTCGGCGTTCACGAGGGACTTGGTGGTCCGCAGGCCGGCGTCGTCGTGGTCCTCCGGGCCGATGGAGAACCCGCCCGGCGAGGCCTCCCACCACCGCTCGCGGGCCGTACCGCGACCCTCGACCTCCCGGACGAAGTCGTGCTTGGCGAGCTGGCGCAGGTGGTAGCTGGTCGAGCCGCTGGACTCGCCGACGAGCTCGGCGAGCCGGCTCGCGGTGAGCGCGCCGTGGACCTGCAGGAGATCGAGGATCCGCACCCGCAGCGGGTGCGAGAGGCCTCGGAGCCGCAACGCGCTCAGCCGGTCGGGCCGCCGGTCGCCGCCGGACGGAGCCTCGGGGGTGTCGCTCATGCGACGACGGTACAGCGAGGCGCTCAGCGTAGGCCGAGCGGGTTGACCTGGGCGGCGTTGTCCCGCATGTGCTCGTCGGCGCGGTACCGCGCCTCGGCGGTGCGTCGCGCAGCGGTGTGGTCGGTGCGCGGCGGGCGAGCGGCGGTCCGGGTCATCCGGGTGCCCAGCGCGACCAGTGCGTGGCCGAGGCGGTCGACGAGGTCGTCGAGCAGGCGGCGCTCGGAGCGGGAGGTGGTCGTGGGGAAGGTGATGGCGAGCAGCATGTCGGGCTCCCGGTGGTGACGGACGGTGCATCGAAGTGGTACCAAGATAGCGTTGCAAAGATAGCTTTGCAACATGTTCTTTGGATTGCCTCGCGGTGCGGTGCGGTGCAGTGCAGTGCAGTGCGGTACGAGGTGCACGGTGCAGCGCCTTCGATCGTACAAGTGTTCGAACACGGAGGCCAAGGTTCATCCACCCGTGACCTCGCGGGAACTCGACCGGCGTACGCTCCGTTGTGCAGCCGTACGATGCCGCCGTCGTGCACCTCCCCCCGCCCCTCAGGAGTGTGTGTGTTCCGCCTTGCCCGCCTGTCCCTGGCCAACCGTGCCGTCGTCGCTCTCGCGACGATCGCGATCTTCGCGTTCGGCACCCTGAGCCTGACGTCGCTCAAGCAGGAGCTCATCCCGTCGCTCGAGCTCCCGGCCGGTGCCGTCGTCGCCGTGTACCCCGGCGCGTCGCCCGAGGTGGTCGAGCAGAACGTGACCGAGCCCCTCGAGGCGGCGGCGCAGACGGTCGACGGGATCGAGTCGATCACCTCGACGGCGTCCACCGGCATGTCGATGACCACGGTCGCCTTCGAGTACGGCACAGACATGGATGCCGCCACCCAGCGGCTCACCACCGCGGTGACGCGCACCCAGTCGCAGCTCCCGGAGGACGTCGACCCGCAGGTCGTCACCGGCTCGCTCGACGACCTGCCGGTGGTCCAGCTGGCCGCCGCCGGGTCCGACGACGTCGCCGCTCTCGCCGACGAGATCGACACCGTCCTGGTCCCCGCGCTCGAGGAGATCGGCGACGTGCGCTCCGTGGCCGTCACCGGGGGGCAGGCGGAGCAGGTGCTCATCGAGGTCGACCCGGCCGAGCTGGCGGACGACGGCCTCGAGCTCACCCAGGTGACCGACGTCCTGGCGGACTACGGCGTGGTGATCCCCGCCGGCACCGTCACCGAGGACGGCGCGACCTACTCCCTGCAGGCCGGGACCCGCGTCGAGAGCGTCGACGACCTCGAGGACATCCCCCTCGTGCCGTCCGCCGCCGAGACCGGCGGCACGGGCGGCGCTGCCGACGGCACCGGCACGGACTCCGGAGCGGGCGGCGACGCCACCGCGCCCGACGGCGCGACCGATGTGCCGCCGTCGGACACCGGGGGAGAGCCCGGCACCGGCGACGAGGCGGTCGTCCCCGGCGAGGACGAGCTGCTGCCGGACGCCAACGCGCCCCCGGCGCCGCCCGAGCTGCCGGAGCCCGTGCTGCTCGGCGACGTCGCCGAGATCACCGTGGCTCCCACCGAGGCGGACTCCTTCTCCCGGCTGGACGGCGAGCCGTCGCTGGGCATCGCCATCACCAAGACCCCGCAGGGCAACACCGTCGACGTCTCGCACGCGGTGCAGGATGTCCTGGACGACAACGCGGCCGAGCTGGACGCGGCCGGCGTGAGCACAGCGGTCGTGTTCGACCAGGCGCCCTTCATCGAGGAGTCCATCGAGGGCCTGGCCACCGAAGGCGGCCTCGGGCTGATCTTCGCGATCCTCATCATCCTGGTGTTCCTGCTGTCCGTGCGTTCGACGCTCGTCTCGGCCGTGTCGATCCCGCTGTCCCTCGCGACGGCGTTCCTCGTCATGGACCTGACCGGGTACACCCTGAACATCCTCACGCTGGCCGCGCTGACCATCTCCATCGGGCGCGTGGTCGACGACGCGATCGTCGTCATCGAGAACATCAAGAGACACCTGTCCTACGGCGAGGACAAGAAGCAGGCGATCCTCACCGCCGTCGGCGAGGTCGCGGGCGCCATCGCCGCCTCGACCATCTGCACCGTGGCGGTGTTCCTGCCCCTGGGTCTCGTCTCCGGCATGACCGGCGAGCTGTTCCGGCCGTTCGCGTTCACCGTCGCCATCGCGATGCTCGCGTCGCTGCTCGTGGCGCTGACCATCGTGCCGGTGCTCGCCTACTGGTTCGTCAAGGCGCCGAAGGGCAGCGCCGGCTCCGACGGTGTCGCTGATGACGGGGGCGAGGCGATCCGCGAGGCCGCCGAGGCCAAGGAGCGTCGCGGCCTGTGGCAGCGCGCGTACGTGCCGAGCCTCGCCGCGTCGCTGCGGCACCCGTGGATCTCGCTGGTGATCGCCGTCGGCATCCTCGCGGGCACGCTCGCGCTCGTGCCGCGGCTCGAGACCAACTTCATCGGTGACTCCGGCCAGGACACCGTCTCGGTCACGCAGACCTTCACCGACACGGCGTCGTTGGAGGCGCAGGACGAGGCCGCCCGCGACATGGAGGAGGCCCTCGACGGCGTCGAGGGGATCGAGACCGTCCAGACCTCGGTGGGCTCGGGCGACGCCGGCGAGGCCGCGTTCTTCGGCGGCGGTTCGGCGCCGACCGCGACCTTCTCGATCACGCTCGACGAGGAGGCCGACCCGCTCGCCGTCCAGGGCGACGTCCGGGACGCGGCGGAGTCGCTCACCGGCGACGGCCCGACGACGGAGGTCAGCGTGGCGGGCGGCGACTCCGGCTTCGGGTCCACCACCATCGACCTGGTGGTCCGCGCCCACGACGCCGACGACCTCACCGCGGCGGCCGACGAGGCCACGGCGGCCGTCTCCGGCCTCGACGGCGTCGCGGAGGTCACCAACGACCTCGCCTCGGCCCAGCCGGTCCTGCAGGTCACGGTGGACCGCGAGGCGGCCGCCGAGGCCGGCCTCACCGAGACCCAGGTGGCCGGGATCGTGTCCGGCACGATGAACCCGGAGCAGACCGTCGGCGAGGTCGACCTCGGGGACGGGCCGGTGGACGCCGTCGTCGTCTCGGGCGAGGCGCCCGCGACCGTCGAGGAGGTCGAGGGGATCGAGATCCCGACCGCCGCCGGCATGGTTCCGCTGACGGACGTGGCCGAGGTCGCGGAGGTCGAGACGCCGACGTCGATCAGCCGCGTCGACGGGGAGCGTTCGGCCACCGTGTCGATCACCCCGGAGAGCCAGGATCTCGGCACGCTGAGCACCGACGTGGCCACGGCCGTCGACGGGCTCGAGCTGCCGCCGGGCGCGACCGTGGAGATCGGCGGTGTCGCCGCCGACCAGGAGGAGGCCTTCGCCGACCTGAGTCTGGCCCTGCTCGCCGCCATCGCGATCGTCTACCTGATCATGGTCGCGACGTTCAAGTCGCTGGTGCAGCCGCTCATCCTGCTGGTCTCCGTGCCGCTGTCCGCCACCGGCGCCCTCGTGGCGCTGCTGGCGACCGACACGCCTCTCGGCGTCCCGGCGCTCATCGGCGTGCTCATGCTGATCGGCATCGTGGTGTCCAACGCCATCGTGCTCATCGACCTCATCAACCAGTACCGGCTGCGCGGCCGGTCGCTGGACGAGGCGGTGCGCGAGGGCGCCCGCAAGCGCCTGCGGCCGATCGTCATGACGGCGCTCGCCACCATCGGTGCGCTCACGCCCATGGCCGTCGGGATCACCGGCGGCGGGGCGTTCATCTCGCAGCCGCTCGCGCTCGTGGTGATCGGCGGACTGATCTCCTCGACCCTGCTGACCCTGCTCATCGTGCCGGTGCTGTACGTGCTGGTCGAGGGCCGCAAGGACCGCCGGGCCGCTCGGCGGGACCGCAGGGCCGCGAAGCGGGCCGAGCGTCAGGACCGGGAGGCGGTCCGCGCCGCGCAGGCCGCCGACTGACCCGAGCACGTCACAGATCGGCCGGGAACCTGACGGCCGGGTCGCGCGTTGCCTAGGATGATGGCCACGGCCAGCGACCCGGCCCTGTCCGCGCGACGACCCGTCGTCGGGCACCCGGCAGCCGCGACCAGGAGGAGCTCATGAGCAACCCCGTCTTCTCGAACAGCGCCGCCTTCGGCGAGCCCCGGCGCGGTGCCGGCGGTGCCACGACAGCACCGGGCGGCCCGGGCCAGTACGGCCAGGCCGGTCAGTTCGGCGCCCAGGCGGCCGACGCCGCCTCGCTGCAGAACATGTACAACGCGCCGTCGGCGTCCCCCGTCGACACCAAGCGTCTGACCTACACCGACGTCATCATGAAGACGGCGGGGCTGTTCTCGCTGCTCGTGGTGGTGGCGGCGATCAGCTGGTCGCTCACCGAGACCATGCCGGCCCTGTGGATCGGCGGCATGATCGTCGGGCTCGTCCTCGGTCTGGTCAACGCCTTCAAGAAGAACCCGAGCCCGCTGCTGATCACCCTCTACGCGATCGCGCAGGGTGCGTTCCTCGGTGGCATCTCCAAGATGTACGAGTCGTTCTACGACGGCGTCGTCCTGCAGGCCGTGCTCGCCACGCTGTCGGTCTTCGCGGTCTCGCTGGCGCTGTTCAGCTCCGGCAAGGTGCGCGTCACCCCGAAGTTCACGCGGTGGGTGCTCATCTCGATGGTCGGCTACCTCGTGTTCTCCCTCGTCAACGTGGTGCTCGTGTGGACCGGCGTCCTCGACGGCTGGGGCATGCGCGGCGGCACGCTCGGCATCGTCATCGGCCTGTTCGCCGTCGGTCTCGCCGCGGCGATGCTCATGATCGACTTCGACTCCATCAAGCGTGGTGTCGAGGGCGGCGTCCCGGCCAAGTTCGCCTGGTCGGCGGCCTTCGGCCTCATGGTCACGCTCATCTGGATGTACCTCGAGATCCTGCGACTCCTCGCGATCCTGCGCGGCGACTGATCCAGCGCTCGATCCCCGTGCGACGGCCGGCCACCCTGCCCCGGGTGGCCGGCCGTCGTCGTCCCCCACCGAGGTAGCGCCCCAGGCGGCGAGGTAGCGCTCACCCCCGCGAGGTAGCGCACACCCCCGCGAGGTAGCGCACCGTCGGACGATCAGCTGTTCTGGTCGCTCAGCGAGGTGATCCCGGCGACGAGCATGGTCACCAGGGCCTCGAAGCTGCGGTCGAGGTCCTGGGGCATGCGGAACCCGCCGCCGAGCTCCAGGGCGACGAACCCGTGCACGGCCGAGCGCACGGCGCGCACGGCATCGATCACGCCGTCGTCCGGCAGCCCGAAGCCGCGCAGCGCCGCGACGGCGACGGCGACGCTCTCGGCGGCGGCGGCGCGGTGCTCGGCGTGCGCCGGGTCGTCGGGGTCGGGACCGAGCTGGGTGGCGGCGTACCTGCCGGGGTACGTGCGGGCGTGGTCGCGCCAGGCGTGCGCCATGGCGCGGACGGCGTCGGCCCCGGACAGTCCGACGGTCGCGCGTGCGCTGACGACGGCGAGCTCGCGGACGGTGCGGACGGCCACCTCGCGGCGCAGCTCGGCCAACGACCCGACGTGCTTGTACAGGCTGGGCGTGGCCACGCCGGCTCGGGCGGCGACCTGCGCGAGCGTGAGGCCGGCGAACCCGTCCGGACCGCCGTCGTCGACGATCCCGAGCGCGAGGTCGACGACCGCGTCGCGCGACAGGCCGGCCCTAGGCACCGTGATCACCCGCCACGGGCAGGCCGGCGAGGAACCCGAGCACGGCCGGGACCACGACGTCGGGGGTCTGGTGCTGGGGGTAGTGCCCGGCGTCCGGCACGAGGACGCCGTGCTCCGGTGGTACGCCGATCGCCTCGCGCACCCAGGCGAGCTCGGCCGCCGGGTCGGCGAAGTCGGGGTCGAGGGCGCCGACGACGGCGAGCGCGGGCGCCCGCACGTCGGCCAGCCGGCGCTCGACGACGGCGTGGTCGAGCGCGACCGTCAGCGCGCGGAACGATCGCAGGCGGGCGCCGTCGGACATCGCGGCCCTGACCTGGGCGACGTGTTCGCGGTGCCGGGGCGACCGTCGACCCTTGCTGATCATCGAGTAGTAGCCGGCCCAGACGGCTGCGCCCCACGGACGGGCGAAGAGCACGCGGTAGGCCGCGCGCAGGAGCCGCTGCTTGGCGGGGGAGAGGGTCTCGCGGAGGAACGGGCTGAGCAGCACGAGGCCGCGCACGAGGTCGGGCCGCTCGGCGGCCGCCCAGGCCGCGGACGACGCCCCCATGGAGTTGCCCATGAGCACCGCGGGGCCGGCGTCGAGGTGCTCGACGAGCGCCAGGAGGTCGGCACCGGTCGCCTCGTCCCCGTGCCGGGTGAAGCTCGTGCCGGAGTCGCCGTGACCACGCAGGTCGGCGACCACGACGCGCCACCCGGCCTCGACGAGGGCCGGGGTGACGTCGTCGTAGGTGGAGCGCAGGTCGCCCATCCCGGGGACGGCGACGACGAGCGGGTCGTCCGTCACGCCGGAGTCGCTGTAGGCGAGGCGCCCCTCGGGGAGCCGGAGGAAGCGCAGGGTATCAGACATAGCCTTCAAGCTATACCTATTAGCCAGTGCGCGCAAGAGGGTGCTGCGCCACACTGGTGGGCTGTGTTCAGGCGCCGCTCGGGGTGCGGAACGACCGGTGGTCGGTGGGCTCCTCCTCGGCGCGGATCACGTGCATGACGGCGTTGATGAGCGCCAGGTGCGTGAACGCCTGCGGGAAGTTGCCCAGGTGCCGCCCCGTGCGCGGGTCGATCTCCTCGGCGTAGAGGTTCAGCGAGGAGGCGAACGACAGCAGCCGCTCGCACAGGGACCGCGCCCGGTCGATCTCCCCGATCTCGCACAGTGCGCTCACCAGCCAGAACGAGCAGATCGTGAACGTGCCCTCCTCGCCGGCCAGCCCGTCGTCGGTCTCCTCGGTCCGGTAGCGCAGCACGAGCCCGTCCTCGGTGAGCTCGTCGGCGATCGCCAGCACCGTGGCCCGCACGCGCTCGTCGTCGGGCGGCAGGAACCGCAGGAGCGGGACGAGCAGGAGCGACGCGTCCAGGGCGTCGTCGCCGTAGCGCTGGGTGAAGACGCCGCGGCCGTCGACCCCCTTGGTGCAGATGTCCGCGTGGATCTCGTCGGCGAGCTTCTGCCACTGCTCGGCGAAGTCGGGCTCGTCGTACAGGCGGGCGAGCCGCGCCCCCCGGTCGAGCGCGACCCAGCACATGAGCTTCGACGACGTGAAGTGCTGCGGCTCGCCCCGCACCTCCCAGATGCCCCGGTCGGGCAGGTGCCAGTGCTTGGCGGCCTCCTCCACCTGGCGCTTGAGCACCGGCCACAGGGCCTCCGGGAGCTGTTCGCGGTTGCGCGTGTGCAGGTACACCGAGTCCAGGACGGCACCCCAGACGTCGTGCTGGCGCTGGTTGTACGCGGCGTTGCCCACACGGACCGGCTGGGCGCCCTCGTAGCCCGACAGGTGGCTCAGCTCGGACTCGGTGAGCTTCTCCTCGCCGCCCACGCCGTACATGATCTGGAGCTGCTTGTTGTCGTGGCAGGCGTCCTGGATGAACGCGAAGAAGTCGTTGGCCTCGCGGTCCAGGCCGAGCGTGTACAGACCCCACAGCGCGAACGTCGAGTCCCGGATCCACGCGTAGCGGTAGTCCCAGTTGCGTTCACCGCCCGGAGTCTCGGGCAGCGACGTCGTCGCCGCGGCCAGCAGCGCCCCCGTCGGGGCGTAGGTCAGCCCCTTGAGCGTCAGGGCCGACCGCTGCAGGAAGATGCGCCACGGGTGGTCGGGGAACGAGCCCTGCGTGATCCAGTCGCGCCAGAACTGCTCGGTGCGCCACATCTTGTCGGCGGCCTCCTCGAACGATCCCGGCGCCGGCAGCGGCGACCACGCGAGCGCCACGAAGGCCGTCTCGCCCTCGCTCATCCGGGTCCGGGCCTGGGCGCGCTGCCCCTCTAGGCCGAACCGGAGGCTGGAGCTCAGGCGCAGGTCCGGGTTCTCGTCGCCCATGCGGGCCACGACCGACGAGTAGCCGTCGTCCAGGTACTCCCAGTCCGGCTCGCCGCGCGCGTAGTCGGGCTTGGGGGAGCAGACCACCTCGAGGTCGACGGTGCCCGAGACGCACTTCACGGTGCGCAGCAGGACGTGCTCGGCGTCGTGGTCGGTCGGGGTGCGCTTGTGCGTCTGCGACCGCTCGTCGAGGTTGTGCCACGGGCCCATGACCATCGCGTCGCGCACCACGAGCCAGCCGGTCGAGGTCTGCCACGTCGTCTCGAGGATGAGCGTGCCCGGCAGGTACCGCCGCGCCACCGGGACGCGCGCGCCGTGCGGCCCCACGCGGAACATCCCCGCCCCGCGGTCCAGGATCGAGGAGAAGACGCTCGGGGAGTCGGGGCGGGGCAGGCACATCCACTCGATCGCGCCGCTGGGAGCGACCAGGGCGTTGGTCTCGCAGTCGGACAGGAACGCGTACTCCGCGATGGAGGGGAACGTGCTGCGGCCGTCGGACCGGGGGGTGGGCTGGGCATCGAGCGTCATGGGACCAGACTGCGTCGCGTGGGGGTCCGGGCGCCAGTTGGTGACCCCCGGGTCGCGGAAGATTCACACACTTGTGACGTCGCGTGTCGATCCACGGGTTTCCCGTTCGACCTGGGGGTGAGAAGGTCCCCAGCGGGGGGACCGTCGTCACAGGAGATGAGAACCATGGCGAAATACATGCTGATCATGCGCAGCACCGACGAGGCCGAGGCGGCGTTCGCCGAGTCCGGCACCGACTTCGAGGAGATGCTCGCGACGATGGGTCGTTTCAACAACGAGCTGATCGAGGCCGGGGTCCTGGTCGCGATGGACGGTCTCGAGGAGGCCGACAAGGGTGTCGTCGTCGACTACTCGAGCGACGAGCCGACCGTCACCGACGGACCGTACGGCGAGACCAAGGAGCTCTTCAACGGTTTCTGGATCCTCGACGTCCCGACGATCGACGACGCCGTCGCCTGGGCGAAGAAGGCACCGCTCGCCGGGCCCGGCATGAAGTCGGAAATCCGCCGCATCCCCACGATCGACGAGTTCCCGGCCGACAACGAGTGGATCCAGGCCGAGCGCGCCTGGCGCGAGCGCACCGGCCAGCTCTGAGCCGAGCCGAGCCGACCGATCACGCCGGCGCCAGCCGGGCAGACCTGAGAAGAGGACAGGACGATGACGAAGTACATGCTGATCATGCGGGGCACCGACGAGGGACAGGCCGACTACGAGGCGATGGACTTTACCGAGGTCATCGCCGCGATGGGCCGCTACAACGAGCAGATGATGGACGCGGGGGTGCTCACCGCCGGCGAGGGGCTCGCCGACGCCTCCGAGGGCGCCGTCGTCGACTTCTCCACCGACACCCCCGTGGTGACGGACGGGCCGTACGGCGAGACCAAGGAGCTGTTCAACGGCTTCTGGATCCTCGACGTCGCGTCGAAGGACGAGGCCGTCGAGTGGGCCAAGCGGGCGCCGCTCAGCGGGCCCGGCACCAAGCTCGAGGTCCGGCGCGTCCACGGGGTCGAGGACTTCCCCCAGGAGAACGAGTGGATCGAGAAGGAGAAGGAGTGGCGCAAGGAGCTCGGGACCGAGTGAACGGCACCGGCGGGGTGCCCGACGGCGGCACCCCGGCAGCAGCACCGACGTCCGGCGGCGGGGTCGAGGAGGGCCCCGACGCCGGACGCCGCGCGGTCGAGGCCACCTGGCGGATCGAGTCGGCACGGATCGTCGGTGCGCTGGCCCGGTACACCGGCGACCTCGCGCTCGCCGAGGACGTCGCCTCCGAGGCTGTCGCGGAGGCGCTCGTGAGCTGGCCCCGTGACGGTGTGCCGCGCGACCCGACGGGCTGGCTGCTCGCCACCGGGCGTTGTCGGGCGATCGACGCGTTCCGCCGTCGGGCGGCGCGGGACGTGCGGTACGCCGCGTTCGCCCGGGACCTGGGCGAGGGCGGGGCGCACGCGGGGGCCACGCCGTCCGAGGGCGGCGAGCCCGACCTGCTGTGGGACCCCGACCGGATCGAGGACGACAAGCTCGCCCTGATCTTCACCGCCTGCCACCCGGTGCTCGCCAAGGAGGCGCGGGTCGCGCTGACGCTCCGGGTGGTCGGGGGGTTGTCGAGCGAGGAGATCGCGCGTGCCTTCCTGGTCCCCACACCCACGATCCAGGCCCGCATCACGCGGGCGAAGAAGCAGCTCGGTGCGGCCCGGGTCCGGTTCCAGGTCCCGCCGGCCGACGAGCGGACCGCCCGGCTCGGCTCGGTGCTCAACGTCCTGTACCTCATTTTCTCGGAGGGGTCCTCGGCGTCGGGCGGCGGTGACTGGATCCGCACCGACCTCGCCCGCGAGGCGATCCGGCTCGCCCGGGTGCTCGCGCGGCTGGTGCCCGACGAGCCGGAGGTTGCCGGGCTGCTCGCCCTGCTCGAGCTGACGGCCGCCCGGTTCCCCGCACGCACCGGCTCCGACGGCGAGCCGATCCTCCTGGCGGACCAGGACCGCCGTCGCTGGGACGCCGGCGCGATCCGGCGGGGTCGCGCGGCGCTCGCCCGTGCCCAGGGCGCCGGTCGTGGGCTGGGGCCGTACGGCCTGCAGGCGGCGATCGCCGAGCAGCACGACGTCGCCGCCTCCGTGGAGGCCACCGACTGGGACAGCATCGTGGCGCTGTACGAGGCGCTCGGTCGAGTGGCGCCGTCGCCCGTGGTCGAGCTCAACCGTGCGGTGGCCGTGTCGATGGCGTCCGGGCCGGCGGCGGGTCTCGAGGAGGTGGACGCGCTGGCGGGGACCGGCGCGCTGGCCGGCTCCTACCTGCTGCCCAGCGTGCGCGGCGAGCTCCTGTCCCGGCTGGGCCGCCACGCCGAGGCGCGGGCCGAGCTCGAGCTGGCGGCACAGCGGTGCGGCAACGAGCGCGAGCGGGGGGTGCTGGAGGCCAAGGCCGCCGCGCTCGCCTGAGTTGTCAGGATGACCGGGCGGTATCCATCTGCCTCGCCCCGACAGCTCGGCGGCGTGCGGGCAGGGTGGCCACTGCGACCCCGGCGAGCGCGAGGACGCCGCCGAGCAGCGCGGCCGGCGTGGGGATCTCCGCCAGGAGCGCCCACGACAGCAGGACGACGACGGCGGCCACCGCGTAGGTGGTGGCCGCGGTGCGTCCGGCGCTGGCCCGGGTCAGCACGTACCCCCACGTGCTGAACGCGATCGCGGTCGGGAACACTCCGAGATAGACGATGCCGAGCACGGTCGAGGACGTGGCCACGGACACCTGGTCGACCAGGCCCGGCAGGAACGGCAGCGAGACCACCGTGCCGGCGAGGCAGCCGAGCCAGGTCATGGTGAGGGCGTCCACGTGGGGGAGCAGCCGCTTCTGGAGCGTCGCGGCACCGGCGTACAGGACGGCGGAGACGAGGCCCAGCACGACGCCGACGGCGTCGAACCTCCCCGAGGACGTGGCGACGGCGATGATCACGACGCCGGTGAACGCGACGCCGATCCCGACGAGCAGCCGGCGCGGGAACCCCTCGCCGAGGAGCGCGCCGGCGAGGACGGCGACGAGCATGGGCGCGATGTTCACCAGCAGCGCGGTGGTCCCGGCGTCCAGGTGCTGCTCGGCGGCGTTCAGGCTGAGGTTGTACGCGCCGAACCAGGCCACGCCCCAGACCGCGACGAGGAGCAGCAGGCGCCCCCGCGGGACGGCGGCCCGCCCCGGCCCGGCCGTCGGCCCGCCTGTGCGGGCCGCTGCCCCCGCGGCGCGGACGCGCCGCCGGGCGCGCACGACGAGGAGCATCACGGTCAGGGCGACGCTGCCCACGGCGACGCGGCCGAGGGTCAGGGGGCCGGGGTCGACGTCGTGGCCGACGGCGCGGATCGCGACGAAGGCCGACGCCCAGAGCAGCACGGTGACCGCCATCGCCGCGGCCGTGAGGCGTCCGGCGCGGGAGGAGGTGGCGCGTCCGAGGGTGGCTGCCGGGGTGCTCGTCGTCGTCATGGCACGATCGTCGCTCCGAGTACCATTCAGCACCAGTCCTGATGTCTACCGAACGCTTCAGTCCGGCTGTACTGTTGAAGGATGCTCGACGTCCACCGCCTGCGCATCTTCCGCTCGGTCGTGGCGAGCGGCTCCGTCGCCGCTGCCGCCGCCAACCTCGGCTACACGCCGTCGGCCGTGAGCCAGCACGTCACGGCGCTCCAGCGCGAGACCGGCCTGCAGCTCCTCGCCCGGCACGGCCGCGGTGTGCGGCCCACCGCGGCGGGCGAGGCGCTCGCGGCCCAGGCCGACGGCGTCCTCGCGCGGCTCGGCGAGGCCGAGTCGTTCGTCGCGGACCTCCGCTCGGGTCGGACCGGCCGGCTCACCGTCGCGTACTTCGCCTCGGTCGGCGCGGCCTGGCTGCCGCACGTGGTCAGCACCGTCACCGACCGGTTCCCCAGGCTGCGCCTCGAGCTCGAGCTGCGCGAGGAGATCCCCGCCGACCCCGCAGCTCGGGCCGACCTGCAGGTCGTCGTCGCCCGGCAGGGGTACGAGGCAGGTCAGGGCTTCACCGCGCACCACCTGCTCGACGACCCGTACGTCGCCGTCCTGCCTGCCGCCCACCCGTTCGCCGGCCGCGACGAGATCGAGCTCGGAGAGCTGGCCGACGAAGCCTGGGTCGACAACGACTTTGCCCGCGGCTGGTGCCGCCGGAACCTGCTCGAGGCGTGCCGGGCCGCCGGGTTCAGTCCGGCGTTCCGCGTCGAGGCGCACGACTACCCGACCGCCCTCGCGTTCGTCGCCGCCGGGATCGGCATCACCGTGCTCCCCGCGCTGGGTGCCGTGCACCTGCCGCCCGGCACGGTCGGTGTCCCCGCCGTCCGGCCCACGCCCTCGCGGACCATCTACGCGGTGGTGCAGGACGCCGTCGCGCACACGCCGCCGGTCCGGGCCGCGCTCGACGTGCTGCGCGAGGTCGCCGCCGGGAACGTCGCCGCCGAGGCGCACTGACCTGCACCGACGCCCCTCCCGCCGTCGAGTTGTCAGCGTGTGAGCGACGTCGACCTCCCGCAGGTTCTGACAGCTCGGAGCGCTCGCGACCTGTCAGGGTCTCGTCGAGGTATGCGCGGCTCACACTCTGACAACTCGGGGGGAGGGTGGGGCCGCGTAGGCTTGACGCGCACTGCCGCCGGGCGACACGGCCCGCGGCCTCCCGAGACGGATGAGGTTCTCCCGTGACCACCCTGCCCACCGCCACCGGTTCCTTCGGCGACAAGCCCGCGATCACCTTCCCCGAGGGCGACGCGCCGTCGGGCCTGCAGGTCCAGGTCCTCGCCGAGGGCGACGGTCCCGTCGTCGACGCCGGCCGCACCATCGTCGTCAACTACCTCGGCCAGACCTGGGGCGGCGACGTCTTCGACAACTCCTGGGACCGCGGCCAGACCATCGACTTCCCGATCGGCGTCGGTGCCGTCATCGGCGGCTGGGACAAGGGCCTCGTGGGCCGCAACGTCGGCGACCGCGTGCTGCTCTCCATCCCGGCCGAGCACGGCTACGGCTCCCGCGGTGTGCCGCAGGCGGGCATCCCCGGTGGGGCGACGCTGGTCTTCGTCGTCGACGTCGTCGGCGTGCGCTGAGCTCTTCTTCGTCCGGCGGGGTGAAGGGTGCCGTGCACGGTCGCGTTCACGGGCCCCAGGGGGCCCTCCACTTCGGGGAGGACGACCGTGCACGGCACCCTTCACCCCGCCTTGCCCCGCCGCCCGCTCGGGTCCTCCGTCTCGACGGGAGCGGAGGACTGGGCAGGGGTGAGGTCAGCGCTTGCGGGAGCGGGTGACCGTGAAGCGGGGAGCCTGGGCCACGTGGTCCGTGGGGCCGACGGCGCGGACCAGCGAGCCGCGGTAGCGCAGCTTCGTGTTGAACACGCACCACAGCTCACCGCCCGGCCGCAGGATCCGCCCGGCCGTGGCGAACATCCGGTGGGCGGCGTCCGTGCTCACCGCGGCCCGGTCGTGGAACGGTGGGTTGAGGAGGACGAGGTCCGCGCTCGCGTCGGGCAGGTCGGAGCCGACGTCGCTCCTCGTCACGACGCCCTCGACGCCGTTCGCCGCGAGGGTGGCCCGCGTCGAGGCGACCGCCGCCGCGGACCGGTCCGTGGCGACCACCTGGGCGTCCGGGTAGCGGCGACCCAGCACCACGGCGAGCAGCCCCGTGCCGGAGCCGAGGTCGACGGCGTCCTGCACCCGGGGCGCCGCCGGCCACCGGCCCGCCGTGCTCAGCAGGAACCGGGTGCCGTGGTCCAGCCCCGTACCCGCGAAGGTCCCGCCGTGGGCGACCACCTCGACGTGCTCGGCCGGGGCAGCGCCGTCGTGCGTCGGTGTGGCCGCTGCCAGCAGCTCGGGATCCGTGAGGCGCTCGCGCGCCGGGTAGAGCGGTGCGGCCGAACGGACCTCGGGCCGGGGCGTCGTGGCGACCAGGGCGCGGGACTTGCTGCGCGCCAGGGTGGCGTGCACCGACGCGAAGCGGTCGCCGAGCACGTCGTTCATCGACCGGGTCATGTGCTTGATGCGCCCGCCCGCCAGGAGTGTCACGTCGTCGTCGGCGAACCGTGCGACGGCCTCCGCGATCTCAGTGAGCTCGCCCAGCGACTTGGGCAGCTGCAGCAGGACCAGCCGGGCACCGTCGAGCAGCTCGGGGCTCAGCTCGTCCGACGTCGTGACGTGCGACGCGGCGTCCGGCACGCCGTGCGCGTCCTGCGCCCGGGTGGCGTTGTGGAGCGTCGCCGCCTCCGCGTCGATCGTGTCGTGGTGGGCGCGGACGGTCTCGGCACCGAGCGCCAGCGCGCCCAGGGTCAGCGCTCCGAACCGGTCACCGAGGACGACGACGCCGCGCGGCCCGGCGTCCGCGACGAGCGGAGCCGCCTCGGCCAGCAGCAGACGATCGGTGGCGTCCACCGCGACGGGGCCGTCGGGGCGCGAGCCGTCGTCAGGGAACGGGACGAGCGAGGCGAGGACGGTCGCCGCCCGCGTCCCCGGGTCGAGGGGAGACGTCTTGTCGGCGTGGCGCGACGCGTCCGGCCGGGTGGGGTCAGGGGTGTGGTGCACGTGTCCAGTCTCCCCGATGTCGGCCCCGACCACGCCACGGCCGCCCGTCCGTCCCGTCGGGGATCTGGCGGTCTCGGACGGCGGCCTACCCTGGCCCCATGAGTGCAGCCAGCGAGAAGTCCGTGCCGTCGTCGGACGCCCGGGTGACCATCACCTACTGCACGCAGTGCCGCTGGCTCCTGCGGGCCGCCTGGGTGGCCCAGGAGCTCCTGCAGACCTTCCGCACGCGACTCGGGGAGGTGGCGCTGGTGCCGGGCACCGACGGTGTGTTCCGCGTCGAGCTGGTCCGTGCCCCCGGCGCGGAGCCGACGCTGCTGTGGGACCGCAAGGCCGAGGGCGGGTTCCCGGAGATCCCGCCCCTGAAGAAGGCCGTCCGCGACGCCGTGGCCCCGGACCTGCCCCTCGGGCACACGGACCGCGTCGCCGCGGACCAGGCGTCGGCGGACCAGGCGTAGCTCAGCGGGTCTCGCGGGCTGCCTTCCTCGCGGCCTTCTCCGCCTCGGCGGCGACGCGGTCGTCCTCGGCGCGGACCTTCGCGGCCGTCTCGCGCTCGCGGACCAGCCACTCGGGCGGGTCCGCGCGCAGCTCGTCGATCTGCTCGCTCGTGAGGGGGTCGGTGATGCCCCCGCGGGCCAGGCCCGCGATCGAGACGCCGAGCCGTCCGGCGACGACGGGCCGCGGGTGCGGGCCGTTGCGGCGCAGGTCGGCGAGCCACTGCGGGGGGTTCTTCTCGAGCTCCTCGAGCTCGGCGCGCGTGACGCCGTGCTCCTGGAACTCGGGCGGGGTGGCGGGCAGGTACACCCCGAGCTTCTTCGCCGCGTTCGTCGGCTTGAGGACCTGCTGGGAGAAGGGGGTTCCGGCCATGGGCCCAGCCTAGTCGCGGGTGAGCGCCCCCGGCGCCCCGTAGCCTGGGCGCGTGAGCGACGACACGCGACCGGCGCCGGACGAGCCCGGGCCCGACGACGGCGGTAACGGTGCGGCGGACGCCCCCCGGTTCCGGCTGGGGTACGTCCCCGGGGCGACGCCCGGCCGGTGGGCGCGGACGTGGCGCGAGCGGCTGCCCGGCGTCCGGCTCGACCTCGTGCAGGTGGGCGCCGCCGACGTCCCCGGCGCCCTGCGTGGCGGTGAGGTCGAGGCAGCGATCGCGCGACTGCCCGTCGACAAGGACGTCTTCCATGCCATCCCGTTGTACGACGAGCTGCCCGTGGTGGTGGTCTCCCGCGACCACCTGCTGGCCGCGACCGAGGACGACGAGCGGGTCACGGTCGACGACCTGGCCGACGACGTGCTGTGGGTACCCCGCGACGACGTGCTGTTCGACGCCGGCGTCGACCGCCCGGGCCGGCGGCCCGAGGCCTACGACGACGGGACCGGAACCCTGGTGGAGCCCGAGCCGGCGACCACCGAGGAGGCGGTCGCGTGGACCGCCGCCGGGTCTGGCGTCGTCGTGGTGCCGATGTCCCTCGCGCGCCTGCACCACCGCAAGGACGTGGTCACGCGGGTCGTCGACGGCGTGCCGGAGGCGCCCGTAGGCCTGGTGTGGCGCCGGGACGGGCTGACCGAGGACGTCACGGAGCTCGTGGAGGAGATGGTCGGGATCGTCCGCGGCCGGACGGCGAACAGCTCACGCGGCCGAGGCGGGCGAGCCGCCGGGGCCGAGGGCGCGAAGGGTGCGGCGACGGCACGGGCGGGCTCGTCGGGACGCGAGGGTGGCACCGCGAAGGGCGGTCCAGCGAAGGGCGGTCCCGCGAGGGGCCGCTCGGGCCGGGGGAGCGCGGGGGCGTCGGGCCGCCCGTCACGCGGCCGGGGTCGCGCGGGCGGCACCGGGCAGGGCCGGCGCCGCAAGCGGTGACCGCGCCGGCGCTGCCGGCGACGTGCGCAGCGCGAGGACGGCGTCGAGGGTGTCCGCCTCGTCCGCGGTCTTGTCGTCGCGGTAGCGGATGACGCGAGCGAACCGCAGGGCGACACCGCCGGGGTAGCGGGTGGAGCGCTGGACGCCGTCGAACGCGATCTCCACGACCTGTTCCGGTCGGACCGTCACGACCCGGCCGTCGTCGTCCACGGCCAGCTCGCGGAACCGCTGGGTCTGCCAGGCGAGCGTCTCGTCGGTCATCCCCTTGAACGTCTTGCCGAGCATGACGAACCCGCCGCCCGGTTCGCGCGCGCCGAGGTGGATGTTGGACAGCCAGCCCTCCCGGCGCCCTGAGCCCCGCTCGACGGCGAGCACCACGAGGTCGAGCGTGTGCCGCGGCTTGATCTTCACCCAGGCGGCACCGCGCCGTCCGGCGTCGTAGGGGGCGTCGAGCGCCTTGACGACCAGGCCCTCGTGCCCGGCACCGACGGTGTCGTCGAAGAACTGCTGGACGGCGTCGGGGTCGGCGGTCACGACGCGGGGCACGACGGCGGCCGGTGGCGCGACGCGGTCCAGCGCGGCGAGCCGCTCGTGGGCGGGGGCGTCCAGCAGGTCGGTGCCGTCCAGGTGCAGGACGTCGAAGAACCGCACGCTCAGCGGCACCGACGGGGCGGCGGAGCCGACGTCGTGCGTCCCGGTGCGTGCGGCGGTCTCCTGGAACGGGCGCGGGCGTCCGCCGTCGTCCAGGGCGAGGGCCTCGCCGTCGAGCACCGCGGCCCGGACGTCCAGGTCGCGGGCGAGGGACACGACCTCGGGGAGCCGCTCGGTGATGTCGTCCAGGGAACGGGTGAACACCGCGACGTCGCCGCCCGCGACGTGCACCTGGACGCGGATCCCGTCGAGCTTGACGTCCGCGGCCACCTCGGTGCCGTCGAACCGGGCGAGCGCGGCGGCGACGTCGGGGGCGGAGGAGGCGAGCATCGGCCGGACCGGACGCCCGACCCGCAGCCGGAAGTCCTCGAGCGCGCCGACACCGCCGGTGAGGGCGGCCCGGGCGACCGGACCCGACGGTGCGCTGAACATCGCGGCCCGGCGGACGGCCTTCGGCGGTACGTCCGCCGCCGCGGCGATGGCGTCGAGCAGCAGGGAGTCGAGGGCGCCCTGACGCAGCTCACCCAGCACCAGCCCGCGCAGGAAGCGCTGCTCGTCCGGCGTGGCGCGGGCCAGGAGCGCGGCGAGCGCGCCAGAACGTGCCACGTGGGAGCCGGCGCCGGTCAGCGCGGACATGGCCTCGAAGGCCCGGTCCACCTCGACGGGCGTGAGCGTCGGCTCGGTCGCCGCCGCGGGCAGGTCGGTCAGCGACCGCCAGCCGACGCCGGTGCGGCGCTGCCGCAGGCGTCCCGAGAGGAACGAGGCGACGATCTCGACCTCGTCGGCACCCGGGCTGGTCTCCGTGCCGTCGCCGACGCGACGCAGCGCGTCGGCCAGCAGCTCTCGCTTGCGCAGCCGTGAGCGCGTCGCGGCGACGGCGGCGTGGGTCGTGACGAGCTCGGTCAGCAGCACCGTCCCATCGTGGCAGCGGCCACCGACGCCCGCCGGTCGTACCGAGAAGCAGTGCCGCAGGGGCCTCCGGTCGCACCCCGCGGGGCCTCCGGCGGCGCGGCAGGTGCTACGTCGCGGCGGGGATCGCGTGGTCGGCGTCGTAGCCGGCCCGGGCGGCGAGCACGTCGCCGGCATGGTCGAGCGTCCAGCGCTCCATCGCGCGGATCGGTTCGAGCGCGCCCTGCCCGGCGTCGGTGAGGGCGTACTCGACGCGCGGCGGCACCTCGGCGTGGACGGTCCGGGCGACGAGCCCGTCGCGCTCGAGGCCGCGCAGGGTCTGCGTGAGCATCTTCTGGGACACCCCGTCGACCCGGTGCGCGAGCGCAGTGAAGCGCAGCGGGCCGCCGTCGAGCGCGCCGAGGACGAGCACCGACCAGCGGTCGGCGATGCGGTCCAGGACGGTGCGGCTCGGGCAGCCGCGCTGGTACGGGTCGAACGGGAGCTGGTTCACGGTTCCTCCTTGCGCAGCGACATTCTACGACTTAATCTCTCCAATGGAGAGTGACTCTCCATCAGTAACTATCAGAGGAGCACGCCAGATGGCTCGCATCACCGTGATCGGCGGCACCGGCTACGCCGGCACCCACATCGTCCGCGAGGCCGCCACGCGCGGCCACCAGGTCCGATCGCTCAGCCGGTCCGTCCCCACCGAACCGATCGACGGCGTCGCGTACACCGAGGGCTCGGTGCTCGACGACGCCGCGGTCGCCGCCGCGCTCGACGGCGCGGACGTCGTCGTGGCCGCCGTGTCGCCCCGCGGTGACATGGCCGGGCAGGTCCGGCCCGCGTATGCGCGGCTCGCCGCCGCGGCCCAGCAGCGCGGCGTGCGCCTCGCCGTCGTCGGCGGAGCCGCCTCGCTGCAGGTGGCCGAGGGCGGCCCCCGACTGCTCGACACCCCGGAGTTCCCGGACGCGTTCAAGGACGAGGCGAGCGAGTTCACCGGCATCCTCGACGACCTGCGCGCGGGGCCCGCGGAGCTCGACTGGTTCTACCTGAGCCCCGCCGGGACGTTCGGCGCCTACGCCCCGGGCGAGGACACCGGCAGCTATCGCGTCGGCGGGGACGTGCTGGTCACCGACGACGCGGGGCGGTCGGAGATCTCCGGTCCCGACTTCGCCCGCGCCGTCGTCGACGAGATCGAGGAGCCCGCGCACCGGCGCACCCGGTTCACCGTCGCGCACTGACCCGACGTCGTGGAAGGTCACGCTTCAGCGTCCGAGGTGTGACCTTCCACGACGCCGTGGGGCGGCGCGGCCGGTCAGGCGGCGTCCGGGAACGGGACGCCGGTCGTCGCGTGGCAGCGGTAGCCGTGCGGGTTCTTCGTCGCCGACAGGTACTGCTGGTGGTAGTCCTCGGCGTAGAAGAACGGCCCTGCCTCGGCGGCCGGTCGCATGTCGGTGGTGATCGGGTCGTAGCCCCTCGCGGCGAGCACCTGGCCGTAGCGCTCCGCGGTGCCGCGCACGGCCTCCGCCTGCTCTGGCGTCGTCCAGTACACGCCGGACCGGTACTGCGTGCCCACGTCGTTGCCCTGGCGGAAACCCTGGGTCGGGTCGTGCCGCTCCCAGAAGATCCTGAGCAGCTCCTCCTCGGAGACCACCGACGGGTCGTAGGCGACCATCGCCGTCTCGGTGTGCCCGGTGCGCGCCGAGCACACCTCCTCGTAGGTGGGGTTCGGCGTCGTCCCGCCCATGTAACCGACGGCGGTGCTCACCACGCCGGGGACCTGCCAGTAGATCTCCTCCGCGCCCCAGAAGCAGCCCATCGCGAGGTAGAGCACCCTCGTGCCCGGCTCCCACGGTCCGGTGAGCGACGTGCCCAGCACGGTGTGCGTCCGGGGGGCGGGCAGGATCGGGGACTCGCGGCCGGGCAGCGCTTCCTCCGGCGCCACCATCGTGGTCTTCGCCGACTGGCCGAACAGGTTCTCGAACATCGCGTCGCCTCCTTGGTGGGTCACGGGGCCGGTCCGCCGACCCCGCACCTGCGCAACGACGCAGCGTCCCGCCGTGTTCCGCCGTCGGCCCCCGTCGCTGTGGGTGCACGACGCGCCGTTGGCACGACGGGCATGACGGCGTGTCGTGCACCCACAGGGGGAGGGAGGTCAGTCGAGGTCGCGGACGGCCCGGGCCTCGACGTCGGAGAGCACCTCGTCGGCGACGTGCGGGCTCGCGAGCCCCTCCGCCCGCGCCCGGACGACGACGCCGCGCTCCACCTCCACGGCGTCCCGCAGCAGGGCGTCGACGAGCTCGCCGTAGCGGCCCTCGGCGTCGTCGCCGGCGGCACGGGCGCGCGCCAGGGCGAGCTGGGCCGTCAGGTAGCCCTCGTACTGCAGCGCGACGGCGTCCCGCACCGGTGCGGGGACGTCCTCGCGGGCGAGGACCGCCGCCAGCGCGGCGCGGGTGGCCTCCTCGCGCAAGCGGGCCACCTCGGCGGCGTCGTCGACCGTGCTGCCCACACCGAGCCGGCGCACCACGGGGGCGAGCGTGAGGCCCTGCAGCACCAACGTCATCAGCACCACCACGAGCCCGACGAACACCACGGTGTCCCGGTGCGGGAAGTCGTCCCCGGAGGCCACGAGGTGCGGCAGCGCCAGCGCGGACGCCACCGAGACCACCCCTCGCATGCCCGCCCAGGAGATGACGGTCGTCTCCCGCGGCGTGAAGGCGCCGACGCCGGCGACCTCCTCGGGCACGCCCTGGCGGACGGCGTGGGCTGCGAGCCCCCGCTCGAGCAGCCACACCGCGGGGAACATCCACGCGAAGCGCACCGCCACGAGCAGCGCGACGACGGCGAGGGCAAGCGGGAGCGTCGTGGCGGCCACCGGGTTGTCCTCCAGCACCGACGTGAGCTCGAACCCGATGAGGACGAACACGACCCCCGTGATGAGGTAGTCCGCGTACTCCCACACGGACCGGCCGAGCAGCCACCCGCCGGAGCTCACCGACGTGTGGCTGACGTCGCGGAGCAGGAGCCCGAGGGTGAGCACGGCGAGCACGCCCGACCCGTGGAGCTCCTCGGCGAGCAGGTACCCGACGAACGGCAGCGCGAGGGTGATCGTCGTCTCGGCGGCGGGCACCCGGATCCGTCCCAGCAGGCGGTGGCCGAGCCAGCCGACACCGGCCCCCACACCGACCCCGACCACGACGGCGAGCAGCAGGTCCAGGCCCACCTCGCCCGCCGTGACGGACCCGGCGACGACCGCCGCCACCGCCACGTGGTACATCACCAGGGCGGTGGCGTCGTTGAACATGCCCTCGCCCTCGAGCACCGTCACGACCCGTCCCGGCAGCCGCAGCCGGCGGGCGACCGCCGTGGCCGCGACCGGGTCGGGCGGCGCGACGATCGCGCCGAGCACCCAGGCCACCGCCCAGGGCACCCCCGCGGCGTGCGCGACGACGGCGACCACGGCCGCGGAGGCGACGGTCAGCCCGACGGCCGTCAGCAGGATGGGCCGCGCCTGCCCCCGGAACTCGCGCGAGGTCGAACGCTGCGTCGCGGCGAACAGCAGCGGCGGCAGCACGATCGGCAGCACGTGCTCGGGCTCGATCGACAGGTGCGGCGTGCCCGGGACGAGCGGCAGCGCGATGCCGAAGATCGTCAGCAGCACCGGCTGCGGCACCTTGATCCGGTCCGCGAGCGGGGTCAGGACCACCAGGCCCGCGATCACCACACCCCACAGCGCGAGCGATGACATGGGTGCGGCTCCTCGCGGACGACGGCGGTGGTCGCGCACAGTCTGCCCGTCCCGGGAAGGTGCTGCACCCTGTCGGTCGCAGGCCGTAGCGTCGGACCATGACGCCACCGGTCGACGCCGACGCCGACGCCCTGCTCCTGCCCGATGTCGCCGCCTGGCGGGCGTGGCTGGACGAGCACGAGGACACCGTGCCCGACGGCGTGTGGCTCGTCGTGGCGAAGAAGGGCCAGGACGCCCCGACCACCCTCACCCGCGCCACGGCGCTGGAGGAGGCCCTGTGCAGCGGATGGATCGACGCGCAGGCGAAGAGTCGCGACGAGGCGACCAGCCTCCAGCGGTACTGCCCGCGCCGGCGCCGCAGCATCTGGTCCGTGCGCAACCGCGAGATCGTCGCCCGGCTGATCGCCGACGGTCGGATGCGGCCGCGGGGGCACACCGAGATCGAGCGCGCGCAGCAGGACGGCCGCTGGGACGCCGCCTACGCGGGCCCGGCGACCATCGAGGTGCCCCCGGCGCTGTCCGCCGCGCTCGCGCGGAGCCCGCGGGCGGCGGCCCTGTGGGACGTCCTCAGCTCCCAGAACCGGTACGCGATCCTGCACCGGTTGGCGATCGTGAAGAAGGAGGAGACCCGGGTCCGCAACGCGGAGAAGTTCGTCGCGATGCTCGAACGCGGTGAGACGCCCTACCCCGAGCGACGCACGCGCGGCACGGAGCGGTGACGTCCACAGCTTCCCCACACGACCTGCCGGGACACCGCCGAGCGATGCCGCCGCCGCCGCCCTAGTGTGGGCCCGTGGTTACCCCTCAGGAGGCGTCCGCCAGCGGTCGTGACATGGTCCCTGCCAGCGTGCGCGGTGCCGCGGCCTGGTCGTGGCGGCTGCTGATGATCGCTGCCGGTGTCGCCGGCCTCCTCTGGCTCCTCGCCCAGCTCAAGACGATCGTCGTCCCGGTCGCGATCGCGCTGCTCGTCACCATCCTGCTCCGGCCGGTGCGGATCGCCCTGCAGCGCTGGGGCGTGCCCCGCGGGCTGGCCACGACGCTGTCCATCATCGGGCTCATCGCCTTCGTCACCGGTCTGATCGTCATCGCGGGCCAGTCGATCGTCAACGGGTTCCAGGACCTCTGGGACCAGGCCGTCGCGGGCTTCGACGAGTTCCTGTCCTGGCTGTCCGACGGTCCGCTCGGCCTCGACACGGCCACGTTGAGCGACCTCGGCAACCAGGCGCAGGACATGGTCGCGCAGCAGAGCTCCTCGCTGATCACCGGTGCGCTCGGCGCGGCCACGACGGTGGGCCACGTGCTCGTCGGGATCATCATCTCGCTGTTCTGCATCATCTTCTTCCTGCAGGACGGCCGGAACATCTGGACGTGGGTGGTCAACCTCCTGCCGATCGCCGCCCGCGAGAAGGTTCACCAGGCCGGCCGCCGCGGCATGGTGACCCTGTCGTCGTACGTGCGCACGCAGATCCTCGTGGCGCTGGTCGACGCCCTCGGCATCGGCATCGGCGCCGCCTTCTTCGTCCCGGCGCTCGCCATCCCGATCGGGATCCTCGTCTTCGTCGGCTCGTTCGTGCCGATCCTCGGCGCCATCGTCACGGGTGCCATCGCGTGCGCCGTCGTGCTCGTCGCCGAGGGATGGATCGCCGCACTCATCATGCTGGGCATCGTGCTGCTGGTGCAGCAGGCCGAGAGCCACATCCTGCAGCCCTTCCTCATGGGGCACGCCGTCTCGCTGCACCCCGTGGCGGTCGTGCTCGTCGTCGCGGCCGGCAGCCTCGCGGCGGGCCTCATCGGTGCGCTGTTCGCGGTCCCCCTGGCGGCGGTGCTCAACACGGTGATGCAGTACCTGCACGGTCACGACAAGTTCCCCGAGCTCGGCACGGACGACCACCTGCCGCTCCTGCGCCGTCGTCCGTCGCTCGCCGACCTACCAGGTACGCTCCTGTGGCCGAACCGGTCCGGCACGTCCGAGGACGACGGCGCGGCACCCACCACCCCGGGTGACGTTCCTGCCGGACCGGCTCACGACGCCGGACCGGCAGGAGAGAGCAGGACGTGACCGCACCCCACCCCATCCATCGAGTGACGCTCGACGACGTCCGCGCGGCCGCCGCGCTGCTGGAACCGGTGGTGACCCGCACGCCGGTGCACCCGTTCCGGGCGCTGTCCCAGCTGGCGGGGGCCGACGTCGTCCTCAAGTGCGAGAACCTCCAGCGCGCCGGGTCGTTCAAGATCCGCGGCGCGTACACCCGTCTCGCCGGCCTCACGCCGGAGCAGCAGGAGCGGGGGGTCGTCGCGGCCTCCGCGGGGAACCACGCCCAGGGCGTCGCGCTCGCCGCGGAGCAGCTCGGTATCCCCGCCGTCGTCTACATGCCGCAGGGTGCCTCGGTGCCGAAGCTGGAGGCGACGAGGGGATACGGCGCGGAGGTGCGCCAGATCGGGGCCACCGTCGACGAGGCGCTCGGTGCGGCCCGGGCCGAGGCGGCCCGGACCGGCAAGGTGCTGATCCACCCGTTCGACCACGTCGACGTGGTGGCCGGGCAGGGGACGGTCGCCCTCGAGATCCTCGAGCAGGTGCCCGACGTCGGCACGGTCGTCGTGCCGCTCGGTGGCGGCGGGCTCGTGGCCGGGATGGCGACGGTGCTGGCCGAGCTGGCGCCGCACGTGCGGGTCGTGGGGGTGCAGGCCGCCTCGGCGGCGGCCTACCCGGCGTCGCTCGCCGCCGGGCGCCCGATGGCCGGGGACCTCGGCGCGACGATGGCCGACGGCATCGCCGTCGGCACGCCCGGCGACGTGCCCTTCGAGGTGCTCACCCGGCTCGGCGTCGAGGTCCGCACGGTCACCGAGGACCAGATGTCGCGAGCGCTGCTGCTGGTGGCCGAACGCGGCAAGCTCGTCGTCGAGCCGTCGGCCGCGGCGGCGGTCGCCGCGGTCATGGCGTCACCGAACGCCTTCGACGGGACGGTGGTCCCGGTCCTGACCGGGGGGAACATCGACCCGCTCCTGCTGCAGCGGGTCGTCCAGCACGGGCTCGTGGCCGCGGGACGCTACCTGCAGCTGTCCGTGCGCCTGGACGACAAGCCGGGTGCGCTGGCGACCCTGCTGGAGACGATCGCGGCCGCCGAGGGGAACATCGTGCGCGTGGACCACCGGCGCACCGACACCACCCTGGAGGTGTCGGAGGTGCTGGTGACGCTGCAGCTCGAGACCAAGGGCTACGAGCACCGTGCGGCGGTCCTGGACCGGCTGCGCAGCGACGGCTACCGGATCGGGTGACGACAGGGCTCGGCCGAGCGGGACGAGAAGATCCCCGCCGCACGGTCGCGTTCACGGGCGCTGCGCGCCCTGCACTTCGCGTCTGACGACCGTGCGGCGGGGATCTTCTCGTCCCGCCGCGTTGATGCGTGCGGGTCAGACCGTGGTGGTCTCCGGCTCGGTGATGAGCGGGTACACACCGTTCTCGTCATGGACCTCGCGGCCCGTGACCGGCGGGTTGAACACGCAGACGCACTTGATCTCGGTGCGCGGGCGCACCTTGTGCTTGTCGGCGTCGTTGAGCAGGTAGAGCGTGCCGGGCTTGAGCTCGTGCACCTCACCGGTGGCCATGTCCTCGATCTCGCCCTCGCCCGAGGTGATGAAGACGGCCTCGATGTGGTTGGCGTACCAGAAGAAGCTCTCGGTCCCGGCGTACAGCGTGGTCTCGTGCACCGAGAAGCCGACGCCCTCCTTGGCGAGGACGATGCGCTTGGAGCGCCAGTTCTCGGTCTTGATGTCGGCCTCGGTGTCGGTGATCTCGTCGAGGGTGCGGACGATCATGGTTCTCCTCGGTCGTGAAGGTCGGGTGGGGAAGGGGCGGCCGTCAGCCGAGGACGGTGTCGAACGCCTCGTCGAGGATGGCCAGGCCGCGGCGCAGCTCGTCCTCGGCGATGGTCAGCGGCGGGAGCAGCTTGACGACCTCCCCGTCGGGACCGGACGTCTCGACGAGCAGGCCGTGCTCGAACGCGTACTGGGTCACCCGGCCGGCGAGCTCGCCGTCGGGGAGCTGGAGACCGCGGGCCAGGCCGCGCCCCTTGGCGATCAGCTCGTGGTCGGGGTAGCGCGAGACGACCGAGTTGAAGTGGCTCTCGACGATCAGGCCCTTGGCCTTGATCTCCTTCTCGAGGGTGTCGTCGGCCCAGTAGGTCCGGATCGCCTCGGACGCCGTGGCGAACGCGGGCGCGAGCCCACGGAAGGTGCCGTTGTGCTCGCCGGGCTCCCACACGTCGAGCTCGGGGCGCACCAGCGTGATGGCCATCGGCAGGCCGTAGCCGGAGATCGACTTCGACAGGCAGATGATGTCGGGCACGATGCCGGCCTCCTCGAAGGAGAAGAACCCACCGGTGCGGCCGCAGCCCATCTGGATGTCGTCCAGGATGAGGAGGATCCCGTGCGTCTTGCACAGGTCCGCCAGGCCGCGCAGCCACTCGGCGCGGGCGGCGTTGATGCCGCCCTCGCCCTGCACCGTCTCGACGATGACGGCGGCCGGCTCGTTGAGCCCGGAGCCACCGTCCTCGAGCATGCGCTGGAAGTACTGGAAGTCGTCGACGTCACCGTTGAAGTAGTCGTCGTACGGCATGGGGGTGGCGTGCACCAGCGGGATGCCGGCACCGCCGCGCTTCATGGAGTTGCCCGTGACGGACAGCGCGCCGAGCGTCATGCCGTGGAAGGCGTTGGTGAAGTTGATGACCGACTCTCGGCCGGTCACCTTGCGGGCGAGCTTCAACGCCGCCTCGACGGCGTTGGCGCCGCCCGGGCCGGGGAAGACGACCTTGTGGTCGAGGTCGCGCGGCTCGAGGATGTGCGAGCGGAAGGTCTGCAGGAAGTCGCGACGCGCCGTGGTCAGCATGTCGAGCGAGTGGACCATGCGATCGTCCGTGAGGTAGTCGATCAGGACCTTCTTGAGCAGCGGGTTGTTGTGCCCGTAGTTGAGGGATCCTGCGCCCGCGAAGAAGTCGAGGTACTCGGTGCCGTCCTCGGCGTACACGGTGGCGCCGACGGCGCGGTCGAACACCACGGGCCAGGCGCGGGAGTAGCTGCGGACCTCGGACTCGAGGGCGGTGAAGCCTGTCGGGTCATCGGCGGTCGACGCGTCGGACTGGGGGGTCAGGGTCGTCACGAAGGACACTCCTCTGAGGTGGTGCGCGCGGGTGCTTCGAGTGGAGCGGGGGCTACGTCGTCACCTGCGCGCGGGACCGGCGCAGCCCGGGGATCTTGTCAGTGGCGGAAGCCCTCGATCACGAGCAGCGGTTCGGCCTCGTGACCGTCGGGGAAGTGGTGGGCCTCGAAGCCGGACACCTCGGTGAGCGTGGCGTCCCGGGCTGCCGACCAGCGCTGGAAGACGCGGCGGGAGGCGAGGTTGTCCTCGGTGACCGTGGTCACGAGCGAGGTGATCTCGGGCTGGTCGTCGATGACGGCGTCGATGAGCCGTCCGGCGACGCGGCGCCCGCGGGCGCGCTCGTCGACCGCGACCTGCCACAGGAAGTACCGGCCGGGATCGCGCGGCAGCCGGTACCCGGTGACGAAGCCGACGACGTCGTCACCCAGGAGGGCGATGCGGCACGTGTCGCCGAAGTGGTCGGCCAGCAGCAGATAGCTGTACGACGAGTTGAGGTCCAGGGAACCGGAGTCTCGTGCGACCCGCCACATGGCGCCGCCGTCGTCGACGGTGGGCCGGCGGATCGTGAGCGGTGTGGCCTCGTCCGGGGTGGCTGCCTGGGCGGCGGCCGCACCGGACGGGCTGGTCGGAGTGGTCGAGGTACCGTCAGAAATTGTCATACCGCTATCAACCATAGACACGATCGAGGGATAAGCCCACCCCTGCGGGGGGAGATCTGGGTGCGACGTTGACCACAGCCGCACGGTGCCGGGACGTCCGTCGTCGCGCGTCCCGGCACCGTGGTCAGCCCGAGAAGGGCTTGGCGCTGCGGACGAGCACCGGGATGTCGCGTCCGTTCGGTGCGGTGTAGCTCGTGGAGTCACCGACCTTCTTGCCGTCGATGGCCGCGCCGAGCGGGGAGGTGGGGGAGTACACGTCGAGGTCGGTGGTCCCGGCGATCTCGCGCGAGCCCAGCAGGAACGTCATCTCGTCGCCCGCGACCTCGGCGACGACGACCATGCCCGCCTCGACCCTGCCGTCGTCGGCGGGCCTGCTCACCGCGACGTTGCGCAGCTTCTCCGTCAGCTCGCGGATGCGGGCCTCGTTCTTGGCCTGCTCCTCACGAGCCGCGTGGTAGCCGCCGTTCTCCTTGAGGTCACCCTCGTCGCGTGCGGCAGCGATGCGCTCAGCGATCTCGGTGCGGGCCGGGCCGGAGAGGTGCTTCAGCTCGGACTGCAACCGGTCGTGAGCCTCCTGGGTGAGCCAGGTGACGTTGCTCTCGGTCACGAGGGCTCTCCTTTCGTGGTGCTCGTCGCCTGCTCCGGACGGCACGCGTCGGCGCGCCCGGCGGGGCGTCGGTACGCGCGCCGGACGGCGCAGGACTGCGTGTGAATCCCTCAGGATAGCCGACGGGGGCCACGGACCGCGAGGAACACGGCGGGGAGGCGGCTCAGGAACCGTCGGTCTCGCACCCGACGACGTCCGCGGAGGTGGCGAGCTCGGAGGTGCCGACCGACACCTCGTACGCCGAGGTCCGGCCCTCCACGGGTCCCACCGCGACGTCGAGCGTGCCGACCTGCGCGTAGCTCGTCGACAGGGCGTCGACGGTGCAGACGGCCGTCGTGCCGGGGGGCATGTGGACCTGGAAGGTGACGTCGACCTGCTCGGCGTCGACGGCGTCGAACCCGATCATCTCGGCCGTCACCGGGTCGCTCGCGCTCAGCGAGAAGGAGAACCACGCGACGAGCGCGACGGCGGCGGCCAGGGCGACCACGATCGCGGCCCGGGTCCCGCGCCGCCGGCGGGCCTGCGACGTCCGTCGACCGGCCGGCCCCGCGGCGGGACGCGCCGCGCCGTACCGACCGGCGGGGACGGTGGGGGGCTGCTCGGAGGTCATGACACCATTGTCCCCGACGAACGCTGACGTCCCGAACCATCCCTGGAGGACCCTTGGCCGGCGAACCACTGCGTCTCATGGCGGTGCACGCGCACCCGGACGACGAGTCGAGCAAGGGCGCGGCCACGACGGCGCGCTACGCCGCGGAGGGCGTCGAGGTGCTGGTCGTGACCTGCACGGGCGGTGAGCGGGGCGACGTGCTCAACCCGTCGTTCGAACCGCCGTCGGGCCACCGGTTCGACACGCTCGAGGAGAAGCGCGCGGTCCGCCGCCTCGAGATGGCGGCCGCGGCCGCGGCGCTCGGTGTGCGTCAGCACTGGCTCGGGTTCGTCGACTCGGGGCTGCCGGAGGGCGACCCGCTGCCGCCGCTGCCGGACGGCTGCTTCGCGCTGCTGCCCCTGGAGGAGGCGTCCGCCCCCCTGGTCGAGCTCGTGCGCGAGTTCCGCCCGCACGTCATGACGACGTACGACCCCTCGGGCGGCTACCCGCACCCCGACCACATCCGCTGCCACGAGGTCGCGTTCGAGGCCTACCACGCGGCCGGCGACGACAGCCGCTACGTGGTCGACGGCGGCGCCGCCCCGTGGGAGCCGAGCAAGCTCTACTACAACCACGGGTTCTCGGTCGACCGCCTGCGTGCCGTCCACGAGGCGATGGAGGGGGCCGGCCTCGAGTCCCCGTTCGGCGACTGGATCGAGTCGCGGGCCGTCCGGGAGATCCCGGAGCGCCTGGCCACGACGAAGGTCCACGTGGCCGAGTTCTTCGCGCAGCGTGATGCCGCGCTGACCGCGCACGCGTCGCAGATCGACCCCGACGGGTTCTTCTTCGCGGTGCCGCGCGACCTGGAGGCGGACGTGTGGCCCACCGAGGAGTTCGAGCTCGCGGACTCCCGGGTCGAGGCCACGACGCCGGAGGACGACCTGTTCGCCGGCCTCCGGGAGGGATCCTGATGTCCCTGGAGCTGCTCGTGGGCCTGGTCGCCGACGTCGACCCGTCACCCAGCCCGTCGACGCCGCCGCTGGAGGACTGGGAGGTGACGCCCGGGCTGACGGGGTTCCTCGCCACCTTCGGCGTCGCGGTCGCGGCGGTCCTCCTCTTCCTGTCCCTGAGCCGCCACATGCGCAAGGCCAACGCCTACGCGCGGGCGCACGGCATCGAGGTCCCGGAGCGCCGGACCATCGGGTTCCGGCGCGACCGCCCCGAGCCGGAGCGTGCGGCGGCGTCCGCCGGAGAGGCGGCGACCCCGGTCTCCCCGGACGTGCCCGACGACGGCACGCCGGACGAGCCGGGCGGCGGGCGGCCGCCGTCATGACGCGGGTCACGGTCGCGCAGGTCGCCGTCGCGGACGACCACGAGGCGAACCGCTACATGGTCGCCGACGCCTTCGAGGCGGCCGCGGCGGTCGACGCCGAGCTGCTCGTCCTGCCCGAGTACGCCTCCGGGTACCACCGGCACGGCGTCGGCATCGAGCACGCCGAGCCCCTCGACGGTCCGTTCGTGACGACGCTGCGGACCCTCGCGGCGCGGTACGGGGTGGCGGTCGTGGCCGGCACCACGCTGCCGGGCGGCGAACCCGGGCCGGACGACGACGGTCCGCGGCGCGCGGTCAACGCCGTCGTCGCGGTGGGGGCCGACGGCGACCTCGTGGGGGTCTACCGCAAGGTGCACCTGTACGACGCGTTCGGGACCCGCGAGTCCGACCGCCTCGAGCCCGGGCCGGCGGACGCGGAGCCGTTGACCGTCCGCGTCGGCGAGCTCACGTTCGGCGTCATCACCTGCTACGACCTGCGGTTCCCCGAGTCGGCGCGCCGCGTGGTCGACGCGGGCGCGGACGTGCTGGTCGTGCCGGCGGCCTGGGTGGACGGGCCGCTCAAGGCTGAGCACTGGCGCACGCTGCTGACGGCCCGGGCCATCGAGAACACCGCCGTGGTGATCGGCGTGGGCATGGCCGGCAAGGGTGTCACGGGACGGTCGCTGCTGGCCGGGCCGGACGGCGTCGTCGGCCTGGAGCTCGACGAGCGGCCGCAGTACCGGACCGTGGACCTGGACCCCGAGGGGCTCGCCGCCGTGCGTCGCGCCAACCCGTCGCTGGCCAACCGCCGGTACACCGTCGTGCCGCGCTGAGCCCGTCCACGCCGAGCTCCTCAGACGGCGGCGAGGTAGATCGCGACGGTGTGGCAGGTGAACCCCACGACCGTCAGGGCGTGGAAGATCTCGTGGAACCCGAACCAGCGGGGCGACGGGTCCGGGAACTTGGTCCCGTACACGACGGCGCCCACCGTGTAGGCCAGCCCGCCGCCGGCGACCAGCCACACGACCGCGGGGCCGCCGGCGGCGCCGAACTGCCCCAGGTAGGCGACCGCCACCCAGCCGAGCGCTACGTAGACCGGCACGTAGAACCAGCGCGGTGCGTTCATCCACAGCACGCGCGCCAGGAGCCCGGCGACCGCGCCGGTCCACACGATCGTCAGCAGGGTGGTCGCCGTGCGCGGGTCGAGGAGCATGACCGCGAGCGGGGTGTACGTGCCCGCGATGATGAGGAAGATGTTGGCGTGGTCCATGCGGCGCAGGACGGCCGCCACCCGGGGCGACCAGCTGCCGAGGTGGTAGACGGCGCTGGTGCCGAAGAGCAGGAACGCGCTGAGCCCGAAGACGGCGGCGGCCACCTTGCCGGCCACCGGCTCCGCGAGCACGACGAGGACGATGCTCGCCACGAGGGCCAGCGGCGTGGTGACGGCGTGGATCCAGCCACGCAGGTGCGGCTTGAGCCGTCGCGCGGCCTCCTTCGCCTCGAGCGCCACCTCCTGGGCGGCGGCGGTGAGGTCGCTCGTCTCCGGCGCCCCGGACCGGGGCGCGCGTCGCCCGGTTCTTCCTGACACGTGATCTCCCTGCTCGGTGCTTCCTGCTCGGTGCCGTGGCGTGCCAGCGTCCGCTGCGTACCCCCGACCGACAACCTACGGTCCCGTAGGTTATGCCAGCGTAGGCGATCGCTCCGCGCCGTGTCGCGCCCGCGTGTGAAGATCGTGCGACGAGGCGACGCACCCTCGCCGGGGGCCTGCGTCCGGCGTGCCGCCCGTGCTCGGGGGAGCGGTACCGTTGTCCCGATTCGTCCGCCTCACCCGTGAAGGACCAGCGTGCGCCTGCCCCATCCGCTGTACAGCCTGTACGAGCGTCGGCTCGCCGGCTCGCTGGACCACGAGCAGATGCCGCGGCACGTCGGCGTCATCCTCGACGGCAACCGGCGCTGGGCGAAGTCGTTCGGCGAGACGGCGGCCACCGGGCACCGCAAGGGCGCCGACAAGATCACCGAGTTCCTGGGCTGGGCCGAGGAGCTCGGGATCGAGGTCGTGACGCTGTGGATGCTCTCCACGGACAACCTGGCCCGCCCGAAGGACGAGCTGGCCAACCTGCTCGACATCATCGAGGACGCGGTGCGCGACCTCGCCGGGTCCGGCCGCTGGCGGCTGCGGATCATGGGACGCCTGGACCTGCTGCCCGAACGTCTCGCCGCCGCCCTGCGCGCCGCGGCCGCCGAGACGGCGCAGGTGGACGGCCTGCACGTCAACGTCGCCGTGGGCTATGGCGGGCGGCACGAGATCGCCGACGCCGTGCGGTCCTACCTGCGGGCGGCGGAGGTCGACGGCACGACGCTCGCCGAGCTCGCCGAGCGGCTGGACGTCGAGGACATCGCCGCCCACCTCTACACCAAGGGCCAGCCCGACCCGGAGCTGGTGATCCGCACGTCGGGCGAGCTGCGGGTGGGCGGCTTCCTCATGTGGCAGAGCGCGCACTCCGAGCTGTCCTTCGTCGAGGCCTTCTGGCCCGACTTCCGGCGTGTCGACTTCCTGCGGGCGCTGCGCGACTTCTCCCGGCGTGAGCGCCGGCTGGGACGATAGGTACCGACACACCGCGGCGACGACGCCGGGACGGGAGACTCCATGACACCGACCGACAGCCCCCTGCCCGGCACCGCCCGGGACGCCGCCCGGACGTGGGAGGCGCTGTTCCGCACCCAGGTCACGCTCATGCGCCGGTTCCAGGCGGACGCGGTCTGGCACGAGATCTCCATCCGTGAGTACGACGTGCTCTTCACCCTGTCCCGCGCCGCCGACGGCACGATGCGGCTGCGCGACCTCAACGAGAGCGTGCTCATGGCCCAGTCCTCGCTCTCCCGTCTCGTCGAGCGGCTCGAGGACCGTGAGCTGGTGCTGCGCTCGGTCCCGGTGGACGACGCCCGCGGGACCCTCGTGGCCCTGACCGAGACGGGGCGGAGGATGCAGCGTGCTGTCGGTCGACGGCACGTGCGTGCCATGGAGCAGTACGTCGGCGGTGCGCTCGACACGGCCGAGCAGGCAGAGCTGACGCGCCTGCTCGACAAGCTGCGGGGTGCCCAGTCCGGGATCCCGGACTGGTCCCCCCGGGGTTGATCGGTGCCGATATCCTCGGCGCGTGACCTCGCCGACGCCTGCTGAGACCACGGGGCCCGCTGCGGTTCCCCCGACGCCCGACGCACCCCACGTCGTCGTCGTCCCCGACTCCTTCAAGGGCAGCCTCGCGGCCCCCGACGTCGCCGCGGCGCTGCGCGACGGGGTGCTCGCCGCGGCGCCCGACGCCCGGGTGACGTGCCTGGCCATGGCCGACGGCGGCGAGGGCACCCTCGACGCGCTGCTCACCACCTGGCGGTCGCCGGTCCGTCAGGTCGCGACCGTCGACGCCGTCGGCCGGGCCACCACCGCGCGCTACTCCGTCTCGCCCGACGGGCGCACCGGCGTCGTCGAGCTCGCGGAGGCCAGCGGCCTGCCCGCCGTGAGCGACGTGCCCCTGCAGCCGCTGCACGCCGGCACCCGCGGCACCGGCGACGTCGCGGCGGCTGTGCTCGACGCGGGCGTGCAGGAGGTGCTCGTCTGCCTCGGCGGGTCCGCGTCCACGGACGGCGGGGCGGGTCTCCTCGTCGGCCTGGGTGCGCGCCTCCTGGACGCGGACGGCCGGTCCGTGCCCGACGGCGGGGAGGGGCTCGCGCAGGTCGCGCAGCTCGATCTGTCCGGCCTGCACCCGCGCGCCCGCCAGGTGCGGTGGCGGCTGGCCGTCGACGTCACCAACCCGCTGGTCGGCGAGCTCGGCGCGGCGGCCGTGTTCGCCCCGCAGAAGGGCGCCGGCACCGGGGAGGTGGCCTTCCTGGACGAGGCGCTGACCCGGTGGGCGAACCTGCTCGAGCGGGAGACCGGCGTCCGGACGCACGACCTCCCGGGCGCGGGGGCCGCCGGCGGGGTCCCGGCGGCCCTCGTGGCGCTGCTCGGCGCCGAGCCGGAACCGGGTGCCACCCTGGTCGCGGAGGCGGTCGGGCTGCCGGCCGCGCTCGAGGACGCCGTCCTGGTGCTCACCGGCGAGGGGTCGTTCGACTCCCAGTCGGTGCGCGGCAAGGTGGCCGACGGCGTCGCGCGGCTCGCCGCGGCGTCTCTCGCCCGCCCACCGGTCGTCGTGGTCGCGGGCCAGGTCCTGCTGCCCGCCGAGCAGACGCGGGCCGCCGGGATCACGGCGGCGTTCTCGATCGCGCCGGGGCCCGTCGGGCTCGATGACCTGATGTCGCGCACGGCGGCGCGCCTGACCGACGTCGCGGCGTCGGTGACGAACCTGACCCTCGCCCGGCGCTGACGCCACCGAGACTTCGCCCGACGGTCGCCCCGGGGACGGTTCGCGGCAACCTCTCCGCGCCACCCTGCGACTGAGCCACCGACCTGGTGCGCGCAGCCGATCAGGGGAGCACCACGATGAGTCCTGCGACCACCCGTCACCGCGAGCGACACGGGCCGTCCCGGCCGCGGGCCCGGACCATGGCCGCCGCCTCGGCGGCAGGACTGGCGCTGCTCGTACCGGCCGTGCCCGCGGCGGCCGCGACGGAGGAGCCCCCGGTCGCGGCGGCGGCCGTCGCACCGGCCGGCGAGTTCCTGCGGGACGACGTCGTCGACCTCGCGCTGGACGACGACGGCGACGCCCTCGTCACCGAGCGCGTCGAACGGCTCGTCGCTCCCGGCGTGGAGCTCACCGAGTTCGCCCGGGTGTCGGCCGACGGCTGGCTCAGTGGCGAGGTGCTCGTCGTCGACCTGGCCGACGGCTCCGCGGACTTCGGCTACCTCGGTGCCGAGGACGTGGCGGGCAACGCCACCGTGTCGGAGATGGCGGACTCTGCCGGCGCCGTCGCCGCGGTCAACGGGGACTTCTTCGACATCAACAACTCCGGCGCGGCGCTCGGCACCGCCGTGGACGACGGCGAGCTGCTGAAGTCGGCCACGCCCGGGCGGCACCGGTCGGTGGTCTTCGGCTCCGACGGCATGGGCCGGCTGGCCGAGCTGTTCCTCCGCGGGTCGGTGGAGGTGCCGGCAGGGGAGGACGGCGCCACCACGGAGCTCCCCGTGGACGGTCTCAACGTCACGGGCGTCCCGGCCGGCGGGCTCGTCGTCTACGACGCCTCCTGGGGCGACGCGAGCCGTGCCCGCCCGCTCGGCGGCGACGAGACCGGCGTCGAGGTGCGGGTCGCCCTGACGGACGACGTCCGCGGCGAGGTGGTCGCCGTCGGGACGCCGGGCGAGGGACGCCTGGCCGACGACGTGCGCGCCCTGGTGGCGCGCCCCGGGGACGCGGCGGACACGCTGGCCGCCCTGGAGGTCGGAGACGAGGTGACCCTCGCCTACGGCCTGCGCGAGGACGCCGGTGACGTCGCGGTCGCGATCGGCGGTGACCCGGACGACTGGTTGCTCGACGACGGCAAGGTCACGTCCGCCACGAGCAGCTTCGCCACCGCGCGGCACCCGCGCACGGCGGTCGGGTTCTCGGCGGACGGGTCCACGGCCTACCTCGTGGTGGTCGACGGGCGGCAGGCGGCCAGCACGGGCATGAGCCTGGCCGAGCTCGGGGAGCTCATGGCACAGCTCGGCGCCGACGACGCCCTCAACCTCGACGGCGGAGGGTCGTCGCAGATGAACGCCCGCGTGCCGGGCGACACGACCACCTCGGTGGTGAACAGCCCGTCGGACGGGACGGAACGTCGGGACGCGAACGGCCTGGGCTTGTTCGTCGACGGCGGGTCGGGCGTCGTGGACGCCTACGACGTGCGCACGGCCTCGGCCGCCGACGACTCCCTGCGGGTGTTCCCCGGCCTGCACCGGACGCTGGTCGCCGCGGGGTACGACGAGACGATGGCCGCCGTCGAGGTCGCACCCGAGGAGTGGACGACGACGGACGACGACGTCGCGCGGGTCGCCCGCGCCGACGACGGCTCCGGCGTCGTTACCGGTGCCGGGGCGGGCACGGCGACCGTCAGGGCGGCGACGGTGACCGGTGACGGCGTGGCGACCGGGGCCGCCGAGCTCACCGTGCTCGGCGACCCGGTGCGTCTCAACGTGCCGGAGCCGGTGGTCACGCTCTCCGACGCCGAGGACACCGCGGCGGTGACCGTCGTCGGCCACGACGCCGACGGCTACCGGGCCCCGGTCGAGGCGCGTGACGTCGAGGTCGCCGGCGGGGACGGCGTCGCGACGCTCGAGCCCGCCGCGGACGGGTCGTTCGTCGTGCGGGCGCTGGAACCCTCGGGCGCCGCGAGCTTCACGCTCACGGTCGACGACCTGACCGTCGAGCTCGCCGTCGCCGTCTCCCTGGAGGAGGCCGTCGTCGCCGACCTCGCCGACGCGAGCGACTGGACCTCCGCGCACGCCCGTGCCCCGGGAGGCCGGGTCGAGCCGGCCGAGGGGCACGACGGCGCCGCCGGGCTGCGGATGGTCTACGACTTCACGCAGTCCACCGCGACCCGTGGGCAGTACGCGGTGGTCCCCGCCGGCGGCCGCGAGATCCCCGGCCAGCCGCGCAAGGTGACGATGTGGGTGCACGGCGACGCGAACGGTGCCTGGCTGCGCCTGCAGGTGCAGCAGGGCGACGGTGTGGTGACCAACCTCGACGGTCCGACCGTGTCGTGGGAAGGCTGGCGCCAGGTCGAGCTTGCCGTGCCGGACGGGGTGCAGTACCCGTTGGTGGTGCAGCGGGTACGCGCCCTGGAGACCAGCGCGGCCGCGCAGTACGCCGGCGAGCTGGTGATCTCCGACGTCCGGGCGCTCGTGCCTCCGGACGTCGAGGTCCCCGAGCAGGTCGAGGTCGCCGACCCGGTGGTGGTGCCCGAAGGTGCCACCGACGACGCACCGCTGCGCGTCGCCGTCATGTCGGACGCCCAGTTCGTGGCCCGCTCGCCCGGATCGGGAGCGGTCCAGGGCGCCCGGCAGACGCTGGCGGAGATCGCGGCCGAGGACCCGGACCTGCTGGTCGTCAACGGGGACCTGGTCGACGAGGCCTCGCCGGCCGACTTCGACCTGGCGCGCGACATCCTCGCCGACGAGCTCGCCGGCGTGGACTTCCCCTGGTACTACGTGCCCGGCAACCACGAGATCATGGGCGGCTCCATCGAGAACTTCGAGGCGGAGTTCGGCGAGCGGACGCACGTCGTGGACGTGCCGGCCGACGGCGGGACCACCCGACTGATCCTGCTCGACTCGTCCACCGGGCGTCTCGGCAGCGACTTCGCCCAGCTGCGGCTGCTGCGCGAGTCCCTGGACGAGGCGGCGGCCGACGACGCGGTGACCGGTGTGGTGACCCTGTTCCACCACCCGCTGGACGACCCGCTGCCCACGAAGGCCTCCCAGCTGTCCGACCGGCTCGAGGCGGAGACGCTGCGCGGCTGGTTCGAGGAGTTCCGCGAGACCTCCGGCAAGGAGATCGCGTCGGTCGGTGCGCACACCGGCGTCTTCCACGCCTCGACGCGGGACGGCGTCCCCTCCGTCGTCAACGGCAACTCCGGCAAGGGCCCGGCGAGCACGCCCGACGACGGCGGGTTCACCGGCTGGTCGATGCTCGGCGTCGACCCGGCGGCCACGGGCACCGGCCCGGACGGTTGGCTCGGGTGGGAGGTCAACGCGCGGGCCGAGCACGTCGCCGTCTCCGGTCCGGCCGAGCTCGCGGTCGACACCCGGGGGCGGGTCAGCGCCCTGGTCACCCAGGACGGCGACCGCGAGGTCCCGGTCGAGTGGCCGGTCTCGGCCCGGTGGGGCGGCGACGGCGTCTTCCTCGGCGCCGCGAGCGACGCGCCGTCGGGCACCGTGCTGGCGCTCGACCCGCGCACCCGCGAGGTCACCGCCGTCGCCCCCGGCCGGGCGACGATCGAGGTCGAGGTCAACGGGGCGGTGGGTGCCCACGAGGTGCTCGTCCCGGCCGGGGCGCCCGGCGAGGCGCGGCTCAGCGACGACAACGGGTGGGACACCGGTCTGCGCGACGGTGACTACCAGGTCATGGTCGACCTCTGGTGGGGCGAGAACGCCACCTCGCTGCGCCTCTTCGAGGACGACGAGCTGCTGCACACCGAGGACCTCTCCCACGGGGGCACCGGGGCGCAGCGCGTCACCGTCCCGGTCACGGGACGCCACGACGGCGAGTACGCGTACACGTGCGAGCTGGTCAACGCGGCCGGGACGACCCCGTGCCGCGGCGAGCACACCGTGCGGGTCACGGACGCCACCCCGGGCACGCCCGTGCTGTCGCACGACAACCACGACCGTGACGGCTCCTACACCGTCACGGTGGACAAGTGGTGGGGCACGCAGGCCACCGGGTACGTGCTGTACGAGAACGGCACGGAGGTCGACCGGCAGGAGCTGGTGGCGGGCATCGGCGGCGAGGCGCAGTCGGCCTCGACGCTGCTCTCCGGACGGGAGCCCGGCACGTACCGCTACACCGCGGTGCTCACCAACGACGCCGGGGAGACCCGCAGCCGGGAGCTGCGGGTCCGGGTGCGCGACTGACCGGGCGTCCGACGGAGGGCGCTCGTGCGGGGCACCGGGAGGTGCCACCGCACGAGCGCGACCTCAGGGGTCGATGTCGTCGTGCAGCACGACGCGGGACAGCTCCACCTCACCGCCGGGCAGCACCCAGTAGTGCAGCCGGCGGGCCTGCGGCGAGCTGACCTGCAGCGACAGGCGCATGGCCTGGGCGCCGTCCGACTCGCGCACCAGGTAGGGGCTGCCGCCGCCGTCGCCGCGCCGGAGCCGGTGCAGCTCGAACCCGGAGACCTCCGGTGCGCGCCCGACGAGCACCAGGACGACGGCGCGGTGCACCTTGTCCTCCAGACCGCGCCCGACGTCGGCGAGGGACTCGCAGAACCGGGGGCCCACGGTGAAGCCGGGCAGGGGGTACCGGTCCTTCTCGGCCGGACCGATGATCTGCACCCAGGTGCGCAGCACGTCGAACCGGAGCTGCGCCTCGGGATCCGTGAAGCATCGTGCGGGTGCGCCCGTCCCCGTGTCCTGCGTGCGGGCACGGTCCTTGCGGGCGCTGCGGATCTTGGACTTGTACCGCTCGACGGTGGTGTGCAACCGGTCGAGCCGGTCGCGCTGCTCGCGGGCCACGTCACGCAGCCCGGCGACCTCCAGCTCCAGGGCCCGGACGGTGGCACGGAGCTCGGTGACCTCGTGCTCGGCCCGGTCGGCCCGTGAGCGGTGCTCGTGGACGGACAGCTCGAGCTGGTTGACGAGGGCCTTCTTGGGCGGGTTCGGCGGTACCGGTTCCGCGACCACGGGCGCCGACGGTTCGCCGCCGTCGGGCGGGGCGGAGGTCAGCCCCGGACGAGGTCCGGTGCCGGGCGGCGGGACCGCCGGGCGCGGCCCCGGACCGGGGAGCGGCCGCGGCGGCGTCGTGGCGCGGTGCTCGTCCGTCGGCTCGTCGGGTGTCCCGGCGGAGTCCGTCGAGCCGAGGGAGTCGTGCACGGGCGTCGGCGGCGGCAACCACGGCGGGCCGCCGCCGAGGAGGCTGAGCGCCGGGTGCACCGGCTCGGTGTCCGCCACGTCGTCGAGCCGCAGGTCGGGGCGGATCGTGCCGCCGCCCGGTCCCGGGACGGGGTGGCCCGGCAGCAACCGGGCCGCGACCGTCTCGCCGACGGAGAACAGGTCTCGCAGGTCGTCGTCGCCGCGGGTCGCCCGCTCCCGCGCGACCCGGACGGTCACGGCGGGGGCGAGGGCCAGCAGCACGGAGTCGTCGGCGACCTCGTGCACCTGCGCGGGGACGACGGTGCCGGGCGGGTAGGAGTCCTGGACCCGTGCCAGCTGGGCGGCCGGGTCGGGGAGCATGCCGCGCACGTCGAGGCGTCGGGCGCCGGCGTCGAGGACGCCGCGCACCCGCATGCGTGGCGCCAGCAGGCGGTCGATCGGCACGATCGGCAGGGTGAGCTCCTGGGCGACCTGCGCCGTCGCGCCGGCGGAGGTCTGGACGAGCGCGCGGGTGCCGACGATGCCGAGGACGCGGGCGCCCGTGGTGCTCCCGCCGGGCGCCGCGGTGGTGCCGGCGAGCCCGGCGGAGGCGGCCGCGGTGAGGGCGTCCTGCACGAGCAGCTCGTGCACCCGGGTGCCCTCGGCGTCGTCGTCGGCGAACCACAGGGTCGAGCGCGACAGGTCGTGCACCCACTCCACGCCCACCGGGTAGACGCGGGACGCGCCGCCGTACACGGGGGTGCCCGGTGGCATGCCGTGGGAGAAGGCCCACGACGGTTCGCCGGTGTGGACGACGACGACCTCGGCGAGCCCGCGGACCTCGTCGAGCACGCGGGCCGGGTCGACGTAGGGGCGTCCGCGGCCCCTCGGGGTGGAGACGACGACGACGGGCCACGTGCGGTCAGGGTGCTGGAGCCGGGCGGCGAGGTCCTCGGCCTGGGCCGCGCTGCGCACGTGGTCGACCACGGTGGGCACGGCGCGCGGGCGGTCTGCCGGACGTGTGCCGCGAGGGGCGGAGGTGCGCAGTGTCACGTCGCCTCCTTCGGCTCGCGGTCGGACCGGGACCTCGAGCCTACCGTCGTCGTGACCTGATCGTGACATTTCACGGGGTGCTCGGCGAGCCACGCGACGAGGTGACACGGTGTCGGTTCGATGTCACGTCCTGCGCGAGCCGTCCGGGGCGCCCGCGGACCCCGACCGGTGCGAGGATGAGGGTCATGCCGATGACCCCCTGGTCGGCCGACACCGGCCCGTACGACGCCCTGCTCCTGTACTCCTTCGGTGGCCCGAACAAGGCGGAGGACGTCGTCCCGTTCCTCCGCAACGTGACCGCCGGCAAGGGGATACCCGACGCCCGCCTCGAGGAGGTCGGCGAGCACTACTACGGGTTCGGCGGCAAGAGCCCCATCAACGAGCAGAACCTCGCGCTGCAGGCGGCGCTCGAGGCCGAGCTGGCGCGCCGCGGCCTCGAGCTGCCCGTCGTGTGGGGCAACCGCAACTGGGAGCCGTACACCACCGACGCGATCGACGAGCTCGAGCGCCTCGGCGCGCAGCGGGCCGTCGCCCTGGTGACCTCCGCCTACTCGTCGTACTCGGGATGCCGGCAGTACCGCGAGGACCTCGCCGTCACCCTGGACGGGCGCGGTCAGCTCGGGCCCGACGGCTCGACGGGCGTGCGGTTCGACAAGATCCGGTCGTACTTCAACCACCCCGGGTTCGTGCAGGCCAACGTCGAGGCCGTCGTCGAGGCCTACGTGCAGCTCGCCGAGAAGGGCGGGGCCCCCGCCGCGGCAAAGCTCGTCTTCGTCACGCACTCCATCCCCGACACGATGGAGGCGGCCTCGCGGGTCTCGTCCGCGACCTACTCGGAGCAGCACCTGGACGTCGCCGGGGTCATCGCCGGGCAGGTCGCCGACCGGCTCGGGCACGCCGTCGAGTGGGAGCTGGCCTACTGCTCCCGCTCCGGCCCGCCGTCGCAGCCGTGGCTCGAGCCCGACGTCAACGACCTGCTCACCGCACGGGCGGGCGAGGGCCTGCGCGACGTCGTGATGTCCCCGATCGGGTTCGTCTCGGACCACATGGAGGTCGCCTACGACCTCGACACCGAGGCGATGCAGACCGCGACCGAGCTCGGGATGACCGCGGTGCGGGCGGGCACCGTCGGCACCCGGCCGGAGTTCGTGTCCGGTCTGGTCGACCTGGTGCTCGAACGCGCCGCGATCGCCCGGGGCGAGGCCGTCGCGGAGGAGACCGTCGGCGGCCTGCCCGCCTTCCGGTCGGTCTGCGAGGTGGACTGCTGCCTGCGGCGCGACGGCGAGCCGAGCGGCGTGCCCGCGCTGTGCTCACGAGATCTCTACCGCTGACCATCCCGACCGCCCGGCCCCGCAGGAGGAGCGCACGATGACCGACCAGCACACCCACGCCGACACCGGTGAGGCCGTCGACGCTGAGGCGATCAACACCTCGATCCGCTACGCGATGATCGCGGTGTTCTCCGTCGCCGAGCCGCTGCCCGCCGACCCGGTGGAGCGGGCGGAGGTCGTGGCCGGGGCGGAGTCGGCGCTGTGGGACGGGGCGGACGCCGGGTCGCGCGACCCCGCCCGGACCGACGGTGACGTCGTCGTGCGCGGACTCTACGACGTCGCCGGCCTGCGTGCCGACGCCGACCTCATGGTCTGGGTCCACGGGCCCACCGTGGAGTCCGTGCAGGGCGCGTACCAGCGCCTGCGCGCCTCGCGGCTGGGAGCCGCGCTCGCCCCCGAGTGGTCGGTCGTGGCCCTGCACCGCGCCGCGGAGTTCAACCGCGGTCACGTGCCGGCCTTCCTCGCGGGTGAGCGCCCCCGCGACTACCTGTGCGTCTACCCGTTCGTGCGCTCCTACGACTGGTACCTGCTGCCCGACGCCGAGCGCCGCACCATGCTGCGCGACCACGGGATGGCCGCCGCCGGCTACGAGGACGTGCGGGCGAACACTCTGAGCACCTTCGCGCTGAGCGACTACGAGTGGCTGCTCGCCTTCGAGGCCGACGAGCTCCACCGCATCGTGGACCTCATGCGCGACCTGCGGGCCACCGAGGCGCGCCGGCACGTGCGCGAGGAGGTGCCCTTCTTCACGGGACCCCGCGTCGCGCTCGCCGACTGGGCGGAGCGGCAGCCGCTCGCCTGACCGGCCGCGTCGCCGCACGGGGTGCTCGGTGCGTCCCCAGATGCTCAGCAGGTTGATGTTCGTCATGCTGGAGCCATGAGTACCGAGAGCACCACCACGTCCTCAGCCACCGCCGGCGACCGGGTGCGTCAGGTCGTCGTGCTGCTCGGGTCGCTCCTCGCGATCGCCGGTGCCGCCCTCGGTTCCGGCGCGGCCGGTGGCCAGCCGGTCTCCGAGGCGGCCGGAGGAGCCCTCTCCGCCGAGGCCACCGTGGTCGCACCCGGCTCGCCGGCCTTCTCCATCTGGTCGGTGATCTACGCCGGCCTCCTGCTGTTCGCGATCGTCCAGCTGCTCCCCGGACGCGCCGCCGACCCGCGGATGCGGGCGGTGGGCTGGTGGGTGCTCGGGTCCATGCTGCTCAACGCCGTCTGGATCGGCGTCGTCCAGGCCGGTTGGCTGTGGGGCAGCGTGCTGGTCATCGTCGCGCTGCTCGCCGTGCTGTGCGTGGTCTTCGTGCGGATCGTGCGGATCCCGGCGGCACGGCCGCTCGACACCGTCGCGACCGACGTCACCATGGGGCTCTACCTGGGGTGGGTCAGCATCGCGACGATCGCCGACGTGGCTGCGACGCTCGCTGCGGACGAGGTCGGCGGGCTCGGCCTCGGCGAGAGCGTCTGGGGCGCCGTCCTGGCCGGCGCCGGGGCGCTGATGGTCGTCGCGGTCGCCGTCTTCGGCCGGTCGCGACCCACCACGATCATCCCGGTCGGGCTCGCCGCGGGCTGGGGCCTCGCCTGGATCGCCGTCGCCCGCACGCAGGGCCCGCTGACCGACGTCGTCGTCGCGGTCGCCGCCACGATCACGGCCGTCGTGGCCGTGGCGGCGCCGGTCGTCGTCACGCTCGCTCGTCGCCCGCGCTGAGCGTCCGGGGCCGGCTCGCTCCGGCGGCCGTGGCGACGACGACGGTGCCGCCCGGTCCATCGTCGTCCTCGTCGTGCACGACACGGCCCATGAGGCCGGCCGACCCGACGAGCGCCAGGGCACCGGTCACCTGGTCGGTGCCCACCTCGAACAGCAGGCTGCCACCCGGCCGGAGCCAGCCGGGCGCCTCGGCGACCACCCGGCGCAGCACGTCGAGGCCGTCGGCTCCGCCGTCGAGCGCCACCCGCGGTTCGTGCTCCCGCGCCTCGGGCGGCATCGTCGCGATCGCCGCCGTCGGGACGTACGGCGCGTGGCACAGGAGCACGTCGACCGCACCGCGCAGCGCGCCGGGCACCGGGTCGAACAGGTCGCCGCGGTGCACGGTCCCCCCGAGCGGCGTGAGGTTGGTGCGGGCGTGCGCCACGGCCGCCGGGTCGACGTCGCTCGCGTGCAGCACCGCGCCCGGCAGGGCGCCCGCCACCGCGCCCCCGACGGCGCCGCACCCGCAGCACAGGTCCAGCACCACCGCCGCTCGCGCACGGCCGGCCCCCGCGGCCCCCGGTGCGGCGAGGGCGGCGCGGACCAGCAGCTCGGACCGCCGGCGCGGGACGAAGACGCCCGGGCCCACCGACCACCGGCGCCCCGCGAGCTCCACCCACCCGAGCAGGTGCTCCAGCGGTTCGCCCGCGGCCCGGCGCGCGGCGAGCGCGTCGACGTCGCCGCCCTGCTCGACGAGCAGCCGGGCCTCCTCCTCGGCGAACACGCACCCGGCCGCGCGCAGCCGGGCGACGAGCGCCTCCTCGGTGCCGGTCAGGGGTACAGACCCCGGGTCTCGTGCGCCTCGGCCGTGCGCTGGACGCCGATGACCAGGGCGGCGTCCCGCAGCGAGATGCCGTCGCGCCGGGCGAGGGCCGAGACGTCGGCGTACGCGGAGGACATGCGGCGGGCCAGCTTCTCCGCGATCTCCTGCTCGGACCACCAGTACGTCTGGTTGGCCTGCACCCACTCGAAGTAGGAGACGACGACGCCGCCCGCGTTCGCCAGGACGTCCGGCACGACCGTCACGCCGTTCGCCGCCAGGATCCGGTCGCCCCTGGCCGTGGTCGGCCCGTTCGCGCCCTCGACGACCCAGCGCGCGCGGACCGAGCCCGCCGTGGACTCGTCGAGCACGCCCTCGAGCGCGGCGGGCACGAGCACGTCGACGTCGAGGGCCAGCAGCTCGGCGTTCGTGATCGGGTCGGCGTCGTCGAAGCCCACGACCGAGCCGGTCGCCTCGACGTGCTGCTGCAGGCGCACCACGTCGAGCCCGTCGTCCGCGCGGACGCCGCCGTACTGGTCGCTCACGGCGACGACGCGGGCACCGCGGTCGGCGAAGATCGTCGCGGCGTGACCGCCCACCTTGCCGAACCCCTGGATGGCGACGGTGACCTCGGCCAGCTGCACCTCCGCCTCCTTGAGCGCGGCGGCCGTCACGTGCACGATGCCCGCGCTCGTGGCGGTCCCGCGGCCGAGGGAGCCGCCCACCGCGAGCGGCTTGCCCGTCACGACGGCCGGGATCGTGAAGCCACGGTTGACCGAGTAGGTGTCCATCACCCACGCCATCGTCTGCGCGTCCGTCCCCATGTCGGGCGCCATGATGTCGGTGTCCGGGCCGATCATCGGCATGATCTCCGACGTGTAGCGGCGCGTCACCCGCTCCAGCTCCGCTGCCGAGTACGCGCGGGGGTCGATGCCGATCCCGCCCTTGGCACCGCCGTACGGCAGGTCGACGATGCTGCACTTCCAGGTCATCCACATCGCCAGCGCGCGGACCTCGTCGACGTCCACCGCCGGGTGGTAGCGCAGCCCGCCCTTGCCCGGGCCCCGCGAGACGTTATGCTGCACCCGGAAGCCGTGGAACAGCACCGTCTCGCCGCTGTCGCGCCGCAGGGGCACGGCGACGTGCGTCTCGCGGCGCGGCGTGGCGAGCATCTCGTGCACGCCCTCGTCGTACCCCAGGTGCGCGACGGCGGTCGCCAGCTGGCTGTGCGCCGTCGCCAGGGGTGAGGCGTCAGCCACCACGGGTGCATCGATCGACATCGTCGTCAACGGGTCCTCCTCGGAAGGAACGTGCCGGGCGGTCGGGTCGGGCCCGGCGGGTCGGTCGGTCCTGTGCGGGACCGCAGGCAAACCGTAGCCCCGCGGCAGGCCCGGTGCGTCCCACCCGGTCAGCCACGGCGTGCCCGACGGCGGAACGAGGCCGGTGTCTCGCCCGTCAGCCGCGCGAAGGCCCGGGTGAACGCCGCCTGGTCGTAGAAACCGGTCACGGCGGCGACCTCCGCGATCGGCGTCGTGCCGCCGGTGAGGAGGTCGGCGGCGCGGTCCACGCGGGTGCGCAGGACGAGCTGCCGCGGGGAGAGGCCGAACACCTGCTTGACCCGCCGCTCCAGCACGGCCGGGGTGCACCCGGCCATCCGTGCCAGGTCCCGGACCGTCAGCGCCACCTCGGGGGAGAGGTCCAGGTGCCGGTCGACCGCGGCGCGCAGGCGGGCCATCGCGTCCATCGTGACGTCGTCGGCGTCGCGCGAGCGCAGGTCGTGCGAGACCGAGACGATCCCCACGAGGCGGCCACCGTCGTCGTGCACGGGCAGCTTGGAGGTGAGGTACCACCCGGCGGACCCGCCCAGGCGGCGGATGAGCTCCAGCTCGCCGCGCAGCGGCCGGCCACCGCGCAGCACCTCGGCGTCCTGGGCCTCGTAGCGCTCGGCGAGCTCCGGCACGAACAGGTCCCGGGCGCGCCGACCGACGACCTGGCGCCGCGACCGCTCGTTCGTCCGGTGCACGAACGTCCGGTTGACCAGCACGTACCGCCCGGAGACGTCCTTGGCGCAGAACATCACCTCGTTCAGCTCGTCCATCAGCGCGACCGTCGTGCGTGCCATCGCCGCGAGGAGGGCCTCGGCGGCCGGCCACGGCGGGCCGCCGAGGGGGCCGTCGGCGGACGGAGGCACGGGGTGGGGCACGGTGCTGGTCTACCCGGCCGCGAGCCGTCGGGCAAGTTTGTCGCAGGAGGCCCGTGCCGCGGGGCGTCCTGTACAAGACGAGCACGGCCGAACAGGAGCAGGCTGGAGGGATGAGCACCCACCTGAACGAGCGCGGCGCCACCGCCACCGACACGTCCGGCCAGCCGACGGCCGCCGAGCTGGTCGAGGACGCCGTCGCCCTCGCGCACTCCTGGATCGCGGCTGCCGACGGCGCCGGCGGCGCCACCCGTGCCGACCGGCGCACCCGGGCCACGGCCGAACGCCTCGGCGACCTGGTCGCCGACCCGGCGGGCCTCGACCTCGCCGTCGGGTTCGTCGACGACGTCGCCCGGCCCCAGGACGTCCGGGTCGCCGCGAAGGCGCTCGCCCGGCTGGGCCGGGACGCCGGGAGCGCCAGCTTCCTGTCCCCGGTGGACCGCACCCTGTTCCGCGTCGGCGCGGCGGTCGCCCCCGTGCTGCCCGCCGTCGTCGTGCCCGCCGCCCGGGTCCGGCTGCGCCAGCTCGTGGGCCACCTCGTCGCCGACGCCGGCCGCGGGCTCGGCAAGCACCTCGCGCGTACCCGCGACGAGGGCTACACGCTCAACGTCAACCTGCTCGGCGAGGCCGTGCTCGGCGCCGACGAGGCCGAGGCACGCCTGCAGCGCACGCTCGACCTGGTGCGTCGCGACGACGTCGACTACGTGTCGATCAAGGTCTCCTCCGTGGCGGCCCAGCTCGTCACCTGGGACCTCGACGGCTCGCGCGAGCGCGTGGTCGCCCAGCTGCTGCCCCTGTACCGCGCCGCCCGCGACCACGGTGTGTTCCTCAACCTCGACATGGAGGAGTACAAGGACCTCGCGCTGACCACCGCCGTCTTCCGCGACGTGCTGGGCCGCGACGAGTTCCGTGACCTCGAGGCCGGGATCGTGCTGCAGGCCTACCTCCCCGACGCGATGGGCGCCCTGGACGAGCTCACCGCCTGGGCGCAGGAGCGGGTGGCGGCCGGCGGCGCGCGGATCAAGGTACGCCTGGTCAAGGGCGCCAACCTCGCGATGGAGGACGTCGAGGCGGAGCTGCACGACTGGGCCGCCGCGCCGTACCCGACCAAGGCCGACGTCGACGCCAACTACGTGCGCATCCTCGACCACCACCTCACCCCCGAGCGGACGGCCGCCGTCCGCCTCGGCGCCGCGTCGCACAACCTGTTCCACGTGGCCCTCGCCGTGCTCCTCGCCCGGGGTCGCGGGGTCAGCGAGGGGCTCGACGTCGAGATGCTGCAGGGCATGGCGCCCATCGAGGCGCGGCTGGTGCGGGCGGAGCTGGCCTCGAAGGGTGCACCCGGCGAGCACGGTGAGGTGGTGCTCTACACCCCCGTGGTCCGCGACGAGGACTTCGACGTCGCGATCTCCTACCTCGTGCGCCGCCTCGAGGAGAACGCGGCCGAGCAGAACTTCCTGCACGCCTCGTTCGCCCCGTCGTCGGCGGTGCCGGGGGTCTCCGAGGCGCCGATGGAGCGTCAGGAGGTCGCGTTCCGCTCGTCCGTGTCCGGTGCCGTGCCGTACGCCGCGGACGACGTCACGCCCCGTCGGCGGTCCCGCTTCGACGCCGAGCCCGCACCCGCCACCGACGGACCGTTCCGCAACGCGATCGACACCGACCCGTCCGTGGCGGAGCACCGCGAGTGGGCCGCCCGGCTCGTCGGACCGGACAGCGGGTTCGTGCCCGTGCAGGCTCCCGAGGTCACCGACGTGGCAACGGTCGACGCGGCCGTGGCACGTGCCGTCGAGGTGCGCGAGCAGTGGGCCGCGGTGCCCGCCGCCGGGCGCGCCCGGGTGCTGCGCGAGGCCGCCCGCCGGCTCGAGGCGCACCGCGGCGACCTCGTCGCCGCCGCCGTGCACGAGGCGGGCAAGACCGTCCCGGAGACGGACCCCGAGGTCACCGAGGCGATCGACTTCGCCAACTACTACGCCGCCTCGGCCGAGGCGCTCGACACCGTGGACGGCGCCGAGTTCACGCCCGACGGCGTCACGCTCGTCACGCCGCCGTGGAACTTCCCCGTCGCGATCCCGATCGGTGGCGTGCTCGCCGCGCTCGCGGCCGGGTCGACGGTGCTGGCCAAGCCCGCGCCGCCGACCCCCCGCTGCTACGAGCTCGCAGTCGAGGCGGTCCACGAGGCGCTCGAGGCCGTGGCACCCGAGATCGGCCTGGCCCCCGACGTCGCCCGCGACGCCGTGCAGTACCTGCGCGTGCCCGACGGAGACCTTGGCAAGCACCTCGTCACCCACCCGGACGTGGCCCGCGTGGTGCTCACCGGATCCATCGAGACCGCCGAGCTGTTCGCCCGGTGGCGGCCCGAGCGGCCCGTGCTCGCCGAGACGTCGGGCAAGAACGCCCTGGTGGTGACGGCGTCGGCCGACCTCGACCTGGCGGTGGCGGACGTGGTGCGCAGCGCGTTCGGCCATGCCGGGCAGAAGTGCTCCGCCGCCTCCCTGGTGATCCTCGTCGGCTCCGTCGGCGACCCGACGACGGTCACGGGCGAGCGCTTCCGCCGCCAGCTCGTCGACGCCGTGCGCTCCCTGGCCGTCGGCCCGTCGACCTCGCTGTCCACGGTCATGGGACCGCTCACCGAACCGGCCGCCGGCAAGCTGCACCGCGCGCTGACCTCGCTGGAGCCGGGGGAGTCGTGGCTGGTCGAGCCGCGCCGGCTCGACGACGTCGCGGCCGACGCCGGGATCGACCCCGACCGGCTGTGGACCCCCGGCCTGCGCGACGGCGTCGCTCCGGGCTCGTTCTTCCACCTCACCGAGGTGTTCGGGCCGGTGCTGGGCATCCTGCGTGCCGACACCCTCGACGAGGCGATCGACCTGCAGAACCAGGTGTCGTTCGGGCTCACCGGCGGCATCCACTCCCTCGACGGGGACGAGATCGCCACGTGGCTCGACCGCGTCGAGGTCGGCAACGCCTACGTCAACCGGCACATCACCGGGGCGATCGTCCAGCGGCAGTCGTTCGGCGGGTGGAAGGCCTCCGCCGTCGGACCGGGTGCCAAGGCGGGCGGCCCGAACTACGTGGCCCAGCTCGGCTCCTGGAGCGACACGGCCTCCGCGGCCGGTGGCCCGCCCGCGCGTGGCGACGACCCGCAGGGCTGGCTCACCTGGGCCGAGGCGTCGGACGACGCCGCCTGGGTCGCCGAGCTCGGCGTCGACCACGACGAGTCCGGGTTGAGCGTCGAGGAGAACACGTTCTGGTACCGGGCCGTGGACACGGTGACCGTGCGCGTCGGCGACGACGCCCTCCCGGTCGAGGTGCGTCGTGTCCTCGCCGCCGCCCGGCGTGCCGGCGTGCGTACCGTCGTCGTGCCCGAGGCCGACGCCGGCTGGGGCGTGCCGCACGAGGAGCCGGTCTCCCACGCGCAGTTCGCCGCCGCCGTCGCCGACGGACGGGTGACCGGGCGGGTCCGGGTCGTCGGGTCGGCACCGGGACTGCGCGAGGCGGCCGCGGGACGCGTCGGCGAGGTGACCGTGCTCGACGGACCGGTCCTGGCCGCCGGGCGTCGCGAGCTGCTGACCTTCCTGCGCGAGCAGGCCGTCAGCCGCACGAAGCACCGGTACGGGCACCTGCGGGACTGATCACCCCACCCCCCCCCACGCTGTGGGTGCACGACACGCCGCTGGCCCATTCGGCCAAGCGGCGTGTCGTGCACCCACAGCGTTGGCGGGCTGAGGCTTCGGCTCAGGCGGAGTCGCCCTCGACGAGGCGCGGGACGAAGATCCGCGGCTCGGGGTGCACGTCCTCGCCCGCCAGCATGTCGAGCAGGGTGGACGTCGCCGCCGCCACCATCTCCACCACCGGCTGCAGGACCGTCGTGAGCCGAGGCGTCGTGCGCTCCGCGCCGAGGGCGTCGAACCCGACGATCGCGACGTCGTCAGGGACGTTCTTGCCGTGGGCTCGCAGCACCTGGAGGGCGCCGGAGGCCATGAGGTCCGAGGCGGCGAAGACCCCGTCGACGTCCGGGTGATCGGCGAGGATGCGTTCCATCGCCACGGCACCGCCCTCGACGGTGAAGTCCCCGTTCGCGACCGCGTCCGCGGGCAGCCCGGCGCGGCTCAGGGTCCGGCGCCACCCCTCGTGGCGGTCGAGGGCGGCCGTCATGTCCTGCGGTCCGGTGAGCGCCGCGATCCGGCGGCACCCGCGGTCGACGAGGCGCTGGGTCGCGACCCGCGCCCCGGCGGCGTTGTCGACGTCCACGTAGTGCAGCCCCGCGCTGTCGAACGGACGGCCCACGAAGACACCCGGCAGGGTGCCCGACCGCAGCTCCGGCTCCAGCCGGTCGTCCTTGTGGTGCGACGCGATGATGACGCCGTCCACGTGCCCGCTGTTGAGGTAGCGCGCGATGTGGCCGGGCCGCTCACCCTGCCGCGCGAGCAGGAGCACGAGCTGCAGGTCCGTCCCGCCGAGGCCCTCGCTCACCCCGCGGACGACGCCCGCGAGGAACGGGTCGGTGAGGATCCGGGCATCCGGCTCGGGCACCACCAGCGCGATGGAGTCCGTGCGGCGGGTCACGAGTGATCGGGCCGCCCGGTTCGGGGCGTACCCCAGCCGGAGGATGGCGGCGTCGACGGCTTGCTGCGCCTCGGGGGAGACCCGGTCGCCCCCGTTGATCGCGCGGGACGCGGTCGACCGGGAGACCCCCGCGGCGCGGGCGACGTCGTCGAGCGTCGGGACGATGTGCTTCGTGACCACGTTCGGAGACTACCTTTCGCTCAACCGCGGGCCGGGACGGCGTTGTCCCGAGCGACGTCCGCGTACCAGCGACCCGAGGACTTGACCGTGCGTTCCTGGGTCTCGTAGTCCACGCGCGTGAGGCCGAAGCGCTTGGAGTAGCCGAGGGCCCACTCGAAGTTGTCCATCAGCGACCAGGCGAAGTATCCGCGCACGTCAGCACCGGCGTCGATCGCGTCCTTGAGCGCGCGCAGGTGGGCGTCGAGGAAGGCCAGGCGGTCCTGGTCGTCGACCGTGCCGTCCTGCTCGACGACGTCCGGGTAGGCCGCGCCGTTCTCCGTGACGAACATCGCGGTGCCGCGCGGCCCGGTGTAGTCCTCCTGGATCCGGACCAGCAGACGGGTCAGCCCTTCCGGCTGCACCTCCCAGCCCATGTCCGTGGTCGGCAGGCCCCGGCTGTGCGGGTGGACGCCCTCGGGCACCGGGTTGGGTGAGCGGGTCTCCCACACCGGGGCTCCGGCGGCGTCCTCGCGGGCGCCGTCGGGGCCCGCCGTGCCCAGCGGGGTGCCGTCGCGCGGTTCCGGCGTCGCCGCGACGGCACCACCGTTGTAGTAGTTCACGCCCAGCACGTCGATCGGTGCGGAGATGATCTCGAGGTCGCCGGGGCGGATGTGGTCCGCGAGGCCGAGGTGCGCGACGTCGACCAGCAGGTCCTGCGGGTAGGCACCCCGCAGGATCGGGTCGAGGAAGATCCGGTTGAACATGCCGTCGTCGCGTCGGGCGGCGTCGACGTCCGCCGGGTTCGTCGGGTCGACCGGGTCGGACACGGTGAAGTTCAGCGTGATGCCGAGCGACGCCTCCGGGACGCGCTCGCGGAGCGTCTCCAGGGCCAGGCCGTGGCCGAGCATGAGGTGGTGCGCCGCCGCCAGGCCCAGCTCCGGCGACTTCTTGCCGGGTGCGTGCGCGCCGGAGGTGTAGCCGAGGAACGCCGAGCACCACGGCTCGTTGAGCGTGGTCCACACGGGTACGCGGTCGCCCAGGGCGTCGGCCATCACCGCCGCGTAGTCGGCGAACCGGTAGGCGGTGTCCCGTTCGGGCCACCCGCCGAGCTCCTCGAGGGCCTGCGGCAGGTCCCAGTGGTACAGCGTGAGCCACGGCAGGATGTCGGCCGCGAGCAGCTCGTCCACCAGCCGGGAGTAGAAGTCGATCCCTTGCCGGTTGACGGTCCGGCCGTCCGGCACCACGCGCGCCCACGAGGTCGAGAAGCGGTAGGTGTCCAGGTGGAGGCTCTTCATGAGAGCCACGTCCTCGCGGTACCGGTGGTAGTGGTCGCAGGCGACCATGCCGTCGTCGCCCTGGTGGACGGCTCCGGGGATCCGGCAGAAGACGTCCCAGACGGATTCCTGACGGCCGTCCTCGTCGCCGGCACCCTCGACCTGGTAGGCGGCGGTCGCGGTGCCCCACAGGAAACCGTCGGGGAAGGCGACCCGGCCGCTGCTGTTCGGCGTCGTCCGGGTCAGCGGGGCCGACGGTGTGAACGGCACGGCCGTCCCCGGTGCGGCGGTGCGGGCACCTGTGCCCGGCATGCTCAGAGTCATCTCAGCTGTACTTCCCTGTCGGTGAGAGGGCTGTCCGGACGTCTCCGGACGTCCGGACAGCCCTGTGGTCGAGTGTGCGTGTCAGCCCTTCACCGCGCCAGCCATGATCCCGGCCACGAGCTGGCGGCCCACGAAGAAGAAGAGCACCAGGAGCGGGAGGGTGACCAGGAAGATTCCGCCCATCACCAGCGAGTAGTCGACGAAGTAGTTCGCCTGCAGCGACCGGACCACGAGCGGCAGCGTCGGGTTCTCGTTGGTGAGGATGATCGACGGCCAGAAGTAGTTGGTCCACTGCTGCACGAACTGGAACAGGCCGAGCATCGCGGCAGCCGGGAGCGCGGCGGGCAACGCGATCGACCAGAAGGTGCGGATCATCGAGGCCCCGTCCACGCGGGCGGCCTCGATGAGCTCGTACGGCAGCGCCTCGGAGAGGTACTGGGTCATCCAGAACACGCCGAACGCCGTGACGAGGCCGGGCAGGATGACCGCCTGGACCTTGCCGTACCAGCCGATCTCGCTCATGAGGATGTACAGCGGGATGATGCCGAGCTGGACCGGGACGGCCATCGTGGCGATGACGAAGACCAGCAGCGGCCCCCGGCCCCGGAAGTTCAGCTTGGCGAACGAGTAGCCCGCCAGCGTCGAGAACAGCACGACGGACGCCGAGGAGATCACCCCGATGAGGGTGGAGTTCCACAGGGCCAGCCAGAAGTTGATGTTCGAGTCGCTGATGACGGTGGCGAACTGCGTGAAGAGGCTCGCGTCCGGCAGCCACTGCGGGATCGCGTTCTGGGCGATCGCGGTCGGGTCGGACGAACCCAGCAGGAGCGTGTAGTAGAGCGGGAAGATCGAGATCAGCAGGACCGCGCCGAGCAGGACGTAGGTGACCTTGCCTGCGCGGCGGGCGGAACCACCCACGGGCGCCTTGCCCCGCGAGCGGCGCTTGGCGGCGGCGCGGGCGGCGCCGGGCCCCGCGGTCTGGGCGGTGACGGCGACGGAGCTCATCGGGCGTCCTCCCCGTGGTTCGGGCTCTGCGAGCCGGCGTGCGGCTGCGTGGGCGGGATCGACGGTGGTGGTGGCGGTGACCCTGGCTGTGGTCCGGGGGTGCCGCCGGGTGCGGCGGACGGTGTCGGGCCGTCGGTCCGGGCGGCCGCGGCACGCGCCTCGGCGAGCAGGCGCTTGGTGTGCCGGCGGCTCACCTTCGGGCCTCTCGACCCGGCGGTGGCGATCCGCTGGGTCATGATGAAGTTGGCCATGCCGACCAGGACGATGATGAGGAACAGCAGCCAGGCGACGGCGGCCGCTCGCCCGAAGCTCTTCTGGTTCCCCCAGGCGACGTCGTAGAGGTAGACCACGGTGGTCATCCAGTCACGGTCCGGCCCGCCGAGCCCCTGGGCGTCGTACATGCGGACCTCGTCGAAGATCTGCATGCCGCCGACGGTCGAGGTGATGACCACGAAGATCACGGTGGCGCGGATCTGGGGCACCGTCACGGAGAAGAACTGGCGGATGCGGCCGGCACCGTCGATGACGGCGGCCTCGTAGAGCTCGCGCGGCACGGCCTGCATGGCGGCGAGGAAGATCAGGGTGTTGTAGCCGGTCCAGCGGTAGTTGACCATCGTGGAGATCGCGAAGTGGCTGGCCAGGCGGTCCCCGTGCCAGGCGACCGGGTCGATCCCGACCAGGCCGAGCATCTCGTTGATGAAGCCGTACTGGTCGGCGAACAGGCGGCCGAAGATCATCGAGATGGCGACCGGTGCCACGACGAAGGGCACCAGCACGCCCATGCGCCAGAAGGTGGCCGCACGCAGGTTCTGGTCGAGGATCGCGGCGATGGTGATCGCCATGATCACCTGCGGCACGGACGAGAACAGGAAGATCGAGAAGGTGTTGACGACCGACTTCCAGAACAGGGGCTGCTGCAGGACGGCGACGTAGTTCGCCATCCCGACGAAGTCGCCCTGGCCGCCGAGCAGGTTCCAGTCGTACACCGACACGATCGCGGTGTAGACGAGGGGGAACAGGCCGACGACCGCGAACAGCAGGAAGAACGGGGAGATGTACAGGTAGGGCGAGAGCTTCACGTCCAGGCGGCCGAGCCGCTGGGAGAGCCCGAGTCGTCGTGGCGGACGGTCCGGCTCGCCGCGCGCGTGCGCGGGCTTGGTGGGGGACAAGAGGGCCATGAGCAGTTCCTGTACGTCTCTCCGTGGGGCGGGGCGGGGCGCGGGTCGGGCCGGCCGCCGGGATGGCGACCGGCCCGACACGGTGTCTCAGAGGTGGGCGGGGAGGCTGGGCCTCACGCCCGGACGTCCGAGGACGTCACGGCACGAGGGCCTGGACGTCGGACAGCGTGGTCTCCCACGACGCCTCCGGGTCCTCCCCGTTGAGGTCGACACGGTTGATGCCGTTCTGGACCTCGGCGTGGATCGCGAAGTAGTTCGCACCCTTGAACGGGGCACCGTCGATGGCCTGGGCCCGCGTGGAGAAGATCGCGCCGGCCGGGGCGCCGCTCATGAAGTCGTTCGTGAACTCCTGGACCGCCGTGGACTCCTGCGCCTCGATCTGCGACGGGAACGTGCCGGCCTCTTCGAACGCCTGGGTCTGGACCTCGGGGGAGGTCAGCCAGTCGGCCAGCTCGATGGCGGCCTCGGTGTTCGCGCCGGAGGCAGGCACGGTGAGGAACGAACCGCCCCAGTTGCCACCGCCGCCGGGGAAGACGTCGGCGATGTCCCAGCCCTCGATGTTGCCGGCGTTCTGCTCGATCGGACCGGTCATCCACGCGGGGCAGAGCATCGTGGCGAACGCGTCGTTCTGGAAGCCCGCCGCCCAGTCGTCGCCCCACTGCTCGAGGCCGGCGGACAGTTCGTCCTCGACGGAGGCGGCGAGCACCTGGTCGTAGAGGCCCTTGACCTCGGTGTTGCCGGCGAGGTCGGTCGGCTCACCGGTCTCCGGGTCCTCGTAGGCCGCGGGGAGCTGGTTGACCATGCCCTGGAAGGTGGCCTGCGCCGAGTCGAACCACGCGTTGCCGCTCTCCTCGACGTACTCCTTGCCGGCCGCGAAGTAGGTGTCCCACGTGGCGCCGTCGCCGCCGATCCACTCGGCGACCTCCTCGCGCTCGTGGGGCAGCCCGGCCGCCTCGAGCAGGTCGGAGCGGTAGCAGATGGCCTCCGGGCCGATGTCGGTGCCGTAGCCGATGAGCTTGTCCTCGGGCGTCGTGGCCTGCGCGACCTTCCAGTCCACCCACCGGCCGTCGATCGTCGGCAGGTCCGAGAAGAGGTCGGGGTACTGCATGAGCTCCGGCAGCCAGTCGACCTCGATGGCCTCGATGTCGGCCAGGCCCTCGCCGCCGGCGGCGAGCTTGGTGGTCAGGTTCGTGCGGGCGTCACCCGACTCGGCGGCCGTGACGTGCTCGACGGTGACGTTCGGGTGCTCCTCCTCGTACTGCGCGAGGAGCTCGTCGGTGTAGCCGAAGTTGTTGAAGGTGGCGACGGTGAGGGTGATCTCCTCGTCGGTCTCCTCGCCGTCGCCCTCGCCGGAGGTTCCGGGGTCCTCGGTGTCGCCGGAGCAGGCGCCGAGGAGCAGGGCGAGGGACGCGATGCCGGCAGTGGTCGCTGCGATGCGACGGCTGCGGCGGGGGCGGGTGCTGCTGAGCACGATGACTCCCTTGTCTGGTTCGGATCATGCGAAGGACGCTTCTGGAAGCGCGACCAACTCTGACGTGGTAGCGCTTCCACGACCGACCATGATGCTTCCGTCGTCCGCGTTCTACGTCAAGCCCTGTGGGCGAACGATGCGGGACGGTGATCTCGCCCCACCGTGTCTTCGCAGGTCAGCGACGTGTTGGGAGCGCTCCCGTGACCAAACCGTGATGCGTGTGCGGCATCGCGGCAGGATGGCGCCGCGGTCCGTGGCCCGTGCGCCGACGCCGGCGACCCCGGGTCAGGCCTGGGACAACCACTCCCGACCGGCCTGCTCCTCCGCCTCCAGGGTGCGTCGGACGGCTCGGGCAGCGGCCTCCTCGACGGTCGAGGAGAACACCGGCAGCGAGGTCTTGACCTCTCCGTCGTAGACCACCCGGGTGCCGTCGGAGACCGGCTCGAGCCGCAACGACCCGGTCATGCGGACAGGGGCGCCGGCGATCTCCACCGCGACGGTCCCCACGTGACGGCCCGCCCGCTCCGGCTCCCACGCCTCGGCCTGGCGCACCTCGAGGTGGTCGCCGACGAGCTGCCGGACCTGGGCGGGGATGAGGTCCGTGGGCAGGGTGCGCCGCAACGACACCGTGAACCCCGACGCCGGGTCTCCCGTGACGTCCACCTGGGAGGCGGCACCGGCGTCCGAGCGGCCGCTCCGCCAGCGGACGAACTCCGCGTCGCTGAGCATGGCGGCCACGGCGGACACGTCCGCCGGATAGGTCTGCTCCACGGTCAGGTGCACGTCCCACACCCTACCGGCGTGCCCCGAGCCGCGGAGTGCCCCGTACGCTGGTGGGCGTGTCCGCCATGAGTGATCTGATCGCCGAGCACGCCGAGCTGGCCGGAGGGGACCTCGAGTGGCTCCACCTGCTCGTCGGTGACTGGCAGATCGTCTCCGACCTCGCCTTCGCCGACCTCGTGCTGTGGCTGCCCACCGCCGACGGCCGGTTCGTCGCCGTCGCGCAGTGCCGGCCCAGCACCGGGGCCACGGTCCACTACGACGACGTCGTGGGTTCCTTCGCCCCCGAGGGGCAGCGCCCGCAGCTCACCGCCGCGATGCACGAGGCACGTGCCCAGCGCTCGCGCGAGCCGCGCTGGTTCGGCGCCTACGCGGTGCGGGAGGAGGCCGTGCCCGTGGTGCACGACGGCCGCGCGATCGCCGTCGTCGCCCGGCAGACGAACCTGGGGTCGGGGCGCACGCCGAGCCGGCTCGAGCTCAACTACGTGGAGTCCGCGGACGACCTGCTCGCGATGATCGGGCGCGGCGAGTACCCGTCGCCCAACGCGGCGACCGGGCCGCGCCGCGGGGCGCCGCGGGTCGGTGACGGGCTGATCCGCCTCAACTCCGAGGGTGAGGTGCTGTACGCCAGCCCGAACGCCCTGTCCTGCTTCCACCGCCTCGGCGTCATCGGCCCGCTCGTGGGTCAGTCCCTCGTCGAGGTGACCGCCGGGATCGCCGAGCAGCAGAGCACCGTCGACGAGTCGTTGCCGCTCGTGGTGATGGGCCGTGCGCCCTGGCGCACCGACATCGAGGCCGGGCGCGTGGCCCTGTCGTTGCGCGCGCTGCCGCTGACGGACCGTGGGCAGCGGATCGGCGCGGTCCTGCTGTGCCGGGACGTGTCCGAGCTGCGCCGCCGTGAGCGCGAGCTCATGACCAAGGACGCGACGATCCGCGAGATCCACCACCGCGTCAAGAACAACCTCGCCACCGTCGCGGCCCTGCTGCGCCTGCAGGCGCGACGCATGGAGGTGCCGGAGGCGCGGGCCGCGCTCGAGGAGGCGATGCGGCGGGTGGCCACCATCTCGCTGGTGCACGAGTCGTTGTCCCAGACGCTCGACGAGAGCGTCGAGCTGGACGACATGCTCAAGCGTGCGCTGCGCCTCGCGGCCGACGTCGCGTCCACCCGTGCGCAGATCAGCACGCGGCAGAGCGGGTCCTTCGGGCTCGTGCCCGCCCAGGACGCGACCCCGCTCGCGCTGGTGCTCACCGAGCTCGTGACCAACGCCGTCGAGCACGGCTTCCCGGGGCAGGAGACCGGCACGGTGTCGATCGACGTCGAGCGCGTGGACTCGTCGCTGCGGGTGCTCGTGGCGGACGACGGCGTGGGGATGCGCGACGGGATCGACGAGCTCGGCAGGGCCTCCCGCAGCGGCCTGGGGTCGCAGATCGTCAAGACGCTGGTCGTGAACGAGCTGCGCGGCACCATCGACTGGGGCCCGCGCGAGGGTGGAGGCACCGAGGTGGTCCTGCAGGTGAGGTTGCGGGGCGAGGGGCACCGCTGAGGGCCATCGCTGCGGCGGTACGGCCGGCAGACGCCGAAGGGCTCCCTGCTCACCAGGAGCAGAGAGCCCTTCGAGCCCGGGACGGGGTCAGCCGGCCCGGCGGGCGCGTGCGGTGCGGCGCTTGAGGGCGCGGCGCTCGTCCTCGCTCATGCCGCCCCAGACGCCGGCGTCCTGCCCGGACTCCATGGCCCACTTGAGGCAGTTGTCGACGACGTCGCAGCGCCGGCAGACGGCCTTGGCCTCCTCGATCTGCATGAGGGCGGGGCCGGTGTTGCCGATGGGGAAGAAGAGCTCCGGGTCCTCGTCGAGGCAGGCTGCCTTGTGGCGCCAGTCCATGTCATCTCCTCAATTGGTCCGTGATCGGTCCCGGGCGGCGCGCGGCCGGGCATGCCGAGAGGCAGCCGTCTCCGGGGCGGATCGTTCAGGGGGGTTCGGAATCTCTGTCCAGAATCACACCTCGTGAAGGTGCGCACAAGGGGTTACGGCGAGATTTCTACGCCGTGAACCCTGAGGGTTTCATCACACTGCACAAAGTTTCGCCACCGCCGTATCCTGACGTGTCATGCCCGCTCCTGTCACCCCCTCGCCCGAGCCCGGCCCGGTCGGACCGCGACGTCCCGCCCCCCGGGTGCTGCTCGGCGTGCTGGCGGCCGTGGGCCTCGAGGCGGCCGCCATGGTCGTGTTCGCCGGTGCCGTGCTCGTCGAGCTGGTGGGCGGCGGCTCCACGAGCCTCGGCGTCAGCGTCTTCGTCGTGGTGTTCTTCCTCGGGCTGGCGGGGCTCCTCGTCGGCTGCGCCCGTGCCCTGTGGCGTGGCAGCCGGCGCGGCCGAGCCCCCGTCGCGGGGTGGCAGGTCTTCCAGGGGATCATCGGTGTCTCGCTGCTGACCGGCGGTGCGACGGTCGCCGTCGTGGGCGGCATCATGCTGATCCTGCTGGCGGTCGGGTCCTTCGCGGGGCTCATGACGCGCCAGGTGGTGGCGTACACCTCCGGCTGACGGGTCGCCGAGCGGCCGGGGCGACCTCACGGCCCGGCGGCCTGCAGCGCGACGGCCGCGCCCTCCCGCACGAGCGCGCCGCGGCCGGGCCGCGGGGGACCGGGATCGGCGACCTCTCCGAGCGGCGTGCCGAGCACCTCGTCGGCCTCGCGACTCCCGGCTGCCAGCACGACGCCGTGACGCCGTGCGCGCAGCTCGGCCAGCGGGCCACGGTGCGCCATGAGGGCCCCCTGGGTGGTGGCGGACGCGACCAGCGCGACCCGGCCGTCGTCGACGAGCGCCCCGAGCTGCTCGATCTCCACGGGGCACGCCTGGGCGAGCGCGTCGAGGTCGTCGACGACGACGGTCGGCCTCCCGGGACCGGCCGTCGGCAGGCCTTCGACCAGCCGACGCACCGCCGACGGTGTGGGGGCGGTCGCCGTGTGGCCGCCCGGCTCGGACCGCAGCAGGGCGTCGCGGGACACCACGGCGACGAGCCGTCCCCGTGCCGACAGTGAGCGCACCACCGTGCGCAGCACCGTCGACCGGCCCGCACCCCGTGGACCGACGACCAGCGCCCCGGCGGCCACGTCGAGGACGACGGGCACCGCGCCGTCGTCACCCACCCCGATCACGACCGGGCAGCGAGGGCCCTCAGCACCGGTATCGGCGTCGGCACCGTGCTCGCGGGCGAGGTCGTCCCACGTCAGCCGCGCGGGCAGCGGTTCAACCCGGACGGGGCCGGTGTGCCCTCGGTGCGCGGCCGTGGCGGCCGGCACCGACGGCGCGAGCACCTGGCAGCCCAGCGGGGCACCGGGCCCGAGCCACGCGGCACGGCCGGGTGGGCCGCCGCCTCCGGCGAGCCCCGCGGGTGCTCCGCGCATGACGTCCTCGTGCTGGTCGGTGCCGAGCAGGACGAGACGCGGCCCGACCCGTGCGGCCACCCCGCCGACGGTCGCCGAGTCGGCGGACAGGGCGAAGGCCGCCGCGCCGGCGGTGAGCGCGGAGACGAGCGGGTCCCACGGGTCGCGTCCGGCGAGCGCCGCCCGCAGCTCGTCGACCTGGTCCACGACGACGAGCGTCGACGGGGTGCCGGCACCCGGTTCCGGCGACCTGTCGACGAGGCGCAGCACGCGACGGGCGCGGCGCGGGTCGTCAGGTCCGGTCACGGTCCCCAGCCCGGGATGCCGGGCGAGGTCCGCGAAGGCCGCCGCCGCTGCCGGCGGTGCGAGCACGTGCACGTGCAGGCCGCGCGCGAGCGCGGCGGCGGCGAGCGACACGAGCGCCGTCGTGCGGCCGGACCGGGTGGCACCGACGACGGCGAGGTGCCCGCTGCGCGGGTGCCAGCGCACCAGGACCCGTCGCTGGCGGTCCGGGTCGTCGGCGAGCGCGAGCGGCAGGCCGCCGGGTTGCTCGTCCGACGCCGGGAGGTCCGGCGCCAGGTCCGCCTCGGTCGCCCGGACGGGCAGCGGAGGAAGCCACGGCGCGGGGCCGGGGCGGTGGCCCCGACGGGCGGCGGCGCGGCGCACCGCCCGCACCGTCGAGCCGACCGGACCGGCTCCGCCCGTGGGGGCGGCGCTGGGCCCGGGCACCGGCCCAGCCGCTGTCGGCGGGCCGACCGTCGCGCGGCCCCAGGTGGGCGCTCGCCGCACGACGGGCCCGCCGCCGTCGGGCAGGGTCCCCGCGTGGGCGCACTGCAGGGCGACGGGCGGCGCGGAGCCGACGCGCAGCACGGCGCGGCCCGGGGTGCCGACCGGGATGCGGGCGGCCGCCGCCGTGCCCACCACGTCGTGGGAGTCGGCGGCGTCCACGACGCGCAGCGCGATCCGCGTCGAGACGTTGGCGCGGACGTCGGTGCTGACGGCGCCCGACGGTCGCTGCGTCGCGAGCACGAGGTGGACCCCCAGGGACCGGCCCTGCGCGGCGACCCGCAGCAGGCCGGGCAGGAAGTCCGGCAGGTCGTCGGCCAGCGCCCGGAACTCGTCGATCACCACGACGAGCCTCGGCAGCGTGCCCGGCGGGGCGTCGTCGAGCGACGCGATCCGGTGCTCGGCGAGCACCCGCTCGCGGCGGTGGAGCTCGGCGCGCAGGCCGGCGAGGGCGCGCCCCGCCAGCCCCGGTTCCAGGTCGGTGACCTGGCCGACGACGTGCGGCAGGTCGGCGCACGCCCCGAAGGACGCACCGCCCTTGAAGTCGACCAGCGCGAGGGTCAGGTCGGTGGGGGAGCGGGTCAGGGCCAGACCCAGCACGAGCGACTGCAGGAGCTCGGACTTGCCCGCGCCCGTGGTCCCGGCGACCAGCAGGTGGGGTCCGTCGGCGACGAGGTCGAGCTCCACGGCGCTGCCCGCGGCGTCCACACCGAGGGGTACCCGCCAGCCGGACGCGTCCGCCCACCGCCGTGCCGGGTCCGAGCCGTCGAGCAGGTCGCCGAGGGGCACGACGCCGGGCAGGCCGGCCGCCGTGGCGTCCGCCTCGTCCGACTCCGTCGCGGTCGCGACCGGCCCGGACCGTGCGGCGGTGTCGAGGTCGCGCAACGAGCGCCGCAGGGCCCGCAGGCCCGCCAGGCGTCGAGCGGTGCGCTCGGCCCAGCCGGTGGAGACGCCGACGTACGGCACCGTGCCGTCGGTCCCGTCCGGTGCGGTGCGGTGCACCAGTCCGCCGGGGACGACGCGCAGCGTGGCACGGCACCACGACGGGGCGGCGACCTCCGGTCCACCCGGCTCGTGCGGCAGGCACAGCACCACGGCGTGGCCGGACCGGGCGGCCTCCTCCGCGGCGGACCGGGCGTCCTGGTCGGGATCGTCGACCACCAGGACACGGTCCACGGCCTCCGGGGTACCCGCGCCCGGGGAGAGCCAGCGGGCCCACGCCCACGCACCGCGTCCCGCGCCTGTCACCTGCACGTCCGCCCCGGCGGCGGCGAGATCGACGACGACGGCGCGTGCGGCGGCCCGGGCGGCGCCGGCCGGCCCCCGCACGGCGAGCGCACCGTCGGGCAGCAGGTCGTGCGGGGCGGGCGCCGTGGGCACGACCGGCTGCGAGGTCGAGCGCGCCTGGGCGGACAGGCTGTCGAGCGCCTGGCGCCAGGCCACCGCGGAGGCCTGGTGCGCGGCGGCCACCCGGGCTGCCGTCCGGCCGGGGGCGGTGCCGGGCGGGGGCGCCTGCGGGACGCCACCGGCCGGCTCCTCGCGCGCCGCCCGCCGACGACGGACGGCCGCCACGACCTGCGGCACCAGCGCGACGACCGCCACGAGGGAGAACAGCGCGTACAGGGGTTGGCGCAGCATGACGGCCAGGGCCACCGACCCCAGGACCGGCACCAGCCCGGTGAGCAGCATCGCGGGGTTCACCGGCGGCGACGGCACGGGATCGGCGGCGGGCGGGGCGAGCCACGTGGCGACGTCGCCGGACCGGTGCAGCGCGTACCGGCGTCCGCCCGCCTCCAGCAGGGGGCCGGGCCGCCACCGGCGGCCCAGCGGGCCCACGGGGCGGCGGCGCTCGCGGTCGCCGTCGGCCCTGACGAGCGCGGCGCGTGCCCCGGTGCCCGGCACGGCCGGCCACCGGCGTCCGGACGCCCGGTGCAGGCGCCCGTGCACCCGGACCCGGGCAGGGCGGCGGGCGTCGAGCCGCACGGTGACGCGCAGGTCCGTGCCGGGCAGGACGACCGGCCGGCCGGGCGCGAGCGGCAGCGCCTCCCCGGCATCGGGTCCGGTGGTCGGGGTGACGAGCCAGGGGCTGCGCAGGGCGGCGAGGTCGGGGGCCTCGGTGCGCCCTCCGCCCGCGGGGGCGACCCGCAGCGTCGCACCCGGCAGGAGCGGGCGACGGCCGACGACCGCGTCGTCGTCCACCGGGGTGCCGTCGGCCTCGAGACGGGCGTGCCGAAGCTCGGGGCGGCGGACGAGCTCGGCCAGGGGAGCGCGGAGGTCGCCGAGCCGGACACCCTCCGGCAGCTCGACGTCCTCGGCGGGGTGCAGCGTGAGTCCAACGGGCATGGGAGCAGCCTGCCGCCGTCGGACGCACGACCGCCGACGCCGTCCACAGGGTGTGGACGACGCCGGCGGGAGCGGAGGCTCAGTCCGCGGCGAGCGCCTCCACCGGGGAGGCCTTGAGCGCCGTGCGGGCCGGGGCCACCGAGGCGACCAGGCCGGCCGCCAGGGCGATCACCAGGACCAGCGCCACGTCGAGCCAGGGGACCGTGAGGGTGACGTCACCCATGATCCCCAGCGCCGCGGCCGAGCCGCCCCAGCCGTACACCAGCCCCAGCACGATGCCGAGCACCGCACCCACACCCGCGATGAGCAGGCCCTCGATCGCCAGCATCCCGCGCAGCTGGGCCTTCGACAGGCCGATCGCGCGCAGCGTCGCGGACTCCTTGCGCCGCTCGATCACGGACAGCGACAGGGTGTTCGCCACGCCGATGAGCGCGATGACCACCGCGACCGCCAGCAGGCCCAGGACGATCGCCAGCGCCGTGTCGATCACCTCGTCGTACATGGCGCGCTCGACCGCGATCCCCGTGACCTGGGCCGACTCGCCGGAGTCCGAGACGACGTCCTGGATGGTCGCGACGGTGCCGGCGGCATCCGCCGAGTCCGCGAGGGCCACGTACATCGCGGTGACCACCGTGGCCGCCTGCACCTGGGGCAGGTCGTCGGCAGCGAGGTAGTTGAGGTAGGGCTCCACCTCGTTCACCGCGACGGTGAACGTGGCCGTGCCGTCGGCACCGGCGAGCGTCAGCCGGTCGCCGTCGGCGAGCTCCAGCGACTCGGCGTTGGCATAGCCCATCAGAGCGGTGCCGGGCGCCAGGCCGTCGATGTGGTCGGGCGCGTTCAGCACCTCGCGGCCGGCGCCCGGGTCGAGTGCCGTGAAGTCCACCGAGACGGGCTCGCCGTCCGGGTCGACGATCTCCGGGACGCCCAGCGACACGTCGGTCAGGTCGGTGATCGCCGCGACGTCGGCCACGCCCGCGACGTCGGCACGCAGGCCGTCCGACAGCGCCGTCCTGGCGCCTTCCTCGTCGTAGGTTGAGCTCGACACCTCGACGTCCACCGGGAACTGCTCGTCGAGCGCCGACGTCAGCGAGGTCCGGGCGCTGGCCGCCCCCGTGGACATCATCGCCACGAGCGTCACACCGATGAGCAGGGCGGTGCTGGTCGTCGCCGTGCGCCGCGGGTTGCGCAAGGTGTTGGCGCTGGCGAGCCGCGCCGTCGGGCCCGAGGCCCCGACCAGCCGGCCGGCGAGCGCCGCGACCTTCGGCAGCCAGAAGACGGCACCGACCGCCACGCCGACGAACGACAGCGCACCGCCGGCGATCCCGGCCAGGAGACCGAACGTGGGCTCCTGCGCCACCGTGCCGAGCGCCGCGCCCAGGCCGAGCAGCGCGAAGCCGAGCACGGCGGCCAGCATCGACAGCACCAGGCGGACGCGGCCCGCCCGGCGCGAGGCGGAGGGGGCGTCGGCGGGACGCAGCGCCGCCAGCGGAGCGACCCGCGTCGCGACCCGGGCGGGGACGAGCGCCGCACCCACGGTCACGAGCGTGCCGACGAGCACGGGGACCACCACGACCTGCCAGGTCACGGTGATGCTGTCGGGCAGCGGCACCGGCAGGTCCATCGTGCCGGCGACCCAGAGGGCACCCTGCCCGAGCGCCGCGCCGAGCAGCACTCCGGCGACCGACGCGACAGCACCCAGGATCGCGGCCTCGGTGAGCACCCCGCGGCCCACCTGCCCCTTGTTCGCCCCGACGCACCGCAGCAGTGCCAGGGTGCGGGCACGCTGGGCGACCAGCACCTGGAAGGTGTTGGCGATGACCAGACCGGCCACGACGAGGGCGATCGCGGCGAAGGTCAGCACGAAGATGAGGAACATCAGGTCCTGGCCGCCGGTCAGGCTCGCTGCCACGGCGGCGGCCCGCTCGTCGGTCGGCACCACCCAGCGGGCGTCGTCGAGGTCGGTCGTGCCGCCCACCGCGGTGGCCAGCGCCCCCTGGACGGCGGCGACGTCGGCACCGGGCGAGACGGCGACCGCGACCTCCACGGCTCCCACCTCGCCGCCGTAGTCCTCGGCGCTCCACGACGCGACGGTGTCGGCGTCGACGACGGCGGCACCACCCGTCTGCGAGTACGCGCCGTACGGGTCGTCGAGGATCCCGACGACGACCGGTCGGACGGTCACCCGCTCCCAGCCGCCGTCCTCGGTGGGCACGTCGCGGTTCAGGTTGACGCGCTCGCCGGTCTCGACGCCGAGGCGCTCGGCGACGTCCTGCGGGAGCGCGATCTCGTCGGCCTGCGTGGGCATCGACCCGACCGTCGCGACCATCGGCATGAGCCGGTCGTCGGCGGTGGGGATGATGGTCTGGAAGACGGACCGCGACCCCGCGGACAGCTCGGCGTAGGTGCTGCTCATCGGGGCCACGGCGTCCACGCCGTCGATCGCGTCGAGGGCGGCGACGTCCGTGACCGGGTCCTCCTGGGTCGCGCCGACCACCAGGTCGGCGTCGGCGTACCGGGCGGCGATCGAGTCGTAGGTCGTGCGGGTGACGACGTCGCCCGCCAGCAGCGTCGCGGCGACGAACGCCGTGCCGATGACGATCGCGATGCCGGCGGCCGCGAGCCGGCCGGTGCTGCGGCGCATCTGCGCCAGGGTGATCCGCAGCATCAGGCACCCGCCTGCGCGTCGTCGGCCACGGGGCCCTCGAGGGACCGCAGCGCGTCGAGGCCGGCGAGGACGGCCTCGGGCGTGGGGTCGCTGATCTCGCCCGCGATGCGGCCGTCGGCGATGAGGACCACGCGGTCGGCGTAGGCGGCGGCGGCCGGGTCGTGCGTGACCATGATGATCGTGCGGCCCAGCTCGCGCACGGAGCGACGCAGGAAGCTGAGCACCTCGGCACCGGAGCGCGAGTCCAGGTTGCCGGTCGGTTCGTCGGCGAAGACGACCTCGGGCTGGGCGATGAGGGCGCGGGCGATGGCGACCCGCTGCTGCTGCCCGCCCGAGAGCTCGCTCGGGCGGTGCTCGAGCCGCTGCTCGAGGCCGAGGGTGCGCGCGAGCGTGTCGAACCACCCGGCGTCGGCCTTCGCGCCTGCGAGCTCGAGGGGCAGCGTGATGTTGTCGCGCGCGGAGAACATCGGCAGCAGGTTGAACTGCTGGAACACGAAGCCCACGCGGTCCCGGCGCAGGCGGGTGAGCGCCTTGTCGCCGAGGCCGGTGATCTCGGTGCTCCCGAGGAACGCCTGTCCGGCCGTCGCGCTGTCGAGCCCGGCCAGCAGGTGCATGAGCGTGGACTTGCCGGAGCCGGAGGGCCCCATGATCGCGGTGAACCGGCCCTCGGCGAAGTCGACGTCCACGCCGTCCAGGGCGCGCACCTGCGCCTCGCCGGAGCCGTAGGTCTTGGTGAGTCCACGCGCCCTGACGGCGAGCCGGTCGGTGCCGGGGGTGTCGGTGTCTGTGACGGGGACGAACACGGTGGTGTCCACGAGGTGTCTCCACGGGCTTGCTCCTGCGGCTCCCGGGACGGGAGCTCGATGACACCACCGACGCTACGGACCGGCCGGTGCGCCGTCGTCGGTCCCCGGGCTGGTCGTGGCGCCGCCCAGGTCATACCCAGGTATGACACCCACCCTGAGAGCTCCCTGAGGGGCACCCCGAGACCTGTCAGAACCTCGTGCCGGTGTACGAAGTCGTGGGTCTGACAGGTCCGGGGCCGCGTGAGCTGTCAGAACATGCCGGGGGAGTTCCGGGTCGTGGGTCTGACAGGTCGGGGCGGGGAGGCCACCCCCAGGGGGCCGACGGCGGCGCTCGTCCACAGCGGTCGTCCGGCCCCACGTCGCGGCCCGCCGAAAGGGAGCACCGTGCGTCGGCATGACAGGGACCGCGAAGGTGTACAGGGCCGTACCGGGCCTGATGGACGTGCTCCGGCGTCAGCACATGGTGCTGACCCGTGGACAGCTCGCCCGGCTGGGTGTGGGGCCGGACCACGTGGCGTGCCACCTGCGCGCCCTGCGCTGGCGAGCGCTCAGCGGCACCGTCCTGGTGACGCACCGGGGACCGCTCACCCGACCCGCGCGGAGGTGGGCGGCGGTCCTCGGGGCGCCGGCCGGCAGCGTGATCGGGGCGTGGACGGCCCTGGAGCTGCACCGCCTGCAGGGTTGGCACCGCGAACCCGTCCACCTCGTCGTGGACCGAGGATCGGCCCACGACCGGTACCGCTGGCTCGTCGTCCACGAGTCGCGCCGCCTGTGCGACGAGCACGTCACCACGCGGGACGGGCTGCCCGTGCACACCGTCGCCCGCGCCGCCGTCGACGCGGCCGCCTGGCAGCGGTCGTGGCGGACCGCCGCGGGCGTGATGGCCGCCGTCGTGCAGCAGCGGCTCACCTCGACGGACGACCTGTTCGGGGTGCTCGACGCCGTCGGCCAGGTCCGGCACCGGCGCACCATGCGACTGGCGCTCGCGGACATCGCCGGTGGTGCCGACTCGCTCGCCGAGATCGACCTCGCCCGGTTGTGCCGGGGCGCAGGTCTTCCGGAGCCGAGCCGCCAGTCCGTCCGGACGGACGCCCGGGGCCGCCGGCGGTTCCTCGACGTCGAGTGGCGGCTCGGCGGTGGGCGACGCTTCGTGGTCGAGGTGGACGGCGTCGGGCACCTGGAGCGCGACCGGTGGTACGACGACCTGCTGCGGGACGCCGAGATCGGTGCCGACGCGGCCACGGTCCGGATCCGGCTCCCGGCGATGGCGGCACGTCACGAGCCGGGACGCGTGGTGGCGATCGTCCGCCGTCACCTCGGCTGGTAGCCCGTCGACGTGTCAGAACCTGGTGGCGGTATGCACCTGCCAGGGTCTGACAACGGTGCGGACCCGCGAGTTGTCAGAACCTGGTCGCGGTGTGCGCCTGCCAGGGTCTGACAGCTGGGCGGTCTCAGGCTCGGGTCGAGGACTCCTCGACCTGCGGGTCGCCGTCGCGGCGGGGCCGGTACCTGGTCAGCACGAACACCGCGCCGGCCAGGAGCAGGCCCGCGACGACGACGGCCCACACGGACGCGGGCGCACCGAGCAGGTCCTCGATCAGGGCGCGGCTGCGGGACGTGGGGTCGGCCAGCACGACGGCGACGAACGCCGCGACGACGGCGATCACGACGCCCGTCACCACCCGTTCCCAGCGGGTGTCGAGGGAGGCGTTGTCCATCAGCCGGCGCCCGGCCCGCACGATGTGGCGGGCCCGCAGGAGCCGCAGCGCTCCGACGGCGCGCACGAGGCGCAGGAGCTGCGTGGGACCGACCGCGAGGATCACGGAGACCACGATGGCGAGCGTGACGATCACCAGCCACCGGTTCTTGCGCACCCACCGGCGCTTGTCGTCGGAGACGACGAAGAGCACGACGGTCTCGCCGAGGAGGACCGCGCCGGTCAGGAGGCTGACGGTGGTGCCGACCGTGGCGTACGGATCCTCCAGGAGCGTGAGCCACACGGCGGGGACCGACACGAGGGCCGCGACGAGCACGGGGACGGCGAACCGTCGCTGCCACCGGTCCTCGGCGTCCTCCGGCTCGGTCCCGGGGGAGGCGGGGACGTCAGCAACCACCGCCCCAGGGTAGGGGAGGCCGAGGGGAGAGGGGGCGAGCCCCGGTACTACGACCCGGGACGCACCAGGCCGGTCTCGTAGGCGGTGACCACGGCCTGCACCCGGTCGCGGGCGCCGAGCTTGGCCAGGACCCGGCCCACGTGCGTCTTGACCGTCGCCTCGGCGACGAACAGCTCGGCGGCGATCTCGGTGTTCGACTGCCCCCGCGCCATGAGGACCAGCACCTCGCGCTCGCGCTCGGTGAGCCCGCCGAGCGCCTGGTGCGCCGGGCCCGCCGCCGTCGTCGGCAGCGCGGTGACGAGGTGCTCCAGGAGCCGGCGCGTGGACGAGGGCGCGATGACGGCGTCGCCGCGGTGCACGGTCCGGATGGCGCCCAGCATCTCCTCGGGCGGGGCGTCCTTGAGCAGGAACCCGGAGGCCCCGGCCCGGATCGCCTCGAGGACGTACTCGTCGAGGTCGAAGGTGGTCAGCACGACGACGCGCGGTGCGTCCGGTCGGGCGGTCAGCCGCCCGGTCGCCGTGAGGCCGTCCATGGTGGGCATGCGCACGTCCATGAGCACGACGTCGACGGGGTGGTCGGCGAGGAGGCGCAGCGCCTGGGCCCCGTCCGACGCCTCGACCGCCACGGTGAGGTCCGGCTGGGAGTCGATGACCATCCGGAAGCCGGCCCGCACGAGCTGCTGGTCGTCGACGAGCGCGACCTTCACGACGTCGGTCATGCGGGCTCCTTGTCGTCAGGGGCGCCGGGGTGCACCGGCGGCACGGGGGACGCCGGACTTCCCGCGGCCGCGGAGGGGACCGCGGGGGCGGCGGCGGGCACCGGCATCGTGAACCGTACCCGCCAGCCGCCACCGGGGCGCGGACCTGCCGTCACCGAGCCGCCGAACATCGCCGCGCGCTCACGCATCCCGAGCAGCCCGAAGCCCGCCTCGCCGTCGCCGGCCGCCGCCCCGCGGCCGTCGTCGGCGACCTCCACCGTGACGGACTCGGCCTCCCAGCGCAGCACGACGGTCACCCGCGGGTCGGGTCCGGCGTGCTTGCGCACGTTGCTCAGCGCCTCCTGCGTGACGCGGTGCAGCGTCAGCCCGGCGCCGGGCGGCAGGCGTCGCGCGACGCCGACGCGCACCAGCGAGACGCGCGTGCCGGCGTCGCGCGCCTGCGCCACGAGGGTCGTCAGGTCGGCGTCGTCAGGCTGCGGGGCGAGGGGCGCGGTGCCCGACGACGTCGCCCGCCCGGGCGGCACCGTGGCGGCCGAGGCGTCGCCCGCCCGGGCCGCGCCGTCGGCGGAGGGCCTGCCGTCCGCGCGCCGTGCCCGCCCGGGTGCCGGGGGGTGCGTGCCGTGGCCCGTCGTCACCCCGCCGCCTTCCTGCCAGGGTGCTGAGGCGCCGGGGCCACCGTCGTCCTCCCGCAGGACGCCGAGCAGCCGGCGCATGTCGGCGAGCGCCGCCCGCCCGGTCTCGGAGATCACGTCGAGGGACCGCACGGCTGCCGCGGGGTCGTTCGTGGCGGCGTACCGGCCGCCGTCCGCCTGGGCGACGACGATCGACAGGGAGTGGGCGACGATGTCGTGCATCTCGCGCGCGATCCGTGCGCGCTCCGCGGCCGTGGCGATGCGGGCCTGCTGGTCGCGCTCGAGCTCGAGGCGTTCCGCGCGGTCGCGCAGGGCGTCGAGGGTGACCCGTCGTTGGCGGCGGACGAGGGCGAGCGCCCACACGGCGAGACCTAGGAGGGTGCAGAAGAGGCTGAGAGAGGCGAGCTGGGGGAGGAATGCCGTGCTCTGCTCCTGCACCGCCACGACCGGACCGATGAGGAACGAGCCCACGACGGTCGAGATGATGGCCGTCATGTGCGCCCAGCCCGGGCCGTAGACGGTGACGGCCCACAGCGCGGCGAGGACGGCGAAGTCGGCGGGGACGAGGAGGGGGTGGCCGACGAGCAGGTGCGCGAGGGCCACGGCGTACACGGCGACCGCCGACGCCACGGGCCGGGTGCGCCGCCAGGCCAGGGGAGCGACGGTGGCCAGGGACCAGGCGAGGACGGAGACCCCCCGGGTGTCCGAGCCGTCCCACGAGGAGGCCGTGCCGGCGACGAAGAGGCCGAAGAGCGCCGTGCCGGTGGCGTCCATGACGAACCGGTGGCGCTCGAACCACCCGGCGACTCGCGCTGACCAACCCATGGCTGTCAGGGTAGGCAGGTCGGCGGTGCTGCGCGTCCGCCCCCAGGGGGACGCGGGAGATCCTGACATGCCACCTGGGACTGACGAGATCGCCGTGTCGTGACGTGCCGGGACCAGGCACATTGCCGCTAGCATGAGGGAATGACCCACGTACTGCTGGCCGAGGACGACCCGGCGATTGCCGAGCCTTTGGCGCGGGCTCTCACACGTGAGGGTTACGACGTCGTCGTGCAAGGGACCGGTCAAGGAGCGATCGACAACGCCGGGGACGCGGACATCGTCGTCCTGGACCTCGGCCTGCCGGACATCGACGGCCTCGACGTCGCGCGGGAGATCCGCGGAAGGGGCCTCAGCACCCCGATCCTGGTGCTCACCGCCCGCGCCGACGAGGTGGACCTGGTGGTCGGTCTCGACGCCGGTGCCGACGACTACGTGACGAAGCCGTTCCGGCTCGCCGAGCTGCTCGCTCGCGTGCGGGCGCTGCTGCGTCGCACGCACGGCGAGACCGCGGACGACGAGGAGCTGCGCGCGCAGGACGTGCGCGTCGACGTCGCGGCCCACCGCGCGTTCCAGGGCGAGCGCGAGCTGCACCTGACCACCAAGGAGTTCGACCTGCTCAAGGTGCTCGTGGGCAACGCGGGCTCCGTCGTCGTGCGGGACACGCTCATGCGTGACGTGTGGGGCTCCGACCCCGTCGGGTCGACGAAGACGCTCGACATGCACGTCTCCTGGCTGCGTCGCAAGCTCGGCGACGACGCGAACGCACCGCGGTACGTCTCCACGGTCCGGGGCCTCGGCTTCCGGTTCGAGCTCGGCCAGCAGGCCTGACCTCCGGTGCGCCGTCGCGTCCTGCTGGCGACGATCTCGGCGGTCGCCGTCGCCGTCGTCCTGCTCGGCGTCCCCCTGGGCATCTTCGGCGCGCAGTACGTCATCGCCACCGAGGAGCGGCGGCTCTCCGACCGGCTCGACACGTTCGCGCGAACCGTCGACCGTGCGGTCGAGCGCGGCGAGAGCCCCACGGACGAGCAGCTCCAGCGCGCCGCCGAGGGGCGTGACGGCGACCTGCCCGCGCGCATCACGGTGAGCCTGCCCGACGGCGAGCAGCTCACCTACGGCGGCGAGCTGCGGGAGCCGACCCTCTTCCTCGCGGTGCAGACCACCGAGCGGGCGTCGGTGTCCTTCGAGGTGTCGGCCTGGGGCGCCTACATCAAGGCGGCCCAGATCGTCGCCCTCGTCGTCGTGGCGGGGGTCGTGGCGATCGCCGCGGGGGTCGCGATGGCGGTGTGGCAGGCGAACAGGCTCTCCGCGCCGCTGGTCTACCTGGCGGCCTCGGCGGAGCAGCTGGGGTCCGGTCAGGTCCGACCGAGCCTGGAACCCTCGGGGGTCGAGGAGATCGACCTCGTCGCGGCGGAGCTGGCTCGCAGCGCCGACCGGCTCGCCGGCCTGGCCGCCGAGCGGCAGTTCGCGCAGGACGCCTCCCACCAGCTCCGCACCCCGCTGACCGCCCTGACGATGCGGCTCGAGGAGATCATGCTGACCAGTGGCGAGGACGGCGTCGTCGAGGAGGCGAGGGTCTCGCTGGAGCAGGTGGAGCGGCTGGTCACGGTGGTCGACGACCTGCTCTCGACGTCCCGCCGGTCGACCGGGGGGACCACCGAGGCGGTCACGCTGCTCGACGTCGTGCACCAGCAGGAGGAGGAGTGGGCGGAGACGTTCCGCACGGCGGGCCGGGTGCTCGTGGTGGACGTCGCCCCGGAGCACCGCGTCCTGGCGACACCGGGCGCGCTGGCGCAGGTCATCGCCACCCTCCTGGAGAACTCGCTGAAGTACGGCGACGGCACCACGACGGTCCGGTCCAAGCCGTCCGGCCCCAAGGGGGCCGTGGCGCTGGAGGTGTCGGACGAGGGCCCGGGCGTCCCGGACGAGATCGCTCCCCGGATCTTCGAGCGGGGTGCGACGACGGGCGGCAGCACCGGGCTGGGGCTGGCGCTGGCACGGGACCTGGTGGCCGCGGACGGTGGGCGTCTCGAGCTCGCGCAGCGCCGGCCCCCGGTGTTCCGCATCTTCCTCGTGGGGGTGCCCCGGGCCCTCGACCCGAGCGTGGTCCTGCCGCCGGGGTCGACGATCTCGTCGCGCGGCCGCCGTCGTGGCTGGCTCCACCACCACGAAGGCTGAACCGGAGCGCAGTGCAGGTTCGGCCGGGCGAAGGTGCTGAAGGCCGACCCGCCCCCCTCGTTGTGGGTATGAGAACGACGAGTCTGGATGCGCGCGGACGGTAGATCTCCTACCCACAGCACGGGGTCAGTCGTCGCCGCGGAAGACGACGGCGCGGTACATCACATAGCGGAACGCGGTGCTCAGCACGAGCCCGACGCCGTTCGCGGCCACGTTGTCGGCGAGCGGCGAGTCGAGGCCCAGCACGTAGCGGGACACGGCCAGGCACCCGGCGGAGATCGCCAGCCCGCCGACGTTCACCGCCGCGAACTCCAGGAGCTCGCGTCCTCGGCGCCGGGTGCGCCGGGCGGCGAAGGTCCAGTAGCGGTTGCCGATCCAGGCGACGAGCGTCGCGACGGCCGCGGCGATGACCCGCACCGTGATCGGTTTGTGCGCCAGGACGTCGACCGGCCCGTGCAGCATGAGGTTGAACACGGCCAGGTCCACCACGAACGCCAGGGCGCCGACGGACCCGAACCGCAGGAGCTCGCCACGGCGGCCCCACGCACCGACGACCAGCCGGGTGGGCCACCGGACCGGGACGGCCGGGGCCGGAGGGCGAGACATGCGGGCCACCCTATCGGCCCGGCCGGTATCCTCGACGTCCGTGACATCCCCAGCCAGTGGCCGCGCCAGTGCCTCCGTCCCGCCCGTGGTCGCCGTCGTCGGCGGCGGCCAGCTCGCCCGCATGATGGCCCCGCCCGCTGCCGAGCTCGGCGTGCACCTGCGCGTGCTCGTCGAGGACCCGACGACGGCGGCCGCCCAGGTCGTCGTGGACGCCCCGGTGGGCGACGCGTCCGACGACGCCGCGATCCGTGCGCTGGTGGCCCCGGCGGACGGGCGCCCTGCGGCGGACGTCCTCACCTTCGAGCACGAGCACGTGCCGAACGCGCTGCTCACCGAGCTGGCCGACGCCGGCACGCCGGTGCGGCCGGGGCCGGCCGCCCTCGTGCAGGCGCAGGACAAGATCGTCATGCGCCGTCGGCTCACCGCGCTGGGGGCTCCGTGCCCCCGCTGGGCGGCGCTGCCCGCGGACCCGGACGCGGCCCGCGAGGCGCTGACGGAGTTCCTGCGTGCGGCGCCGGGCGGCGAGGCGGTGGTGAAGACCGCGCGCGGCGGTTACGACGGCAAGGGCGTGCGGGTGGTCGCCACGGCCGCCGAGGCGGACGACTGGGTCGCCGCGCACGTCGCCGGCGGCCCGGAGCTGCTCGTCGAGGACAAGGTGCCGTTCACCCGTGAGCTCGCCGTGCTGGTGGCGCGTCGCCCCTCCGGCGAGGTACGCACCTGGCCGGTGGTGGAGTCGGTCCAGCGCGACGGCGTGTGCGCCGAGGTGATCGCTCCGGCGCCCGCGCTCGATCCCGCGCTGGCCGAGCGGGCGCGCGCCGTGGCCGTCCGGGTCGCCGAGGGCCTCGACGTCACCGGCGTCCTCGCCGTCGAGATGTTCGAGGTCCCGGGCGGCGACGCCGGCCCGGAGGTGCTGGTCAACGAGCTCGCGATGCGCCCGCACAACTCCGGCCACTGGACCATCGACGGCGCGGTGACGAGCCAGTTCGAGCAGCACCTGCGGGCGGTGCTCGACCTGCCGCTCGGCGCCACGGAGCCGACGGCGCGCTGGACCGTCATGGCCAACGTGCTCGGTTCCACGCTCGGTCGGCTGACGGACGCGCTGCCGGAGCTCGGCGCGCGGTTCCCGGAGGCGCGCGTCAACCTGTACGGCAAGGGCATCCGCCCGGGCCGCAAGCTGGGCCACGTGAACGTGAGCGGTGACGACCTGGACGAGGTCCGCCGCCGGGCGCTGGCCGCGGCGGCGCTGCTGCGCGGCGAGAGGATCGAGGAGAACTGATGAGCGACAACGAGCCCGCCGTCGGGATCGTCATGGGGTCCGACTCCGACTGGCCGGTCATGCAGGCCGCGGCGGAGGCCCTCGACGAGCTGGGGGTCCCCAGCGAGGTGGACGTCGTGTCCGCGCACCGGATGCCGACGGAGATGATCGACTACGGCCGCGAGGCCGCGGACCGCGGGATCCGGGTGATCGTCGCCGGAGCCGGGGGAGCGGCGCACCTGCCGGGGATGCTCGCGGCGGTGACCCCGCTGCCCGTGATCGGCGTGCCGGTCCCCCTCAAGCACCTCGACGGGATGGACTCCCTGCTGTCGATCGTGCAGATGCCGGCCGGTGTGCCGGTCGCGACGGTCTCGATCGGTGGTGCCCGCAACGCCGGGCTGCTCGCCGCGCAGATCCTGGGCGCCGGCACCGACGCGGCGTCGCTGGCGCTGCGGGAACGCATGGTGGCGTTCCAGGCGGAGCTGCGCGACGTCGCGCACGCCAAGGGCGAGCGCCTGCGTGCGAGCCGGCGTGGCGCTGCGTCCACCGGCTTCACGACGAGGTAGCGCTCGACCTGCCGAGGTAGCGTTCGGTCGCGCGAGGTAGCGTTCGGTCGCGCGAGGTAGCGTTCGGTCGCGCGAGGTAGCGCTCGGTCGCGCGAGGTAGCGCTCGACCTGCCGAGCTAGCGCGAGCCCTCCGGGTGCGCTACCTCGCGGTCTCCTGCGCTACCTCGTGCCGTGGTGCGCTACCTCGCGGTCAGAGGCCGCCGACGGTCGAGCCGGGCTCCAGCTCGCCGTCGCGCACGTCGACCCAGAACTGGTCGGCGTCCTCGGAGAGGAGCACGGTCGAGCCGACGCCGTTGCCGGGGTTGTAGCCCGGGTCGGCGATCGGCGGGGTGCCCGTGACGCCGTCGGGGCCCGTCGCGGCCTTGAAGGCGAGGGCGAGCCTGCCGAGGTCGATGATCCCGGTGCTCTCGTCGACGACCAGGGCGTCCGTCCCGGCCCCGACGAGCTGCACCTGGTCGAGCGGGTTGGCGAGCACGCTCGGCTGCACCGCCGTGTCGGCGATGGCGGCGATCACCTGCTGCTGGCGCTCGGCGCGGCCGATGTCGCCCTGCGGGTCGGAGTAGCGCATCCGCGAGAACGCGAGCGCCGTCGCGCCGTCGGCCTGGTGGCACCCGGCCTCCCAGACCAGCTCGGACTTCGGGTCGTCCACGTCGTAGTCCAGGCACAGCTCGACACCGCCGACGGCGTCGACGATCTCCTCGAGGCTGCCGAAGCCGACCTCGGCGTAGTGGTCGACCGTGAGTCCGGTCAGCCCCTCGACCGTCTCGACCAGCAGGGGCGCGCCGCCCCAGGCGTAGGCGGCGTTGATCTTGCTCATGCCGTTGCCCGGGATCTCGGCGTAGGTGTCGCGAGGGATGGAGATCAGCGCGGCGGGGCCGCTCTGCGGCTTGTGCAGCACCATGATCGTGTCGGTGCGGGCACCGGAGGTCTCGTCGTCGACGCCGCCCGAGCCGCGGGCGTCGGACCCGGCGAGCAGGTAGGTCGTCCCGGCCGTGCCCTCGGCGTCGGAGAGGGCGTCGGTGTGCTGGATCTGGCCGTCGGCCCAGATGACCAGGCCGATCGGCCAGGCGAGGAGCAGGACCAGCACGAGCAGGAACGCCAGGCCGGCGACCCGGCCCTTGCGCACCCGGATGCCGCCGGACCCGCTGCCGGGTGCGGCCGTTGCGGCGCGACGACCCGAGGACCCGCCGGAGCCGCCCGCCCCGTGCGTGGCGGGCGGGGCGGCGCCGGACCGTTGCCGGGCGGGCATCACCCGGGTGCCGGAGTCGCCCGCCGGGGTTGGCGTCGCGGGCCGGGACGCCCGGGTGGTGCGGGAGCTGCCCACCGCGGGTGCGTAGGACTGCGGCGGGCGTGTCGGGGCGGCCGAGCGCCGCTGCGGCGGTGTCACGGGGATCTCCCGGGACGACTGGCGGCGCACCCGCGGCTCGCGGGGCTCCATCGGCACGGCGTCGTCGCGTCGCCCCACCCGGCCTCCCGGCCGGGGCTGGGCGGACGCGGGGCCGCCCACGGAGATGGCGTCACCCGTCTGCTGGGGCCGCGAGTCCCGGCCGCCGGTGGGCGTGAAGCTCGGTGGGATCCGTCGTTCGTCCGTCATGCGATCACCCGCAGACCGAGGTCACGTCGGCGCCGGTGAAGGCTTCCTCGCCGGCCTCACGGGTCTCGGCGGGCTCCGGCTCCTCCTCCGCGGACGCGTCGTCCTCGGCGGCGGAATTCTCGGTCTCGTCCGTGGCCGGCTTCTCGGTCTCGTCCTCGGCGGTCTCGTCCTCGGCGGCGGACTTCTCCTCGGAGGTCTTGTCCGCTCCGTCCTCGCCCGCGTCGTCGGCGCCGCTGCCGTCCTCGCTCGTCTCGTCCTCCGGCTCCTCGATCACGTCGCTGAGGGGACGGTCGTTCCTCAGGTTGTCGAAAACCGTCGTGGCCTCCTCGGTGAGGACCACGTTGTTCGGGTTCGACGGGTCGTACTGCCACGGGACCGTCATGAAGGCGATGTTGTCAGGTCGCACGTTGCGCGCGCTGTACGCGAGCCCGGCGAGTCCCTGCATCGAGCCCAGGTTGCTGCTCATCGTCAGCGAGCCGGTCACGGCTCCGAGGAACTGCAGGAGCTGCGGCGAGTCGGTTAGCAGGTTCTGGCCCAGCACCGTGCGGGCGAGGGCTGCCATGAGCTCCTGCTGGCGGCCGATGCGGCCGATGTCCGAGCCGTCGCCGAGACCTTCGCCGGTCCGGGCGCGGGCGTACTTCAGGGCGGTCTCGCCGTCGAGCGTCTGGACACCGGCCTCGAGCACCAGGTTGTCCGCCTTCTTGGAGGAGATGTCGTTCGGGATGCACATCTCGACGCCGCCGAGCGACTCGATCATGTTCTCGAACCCGGCGAAGTCCACGACGATGAACCCGTCCACGAACACGTCGGAGATCGTCTCGAACGTCTTCATCGTGCACAGCGCGCCCGACTCGACGTCGCCGCCGGTCATGACGCCCTGCGCGAAGGCGGCGTTGAACTTCACGCCGTACATCGGCGCGGTCTCGCCGCCGGAGGACGTCGGGCAGGCCGGCACGTCGATCGTGGTGTCACGGGGGATGGACATCAGCTCGACGCGCGAGCGGTCGGCCGAGAGGTGCATGACCATCGTGGTGTCGGACCGCGCGCCGGACACGCCGTCGCCGACGACGTCGGCGTTGTCACCGCCGCGGGAGTCCGAGCCCAGCAGCAGGATGTTCAGCGGTGAGCCGGCGGACGGGTCCTCGGGCGCGACCACCTCGGGACGGTCGGTCCCGAGTGCGGCGTCGGCGTCGACGGTCCGGATGTTGCCGGTGAGCGTGACGGCGGCCGTCGCGGCGCCGACGCCCGCGAAGGCGACGACCGCGGTCGCCACCATCCCGACCGCGCGGACCACCGAGTGCCGTCGCAGCGACCTCGCGTGCGCGGGCCCCCGGGACGGGGCCTGCCGCGGGGCGACGTGGCGGGCTGGCGTGTGGTTCACAAGAGGTGAGCATAGATGCCCCGACCGTCGGTCCTGGGGTCGCGCGGGTCCGATGAGGTAGAGGTCCTGTGAGGGTCAGAGCCGTGAACCGACGGGGAGCTGTTGCTTCGTGAGCTTGAGGATGACATGGACCCGGGGCGTCGTGCCGCCGTTGATCTGCCGGGCGCGCGCCTTCGACACGGGCCGGAGCATCCCGTCACGCAGGACGTAGAGCTGGCTCTTGTTGCGCACCTTGAGGACCACGACGTCGGGCTTGCCCTTGATCCGCGGGACCGCCTCCATGGGCAGCGTGCCCCAGCTCTGGGTCTTGGCGGACGACCGCAGGCGACCCGTGTCGTCGATCCACAGCAGTCCGCGGGTCGTCAGCAGGAACTGCCGGCCGTTCGAGCGCTTGATGACGCCCGTCGTCTTCGTGACCTTGGGGATGCGGGACACGCTCTCGCCGTCGAGCCGTCCGCGCTCGACGTACTTCAGCGGCGTGCGCTCACGCAGCGCGGAACCCAGGTACCCGTGCTTGCGACCCTTCACCACGAGCCGGTGGTTGCCGTTGCTCCGGTTCACCACGACCACCCCGGCGCGCACGATCGGGCTGCCGTAGCGCAGGTCCCTCAGGGCGTTCGCGTGCATGGTGACGACCTTGGTCTTCTTGTTCACCCGTTCGAGCGACCTCATGTCGAACGCTTCGCGCTTCTTGCCGTTGACGATCCGGTACAGCCGTCCGTCCGTCGTCTTGACGGTGCGTTGCAGTCGGCCTCCGGGCACGAGCGCCTTCCACTGCTCCCTGGTCACCTTCGTGGCCCGGTGGCAGCTGGCCCCGAACTCCTCGACCACGGAGCAGTAGGCGACGTGCTTGCGGCCCTTCTCGACCATCGCGAGGTTGCCGTTGGGGTTCTCGACGAACGTGCCGTCGGCGACCTTCGGCGCCTGGGACGCCGCGGCCCGGTCCTGCAGGGTGTCGGCCCGACGGCGGATCTCGCCCATCTTCGCGTAGAGGGTGCGCCCGGGGCAGGCGGTCGCGGCGACGTCCCGGTGCCCGAAGATGCGCTGCTCGCGGGTGCCGTTGATGGTGGTCGAGCCGGTGGCGGGCACGCCGTGCAGGGCGAGCTTCCAGGCGGCCACCTCGACGACGGCGGTCACGGCCGCGCTGGAGACGGTGGTCTTGTCGTAGTCGCCGAGCACGGAGATGCCGGTGGAGTTGGTGTTGTACCCCCGGGCGTGCCCGCCGATGGTCTGGCGGGTGATGCCCCCGGCCCGGCCCTCCCAGACACGGCCGAACTTGTCGACGACGAAGTTGTAGCCGATGTCGCCCCAGTCCCGGGCCTGGGCGTGGTAGGCGTAGATCCCGCGGATGATGCGCGGCACGTCGGACTTCGAGTAGCTGTTGGTGCCGGCGGTGTGGTGGATGGCCGCCCCGCGGATCGTTCCCTGGCGGGTCTTCCACGTCATGATCGACTCGTCGGCGCCCCAGGCCTTGCGCGAGGAGATCGTGGGCCGGTCCGGCACGGCGGCGGCCGCGACGGCGGTCCCCCCGGGCGAGGTGCCCTGGGGCGGGGTGGGCACGTCGTCGTCGGCGCTGGAGGTTCCCGGGTCGACGACGGTCAGCGTGAGGTCGCGGACCGGGGCGGAACCGGTGACGCGTGCCTGGACGCGGGCGACGTCGCCGACGACGACCGGTTCGGTCCCGTCGAGCGTCCCGTCGGGCGACGGCTCCGCGGAGACCTCCTCCCAGGCGTCCCAGCCGTCGTCGGCGTCGTCGGGGGCGTCCGGGTGCTCGCTGGTGCGCACCTCGACGACGAGGGCGTCCTCGGCGACGTCCCCGCTCCAGGTGACGCCCACGACGGCGAACCCGGTTGCGTCGGCGGTCGCGACCTGCGGCTCCACGGTGCCGGGGGTGACCAGCGGGGCGGCGTCCTCGGGCTCCTCGCCGTCAGCGTCCTCGGGAGCTTCCTCGTCGGCGTCGGCGTCGACGGTCGGCGACGGCTCCTGGACTCGCGCCGCGTCGCCCTCGGCCGGGGCGAACTCGGCCTCCTCGGCGTCGGGCGCGACGGGTCGGGCGGCACCGTCGGTCGGGTCGTCCGCCTCCTCGGGAGCCTCCTGGTCGGCGGCCACCCCCGCGGCGTCCTGCTGGACGGGAGCACCGGCGACCAGCGGATCGGCCTGGGCGCCCGGCGGGACGGCCAGGGCGAACGTCAGGAGCCCGGCGACGCCGGACGCGAGGACGGTACGGCTCCGAGAGAGGGTGGCGCGTGTCACACCGGGCACGCTACGGTCGCTCGAGCTGTTGCGCAGGGCGACAACGGGCGGATCAGGATCCAGGCGGCATGTCGGACCACGCGGCCCGCGCCGCGAGATTTCATCTCCGGGCCACCTCGGATTCGCCCCCGCCTCTCCCCGGCGGCGTCCGGCGTCCCTAGACTCGCGATCATGCGGATCTCGGTGATCGGGCTGGGCTATCTCGGCGCCGTCCACGCCGCGGCGCTCGCGGCGGCCGGCCACGACGTCGTGGGCGTCGACGTCGACGCCGAGAAGGTCGCGGCCCTGGCGCTCGGCAAGGCGCCGTTCTACGAGCCCGGGTTCGACGCGCTGCTGGCCGACGTCATGCGCGGCGGACGCCTCCGGGTGGGCACCGACGTGGGCGCGGTGGCCGGGTGCTCGGTGCACTTCGTGTGCGTGGGCACCCCGCAGTCGGCCGACTCGCCGGCCGCGGACCTGCGGTTCGTGGACGCGGCCGTGGCCTCCCTCCTGCCGCACCTGGCGCCGGGCGACGTCGTCGTGGGCAAGTCGACGGTCCCGGTCGGCACGGCGGAGCGGCTGGCCGCCGTCGTCACCGCCGCGGAGCCGCACGCCGTGCTCGCCTGGAACCCGGAGTTCCTCCGCGAGGGGCACGCGGTGGACGACACACTGCACCCGGACCGGATCGTCTACGGCGTGCCGACCGGCGAGGCGGGGGAGCGCGCCACGGCGCTGCTCGACGAGGTCTACGCGGGCCCGCTGGCCGAGGGCGTGCCCCGGATCCTGGCGGACTACCCGACGGCCGAGCTCGTGAAGGTCGCGGCGAACTCGTTCCTGGCCACGAAGATCTCGTTCATCAACGCGATGGCCGAGCTGTGCGAGGTCGCGGGCGGGGACGTGACGCAGCTCGCGGACGCGATCGGGCACGACGCGCGGATCGGACGGGCCTTCCTCAACGCCGGGCTCGGGTTCGGCGGGGGTTGCCTGCCCAAGGACATCCGGGCGTTCACCGCCCGTGCGGACGAGCTGGGTGCCGGGGAGGCGGTGGCCTTCCTGGGCGAGGTGGACCGCATCAACCACCGCCGTCGGGCGCGGATGGTGGAGCTGACGGCCGAGGTGCTCGGCGGGTCCGTGGCCGGCCGTCGCGTGGCGGTGCTGGGTGCCGCCTTCAAGCCGGAGAGCGACGACGTGCGCGACTCGCCGGCCCTCGACGTCGCCGCCCGGCTCGACGCCGCGGGTGCCGACGTCGTCGTCACCGACCCGCAGGCGGTCCCGACGGCGCGGGCTCGCGCACCGCAGCTGACGTGCACCGAGGACGTCGAGGTGGCGCTCGCGGGCGCCGACGTCGTCCTGGTGCTCACCGAGTGGCGGCAGTTCCGCTCGCTCGACCCGGTGCGGGCGGGCGAGCTCGTGGCCCACCGGACGGTGCTCGACGGCCGCAACGCCCTCGACCGGGCGGCGTGGGAGGCCGCCGGATGGCGCTACCGGGCGCTGGGCCGCGCCTGACGGGTCGCCGGTGCCGGCGGCGGCCGGCGGCTACGGACGGGTGATCTGCTCGGTGGCGGCCAGGCGCTCGAGGCGCGCCGGGTCGGCGGCGAGCTCCTGGGCGGTGGCCGCGGAGGTCAGGACGACGGAGCCGCCGCGCGTCCACACGTCGAGGGTCTCGCCGAGCACCGTGGCGACGTCGCGGTCGCCGCGGACGAGCGTGCGACCGCCGCCCGGTGCGCCGGCGCTGGTCCCGGCGTCACCGGCGGGCACGACGGGCAGCACGGTCAGCGACGGTGCGCGTCCGGCGACCGGGTCGAGGCCGATGGCGTCGCCGTAGGTCATGACGGCCGCGGCCGCGTCGATCGCGTCGGCCGGGAGATCGCCGTCGAACCGGCGGGCCAGCGCGGGCAGGGCGACCGCGACGAGCTCGGCGGTCGTGCCGGTCCAGGCCCCGGGCCGGGAGGTGACGACGACGTCGGCGGCGTCCTGCTCGCCGGGCGTCCCCGGCCCGCCCGGTTCCTCCAGGGTCACCTCCGCGCCGCAGCGCGCCGCCGCGAGCGACCACACGGTCTGGCGCCACCCGACGGGAAGGTCGACGACGACGGTGGTGCCCGGCCCGGCGTCGAACTCCTCGACGAGCAGGTTCACGGTCTTGGCGACCCAGTTGCCCAGGACGGCGCCGGACAGCTCGATGCGCTCGCCGTCGTCGCCGTACCAGGTCAGTGCGGGGCGCCCGCCGGTGGCCGTGAGGCGGTCGAGGAGGTCGGTGACGGTGGTGGGTGCGGTGCTCACGGGCCCCAGCCTACGAGCAGGGCCGTGACCAGGCCTCGCGTGCCCCCCGGCGGTGGAGAATCACCTCAACTCGACCTCAGACAGTTGTGAACACGCGGTGCAGTTTGGCGACTTAGCACATTTCGGCTTGACGACCCGGAAAGACACGCGTGTAATTCCAGGTATGCAGTTTCCGACAGAACGGCATGGAGGGGCACGCCATGTGGAACTTGCTCGACGGGGACGAGGTCTTCCCGTCTGACGTGACGAGCGAGCCGGACCGGGTCGCACCGGTCCTGCCGCTGTTCGGGCAGGAGGTCGTCGAGGACGACGAGACCCTGCTGGGGTGGCAGGAACGAGCGCTGTGCGCCCAGACCGACCCGGAGGCTTTCTTCCCCGAGAAGGGCGGGTCCACGCGCGAAGCCAAGAAGGTCTGCGCCTCCTGCGAGGTCCGGTCCGAGTGTCTGGACTACGCCCTCGAGAACGACGAGCGCTTCGGCATCTGGGGCGGGCTGTCGGAACGGGAGCGCCGCAAGCTCAAGCGGCGCGCCGTCTGACGGATATCCCACGCGGTCCGCCTCGTTCGCCGCATCATGGCGGACAGGATGACTGCTTCGCACCTGACCCAGGCACCCGCGCACGACGGGGACGCGCCGCCCGGCGCGGCCCCGGAGGTCGTGCCCTCCGTGAGCTGCGGCGCCCGGGTGGCCGTCACCGTCACGACGGTGGTCGTCACCCAGGGCCGGACGCCCTACCTGCAGGCGACGCTCGACGCCGTCGCCGCCCAGGACCGCGCGCCGGAGGACGTGGTGGTCGTCGACGTCGACACCACCCAGTCCACCGCGGGCCACACCGACCTGCGCATGGGTGGACGCCGGTTCGTCGGCGGCGCCGGCGCCCGCACCCTCGGCGAGGCCGTCGATCGCGCGCTGGCGATCGCCGACCTGCCGCCCACCACCTGGCTGTGGGTCCTGCACGACGACTCGCTCCCCGCGCCGGACGCCCTGGGGCGCCTGCTGCGAGCCGTGGAGCACTCCGCGGCGGTCGCCGTCGCCGGCTGCAAGCAGCGCCGGTGGCAGCCGGACGAGGACGGGCGTGCCTCCGTCCCGGACCCCGACCACCCCGGCCTCCTCGTCGAGGTCGGCTACACCGTCTCGCCGCTGGGCCGCCGCATGACCGGCGTCGACGACACCGAGATCGACCAGGGTCAGCACGACGCGCGCGAGGACGTGCTGGCCGTGGGGCTCGCCGGTGCGCTCGTGCGGCGCAGCGTGTGGAACGCCCTCGGCGGGACCGACCCCGAGGTCGGCCGGTTCGGCGACAGCCTGGACCTGTGCCGCCGCGCCCGGCTCGCCGGTCACCGCGTCGTCGTGGTGCCCGACGCCGTCGTCCACCACGTCCAGGCGTCGTTGCGCGGGGTGCGGGGCCACCGGGCGCACGGGGGGATCGAGTCCTCCGCGTACGCCCGGCGGCGCAGCCAGCTCTACGCGCGCCTGGTCGGGGTGCCGCTGGGCCTGCTGCCGCTGGCGGCGCTCGCGATGATCGTGTGGGCGCCGTTCGCGGCGGCCTACCGGCTGGCGCTCAAGCGCCCGGCCCGGGCCCGCGACGAGATCGTCGCCCCCCTCGTCACCGTCCTGCGGGTCGTGCCGCTGGTCCGGGGACGACGGCGGGCCGCCCGGACGCGTCGGCTCCCGCGCCGGGTCCTGCGGCCCCTGCAGGCGGGGTGGCGCCAGGTCGCTGCGGAGCGGCGCGACGCCCGGCTGGCCCGGGCGGAGGCCCACCGGACCGTCCGCCAACCGTCCGACCTCGAGCGGGCCGAGCTGCGTGCCCTCGCCCGGCGCCGCCGGACGGCGCTGGTGCTCGTGATGGTCGCCGTCGTCGCGGTCGGGGCAGCGGGCTTCGGTTCCTGGCAGGGGACGTTGGCCGACGGCGGCCGGATCGTCGGCGGGGCGCTGCTCCCGGCGCCCGCCGACCTCGGGCAGACGGCCTGGGCGGCGACGTCCGGCTGGGTGCGTGACGGCCTGGGCACCGGTGCGCCCGCGGACCCCGTGCTGCTGGTGGTCACCCTGCTGACGGCTCTCGCCGGCGGCAGCGCCCAGACCGCCGTGAACGCCCTGGTGGTCGCGGCCGTGCCGCTCGCGGCGCTCGGCGGCTGGTTCGGCGCCGGAGCCGTCACCCGCTCGGTGTGGGCGCGCGCGGCCGGCGCCCTCGTCTGGGCGGCAGCACCAGGGTTCGTGGAGAGCCTCGGCTCGGGGCGCGTCGGTGCGCTCGTGGCGCACCTGACGCTGCCGTGGGTCCTGGTCGCCGCCGCGCGGGCCGTCGGCGCGCAGGCCCGCGACCGGGTGCCCGGGCATCCCGTCGCGCGCGGGTCGCTCGGCGCCGCGGCGGCCGCCGGTCTGCTCCTGGCCGTGGCGGTCTGCGCCGCGCCCGTCCTGCTGCCGGTCGCGGTGGTCGCGGTCGTCGGCGGGACCGTCGTCGCCTGGCGCCAGTGGCGGCGGCTGGCGCTCGTGCTGCTGCCCGCCGTCGTCGTCCCCCTGCCGTTCTGGTGGCATGCCGTGGCGATCTGGTCCGACGGTGGCTGGCGGCTCCTCGTCGCCGAGCCGGGCGTCCCGGTGGCGACGCCGGCGCCGCACGGGCTCATGCTCCTGCTCGGGCAGCCGGCCGACCCGGCCCCGTGGCTGGCCGGCGTGGGACCGGCGGACGGGCCTGCCGGTCTGCTGCTGGCGGCGGGGCCGTGGCTGCTCGGGGCCGGTGTGCTCGTGCTCGCGACGGCCGGCCTGCTCGTGCGGCGCCGCGTCGTGGCGTCCCGGCTGGGCGTCGCGCTGGCGGTCCTGGGCCTCGTGGCGGCGCTGCTCGCCGCCGGGACGACGGTCGCGTCCGGTCGCGCCGCCGACGGGACGGCGACCGCCGTGCAGGGGTGGCCGGGTGCCGGCCTGTCGGTGCTGCTCCTCGGCCTCGGCGTCGCGGCCCTGGCCGCCACGCCGGAACCCGGCACCGGGCGCCTGCGGCCGATCGGCGCGGGAGTGCTCGCGGCCGTCGCGCTCCTCGTCCCGGCCGCCGGGCTGGCTGTGTGGTGGCACGACGACGCCCGGGGGGACGCCGTCGCGGACCTGCGCGCGACGGACGCCACCGTGGTGCCGGCCGTCGGGCAGCAGATGCAGGCGGCCCCCCGGGCGGCGCGCGTGCTCCAGCTCGACCGTGCCGACGGCGTCGTCGACTACACGGTGCTGCACGCGGACGGCTCCAGCCTGGTCGACTCCTCCGTCGTGGTGCGAGGCCGTGACGCCGGCCTGCTGCCGGGCCCCGCCCGCGACGACGTGGCGGCGCTCGACGAGCTCGTCGCCCAGGTCGCCGTCGGCCGGGCGCCCGACCTCGCCCCGCGTCTCGGTGCGCTGGGCGTCGGCGCGGTCCAGCTCCCGCGGGACGGCGACCCCGAGCTGGCCACCACGCTCGACCTCGTGCCCGGGCTGACCCGGGTCACCGAGGACGGGGTGCTGCTGTGGCGCGTCGACCTGGACGACGCGCCACCACCCGGCTGGGCGTCCGTGCTGGCCGGCCCGCCCGGCGACGGCACGAGCGGCGTGGCCGCGCGAACCCTCGCCGCGGACGGCACCCGGGTCTCCGACGACGTGACCGCGGGCGACGAGGACCGCCTGCTCGTGCTCGCGGAGACCTCCGGTCCCGGCTGGCGGGCCACGCTGGACGGCCACCGGCTCACCGCGGTGGAGGTGGACGGCCGCCAGGCGTTCGAGCTCGGCGAGTCTGCCGGGCACGTCGACGTCGCGTACGACGCGCCGTCCCGGCCGCCGTGGTTCCTCCTGGCGGGCTTCGTGCTCGTCGTGTACGTGCTGCTGGCGCTGCCCGTCGGGCGACGGAGGATCCGATGAGCCGCCTCGCGGGCGCCGCGCGTGCCGTCCGGGTCGCCGTCGCCACCCTCTCCGGCATCGCCGTGGTCGGCGTCCTCGGCGTGACCGCCGCCGTCGGGGACCAGTGGGTCGGCCGCTGGACGGGCGCCACCCGGGCGGCGGTGGACGCCGGCACCCGCGAGGTGCCCGTCGAGCCGGCCGAGCTGGTCTCCGCCTGCCCTGCTCCCGTCGCCCTGCCGGACGGTGCCGACGTCGGCGACGAGCAGTTCGAGGCGACGCCCGTGCGGACCACCTCGGCCCTGGCGGCGGCGGTCGTCGGTGCCGCCGAGCCGCCGCGCCTGACCGACCTGGACGGCGCGCGGGACAACACCCTGGTCGACGGGCCCGACGCCGCGACCGCCGCCGGGGCGGCCGGCCGGGTCCGGGTGCTGCACACCCAGCCCACGGCGGTCGACCCCCTGCGGTCCGCCGCGGCGCTCGCGTCCCTCACCACGGCGGGAGACCTGCGGGGGCTCGCGGCGGCCTCCTGCACCACGCCCCGCACCTCGCACTGGCTGGTCGGCGGGAGCAGCGAGGTCGGTTCCAGCGCGCTCCTCGCGGTGCAGAACCCCAGCTCGCGGCCGGCGTCGGTCGCCCTCGAGGTCTTCGGCCCCTCGGGGCCCGTCGCGGTCGGCGGCCAGGCCGCCTTCACCGTCGCGCCGGGGGAGCAGGTCGTCATCCGCCTGGACTCGCTCGCCCCCGAGCAGCGACGCCTCGCGGTGCACGTGCGGGCCTCCGGCGCCCGCGTGACCACCTCCCTGCAGAGCCAGGGGATCGACGGCCTGGTGCCCGCCGGGACCGACCTCGTGGAACCGGGGACGGCCCCCGCGGAGTCGTTCGCCGTCAGCGGCGTCGTCAGCCGGGGCGAAGCAACCGACGACGACCACGCCGCCACCATGTGGCTGCTGGCCCCGGAGAGCGACGGCACCGCGCAGGTGAGGGTGTTCGGCCCCGAGGGCCGGGTGACACTCCGCGGTGCCGAGCAGGTGGCGCTCACCGCCGGCGGCGTCGTCGGCGTCCCGCTCGGCGGTCTCGAGGCCGGGACCTACACCGTGGTGGTGGACGCGGACGTCTCCGTCACCGGGGCCGCGCGGTTCGCCGTCCCGGGTGAGCTGACCGACGACGACGTCGTCGAGGGCACGCCCTACGACGTCGCGTGGAGCGCCGGTCAGGCGATCGCCGCGCCGCAGGAGCCGACGTCGGGCCAGGTGGCGTTGCCGAGCGGTGCGGACGACGCGACCGTGGTGCTCACGGGAGTTCCCGCCGAGCGGGGGGCCGATCCCGCCGGCGACGAGCTGACCGCCACCGTCCGCGGTCTGGGCGCCGACGGCACGGTGGGTGACGCGCAGGAGGTCACCGTGCCGGTGGGCGGCACCGTCGAGGTCCCGGCGTCCGCCGTCGGGGCGACCTCCGCCGTCCTGGTCGATGCCGCCGCCGGCTCCGCCTCGGTCGCCTGGTCCGTCCGGCTCACCGCCGCCGACGCCGCCCGGACGCCCGGCGCCCTGGTCGCCACGCTCGACCCTGCGTCCACCGTCGTCGCGCCCGGCGGCGTCGCCGTGCGGCGCGTCGACGCCTGGTAAGCCGCTCGGTCAGCGCGTCCCGAAGCCGGGATCGATCTCCTCGGGCGTGCGGGCGAGCAGATGGGCCACCTGCTCCACGACGACGTCGTGCACCAGGACCGCGAGGTCGTCGGTGTCCAGGCTGCGGGTCTCGACCGGCCGCCGGTAGACGACGATCCGCGGCGGCTGCCCCGCCTCCGCCGGGAAGAGGCGACCGAGCGTGACCCCGCCGGGCTCCCACGGGGCCGGGTCGGACGGTGGCACGTCCTCCACGGCGAGCTCCGTGCCGCCCACCGCCGGCCAGGTGCGCTCGACCCGCGCGAGGGCGTCCAGCACCAGGTCGTCGAACCGCTCGGCACGCGTCCGGTGACCGGGCGACCCCGGGGGCAGCAGCGGACCGCGGATCCCGCGCCCCCGTCGGTCGCGACGGCGGCGGACCGTCGGCGCGACCGGGGCCTGCGCACCCCGCCCGGCGCCGCCGTGGTGGTCGCCGGCCGGAGGGGTCAGGTCGAAGCTGCTCACCGTCCGAGGGTACCCACGACCGGCGCGCCTGGAGCGGGCGAGGCACGCCGACGCGTATTCTCCCCGCGTGAGATCGACCAGGCAGTGCTCGCGCACGGCATGCACGGAAGCTGCTGTGGCGACCCTCACCTACGTCTACGCGGACTCCACCGCGGTGCTCGGGCCGCTCGCCCAGCACGCGGAGCCGCACAGCTACGACCTGTGCTCGGTGCACGCCGAACGGCTGACCGCGCCGCGGGGCTGGGAGGTCGTGCGCCTGCAGCCGGAGTTCGCCGTCCCGCCCCCCTCGAAGGACGACCTCTCCGCGCTCGCCGAGGCCGTGCGTGAGGCCGGGCGCGGCGCCCGGCCCGGCACACCGTCGGGCGGAGAGCCGGACAGCGTCACCGAGACCGCTCGGCGGGGTCACCTGCGCGTCCTGCGCGCCGAGTCCGACTGACGCGACGGGCCGTTCGGCCCGAAACTCGCTGTTCACCCCGCGGTCGCCTTCCGGCCACGGGCACCGGCTACCGTCCGCCGGGCGCGGCCGACCCTCTCGGCCCCCGGCGAGGAGGAGCACGTGGTGGTGACGGCATCGGTGGAGGGCCGCGCGGACATCGTGGCGCGACGTCCGCGGCACATCGCCGAGCTGCACGGGCTGCGTGGACTCGCACTGTCGCTCGTCGTCGTCTTCCACCTCTTCGGCGACGGACGGGTCTCCGGCGGGGTCGACGTCTTCCTCATGGTGTCCGGCTTCCTCGTGACGGTCGCCCTGCTGCGGCGCGCGGACGAGGGGCGGCTCTCGCTCGCCGAGCGCTACGGGAGCTTCGCCACCCGGCTGGTCCCGCCCGCGCTGGTCGTCCTGGCCTTCGTGGCGGTCGCGGCGCACACCGTCCTCCCGCCGCAGCAGGCGCTGCAGACCGGTCGGGAGATCGTGGCCTCGGCGCTCTACCTCGAGAACTGGGAGCTCATCTTCTCGCAGCTCACGTACGACGCCGCGGGTCCGCAGACGAGCCCGGTCCAGCACTTCTGGTCGCTCGCCGTGCAGGGGCAGTTCTTCCTCCTGTGGCCGGTCGTCGTCCTGGTGCTGGCGGCAGTGGCCCGCCGAGGAGCCCTGCGGCTCGACCGGCTGGTCCTGGCCTCGGCAGGCGTCGCCACGGTGGTCTCGTTCCTCTGGGCCGTCCGGCTGGTCGACGTCGACCAGCAGGTGGCCTACTTCCACACCGGCGCGAGGTTCTGGGAGCTCGGAGCGGGAGCGCTGCTCGCCGTCCTTCTCCCGTCCCTGGCGCTTCCCGGGCGGATGCGCGACGTCCTGGCCTGGTGCGGGCTCGGACTCGTCGTCGCCTCGGGGCTGGTCGTGGACGGCGCGACCCACTACCCGGGCCCGTGGGCGCTCGTCCCCGTCGGCGGCGCGATCCTGGTGATCGTCGGCTCCGGCAGCACGACACGGAGCGGCCCGCGACTGCTGCTCGAGACCGCACCGCTGCGCTTCGTCGCCCGGATCTCCTACTCGTTGTACCTGTGGCACTGGCCGCTGCTGATCACCTACCTGGCGGTGCGGGGGCGGGCGGCTGTCGGCTGGCGCGGGGCGGCGGTCATCCTCGGCGTCTCCGTCCTGCTGGCCTGGGCGACGCACGCCCTGGTCGAGCAGCGTGGTCGCGCCCTGCTGGTCCGGCGCGGTACCGGGCGAGGTGGCGCGGCTGCCCTGGCCGCCACCGCCGCCTTCTGTCTCGTGGTCGGCGGTGTCGTGGTGGCGGAAGGCGTCCAGGAGCGCGGAGACCTCAGCCGCCTCGCGCGACCCTCGGCCGACCACCCCGGGGCCGCGGTGCTGGGGGACGCGTACGCCGGTCCCCGCACGTGGACGGCCGCTCCGCGACCCGAGCCCGCGCTCGCCAGCAAGGACGCGGCGCCGAGCAACCTGGACGGTTGCGCGGTCGACTCCGGGCCGGGGCATGCCGAGGTCCGGGTGTGCACGGTCCACGAGCCGGAGGTGCCCGCCGAGGTGACGGCGACCGTCGTGCTGCTCGGTGCCTCGCACGTGGTCCAGTACGAGCCCGCCTTCGCCGCGCTCGGGGCCGCGCACGACTGGGAGGTGCTCACGGTCTCGAAGTCCGGGTGCCACTTCATGGACACCGACGAGAGCACCGAGGCGAGCTGCCGGGACTGGAACCAGGGCGCTCGCGAGCGGGTCGTCGCGCTGGACCCCGACCTCGTCGTGGTCCTGGGAGCGGTCTCGCGACGTGACGGCCCGGACCGGGTCATCCCGTCGCACGTCGCCGGGTGGCGGGACCTCGACGCCGCCGGGCTCCGGGTGCTCACGGTGCGGTACAACCCTCGCTTCGAACGTTCACCGACGGTGTGCCTGCGAGAGGACGGGATCGACGCGCCCTGCGGGAAGGTCCGCCGCGAGGCGCTCGCCCCGCGGGACCCCGCGGAGCACGCCCCGGACGTCCCCGGCTCGGTCACGCACGTCGACCTCACGCGGTGGATCTGCGACGGGGACGCGTGCCCGGCGGTGGTCGGCAACGTCCTCGTCTACCGCGACAAGGGACACCTGTCCGCGACGTACGTCCGTTCGCTGGCGCCGTTCCTCGACGAGCGGCTGCGCGCCGAGACCCCCTGGCTCTACGCCGACGACGCGCAGGCGGCCGCACCGTAGGCTGGTCCGCGTGACCGACCTGTCGAACATCATCAAGGCCTACGACGTGCGTGGCGTCGTCCCGGACGAGCTCTCGCCGGCTGTGGCGCGGGCAGTCGGGGAGGCGTTCGCCGCGGCGGTGGTGGTGCCCGAGGGCGGTGCGCGGGTGGTGGTCGGCCAGGACATGCGTGACTCGGGGCCTGCGCTGGTAGAGGCGTTCGCCGAGGGGGTGACCTCGCAGGGCGTCGACGTGGTGCGGATCGGGTCGTGCTCGACCGACGGGCTCTACTACGCCTCGGGTTCGCTGGATGCCCCGGGGGCGATGTTCACGGCCTCGCACAACCCGGCGCGGTACAACGGGATCAAGCTGTGCCGTGCGGGGGCGCGACCGGTGGGGCAGGAGACCGGTCTGGCGCAGGTACGTGAGCTGGCCGAGGGGCTGCTCGACGGTGCCGGGCAGGCGACGCTGTCCGGCCTGCCCGGGCAGGCCGGACAGGTCAGCGACGTCGACCTCCTCGGCGAGTACGCGGCGTTCCTGCGAGGCCTGGTGGACATCTCGGGGGTACGGCCGCTGAAGGTGGTGGTCGATGCGGGCAACGGGATGGCGGGTCTGACCGTCCCGGCGGTCCTGGGTACCGCGGCCGGTCTGCCCGGGCTGCCGCTGGAAGTCGTGCCGTTGTACTTCGAGCTGGACGGCACGTTCCCGAACCACGAGGCGAACCCGCTCGAGCCGGCGAACCTGGTCGACCTGCAGGCCGCGGTCGTGGCCCACGAGGCGGACATCGGGCTCGCGTTCGACGGCGACGCCGACCGGTGCTTCGTGGTCGACGAGCGCGGCGGCGCGGTCTCGCCGTCGGCGGTCACGGCGCTCGTCGGGATGCGGGAGATCGACCGGGAGCGGGCCGCGGGACGCACCGCGACGATCATCCACAACCTCATCACCTCCCGGGCCGTGCCGGACCTCCTGGGTGCCGCCGAGGCGCGACTGGTGCGCACCCGGGTGGGGCACTCGTTCATCAAGCAGTCCATGGCCGAGCAGGACGCGGTGTTCGGCGGTGAGCACTCGGCGCACTACTACTTCCGTGACTTCTGGTTCGCCGACACCGGGATGCTCGCCGCGCTGCACGTCCTGGCCGCGCTGGGCGGCCAGCCCCACCCGCTGTCGGCGCTGGCCGAGATGTACACGCCCTACTCGGCCTCGGGGGAGATCAACTCCACGGTGAGCGACGCGGACGGGGTGGTCGCACGGGTCCGCGAGGCCTACACCCGCGCCTACCCCGAGGCGGTCGTGGATACCCTCGACGGCATGACCGTGGCCCACTGGGACGGGCTGCACCCGCAGTGGTGGTTCAACCTGCGGGCCTCGAACACCGAACCCCTGCTGCGCCTCAACGTCGAGGCGGCCGACGAGGACATCATGATCAAGGTGCGCGACGACGTCCTGTCGCTCGTGCGGGAGGAGAACGCATGACCGACGACACGCCCTGGATCGACCCGTGGGTCCGGTCGGTGCTCCGGTGCCCGGTGACCGGGGCCGACCTCGTCGACGCGACGGGGCCCGACGGGTCGCCGGAGCTGCACTCGACGGACACCGACCGGCCGCTGGCCTACCCGGTACGGGACGGCATCCCCGTCCTGCTGGAGGTGGAGGCGCGGCCGTTGTGAGGCGGCAAAGAATGAACGCGCGATGAATTCATCGACGCCTCGGAGTGAACTTCTCCTTCTCGGGTTCATCTCGTCAGAATTCGACTTCTCTATCGCTACGATGCCTCGGTCAGCACGTGGCCCGAGGAGAGTTGAGATCGATGAGCCGGACGGTGTCGGCGGTGAAGCGGAGACTCCGCGCAGCCGCGATGGAACGACTGCGCGGGGGACCACGGACCCGGCGTCAGAACGTGGAGTTCGCCGCCCTCGTCGCCGAGCTGGGCGGGCTCGCCTCCGTGCTCTCGGCGAGCGCCGCCTGGCGTGACGTCCAGCTCACCCGGGCAGTCGTCGAGCTGCAGGCGGCCCACGCGGCCGACCAGCAGGACGAGGCGCGCAACGTCGATCTCGCGCTTGGCCGTTCGGCCTGGCACGCGAGCCCGTCGCGGACGTGGGAGGCCCTGCTGCTGGTCGCCCGGCGCGCGCGCCGCAGCGATCCGGCTCTGGCGGCGCGGATCGCGGCGCTGCTCCTGGCGGCGCGACCGGACGACGCGGAGGCGAGCGAGGTCTCGCAGGAGGCGTTGCAGGCCGTCCGGTCCGCGACGGAGGAGCCGTGGCGCAAGCGTGCCGCCCGCCGGTCTGCCACGGACGCGGTCGCCTCGAAGCTCTCGGCGCTGTCCGGACCCGCGCCGGTCGACGCCGGCTGGTTCGGCGTCGAGGAGTCGTTGCGCGCAGGGGACGACCTCGCGCTCGCGACGGCGCCCGAGCTCCGGCGCGCCTACCTGGGTGAACCGGGTGCCGATCGCGCCTACATCCCTTCCCTGCACGCCGGCATCGCTCGCGGGCTCGCGGGAGGTCTTCCGCTGGGTCGTTCGCAAGAGATCCTCGACGCCACGGCGGAACAGTTCTCGGGAAAGGTACGGCCCGAGATCGTCGATATCGACACGGTGAATATCTCCGGACTTCGCGACGAGCTCGCCGGCAAGTCGATCTGCCTCGTCGCGAACTCTGCCGAGCTGCTCGACCTGGAGCTGGGACAGGAGATCGACGCCCACGACGTCGTGGTCCGGTTCAACTCGTTCGCGACGGACCCGGTCCGCACCGGTGTGAAGACCGACGTGCACGCCACCATCCACCTGCACGACTTCAACTGGGACGTCCCCGTCGACCTCCGGATCGTCTTCGGCGGCGCTCCGGCACCCTGGGCGGAGAACGTGCGCCGGTACGTGCGCCCGGAGGCGCAGAGGCTGCTCGGGGACGAGTCCTTGCGCTGGCCCCGTCGCAGCCTGCTGAGCCCCGCCCTGCGCGAACGGTGCACGGTGCCCACCACGGGGTTCAACACGCTGCTCCTGCTCGACTACCTCGACGTGAGCACCCGCATCGACCTGTTCGGCTTCAACTTCCACTCCGGGGCCCCCTACCGGCGTGACGACGCCATGCACCTACCCATCGCGGAGGCCCACTCGTACGAGGTGGAGCGCGAGTGGGTCGCCGAACGAACCGTCGAGACCGCCCCGGGAAGGATCTCCCTGCGATGACCACCACCACGGGACGACGTGCCTACGTGTCCTTCGTCGACGACGCCTACTTCGTCGGTTTCGTCGCGCTGCTCAAGAGCCTGCACCTGAGCGAGCCGGGATCCACCGCGGAGCTGGTCGTGCTCCACGACGGGCTGGACCCCGCCCACGTGGCACGGCTCCGTGTGCTGCGGCCGGACGTGCGGTTCGTCCGCGTCGACCCGGCACCGTACGAGAGGTACCGCAAGGGCGACGACGCGAACTACCTGTACACCAAGGCGTACTACATCCTCGATGCCTTCCGGCTGCGTGACTACGACCGGGTCGTGACGCTCGACACCGACATGATCGTCACCGGGCCCGTCGAGGAGCTCTTCGACCATCCGGCGACGTTCGCCGCGGTGCCGCAGCTCTTCGACTCGGACGGCGGCCGCAAGCTCAACAGCGGTCTGCTGGTCTTCGGCCGCGAGCACATGAGCGACGAGTTCGTCGCGCGTCTGGACGAGATCGGTGAGTCCGGGGAGTACGAGCTCGAACGGCACGACCAGGGCGTCCTCACCGCGGCGCTGGACGGGGACTACACCCGACTGGACCGGGTCTTCAACTGGGTCAAGCGTGCGACCCGGCCGGGAGACGAGGCCCCTGCCGACGCGCGGATCATCCACTACACGGGACGGTTCAAGCCGTGGACCGGTGGCGAGCAGGGCTACGCGGCCCTCGAGCAGACCTGGCACCGCTTCGCGGTCTCGGACGCCGCCTTCCTCTGCCGGTTCGTCGAGGCCGCTCGCGCGCACGTCGACGCGGGCGGTGCCGTCGACGACGCCTTCCTCGCCCACTGCACGGAGCTGGTCCGCGACCTGCCGGCGGAGCTCGTCGAGCGGCTCCAGCGGGAGGACCTCACCATGAAGGCGCTGCTGTGGACCGCGGCCGAGCTGTCGGCGCAGGGCGACTTCGCCGGCGCTGTCGCGGTGCGTCGGCTCGTGGCCGTGCAGACCGGTCGGGTCGACCAGCCGCTGCGGTACGCCACCGCGCTCCGGGCCGTGGGGCGGTACGACGACGCCATGGCCGTCGCCGGCCTCGGCGCCGTCGACGGGGACGCGGTCGACGGCCGCTACTTCCAGGCGGAGACCGCCTGGGTCCGAGGGGACCTGGAGGTGGCCACCGCCCACGTCGGTGCCACGCTGGCCCGCCAGCCGGTGCACGCCAAGGCCCGCTCGCTGCAGCGGCGCCTGGAGTGGCCGAGCCCCGACGCGCGCGTCGGGTCGACGCTCGTGGACGGAGGGCTGCGGTTGTCCCACGCGGCCTTCTACGTCGACGAGCTCGGCAACTTCGGCGACGAGCTCCTGCCCGTCGCCGTCCGGGAGAGCGTCGCCGCTCTGCGCCCGGTCGGGTCGTGGACCGGCCTCCACGTGCACCAGGTCTTCGACGAGTCGGCGGTCGAACGCGTCAACGCGACGGACGCCCTGCTCGTCGGTGGCGGGGGACTGTTCCTGCCGGACACCATGCCCAACGGCAACAGCGGCTGGCAGTGGAACGTGCCGGACGAGAGCCTGCGCCGGCTGGAGGTCCCCCTGGCGCTGACGGCGGTGGGCTACAACCTCTTCGACGGCCAGGAGATCCACGGCGACCGGTTCGCCGAGTCGCTGCGGCTCACCGTCGACACCGCGGCGCTGGTCGGCCTGCGCAACCACGGGTCCATCGACCGGGTGCGGTCCGTCCTTCCCGCGGCACTCGCCGAGAAGGTCGTCTACATGCCGTGCCCGACGACGTTCCTGGGCCTGCTCGACCACGGCCCCGGGGCTCGCGTCCGTCGTGCCGTGGACGAGGGGGCGGCACCGGTCGTCTACGTCAACATCGCCTACGACCGTTCGTCGCTGCGCTTCAAGGACGACTACCCGGCGTTCCTCGCCGCGATCGACTCGTTCGTCCGTTCCGTGGGCGGTACCGCCGACGTCCGGGTCGCCGCGCACACCGTGGGGGACGAGCGTGTCGCGCACGACCTGTACGCGCACCACGGCACGCGGATCCCTGTCGACGCCTTCTTCCGCAAGGGCGTCGACGGTGCCCTGCAGGCGTACGCCGACGCCGCCGTCGTGGTCGGGATGCGCGGCCATGCCGGCATGATCCCGTTCGGCGTCGGGACACCGATCGTCTCCCTGGTGTCGCACCCCAAGCTGCGGTACTTCCTCGAGGACGTCGAACACCCGGAGTGGGGACTGTCGATCCACGCGCCGGACCTCGCCGAGCGGCTCACCGAGCTGGTCCGTGACGTGCTCGGCGACCAGGAGCGCTACCGCGGCCAGGTCGCCGAGGCTCGGGCCGTGCTGCGCGGCCGCTACGACGAGGCCCTCGGCAAGCTGCTCGCCCTGGTCTGACCCGGTCAGCTCAGCAGATCGCTGACGCCGCGTGCCACGGCGGTCCCGTTGGCCCGTGCGCTGCGGCGCACGTGGCTGCGGACGCCGTGACGGCCGCGGACCTCGCTCACGCTGCGTGCGAGGCCCGCGGCCTGCTCGGCCCCACCGGTGAAGAACTGCTGTTCCGCACCTCGCCAGCCGCTGTCCACGACGTCCAGCAGCGAGCGGGTCTTGTGGGAGTTCGACGCCATGAGCAGGAACGGGGTGCCGCCGAGCGAGGCGAGGATGCTCGGGTGGTACCGGCCCGAGATCATCGCCGCGGCGTTCCACAGCAGGAGCGACGCCGCCGTGAGCGGGACCCGCGGGTCGACCACGTGGACGTCCAGGCCGGCGAGCGACTCGGCCAGGGCACGGTCCGGCGTGTCCGACCCGGCGAAGACCAGCCGGGTCCCGTCGTGGGCGAGGTGCTCGCCGAGTGCTGCGACGGTCGTCCGGAACGCTTGCGGGTCGACACCCGCGAGGGAGGTCCCGGACAGCACGACGTAGGGGTCGTCCCCGGAGACGAGCCGCTGGACCGGCAGCGGCAGTCCTTCGGACCGCGGCGAGAAGCCCACGCGGTCAGCGAGGGACGTCGCGGCGTGCGGCGCCCACGCGAAGAGCGCGTCGGGCAGCCACGAGGCGGGGACGTCCGGATAGAGCTCCTGGTGGAGCGCCAGGCTGGCGGGGTCCCGGTAGCAGACGGCGTCGCACCGGGCCAGGGTGCGGCCCACCTCCTCGCGGGCGAGCGCGTCGGCACCGGACCGGCCGGTGGCGTAAGACAGGATGCTGTTCACCAGGTACACGGGCTTGCCCAGCAGCTTGGCGGCACGCATCATCGCCATCGTCCGCACCAGCGTGAGCCGCTCGGTGAGGATGAAGTCGCCCTCGCCGTTGACCACCAGCTCGTCGGCCGCCGTGATCGCCGCCCGGACGTCCGCCAGCTTCTCCGACGTCGGGTGCGGGGCGGCGATCTGGACGGCGAGGTCGTCGACCATCTCGAACACGCTGTGACCGTCCGACCGGACGTCGAGGTCACCGAGCTGTCCGAGGATGTGGGGGGCACCGATCGTCGAGACGATGGTGCGCCCCGCGTGCACCTCGAGGATCTCCGCCAGCGCGAGGCTCGTCGACCGGCCTCCCCAGTTCAGCCGGGTCTGCGCCTCGTGCATGCGCAGCACGCAGGTGCGACGTCGTTCCACCGGGGCTCCTCCTCGTCGGCCGTGCCCAGCGCGGGGCTGTCGCCCCACGCTAGGCCGCCGGGAGGACCCTGTCAGCCAGGTCGTCGGTGAACGTCGGGTGAACGCTGCTACCCCCGGATCTTGGTGATCCACGAGGCAGGCATGCTGCCGTGGGTCGTGGCCCGGCCCACCCAGGAGCGCATCTGGTCGGCCTTGCCGCTGATGCTCGCCGTGCGCCCGTTGGGTTGCGTGGCGGTCAGCGTGCGCACCTGGCCGCTGGACCACTGGCGGGTGACCTTGATCGACTCGACGTTCTTGAGGCCGAAGAGGTCGCGGGCCTCCTGCTGGGTGATGGTCCGCGTCCAGGACCGCATGGAGTTGCCCGGTGCGCGCAGGCTGTAGGGGTCAGAGACGCTGCGCTCGTAGGACAGCGCGGACGACCAGACGTCCTCGGAGTTGGCGGTGCGACCGCCGCTGGAGGAGAAGTAGTGGGCGGTGACGGGTCGTCCGCCGACCTGCAGCACCCGCGCCCGCGTGGCGTGCTTGGTCGTGGCGTCGACCGCCTTGGTCCACACCGCGCCGTAGCGACCGCCGGTGCCCTCGTCCTCCTTCTTCCAGCCGGTGAAGTGCTGGTCGCGCACGTCGTCGACCACGTGGCAGCGGCACCTCGGCTTGCCGTCGTGCTTGGCCACCGCGTACGAGCGGGCGGTCATGGCCTGGGCGCGCAGCGCGCGGGCGCCGCCGTTCAGGCCCCACGACGAGGGCATCTCCGCGATGCCGTAGAGGTACTCGGTGTTGAGGAGCACGTCGTTGGTGATGTTCGGCGTCGCCTCCTTGTTCACCACGGTCAGGCGGCCGTGCCGGTAGGCGCCGTGCGCGCCGTCGACGGTGGCGACGGCCTCCTTGCCGTTCGGGCGCCAGAACGTGGTGCCGGACCACTGGATCCGCATCTTGTCGCCCTTGTGGACCTTGCCGTCGACCTTGACGCGCACCGCTCCCTTGGTGCCGATCCGGACCTTCATGGTCGTGGTGCCCGATCCCTGGGCCACGGTGCCCTTGCCGGGCTTGCGGACGCGCCAGTCGCCGCCGGTGATCGTGACCCACGTGTTGCGCCCCGAGTCGCCGTAGCTCGCGTACCCGTACGGGTCGGGCCCGTGGACCTGCACACGGATGCGCTTCGGCGTCGAGGTGTACGGCGCTCGTGCCCCGGTGTAGTAGTGCTTGAGGATCTTCACGCCCGACTTCCCCTGGCGGGCGAGCTCGTACGCGCCGTACTGGCTCATGCCGACGCCGTGCCCGTAGCCGGACCCGGTGACGGTGAACCTGTCGGGCACGTCGGCGGCGGCCGCCGGGGCGCTCGCGACGACCCCTCCGGCTGCGGCGACGAAGAGTGCGGTGACGACGGCGACGGTGCGCCGGTACCAGTGGTGCTGGTTCATGTGGTTACCCCCTCGTTCACTGTGCCTCAGGCATCCGTCCTCAGCATCTCGAGGCGCGGCCCATCCGCTAAGGTAGGCCGATCTATGCAACGTCGACGGAGAGAGAGGTCCCGGTGACCGGTCCCAGCGCGGAGGGGCTGCTCCTGCCCGAACGAGCGAGGCTGCTGCACATTGGCCTGATGAAGACGGGGACGACCAGCCTGCAGAACGCTGCCTCTGCGTTGAGGGACGACCTTGTTCCACGTGGCGTCCTGTATCCCGGGACGGCAGTCAACCACCGCCTGGCTTTGGCGGCGCTCATGGAGCGCAAGTTGCCGGGCGTGGCGATGCGGCCACGGACGTGGAACGACCTCCACACCGAGATCGAGGCCGACCAGAGCCGCCGGGTGCTGCTCAGCCACGAGTTCGTCTCCGAGGCAGACGACGCGACAGCAAGGCGCGTTTACGAGGCTCTCGGGAACCGGACCCATGTGGTGATCGCGTTGCGCAATTACGCGGATGTCCTACCCTCAGCATGGCAGCAGACACTTAAGTCCGGTCGGACCATGTCCTTCGGTCACTGGCTCAAGAGGGTGCTCGCCGACGACATCAGTCATCCTCGGTTGCGCCTCGAGCGCGACCGGCTGGACCAAGGCGCAGTTACTTCACGCTGGGCACGCGTCGTGGGACCGGAACGGGTCACCGTCGTTGTGGTGGACAAGTCGACCCCGACTCTCCTGTTCGACGCGTTCGAGGACATGTTGGGACTCGAACGAGGGGTCCTTGCCAGCGCTGACCTAGACGGCTTTGCCTCCAACCGCAGCATGAGCCTGGAGGAGGTTGAGCTGCTCCGAGCAGTGAACGCCGAGATCCGCAACGAGCTGTCGTGGAAGGAGTATCGCTACTGGATCAGGCAAGGGGCCGTCGCGGCGATGATGAGCCGACGCGCACCCGGGGACGGGGAGTCCAAGCTGCTCTTGCCGGAACCGGCGGCCGAGAAGGCCGCCCAGCGAAGTGCGCGCTTCGTCTCCGAGATCAAGGAGTCCGGTGTGAGGGTCGTCGGCGATCTCAGGTTGTTGGAGCAGCGGGTGCGGTCCGTCGGTCGCAAGGAGGCGCGCTCTAGCAGCGTGCCCGTCGACGCCGCCGCACAGGCGATCATCGGCGCTGTCGGTCGAGGGCAGATGCAGTACGACAAGGCGCAGCGGCTGTTGGCGGAGCAGGCCGAGTCCCCGGCGGACACGTTCGATACCGGTGTACCGCGGGTTGACGAGGCCTCAGGACGTGAGTTGGTCCGCGCGCTTCTTCGTCGTGTGCGCAGTCGGCTCCAGTGACAGAGGCTGTGCATCTCGCCCACCGTCTGATCCTCTCCGACCGGCCCGAGCGGCGCCCCCTGTGCGTCGAGGACGGGCCCGGGGTCCTCGACGGCGGCGTGCTGCGTGTCCCGTCCGGCGCCACGCAGGGCATGGGCACCTACCTCAACGGGTTCCCCGGGTCGTACTGGGCGCGGTGGGCCGGCGCCACGCGCGCGCGGGTCCGCCTGGCGGCCACGGGCGCCGGGACGCTGCGCCTGCTGCGGTCCGACGCCGAGGGGCGGGTCACCGAGGTCGCGTCCGGCCCCGTCGCGGAGCCGCTGGAGGCGCCGCTGAGCGTCGAGGGCGGCTGGTGGTGGTGCGAGGTCGTGGCCGACGGCACACCGGGCGGGCCGGACGCCGCGGGCGGGCCGGACGGCGTCGTCGTCACCGGGGGTGAGTGGTCCGTGGACGCGCCCGCGCGCCGGGCCGGGGAGGTCGTGGTGTCGATCACCACGATGGACAAGCCCGAGTACTGTGTGGCCACGCTCGCGACCCTCGCCGCCGCCCCGGAGCTGGCTGCCGAGGACGTCCGCGTGCAGGTCGTGGACCAGGGCAGCCGCAAGGTCGCGGCGCACCCGGGCTTCGCGGAGGTCGCGGCCGCGCTCGGGGACCGGCTCCGGGTCGTGGAGCAGCCGAACCTCGGCGGCTCGGGCGGGTTCTCGCGCGGGATGCTGGAGACCATCGACGACGGCGCCGACGCGGTGCTGATCTGCGACGACGACGTCGAGGTGGAGCCCGAGGCGCTGCTGCGTGCCGTCCGGCTGCACCGGGCGGCGACGTCGCCGGTCGTGGTCGGCGGGCACATGCTCGACCTGGCGCGGCCGACGGTGCTGAACTCCTTCAGCGAGGTCGTCCACCGGCGCATCTTCAACTGGGGCCCGCCGGTCATGGACCGTCAGTGGCACGACCTCGCGGGCGGTCTGCGGGCGACCCCGTGGCTGCACCGGCGCGCCGACTCGGACTTCAACGGCTGGTGGATGTGCCTCGTCCCCGCCGTCGTCCTGCGCGAGGTGGGTCTCAGCCTGCCGCTCTTCCTCAAGTGGGACGACGCGGAGTTCTGCCTGCGGGCGGGCGAGGCAGGGTTCCCCACGGTCTCGTTGCCGGGCGCCTGCCTGTGGCACATGGCCTGGACGGAGAAGGACGACAGCGTCGAGTGGCAGGCGTACCTGCACGTGCGCAACCGGGTGATCACGGCCCTGCTGCACGCGGACGGCCCCGGGTTGCTGCCGGCCGCCCTGCTCGCCACCGACCTCAAGCTGCTGCTGGCGATGCGCTACTACCCGGTCGACCTGCACGTGCGTGCGCTGGGCGAGGTGCTCGACGGACCGGGGCGGCTGCACCCCGAGCTCGCGACCGTCGTCGGACGGGTGCGGGGCGTCGGTGCCGAGCATCCCGAGACCGTCCGCCACCGCCCGGGCGACCCGGCTTTCGACGCCGCCGTGGGCACGACGGCGCAGCACGGGCCCGCGGGGACCGGACCGACGGCGGGGCACGAGCCGGGATCCCGCCCGACGGGGATGCTCGGGCTCGCCGGCTTCGTGCTGCGCGGGGCGGCACGCACCTTGCGACCTGTCCCACCCGCCGCGCGGGAGGCGCCGACCACCGTCCTGGCACGGACCGCCGCGACATGGTGGCAGGTACCCTCCCACGACTCGGTGCTGGTGCTGGACTCCGAGGCGACCTCGGGGGTGTGGTTGCGGCGCGACCGCCGCACGTTCTGGCGCCTGGCGGGTGCCGCCGTCGTCGGCCACGCCCGCCTGGCCCTGCGCTGGCGGGCTCTCGCCCGGACGTGGCGCGCCGCGGCGCCCGACCTGGCCGCCGTCGAGACCTGGCGCGCGGACTTCGCACCTGGTCACGCCGACTAGGATGTTCCGGATGCCCGCCCCTGTCGTTGTCGCCGTCGTCGTGTCGTACAACCGAGCCGAGCTGCTCGGTGCCGCGCTCGACGCCCTGGGTGACCAGAGCCGCCCCGTGGACCGCGTCGTCGTCGTCGACAACGCCTCGACCGACGACGCGCTCGCCGTCGCGCGCGCGCACCCCAGCGCCCCCCACGTCGTCCCGCTGGCCCGCAACACCGGTGGCGCGGGCGGGTTCGCCGTGGGGATCGCGACCGCCGTCGCCGAGCTCGGCGCCGACCTCGTGTGGGTCATGGACGACGACACCATCCCGACGCCCACCGCGCTGTGCGCCCTCCTGGCGGCGCGGGACGCCTATGACGGCGAGGTCGCCGCGCTGTGCAGCCGGGTCGTGTGGACGGACGGCACCGACCACCCGATGAACACGCCGCGCCGTCGGCCGGGCGCCTCCGCCGACGAGGTCGAGCGGGCGCGCGCCGCCGGCGCGATGCCGGTGCGCTCGATGTCCTTCGTGTCGATGATGATCGACGCCGCGGCCGTGCGCCGCTCGGGGCTGCCGGTCACCGACTACTTCATCTGGAACGACGACTTCGAGTACGCCACCCGCCTGCTGCGCCACCGCGTCGGGCTGTCCGTGCCGGGCAGCGTCGTCGAGCACCGCACCAAGAAGCTCGGCGCCACCGACGCCGACCCCGGGCCGCGCTTCTACTACGAGGTGCGCAACAAGATCTGGATGTTCTCCCGGTCGGGGGCGCTGTCGTTCCGCGAGCGCGTGCTCTACGGCGGGTCCACGGTGCGGCGGTGGCTGCGCACCGTGCTGCGCTCGAGCGACCGGCGCACCCTCCTCGGTGCGGGATGGCGGGGGTTCTGGCACGGGATCACTCGCGGACCCCGCCCCGACACGGAGGTGCTGTCCGGCGTCGGGCCGGCCGCGCTGACGGTCGCGCGGCTCGAGGCCGGCGCCTCCCTCCCGGCGCCGGTGCACGTGAACCGCACCGCGGCGTCGAGCGGGAGCTTCGGCACCGGCGAGCCGGTGGACGACCAGCGGTTCTCCGTGCTGCTGCCCGTCTACCGCGGCGACGACGCCGAGCACCTCGAGCGAGGCTTCCGCTCGGCGACGGTCGATCAGACGCTGCGCCCCGACGAGGTCGTCGTCGTGCGCGACGGGCCGGTCGGCGACGAGATCGCCGCCGTCCTGTCCCGGCTCGAGGAGATCACCGACGTACCGGTCACCGTGGTGGCGCTGCCGCACAACCTGGGTCTCGCGCGGGCGCTCGAGGAGGGTCTCGCCGTGTGCCGCCACGAGATCGTGGCGCGCGCCGACGCGGACGACATCTCCCTGCCCGAACGGTTCGCCGTCCAGGTGCCGCTCGTGGCCAAGGGCTACGACATCGTCGGTTCGGCGATCTGGGAGTTCGAGGAGGACGAGGACGACCGCGGCATGGTGCGCGTGCCGCCGACCGGCGAGGGCATCGCCGAGGCCGCCCGGTTCCGCGACCCCTTCAACCACCCGTCCGTCGTCTACCGGAGGTCCGCCGTCGCGGCCGTCGGGGGCTACCAGCACCTCGACCTCATGGAGGACTACCTGCTGTTCGCCCGGATGCTGGCCGCCGGTGCCCACGCCCAGAACATCACCGAGCCGCTCGTGCTGTACCGCGTCGGCGCCGGGGCGTACGCCCGCCGGGGCGGACGGCGGCTGCTCGCCTCCGAGCTGGCGCTGCAGCGCACCCTGCACGACGAAGGTTTCGTCTCGACGCCGCAGATGGTGCGCAACGTCGTCGTGCGCGCCGGCTACCGGCTCGTGCCGCAGCGCGTGCGCCAGGCCGGCTACCGCCGCTACACCCGCCGACGGGGCGGTTACGTCCCCGACGACATCTAGTCCTTCAGGAGCTGTGCATGAACGCCGACCTCGTCGTCGTCGGGACCGGGTTCTTCGGTCTCACCGTGGCCGAGCGGATGGCCGCCGCCGGCCGCCGCGTGCTGATGATCGACCGCCGTGACCACCTGGGCGGCAACGCCTACTCGGAGGACGAGCCGACCACCGGCATCGAGGTGCACCGCTACGGGGCGCACCTGTTCCACACCTCGAACGAGCGGGTGTGGGAGTACGCCAACCGGTTCACCGACTTCACGGGCTACCAGCACCGGGTGTACACCACGCACCGCGGCGAGGTGTTCCCGATGCCGATCAACCTGGGCACCATCAACCAGTTCTTCCGGTCGGCGTACGGTCCCGAGGCCGCGCGCCAGCTGGTGCGCGAGCAGGCCGCCGAGCTGGGCGACAAGGAGCCGGAGAACCTCGACGAGCAGGGGGTGCGCCTCATCGGGCGTCCGCTCTACGAGGCGTTCATCCGTGACTACACCGCCAAGCAGTGGCAGACCGACCCGCGCGAGCTGCCGGCGTCGGTCATCTCCCGGCTGCCCGTGCGGTACACGTACGACAACCGCTACTTCTCCGACCGGCACGAGGGTCTGCCCGTCGACGGGTACACCGCCTGGCTGGAGCGGATGGCCGACCACCCGAACATCGAGGTGCGGCTCTCCACCGACTTCTTCGACACCTCGCAGCCGGTGCACCAGGCCGCCGTGGTGGGACAGGTCCCGGTCGTGTACACCGGGCCGGTCGACCGGTACTTCGACGACGTCGAGGGCGAGCTGTCGTGGCGGACGCTGGACTTCGAGACCGAGGTGCTCGACGTCGGCGACTTCCAGGGCACGACGGTGATGAACTACGCCGACGCCGAGGTGCCGTACACCCGGATCCACGAGTTCCGGCACTTCCACCCGGAGCGGGACTACCCGCGCGACAAGACCGTCATCATGCGGGAGTTCTCGCGGTTCGCCGCCCGTCAGGACGAGCCGTACTACCCGGTGAACACCCCTGAGGACCGTGCGCGGCTGCTGCGCTACCGCGAGCTGATGCGCGACGAGCCCCAGGTCTACTTCGGGGGCCGCCTGGGCACGTACCAGTACCTGGACATGCACATGGCGATCGGCTCGGCGCTGTCAATGGTGGACAACCAGCTCGCCTGACCCCTCGGTGCCGAACAGGAGCTTGGGCCCGCTGTGGACGTCCACAGCGGGCCCAAGCTCCTGTTCGGCACCGAGGGGTCAGGGGACCCAGGCGCAGACGAGGTGGGCGGCGCCGTCCGCGCTCACCGGCCCGGCGGCGTCCGGCACGAGGCACGACTCGCCGCGGCGCAGCTCGACCTCGCCGGTCGCGGTCAGCAGTCGCACCGCGCCGTCGAGCACGAGCACGATCCGCGGGCCGTCCGGGGCGAGAGCCACCGGCTCCGCCGGGTCGACGTCCGCCGTCATGAGGGCGAACTCGCTCACGGGTGCCCGGTAGCTCGTCACCAGGCTCGCCGTCCCGGCCACGACGGTGTCGGGACGCACCGGCGGGCGGGGTGCGAACGCCGCGCACTCCAGGAGCGCCCCCGCGTCGACGTGCTTGGTCGTCAGGCCGGCGCGGAGCACGTTGTCCGAGGCGGCCATGATCTCGACCCCCAGGCCGGACAGGTAGGCGTGCACCTCCCCGGCGGGGATGAACATGGCCTCGCCGGGTTCGAGGGAGACCCGGTTGAGCAGCAGCGACGCCACGGCGCCGGGGTCCCCGGGGTGCTCGTCGGCGAGCTGCAGCACCGTCGCGTCGGCGCGGTCCGACGGCGAGCCCGACCGGGCGCGGGCCCGGACCGAGGCGACGGTGGCGGCGACGTCGTCCGCGCAGGTGGCGCCGTCCCGCGCGGCGACGAGGAGCTCCATGGCCGCGCGGAGGCCGGCCGACGACCGGGTGCCGACCAGCGCGTCCTGGAGCCGGCCGACGAGCTCGCCGTCCAGGCCGTCGAGCAGCTCGAGGACGGCTCGCGGGCTGCGGAACCCGGCCAGCCCCTCGAACGGCGTGAGCGCCACCAGCATCTCGGGCTTGTGCTCGGTGTCGTGGAAGGACCGGTGCGGCGCCTTGGCGGGCAGACCGGCCCGGTTCTCGCGGTGGTAGCCGGCCCGCGCCTGGTGCGGCCGGGGGTGCACCTGCAACGACAGCGCCCGCTCGGCGGCCAGCACCTTGAGCAGGTAGGGCAGCCGGGGCCCGAACCGGTCCGCGACGCGGCGGCCCAGCACCTCCACGGGGGCCGCGGCGACCAGGTCGGCGACGGTGGAACCGCTGCTCACGCGCGACGGCGCGGAGGGATGGGCACCCAGCCACAGCTCGGCGGCGGGTCGCCCGTCGCGCGGTCGGCCGAGCAGACCCTGGATGTGGTGGTGGGAGCCCCAGTCATAGGGTTGGACGGTGTTCTCGAGCCGATGCGCGGCAGTGAGGTCGACCGGTGCTGTTGGGATGGTGTTCATCAGCGGTTCATCGACTTTCCTGAGACGGATGTGATTCACTCGGCGCTCGATCCAGGCGCCCTGACGGAACCGACCCACCGGAGACCTCGTGCATGCATTTCATTCCATGGCCTATCTCGACGTCGAGAAGTCGGGGTCCACGTACGTGTCGCGTTTTCTGCGCGATTTCCTGGACGACGACGAGGTGTCCTTTCGCAAGCACGTCGAGCTGGAGGACCGGCCGCCGTCGGGCCGCCTGCACGTCATCTCCGTCCGTGACCCGCTGGAGTCCTACCTGTCGTTGTACTCCTACGGCTGCCAGCGCAAGGGTGGACTCGCGGGCTCGGTCCGCGCGGCGGGTCTCGGCCACCTCTACGACGGTACCCCCGCCGGGTTCGACAGGTGGCTCGACGTCGTGCTCGACCCCGCCCACGCCGGGGCGATGAACCCGCGCAGCTATCAGCGGTCCGGCGTTGCGGAGCACGCGGGACTGCTGTCCTACCGGGTGGCGCGGCTGTCGAGCCCGCGAGCGAGACGCTGGATCCGCCGCGTGACGTCGCCGGAAGACTTCGTGGCGCGCTACCGCGAGCACACCGTCGTCGACGTCGTCCTGCACAACGAGACGCTGACAGAGGACCTCGAGGCGTTGGTGCAGCGCGAGGACCTGGCGTGGCGCCCGTCGCGGGACGTCGCGCTCGAGGCGCTGCGGGCCCAGCGCCGTCTGAACACCAGCCGCCGGCTCGACGACGACGCGCGGTTCGAGGTCCCGGAGGACGCCCGACGCCGGGTGGCGGCCCGCGAGCGCCTGCTCACGGAGGTCTTCGGGTACGAGGACGGTCATCGCAGCTCCACGACCGATCCGATCCGGGCGAGGTCCTCGGCGTAGCGCTCGTCCAGGGCGGCGACGGCGTCGGGGGACAGGAACGACGCCGGGACGTCGCCCGGGGCAGGGTGCCTGCCGAGCGCGTCGGTCACGAACCGGTGGAAGGCCGCCCGCTCGTCGGCGCCGTCCAGCAGCGGCAGCACCTCGAGGGAGAGGTCGGCCATGCGCTGGGTGTACCGCGTGTTGGTGCGCCGGGACACCTCGTCGCCCACCTCGACGCCGGTCGCCCCCAGGCGCTCGAGGGCGTCGGTGAGGATCTGCCCCACGAGCGGGCGGGCGTCGCCGCGGTCCCGGTCGTAGTCGTAGACGGTCACGTGCTCGGCGCCGAAGGTGCGGGCGAGCTGCTCGACGACGCCGCGCCAGGACAGCCGCGCCTGGACCCGGTCGGCGAGCTCGTCGAACCGGACGGCCCTGCCGTGCTTGAGCTGCTGCTGGTAGGCGGACTCCAGGAACGCGGCGTACCCGCGAACGGTGAACTGGACGTGCCGCGGGACGCCGTCGGTCGCGCGGGCGATCCCGGCGACGTTCTCCGCGATCCGCGGGTACAGCTCCGCGCTGTCGCGAGCGAAGGCCGGACCGGTGTTCGACTCGCAGGAGTAGAACAGCCCGGGTGCTCGCGTGCCGCGCCAGGCGTCCTCGAGGAAGGCACGCAGGCGGTCGTCGGCGCCCGGCCGGGCGACGTCGTACCAGCCGTCGAGGGCGGCACGGATGTCGGGCTGCGTGGTCCGGGTGACGACGCCGGCGGCGGTGAGCTCGGTGTCGTGCTCGCGGCACCAGGACTGCACGGCGGTGGTGCCGGTCTTCTGCGAGCCGAGGTGCAGCACGACCTGGTGACCGGCCGGCAGGGGGCGGCGTGCGGCGACGGCGTCGCGCAGGCGCTGGACGAGGTTCATCGGACCTCCACGAGGTCGCGCAGGCGGGCGAGGTCGGCACGGTCGCGGTCGGCGAGCCCGGCCTCCTGCGCGGGGGAGAGCGGGCGGGCGGGCGTGCCGTGGGTGTCCACCTGGCGGTCGACGAAGGCGCGCAGGCTGCGGCGCTCGTCGTGGGAGCGCAGGTGCGGCAGCGCGGTACGGGCGACCCGGAGCTGCCGGTCGGTCCAGTGCTCGTCGGGGGTGCCGGGCACGTCGTCCAGCGGAAGGCCGTCGAGCGTGGTCAGGCGGCCGAGCGTGCTGGCGAGCACGGCGCGCCCGACGGCGGCGGTCGCCGCGACAGGGTCGTCGGCTCCTCGCAGGGTGGTCGCGTCGTGGACGCGGACCCGCTCGGGCCCGACGGCGGCGACGAACGACTCGACGAGCGGGACCCAGCTCGGGTCCTCGACACCGTCCCAGAACGCGTCGAGGCCGACGTCGTGCCCGTGGCGCACGGAGGCGACCCAGCCGGAGGTGACGGCGTCGGCGTGGGCGGTGAGCGTCACGTCGACGGTCCAGGACGTGCCGGCGAGGGCCGCGGCGAGGGCGTCGACCCCGGCCTGCGCGTGGGGGTGCAGGGCGCCGCCGCGGGGCAGGTAGACGGGCCCGAGGGGGGCGTTGGAGGAGAACAGCACGGGGCCGTCGGCGGTGAGGTGCTCGCGCAGGCGGTCGCGGCCCTTGTCGGAGCGCCAGTCGAGGCCGGGCACCGCGTCGCGCAGCTCGGACCAGGACGTCCGGGCCGTCACGCCCCGCTCGCCGAGCGCGGTGCGGTGCGTGTCGCACCACGCCCGCACGGTGCGCACCGTGGGGCGGTGGGTGCTCAGGTGGACGGCCACCGGCGATCTCGCCTCGGGCATCTCTCGGACTCCTTCTTGCCGTGTGCCGGACGATGGGAACGTTAGTCCCCCCGACGGGTGAGAAGTGACATCCTGGTGGCCCGGGAGCACAATGGGCGACAGGAGATCGCCAATGTTCACCGACGGGTCACATGATGTTCTTCGACAGTTTTCGCGATATGGCCGACTTCGCCTCCTGGGGCTCATAGTGTCGCCGCCATGAACGAATCCGTGCTCGTCGTCGTGCCTGCCCGTGGCGGGTCTGCCGGGGTACCCCTGAAGAACCTGCAAAGGGTCGGGGGCAGCTCCCTGGTGGCCCGTGCGGTGCGCTCGGCGGCCGCCGCCCCCGCGGTGACCGACGTCGTCGTGTCGACCGACCACGCCGAGATCGCCCGCGAGGGTGCGGTGCACGGCGCCCGGGTCGTGGAGCGTCCCGCGGACCTGGCCGGAGGCACCGCCAGCTCCGAGTCCGCCGTGCTGCACGTCCTCGACGAGCTGGCGGCCCAGGGCGCGCCGGACCCGGCCGTCACCGTGCTGCTGCAGGCGACGAGCCCGTTCGTCGACCCGGCCGACCTGGACGCCGCGGTCCGTCAGGTGCTCGACGGACGCCACGACGTCGTCGTCGCCGTCTCGCCGACGCACGACTTCCAGTGGCGCCTCGACGCCGACGGGCCGGTCCCGGTGGGTCACACCACCGATCATCGCCCCCGCCGCCAGGACCGGGCACCCCACTTCCGCGAGACCGGCGCGTTCTACGTCATGCGCACCGCCGGCCTGCGCGAGCACGGCACCCGGTTCTTCGGCTCGGTCGGCCTGCAGGAGGTGGCGCCGGAGTGGGCGGTCGAGATCGACGAGCCCCGTGACCTGTGGCTCGCCCGCACGCTCCTCGACCAGCCCGCCGAGCGTCCGGGTGCGGTGGGGTCCGACGCCTCGAACCGTGCCGAGCCCGGGCGCTCGGCGGAACGGATCGACGTCGACGCCCTCGTGACCGACTTCGACGGCGTGCACACCGACGACGGCGTGTACGTCTCCCAGGACGGTGTCGAGCAGGTGCGCGTCCACCGCGGCGACGGCCTCGGCGTCGGCCACCTGCGCACGGCCGGCGTCCCGATGCTCATCCTGTCCAAGGAGACCAACCCGGTCGTGACGGCCCGGGCCCGCAAGCTCGGGGTCGACGTCCTGCAGGGCATCGACGACAAGGCCACCGCGCTGCGCGACTGGTGCGCCGCGCACCGGCTCGACCCCGACCGGGTCGCCTACGTCGGCAACGACGTCAACGACCTCCCTGCCCTGCGCGTCGTCGGCTGGCCCATCGCCGTCGCCGACGCCCACCCCGACGTGCTCGCCGCCGCGCGGGTCGTCACCGAAGAGCGAGGCGGCCACGGCGCCGTCCGCGAGATCTGCGACCGCATCACCACCCATCGGAAGGACCCCGTCATGACCGCCACCTCCACCGCCCCGGCCCAGCCCGTCCAGATCGGCGAGCACGCCGTGGGCACGGGCGAGCCCGTGTACGTGATCGGGGAGATCGGCATCAACCACAACGGTGACGTCGAGATCGCCAAGCAGCTCATCGACGTCGCGGTGGCCGCGGGCTGCCAGGCCGTGAAGTTCCAGAAGCGCACGCCGGAGATCTCCACCCCGAAGGACCAGCGGGACAAGATCCGGCAGACGCCGTGGGGCGAGATGACCTACCTGGAGTACAAGTACAAGGTCGAGTTCGAGCACGAGCAGTACACCGAGATCGACCAGTACGCCAAGGCGCAGGGCCTGCAGTGGTTCGCCTCGCCGTGGGACGTCCCCTCGGTCGGGTTCCTCGAGGAGTTCGGCGTGCCGACGCACAAGATCGCCTCGGCGTCCGTGACCGACCACGAGCTGCTGCGGGCTCTCGCCGACACCGGCAAGCCGCTCATCCTGTCGACCGGGATGTCCACGCTCGAGCAGATCGACGAGGCCGTGGAGATCCTCGGCACGGACGGCCTGGTGATCCTGCACTCCACCTCGACGTACCCGCTGCCCCCGGAGGAGGCGAACCTGCGCACGATCAACACGCTCCAGGAGCGGTACGGCGTGCCCGTCGGCTACTCGGGTCACGAGACCGGCCTGCAGATCTCGCTGGCCGCCGTGGCCCTCGGCGCGGTCGCCGTCGAGCGGCACATCACCCTCGACCGTGCGATGTGGGGCTCGGACCACGCCGCGTCGCTCGAGCCCAAGGGGCTCAGCAACCTCGTGCGCGACATCCGCATCCTCCAGGACGCCCTGGGCGACGGCGAGAAGAAGGTCATGCCCGGCGAGCTCGCGCCGATGTCGCGCCTGCGCCGCATCGGCGCCTGACCGCGAGCCAGAGCACCGCACGAAGGACAGGACCGCATGACCGTCTCCCGACCCCAGGTGTCCGTCGTCGTCCCCGCCCGGGACGCCGGCGGGCACCTGCCCGACGCCCTGGGCAGCCTGCAGCGGCAGGACCTCGACCTGTGCGACCTCGAGGTGGTGGTCGTCGACGACGGGTCGACGGACGACACCCTCGCGGTGCTGGAGGAGGCCTCCGCGCACCTTCCCGCTCTGCGCTGGGTGCACCACCGCACCCCGCAGGGCGTCTCGGCGGCCCGGAACCGGGGGGTCCGGGAGTCGCGCGGCCGCTGGGTCACGTTCCTCGACCCGGACGACTGGTTCTTCCCCGGCCACCTCGCCGCGATGGTGGGCGCCGCCGAACGGTACGACGTCGACTTCCTGGTGTGCGACCAGGTGCAGGCGTACGGCAACGAACGGCGCCGGGTCCGCGCGCCGGAGCCGCGCCGGCACGTGCCGCTCGACCCGCGCACCGGCATCCTGCCCACCTCGCGGTCCACGATGGTGAACTACGTCCAGGTCTCCTCGCGCTTCCTGTCACGGCGGGTGGTCGACGACGGCCTGGCCGTCTTCGACGAGGGCCTGCCCACGGCGGAGGACCGGGAGTGGGCCTGGCGCCTGCTGCTCGGCGCCCGGCGTTACGCCGTCGTGGACGCGCCCGGCTACGTCTACCGCCGGGCGGTGACCGGGTCGCTCACCGATGTCGGCGACGGCCGCCAGCTCGGGTTCCTCGAGGCCTACGACACGGTGCTGGAGCGGCTTCGCCGTGACGGCCTGGACCAGTACGAGCCCAAGGTGCTGCGGGACGTCCTGGCGGTGCTGCACCACCACGCGTCCCGCCGGAAGGTCTACCCGGACGACGTGTGGGACACGATGACGGCGCGGGCCCGGCAGGTGGTGGGACGGTTCGACAAGTCGGTCGTCGCCCAGCAGGTCGCCGCGCTCGGCCCCGAGAGGGTCCGCACCGTCCGCAAGCAGGGGGTGGCGCTGTGAGCGACGTGCACACGCAGATCGTCACGGCGTCCACGCTGTTCGGGGCGGCCACGGTGGCCGCCGCCTGGGACGCGGGCGCCCTGCCGCGACGCGACCGCACGGTTCTGGTGGTCCAGCACAACGTGCCGGCCCCGGAGTGCTCGGACGACTTCACGGCGGGGCCGGCCTTCGCGGCGCTCGCCGACCGCTTCGACGCCGTGGTGGCCTGGAACGACGTCATCACGCCGCACCACCCCAAGGAGTGGAAGCCGCGGCCCGCGGACGTCCCGCTGTGGCAGCGGCTGCTGCGCGAGCGGTGGGAGCTGGGCGACGGACCGCTGGAGATCGTGGGCGAGTCGGTGGCCACGCCGCCGACCGGAGCCCTCGTCGCCATCTTCGCCTCGGCCGCGGTGAGCGTGTACGCGGACGGTCTGATGGTCTATGGCCCGACGCGGTTCGACCTCCGTCACGAGGTCGGCGGGCGCGTCGACCGCCTGCTGCACCTCGACCTGCTGCCGGGGGTGCGCCCGACGCTCCTCGCCGAGTGGGACGTCCCGGGCGCCGTCGTGCCGGCGGAGGCGTTCCGCAAGGTCGTCGGTGCGCTGACGGAGCAGGCCGTGGCGACCGACGTGGCCCGCGCCGAGCGGCGGGGACCGACCAACGGGCACTCCGCCGTCGTGCCGCGCACGCTCGCGGAACGGTTGCCGGAACCCGGCTCGTACGCCCTGCTGCTCGGCCAGTACATGGCGGCGATCGGGCTGGTGACGGACACCGAGGAGGCGGCGCTGCACCGGCGCATGGTGGAGGCGGCGGCGGAGCGCGGGTTCACGCACGTGCTGCTCAAGCCGCATCCGTCGGCACCCCGCCAGGGCACCGCGGAGCTGGTCGAGCACGCCCGGAGCGTGGGCGTCGAGCTCGAGGTGGCTCCCGCCGCGGTGCTCGCCGAGTCCCTGTACGGGGAGTCGGCGCCGGGGCTCGTGGTGTCCTGCTTCTCGACGGCGCTGGCCACGGCTCGCGCCCTGTACGACGTGCCGACGCTGAACGTCGGCACCGGCATGCTGCTCGAGCGGCTCGAGCCGTACCCGAACTCGAACCGGGTGCCGGCCGTCGTGGTGGACGCCCTCGGGCGGCCGGACGGACGCTGGCAGGACCCGGCCGAGATGCAGCGGCTGGTCCGCGCGGTGTCGTACTGCCAGCAGCCGCAGCTCCTGGCGCGCTTCCGGGGGGAGGCGGCCGGTCTGTTGGGTGGGCTCGACGAGAGCACCCTGCGGCTGTGGTTCCGCCGCAAGCGCCTCACCGCCCTCGGTCTGCCCGGCGGGCTGCCGGTGCCGCGGTGGCGCTCGGCCCGGGTGATCGCGCTGGTGGACGGCGTCGACCGGCGCCTGCTGGGCGGTCGCCTGCGTCGTCTCGTCCGACGGCGCTACGCCGGTGCGGGGGACGACGTCCGGGCCGCCGTCGCGTCGGTGAGGGGCGAGATGGATGGCTGAGCCGGACGACGCGGGCGCGCTGCGGCTGGTGGGCGACCTGCCGCGGGACTGCGGCGTGCGGGTCGTCGCGTGCGTGCGCGACGAGGAGGCCTACCTGGCGGACGCCGTGCGGTCGGTGCTGGCCCAGGACCACGCGGGTGGCCTGCACCTGGTCCTCGCGGTGGGTCCGTCCCACGACGACACCGCGGGCATCGCCGCGCGGCTGGCCGAGGACGACCGGGTCACCGTCGTGGACAACCCGACCGGCTCGCGGTCGATCGGGCTGAACCTGGCGATGGAGCACGACGCCGCGGACGGCACGCCGGACGACCACGCCGTCGTCGTGCGGGTGGACGGGCACACCGAGCTGCCGCCGGACTACGTCCGCCGGTGCGTCGAGCTGCTGCGGGTCACGGGTGCCGTGGGCGTGGGCGGGATGATGACGCCGGTGGGTGACGGGGCGGTGCAGGAGGCGGCCGCCCGGGCGATGAGCCACCCGGCCGGCATCGGGGCGGTGTCCTTCCACACCGGTGGTCGCCCCGGCGAGACCGAGACGGTCTACCTCGGCGCGTTCCGCCGCGACGCCGTCCGGGCCGTCGGCGGGTACGACCCGACGCTGTTCCGGGCCGAGGACTGGGAGCTGTGCCTGCGCCTGCGGCGGGCGGGCGGCCTGCTGTGGTTCGACCCGTCGCTGGTCGTGGAGTACCGCCCACGCCGCACCCTGCGGGCCGTGGCCAAGCAGTTCTGGCGCACCGGGATGTGGCGCCGGGAGGTGGTCCGCCGGGACCCGTCGACGGCGAGCCCGCGCTACCTGGCGCCGCCGGCGCTGGTGCTGGTGCTCGCGCTCGCGGTGCTGTTGACGGTGTGCGGGCTGCTGCTGGCGTCGCCGTTCGTGGTCGGTGCGGGCCTGTCGCTGCCGGTGGCGTACGTGGTGGGGGTGCTGGCCGCGGCCGCCCACGCGGCGGCGCGGCGTCCGGTCCTGCGCGCCCGGGCGGCGCTGGTGCTGCCGGTCGTGCTGGTGGTGATGCACGTGTGCTGGGGGGCCGGGTTCGTGCGCGGGCTGACGGCTCGCGCGGCGGCGGACCACCGCGCCTGACCTTTCGGCGGCCGAGCAGGAAGTTGAGCCCGCATTCGGCTCGATAGCGGGACCAACGTCCTGTTCGGCACCGAGGCCGGGGAGGTCAGCGGGTGAGGCGCGCGGAGAGCGCCACGGGCAGCGCGGACCGCGCGACGGACCACAGGTGCCGCGGCCACGACCACGGTCCGACGACGTCCCGCGGCGTCAGCGTTCCGGCGCGCGACCGCTCAGCGAGCGCGCGCACCGCCGGCCCGAGCTCGTCACCGGCGTGCAGGTAGCCGTCCTCGCACCAGGCGGGCTCCGGCGTCGGGCCGCCGGTGCGCAGCGTGGCGGCGACCTCGTCGAGCCGTCGCAGGCACCCGGAGCCGGCGTAGGCCTCGTTGAGCTGGTCGGGGCCCACGCCGAAGTCGGTGAGGAACACGGTGGGCAGCCCGCGGGCGAGCGACTCCAGCCCGGCGGTCGAGCTGACGGTGAGCAGCGCGGTGCCGGGTGTGAGGTGGTCGGCCAGGGGGCCGACGGCGAAGCTCAGCGCGTCGGCGGTCCGCCCGAGCCGCCGGTGCTCGGCGGTCCAGAGGGCGTCGAGGGGGTACGGCTCGTTGTGCGTCTGGCGCTCCCCGGCGCGGGCCCGCAGCTTGACGGTGACCTCGAGGCCGTCGTCGGTGAGGCGTGCGAGGCCGTCGAGCAGCCGGACCCGCTCCTCGCGCGTGGCCGGCACCTTGGCCTGGGCCGCGAGCACCACGCGGTGCGGGATGCCGGGGGTGCGCTGCGGGGAGGAGGGCGATGCCGTGGTGCCGGCCTCGGCGGTCGGGCCGCTCGCGGCGTCGAGGAACGGCAGCCGGGACAGCACGATCCGCGGTGTGGCGCCGTGGGCGGCGAAGGCGGTGGCGTAGGGGGCGGTCTCGCGGCGGCCGTGCACGACGAACGCGTCGGCCCAGCGCCGCCACCCGGTGCCGCGCTCGGTGGCGGGCAGGGCCATGCCGGGCAGGCCGGTGACGAGGGCTGGTCGCCGGCCGCCGCGCGCGGCGCGCAGGACGCGGCGGGCGACGAGCTCGGCGACGGGCCCGGTGGCCGCCACCAGGACGACGTCCGGGCGCCGGGTCGCCACGAGGCGGGCGAGCGCACCGGGGGAGAGCACCGCGGGCGGGCTCAGGGCCGTCCCGGCCACCGCCGCGTGCGCCTGCTCGGTGCTGGGCGCCAGGGGTGAGCGGACGACGACGACGGCGGGGTCCACGGCCGGTGCGCCGCCGCCGTCGTCGCGCAACCGGGCGAGGCTCCAGGCGGCCCACTTGAGGTAGGAGTCGGCGTCGGCGACGGCCAGTACGCGGACGGGCGTCATGCGACCGATCGGGAGCCGCGTCGACGGTCGTCGCGGCGGGCGTCGGCGCCGCGCGCGAGGTCCGCGGCCAGCCCGAGGTGCTCGCGCAGCGCGGGGGTGGCGCGGGACGTCCACCACGCCTCGGGCACGTCCTGCGGCAGCACGCCGACGCCGCGTGGTGTCAGCAGCCGGGTGAGCGTCACCGCGGAGGTCGACGGCAGGGACACGACTCGCTGGGCGGAGGTCAGCCGGCGCAGCCGGAGCTCGACCGGGGCTCCGGGCGCGTCCACCTGCACCCCGGGGAGTTGTTCGAACAGAGCGGTCACCAGCGGGTCGTGCCGGCGGTGCGGGATGTAGCGCACGGGCCCGTCGGCGGCGAGGCCGGTCAGCCAGGCCGCGTACTGGTCGGCGTGGACGAGCCGGTCGGCGACCAGCCCGGAGCCGACGACGACGGTCGGCTCGTCGATCTCGGCGGGGGCGCCGTCGTCGGGCCGCGACGAGAGCCAGGCGAACGAGTGCTCGACGACGTCGACGCCCAGCGCGGTGAGCGCGGCGGTGAGGTCGTCGTCGAGCGGGAGCATGGTGCACAGGGTCAGCCGCCCGGCCCGTGCCAGGCGCCGCAGCCGGCGCGTCGTGAGGGTCCCGAGGGTGTACCGCAACGGACCGGCGGAGGTCGAGAGCCGGACCATGGGCTCGGCGTCCACGAGACGGCGCGCCACGTCGAGGGTGGCCAGGCCGTCGTCGACGACGACGATCCGCCCCACGGTGCCGGCGCGGGCCAGCGCGGTCTGGAAGACGCCGGAGAACGGGTCGCCGACCAGGTGGACGGGTGCACCGTCGAGAGACCGCCCGGCGGGACCGACCGTCACGTCGAGCCCGTCGGGCAGCCCGAGGTCACGGACGGTACCGACGGCGGTGGCCAGCGTGGGGACGTCCGCGCGGGCCACCACCCGGGTCCGGTCGTCGGACGACGTGCGCAGATGGCCCGCGGCGTGGGCCTCGACGGCGCACAGCAGCTGCAGCGGGGACTCGACCAGGGCGCTCACAGGTCCAGGGAAGCACGCCCGGGCGTCCTGCGGGCGACCCGTGGGTGTCCACCGGATGAACGAGGCGACGAGCGGCGCATTCGGTCGAACGGGCTGTCGAACAGCTGCCGGGCGGTGGATCGAGCTGGTGGGTCCGCACAGCGGCGAGCGTCCGGGGTGTCTTAGCATCATGGGGTGTCGATGCTCCGTGCACTACGCGACAGGCTGCGGGGGCACGAGACGGAAAAGCCGTCGACCCCCGCCGGCTCGATGCTGCCCCGCGGCAGTCACCTCGCGGTGACGTGGACGATCCCGGACGACTACGGCGGGATGACGTCGGCGTTGCTCCGCCGTTCGCGGGCCTTCGCGCGGGACACCGGCGAGCCGGTGCGGATCCTCACGTTCGACCCGGCGCTCGACGCCGCCCGCGCCCGGGCGCGGCTGAGCAAGGTGGGCGAGCTCGACGGTGGCGTCACCCTGCACCACCTGTGGGAGGATCTCGCGGCCTGGCCGGACGACGCCCTGGGCGTCGCGCCCGGCGCGGAGCCCCGCACGTACCCCCGCGCCGATGGCGGACGCCGGTCCCGCTCCGAGGTCGACGACGACGGCGCGCTGGTCCGGCGGTGGCACTACCGTCCCGACGGCACGCTCGCGGCCCTGGAGAAGGTACGCCGGCGCGGACGCCTGGTGCGGGTCTTCGACCGTGCAGGTCGGCCGGGGCGGCGGTGGACGTCGATCTGGGGCCTGTACGCCGACTGGATCGACGGGATCCTGCCGCCCGGACCCGCGTACGTGGTGGTCGACAGCAAGTCGATGGTCCGCCCCTTCGCCCGGCTGGAGCGGCCCGGCACGGCGGTCGCGCACGTCGTCCACGGGGCTCACCTGAGCGGCCGCGCCGACGACGCGCTGGGCCCGCTGTCCGGGAGCCGCAGGGCGCTCGTGCGGCACCTCGACGACTTCGACGCGGTGGTGCTGCTCACCGACGGTCAGCGACGCGACGTGCTGGAGCGGGTCGGTCCGCGCGACCACGTCCACGTGGTGCCGAACAGTACCGACCTCCCGCGCGTCGCTCCTGACCGGGCCCGCGACCGGGGCGCCGGGGCCGTGATCGCCCAGCTCTCCGACCGCAAGCAGGTCGACCAGGCCGTCGCCGGCTACGCGCTGGCCGCCGAGCGCACCGGGGCCCGGATGCGCCTCGACGTCTACGGGGACGGCCCGCGCCGTGCCGAGGTGGAGGCGGCGGCACGCCGGACCACCGGTGTCCGCCTGCACGGCTACGTCCCCCGCGCCGCCGACCGGCTGGCCAAGGCGTCGTACCTGCTCCTGACCAGCCGCAGCGAGGGGCTGCCCCTGGTGCTGGCGGAGGCCATGTCGCGCGGGAGCCTGCCGATCGTCTACGACGTGCGCTACGGTCCGGCGGACTTCATCACCGACGGCGTCGACGGGTTCCTCGTGCCGGACGGGGACGTCGAGGGGATCGCGGACCGTATCGAGCGGTTGTTCAACCTCGACGAGGACGACGTGCGCCGGATGCGGCACGCGGCCCGGGCGACGGCGGAGCAGTACGCCGACGGCGCCGTGGTGGCACGCTGGGCGCAGGTGTTCCGGTCGGCGGCGGAGCGCGCCGAGGGGCGCCGTCGCACCGCCACGACCGCGACGGCGGACTGACCGGACCGTTGTTCCGGGTCCAGCCGGTCCGCCGCGCGGCCGGACCCGGGTCAGCTCCCGCCGTCGGCCGCCGCGACCGCACCCACGAGCCGGTCGCGCTCGAGCAGGCACTCGTCGACGAAGTCGAGGAACCGGGCGCTCGACTCGCCGCGCTCGAAGCCGAAGTAGTGCTGGCGGGCGGCCTTCCGGGCGTCGCTGCGCTGGTCCTTGGCCAGGTTGCCCCGCAGGAGGTCGGCGACCGTGCCCACCGTGTCGCCGTCGACGACGTCGACCGCTCCGGCGATGGGAGACTCGGCCACCAGCCGGGTGCGGTCCGTGCGGCGGTCGGTGAGGATGATCGGCGTCTCGGGGTGCAGGTAGAGGAAGTCGAGCCCGATCGACGAGATGTCGGTGACGAGCAGGTCGACGCCCTCGAAGACGGCCAGCGGGTCGGCGTCGAACGGCATGAGGTGCTTGCCGCCACCGTGGTTGGCGGTCTCGACGAGGTGGAGGATCTCGTCGTGCGCGGCGCCGCAGGCCGGGTCGGTGCCGTTGATGACGCGCGGGTGCGGCTTGTAGACCAGGCGGACGCCGTCCTGGGCCAGCGCGGCGCGGACGATCTTGACGCCGTAGCGGTCCAGCGACGTGTAGTTGTTGGCGTCGTTCTCCCCGGACCACGTGGGGGCGTAGAGCACCGTCCGCACGCCGTCTGGAGCGGAGGGCAGCGCCGGGGCGACGTCGAGGTCGAGCTGAGGGCGGCCGCACACGGCCAGCCGGGCCTCGTCGAAGTTGATGAGGGCGCGGCGGTGCCGCTCGATCGCGGCCTGCCCGGCGACCACCACCCGGTCGTAGGACTTGGCCTGGTTGGAGACCATCGAGACCTTGTCGGACTCGCCGTGGTTGACGTGCACGTGCAGCGCGCGCTGGTAGATCAGCGACTGGAAGTTTCGCATCCCGTTGTTGACGTACATCACGGTCTTGACGCCGATCTGCTCGTACAGCTTGAGAACGGAGTCGATCGTGCGCGCGGACACGACCGGCAGTGCCGTCATCGAGCGCAGCCGAGTCGTGGTTGCGGGGTGACCGGTGACGATGACGAGCCGGTGGCGTCCGGCGACCTTCTCAAGGACGGGGAGCCACTGTTCGATCTGGTAGATCGTTGCGGGAGCGTCGGCGAAGTGCACCGCGACCGTCGCTCGGGCGACGTCGTCAAGCGGTGGATCGATGTCCGGTTGCTGATCGGCGGCAGCGTACAGTGCACGCTTGACGCGGGACCCGACCTGGAGGATGACGTCGGCAGTCTTTGACGTGAAAGAGCGACGGTATGCGGCTGCGGTCCTCGGCATGGGCCCTTCCGGGAGTCGGTCGCGTTCGAACGATACGGCGCTCAGTATCTCACCTTGTGGGTAGGATCATGCGGTCGGATCCCCCCCTGAAGGACAGGTTCGCAACCCACCGTGACCTCTGAGAAGACCCCGGCCGCGGGTGCGGCCTCGCCGGGCGGCGAGCGACCCGCAGCTCCGGAACCACCGGACCCGATCGTGCCGGAGACGTCGTCGGCCGAGCGCCTTGCTCTGGCCGAACGATACGGCCTGACCAAGATGGGCGTGCGCCCTCCGCTGTGGCCGTACGTCAAGGACGTCGCCTCCCGGTGGGCGTTCATCCGGGTGCTCGGCACCGCGACCGCCTACGCGCGCAACCAGAACACGTACCTCGGGCAGCTCTGGGCGGTCCTCAACCCGATCCTCAACGCGACCGTCTACGTGCTCATCTTCGGGGTGCTGCTCGACGTGAGCCGCGGGGTGGAGAACACGATCGCCTTCATCGTGATCGGCGTGTTCCTGTTCCGGTTCGTCGAGCAGTCCGTCAACGGCGGGGCCCAGTCGATCGCGAAGCGCACCAATCTCATCCGCTCGCTGCACTTCCCGCGGGCGGTGCTGCCGATCTCGAACGTCATGTCGCACCTGACCACGCTGATCCCGGCGCTGGTCGTCATGGCCGTCATCGTGTGGGCCTCGGGATACTTCCCCGAGTACGACGCCGTACCGGTCACGTGGCAGTGGCTGCTGCTCATCCCGGCCGTGGCGCTGCTGTGGATCTTCAACATGGGGCTGGCCTTCGTCATGGCGCGGGCGGTGGCCATCACCCCGGACCTGGACAACGTCATCTCGTTCGTCCTGCGGTTCGCCATGTACGGCTCGGGTGTCATCTTCCCGGTGGTGCGGTACGTCAACGAGCTGCCCGACGCCATCCAGGTGTGGCTGGGCCCGATCCTGGAGTACCAGCCGATCGCCGTCTACCTCTACCTGGGGCGCTCGTCGCTGATGAACGAGGACGCGTTCGTGCAGGACCCCTTCATGTGGATCCTCGGCGTCGTGTGGGCGATCGTGTTCTTCGTGGCCGGGTTCATCATCTTCTGGCGCGGTGAGGAGAGGTACGGACGTGACTGACGACGTGACCGAGGCGGACGCGCACCTCGACTTCGACCTGGAGGTCGACGAGGACGACGCCGGGGAGCACGCGGGCGCGATCCCGCTGGGCGACCCGTGCCTGGTCGTGGACGACCTGCACATCGTGTTCCGCGTGTTCGGCGGCAAGAGCCGCGAGCGGGCGGAGAAGTCCGGTGCGCACGTGCAGGCGGCGGCACCGAAGAAGAAGCCGCTCGTCAAGCGGCTGCTCGGCGCTGGGCGCCAGCACGTCGGGGCGGTGAGCGAGGTGCACGCGGTGCGCGGTGTGTCGTTCACGGCGCGGCACGGCGAGTCCATCGGCATCGTCGGGATCAACGGCTCCGGCAAGTCGACGCTGCTACGGGCGGTGACGGGGCTCATCCCGCCGCACTCGGGGTCGGTCTTCGTCGACGGCGAGCCGGCGCTGCTGGGCGTCAACGCGGCGCTGATGCCGCAGATGACCGGGGCGAAGAACATCGAGATCGGTGGTCTGGCCCTGGGGATGACGCCCAAGCAGATCGACGAGAAGTTCGACGAGGTGGTGGAGTTTGCCGACATCGGCAGCTTCGTCGACCTGCCCATGAAGACGTACTCCTCGGGCATGGCCGCGCGCCTGCGGTTCGCGATCAGCTCGGCCGCGATCCCGGACATCCTCATGGTGGACGAGGCGCTGGCCACGGGCGACGCTGCCTTCAAGGCGCGGTCCAAGGCGCGGATCGAGGAGGTCCGCCAGCAGGCGGGCACGGTGTTCCTCGTGAGCCACTCGATCACGACCATCGAGGCCATGTGCACCCGGGTGCTGTGGATGCACCAGGGCAAGCTCGTCATGGACGGGCCGGTCGAGGAGGTCACGGCGGCCTACCGGCAGTTCGTCCGGGCGCACCGCCAGGCGCGGTCGGGGGGTCGCGCCGGCGGCGCGCGTCGCCGGCGCAACGGCGGCGACGACAAGAAGAAGTAGGGCGCCCGCCGCGTCAGAGGAGCGCGCGCACCTGGGCGACGGCGTCCTCGACGGACGTCACCGACGTGTCGACGACGAGGTCGGCGTCGTCGGGCTCCTCGTAGGGGGAGGAGATCCCGGTGAACTCGCCGATCTCGCCGGCGCGCGCCTTGGCGTAGAGGCCCTTGCGGTCGCGGGCCTCGCACACCTCGAGCGGGGTGGAGACGTGCACGAGCACGAAGCGCCCGGCGGCCTCCGCCAGCTCTCGCACGCGGGCGCGCCCGCTGGCGAACGGCGCGATGGGCGCCGCGACGGCGATGCCGCCGTGGTAGGCGACCAGGGAGGCGACGTAGCCGATCCGCTCGACGTTCAGCTCGCGCGACGCCTTGTCGAACCCGAGCCCCTGGGACAGGTGCTGGCGCACCTCGTCGCCGTCGAGCAGCGTGGTGTGCCGGCCCTCGTCGTCGAGCTCGGCCGCCAGGGCACGGGCGACGGTCGACTTGCCGGAGCCGGACAGGCCCGTGAAGAACACGACGGTGCCCTCCTGGCGGGCGCCCTGTGCGGCACGGGTGACCTCCGCGGCGACGGCGTCGGGGAACAGCGCGTCCACCTCGGTGGCCCAGAGCCCGTCCAGGCGGGCGAGGCGTTCGCGCGTGGCCGCGGCGCGGTGGTCGGCGAGGCGGACCGCCCGGTCCGCCCCGTAGGCCGCGGCGACCTGGTCCCAGGTCAGCTCGGTCGCGCCGGGCGCCGCCGTCGGCCAGGGGACGACGGCGGCGGTGCTGCGTCCCGCCACCGGGGCGGGCAGCGCGTCGCGCACGACGGTGGCGGCGCGGGCCAGACCGGGCCCGCCGAGGGTGCCGGGCCGCGGCGGGCGCCGTGCGGCGGGAGCCAGGACGACGACGGCGGCCGCTCCGGCCGTGAGGTCCGCGAGCGCGGCGAGCTCGTCACGGGTGGGCGGTTCCTCGACCACCACGGCGAGGACGTCGGCGTCGGGGCCGACGGTGCGGCGGACGCCGTCGCGGACGTCGTGGGCCGGTCGTCGCAGGCTCGGGTCCCAGTGCGGTCCGGCGGCCCGGGCGAGCGGCTTGACCGGGACGGCGTGCCCGTCCGCGTCCAGGACGGCGAGCGGCGTGTTCTCGGCGTCGGTCAGCGTGGCCGGGGGCTCGGCGGTCCCGGGCAGCGGCATCGTCGGGGTGCCGCCACCGAGGTGGAGCTCGAGCAGGTCGAGCTCGTCGGCCGTCAGGACGTGGGTGCTCGGGGGGAGGTTCATGGGCTCTCGGTGCCGTCCTTGGTGGCCGTGGCCGGTTCGCGGGGCGTCGGCGGGAGCGGACGCTTCTTGAGCTGCTCGCGCACGACCACCCAGGCGAGGTTGCCGAGCACCAGGGCGGCGACCGCGGCGCCGGCGACGACGGCGACGGAGGCGCCGAGGAGCTTCAGCCCGGAGGCGAGCAGCAGGATGGCCAGCGCGCGGCGGATGAGCCCGCCGGGGGCGCGGCTGGAGACCTGGGCGCCGAACCACGCACCAGGGATCGCACCGATGAGGAGCGACGTGGTCAGCGCGAGCGAGAACTCCCCGTACAGCAGGTGGCCGAGCGAGGCCGCCGCGACCAGGGGGACGGCCTGGACGAGGTCCGTGCCCACCAGGTTCGAGGCCTTGAGCGCCGGGTAGAGCATGAGCAGCGCGACGATGATGATCGAACCCGATCCCACCGACGTCATCCCGACCATGAGGCCGGCGACGACGCCGAGGAGCACCGTGGGGACCTTGCGGACGACGACCTGGGCGTTCGTGGGCCGGGTGGGGCCCTCGCCGAGCGCGCGGCGGTGCTGGACCATGCCGAGGGCCGCGCGGACGACCAGCATGGTGGCGGCCATGAGCAGGGCGACGCCGAGGATCACCTGCAGCGCCTCGTCGAGCGAGTCCCCGAACGGCAGTGCCCGGATGATGAAGACCCCGCAGAACGCGGCGGGCACCGAGCCGATGCACAGCCACAGCACGAGCTGGAGGTTCACGGTGCGCCGCCGCAGGTGCACGACCGCGCCCGCGGGCTTCATGAAGAGGCTCGCCACGATGTCGCTGGAGACCGCGACGAGCGGGTCGACGCGGAAGACGAAGATCAGCATGGGGGTCATGAGGGCGCCGCCGCCCATCCCGGTCAGCCCCACGATGAAGCCGACCAGCAGACCTCCGACGATCAGGCCGGGGTCGATGTCGATCATGCCGCGCCGCCACCACCGGCGGGGCGGGGGCCCGTGCGGCGACAACACGGGACGGCGCCGGTTCGCGCGAGTCTCGGCAGTCGGTGGACCAGGGTGGCAGGCATGGTCGAAATGGTAGCCTCAGCGACGGCTCAGAGCCGATGTGCGCCACCACCCGAGACACCGAGGAACTCGATGACCACGACCACCCCGGTCCTCCCCGAACCGGCGCTCGACGACGCCGCGCTCGCGGCCGCGCTCGCCGAGGGGGCGGGGTCCGTGCTGCTCGCTCTCCGTGCCGAGGTGGACAACACTGCCGAGGCGTTCGAACCGCGAGATCTCAAGGACGCGGGGGACGCCGCGGCCCAGTCGTGGCTCGCCGCCGCGCTGGCCCACGCGCGCCCCGACGACGCCGTCCTGTCCGAGGAGGCGAAGGACGACGCCGCCCGCACCGCGGCGGACCGTGTCTGGATCATCGACCCGCTCGACGGCACCCGGGAGTTCGCGGAACGTTCGGCGGACGTTCACCCGGGTGGTGCACCCTGGCGCGATGACTTCGCCGTGCACGTCGCCCTGTGGAACCGGGGGACCGCCGACGGCACGGCGGGTCCCGGCGGCCTGGCCGCCGGTGCGGTGGCCCTGCCGGCCCGGGGCATCGTGCACACGACCGGTGCGCCGTCGTCGTCGGCAACACAGGATGACGAGGCGCGTGCCGTGCTGGCGGGGAAGCGGCCGCTGCGCATCGCGGCGAGCCGCAGCCGCCCGCCCGCGTTCGTCGCCGAGCTGGCCCGGCGGGACGACGTCGAGCTGGTCCCGATGGGATCGGCCGGGGTGAAGGTCGTCTCCGTCGTGGACGGTACGGTCGACGCCTACGTGCACGGCGGTGGCCAGTACGAGTGGGACTCCGCGGCACCGGTCGCGGTCGCGCTCGCCGCCGGCTACGACTGCACGAGGCTCGACGGCACCCCGCTCGAGTACAACCGCCAGGATCCCTGGCTCCCCGATCTGTTCGTCTGCCACCCGGCCCTGGCCGCGCACCTGCGCGCGGCGCTCCAGGGAGTCGGCGTGGCGATCAAGGAAGGTGCCCAGTCGTGACGTCCCACGTCCTGAGCCAGCTCCGCAGCCTCGAGGCGGAGAGCATCCACATCATCCGCGAGGTGGTCGCCGAGATGGAGCGGCCCGTGCTGCTGTTCTCCGGCGGCAAGGACTCGATCGTCATGCTGCACATGGCGGCCAAGGCGTTCGCGCCGGCGCGGATCCCGTTCCCGATCATGCACGTCGACACGGGCCTCAACTTCCAGACGGTGCTCGACTGCCGCGACCGGTGGGTCGAGCGGCTCGGCATCCAGCTCGTCGTCGCGTCCGTCCAGGACGCCATCGACCGCGGCCTGGTGAAGGAGGAGCCGAACGGCTCGCGCAATCGGATCCAGACGCCCGTGCTGCTGGAGGCCGTCGAGAAGCACGGCTTCGACGCGGCGTTCGGCGGTGGTCGGCGCGACGAGGAGAAGGCCCGCGCCAAGGAGCGCGTCTTCTCCTTCCGCGACGACTTCGGCCAGTGGGACCCCAAGAACCAGCGCCCGGAGATCTGGAGCCTGTACAACGGCCGGGTCCACCAGGGCGAGTCGATCCGCGTGTTCCCGCTGTCGAACTGGACCGAGCTGGACATCTGGTCCTACATCGCCGCCGAGTGCATCGACATCCCGGACCTGTACCTCGCCCAGGAGCGCGAGGTCGTGAACCGCGACGGCATGCTGTTCGCCGTCAACGAGTTCACGCCGCTCAAGGACGGCGAGACGTCCGAGAAGCGCTCGGTGCGCTACCGCACCGTGGGCGACGCCAACCTGACGGCAGCCGTCGAGTCCGAGGCCACCACCCTGACCGCCATCGTCGAGGAGACCGCCGCGGTGCGCATCACCGAGCGCGGCGCCACGCGTGGCGACGACAAGGTGAGCGAGGCCGCCATGGAGGACCGCAAGCGAGAGGGCTACTTCTAAGCCATGAGCACCACGACCGAGAACCTGGCCGAGGCCCTGACCGACGGCTCCACCGACCTGCTGCGCTTCGCGACGGCGGGATCGGTCGACGACGGCAAGTCGACCCTCATCGGCCGCTTGCTGTTCGACTCGAAGACGATCTTCGAGGACCAGCTCGACTCCGTGGAGAGCGTCTCCAAGGACCGCGGCAACGACTACACCGACCTCTCGCTGCTCACCGACGGCCTGCGCGCCGAGCGCGAGCAGGGCATCACGATCGACGTCGCCTACCGCTACTTCGCGACGCCGAAGCGCAAGTTCATCATCGCGGACACCCCGGGCCACATCCAGTACACCCGCAACATGGTCACGGGCGCCTCGACGGCGGACGTCGCGCTGATCCTCGTGGACGCGCGCAAGGGCGTCATCGAGCAGTCGCGCCGCCACACGTTCCTCGCGACGCTGCTCGGCGTGCCGCACATCGTGGTGTGCGTCAACAAGATGGACCTCGTGGACTACTCGGAGGAGGTCTTCGAGGGCATCCGCCGGGACTTCACGGAGTTCGCCTCGCGACTGCGTGTGCCGGACCTGACGTTCATCCCGATCTCCGCGCTGGAGGGCGACAACGTCGTCAACCGCTCCGAGAACACGCCGTGGTACGAGGGGTCGCCGCTGCTGAGCCACCTCGAACGGCTGCACGTCGCCTCGGACCGCAACCTGGTGGACGTCCGCTTCCCGGTGCAGTACGTGATCCGGCCGCAGTCCCACGAGGCCCGCGACTACCGCGGCTACGCGGGCACCGTCGCGTCCGGCGTCATGAAGCCGGGCGACAAGGTGGTGGCGCTACCGGCCGGGCTGGAGACGACGATCGAGTCGATCGACACCGCGGACGGCCCGGTCGAGGAGGCCTACCCGCCCATGGCGGTCACCGTGCGCCTGGCCGACGAGATCGACATCTCCCGGGGCGACATGATCGCCCGTCCGAACAACACGCCGGCCGCCCTGCAGAACATCGACGCGCAGATCTGCTGGATGGACGAGACGTCGCCGCTGACGGTGGGCAAGAAGTACGCGATCAAGCACACGACACGCTGGGCGCGTGCCATGGTGAAGAACATCAACTACCGGGTGGACGTCAACACGCTGCACCGGGACGAGGACGTCACCGAGATCAAGCTCAACGAGATCGGTCGCATCCAGCTCCGGGTCACGCAGCCGCTGTTCGTCGACCCCTACCAGCAGAACCCGGAGACCGGGTCGTTCATCCTGGTCGACGAGTCCACGAACAAGACGGTCGCCGCCGGCATGGTCGGCGGCCTGCCACACAGCGCCTGAGGTCGAACGCTGCAGCTGAGTTCGATCGGGCGCGCCGGCTACCGCCACGGACCCCTTGCTTCTATTCCCGCCGTGAAACTGACGGGAATAGAGCAAGGGGTCCGTCCTGTCGTGGTGGTGCAGACGACCCGATTCGGCGCACTATGATGAACCGCCCGGTAACTGTGGGTGAACGAGAGAGAGGTTGAGGATGACTGGCTCGGCGCGGTGCGCAGATCACCGTCGCGACGCCCGGCTGGCTGGCAGCACGTCGAAGGCGCAGCACCATTCCTGGGCGCTCGGGACCGTTCGCGGCCCGTCGTGAGCGTGTCCGTCTTCGGCCGGCTGCGTCAGTCGATTCAGCACCTCGTGGGGCGACGTGCGCCGCAGAAGGTGCGTCCTGGTACGACGGACGCCTCAAGCTCGCGCCGGCGTAGCGTTGAGCTCACCCTCACGGACGAGGCATTGCACCTCACCATCGACTACGTGCAGACGGGTTGGCGCGTCGACGAGGTCTCGGCCGTTCTCCGGGAGAGCGGGTCGGTGGTGAGGACGAGTGTCGAGGACAGGAACTCGGTGGTCGCCGCCCTCCCACTTGCCCAGTTGCGCCGCCTGGCGGCCGGTACGGGCGATGTTGCCGACCTCTGGATGCACCTCGTGCCGATCGACGACGGCCGCCCGTCGGGGAGTCCGGCCGAGTCGGCGCCTCTTCGCTTGGGCAAGTTCACCGATACCGTCCGCCATCCGGCACCGAGCGGCACGACAGGCCTGGAGAGGATCGTCGTCACGCAGAACGGCAACCTCGCCATCTCGTTCGGTGAACCCCACCGACGCCGGTTCGACGTCGAGGTCGGGGAGCGACCCGAGACGGAGGCGCTGGGGTTCGACGTCGATCTGCGCGGCGGGGACAGACGCGCGGCCACCGTTCGCGTCGTCGCGGTGTCGAGGGAGAGCGAGAGTCGCCACGAGTTCGCCGGCGTGCCCGTCGACCACCCCGAGCGGTCGCGCACAGGTTACGGACGGTTCGTCCAATCGGCGTCCATCACGTTCGACCTCGACGTCGTCGTGCCGCAGCTCGACGCTCGCGACGAGATGCTCGACCTCTACCTCGAGGTCGAGGACGAGAACGGCGAGGTGCAGACCTCGCGCATCAAGTCTGCCGCAGGCGATCGGACCGCTCCGTGGGGTCCGGCTCGCTCCGACGACGGGCTGGTCCAGCTCGTTCCGTACACGACGTTCCGTGGCGCCAACAGGTCGTTCCGCGTAGAGCGGATGAGCCCGGACGTCCATCGATCTCTGAGGCGTTGGACCCGCTGCGCGCGGTGGCTCCCACTGGTCCGGCCGGCTCTCGGCATCTGGCTGATCGGGGAGCTGCCGTACAAGGCCCAGGACAACGGGTACCACTTCTTCCGCTGGCTCCGCGAGCACCACCCCCGCCGCCGGGCGTATTACGTGATCGATCGGGACTCGCCTGATCGGCGGCGTCTGGAAGGCCTGGGCAACGTCGTTCTCCGGAACTCCCGGGAGCACGTACGGGTGGCTTTCCTTGCAAGCCGGCTGGTCGGCACCCACCACGCGGAGTACCTGCTGCCCTCTCGGGACCCCCGGGTGGTCGCCGGTGCCCGCGGCGTCCGTGTCTTCCTGCGGCACGGCATCTCGGGAACGAAGAACATGGTGGCCAACTACGGCCGTTTCGCTCCGGGTTTCTCCACCGACCGCTTCCACGTCAGCTCAGACCGTGAACGCCAGCTCGTCGTCGACGAGTTCGGGTACCGACCTGCTCAGGTCCGGGTGACCGGTCTGCCGCGCTTCGACCAGCTGCTGGCACCCGTGGACGACCCGCCTTCCGGCCTGCTGGTGATCCCCACCTGGCGGGAGTGGCTGGGGCACCGCGACGCCTTCGCGTCGAGCGAGTACCGCGACCGGTGGCAGGGGTTCCTCACTCATCCTCGGCTGGTCGCGGCGATGGAGGGCGGGTTGGAAGTGACTCTCATCCTGCATCCCAACATGCGTCACTACACCGACCTCCTCGATGCGCCTGGCGTGCGTGTGCTGCGCCAGGGAGACGCGGATGTCCAAACACTCCTGCGCGAGCACGCCGTGCTCGTGACCGACTACTCGTCGGTCGGTTTCGATTTCGCGCTCCAACGACGCCCGGTCGTCTACTACCAGTTCGACCAGGAGCGGTTCTTCGGACCGCAAGGCTCGCACCTGGACCTCGAGCAGGACCTGCCGGGGCCGATCCTCGCGGACGTCGCCCCGCTCGTCGACGAGGTCGTGAACCTGATGGCCGCAGGCTCGGTGATGCGGCCGGAGTACGCAGACCGTGCCGCGAGCATGGTTCGCTACCATGACCGCCGGAACTGTGAGCGCGTCGCGGCGTCGGTCCGCAGAGCCGGTGGGCCAAGGGTGCAGTGGTGGCGCCTGCAGGACCGGCGCGGAGTGCCGGAGCAGCGGGCCCACGACCCGACCTCGTGAACGGGCAGATCACGCCTGGCCTCGCAGAGACAGATACCTACCTTTAAGGACTGGAGCAAGAAATGGCGCTTGACCTCGTTGTTGTCGGACTCGGATACGTGGGCCTCCCGCTGGCGCAGGAAGCCGTTCGAGCCGGCCTCAAGGTCCGAGGGTTCGACGTGAGCCCTCGGATCATCGACGGTCTGAACTCCGGGAAGTCCCACGTGGACGACCTCTCGGACGCGGATGTCCAGGAGATGCTAGACGCAGGGTTCGCGGCGACCTCCACCGTCGACGACATCCGTGACACCGACGCGGTGGTCATCTGCGTGCCGACGCCGCTGAGCCCGGACGGCGGCCCGGACCTGGGCGCTGTGGTGTCCGCCACCCGCACGGCTGCAGAGGTGCTCCGCCCGGGGATGCTGGTCGTCCTCGAGTCGACGACGTACCCAGGCACGACGGAGGAGGTGCTGCGCCCGCTCCTGGAGAAGGGGGGCCTGAGCTCCGAGACGGACTTCCTGCTCGCCTACTCGCCCGAGCGCATCGACCCGGGCAACGCGGTCTACGGCATGAAGAACACGCCCAAGGTCGTCGGCGGTACCACCGAGGCCGCGACGCGTCGTGCCGCCGAACTCTACGGCCGGTTCGTCGACACCGTCGTCGAGGCAAAGGGTGCCCGGGAGGCCGAGACGGCCAAGCTGCTGGAGAACACCTACCGGCACATCAACATCGCGCTGGTCAACGAGATGGCGCGCTTCTGCCACGAGCTCGACATCGACCTGTGGGACGTCATCGACCTGGCGAAGACTAAGCCGTTCGGCTTCCAGGCGTTCTACCCGGGCCCGGGCGTGGGTGGGCACTGCATCCCGATCGACCCAAACTACCTCAGCCACAACGTGCGCTCGCGTCTTGGTTACCCGTTCCGCTTCGTCGAGCTCGCCCAGGAGATCAACGCGACGATGCCGTCGTACGTGGCTCGCCGTGCGCAGGACGCGCTCAACGAGGACTCCAAGGCGCTGCGTGGCTCCAAGGTTCTCCTGCTCGGCGTCACCTACAAGCGTGACATCGCCGACCAGCGCGAGTCGCCGGCGATCCCTCTGGCCCATGCCCTGCTTGCCAGTGGAGCGGACGTGCTTTATCACGACCCGGCCGTGGAGGAGTGGAACGTGGACGGCACCGTGCTGACGCGAGTCGACGACCTCGAGACGTCGGTCCGAGAGGCTGACCTCGTCATACTCGTCCAGGACCACACGGCGTACGAGGTCGACGCGCTGGTCGCCCAGTCGCAGCGCTTCTTCGACACCAAGGGTGCATCGAAGGATGCGCGCGCCGTTCGGCTTTGAGGGGTACTGCTGGTGACCGACATCGATGTGGCCCCTGCAAACCTCTCGCTCGTCCTCGTCGTGGACGAAGCGTCGTGTCGGGAGATGCCCGGTGCCTTGACGATGATCCGGTCGGTACCGGGCCTGAACGAGGTTGGCGTAACAATTGTCCACGCACCGAGCGTCGAGACGGAAGAGTGCCTCTCTGGCATCCCGGACGTACGGAGAGTCGTGGCAGCCTCGGACCTGGAGTCCGATCTGGTCGACGCGGCGAGCAACTTGGTGGTCGACCCTGAGACGCGCTACGTTTCCGTCGCGAGAGTCTCACGTTCGTCAAAGATGGCGTCGTGGGCGCGCAGGGTCCTGCGTTCGATCGGGCGGCTCGATACGGTCGACCTCCCCGCCGAAGTACCAGTGCTCATCTGGAGCGAGTACGGGATCAAGCAGGTCGCCGCCCGGTACGTTCACCACGTACTTGGCGAGCACTCCGTCCTGAAGGGCTCGCCGTTGGCTGACTTCCTCGGTCGGCTTTCTCTTTCTGCCGCCACCCCGCTTCTTGAGGCGGTTGACCCAGAAGATGGCGACATCGTGCTGCTCAGCTATTTGGCGGCGCAGTTCGTCCCAGGAATGACAACGCCACCGTGGCGGTACCGGTTCGTCTTGACCAGTCCAGAAGGTGACGTTGTCCAGTCCGAGCCCACAGCGTTGGCTCGGAGGATCGACTCGCGCGGCGACGAACGCTGGGAAGAGCTCACGGCGCGACTCGATCTCGGCGCCGCCGATAGCGGGCACTACAGGATCGTGATCGAGCTCGACACGGAGTTTCCTCAGCTGCGCCTCCGGCGCAACCTCCGCCCACGGCGGGGTGCGCTGATCAGTGCACGGACGGTCGAGATGCAGGTGCCACAGTCAGGCGATGATGTCGCGGCACCCGCCGTGGTGCGGTACCTCTTGCACACCACTGGCAGAGGCCTTTCCTCCTACATTACGTCGCAGTTGGGCAGCGGACGAAAGGCGCGTCTGCGTTGGGCGGCGACCCTCTTTCGGAAGGATGTTGGGTTCATCGTCCGCGGACGCCGACGCCTTCAGATGCGACGGCTCCGGTTGGTGCGACTGCTGACGCAGGTCTTCTTTGCCCGGAAAGAGATCTGGCTGATCGGTGAACGGACGGATACCGCACAAGACAATGGGATCCACCTCTTCCGGCACATGCGCCAGCACAACCCAGACAGGTCCGTCTACTACGTTATCGATAAGTCGAGCCCCCAGTACGGACGCGTCGCGGATATCGGCAACGTGGTCGAGCACTCATCCTGGAAACACCAGTTGCTGATGCTCCATGCCTCGGTCCTGGCCAATGCCTACTCGATTCGTTATCTGATCCCGTCGACGTGGAATCCTGGTAGCTACACACGCCACCTGGTCTGGCGGGTCGGGGCCACCCGCGTGTATCTCAAGCACGGCGTGCATCTGAGCCCGAATGCTGTGAAGCGAGGGACGACCGGATACGACCTGTGCCTCACGGCGATGCCCCGCGAGACGGAGGCGTTGCGCCATGCGTCCGGATACGACCACCAACTCGTCGAGGTAGGGATGCCGCGGTTCGACGCGCTGACGCCGACGCCACCGAGCCGGACCCTGCTCTTCATGCCCACGTGGCGCAAGTACCTGGTCTCGAAGGTTCTTGACGGTGCGAAGGAGGGCGACGTCGGATACGAGGGTTCCCTGTACCAGCGATTTATGCTCGATTTCCTCGGCAGCGAGCGATTGCATGACATGCTAGAGAAACACGACTACCGACTCACGTTCCTCCCGCACTACAACATGGCGTCCCGCTTCGACGGTGTTAGCGTCGCTGGCTCCCGCATCGATGTTGCCGACGCGAATGCAGTCAACCTCCAGGACCTCCTCCGTGGCTGCGACGGATTCATCACGGACTACTCGTCGGTGCATTTTGATGTCGCGTACGTCGGTACGCCGATCATCTATGCTCGGTTCGACGAGGAGGATTTCGAGACGAAGCATGCCTCGCCTTCCTGGTTCGATTACGAACGTGATGGTTTTGGGCCGGTGGTCCGCACGCTGGACGAGACGCTCGATGCGGTCGAGGAGCTCATCGCTCGCGAGTGCCGACCCGACCCCTACTACCTCGCCCGCGTCGATGCGACGTTCACGTTCCGTGACACGGAGAACTGCACGCGGACCGTCGCGTCGGTCGACGAGCTGCGACGCCGGCATGCTCGTCGATGACGTCCTGGCTCACGCCTCGTCGCTCGTGACAGCGGTCTCGCCGTGCAGCACACGGAGACCGCCGTCAGCGACGAGGTCGGAGACGAACCTGCTGTAGGCGCCCTCGTACTCTTCTCCGAGCCGCTCGTCCCACTCCGGCACGAGAGCTGGAATGGCACCCGGCGACGGCGTGATCTCGCCGAAGACGATGCCCTCGTCGGTCTCGAAGACATCAATGCGCTCCATCGGCCGGCGGATGGAGCCCGAGAGTCGGGCACAAACGTCGAGGACCGTGTTGAGCCTCCGGGGTGTCGGAAGCCCGGAATCATGGTCGACGAGTGCGCGAACGTCGACAAGCTTGCTACCGCTGGCGTCGAAGGCCCGCATTCGCGTCCGGACGTTCTTCGTCTTCTTCGCCCGGGACCACGAACCGGTACGTACCTCCAGATACACGGGGCGGCCGTAGAGGCAATGGACCTTGATATCGTTCGGTATCGTGCCCGGCGCGGAGCCTTGTGCCGTCAGGAGCTCCTCGGCGAAGTAGTGTGACGTCGTGCGATGGGTCTTCCAGAGCTGCTGGGTGACCGCCTCGGGAGTGGTCTGTTCGTTGGTCAGCAAGTCGGTGTAGATCCCGTCGGAACGGCGCAAGAGGGGAAAGACGTTGAAGCCTCCACCGCCGCGGGTACTCTTGAGCGCGAACCCTTCGGGCATGGCGGTCCAGTCGACGGCACTGGGGTCCCCCCATTCGCCGAGCGTCTGTGGGACACGGACGCCATGGCGCGCTGCGAACCTCTGAGCGGCTCTCTTGTCGAGGAATTGATCGACGGGTTCATCGAGCCCTTCTCGAGCATTGATGCCGTCGGTGGAGTGGCGACGGTGCATACGCCCAGCGAGCAGGTAGGAGGGCCTGCCGAGGAAGGTCTCTGGGTCCTCGGCAGCCTCGATGGTTCGTTCCAGCGGGGACCTGAGCTCCTCACGCAGGATGATGACCTGCGCCGTGACGTGGTGCACCTGGGCTTGTCGTCGATCGATCATGGCCCGGACGCGCTTCAGGTTGCGTCGTGCCTCGACGGGCGATTCCGAGAGAGGTTCTCTCGCCATGGTCGGGCTCCTACCGTCCGGATCTGGTCGCTGTCCGCCTGCGGACCGTGCTACCGAATGGCGGGCTCGGTCTCACCGTACGTGACCCCGAGCGCACCTTCCGCTGCGAGGTCGCTCAGCAGGCGGGCGTAGGCGTCCTCGTAGGCATTGCCGAGCCGGTGATCCCACTCCGGTACGAGCGCGGGCAGGTGCCCAGGATTCTGCGTGACCTCACCGAAGACGAGCCCATCGTCGGTCTCGAAGAAGTCCAGCCGCTCCAGCGGTCGTCGAATGGCCCGGGAAAGGCGAGCGCTTGCAAGTACGATCTCCTCCAAACTCCCCGGCTTCTGAAGATCGTGACCGACATCAATGAGGGCTCTGACGTTGAATAATTCCGTCCCGTCCGCCGTGAACGTCCTCACCTGAGAGGTGACGTCTCGTGCACGCGACCAGTCGCCGGTTCGGACTTCGAGGTACATCGGCTCGCCATAGAAGCAGAAGACCTTCACGTCGTTCGGCATGGAGTTGTTTCCAGTCCCTCTGGCGACGAGGAACTCCTCGGCGAAGTAGAAGGAACGCTCCTCGTGCTTGATCCAAAGCTTCTGAGTGATCTCTTCTCGCGACGTCAGCTCACCCGTCAGCATGTCGATGTAGTTGTCGCCGTCGCGCACGAGTGGGAAGACGTTGACTCCACCGCCGCCGATGTTGCTCTTGACGACGACTCGATCAGGCAGTGAGTCCCAGTCGATCCCATCGGGATCGGGCCATCGCCCCAGGACAGCTGGCACCCGGACACCGTGCGCGGCGGCGAAGCGCTGCGCAGTCAGTTTCGTGTAGAGCTGCAGAATAGGTTCCCGTAGGCCTTCGCCGAGGTTCACGCCGGTCGTGTTGTGTCGCCGGTGCATTCGGGCCGCCAAAGCGTAGGAAGGCACTCCCAGGGTGGTCTCAGGATCCGCAGCGGCAGCGACCGTGCGTTCCAGGGGGGACCTGACCTCTTCGGACAGGATGACGACTTGAGCCTTCAAAGTTTCGATCTGCCGTCGCCGACGCTCGATGCGTCGCCGCGCCCTTGCTAGCTGGGCACGGAGCTCTTCGTCCGCAGTTGGTTTGGACCTGGTCGCGCTCACGCGGGGTCCTCAGGATCGAAGGTTCCGCCGGGCACCCTGTTGTCGAGCGCGCCCTGATGATAGGGCTGCAGCAGCATGCGGGCGTGGGCGCTGTCGAAGAGCCGGCCGAGTTGCCTGTCCCAGCGGTCGACGAGGACCGGTATCCGTTCGGGGTCGACGTCAACACCATGCAGGGAGGCGCGACCGTCGTTCTCTGACCACAAGAGTTGGACGTAGGGTCTGGGGATGCTCCGCGAAAGTTCCTCGGACCAGGTGCAGATCTGTGTTGCCGAGCTGGGTGCCGCGATGTCCTGGCGGTACAGGACAGCCGATCGAACGTCACCGAGGTCCTTCATCGTGGCGTCGAAATGTCGCGCTCCGCCATGATCCCGCACCTCGACGAGACCGACCTCGCCCTTGAACGCGTGGACAATAATGCGCCGTGCTGACGTTGGTGCGGACCGATCGAACGGAATCCCGTGTGACGCGGCGAACATTTCGGTGCGCTTCTGGTCGGAGAAGATCGCCCCAGCTCCGTCGAGTCCGTCTCGGGGATTCTCGGCGCGACGGTGAATTCGCTGTATGAGCCGGGCTCCGGCGACGAAACTCGGAGTGCCGTTGGTCTTCTCGACTCGGGACAGGGGCATGAGGCGCAGGCCGGCACGCTCGCCCAAGACTTTCTGCAGGCGGCGCCGTTCTGCGCCGATGGCCTTCTTCTCGATTTCGAGCGCCTCGAGCTCCCGTTCGGCGGCGCGGAGTTCCTCCATGACGGTCGGGGACGCTGGTTCCTGGACGCTATCCGCGGCAGTAGCACCGGGGGCGACGTCGGGCCACCAACGAGACGTGAGCCTGTGCAGAAGTGTGGGCTTTCTGATGGGCACTGACCACCTCGCGTGTTTCCAGTTCGTAATGGGCATCATTGCACAGAGCGTCACCGTGCTGGGGGGAGCTCGACCATGTTTCGTGGCCGGGCCTGCTCCAGCCTCATGACGGGGCCGTCTGCCTCAGGCGACCTCGTCGACGACGGTTACTAGGGAGTCGCGCAGTTGATCGATCAGCGTGAGCGCATACGTGTCCGTAAGGTGCGATGTCTGGCGGTAGAGCAAGACATTGCCGATGATCGGAACGCAAGGATCGTCCGGACAGATCTCGGACCGCAGATCGACGGTGTGGACACCGTCCACCTCGTCAGCGGCTGGCTGTTGGGCGAAGGCGCCGCTCCGGCTGATGCCGTGCTGTAGGTCGAAAGTGCACTCCGCCAGGTTGTCGGGGTTGTCTGCGATGCACTCGTAGACCGCCATGCTGGGGTTCGGATTGTCCAGCAGCACGACCAGGGGCGTGCCGGTCTCGGTGAGCGCGGTCCACCGCCGGACCATCGCGTCGACCATGGCATCGACAGAACGGCTCTCAACATCGTCGAGGTCGGCCATGGCATCGTTGGGGCGTTGCGACGTGAGGACGAGATCTGGCCTCAGCTCGATCAGCTTGTCGAAGACGGCGTCGTTCCATGCGGCGCAGGACTCGTACGGCTCACCCTTGTTGACCTGCATCCCGTCGTGGAAGCCGCACGCGGACTTGGTGTACGACACGATGTGCCAGCCTTCCTCGCGGGCGATCTCGTCGAGGGGGGTGTAGTACTGCATGATCTTCGAGTCGCCGACCACGGCGACCGTGAGGCTGCCGTCGGTGTCGCCCCAGTCGCAACGGACCGGGTCAGCGGATTCCTGGTCGACCTGACACTCGCGTGGATACGGAGGCACATCGTCGACGGCGGTCACGGCGTCCGGGACGAACCAGCCGACGTCAGCGAGGCTGGCGGTGGTACCCGGCGCAGGCTCGGCGCCGGACCCGATCGCGGACGCTCCCGGTGCCTGCCGGTCGCCACCGCCACCGCTACTCGACGGGACGAGGAGGACGAGCACCAGTCCGGCAACCACACCTACGGCCGTGAAGTTCGCGCCGACGGACAGGCTCAGCCGATTGGACTTCAGGGCCGGCGCAAACCTGACAGGGTTCTCGACCAATCGGTACGAAAGGTAGGCCGGGATGAACGAGGCGGCGACGACCAGCAGGCCTCGACGTGCGCCGAGATCGCCCCAGTAGGCGGTCGCCGCGACGACGAGGGGCCAGTGCCACAGGTAGAGCGAGTAGGACAGGCCACCGATCCATACGGCGGGACGCCAGGAGAGGATGCCTGCCACCCCGCCGCGACCCGAGGTATGGCCGGCGACGATCATCGCCGCGGTCCCCAGAGTCGGCAGGAGTGCCGCATAGCCAGGCCACGGGGTGCTGGTGGAGAACACGAACCCGCTCGCCACCACCGCAGCGAACCCCGCCCAGCCGAGCGCGATCGAAGTCGGGCGGGGCAAGCGCTGCCAGGTCGCGGTTCCGATGGCGACCAAGGCTCCGATCCCCAGCTCCCACAGGCGCGTGGGGGTGACGAAGAACGCGGTGGCGGGGCTGTTCGTCGTCAGGTATACGGAGTAGGCGAGTGAGGGCACGATCACGGCCAGGATGCCGGCCGCAAGCGCCGGTCGGAACCTCAGGTGCCCCTGGCGGCGCAGCCACCACGCCAGGGCGACGATCAGCAGCGGCCAGACGATGTAGAACTGTTCCTCCACCGCCAAGGACCAGAAATGCTGGACCGGTGAGGCGCCGATGTCCTCCGCAAGGTAGTCGACGCTGCGGTCGGCGAGCCGCCAATTCACCACGTAGAGCGCGGCGGAGACGATGTCGCCGCCGAAAGCTCGCCAGTCGACCGCGGAGACCGTCCACCATGTCAGGGCGGCGGTGGCGACGAGCACGAGACCCGTCGCGGGAAGGAGGCGCTTGGCGCGCCGCGCGTAGAACCGCGAAAGTGAGATCCGGCCCGTGCGCTCGAGCTCCCGGATGAGTAGTCCGGTGATGAGGAAGCCCGAGATGACGAAGAAGACGTCGACGCCCACGAACCCACCGGGCAGCTGCCGAACCCCGGCGTGGTAGACGAGGACCAGCCCGATGGCTATGGCGCGCATGCCCTCGATGTCGGGACGGAAGACGGCGGACGGTCGCTCCTTGGCAGGTCCCGCACTGGTGTCGCTGCTGGTCAAGTCTCTAGGGTCCTTCGTACGGGGTCATGTGGACGGGAGTGCTTGCTGCCGGGCAGACGTGCGCTCATAACTACTGCAGTTCGGTCACCGCTGTGGCGCGGACAGATCGGAACCGGTGCGCGCCGTGATGATGGTGCTCGCTGCTTCGAGGAAGCGTTGCAGCGGCACACCGGGAGTTGTGTCTCCGAAGTAGTGCTCGACGATCTTCGCGTATGTTCCCCGGTCGGCGCCGTGGAGGATCGAGTTGATGATGTTGAGGACGTCCGCGGACTCGTGCTGCTGGACCGTACGGATCTGCCCAGCGAGACCATCGTGGTCCATCTCTGCCAGCGGGTCGGCCGGCTCTGTCAGGAGCAGGGGCTTGCCGGTCGCCAGGAAGTCGAAGGCGACGGCGGAGATGTCCGCGATGGCGACGTCCGCCGCCCGGAGGTGCCAGCCGAACACGGAGTCCGTGTCCACCATGTGCTGGGCGCTCGGGTCGGTGGAGTTGGCGGACTGGATCTGCCGGACGATCGCTTCATGCGCCTTCCGGTACTCTGGTTGGGCCGCCCCGGTCCGCGGGTGAGGGCGGTACACGATCCGGTGCTTCCCCGTTCCCAGCAGGACTCGCAGCATCTCCGGGGCGTGGGACTGCAGGGAAGAGTAGCGCATAGAGGGCCGGTCGCCCTCCCAGGTCGGCGCATACAGCACGACGGTTCGGCCGTCGTCGGGGAGGGACGGTCCGGGATTCTCGACGTCGACCTGGGGGCGACCGATCCGTACGAGGTGCTTGTCACGGTCGAAGTCGATGAGACGGCGTCCGATGCGGTCGAAGGCAGCTTGCCCGGCAATAAACGTGTAGTCGTACGCCTTGAGCTGGTTCGAGGCCATGTAGTCCTTGTCGGACTCGCCGTGGCTGATGAAGATGTGCGCCGGGTCACGGAATCGCATCATGCGGAAGTTCACGATGTTCTGATTGACGTAGAAGACAGCCCCGACGGGATGTGTGGTGAGCCACTCCTCTGTCTCGGCGATCTTCGGCTGGTAGAGCACCGGGAGTGGGCACTCTCCCTTGAGCGCGAGGGCGGCAGACAGGTTCCGAGTGATCACCACCACGGGATGCTGCTCGGCGAGATGGCGCATCGGCTCGTACCACTGCCGTACTTGGTAGATGTTGACCGGGCCGTCGGAGAAGAAGACAGCTGCTTCGAACTGCCGAGTGAGGGGCGTCCGGGTGGCTTCGTAGTGCTGCCAGGCCGCCCGGTCCCGGCGCCTACGAGCGGCCCTCTGCACGAGACGTGCCAAGTTTCGTACGTCCTGGATCAACTGCATGCGTGCGACAGCACCTTCGGTAGCCGGGGTCGAGACCTGAACATCCTACCGAGGCTGGGGAAGCCTCCGACGCGGTGCTTTCCGGTCGGCCCGGCCGCAGTCTCCCTGCTCTCGCTGGACCCGCCGCTAAACTGCGCGCAGATGTCCGGCGCTCGCCGGACCTGTCGCAGAGGTGAGGTGCTCATGGTCGGCTCGACGCGCGGCGGAGGGCTGCGCCGCACGGTCCGGTCGACCGGTGGCAAGCTCATTCGTCGTCTTGGCCTGCTTCCCGGAGGCGTTCCGGATGGCCTGGGAGAAGACGGCGTCCTGCAGGGAACCACTCTGTCTGCGCGTGCCGTGGTCTTCTTCGGAGACCCGCCGGAGAGCATGTACCAGATCCGTCAGTGGTATACGGCGCTCGAAGCCCTGAACCGGCGTGTCCCGCTCGTAGTGATCACCGGAGACTCCCGGACGGCGCGCCTGCTCCGTCATGAGACGCCGCTACGCGTCGTGACGGTGGCGCAGCACGCGACGCTCGATGAGATTCTGACCGGTAGTGACGTGCGGCTTGCGCTCTATGTCAACCACAGCCCGCAGAACTTCACGATGTTGAGCTTCGGCGAGCTCGTACACGTCTCCCTACTGCACGGCGACTCGGACAAGACCGTCTCCGTCTCGAACCAGCACAAGGCCTATGACCTCGTGTTCGTCGCCGGCCAGGCCGCGGTCGACCGGTTTGCACGCAACCTGCCCTACTTTGACGCGGAGTCGCGGTGCGTGCAGGTCGGGCGGCCTCAGCTCGACCTGCTCGGACCGGACCCTGTCGCTCGGAAGCAGGCCGAGCGATCCACGATCCTCTATGCGCCGACGTGGGAGGGTGCCAATCCCTCGGTCGCTTATGGTTCGGTCGACGTCCTGGGGCCGGAACTGGCCCGCGCAGTCGTCTCGGACCGCCGGGCGCGGCTCCTGTACCGACCGCACCCACTGACCGGCGTCCGTTCCCAGGCCTATGCGGACGCTGATGCCGAGGTGCGGGAGATTGTCCGGGCAGCTGCCGAGTCCGACCCCGGTGCCGGACATGCCGCCCGCGACGGGGGTGAGCTCGCGACCACGTTCGCGGAGGCTGATGTCCTCGTCTGTGACATCTCCGCCGCTGCGACCGAGTGGTTGCCGACTCTCAGGCCCCTGATCGTCACGGACGTGGCCGCGCCGTGGGCGACGATCGCCAGCACGCCACTCCTCCGAGCGGCCCGACGTCTGCGCGTCGACGACGTCGAGGGCATCGTCGGGCTGGTGCGGTCGGAGTCCTCGGACGGTGCCGCGCGCGAAGAGCGCCGCCGGCTGGTGGAGTACTATCTCGGCGATGTGACGCCGGGTGCCTCCCTGGAAAGGTTCGTCACAGCGTGCGAGAGCGCCATCGCGCGCCATGAGGCCGAGTTGGCGCGTCTCGTCGAGGTCCGGCGCGACGACACGTCCGATCCCTTGTAGGTCGGGGCAGCGAAATCGGGCCCCGCTAGGATCCGAGGCATGTCTGCACAGGGCGGCACCAAGGCCGTGATCGCTGCACTGCTCGCGAACCTCGGCATCGCGGTGACCAAGTTCGGCGCGTGGGCGCTGACCGGTTCGTCGTCGATGCTCGCGGAGGGCGTTCACTCGCTCGCCGACTCGGGCAACCAGGGGCTGCTGCTCCTGGGCGGCCGGAAGGCCAAGCGGGCGGCGGACGAGGAGCACCCGTTCGGGTACGGGCGCGAGCGCTACGTCTACGCGTTCGTGGTCTCGATCGTCCTGTTCTCGGTCGGCGGCCTGTTCGCCCTCTACGAGGCCTTCCACAAGTGGCAGCACCCGGAGCCCATCGAGGGGCGCTGGTGGTGGGTGCCGCTCGCCGTCCTGGTCGCGGCGATCGTCATGGAGTCGTTCTCGCTGCGCACGGCCGTCCGCGAGTCGAACGCCGTGCGCGGGCGTGCCTCCTGGGTGCAGTTCGTGCGGCGGGCCAAGCAGCCTGAGCTGCCGGTGGTCCTGCTGGAGGACATCGGCGCGCTCGTCGGTCTGGTGCTCGCCCTGTTCGGGGTGAGCCTGACGCTGCTGACCGGGGATGGTCGGTGGGACGCCGCCGGGACCGCGTGCATCGGTGTCCTGCTGGTGCTCATCGCGATCGTCCTGGCGATCGAGACGAAGTCGTTGCTGCTGGGGGAGTCCGCCACGCGGGCGCACGTCGCCGCGATCCGGTCTGCTCTGGTCGGCGACGGCGTCCGGTCGGTCATCCACCTCAAGACGCTGCACCTCGGCCCGGACGAGCTGCTGGTCGCCGCCAAGATCGAGGTCGACGGCGCCTCGACCGCCGCGGACGTCGCCCGCGCGATCGACGACGCCGAGTCCCGGGTGCGCGGCGCCGTCGACATCGCCCGGGTCGTCTACCTCGAACCCGACCTGCGCCGTGCCCCGGCGGCCCCCGGGGGTACCGAGGTCACCGGGGGTACCGAGGGCGCCGAAGGCTGAGTCGCGCCGGGCAGGACCCGGCCGGCCTGCCGCGAGCCACCGAGCGGCGGGAGCGCCCCCACGGCAGACCTCTCTTGCACCTGAGAATCATTCTCCGTAGAGTTCCGTCGCGTGCCACCAGAACCGACGACCCTCTCCGCGGCGGTCGACCGCCGGGCTGCTGCGGCGGGATCCTCGCCCGGCGCCCGCCGTCGTCTGGCCCGCCGGGCGTGGTGGACCTGCGGGGCGCTGACGCTGTGTCTGGTCCTGCTCGTCGTGGTCTCCGGCGCCGTCGGATCCGTGGACGTCGATCCGACCCAGGCCGCCCAGGTCGTCATCGGGCACCTCGTCCCGGGGATGCCGTGGATGTCGGACGGTTCGCTCACGCCGTTGCAGGACCAGGCGGTCTGGCAGTTCCGGCTGCCCCGCGCTCTGCTCGCCGGGCTCGCGGGCGCCGGCCTGGCCCTGGCCGGCGCCCTCATGCAGGTCACGGTCCGCAACCCGCTGGCCGAGCCCTACATCCTGGGGGTGTCGTCCGGCGCGAGCGTGGGCGCGGTGCTCGTGATCGTCTTCGGTTCGGCAGCCCTGGGTGGTCTGTCGTTGAACCTGGCGGCCTTCGCCGGCGCGCTCGGAGCGTGCGTCTGCGTGGCCGCGCTCGCCCGCAAGGACGGGGCGCTGTCCCCGACGCGGATGATCCTCGCCGGCGTCGCCCTGGGAACCCTGTTCAGTGCGATCACCAGCTACCTGACGATCACCACCAGCGCGCAGAACGTCGTCAGCGTGCTGTTCTTCCTGCTCGGCAGCGTCTCCGCGGCCACGATGTCGAGCCTGATCGGACCGGCGCTCGCCCTGAGCGCCGCCGTCGTGGTCTCCGCACTGCTGGCGCGCTCGCTCAACGCCCTCATGACCGGCGACGAGTCCGCCGTCTCGCTCGGCGTCGACGCCACCCGCCTGCGTGGCCTGCTGCTCGTCGTGGCCTCCCTGCTCACCGGCACCGTGGTGTCCGTGGCCGGCGGGATCGGGTTCGTCGGCCTCGTCATCCCGCACATCGCCCGCATCGTGGTCGGCGCGGACCACCGGCGGATGCTGCCCGTGACCGTGCTCGGCGGGGCCGTGTTCCTCATGGGCGCCGACCTGCTCGCCCGCACCGTGGCGGTCCCCACCGAGATCCCGCTGGGCATCCTCACCGCGTTCGTCGGGGCGCCCTTCTTCCTCTGGCTGATGCGGCGCGGCGGCGCCGAACGAGCGGGGTTCGGGCGATGAGGGTCGAGCTCGACGACGTCACGGTGACCCTCGGTGGTCGCGACGTGGTGCAGCACGCGTCGCTGGTCGCCGAGCCGGGCGCGGTCGTCGGCCTCGTCGGTCCCAACGGCAGCGGCAAGTCGTCGTTGCTGCGCACGATCTATCGTGCCGTGCGGCCACGGCTCGGCACGTGCCGGATCGACGGTCGCGACGTCCAGAGCCTCCGCGGCCGGCAGGCGGCGCGGGCCGTGGCGGTCATGCTCCAGGACCCGCCCACGGACTTCGACCTCAGCGTCGAGGAGACGGTCATGCTCGGCCGCGTGCCGCACCACGCCTCCTTCGGCCGGGACACCGCCGAGGACGTGGAGGTGGTGGCGGACGCGATGCGTCGTGCCGAGATCACCGACCTGGCAGACCGCATGGTCGCGACGCTGTCCGGCGGGCAGCGACAGCGCGTGATGCTCGCCCGCGCCCTCGCCCAGCAGAGCGACGTCATGGTGCTGGACGAACCGAGCAACCACCTCGACATCAGCCACCAGCACGAGCTGCTGAGCACCGTCCGCAGCCTCGGCCGCACCGTGATCACCGCTCTGCACGACCTGAACCTCGCCACGCAGTACTGCGACCACGTCGTCGTGCTCGACGCCGGCCGAGTGGTCGCCGCCGGCCCGCCGCGGCAGGTCTTCACCCCCGAGCTGATCCGGGCGACCTTCCGCGTCGATGTCCGCGTGCTCGGCGGGCACGACCCCGTCTTCGGCTTCCACCGGCTCGAACGAGCCGCCGAACGAGTCGCCGAGCAAGCCGCCGAGCATGCCCATGAACAGGCCACCGAGCCGGCCTCCCTCGAGCTCCGCACAGAAAGCAGCATCCCCACATGAACCGCCGAACCTTCCGACACACCGCCACGATCGGCATGCTGAGCGCCGCAGCGCTGGCGACCACCGGCTGCGGGTCCTCCGTGACCACCGAGGCGGGCGCGACCGACGCCGACGCCACCACGGTCACGCTGGAGAACTGCGACCGCGAGGTCGTCGTCGAGGGCGCCCCGGAGGCCGCCGTCGGCATGCACCCCGCCCAGACGGAGCTCATGCTGCGCCTCGGCCTGGCCGACCGGCTCGCCGGACAGGCCCAGGCCGCCGCACAGGCCCTGCCGGACGACGTCGCGGCGCTCGCGACAGATGTCCCCGTCATCGGTGACGTGATGCCCCCGAGCCGCGAGGACCTCCTGGCCGTCGAGCCGGACTTCGTCTACTCGCCCACCACGTACGAGTTCACCGCCGAGCAGGGCTTCGCGAGCATCGACCAGCTCGAGCAGGCCGACGCCGCCGTCTACGTCGCCACGGGCGGGTGCGCGGAGCGCCGCATGGCCGGCGAGGTGACCGACCTGTTCGTAGACCTGGAGAACCTCGGGGAGATCTTCGGGGTCCCGGACGAGGCGGCCGAGCTGGTCGTGGAGAGCCAGGCACAGCTCGACGAGGTCGCCACGGCCATCGAGGACGTCGAGCCGCTGCGCGTCGCCCAGGTCTACGTCGAGGGCACGAACCTGCAGGCCATCGGCGCCGGCATCGAGCACGACATCCTCGCTCGGGCGGGAGCGGACAACGTCTACGGCCCTGAGGACCCGATGTTCGCCGACTTCTTCGCTGCGACCATCACCCCCGAGTCGCTGGCCGCCGAGCAGCCCGAGGCACTGGTGTTCTCCGTCTACGACGACGAGCACGAGGCGGCCACCCGCGAGTACCTGACGACGACGTTCCCCGACCTGCCGGCCGTCCGCGAGGACCGGCTCGTCGCCGTCTCCAGCGCCGACGTCTTCCCGGGAACCCTCGGCAACATCACGATCGTCCGCGACATCGCCGAACAGCTCTACCCCGACGCGTTCTGACCGGTGATCCATCGTCGTCTGCTGCAGCTCGCCGGCGCCGTCCCGGGCGCGATCCTCGCCCTGGCCGGTGTCGGCGTGCTGCTGTCCGCCCTGCACGTCGCGTTCGCGGTCACCGCCGGCTCGGTGATCGCCGCCCTCGTGCGGGACGGCCGGGACCTGGCCTCGACGGTGCCCGCCCTGGTCGCGCTGGCAGCGATCGCCGTCGTCCGGGGTGCGGTGGTCGCGGTACGAGAACCCTTGGCCACGCGCCTCGGTGCGTCGGTGCGGCTGCGGTTGCGGCGCCGGTTGCTCGCGCAGCTCGTCGCGGTACCCGCCGCGGAGCGGGACGCAGGTCAGGTGGCGACCTCGGTGATCGACGGCGTCGACGGCCTCGACGCCTACTACACCCGCTACCTGCCGCAGCTGGTCGTCGTGCTCGTGGTGCCCGCCGCCGTCGTCGTCCTGGTGGCGGACCGTTCGACGGCGGCCGGAGCCGTGCTCGCCGTCGCGACCGCGGTCGCGGTTCTCGCCCCTCGCGTCTGGGACGCGCGGCTGCTGCGCGACGGGCGCCGACGCTGGGACGTCTTCACCCGGCTCACGGCAGACTTCGTCGAGGCGCTGCAGCAGATCCCGCTGCTGCGTGCCTTCGGCGCCACGGGCCGCGTCGCGGACCGGCTGGCCACGTCTGCCGAGGGCCTGCGCCGCACGACCATGACCCAGTTGCGCGTCTCACTCGTCGAGACCGTCGTGAGCGCGCTGGCGCTGCACCTGGGCACCGCCCTGGCCGTCGTCGCCGCTCTGCACGGGGTGCTCTCCGGCGACGTGCGCGCGCCGGTCGCGGTGACCGTGCTGCTCCTGGCCCGCGAGTGCTTCCGGCCGGTGCAGGACCTCGGCACCGCGTGGCACGCGGGCTACCTCGGCCTGACCGCCGTCGACGGCCTCGACCGCCTGCTGTCGATGCGGCCGTCGGTCGCCGAGACCGGTGGGCACACCACCCCCGCCACGACCGGAGCCGTCGAGCTCGCCGACGTCACGTATCGCTACCCCGGCACCTCCACCGGGGTGCAGGACCTGAGCCTGCGCGTCGCCGCGGGCCAGACCGTGGCCGTCGTCGGCCCGTCCGGGTCCGGCAAGAGCACGCTGGCGCGACTGCTGGAACGTGAGGCGGACCCGTGCGGCGGCACCGTGCGCCTCGACGACGTGCCTCTGCCCGAGTACACCGCGGCGGCGCGCTGCCGCAGCGTCGTCGTCGTCCCGCAGGACCCCACGCTGTTCGCGTGGACCGTCGCGGAGAGCCTGCGCCTGTACCGTCCCGGGGCCACGGACGTCGAGGTCGAACGGGCCGCACGCACCGCGGACGTCCACGACGTGATCCGCTCCCTGCCCGACGGCTACGACACCGTGCTGGCCGAGGACGGCGGGCAGCTCTCCGGCGGGCAGCGGCAACGGCTGGCCCTCGCCCGGGCGCTGCTCTCCACGGCCCCGGTGCTCGTGCTGGACGAGATCACCTCGGCGCTCGACGTCGACACCGAGCGCCGGGTCATGGACGCCGTCGTGGCCGCCAGCGAGGAGCGCACCCTGATCGTCGTCGCGCACCGCGAGAGCGCCTGCACCCACGCCGACCGGTGGGTGCGTCTCCAGGACGGTCGGATCGTCGCGACCGGCGACGGCGCCCCGGCCACCGAGGTGCTGGCAGGCGCGCGATGAGGGCCGTGCTGCGGCTGCTGCCGGTGGTCACGACCCACCGCGGACGCTTCGTCGAGACGGTGCTGTGGAGCGTCGTGTCCCAGGCGGCGGTGCTCGGGCTCGCGCTCGGACTGGCGGTCGTCGTCGGGAGGGTCGTCGCGGGAGAGTCGCCCGGGCTGGCCGGACCGGCCCTCGCGCTGGGCGCTGTCGGCGTCCTCGCGTCGCTCGCGGCGTGGCGCGAGTCGTGGGTGTCGCACGACCTGGCCTACCGGCTCATCGGGGTGTTGCGGGGCCGGCTCTTCGACGCGTTGCGCCGGGCACTGCCCACCCGCACCCGGCACCGCCGCACCGGCGAGCTCGTCACCACCGCGGTCTCCGACATCGAGACGCTGGAGTGGCTCTACGCCCACACCGCCGCCCAGAGCCTCAGCGCGCTGCTCGTCCTCGCCGTGAGCACCGGGGTGTCCGTCGCGCTCGACCCGTCGCTGCTGCTCGTGTGGGTGCCGCTGCTCGTCCTCGGTGTCGCGGTACCCCTGGCCACCGCCCGGTGGGCACGACGGGACAGCGACGCGCTCGCGGCCGGTTCCGCGACCGTCCGTTCCGAGCTGCTCGACACGGTCCGTGGGCTGCGGGAGCTCACCGGGTCCGGTGCCCTCGACGCGCAGCTCGACCGCGTCGCGCAGGACACCCGGGCCCTCGCCCGGCTGCAGGTGCGCGAGTCCGCCCGGCTCGGCCTCGAGCGCGGCATCGCCGACGTCGCGCTGGCCGCCGCCGCGCTCGGCACGCTCGCGGTCGTGCTGCTCCAGCGTGACGCGATCGCCCCGGCCGACATCCCGCTCGCGGTGACGGTCGCCGTCGCCGGACTCGGGCCCGCCGCGCAGATCGCGGACCTGCTGCGCAGCGCGAGCACGCTGCGTGCGTCGGCCGAACGGATCGACGACGTGCTGGCGCTGCCGCCCGCCGTCGTCGGCCTGGCCTCCGACGCCGTGCCCGACGCCGTGTCCGACGGCGTGCCGGACGAGACGGGCCTCGTGCTGGACCGCGTCAGCTTCGCCTACGACCCGGCGCGGCCCGTGCTCGAGGGCTTCAGCCTGCACGTCCGGCCGGGGGAGGTCGTGGCGCTGGTCGGCCCGTCCGGTGCGGGCAAGACCACGGCGGCCCGGATCGCCCAGCGGCTGTGGGACCCGGACGGCGGCGCCGTGCGGGTCGACGGCGACGACGTGCGCACCCTGCCTGACGCCGAGCTGCGCGCGCGCCTCGCCGTCGTCCCCCAGTCCTCCCCGCTGCTGCGCGGCACGGTGCGCTCCAACATCGTGCTCGGCGACCCGGACATCTCGGGCGGCGCGGTGGACGCCGCCGCCCGTGCGGCCGGGCTGCTGGACCGGGCGGCCGGACTGCCCGCCGGGCTGGACACCCCGGTGGGGGAGCACGGCAGTGGGCTCTCGGGCGGGCAGCGCGCCCGGGTCGCGATCGCCCGGGCGCTCCTGCGCGACCCGCGCGTGCTCGTCCTCGACGAGCCGACGGCGTCCCTCGACCCGGACGCCGACGCCGCACTGCTGGAGCTGCTCGGCCAGGCGGAGGATCGGGCGACCCTCCTGGTCGCCCACCGCCCCGCCACGATCGCCGCCGCGGACCGTCAGGTGACCCTCGGGGAACGGTAGGGCTTCCTTGTGGCTGCCGCTGCGGATAGCATGGATGCCATGTCTGCAGCGACACGACGACGAATCCACCTCACGGAGACGGCGCGCCTGGCGGCGATCATCGACCGGAACGCCGTGGCGGGGGAACCGCGCGCGGCCACCGTGGCGCGGCTCGTCGAGAAGGCGGATCTGCTGTCTGCGCGGGACGAGGACTTCCTGGTCTTCCACCCGGACCGCCCGACGATCACCACGGACGACGTCGCCGAGCTGCTGGACGAGGACGACTCGGACGCCGTCGCGGAGACGCGGCGTGAATGATCGCGTCTGCCTGCCGGATGTCAACGTCCTGTTCGCGGCGCACGTTGCCGCGCACCAGCACCACACGACGGCCCTGAGCTGGTTGCGGGGCGTCTCGTCGTTCGCCACGTGTCCGACGACCGAACAGGGGTTGGTGCGGCTGCTGTCGAACTCTGTGGCCAACCCCGGTGCGTCCACCGCCGATGCGCTCGCCGCACTGGGTCGTGTCCGTGCGCGGCGACAGCACGAGTTCTGGCGCGACGACACGAGCCTGGCGGACCCGGTCGTCGACCTGTCGCGCATGACGGGGCACCGGCAGGTGACGGACTTTCATCTGCTGAATCTCGCGGCGGACCGCCGTGGAGTGCTCGTCACCCTCGACGCGAAGGTCGAGCGTGCGCTGACACCCTCGGACCGGCGTCACGTCCTGACGCTCGCCGGCTGACGGACCGCCTGGCCGTCGGCCCGTGGGCCTACCGCCCCGCCGCGTACCCCTGGGCCCCGCGGGAGTTCGCGGCCGCGCCGAGCATCCCGGTCGCCGGGTCGCGCGTCACCGCGGAGATCCGCCCGAGCGACCACGGCCCCGCCTCGGTCAGCACGTGCCCGCGCGCCGCGAGCCCGGCGAGCACGTCGGCCCCGAGGCGGGACTCGACCACGGCGCCGCCGGGCGTCCAGGTCCGCGGCCAGAACGAGTCGACCATCGACGTGGTGTGTAGCGTGGGGGCGTCGATCGCCTGCTGCGGGGTGTACCCGCCCACGAGCACCCGCAGCAGGAACGGCACCTGCCACTGGTCCTGCTGGTCGCCCCCCGGCGTGCCGCACGCCAGCACCGGGGCGCCGTCCCCGTCCAGCACCAGCGTGGGGGAGAGAGTGGTCCGGGGCCGTGCTCCGGGCACGAGCCGGGACGGCGACGTCTCGTCCAGCCAGGTCATCTGCAACCGCGTGCCGAGGCAGAACCCGAGCCCGGGCACCGTGGGCGAGGACTGCAGCCATCCGCCCGACGGTGTCGCGCTGATCATGTTCCCCCACCGGTCCACGACGTCGAGGTGGCAGGTGTCCCCACGCGTCGTGCCGTTCGTCTGCACGGTCGGCTCGCCCGCGCCCTGCGACGAGGCGGCGCCCGCTCCGGAGGCGCCCGACGCCGCTGCCGCCGCCGTGCGCAGCGGCGGCAGCGGGGGAGCGGCACGTCCGGGGACGACGCCGGGGCGCACCTCGTGCGAGGCGCGCTCGCCGACGAGCGCTCGTCGGTCGGCGACGTACCCCTCGGACAGCAGGTGCTCGAGCGGGACGTCGGCGTCGCCGTACCAGGTGTCCCGGTCCGCCAGCGCCAGCTTGAGCACCTCCAGGACTGTGTGCGCGCCGCGCTCGGTCGAGGGGTCGAGGCGGTCGCTGTCGGACCCGTCGAAGCCGTCGAGTATCCGCAGCGCCTGCAGCAGCACCGGGCCCTGCCCCCACGCACCCGTCTTGACCACCGTGTGCCCCCGGAAGCCCACCGTCGCCGGCGCCTCGTAGCCCGCCCGGAAGCGGGCGACGTCGTCGGCGGTCAGGACCCCGGCGTGGTCGCGGCCGTCGGCGTGCCGGTGCGGCGTGGCGACGAACGCCTCGACGGCCGGCCCGACGATCTCGCGCCAAGCCGCGCGTGCCGCGTCGACGCCCGCCTCCCGGTCGGGCGCGCCGTCGGCGGCGTCGGCGAGCCGGTCCAGGACGACGGCGTGGTCCGGGTTGGTGACGATCTCCCCGGCCCGGGGGACACGGCCGTCCGGCAGCCAGCGGGCGGCGGACGTCGGCCAGTGCTGGGAGAACAGTCCCGCGACCCGTTCGATCGTGGTGACGACGGCGCCCAGGACGGGGTGCCCGTCGCGGGCGTAGCCGACGGCGTAGGCCAGCACCTCGCGCAGCGGCCAGGTGCCGTGGTCGCGCAGCAGCAGGAGCCAGGCGTCGACGGCGCCCGGCACGGCGGCAGCCAGCGCTCCTGAGCCGGGCACGAGGTCGAGCCCCTCGGTGTCGCGGTAGTGCGCGACCGTGGCGCCCGCTGGTGCGGGCCCCTGGCCCGCCAGGACCTTCGTGGCGCCGTCGGAGGTGGCGAGGACGCCCGTCATGTCGCCCCCGGGGCCGTTGAGGTGCGGTTCGACGACGTGGAGCACGAACGCGGCCGCCGTGGCGGCGTCGAACGCGTTGCCGCCGCGCTCCAGCACGGACTGGGCGGTCGCCGTGGCGAGCCAGTGCGTGGTGGCGGCCATGCCGAAGGTGCCCTGCAGGTCCGGGCGCGTGCGGTGCGGGTCGGGCGGCGTGAAGCTCATGCCGGCACCGCCCGTCCGCGGGCGTGGCCGAGCACGGTGACCGCCAGGGTGAGCGCCGCGGCGAGGGCCACGCCCCAGGCGACGTGCACCTGGAGCAGCAGGGCGCCCGCGCACGCCCCCGCGCCGATCAGCGCGATCGCCGCGACCCGCCGCCGCACGAGCAGGCCGTGGCCGCCCACCAGGCGCGAGTCCATCGCCAGCCCCGTGATCGCGCTCGTCACCACGACGGTGGTGATCTCCTTGACGGCGAGGTGCCGGGCCGTCGCCGCCTGCAGACCCATGGCCCCGGCCAGCGAACCCGTCACCGCGAGCTGCACGCCGTAGGGCATCGCGCCGTCGAACACCGCCAGCGTCACCGCGATCGCCACCAGCATCGCGCCGACGGAGCCGAAGAGCGCCGTCGTCCGGCCGGTCCAGCCCACGTCCTCCGAGCGGACCACCAGGCCGCCGAGCGCGGCCCCGGCCAGGAACGTCGCGAAGGCCAGCAGCGGCCCGACGACGGGCAGGTCGTCCGCCCCGGCGAGCGCCATGCCCAGGATGACCACGTTGCCGGTCATGTTCCCGGTGAAGACCCGGTCGAGGCCGAGGTAGCCGACGGCGTCGGCGATCCCCGTCGAGAAGGTCAGGGCCAGCATGAGGCCGAGGTGAAGACGGTCGCGAGGCACGTCGGCCACTCTAGAGCGTGGCGGCGGCGTGAGGATCTTCACCGGGACATCTGCACGCCAAGTGCAGGTCGAACAGGCACCTTTGGTCACATCGTGATAAAGATCATCGCCGAATTGCCCGGGATGGACGGGAGCCGTGCAGAGCGTGACATACGCTCGTGCAAAGAACGTGAATGCCGACTCATGGCCCGCAGGCCGTCGAGTGCGGGTCGAGGACCCGCTCGGGCACGTCCACGGGCGGTTCGACGGCACGCCAATGTCCCCGACCCGGGAGAACTGTGCCAGCCATCGAGGCAAACGGCCTGACAAAGATCTTCGGACGCCGGCCACAACGCGGCGTCAAGATGCTCAAAGAAGGCGCGGACCGCGCCCAGCTCCGACGAGAAGGCCTGACACCCGCCGTCATCGACGCGACCTTCGAGGTCGCCCCCGGCGAGATCTTCGTGGTCATGGGCCTGTCCGGCTCCGGCAAGTCGACGCTCATCCGCATGGTGAACGGGCTGCTCGAGCCGACCGACGGCGTCATGCGCATCGACGGCCAGGACGTCACGCACCTGTCCGCCACGGCCCTGCGCGAGGTACGCCGCACCAAGGTCTCCATGGTGTTCCAGCACTTCGCCCTGCTGCCGCACCGCACCGTCGGTGAGAACGCCGCCTACCCGCTCAAGCTGCGCGGGGTGAACAAGGCCGAGCGCGAGGCCAAGGCCGAGGAGGCCCTCGCAATGGTCGGGCTCAAGGGCTGGGGCGGCTCGTTGCCGTCAGAGCTCTCGGGCGGCATGCGCCAGCGCGTCGGCCTCGCCCGCGCGCTCGCCGCCGGCACCGACATCATGCTGATGGACGAGGCGTTCAGCGCCCTCGACCCGCTCATCCGCAAGGAGATGCAGGACCAGCTCCTCGAGCTCCAGGCGGAGCTCGGCAAGACGATCCTGTTCATCACCCACGACCTCAACGAGGCCATGCGCCTCGGCGACCGCATCGCGATGATGCGCGACGGGCGGGTGGTGCAGGTCGGCACGTCGGAGCAGATCCTCAACGAGCCCGCCAACGACTACGTCGCCCAGTTCGTCGCGGACGTGGACCGCTCGCGCGTCCTGTCCGCCGCCGACGTGATGGAACGACCCGTCGCCGTGGTCGGCCCGGAGTCGGGTCCGAAGGCCGCGCACAAGCTGATGCGCGAGCACCAGGTCTCCTCCCTGCTCGTCACGGCCCGCGACCGCAAGGTCGTCGGCATCGTGTGGGAGAAGGACGTCGCCGACGCCGTGCGGCAGGGCACGGACACGCTCCCGGTGAGCAGCGACCCGGTCGCGCAGGTCTCCCCGGACACGGCGCTGGCCGACCTGTTCCACGACGCGGCGACCAGCCAGGCGCCCCTGGCCGTGGTCGGGGCGGACGGTCGCCTGCAGGGCGTCATCCCGCGGGTGACGCTGCTCAGCGCCCTCGCCGTACCGGGCGCCGACAGCGCGCTCAGCCCGGCCGCGCCGGGCGACGGCCCCGCCGACGGTGAGTCCGTCCTCGACACCGCAGGAGCAAAGTGATGGCACCGATGTCAACTTCTGACGGCACCACCATCCCGAAGGTGCCGATCGGTGAGGCCGTCGACAGCGGCATCGACTGGATCAACGACAACCTCGAGTGGCTGCTGGACGGCATCACCGCGGTGATGTCCTTCCTCATCGACGGCATCACCGAGCTGCTGCTGCTCCCCGCGCCGCTGATCATGGTCGCGGTGTTCACCCTGCTCGCGCTGCTCGTGCGGTCCTGGGGGCTGGCGGTCTTCACGCTGGTGGGCATGCTGCTCATCATCAGCATGGAGATGTGGGAACCGGCGATGGAGACGCTCAGCCTCGTGCTGGTCGCGACCGTCATCGCGGTCGTCATCGCCGTCCCGGTGGGGATCCTCGCCGCGCGCAACGACACGGTGAGCGCCTTCGTCCGGCCGGTGCTGGACTTCATGCAGACCATGCCGGCCTTCGTCTACCTGGTCCCCGTCGTCGTCTTCTTCGGGATCGGCGTCGTCCCCGGCGTGTGCGCGACCATCGTCTTCGCGCTGCCGCCCGGGGTCCGGCTCACCGAGCTGGGCATCCGTCAGGTCGACTCCGAGACGGTCGAGGCCGGGGAGGCGTTCGGCGGCACCCCGCGGCAGATCCTGGGCGGCATCCAGCTCCCGCTGGGCCTGCCCACCATCATGGCCGGCGTCAACCAGGTCATCATGCTGGCCCTGTCGATGGCCGTCGTGGCCGGCATCGTCGGTGCCGGCGGCCTCGGCGGCAGGGTCGTCTCCTCCATCTCCACGCTCGACGTCCCGCTCGGGGTCGAGGGCGGCCTGTCCGTCGTGATCCTCGCGATCTTCCTCGACCGGCTCACCGGCGCGATCGGCCAGCCCACCGGCCGCTCGCTGGTCGCCATCCTCAGCAGCCGGAAGGGCGACGGCGCTCGAGCCGCCACCGCCGGCGCGGCCTGAACTGCCGCAGCACACCGACCCGCCGAACGGGAACCGACCCGTCCGGAACCCCACGTCCCGGGACCGGCCCCGACCGGGGCCACCGTTCCTCGACACGAAAGGAACTCATCACATGAGCACCCATCGCAAGCATCTGCGTCGCCGCCAGGGCGTCGCCCTCGTCTCCGCCGCCGCCCTCGGGCTGACCCTGACCGCGTGCGGCTCGGACGACGCCGGCTCCGACGGCGCCACCGACGAGACGGCCGCCGAGGACATGACCATCGACCTGGGCTACATCCCGTCGTGGACCGACGGGCTGAGCACCGCCTACCTGCTGGACCACGTGCTCACGGAGGCGGGTTACACGGTCGAGCACCAGGAGATCCAGGAGGCGGGCCTGCTGTACACCGCGCTCGCCGAGGGTGACGTCGACATGTACCCGTCGGCCTGGCCCGACGTGACCCATGCCCAGTACATGGAGGAGTACGGCGACTCCATCGAGGACATCGGCACCTATTACGACAACGCCAAGCTGACCATGGCGGTGCCGGAGTACACCGACATCGACTCGATCGACGAGCTCGCCGACAACGCCGACCTGTTCGACGGCACCATCACCGGCATCGAGCCGGGTGCCGGCCTGACGGCGGCCGTGCAGGACAACGTCATCCCGACCTACGGTCTGGACGAGGCCGGCTACGAGCTGCAGACCTCCTCCACGACGGCCATGCTCACCGAGCTGGAGCAGGCCACGGAGAACGAGGAGGACATCCTCGTCACGCTGTGGCAGCCGTTCTGGGCGAACGCGTCCTACCCCGTCAAGACGCTCGAGGACCCGGAGGGTGCGCTCGGTGAGGCCGAGGGCCTGCACTTCCTCGGCACCGACGGCTTCGCGGAGGAGCACCCCGAGGTCGCTGACTGGATCGCCCAGATCAAGCTGGACGACAACCAGTACGGCGCTCTCGAGGACTCCGTCGTCAACGAGAACCCGGACGACCCGGCCGCGGGCGTCGAGGCGTGGCTCGAGGCGAACCCCGACGTGATCCCTGCGTTCGAGGGCTGAGCCTGACGGCTCGACTGCCTTCACAGATGCCCGTCCCGGCCTGCGCCGGGGCGGGCATCTGTCGTTCCGGAACCGCGTCGGCCCGGGTGCGTGGAAGGGCTTACGGTCACCTCGCGGCGCGGTGAAGGGCGAGCGCCGGTTCGTGCAGCTCCTGGACCGGCGGGGCCGACAGCGGGCGGCCGACAGCGAGGTGTCCGGGCGACGGGTGCGTCGTGGGCAGTGCCGGGCGGGACGACAGCCCGCGGGTCACCGCACGTCGCAGGCGGGTCGAGAACGGCCGTTCCACGGCGTAGTGGATCGCCGCGGCCAGCAGCAGGGAGACGGCGGTGGCGGCGACGAGCACGGCCCAGGCGTTGACGCCCTGCCCGGCCAGCGCCTCGGTGACGGCCCAGCCGAACTGGGTGTGCACCAGGTACAGCGGGTAGGTCAGCGCGCCGGCGAGCTCGCAGAGTGCGGCGAGGTGCGGTTCGCGGACGGTGGCCCCCGGCTGCACGGCGAGCCAGACGGCGCCGATGACGGCGAGCAGCACCACGACCGCGACGCCGGCGTGGACGGGCACGCCCTGCAACGCGGCCGCGTGCTCGCTGGACGTGGTGACCCGGTCGACGGCGAGGACGAGGAGCAGCGCCAGCGCACCGGCGTCGACGGCGAGCGCGCGGCGGGTGCCGTCGGGCTCGGTCTCGCGGCGGGCCGAGACGTCCTGCCAGAGCAGGAACAGGATCATGCCGATGCCGAAGTAGACGGAGTGCCGCACGACGAGGTGCTCGGCGACCTCGGGGTAGCCGAACCCGCGCACGAGCATCCCGGCGGCGGGCCAGGCCAGGGCGAGCGCCAGGATGCGGCCACGGGTCAGCGGGCCGAGCAGCATGAGCAGGCCGACCAGCACGTAGAACTTCAGCTCGACGAGCAACGTCCAGTAGACGACCTGGGACAGCTCGGCGCTGAAGACGTCAGGGGCCATCGTGAGGTTGAGGAGGGTGTCGCCGACGCTCAGCTCGCGTCCGCCCGTCCAGACCGACTGCAGCAGGGCGGTGACCAGCACGCAGGCCCACAGGGCGGGGTAGAGGCGTCCGGCGCGGGACCCGGTGAACTGGGCCACGGTGCGGCCCTGGCTCGACCAGAGGATGGCGAACCCGCTGATGACGAAGAACGCCTCGACCGCCAGCCAGCCGTAGCGGGAGACCTGGTTGATGCCGTCGAACAACGCGGTGACGTCGGTGCCCCAGTAGGTGCTCGCCGTGGGCGTCGCCGTGAAGTGGTAGACCACGACGGCGAACGCCGCGCCGAACCGCAGCACGTCGAGCAGGTGCTTGCGCGGTGCTGGCGTCGTCGTCGTGGGTGCCGGAGTCATCTCGCCGACCTTAGATCACGAATAGATAACATTCTAGCTCGGGGCGCCTGGCTCGGGTGAAATATCGGGGCGACGCACCCGTTGACGGGGCGCGACCGACCGCGTGCTCCTACGATCAAGCGCCCCCACCCGCCGGTCGTCGTCCCGGCCCGTCGCGAAGGATCCCCTCATGCGCTCGTTGCTCGCCTCGCTCGCCCTCGGTGCGCTGCTCGCCTCCGGCGCGGTCGTCGCCACCGGCTCTGCGGCGTCGGCCGCGCCGTCCGCCGTCGCCGTGCCGGGCGTCGTCCAGGCGTCGTCCGTGCCGACCGGCGTGTCCACCGCCAAGAAGCCCGCGAAGGTCACCGTCAAGAAGATCGGCACGAGGACCGCACCCTACGGTGGGAAGGCGAAGGTGAAGCCCCGGGTGACGAAGACCGGGCAGGTCAAGATCACGTCGAAGACGCTGACCGTCAAGCGGTCGGGCAAGACCGTCGCGAAGAACAAGAAGGTCGTCTCGCTCAAGCCCGGCACCTACCGGGTGACCACGAAGGCGACGTTCAAGCGATACTCGCTCAAGTCCACCGCCCGGGGCACCGTGCGGGTCTACGGACCGACGAAGACCAGGACGCTGAAGCAGAAGCTCGTGGTCAAGCAGGGCAAGCGTCCCGCGCGCACGGCCCCGGCCAGCAAGTGGAACTGCCCGAGCTGGGCACCGATCAAGGGCAACCAGTCGGGCATCTACCACCTCCCGGGCGGCCGCTACTACGACATCACGAGCCCTGAGGAGTGCTTCACCACGGCGAGCGCCGCGCGCAACGCCGGGTATCGCGCCTCCAAGAACGGCTGACCGCTGACCGGGTGTCGCCCACCTACTACTCTGGAAGGTGCACGCCTGGTGGCGTGCCACAGCGCCGACGGGAGCCCCCAGTGCGCACAGCACCGATCGACGTCCCAGGAGGGCACCCATGACCGACACCGCCGAGGCCACCACCACCCAGCCGACGCCCGGGTTCGACGAGTCGCCGGGCCGCTACAAGGTCCGCTCGCTCGCGCTCGCCGAGGCGGGGCGTCACCAGATCCGGCTCGCCGAGCACGAGATGCCCGGCCTGATGGCCCTGCGCGAGGAGTTCGGCGAGGCGCAGCCGCTGGCCGGCGCGCGGATCGCCGGCTCGCTGCACATGACCGTCCAGACCGCCGTGCTCATCGAGACCCTCACCGCGCTCGGCGCGGAGGTGCGGTGGGCGAGCTGCAACATCTTCAGCACGCAGGACGAGGCCGCGGCAGCCGTCGTCGTCGGCAAGGACGGCACGCCCGGCGACCCCCAGGGCGTGCCGGTGTTCGCCTGGAAGGGCGAGTCGCTCGAGGAGTACTGGGCCTGCACCGAGCAGATCCTCGTCTGGCCGGCGGGCGAGGGCCCCAACCTCATCCTCGACGACGGCGGCGACGCCACGATGCTGGTCCACCTCGGGCTGCAGTACGAGCGTGCCGGCGTCGTGCCGCCCAACACGCTGCCCGGCGAGCCGGACCACACCCAGGAGATGAACGTCGTGCGCGACGTCCTGCGCGGGGCGCTGGAGGCCGACCCGCTGCGCTGGACCGGGATCGCCCAGCAGATCGGCGGCGTCACTGAGGAGACCACCACCGGTGTGCACCGCCTGTACCACCTGGCGGAGTCCGGCGAGCTGCTGTTCCCGGCGATCAACGTCAACGACTCGGTCACCAAGTCGAAGTTCGACAACAAGTACGGCATCCGCCACTCGCTGCCCGACGGGATCAACCGCGCCACCGACATCCTCATCGGCGGCAAGGTGGCCTTCGTGGCGGGCTACGGCGACGTCGGCAAGGGGGCTGCCGAGGCGTTCCGTGGTCAGGGCGCGCGCGTCGTCGTCTCCGAGGTCGACCCGATCTGCGCGCTGCAGGCCGCGATGGACGGCTTCCAGGTCGCGCGGATCGAGGATGTCGTCGGCGAGGCCGACTTCTTCATCACCACCACCGGCAACTTCGGCGTCATCACCGCCGAGCACATGCTGGCGATGAAGGACAAGGCCGTGGTCGGCAACATCGGCCACTTCGACAACGAGATCGACATGGCCGGGCTGGCCGACGTGCTGGGCGTGGTCAAGACCGAGATCAAGGCGCAGGTGCACGAGTGGACGCTGCCCGCGGGCAGCGGGCCGTCCGGTGCGGACGGTGCGGAGCGTGCCGAGCGGTCGATCATCGTGCTCTCCGAGGGGCGCCTGCTCAACCTCGGCAACGCGACCGGCCACCCGTCGTTCGTCATGTCGAACTCGTTCGCCAACCAGGTCATCGGCCAGCTCGAGCTCTTCGCGGACATGGCCCGCCCGGCCGACGAGCGTCAGTACGAGCGTCAGGTCTACCGCCTGCCCAAGGTGCTCGACGAGAAGGTCGCCCGCCTGCACCTCGACGCGCTCGGCGTGCGCCTGACCGAGCTGAGCCCGCAGCAGGCGGACTACCTCGGCGTGCCCGTCGAGGGCCCGTACAAGCCGGAGCACTACCGCTACTGACCCACGGTGCCGTCGGGCACGGGGGACAACCCCCGTGCCCGACGGCGGCACGCACCCTGGGCAGCAGGCGCGACGCTCGCGAGGATGGGCACCATGACCACCACCACGCGCGCGCCCGGACTCCTCGCCGCGCCCTTCACGCGGAGCACCTGGCGGGCCTACGGGTTCCTGTGGCTCGCGCTCCTGCTCGCGCCCTTCGCCTTCGCCTACGCGCTCGTCACCACCGTGTTCACGTTCACTGTCGGCATCCTGCTGCCCGTGCTCGGGCTGATCGCCGCGGGTGAGCTCGTCGTCGGCGCCCGGGGCTGGGGCGGCATGTACCGGCGGATGGCGCGCAGCCTCCTCGGCGCCGACGTCGGCGACCCGCCCGCTCGTGCGCGGTACCAGGGGTTCTGGCGCCGGCTCGGCAAGACCGTCACCGACCCGACCGGCTGGCGCGCCGTGCTCTTCCTGGTGGCGACGTTCCCGCTCGCGATCGTCTCGTTCGTGGTCAGCACGGTGGTCCTGGCGGTCGCGCTCGGAGGGATGACGCACTGGCTCTGGTCGTGGTCCCTGCCCTGGCAGGAGGCCCCGGACGGGTCGATGCACCGCGGCTTCTCGATCGTCGCGGGGGAGCGGTCCTGGTTCGCGGACACCCCGCCGCGGCAGCTCCTCCTGGTGGTCGCCGGGCTCGCGCTCCTCCTCCTCTGGCCCCGGGTCCAGGCCCTGCTCGTCGCACTGTTCCGGCTCCTCGCGCGTGCGCTGCTCGGCCCGACGACGGCGAGCCTGCGCGTCGCCGAGCTGGAGGCCACTCGCGCCGGGGTCGTCGAGGACGCGGACGACCGTCTGCGGCGCATCGAGCGGGACCTGCACGACGGCACCCAGGTACGCCTCGTCGCGGTGTCGATGCAGCTCGGCGAGGCCCGGGACCTGCTCGCCGCGGACCCTGGCAGCGACCGTGACGACGGTGACGGCGGCCGCGACGTCGCGGTGGCCGGAGACCTCGTCGGCACCGCGCACGACTCCACCAAGGAGGCGCTCACCGAGCTGCGCGAGATCGCCCGCGGCATCCACCCGCCCGCGCTGGACTCCGGCCTGGCGGTCGCGCTGGAGACGCTCGGGGCGCGGGCTCCGGTGCCGGTGACCGTCGACGTCGACCCGGCCGTGGAGGCCGGCGGTCGACTCGCCCCGGCGGTGGAGTCCATCGCCTACTACACGGTCGCAGAACTGGTCACCAACGTCGTCAAGCATGCCGGCGCCAGCGGGGCGTACGTGCTCGTCGAGCGGACGCCCGACGGGCTGCGCCTGCGCGTGCGCGACGACGGTCAGGGCGGCGCCGTCGTCGTCGCGCCGGACGGCAGCGGCCACCGCACGGGTCTGGCCGGGCTGACCGACCGCATCCGCGCCGTCGACGGCACCCTCGACCTGTCCAGCCCTGCCGGCGGGCCTACGGTGGTCACCGTGCTGCTCCCCACCCAGGCCCGGCCTCGCCCTGCCCGTCCCGCCCCATCCCGGCCGCGCCGATGAGTCCGGCCGCGCACCGCACCCTGCGCGTGGCGATCGCGGAGGACTCCGCCGTCCTGCGCGACGGCCTGGCCGCCCTCGTCGAACGGCGCGGTCACACCGTCGTCGCGGCCGTGGCCGACGGCGTCTCGCTGGAGCAGGAGGTCGCGCTGGGGTACTCCGCCGGTGAGCCGCCGGACGTCGTCGTCGTCGACATCCGCATGCCGCCCACCTTCACCGACGAGGGATTGCGGTCCGCGCTGGCGCTCCGCGCGGCCCACCCGGACCTCGGTGTGCTGCTGTTCAGCCAGTACGTGGAGACCCGGTACGCCGGGCGGCTGCTGGCCGGCAGCTCGCGCGGGGTCGGCTACCTCCTCAAGGACCGCGTGGCCGACGTCGGCGACTTCCTGGACGCCCTCGTGCGGATCGCCGACGGCCAGACGGTCCTCGATCCCGAGGTGGTCTCCCAGCTCATGGGGGCCTCGCACGGCGACGACGGGCTCTCCCGGCTCTCGTCCCGCGAGCGCGAGGTGCTCGGCCTCATGGCGCAGGGCCGCTCCAACGGTGCGATCGCCGACCTGCTCTTCCTGTCGTACGGGGCGGTCGAGAAGAACGTCGCGTCGATCTTCACCAAGCTCGACCTCCCGCAGGACGCGGCGGACCACCGCCGGGTCCTCGCCGTGCTGCGGCACCTCGGCGTGCCCGAGTAGCCCGGCAGGAGGGGTGTCCCCCGGGAAAGTCCGGGGGTTCGCGGCCCCCAGACCGGGGGAACCACCCATGGTGATCGTCCTCGCAGGTCAGCAGGCTGAAGGGGTCCTCTCGACCCCTTGACCGCGGAGCCTGACATGCCCTCGACGACCACACCGGTGCACAGCGCGCCACCACTCGTACCGGCGGCGGTGGCGCTGCTCGACCAGCCCGCGGCACCGCCGTCGGCGCCGGCACCCGTCCCGACCGACCGCGACCGGTTCGTCGACGTCGTCCGGGCCCTGGGGGTCATGGCGGTCGTGGCGCTCCACTGGTTGATGGCGGACGCCTCCTGGGACGGGACGACGCTGCGCATCGGCAACGCCCTGGCCCACGGGGCAGGCTGGACCCTCACCTGGCTCCAGCCGTTGCCGCTGCTCTTCTTCGCGGCGGGCGCGGCCGCCGCCTACCGAGGCGTGCCGTCGGGCGTGGCCGGGTGGTGGCGGGGCGTGGCGGGCAGCGCGCGCGGTGCGGCACGGCCCGTCGCCGTCCTGCTGGTCGCCTGGACGGCGGCGGCCCTGGTGCTGCTGGCCGCGGGGGTGCCCGACGGCGCGGTGTGGCGCCTGGTACGGATGGTGCCGCAGCCGTTGTGGTTCCTCGGCGTGTGGCTCGTGCTCCTGGCGTGCGCTCCGCTGCTGGTCCTGGCCTGGCGCCGATGGCGGTGGGCGGCCGCGGCGGTCGTCGTCGCCCTGCCGCTGGGGGTGGACGCCCTGCGGTTCGGCGCCGGCCTGGACGGCGCGGCCTGGACCACGGTGGTCCTGGCGTGGGCCGTGCCGTTCGGCGCCGGCGCGGCGTACGCGACCGACCGGCGCGACGGCCGGCGGACGGGTCCACGCGCCCGCGTCCTGGTGGGCGCAGCGCTGGCGGCGCTGGCGGGTGCGGCGCTGCTGGTCGCCGTCGGGCCCTACCCCGCGAGCCTCGTCGGGATGCCGGGGGCCCAGATCTCCAACCTGGCTCCGCCCACCGCGCCCGTCGTGCTGCACGCCGTCGCCATGGTGTGCCTGGCACTCGCGGCGCGCCCGGTGCTGGTCGGGTGGGCGGCCGGGGCCCGTCCGGTCGTCGGCGCGATGGCGAGGCGCTCCATGACCGTGTACCTGTGGCACCTGACGGCGATGTTCGTCGTCGTGGGCACGGTGCTCCTCGGGCTGGGCCGGGGGCTGCCCGAGGCGTGGTCGACGGACTGGTGGGCGGGTCGGCCGGTGTGGTTCGGCGCCTACCTGCTCGTGCTGGCCGGTCTGGTCGCGCTGTGCGGACGGTTCGAGTCGTCGCGGGCCGGGAGCCGTGGCGCCGGGAGTCGTGGCGCCGGGGGTCGTGGCGCCGGGAGCCGGCGGGCCGGCGTCACCGGGGCGCGGGAGGCGTCCCGCCGGTGAGACACCGACGCCCCGCCCGGTCCGGACCGGGCGGGGCGTCGAGGGGGTCGGTCAGGAGCAGTTCTCCGAGGTGTACTCGTTGATCTCGGCGTTCGCCGTGGTGAACTCCTCGCTGGAGAACTCGCCCATGGCCTCGGTGAGGGCCGTCGGGTCGGCGTTCTCGATGTCGGACAGCGCCTCGGAGGCCGTGTCCGTGAAGGTGCGGAAGGCGGAGGTGATGACCGCGTACGAGTCGGCGATCTCCTCCGGGGCCTCGACCGACTCGACCTCGGTCGCCAGCTCCTCGAGCGAGGCGACCGCGGCCTCCGGGTCGCTCGGGTCGACGTTCTGCAGGTCCGTCGTCAGCTCGTCCATCGAGCTGAAGGAGTCGCAGAACGCCTGCGCGCTCTCGTCCGAGCCGCCGCAGGCCGTCAGCGAGAGGGTGAGCACGCCGGCAGCAGCCAGAGCGGTGGTCCGGGAAAGGTGGTTTCGCATACAGCCATCTTAGAGGTTGCTCCAAGGAACACCACAGGTCGTCTGGTGGTCGAGACGATGAAAAGCGACTACGTCAAGTTGGAGTGTCCGAGATGGTGCGGATCCGTTCGACAGCGCGCCGGAGGCTGTCTGAGCGGTAGAGGGCGGCGTCGATGTCCCAGCGGTCAGCCGCGAAGCTATTGAGATGATAGACGTAGAGCGGTCCAGGGCGCGGTCCTTCGCTGACGACTTCGTCGCGGATGGTCGCTGATCGGGATCCTGCACACAGATCCAGCAGTGTTCGCTTGGCGTGCGGAAGACTCTCAGGGTCCTGGGGAACCTGGCCCGGCCGGACTCGGAAGTACTCGGCGAACCCGGAGGAGTCGGCGAGCAGCCACGCCTCCGACATCGTCCGGGCGAAGCGAAGCCGAAACGTCGGGAGCAGCCCGTCGAGAGATGCCGTTCCTGCAAGGAGCCTCTCGCGGAGCCGGACCGGGCACTCGCCGTCCGTGTCGCGCAGGACGACCCAAGGCTGCCAGCGTGACGCCGCGTGGTACTTGGCGATCTTCGGGTCAAGGCGACCGGTGCCGCGCGCGGGCCGAACCGTCCCGGGAATGTGGCCGGCGGCCCGCACTACTTGCTTCGCGAGCTCGACGTCCGAATCGCCCTCGACCGCAATGTTGACGACGGTCACCGCCGACGGCCCGCCGCGACGAGCCCGCCGAGGTCGCCGGGCGCGATGAGATCACCAACGGTCTCAGACGCCGGCAGCCCGGCCGCGACCTCTCCCGCTGCCTCGGGGATGCTGGACAGGAGCTGAGCAGTGCTGCCGTCGTCCGTCACACGCAGCACGAGGACTTCGTCGGGCCGCACACCTTCGTCGTCGAGGATCTCGGGAGCGTGTGTGGCCAGGGCGATCTGCATACCTGGATCTCGTTGGGCCGCGGCGAGGAGATGAGGGAGCGTTCGGACGATTGCAGCGTTGAGGGAGAGCTCAGGCTCTTCCAGCAGGAGCACACCACCGTGTGCCGGCGTGCTCACGATGGTCCACAGCAGTCCGATCAGCCGGAGGGTGCCATCGGAGAATTCGTGCTCGCTCTGCCGCGCCGGGTTCTTGCGCCAGTTTCGGTACCCGGCGATCAGGTGGGGGCGTCCGGTGTGATCCTGTTCGAGGCTCAGCGACTCGAAGTACGGCACGGCCGCCTGCAGCGCCGACTCCATCCGCTTGATCCAGGCGTTGCGTGTCCGCAGAGGTGTCGCGTTCATCTGTGCGATGAAGTCGGCACCGAACGGGTCGTTCTCTACCTGGGCGACCCGCCCCGGGTTGCGGATGACCTGCGGGACGAGGTGGAAGTAGCGGACCTTCGCGAAGTGTTCGGCGACCGGACGGAAACTCTGGTTCGCGGCAATCTGCTCGAGATGGGTCTGGGTCAGTCGCTCGCGGTCGTTGGAGTCGTCGGTGTCGGGACGGCGCAGGATCTCGACGCCGTTGTGCTCGACGAGTTCTTCTGCCACAACGGGGCGGTTCCGCCCACCTGCCTCACCCTTGATGGCGAGCCGGTAGCGCCACTGGTCGGTACCGTCCTCAAGACGGACGTCGACGACGATCTGCCCCTGGTGGTGGTTTCTGGCGAAGAGGCTCCGCACCTTGCTCAGGCCACCACGGCTGGAGATTGCTGCCGCGAGCCCGTTCCCGGCCGATGCGATGTCGCCGAGGAACCGGAAGATATCGAGGAGGTTCGACTTCCCGGAAGCATTCGGCCCGACGATGAACACACGGTCGCCGAACTCGAAGTCCACCGTCTTGAAGTTGCGCCAGTTGTGCGCGGTGACGCGGGTAATCTGCACGGTCGATACTCCTTGGGTGATCCCCGGCTCCGGTGCGGTCGGTGGTGCCAGGCTACTGGCCGCCTGGCGGGTCGATCGGGACGCTGGAAGGCGTTGCGTTCAGTCGCGCGGGTCCGTGATCGCGTACGGCAGCCGGTGCAGCACCTCGGCCTGCTGCGCCGCGCGCTCCCGCTCCGCGCGGCCGCGGACCAGCTCGCGGTCCCGCCGCTCGTGCAGGACGGCGTGCAGGAACGCCTCGGCGGGGGTCCCGGGCGGGGGCCCGGGGGCCACGTAGGCCTCCACCTGGCCAGCGAGCTCGTCCGTGAGCTGCGCACGCGAGGACGGCGCGAGCCGGGCCGCCCGGTCGAGCACCTGCCGCGCCCGCAGCGCCAGCCCGTCCGGCAGCCGGCGGATGTCCGCGGTGTGCGCCCATCCCGCCAGGTCCGGAGCCATCACCAGCGGCCGCTCCCAGCCCCGCGCGCCTCGCACCCGCACCGCGTAGGTGCCCGCGAGGAGGTCACCGAGCCGCTTGCCGCGGGCGTTGGCGAGCGACGTGATCATCGCGACCGCCCCGAAGGTGAACCACAGCTCGAACACCCCCACCAGCGCCCGCACGAACGCGTGCCGCAGACGCACCGGGCCGCCGTCGTCGCGCACCACCCGCAACCCCGTCGCCAGCTTGCCCAGCGACCGTCCGCGGGTCAGCGTCTCCACGGCGACCGGCAGGGCGACGAGGAACGTCACCAGGAGCACGACCGCCAGCGTGTTGCCCCACTGCTCGTTCAGCCGGTCGATGGTGGTGCCCAGCACGACGCTCGCCGTGACGCCGAACAGCACCACCGTCGCCAGCGCGTCCAGCAGCGCGCCTCCCGCACGCGTCGCGAACGACGCCGGGCGGGCGTCGAGGACCACGCCCTCGCCGATGAGGATTCCGTCCTGCACCGTGCCTCCGTCTCCTCGGTCGGACTGGGGAAGACGCCGTCGTCGCGACATCGTCTCCTGTGGCAGGGTAGCGGTCGTGGACCTGGATGCCTTCACCGCCGTGCACCGCCCGGAGTGGGACCGCCTCGCCCGTCTCGCGAAGCAGCGCCGGCTCGACGGCGCCGAGGCGGACGAGCTCGTGCGGCTCTACCAGGCCGTCGCGACCCACCTGTCGACCGTGCGGTCCGCGGCCCCCGACCCCGTCCTGGTCACCCGCCTGTCCGAGCTCCTGAGCCGGGCGCGCACCCGGATCGCCGGTGCCCACGAACCCGCCTGGTCGGAGGTCGTGCGGTACGCCACGGTCAGCGTGCCCGCAGCCCTCTACCGGATCCGGTGGTGGAGCTTCTGGGTGACCGTCGGCTTCCTGCTGGTCGCCCTGGTCGCCGGCGTGCAGGTCGCGACCGACCCCGACGCGCTCGCCGCCCTCATGTCGCCGTCGCAGCAGGAACAGTATGTCGACGAGGCGTTCGCCTCCTACTACGACCCCGGCACGTCGTTCGCCGCGATGGTGTGGACGAACAACGCGTGGATCGCCCTGCAGATGGTGGCCTTCGGCGTCACGGGGATCTGGCCGGTGTACGTGCTGCTGCAGAACGCCGTGAGCGTCGGCTCGATCGGCGGGATGATGGCGGCGCACGGCGAGCTGACGCTCTTCCTGCAGCTCATCACACCGCACGGGCTCCTCGAGCTGACCAGCATCTTCGTCGCCGGGGCGGCCGGGCTGCGGCTGTTCTGGGCGTGGGTCGACCCGGGCCCGCGACCCCGCTCGACGGCGCTCGCGGCCGAGGGGCGCGCGCTCGTCACGGTGGGCGTCGGACTCGTCGGGGCGCTGGCGCTGTCCGGCCTGGTCGAGGGCTTCGTCACCGGCTCCGGCCTGCCGTGGTGGCTCAAGATCCTCATCGGGGCGCTGGCCCTGGCCGCGTTCCTCACGTACTGCCTGGTGCTCGGCCGCCGTGCGGTGCGGGCCGGGGAGACCGGGGACCTCGACGCCGACCGCGCGGGCGCCGTCCTGCCCACTGCCGGCTAGATCCGACGTCCATCGGAGCCCGCTTCGAGGAAAGGGCCTCGCTCGCGGCGTCATGAACGCCCACCTTCAGAGTCTTGATGGGTGGGTGTCCGTGAGGTGTGGGCGCCCCGGGCCAACCTGGCCCGACCTGGCAGCAGGGAATACCCAACCGGCAGGCCTCGAGGGAACGTCGGATCACTGTGCTGCTCACCGCGGCAGGCGATTCGTCCGACAACGAAGGGGACGACCGTGAGAAAGCGATCTCTTGCTGCAGTGGCAACACTCGGCAGTGCGAGATCGTCGACCGCCCGAGTCTGCCGCAGCCGACCCCGGAACCCGAGGACTGCACAGCTGAGTTCCTCGGCCAGACGCTGTGGACCGTCTACGTCGGTGACATCACCGAGCGCATCAAGAGACGGTCGGCGACGAGATGGGCGAGGTCAACGCCGACGGCTGGGGGGGGCAGATGCTGAGGCGTGGGGCGAGGGAGCGACGAGGACAATGCGGCTCTATGCGGCAACCGAGGTCGCCCTGACCGACGCCACCTACGTCATCGATACCGTCCAGGGCCTCACCTTCGACCCGAGCATCACCGCCGACGCGGTGTCGACCCCCGCTGGTGGGCAGCTGCCGGACAACGGCTACAGCGAGCCGGTCTCCATCGAGGAGTCCCGCATCCGTGACATGACACAGGCCGAGGCGGACGAGTGCGTTCCAACCGACGCACCAGGTCCGGAGGCCCCACCTGCCGAGGGCCCTGACGACGCCGAGGAGCCACCCGCTGAGGACGCGGCCGACGAGCCGATCTCGAGCGCGCACGAGCAGGGCCCGGAGCAGGATGCCTTCACGTCTGCGCCGCCCTCGCTGGCGCGGACCGGTGCCGACGGCGTTACGCTCCTCGTCGCGCTCTCGGTGCTGCTGGTCGCGGCTGGTGCAGCCGGTGTGACGGCACACCGCCGACGCCTTGCAGCGCTCCGGTGCTGACCGGCAGGTGGAGGAGCCCCGGATCACCCTTCCTCATCCCCGGCCCAGCGTCATGACTCGCAACACCTAGAGGCGGCCGGCGGCCTTGAGCGCCAGGTAGGTGTCCGCCAGGCGCGGCGCGAGGTCGTCCGGCAGGGCCTCGAGCACCTCGGCACCGTGCTGGCGCAGGACGGCCGCCACGGCGGAGCGCTCGAGGTCCCCCCGCACCGCCGCGGCGGCGTCGTAGACCTCGTCGACGTCCGCGCGGCCGGACCGCATCCGCGCCACCTCGGCGTCGGTGACCGCCGCGACCACGACCTGGTGCTGGGCGGCGAGCTGGTCGACCACGGGCAGCAGCCCCGTCTCCACGACGGCCGGGTCGAGCGAGGTCAGCAGCACCACGAGCGCGCGCTGCGAGACCCGGGCCCGCACCTGGCCCACCAGTCCCGTCCAGTCCGTCTCCAGCAGCACCGGCTCGACGGCGGAGAGCGCGTCGGCCAGGGCGGGCAGCAGCCGCGGCCCCGACGCCCCCGCGACCCGCGCCCGCAGCGTCCGGTCGTAGGCGAGCACCTGGACGCGGTCGCCCGCCCGGTCGGCCAGCGCCGTCAGCAGCAGGGCCGCCTCGACGCTCGCCTCCAGCCGGGTCCCGCCGTTGTTCACCGACCCCTGCGACGACGTGCCGATCCGCGCCGCCGACGTCCGGCCGGTGTCCAGCACGACGACCACCCGGCGGTCCCGTTCGGGACGCCACGTGCGTACGACCACGTCGCCGCCGCGGGCGGTGGCCCGCCAGTCGATCGAGCGGACGTCGTCGCCCACCACGTACTCCCGCAGCGAGTCGAACTCGGTCCCCTCGCCGCGCACCTGCACCGAGGCGCGCCCGTCCATCTCGCGCAGGCGCGCCAGACGGCTCGGCAGGTGACGCCGCGAGGCGAACTCAGGCAGCACCCGGATCCGGCCGCCTACGGCGATCGAGGCCTGCAGGCCGGCCACCCGGAGCGGGCCCAGGGTCCTGATCGTCACCGGACCGGCGGCCCGGTCGCCGCGCCGGGTGGGCAGCAGGGGAGTGCTCAGCCGCACCGACTCGCCGGTGGGCAGGTCCACCCGGTGCCGTGCCGTCCGAGTGGGCTCCGCGGCGTCGGTGTGCGGGCGCAGCCCTCCGTCGTCGTCCCGGGCCGTGGCCAGCGACGGCGGCCAGGCGTCCCGCACCAGCGCACGCAACCGCCGTCGGGCCGTGTTGGTCAGGACGAGCCGGGACGTCGTCGGGGTGCCCAGGCGGACCGAGGTGGGGACCGTCCGTTGCAGGGTGACCTGCCGCGGCGAGACCGCCAGGGCCGCGTCGACCAGGCAGACGATCACGACCACCACGGCCCAGAGCAGCACCGTGCCGGGCACCGGCCAGATCGCGACCGGCACCAGACCGAGCGCCGCCAGCACGACGGCGCGCCAGGACAGCGCCATCTCAGCGGGGGACCGGGACGGCGGCCAGGACGGTGCCGAGCACGGACTCGGCCGTCACGCCCTCGAGCTCCGCCTCGGGGCGGAGCTGGACGCGGTGGCGCAGCGTCGGGTGGGCGAGCGCCTTGACGTCGTCCGGGGTGACGTACATGCGCCCCGACAGCCAGGCCCACGCCCGGGCCGCCGCGAGCAGGGCCGTCGCGCCACGGGGCGAGACGCCGAGCTGCAGCGACGGCGACTGGCGGGTCGCCCGGCACACGTCGACGGCGTAGCCGAGGACCTCGCCGGAGACCTCCACCTGGCGGACCTCGGCCCGCGCCGCGGCGAGCACGTCCGCGTCGGCGACGGCGCGCACCCCGGCCGCGCCCAGGTCGCGGGGGTCGAACCCGCCGGCGTGCCGGGCGAGCACCTCGACCTCGGCGTCCCGCTCGGGCAGCGGCAGCAGCACCTTGAGCAGGAACCGGTCGAGCTGAGCCTCCGGCAACGGGTAGGTGCCTTCGTGCTCCACCGGGTTCTGGGTGGCGATGACGACGAACGGCTCCGGCAACGGGCGCGGGTCGCCGTCCACGGACACCTGACGCTCCTCCATCGACTCCAGGAGCGAGGCCTGGGTCTTCGGGGGCGTGCGGTTGATCTCGTCGGCGAGCAGCAGGTTGGTGAACACCGGGCCCTGGCGGAAGGAGAACTCCGCGCTGCGGGCGTCGTAGACCAGAGAGCCGGTCACGTCACCCGGCATGAGGTCCGGCGTGAACTGGACGCGCTTGAAGTCGAGGTCGAGCGAGGCGGCGAGCGAGCGGACCAGGAGGGTCTTCGCCACCCCGGGCACGCCCTCGAGCAGCACGTGGCCCGAGCACAGCAGCGCGATGAGCAGGCTCGTCACGGCCGAGTCCTGGCCGACCACGGCCTTGCCCACCTCGGTGCGCACGCCGGCCAGCGCGCGGCGCAGCTCCAGCGAGGGCTGCGGCGGCTCCGGGGGAGCAGCCGGTGCCTCGGCCGGTGCAGCGGGCGCCTCGACCTGTGCGGCCGGCCCGTCGGCCGGGGAGACCTGCTGCGCCGCCGCGGTGTGCGTGGCGGGCGCTGCCGGCGCGTCGCCCGGTGGCGGCGGGCCGGGGACGGACGGCGTCTGCTGGTTCTCGTCGGATGGGGTCACGGTCGGTGAACCTCGCTCTCCAGGGTGTCGAGCCGGCGGGCGAGCTCGCTGAGCGCGGCGTCGTCGGCGGGTGGTGGTCCGTAGATCAGGTCGGCGACCTCGCGGGGGTCGCGTCCCGTGGCGCGCACGACGGCGTCCACCACGGCGTCGGGGTGCGCGGAGCGCGCCAGGCCGAGGCGCAGGGCGACGGTCTGCGCGGTCGAGGCCCGCAGACCTGCCGCGGCGTGCCCGCGCGAGCGTGCCCGGCGGTACAGCCGGGCGCGGCCGCGGGTGGACTCGGCGGACGGCACCACGACGGGGAGCCGCTCGGCGACGAGCCCGCCCAGACGACGACCGCGCCAGAAGATGGCGACGAGGGCGACCAGGACGGCCCACCACAGCACCGTGTCGAACCAGTCCGGGAGCACGCTGGTGGGCGCCGGATCGGGCGCGGAGCTCTCGACCGTGGAGTCGGCGGGGTCCGGCACCAGCCAGACCAGCCGCTCGTGAGCGCCGAGGAGGTGCAGCGCGAGCGCCGCGTTGCCCTCGGTGAGCACCGCGTCGTTGCGCAGCAGGGCCGGGTCGTCCACGGCGACCACGGAGCGGCCGTCCCGCTCGAGCGCGGCGAGCACCGACGCGCCCTGACCGTCCGCCCAGCACGTGGTCACCGCGGGGCCGACCGCCTCGAGGCCGGGCTGCAGGTCCGACGGGCCGGCGGCGACGGCGGCAGGGACGTCGCAGCCGGGCTCGACCGGGAAAGCCGGCCCCTCGTGCCACCGCGTGCGCTGGACCTGGTCCCCGGTCACCGCCCGCAGCAGCCCGTCGTCGGCACCTGCGAGCACGACGTCGGCCTCGGCCGAGGCGAGCGCGTCGACCTGCTCCGGCAGGAGGAACGGCGCGGGCGTGACGAGGAGCGTCGCCCCGGCGTCGGCGGCGTCCACGGCGTCGGCGACCCGCGTGACGTGCTCGACCTGGACGCCCTGCCGCCCGAGGACCTGGGCGAGCGCCCGGGACCCGTCGGGCCGGGAGTTCTCCGGGTCGTAGGCCACGACCGACCCCGGGGGGCGCATGACGGCGAGGACCAGAACGGCCAGGAGCAGGGCGGCCATCCCCCAGACCACCCAGCGCACGGCACGCCACCGCCGTCGGCTCCGCGAGCCGACGGTGGTCCCGTCACCCGTGACCGGTGCCGACGTCCAGGAGCCCGTCGGGGACGCCGTGGGTGCGCTCACGGTGCCACCTCCGCGACGGTCGTGGTCGGGGTGGGCCGGGTCGCCGTCGCCCGGGCGTCGAGCGTGCGCATCGCCGCGTCGTCGTCCGGGCCGGCGGGTAGGTGGCCGTAGCAGACGCCGTCGAACCGCTCGGCTGCGTCGTGCAGCGCGCTGCCGAGGTCGGGCAGCCGGGCGCTCGCGGCGGCCGCGGCCTCCCGTGCGGTCCGCCCGGGACGTTCGTCGAGCACCACACGCTCCTCCAGCCCGCGCACCACGGCGCGGAAGCGTTCGAGCACGGCGAGGGTCCAGTCCTGGCGGGCGGCGGCCTGGTCGGCCGCGGCGCGCATCTGGTCGGCGGTGCGGGCGTCGTCCTCGTGCAGGACGGCGGAGCTGCGGGCGGCGTGGCGCCGCAGCCGGGCGGGGCCCGCCACGAAGTACGCGACCGCCACGACCGCCACCAGCACGACCGCGACGACGACGGCGAGCCGCCACGGGCTGACGTCGACGGTGCCGATCCCGGAGAAGAGGTCCAGGATCCACTCGAGCAGCCGCATCAGGAGTGAGGGGTCCTGGGCGTACTCGGGCTTCGCGAGCTCCTCGACCAGCCAGTCGCGTGCCGTCTCGCGGTCCGGCACCACGGGCACCTCGGTGGCGTGCAGGAGCGCACGGCCCGTCGCCACGACGCTCACCACTGCGGGCTGCCCCCGGGCGGCGGCTGGGACCCCGGCATGCCGGCGGCCCCGTCGGGAGGCTGGTTCGCCGCCCGCTCGGCGGCCGCGGCGAGCTGGACGTCGAGGCCCTCGCCGCGCATCCGCACGTCGGTGTAGACCAGGGCGACGACGCTCGAGACGAAGACGAGGTAGACGATGCTCGCGATGACGGACGCCGCGACCGACGCCACGATGAGCCCCCAGCCGACGTCGCCCCCGTCGACGAACACGCCTAGCAGACTGAGCGGGTAGGCGACGACCTGGCCGGCGACGCTCGCGATGATGCTCGCGAGCAGCACGGTCCCGAGGACCCGCCAGAACGCGCCGCGGGTGAGTCGCCAGGCGCGGGCGATCGTCCGGCCCAGGCCGCTGCCCTCCAGCACCAGCGCCGGGGCGACCAGCATGAGCCGCACCCACAGCCAGCCGGCCAGCGCCACGACCACGGCGAGGCACAGCAGCCCGAGGACGATCGTGAGGGCCACCGACTCGGTCGCGACGGCGACGGCGGTCACGAGCAGCACGAGCCCGATCGTCGCGACGGTGAGGGCCGTACCGACGACCATGGACCGCAGCAGCATCCAGCCGATGAGGACGGCGAGGCGGGGGCGCACCTTGCGCCAGACCTCGCCCACGGTCAGCTTGCGGCCGATGACGGACTGGCTCACCGAGACGGTGATGAACCCCTCGGTGACGGGCTGTGCGATGAGCAGCGTCAGCGACAGGGCGCCGGAGATGGCCATGAGCTGGGCGAACCAGTCGAGGTCCGCCGCCGTGAACCCGTCGACGGTGGCCTCGCCGCTGAACGGCTCGGCGAACAGGCTCGTCAGCGCCGGGACCGCGAACTGCGCGAGCAGCGCGGCGAGCAGCGTGGCGGCGGCCACCACGATCGACACGAGCCCGAGCATGACCGCCGGGTTGTGCCGGACGGCGCTGAACGCGCCGTCGAAGATCTCGCCGAGGGACAGCGGGCGCAGCGGGACGACGCCGGGCTTGGTCGCCGTCGGGCCGTAGGGGTGGGGCGGCTGCGGCCCGGGGGAGGGTCGGGCGGGGCCGTACCGGCCCGGCTGCTGCCCGCCGCCGTACTGTCCGGAGCCGTACTGGCCAGGCCCGTACTGCCCGTACGCTGGCGGCCGCGGGGCGTCTCCCCAGCCGGAGGGCGGCGTCGGCTGGTCGGGCGTGCTCATGCTGCCTCCTGGGGCACGGCGAACGGGGCGGGGACGTGACCGCCACGACCCTATAGGCTCCGGGCCCGTGCGGGCGCGTCTCGGACGAATGGTCATGGACACTGGCAGACTATGGCCATGAAGTCCCGCGTCCTGGTGGTCGACGACGACACTGCCCTCGCCGAGATGATCGGCATCGTCCTGGAGTCCGAAGGCCTCGAGCTGAGCTTCTGCTCCGACGGCGATGCCGCCATCGGCATGTTCCGGTCGACCCAGCCCGACCTCGTCCTGCTCGACCTCATGCTCCCCGGGAAGGACGGAATCGAGATCGCCCGCGAGATCCGGGCCGAGTCCGGGGTGCCGATCATCATGCTCACGGCGAAGACCGACACGGTCGACGTCGTGCTCGGGCTGGAGTCCGGTGCGGACGACTACGTCACCAAGCCCTTCAAGCCGAAGGAGCTCGTCGCCCGCGTGCGTGCCCGGCTGCGCCGGTCCGACGAGCCCGGACCCGAGCGCCTGAAGATCGGTGACGTCGACATCGACGTCACCGGGCACACCGTCACGCGGGACGGCGAGCGCATCAGCCTCACGCCGCTGGAGTTCGACCTCCTGGTCGAGCTGGCCCGCAAGCCCTGGCAGGTGTTCACGCGCGAGGTGCTCCTGGAGAAGGTCTGGGGGTACCGCCACAGCGCCGACACGCGCCTGGTGAACGTCCACGTCCAACGGCTGCGCTCCAAGATCGAGAACGACCCGGAGAACCCCGAGGTCGTCCAGACGGTGCGTGGGGTGGGTTACAAGGCCGGTGCCGCGCGCTGACCGGCGCGCCGTCGGTGCGCTGGGCCGCAGCGCCCGGTCGCTCGTGCACCGGTGGCGCTCCTCGATGCAGGTGCGGGTGGTCACCTCGGCGGTCGCCCTCGGGGTGCTGGCCGTGGCCGTCCTCGGCCTGTACCTGTCGTACTCGATCCGCGACGGGCTGTTCGACCAGCGCGTGGACCAGATCGAGCGCGAGAACGCCGCAGTGATCCAGGAGGTCCGATCGCGCCTGGGCAGCTCCCCCGCGACCCAGACCGGCGAGCAGCAGGCGCTCCTGCGTGACCAGATCCTGTCGTTGAGCGCGGGCGGGTCCAGCGCCCAGGACTACTTCCTGCGGCAGGCGCCGGACCTGCGGCTCCCGCTCGCCGACCCCTCCTCGCGTCAGGGCCTGGCCGTCACCGACGTCGTCACGCCCGAGATGCGGACCGCCACGCTCGCGACGACGGACCAGGTGCTGCAGTCGGTGCCGATCCCGGCCGACGCCTCCGGGACCGGGATGGCGGAGCCGGGCGTGGTGGTCGGCGCCACCGTGGAGCTGCCGTCGGCCGGGACGTTCGAGCTGTACTCGTTGTACTCGCTCGCCCCGGAGCAGGAGACGCTGCGGTTCGTGCAACGCACCCTGGCGATCGGTGCGGTCGCCATCCTGGCGATGATCGGGCTGCTCACGTGGACCGTCACGCGTCAGACGGTCGCCCCGGTGCGCCGCGCCGCCACGGCGGCGGCCCGTCTCGGCGAGGGGCACCTGGACGTCCGGGTGCCCGGGTCGCGCGGCTACGACGAGATGGCGACCCTGGCCCGGACCTTCAACGAGATGGCCGACAACCTCGAGGAGCAGATCGCCCGGATGGAGGATCTCTCGGCCGCTCAGCGGCGGTTCGTCTCCGACGTGTCGCACGAGCTGCGGACGCCCCTGACGACGATCCGCATGGCGGGCGAGGTCATCCACGGCGCGCGCGAGGACCTCGACCCGTCCGCCCGGCGCTCCGCGGAGCTGCTGCAGACCCAGCTCGACCGGTTCGAGGAGCTCCTGACCGACCTGCTGGAGATCAGCAGGTTCGACGCCGGGGCGGCCGTGCTCGACGTCGAGCACCGCGACGTGCGCGGCGTGGTGACCGCCGTCGTCGACACGTGCGCACCGCTCGCCGAGCGCCGCTCCGTGTTCCTGTCCGTCGACATGCCGGAGGACCGCACGACGGCGGACATCGACCCGCGCCGCGTCGAGCGGATCCTGCGCAACCTCGTGGTCAACGCGATCGAGCACGCGGAGGGCAAGCCGGTCGAGGTGACGGTCGGCCAGGACGCCGAGGCGGTCGCGGTGGTGGTCCGCGACCACGGTGTCGGGCTCTCGCCCGACCAGCTCAACCGGGTCTTCGACCGGTTCTGGCGAGGTGATCCGGCGCGCGCCCGCACCACGGGCGGGACGGGCCTCGGCCTGGCCATCTCGCAGGAGGACGCCCGCCTGCACGGTGGCCGCCTGGACGTGTGGGGACGGATCGGCCACGGGGCGAGCTTCCGGCTCACGCTGCCGCGCCGGGCCGGCATCGAGATCGGGCGCCCGCCGCTGCCCGTCGACGGGCCGCCGCGAGCCGGGGGCCAGCACGTCCCCACCGGGCAGGTGCCGGTCGTCAACCCGCCGACGGGCCCCACGCCGACCGCCATCCCCGACCTGCCGCCCGAGGAGGAGTCCCGATGAGCCGGCCGAACGCTCGCCGCGCCCTGTCCGTCGCGTGCGCCGGCGTGCTCGTGGCGTCCGTCGCGGCGTGCGCGAGCATCCCGACGACGGGTGGCGTGATGGAGGGCTCCGCCGAGGTCGACGACGCGCAGCCGATCGCCTTCGACGTCCAGGGCCCCGCCGTGGACGCCGACCCGCAGCAGATCGTGCAGGGGTTCGTCAGCGCGGCGCAGCTCGGCCCGGCGTCGTCGCAGACCTTCGACATCGCCCGCGAGTACACGACACCGGTCGCCCGTGCGTCGTGGGACCCGTACACGCAGGTCCTGATGCTCTCCGAGTACCCCCAGTGGACGGTCGAGGAGTACGACGACGCGTCGGCCACGACGTCGGTGCGCGGCGAGGCGACCGTGGTCGCGTCGCTCGACGAGTCCGGCGTCTACACCGAGCTGCCCGGGCCCAGCGTCGTGGACGTGGAGTTCGAGCTGGCCCGGGGCACCGACGGGCAGTGGCGCATCAGCGGGCTCGACGACGGGTTGCTCGTGCTGGCCGAGTTCCTCACGGACGGGTTCCACCGCACGCCCCTGTACTACCCGACGTCCGACCGTCAGTGGTGGGTGCCGGCGGTGCGCTGGTATCCCAAGCAGTCGTGGCGCACCGCGGCGACGCAGGCGGTCCTCGCCGGGCCGCCCGAGAACCTGTCGCAGTCGGCGATCTCCGTCGTCCCCGAGGGGGCGACGCTGGCGATCGATGCCGTGACCGTCTCGAACGACGGCACGATCGACGTGAGCCTGACCTCGGCGATCACCGAGGCGCCCACCGAGGACCGCGCGCTGCTGGTGGCCCAGCTCGAGGCGACGCTGCGCGAGGGCGACGGCCGCACCGTGGTGCTCTCGGAGGGGACGTCGCCGCTCGCTCCCACCGTCGCGGACGCGCCCTCGCGACCGGTCACGGTGGGGGACGCCGTCGCCGTCCAGGACACCGCCGACGGGCAGGTGCTGCGACGCGTGGTCGGACGGGAGCTGACCGACCTCGACGAGCCGGTGGACACGTCGGGGCTCGACGTGACCGCGGTCGGCGTCGGCCCCGACGACGGGACGATCGTGGTGCGTGACGGCTCCGACCGGCTGCTGCGGCTCACGGAGGAAGGGCCGGTCGAGGTGCTCGTCGGCAGGTCGCTCGCGGCGCCGTCGGTCGACCGGTTCGACATGGTCTGGACCGCGACGGGCGGTGGGCTGCGGGTCGTCCTGCCCACCGGGGGCGTGGCCCCGGTCGAGGCCGAGTGGCTGACCGGGCTGCCGGTGCGGTCGTTGCGGGTCTCCCCGGAGGGTGCGCGGGTCGCGGTCGTCACGGACGGCCCCGACGGTGCGGAGGTCTGGTCCGCGGGGATCGAGCGCGACGCCGAGGACGTCCCGACCGGCCTGTCGACGCCCGTGCGCGTCGGGGGCCCGGTCGACGACGTCGTGGCCGTCGACTGGTCCGAGGAGTCGACGCTCACCCTGCTGTCCGCCCCCCCGGGCGTGTCCCGGACCCTGTTCGTCGCGGGTGTCGGCGGGCTGGCCGGCTCCAACGACGGGCTGACGCGTCCGCTGCCGACGACCGAGCCGCCGACGGTGGTGGCCACCGGCGTGGGGGCGAGCCCGACGCTCGTCCTCGACGACGACGGGACGCTCCGGGTCCGGCAGAGTGCCGCCCTGTGGCCGGCCATCGCGAGCGACGTCGTCGCGGTGGCCTACCCGGGCTGACCGTCCCTGACCCCTTCCACCGCGAGGGCCGTCCACAGGCGCCGCAGCGACAGCCGCCGCGGCACGGGCGGCGTCCGGCAGCCTGGCGGGATGCTCGTCCGACTCGCCCGCCTCGTCGTCCCCGTCTCCTGCCCGGGCTGTGGTGCGTACGACGTGCGTTGCTGCCCCGCGTGCGCCGCCGCGACCGCCGGCGGTCCGGTGTGCCGCGTCGAGCTCGGCGCACCGCGGCTGGACCGCCTGGAGGCGGGTGGACCCCTGCCCGTGTGGGCGGTCGGTGACTACGCCGGCCCGGTGCGCGACGTCGTCGTGGCGTGGAAGGACCGCGAGCGTGCCGACCTCGACGGGCTGCTCGCCGCCGCACTGCGTCGTGCGGGCACCGTCGTGGCCCCGGCGGTCCGGACGGCGGCCGGGCGGGCACGGGTGGTCGTCGTACCGGCGCCCTCGGCCCCGGGTGCCCGGCTGCGTCGCGGACGGGACCCCGTCGGCGTGCTGGCGCGGGCGCTCGCGGACGGGCTCCGCGCCCGGTCGGTGCGTGCCGACGTCGTGCCCGCCCTGCGGCGACGGCGGATCACCCGCGACCAGGTCGGTCTCGGTGTGCGGGCCCGGGGCCGCAACCTCGCCGCGTCCCTGGCGGTCCGCCGGCACGCCCTGGGCCCCGGCACCCCGTGCCTGCTCGTCGACGACGTGCTCACCACGGGCGCGACGCTCGCGGCGGCGGAGCAGGCCCTGACCGACGCCGGGGCCGTGGTCCTCGGCGCCTCGGTGCTGGCCGCGACGCCGCCGCCGGACACTGTCACGGAATCTCCTCACACCGGTTCGACGTCTGCGGTTCACCCGGCCGACACGTTGGGGTTAGTGTGAGAACCCGACGGCGAGCAGCCCGCGGCAGCGGACGGTTCGTCGCATCTCACGAGCGGGCCGGACGACGTCCGGCGACCGGGAGGTGGTGCCCCGACCGGCACCCACCGCGGTGCCCAGACCTCACGACGGGCCGCCCCGAGAGATGCAGCGAGGGTGGCCCACGACGAAGTGGAGCAACACGATGGAGATCGCCGTCGTCGGCAGGCACACCGAGGTCACGGACCGGTTCCGTGACCACGTGGAGGACAAGCTCGCCAAGGTCTCGCAGCTCGCGCCGAACGCGCGCCGCGTGGACGTCGAGGTCACGCACGAGAAGAACCCCCGGCTCAGCGACATGAGCGAGCGGGTGGAGCTGACCGTCCGGGACAAGGGACCCGTGATCCGGGCGGAGGCGGCCGCAGACGACCGCTTCGCAGCCCTCGACCTCGCGATCGACAAGCTCAACGAGCGGTTGCGCCGCTCCCGGGACCGCCGCAAGGACCACCGGCGTCGTGGCGCGGACGTCATGCCGCCCGTGGACGTGCGCCCCTACGACGAGGTCCAGGCGGACCAGCCGGAGCCCGAGGTGGAGCCGGCGTCGCTCTCGACGCCCGGTGACGCCGTCGAGTACCAGCTCGGCGACTCGCCCGTCGTGATCCGGCAGAAGCTCCACCGGGGTGAGCCCATGACGGCCGACGAGGCCGTGGAGCACATGGAGCTGGTCGGCCACGACTTCTTCCTCTTCATCGACAAGGAGTCGGCCCGTCCGGCCGCCGTGTACCGCCGCCGGGGCTGGTCGTACGGCGTCATCGAGCTGGACGCGACGTGCAGCGGGGTCGCGCCGGTGACCGAGCTGGGCTGAGGTCCGGCCCGGTCCGGCCCGGACGAGGAAGGGCCTCCCGCCGCACGGTCGCGTTCACGGGCGCTGCGCGCCCTCCACATCGGGGATGACGACCGTACGGCGGGAGGCCCTCCCTCGCCCTCGACACGACTGTTCGGCCAGCATCCGGCAGGCACTGGGTGGGGGGAGCGGGGCAGGCGTGTCGGTGGGGGCGGGCAGGATGCGGTCATGGAGTCGTTGTCGATCGCCGAGGCCCGTCGCGTCGCGCTGCGCGCGCAGGGGCTGGACCGCCCGCGGCGGCCAGGTCCCGTCACGATGCGGCGGGTCACCGCCACCGTGGAGCAGCTCAACCTGCTGCAGATCGACTCGGTGAACGTGCTGGCCCGTGCGCACCTGGTGCCTCTCTTCTCGCGGCTCGGACCGTACGACACGGGGCTGCTGGACCGGGCCGCGGGGCGCGCGCCACGGCGGCTGGTCGAGACCTGGGCGCACGTCGCCTCCTACGTCCCCACCTCGACGTACCCGCTGCTCGCCTGGCGCCGTCGTGCCCACGAGCGCGAGGCGTGGGGCTCCATCTCCGCCGTGCCGCAGGCGCACCCGCACGAGCTCGACCTCGTGCGCGCGCTCGTGGCCGAGCAGGGGCCGGTGACGGCCAGCCGGATCCACGACGAGCTCGAGCGCGTCGGGCGGACCGCACCGCGCTCACGTCTCGAGTGGGGGTGGAACTGGACCACGGCGAAACGCTGCCTCGAGTACCTGTTCTTCACCGGCGAGGTGATGTCGGCCCGGCGCAACGGCGCGTTCGAGCGGTGCTACGACCTGCCCGAGCGCGTGCTTCCGCCCGCCGTGCGCGACCTGCCCGCCGTGTCCGACCAGGATGCCGTCCGCCGGCTCCTCGAGCTCGGTGCCCGGGCGCACGGCATCGGCACGGCGCGCTGCTTCCGGGACTACTTCCGGCTGCGCGGGCCGCGGGCGCAGCAGGCGCTGGGCGAGCTGGTCGACGCCGGGGTCCTCGTCCCTGTCGCGGTCGACGGCTGGGACGACCCGACGTACCGGCACCGCGACGCCGTCGTGCCGCGGCGGGCCACCGGCGGTGCGCTGCTCAGCCCGTTCGACCCGCTCGTGTGGGAGCGGCGCCGGCTGGAGGCGCTGTTCGACGTGTTCTACCGCATCGAGATCTACGTCCCGGCGCCCCGGCGGCGGCTCGGCTACTACGTGCTCCCGTACCTGCAGGGCGACGCCATCACCGCGATGGTCGACCTCAAGGCGGACCGGGCGGCCGGCGTCCTGCGCGTGGTCGCAGCGCACCGGACGCCGCACGCCGACGCCGCGACCCCCGGCGCGCTGGCGGGCGAGCTGTGGCTCCTGGCGTCCTGGCTCGGTCTGGACGAGGTGGAGGTCGCACCTGTCGGCGACCTCGCCGACGCCCTGGCGATGGAGGTCCCCGCGCAGCACGCCGGGCGCGGAGCGGCGGTGTCGGCAGCAGGCGGCTGAACGCCCCCGGGCCGCCACGCCGATAGACTGCCTACCCGGTCGGCGCGCGTGTGGAGGAGTTCGGATGACAGCAGGCCTTCCCGCGGACGTCTGGATCCTCGCCGCCGGCGCGCTGCTCGTCGCAGCGATCCTCGCGGCCGGTTTCGCCGGGAAGGTCCGGATCCCCGGCCTGCTGCTGTTCCTGGTGCTGGGGATGCTCGTCGCCGACGACGGCCTCGGCCTCGTCCGGCTGTCCGACGTGGAGCTGGCCCAGACGCTCGGCACCGTCGCCCTGCTGCTGATCCTCTTCGAGGGCGGGTTGACGACCAAGCCCGGTGACGTGCGCCGGGCCGCCGGGCCGGCGCTCGTCCTGGCGACCGCGGGTGTCGTCGTCACCGCCGCGGTCGTCGCGCTCGCCGGATGGTGGCTGCTCGGTCTCGACCCGCTGACCGCCATGCTCATCGGCGCGGTGGTCTCCTCGACCGACGCCGCCGCCGTGTTCGCCGTGCTGCGGCGTTCGCCCCTGCCGCGGCGGATGTCCGCGCTGCTCGAGGTCGAGTCGGGCGCGAACGACCCGGTCGCGATCATGCTCACCGTCGGTCTGGTCGCGACCTTCACGGGCACGCCGGAACCGGTCGACTGGGTCGTGTTCGGCGTGACGCAGGTCGTCGGGGGCATCGTGGCGGGCGCCGTCGTCGGGCTGGCCGGGAGCTGGACGCTGTCCCGGGCCGCGCTCGGGCCGACGGGGGTGTACCCCGTGCTGGCGCTGGGCGTCGCCGGGCTGGCCTACGGCGCGGCGGCCCTCGTCGGCGGCTCGGGGTTCCTGGCCGTGTACCTCGCCGGCCTGGTGGTCGGCGCCAGGGTGACGCTGCACCGTCGCGAGATCCGCACCTTCCACGAAGGGCTGTCCAACACGGCGGAGGTGGGGCTCTTCCTCCTGCTCGGCATGCTCGTCTTCCCGTCCCAGCTGCCGCCGGTGGCAGGGACGGCGGTGCTCGTGGCGGTGGTGCTCGTGCTCGTCGCCCGCCCGCTCGCCGTCGGGTTGTGCCTGGTGTGGTTCGGGTACACGTGGCGGGAGATCGCCTTCGTCTCGTGGGTCGGGCTGCGTGGAGCGGTACCGATCGTGCTGGCGACCTTCCCCGCGGTGGCCGGGTACCCGGAGGGTGCCCTCATCTTCAACGTCGTGTTCTTCGTGGTGCTGGCCTCCGCGGCCGTCCAGGGTGTCAGCATCCGCAGCGTCGCCCGGTTCCTCGGTATCGCCGCCGCCGCGCACGACCTGGACCCCGTCGCCTCGGGCCGGCCGCTCGCGGGCACCGCCACGGAGCTGTTTGAGATCCCTGTCCGGCCCGACCTGGCGCTCGTCGGGTGTCGCGTGATGGACGTCGAACCACCGTGCGGGCGGATCACCGCCGTCGTGCGCGACCAGGAGACGCTCCTGCCGCACGACCCGGTCGAGCTCCGGGCCGGGGACGTGCTGCTGCTGGTCGTCCCCCGCCGCCCCGACGCCGCCCGCCAGGTCACCGCGTGGGCCCGGGGCGAGCCGGTGGGCGCCGGCACGTCGGACGACCGCAAGAAGGGTGGCTGACCATGGAGGTCATCGCGCTGTACCTCGGGGCGGCGTTCGCGGGCGGGCTGCTGGCCCGCCTCGTCAAGCTGCCGCCCCTCGTGGGCTTCCTGGTGGCCGGGTTCGCCCTGGGTGCCGCCGGGGCGCCCGAGCTGCCGGGCATCGGCACGATCGCCGAGGTCGGCGTCTCGCTGCTGCTGTTCACCATCGGGCTCAAGCTCGACGTGCGGACCCTCGCCCGGTCGGAGATCTGGGTGACCACCGTCTCGCACATGGTGATCAGCACGCTGGTCGGCGTCGGGTTCCTGGCCCTGCTCGCCGTCGCCGGGGCCGCGCTCCTCGGTGGTGAGGCGCTGACGACGATCGCGCTGATCGCGTTCGCCCTGTCGTTCTCCTCGACCGTGTTCGTCGTCAAGGTCCTCGAGGACCGCTCGGACGCGACCAGCCTGTACGGCCGGATCGCCGTGGGCATCCTGGTGCTCCAGGACATCGCCGCGGTCGTCTTCCTCGTGCTCGCGACCGGGGAGCTCCCGAGCCCGTGGGCGCTGCTGCTCGTCCTGCTCGTCCCGGGACGCCGGGCGCTGCACGCCGTCTGGGACCGGGTCGGGCACGGCGAGCTCCAGGCCCTCTTCGGGGTCGCGCTCGCGCTCGGGCCCGGGTTCTACCTCTTCGAGCACCTGGGGATCTCCGGAGACCTCGGCGCCCTCGTCATGGGCATGCTGCTGGCGTCCCACCCCGGCGCCGGAGAGATGTCGCGGTCGCTGATGTCGTTCAAGGACCTCATGCTGGTGGCGTTCTTCCTCGAGATCGGGCTGCACGGCACGCCCACCCTGCAGCATCTCGGCATGGCGGCGGCACTGCTCGTGCTGCTGCCGCTCCAGGCGGCCGGGTTCGCGGTGCTGCTGTGGATGATGCGGCTGCGACGGCGGACGGCGATGCTCGTCGGGCTCGTGCTCGGCAACTTCTCCGAGTTCGGCATCATCGTCGCGGTGGTGGGCGCGGAGCACGGCCTGCTCGACGAGGACTGGGTGGTCGTCGTGTCCCTGGCCGTGGCGATGAGCTTCGTCTTGGCCTCCGTGGTGAACCGGCGCGGCGTCGAGATCGCCTCGGCGCTCACGCGCCTGCTGCCGAGGAAGCCGCCGACGTCGCTGCACCCGGACGACCGCCTGGTCGACATCGGGCACGCCGACGCCGTGGTGCTCGGGCTCGGGCGGGTCGGGAACACGGCGTGCGCCCGCCTGCGTGACGTGTACGGTCTGCGGGTGGTGGGGGTCGAGCACGACGACCAGCGGGTGAACGCGCTGCAGTCCGATGGCTTCGAGGTGGTCCGCGCCGACGCGACGGACCTGGAGTTCTGGGCCCGGGTCAAGCGCGCCGGGCACGTGCGCCTCGCCGTGCTGGCGATGCCGTTCCACAACGCCAACCTCATCGCCCTGTCCCGGTTGCAGGACGCGGGGTTCGAGGGGCTCGTCGCCGCGATCGCGCGCTACGACGACGACGCCGACGAGCTGCGGCGGCACGGGGCCGACGCGGTGTTCCACCTGTACGGCGCCGCCGGTGCGGAGCTCGCGGACCGCGCCGCGGAGGTGCTGGCCACCGACCGGTGACGTTCGTCGGTCGCGAACCTGGCCCCGAGCTCTGCCGCGGGGGAATAGGATGACAGGCGGTGCGACCGGGACGACGACGCCGTCGTCCGGCCCCGGTCGCCGCCACCGAACGGGCTCGGGAGGCTTCCCGGGCACCACCGACACGGGAGAACTGCGTGCCTGCGATCCTCGAGAAGATCCTCCGCCTGGGCGAAGGCCGGATCCTCAAGAAGCTGACCGGACTCGCCGAGCAGGTGAACCAGCTCGAGTCGAGCTTCACCGAGCTCAGCGACACCGAGCTGCAGGAGGAGACGGGCCGGTTCAAGGAGCGGCTCGAGCACGGGGCGTCGCTCGACGACCTGCTCCCCGAGGCCTTCGCGACGGTGCGCGAGGCTTCCCGCCGCACGCTCGGCCAACGCCACTTCGACGTCCAGCTCATGGGCGGCGCGGCCCTGCACCTCGGGAACATCGCCGAGATGAAGACCGGTGAGGGCAAGACGCTCGTCGCGACGACGGCGGCCTACCTCAACGCGCTCACCGGCAAGGGTGTGCACGTCGTCACGACGAACGACTTCCTCGCGCGCTACCAGGGTGACCTGATGGGCCGCGTCTACCGGTTCCTCGGCATGACGACGGGCGTGATCGTGTCGGGCCAGAACCCGGCGGAGCGGCGCGCCCAGTACGCGGCCGACATCACCTACGGCACGAACAACGAGTTCGGGTTCGACTACCTGCGCGACAACATGGCGTGGTCGCCGGACGACCTGGTCCAGCGCGGTCACCACTTCGCGATCGTCGACGAGGTCGACTCGATCCTCATCGACGAGGCGCGGACCCCGCTCATCATCTCGGGTCCCTCCTCGGGCGACGCGAACCGCTGGTACGTGGAGTTCGCCAAGGTCGTCAAGCGCCTGCAGGTCGAGAAGGACTACGAGGTCGACGAGAAGAAGCGCACCGTCGGCGTGCTCGAGCCGGGCATCGAGAAGATCGAGGACTACCTCGGGATCGACAATCTGTACGAGTCGCTCAACACGCCGCTCATCGGCTTCCTCAACAACGCCATCAAGGCCAAGGAGCTGTTCAAGCGCGACAAGGACTACGTCGTGCTCAACGGCGAGGTCATGATCGTCGACGAGCACACCGGCCGCATCCTCGCCGGCCGTCGCTACAACGAGGGCATGCACCAGGCCATCGAGGCCAAGGAGGGCGTGCAGATCAAGGCGGAGAACCAGACCCTCGCCACGATCACCCTGCAGAACTACTTCCGCCTGTACGACAAGATCGGCGGCATGACCGGTACCGCCGAGACCGAGGCGGCCGAGTTCCAGGGCACCTACACGCTCGGCGTCGTGCCGATCCCGACCAACCGGCCGATGATCCGCAAGGACCAGCCCGACCTCGTCTACAAGAACGAGGACGGCAAGTTCAACGCCGTCGTCGCGGACATCGTCGAGCGGCACGCCAAGGGGCAGCCGGTCCTCGTGGGCACCACGAGCGTCGAGAAGTCCGAGCTGCTGTCCCGGCTGCTGAAGAAGGCCGGCGTGCCGCACGACGTCCTCAACGCCAAGGAGCACGAGCGCGAGGCCTCGATCGTCGCGCAGGCGGGACGCAAGGGCGCGGTCACGGTCGCGACGAACATGGCCGGTCGCGGTACCGACATCATGCTCGGCGGCAACGCCGAGTTCACGGCGGTCGCCGAGATGGCGGCCCGGGGCTTCGACTCGACCGAGGACCCGGAGGCCTACGAGGCGGCCTGGCCGGAGGTCCTGGAGAAGGCCACCGAGTCCGTCGCCGCGGAGCACGAGGAGGTCGTCGAGCTCGGCGGCCTCTACGTGCTGGGCACCGAGCGCCACGAGTCGCGGCGGATCGACAACCAGCTGCGCGGGCGGTCGGGTCGTCAGGGCGACCCGGGTGAGTCGCGCTTCTACCTGTCGATGCAGGACGACCTGATGCGGCTGTTCAACTCGGGGCTCGCCGAGTCCATGATGGGCCGCGCGGGATTCCCGGACGACATGCCTCTCGAGTCGAAGATGGTCACGCGCGGCATCCAGAGCGCGCAGTCGCAGGTCGAGTCCCGCAACTTCGAGATCCGCAAGAACGTCCTCAAGTACGACGACGTCCTGTCCCGTCAGCGCACCGTCATTTACGACGAGCGTCACCGCGTCCTGGAGGGTGAGGACCTGCACGAGCAGGTCCAGCACTTCGTCACCGATGTCATCACCGCGTACGTGGAGGGCACGGCCGACGACGGCAACGCCGAAGGCTGGGACCTCGACGGGCTCTGGACCGCCCTGCGGTCGGTCTACCCGGTCTCGATCACGGTGGACGACGTCGTCTCGGAGGCGGGCGGTCGCGACCGTCTCACCCGGGAGATGCTGCTCGAGGAGCTGCTGTCGGACGCCCGGGTGGCGTACGCGGCCCGCGAGGAGTCCCTGGGGTCGCCGGCGATGCGTCAGCTCGAGCGACGCGTCGTGCTCTCGGTCCTGGACCGCAAGTGGCGCGAGCACCTCTACGAGATGGACTACCTCAAGGAGGGCATCGGTCTGCGCGCGATGGCCCAGCGCGACCCGCTCATCGAGTACCAGCGCGAGGGCTACCAGCTCTTCCAGGCCATGACGGAGGCGATCAAGGAGGAGTCGGTCGGCTACCTCTTCAACCTCGAGGTCGAGGTCAAGCAGGCCGGCGGGTCGGGCGACCCGGCGACGGGCGACGGTCCGACCCTCTCGGTGGACGCTGCCGTCGCCGCTGCCGGCTCGTCGGCGGCGCAGGCGATCGGGGCCGGCGGGGCGCCGGCCGTCGCCGGTGCCGACGCGGTCGAGGACGCTCCCGACGACGAGGAGCCCGCGACGACGGCTGCCGACGGCCCGGAGGTGCCCGCCGCGTTCGGCGGGACCGAGGAGCCCGTGCTGGTCGCCAAGGGGCTCGAGAACCCCAAGCCCCCGCAGAACCTGCAGTACACGGCACCCAGCGAGGACGGTTCGGCCTCGTCGTCCGGCGGTGGCTCGCGGGCGGAGCGTCGGGCGCTGCACGGTGAGGCGTCCGCCGCGAACGCCGACGGCCGTACCTTCCCCGGAACCCCTCGCAACGCGCACTGCCCCTGCGGCTCCGGCAAGAAGTACAAGATGTGCCACGGCGTCAACGAGTGACCTCGGTGCCCGGATAGCCGCACCTCCGCCTCGGCGGTGCCTTCTCGGCTGAGTCTGCACCTCAGCCGAGCTCGAGCACGGCCACCCGCCAGACGCCTCGTCGAGCCTCCAGCCGGACGGCGGCGGCGCGGACGCGTCCGGAGTCCTCGAGGACGACGGTCGCCTCGGCCGTGCTGTCCCCGAGGCGGACGGTGCGGATCCGCCGGACGGTCACCGGCAGCCCGGCACGCCCCTCGCCGCGCTGCGCCTGGACGAGCCGAGCCCGGTGCACGAGCTGGTCGAGGACCGTGGGTGTCACCCACCGCGCGAGGTGGGTCGCCGGACGTTCGCCCCGCAGCACCTCGACGGCGGCACGGACGACGGAGCCGCACATCGCTGTGGGGTCCGGCAGCCGTGCCGGTGCGGCCGGCGTCTGGGCCGACGGGCGGCCGGGAGTCGGGACCGGATCGGCCGGGACGGCACCGAGGCGCACCCGGCGGGACGGTGCGGGTCTGCGGCTCGTCGCGCGTGGCGGCTCGGCCGGACGGCGGCCGCGGGGTGTGCCGGTGACGCGCAGCCGGCGCGTCGCGGCGTCAGTCGGTCGGGTGTTCTCGGACGCGGTGGCGGTCATGGGGTCTCCGGGAGTGGTGCGGGCAACGGGTGTGGCCGGGTGCGAGAGCCGGTCAGGGCGCGTGCAGCACCTGGCCGGGGAGGATCGTGTCGGGGTCGCCGCCGATGACGTCCCGGTTGGCGTCGTGCCAGGCCGTGACCGCCCGGAGTATGTCCGCGTCCGTGGCGCCCGGGGGAAGGCCGCGCGCGGCGATGTCCCACAAGGTGTCGCCGCGCACGACGACGGTCTCGTCCGCGGCGTGGACCTGGTTCGACGTCCGCTGGACCTCGCCGAGGACGGGGTCGGCACGCTGCCCCTCCGCTCGGTCGTCCGGTCCCTCGCCGGTCGGGTCGGCCGGCGGCTCGGCGGACGGCTCGGCGGACGGCTTGGCGGGCTCTTCGCCGGGCGACCCGTCGCCGGCCTCGTCCTCGGGGGACGGGGCAGGCCCGTCCGGCAGGTCGGCGTCCGCCGCGGGCGGAGGCTCGGGCGCCGGGTCCTGGGCGGTGCTCTCCCAGCCGAGCTCGAGGACGACGGCCGGGTCGGTGTCCGTCCCTGGCCGGTCGTCGGCGAGGGCGGCGGCGGGGGTCAGCGCCAGGCCGGCACCGAGGCCGGCACCGACGGCACCGCAGGCGAGCCGGCGCACGACGGCGGGCGCCCAGCGGCCCACGACCGCGTCTGCCGTGCGACCGGGCCGTCCTCGGCGCACCGCGACGACGCCGACGAGCGCGGCGACCGTCCCCAGCAGGGTCCAGGCCGTGGCGCCGAGGCCGGCGACGAGGACCGCGAGCTCGACCCACGTGTCGACCCCGAGCGTCGGCGCCGTCTCTCGCGTGGGGACGACCGCCTGGACCCGGAGCGCGAGCAGCGTCGCGGCGCCGGCGGACGCCAGGAGCATCGCGAGCAGCCCCAGGGTGCTGCGCACCGCTCCGGCGGAGCGGTGACGCGGCTGGCCGGGTGTCGTCGCCCGGTGGTTCATCTGGCAACCTTCCGTCGAATCAACGTCGATCATGTCGTTTGATGCCATTTGATGTGCTCTGGTGGCAGATATTGAACCGCACTGTGGCCCTCCTGTCCAGGGCAGGGCATCCTGGGCCGCGGCCCGACCAGGGCCGACGGACGGGAGGACCACCGGTGACGACATCAGGGGCGGCCCGCTGGACGCTGCTCTTCGCCGATCTGGAGGCGCAGCTCGCGGCGGAGGAGGCGGCCGAGCGCGACGGCGCCGTCGCCGAGCTCACCCGTGCCGAGCAGGCCTCGGTGCCGCTCGTGGACCGGCTGCGGGCCGCGCAGGGCCGGGTGCTGCGCCTCGACCTGTCCGACGGCGAGTCGCTCGCGGGGCGGCTCGAGCGGGTGGCCACGACCTGGGTGCAGGTCGACGCCCGCACCGCGCAGGGTGGCCGGGTGCAGCACCTCGTGCCGCTGTCCGCCGTCGTGGGTGTCACCGGCCTGGGGCCCTACGCGACGCCATCTGCCGCACGCACGGACGGGCTGGGCCTGGGGACCGCCCTGCGGGGGCTGCAGCGCGACCGCGCCCGGGTGCAGGTCCGCACCTCGGCTCAGGTGCTGCTCGGACGGGTCGCGCGGGTCGGCGCGGACCACCTCGACGTGGCGGAGCTCGATGCGGCCGGGTCGGGGACGCGCGTCGTGCCGTTCTCTGCCCTGGTCCGGGTCAGCGAGGCCTGACGGTTCGCCGGTCGTGCCGGTCGTGCCGGTCGTGCCGGTCGTGCCGGTCGTGCGGAACGGTGGTCACAGGTCGCCGGCGTCGATGCGGGCGCGGGTCCGGTCGTACTGCCGGGCGATGTACTCCTCGAGCTGGACGGTCTCCACGCGCCAGACCTTCTTGGGGCCCACCTGGATCGCCGGCAGCTCGCCCGAGCGGACGAGCGAGTACGCCTGGGCGGCGGAGATGCTGAGGATCTCCTGCACCTCGGCGAGGGAGAGGAAGCGGCTGGCCATGGGCCGATCTTCCCACACAGGGCCTCGGTACGTGCGAGTTGTCCACAGATGATGGTCGATGCTTCCGGTTCGCCGTGATGTCCCGGATGATGGATCGGGCCGTCATCACGAGTGCGACGGCCGCTAGCGTTCGTCGCGCCCGACGGACCGATCACCCGTACCGGACGCAGCGAAGCGTCCGTCCGACTCCCGAAGGACCAGCGTGACCAACGAAGCACTCCCGGCCCCGACCGCCCCGCGTCTGCGCCGCCCGACCTGGCGAGACCCTCGGTTCGTCGTCGGTGTCGTCCTGGTGGCGGTCGCCGTCGCGCTGGGATCGTGGGTCGTCTCCGGCGCCGACCGCACCGTGTCCGTGTACGCGGCGTCCGGCACCCTGACCCCCGGCGAGCCCGTCGACGCGTCGCGGCTGCGCACCGTCGACGTCAACCTCGGCGTGGAGGCGGACCGCTACCTGCGGGCCGACGCCGGTCTCCCGGACGGGCAGGTCGCCGTGCGGGTGGTGGGGGACGGCGAGCTCGTCGCGGCCACCGCGATCGGGGCCGCCGACTCCGTCGACGTGCGCTCGGTCGCCGTGCCGATCGGGGCCGGTCTCTCCGAGCGGATCCGCGAGGGCGCCGTCGTCGACCTGTGGTTCGTCCCCACGGCGGCGCAGGGCGCCCAGGAGGCGGCGGCACCGGAACCGCTCGTCGCCGGCGTCGTCGTCGAGCAGGTGGACGCCACCGAGGGAGGTCTGGTCGTCGCCGACCGCGGGACGCTGCACGTCCTGGTCGGTGCCGAGGACCTGTCCGCCGTCCTGTCCGCGCTGGGCGCCGACGGTCAGGTCGCCGTCGTGCCCGTGGTCGGCACCTGATGCCGGCCGAGATCACCGTCCTCTGCGCGGTGAGCGGACCTGCCGAGATGGACGTGGTGCTCGCCCTGGGTGCTCCCGGGACCGGGACCAGCGTCACACGCCGCTGCGGGGACCTGACCGAGCTGCTGGCGGCGGCGGCAGCGGGCGCTGGGCAGGTCGCCGTCGTGTCCGCGGACCTGCCGGGCCTGGACCGCGAGGCGGTGGGACGGCTCCACGGGGCCGGTGCCCGCGTGGTCGCGCTGGCCGACGACGGCCCGGCCGAGCGCCTCCGTGCCCTCGGCTTCGAGGCCGTCCTCGACGGGTCCGCCGACCCGAGGCTCCTGGACGCGGTGCGGGACACGGCGCGCGTGGACGACCCGCTCGCCACCCGCGAGAACGACCTTTCCGCGCTGGCCGGCCACGACGCCGAGGGTGCGCGGCACGGTGCGGTCGTCGCCGTCTGGGGGCCGGTCGGGGCACCGGGCCGGACCACGACCGCCATCGAGCTGGCCGCCGAGCTGGCCGGCGTGGGCGGGCGGCGCTCCGGACGGCGGCGCGGCCGCCGCGAGGCGCCCGCCGGGCCGGCCGCGTCCGCCCTCGTCGTCGACGCCGACACGTACGGGTCGTGCGTCGCCTCGCGGCTCGGCCTGCTCGACGACGCCCCCGGCCTGGCCGCCGTCGCCCGGGCGGCGGGGCACGGCACCCTGGACCTGGCCACGCTGTCCCGGCACGCGCCGGTCGTCGAGGGCCGGCTGCGAGTCCTGACGGGCATCACGCGGGCGGCGCGCTGGCCGGAGCTGCCCGCCAGCGCGCTGGAGGTCGTGCTCGAGCGAGCCCGCGCCCTCGTGGACTGGACGGTGGTGGACTGCGGTCCGCTGGTGGAGGCCGACGAGCTGCTCATGTACGACACGCACGCCCCGCAGCGCAACGGTGCGACGCTGGCGGCGCTGCAGGCGGCTGACCTGGTCGTGGTCGTCGGTGCCGCCGACCCCGTCGGCGTGCAGCGGGTCGTCCGTGCGCTGGAGGACCTGGCCGAGGCGCCGGTGCCCGTCCCGGCGGCCCGGATCGTGGTCGCCAACCGGGTCCGTTCCTCCGCGGTGGGCCCGGATCCCGCGCGGGCGGTCGGCGACGCGCTCGCCCGCTACGCGGGCGTCGGTGAGGTGCACGCCGTCCCGGACGACGGTCCGGCTCTCGACGCGGCGCTGCTGGCCGGGCGGACCCTCGCCGAGCACGCGCCGTCGTCGGCGGCCCGGCAGGCCTTCGCCGGGCTGGCGGCGCTCGTGCGGGAACGGGCCGGCGTGAACGTGCCGGCCTGACGGGCCCACTCGGGCCGAGGCGCCGGGCTGGGGACCACTCTGCCTGCCCGGCGTGCCACGACAGGGCACACTGGGGCCATGCGCCTCTACGTCCCCGCGACCTTCGACGACCTCGACGCCCTGACCGTGACGGCGCGCGGCGCCCGCTGGGACGTTCCGGCCCGCGGCGCGCACGCGGTGACCGCCGAGCTCGCGGCCGCGCTGCCCGACGAGGACGAGGAGTCCCGGGAGTACGAGGCGTTCCTCGCCGCCGCGGACGCGTCGCTCGTGCTCGTGGTCGGCCGGGCAGGCGCCGTACCGCTGCGCGCGGTCGTCACCGTGGACGTGCCCGACGACGCCACGACCCCGGCGGCGGGGGAGACGGCGCCCTCGGGCGTCGACGTCGTCGCCGTCCCCGGCACGAAGGTCGAGGCGGTCCACGTCGACGAGCCGGCCGCCGCGGGTGACGTGCGAGCGGTGCTGGCCGCCGTGGACGCCGGTGACGACGAAGCGCTGGAGGTGGCGACCGACCGGGTCGCGGAGCGGGACCTGCTCTGGTACGACCCCACCGAGGCCCACGACGTCCCCCGTCTCACCTGATCCCGCCCACCCGTCGCTGTGGGTATGGAATCTCCCGTTCTTGGCGGACAAGAACGGGAGATTCCATACCCACAGCGAGGGGTCAGCCGAGGTAGACGAGGGCCTTGTCGTGCAGCAGCCCGTTGGTCGCCAGGGCGTTGCCGCCCCACGGCCCGTCCGCGCCGTCGAGGGACGTGAAGCGACCGCCCGCCTCGACGACGATCGGCACCAGCGCGGCCATGTCGTAGAGCTCCAGCTCGGGTTCCGCCGCGATGTCCGCAGCACCCTCGGCCACGAGCATGTACGACCAGAAGTCGCCGTACCCGCGCGTGCGCCAGCACTCGCGGGTCAGGTCCAGGAACCCGTTGAGCTTGTCGCGCTCCTCCCAGCCGTCCAGGGACGAGTACGCGAAGGACGCGTCGCGCAGGGAGGACACCCCCGAGACGTGCATCCGCGTAGCGGCCGCGATCGACTTGCCCGTCCAGGCCCCTGATCCCTTGGCCGCCCACCAGCGACGCCCCAGGGCCGGTGCGGAGACGAGCCCCATGACGACCTCGTCGCCCTCGGCCAGGGCGATGAGCGTCGCCCACACGGGGACCCCGCGCACGAAGTTCTTGGTGCCGTCGATCGGGTCGATGATCCAGCGGCGCGCGCCGCTGCCGGACTCGCCCCGCTCCTCGCCCACGATGGCGTCCCGCGTCCGGGCCCGGGCGAGCTGGGCGCGGATGAAGTCCTCGGCACCGCGGTCGGCGTCGGACACGGGGGTCTGGTCGGGCTTGGTCTCCACGTGCAGGTCCACCGCGCGGAACCGGGACATCGTCATCGAGTCCACCTGGTCGGCGATCACGTGGGCCAGGCGCAGGTCGTCCTCGTACGTGCGTCCGTGCCCGTGCTGGCTGGAGGTTCGCTGAAAGGTGGCCACGACTCACACGGTAGCGGTCCGGGAGACCAGCAGGCGGCGGAACGACGTCAGGCGGGACGCGCGTGTCGTGCGGGACTCCTCGTCCGGCGCCTTGTCGACCCACTCGTCGAGCGCGCAGTCCGGGGCGTCCGCCAGGTGGGTGCAGCCTCGCGGGCACTGCGCCGCCACCTCGTCGAGGTCCTCGAACGCTGCCAGGAGGTGGGCGACCTCGACGTGCGCGAGGCCGAAGGAGCGTACCCCCGGGGTGTCGATCACCCAGCCGTCGTGGGTGCGCTCGGCGGTCCCGGCGGCGACGGGCAGGCGGAGCGCGACGGCGGAGGTGGACGTGTGCCGGCCGCGGCCGGTCACGTCGTTGACCACGCCCGTGGCCCGCGCGGCGTCGGGCACGAGCGCGTTGATGAGCGTCGACTTGCCGACGCCGGAGTGCCCCACCAGCACCGACGTGCGCCCGAGCAGGTGCTCGCGGACCGCCTCGACGGTGTCGGCGGCGTCGCGACGGGCGACGACCACCTCCACTCCCAGCGGGGTGTAGAGGTCGCGCAGCTCGTCCGGGGAGGCGAGGTCCGCCTTCGTCAGGCAGAGCAGCACGTCCATGCCGGCTTCGTAGGCGGCGACGACGCAGCGGTCGATCATGCCGGTGCGCGGCTCGGGCTCGGCGAGCGCGGTCACGACGACGAGCTGGTCGGCGTTGGCCACGACGATGCGCTCGTAGGGGTCGTTGTCGTCGGCGGTGCGGCGCAGCACCGACGTGCGCTCGGTGATGCGGACGATGCGGGCGAGCGTACCCTCCTGCCCCGAGGTGTCGCCCACCACGTCGACTACGTCGCCGACGACGGCGCGGGTGCGGCTGAGCTCGCGCGCCTTCATGGCGAGGATCTCGCGCTCGTCCGGACCGCCCTCGTCGAGGACCAGGGTGTACCGCCCCCGGTCGACGCCGACGACCAGCCCGGCCACGGCGTCGGCGTGCTCGGGACGCTGCTTGCTGCGGGGCCGTGAACCGTGCTTCGACGGGCGCGCGTACCGTGCGTGCTCGTCGCGGACCCGGCGCGCCATCAGGCCTCCTGCGCCGTCCGGCGCAGCATCCGCAGCCACATCGTGTCGAACCCGGGCAGCGTCTTGGCGGTGGTGGCCACGTCCTCGACCTGGACCCCCGGCACCCGCAGCCCGAGCAACGCCGCCGACGTCGCCATCCGGTGGTCGGCGTAGGTGCGGAAGACGCCTCCGTGCAACGGGCGCGGGGTGATGACCAGGCCGTCGCGCGTCTCCTCGCACCGTCCGCCCAGGCGGGTGATCTCCGTGGCGAGGGCGGCCAGCCGGTCGGTCTCGTGGCCGCGCAGGTGGGCGATGCCTCGCAGCCGGCTCGGGGAGTCGGCGAGCGCGGCCAGGACGGCGAACGTCGGGGCGAGCTCGCCGCCCGCGTGCAGGTCGACGTCGACGCCGCGGATCTGCCCGGTCCCCGTGACGGTGAGGACGTCGCCCTCCAGGGAGGCGGCACCGCCCATCCGCTCCAGCAGCTCGGGGACCATTGCGCCGGGCTGCGTGGTGCGCGCCGGCCACCCCGGGACGCGGACCGTGCCGCCGGCGACGAGGGCGGCGGCGAGGAACGGCGCGGCGTTGGACAGGTCGGGCTCGACGCGGACGTCGCGGGCGGCGATCGGGCCGGGCGTGACCTGCCAGATGCCGTCGCGGGAGTCGTCGACCACGACGCCGACGTCGCGGAGGGTGGCGACGGTCATCTCGATGTGCGGCAGGCTCGGCAGGGTGGCCCCGATGTGGCGCAGCTCCAGCGGCCGCTCGAAGCGGGGGGCGGCCAGCAGGAGCGCGGAGACGAACTGCGACGACCCGGAGGCGTCGACGTCGACGGCACCGCCGGCGACGCGCCCGCGGCCGCGCACGGTGAACGGCAGGTGGGTCGGGAAGCCCGCGCCGTCCCCGGTCACCTGCACGCCGAGGCTGTGCAGCCCGGCGAGCACCGGGAGCATCGGGCGCACGCGTGCCTCGGGGTCGCCGTCGAACCGGACGTCGCCGTGGGCCAGCGCGGCGACGGGCGGCAGGAACCGCATGACCGTCCCGGCGAGGCCGCAGTCGACGGCGGTGTCGCCGGTGAGGCGGCCGGGGGTCACGTGCAGGGTGCTGGGGGACTCGCCCTCGGCGACGGTGGTGCCCAGGGACCGCAGCGCGCCGATCATGAGGTCGGCGTCGCGGGAGCGCAGCGCGCCGTGCAGCGTCCCCGGAGCGTCGGCGAGCGCGGCGAGCACGAGCAGCCGGTTCGTGAGGGACTTGCTGCCCGGGACCTCGACTGTCGCGTCCAGGGAGCCCTCGGCCACCGGGGCGTCCCAGAGCGGTGCGGTGGTCTGGTCGGGCGCTGTCGTCATGGTCCCGAGCCTAATTGACGGGGGCCCGACGGCGGTGACGGCGTCCGGCGGTCAGGACACCTTCGCCTTCATCTTCGCCGCGGACGCCTTGGCCTGCCGGGAGGCGGCCCGGGCGTCCTTGGTCGCCGACCGGGCGGTGTGCTTGACGGACTTCGACGCCGACGACGCGGCGTGCTGGGCGTCCTTGGACACCGACTCCGCGACGTGCTTGGCGGACCTCGACGCCGCGGCCCGCTTCTGCTCGATCCGGTAGCCGACGCCGGGCCGGCCCTCGAGGTCGATGCCGGCGATCACGGCGGCACCGACGGCGCCGAGGTTCCGGACGAACTTGCCGGTCCGCTCGCGCTTCGCGTCGCCACGGGACGTGAACGGCTGGTTGACGACGGCGAGCGGGGCGGTCAGCGCGGCGAGGGTCAGGGCGGCGGTCCGGGGAGCGCGCCCGACGGCGAGGAGCAGGGCCGCGGCGACCGTGGCGGCGCCGTGGGCACGGACCAGGAGGGAGACCTGGGTGTCGTCCAGCTCGTCGACCCCGAGCGCCCTCGTGACCCGGTCGGCACCCTCGCGCGCCGCGTCGGTGTGATCGGCCGGGTGCAGCGCGGCGGAGAGCCCGTCATGGACGAAGGGGGCGGCCAGCAGGGGTCGGGCGAGTCGTCGCAGCAGCATGGGCCCACTGTGGCAGAGGCTGCGGGTGCATGCTCGCCGACGCCGTCGCGTGTCGGCGCTCGGGTGGTCACCCCGGCGCGGGGTCGTCCCACCAGTCCGTGTGGGACCGCGGAGGCCGGCGGGTACCGAGACCGTCGTGGTGGACGACGCGGACGAGCGCGACGAGCCACGCGGCGAGGAGGAGGGCGGTGAGCAGGAAGAGGAAGGTCATGGCAGCAATTCTTCGCCCGTTAGATTCCAGCCACGAGTGGCAGGAGGGGCATGCTTCGTTGAGATCCTGCCAAGAGTTCGATCCCTTGACCCGTCCGGTCGCGAGCGGTTGGATGCGCGGAGCATGACCTCTCCGCGACCTGGCGTCGAGGGCGCCGATGCCCGCCGCACCGCCGTGCCCGTCGCGAGCCCGTGGCGGGTCGCCTGGCGTGCCTGCGGCGCGGGCTTCCTCGTCTTCTGGGTGGTCGCGGTCGGGCTGGCCGCGCTGACGGCGGGCCCGGGCGCCGCGAGCTCCACCGCGGTGGGAGTGCTGTGGAGCGCCGGCATCCCGGCCGTGCTCGTGGGTGTTCCCGGAGCCGCCCTCGTCACCGCCCTGCTCGCGGCGCGGCCCGTGCCGGTCCAGGTGGCGGTCTTCGCGGCCGGCGGCCTGCTCGGCTCCCTCCTGCTGCCGGCGTGGGGTTCCACGCCGTCGTCCGTGGTCGCCGCCGTGGGTGGCGCCGCCGGTGGGCGCGCGTGGGTGGCGTGGCGGGACGTCCGACGACATGACGTGGACGGCTCGGCCGCGCAGGAGCCCGCGGACCGGACGGACGACTGGCGGTCTCCGCTCGTCTGGCTCGCGGCGACGCTCGGTCTCCTCCTCCTGCCCGCCTGGGCGGGCTTCGCCGCCATGATCTCGGCGGCGTCGTTCTTCGGGGAGCCCGGTGACCCGTCGGCCGCGGTGCCGTTCCTCTGGGCCGGCGCGATCGGCGCGGCGGTCTCCACGCTCGTCGTGTGTCTGGTCGGTGCGCGCGGCGGGCGGCGCGGGGGCCCGGTGGCCGGGCGTGTTCCCCTCGCGCTGTGGGGCGGACTCGTGACGCTGCTCCTCGCGCTCGTCGCGATCAGCCCGACCTGACGCCCGCCGTGTCGCGCGACACGGCGGGCCTGCGGCAGTTCTTCGGCACTCATCGACTTCCAGCCACCCTCGTGGCAGCATGGCGGAATGATCCACAAGGTCGCTGCCGTCGTCGTGCCGGGTGTCGCCCCCTTCGAGCTGGGCATCGCCTACGAGGTCTTCGGCATCGACCGCCGCGACACGGGCGGGCCGACCTTCGACTTCACGCTGTGCACGCCCGAGCCTGGGATGGTGGCCACGAAGGGCGGGTTCCCCGTCGGGGTCGATGCCGGGCTGGAGGCCGCCGACGAGGCCGACGTCGTCGTCGTGGTGGCCTACGACGTCATCGGCGCGGAGGCCGGACCCGGCCATCGAATCGACGTCCCGCCCGCCTATCTCGACGCCGTCCGGCGTGCCCACGCCCGCGGCGCCTGGATCCTCTCGCTGTGCTCCGGGGCCTTCGTGCTCGCCGCGGCCGGCCTGCTCGACGGCCGGCGGTGCACCACCCACTGGATGTTCGCCGACCGGCTCGCGGCCGCCGCGCCGCACGCCGACGTCGACCCCGACGTGCTGTTCGTCGACGACGACCGCATCATCACGAGCGCGGGCACCGCCGCCGGCATCGACGCGGCCCTGCACCTGGTGCGCACCGAGCTCGGCGGCGAGGCGGCGCGCTCGGTCGCCCGCCGGATGGTCGTCCCGCCGCAGCGTGACGGCGGGCAGGCGCAGTACGTCGTCGACCCGCTGCCGTGCGAGGCCGACTCCCTGTCGGACCTGCTCGCGTGGATGCGCGAGCACCTCGCGCTGCCGCACACCGTCGCCACGCTGGCACGGCGCGCCATGCTCTCCGAACGCACCTTCGCCCGGCGTTTCCGGGACGAGACCGGGGCCACCCCCGCCGCGTGGCTCGCCCGGCAACGGGTCGCCCGCGCCCAGGAGCTCCTGGAGTCCACCGAGGCGCCGGTCGACGAGATCGCCCGCCTCGTGGGGTTCGGCAGCGCCGCCGTCATGCGCCACCACTTCGCCCGGCGCCTCGGCACCAGCCCGGTGGCATACCGGCGGCGGTTCGCGGCGGTCGCCTCGTGAGGGTCCGACGGCGGCGGCCCGGTGCGCGTTCGTCGGTCGCCGTCAGCCCCGGGGAATGCGGCCCGGCCTCACGTCGTTGCACCGACCGTGGCCACGCTTGCACCTGCACGACCGAACGCCGTCGGACCTCCTGAACTAGGCTCGACGGTGATGACCGACGACACCGAGCGCACTCCGGGTGCGCAACCGACCGCGGACGAGATCGGCGAGGACACCGAGCGCGCCCCGGAGGAGACGACGGCGGACCGCGCCGCGCGCTTCGAGCGTGACGCCCTGCAGTACCTCGACCAGCTCTACTCCGCCGCGCTGCGCATGACCCGGAACCCCGCGGACGCCGAGGACCTGGTCCAGGAGACGTTCGCGAAGGCGTTCGCCGCCTTCCACCAGTACCGGCCGGGGACGAACCTCAAGGCCTGGCTGTACCGCATCCTGACCAACACGTTCATCAACAACTACCGCAAGAAGCAGCGGCAGCCGCAGCAGTCGCAGACCGACGACATCGAGGACTGGCAGATCGCCCGGGCGGCGACGCACACCTCGCAGGGGCTGCGGTCGGCCGAGGTCGAGGCGCTGGACCGGTTGCCCGACTCCGACGTCAAGCGGGCGCTCGCCGAGCTGCCCGAGGACCGCCGCATGGTGGTCTACTACGCCGACGTCGAGGGCTTCCCCTACAAGGAGATCGCCGAGATCATGGGAACACCGATCGGGACCGTGATGTCCCGCCTGCACCGAGGCCGGCGGCAGCTGCGTGAGCTGCTCGCCGACTACGCGGCCGACCGGGGCCTGACAGCAGCACGCGGAGGAGAGTCATGACCGGCGACATCACCCCCGTGCCGCACGAGCCCGCCGAGGGGGAGAGCGACTGCGAGCACGTGCTGACGCACCTGTACGAGTACCTCGACTCGGAGATGACGGCGGCCGACGAGCACCGCATGCGCGCGCACGTCGCGCACTGCTCGCCGTGCCTGGCCGAGCTCAGCCTCGAGGAGCTCGTCAAGAAGCTCGTCCGGCGCTCGTGCGCCGAGCAGGCGCCCGAGACGCTGCGGCTGCGCATCCGTGCGCAGATCCTCGCCACCGGCTGACACGCCTCGCGGGGACATGAAAGATGCAGGCCTCCTGTCGGGGAAGCCTGCATTTTTCATACCCACGGCGTGGGTCGGGCGGTGCCCGGTGGCGCCTCAGGCGTTGGGGCGCTTGCCGTGGTTGGCGGCCTTGCTCTTGCGGCCGCGCCGCTTGCTTCCGCGCTTGCTCATCATCGTCTCCTCAGGGGAAGGTTGACACGGGGTCGCTCTATGATCCCATACGGGCGATCTCGTCCGGCACCCTGGCATTCACGGAGGCAGCATGAGCACCGAGTCCTGGGCGGTCGCCGCCCCGCAGACCCTCGAGGTGGACCGGGCGTCCGCCGTGTCCGTCCGCCTCCAGGACGGCCGTGCCGACGTCGTCGCCGACGCCGCGGCGACCCGCACGACGCTCGAGGTGCTCGAGGTCGGGGCGAAGCCGTTGCAGGTGGTGCGCGAGGGCGACCGGCTCCGGATCGGCTACGAGCGCTCCAAGGTCGAGGCCTTCGTCGCCCGGGTGAAGGCGCTGGGCGACTCGGAACGCGCCGTCGTGCGACTCACGGTCCCCGCCGGGGTGAGCGTCGACGTCGGGACCACGGAGGCCGACATCGACGTCGTCGGCACCGCCGGGACCGTCGCCAAGACCGTGACCGGCACCATCAGGACGACGGACACCACGGGCTCGCTGTACGTGCGGTCCGTCTCCGGCGACGTCGCCGCGTCGGGGCACACCGGAGACGTCTCCGCCCAGGTGGTCTCCGCCGCGCTCGCGCTCGACGGGGCGCTCGGCAGGGTCTCCGCCAGCAGCGTCTCCGGGGCCGTGGTGGTCACCGCGCGGGGGACGGCCCCGATGCTCACCGCCAAGACGGTCTCCGGCGACGTCGCACTGCGGCTCGACGAGGGCACGCCCGTCAGCCTCAAGGTGCGCGGCGCCGCCGGGCAGGTGGTGCTCGACGGTGAGGTCCAGCCCTCCGCCACGCGGACCCTCGCCGTGGACCGCACGGAGACGGGCGCCGGTGCCGTCGCCTACCTCACGGCGAACGTCACCTCCGCGCGCGTCATCGTCTCGCGCGGCTGACCGTCCCGGCACCGCCGGCGGGGCTGGTCAGGTCGGGGCTGGTCAGGCCCCGTCGGAGTCGTTCGGCAGCCCCAGCCAGGAGTGCCATCCGGTGTGCAGCACGAGCCAGGCCATGAGGCCGTAGCCCGCCTGCCCCGGGTAGGTCGCCCCCGTGGTCGCGAGGTCGGCCAGCCACTGCTCGTGCTGGGCGAGGGGGGTGTACGTGTCCACGTACGGCACCCGGCGTCGGTTGGCGACGTCCGCGAACGCCGCCGACAGCTCGGCGATGCGGTCGCCGTCCTCCGGTCGCCCCGGCGGCGGCCCCACGACGAACGTCGCCAGCCGCCGGGAGTCCGCGACGTCGAGGACGTTCGCCAGGTTCAACCGCGACCGGGCGACGGACAGCCCGGCGGCCAGGTCGTGCCGGCCCAGCGCGACGACGAGCCGGTTGTCGTGGGTCGACTCCGGACCGAACCGCGGTTCCGTCTCCGCCTCCCAGCGGGCGCCGAGCTGCGACGTCGTCTCCCCGGGGACGGCGAGGACGAAGGACATCGCGGGCCGGTCGAACCGCGTCCGGGCCAGCACGCGGCCGGTCCAGCCCAGGGCGCGGGCGTCGCCGACGCCCACGCCGAGCTCGTCGCCCACCACACAGATGCGCACCTCGCGCTCCGTCACGAAACTTCACCACCCTGCCGTGTTGCCGTTGCGCCGCCATTGTTCCGTGCCCGGACGCGGCACCGCATGATCCCACGCCGGGCCGGGGCCGTCAGCGCAGCGTGGCACCCCAGCGCACCGTGTGCGACCCGCCCGGCGGCAGGTGCACGAGCCGGTCGCCCGAGTTGAAGGCGTCGGCGTAGCAGCTCATCGGCTCCGCGGCGAGCCCGAACCGGCGGTGCCCCTCGATGTGGTCGGCCGAGCAGACCTGCCAGCAGTCCATCGAGTCGTCCATCCAGATCGCCGGGGTCGTGCCGTCCGGGCAGCCCAGCAGGCACCACGACATCCCGTCCGCGTCCCGCGTGGCTCCGACCCAGGCGTCGTCCAGGTCGAGGCCGGCCAGCGAGCGCGTCGCGCGCAGGTCGTGGTCGCCGTGGACGGGCTCGACGCCGGTGGGCAGCAGGCGCTCGTCGACCGTCACGTGCTCCGTCGCGTCGAGCCGGACCGTGCAGGCGTCGAGGTCCGCGCCACCCGTGGACAGCCACGGGTGGAACCCGATGCCGTAGGGCGCCGTGCCCTGGCCGACGTTGCGGGTCGTCACGCGCACCTCCAGGCCGTGGGTCGCGTCGAGCGAGTACCGGACCTGGCTGGTCAGCTGGAAGGGCCAGCCCTTCTGGGCGGGCAGTGCCAGCTCGAGCGTGACGGCGTCCTCGGCGACCTCGACGGCGGTCCAGCGGTACCAGCAGCCCAGACCGTGCAGGGCGGTGCCACGGTCCGGCTCGCTGAGCGCGAGCTGGTAGGTCTCACCGTCGGCCGTGTAGCGGCCGTCGCGCAGCCGGTTCGGCCAGGGCAGCAGCACGGCGGCGTTGAAGACGGGGGCGGGTTCGTCCTCGGCGAACGGGACGAAGACGTCCCGGCCACCCACGGTGTACTCGCGCACCATCGCCCCGACCTCGGTGATCGTGGCGGCGTGCGGCCCGGCGGCGATGCGGTGCTGGGTGCCCGACGGCGCCGGTGGCGCGGCGGGGAGAGAGGTCGTGTTCACGATCACACCGTAGTCGCCGCGCCGAGGGGCCGTGTCCCGCGTACCGTGTGGTGGTCACGTCAGAGGGGGAGAGTCTCTATGGATCAGCGGGTGCTCGGCCGGACCCGGCGCATGGTGTCAGTCGTGGGACTGGGGACCTGGCAGCTCGGCGCCGACTGGGGCGAGGTGGGCGACGACGAGTCGCGTGCCGTCCTCGAGGCGTCGCTCGAGGCCGGTGTCACCTTCTACGACACGGCGGACGTCTACGGTGACGGCCGCAGCGAGCAGGCCTTGGGACGGTTCCTCGCGGACCACCCGGGCGAGGGGATCACGGTGGCGACCAAGATGGGTCGTCGCGCCGACCAGGTCCCCGAGAACTACGTGCTGGCGAACTTCCGGGAGTGGACCGACCGGTCGCGCCGGAACCTGGGCGTCGAGCGGCTCGACCTGGTCCAGCTGCACTGCCCGCCCACCGCGGTCTACTCCGACGACGAGGTCTACGACGCCCTCGACACGCTGGTGTCCGAGGGCGTGATCGCTGCCTACGGCGTCTCGGTGGAGACCGTCGACGAGGCGCTCACGGCGATCGCCCGGCCGGGTGTGGCGACGGTGCAGATCATCCTCAACGCGTTCCGCCACAAGCCCCTGGAGGAGGTCCTGCCGGCGGCCTCCGAGGCCGGCGTCGGGATCATCGCCCGCGTGCCGCTCGCGTCCGGGCTCCTGTCGGGCCGCTACACGAAGGACACCACCTTCGCGGCGGACGACCACCGGACGTTCAACCGTTCCGGCGAGGCCTTCGACGTCGGCGAGACGTTCTCCGGCGTCCCGTTCGAGGAGGGCGTCGAGGCCGCGACACGGTTCTCGCGGCTCGTGGAGTCCGCGCTCCAGCAGGAGCTCACCCCGGCGCAGGCCGCGCTGGCGTGGGTGTGGCAGCGGGCAGGCGTCTCGACGGTGATCCCGGGGGCCCGCAACCCGGAGCAGGCGCGTCTCAACGCGGCCGCCGGCGACGCCGAGGTGCTCGGTCCGCTGTTCGTCTCGGGTGTGCGGGAGCTGTACGACGAGCTCGTGCGCGAGCACGTCCACGACAGGTGGTAGACCGGTCCCGATGACGGACCACGAAGGCCCCGGTCGCGCCGAGCGCGCGACCGGGGCCTTCGTCGTGCGGGCCCTCAGCGGGTGAAGACCTGCTCCAGGAGCACGACCTGCTCCTCCTTGTGCCGCTTGGCGGTGCCCGCGGCGGTCGAGGCGGACGCCGGGCGGGAGATCACACCCACGCGCGGCATGTCCTCGGGCATCGCCAGGTGCAGGTACCACCAGGCGCCCTGGTTGCGCGGCTCGTCCTGGACCCACACCACCTCGGCACCGGGGTACTGGGCGAGCTGCTCGCGCAGCTGCTCCTCCGGGAACGGGTAGAGCTGCTCGAGGCGGATGATGGCCGTCGCCGTGTCGCCCCGCTCCTCACGCTCGGCGATCAGGTCGTAGTAGACGCGGCCGGTGCACAGGACGACACGCTCGACGGCGGACGGCGAGATCGTGCCGGCCGCGACGGCGGCGTCACCCAGGATCGGCTCGAACGTCCCCGAGGTGAAGTCCTCGACGCTCGAGGCGGCCGCCTTGAGCCGCAGTAGCTGCTTCGGCGTGAGCACGACGAGCGGGCGGCGCGGCCGGTCGTACGCCTGCCGACGCAGCAGGTGGAAGTAGGACGCCGGCGTCGAGGGCTGCGCCACCGTCATGTTCTCCTCCGCCGCGAGCTGCAGGAACCGCTCGATACGTGCCGACGAGTGGTCCGGGCCCTGGCCCTCGTAGCCGTGCGGCAGGAGCATGACCACCGAGGAGTTCTGCGCCCACTTCTGCTCGGCGGACGAGATGAACTCGTCGATCACCGTCTGGGCGCCGTTGACGAAGTCGCCGAACTGCGCCTCCCAGAGCACCAGGGCGTCGGGCCGCTCCACCGAGTAGCCGTACTCGAAGCCGAGGGCCGCGTACTCGCTCAGCGAGGAGTCGTACACCCAGAACTTGGCCTGGTCGCCCGACAGGTACAGCAGCGGCGTCCACTCCGCACCGGTGTGGTGGTCGTGCAGGACGGCGTGCCGCTGGACGAAGGTGCCACGGCGCGAGTCCTGCCCGGCCAGCCGCACCGGCGTGCCTTCCATGAGGAGCGACCCGAACGCGGCGAGCTCGCCGAAGCCCCAGTCGATGCCACCCTCCTTGGCCATGAGCTGGCGCCTCTCGAGCAGCTTGGCCAGCTTCGGGTGGACCGAGAATCCTTCGGGCGGGGCGACGTGCACGTCGCCGACGCGCTCGAGCACCGAGTGTGGGACCGACGTCTGCCAGCCGACCATCGTCCCGGCGTCCTCGCGCTGGGACTCCGGGCGCTCGAGGCCGGCGAACTCCTCGGCACCGTCGGGTGCGGTGTACCCGCTGTCCTTCGTCTCCGTGAAGACTCGCTCGAGCTGCGCCTGGTAGTCCTTGAGCGCCTGCTCGGCCTCCTCGACGGTGATGTCGCCGCGCGCCACGAGGTTCTTCGTGTACAGCTTGCGCACCGACTGCTTGGCCTCGATGAGCTTGGTCATCAGGGGCTGCGTCATCGAGGGGTCGTCCCCCTCGTTGTGCCCGCGACGGCGGTAGCACACCAGGTCGATGATGACGTCGCGGTCGAACTGCTCGCGGTACGCGAAGGCGAGCTCGGCCACGCGGACGCAGGCCTCCGGGTCGTCCCCGTTCACGTGCAGGACCGGGACCTGGTAACCCTTGGCCACGTCGGTGGAGTAGGTGGTCGAGCGCGACGACGTCGGACCCGTCGTGAAGCCCACCTGGTTGTTGATGACCACGTGGATGGTGCCGCCGGTGCGGTAGCCGCGCAGCTGGGCGAGGTTGAGCACCTCCGGCACGACACCCTGCCCGGCGAACGCGGCGTCACCGTGGATGAGGATCGGCAGGACGGAGAACCCGTCCCCGCCGAGGTCGATGCGGTCCTGCTTGGCGCGCACGATCCCCTCGAGGACCGGGTCCACCGCCTCGAGGTGGGAGGGGTTCGCCGCGAGGTAGACCTTGGTGGTCGCGCCGGACTCGGCGGTGAAGGTGCCCTCGGTGCCGAGGTGGTACTTCACGTCGCCCGAGCCCTGGACGGACTTCGGGTCGATCTGGCCCTCGAACTCCTTGAAGATCTGGCCGTAGCTCTTGCCGGCGATGTTCGCGAGCACGTTGAGCCGCCCACGGTGCGCCATGCCGATGCCGACCTCGTCGAGGCCGTTCTCCGCGGACTTCGACAGGATCGCGTCGAGCAGCGGGATCACCGACTCGCCGCCCTCGAGCGAGAAGCGCTTCTGGCCCACGTACTTGGTCTGCAGGAACGTCTCGAACGCCTCGGCGGAGTTCAGTCGGCGCAGGATGCGCAGCTGGTCCTCGCGCGGTGTGCGGGCGTAGCCGTGCTCGAGCCGGTCCTGCAGCCACTTGCGCTGCGCCGGGTCGGCGATGTGCATGTACTCGATGCCGATCGAGCGGCAGTACGAGTCGCGCAGGAGCCCGAGGGTGTCGCGCAGGGTCGCCTTCGGCGTGCCGCCGAACCCGCCCGTGGGGAACACCCGGTCGAGGTCCCACAGCGTGAGCCCGTGGTTCTGGATGTCCAGGTCCGGGTGCTTGCGCTGGCGGTAGGCGAGGGGGTCGGTGTCGGCCATCAGGTGGCCGCGCGAGCGGTACGAGTGGATGAGCTCGGCGATCTTGGCGGGCTTGGCGGCCTCGACCTCGGCGTCCACCGTGTTGTCACGGACCCAGCGCACGGGCTCGTACGGCACGCGCAGGGCCGCGAAGACGCGGTCGTAGAAGCCGTCCAGGCCGAGCAGCTTGCCCGACAGGATCTTGAGGAACTCGCCGGACTGCGCGCCCTGGATGATGCGGTGGTCGTAGGTCGAGGTGATCGTCATGACCTTCGAGACGCCCAGCCGCGCCAACCGCTCCTCGGAGGCGCCGGCGAACTCCGCCGGATAGTCCATGGCGCCGACGCCGATGATCGTGCCCTGGCCCTGCATGAGGCGCGGGACGGAGTGGACCGTCCCGATCCCGCCGGGGTTCGTCAGCGAGATGGTGGTCCCGGCGAAGTCGTCCATACCGAGCTTGCCGCCGCGGGCCTTGCGGACGAGCTCCTCGTACGCCGTCCAGAAGCCGGCGAAGTCCATCTCCTCGGCCTTCTTGATGCTGGGCACGAGGAGCTGGCGGGAGCCGTCGGGCTTGGCCAGGTCGATCGCCAGGCCGAAGCCGACGTGGGCCGGCTGCACGACGTGCGGCTTGCCGTCGGTCTCCTGGAAGTGCGCGTTCATCACCGGCATGTCGGCCAGCGCCTCGACGAGGGCGAAGCCGATGAGGTGCGTGAACGAGATCTTGCCGCCGCGACCACGCTTGAGGTGGTTGTTGATGACGATCCGGTTGTCCACCATGAGCTTGGCGGGCACGGCGCGGACCGAAGTCGCGGTCGGCACCGCGATCGACGACTCCATGTTCGTCACGACCCGGGCCGCCGGACCGCGGAGCTTCTGCACCTCGTCCGTGGCCTCGCCGTCGTCGTCCTTGGGCGCGGACCGGGCGACCTCGGCGTACGGGGCGGTGGAGGGGAGGGCCTCGGCGACCGGGGCGTCCGCCGGGGAGACCTCGGGATCGGCGGGGACCGGGGCGGGCTCGGACGGCTGGGAGGCCTCGGCGGCCGCCGTGCCGGACGCCGGCGACGCCGTCGTGGCCTCCTCGGTCTCCGCGGCCGGCGCCGCGGCGGACTGCCGCGCGGGCGTCTCGGAGGCGGGTGCCGTGGGCGCGGCCGAGCGCTCGCTGCCCCCGTCGGTGGACTCGTCCGGCGTGTAGTCGGCGAAGAAGTCCCACCACGCGGGGTCGACCGCGTTCTTGTCCTTCAGGTACTGCTCGTAGAGCTCGTCCACGAGCCACTCGTTGGCTCCGAACGACGCACTTCCGGCGTTGATCGACTCTGACCCTGCCTTGGGGGACACCACGCCCGGATCGCCCACTTTCCCACGTTGCTCGACTGCTTGGTCGAACAGCTCGGTCGAGCTGCTCTTTCGGCTCTGCACCCGTTGTCGGGCAGTTCCAGCCTATGCCCTCGGCGACCTTCACGGAGCCCGGAGTTCGGCCGTTCGGCGCCTCCGGAGGGCCTCTCTCACCGCAGCGTGGTGCCCCGGTAATACGGCAGTCAGGTGATGGCCGGGGTTGCTTCCCCCGGCGTCATGCACACCTCACGAACGCCGTGCCGCGGGCAACCGGTGTGATCGATCTCACCTGTCTACGCGGCCGACTCCGTCGTGACTCCGGGTGCCGGGCGCGCGACGGCCGGCAGGGCGACGCGCATCGTCGCCCCGGACTCCGTGTCGGCGACCTCGACGTGACCGCCGTGCAGGTCGACGGCCCACCGCACGATGGCGAGGCCGATGCCGGTCCCGCCGCTCGCGCTGGGCTGCGGCCGGACGTCGGTGGTGCCGCGCGCGAACCGCTCGAAGACGCGGTCGCGGTCCTCGGGGGCGATGCCCGGCCCCTCGTCGCCGACCTCGATGATCACGTGCTCGCCGTCCGGGTAGGCGTCCAGCCGGACCGTCCCGCCGTGGGGGGAGTGCCGGATCGCGTTCTGCAGCAGGTTGGTGACCACCTGGCGCAGCCGTTCGACGTCGGCCTCGAGCGGGAGGTCCTCGGGCGTGACGTCCACGACGTACGTCAGCCCCTTGGCGGCGTCGACCATCGACATCGCCTCGGCGCACTCCTCGAGGAAGTCGCCCACGGAGAACTCGGTCAGCATCAGGGCGGAGGCGCCGGCCTCGACGCGTGAGAGGTCGAGGAGGTAGGTGACGAGGCGGCTGAGCCGCTCGGTCTGCTCCAGCGAGAGCTCGAGGGACGACGCCGTCGGCTCGGTGACGCCGTCCACCATGTTCTCGAGCTGGGCCTGCAGCGCGGCCACCGGTGTGCGCAGCTCGTGCGAGACGTTCGCGATGAGGTCCCGGCGGATGTGGTCCGAGGCCTCCAGGTCGCGCGCCATCGTGTTGAACGCCTCGGCCAGCTGGCCGACCTCGTCCTGGCTGGTGGAGCGCACCCGGACGGAGTAGTCGCCGTCGGCCATCACCTGCGCGGCCGCCGTCATCTGCCGCAGCGGCGACGTCATGCCGCGGGCGAGGACCTGGGTGAGGAGCAGGGAGACGATGATCGCCAGGGGGAACGTCCGGCTGGGGCCGAGCTCGTTGCGCAGGCCCACCCACGTGATGACGACGGCCACCGTGACGCTCGCGACGACCAGCAGACCCAGCTTGACCTTGAGGGAGTGGACCGGGTCGAGCGGGCGGACGTCCGGCAGGCGGTGGTCGCGCCACCGCGTGCCGTCGTCGTGCGCACCACCCACGTCAGCCGGCCGGGGGTTCGAAGGCGTAGCCGACCCCGTGCACGGTCCGGATCAGGTCCGGGCCGAGCTTGCGACGCAGCGCCTTGATGTGGGAGTCGACCGTGCGCGTGCCGCTCGCGTCGGCCCAGTCCCAGACCTCGGCCAGGAGCTTCTCGCGGGTCTGCACCGTCTTGGGAGCGCTGGCGAGCATGACCAGCAGCTCGAACTCGGTCGGTGTGAGGTGCACCTCGTCGCCGGCCCGGTGCACCCGGCGCTGGGCACGGTCGATCGTGACGTCCCCGGCGACGAGCGGCGGGTCGGCGGGCGCCGCGGCCGCGGCCTGCGCGGCACGCTCGACCCGGCGCAGGAGAGCCTTGACGCGGGCGACGAGCTCGCGCATCGAGAACGGCTTGGTCATGTAGTCGTCGGCGCCGACGCCGAGGCCGATGAGCATGTCGGTCTCGTCGTCGCGTGCCGTCAGCATGAGGATGGGCGTGGGGTGGTCCGCCTGGATGCGGCGGCACACCTCCAGGCCGTCGATGCCCGGGAGCATGACGTCGAGGACCACCGCGTCGGGGTGGAGCCGGGCGGCGGCGTCCACGCCGGAGGTCCCGTCGCGGGCCACCTCGACCCGCCATCCTTCCGCGGACAGGCGCTGGGCGATCGCCGTCGCGATCGCCGGCTCGTCCTCGACGACGAGGACCGTGGCGTTCTGCTGGCCCTGTCCCGGGCTGGTCGCAGTGGTGGTCATGGTCCCATCTTGCACGCAAGACCTGGGTGTTCGCTGGGGTTGGGCTGGCGTGGCGGGACGGAGCACGACGACGGTCCGCCCGTCGGGATAGCATCGGTGCCACGATGGACGAGAGTCGAGATACCGGCCTGCGGGGCCTGCCGTGCTGAACGAGACGATCATGATCGCCGTGGGCGTCCTGCTGACCGCAGGGACCGCGATCTTCGTGGCGAGCGAGTTCTCGCTCGTCACCCTGGACCCCGCCGTCGTCGGTGGCGACGACGAGGAGGGCGACAGTCCGGGGCCCGGACGCCGGGCGCCCGACCGACGTGACCGCATCGTCCGGTCGGGTCTGAAGCACCTGTCGACGGAGCTCAGCTCCGCTCAGGTGGGCATCACCGTGACGACCATCCTGCTCGGGTACACCGCGCAGCCGGCGCTGCTGAGCATGTTCGACGCCGGGCTCGCCGCGACCCCGCTGGGCGCCACCGCGGCCGGTGTGCTGGCCGGGATCCTGGCGCTGGTGGTGGTCAACGCCTTCTCGATGCTCTTCGGCGAGCTCATCCCCAAGAACTTCGCCCTGTCGGCCCCGCACCCGACCGCGCGGGCGGTCGTGCCGCTGCAGCGGGTGTTCACCATCGTGTGCGGGCCCCTCATCGCCATGTTCAACGGGTCGGCGAACGCCATCCTGCGCCGGATGGGCATCGAGCCGCGCGAGGAGCTCTCGGGGGCGCGGTCAGCGACCGAGCTGCTCTCGCTCGTGCGCCGCTCCGCCCAGGAGGGAACCCTCGAGAAGGGCACGGCGACGCTCCTGGCGAACTCTCTTGAGCTGAACGGCCTGGTCGCCCGGGACGTGATGACCGACCGCACGCGGATGTCGGTCGTGCGTCGTGACACCAGCGCCGCCGAGGTGCTGGCGCTGGCCCACCGCACCGGGCACTCCCGGTTCCCGGTGATCGGGGACGACCGGGACGACATCGTCGGGCTGGTGCACCTGCGCCGCGCCGTCGGCGTCCCGTTCGCCCGGCGGCAGGACGTGCCCGCCGGGGCGCTGATGACCGACGCGCCCCGGGTGCCGGACACCGTGAGCCTGGGGCCGCTGCTCGTCGAGCTGCGGGGCCTCGGTCTCCAGATGGCCGTCGTCGTGGACGAGTACGGGGGGACCTCCGGCGTCGTGACGCTGGAGGACGTCGTCGAGGAGCTCGTCGGCGACGTCGCGGACGAGCACGACCGCCGTCGGGGCGGCGCCGCCCGCGCCGCCGACGGGACGTGGACGGTGCCCGGCGTGCTGCGACCGGACGAGCTGGCCGAGACGACCGGGCTGCGCGTGCCCGACGGGTCGGCCTACGAGACGCTCGGCGGGCTCGTGATGGCTCACCTCGGCCGGCTGCCCGAGGCCGGCGACACGGTCGACGTGGAGGGCGTGCGGCTGCGCGTCGAGCTGGTCGACGGTCGCCGCGTCGAACGCCTGCGCGTGCAGGAGGTGGCGTCATGAGCAACGCGACCGCCCTGTGGGTCGGGCTGCTGCTGCTCGTCGGCAACGCGTTCTTCGTGGGCGCGGAGTTCGCCGTGCTGTCCGTGCGCCGGAGCACGATCGAGCCGCGTGCCGAGGCGGGGGAGAAGCGGGCCCAGATCGTGCTGTGGGCGATGGAGCACGTCTCGCTGATGCTCGCGTGCGCCCAGCTCGGCATCACCGTGTGCTCGACGGGGCTCGGCATCATCGCCGAGCCGGCGCTCGCGCACCTGCTGGAGGTGCCGTTCGCGGCGCTCGGCGTCCCGGAGCAGCTCCTGCACCCGGTCGCCCTGGTCATCGCCCTGGGCATCGTCGTCTACCTGCACGTGGTGCTCGGGGAGATGGTGCCGAAGAACCTCGCCGTGACGGGTCCCGAGACGGCCGCGCTGTGGTTCGCGCCGCCGCTGGTGCTCATCGCGCGCGTCGTGAAGCCCGTCATCGTGGCGCTCAACTGGGTCGCGAACCATGCGATCCGCGCGCTCGGCGTCGAGCCGAAGGACGAGGTCGCGTCGGCCTTCACGGCCGAGGAGGTGCAGTCGATCGTCGAGCACTCCCGGGCCGAGGGCGTGCTGGCCGACGAGCAGGGGCTCCTGTCGGGAGCCCTGGAGTTCTCCGAGCGCACGGCCCGCGACGTGATGGTCCCGCTCGACTCCCTCGTCACGCTCACGCCGGGTGCGACGCCCGACGACGTCGAGCACGAGGTGTCACGCACCGGCTACAGCCGGTTCCCGGTGGTCGAGGCGTCGGCCGACCCGTCCGGCGCGAGCGTGCCGGGCGCCATGGTCGGCTACCTGCACCTCAAGGACGTGCTCTACGCGGCGAACGGCGACCGGGACCGCCCGGTGCCCGCGTGGCGGGTGCGTGCCACGGCCCAGGTGGGGCCCGACGACGAGGTCGAGGACGCCCTGCGGGCGATGCAGCGGTCGGGTGCGCACCTCGCGCGGGTCGACGACGGCGAGCGCACGGTCGGCGTCGTCTTCCTCGAGGACATCCTCGAGGAGCTCGTCGGCGAGGTGCGTGACGCGATGCAGCGGCTGCGATGAACAGGTCTTGAACAAGGAGGGACTTGGCGGTGGGCGACGTCACCGCTAGTGTGCGGTCACGGAACGATCACGCCGGCGGTGCGGAGCACCGGAGGCGGTCCGGATCGGCGGGTTGAACAGGTGTCGCGCGAGCGCGCGGCGTGAGGCACGGAGGTGGCGTGGACACGACGTCGCAGGGCGACGCCCCCGCCCCCCGCTCCCGACGCGAGATCCGTGAAGCGGCCGAGGCGCGCACCGGACGGACGCCGCGGCGACGCCCCCCGGGGTCGTCGCGCAAGGCCGGGCGGGGCGCCCACGCGGCGCCGGCGGGCCATGCCTGGATCACCCGTGCCACGGTCCTCGGTTCCCTCGCGGCGGCGACGATCGCCGTCCCCCTGACGGGCGCCGCGGACGCGGACGAGCGCTCTCCGTTCGACCTCGACGCGCCCCCGACCGGTCCCTCGACCCTGGCGTTGCTGCAGTCCGGTGCCGACACCCCCGGCACGGCGTCCGCCATCGCCGCGGCGCCGCGGGAGCGCAGCGTCGAGGTCGCCAGCCGGTCCACCGAGCGTGACCCGCTGCCGGACTGCGACACGACAGCCCCGGTCGAGGGCACCAACGGGCAGCTCGCCGACCACTCCCTGTGCGACCTGTGGCAGAGCGGCGAGCAGCTGCGACCGGACGCCGCCGTGTCGCTCAGCGCGCTCAACGAGGCGTTCCGCGCACGGTTCGGCCGGGACCTGTGCCTCGTGGACAGCTACCGGTCGCTGTCCTCGCAGTACTCGGTCAAGGCGAGCCGCGGGTACCTCGCGGCGACGCCGGGGACCTCGATGCACGGCTGGGGCCTGGCCATCGACCTGTGCTCGAAGGAGACCGGCAGCGCCGAGGTCTACAAGTGGCTGTGGGACAACGCCCCCGCCTACGGCTGGGAGAACCCGCCGTGGGCGCAGCGCGGCGGCTCCGGCAAGTACGAACCCTGGCACTTCGAGTTCCGTGCCGGGGTCGAGGAAGTCTCGACCTGGCACTGAGGGCACTGAGGGCACCGAGGGGCCGCGCCGCGGTGCCCGGCTACGGCGACTCCAGCCGCTGGTTCTCGCCGAAGTCCTCGCGGAACCGCGGACCTGTGCGCGCGAGCTCCTGCGCGTGCGCGGCCGACCACTCCCCGTAGGGCTCGACCGCCAGCGACTCGTTGGAGAACCGGCGGTCGTCCGTGATCTCCGTGACGCAGAAGTCCGGGATCTGCAGACCGGTCACCGGTCCCGAGCGTTCGCACTCCGCGACGACGAGCGGATGGTTGGCACCGCCGAACACGTCGACGGACCAGCCGTCCGCACCCAGCCACACCGCGTAGCGGGTCTTGGCGATCCGCGCGCCGCCGCGTCGGACCAGCTCCACGCCCACCAACGGGTCGAGCTGCCGCTCGGCCTCGTACCGGGTGCCGCCCGTCGACGGGCCCTTGACCGTGACGGCGGCGAAGTCGAACTGGTCCCGGTGGGCGTCGAGGACCTCGCGCGGGTCGCTCTGGCCGTCGACCCCCGCCTCGACGCCACCCGCCTGGACCCGGACCCGCAGCGCGTAGCCGCCGTCGGACAGGTAGTACGACTGCACGATGAGGGACGGCGCGTCCCGGAGCACAGCCGGGAGCCGCCGCACGAGGAAGCGGCGTTCGAACTCGAAGTCGGAGTAGCTGGTGGACATGGTCCCGACACTACTCGGACGGCACCTCACGGCGGTCCGGGCCGACGTACTGCGACAACGGGCGGATGAGGGAGTTGGCGCCGTGCTGCTCCGCGACGTGCGCCGTCCACCCGGTCACGCGCGCGGCGACGAAGATCGGCGTGAAGGTCGGGGTGTCGAAGCCCATGAGGTGATAGGCCGGGCCGGCGGGGTAGTCGAGGTTGGGGTAGATGCCCTTGCGCTCGACGAACGCCGACTCGAGCGCGGCGTAGAGCTCGCCGAGGTCGGGCCGGTCGTAGTGCTCCACCAGCGAGTCCAGCGCGGTCTTCATCGACGGCACCCGCGAGTCCCCGTGCCGGTAGACCCGGTGGCCGAACCCCATGACCTTGCGCTTGGCGGCGAACGCCTCGTCGAGCCAGGCCTCGGCGCGGTCCGCGGAGCCGATCTCGGCGAAGGCGTGCATCACGGCCTCGTTGGCGCCGCCGTGCAACGGGCCCTTGAGGGCGCCGACGGCGCCGGTCACGGCCGAGTACACGTCGGACAGGGTCGAGGCGATCACCCGTGCCGTGAACGTCGAGGCGTTGAAGGAGTGCTCGGCGTAAAGCACGAGGGAGACGCGGAACGCGTCCACGACGGTGTCGTCCGGGACCTCGCCGAACGTCTGCCACAGGAAGTTGCGGGTGTAGTCGAGGTCGTCGCGCGGGGCGACGGGCTCCAGGCCGTGCCGCCGGCGCTGGCTGTACGCGACGATCCCGGGGAGCTGGGCGAACAGGTACACGGCGCGGCCGCGGTTCAGCTCGGGGTCGAGGATGCCGTTCTCGCGGCCGAGCGTGTCGTCCAGCCCGCCGAGCTGGCTGACGGCGGTGCGCAGCACGTCCATGGGGTGCGCCTCGAGCGGCAGGTCGTCGATCGCCCGGCGGGTGCGCTCGTCGAGCGGCCGCAGGGACCGCTCCAGCGCCTCCAGCTCCTCGAGCTCGGAGCGGGTGGGCAGCTCGCCGTGCCAGAGCAGGTGCGCCACAGCCTCGAACGGCTGGGTCGTCGCCAGGTCCTGCACGGGGTACCCGCGGTACAGCAGGGAGTTGGTCTCGGGATCGACCTTCGAGATCGCGGTGGTGTCCGCGACGACGCCGGCCAGGCCCTTGCGGACCTCGGACTCGGTACGGGGCTCGGTCATCGGTGCTCCTTCGCTCGCCATGACGCCGGGCGCCGGGGTACGGCGCCGGCCTCGCGGTTCAGTGGTGGTGGCCCTCCAGGGAGAAGTCGTACACGCCGGCGTCGAACGTGCTGTACGCCGGGTAGTCGAGGAGCTCGTAGAGCTCGGCGCGGGTCTGCATGTGCGGCACCTGCGACGTGAGCGACCCCTCGGTGCGCAGCGCGTCGAGGGCGCGGTCGGCGGCGCCCATCGCCAGGCGCAGCAGAGAGACCGGGTAGATCACGAGCGCCACCCCGGCGTCGCGCAGCTGGGCGGCCGTGAACAGCTCCGACTTGCCGAACTCCGTCATGTTGGCCAGGACGGGCACGTCGAGCGCGGACGCCATGGCCTCGAACTCGCCGAGGTCGCTCATGGCCTCGGGGAAGACGGCGTCGGCCCCGGCGTCGACGAGGGCCCGGGCCCGCTCGATCGCGACCCCCAGCCCGGCGCCGGCCCGGATGTCGGTGCGCGCCATGATCAGCAGGTTCTCGTCACGGCGGGCCGTGACGGCCGCACGGATGCGCTGCAGCGCCGTCGCGTCGTCCACCACCTGCTTGCCGTCGAGGTGGCCGCACCGCTTGGGGTTGACCTGGTCCTCGATGTGCAGCCCGGCGACGCCGGCGTCCTCCATGGTCTGCACGGTCCGGGCGACGTTCATCGCCTCGCCGAACCCGGTGTCGGCGTCGACGAGGGTCGGCAGGTCGGTCATCCGGGCGATCTGGCCGGCGCGGCCCGCGACCTCGGACAGCGTGGTCAGGCCGACGTCGGGCAGGCCGAGGTCGGCCGCGACGACGGCGCCCGAGACGTAGACGCCGTCGAACCCCTTGGCCGCGATCATCCGGGCCGACAGGGGGTTGACGGCGCCGGGGAGCTGGAGCAGCTCGCCGGACCGCAGGCGCTCGCGGAAGGCGGCGCGCTTCGCCGCGGGGGTCAGCGTGGAGTACAGCATCAGAAGATCCCGGGCACGACGGCGGCCCGTGCCGCCGGGTCGTCGGCCGGGGTCACGGTGAGCCCGGCGAGCTCGTCGGCGGTCAGCTCCGGCAGGCGCTGGGCCACGTCGAGGAAGCGCTCGATCTCCTCGGGGGCCAGCACGCCGTCGGCCAGGGCGCGGAACTTCGCGACGTACTGCTCGCGGCCGAACGGACGCGCACCGAGCGGGTGGGCGTCGGCCACGGCGATCTCCTCGACGACGCGCTCGCCGTCGACGAGCTCGATCTCGACTCGGCCGCCGAACGACTTCTCGGCCGGGTCGGACGAGTGGTACCGGCGGGTCCACTCCGGGTCCTCGGCCGTGGTGACCTTGCGCCACAGCTCGATGGTGTCGGGACGCCCGGCACGGTCCGGCGCGTAGCTGGCGGCATGATCCCAGGCGCCGTCCTGCAGGGCCACGGTGAAGATGTACGGGATCGAGTGGTCGAGCGTCTCGCGGCTGGCCGTGGGGTCGTACTTCTGCGGGTCGCCGGAGCCGGAGCCGATGACGAAGTGGGTGTGGTGCGAGGTGTGCAGCACGACGGAGCGCACCTGGCCCGGGTCGCGCAGCTCGGGGCGCTCGGCGCCGAGCCGTCGGGCGAGGTCGATCCAGGCCTGCGCCTGGTACTCGGCGGAGTGCTCCTTGGTGTAGGTCTCGAGGATCGCGGTGCGCGCCTCGCCCTCCTCGGGCAGCGGCACGGTGTAGCGCGCCTCGGGCCCGGAGAGCAGCCAGGCGATGAAGCCGTCGGAACCCTCGTAGATCGGGCTGGGGGAGGTCTGCCCGCGCATCGCGCGGTCCACCGCCTCGATCGCCATCTTCCCGGCGAACGCCGGGGCGTGCGCCTTCCACGTCGAGATCTCGCCCTTGCGGGACTGGCGGGTGGCCGTGGTGGTGTGCAACGCCTGCCCGACCGCCTGGTAGACGGCCTCGGTGGGCAGGCCGAGGAGGGTCCCGATGCCCGCCGCCGCGCCGGGACCGAGGTGCGCGACATGGTCGATCTTGTGCTCGTGCAGGCAGATGCCCTTGACCAGGTCCACCTGGATCTCGTAGCCGGTGATGATGCCGTGCAGCAGGTCGGCGCCGTCGCGCCCGAGGTGCTGGGCGACGGCGAGGATCGGCGGGATGTTGTCGCCCGGGTGCGAGTAGTCCGCGGCCAGGAAGGTGTCGTGGTAGTCGAGCTCGCGCACGGCGACCCCGTTGGCCCACGCCGCCCACTCGGGGCTGGTGCGCTCGCGGCTGCCGACGATCGTGGCGCCCGCGCCGCCCCGGGACACCGGGTGGGCCTCCGCCTGGGCGCGAGCCGCGAGGATCGGTGCGCGGCCCAGCGAGGCGGTGGCGACCGCGGCGTTGTCGATGACGCGGTTGATCACCATGTCGGTCACCGCGTCCGTGGGGTCCACCCGCTCGGTGGCGACCGCAGCGATCTTCCAGGCGAGCTGGTCGGTGCGGGCCAGGGGCTCCTCGGATCCGTAGGTGCGCACGGTGTGGTCGATCATGGGTCCTCCGGGTCGCGGAAAGGCCGCGCGGGCCGCCGGGTGGCGCGTGCCCACGCGTCGTCGTCATCGACTGCTGCTTGGAACCTAACGCGTGGGCGCGGCGGCGTCCAAGCGGTGGGTGCCGCACGACGGCACGGGTCGACATGGGCCGCGAAGGCGGCGACCACGCGGCGTGGCCGTGCGTCGAGCCCCGCGGTGTCGAGCACGACCGGAGTACCCCAGGTACGCAGCGAACGGTCGGCGCCGTGCAGCCCGGCGGCCCGCCACCGGGCGGCGAGCGTGTGCGGGTCCTCGACGTGCACGACGACGACGGTCCCTCGCCGGTAGACGTGACGTGACGTGTGCCCGGTCGCCTCGTCCCAGTCGACCCGGAGGCCGCGATAGCCGAACCCCTCCGCGTCGAGCGACAGGGCGATCGAGCGCGGGCGCACCGCCTGGCGCAGCAGCGGGACCAGGCACACGGCGGCGACGGACGCCGCGAGCAGCAGGGCGACGACTCCGAAGGGTCCGGGATCGTCCAGGACGAGCCCGGCGGCCGTAGCGGCCAGGACGACGAGGCACGCGGCGGCGAGCCCGAGGGCCTTGAGACGGGATTCGTGGAAAGCGGTCGGAGGCACGCGGCGACGGTAGCGGCGTCCGGGTGCGGGGTCGACCGCCGGTCCGTCAGCCGAAGATCTTCGCGAGGCCCCAGCCCAGCGCGGCGCCGACCAGGGGCACGCCGACGCCGAAGCCCGTCATCAGCCGTCGGCGGGCGCGCCGGTCTCCACGGACCTCGTGGTCGGTGTCGCGCAGCGGTCCGAGAGGTCCGTGCGCGAGCCACGTCGTGATCCGCGGCGCGGAGTCGCCGGCCGCGGGCGACGTCCCCGGGACGTGCAGGACGAACCGCAGGGGTCGGCGGTCTCGGCAGACGAAGGTCAGCGCCTGGATCGCCTCCAGGTAGTACCACGACGTGAGGTCGCCGACGGCGATCCGATCGCGCCGGGTGCCGCCCCAGGAGTGGCGCACGATATCGAGGATGCCGCGGTCGGGGTCGTGCTCGACCCGCAGGGTGTAGGTGCACAGCCGGAGGAGGCCGACCGCGACGAAGGCCGTCAGCCCCGCGAAGGTGGCGGCGGCCGCCAGGCCGACGACGAAGCGGGACAGGCCGATGAACACGGTGGTGCCGGTGACGACGGTCGCCGGGACGATCAGGAGCAGGAGTGCCCGCACGGAGTACCCCCGGGCGCCGTGCGGGGACCAGGTGACGGCGGTCGTGCTCACCGGGGGAGGATATCCGCCACCGACGACGAAGGCCCGGGCTGCGATCGGTGTCGCGGCCCGGGCCTTCTGCGGTGCGCCTGGAGGGACTCGAACCCCCGACCTTCTGCTCCGGAGGCAGACGCTCTATCCACTGAGCTACAGGCGCGGGCACCGTCAGGTTCGCTCGGGGCGACCCGTCGGCACGGTGACCGAGACTATCACCGCGAGTCTGCAGGTCGGAAACCGGGCCGGAATCCGCGGGAGGGGGCCGCCGTCGGGCCGATAGGATCGTCCGGTGACACCCGACGAGCTCTCGCATGCACTCAGCGCTGCCCTCGCCTCGGCCGTGGCCGACGGCACCCTCGCCCTGCCCGCCGACGCCGTGCCGGCGTCGGTCCACGTCGAGCGACCCCGCCAGCGCGAGCACGGTGACTGGGCGACCAACGTGGCGCTCCAGCTCGCGAAGAAGGCGGGCACGGCGCCGCGCGCGCTCGCCGAGGAGCTGGCGACGCGCCTGGGTACGCACGAGGGCATCGCGGCGGTGGAGGTCGCCGGCCCCGGGTTCCTCAACATCACCCTGGAGGCCGGGGCCGCCGGCGAGCTGGCGCGCACCGTGGTCACGGCGGGCGTCGCGTACGGCCGCAGCGAAGCGCTCGCCGACCAGAAGATCAACCTCGAGTACATCTCCGCGAACCCGACCGGCCCGCTGCACATCGGCCACACCCGGTGGGCGGCGCTGGGCGACGCGCTGGTCCGCATCCTGCGGGCCGCCGGCGCGGACGTGACGGCCGAGTACTACGTCAACGACGCCGGAGCACAGATGGACCGCTTCGGCGGGTCGGTGCTGGCGCGGATCCGTGGCACGGAGGTGCCGGAGGGCGGCTACCGGGGCGAGTACGTCGCCGAGCTGGGCGCCAAGGTCGTCGCGCAGCACCCGGAGATCGTCGACCTGCCCGACGACGAGGCCCTGGCACTCGCCCGCGAGGCCGGGTACCAGGTCCAGCTCGCCGAGATCCGCGACGTGCTCGCCTCGTTCGGCGTGCACTTCGACGTGTGGTTCTCCGAGCGGAGCCTGCACGAGTCGGGTGCCGTGACCAAGGCCGTCGAGCGCCTGCGCGAGCAGGGGCACGTGTACGACGACGGCGGTGCGGTCTGGCTGCGCACCACCGACTTCACGGACGACAAGGACCGGGTGCTGATCCGCGCCAACGGTGAGCCCACCTACTTCGCGGCGGACGCGGCGTACTACCTGTCCAAGAAGGACCGCGGCTTCCCCGGGAAGATCTACCTGCTGGGCGCCGACCACCACGGGTACATCAACCGCCTCAAGGCGATCTCGGCGGCCGCGGGCGACGACCCCGCACGCAACATCGAGGTCCTCATCGGTCAGCTCGTCTCCGTCGAGGGCGCCAAGCTCTCCAAGCGGGCGGGCAACATCATCGAGCTGCGGGACCTCGTCGAGTGGATCGGCGCGGACGCGGTGCGCTACTCACTGTCGCGCTACCCGGCGGACACCCCGCTGGAGCTCGCCGGCGAGGAGATGCTCAAGCAGTCGAACGACAACCCGGTCTTCTACGTGCAGTACGCCCACTCGCGCACCTGCGCGGTGGACCGCAACGCCGCGGACCGCCAGGTGCGTCGGCACCTCGACGACGGCACGGACGCCTTCGACCCGGCCCTGCTCGACCACGCGACCGAGGCCGCGCTGATCGGCCGCCTCACCGAGTTCCCGCGGATCGTGGCCCAGGCCGCCGAGCTGCGCGAGCCCCACCGCATCGCCCGCTACCTGGAGTCGCTCGCCGCCGACTACCACAAGTGGTACGCCGAGCGCCGCGTGCTGCCGTATCCCGACGAGCCCGTCGAGGCGGTCCACGGCACCCGCCTGTGGCTCAACGACGCGGTCCGCCAGGTGCTGGCCAACGGGCTCGACCTGCTGGGCGTGTCCGCCCCGGAGCGGATGTGAGCGCCGGGCCGGAGACCGGCCGGGCCGCCGCGCTCCCGTTGGGCGGCCCCGGAGCCCTGGGCGCACCGTGGTCCTCGGGCGTCCGCCGGCGCGCGGACGGCCGGGTCGAGGTGGCCGGCGTCCCGGCGAGCGAGCTGGCCGCCGCGCACGGCACGCCCGCCTACGTGCTCGACGAGGCGGACTTCCGTGCCCGGGCGCGGGCCTACCGGTCGGCGTTCGAGGCCGCGTTCGAGCAGGTGGGTGCCGGCGTCGACGTCTACTACGCGGGCAAGGCCCTGCTGACCGTCGCGGTCGCCCGCTGGGCCACCCAGGAGGGGCTGCGCGTGGACACGGCCTCGGGAGGCGAGCTCGCGGTGGCGCTGCGCGCCGGTGTGCCGGGCACGTCCATCGGGCTGCACGGCAACAACAAGTCCGACGGCGAGATCCTCGCCGCGCTGGACGCCGGCGTGGGGCGCCTCATCGTCGACTCGCTCGTGGAGATCGAGCGCGTGGCAGACCTCGCGGTGTCCCGGGGCGTGCGCGCGCCGGTGATGGTGCGCGTGACCACGGGTGTGCACGCCGGCGGCCACGAGTACATCTCGACGGCCCACGAGGACCAGAAGTTCGGGCTCTCGGTGAACCCCGGGCCCGACGGCGGCACGTCGCCGGCGCTCGCGGCCCTGGAGGCCGTCGTGGCCCGGCCGGAGCTGGAGCTGCTCGGCATCCACTCGCACATCGGCTCGCAGATCCTCGAGCCGTCGGGCTTCGAGGCGGCGGCGCGCGTGGTGCTGCAGCTGCGGGCCGACCTGGCGAGCCGCACCGGGGTGCTCGTCGAGGAGGTCGACCTCGGCGGCGGGTACGGCATCGCCTACCTGCCGGGCGAGGAGGCGCTCGAGCCGGCACCGGTGGCCGTCTCGGTGGCGCGGGCCGTCGCGACCGTCGCCCGCGAGCTGGGCACGCCCCTGCCCCAGTTCTCGATCGAGCCCGGTCGCGCGATCGCCGGGCCGGCCGGGCTGACGCTCTACACGGTGGGGACGGTCAAGCCGGTCACGGTGTCGGACGACGCGGCCGGCACCTTCACCCGTCTGTACGTCTCCGTGGACGGCGGCATGAGCGACAACATCCGTCCCGCCCTGTACGGCGCCGACTACCACGCCGAGCTCGTGGGCCGGACGTCGGACGCCGTCCCCGTGCTCGCCCGCGTCGTGGGCAAGCACTGCGAGAGCGGCGACGTCGTCGTCCACCAGGTCATGCTGCCGGGCGACGTGCGTGCCGGGGACCTGCTGGCGGTCGCGGCGACCGGAGCCTACGGGCGTTCGATGGCCTCGAACTACAACGCCCTGACCCGCCCGCCGGTGGTCGCCGTCGCGGACGGCACGTCCCGCGTCCTCGTGCGTCGCGAGACGGTCGAGGACCTGCTCGCGCTCGACCAGGGCTGAGCCTCCTCACCATCCGGGACGGTGGCCCGCGGCCGGTCGGCCGCGGCTATCCTGAGCCACGTCCTCCCGACCTCGACCAAGGTGGTTTCGTGCCTGCTGCAGCTGACCCGCCCGCCGTGCCCGCACCGTCGGGCACCCCGCGCACCGAGGATCGCGCCCTGCGCGTCGTCCTGCTGGGCTGCGGCGTGGTGGGGACCGAGGTGGCGCGCGGCCTGCTCGAGAACTCGACCGAGCTGGCCGCCCGTGCCGGTGCGCCGCTCGAGCTGGTCGGCATCGCGGTGCGCGACGCCTCCCGGCACCGGGAGGGCATCCCTCCCGAGCTGCTCACCGAGGACGCCGAGGCGCTGGTGGCCGAGGCCGACGTCGTCGTCGAGCTGATGGGGGGCATCGAGCCGGCCCGGACGCTCATCCTGCGGGCCCTCGACCGGGGCGCGAGCGTCGTGACGGCGAACAAGCAGCTCCTCGCCGAGCAGGGCCCGGTGCTCTTCGAGGCGGCGGACGCCGCCCGGGCCGACCTCTCCTTCGAGGCGGCCGTCGCCGGAGCCATCCCGATCGTGCGGCCCGTGCGCGAGTCGCTGGCCGGCGACCAGGTCCAGCGGGTCCTGGGCATCGTCAACGGCACCACGAACTACGTCCTCGACGAGATGACCAGCCAGGGGCTCGACCTCGAGGACGTCGTCCAGCGGGCCCAAGAGCTCGGGTACGCCGAGGCCGACCCGACCGCCGACGTCGACGGGTACGACGCCGCGGCCAAGGCCGCGATCCTGGCGTCGCTCGCCTTCCACACCCGCGTCTCGATCCACCAGGTCGCCCGGGAGGGCATCCGGGCGATCACCACGGAGGACGTCGAGTGGGCGCGCCGGACGGGCTACGTGCTCAAGCTGCTCGCCATCGCCGAGCGGACCTCGGAGGGTGTCGCCGCGCGCGTGCACCCGGCGCTCGTGCCGACCGACCACCCGCTGGCCGCCGTCCGGGGGGCGTTCAACGCCATCTTCGTGGAGGCCGAGTCCGCCGGTCCGCTGATGTTCTACGGCCAGGGCGCCGGGGGCCGGCCGACTTCGTCCGCCGTGCTCGGCGACCTGGTGTCCGCCGCCCGCGACCGGCTCGTCGGCGGCAAGGGGCCGCGGGAGTCGGCGTACGCGTCGCTGCCGGTGCTCTCGGCGGACGCCGCCGTGACGCGGTACCAGGTCCGGCTCGAGGTCGCGGACCGTACCGGTGTGCTCGCCCAGGTCGCCGGGGTGCTCGCCGACCACGGAGTCTCCATCGACACGGTGCGCCAGAGCGAGGCGCTCACGGCGTCGTTCGAGGCGGAGCCGTCGTCCGAACCGTCGGCCGAGATCGAGCCCGAGGAGACCGAGCCCGTCGCGCGGCTGGTCATCACCACCCATGCGGCGCGTGAGGCGTCGCTGGCCGCGACCGTCGCGGCCCTGGACGGGCTCGACCCCGTCCGCCAGATCACGTCCGTCCTGCGAGTCGAGGGAGTCTGAGAATGCCGGCACACCAGTGGCGGGGTGTCATCACCGAGTACGCCGACCGCCTGCCGGCCCACGTCGCCGAGAAGATCGTCACCCTGGGGGAGGGCGGCACGCCGCTCGTCGCGGCCCCCGCGCTCTCCGAGCGCACGGGTGCCGAGGTGTACGTCAAGGTCGAGGGCATGAACCCGACCGGTTCCTTCAAGGACCGGGGCATGACGACGGCGATGTCGGCGGCCGCCGGCCGCGGGGCGAAGGTCGTCGTGTGCGCCTCGACGGGTAACACCTCCGCGTCGGCGGCGGCATACGCGACCCGGGCGGGCATGACCTGCGCGGTGCTGGTGCCGGACGGCAAGATCGCGATGGGCAAGCTGAGCCAGGCGATCGCGCACGGCGCCGTGCTGCTGCAGGTGGACGGCAACTTCGACGACTGCCTCGTGGTGGCGCGCAAGCTGGCCGAGGCCTACCCGGTCGAGCTGGTCAACTCGGTCAACCCCGACCGCATCGAGGGGCAGAAGACCGGTGCCTTCGAGGTGGTCGACGCCCTCGGCGACGCTCCGGACATCCACGCGCTGCCGGTGGGCAACGCGGGCAACATCACGGCGTACTGGAAGGGCTACCGCGAGTACGCGGGCATCGCGACCAGCGACGAGGGCCCGGGTGCCGCGCCGCAGGCGGTGGCGACCCGCACCCCGGCGATGTGGGGCTTCCAGGCGGCGGGCGCCGCGCCCATCGTCAAGGGCCACCCGGTGGACCCGGAGACCGTGGCGACGGCTATCCGGATCGGCAACCCGGCCTCGTGGGCGCAGGCCGAGGCGGCGCGCGACGACTCCGGCGGCGTCATCGAGGCGGTGACCGACGAGGAGATCCTCGCCGCGCACCGGGTGCTCTCGGCCGACGTCGGGGTGTTCGTGGAGCCTGCCTCCGCGGCCGGCGTCGCGGGTCTGCTCGCCCGGGCGGAGCGCGGGCTGGTGCCGGCCGGCGCCCGGGTCGTCGTCACGGTGACGGGGCACGGCCTCAAGGACCCGCAGTGGGCCCTGCGGACGCCGGACGGCGGGGAGGTCACCCCGACCCGCGTCACGGCCGACGTCGTGTCGGTCGCCGACGCGCTCGGGCTGGAGTGAGATGAGGCTCGGCGCCGACCACGTGCTGGTCACCGTCCCCGCCACGAGCGCGAACCTCGGCCCCGGCTTCGACGCGATGGGCCTCGCGCTCGGCCTGCACGACGAGATCGAGGTCCAGCTCGTCGCGAGCGACGACGTCACGGTCGAGGTCGTCGGAGAGGGCGCCGGCGAGGTCCCCGACGGCGCGGACCACCTCGTGGTGCGGGCGCTGCAGCACACGTTGGAGGCGGCCGGGGCGCCGCTGACCGGGGTCCACCTGCGGTGCACGAACAGGATCCCGCACGGGCGTGGCCTGGGCTCCTCGGCGGCGGCCGTGGTCTCCGGGATCGTCGCGGCCCGGGGGCTGCTCGCCGACCCGCACGTCCTGGACGCCCGGACCATGCTGGGCATCGCCACCGCGTTCGAGGGGCACCCTGACAACGCCGCCCCTGCGCTGCGCGGCGGTGCGACGCTGGCCTGGTCGGGGGCGGACGGGCCGCGCGCGGTGGACCTCGAGGTCGACCCGCGGATCCGTGCGACGGTGCTGGTCCCCGACGTGCGACTGGCCACCAGCCGGGCCCGCGGTGTGCTGCCCGAGTACGTCCCGCACGCCGACGCCGCGTTCACGGCCGGGCGAGCGGCCCTGCTGGTCGAGGCCCTCGCCCGTCGCCCGGAGCTCCTGCTCGACGCGACCGAGGACCGGCTCCACCAGGACTACCGGGCCGAGGTGATGGCGTCGACGGCGGAGCTCGTGCGTGCGCTGCGGGCCGCGGGGCTGGCGGCGACCGTCTCGGGCGCCGGGCCGACGGTGCTCGTGCTCGCCGTCGCCGAGCAGCGGGCCGCGCTCGACGCGGTGCTGTCCGACCTGCTCGGAGACCTCGGCGGGGACCGGGTTGGGGGCACCGGCTGGCGGGTCGCCGACCTGGCGATCGACGGGACCGGGGCGACGTGCCGGAGCGTCGCGCAGGAGTGATAGCATGAATCAAGCCTTCGGGGTCGCGCTCGGATACGGGTTCGACGGCACCCACCCCACACTGCACCGCGTGATCGCGCGCGTCGTCGCAGTCCGAGGAGTGTCAGTTCGCGGCGGCAGCTCCAACGCCACCGACGTCCCGTGCAGAAGGCCGACAGCAACCTCGCCAGCCGACGTCGTCGTACCACTGACGTGAGGTTCCGCGTCCAGGCGCCCCCTGCGCCCGGACGCCCACCACCCCGGCCCGAGCGGTTCACACCGTCGGTCCGCATACGAGGGGGAAGGGTCCTTCGTGACGAACACCAACGACAACCTGAGCTCGATGAAGCTTGCCGAGCTCCAGGCACTGGCGTCCCAGATGGGCGTCAAGGGCACGAGCCGCATGCGCAAGGGAGACCTGGCAGAGACCATCCGTGCCCGACGCGGTGGTGCGGCAGCCCCGGCCACCGAGCAGCGCAGCGCGCAGAAGCCCCCCGCCGAGCAGCGCCCGACGGGTGACGCCGGGCGGACCGTGGAGCAGGCGTCGACCGCCGCCCCGGTCGCGGCGGCCGCGACGGACGCACCGACGGTGCGCACCGACGCCCCGGCCGAGTCCGGCCAGCGGCGTCGCCGCGCCACCCGGCCGACCGGCGGCGCCGGCGAGCAGCCTGGCGAGAGCGGCGCGGACCGGGAGGCCCGGCTCGCCGAGCTCGCCGACGCCGTGGCGGCCCCTCGTGAGCGCGGCCAGCGCCAGCGCGGTGACCGGCAGCCCGGCCAGAACGGCAACCAGGGCAACCAGGGCAACCAGAACGCACCGAAGAGCTCCGACCAGGGCGCCGACCTCGACGACCGCGGAGCGGGCGGGCGCGGCGGTGACCAGCAGGACCGCCAGCGCGGCGACCAGCAGGACCGCAACGGTTCGCGTCGCCGTCGGGGTCGTGACCGTGGTCGCGACCGCAAGCGCAACCGCGGCGGTCAGGGTGGCGGCCGCGGAGGCGCGCCCGACCTCGGCCCGGAAGAGGTCGAGGTCCGCGAGGACGACGTCCTGCTCCCCGTCGCCGGCATCCTCGACATCCTCGACAACTACGCCTTCGTGCGCACCAGCGGCTACCTGCCCGGGCCGAAGGACGTGTACGTCTCCCTGAACCAGGTCCGCAAGTCGGGCCTGCGCCGCGGCGACGCCGTCGTCGGGGCGATCCGTCAGCCGCGCGAGGGTGAGGAGCCGCCCAGCGGTGGCACCCAGACCGGCAAGAACGTGCGCAGCAAGTTCGCCGCGCTCGTGCGCCTGGACACGGTCAACGGCATGACGCCGGACGAGGCGCGCAAGCGTGCGGAGTTCAACAAGCTGACGCCGCTGTACCCGCAGGACCGCCTGCGTCTCGAGAACCCCGAGGCGACCCGGCTCACGCCGCGCGTCATCGACATCGTCGCGCCGATCGGCAAGGGCCAGCGCGGACTCATCGTCTCGCCCCCGAAGGCCGGCAAGACGATCATCATGCAGCAGATCGCCAACGCGATCACGGCCAACAACCCTGAGGTCCACCTCATGGTGGTGCTCGTGGACGAGCGGCCCGAAGAGGTCACCGACATGGAGCGGACCGTCAAGGGCGAGGTCATCGCCTCGACGTTCGACCGCCCCGCCTCGGACCACACGATCGTCGCCGAGCTGGCCATCGAGCGCGCCAAGCGCCTCGTCGAGCTGGGCCAGGACGTCGTCGTGCTGCTCGACTCCATCACCCGCCTGTCGCGTGCCTACAACCTGGCCGCGCCGGCGTCGGGCCGCATCCTCTCCGGTGGTGTGGACGCCGCGGCGCTCTACCCGCCGAAGAAGTTCTTCGGCGCCGCCCGGAACATCGAGGAGGGCGGCTCGCTGACCATCCTCGGCTCCGCGCTCGTCGAGACCGGCTCGAAGATGGACGAGGTGATCTTCGAGGAGTTCAAGGGCACCGGCAACATGGAGCTGCGCCTGTCCCGCAACCTCGCGGACAAGCGGATCTTCCCGGCCGTGGACGTCAATGCCTCCGGTACCCGCCGCGAGGAGATCCTGCTGTCGAAGGACGAGCTCGGGATCGTCTACAAGCTGCGTCGCGTCATGGGGGCGCTGGACCAGCAGCAGGCCATCGAGCTCCTGCTCGGCCAGCTCAAGAAGTCCAAGACCAACGTCGAGTTCCTCCTGCACGTCCAGAAGACCACCCCGTCGGGGCTGTCGGACGGCGACCCGGGCGAGACGATCTGATCCCACGTCACACCCGGGAACACCCCCGGGCGTGCACGCGTTCTGGCACAATGGTTCGTCGGTCGACCGGTTCACGGCTCGCGGTCCTGCGAGGCGACCCGGCGACATCACACCAAGGAGCATCATGAAGTCCGGTATCCACCCCGAGTACGTCGCGACCGAGGTCACCTGCACCTGCGGCAACACGTTCACCACGCGCAGCACCGAGAAGTCGGGCAAGATCGCCGCCGACGTCTGCAGCGCCTGCCACCCGTTCTACACGGGCAAGCAGAAGATCCTCGACACCGGTGGCCGCGTCGCCCGGTTCCAGGCTCGCTACGGCAAGAAGTAGCACCCACGCAGCGCCGGTGGTCCGCCCGACAACCTCTCCAGGGGCAGTCGGACGACGGACCACCGGCGCTGTCGTGTCTCCGCATCCCTCCACCCCTCCGCTGTGGGTATCGAATCGACGGACCTCTATCGATGGAGAACTGAAGATCTCATACCCACAACGATGACGAGACGAGACGACGTGACCGAGTCCTTCGCGGTGGCCGAGCCGCTGCTCGCCGAGCACGCCGACATCGAGCGCGAGCTCGCCGACCCCGCCGTGCACGCCGACGCCGCCCGCGCCCGGACCCTCGGGCGCCGGTACGCGGAGCTGAGCCGCGTCGTCGGTGCGTACCGGTCCTGGTCGGCGGCGCGGGACGACGTCGCCGCGGCGGCGGAGCTCATCGAGCTGTCGGGTGGCGACGCACCGGAGCTCGTGGCCGAGCTGCCGGCCATGGAGGAGTCGCTCGCCGAGGCGGCGGAACACCTGCGCCGGGTGCTCGTCCCGCGCGATCCCGACGACGGGCGGGACGTCATCCTGGAGATCAAGGCCGGGGAGGGCGGCGACGAGTCGGCCCTCTTCGCCGGGGACCTGCTGCGGATGTACCTGCGGTACGCCGAGCGCCACGGCTGGGCGACCCAGGTGCTGGAGTCCACGGCCACCGAGCTCGGCGGGTACAAGGACGTGCAGGTCGCCGTGAAGTCCCGGGGCGTGCCGCAGGACCCGGCCGACGGCGTGTGGGCGCACCTCAAGTACGAGGGCGGCGTCCACCGCGTGCAGCGGGTCCCCGTCACCGAGTCGCAAGGCCGCATCCACACGTCGGCCGCGGGCGTCCTGGTGTTCCCCGAGGTCGACGACCCCGGCGAGGTCGCGATCGAGCCGAACGACCTGCGCATCGACGTCTACCGCTCCTCCGGGCCGGGCGGGCAGTCCGTCAACACGACCGACTCGGCGGTGCGCATCACCCACCTGCCCACCGGGATCGTGGTGTCGATGCAGAACGAGAAGTCCCAGCTGCAGAACAAGGAGCAGGCGATGCGCGTCCTGCGGGCACGGCTGCTCGCCGCCCAGCAGGAGGAGGCGGCCGCCGCTGCCGCCGACATCCGCCGTTCGCAGATCCGGACCGTGGACCGCTCCGAACGCATCCGGACGTACAACTTCCCGGAGAACCGCATCGCGGACCACCGCACGGGGTACAAGGCGTACAACCTCGACCACGTGCTGGCGGGCGACCTGGACCCGGTGGTGCAGTCGGCGATCGACGCCGACGAGGCGGCCCGGCTCGCCGCCGCCGGCGATGCCTGAGCGCCCCGTGGAGCGGCTGTCCGCCGTCCTGGGCTCGGCGGTGAGCACGCTCGCCGACGCCGGTGTCCCGTCGCCACGGGTCGATGCCGAGATCCTGCTCGCCCACTCCCTCGGGGCCGACCGGGGCGAGGTGCGACGTCTCGTCGTGCTCGACGCGCCGCTCGACGCGCCGCTCGACGCGTCCCGCGGCGCCGGGTCCGACGGCGGTCCGGTGGCGGCCGTCGGATCCGCCGAACGTTTCGCCGGGCTCGTGGCCCGTCGTGCCCGTCGCGAGCCGCTGCAGCACCTGACCGGGACCGCGCCGTTCCGGCACCTGGAGCTCGCGGTGGGCCCGGGGGTCTTCGTGCCCCGGCCCGAGACCGAGGAGGTCGCCCAGGTGGCGATCGATGCGGCGGCGAGCGTGGTGCGCGACCGGGGGACCGCCGTCGTCGTCGACCTCTGCACGGGTTCGGGCGCCATCGCGCTGGCCGTCGCGACCGAGGTGGCGGGGTCGTCCGTGCATGCGGTCGAGCTGGACGCGGTCGCGCACTGCTGGGCCGCCCGCAACGTCGCGGCGCTCTCGCCTGCCGGAGCCGACGCCGTCGTGCGCCTCGTGCGGGGGGACGCCCGCACCGCGCTGGGCGACCTGGACGGGAGGGTCGACGTCGTGGTGTCCAACCCGCCGTACGTGCCGCCGGGAGCCGTGCCGCAGGACCCGGAGGTCGCGGACCACGACCCGCCCGTCGCGCTGTACGGGCTCGGGAGCGACGGGCTCGAGGTGCCCCGCGGGGTGGCGGCGGCCGCCCGGCGGCTGCTCCGGCCCGGCGGTGTGCTCGTCATGGAGCACGCCGAGGTGCAGGCCGCGGCGGCCCGCGCGATGGTGTCGCGCGCCGGGTTCGTCGACGTCAGCACCCGGGCGGACCTCACCGGGCGGCCGCGCATGACGGTCGGCCGAGCGCCGGACGATGCGTCGGGCGGTCCACGAACCGTGACAGACTGGGGCGTGTGAGCAGCGTGCACGACGTCACCGACGCGAACACCTGGGGTCCCGGCATCGACGAGGCGGTCAACACGATCTCCCGCGGCGGCCTGGTGGTCCTCCCGACCGACACCGTCTACGGCATCGGGGCCGACGCCTTCGACGCCGACGCGGTCGCCGCGCTCCTGGCGGCGAAGGGGAGGGGTCGGCAGATGCCACCCCCGGTCCTGGTGCCGGACGCGCGCACCCTCGACGGCCTGGCCACCGAGGTCCCCGACGCGGCGCGGGCGCTCGTCGAGGAGTTCTGGCCCGGCGGCTTCACCATCATCCTGCGCGCGCAGCCCTCGCTGCAGTGGGACCTGGGCGAGACGCACGGGACCGTGGCGCTGCGCATGCCCGACCACGAGGCGGCGCTCGCGCTGCTGCGTCGCACGGGTCCGCTCGCCGTCTCCAGCGCGAACCGGACGGGTCGGCCGGCGGCCCTCGAGGCGGCCGACGCCGTCGAGCAGCTCGGCGACGCCGTCGGGTGCTACCTCGACGGCGGGACGGCGCCCGGCGGCGTGGCCTCCACCATCGTCGACGCGACGGGGGAGCACCTGCGAGTGGTGCGTGACGGCGCGGTGTCCCTGGCGGAGCTCCGGGCGGTCGCGCCCGTGCTCGGGCGTGACGAGCAGGCGGACGAGCAGGCCGAGGGCCGGCCCGACGACCCGAGCGAGGTGCCCGGCGGGTGAGGGCCTACCTGCTGGTCATGCTCGTCGCCGCGGCGGTGACCTACCTGGCCACCCCCGGAGCTCGGTGGGTCGCCACCCGGACCAACGCGATCTCGGCGGTCCGCGCCCGCGACGTGCACGTGCTGCCGACGCCGCGCCTCGGCGGGCTGGCGATGCTCCTGGGGATCGTCGTCGCGGTGGTCCTCGCGGGCCAGATGCCGTTCCTCGACGACGCGGCCGGCGAGCCGCAGGTGATCGGGATCGTCGGGGGAGCGGTCATCGTGTGCCTGCTGGGGTGGGCCGACGACGTCTGGGACCTCGACTGGATGACGAAGCTCGCCGGACAGGTGCTCGCCGCCGGCTTCATGGCGTTCAACCAGGTCCAGCTCACGTCGCTGCCGACGCCGGGCGGTCTGACGATCCCGTCGGCGCGGCTGTCGCTGTTCGTCACGGTGCTCGTGGTGGTCGTCGCGATGAACGCCGTGAACTTCGTCGACGGGCTCGACGGCCTGGCGGCCGGGATCGTGGCGATCGGCGGGTCGGCGTTCTTCCTGTACACGTACTCGCTCACCACGCAGGCCAGCCCGACGGACTTCTCGAGCCTCGCCGCCATGATGACGGCCGTGCTCGTGGGCGTCTGCCTGGGGTTCCTGCCGCACAACTTCTACCCGTCCCACATCTTCATGGGCGACTCCGGGTCGATGGTGCTCGGGCTGGTCTTCGCCGGTGCCGCGATCTCCGTGACCGGGCGGATCGACCCGACCATCACTGACGCGCTCTCCGGGGCCCAGCGCGCCCCCCTGTTCATCCCGCTGCTGCTCCCGCTCGCCGTCGTGGTGCTGCCCCTGCTCGACATGACGATGGCGGTGGTGCGGCGGCTCGCCGCCGGCAAGTCGCCCATGGCCCCCGACCGGAGGCACCTGCACCACCGGATGCTCGCCCTCGGGCACTCGCACCGGCGTGCGGTCCTCATCCTCTACGTCTGGACGGCGGTGTTCGCGTTCGGTGCCGCGGCGTTCGTCCGCTGGCGCTGGCAGGTGGTCCTGGCGTGGCTGCTCGTCGCCGTCGTGGTCGCGTTGGTGCTCACGCTGGGCCCCCTGCGGACGCGGGGGCGCTTCCTCGACGACGACGTGGCCTCGGGGGCGCTGCCCACGGCGCACGCCGCGCACACCGCACCCACGGCGACGACGGCCCGACCGTCCGCCGCGAACCCGAAGGAGTCGGACCATGACCGCACAGTCTCCCGCCCCGGACAGCCCTGATGACGCTGCCGGTGCCGAACCGGCGCCGGGCGGACGTTCGTTCGACGAGGTCCAGGCGGGCGAGCGCGACATGCTGCGCCGTGCCATGCGGTGGACGCTCGTCCTGGTCGGCGCGCTCGTCGTGCTGGGCTCCGCGGTGGGTGCGCTGGTCGCGGGGACCGCTGGACTGTGGGGCGCTCTCGTGGGCGCGGGCCTCGCCGCGTTCTTCTGCGCCACGACCATCTGGTCGATGCAGCGCACGGTGGGCAAGCCCCCGACGGTGATGGCCGGGGTGGTCATGGGCGCCTGGTTGGCGAAGATCGTCGTGCTGGTGATCGTTCTGGCGGTGCTGAGGGGTGCCGACTTCTACGACCCCTACGTGCTCTTCGTCGTGCTGGCGATCGGGGCGATCGGTTCCGCGCTGCTCGACTACCAGGCGGTCAAGGGCGCGCGCATGCCGTACGTCCAGCCCTGACGTCCTGCGCGGCCGCTCGCGGTGGCCGCCGGTCGACCGCCGAGAAAGTGCGGTCGTTCACAAGGCGCAGGATTCCAGCCTCGGTTCGCCACGGATGTGTCGGAGCACGGCACAGCATCCGGTAGGCTGTACCCGAATCCATGACGGCCAGGTCCGACGGCGTGCCCACGACCGTGGGAGTGCCGAACGACCTTCGACCTCCGGGAGTCCTCCTGTTTACGTCAGCGACCCCCACGCTGCTCGCCGCCTCCGAGGGTGAGGGCGGCTTCCACGTGCCGTCCATCGACGAGTTCTTCCCGCCGGCGATCCTCTTCGAGGACACGATCTTCCAGATCGACCGGATCTGGATCATCCGCGTCCTCGCGGCGGTCGTGCTGCTGACGGTCTTCGTCGTCGCCGCCAAGCGGGCCAAGCTCGTGCCCGGTCGGTTCCAGGGCGCGATCGAGATGATCCTCGACTTCGTGCGGGTCCAGATCGCGGAGGAGATCCTCGGCAAGGCGAACGCCCGGCGCTTCGTCCCGATGCTGACGACGATCTTCCTGGCGATCCTCGTCTTCAACCTCACGGGTGTCATCCCGTTCCTCAACATGGCCGGGACTGCCCGGATCGGGCTCCCCCTGGTGCTCGCCCTGTGGGTCTTCGTCACCTACTGGTGGGTGGGCATCCGGCAGCACGGCCTCGGCGGGTACCTGAAGAACAACCTCTTCCCGCCCGGCATCCCGTGGCCGATCTACCTCATCGTGACGCCGATCGAGGCGCTGCAGATCCTCGTGGTCCGCCCGCTCTCGCTCGCGCTGCGACTCGCGGCCAACATGATCGCCGGGCACATCATGCTCGTCCTGTGCTTCGCGGCGACGCAGTTCTTCCTCCTCGAGGCGGCTCCGGCCCTCAAGGGGATCGGCGCGCTCACGCTCGCCGGTGGCTTCGCCATCACGCTGTTCGAGCTCCTGGTCGCGGCACTGCAGGCGTATATCTTCGCCCTGCTCGCCGCGGTCTACATCAGCCTCTCGCTGGAGGAGGAGCACTGACCTGCCGGTCGGCTCCTCGACTGAACACGCCCACCACCCACACAGACGCAAGTCAGCGACGTCGGACCGCCGGTCCGACGCCCAACGGAAGGAAACCCAGTGGACGTCACCACCCTCGCCGAGGTCACCGGTAACCTCAACGCTGTCGGCTACGGCCTCGCCGCGGTCGGCCCGGGCATCGGTCTCGGTATCCTCATCGGCAAGACGATCGAGGGCATGGCCCGTCAGCCCGAGGTCGCCGGCCAGCTCCGCGCCACCATGTTCCTCGGTGTCGCGTTCGTCGAGCTCCTCGCGCTCCTCGGCCTCGTCGCCGGCTTCCTGTTCCCGGCCGCGTGATGGCGGCGGCGCAGAACGCCGCCCCGGTCATCGTGGCGGCGGAGGGGACCGCGGAGGGCATCGACCTCTTCATCCCCGCCTGGTACGACATCATCTGGTCGTCGGTCGTCATGCTCGTCATCGCCGTCGTCTTCTACAAGTACGTGCTGCCGAAGTTCCAGGTCGTCCTGGACGAGCGCACGGCGAAGATCGAGGGCGGCCTCGCGAAGGCAGAGAAGGCGCAGGAGGAGGCCGCGGCTGCGCTGGCGGAGTACCACCAGCAGCTGGCCGAGGCCCGCGCCGAGGCCTCGAAGACCCGCGAGGAGGCGCGTGCCGAGGGCACGGCCATCGTCGCGGAGCTGAAGACGAAGGCCAACGAGGAGGCGGCGCGCATCGTCGAGACGGCGCACCGGCAGATCGAGGCCGAGCGTCAGTCCGCGGCGGTCTCGCTGCGGGCCGAGGTCGGCACGCTGGCCACCGAGCTGGCGTCGAAGATCGTCGGTGAGTCCCTCGAGGACACTGCCCGCCAGTCGCGTGTGGTCGACCGGTTCCTCGACGAGCTCGAGGCGGACCAGTCGGCGACGACGAGCGTCAAGGAGGGCTGATGCGAGGAACGAGCGGAGCATCGCTGGCGGCCGCCCAGGAGCGGTTCGAGCCGGTGCTGCGGTCTGCGGCCGGTGAGGCGATCACGCTCGGCGAGCAGCTGTTCGCCGTCGTGACCGCGCTCGACGGCTCGGGGGCGCTGCGCCGCTCGCTCGCGGACCCGTCGCGTGGCGGTGAGGACAAGGCGCGCGTCGTGTCGGCCGTGCTGGCCGACCGGTTCGACGAGCGTGTGGTCGACCTCGTGGCGGGCCTGGCCCGTGCGCGCTGGTCGAGCGACGCCGACCTGACCGACGCCGTCGAGCGGCTCGGTCTGGACGCCGTGCTCGCCGCCGCCGACTCTCGGGGCGCCCTCGAGACGGTGGAGGACGAGCTCTTCCGCCTCACGCGGACCCTGGTGGGTCAGCGCGAGGCGCGGCAGGCGCTGTCGGACGAGTCCGCCGCACCCGAGCGCCGCACGGCGCTCGTGGACGCCCTCGTCGAGGGCAAGGTCGACGAGGTCACCCTCGTGCTCGTCCGCCGCGCGACGACGACGCTGCGAGGACGGCGGTTCGTCCCGACGCTCACCTGGTACGGGGAGGTCGCGGCCGAGCGCCGTCGGCGCCTCGTCGCCACGGTGACGAGCGGCTCGGTCCTGACCGAGGCGCAGGAAGAGCGTCTCGCCGGGATCCTCGAGCGTGCCTACGGCCGTCCCGTGCAGCTCAACGTGACGGTCGACCCGGCCGTCGTGGGCGGGCTGCGTATCCAGGTCGGCGCTGACGTCGTCGACTCCACCGTGCTGTCCCGCCTGGCTGACGCCCGTCGCCGGCTGGCCGGCTGATCCATTCGACGCCCAGCCGGCCACCGGTCGGCGCAGATGAACGTTCGGTCGCGGACGCGGCCACGACAGGAGAAGAGCAATGGCTGAGCTGACGATCAGGCCGGAGGAGATCCGCGCCGCTCTGGACAGCTTCGTGAAGTCCTACGAGCCCGAGGGCGCGGTGACCGAGGAGGTCGGTCGCGTCACTTTCGCCGCCGACGGCATCGCCCGCGTCGAGGGTCTGCCCGGCGCGATGGCCAACGAGCTGCTCCGTTTCGAGGACGGCACGCTCGGCCTCGCGCTGAACCTGGACGTGCGCGAGATCGGCGTCGTGGTCCTCGGGGAGTTCACCGGCATCGAGGAGGGCCAGGAGGTCCGTCGTACGGGCGAGGTCCTGTCCGTCCCGGTCGGCGAGGGCTACCTGGGTCGCGTCGTCGACCCGCTGGGCAACCCGATCGACGGTCTCGGCGAGATCGAGACCGACGGGCGCCGTGCGCTCGAGCTGCAGGCGCCCGGCGTCATGCAGCGCAAGTCGGTCCACGAGCCGCTGCAGACGGGCATCAAGGCGATCGACTCGATGATCCCCGTGGGCCGCGGCCAGCGGCAGCTCATCATCGGCGACCGCCAGACCGGCAAGACGGCGATCGCGGTCGACACGATCATCAACCAGAAGGCCAACTGGGAGTCGGGCGACCCCACGAAGCAGGTTCGCTGCATCTACGTCGCCATCGGCCAGAAGGGCTCGACGATCGCCTCGGTGCGTGGCGCCCTCGAGGAGGCCGGCGCGCTCGAGTACACGACGATCGTCGCGGCCCCGGCGTCCGACCCGGCCGGTTTCAAGTACCTGGCCCCGTACACGGGCTCGGCCATCGGTCAGCACTGGATGTACGACGGCAAGCACGTCCTGATCATCTTCGACGACCTGTCGAAGCAGGCCGACGCCTACCGTGCCGTCTCGCTGCTGCTGCGCCGCCCGCCGGGCCGCGAGGCGTACCCCGGTGACGTCTTCTACCTGCACTCCCGCCTGCTCGAGCGTTGCGCGAAGCTCTCGGACGAGCTCGGTGCCGGTTCGATGACGGGGCTGCCGATCATCGAGACCAAGGCGAACGACGTGTCGGCCTTCATCCCGACCAACGTCATCTCGATCACCGACGGGCAGATCTTCCTGCAGTCCGACCTGTTCAACGCCGACCAGCGTCCCGCGGTCGACGTCGGCATCTCGGTCTCCCGAGTCGGCGGTGACGCCCAGGTCAAGGCCATGAAGAAGGTCTCCGGCACGCTGAAGCTCGAGCTGGCGCAGTACCGCTCGCTCGAGGCCTTCGCGATGTTCGCCTCCGACCTCGACGCGGCGTCCCGTGGCCAGCTCGCACGAGGTGCGGTGCTCATGGAGCTGCTCAAGCAGCCCCAGTACACCCCGTACCCCGTCGAGGAGCAGGTCGCGTCGATCTGGGCCGGCACCAAGGGCCGGCTCGACGACGTCCCGGTCCCGGACGTCAAGCGGTTCGAGTCCGAGCTCCTCGACCACCTCCGCCGGAACACCGACGTCTTCGACGCCATCGTGTCGTCCGGCAAGCTGGAGCAGGACACCGAGGACGCCCTCGCGGCCGCCGTCGACGACTTCCGCAACGGCTTCCTCAAGGGCGACGGCACCCCGCTGCTCGGTGGCGAGGACGCGGCCGCCGAGTCGGACGTCGAGCAGGAGCAGCTCGTCGTGCAGAAGAAGGCCTGATCGTATGGCCGGAGGATCCCAGCGCGTCTACAAGCAGCGGATCAAGTCGACGCAGTCGCTGAAGAAGATGTTCCGTGCGCAGGAGCTGATCGCGGCCTCCCGCATCAGCAAGGCGCGCGGTCGGACGGCGGCCGCGGCCCCGTACGAGCGGGCGATCACGCGGGCCGTGTCGGCCGTGGCCACGCACACCTCGACCGACCACCCGCTGACGAACGAGCGGCCGGACACCAACCGTGCCGCGGTGCTCGTCATCGCGTCGGACCGCGGCATGGCGGGGTCGTACTCGGCGTCGATCATCCGTGAGTCCGAGCGCCTCGTCGCCCAGCTCACGGCCGAGGGCAAGGACGTCACGATCTACGCCGCGGGCCGCCGCGCGATCTCCTTCTACCGCTACCGCGGGCGCGAACTCGCCGCCCAGTGGTCGTACGGCTCGGACAGCCCGCAGTCGGACACGGCCACGGAGATCGCGGACACCCTCCTCGGTGCGTTCCTCGCGCCGGTGGCCGAGGGTGGCGTGGGCGAGCTGCACGTCGTGTATACGCAGTTCGTCAACATGGTGACCCAGCGCCCGCGCGTCGTGCGGATGCTGCCGCTGGAGGTCGTCGAGGGCGTCGCCGTCCCCGGCGAGAACGAGGCGCTGCCGCTGTACGACTTCGAGCCGTCGCCCGAGCTGGTGCTCGACTCCCTGCTCCCGCGGTACGTGCGCAGCCGGATCTTCAGCTTCATGCTCGACGCCGCGGCCTCCGAGCTGGCCTCGCGCCAGCGCGCGATGCACACGGCGACGGACAACGCCGAGGACCTGATCCGTACCTACACGCGCCTGGCGAACCAGGCCCGCCAGGCGGACATCACCCAGGAGATCAGCGAGATCGTCTCGGGTGCTGACGCCCTCGCGGCGTCGTGACGACCACCCGCGCACGACGCCGTCGACCGACGAACTCACACCCGAACCTTTCGAAGCGAGGCAAGCAATGACCGCCACCACCGTGGACTCACGCGGCGCGGCCCCGGCTGAGCCGGCAACTGGCCGTGTTGCCCGCGTGATCGGCCCTGTCGTCGACATCGAGTTCCCCGAGGACTCGATCCCCGACATCTACAACGCCCTGACCGTCGAGCTGGACCTGTCCGGCATGGGCGAGGGGGAGAGCAAGTTCACCCTCACGCTCGAGACCGCCCAGCACCTCGGCGACTCGCTGATCCGCGCGATCGCGCTCAAGCCGACCGACGGCCTGGTCCGCGGCGCCGTGGTCACGGACACCGGCGAGCCGATCTCCGTGCCCGTCGGTGACATCACCAAGGGCAGGGTCTTCAACGTCACGGGCGAGGTCCTCAACCTCGCCGAGGGCGAGAAGTTCGAGGTCACCGAGCGCTGGCCGATCCACCGCAAGCCCCCGGCCTTCGACCAGCTCGAGTCGAAGACCCAGATGTTCGAGACCGGCATCAAGTCCATCGACCTGCTGACGCCGTACGTCCAGGGCGGGAAGATCGGTCTCTTCGGTGGTGCGGGCGTCGGCAAGACGGTCCTCATCCAGGAGATGATCCAGCGAGTCGCCCAGGACCACGGCGGTGTGTCCGTGTTCGCCGGTGTCGGCGAACGCACCCGTGAGGGCAACGACCTGATCGCCGAGATGGACGAGGCCGGCGTCTTCGACAAGACGGCCCTTGTCTTCGGCCAGATGGACGAGCCGCCGGGCACGCGTCTGCGCGTGGCGCTCTCGGCGCTGACGATGGCGGAGTACTTCCGCGACGTGAAGAAGCAGGACGTGCTGCTCTTCATCGACAACATCTTCCGCTTCACGCAGGCGGGCTCCGAGGTCTCCACGCTGCTGGGCCGCATGCCCTCCGCCGTGGGCTACCAGCCGAACCTCGCGGACGAGATGGGCATCCTGCAGGAGCGCATCACCTCGACGCGCGGTCACTCGATCACCTCGCTGCAGGCGATCTACGTGCCGGCCGACGACTACACCGACCCGGCCCCGGCGACGACGTTCGCCCACCTGGACGCGACGACCGAGCTCTCGCGAGAGATCGCCTCGAAGGGTCTGTACCCGGCGATCGACCCGCTCACGTCGACCTCCCGGATCCTGGACCCGCGGTACGTGGGCCAGGAGCACTACGAGGTCGCGACCACGGTCAAGCAGATCCTCCAGCGCAACAAGGAGCTGCAGGACATCATCGCGATCCTCGGTGTGGACGAGCTCTCGGAGGAGGACAAGACGCTGGTGGCGCGTGCTCGCCGCATCCAGCAGTTCCTCTCCCAGAACACCTACATGGCCAAGAAGTTCACCGGTGTCGAGGGTTCGACGGTGCCGCTGAGCGAGACCATCGAGGCCTTCAAGAAGATCTCGGAGGGCGAGTACGACCACGTCGCCGAGCAGGCCTTCTACAACATCGGTGGGCTCGAGGACCTCGAGCAGAACTGGGCGCGCATCCAGAAGGAGTACGGGGCCTGAGCCCTCGGACGCACCCGCGTCGTCCTGCCGGCCCGGCCACGGGCCGGCAGGACGACTTCCCCCTCTCGACTGAAGAACTCTGGAGCCCGACATGGCAGAGCTGAACGTCGATCTCGTCGCGGCCGACCGCAAGGTCTGGTCCGGCGCGGCGCGCGAGGTCAGCGCACCGTCCGCCGACGGTCAGATCGGCATCCTCGCCGGACACACGCCGCTGCTCGCGGTGCTGCGGCCCGGCACCGTCAAGGTCTCCACCGGCCCGGGCCGGGTGGCGGTCGAGGCGCACGTCACCGGTGGCTTCGTCTCGGTGGACGACGACGTCGTGACGATCGTCGTCGACGAGATCACCGAGGTCGCCGACCGCGAGAGCTCGCTGGCCTGAGGCGGCACGCACATGGGGTACGCGCTCGGGGTCGTCATCGCGGTCGCGGTGGTGCTCGCCCTGGGCCTCGTCCTCGGGGCGTCGCGACTGCGGACGCTCTCGCGCCGCGTCGGCTCGTTCCAGTGCGGTGCCCGGCCGGCGCGACCACAGGCACCGTGGTCCGCCGGCATCGCCCAGTACGGTGTCGGCCGGATCGACTGGTGGCGCTGCTGGTCGCTCGCCCCGCGTCCGGCCCGGACCTGGCACCGTGACCGGCTGACGGTCACGGGCCGCGCCCCGCTCGACCAGGCGGGCCAGGTCGACCAGTACCTGGTCCGCTGTCGCTACGACGGTGTCGACTTCGAGCTGACGATGTCCTCCGGCGCCTACGCCGGCCTGGCGTCCTGGCTCGAGGCCGCGCCTCCGGGCCGACGCGGTCTCGTCGTCTGACCGACCAACCTGTACCCGAAGGGGGACCGTGCGTCTCGTCGTCGCCCGCTGCTCGGCCCGGTACACGGGCCGGCTCACCGCGCACCTTCCGCTCGCCGTCCGCCTCCTGGTCGTCAAGAGCGACGGGAGCGTGCTCCTGCACTCCGACGGCGGCTCGTACAAGCCGCTGAACTGGATGAGCCCCCCGTGCTCGCTGGCCCTGGCCGCGCCGGGTGACGAGGCCGCCGCCCGCGGCGTGACGGAGGTCTGGGCCGTCCAGCACCAGAAGTCCGACGACCGGCTCGAGATCGAGCTGCACGAGGTGCACCACGACTCCTCGCACGATCTGGGCCTCGACCCCGGGTTGGTGAAGGACGGCGTCGAGGCTCACCTGCAGGAGCTGCTCGCCGCACAGATCGAGCTGCTGGGCGCGGGTCACACGCTGGTGCGCCGCGAGTACATGACGGCGATCGGGCCGGTGGACATCCTGGCCCGGGACGCCGACGGCGGCACGGTGGCGGTCGAGCTCAAGCGGCGCGGAGACATCGACGGGGTCGAGCAGCTCACGCGGTACCTCGAGCTGCTCAACCGTGACCCGTTGCTCGCCCCCGTGCGCGGGGTGTTCGCGGCGCAGGAGATCAAGCCGCAGGCGCGGGTGCTCGCCACGGACCGGGGGATCGGCTGCCTGGTGCTCGACTACGACGCCATGCGGGGCGTGGACGACCCGGATTCCCGCCTGTTCTGAGAGCGCGAGGTTTGTGAGGCGGGTTACTCAATCTGCTGCCAGTGGTGCAGGATGGACAGATGGTCCCCGATCACACGCCCCCGCCCGACCCGCCGGAGACGCCTGTCGCCCCGGCGGTGTTCGCTGTCCGTGGAGACGTCGTCACGCCCGACGCGCTCGTCCCCGACGGGGCCGTCGTCGTCGCGGGCGACCGGATCGTCTGGGTCGGCCCTCTGGAGGACGCCGCCGCGGCCGGCGTCGGCGACGCGGTCCGGGACGCGTCCGAGCCACCTCCCGGCACCTACGTGCTGCCCGGGCTGGTCGACCTGCACGACCACGGCGGCGGCGGCGCGAGCTTTCCCGACGCGACGAGCCGGGACGAGGCCATGCGGGCCGTCCTGGAGCACCGCGGCCACGGCACGACCACCCTGCTCGCGTCGCTGGTCACCGCGGACCGGGCCACCCTCCTCGAGAGGGCCGGCCTCCTGGCGGACCTGGCGGACGACGGCGAGATCGCCGGGATCCATGCCGAGGGCCCGTTCCTCGCGCCCGCCCGGCGCGGCGCCCACGACCCGGCGCACCTCCTTCCCGGCGACGTCTCGCTCGTGCGTGAGCTCGTCGACGCCTCGCGCGGGCACCTGCGCACCATGACGGTCGCGCCCGACGTCGACGGGGTGAGCGGCCCGGGGGGCGTCGCCGACGCCCTGGTGCGCGCCGGCGTCGTGCCCTCGATCGGGCACACGGACGCCTCCACCGAGCAGGCCGAGGAGCTCATCGCCCAGGTGGCCGGTGCACTGGCCGACGCCCGGCCGACCCGCCGGATGACGGCGACCCACCTGTTCAACGCCATGCGCCCGTTGCACCACCGCGAGGCCGGGCCGGTCGCCGCCTGCCTCGCGGCCGCGCGTCGTGGCAGGCTCGTCGTCGAGCTCGTCGGGGACGGGGTGCATCTGGACCCCGCCGTCGTCCGCACCGTCGTGCAGACGGTCGGCGTCGACCAGGTGGTGCTGGTCACCGACGCCATGGCGGCCGCCGGCATGGCGGACGGCGACTACGACCTGGGCCCGGTGTCGGTCGCGGTGACCGACGGCGTCGCGCGCGTGGTCGACGCCGACCACCCCGGGGGCGGGGCGATCGCCGGGGGCACCGCGCACCTGGTCGACGTGGTCCGTGCCACGGTGGACGCCGGCGTCCCGCTCGTGGCCGCCGTGCGCAGCGCCTCCTGGGTGCCCGCGGGCGTGCTCGGGCTGACGGACGTCGGCGGGCTCGTCGCCGGGCGGCGTGCCGACCTCGTGGTGACCGACCGCGACCTGCGGGTGCAGCACGTGTGCCGGGGCGGGCGCGCGGTCTGACGAGCGCGCCGTCCGACGACCGCGTCGTCCGACGACCGCGCCGGCAGCCCGGGGCTCAGCCGCCGATACCGGCCAGCCGGGCTCCCGGCGGCAGGGTGACGCGGAGGTCGACGGGGCCGGTCGGCACGTCGTCGAGCACGACGGAGGCGTCGCGCCACGCGTAGCGGGCGTCGGGGCCCGAGGAGGCCGGTGCCCGCGCCGACCCGAGCGGTCGCCAGGGTACGTCGGTGTCGCCGGCCGGGCGCCAGCCCAGCGTCACCGGTCCGTGGACGGTGCGCGCGGCGGCCAGACGGAGCCGCACCGTGGTGCACCCGTCGAGGTCCACGCCGTCGTACCGGACGGCGCCGGCCGTCGCGGCACCGGCGGGAGTCTCGGCACAGGCGCCGCCCGCCCGGGTGAGGTCACCGACGACGGCGCCGCGGGCCACGTGGAAGGCGTGGCCGGCGAGGGGCTCGTCGGCGAGCCGGCGTACCCGTGCCCCCGGCCCGTCGACGTGCAGGAGGCCGCGCACGGGCAGCTCCGTGGCCGACGGTCCCGCCGCCACCGCGTACGGGCCGGGCTGCACCCGCAGCCCGCCCGTGTGCACCCAGTCGTCCGGCCCGCCCGGTACCCGTGCGGCGACGTCCCACACGGCGAGGCGGGCGACGTCCGCGACCAGCTCGACCTCGCGCTGCTCGCCGGGCGCGAGCACCACCCGCTCGTGGGCGATCAGTAGCCGGCGGGGCGCCGCGACCGGGTGGTCACCGGGGAGCGCGTAGAGCTGGACGAGCTCGTGCGCGGGGCGCGGACCGGTGTTGCGCACGGTGACCCCCGCCCGGACGGTGCGGTCGGGGCCGGACGTCGTCGCCCCGTAGGCGGGGTGCGCACGGGTCGGCTCCGGGGCGGACAGGTCGGCGCGGTCGAGCCGGAGCCCGGTGTACTCGACCGTGGAGTACGTCAGTCCGTGCCCGAGAGCGAACGCCGGCTCGGCGTCGGCGTAGCGGTACGTGGCGCGCTGGGCGGCGAGGTCGTGGTCGAGCAGGTCGCCGGGGTCGTCCTCGGCGGCGGGCCAGCTCTGGGCGAGCCGACCGGTGGGCTCGGTGTCACCCGTCAGGACGTCGACGAGACCGTGGCCGAGCTCTTGGCCCCCGTGGGACGACCACACCACGGCGCGGGCGTCGTCGGTCTCTGGACCCAGCACGTACGGGTAGCTCGAGACGAGCACCAGCACGGCGTCGTCGTGCGCGGAGCGAGCGGTGCGCCACACCTCCAGGGCGGCCTCGGGCAGCCGCAGGTGCGGGCGGTCCTCGGTCTCGCGTCCGGCCAGGTGCGGGTCGTTGCCGACCGCGACGACCACGGCGTCGGCACGGGCGGCGGCCGCGGCGACGTCGGCGTGGCCGGACCGGACCGTGCGCCACGAGAACCGCTCCGCGCTGTCGGGGGAGAGCGCCTCGGCGACGAGGACGCCGGAGCCGTGCTGGACGCGCAGCCACCGCCCCGAGCCGACGTGCTGGAGCGACCAGGTGCCGTCCGTGTGGTGGTGACGACGGAAGCTCTCCTGGGCGATCCACCCGCCGACCCGCGTCGCCGCGGCCCGCACCATCCAGTCGGCGCCGGTGAGCAGTCGGCCGTTCGCCCGGGCGCGCAGGGTCAGCAGCCCGTCGCCCCAGTCGGTCACCTCGAGGTGTGTCGCGTCGGAGACGTCCGGTGCGGAGGCGACCAGGACGGGGTCGCCGTCCTCGGCCACGGCCAGGTAGGCGTGCGCCGTGGTGGAGCGCAGGGCCACGACGTCGGCGCCGGTGGCGACGGTCAACGTGGCCTCGGGCCATCGCTCGCGCAGCGCGGCGGCGAGGTCGACGGCGTACGGCGGGGTGCCGGAGTACCAGTCGGTGAGGACCCGGTCCGCGAGCGGCCCGACGACGGCGACACGGGCGGGGGCGGTCTCGCCGCCGAGCGGCAGGGGGCCGGTGTTGCGCAGCACGACGACGGAGCGAGCGGCGGCCTCGCGGGCCAGGGCACGGTGCTCGGGACGGTCGAGCTGGTCCGTGCCGATCTCCGCGTACGGGTCGGCGTCGCCGTCCATCTCGCCGGTCCGCAGGCGCAGCTCGAGCAGTCGCAGCACGGCTCGGTCGACGTCGGCCTCGTCGATCAGCCCCCGGGCCAGGGCGGTCGTGAGGCGTTCGACGGTGGGTCCCGCGTCGGCGTCGTTGTCGGTGAAGGAGTCGATGCCGGCCCGCAGCGCGGCGGCGTGCGACGTCACGTGGTCGGGGAAGTAGCGTTCGCCGGTCACGAGGTTCGTCGGTGCGGCGGCGTCGGAGACCACGGCCAGCGAGCCCTCGAGCGACGTGTCCGACCAGCCGCGCAGCGCGTCGAGAAGCTCGCCGGAGACGTGGCAGGGGCGTCCGTCCACGAGGTTGTAGGCGGGCATGACGGCGCCGACGACGCCTGCCTCGACGGGACCGCGGTAGGCGGGGAGCTCGTGCTCGTGCAGCGTGCGCAGCGTCAGGTGGGAGCTGGTGACGGCCCGGTCGGTCTCGTGGCCGTAGCCGAGGAAGTGCTTGAGCGTGGGCACGGTCTTCCAGACGCGCGGATGGTCGCCGCGCAGCCCGGCCGCGAAGGCGCCGGCGAGGTGGGCGGTCAGGTGGGGGTCCTCGGACCACCCCTCCTCGGTGCGTCCCCACCGGGGGTGGCGCAGCGGGTTGACGACCGGTGCCCAGACGTTGAGGCTGACGGCGGGGTCGGCGGCGTGCTTGGCGCGGACCTCTGTCGCGACGGCGTCGCCGACCCGCCGCAGCAGCCCGGTGTCCCAGGTGGCGGCGAGGCCGACCGGCTGGGGGAACACGGTCGCCGTCCCGAGCCAGGCCACCCCGTGCAGCCCCTCGGTGCCCGTGCGGAAGGGCGCGAGGCCGAGGTGTCCGACACCGGGGGAGACCTGGTGGAGCAGGGCGAGCCGCTCGGCACGGTCGAGGCGGCCCAGCAGGTCGAGCGCGCGCTCGCGCAGCGGTGACGAGGGGTCGCGGAAGAGGGGGGTCACGGCGTCGTGATCCTTTCCAAACGGTCGAAACGGTTCGACTAGAGAGGGGCAGCGGTGCGCGAGGCCCGAGACTACGCCACGGCCGTCGGCAGCGCGAGGTCGGGTCCACCGGCGGTACCTGAACGGTGACCGATGAGCCCGGACGCGCTCGCGACGACTGCCTCGGAGGTGTTGTCAGGACGCTCGGAGATGGATACGCTCCCACATCGAAGCGCTTCGACGGAGAATCGCAGAGCAGTTGTCTGCACGGTGCCACCGGGTGCCGTGGTGTCCACGAAGGAGTGTCCGCATGACGACGAAGTCTCCCGGAAACACGCCGGCCCGTGCCAGGGTCGGCCGCCGAGGGTTCCTCGGCCTGATGGGACTCGGTGCCGCGGCGATCGGCTCGCCCTCGCTGCTCGCCGCCTGCAGCAGCGGCGGCGGACCCGTCGGGTCGGCCGGCGGCGGGGGATCGGTGACGGCCGGCGTCCTGCCCAACTACGTCCCCATCGAGTACATCGCCCCGGACTTCCCGAGCGTCAACGGCTCGACGGCCGGGTACGCCTCGATCCCGGCCGACCTCGTGAAGGCCTTCTCCGGGCCGCCCGGTGCGGGAAGCACCTTCACCGCGATGACACCGCTGTGGGGCACCATCCCTCCGACCGAGGGCAACCAGTACTACGACGCCGTCAACGGGGCGCTGGGCTCGACGCTCCGCTTCCAGATCTCCGACGGCAACACCTACGGCGACAAGCTCGCCGCGGTCCTCGCGTCCGCCGACGACGTGCCGGACTGGGTCAGCATCCCGACCTGGAACGTGCCGCCACGGTTCACCGAGGCGGTCCAGGGGCTGTTCGAGGACCTCACCCCGTACCTCGCCGGCGACAAGGTCGAGAAGTACAAGAACCTGGCCAACATCCCCACCGACGTCTGGAAGTTCTGCGTCTTCCAGGACCAGCTCTACGCCCTGCCGTTCCCCGGGGAGGTCATCAACAACGCGGTCTTCTACCGCAAGGACCTCCTCGACGGGCTCGGCATCACCGAGCAGCCGACCTCCGCCCAGGAGCTGCTGGACCTGGCCGTCGAGGTGACCGACTCCTCCGCGCAGCGCTGGGGCTGCGAGGACATGTGGACCGCCGCGACGATGATGTTCGCGGTCCCCGAGAAGTGGACCCAGGACGACGCCGGCAACCTGGTGCACCGCATCGAGACCGAGCAGTACCGGGCCGCCCTCGAGTGGCAGATCGAGCTCTACGCGTCCGGCGCCGTCCACCCGGCCGCGGTCGCCGACAAGACCGAGGAGTCCAAGCAGCGCTTCGAGACGGGCGAATCCCTCATCGCGACCGACGGCGTGGGCGGCTGGCACGAGGCGCTCTCGCGCCAGCTCCGGGACAACCCGGACTACGACCAGCAGGCCTTCGCCCCGATCGCCGCCGACGGCGGCACCCCGGTGCTCTACAAGGGCGCCCCGGCCAACATCTTCTCGTTCCTCAAGAAGAACGAGGACCCGGCCAAGATCGAGGAGCTCCTCGCCGTCGCCGACTTCCTCGCGGCGCCCTTCGGCACCCAGGAGTACCACCTGGTGAACTTCGGCGTCGAAGGGGTGCACTACGAGACCGACGGCGACGGGCTCCCCGTGCCGACCGACCTGGCAGCCACCGAGCTGCAGCCCACCTACACGTTCCTCGTCGACCCGCCCGTGGTGAACACCAAGGTGCAGTACCCCGGGTTCGTCGAGGACTACTGCACGTGGATGGCGGACGCGGCCCAGTACCTCGCCGACCCGCTGTTCTACGGCATGCAGATCAGCGAGCCCAGCCGGTTCGCCGCGCTGGACGCACCCTTCCCCGACCTGGAGAAGGACATCGCGCGCGGGCGCAAGTCCATGGCCGACCTGGACGAGGCGGTCGACACCTGGCGCACCTCCGGCGGTGACGAGCTGCGGCAGTTCTACCAGGACATCCTGGACGAGCAGTGACGGACGGCTCTCCCCAGGAGGTCCGCGGACGGGGGACCGCGGACGAACCCGCGCTCGCGGTGGCCGCCTCGGCCACGGCGAGCGCGGGGACCCGAGCAGTCGCCGCCGCGCTCCCGGACGACCCCACCCGGAGCGGCTCCGGCGGCGACGACCACTCCGGCGGCGACGACCACGCCGCGACCACCGGTACGGCCCCGCCGGTCCGGCGGAAGGTGTCGTGGCGCACCCGGTTCGCCCGCGACCGGTCGCTGATCATCATGACGATGCCGGCGGTCCTGCTGCTGGCCGTCTTCGCCTACGTCCCCATCGCGGGGAACGTCGTCGCCTGGCAGGACTACTCGCCGTTCGTCGGGATCGCCGACAGTCAGTGGGTCGGCTGGTACAACTTCGAGCGCCTGTTCACCAACGACGCCTTCTGGCACGCGGTGGGCAACACGTTGCTGATCACCGCCTTCCAGCTCGTGTTCTTCTTCCCGGTGCCGATCGCCATGGCGCTGCTGCTCAACAGCGTGATGACGCCCCGCGTGCGCACGACGATCCAGTCGATCGTCTACCTGCCGCACTTCTTCTCGTGGGTGATCGTGGTGACCGTCTTCCAGCAGATCTTCGGGGGAGCGGGATTCGTCGCCCAGCGCCTCGCCGACCTGGGGTTCGACGGCTTCGACCTGATGACGGACCCGGACACGTTCCTCGCCCTCATCACGATGCAGAGCGTCTGGAAGGACGCCGGCTGGGGGATGATCATCTTCCTCGCGGCGCTGTCCACCGTCGACCCGGCGCTCTACGAGGCGTCGGTCGTCGACGGGGCCAACCGGTGGCGGCGCATCTGGCACATCACGCTGCCCGCGCTGCGGCCCGTCATCATCCTGCTGCTCATCCTGCGTCTCGGTGACGCCCTGACGGTCGGGTTCGAGCAGCTCATCCTGCAGCGGGGTGCCGTCGGCGTCGAGGCGGCGGAGGTCCTCGACACGTTCGTCTACTACCAGGGCGTCGTCAACGGCGACTGGTCCTTCGCCGCGGCGGCCGGGCTCCTCAAGGGCATCGTCTCGCTCGTGCTCGTCCTCGGCGCCAACAAGCTCGCCCACGTGTTCGGCGAGGCGGGGGTGTATCAGCGCGCATGACCATCCAGACACGCACGAACCAGCCCACGACCACGCGGGGCTCGACGACCCGTCCGACGGCGGTGCGCCGACGTCGGCGGTCGAAGCACCGCCCCGTGTGGGAGGAGGCGCCCGGCCCGCTCGGGTTCACCGGCAAGGTGGTCCTGCTGGCGTTCATCGTGCTGGCCGTCGCCTTTCCCCTCTACACCATCGTGCTGACCAGCCTCTCCACCCAGCCGGACGTCACCCGGTCCGGAGGACTGGTCACCGTGCCCGGGGCGATCTCGCTGAGCGCCTACGAGCAGATCCTGTCCGGCGGCATCGTGACCCGGGCGGCCGTGGTGTCCATCGCGATCACCGCCGTGGGCACGCTGCTGTCCACGGTGGTCTCCGTGCTGGCGGCCTTCGGGCTGTCGCGCCCCGGGTCGTTCGGCCACCGTCCGCTGCTGTTCGTCCTGCTCATCACGATGTTCTTCGGTGCGGGCATGATCCCGACGTACCTGCTCGTCTCCGCGCTCGGGCTCATCGACTCCTACTGGGCGCTGATCCTGCCCACGGCCGTCTCGGCGTTCAACGTGCTGATCCTGCGGTCGTTCTTCATGGGGATCGACCCGGCGATCACCGACGCCGCCCGGATCGACGGCGCGGGGGACTGGCGGGTGCTGTTCCAGATCGTCGCGCCCATGTCGAAGGCCGCGATCGCCGTCGTCGCGCTGTTCTACGGCGTCGGCTACTGGAACGCCTTCTTCAACGCGATGCTCTACATCAACGACAACGCGAAGTGGCCGCTGCAGCTCGTCCTGCGGTCCTACGTGCTGCAGGGTGCCACGCTGCCGGGCTCCGGCGTCGGGCAGGTGGACGTCGCCACCGGGGCCGTGACCGGCCTGCCAGTGAAGATGGCCGTGCTGGTGCTCGCCGTCGTGCCGATCCTGCTCATCTACCCCTTCGTGCAGCGGCACTTCACGAAGGGCGTCATCTTCGGCGCCATCAAGGGGTGAGCGCGGGTGCCGCCGGCCGGGTGCCCCGCTGGCCCGCTCGGTGAGCACCGGGGCGAGCAGCCGCGTCTCGGCCGGCTGCTCGCCCTGCAGCCGTGCCATGACCATCTCGACGGCCACGGAACCGATCATCGCGGCCGGGATGTCGATGCTCGTCATCGGCAGCGCCTGCGCGAGGGCGACGTCCTCCGGGCAGACGGCGATCACCGACGTGTCGTCGCCGACGACGCGTCCCCGCTCGCGCAGGTGGGCCAGCACGTGCGGCAGGGCGCGTTCGTTGTGCACCAGCAGCCCCGTGGTGCCCGGCGCGCGGTCGAGCACGGCGTCGACGGCACGCTGGGCGCCCGCCAGGGTCGGCTCGCACGGCTCGACCGTGGCGTCGAGGCCGCGGGCGCCCGCCGTCGCGGTGAAGCCCCGCACCACCCGGTCGGCGTAGGAGGTGTGGCGGTCCATGACCTCCGGCGGCGAGCCGAGGAGCGCGACGTCGTGGTGGCCCGTCCCCGCCAGGTGGCGGGCACCCACGGCGCCGACCGCCTCGAAGTCGAGGTCCACACAGCTCAGCCCGCCCGCGTCCCGGGGCAGGCCGATGAGCACCGTGGGCTGGCGCAGCGAGCCGAGCACCGGGATGCGCGGGTCGTCCGCCTCGACGTCCATCACCACGATGGCGTCGACCATCGAGCCCGCCGCCACGCGCTCCAGGCCACCGACGTCGTCCTGCGTCAGCAGCAGCACGTCGTGCTCGAACCCGCGCGCCCGCGTCACCACACCGGTCACGAACTGCATGATCACCGACACGTCGACGCCGGCCCGCAGCGGGGCCATGAGTCCGATGACGTTCGTCCGGTTCGAGGCGAGCGCCCGAGCCCCCATGTGCGGGCGGTACCCGAGGTCCGCGATCGCCTGCTCCACACGGCGTCGTGTGGGCGGGCTGATGGACCGCTTGCCCGACAGCACGTACGACACCGTCGACGCCGACACCCCGGCCGCGTGGGCGACGTCCTCGATCGTGGCCATTCCTCAGCTCCTCGTGGTGGGGTACGGCACGGCACCCTCGGTGAGGGAAACCGTAACGCCCGGCGGCAGGTGGACCGGACCCGACAGGGTGAGTTCACCCGTGCGGACGACGACGGCGGTGGCGCTCGCGGCCCGCAGCGTGGCCCCGGTGAGGCGACCGTCCCGCCAGGACAGGCCGACCCGGATCCCACCGCGGGCTCGCAGACCCTCGACGGACCCGTCGGGCCAGGCGTCCGGCAGCGCCGGGAGCAGGTCGAGACGGACCAGCCCGTCCACGCTGCGGTGCGACTGCAGGAGCATCTCGACGACACCGGCCGTCAGGCCGCAGTTGCCGTCCATCTGATAGGGCGGATGGGCGCTGAGCAGGTTCGGGTAGAGCCCGCCGCGGTGCCCGCCGCGCGGCCCGGGCCCGTCGCCGAGGGCGGGGCGCAGGGCCAGGAGCACCTGGTCGTGGGCGCGCCCGGCCGCGCCGAGCCGGGCCCACAGAGCGATCCGCCACGCCAGCGACCAGCCCGTCGACTCCGGGCCGCGCAGATCGAGGCTGCGGCCGGCGGCCGCGGCGAGCTCCGGCGTCGTCGTCGGGTCGAGCGTCCCGAGCGGGAACAGCCCGACCAGGTGCGACAGGTGCCGGTGCTCCGGCTCGGCCTCGGGAAGGTCGGTCGCCCACTCGGCGAGCGCACCGCGACGGTCGACCCGGGGGGCGGGCAGGGCCGCGGCGACCGCCTCCAACCGCGCGAGCCACGGCTCGTCGTCGCCGGCGTCCTGGCCCCGGGCGCCGTCGCCGCCGCGGTCGAGCGCCAGCTCGACGGCCGCCTCCCGGCAGGTGCGTGCGAGCCACCGCACCAGGGCGACGTCCATGGTGGCCGACGTCGTCACGGCGGCCGGTGCGCCGTCGTCGGCGACGAACGTGTTCTCGGGGGAGGTGGACGGTGAGGTCCAGGCGCCCAGCGAGCCCTCCGGCGTCGTCCCGGTGCGCACCCAGTCCAGGACGAAGCGTGCGGCGCCGGCCAGGACGGGCCACGCCGACTCCCGCAGGAACGTCCGGTCGCCGCCGAACCGGTGGTGCTCCCACAGGTGGTGGGCGAGCCAGACCCCGCCCCACGGCCAGGCCGCCCACGACGCGTCGCCGTGCCCGGCGCCGACCGGCGCCGCGTGCCCCCACAGGTCCGAGTTGTGGTGCGCCACCCAGCCCTCGGCGCCGTAGAGGCCGTGCGCCACGGCGGCACCGGGCCCGTCGGCGAGCTCCCGGACGAACCGCAGCAGAGGCTCGTGACACGTCGCGAGACCGGTGACCTCGGCCGGCCAGTACGCCATCTGCAGGTTGATGTTGAGCGTGTACGCGCTGGACCACGGGCCGGGGAGCTCGGTGTTCCACATCCCCTGCAGCGTGGCTGGCGGGCCGCCGGGGCGCGACGACGACAGGAGCAGGTACCGACCGTAGTGGACCGCGAGCGCCGCGAGCCCGGGGTCGGGACGCTCGACGGCCGCGGCGACGCGCTGGTCGGTGGGGAGGGTCTCGGCGCCGGTCGCGCTGGGGAGGTCCAGGTGGAACGGGGCGTAGAGCGCGGCGTGGGCTCGGACGTGCTCCGCGCGGTCCGCGCGGTCCGCGCGGTCTGCGTGCAGGCCGGTGACGGCCGAGCGGACGAGGACCGGGCGCCCAGCCGCGTTCACGGGCGCGGGGCGCCCTCCACTTCGGGGTTGACGGCCGGGCGCCCCGCCCTCGTCCGCCCGGTTCGGTGCGGTGACGGAGGGCGTCGTGCTCGTGTGGATGAGCAGGGTGTGGTGGTGGCGGGGGGAGGTGTGCAGGGTGCCGTGGGCGACGGTGGCGTCGGGGTCGTCGAGAGCCGTGACGGTGACGTGGCCGCGGCGGCCCGTCCGGGGGTCGTAGCGCACGGGCCGGGGGACGTCCTCGTGGCCCGGGGCCACGTCGACCGGGAGGTGCCAGGTGCGGTGCAGGGCGCTCGGGGCGCCCGACGGCGGTCCGGCGGGCGCGTCGTCGGCGCGCGGTGCGCCGTCGGCCGCTCGCAGCAGGCTCGTGAGCGCGACCCGGAGGGCCACGGGCTGCTCGGCGTGCACGGTGTGCACCAGCGGTCCGCCGTCCGGGTCCGCGGCGTCCGCCCACGTCTCCTGGACGACGGTGCCGGTGGCGGCCGAGGTCCACGTGTGCGTGGCGACCGCGGTGCGCAGGTCGAGCGCACGGTGCACCAGCCGCGGTGCGTCGGCAGGTTCCTCCGGGGCCGGGGCCGGGGCGCCGCTCGGCGTCGTGCCGGGACCGGCGGGACGCACGGTGACGTCCGCCGAGGCCAGCGGCAGGTACGCCTGGACCCACGGGCTCTGCATCGAGGCGAGCAGCTTCTCGGCGCGACGGCCGTCACCGCGGTCGAGCGCCGCACGGATGGCGGCGAGGTGCTCCGGCCCGTGCGCGGCGACGCCGGCGAGGGGGTCGCGCCCCGGGGTTCCCGACCAGGCGGTGGCGTCGTTGAGCCAGAGGTGCTCGGTCCCCGGCCGTCCGGCGCACAACGCGCCACGATGACCGTTGCCGACCGGAAGCGCTTCGATCCAGTCGTCCGCAGGATGCCGGTACCGGAGGGTGTGCAGCGCCGCGTCGGCCGCCGACGTCGGAGCACCGCCGTCGGTCCTGGTGGCAGGAGGTTCCTCGGCCGGAGGCCCGGTGTCGGTGCCGTGCTGCCGGACGCGGGCCGTGGGACCGGTGAACCCCTGGACGGTGGGCATGAGCACAGGCTAGCGTGTTGAAACGCTTCGACAGCCGCCCCGCACCCGAGCGCTCGGGAGCGGGTCGCGACCGGGGCCGAGTGTCACGACCGGCGCAGCGAGGCGCCGGAGGATCAGGAGGGCGAGGATGCCGCACCAGGACGACGCTGCCGGACGGGCCGGGCCGCACGCCGCGGCCGGCGGCACGGGGACGCGCGACCGGTTCGCCGCCCTGACCGCGGACCTCGGCATCCTCTACGGCGGCGACTACAACCCGGAGCAGTGGGACCGCGAGACGTGGTGCGAGGACGCCCGGCTCATGGCCGCGGCGGGCGTCAACCTGGTCACGGTGGGCGTCTTCTCGTGGGCGCGCTACGAACCGCGTCCCGGGGTGCGTGACTTCGGGTGGCTCGACGAGGTGCTCGACCTGCTGCACGGCGCCGGCATCGCCGTCGACCTGGCGACCCCCACGGCCTCACCGCCGCCCTGGCTGGGTGTGCTCCATCCTGAGACGCTGCCGGTCGACGCCGACGGCGTGCGCCTCGTGGCGGGGTCACGCAACCAGTTCAGCCCGGCGTCCCGGGTCTATCGCGAGGCGGCGCTCGCGATCACCCGCGACCTCGTCGCCCGGTATGCCGGCCACCCCGCCGTGCGGATGTGGCACGTCGGCAACGAGCTCGGCCAGGTCTGCTTCGGCGAGGAGTCGGCCCGGGCGTTCCGGGCCTGGCTCCGTGGGCGGTACGGCACGATCGACGCCCTCAACGAGGCCTGGGCGACGCAGGTGTGGTCGCAGCGCTACGACGCCTTCGACGAGATCCTCCCGCCGCGCCGCATGCCGTACCACGTCAACCCGACCCAGGCCCTGGACTTCCGGCGGTACTCCTCCGACCAGTTGCTCGCGCTCTACCGCGAGCAGCGGGAGGTCGTCCGCGGACTCGACGCCGACCGGCCGGTCACGACCAACCTCATGGGGTTCTTCCCGCTGGCCGACTACTGGTCCTGGGCCGACGAGCTCGACGTGGTCGCGGACGACGCCTATCCCGACCCGGCCGACCCGCGGGCACCGGCCGACGCCGCGCTGACCTGCGACCTCATGCGATCCCTCGGGGGCGGTGATCCCTGGATGCTGATGGAGGCCGCCGTCGGCGCGGTGAGCTGGCGCGAGCACAACCTGCCCAAGTCGCCCGGCCGGTCCCGCCTCGAGGCGCTCCAGGCCGTGGCTCGCGGCGCCGACGGGGTCTGCTACTTCCAGTGGCGTGCCGCACGGGCGGGCGCCGAGCGCTTCCACTCGGCGATGCTGCCGCACGCCGGGCCGGACACCCGTGTGCACGACGGCGTGCGCCGCGTGGGGGCGGACCTGCGGCGGTTGCGCGGCGTCGTCGGAGGCCGCGTACGGGCGCGGGTGGCGATGCTCTTCGACTGGGAGTCCTGGTGGGCGGCCGAGGAGCAGGCGGTCCCCACCCGGCGGCTGCGGACGCTGGACCAGCTGCGCGCCTGGTACCGGGTGCTCTGGGACGAGGGTGTCACCGTCGACCTCGTCCGGCCGGGCGCAGGCCTCGCCGCCTACGACGTCGTGCTGGTCCCGCAGTCCTCCCTGCTGACGCCCGCCGCGGCCGCGGGCCTCACCGAGGCCGTCGCCCGGGGAGCGAGCCTCGTCGTCGGGCCCTTCACCGGGGTGGTGGACGAGTGCGCGCACGTGCTCACCGGACGGTTCCCCGCCCTGCTGTGCGGCGTGCTCGGCGTCAGCGGGGAGGAGTGGGTGCCGCTGCCCGACGACGGGGTGCGGCTCGATCTCGACGACCGGTGGCCGCGGTCGTCCGCGGGCGGGAGCGCACCCGTCCCGGCGGGGGACCACCGCGCGAGCATCCTCGGTGAGCTGTTGCGGGCCGAGGGTGCTCGCGTCCTGGCGACGTTCTCGAGCGGGCACCTCGCCGGCCGGCCGGCGGTGACGCGGCACGCGGCCGGCGCCGGGGTGGCGTGGTACGTCGGCACGGTGCCGCCCGGGCCGCTGCTGCGCGACGTCCTCGTCGACGCCTGCCACCGGGTGGGGGTCGCCGGGGTCCCGGGGATCTCTGCACGACCGGGCGTCGAAGCGATTCGCCGGGGCGAGCACCTCATCGTGCTCAACCATGGTGATGTGCCGGTCGAGGTGCCGCTCGACGGCCCGGCCGAAGATCTGTTGTCCGGTGTGACCTGCGACGACACCGTCACGGTCGCCGGCGAGGACGCCGTCGTGCTGGTGCCGCGAGGGGCCGGGGGCGACCCCGGCACGCGGTGACCTCTTGACGAGAGGAGTGGCCTCGCTGATACTCGTTCATCGAAGCGCTTCGACAGCGTGCCGGCCCACCGCCGGACTCAACGAGGAGGACCGATGAAGTACCGTACCCGCGTCTCGACGATCGCCACGCTGGTGACCCTGCCTCTGGTGCTGACGGCCTGCGTCGGTGGTGGCGGCGACGCCGCGGCACCGTCCGGAGGGCAGGACGCCGACGACGAGACCCTCACCATCTGGCACTACGAGAACGACGACTCGGCGATGGGCCAGGCCTGGGCCGAGGCCATCGAGATCTTCTCCGCGGAGCACCCGGACGTGGAGGTCGTGGTCGAGAAGCAGACGTTCGAGCAGATCCAGAAGAACGCCAAGATCGTGCTCACCGGCGACGACGTGCCCGACGTCATGGAGTACAACAAGGGCAACGCGACCGCCGGGCAGCTCGCCTCGCAGGGGTTGCTGACGCCGTTGACCGACGTCGCCGAGGAGCGTGGATGGGCGGACTCGCTGCCCGGCTCGCTGGCGACCACGGCGCGGTACGACGAGTCCGGCCTCATGGGTGCCGGCGAGTGGTACGGGGTGCCGAACTACGGTGAGTTCGTCGGCGTCTACTACAACCAGGAGATGTTCGACGCCCACGGGCTCGAGGTGCCCACCACCCTCGACGAGCTCGAGGACGTCATGGACGCCTTCGCCGACGAGGGGATCACCCCGTTGGCCGAGGCCGGCGCCGAGTACCCGCTCGGCCAGCTCTGGTACCAGCTGGTCCTGGCGCACGGCGACCGAGAGCTCGTGGACCAGTACCAGCTGTTCGAGGGCGACGTCGACTTCCACGGCCCCGAGATGACGGCCGCCACGGAGCAGCTCGCCGAGTGGGTCGAGGCCGGGTACGTCGCGGACGACTCTGCCGCGCTCACCGCCGAGGACATGGGCGTGTCGTTCATCAACGGCACCTACCCGATGATGGTCTCCGGCTCCTGGTGGTTCGGCCGCGTCGTCGAGGAGATGGACGCCGAGTGGGGGCAGTTCAACTTCCCCGGCAACACGCTGCACGCCGGGTCGTCCGGGAACCTCTGGGTCGTGCCGACCAACGCCGACTCCCCGTCGCTCGCCGCCGAGTTCATCGACGTCACCCTGCGGCCCGAGGTGCAGGAGGTGCTCGCCGAGACCGGAGGTCTGCCCGTCGCCGGCGACCCCTCCGTCATCGAGGACGAGAAGACCCGCGAGCTGACCGAGAACTTCCAGGCGATCCTCGACGACGACGGCCTGGCGTTCTACCCGGACTGGCCCGTCCCGGGCTACTACGACGTGGTCGTCAGCCAGCTCCAGTCGCTCGTCAACCGGTCGAAGTCGCCCGAGGAGGTCCTCGACGGGCTCGAGTCCGCCTACGTCGACGGCAAGGCCGACCTGGTCGGTGACTGAGACCCGGGCCGGCCGCCGGAGCGATCCGGCGGCCGGCCCGGGACCCGGCCGTCCGTCTTCGAAGGAGCCCCGATGCCTGCCCCACCCACCGTGCGCGCGCGCCGCCGTCGGCCCGCGTGGCTGCCCTACCTGCCGTACCTGATCCCCGGCGCCGTCGGGTTCGTGCTCATCATCGGGTACCCCCTCGTCACCAACGTCTACATCAGCCTGTTCGACTGGCCCGGCGGCCTGGCCCCCCTGGAGTGGGTCGGGCTCGAGAACTACGCCGAGCTGTGGGGCGACACCGCGTTCTGGACGTCGTTCCAGAACTCCGTGGCGATGATCGTGGCGATGGTGATCGTGCCGACGCTGATCGGCCTGGTCCTGGCCGCCGTGCTCTTCGACTACCTCGGCCGCCGGTTCGGCGGCCGCGTCGCCGCGGTGCTGCGGGCCACGTACTACCTGCCGCAGATCCTCCCGGTCGCCGTGGCGGGCGTGCTGTGGAACTGGATCCTCAACGCCCAGACCGGCGCGCTCAACGTCGTCCTGCGCGGTCTGGGCGTCCAGGACCCGCCGAACTGGCTCGGTGATCCCGCCACGGCGCTGCCGAGCGTGATGCTCGTGCTCATCTGGGTGCAGATCGGCTATCCCGTGGTCATCTTCATGGCGGCGCTGCAACGGGTCGACCCCGAGCTCTACGAGGCCGCCGAGCTCGACGGCGCCGGATGGTGGCGCCGGTTCCGGGCCATCACGGTCCCGCAGATCCGCCCCGAGACGTTCGTCGTGACGCTCACCTCCACGGTCGCCGCCCTCAAGGTGTTCGGTCCGATCTACGTGCTGACGCGCGGCGGCCCGGAGAGCTCCACGCTCGTGCCGAGCTACTACTCCTACCTGAACTTCTTCGACAAGTCCCGGGTCGGCTACGGCGCCGCGGTCGCGACCGTGCTCACCGTCGTCATCATCGCGGTGGCCCTGGTGATCCTTGCCCTGCAGGCGCGTTCCGAGCGCCGAGAGGAGGCCGGTCACCGATGACCGCCGTCGCCCGTACCGCCCCGCCCGTGCCCGCGCCGTCGGGCACCCAGACCCTGCGACCCGACGGCCGCGGCCGCCACGGCCCGGCCCGCTGGTTCGTGCTCGCCGGCGCGGTGCTCGTCGCCCTCGTGATGCTCGCGCCGTTCGTCATCATGGTCCTCAACGCCGTGAAGTCCCCGGCGGAGTACTCCCAGGACGGTCCGCTCAGCATCCCCGGCGAGCTCTACCTCGACGGGATCGTCACCTTCTGGCAGCGCGTCGACTTCCCGGTCAAGCTGTGGAACTCGTTCTTCATCGCCGGCGTCGTCGCCGTGCTGGGCTGCCTGCTCTCCCTGCTCAACGCCTACGCGATCGGCATCGGACGGATCAAGGGGCGGCTGTGGGTGGTGATGCTGTTCCTGCTGGCGAACATGCTGCCGCAGGAGGCGCTGATCTACCCGCTGTTCGACATGGCCCGGCAGGTGGGCCTGACGAACTCCCAGTGGTCGGTGATCATCATCTTCACGGTGGTCCAGTCCGCGTTCGGCACCTACCTCCTGGCGTCCGTGCTGGGCACGTTCCCGCCGGCCCTGCTCGAGGCGGCCGCCCTCGACGGCGCGAGCCGCTGGCGGATCCTGTGGCAGGTGGTCTACCCCATCGTGCGGCCGACGCTCGGCGTCCTGATGATCTTCTTCTTCATCTGGACCTGGAACGAGTTCTTCATCCCGCTGGTGATGCTGACGACCAACGACACCCAGACCATCCCGATCGCCCTGGCGTCGCTGCAGGGCGACCGCATGATGGACGCCCCGACGACGAACGCCGGCGCGCTCATCTCGCTGCTTCCCGCCCTCGTGTTCTTCCTGATCTTCCAGCGCACCCTGACGCGGGGCGTCACCGCGGGAGCGGTCAAGTGAGACCACCCCGCACCACTACCGACCAGAAGGTGAAGCGACCATGAAGTTCACGGACGGCTACTGGCAGTCCAGGCCCGGCATCGACCCGCTCTACGCCGTCGAGGTCGACGACGTCCGGGTCGACGAGGCGGCGGGCACGATGACCGTCTACGCGCCGACGGCCGTCATCCGCCACCGGGGCGACACCCTCAACCGCCCGTTGCTCACCTTGACGTACTCCTCGCCGGCTCCCGGCGTGGTCACCGTGCGTGTCGAGCACCACGCCGGAGGGGTGCGACGCGGCCCGGACTTCGCGCTGCGCCGTGAGCCCGGGTTCGTGCCCGTGGTGAAGGTCGACGAGACGGCCGGGGTGCTGGAGACCGGCGGCCTGACCGTGCGCGTGCACCGGCAGGGCCCGTGGCGCGTGGACTTCGAGCACGACGGCCGGGTGCTGACGTCCAGCCTGCCGAAGTCGGTCGCGGCGATCACCGCGGACGACGGTTCGCACTGGATGCACGAGCAGCTCGCCCTCGCGCCCGGCGAGCACGTGTACGGCCTGGGGGAGCGGTTCGGACCGTTCGTCAAGAACGGCCAGGAGGTCGACGTGTGGAACGCCGACGGCGGCACGTCCAGCGAGCAGGCGTACAAGAACGTCCCGTTCTACCTCACCAGCGGGGGATACGGCGTGTTCGTGGACCAGCCCGAGAAGGTCTCGTTGGAGATCGCCTCGGAGGTGAGCTCCCGGGTGCAGGTCTCCGTGCCAGGGCAGTCGCTGACCTACCACGTCGTCGCGGGTCCGGAGCCCAAGGACGTGCTGCGCCGGTACACGGCGCTCACCGGCCGGCCGCCGCGCGTGCCGGCCTGGTCCTACGGGCTGTGGCTGTCGACGTCGTTCACCACGGACTACGACGAGCGGACCGTCATGTCCTTCATCGACGGGATGGCCGAGCGGGACCTGCCGCTGAGCGTCTTCCACTTCGACTGCTTCTGGATGCGCGAGTACCAGTGGTGCGACTTCGAGTGGGACCCGCGCACGTTCCCCGACCCGGAGGGCATGCTCGCCCGCCTGCACGACCGCGGCCTGAAGGTCAGCGCGTGGATCAACCCGTACGTCGGGCAGCGCTCGCCGCTGTTCGCCGAGGCCGCGGAGCGCGGCTACCTGCTGCGCACCGCCGACGGCGGCACCTGGCAGTGGGACATGTGGCAGGCGGGGATGGGCCTGGTGGATTTCACCAACCCGGAGGCGACCGCCTGGTACCTCGGGCACCTGGAGCGCCTGCTCGACCAGGGCGTCGACTGCTTCAAGACGGACTTCGGCGAGCGCGTACCGGTCGACGACGTCGTCTGGCACGACGGGTCCGACCCCCAGCGCATGCACAACTACTACGCACAGCTCTACAACGAGGCGGTCTTCGGGCTGCTCGAGCGCCGGCGGGGGACGGGCGAGGCGGTCGTCTTCGCGCGGGCGGCCACCACCGGCGGCCAGCAGATGCCGGTCCACTGGGGCGGCGACTGCGACTCCACCTTCGCGGCCATGGCCGAGTCGTTGCGCGGCGGGCTGTCGCTGGCGATGTCCGGGTTCGGCTACTGGAGCCACGACATCGGCGGGTTCGAGGGCACCCCTGACGCGGGGGTCTTCAAGCGGTGGCTGGCCTTCGGCCTGCTGTCGAGCCACTCGCGGCTGCACGGGTCGTCGTCGTACCGCGTGCCGTGGGCGTTCGACGAGGAGGCCGTGGACGTCGCCCGGCGCTTCACGCACCTGAAGATGCGCCTCATGCCGTACCTCGCCTCGCTCGCCGAGGAGGTGGTCGCTGCCGGCACCCCGATGATGCGTCCCATGGTGCTGGAGTTCCCCGGCGACCGGTCGACCTTCGGCGTCGACACGCAGTACATGCTGGGTGGCGCGCTGCTGGTGGCGCCCGTGCTGCGCGAGGACGGCACCGCCGACGTCTACCTGCCCGAGGGGCGATGGACACGGATCGACCCCGGCGCGGTGGCCGACGGCGGGGCGCTCGACGGGCCCGTCGTCACCGGCCCGCGGTGGGTGGGCGAGACACACGGGTTCGCGTCGCTGCCCCTGTTCGTTAGACCGGGTAGCGTGCTCCCCGTCGGGGCCCGCACCGACCGTCCCGACTACGCCTGGGCCGAGGACGTGACGCTGCACTGCGTGGAGCTGGCAGCCGGTCACGACTCCGAGGTCCGTGTGCCCGGTGGCGAGGGCGCACCGGCGACCTTCCGTGTTCGACGCACCGAGGACGCCGTCGTCGTCTCGAGTGGGAACGCTCCCACGCGATGGGCGGTCCAGGTCGGTGGCCTGCGGACCGAGGCAGACGGTCCGGGAGAAGTGAGGATCCACCTGTGAGCAGCATCAGCACCACCGGCCAGTTCCCGCCGGACTTCCTGTGGGGGACCGCGACCGCGGCCTACCAGATCGAGGGGGCAGCGGCCGAGGGTGGCCGCGGGCCGTCGATCTGGGACACGCTGTGCCGCGTGCCCGGTGCCGTCCAGGGCGGCGACACCGGCGACGTCGCCTGCGACCACTACCACCGGTGGGCCGAGGACGTGGACCACCTGGCCCGACTGGGCGTCACCGCCTACCGGCTGTCCATCTCGTGGTCGCGCGTCCAGCCCGGTGGTCGTGGCCCGTTGAACGCCGAGGGCGTCGAGTTCTACCGGAACCTGCTCGACGCGCTCCGTGGGCGGGGCATCACCCCGTACGTCACGCTCTACCACTGGGACCTGCCCCAGGAGCTGGAGGACGCCGGCGGCTGGGCCGTGCGCGAGACGGCGGAGGCCTTCGCGGACTATGCCCGGGCGATGGCCCGAGAGCTCGGCGACCGGGTCGCGCTGTGGACCACACTCAACGAGCCGTGGTGCTCGGCCTACCTCGGGTACGCCTCGGGCGTGCACGCCCCGGGCCGGACCGAGCCGGCCGCCGCGCTCGCCGCCGTGCACCACCTCAACCTCGCCCACGGGCTCGCGGTCCGCGCGATCCGCGACGAGATCCCGGGGGCCGCCTGCTCCATCACCCTCAACCTGCACGTGTTCCGCGCGGACTCCGGCTCGGCGGCGGACGCGGACGCGGTGCGCCAGGTCGACGGGCTCGCCAACCGGGTGTTCCTCGGGCCGCTGCTCGAGGGCGCCTACCCGGCCGACGTGCTGACGGACACGGCGGGCGTCACGGACTGGTCGTTCGTGCAGGACGGAGACCTCGACGTCGTGCGGCAGCCGCTCGACGTGCTGGGCGTCAACTACTACTCGTCCACCCGGGTGCGCCGGTTCGACGGCGAGGGTGAGCCAGTGCGGGCCGACGGGCACAAGACGACCGCGGTCTCGCCCTGGGTCGCCGCCGACGACGTCGAGTTCCTGGCGCAGCCCGGCCCCCGCACGGCCATGGGCTGGAACGTCGAGCCCGCCGGGCTGACCGAGCTCCTGCTCGGGCTGCACGAGCGGTACCCCGACCAGGCGCTCGCCGTCACCGAGAACGGGGCCGCGTTCGAGGACGAGGTCGTCGAGGACCCGGCCCTGGGCATCGACCGCGTCCACGACGTCGCGCGGGTGGCGTACCTGCGCGACCACGTGGCCGCCGTCGCCGCGGCGATCGACGCCGGTGCCGACGTCCGCGGCTACTTCGCGTGGTCGCTCATGGACAACTTCGAGTGGGCCTACGGCTACTCCAAGCGGTTCGGCCTGCTGCGCGTGGACTACCCGACCGGTGAGCGCACCTGGAAGGACTCGGCGTACTGGTACGCCCGGCTCACCCGGACCGGCCGGATCCCTGCGGTGTTCGAGGCCGGCCCGACGGCCTGACTCCTGCGCCCTCCGGTGGCGGGTTCGGCGCGGCGCGCCCGGGTGTGCTCGACACGCCCGGGCGCGCCAGGTGTGAGGAAGATCTGAGGGACGCTCCCGAGGGCCGGCCCGAGACCGCCCGCGGCCGTGCCCGGACGTCGTGCACAGGTGTGGACGGGCGTCGTCCACGGGCTGTGGACGACGCCCGTCCAGGCGCGTCGGCGCGCGCTCCCCGCGGTGCGCGGCCGGTGGACCGGGCGGTGGACGGCCGGGGGTGTCACACGCTCGTGCGACGATGCTCGCAGGTGCTCCGGGACGGCTCGCGACGGCCATACCGGGCGAATCACACAGGCGTAAGTACGACCGTGTCGACCACAACATGTCGTGGGCAGGCGGTCGCCGAACACTAGGTGTAGTGTTTGTGGGACGCGGAAGCCACTGGCTCCGCGTGAACAACATCGGCGTAGTTCCACCGGTGTCGTCACTGGTCACAGGCTCCCGGCAAGGGCGTCGGGGGACCGGCGGCGGCGGGAGCGGAGCTCCGTCAGGAACCACCACACATGACACCGGACGACCGCCGATCGGGCGGCGAGACAGGGAGTGCGACATGAGCGTCACGGTCTACAGCAAGCCGGCCTGCGTGCAGTGCGATGCGACCTACCGCGCCCTCGACCGCAAGGGCGTGGAGTACACCGTCGTGGACATCACCGAGGACGCCGAGGCGCTCGAGATGGTCCGCGGGCTCGGCTACCTGCAGGCTCCCGTCGTCGTCGCCGGCGACACGCACTGGTCGGGCTTCCGCCCCGACCAGATCAGCGCCGTCGCGGCGCAGCAGGCCGTCTCGGCCTGACACCCGGCTGCGGCGTCCGTGGCGTCCGTGGCCGACGAGGCACACTGCACGTCCTTCGGGGGGAGGGTGACATGGGGTCGCTCGTCTACTTCTCCAGCGTCTCGGAGAACACGCACCGGTTCGTCCAGCGTCTCGGGCTCGAGGAGCTCGGGACGCCGGTCCACCGCATCCCGCTGCGCCCCGCCGACGGCTTCCTGACGGTCGACGAACCGTACGTCCTCATGGTCCCCACCTACGGCGGGGGCAACGAGGGTGGATCGGTGCCACGTCAGGTCCGCCGATTCCTCGGCGACACGCACAACCGGTCGTTGATCCGTGGCGTCATCGCCGCGGGCAACACCAACTTCGGCGCTGCCTACTGCATCGCCGGCGACATCATCTCGGCGAAGTGCCAGGTGCCGTACCTGTACGCCTTCGAGCTGCTCGGGACGGCCGAGGACGCCCAGCGCGTCCGTGACGGATTGGGACGATTTTGGCAACGACAGTCACTGATCTCGGCGTGAGCGCGACCTCCGCCGACGCCCCGGCGCAGGACGGCGCCGCCACGGCGCCCCTGCAGCAGTCGGAGCTCGACTACCACGCGCTCAACGCGATGCTGAACCTGTACGGACCGGACGGCACGATCCAGTTCGACAAGGACCGCGAGGCGGCCTCCGCCTACTTCCGGCAGCACGTGCTGCCCAACACGATCGAGTTCGACACGCTCGACGAGAAGCTCGACCACCTGGTCGACAACAAGTACTATGACCCGACCGTGCTCGCGAAGTACTCGCGCACCTTCGTCAAGGAGCTGTTCCAGCGGGCCTACGCCGCGGACTTCCGCTTCGAGTCGTTCCTCGGCGCGTTCAAGTACTACACGTCGTACACGCTCAAGACGTTCGACGGGAAGAAGTACCTCGAGCGCTTCGAGGACCGTGTCTCGATGGTCGCGCTCGGCCTGGCCGACGGCGACGAGCAGACGGCCCGCGACATCGTCGACGAGGTCATCTCCGGACGCTTCCAGCCGGCCACGCCGACCTTCCTCAACGTCGGCAAGGCGCAGCGCGGCGAGCCCGTGTCCTGCTTCCTGCTGCGTATCGAGGACAACATGGAGTCCATCGCGCGCGGCATCAACTCCGCCCTGCAGCTCTCCAAGCGCGGTGGCGGCGTGGCCCTGCTGCTGAGCAACGTGCGCGAGCACGGCGCGCCGATCAAGCACATCGAGAACCAGTCGTCCGGCGTCATCCCCGTGATGAAGCTCCTGGAGGACTCGTTCTCCTACGCCAACCAGCTCGGCGCCCGCCAGGGTGCCGGCGCGGTGTACCTGCACGCGCACCACCCGGACATCCTGCGGTTCCTCGACACCAAACGGGAGAACGCGGACGAGAAGATCCGGATCAAGACGCTCTCGCTGGGTGTCGTGATCCCGGACATCACGTTCGAGCTCGCCAAGCGCAACGAGGACATGCACCTGTTCAGCCCGTACGACGTCGAGCGCGTCTACGGCAAGCCGTTCGCGGACATCTCGATCACGGAGAAGTACGACGAGCTCGTCGCCGACGACCGGATCCGGTCCACGACGATCAAGGCCCGCGACTTCTTCCAGACGATCGCCGAGCTGCAGTTCGAGTCCGGCTACCCGTACGTCATGTTCGAGGACACCGTGAACCGGGCGAACCCGATCGCCGGGCGCATCACCCACTCGAACCTGTGCTCGGAGATCCTGCAGGTCTCTACCACGTCGACGTTCCACGAGGACCTGTCCTACGACGAGGTCGGCCGGGACATCTCCTGCAACCTCGGCTCGCTGAACATCGCCAGGACGATGGACTCGCCGGACTTCGGGCACACCATCGACACCGCGATCCGTGCGCTGACCGCGGTCTCCGACCAGACGAGCATCGAGTCGGTGCCGTCGATCAAGAAGGCCAACGAGCTCGGGCACGCGATCGGCCTGGGCCAGATGAACCTGCACGGCTACCTCGCCCGCGAGCGGATCTACTACGGGTCCGACGAGGGCATCGACTTCACGAACATGTACTTCTACACTGTCGCGTATCACGCGATCGCGGCCTCCAACCGGCTCGCGAAGGAGCGGGGGCGCGCGTTCGGCGGGTTCGAGGAGTCCACGTACGCCTCCGGCGAGTACTTCGACAAGTACACCGAGGCCGAGTGGAAGCCCGCCACGGGTCGGGTCGCCGAGCTCTTCGCCGAGGCCGGCGTGCACCTCCCGACGCAGGACGACTGGCGTGCGCTCAAGGCCTCGGTCATGGAGCACGGGCTGTACAACCAGAACCTGCAGGCCGTGCCGCCGACGGGGTCGATCAGCTACATCAACAACTCGACGTCGTCGATCCACCCGGTGGCCGCCAAGATCGAGATCCGCAAGGAAGGCAAGCTCGGTCGCGCGTACTACCCGGCGCCGTACATGACGAACGACAACCTGGAGTACTACCAGGACGCGTACGAGATCGGCTACGAGAAGATCATCGACACCTACGCGGCGGCCACCCAGCACGTCGACCAGGGCCTGTCGCTGACGCTGTTCTTCCCGGACACCGTGACCACCCGGGACGTCAACAAGGCGCAGATCTACGCCTGGCGCAAGGGCATCAAGACGCTCTACTACATCCGCCTGCGACAGCTGGCGCTCGAGGGGACCGAGATCGAGGGCTGCGTCAGCTGCATGCTCTGACACACCGCTCCACCCCTGACCTGTTGCGCACGACGAAGGAACCCGCCATGGCACCCACCGGACAGCTCAAGCTCATCGACCGCGTCAGCGCGATCAACTGGAACCGCGTCCAGGACGAGAAGGACCTCGAGGTCTGGGACCGCCTGGTCGGCAACTTCTGGCTGCCCGAGAAGGTGCCGGTGTCCAACGACATCCAGTCGTGGAACACGCTGTCGAAGGCCGAGAAGCTGATGACCACGCGCGTGTTCACCGGCCTGACGCTGCTGGACACGATCCAGGGCACGGTCGGGGCGGTGTCCCTCATCCCGGACGCGATCACGCCCCACGAGGAGGCGGTGTACACCAACATCGCGTTCATGGAGTCCGTGCACGCCAAGAGCTACTCCTCGATCTTCTCCACGCTCATCTCGACCAAGGAGATCGACGAGGCCTTCGCCTGGTCCGAGGAGAACCCTGCCCTGCAGCGCAAGGCGGAGATCGTCCTCGACTACTACCGCGGCGACGACCCGCTCAAGCGCAAGGTCGCCTCGACCATGCTCGAGTCGTTCCTGTTCTACTCGGGCTTCTACGCGCCGATGTACTGGTCCAGCCGCGCCAAGCTGACCAACACCGCCGACCTCATCCGCCTCATCATCCGCGACGAGGCCGTGCACGGGTACTACATCGGCTACAAGTTCCAGAAGGGCCTGGCCAAGCTCACCTCGGCCGAGCAGGACGAGATGAAGGCGTACACCTTCGAGCTCCTCTTCGAGCTGTACGAGAACGAGGTCGAGTACACCGACGCGCTCTACGGCGAGCTGGGGCTGACCGAGGACGTCAAGAAGTTCCTGCGGTACAACGCCAACAAGGCCCTGATGAACCTGGGCTACGAGGGGCTGTTCCCCAAGGACGAGACGGACGTGAACCCGGCGATCCTCGCGGCACTGAGCCCGAACGCGGACGAGAACCACGACTTCTTCTCCGGGTCGGGATCCTCGTACGTCATCGGCAAGGCGGTCCACACCGAGGACGACGACTGGGACTTCTGAGACTCCCAGGAGCTCAGCAGCGCGCTTCGGCCGACCAGAGGCCCGGCACCGCAGAGTCTGCGGTGCCGGGCCTCTTGGCGTGCCGGCTCTCTCGTGGGCGCTACCTCGCGCCGGGCTGCGCTACTTCGCGCCGGGCTGCGCTACCTCGGCGGCAGCGCCCGGACGATGACGCACGGCGGGCCCTCGCGTGGAGCGAGGACCCGCCGTGCGTCATGCCGGGCGCCTTGGCCCGGGGTGAATCACCCGGGGTGGATCACTCGGCGTCGAGGATGTCGACGACGAAGATGAGGTCCTCGCCGGCGAGCTCGTTGCTCTCGTTCGCCTCGGCGCCGTAGGCCTGCTCGGCGGGGATCACCAGCAGCACCTGGCTGCCCACGGTCTGGCCGGAGATCCCGTCGGTCCAGCCCGGGATGACCTGCTGCAGGGAGAACGACGACGGCTCGCCCCGCTCCCAGGACGAGTCGAAGACCTCGCCGTCCAGCGTCCAGCCGGTGTAGTGGGCGATCACCGTCTGCTCGGCGGCGACCTCCTCGCCGTCGCCCTCGATCAGGGTCTGGGCGACGAGCTCGTCCGGGGCCTCGTAGCCGTCCGGGATCTCGACCGAGGGTGCGCCGTCGTCGCCGAGCGTGACGGTGGGCAGGCCCTCGGCGGGCTCGACGGCCTCGCCCTCGGCGCGGGACGGGATCTCGACGGCGTCGGTGATCTCGATGAGGTTCACCACGGTGGACGGCTGGTTCTGCGCGTCCATGGTCGGGTTGGCGATGAGGAGCCGCGTCCCGACGGCCTGGCCGACCAGCGGCTCGGTGAGGACCGAGTAGCGCTCGTCGCCGAGCGTGAAGCTCTCCGGGGAGTCGTTCTCCCACGTGGAACCGACGCGCTCGCCCGCGGCGTCGTACGCGACGTACTGCATGGTGACCTTCATGCCCTCGGCGAGCTCGGCACCGTCACCAGCGTCCACGGTGACCGTGGTGGGCACGGAGACCTCGATCGAGTCGAAGGAGAGCTCGGGCTCGGCGCCCGCCTCACCGGTGACCTCGATGGCCTCCACGGCGGCGATGTCCGCCTCGGTGGGCTCGGACGGCTGGGTGGCGTCAGCCGACTCCGAGGCTTCGGCAGAGGCCTCGGCCGACGGCGAGTTCTCCTCGGGTCCGGCGCCGTCGTCGGCGCAGCCCGCCAGTGCGAGAGAGGCGGCCAGCACGACGCCTGTCGCGCCGGCGGAGGTACGGAGCTTCACAGGGTGTCCTTCGATCGAAAGGTGGGATCCTAGACACTCTAGCGGCCGAACCTGGGCGGGATTCACAGGTCCGGTGCGGGCCGCGGGACGGAGGCGTGACAATGGAAGACATGCCGTCGCGTCGACCGTCCCGGAAGCGCCCGTGGGGTGCGGATCACCAGCCCCTCGACCTGGACCGAGCCCTCGGCGGGGTACGGCACGTCAGCGCCGGTGACGGCGAGTGGACGGTGCGCCGGGTGCGCGGCAGCGAGAAGGCCTACGTCTGTCCCACCTGCCACCAGCAGATCCCGCCCGGCACGCCGCACGTGGTCGCGTGGGCACGCGACGCGCTCGGTGGCGAGCAGGCCGGGCTCGAGGCACGGCGGCACTGGCACTCCTCGTGCTGGGAACGGCGCGAGCGCCTGCGCTGACCTGGCCGGCCACAGCGGGCTGGGCGGGCGAGAGCCGCAGCCCGAACTAGGGTGGAAGGGTGAACGACGACGCCACCACCGGCCACCAGATCCGCTCGATGACCGTGCTGCCCGCGCGGCGCGAGGACGTCGAGCTGCACACCGCCGACGGGCTCACGCTCGTCGGTGAGCTCGCCCTGCCGGCGGGACGGGAACCGGTCGCGAGCCTGCTCACCCTGCACCCGTTGCCCACGCACGGCGGGTACATGGACTCGCACGTCTACCGCAAGGCGGCCTGGCGGCTGCCCGAGCTCGCCGACCTGGCCGTGCTGCGCTTCAACACGCGCGGCACGTCGTCCCCGCGCGGCACCTCCGAGGGGGAGTTCGACGGCGGTGACGCGGAACGCTACGACGTCGCGGCCGCGCTGGAGCTCGCCGAGTTCCGCGAGCTGCCGCGCCCCTGGCTGGTCGGCTGGTCGTTCGGCACCGAGCTGGTGCTCAAGCACGGCGCGGACCCCAGCATCGAGGGCGCGATCCTGCTCTCCCCGCCGCTGCACCGGGCGACCGACGCCGATCTCGACCGGTGGGCACAGTTCGGCAAGCCGCTCGTCGTCCTCGTTCCCGAGCACGACGACTACCTGCGGCCCGCCGAGGCGCGGGAGCGGTTCGCGCGCGTCCCGCAGGCCGAGGTGATCGGGGTGGACGGCGCCAAGCACCTGTGGGTGGGGGAGCCGGCCGTGCGACGCGTGCTCGACGAGATCGTCCAGCACGTGCTGCCGGGCCACGCCCCGCTGCCCACGCACCACGACGGCGAGGTGCAGCACGCCTCGGACGTCGCTCCGGTCACGACGAGAGGATGAGGACGATGACCCCGACCCTGGCGACCTACCTGCTGCGTGACGGTGCCGGCGTGCCCCTGGTGCTGCTGCACGGCTTCCCGCTCGACCACCGCATGTGGGCCTCCACGGTCGACCGGCTCCCGCCCGGGGTGCGCGTCATCGCCGTCGACCTGCCGGGGCACGGGCACAGCGACCTCGGCCAGCTCCCGCCGAGCCTGGACGCCGCGGCCGACCTCGTGCACACCACGCTGCGCGAGCAGGGCGAGGGCAACGCCGTCGTGGTCGGGCTGTCGATGGGCGGCTACGTGGCGCTCGCTCTCGCGGAGCGTCACCCGGGCTTCGTGCACGGTCTCGGTCTCGTCGACACCAAGTCCACCGCCGACGACGACGCCGCTCGCGACACGCGGCGGCAGGTGGCGGCCGCCGTCACCGGCTCGCAGACCCTCGACGCCGTGATGGGGATGCCGTCCAAGCTCCTCGGGCCCACCTCCGAGCTGGAGCGGCGGGAGCTCTACGCGACCGTCTACGCCTGGATCCGTTCGCAGTCGGTCGCCGGGGTCGCCTGGGCGCAACGGGCGATGGCCGCCCGCCCGGACCGCACGCACGTCCTGCGGTCCTTCACCGGGCCGGTCGCCGTCGTGGTCGGCGCCGAGGACCACGTGACGCCCCTCGAGGACGCCCACCACATGGCCGACGCCGCGCCGGCGGCGACGCTCACCGTCGTGCCGAACGCGGCCCACCTCAGCACGGTGGAGGAGCCGGACGTGGTGGCGAAGGCCCTCGCCGACCTGCACGAGCGCGCCCAGCGCCCGTGACGGCGGTGCGCCCGTGACGGCGGTGCGCCCGTGACGGCGGTGCGCCCGTGACGGCGGAGCCGCCGCCCGCGCCGGGTCAGGCGCGGCTGGCCGCCGTCTCGTCGCTGGACGAAGCGTCGTCCTCGGCGGACTGGGCGGATGCCGCCCGGGCCCGCTGCGCGGGCGTCTGGTCGAGGGCACCCTCGGCCGTGGGGCTCTCCGAGCTCTCGACGGACCGCAGCTCGGCCGGCGCGGCGATTGTCTCCACGGGGGTCTCGCCGGACGACTTCTCGGTCCCGAGGAGGCTGCGCAGCTCCTCGAGGTAGGAGTTGATCGAGTCGTGCCGCCGCGTGAGGTCCTCGAGCTGCCGCTCCGCCGTCGTGCGGCTCTGCTCGGCCTCGGCCTGGGCGTCGGAGACCGTCTGCTCGGCGAACGTGCGGGCCTCCGCCACGATCGCGTCGGCGGTGCGGCGTGCGTCGGCGACGAGCTCCTTGACGTACGTGTCGGACTCGCTGCGGACCTGGTCGGCCTGCTGCAGGGCGATGGCGACCCGCTTCTCCGCCTCCGCGGCGTGCTCCTCGGCGGCGCTGACGAGCCGCTCGGTCTCGGCCCGGGCGACCTCGTGCCGCTCGGCCGCCTCGGTCTCCACCTGCTCGCGCTTCTGGGCGACCTCGAGCTCGGCGTCCGAGAGCGTCCGGCGGGCCCGCTCGCGGAGGTCCTCGAGCTCGGCGGTGACGGCGTTGGCGGCCTCGGCGGCCTGGTGCTTGGCCTCCGCGACGATGCGCGCGGCCTCGGTGCGGGTGCGCTCGAGCAGGTCGTTGGACTCCCGCTCCGCCTCCTCGCGCAGCGCGGCCGACTCCGCGGCGGCCTCGGCCCGGAGCTGTGCGACCTCGCGGTCCGCGGTGACGCGTGCCTCGGTGACCTCGCGCTCGGCGGTCGAGCGCAGGGTGCCGATCTCCCGCTCGAGCCCGGCGCGCCGTTCGCTCTCCTCGGTGGTGAGGGTGCTCATGATGAGCGCGGACTCGCGCTCGGCCGAGCCGACGAGCTCCTCCGCGCGGCGCTGGGCGCCCTGCAGCGTGCCCTCCGCCTCCGAGGCGGTGGTCGAACGGATCTCCTCGGCCTCGCGCCGTGCGCTCGACAGCAGCTCGGACGCCTCGGTCTCGGCCCGCTGGCGCACCTGCCCGGCGGCCAGCTTGGCGCGTGCCATGACGTCCGAGGCCTGCTGGTTGGCCTGCGTGAGGACTTCGGCGGCCTGCTCGTCGGCCGACCGCAGGAGCCGTTCGGCACGGGCGCCGAGACCTGCGTAGGACGGCTTGTCGTTCTCCCGCAGCTGGCGGTGCGCCTCGGCGAGCTCGGAGGAGAGCTGCATGGCGCGGGCGTCCGTCGCCTCGACGTTGCGTCGAGCCTCCTCGACGGCCTGCTCGAGGCGGGAGATCTGGTTCTCGACCGCGGCGCGGTCGTAACCACGCATGGTGATCGGGAAGAGCGTGCGCTCGTCGGACACGTGAAGACCTCCGTCTGTCGTGGGTGCCGAGGCTCCGGCCAGGATAGACGTCACGTGGAGCCTCCGACACCCGAACGAGGGGTTCGTTCCTCGCGAAACGGAAAGATCACCGCGGTGCGAGGGGCGGTGCGGTGGTCGTGAGGCCCGCAGCCGTGGGAGGCTCGAGGACGCTGGTACCGGACTCGTGAAGGGTTCGTGAACCGATCCGGCCCAGGTGCCCTCGTGGTCCGGGCCGATCGCCACACCTCCTTATCCTGAGGTGTCTCACGTCGAAGGGAAGCTTGGTGCTGCAACGCATTCTCGGTGCCGTCCTGGTCGTCGCCGGCCTCGCCGCCATCGCGTTCGGGGTCGCCACGGCGACCGTCCTGCGCGAGTCGGACACGGTCGTCGCGACCGCCCGGCCCGTCGGTGACGGCACGATGATCGTCACCGACCCCGGGGTCCTCGACCTCGTCGACGACGACGTCACCGTCACCGCCTCCGTCCCGGCGGGCCAGGAGGTCACCGTCGTCGTCGGCCGCGACGTCGACGTGCTCGGCTGGCTCGGGGACGACCCCTACGCACGGGTGACCGGGCTGGCGGACTGGGAGACCCTCTCGACGTCGGCCGTGACGGCCGCGGAGGACACCGAGGACGCCGAGGCCGAGGAGTCCGAGGAGTCCGAGGAGGCGGAGCCCGCCGAGCCGGCGGACCCCGCGGGCTCGGACATGTGGCTCACGGAGCTCTCCGCCGCGGAGGAGGTCAGCCTGCGCTGGAACGACCGTCCCGGACCGTGGGTCCTGCTGGCCGCCGGGACCGGCGCCGCGCCCGCGGAGGACGGCGAGGACGCCGACGCCGAGAGCAGCGACGCGGAGGCAACCGCCCAGGAGGCCGTGGCCCCGACGCTCGAGCTCACCTGGGAGCGGGAGGTCAGCACGCCGCTGCTGTGGCCCGCCGTCGGGATCGGCGGCGTGCTGCTGCTGGCGGGCATCGTGCTGCTGATCGTCGGACGGCGTCGCCGGCCGTCGCGCGGCGATCGCCGCTCGCCGGCGCCCGGCGGTGCGGCCGCGGCGGCGGACAGCCCGACCTCGCCGGACTCGCCCGCGTCGCCGGACTCGCCCGCGGCACCCGCCGCTCCCGCGGCGGACACGGCCGGTGGGCCCTCGTGGGCCGGACCGGCCGCCGGGGCGGCCTGGCCGGCGGTGGCCGTGCGACCGGACCCGGCCCAGACCGCCGTCTCGCCCGTCGGCCCGAGCACCGTCGGTCCGCCGGACGTGCCGCCGACGTCGCCGACCGAGCACTCGTCCGACGACGGACACGGCACCCCGCAGGGTTTCGAGGACACCACCGAGCAGGAGGGCTCCGGCACCGCACCGGTGCCCGTCGCCGGTCGCTTCTCGCGGCGTTCGCGCCTGCGCCGCACCCGCTCGGCGCCGGAACCGGCCCTTGACGACACCGCGACGGAGTCGGCGTCCCCGGACGCCGCCCCCGGGCACGCGGAGCCCACCGCCACGGGCTCGCAGAAGACGCTTCCCGACGGACGGCCGCTGACACGGCGCGAGCTGCGCCGGCAGGAGGAGGAGCGCCGGGCGAACGCGCCGTCGGGCATGGGCCGGGCGCTGCGTGCCCTGACCGGCCAGACGCCGGTGGTCCCGCCCGCCGATGCGGCCCCGCCGGAGGTCGCCGAGCCTTCGGCGGCCCCTGGACGTCGCGCCGCCGCGTGGCGCGAGACCTGGGGCTTCGACGCCACGGCCACCGGGCAGCAAGCGCCCCACGACGACCCGAACGAGGAGGGGACCCGATGACCGCCACGAACCCGCGCGCCGTGCGTCGCACGACCGCCGCCGTCGGGGTCGCGGCCACCGCCGCGCTCCTCGCGGGCTGTGCCCAGGAGCTGCCGACGCCCACGGCGGACGACCCGTTCACCGGCCCGGTGCTGACCGTCGAGCAGGAGGGGGCCGTGGTGGAGGACGTCGCGGCCGCCCTGGACGAGGCGGCGACCGAGGAGGAGCCGAAGCTGCTGCGCGATCGTGTCGCCGGACCGGCGTTCGAGGTGCGCAAGAGCCAGATCCAGGTGGCCGCGGCGCGTGACGACGACTCGCTGATCACCGACATCCCCACGGACCTCGCGGCGATGATCGTGCCGACCACCGAGACGTGGCCGCGGGTCAGCTACACCATCACCCAGCCGACGGAGAACCTCGAGGTCCCGCGGATGGTCGCCTACCAGCAGGAGTCGGCCCGCGAGAACTACAAGCTGTGGTCCTGGGTCCAGCTGATCCCGGGCACCACGATGCCGAACTTCGCCGATCCCGAGGCGATCGGTTCCGAAGCGGTCGCCCCGGACGACGACACGCTCGTGATGACGCCCACCGAGGCGATCACCCGGTACGCCGACCTGGTCCAGAAGGGGCCCGACGACTCCGAGCACGCGGACACGTTCGCGCTGCCCGAGGACAGCCAGGACCTGGTCAAGCGGGTCCAGGCCGACGCCCGCAACGTGCGCGGGGCGGAGAACTTCGAGGCGGCCGACGGGCGCTACCGCCTGACGTACGCCCCGCGCGAGGAGCCGCTCGCGGTGCGCACGTCCGACGGCGGTGCCGTCGTCATGGGCGTCCTCGACGGCAACGCGCGGCTCGACGTGGAGGAGGACGGCGTCATCCCGGCGTTCACCAACACCCAGACCGCGCTCCTGGACGGTGCGGACGAGACCAACGAGCTGTACATGGAGTACACCGACCAGGTGGCGCTGTACATCCCGCCGGCGGAGTCCGAGGAGCAGATCCGCCCGCTCGGCTACGCCCACGACATGGTCGACGCGGCGAACGAGATCCCGAAGGAGCGGAACACCGATCGCGAGGACGCCGAGGAATGACCTCCCGGGCCCGTCCCACCCACCAGCACTTCTTCGTAGGATGAGCACATGAGCAACCCCGTGCCCGAACCGAGCTTCAGCCCGCGCGGCGCCGTCGACCTGTCCGCGCTGAACCGCCCGCAGTCTCCGCCCCCCGGCGAGCCCGGCGGCGCCCCCACCGCCGGCGGGTACGTCGTCGACCTCACGGAGGAGAACTTCCAGCAGGTCGTGCAGGACTCCACGAAGTACCTCGTGGTCGTCCTGCTGTGGAAGCCCACCGACCAGGCGAACGCGGACCTGGCCACGACGCTCGGCACGATCGCCGACGAGCTTGCCGGCAAGTTCCTCCTGGGCCGCCTCGACGTCGACGCCCACCCGCAGATCGCCGCGGCCTTCCAGCCGGAGGGCGTGCCCACCGTGGTCGCCGTCCTGCAGGGGCAGCCGGTGCCGCTCTTCGCGGGCGGGGCGCCGGCCGAGCAGGTCCGCGGTGTCCTCGACCAGCTCCTCGCGGCCGCTGAGCAGAACGGCGTGACAGGTCGCGCCCCGGCGCAGGACGGGTCGGCGCCGGTCGCCGACGAGCCGGTCGAGGAGCCGGAGGAGCCGCTGCCGCCGCTGCACCAGGAGGCGTACGACGCGATCGAGCGGGACGACCTCGACGGCGCCGCCGCGGCCTACACCAAGGCGCTCAAGCAGGACCCGAAGGACGCCCAGGCCGTCGCGGGCCTCGCCCAGGTGGGACTCATGCAGCGCACCCGTGGCGCTGACCTGCAGCAGGTCCGGACGGCGGCCGCGGACGCACCGTCCGACGTCGACGCACAGCTCGCCGTGGCCGACCTCGACATGCTCGGTGGCAAGGTCGACGACGCCTTCGCCCGGCTCCTCGAGCTCCTCCCGGCGGCCGATGACGACGGCAAGGAGAAGCTCCGCACCCGGCTCGTCGAGTACTTCGAGGTCGTCGGCGTCTCCGACCCGCGCGTGGGCAAGGCCCGTCGCCACCTGGCGATGTACCTCTACTGACGGCTACGCCCGGCGCAGCACGAGACCGCCGAGCGGGGGGACGCGCAGGGCGAGGGAGTGCTCCCGACCGTGCCACGAGGTGCGCTCGGCGTGCAGCTCGCCGATGTTGACCACGCCGGAGCCGCCGTAGTCGAGCGCGTCCGAGCAGAACGCCTCGACCCACGTGCCGCCGTCGGGCAGCCCGATCCGGTAGCCCTCGTGGGGGACCCCCGCGAAGTTGACGACCACGACGACGGGTTCGCCGTCCGCGGCGCGCCGCACGTACGCGAGCACGTTGCGGGCGGCGTCGTCGGCCTCGATCCACTCGAAGCCGGAACCGTCGAAGTCGCGCTGCCACAGCGCGGGCGTGGCGCGGTAGAGGGCGTTGAGGTCCCGGACCGCTCGCTGGACGCCGGCGTGCCCGGCGTCGTCCAGGTGCCACCAGTCGAGGCCCCGGCCCTCGTCCCACTCGGCCTCCTGGGCGAACTCGGAGCCCATGAACAGCAGCTGCTTGCCGGGGTGCGTCCACTGGTAGGTGAGGAAGGCGCGCACCCCGGCGAGCTGCTGCCAGCGGTCGCCGGGCATCTTGCGCAGCAGCGACCCCTTGCCGTGCACCACCTCGTCGTGGCTGATCGGCAGGACGTACTGCTCGGAGAACGCGTAGACGAGCGAGAAGGTCAGCTCGCCGTGGTGGTGGCTGCGGTACATCGGGTCCTTGGCCATGTAGCGCAGGGAGTCGTTCATCCAGCCCATGTTCCACTTCAGGCCGAACCCGAGTCCGCCGGAGTCGGTGGGGCGGGTGACACCCGGGAACGCCGTGGACTCCTCGGCGATCATCATGACGCCGGGGCTGCGCCGGTAGGCCGTGGCGTTCGCCTCCTGCAGGAACGAGATGGCCTCGAGGTTCTCGCGTCCGCCGTGGACGTTGGGCGTCCAGCCGCCCTCCTCGCGCGAGTAGTCGAGGTAGAGCATGGAGGCGACGGCGTCCACGCGCAGGCCGTCGGCGTGGAACTCCTCGAACCAGTAGGTGGCGTTGGCCACGAGGAAGTTGCGCACCTCGGGCCGGCCGAAGTCGAACACGAGTGTGCCCCAGTCCGGCTGCTCGCCGCGGCGGGGGTCGGGGTGCTCGTACAGGGGCGTCCCGTCGAACCGGGCGAGGGCGAACTCGTCGCGGGGGAAGTGCGCGGGCACCCAGTCGAGGATGACGCCGATGCCCGCCTGGTGGAGCCGGTCGACGAGGTACCGGAAGTCGTCGGGGGTCCCGAGCCGCGCGGTGGGCGCGAAGTAGCCGGTCACCTGGTAGCCCCACGAGCCGCCGAACGGGTGCTCGGCCACCGGCATGAGCTCGACGTGGGTGAAACCCTGCTCGACGACGTAGGCCGTCAGCTCCTCGGCGAGCTCCCGGTAGCCGAGGTGCGGTCGCCACGATGCCAGGTGCACCTCGTAGGCGCTGATCGGCCCGCCGTGCGGGTCGGTCGACGCACGCCGTGCCATCCACGCGTCGTCGCCCCAGGTGTGCTCGCTCCGCGCGACGACGGAGGCCGTCGCCGGCGGCGTCTCGGTCGCCTTGGCCAGGGGGTCGGCCTTGGCGCGCCAGGTGCCGTCCGGGCCGCAGATCTCGTACTTGTAGCGGGTGCCGGCACCGACGCCCGGGACGAAGATCTCCCACACGCCGCTGGAACCGAGCGACCGCATCGGGTGCACCGCCGACCAGCGGTTGTGGTCGCCCACGAGGCGGACGCCGCGGGCGTTCGGGGCCCACACGGCGAACGACGTGCCCGTGATGTCCCCGCCCGCCGCGGGGTAGGTCTTCGGGTTCGCGCCGAGCACCTGCCAGAGGGTCTCGTGGCGCCCCTCGCCGATCAGGTGCAGGTCCATCTCGCCCAGCGACGGCAGGAACCGGTAGGGGTCGTCCACCGTGGAGACGTGGTCGCCGTACCGGGAGCCGACCCGGTAGTCGGGGGCGTGGCGGCCGCCGTCGTCGTCCACCGGGACGGGGACGACGACGGACCACACCCCGGCCGCCTCGTGGCGGGCCGCGTGCTCGGTCGTCGCCCCGTCCGGGCCGGTGACGACCACCACGACCTCGTCCGCGAGCGGGCGCAGCACCCGGATCACGGCGAAGGCGCCGGCGGCGGGGTCGAGCAGGTGCGGCCCCAGCACGGAGTGCGGGTCGTGCGTGGTGCCCTGCGCGACGGCGGTGAGGACCTCGGGATCGACGGCGGGGGGCTCGGGTGTCATGTGCCCCACCCTTCCACCGCCACGAGGAGTTGTCAGGGGGGCCGGGCCGGTGCCGGGCAGAACGGTGGCGGGCGGCGCGTCGTGCCGGTGGGGCGAGCACGTACGATCCTGGCGAGGAGAGGTGAGGAATGGCCCGCATCACGATCGCCGACATCGCCGAGCGCGCCGGGGTGTCGACCGGAGCCGTGTCGTACGCGCTCAACGACCGTCCCGGCGTCTCGGCCACGACGCGCGAGCGCATCCTGGCGATCGCCGCGGAGATGGGCTGGCAGCCGAGCCAGGCGGCCCGCGCGCTGTCCGGGGCGCGGGCCGAGACGGTGGGGCTGATCCTCGCCCGTGCCCCCGAGACGCTCGGCTTCGAGTCGTTCTACATGCAGTTCGTCGCGGGCATCGAGCAGGTGCTGTCCGAGCGCTCGTACGGCCTGCTGCTGCAGGTGGTCCCCGACGTCGCCGCGGAGATCACGGCGCACCGGCGCTGGCGGGCCGCCCGTCGGGTGGACGGCGTGGTGGTGGTGGACCCCCGCCGGGACGACCCTCGGCTGCCGATGCTGACCGATGCCGACGCGTTGCCCGCCGTCGTCGTGGGCGACCCGACGCTGGCCGGCGGAGTCACCGCCGTGTGGACGGACGACGCCTCCGCGCTGCGCGAGTGCGTGCGGTTCCTCGAGGGGCTGGGCCACCGGCGGATCGGGCGGGTCTCGGGGACGGAGGAGTTCGGGCACACCCACATCCGGGACCTCGCGTTCGTCGACGAGATGCGGGGCACGGACCTCGTGGGCCGCGTGGAGCGGGCGGACTTCACGCCCGAGGCGGGCGCCGCGGCCACCCGGGCTCTGCTGACGGCTCCCGAGCCGGTCACGGCGGTCGTCTTCGACAACGACGTCATGGCGCTCGCCGGCCTGGGGGTGGCGCACGAGCTGGGTCTCCGGGTCCCGCAGGACCTGTCGATCGTGGCGTGGGACGACTCCCCGCTCTGCGAGGCCGCCTTCCCGCAGCTCACGGCCCTGAGCCACGACGTCACCAGCTACGGCGCGCACGTGGCTCGGCGGCTGTTCGAACGCATGGAGGGCGCGCCGCACGGGAGCTATCTCGACGCGACGCCCGAGCTGAAGGTGCGGGGCTCGACGGGCCCGGCGCCGTCGGCCGCCTGAGCGCGGCGGGTCACGGATCGGTCTCAGCGGGAACGGGGTGGTTGACCGTGCACTACTTAACCGCTTAATGTGCGAGACGTCACCCCGTCAACGACGACAGGAATCGAGCAGACATGGCAACGAAGCACAGGATCACCGGCGTGGCCGCCACCGCGGCCGCCGCGCTCGCACTGACCGCCTGCGGCGGCGGGACACCGGGGAGCGACGACGCGGACCCTGGCGACGGCGAACCGTCGGGCGAGATCACCGTCATCACCCAGCGCACCGACATCGTCGACACCGTGTTCATGGAGTACAAGGAGCAGTTCGAGGCCGAACACCCCGACGTCACCGTGAACTTCGAGGCGCTGACCGACTACGAGGGCGAGATCGCCGTCCGGATGAACACCGCCGACTACGGCGACGTCCTGCTCATCCCGAACAGCGTCACCAAGGACCAGTACGCGAGCTTCTTCGAGCCCCTGGGCACCGTGGCCGAGATGGGGCCGACGTACCGCCTCGTGGAGGAGGCGGCGTACGAGGACCAGGTCTACGGCGTCTCCATCACCGTCAACACCCAGGGGCTCGTCTACAACAAGAGGGTCTGGGAGGAGGCCGGGATCACCGACCTGCCGACGACGCCGGACGAGTTCCTCGCCGACCTGCAGGCCATCGCGGACACCACAGACGCCGTCCCGTACTACACCAACTACGCCGACGGCTGGCCGCTGAGCCAGTGGGACGGCAACCGTGGGGCCATGGGCGACCCTGACTACCAGAACACCCACGTCGCCCACTCCGACACCCCCTGGGCCGACGACGAGTGGCACGGCATCTCCGACGGCCTGCTGTACGACGTGGTCGCAGGCGGCCTCAGCGAGGACGACCCGACCACCACGAACTGGGAGGAGTCCAAGACGCTCCTGGGCACCGGCGAGGTCGCCACCATGCTGCTCGGCTCCTGGGCCATCACCCAGATGCAGCAGGCTGCCGAGGACGCCGGAGGGTCGGCCGACGACATCGGCTACATGCCGTTCCCGCACCAGGTGGACGGCGCGTTCCACGCCCAGGTCGCCGGGGACTACAAGAACGCGATCAACGTCAACAGCGAGCACAAGGCCGCGGCGCGCGCCTGGATCGACTGGTTCGCCGAGGAGTCCGGCTACGCGTACGACGAGGGCGGCATCTCGCCGCTGCTGGACGGCCCGACGCCGGAGACCCTGGGCGACTTCGAGACGGCCGGCGTGGAGTACGTCGAGATGAACCCGGCCCCCGCGGGCCAGGAGGCGTACGAGACCGACGTCGTCAACACCGCCGAGATCGACCTCTACGGCAACATCTACCGCCAGAAGCTCGTGGACGTCGCGCGGGGTGCCGCGGACGGCGACAAGGAATCCTTCTTCGCCGACCTGAACCAGCGCTGGGCCGACGCCCGCGCCACCGTCGGCGAGTGACCGAGCTCCCCGGGGCGGCGGAGGACCTGCGCCGCCCCGGGGATCCCACCGAGAGGAGGACCGCCATGTCGACGGTCTCGTCCCCGGTCCGTGGGGCGGCAGTCCGCACCACGGCCACCCCGCCCCCCGCGCCACGACGGCGCGGGCCGGGCCGCGGCTGGAGGGTCACCCCGTGGCTCTTCCTGGTCGCACCCCTCGGCCTGCTGGTGCTGTTCACCTATGTCCCCGTCGCCAACATGGTCTGGTACAGCTTCACGAGCTGGAACGGGATGGCGCCCGTCAAGGAACCCGTCGGGCTGGAGAACTATCAGCGGATCTTCACCGACCCGGACATGTTCAGCGTCTTCCTCGTCAGCCTCTACTACCTGGCCGGCGCCTTCCTGCAGCTCGGGCTCGCCCTGTACTTCGCGACGGTGCTCAGCTTCCGCACCCGGGTGCGGAACCTCTTCAAGGGGATCATCTTCTTCCCCTACCTGATCAACGGGGTCGCGATCGGTCTGGTGTTCCTGTTCTTCCTGCGGCCCGGCGGCACGCTGGACGCGCTGCTCGCCCTCGTCGGGGTCGCCGAGCCCCCGCAGTGGCTGGGCGACCCCGACCTCGCGAACATCTCCCTGGCCTCCACCAGCGTCTGGCGCTACATGGGGCTCAACTTCGTGCTGTTCCTCGGGGCGATCCAGTCGATCCCGAACGAGCTGTACGAGGCGGCGGACCTCGACGGCGCCACGAGCTGGCAGAAGTTCCGCTACATCATCGCGCCCGGCATCAAACAGGTGATCGGCCTGACGACGATCCTCGCGATCTCCGGGTCCCTCGCCGTGTTCGAGATCCCCTGGATCATGACCGGCGGGGCCAACGGCACGACGACGTTCGTCATCCAGACCGTCCAGCAGGCGTTCGAGTTCAAGAAGTTCGGGCTGGCGTCGGCCATGGCCGTCGTGCTGCTGCTCATCGTGCTGCTCATCACCTGGATCCAGCGCCGGATCTTCCCCGACGAGAAGGTGGACCTGACATGAGCACGACGACGCTGCCCGGCCGGACGGGGCCCGTCGAACGGACGGTCCTGCGGGCGCGGCACGGCGTGCGCGCGCTGCACCCGCTGCTCGGCCCCGTCGCCACCACCGCGAAGTACGCGAGCCTCGTGGTCGCCTCCGCCGCCGCGATCATCCCGCTGGTGACGGTGTTCATGGCCGCCTTCAAGACGAAGGAGGAGTTCGCGACGTCCGACCCCCTGACGCCTCCGCAGAGCTGGACGAACCTCGACAACTTCGCGACCGCCTTCGTCGAGGGCGGGATGGTGCAGGGGTTCGTCAACACCTCGATCATCCTCGTGGTGGCGCTGGTCGGGACCATCATCATCGGGACGATGACGGCCTACGCCGTCGACCGGTTCGACTTCCGTGGTCGGCGGCTGGTCATGGGAGCCTTCCTGCTCGCCACCCTGGTCCCGGCCGTGACGACCCAGGTCGCCACCTTCCAGGTGGTCAACGGCCTCGGGCTGTTCAACACCCGCTGGGCCGCGATCGTGCTGTTCACGGGGACCGACATCATCTCCATCTACATCTTCCTGCAGTTCATGCGGGGCATCTCGCGCTCGCTCGACGAGGCCGCCATGCTCGACGGCGCCAACCGCCTCACGATCTACGCGCGGATCGTCTTCCCGCTCCTGCGCCCCGCCATCGCGACCGTCGTCATCGTCAAGGGCATCGCGATCTACAACGAGTACTACATCCCGTTCCTGTACATGCCCTCGCGCGACCTCGGCGTCGTCTCCACCTCCCTGTTCCGGTTCATGGGGCCGTTCGGGGCGCAGTGGGAGGTCATCTCGGCGGGTGCGGTGCTCGTGATCGTGCCGACCCTGATCGCCTTCCTGCTGCTGCAGCGCCAGATCTACAGCGGCCTGACCTCCGGAGCCACCAAGTGACCCAGCCTTCCCCCCGCCGCACCGTCGAGCTCCACGAGGGCTGGACGGTCCGCAGCACGTCCCGAGCGGTGCCCGGCCACCTCGCCGCGCGGCTCGCCGGGCCCGGCGTCCCCGCCGACGTCCCGGGCAGCGTCCACACCGACCTGCTGGCTGCTGAGCTGATCCCCGACCCGTACCTGGACGACAACGAACGCCTGCTGACGTGGATCGGTCGCAGCGACTGGGAGTACACGACGACGTTCACCCACCACGCCGACGAGCACGACCGTCACGAGCTGGCCTTCGACGGGCTCGACACGGTCGCCTCGGTGCTGGTCAACGGCACCGAGGTGGCGCACACCGCCAACCAGCACCGGTCCTACCGGTTCGACGTCACGGCGCTGCTGCGGGACGGCGCCAACGAGCTCGTCGTCCGGTTCGCCGCGCCTGTGCCCTCCGCCGACGCCCGGAGCCTCGCGCTGGGTCAGCGCCCGCAGGTGAACCACCACCCGTTCAACGCGATGCGCAAGATGGCGGCCAACTTCGGCTGGGACTGGGGGATCGATGTCGCGACCGCGGGCATCTGGCGCACGGTCCGCCTCGAGTCCTGGACGGCCGCGCGGCTCGGCACCGTGACCGCCACCGCCACCGCCGAGATCCCCGCCGCCGGCTCGCCCGCCACCGGGCACCTCGACGTGCGCGCCGCCGTCGAGCGGGCGCCGGGCGCACCGGACGGACCGCTCGCCGTCGTCGTGCGCCTCGTGGGCCACGGGACCGAGCACACCGCCACCGTGCGCCTGCCAGCCGGCGAGGACGTCGCGGTGGTGCGGCTCGACGTGCCCGACGCCGAGCTCTGGTGGCCGCGCGGGTACGGCGACCAGCCGCTCTACGACGTCGAGGTGGCCCTGGCCGGACCGAGCACACCCCTGGACACGTGGTCCGCGCGCACCGGGTTCCGCACGGTGCGCCTGGACATGACGCCTGACGACGACGGGACCTCGTTCGTCCTCGTCGTCAACGAGCGCCCGGTGTGGGTCAAGGGCGCCAACTGGATCCCCGATGACGCGTTCGTCCACCGGGTCGACCGGGCCCGGTACGCCCGCCGGGTCGCGCAGGCGGAGTCGGCCGGGATCAACCTGCTGCGGGTCTGGGGCGGGGGCATCTACGAGTCCGACGACTTCTACGACCTGTGCGACGCCCGTGGCATCCTCACCTGGCAGGACTTCGCGTTCGCCTGCGCCGCCTACGCGGAGGAGGAGCCGCTGCGCGGCGAGGTCGAGGCCGAGGCCCGCGACAACGTCGCCCGTCTGGCCCCGCACCCGTCCCTGGTGCTGTGGAACGGCTCGAACGAGAACGTCTGGGGCTTCCACGACTGGGGCTGGGAGCCGGTCCTCGACGGCCGCACCTGGGGGCTGGGCTACTACACCGAGCTGCTGCCGCGCGTCGTGGCGGAGGTCGACGGCACCCGCCCGTACACGCCGTCGAGCCCGTGGTCGGGATCGCTCGACCTGCACCCCAACGACGTCGCCCACGGGTCGATGCACTCGTGGGAGGTGTGGAACCGCCTCGACTGGACGCACTACCGCGACGACGTCCCCCGATTCATGGCGGAGTTCGGCTGGCAGGGGCCACCGACCTGGGCGACGCTCACCCGGTCCGTGAGCGACGACCCGCTGACGCCCGAGTCGCCCGGCATGCAGGTGCACCAGAAGGCGATGGAGGGCAACAAGAAGCTCAGCCAGGGCCTCGCGGCGCACCTACGGGTGCCGGACGACATGGAGGACTGGCACTGGGCGATGTCGTGGAACCAGGCCACCGCCGTCCGGGTCGCCGTCGAGCACCTGCGCTCCTGGGGGCCGCGGTGCATGGGGTCGGTCGTCTGGCAGCTCAACGACTGCTGGCCCGTGACCTCGTGGGCGGCCGTGGACGGCGACGAACGGCCCAAGCCGCTCCTGTCCGCCCTCGGGCAGGCCCACGCCGACCGGCTGGTCACCATCCAGCCGCGAGACACCGGACGGGCGGGTCTCGCCGCGGTGATCGTCAACGACACCGACGAGCCGTGGACGGGCGACGTCGTCGCCCAGCGGCTCGACCTCGCCGGGACCGAGCTCGCCAAGGCCCGCGAGCAGGTGAGCGTCGAGCCGCGCGGCACCCTGACGGTGGCGCTGCCCGACGACGTGACCGCGGTCGGCGACGCCGCGGCCGAGCTCGTGCACGCGACGGTCGACGGGGTGCGGGGGCTGTGGTTCTTCGCCGAGCCCCGCGACTCCGCGCTCGAGGCCCCGGCGCTGGAGACGGCCGTCGCCGCCACCGACGGCGGGTACCGGGTCACCGTGCGTGCCGGGAACCTCGTGCGGGACCTCACGCTCCTCGCGGACAAGGTCCACCCGGACGCCCGCGTCGACCGGCAGATGGTCACCCTGCTGCCCGGCGAGAGCGCGGACCTGACGGTGCACGTGCCTGACGGCGTCGCCCTGGAGGCCGACGCGCTGACGGCCGGGCGGGTGCTCCGCTCGCTCAACCAGCTCGTGGCGGGCGGTGCCCGATGAGCGCGGCGCAGCGACCGGCGTCGGGCACGGACGTCCCGGTGGTGCCCCTGCCCGGCGGGCCCGTCCTCGGCATGACCTGGGGATGGACCGGCGTGCGGGGCACGTGGGCGACGCCGCGGGCCCAGGCCTCGATGGACGCGATGGTCACCGAGCTGGCCACCACCTGGACGGCCGTGACGTACGCTGCCGAGCAGGCGACCGCCCAGTCGACGCGGATCCCGTTCCGCGACGCGCCGACGCTCACCGACGACGAGGTGCGCTGGGCCGTGCGGGCCGCGAAGGCCCGGGGGCAGCAGGTGTGCCTCAAGCCGGTCGTTAACGTCGCGGACGGCACCTGGCGCGCCCACATCGGGTTCCTCCATCCCGACGTGCCGAACGAACCCACCTGGGACGAGTGGTTCGCCTCCTACACCGAGTTCGTGGTGCACCATGCCCGGATCGCGGCGGACGAGGGCGCGGAGATGTTCTGCGTGGGCTGCGAGATGGTGCGCGCCGACGAGCACGCCGACTCCTGGCGCGCGGTGGTGGCCGCCGTGCGCGAGGTGTACGACGGCCTGGTGACCTACAACTGCGACAAGTACCAGGAGGACCGGCTGACCTGGTGGGACGCCGTCGACGTGATGAGTGCCTCGGGGTACTACCCGCTGGGGGAGTGGGAGGCCCAGCTCGACCGCATCGGGCCCGTGGTCGCCCGGGAGGGCAAGCCGTTCTTCTTCATGGAGACCGGCTGCCCGAGCCGCACCGGGTCGGCGGCGCTGCCCAACGACTGGGCCCTGGAGGGCCCGCCCGACGGCGACGAGCAGGCCCGGTGGTACGCCGACATGCTCGCCGCCACGGCGGCCCGGCCCTGGGTCCAGGGGTGGGTGCTGTGGGACTGGCCCGCTGAGCTCTACGCCCCGCAGGACGCCGCGACGAACGACGACTACTGCCCGTCGGGCAAGCCGGCCGCCGCGGTGATCGCCGCGACCTACCGGCGGCTGGCCGTCGCGGAGGCCACGACGTGATCCACCTGCGTGCCGGGGGCGTGAGCCTCGTGCTGGACGTGAGCGAGGGGCGCCTGCCGGTGGTCGTGCACTGGGGCGCGGACCTCGGCGAGGTGCCGGAGGGCGCGCTGGACGCCCTGCGGACCGCGATGCTGCCGCAGCCGTTCGGGTACCCCGTCGACGGCCCGATGCCGGTCTCCGTGCTGCCGGAGGCGTCCGCCGGCTGGCCCGGGGTCCGCGGCGTGAGCGGCCACCGGGCCGGGGCGGCGCCGTCGTCCCGGTTCGTGGTCACCCACGTCGAGCAGGCCGGCCGCGCGGCGCCGTGGGCGGCCGGCGTCGTCGTGCGCGCCGTCGACCGGGCCGCCGCGCTGGGCCTCGTGCTCGAGATCGAGCAGGCCACCACCGGGCTGGTGCGCCTGCGCGCCACCGTCACCGCCTTCCCCTCCTCGGGGGAGGTGTGGGACCTGGCCGGCGTGCTGCCCGCGCTGCCGGTGCCCGCCCGGGCCACCGAGCTCCTGGACTTCACGGGCCACCAGCTCCGCGAACGGGCGCCCCAGCGGCTGCCCTTCGCCCACGGCACCCACGAGCGCAGCGGGCACCGTGGCCGGCCCGGGTTCGACTCCGGCTACCTGCTCTGCGCGGGCGAGACCGGCTTCGGCGCCCGGTCCGGCGAGGTGTGGGCCGTGCACGCCGGCTGGTCCGGCAACCAGCGGATGCTCGCCGAACGCTCGTACCACGGTCTGTCCCTCCTGGCGGCCGGCGAGCTGCTCGAACCTGGGGAGGTCCGGCTCGGGTCCGGCGAGAGCTACGTCTCGCCGTGGACGTACGCCACCTACGGCACCGGGCTCGACGACGCCAGCGCGCGCGTGCACGACTGGCTGCGGGCCCGCCCCGAGCACCCCAGGACGCCGCGCCCCGTCGTCGTCAACACCTGGGAGGCCGTCACCTTCGACCACTCCCTCGACCGGCTCACGGCGCTCGCGGACGCCGCCGCCGCGGTGGGGGCGGAACGGTTCGTGCTCGACGACGGCTGGTTCGGCGCCCGGCGCGACGACCGCGCGGGACTCGGCGACTGGACCGTCTCGCGCGACGTCTACCCGGACGGGCTGGGACCGCTGGTGGACCACGTGCGCGGGCTCGGGATGGACATGGGTCTGTGGGTCGAGCCGGAGATGGTCAACCCCGACTCGGACGTCGCCCGGTCCCGTCCCGAGTGGATCCTCACGGCGGCCGGGGGCCGCCCGCCGGGGCAGGCACGGCACCAGCAGGTGCTGAACCTGGCCGACCCCGGGGCGTACGCCCACGTGCTCGACCAGCTCGACGCGCTGCTCGACGAGCACCCGATCACGTACCTCAAGTGGGACCACAACCGGGAGGTCGGCGACGCCGGGCTGCCGCCGTCGGGCCGTGGTGCCGTCCACGCCCAGACGCGCGCCGTCCACCGGCTGATGGACGAGCTGCGCTCGCGGCACCCGGGCCTGGAGATCGAGACCTGTGCCTCGGGCGGCGGGCGGGTCGACCTGGAGATGCTGCAGCACACCGACCGGGTGTGGGCGTCGGACTCCACCGACGCGCACGAGCGGACGGCGATCCAGCGCTGGACGTCGCTCCTGGTGCCGTACGAGCTGCTCGGTGCGCACGTGTCCGCACCGGTGGCGCCGACGTCGGGCCGCGCGCTGCCGCTGGACTTCCGGTGCGCGGTCGCCCTGTTCGGCCACTTCGGCATCGAGTGGGACGTCACCGAGGCGTCTGCCGCCGAACGGGACCGGCTGGCCGCCTGGGTGGCGTACTACAAGCGTCGGCGCGGCCTGCTGCACTCCGGCCGCGTGGTGCACGCCGAGGTTCCCGACCCGGCCTACGACCTGCACGGCGTCGTGGCGCACGACCGTGCGGACGCCCTGTACGCCTGGGTGTGCACGGCGTCGTCGGACACCTGGCCGCCACCGGCGGTTCGGCTGCCGGGGCTTGACCCCGATCGCACCTACCGGGTGGCGCTCGACGGTCCGGCCCGCGACCTCGACGGGATCGCCGCGCGCTGGGGGGCGGCGCTGCCCTGGGTCGAGGCCGGGGGAGCGGAGCTGCCCGGCCGGCTGCTGGCCGAGGTGGGCCTGGCGATGCCGGTGCTCTTCGCCGACCGCGCGGTGCTGCTGCGGGTCAGCGCGGCCGGGTGAAGACGCGGTCGACGGCACCGAGCGGGATGGGCAGCCACTGCGGCCGGTGGTGCGTCTCGTAGACCACCTCGTACAGGGCCTTGTCGAGGACCAGCGCCCGGAGCACCAGCTCGGCGGTGTCGTCGTCCAGGTCCGCCAGGGAGCCCGTCGGCCGCGAGGCGACCGCGCGGTAGCCCTCGATGAAGGCCGTGGTCGCCTCCGCCTGCCACGCGGTCGGGTCCGACGCCGCGCCGACGGCGGCCGCGTAGTCGAAGGACCGCAGCATCCCCGCGACGTCGCGCAGCGGCAGGTCGGGGCGCGTGCGCTCGGCGACCGGTCGTTGCGGCTCCCCTTCGAAGTCGAGGACCTTCCACGCGCCGTCGCCGAACAGCGTCTGGCCCAGGTGCAGGTCGCCGTGGACGTGCTGCGTCGGCACGGGGTCCCGCAGGGTGGCGAGCCTGTCGTGGAGCGCGTCGAACAGGGCCGTGATCTCGTCCGCGCGGTCCGCGAGGGACGGGGCGTCGGCCACCGCCCGCGCGGCCCGCACGCGCAGGCCCGTCACGAAGGCACCCGGGTCGAGCGGCGGTCCGGCGGGCAGCACCCGTGCCAGGCGCTCGTGGAGCTCGGCGACGAGCCGGCCGAGCGCCGTCGCGTGGTCGGCGAACGACTCGTCCCGGCTCGCGACGTCGCACGCCAGCTCGAACCCGTCGGCGGCATGTGGCACCAGCTCCGACATGATCGCCAGGTGCACCGTGCTTCCCGCCGGGTCCTGTCCTGCCCCGGTGCCGCCCCCGTCGATCTCCAGCGCCCCGAGGAACCGGGGCACCCCGTCCCAGCCGTCCTCGGTCAGGGCCTGCGGGACCACGACGTCCGGGTGCGGCCCGTCGGCCACGGTGCGCAGGATCTTGAGCATGCCCCCCGCGCCGCCGGGTGACGGGACGCCGGGCAGGATCACCGACGTGTTCGACTGCTCACCGGCCAGGACGCGCCCGCGCTCGGTGAGTGTCTCGGCGTCGCCCTCGACGCCCATCGCGCGGGCCAGGGTGAGCCAGCAGACCGGGTGGGCACCGCCGTCGTGCACCGCGATCTCGCCGGACGGCGTGGTGACGGTGTCGATGAACCCGGGCCCGGGCGACCCCGGGTCGGTCAGCACCAGCGGGACCTGCACCGTCACGGCGCCGCCGGGCAGCGCGGGCCCCGTCAGGCGGGTGAGCAGCAGCACGACGTCCTCCGACGTCGCGGCCAACGGCTCGCCGTCGGGCCCGGTGGTGGTCTCCCCGCCGTCGCCGGACTCGAACGTGACGGCGAGCCACGGGTCGGCACGGACCTCGCCGTGACCGGGGAACCAGCGCCGTGTGGGCAGCCAGGTGGCCAGGAGGGCCTCGATGCTCGGGTCGGGCCCCTCGGCTGCGGACCGCACGGCGACGTCGATCATGCCGGTCCGCCGTCGTCCCGGCGGGCGCCGCTGTCCGGCGGCGTGGCCACGAGCCAGTAGAAGTCCCGCGACCCCCACGACAGGCTGACCCGCCCCTCGGGACCGACGTCCGGGAACTTCCCGCCCCCGAACAGGTCCGTGAGCGACCACCCCTCGAGCCCGGGCAGCTCGATCGTCGCCGACCGGGCCGTGGCCGACAGGTTCGCGGCCACCAGGAGCGTCTCGTCCTCGGTGCGGGTGAACGCGAGGATCGCCTCGTCGTCGGCCTCGCACGCCGCGAAGGCGCCCGTGCCGAACGCCGGGTGGAGCCGCCGCACGGCCAGCATGCCGTGCACCCAGTGCAGCAGCGACGACGGCTGGGCCAGCTGGGCCTCGACGTTGGTGTGCTGGTAGTGGTGCACCAACGACTGGATCAGCGGCAGGTAGAGCCGCCCGGGATCCGCGGTGGAGAAGCCCGCGTTGCGGTCCGGCGTCCACTGCATCGGCGTGCGCACGGCGTCGCGGTCCGGGAGCCAGATGTTGTCGCCCATGCCGATCTCGTCGCCGTAGTACAGGCACGGGCTGCCCGGCAGCGACAGCAGCAGGGCGTGGACGAGCTCGATCTCCTTGCGCGAGTTGTCCAGCAGCGGTGCCAGACGACGGCGGATGCCCACGTTCGCCCGCATGCGCGGGTCCTGCGCGTACCAGCCGTACATGGCGGCACGCTCCTCCGTGGAGACCATCTCCAGGGTGAGCTCGTCGTGGTTGCGCAGGAACGTGCTCCACTGCCCGCCCCGGGCGGGGATCTCCGGCGTGTCGGCCAGGATGTCCAGGAGCTGGTTCGCGCGCTGGTCCTTCACCGCGTAGAAGATCCGCGGCATCACCGGGAAGTGGAAGCACATGTGGCACTCGGGCTTGTCGTCCGTGCCGAAGTACTCCACGACGTCCTGGGGCCACTGGTTGGCCTCGGCGAGCATGATGCGGCCGGGGAACTCGTCGTCGATCATGCGCCGCACCTGGTGCAGGAAGTCGTGCGTGCGAGGCAGGTTCTCGCAGTTGGTGCCCTCCTCCTCGAAGAGGTACGGCACCGCGTCGAGCCGGAACCCGTCGACCCCGATCCGCAGCCAGAACCGGGCGACGTCGATCATCGCCTGCGTCACCTTCGGGTTCTCGAAGTTGAGGTCCGGCTGGTGGCTGAAGAACCGGTGCCAGTAGTACTGGCGGCGGACCGGGTCGAACGTCCAGTTGGACGTCTCGGTGTCCACGAAGATGATGCGCGCGTCCTCGTAGCGGGTGTCCTCGTCGGACCACACGTAGAAGTCGCCGTACGGACCCTCCGGGTCGGCGCGCGAGGCCTGGAACCACGGGTGCTGGTCGCTGGTGTGGTTCATCACCAGGTCGATCACCACCCGGATGCCGCGGGCGTGCGCCGCCTCGATGAGGCGCTGGAAGTCCTGCAGCGTCCCGTACTGCCCGGCGATGGCGGTGAAGTCCGCGACGTCGTAGCCGCCGTCGCGCAGGGGCGACGGGTAGAACGGCGGCAGCCACAGGCAGTCCACGCCGAGCCACTGCAGGTAGTCGAGCCGGTCGACGATGCCGCGCAGGTCGCCCGTGCCACCGCCCTCCGTGTCCGAGAACGCGCGGACGATCACCTCGTAGAAGACCGCCTTGCGGTACCAGTCCGGGTCGTCGCTCAGGCCCGGCTTGGCCAGCGGGGGCGGTTCCGGCTGCTGGCGCGGCGGCAGCGCCTGGACGGGGATCTGACGCGTGATGGGGCGCGGCACCTCGACGCCCCCTGCGCTCACCGAGGCGTTCATGCCGGTCCGATCCGCAGCACGTGCGCCACCTGCTGCCGAGGGTCCAGACGGACGTACGGATGCTCGCCCCAGGGGTAGGAGTCCCCGGAGAGCAGGTCGTGGACGGCGAAGAAGGGCTGGTCCTCGACACCCCCGGGCCTCGTGAGACCGAGGGCCTCCAGGTCGAGCAGCACCGTCGACTCCTGGGCCTCGTGGGGGTCCAGCGTGAGCACGACCAGGACGACGTCGTCCTGGGTGGCACCGGGGTGGCCGGCGGCGGGCAGGTGCTCGGCCCGGATCCTGCGGGAGAACGCGACCACCTGGTCGTTGGTGGTCGGGTGCACGGTGAGGTTGCGCAGCTGCTGCAGCGCCGGGTGGGCGCGCCGGATCTCGTTGAGACGACCCAGCAGCATCGAGATGCCGAGCTCGTCGGCCCGCGACCAGTCGCGCGGCCGGAACTCGTACTTCTCGTTGTCGATCTGCTCGTCGGCGCCGGGCCGGGGCACGTTCTCGACGAGCTCGTAGCCCGAGTAGATGCCCCAGGTGGGGGAGCCGGTCGCGGCGAGGACGGCACGGATCGCGAAGCCGGCGATGCCGCCCTGCTGCAGGTACGGCGGCAGGATGTCGTGCGTCGTCGGCCAGAAGCTGGGTCGCATCACCGAGCCCGCCTCGCCCGAGACCTCCTCGAGGTACTCGAGCACCTCCTCCTTGGTGTTGCGCCAGGTGAAGTAGGTGTACGACTGGTGGAACCCGATCCGGGCGAGGGTGGCCATCATGGCGGGCTTGGTGAACGCCTCCGACAGGAAGATCACGTCTGGGTCGCTCGCGTGGACCTCGGCGAGCAACCACTCCCAGAAGTCCAGGGGCTTGGTGTGCGGGTTGTCGACCCGGAACAGGGTCACCCCCCGCTCGATCCACAGCCGGACGACCCGCAGGACCTCGGCGTAGATCCCCGCGGGGTCGTTGTCGAAGTTCAGCGGGTAGATGTCCTGGTACTTCTTCGGCGGGTTCTCGGCGTACGCGATGGACCCGTCGGCGCGGACCGTGAACCACTCCGGGTGCTCGGTGACCCACGGGTGGTCCGGCGAGCACTGCAGCGCCAGGTCGAGGGCGACCTCCAGGCCGTTGTCGTGGGCCTCGGCGACGAACGCCTTGAACCCGCGCTCCGTGCCCAGGTCGGGATGGACGGCGTCGTGGCCGCCCTCCGGCGACCCGATCGCGTACGGGCTGCCGGGGTCGCCGGGCTGCGCGTCGAGGGTGTTGTTGCGGCCCTTGCGGAACGTGGTCCCGATGGGGTGGACCGGGGTGAGGTAGACGACGTCGAAGCCCATGGCCGCGATGGCGGGGAGCCGCTTCGCCGCCGAGACGAACGTGCCGGACCGCCAGGTGCCGTCGCGCCGCTGCGTGGCGCCCTCGGAGCGGGGGAACATCTCGTACCAGGAGCCGGCGAGCGCCAGCCGGCGGTGGACGCGCAGCGGGTAGGTCGCGCTCGGGCTCATCATGCGGCGCAGCGGGATCCGGCGCAGGGCGTCCCGCACGGCGTGCGTGGTGGCCATCGCCAGGCGGGCCTCGGCCGGGCGCGTGGTGTCCGCGAGCTCCCGGGCCACGTCGGCGAGCAGCTCGGCGTCCTCGGGAGTGCGCCGGCGCTGCAGGCTCCTCGCCGTGATCTGCTCGAACAGCAGGGCGCCCTCGGCGAGCATGAGGTCGACGTCCTGCCCGGCCTCGACCTTGATGGTGGCGTCGTGCGCCCAGGTGGCGTAGGGGTCCGACCATCCCTCGACACGGAACGACCAGTCACCGGTGGCGTCCGGCTGGAGGAATCCGCGGAACCGGTCCAGACCGGGGGACACGTCCTCCATGGGCGCCCAGGAGTGCACCCGGCGGTCCGGGCCGAACAGCACGGCGGTGGCGTTGACGGCGTCGTGGCCCTCGCGAAAGACCGTCGCCTCGACGGGCACGACCTCGCCCGGGGTGGCCTTGGCGGGCCAGCGGCCGCCCTCGATCACGGGGGAGACCTCGATCACGGGGATGCGGCCGACGGGTCGGGGCGGTGCTGGTTGGGGCGACGTCACGCACCCCACGCTAGTCACGGCGTCGCCGCTGTGCGCGACAACACCCCGCTCGCCGCCAAGTAGTACCTGCTGTTCTCCGGGAGGACGCCGCGGGTACTCCCGGAGAGCAGGAGGTCCGACGCGCCTCAGGAGGTTCCCGCGGCCAGCGCCCGACCCGTGACCCGCCCCGTGTGCAGGCAGCCACCGAGGAAGGTCCCCTCCAGGGCGCGGTGCCCGTGCACCCCGCCGCCACCGAACCCGGCCGCCTCGCCGACCGCCCACAGCCCGTCGAGCACCGACCCGTCCGGACGCAGCGCCCGGCCCGAGGGGTCGCACCAGAGCCCGCCCAGCGTCTTGCGGGTCAGCACCGACAACCGGACGGCCAGCAGGGGTCCGTCCTTGGGCGTCGTGAGCGGCCGGGGCGGTGAGACGCGGATGAGCTTGTCGACCCGGAAGTCGCGCGCTGCGCGCGTGGCCACCACCTGCGGGTCCTTGCCGAGCCCGGAGGCGACCTGGGCGTCCCGCGCGCGGACGACGGCGGCCAGCGCGGCGGGGTCGATCCGTCCCCGCGACCCCGGGGTGGCCTCGGTGAGCGCGTTCATCTTCCCGGCCAGCTCCTCGGGGGTCTCGGCCCACAGGAACTCGGGGGACTCCGCGGCGAACCTCGCCACCGGCCCGACGGCGCCGGGCAGCACCCGCTGGGCGAGCAGCCGCACGTCCTTGCCCGTCAGGTCCGGGTTCTGCTCGGAGCCGGACAGGGCGAACTCGGAGTCCATGATCGCCTTGTTGAGGACGAACCAGGAGTGGTCGTCACCGCGGGCGGTGACGTGCTGCAAAGCGCCCAGGGCGTCGAAGCCAGGGAACAGCGGGGCGGGCAGCCGTCCGCCGTCGGCGTCCAGCCAGAGCGACGACGGGCCGGGCAGGATGCGGATGCCGTGGTTCGTCCAGACCGGCGAGTGGTTGGCGATCCCCTCGGGGTAGTGCCACATCCGGTCCTCGTGCACCAGCGCCGCCCCGGCGGCGGCGGCGTGGCCGAGCATCAGCCCGTCCGTGGAGTCGGGCACTCCGGACAGCATCCGCGCCGGCAGCTCACCGTGCTGCGGGGACCAGCGTTCGCGTGCCCGGTCGTGGTTCGCCCCGATGCCGCCGGAGGCGACGACGACGGCGTCCGCGGCGATCTCCTCGGTCCCCACCACGTCGCGGGACGTGGGGGCGCCGCGGACCGCGCCGTCGTCGGCCAGGACCTCCGCGCGCACGCCGGCCACGCGGCCGTCCATGACGACCAGGTCGGTGACCCGGCGGCGGAAGCGCAGGTCGAGGAGACCGGCCGACCGTGCCTCCAGGGCAGCGGTGACGAACGGCGCGATGACCGCCGGTCCGGTGCCCCAGGTGACGTGGAAGCGCGGCACGGTGTTGCCGTGCGCGGTGCCCTGCCCCGGACCGAAGGCGTAGCCGCCCCGCTCGGCCCACTGCACCAGCGGGAACCAGCGCACTCCCTTGGCGTGCAGCCAGGCGCGCAGGTCGCCGGCGGCGGCCTCGACGTAGTGCTTGGCCCAGGCGTACCCGTGGCGGTCTGGGCCCTCACCGTGCTCCGCGCCCGGGGCGAACCCGGCCGACCCGAGCCAGTCCGACCAGGCGAGCTCCGCGGAGTCGTGGACCCCGAGGCGGCGCTGCTCGGGGGAGTTCACGAGGAACAGCCCCCCGAACGACCACCAGGCCTGCCCGCCGAGGGAGGCCTCCGGCTCCTGGTCGAGCAGGACCACGCGGCGACCGGCCGCGGTGAGCTCGGTCGCGGTGACCAGGCCGGACAGGCCGGCCCCGATGACGATGACGTCTGCGTCTGCCATGCGGGCAGTCTGTCAGAGGTCTCGGTGGGATCCCAGGGGATCAGCGCCGCGCCACGAACACCTCGACGCTCAGCGACTCCAGGGTCACGTGGCCGGGCTCTTCCGCGTCGTCCGCCTGCTCGGGCCCCGTCGGCGAGTCCCACGTCGAGCTCCAGGTGCGCTCCCACGGCCCCGCCCCGTCCAAGGGTTCGGGAAGCGTGACGTCGGCGTCCTCGAGGCCGCCGTGGAGCAGCAGCAGGACGTCGGCCTCGTCCGGACCCGGGCCCGGACGCAGCATCTGGATGACCCGTCGTCCGTCCACGGCCCACGCCTCGTGGTCCATCGGGGTGCCCGCGTCGTCGAACCACAGCAGGTCCGGCACCTCCTCGCCGGGTCGCGGCGAGCCGAGGAAGAACGACTCGGCACGCAGGGCGGCGTGCTCCGCCCGCAGGTTCGTGAGGAAGCGGGTGGTGGCGAGCAGCTCGCGGCCGGCGTCGTCCAGGTCCCAGTCGAGCCAGGACACCGGGGAGTCCTGGGTGTAGGCGTTGTTGTTGCCGCCCTGGGTGCGTCCCATCTCGTCCCCGGCCGTGAGCATGGGGGTGCCGGCCGACAGCAGGAGGGTGGCCAGCAGGTTGCGCTGGGACCGGCGCCGCAGCGGGACGACGGCGGACCACGGTTCGGTCGCGTCGTCGTGGTCGCCGTCCGGCGCGTGCCCCTCGACCCCGTGGTTCCAGGAGCGGTTGTCGTCCGTGCCGTCGCGGTTGTCCTCGCCGTTGGCGTCGTTGTGCTTGCGGTCGAACGCCACCAGGTCGGCGAGGGTGAAGCCGTCGTGGGCCGTGACGTAGTTGACGGAGGCGACCGGGCCGCGCATCAGCGGCGGGTCCGAACGCCCGAAGAGGTCGGCCGAACCGGCCAGCCGGGTCGTCAGCTCGCGCATCCCGTGCATGGGCTGCCCCTGGGAGCCCTGGCGGGGCGCCTCGAGCCAGAACGAGCGGGCGGCGTTGCGGAAGCGGTCGTTCCACTCGGCCGTCGGGGCGGGGAACTGCCCGGTCTGCCAGCCGCCAGGACCCACGTCCCACGGCTCCGCGACGAGCTTGAGCCCGGACAGCAACGGGTCCGTCTGCAGCGCGACGAGGAACGGGTGGTCGGGCGTGAACCCCTCGTGGTCCCGGCCCAGCGTGACCGCCAGGTCGAAGCGGAACCCGTCCACGCCGACGACCTCGGCCCAGTAGCGCAGCGAGTCCAGGGCCAGCTGCACCACCCGGGTGCGCCGGAAGTCCAGCGTGTTGCCCGTCCCGGTGACGTCGGCCAGCCGCGCCGGGGTGTTGCCGTCGTGCAGGTAGTACAGGGGGTTGTCCAGGCCGCGCCAGGAGAGGAACAGGGCGTCGTCCCCGCCCTCGCAGGTGTGGTTGTACACGACGTCGAGCAGGACCTCGATGCCCGCCTCGTGCAGCAGGTGGACCATGCCGCGCACCTCGTCCAGCACGGCCGCCGGGCCGGCCTCCTGGGCCGCCCGGGTCGCGTAGGCGGCGTGCGGGGCGAAGAACCCCATCGTCGAGTAGCCCCAGTAGTTCGCCAGGCCCCGGCCCGCCAGCCAGGGCTCGGCCGTCGAGGCGTGGACCGGCAGCAGCTCCAGGGTCGTCACGCCGAGCGAGCGCAGGTGCTCGATCACCGCCGGGTGGGCCGCGCCGGCGTACGTGCCGCGCAGCTCCTCGGGGACCTCGGGATGCTGCTTCGTCAGGCCGCGCACGTGAGCCTCGTAGACCACGGTGTCGGCCCAGGGCACGCGCGGGCGGCTCAGCGGAGCGGGCTCGGGGAGGTCGGCGACGACGACCGCGTGCGGCACGTACGGCAGCGAGTCCTCGTCGTCCGGGCCGCCGTCGTCGGCCGCGCCTCCGCCCAGCGTCGCCGGGACGTAGGCGACCTCGCCCCGGTAGCCGCGCGCGTACGGGTCGAGCAGGAGCTTGGCGGGGTTGTGCCGCATCCCGGCGCCCGGGTCCCAGGTCCCGTGCACCCGGAACCCGTAGCGCTGCCCGGGTGCGACGTCCGGGACGTGCCCGTGCCAGACGCCGTAGGTCGGCCCGTCCAGCGCGACGCGACGCTCGGCGTACCGCGCCGGGTCGTGCTCGTCCTTCTCGGGGGCGACGACGTCGATGAGGCACAGCTCCACCCCGGCGGCGTGCGAGGCCAGCACGGCGACGTCGATGCCGCCGTCGGGCGTGGTGCGCACACCGAGCGGGGGGACGTGGCTGCGCGTCCGGTTGGGTCGGGTCAGCGGGGTGACCTTGGGGCGGGCCTGCATGGGCCCATCCTGGACCAGGGCGCCGACAGCGACGAACCGAGCACGGCCGTGTCGCAGGATGCGGACGACGGCGGGACCGACCGTCCGGGCCGAGTAGGCTCGCCCCTGGCGGCTCGATGCCGCCAGCGTCCATCCGCCGAGCACCTGGATCGGAAGGTTCCCCGTGCGCATCGTCGTTCTCGTCAAGTACGTGCCGGACATCAACGCGGAGCGGAAGCTCGCGGACTGTCGGGTCGTGCGCGACCCGGCCGAGGGCACGCTCAACGAGCTCGACGAGAACGCTCTCGAGGCCGCGCTGCGCATCGTCGAGGCGCTGCCCGACGACGAGCGCGAGGCCGCCGAGGTGGTGGCCCTCACCGTCGCCCCGGCGGAGGGCGACATCGCGCTGCGCAAGTCGTTCCAGATGGGTGTCGACCGCGGCGTCCGGGTCTCGGACGACGCGATCGCCGGGTCCGACTACTTCGGCACGACGGCGGCGCTCGCGGCCGCGGTGCGCCGGCTGGAGGCCGAGGGCCCGGTGGACCTGGTCGTCACCGGCATGGCCGCCCTCGACGGGTTGGGTTCCGTGGTTCCGGCGCTGCTCGCCGCCGAGCTCGGCCGGCCCGCGCTGACCTTCGCCAAGCAGGTGTCGGTCGCCGACGGGTCGCTGGAGATCTCCCGGGTGACCGACGAGGCGACCGAGACGCTGACGGCGCCGCTGCCCGCGGTGCTGTCGGTGGCGGACACCGCGAACACCCCGCGGTTCCCCAACTTCAAGCTGATCATGGCCGCGCGGACCAAGCAGATCGAGGCGTGGTCCGCCGCCGACGTCGGCCTGGACCCGGCCACCACGGGGGAGGCCGCCGCTCGCACCGAGACGACCGTCGCGGCGCCACGGCCCGAGAAGCCCGAGGTCGAGCTCGTCCAGGACAAGGGCGAGGGCGGCACGGCCCTGGCCGAGTACCTCATCCGCAACGAGCTGGTGTGAACGGAGCCGCCCCGATGACTGAGCCCACGCACAACCGAACCGTCCTGGTCCTGCTCGACCCCGCCACCGAGGTGCGCTCCAGCGTGCTCGAGCTGCTCACGATCGGCCGCTCCCTCGGCCGGGTCGAGGCGGTCACCCTGGAGTCGCCCGGCGTCGAGGTGCTCGCCCAGCTCGGCGCGTACGGCGTCGAGACGGTCCACCAGGCCGAGCTGCCCGCGCAGGTGCGCGGCGACGCCCGCCACCTGTCCGCCGTCGTCGCCGAGGTGCTGGCCGCCGCCGTCCGCCTCACCGACGCCGACGTCGTGCTGGCACCGTCGACGTTCGCCGCCAAGGAGGCCGCGGCCCTGGCCGGGCGCGCTCTCGACGCCGGTGTCGTCATCGACGCCGCCGGGGTCGCCGAGGACGCCTCCGGTCACGTGGTGGCCACCAAGCGGGTCTTCGCCGGGACGTGGGACACCTCGAGCCGGGTGACCACCGACGTGGCCGTGCTGACCGTCCGCGCCAACGCCGTCGTCGCCCAGCCCGCCGATGCCGCGGTCGCGACCGAGGTCGAGGGCTTCGCGGTGGAGGTCGGCGCGCCGCTGCCCACCGTCACGGCCCGGACGGCGACCGTTCGTGACTCGGACCGGCCGACGCTCGAGGAGGCGGCGATCGTCGTGGCCGGCGGGCGGGGCACGGACGGCGACTTCGGTCCCGTCCAGGAGTTCGCCGACGCCCTGGGTGCGGCGGTCGGCGCCTCGCGCGACGCCGTCTTCGAGGGCTGGTTCGACCGGTACGTCGGGCAGACCGGCGTGACGGTCGCGCCCCGCCTCTACATCGGTGCGGGCATCTCGGGGGCGCCGCACCACCGTGGTGGCATGCAGGCCTCCCAGGTGATCGTCGCGGTCAACAGCGACCCCGAGGCGCCGATCTTCGAGATCTGCGACTTCGCGGTCGTCGGTGACCTGGCCGACGTGCTCCCGCAGGCCGCCGAGGTCATCCGCGCCCACCGGGCCTCGCAGTAGTCCGTCGCGACGGCGGTCGGTGCGGCGGTAGGTTGCCGCCATGTCCCTGCAGCGCTGCACCGACCTGTCCGCCGCCGACTGGATCACCCGGTCCAGCACGCCCACCTGGCAGCTGCTGACCTTCGGACCGGACGTCTTCGAGGCGTCCGCCCGGCTGCGCCTCATCCCGGACCCGACGGCCCCCGGCCAGCACGAGGGTGACGTCGAGGACGAGCCCGTCCATGTGGAGTCGGAAGGGGAGTGGGGCGCGCGGGTGCTGCGCGTCCTGACCCGCAAGACGACGACACCGCATCGCGTCTACTTCGCGGTGTGGCTGGGCGACGGCATGTCCGACGACGTCCCGCCCGGCCCGACGTTCGACCTCCCGGACCGGCCGGAGTGCGCACTCCTTGCCGGGGACGCCGACGACCTCGAGCCCGGCCGGTCGGTGCTGTCCGGGCGGGGCCTGCTGCTGGCCATGGTCTGGCCCGAGGACCGTGCCTGGGTCATGGCCTGCGACGTCGACCCGCACTGGGCGGGCATCGGTGCGTCGGCCGACGCCGTCGGCGCGCTCGTCCACAGCCCCGGGATCGACGTCGTGCCCGCCGACCCGCGGGCCGCGCAGCCCGAGTACGACGGGCCGTCACAAGACGCCCGAGACCGGCCACCGCTGCCGCCGGGCTTCCGGTTCGGTCCCTACCGTCCGTGAAACCTGCGGGTCGGGTCAGCCGCCGGCGAAGGGCGGCAGGAGGTCGAGCGTCGCGCCGTCGGGCACGACGTCGCCCGGCGCGGCCCGGCGGCCGTCGAGCAGCACCGAGCAGCGGGACAGCACCGGGGCCGCGTCCGGCGAGTCCTGCGTGACGCGGCCGACGACGTCGCCGACGGTGGCGCCGTCGGGCACGGTCAGCGTCTCGCCGGACCGGCCCAGCGCCGCCCGGGCCGCCGCGAAGTAGCGCAGCTCGACCATCTCAGCCCCCGATCGCGCTCATCGTGCGGTCGGGCTGGACGAACGAGGGGTCGTCCAGCCCGTGCCCGGCGCCCTTGCCCCACATGGCCGTGCGCCACAGGTCGGCGAGCTGGTCGTCGGACGCTCCGGCGCGCAGCGGGCCGAGCAGGTCCGTCTCGGTGTGGGCGAACAGGCAGTCGCGCACCCCGCCCTCGGCGGTGAGCCGGGTGCGCCGGCAGTCCCCGCAGAACGGCTCGGTGACCGAGGCGATGATGCCGACGCGCCCCAGCCGCTCCCCGGAGGCCGGCGACCGCACCTCGAAGCGTTCGGCGGGTGCGCCGTCGCGCGGCTCGACGTCGGGGGCCAGCGCGAACCGCTGCCCCAGCAGCTCCCGCACCTCGGCGGCGGTGACCATCGCGGAGCGGTCCCAGGAGTGGTCCGCGTCGAGCGGCATCTGCTCGATGAACCGCAGCTCGAAGCCCCGCTCCAGCGACCAGGCGAGCAGGTCGGCGGCGTGGTCGAGGTTGACCCCGCGCACCAGCACGGCGTTGATCTTGACGAGGTCGAACACGCGGGCGGCGGCGTCGATGCCGGCCAGCGTCCGTTCGAGGAAGGGGCGCCGGGCCAGCGTGGCGAACGTGTCGGGGTCCAGCGTGTCGAGCGAGACGTTGACCCGGTCGAGGCCGGCATCGCGCAGCGCGTCCGCCCGGGACTCCAGGCCGACGGCGTTCGTCGTCAGGCTGATCTCCGGACGCGGGTCCAGGGCCGCGACGTCGCGCACGACGTCCACGAGGTCACGGCGCAGCAGGGGCTCGCCGCCGGTGAACCGCACCTGGCGCACCCCGAGCTCGCGGGTCGCCACCCCGACGAGCCGGGCGATCTCGGCGCGCGTCATCACCGAGTCCTTCGGGAGCGCCGGCAGCCCTTCGGCCGGCATGCAGTAGGTGCAGCGCAGGTTGCAGCGGTCGGTGAGCGAGACGCGCAGGTCGGTGGCGACCCGCCCGTAGCGGTCCACCAGGCCGGGCTCGGCCGGCCTGCCGGCGGGCAGCCCGGCGTCGCGCCACCGGGTGGGCAGCGTGGGGATTCCGAGGTCGACGGACATCACGGGCCTCTCAGGTGGGGTCGGGCTGCCAGCCCAGGGCCAGCCGCGAGACGCGTTCGGCGACCTGCTCGTCGGGCGTCGGGCGGCCGGACGAGGCGGCGAGCCCACGGGCGTAGCCGACCAGGTAGGTGGTGACCGGTGCGGCCGGTCGGGCGACGTGGTGCGCGGCGTCCCGGGCGAGGTCGAGCACCTCGGTGACGTCGATGCTGCCGGCGGGCAGCTCCAGCTCGGCCTCGACGGCCTCGACCCAGCGGGCGACCGCGGTCGGGGTGTCCTGCGTCATCGCGCTTCCTCCTCTGCGTCGTCCACCGCGTGGCGGGCGTCCTAGCGTGCGGTGAGCCGGTCCCTATCCTCCCAGGTGTCGACGTCGTCGCTCGCCCCGGCCTCGTCGGGCACCGTGACCAGGTCGAGAGCGGCGACGAGCGCGCGCACCGGTGCGCCGTGCGAGTCGATGTCGCGCAGCGCCGCCGCGAGGGCGTCCCGGCGGTAGAGACCGACCAGCCACTGGGCGCGGCCGTGGCGCACCAGGTGCGCGCCGTCGGTCGGGTGGTCCTGCGTGACGGCGGCACGCAGCGCGGGCAGGGCGGCACCGGCGCCGGGGACGTCGACGGCGAGCACCAGGACCCACGGCGGTGCCTCCGGCCGGTCCAGCACCCGCAGGCCGGCGTCGATCCCGGCCACGGGACCGCCGAACGGCGGGTCCTCGCGGGTGCGGCGCACGTGCGCCGGCAGCGTCATGTCCTCCGGTCCGACGACGGTGGTCAGCACCGCCCCGGCGGTCGCGGCGAGCGCGTGCTCCAGCAGGGTGGCGTCGCCGACCACGACGCCCGCCTTGGGGGCGCCGCCGAGGCGACGGGCGCGCCCGCCGGCGAGGATCATGGCGTCGTACCTCATGGAACCACCCCGTCGAGCGGGAGGATCGTGACCTCGTCGCCGACCGCGACCTGCCCGGTCCCGGGCGGGACGACGGCGAGGGCGTCCGCGCGGGGCAGCGCGGACAGGTGGTGCCCGTCGTGCGCGGCCGGCGTGACGCCGTCGGGCCCGGTGGTGACGAGGAGCACCTGCTCGGCGTGGGGCGGGCACGTCCAGGCGGCGGCGGCCCGGGCCGTGCGCAGCGACGTGTGGCCGGGACGGCCCGCGAGGCGGCGCAGCGCCGGCGCGGCGAACAGGGTGAACGACACGAAGGCGCTGACGGGGTTGCCCGGGACGGCGATCCACGGCACGCCGCGCCAGGTGGCCAGCGCCTGCGGGCGGCCGGGCCGCATGGCCACCGCGGCGACGTCGACGTCGGTGGGGGCGCCACCGGCGAGGACCTCCCGCACGACGTCGCCGGACCCGGCCGAGACGCCTCCCGAGGTGACCAACATGTCCACCCCCACCACGCTGTCGAGGGCGGACGTCAGGGCGTCGGCGGCGTCGGGGACCGCGCCGACGCGCACGACGTCCGCTCCGGCCCGCCGGGCGAGCGCGGCCAGCATGAGGGAGTTCGAGTCCGGGACGGTACCCGGGGTGGTCGAGCCGAGGCCGGTGAGCTCGGAGCCGGTGGAGAGCACGGCGACGCGGGGACGCCGGTGCACCCGCAGGGCGGTGAGCCCGGCCGCCGCGGCGACGGCGACGAGGCCGGGGGTGACGGTGTCCCCGGCTGTGGCGAGCAGGTCACCGCTCGCGACGTCGGTCCCCGCGCGTCGGACGTGCTCGCGCGGCTGGCGACCGAGCGTGACGGTCCGTTCCGTCGTCGGGCGGCCGGCGACGAACCGGCCGGTCGACGTGCGCTCGACGGGCACGACGGCGTCGAACCCCTCGGGCAGGGGAGCACCGGTCATGATCCGCACCACCCCCCGCCCCGCTGTGGGTAGGAGATCTCCCGCTCCGGACCGGTCCGGAGCGGGAGATCTCCTACCCACAGCGCTGGGCGGGGCGCCGGGGCGGACGTCGGCCAGCACCGGCAGCGTGACCTCCGTGCCGTCGTCGGGCAGGTCGGCGCGCCGCACCGCGTAGCCGTCCATGGCGGAGTTGTCGAAGGCCGGCACGGGTGCCGCCGCGACGACGTCGTGCGCGAGGGCGAGGCCCAGGACGTCGAGCTCCGTGAGCGACACCTCGACCGTCGCGAGCGGACGGACGCGGGCGAGCGTCGCCGCGACGTGCTCGGCGATGGTGCGCGGCGTCGGACCGGTCATACCGCCACCGTAGGCCGCCGATGTGTCGGCGGTGCAGCAACGATCTCACGGTAGGATCCCGGGCACTGTGAGGTCGACGTGGCTCCCGGCAGAGACCTCACACATGATCCCGCTCGGCTGAGAGATTCGCCTCATCGAGAGTTCACGCCGTCGCGCGGCACGACGAAACACCCGCTTCCTACTGTCGTCCTCACCGGCACGACGTCGCGCCGGTCCGGCACCCGGCACCCGTCGGGAGCCGTGGCCCCGCCCGGCGTCGCCGGGCACGAGCACGGATGGGAGAACGACGATGGTTGCTCCGACGAGTGGGACCACCTCGTCCGAGGTGGTGCCCGACGGCACCGCCACCACCGCCGAGACTGCCGGCCCGGTCGTCGCCGACGCGCCTCCGCGCCGGCCCGTCCACCGCTCGGGCCGGTGGATCGACCACTGGGACCCCGAGGACCCGGTCTTCTGGCGCAACGGCGGGCGCAGCATCGCCCGCCGCAACCTCGTCGTGTCGATCTTCGCCGAGTTCCTGGGCTTCTGCGTCTGGGCGATCTGGTCGATCGTCGTGCCGCAGCTCCCGGCGGCCGGGTTCGACCTGACCGCCGACCAGATGTTCTGGCTCATCGGCCTGCCGGCCCTCGTCGGCGCCGCCCTGCGCGTGCCGTACACGCTGGCCGTCCCGGTGTTCGGCGGGCGCAACTGGACCATGATCTCCGCGGCCCTGCTCCTGATCCCGGCGCTGGCCCTGGTGTGGGTGGTGCAACGCCCCGAGACCTCGTTCGGCGTGCTGCTCCTCGTGGCGGCGCTCGCGGGCTTCGGCGGCGGCAACTTCGCCTCCTCGATGGCGAACATCTCGTTCTTCTTCCCGGAGAAGGAGAAGGGCGCCGCGCTCGGCTGGAACGCGGCGGGCGGCAACATCGGCACGGCGGCGGTGCAGTTCGTCGTGCCGCTGGTCATCGTGACCGCGGCCGGGGTCTCCCTGCAGCGGGCGGGCCTCGTGTTCGTCCCGTTCATCCTGCTCGCGGTGGTCCTGGCGTGGCGGCTCATGGACAACCTGGGCACCGCCAAGGCCGACCCTCGGTCCTTCGGGGCGGCCGCCCGCGAGAAGCACACCTGGGTCATCTCGTTCATCTACATCGGGACCTTCGGCAGCTTCGTCGGCTTCGCCGGCGCGTTCCCCACGCTGCTCGCCCGCGAGTTCCCGGACGTGACGCTGTCGCTGGCGTTCATGGGGGCGCTCGTCGGGTCGCTGACCCGCCCCCTGGGCGGCTGGGTCGCCGACCGTCTCGGCGGCGCCGTCGTCAGCGTGGCGAGCTTCGCGGTGATGATCGTCGGCGCGCTGGGCGCGATCCAGGCACTCGGGACGGGTTCCTTCGCCCTGTTCTTCGGTTCCTTCATGCTGCTCTTCGTGGCCACCGGTGTCGGCAACGGGTCGGTCTACCGGATGATCCCCGCCGCCTTCCGGGTCGCGAAGGTCGGCGGTGGCGGCGCCGCGACGGCGAAGGCCGCGGCGGGCTGCATCGGGATCGCGGGCGCCGTCGGTGCCTTCGGCGGGTTCCTCATCCCGCGCGGGTTCGCGATGTCGGACACCATGACCGGGTCCCTGGTCCCCGCCCTCTGGGTGATCATCGGTGCCTACGTGGTCATGGCGCTGGTCACCTGGGCCGTCTACGGGCGGCGCGGCAGCGCGATGGGGTCCGCCCGGGTATGAGCAGGAACACCACGACGGCACCGCCAGTGCCTCGGAAGACGCACTGCCCGTACTGCGCCCTGCAGTGCGGCATGACCCTCACGCCCGCCGGGGCCCCGTCGTCGGACGCGCACGCCGCGCCGGCGCCGGGCCCCGGCGGGCGTGAGCCCCTGCCGGTCGTCGCGCCGCGGGACTTCCCGACGAACGCGGGCGGTCTGTGCCAGAAGGGGTGGACGAGCGCCACGGTGCTCGGCGTGCCGGACCGGATCACGACGCCGCTGGTCCGCGGTGCCGACGGCGAGCTGGCTGCCGCCACCTGGGACGAGGCGCTCGAGCTCGTCGTGTCTCGCGTGCGGGCGGTCCAGGCCCAGCACGGACCCGAGGGTGTCGCCATCTTCGGCGGCGGCGGTCTGACCAACGAGAAGGCGTACGCGCTGGGAAAGTTCGCCCGGACGGTGCTGCGCACGCCGAACATCGACTACAACGGCCGGTTCTGCATGTCCTCGGCGGCAGCGGCGGGCAACCGTGCCTTCGGCGCGGACCGCGGGCTGCCGTTCCCCCTGACCGACCTGGGCGGGGCCGAGGTGGTGCTGCTGCTCGGCTCCAACCCGGCGGAGACGATGCCGCCGTTCGTCCAGCACCTCGCCGGCGCCCGCGAGCGCGGCGGGCTTTTGGTCGTGGACCCGCGACGCTCGGCCACGGCGCGGCTCGCCGACGACGGCCAGGGGACCCACCTGCAGCCGGTGCCCGGCACCGACATGGTGGTGCTGCTCGCGCTGCTGCACGTGGTGATCGCCGAGGGGCTCGCCGACCGGGAGTACCTCGCGGCGCGCACCAGCGGCTGGGACGACGTCGTGCGGTCCGTCGCCGCGTGGTGGCCGGAGCGCGCCGAGACGGTGTGCGGCATCCCTGCCGAGGAGCTGCGGACCGTGGCGCGCCGGCTGGCCGCCGCGGCGCCGTCGCGCGGGGGACGCGGCGCGTACGTCCTCACCGGGCGCGGGGTCGAGCAGTCCGCCCAGGGCACCGCGACCGTCACGGCGGCGATCAACCTGTCCCTGGCGCTCGGTCTGGTCGGCCGCCCGGGTGCGGGCTACGGCTGCCTCACCGGTCAGGGCAACGGCCAGGGCGGTCGCGAGCACGGGCAGAAGAACGACCAGCTGCCGGGCTATCGCAAGATCGACGACCCGGCCGCCCGCGAGCACGTCGCGCGGGTGTGGGGTGTGGACCCGGCCACGATCCCGGGTCCGGGCCTGCCCGCCGTCGCGCTGCTCAACGCGCTCGGCACTCCCGACGGGCCGCGGGCGCTGTTCGTGCACGGCTCGAACGTGCTGGTCTCGGCGCCCAACGCGGACCGGGTCCGCGAGCGCCTGGAGGCGCTGGACCTGCTGGTCGTCTGCGACTTCGTGCCCTCGGAGACGGCGCGGCTGGCGGACGTGGTGCTGCCGGTGACCCAGTGGGCCGAGGAGGAGGGCACGATGACGTCGCTGGAGGGTCGGGTGATCCGTCGTCGTCGGGCGGTCGACGCGCCGGGCGAGGCGTGCTCCGAGCTGTGGTTGCTCGCCGAGCTCGCCCGCCGGCTCGGCTCGGACGTCGCGTTCCCCACGGACCCGGCCGTGGTGTTCGACGAGCTCGCCCGGGCCTCGGCCGGTGGGGTCGCTGACTACTCCGGGATGTCCCACGCGCGGCTCGACGCCGCCGAGGAGGCGGGGGAGCCGGGCCTGTACTGGCCGTGCCCGGCACTCCCGTCCCCCGAGCTGTCAGGACCAGGGCAGGGTATGACGAGCGCCGGTCCTGACAGCTCGGGGCAGGGGGAGCACCCCGGGACACCACGGATGTTCCTCGACGCCTTCGCGACGCCTGACGGCCGGGCGCGCATGGTCCCGGTGGATCATGCCGGGCCCACGGACGACGTCCGCGCCGACGCCCCGACCTACCTGGTCACGGGCCGGGTGCTGCAGCACTACCAGTCGGGTGCGCAGACCCGCCGGGTGCCGGAGCTCGACCGGATCGTGCCCGAGCCGTACGTCGAGCTGCACCCGCAGCTCGGGTTGCGCACCGGGGTGGCCGACGGCGCCCGCGTCCGGGTCACCTCGGCGCGCGGCGCCGTGGAGGCCACCGCCCGGTGGACCGACATCGTGCGGCCCGACACCGTCTTCATGCCGTTCCACTGGAGCGGGGCGGGCAGCGTCAACCGGATCACGAGCGACGCCGTCGACCCGATCTCCTCGATGCCCGAGTTCAAGGTGTGCGCGGTCAGCGTCGACCCGGTCCCGCCGGCGTCGCACGGCACGCACGACACGCACGACGCCCAGGAGGTGACGGTATGACGCTCCACGTGCCGCTGAAGATCGTGGTCGTCGGACACGGGATGGTCGGCTCGCGCCTGGTGGACGAGCTGGTCCGCCGCAGCGCCGAGTCCTTCGATATCACGGTGCTCGGGGCGGAGCCCTACGAGCCGTACAACCGGGTGCTGCTCAGCGACGTCGTCGCCGGGCGGACCGACGTCGCGGCGATCACGATGCCCGAGCCGGCGGGGGAGCACGTGACGACCCTGCGCGGCGTCACCGCGGTCCGCGTGGACCGGCGCGCCCGCACGGTCACGGACTCCGCCGGGGCCGTGCACGCCTACGACCACCTCGTCCTCGCGACCGGTTCGCGGGCCCGGGTCGTCCCCGTGCCGGGGTTGGTCGGCGACGACGGCGAGGTGCGGCTCCCGGCGGGGGCGCACGCGCTGCGCACCCTCGACGACGCGCGCGAGATCGTGGCCGCGAGCGTCAACACGCCGCGGGCGGTCGTCGTCGGCGGCGGCGTGCTGGGCGTCGAGGCGGCGTACGGGCTGGCGGGTCGGGGCCTGCAGGTGACGCTGGTGGACACCTCGCCGGCGCCGATGTCCCGCCAGCTCGACACGGCGGCGGGCTCCGTCCTCGCGGCGGGCCTGCGGGACGCGGGCGTCACGCTGCGTACCGGCGCGCGGCCCAGCGAGATGCTCGTGGCGGGCGGGCGCGTCGTCGGCGTCCGCCTGGACAGCAGTGCCGGCGGTGCCGGCGACGGTGCAGCCGGTGAGGGCGACGGCGAGGTGGTGGGCGCCAGGCTCGTCGTGCTGGCGACGGGCACGGTGCCGGAGGCCGAGATCGCCCGCGACGCCGGGTTGACCATCGACCGCGGGATCGTCGTCGGGCACGACCTGGCCAGCCCGGACGATCCCCGCGTCTTCGCCGTCGGCGACTGCGCGCAGCCGCCGCAGGGCTCGCGCGGGCTGGTGGCCGAGGGCTGGGACCAGGCGCGGCGGCTGGCGGAGCACCTGGCCTCGCGGGTGGCGGTCCGGGCGGAAGTCGCCAAGCGGCAGAGCGGTCCGCGCGAGCACCTGCGCTTCCCGCACGAGGGCGAACGACCGTCGATGGCGGTGCGCCTCGGCACGCTGCTCGCCACCCGGACACCCACCGACGCGGGGGTGGACACGCGCGGCACCGACGTGGTGAAGGTCAAGGCGGGCGCCCTGAGCGTCGTCGCCATGGGCGTCAGCGGGGGCCGGGACACGACGGAGCCCGGGCACCGGGCCGTCACCCTGCACGACCCGGCGGCCGGCCGCTACGTCGAGGCGGTCGTCGCCGACGGGATCCTCGTGGGGGCCACCTGCGTGGGCGACCCCCGGGTCGCCGCGGACCTCACCGCGGCGTACACCCGCCGCACCCCCGTCCCGGTGGACCCCGCGTTCCTGCTCCTGACCCCGGTCATGCCGAGCGCCGAGCCCGCGTCGTCACCCGAGCACATGCCCGACGACGCGACGGTCTGCCGCTGCAACGGCGTCACCAAGCACGACATCACGGCCTGCTGGGACGACGGCGCCCGCTCGGCGGACGACATCGCGACCGCCACCCGCGCCACGACGGGCTGCGGGAGCTGCCGCGAGGCCGTCTGCGGGCTGGCCGACTGGCTGGCCGCCACCCGGGGCGGCGACGGGACCGCGGACGAGGAACCCGAGCCCGCCGACCTCGCGAGCGTGTGACCCCACGACTCCGGTGCGCCCGACGCATCCCCTCGCCGTCGGGCGCACCGGATCACTGCCGGTCAGCCGGCCGAGCAGTCGACGTCGGCGTCCGACGGCGCGGCACCGGAGCCGATGAAGCCGAACGACGCCGTCGCACCGGCGGCGAGCGTGCCGTTCCAGGGCGCGTGGGTGACGGTGACGCCGTCGGCGCCCAGGGTGCCGCCCCAGAGCTGGTCGACGTCGACCGCGGGCAACGTGGTGCTCCAGCCGGAGATCGCCTCGGCCCCCGCGGTGACGGTGACCTGGCCCTGGTAGCCGCCCTGCCAGGTGTGGGCCACGGTGAGCTCGGCCGTGCAGGCACCCGGCTCAGGGTCGGGCGTCGGGTCCGGGTCCGGGGTGGGGTCCGGCGTCGGGTCCGGGTCCGGGGCGCCGTCGAAGACCGTGGCCTCGACGGACGTCTCCGAGAGCCCGTCCGGGCCGGTGAAGATCCGCTCGCCCCAGGGCGACGGGGAGCCCACGTCGAAGCCTTCGACGAGGTCGAGGTACTCGACGCCGCCGCCGTTGCCGCTCCACGACCAGGCGAGCCAGCCGATCCCGAGCCGTTCGGTCTCGGCGAGGATCGTGTCGTAGGCCACCGACCCGTCGGAGTGGGTGTACCCGAACTCGCCGATCATCAGCGGCAGGCCGGCGTCGACGAAGTGCTCGAGGTACTGCGTGACCGTGGACCCCTGGCTGTACACGCCGTACATGTGCACGGAGAAGACGGTGTTGCCGTCGGGATCGGCCGCGGCGACCTCGGGTGCTTGGTCACGCATGATGTGCGCCCAGTCCTGGCCCCAGCTCGGGGCGTCGACGACGAGCGCGTGCTCGTAGCCGACGTCGCGCAGGCGCTGGATTGCGGCCGAGGTGTCGTCCGCCCAGCCGGCGTTGGTGGCGGCGTCGTTGCCGTAGGGCTCGTTGCCGAGGTTGACCATGACGAGGTCCTCGCTGCCGGCGAGGGTGGGGTAGAGGTACTCCCAGTAGTCGGCCGCCTGGTCGAGCGTGGCGGCGCCGGCCTGCTCGCCGTAGCCGGTGGTGTCGTGCACCTCGAGCTGGCAGATCAGCCGGTTGGCCTCGCACTCGTCGACGATCGCCGCGACCTCGGTGGCGTCGGTGCGCGTCCAGCGATCGCCGCTCGCGAGCACGACCCGGACGGCGTTGGCGTCGACCGACTTGATGTCGGCCAGGGCCTGCGTGGTGGTGTGCGTGTACCAGGCGTGCGGATGATTGACGCCGCGCAGCACCAGGTCGGTGCCGTCGGCCTCGACGATGCGGCCGTCGGCGACGTGGATGCCGGGTGCGTCGTCGGCGGCGGCGCTGTGGGCGGCGATCGCGCTCATGCCGCCGGCGGCGAGCGTGGCGGCCGCGATGCCCGCGACGGTGCGGGCGCGTTGGCGAGTCATGGGTGGGGTCCTTCCGGTCGGGTCCCTGGCACGGTCACCGTGCCCGACGGCGGCGGGCGCCGGAAGACTCTTAAGCGTTTAAGTCGTCCTCGTGGAGCGGTCCGCCCGCGCCACTGTGTCGGGCTCCTCTCACGGATCGCGGCGCCCGCGTGAGCAAGATGTTCCCGTGGGGTAACCACCTCCTGACGGTGCGGTCACGGCGGCTGCCTAGGTTCGGGACATGACCAGCGAGCCCCCCACCTCAGTCCAGCGCGACGGCCGGCGCCACGTCGTCGTCGTCGGCGGCGGCATGGTCGCGCAGCGCTTCGTCGAGGCCCTGCGTGCCCGCGACTCCGCCGGCGAGTGGCGCGTGAGCCTCTTCGCCGAGGAGCCCCGCAAGCCGTACGACCGCGTCGGCCTCACCCGCTACTTCGAGGTCCGCGACGCCGAGGAGCTCACCCTCGGCGACCCCGCGCTCTGGGACGACCCGCTCGTCGAGCTGCACCGCGACTGCAAGATCGTCGCCATCGACCGCGAGGCCCGGACCGTCACCGACCGCCTCGGCACCGTCCACCCGTACGACGAGCTGGTCCTGGCCACCGGCTCGAACGCGGCGCGTCCCTCGATCCCCGGCAACGAGCTGCCCGGCGTGTTCGTCTACCGCACCATCGACGACGTGGCCGAGCTGCGCGGCTGGGTCGAGGCCAAGCGGGAGGCCAACAAGGTCACGACCCGCGGCGGCGTCGTCGAGAAGCCGGTCCGCGGCGCCGTCATCGGTGGCGGCCTGCTCGGCCTCGAGGCCGCCGGCGCGCTCAAGGCGCTCGGTGCGCAGGCCACCGTCATCGAGTTCGGCACCCACCTGATGGGCGTCCAGGTCGACCTCGGCGGCGGGCAGGCCCTCAAGCGGCTCATCAACGACAAGGGCATCGCGGTGCGCGCCGAGACCGCCACGAAGGAGATGAAGCCGCACCGCCGCACCGGCCACGTGGGGCGCATGGACTTCGCCGACGGCGGGCGGCTCGACGTCGACGTCGTCGTCATGGCCACCGGTGTGCGGCCTCGCGACGAGCTCGCCCGGGAGGCCGGCCTGCCGATCGGCGAGCGCGGCGGCGCCGTCGTCGACCTCAGCTGCCGCACCGAGGACCCGCACGTGTGGGCCATCGGCGAGGTCGCCTGCATCGAGGGCCGCTGCCTCGGCCTGGTGGCTCCCGGCAACACGATGGCCGAGGTCGTCGTCGACCAGTTGCTCGGCGGCGAGGCCGTGTTCCCGGGCGCGGACACCGCGACCAAGCTGAAGCTGTCCGGCGTCGACGTCGCGTCCTTCGGCGACGCGCACGGCCGCACCGAGGACTGCATCGAGATCGTGTGGGCGGACCCCACCGCGGGCGTCTACAAGAAGCTCGTCATGTCCGACGACGCGCGGACGCTGCTCGGCGGCGTGTTCGTCGGCGACGCCGCGCCGTACGCCTCGCTGCGACCGATGCTCGGCGCCGAGCTCCCGGGGGACCCGGCCGCGTTCCTCCTGCCCGAGGGCGGCGGAGCGCCGGACCTCGAGCTGCCCGACGAGGCGAACGTCTGCTCGTGCAACAACGTCTCGGCGGGCACGATCCGCGGCGCGGTGACGGACCACGACTGCACCTCCGTCGGGGACGTCAAGAGCTGCACCAGGGCCGGCACCACCTGCGGCGCCTGCCTGCCGCTGGTCAAGAAGATCACCGAGACCGAGATGACCAAGGCCGGTATCGAGGTCTCCACCGCGCTGTGCGAGCACTTCGAGCTGTCCCGGGCGCAGCTCTTCGACGCCGTGCGGGTCGCGGACCTGCACTCGTTCAGCGAGATCATCGAGCGGTTCGGCGTGCGCGCCGAGCCGTCCGCGAGCCCGGGCCGCGGCTGCGACATCTGCAAGCCCGTCGTCGGCTCGATCCTCGCCAGCCTCGGCAACGGGCACATCCTGTCCGGCGAGCAGGCGGCGCTGCAGGACACCAACGACCACATGCTCGCCAACATGCAGAAGGACGGCACGTACTCCGTGGTGCCGCGCATGCCGGGCGGGGAGGTGACGCCCGAGGGGCTGATCGTGGTCGGGCAGGTCGCGAAGGACTTCGGGCTGTACACGAAGATCACCGGCGGCCAGCGCATCGACATGTTCGGTGCCCGCGTCGAACAGCTCCCCGAGATCTGGAAGCGCCTGGTGGACGCCGGTTTCGAGTCCGGGCACGCCTACGGCAAGTCCCTGCGCACCGTGAAGTCCTGCGTGGGCTCCACGTGGTGCCGCTACGGGGTGCAGGACTCCGTCGGCATGGCCGTCGAGCTGGAGCTGCGGTACCGCGGCCTGCGCTCGCCGCACAAGCTGAAGATGGGCGTCTCGGGCTGCGCCCGCGAGTGCGCCGAGGCCCGTGGCAAGGACGTCGGCGTCATCGCGACCGACAAGGGCTGGAACGTGTACGTGGGCGGCAACGGCGGCCAGACGCCGAAGCACGCCCAGCTCCTGGCCGAGGACCTCACGTCCGACGAGATGTTGCGCGCCATCGACCGGTTCCTCATGCTCTACATCCGCACCGCGGACCGCCTGCAGCGCACCGCGCCCTGGGTGGAGGAGTACGAGGGCGGCCTCGACGCCATCCGCGAGGTCATCCTGGCCGACTCCCTCGGCATCGCCGACGACCTCGACGCCGCCATGGCCGCCCACGTCGAGGGGTACGAGGACGAGTGGAAGGCCGTGCTGGAGGACCCCGAGAAGCTCGCCCGGTTCGGGTCGTTCGTCAACGCGCCGACGACGCCGGACCCCGCCCTCGCGTACGTCGCCGAGCGGGGGCAGAAGCGCCCCGCCACTCCCGAGGAGATCGCCGCCGGGCCCGACGGGCCCGTCGACCCCTCGCTCACCGGACCGGTCCTCGTGGCCGGCGCCACCCTGGAGGTCCGCGCATGACCGTCACCGACGCCCCCACCGACCCCGCCGTCGACCGCTGGACCGCCGTGTGCCGGCTCGACGACCTCGTGCCCGAACGCGGTGCCGCCGCCCTGCTGGAGCGCGGCGACGGCTCGACCGTCCAGGTCGCGGTCTTCCGGCTCCTGGACGACTCCGTGCGGGCGGTCCAGCAGCTCGACCCGTACTCCGGGGCGAACGTGATGTCCCGCGGCATCGTCGGCAGCCGGGGCGAGGAGCCCACCGTGGCCTCGCCCGTCTACAAGCAGGTCTTCGCCCTGGCCTCCGGGCAGTGCCTCGAGGCGGGCGGCAAGACGCCGAAGCCCGGGCTCGGCGCCCACCTCGAAGCCTTCGCCGCCGAGGTGCGCGACGGCGTCGTGCACCTCGACGTCGCAGGATCGGCCTGACATGACCGCGGGCGGGCACGTCACCCTCGTCGGCGCCGGCCCCGGCGCGGCCGACCTGCTCACGTACCGGGCGTGGCGCGCCGTCGCGCGGGCCGACGTCGTCGTCCACGACCGGCTGGTGCCGCTGGAGGTGCTCGACGACCTGGGCGAGCACGTCGAGGTGATCGACGTGGGCAAGGCGCCCGGCCGGCACAAGGTCCCCCAGGACGGGATCAACGCGCTGCTCGTCCGTCACGCCCGGGCCGGGCGGCGGGTGGTGCGGCTCAAGGGCGGCGACCCGTTCGTCTTCGGGCGCGGCGGCGAGGAGTACGCGGCCTGCGTGGCGGCGGGCGTCGCCGTCGACGTCGTGCCCGGCGTCTCGTCCGCCCTGGCCGTGCCGGCGCTCGCCGGCGTCCCGCTGACCCACCGGGGCACGACGACGGCGTTCCACGTCGTCACCGCCCACACGCGGGCCGGTGAGCAGGAGCTCGACGACGTCGCGGTGGGCTGCGTCACGCAGCGGGCGGCTACGCTGGTGATCCTCATGGGCGTGTGCGCGCTCCCGGCGATCGTGACCCGGTTGCTCGACGCCGGAGCGTCCCCGGACACTCCCGTGGCGATCGTGGAACGGGGATCGACGCCGGAGCAGCGGGTGACGCGCGTCGGGCTGGACCTGGCGGCGAAGCGCGCCGACGAGCTCGGCGTGCGGGCGCCGGCGGTGATCGTGATCGGTGACGTGGCGGCGCACGGCTTGTTGGAGGGCACGAGTGAGCGAGGAGACGTGGGGGACCCGCGTGGCTGACACCTCGACGCGGCCTGCCCTGGGACAGGTCATGGCGGGGTGCACCGTGCTCGTCACCGCGGACCGGCGCTCCGGCGAGCTTGCCGCCGCCCTCGAACGTCGGGGTGCCACGATCCGGCACGCGCCCGCGCTGAGCATGATCCCGCACGTGGACGACGACGCCCTCGTCGCCGCGACGGCCGCGCTCGTCGAGGACCCGCCCGACGTCGTCGTCGCCACCACGGGCGTCGGCTTCCGCGCCTGGATCGAGGCGGCCGACGCCCACGGGCTGGCCGACGACCTGCTGCGGGTCCTCGGCGAGGCCCGCATCGTGGCCCGCGGTCCCAAGGCGCGTGGTGCCGTCCAGGCCGCCGGGCTCGCCGCCGACTGGGTGGCTGAGTCCGAGACGTCCGCGGAGGTGGCCGAGGTGCTGCTCAGCGAGGGCGTCGGCGGCCTGCACGTGGCGATCCAGCACCACGGCGCCGGTGCGGACGGGCTCGACGAGGTCTTCGCGAAGGCCGGTGCGCAGGTCTCGCCCCTGGTCGTCTACCGCTGGGGGCCGGCACCGGATCCCCGCGCGGTGCAGGACTCGGTCCGGGCGGCGGCGGCCGGGGAGATCGACGCCGTCGTCTTCACCTCCGCGCCCGGTGCGGAGGCGTGGATGGAGGCGGTGGAGTCCGCCGGGGTGCGGGACGAGGTCGTCTCGCGCTGCACCACGGGCGAGATGGTGGTCGCCTCGGTCGGACCGGTCACCTCCCGGCCGCTCGCGGCCCGCGGCATCACGCCGCTCGAGCCCGAGCGCGGACGGCTCGGCGCGCTGGTCCGGGCGCTGGTGGGCCACTACGAGCACATCGAGTCCGTCGCGCTGGGCACGATCGCCGGTCCGCTGGTCATCCGGGCCCGGGTCGCCGTGCTGGACGGTCAGGTGCTGCCGCTGTCGCCCACCGGCGTCGAGGTGCTGCGGCTGCTCGCGTCCGCCGGCGGCGACGTCGTCTCCCGCGACCAGGTGCTCGAGGTGCTGCCCGGGGTCTCCCGCGACGGGCACGCCGTCGAGGTCGCCGTGGCACGGCTGCGTGAGGCCGCGGGCCGCCGCGACCTCATCAAGACCGTCGTCAAGCGGGGGTACCGCCTGGAGCTCGCGCACTGACGTCGGGGGCGCCCCGCTCCGGCACGGGCAGGGTGACCGTGGCGCGCAGCCCGCCGAGGTCGCTGTCGCCCAGCGTGACGTCGCCCCCGTGCTCCCGCGCGATCTCGCGCGCGATGGCCAGGCCGAGCCCGGTGCCGCCCGAGTCGCGGCCGCGTGCCGACCCGAGCCTCGTGAACCGCTCGAAGACGCGTTCGCGGTCCGCCGCGGCGATCCCCGGGCCGTCGTCGTCCACGGTCACGACGCCGTTCCCCACCTCGACCACGACGCGGTCGTGCGCGAACCGGCGGGCGTTGTCCACGAGGTTGCGCACCACGCGGCCGACGGCGGCGGGGTCGACGACCGCTCTGCCCTCCCCGTGGACCGCGACGTCCCCCGCGGCCGCCCGGGCGAGCGCGGCCAGGTCGACGTCGCGCACCTCCACCGGGGTGGCACCGACCCGGGCGAGGACGAGCAGGTCGTCGACGAGCGCCTGCAGGCGGACCACCTCGTGCTCGAGGTCCGCCGTCAGCTCGGCGTCCTCGTACGCCTCGGGGTGGGCACGCGCCACCTCCAGGCTCGTGCGCAGGGCGGCGATCGGTGAGCGCAGCTCGTGGGCGGCGTCGGCCACGAAGTGACGCTGGCGCTGCGCCGACGCGTCCAGACGGTTCAGCATGGCGTTGAGGGTCCGCGCCAGGGCGGCGATCTCCTGGGCGCGCGGCACCGGCAGCGTGCCGGGCCCTCCGACGTCGCTGACCCGCGCGGCGCCGGCGCGCAGCTCCTCGACCGGGCGCAGGGCCCGCCCGAGCACGACCCACGTCACCAGCCCCAGCGTGAGCGTCAGCAGGGGGACCACGAGCCCGAGGGAGAGCCGCAGCGCGTCGAGCGCACCCTCGATCGTGCCCAGGGGCAGGGCCGCCACGACCCGCTCCCCGGTGGGCTGGGTGTCGACGAGCACGCGCACCGGCCCGGTCCCGTAGGCGGCGTCGTCGCGGGTCGAGGCGCCGTCGGGCATCTCGTCCAGCACGGCGGCTGCGAGGACCGGCAGCGTCCGGCTCGCGTTGGGCGAGGTGGCGACGACGCGGCCCGAGGCGTCGACGAGCTGGACGACCTCCCCCGGCTCGTCGGCGGCCAGGACCTCGGGCAGGCGGTCCTCGGTGACGAGCGCGGCCACCTGGTCGGCCGTGCCCGCCAGGACGGCGTCGGTCGCCGCGATCCGGCTCTGCGAGACGACCGAGGTCAGCGCCAGGGCGCCCAGGACGAGGGCGATCCCCGTCAGACCTGCCGCCGCGAGGGTCAGCCGCAGGCGCAGCGACCAGCCTGTCACCGTCCCACGACCCGGTAGCCGGCGCCTCGCACGGTCTCGATCGCCGACCGGCCGAGCTTGCGACGCAGGTATCCGACGTAGACCTCCACGACGTTGAGGTCGTCGCCGGCCGCGTCCCACACGTGGTCACGCAGCTCGACCTTGGCGAGCACCTCGCCGGGCCGGCGCATGAGGTGCTCGAGCAGCGCCGTCTCGCGGGTCGTCAGCTCGACCTCCCGGCCGTCCTGGCGCACCTCGCGGCTGGCCGGGTCCAGGGTGAGCGTCCCGACCTGCAGCACGGCGGGCCGTGGTGGCGCACCGCGGCGCAGGAGTGCCCGCAGCCGGGCGACGAGGACGGTGAACGCGAACGGCTTGGGCAGGTAGTCGTCGGCCCCGACGTCCAGGCCGCGGGTGACGTCGTCGTCCGTCCCCTTGGCGCTGAGGACGAGCACCGGCGTCCAGACCTCCTCGTCGCGCATCGTGCGCAGCACGTCGATCCCGGACCGCTGGGGGAGCATGAGGTCGAGGACGACGACGTCGTGATCGCCCTCGAGAGCGAGCCGGAGCCCGGCCTCGCCGTCGGACGCGACGTCGACGGCGAACCCTTCCGCCTGCAGGCCCCGGCGCAGTGCCCGCGCGAGCACCGTCTCGTCCTCCACCACCAGGATGCGCACCACCGCAGCATGGCACCCGTGCGCACGTCGCGCGTGCTCGCCCCGTCCTTGCTCGGGCCCCGTGCCTTCTTGACCCCGTTGCCTTCTTGACCCCGTGCTCTCTCAGGCTCGTCTCAGGTGGCCTCGGCCACAGTGGTCCCATGGACACCACGCGCACCCTCTCGCCCCGAGCCCGGTGGGCGGTCCCCGCCGTCGTCGCCGGCGCCGTCGCCGCCGCGTTCGCCGTGCCCGCCGCGGTGGGGGCCGTGGCGAGCGACGAGCTCCCCGCCGTCACCGCCGAGGAGCTCGTCGAGCGCCTGGCCGTCGCCGAGAAGGTCCCCGTCTCCGGGACCGTCGTCTACACGGCCCGGCTGGGCCTGCCGGACGTCACCGTCTCGGAGGTCCAGGGGGCCGGCCCCTGGACCTCCTCGGCGGCAGCACCACGGTCCGGGTCTGGTCCGACGGCGCCGACTCGTCCCGCGCCGCGCTGCTGGGCGACGTCTCGGAGTACTCGGTGGTCCGCTCGGGGGCGGAGGCGTGGACCTACTCCAGCGCCGACGACGAGGCGGTCCACTACGTCGTCGACCCGGACGACCTGGCACGGTACGAGGCGCTGGCCGACGAGGCGGCCGGGCCGAGCGTTTCAGGCGACGTCCCGACCCCCGCGGAGGCGGCGGACCTGGCGCTCGCGCACGCCCGCGTCACGACCGACGTCGAGACCACCGAGCCCGTGGAGGTGGCCGGGCGTGCGGCGTACCAGGTCGAGCTGCGGCCGCAGACCGACGGCACGCTGGTCGACAAGGTGCGGATCGCCGTCGACGCCGAGACCTCCGTGCCGCTGCGCACCCAGGTGTGGAGCGTCCAGGACACCGAGGCGCCGGCACTCGAGGTCGGTTTCACCGACGTCTCGTTCGAAGCCCCGGACCCCAGCGTGTTCGAGTTCTCCGCCCCCTCGGGAGCCGACGTGCGCGAGGTCGAGGTCCCGCTCCCGGACCCGGCCATGATGGAGCAGCCGGGAACGATGGAGAAGCCCCGCAGCGAGGCGCTCGGCGAGGATGCGGACGTGGCGGTGACCGGCACCGGCTGGGAGACGGTCGTCGAGCTGACGGACGTGGACGTCGAGGCGATCCTCGGTGCGACGGCCGAGGGCCGGCTGCCGGAGGGCAGCACCGGGTCGAGCGGCGCCGACGACCTGCTCGAGGAGCTCACGGAGTCCGAGGACGGCGAGCTGCCGGGCATGCCCGAGCTCGACACGGGCGCGCTGTACGAGCAGCTCACGACCCCGGTGGACGGCGGGCGGCTCCTCAGCTCCGCGCTGCTGTCCGTGCTGGTGACCGACGACGGCCGGGTGCTGGCGGGGTCCGTGCCGGCCGCGACGCTCGTGGAGCGCGCCGGATGACGGCAGGGTCGGGCACCGCGGTCCCCGCGGTGCGCACCCGGGGTCTGACGAAGCGGTTCCGCTCGGGGCAGGTGGGTGTCGCCGGGATCGACCTGCTCGTCCCGCGCGGTGCGGTCTACGGGTTCCTCGGCCCGAACGGGTCGGGCAAGACGACGACGATCCGCATGCTCCTCGGTCTCGTCTCGCCGACGTCAGGCTCCGTCGAGCTGCTGGGCGAGTCGATGCCCGGGCGTGGCGCGACGGTGCTGCCGCGGGTCGGCGCGCTCGTCGAGGGCCCGGCCTTCCATCCGTACCTCTCGGGCGAGGCGAACCTGCGGCGCCTGGACGCCGCGGACCCGACCGCCGCTCCCGGCTCGAGCCCGCGGCGGATCGGGGCAGCGCTGGATCGGGTCGGTCTGACGGCAGCGGCGGGCAAGCGGTACCGGCAGTACTCGCTGGGCATGAAGCAGCGGCTCGGGCTCGCGGCGGCACTCCTGCGGCCGCGGGACCTGCTGCTGCTCGACGAGCCCACCAACGGGCTCGACCCGCAGGGCACCCGCGAGGTGCGGGCGCTGGTGCGGGAGGTCGCCGACGCGGGCGCGACCGTCCTCGTCTCGTCGCACCTGCTCAGCGAGATCGAGCAGGTGTGCTCGCACGTGGGGATCATGAGCCGGGGCGAGCTGCTCGCGCAGGGTCCCCGCGAGGAGATCGCCGATGAGGGCAGCACCGAGGTGCGGGTCGCGACGCGGCCGGACCAGCGCGACCACCTCGTGCGCGTCCTGGCGGGCCTCGGGCTGGGCGACGCGCGTGTCGACGGCGAGGTCGTCGCCGCACCCCTGGGCAGCGTGGCGGTCGAGAAGGTCGCCCAGGCGGTGGTGGGCGACGGGATCGACCTGCTCGGGCTGGAGGTCCGCCGGCCCACGCTCGAGGACGTGTTCGTCCGCCTGACGGGGGAGGGTTTCGATGTCGCTCGCTGATGCTCCGCCGACCGGGCCGCCGGCAGCACCCGCGCGGGCGACGGCCCGCCTGCTGCGCAGCGAGCTCCGCCTGGTGTTCGGCCGCGTGCGCAACGTCGTGCTGCTGGCGGGGCTGGCGGCCGTCCCCCTGCTGATCGGCACCGTGCTGTTCGTCACGCAGGACACGCCGGTGGCCGGTCAGGGGCCGCCGTTCCTGGACCGCGTGACCGGCAACGGCGTGTTCCTCGTCTTCGCGGCCCTGGTGAGCTGCCTGCCCTTCCTCCTGCCCCTGTGCGTGTCGATCGTCTCCGGCGACGCGATCGCCGGGGAGGCGTCGGCGGGGACCCTGCGGTACCTGCTGGTGGTGCCCGTCCCGCGGTCCCGCCTGCTGCTCGTCAAGGCGGTGGCGGCGTTGGCGTACGCCGCGGCCGCCGTCGCGGCGATCGCCGTGGTGGGCCTGCTGGCCGGGGCGGCGTACTTCGGCGTGGGGGACGTCGTCCTGCTCTCGGGCGACACGGTCCCGCTCGCCGAGGGGATGCTGCGCACGCTCGGCGTGGTCGGCTACGTGGTCGCGTCGCTCACCGGGCTGGTCGCGGTCGGGCTCTTCCTGTCGGCGCTGACCGAGGTCCCGGTGGCGGCGATGGCCGCCACGGTGGTCGTCGCGATCGTCAGCGGGGTGCTCGACGCGCTGCCTCAGCTGTCCGCGATCCACCCGGCGCTGCTGACGCACCACTGGCTCGGCTTCGGGGAGTTCCTCCGGCTGGAGGTGGACGCCTCGACGCTGCTGGCGGGGCTGGCCGTGCAGGCGGCGTGGGTGGCCGTCTTCGGTGCCCTGGCGTGGAGCCGGTTCACGACGGCGGACGTGTCGTCCTGAGCGAGGACGTGCCGGTCTCAGGGCGCCCGTGTCACACCGGGTAGACGTCGACCTCGGCGGCCTTGACGGTCCCGACCACGGCGCGACCGGGCACCAGGGACAGCTCGGCCACGGCCTGCGGCGTCACGTCCGCCGCCAGGTGCTCGGTGCGCACGCGCACCAGGTCGCCGTGCGGTTCCACCGACCGCACGGTGGCGCGGAAGGTGTTCCGGGGCGAGCCGTGCGGGTCGGCCAGGTGCAGGGCGACGGCCGCGGGGCGGAAGACGGCGGTCATCGCGGCTCCGACGGGCACCTCGGGGTGCGCGGCGTGGCCGTGCACGACGCCGCTGCCCGCGGTGGCGACACCGTCGCCGGTCCAGGTGCCGGACAGCAGGTTGAGTCCCGCGATCGATGCGGCGAAGGCGCTGCGAGGGCGTGCCAGGACCTGTGCCGTCGGGCCGCGTTCGACGACGCGGCCACCGTCGACGACGGCGATCTCGTCGGCGAGCAGCAGCGCGTCCAGCACGTCGTGGGTGGCGAGGACGGCGGTCCGCTCGGCGAGCAGGTGCTGCAGCGTCTGGCGCAGCGCGGGGGTGACGTCCACGTCGAGGGCGGCCATCGGCTCGTCGAGGAGCAGCAGCCGCGGGGCCGCCGCCAGCGCCCGTGCGATCGCGACCCGTTGTGCCTGCCCGCCGGACAGCGCGGCAGGACGGCGGTCGGCCAGCCCGGCGAGGCCGACCACGTCGAGCCACCCGTCGGCCGTGGCACCGGCCGTCCGGCGGGAGCGTCCTTGGGACCGCGGTCCGAACGCGACGTTGTCGCGGACCGTCAGGTGCGGGAACAGGGTCGGTTCCTGGGCGAGCAGGGCCACGCGGCGTCGGTGCGGGGGCACCCAGGTGGTCGTCCGGCCGGACCGGGCGCGCACCAGCGTCCGCCCCGCGAGGCCGATCTCGCCGTCGTGCGGGCGCAGCGTGCCCGCCGCGAGACCGAGGGCCGTGGACTTGCCGGCACCGTTGGGGCCGAGCAGCGCGAGCGTGCTGCCGTCCGCGACGTCGAGGTGGACGTCGAGCCCGCGCGACGGCACGGTGGCGGTCATGGTGAACGTCATCGCGAGGCTCCCTGAGCGCCCCGCCGGTGCGTCGCGGCGATGACGACGACGGCGATGGCCACCAGCAGCAGCGACAGCGCGACGGCGGCGTCGGGGTCGGTCTCGCGCTGCAGGTAGATCTCCAGCGGCAGCGTCCGGGTGACGCCCTGCAGGCTGCCCGCGAAGGTGATGGTGGCGCCGAACTCGCCCAGGGCCCGGGCGAAGGCGAGCACCGTGCCGGCGGCGAGCCCGGGCCCCACCAGCGGCAGCGTGACGCGACACAGCACCGTGGTGGGGCTCGCGCCGAGGCCCGAGGCGACGACGTCGTACCGCGTTCCCGCCGTGCGCAGCGCGCCCTCTAGGCTGACGACGAGGAACGGCAGCGCGACGAAACTCTGTGCCAGGACCACCGCCGTCGTGGAGAACGCGACCTGCAGGCCGAGCACCTCGATCGACTCGCCCAGCAGGCCGCGGCGGCCGAACGTGGACAGCAGCGCGACGCCGCCCACGACCGGCGGCAGCACCAGGGGGACGAGCACCAGGGAGCGCAGCATGTTCCGTCCGGGGAACCGGCCGCGCGCCAGCACGAGCGCCAGGGGGACGCCGAGGACCAGGCAGACCAGGGTGCTCACGGTCGCCGTCTGCAGGCTGAGCACCAGGGCGGCGCGCGCGGACTCGCTGGTGACGAGGCTCCAGTACTCCGACCAGTCCACCCTCGTCGTCATCGCGAACAGCGGCAGCACCACGAACAGGCCGCCACCGGCGGCGGGAAGATACGTCCAGCGAGGCAGCCCGACGGGAGCCTCGGCCGGGTCGGTGCCGTGCTCGGCCGCGGTGGGTCGACGGGCGGCCGTCATGGTGCGGCGAACCCGTGGTCGGCGAGCGTCGCCTGGCCGCCCTCGCCGAGGACGGACTCGACGAGCTCCTGGGCGAGCTCGGCCTGGTCGCCGGTCTGGCCGGTGCGGCGGACGGTGGCGATCGGATAGGTGTTCACCGCGGAGTCGGCCTCGGGGAACGCGATGCCCTCGACCTGGTCGCCGGCGCGGGCGACGTCGGTGACGTAGACGAGACCGGCGTCCGCCTGCCCGCTGGTCACCTTGCCGAGGGCGTCGGTGACGCTCTGCTCCTCGCTGGCCGGGTGCAGCGTCAGCCCCGCACGGTCGGCGACGGCGGCCGCGGCGGCCCCGCACGGCACCTCGGGTGCGCAGACGACCAGGTGGAGGCCGGGGTCGGCGAGGTCTGCCAGCGTGGCGACGCCCGCGGGGTTGCCGGGCGGGACGGCGATCTCGAGGGTGTTGGTCGCGAAGTCCTGGGGAGTGCCCGCCAGGCCGTCCGCGACGAGCATGGCCATGGTCGCCGTGTCGGCGGAGGCGAAGACGTCGGCCGGGGCACCCTGCTGGATCTGCGCGACGAGGCTGGACGAGCCTGCGACGCTCAGCCGGACGTCGACGCCGTCGTGCGCGGCCTCGAAGTCAGCCGCGATCTGTTCGAAGGCCTCGGACAGGGAGGCGGCGGCGTAGACCGTGAGGGTGGTGTCGGCGGTCGCGCCGGTGCCGCACCCCGTGAGCGCGACGGCGGCGCTCGCGGCCAGGAGCGCGGCACGGCCTCGCAGGCCTGACGTCGGTGCCGCCCTCACGCCACGCCCCGGTCAGGTGCCTCGACGACGACGTTCGTCGACTTGATGGTCGCGACCGCGACGGCACCGCGTTCGAGGCCGAGGTCACGGACCGCCTCGCTGCTCATGAGCGACACGACCCGGAACGGGCCGCACTGCAGCTCGACCTGCGCCATGACGGTGTCGACCGTCAGGTCGGTGACCAGGCCGACGAACCGGTTGCGGGCCGAGCTTTTCATCCCGTCGGGGAGCCCGGGCGCGGTGGCGTGCTCGCGGGCGACCATCGCGACGTCGTACCCGTCGACGACCTGGCGGCCGGCGTCGTCCCGGTCGGCGGTCAGCAGTCCGCGGTCGACCCAGCGGCGGACGGTGTCGTCGCTGACGCCGAGGTAGACGGCAGCCTCACTGATCCTCATCTGCGGCACACTGTCCACTCTAGACCCGCGGATGAGGAAGCGCTGCGGTGCTCGACCGGCCGGGTCCCCGCCCGGCAGCTCCGGACCGGGCCGTAGGCTGCCGGTGTGGACCACCAGACGACGCGGCGACCGGTCGGCGATCATCAGCAGGCGCTCGGCGCCCTCGTGGGACGGGCGCTGTCCCGGCCGCGCCGCCGGACTCTCGCGCTGACCACGCTCCTCGACGGGGCCGGTCGCGGCGCGCTGCCGCACGCCGTCGCCGGTGGCACGGTCGCGGCCGCGGACCTACCGGGCTTCGACAACTCGCAGATGGACGGCTACGCCGTCCGCGCTGCCGACACGACCGGGGCGACGCCGTCGGACCCGGTCGTGCTGCCCGTCGTGGCTCCCGTCCCGGCCGGCACGCAGCCGCCGCCGCTCGCACGCGGCACCGCGGCGCCCGTCATGACCGGCGCCGCGATCCCGGACGGCGCGGACGCCGTCGTCAGGATCGAGGACGCCGACCCGCCTGCCTTCCCCGAGCCGGGCACGCCGGCGACGGTCCGGTTCGCCGCGCCTGTCCACCCCGGCACGTTCGTGCGCCGCACCGGCTCCGACGTCACCGCCGGTGACGTCGTCGTCCCGGCCGGGACCCCGCTCGGGCCGGCGCAGCTCGGCGTGCTCGTCGCCGCGGGTGTCGCCGCGGTCGAAGTCGCCGAACCCCCGCACGTGCTGCTGGTCTCCACCGGTTCCGAGCTCGTGCCCGCCGGCCGGACCCTCGGTGACGCCCAGGTGCACGACGCCAACGGCGCCATGCTCACGGCGGCGCTCGCGGAGGTGGGGGCGCGCGTCACCCATCGCGTCGTGCCCGACGACCCGGCCGCGCTGCGGGCGGTCCTCGCCGAGGCGCCCGACGACGTCGCTCTCGTCGTGACCAGCGGCGGTGTCTCCGCCGGTGCCTACGAGGTGGTGCGCCAGACTCTCACCGACGCCTGGTTCGGGCACGTGGCCGTCCAGCCCGGCGGGCCGCAGGGGCTCGGGACCATCGTGCTCGGCGGCCTGTCAGACTCGCTGCCGGGTAGGGACCGTCCTGAGTCTGACAACTCCAGGTCTGACAGCTCCAGGGCGGTGCCGCTGGTCGCGTTCCCGGGCAACCCCGTCAGCGCGCTGGTGTCCTTCGAGCTGTTCCTGCGCCCCGTCCTGGCCGCGTCGACGGGCGCCGCCACGGCCCACCGGCCCCGCCGACGGGCGCCGCTTGCCGCGCCCCTCGACTCCCCGTCCGCCCTGCACCAGGTCCGCCGGGGGCGCCTCGACGCCGACGGCCGCGTGGAGATGGTCGGCGGACCGGGATCCCATCTGCTGGCCCACCTCGCGGCGGCTACGCTCCTCGTGCACGTGCCACCCGGCGTCGCCCACCTCGAGGAGGGCGACGACGTCGACTGCTGGGAGATCAGATGAGCGACCTGTCCCACTACCGCGACGACGGTGCCGCCCACATGGTCGACGTCACCGCGAAGGACGTCACGAAGCGTGCGGCCACCGCCCGCGGCGTGCTGCGCACCCGGGCGGACGTCGTGGAGCGCATCGCGTCCGGCGACCTGCCCAAGGGCGAGGCGATCGCGACCGCGCGCGTCGCCGGGATCATGGGCGCCAAGCGCACCCCGGACCTGGTGCCCCTGTGCCACCCGTTGCCGCTGTCCGGCGTCGAGATCGACATCACCCCGGTCGGCGACGTGGCGGGCACCGTGGAGATCACCGCCACCGTGCGCACCACCGGCCGCACGGGCGTCGAGATGGAGGCGCTCACCGCCGTCACCGTCGCGGGCCTGACGCTCTACGACATGATCAAGGCGGTCGACAAGGCCGCGGTGCTCACGGACATCGGGGTCGTGGCGAAGTCCGGCGGGAAGTCGGGCGACTGGGTCCGCGGCGAGGAGCGCTCGTGAGGGCCGCCGTCGTCGTGGCCTCCGACCGCGCCGCCGCCGGGACGTACCCGGACCGCTCCGGGCCTGCAGCGGCCGAGTGGTTCACCGCACGCGGATGGGAGGTGCTGCCCGTGCTGGTGGTGCCGGACGGCGAACCCGTCCGCGACGCCCTCCTCGACCTGCTCGAGTCGGGTGACGGCACCCCCGACGTCATCGTGACCTCGGGCGGGACCGGGATCGCGCCGTCGGACGCCACCCCCGAGGCCACGCGGGCCGTGCTGGGCCGCGAGGTGCCGGGGATCGCGGAGCTGGTACGGGCGCGCTCGCTGGCCCCCACCGATCCCGGCAAGAGGGCCGTCCCCGGTGCTGCGCTGTCCCGCGGCACGGCCGGCGTGGCCGATCGGACGCTGGTCGTCAACCTGCCCGGATCGGTCGGGGGAGTGGTCGACGGGCTCGACGCGCTGGCGGACGTGCTCACGCACGCCGTCGACCAGCTCCGTGGCGGCGACCACCCCGCCCCCTCGCAGCCACCTGCACCGCGGGGCGGCGCCGTCGTGCTGCGTGCGGACGTCGTGGGCACCCCGCTCGAGGACGCCCTGGCACGTCTCGCCGAGGAGGTCCGCGACGACACCTGCGGAGCGGTCGCCACCTTCGTCGGGCACGTCCGCGACCACGACGAGGGCCGGGGCGTGACCGCGCTGCGCTACGAGTCGCACCCGGACGCCGCCGCCGTCCTGGCCCGCGTCGCCGACCGGGTGGCCCGCCGGACGGCCGAGGCCACCGGCGACACCGTGCGGGTCGCCGCCTCGCACCGGGTGGGCGACCTCGCCATCGGCGACGTCGCCGTCGTCGTGGCCGTCGCCTCCGGCCACCGGCAGGCCGCGTTCACCTGCGCGAGCGACCTCGTCGAGGAGCTCAAGGCCGAGGTGCCGATCTGGAAGGAGCAGGGCTTCATCGACGGCTCCAGCGAGTGGGTGGGTTCGCTCGGCTGACCTCGGGCGGGCTCCCACCCGCAGGTCATCGGCTGTTCACCGGGTGGTCGGCCGGTCGATGCCGGGGCGCCACGGACCGTTCCTACCGTCGGTCGCGACCCCCCGGTCCCGATCCAGGAGTGTCCGATGACGATCGCCCCCGAGTCCCGCCCGCAGCTGCCCGTCACGGTGGCCCCGCACTACGCGCGCGGCAAGCGAGCCGCGGCGACCTGCCGCTACAAGTGCGCCGACGCCTGCGCGCACCCCGCACCGAACCTCAGCGCCAACGAGTACTTCCGCGACGTCGCCTCCCGGGCGCTGAGCCGGCGGGTCATGCTCGGTGGCGTGGCCGCCGCGGCGGCCGCCGTCGTGGTGGGCGCCGAGGTGCTGGGCGCCGAGCCCGCGACCGCCGCGCCGACGCACCGCGGGGGCGGGCGGGGGCTGGCCTTCGGTGCCATCGACCCGCAGCCGATGGCGATCGACGACTTCGTGGTCCCCGAGGGGTACGAGTGGTCGCCGATCATCCGCTGGGGCGACCCGATCCTGCCCGGTGGCCGCGCCTTCGACCCGGCGCGCCAGACGCCGGAGCAGCAGGCGAGGCAGTTCGGCTACAACTGCGACTACCTCGACATCCTGCCCGAGGACCCGAAGCACATCACCTCGATGGTCGAGACCCGGCGCGGCAAGCGCGGCGTGCTGGTGTCCAACCACGAGTACACGAACCCGCAGATCATGTTCGACGCGTCCTACGACGCCGCCACGCGTCGCGCGATCGAGCGGGCCGCGCACGGCATGTCGGTCGTCGAGCTGCGCCGCGACCGCCCCGGGACGCCGTGGGAGTACGACCGCATCGCCCGGCTCAACCGCCGGATCCACATCGGCTCCGAGTTCGTCGTCGACGGCCCGGCAGCGGGTCACGACCTGCTGAAGACCGTGGACGACCCGACCGGGCGGAAAGTCCTCGGGACGCTGAACAACTGCGCCGGCGGCACGACGCCGTGGGGCACGGTCGTCTCCGGCGAGGAGAACTTCCACGGTTACCTGCGGGTGGACGGGAGCGACCCGCGCGACGCCCGCTACGGCCTGCGCAACTCCGCGACCGGGTACGGCTGGGAGCTCGACGAGCCGCGGTTCGACGGCAACAACCCCGGCTTCGAGAACGAGAACCACCGGTTCGGCTGGGTCGTCGAGCTCGACCCGTACGACCCGGACGCCGCGCCCGTCAAGCACACGGCGCTCGGCCGGTTCAAGCACGAGGGCGCGAACGTCATCCTGTCCGACGACGACCGCGCGGTCGTCTACATGGGTGACGACGAGCGCTTCGACTACGTCTACAAGTTCGTCTCGACCGGGCGGATGCGCCACGGCAACAGCCGCTGGGCGCGCGAGCACAACAAGACGCTGCTGTCCTCCGGCGACCTGTACGTCGCGCGGTTCACCGGTGACTCGCCGGCCTCCGAGATCGACGGCTCCGGCGCGGTGCCGTCCGACGGCGCGTTCGACGGCACCGGTGAGTGGCTGCCGCTCGTGCTCGACGGCGAGTCGCAGGTCGAGGGCATGTCCCTCGAGGAGGTGCTCGTCTTCACGCGGCTGGCCGGCGACGCGGTCGGCGCCACCAAGATGGACCGCCCCGAGGACGTCGAGCCCAACCCGTTCACGGGCCGCGTCTACGTGGCGTGCACGAACAACTCGAACCGCGGCGTCGGGTCGAACGCGCCCGCCGACGAGGCCAACCCCCGCGGCTCGAACCGTGACGGTCACATCGTGGAGATCATCGAGGACGGCGGCGACCAGACGGCCACCACGTTCACGTGGAACCTGCTGCTGGTCGCCGGTGACCCCGAGGTCAACGACTCCACGTACTTCTCCGGCTACCCGGCCGAGAAGGTCTCGCCGATCTCCTGCCCGGACAACCTGGCCTTCGACACCGACGGCAACCTGTGGATCTCCACGGACGGCCAGCCGTCGGCGATCCAGAAGTGCGACGGGCTGTTCAAGGTCACCCTCTACGGGCGCCGGCGCGGCCGGGTCGAGCAGTTCCTCTCCGTCCCCCGCCGGGCGGAGACGTGCGGGCCGGTGCTCGACGTCCGGGACTCGATGGCCTACGTCAACGTCCAGCACCCGGGCGACGACGGCAGCTGGGACGCCCCGACGTCCTACTTCCCGGACTACCTCGACGCCGACGAGGACGTGCCGGCGGGCGCCTGGCGCGGCCCGCGGCCGTCGACCATCCAGGTCTACCTCGCGGACGCGGACGACGAGCACCCCGGCCGCGGCGACCGGCACGACGGGCCGGGGCCGTTCCCCGGTGGCCGCGGTGGCCGGGGCCGGGGATCGCGCAACCGCAGCTCGTTCCGCCCCGAGGCCGGGGAGCAGTTCCGGGGCTGATCCCGGGAGGCGGCGCGACGGGATGACACGGGCGCCTGGCGTGGTTCGTAGACTTGATGACTGTGACAACCACCCAGGCGCCCGGCGCCTACCTCGATCACGCCGCCACGACGCCCATGTCGGCGGCGGCCCTCGAGGCGTTCGTCGCCGAGGCGGGTCGCACCGGCAACGCGTCGTCGCTGCACTCCGCCGGCCGGGCCGCCCGGCGCGCCGTCGAGGAGTCCAGGGAGACCGTCGCGGACGCGCTCGGTGCCCGGCCCAGCGAGGTGATCTTCACCGGTGGGGGCACCGAGGCGGACAACCTCGCCGTCAAGGGCATGTTCTGGGGACGGCGTTCCCAGGACGCGCGGCGACGGCGCGTGCTGGTCTCCGCCGTCGAGCACCACGCCGTGCTCGACCCCGCGTTCTGGCTGGCGGGGCACGCCGGGGCGGACATCACGCTGCTCCCGGTCGACGGCGAGGGGCGCCTCGATCTCGACGCGTTGCGCGCCGAGCTCGCCGCCCACGGCGACGAGGTCGCGCTGGTCTCGGTGATGTGGGCGAACAACGAGGTGGGCACGCTCCAGCCGGTGCGCGAGGTGGCGCGGATCGCTCACCGCCACGGCGTCCCCGTGCACACGGACGCGGTCCAGGCCGTGGGCCAGGTCGAGGTCGACTTCGCCGCCTCGGGCGTCGACGCCCTGACGGTGACGGGCCACAAGCTGGGCGGCCCGGTCGGGGTCGGCGCGCTGCTCGCCCGGCGCGACCTTCCTCTGGAGGCGGTCTCGCACGGCGGGGGGCAGGAGCGTGGCGTGCGCTCCGGGACGCTCGACGTCGCCGCCATCCGTGCCTTCGCCGTCGCACTCGCCGAGGCGGTCGGTGCGCGCGAGGAACAGGCGGTCGCCCTGGCGGCGCTGCGCGACGAGCTCGTCGCCGGGGTGCTCCGCGCCGTCCCCGACGCCGTGCTGCGCGGGCCCGAACCCCGGTCCACCACACCCGAGGGCCTGCCCGCCCGCCTCCCGGCCAACGCGCACTTCACGTTTCCCGGCGCCGAGGGCGACTCCCTGCTGTACCTGCTCGACTCGGCCGGGGTGCAGGCCTCCACCGGGTCGGCCTGTCAGGCCGGGGTCCCACAGCCCAGCCACGTGCTCCTGGCGATGGGGATCAGCGAGACGGACGCCCGTGGCGCGCTGCGCTTCTCGCTCGGCGCCACGTCCGTGCGCGACGACGTCGAACGGCTCCTGGCGGCGCTTCCCCAGGTGGCCGAACGGGCACGGGCCGCCGGTCTCGTCGCCGCCCGTCCGTCGATGGGCGGTGCCGCGTGAACGCCCGGAGCGAGGCACCGCAGCCATCCTGCAGGAGGGACGTCCCATGAGGGTGCTCGCCGCCATGTCCGGCGGGGTCGACTCGGCCGTCGCGGCCGCTCTCGCCGTCGAGGCGGGCCACGACGTCGTCGGCGTCCACATGGCCCTGAGCCGCAACCGGGACCAGTTCCGCACCGGGTCGCGCGGGTGCTGCTCGATCGAGGACGCCGGGGACGCGCGTCGTGCCGCCGACGTGCTCGGTATCCCGTACTACGTGTGGGACCTGTCCGAGACGTTCGAGGAGACGGTGGTCGCGGACTTCCTCTCCGAGTACTCGGCGGGGCGCACACCGAACCCGTGCGTGCGCTGCAACGAGCACATCAAGTTCGAGGCCCTGCTGGACAAGGCGACGGCGCTCGGCTTCGACGCCGTCGCCACCGGCCACTACGCGCGGATCGAGACCGGTCCGGACGGCGCGCGCGAGCTGCACCGCTCCCCGAACGACGCCAAGGACCAGTCGTACGTGCTGGCGGTGATGGGGCGCGAACGGCTCGACCGGTCCCTCTTCCCGCTCGGCGGGTTCGCCAGCAAGGAGGAGGTGCGCGCCGAGGCCGCGCGCCGGGGCCTGTCGGTCAGCGCGAAGCCGGACTCCTACGACATCTGCTTCGTCGCCGACGGCGACACCCGCGGTTTCCTGCGCGACCGGCTCGGTGCAAGGCCCGGCGAGGTGCGCGACACCGACGGCAACGTCGTCGGGGAGCACCAGGGCGCGTACGCGTACACGGTCGGGCAGCGCAAGGGCCTGGGCCTCGGCCGACCTGCGCCGGACGGGCGGGCGCGCTACGTCGTGGACATCGACACCGGGTCGAACACCGTGGTGGTCGGCCCGGCCGAGCTGCTGAGCGTCGACCGGATCGCCGGGGGCGAGGCCGTCTGGCTCGTCGACCCGCCCGCCGCGTGGACGGCGTGCAGCGTCCAGGTGCGCGCCCACGGGCGCGCGGTGCCCGCCGAGGTGCGAGCGTCCGACGCCGGCGCGGCCGGTCTGGAGATCCGGCTTGGCGAGCACCTGCGCGGCGTGGCGGCGGGGCAGTCGGTCGTGGCCTACCGGGGCACGAGGGTCCTCGGGCAGGCGACGGTGGCGCGTGCCTGGCGCGACGCTCCCGCCGCGGCGAGCGCGGGGGCCCGGGCATGACGGCGGTGAGCGGCCACGGACCGTGGCCCGGCGGCGAGCGCGACGTGCTCGAGGCGCAGCTCCAGGTGGTCGGTGACCTGGCCGAGCTGCCCACCGGCGTCGACGCCGTCCCGTTCCTCACCCAGCTGACCGGCCGCGGACCGGGCGCCGCCTCGACCGGCCGCAGCGCGACCCTGCTGGCCGGGACGGCGATCGAGCTGGGCCCGCACGGCTGGAAGCTCGCGGACCGGCCGGGTGGGGACGAGCGCCTCGCCCGGGCCCTGCTGCGTGAGGACCTCGGGGCGCTCGCCGTCGCGGCCCACGGGTACGCCGGCCCGCTGACCGTGGAGGTCACCGGCCCGTGGACGCTCGCCGCCGAGCTGTGGTCGGCGCGGGGCGACCGGGTCCTGGCGGACCAGGGAGCGCGTGCCGACCTGGCGGTGGCGCTGGCGACGGGACTGGCGGAGCACGTCGCCGACGTGCGCGGCCAGGTCCCCGGAGCCGAGGTCGTCGTGCAGCTCGCCGAGCCGTTGCTGGGACAGGTGCACGCGGGCGTACTGCCGACGTTCTCGGGCTACTCGCGGATCCGGGGGGTGGACGGACCTACGGTCGTGGAAGGGATGCGACCCGTGGTCGACGCCGTGCACGACGCCGGGGCGTCGGTCGTGGTCCACCTCGGTGGCACGTGGGTGGGCATCCCGCCCGCCGTGCTGGCGGGCGCCGACGCCATCGGCCTTGACCTGTCGGCGGTCGGTCCCGACGGGTGGAACGAGCGGGCGTGGGAGCTGGTCGCCCGGGCGACCGAGCGCGAGGTCGGTCTCTGGGCAGGGTTGCCGCCCGCCACCGTCTCGCAGTGCTCGGGCCCGCAGCTCGGCGAGCTCGTGGCGCTCGTCGCCGGACCGTGGCGCCGGGTCGGGCTGCCCGCCGCCGGGTTGGCCTCGCTCACGCTGCTCGCCGCACCGCGGACCGTGCCGGCGAGCGTCGACGACCACCGTGCCGGGCTCGCCAACCTCGGCCGGGTCGGGGAGTCGCTCGCGGAGCGTGCCGCCGCCTGAACCGGTCGCCGGGCGGGGTCGTCAGGCGAGCCGGTCGTGCAGGAACGTCCACGCCAGGGCCGACATGTGGGCGGCCTGCGCGTTGTTGGCCGCCCCGCCGTGGCCGCCCTCGATGTTCTCGTAGTAGGTGACGTCCTGGCCGGCGGCGAGCATCTTCGCCGCCATCTTGCGGGCGTGGCCGGGGTGGACGCGGTCGTCCTTGGTGGAGGTCGTGAACAGCACCGGCGGGTGCTCCCGGTCCGCGTCGAACTGGTGGTACGGGGAGAAGGTCCGCAGGAACGCCCAGTCCTCGGGATCGTCCGGGTCGCCGTACTCCGCGACCCACGACGCCCCGGCGAGCAGGTGCGAGTACCGCTGCATGTCGAGCAGCGGCACCTGGACGACGACGGCGCCGAAGAGCTCCGGGTACCGGGTGAGTATGTTGCCCGCCAGCAGGCCGCCGTTGGAGCCGCCCTGAGCACCGAGGTGCTCGGGCGTCGTGATGCCGCGGGCGACGAGGTCGCGGGCGACCGCGGCGAAGTCCTCGTAGGCGCGGTGCCGGTTCTCCCGCAGCGCCGCCTGGTGCCACCGGGGTCCGTACTCGCCGCCGCCGCGGATGTTGGCCACGACGTACACCCCGCCACGGGCCAGCCAGGCCCGTCCGGCGCCGCCCGAGTACCCGGGCAGCAGCGGGATCTCGAACCCGCCGTACCCGTACACGAGCGTCGGGGCGACGGCCGGTGCCGCCGGGTCCGTGGGACGCACGAGGTCCGCGCGGCCGACGACGAAGTACGGCACCCGCGTCCCGTCGTCGGAGGTCGCGAAGTGTTGCTCGGCGACCATGCCGGTCGCGTCGAAGAAAGAGGGTGCGGACTTCAACGGCTCGGGGGCGCGCGGCGCGTCGTCCGGCCCGACGACGGTGGCGATCGCCAGGGTCGACGGGCTGAGGTAGCCGCTGCTGGTCACCCACACGTCGTCGCTGTCCACGGCCGAGACGGCACGGACGCCGACGGTGAGGAGCTCGCCGCCGACGGGCAGGTCGGAGCGGGTCCAGGCCGCCCCGCCGTCCTCGGCGGGGTCCGGGGGTGTGAGCACGTGCACCGAGCTCTTCACGTCGTCGAGCACGTTGACCACCAGGTGGTGGCGGGTCCAGGCCGCCCCGGCGAGCGAGGTCGACGGCGTCGGGGTGAACACCGCGGTCAGGTCGCGGGACCCGGCGAGGAACGCGGCCACGGGCGCCGCGAGCAGGGAGCCGCCGGGGTAGGTGCGGGGACCGGACGAGGTCCGGACCTCCCAGTCCTCGCGCAGCTCGACGAGCAGCCACTCGCGGTGGAACCCCACCTCCGCCGAGTCGGGGACGTCGATCCGGGTCAGCGCCTGGTGCTCCGTGCCGACGTCGCTGACCAGGTAGGTCTCGGAGCGGTAGAAGGCGATCGACCGCTGGACGACGTCGCGCTCGAACCCTGGTGTACGCGACCGGTGTCCCCTGATGTACATGTCGTCGTCGGTGCCCTCGTAGACCACCACCGCGTCGTCGACCGGGGTCCCGCGCCGCCAGAGCTTGACGATGCGGGGATAGCCCGACGGGGTCGTGGTGCCGGGGCCGAAGTCGGTGAACACGTAGACGGTGTCCTCGTCCGCCCACGACAGGCCGCCCTTGGCCAGCGGCCGGCTGAAGCCGCCCTCCTCGGCCGGCACGAAGCGCTTGTCGACGAGGTCGAACTCCCGGGTCACGTCCGCGTCCGACCCGCCGGGGGAGAGGTCGACCAGGGCGCGCCGCCAGGGTTCGCCGGCGGCGAGCCGCTCCGGCGTCGGCCGCAGCACCGACGCGCCGTGCCAGACCCACGACTCGCCCTCGGCGGCCGCGAGCTCGTCCAGGTCGAGGACGGTCTCCCAGCGTGGCTCGTCGGTGCGGTACTCCTCGAGGGTGGTGCGTCGCCAGAGACCACGCTCGTGGTCGGCGTCGCGCCAGAAGTTGTACAGGTGGTCGCCGATGCGCGAGACGGCCGGGATGCGGTCGTCGGAGTCGAGGACCTCGCGCAGCGCGTCCCGCGTCTCCTCGAACAGGGGGCCGGCCGAGGCGGCGCGGGCGTGCTCGTTGCGAGCACGCACCCAGTCGAGCGCGTCGTCGTCGGACACCTGCTCGAGCCAGCGGTACGGGTCCTCCGAGGTCCCCGGCCCGGAACCGGGCCCGGAACCAGGCCCCGAACCAGGCTCGGAACCGGGACCGGACCCGTTCCCGGGGACGGTCTCGGACGGCGTGGCGTCGGTCCGGGTCGGGGCGTCGGCACTCATGGACGGACCCTAACCCGCCGGGGCGACACGGCTTCCGGGGAGGGCGCGCCGGGAGGCGTTCCTCTTTCACCCGGTTGCCCGCTGTGGTAGAAACTCCTGGTCAGGGCTTCGCTGCCCGCTTCAGACCTTCCACCGGGTTCGCGGAGAAGATCACCTCTGGGCGATCTGTGCACGACGCCGTGGGACCCGACCTCACACCCGACGGAGGTGCGGTGAGCACGACGAGACCCGGACGAGCTCCGGCGGCCGGACGCGTGCTGCCATGGCTCTGCGTCGCGGGCATGGTCCTGTGCGTGGCGGCCCTGCCCCTCGTGGACGTGTCCGCCCGCGCCTGGGCCGGCTGGCTCCTCGGCGGAGCGGCCGTGGTGCTTCCGGTCCTGGCCGCCGTCCTGCTGGCCCGCACGTCCCGTCGCGACGACGAGGCGTTCCGGGCGGTGCTCGCCGAACGCGACCAGCTCGCCGCCGGACTCCACGAGACCACCCGGACTCTCCAGGAGACGACGGCGGCCCTCACGGCCGAGAAGGAGGCGCGCGTCGATCAGCGCACGGCCGTCGAGACGGCGGTCGTCGCCCTGAGCCGCAAGGTCCAGTCCTCGGCGCACCGCATCCAGGAGGAGGCGGCTCGCATGGTCCAGCGGCACGCTGCGGACCCGGACGTGCTGCAGACGTCGATGCGCATCGACCACGCCGCGGCGCAGCACGCGCGCCAGGCGCAGAACCTGGTCGCCCTGTGCGGTCGGCGCCCGGGGCAGACGTGGGAGGACCCGCTGCCGCTGCCGGACGTCGTGAAGGCCGCCGCCGGCCGCATCACCGCCTTCCACCGGGTGGAGGTCTCGGGGGACCCGGGTCTCGCGATCACCGGTCGCGCGGTGGAGCCCCTGGTGCACGTCGTGGCCGAGCTCCTCGCCAACGCCACCCAGTGCTCGCCCCCGAACACCCAGGTGCTGGTGATGATCCGGCAGGTGCAGCGCGGTGCGGTCATCGAGATCGACGACTGCGGGGTGGGGATGGATCCGCGCGAGCTCTCCCGCGTTCGGGCGATCGCCGCCGGTGAGCGGGCGGTGGGGATCGCCGACCTGGGCGAGGTGCCGCAGACGGGCCTCGCGGTGGTCGGGACGTACGCCCGGTTCCTCGAGCTGCGTGTGGACCTCACCGAGTCCGTGTACGGCGGGCTGCGCGCCGTCGTCATGGTGCCGGACACGCTGACGGAGGTCGCCGCGACCGCCCCCGACGTCCTGGCGCCCAGCGTCGACGACGCCTGGGACGGCCACGGTGAGGGCGAACCGGTCGGGGCCGCACCCGGCGCCCCGCTGCCGACCTCGACCGGGGGCGGGCCGGACGCCGGCCCGGAGGCCGCCGCGGTCCCGAGCGGACCGCCGGCGTTGCCGCAGCGGCGGTCGCGCCGGGCGGAGCTGGACCGCCCCTCGACGTCCGGGACCGGTCTGCCCCGGGTCGCCGCCTCCCGCACCGCGGGCACGACGCCCGACCCGACGCCCGACCAGACGGCGGAGGAGGCGGGAGCCTGGATCGGCGCCTTCTTCGCCGCCACGACCGACGCCCCGCAGGACGACCCTGACACCCATGAGCCGTCCGTCGCGACGGACGGGACCTCGGAGGACAGATGACCACCATGACCTCGACCTCACCCGGGACCGACGACCCCGACAGCTGGATGCTCGACCTCGTCGCCGAGGTGCGAGGCGTGCAGCATGCCGTCGTGCTCAGCTCGGACGGGCTGGTGAAGGTGCGCACCGACGACACGGACCCGGACACGGCCGACAAGGTCGCCGCGGCGTGTGCCGGGCTCGTCGCCCTCGGGATGAGCATGGGCCGCGAGTTCGGGGCGGGCGACCGGCTGCGGCAGGTCGTCGTGGAGTTCGACGGCGGCTTCCTCTTCGTCCGGGGTGCCGGCGACGGTTCCCGGCTGGCCGTCGTCACCGACGCGACCGTCGACCCGGGTCTCGTCGCCCAGCAGATGCAGGCACAGGTCCTGATGATCGGTGAGCACGCGCTCCGTACGGACACGGTCAGCTGAGGGATGGTGCCATGCACTCGGACGGATACCGCGACCACCCGGTACGTTCCTACGTCCTGACCGGGGGGCGGGCGCACCCCACGCGCAACACGCTGCGGCCCGAGACGCTGCTGCGCGCCGTGGACGACGGACGTGAGCTGCCGGGCAGCGCGGGCCGTCACGAGCGGACCCTGCTGCGGACCTGCCGCGGCACCCTGGCCCTCGCCGAGCTCGCCGCGCACGTGCGCCTGCCCGTGAGCCTCGTCGCCGTGCTGGTCTCCGACCTCGTCGACGGCGGCTACCTCGCGGTGCTGTCCACCCCCGTCCACGACCTGCCCGCGACAGATCTGCTCGAGGAGGTGCTCGATGGGCTCCGTCGGCTCTGAGCCCCCCGCCGCACGACACCTGGCACCGACGGTCGACCGGTCGGTCAAGGTGCTGGTGGTCGGCGCGTTCGGCGTCGGCAAGACGACGCTCATCCGCACGGTCAGCGAGATCCCGGTGCTCAGCACCGAGGAGTCGATCACCACCGCGAGCGTGGGCGTCGACCCGCGGCGCGCCGAGAAGCGGACGACGACCGTCGCGATGGACTTCGGCCGGGTCACCGTCGGGTCGAGCACGGCGCTCTACCTGTTCGGCACGCCCGGTCAGCGCCGCTTCTGGGACCTGTGGTCGGGCCTGGCCGACGGCGCGGTCGGTGTCCTGGTGATCGTCGATACGCGCGACCTGGCGCAGAGCTTCGAGGTGCTCGACCAGCTCGAGGAGCACACCCGTCTCCCGGTCGCCGTGGTGGTCAACGAGTTCCCGGACTCGCCGCGGCACGGCGTCGACGAGGTGCGTTCCGCCCTCGACCTGCCTCCGGACACTCCCGTCGTCGCCGGCGACGTGCGGGGCCGCGCCCAGGCGGTCGAGGCGCTGACGACTCTCGTCGCGCACGCCCTGCACCGTCAGCGCGCCGCGGGCGTCGCCGCGTGAGCGTCACGGCGGCGGGCCGCGTCGTGCGGCTGGAGGAGGTGACCGACCGCCCCCTGCTCGCGGACCTCGCGGGGGCCCGTCACCCCGCCGAGCGGTATGCCGACCTGCGTTCGCGCTGGGGGGCCGTGGCCCCGGTGGACCTGGAGCCCGGGGTGCCGGCCTGGCTCGCGCTCGGCTACGACGAGGTCGGCACGGTGCTGCGCAACGAGGTGCTCTTCTCCCGCGACTCGCGGGACTGGCGATACGAGTCCGAGCGACTCGTGGCGTGGCGGTCGCCGGTGCGGGCGGTGCTGGCCCAGACCGACAGCGCCCACGACCGGGACGGGGCGGAGCACCGGCGCCTCCGTGCCCCGCTGGCCGACGCCCTGGCCGCCGTCGACGACAAGCGGCTCACCCGCACGGTCACGGTGGCGTGCACGTCCACGCTGGACCGGCTCGCCGCCCGGGGCGGTGCCGACCTCGTCGCGGACTACGCGGTGGACGTCCCCGTGCGCGTCGTCGCCGACCTGCTCGGCATGACGCTCGCGGACGCCCGGCGGCTGCACGAGCTCACGGTCCTGCGGCGGTCCGGGACCGAGGACGCCTACGCGGCGGTCGCCGAGACGGAGAACCTCCTCGCGACGTTCGTCGCGGGTCGCCGTGCGGAACCGGGCGACGACATGACGTCCTGGCTGCTGTCCCACCCCCAGCACCGTCACGACCTGGAGGTGATGGGCGCCGTCGGGCTGCTCTTCCGGACGGCGCACGACGCGGAGATCGCGTGGATCGCGACGGCGTTGCACCGGATGCTGGCCGACCCGGGCTTCGCGGCGACGGTGCACGGCGGCCGACTGTCGATCGACGACGCGCTCGACGAGATCGCGCGCGAGTCCCCGCCGGTGCCGCACCTGCTCCCGCGGTACGCGCTCGAGAACTGCGAGCTCGGGGGCCAGCCGATCGCCGCGGGTGACGCCGTCGTGCCCGCGGTCGCGGCCGCGAACGCCGACGGGGCCGTGCAGGCGTCCGACCCGTGGGAGCAGGTCGACTCGCGGTTCCACCTGACGTGGGGCGTCGGGGCCCACGCCTGCCCGGCGCACCGGGCGGCCCCGTTGCTCACGCGGCTCGTGGTGGGCCACTTCGTCGGGAGGGTGGCGGAGATGGAGCTCGCGGTCGCGCCCGAGGAGATCGTGCCCGTGCGCTCGGCGTGGACGCGCTACCCGCGCGAGCTCCCGGTCCGGTTCCGCTGAGGGAACCGGACCGGGAACCCGCGCTGCGGGACCGAGCCGTCAGGCGCCGACGCGGGCGCGCAACTGGTCGGTCACACCGCGGTAGGCCTTCGGGTCGACGGGCAGCAGCCACTGCTTCGCTCGTGCGGGACCCGAGAGGTTGAGGTCGAGGTCCCCGAGCAGCTCGTCGACCTGGTGCATCGAGAACGGGATGACGTTCGTGCCTCGCGCGTGCTTGCCCTCCGTGCGCTTCTCCATCCAGTCCACCCGGTCCCGCACGTGCTCACGCCGCACCTCGAGCGGCGGCAGGTCCAGGGCGCCGGCCAGGTAGCCCGCCGTCCACACCGCGCCGACCTCCGCCGAGAGCGGGCTGAACAGGGAGGAGTTGTACCCGGCGAACGTCAGGTGCGGCACGTCGTGCGGGAGGATCTGCCGGTAGAGGTGGAAGTTGCCCCGGTCATCGAGCAGCCGCCCGGTGACCTCCTGGTCCAGGAACGGAACGCGCTGGTGGAACCCGGTCCCGCACACCACGAGGTCGGCCCGGACGGTGCTGCCGTCGCTGAGCACGGCGACCGGAGCGCCGCCGTCGTCGGTCGTGAACCGCTCGATCTCGGTGTCGCGGTGCACGGTGATCGCCCCGTCGGCGACCTGCTCGTAGAAACCGTCGGTGGCGAGCGACACCGTCGAGCGGGCGATGTCGGAGAACTCGCCGCGCGGGACCAGCCCGAGGTCCTCGAGCCGGAGCTGCTTCTTCGAGACGGCCCCGACGCTGGAGACCATCGAGCCGCGGACGGCGTCGCCCGGACCGTGCAGGAACTTCTCCATGCCGCTGTCCAGCGTCTGGTAGCGGAACAGCGCCTCGCCCAGACGGGTGAGCAGCAGATACTTGTAGTTCAGGGCCTTGCCGAGCTTCTTGGGGAGCTTCCACAGCAGCTGGCGGGCCACGACCGTGGTCGTCTCGGCGACGGGGCCGATCTCCGCGGCGACGTCGCACGCCGACTTGCCGTAACCGACGACGACGACGTTCTTGTGGCGCGCCTCCTCCATGGACGAGAGCTGGCTCGCGGCCACCACCTTGCCCCCGGCGCGCAGGAGCTCCGCGAGCCCGTCGAAGGCCGGGATCACCGGGTCGGAGAAGATGCCGTTGGCGACGATCAGGTGGTCGAACCGCTCGGGGTCGCCGACCGCCTCGCCGACGTGGCGGGAGGTGACGAGCCAGCCGTCCTCGGAGTCGGTGAGCTCGGCCCGGACCACCTCGGTGGACAGGCGCAGCGCCTCGGACAGCCCGTGGGTCTCGACGTACTGCTCCAGGTAGGCCTGGACCTGCTCACCGCTCGGCCACTCGGGGTAGTGCTTCGGCATCGGCAGGTCCGAGAACGAGTACGAGCCCTTGTTGTTCTGGGTGTAGAGGCCGGTGTACCGCCGGGTCGCGCTCCACACCCCTCCGACGTCGGGGGTCTTGTCGAACACGACGACCTGGTGGCCGAACTCGGTCAGGACCTTGGCGCTGGCCAGACCGGCGAATCCGGCGCCGACGACGGCGATCTTCATGAGGGCGTCCTTGCTTTCGGTCGGTGCGGGCGATCGCATGGATCGTAGCGGTCCGGACACACCGGGCGATAGACCCCGTGGAGGGACCAATCGGTCAGGAGGGCCCGAGACGTCCGGGGGTGCGGGCCGGTCCTGCTGCTGTCGGTAGGACGCGGCAAGATGGGGTCGTGACCGACACGACCGATGCCGCCGCCGACCCGACCGCGCTCGACGAGCCCGCCGCCCAGCGTCGGTGGGCCGAGCTGGCCGCTCTCGTCGAGGAGGACCAGCGGGCCTACTACCAGCAGGACGCGCCCCAGGTGTCCGACGCCGAGTACGACGCACGCCTGCGGGAGCTGGAGGCGATCGAGGCCGCACACCCCGCCCTGCGCACGCCGGAGTCGCCGACGCAGCGGGTCGGCGGGCAGGCCGCCGTCGGGTTCGCCACCGTCGAGCACGTCGAGCGCATGCTGTCCCTGGACAACGTGTTCAGCACCGACGAGCTGCGCGCCTGGGACGCGCGGGTCACCCGCGACCTGGAGGTCGAGGGGGGCGACGTCGGGTACCTGTCCGAGGTGAAGATCGACGGGCTCGCGATCGCGTTGCTCTACGAGCGTGGCCACCTGGTGCGCGCGGCGACACGCGGCGACGGCCAGACGGGTGAGGACATCACGGCCAACGCCCGGCGGATCGCGGAGATCCCGCAGCATCTCGCCGGCGACGACCACCCCGAGCTCGTCGAGGTGCGCGGCGAGGTCTTCATCCCCGTCTCCGCGTTCGACCGGCTCAACGAGCTGCAGGAGCAGTTGCGGGAGCGCGCGGTGGCCGAGGCACGCGACCGGGCGGACGGCCGGGCCGTGGCCTCCCGCGCGTTCGACGAGGAGCGTGCACGCGTCGCCGCGCTGCGCCGGTTCCCGCAGTTCGCGAACCCGCGCAACGCGGCCGCCGGCGGGCTCCGCCAGCTCCTGGACAAGAAGAGCGGGCTCGAGCGGGAGGCCGGCCTCGCCCGGGTGAAGGCGCTGCGGATCTACGCGCACGGCCTCGGTGCCCTGCAGTGGACCGAGGGCGAGCACGCGGAGCTGGCGAACCAGTCGGACGCGTACACGCTCTTCGAGCGGTGGGGGATCCCGGTCTCGCCGCACAACCGGGTGGTCCAGGGCGTCGACGGCGTGATCGACATGATCACCTACTTCGCGGAGCACCGGCACGACATCGAGCACCAGCTCGACGGCATCGTGGTCAAGGTCGACGCCCGGACCGACCAGCGTCGGCTCGGGACCACGAGCCGCGCGCCGCGGTGGGCCACCGCGTACAAGTACCCGCCCGAGGAGGTCAACACCCGGCTCCTCGCGATCCAGGTGGGGGTCGGGCGGACCGGCCGCGCCACCCCGTACGCCGTCATGGAACCGGTCACGGTGGCCGGCTCCACGGTCCGGCAGGCCACCCTGCACAACCAGGACGTCGTCAAGGCGAAGGGGGTGCGGATCGGCGACATGGTGGTGCTGCGCAAGGCCGGCGACGTCATCCCCGAGATCCTGGGCCCCGTGACCGCGCTCGCCGACGACGGCCATCCCCGCGAGGACTTCGTGATGCCGGCCGGGTGCCCGGAGTGCGGCACCCCGTTGCGTCCGATGAAGGAGGGGGACGTCGACCTGCGGTGCCCCAACGCCGAGTCCTGCCCGGCTCAGGTGCGCGGCCGCGTGGAGCACATCGGGTCAAGGGGCGGGCTCGACGTCGAGGCGCTCGGTGAGGTGACGGCGGCCGCGCTCACGCAGCCGCTGGAGCCGAAGGAACCGCCGCTGCGCACCGAGAAGGACCTGTTCGACCTCACCGTCGAGCAGCTTGCGCCGATCCGCGTCGTCGTCCGAGATGCGGAGACCGGGCTGCCGCGCCCGAGCGACGGGCAGGGCGAGGCGGCCGACGTCGTGATGTCGGACGGCTCGACGATGAGCGCCAAGGTCGCCCGCCCGTTCCAGAAGGTCCTCCGGCGTACCTACCCGCCGGGCTTCGAGGACGCCACCCCGGCCGAACGTCGCGCCGCCGGTGTGCGCAAGGACTTCCCGGTGTACGGGCCGTCCTCCACCGCGGAGAAGCTCGTCGCCGAGCTGGCGCGTGCGAAGACCAAGGACCTGTGGCGCATCCTGGTCTCCCTCAACATCCGGCACGTCGGCCCGGTGGCGGCGCGGGCGCTCGCGGAGTGGTTCGGGTCCGTCGCGGCGATCCGGCGTGCGTCACGCGAGGAGCTCGCGGCCGTCGAGGGGGTTGGCCCGGTCATCGCCGACGAGGTGCTCGCCTGGTTCGACGTCGGCTGGCACCAGGAGATCGTCGACGCGTGGCAGCAGGCGGGGGTGCGGTTCGAGATCCCCGGACACCCGGGCCCTGTCGTCATGGCCGAGAAGGTCGCCGAGGGGCCGACCGGTCCGCTCGCCGGGCTGACCGTCGTCGTCACCGGTTCCCTCGAGGGGTACTCGCGCGACGGCGCCAAGGAGGCGGTCATCGCGGCGGGCGGCAAGTCGTCCGGGTCCGTCTCGAAGAAGACCGACTACGTCGTCGTGGGGGAGAAGGCCGGGTCGAAGGAGACCAAGGCGCGCGACCTCGGGCTGACGATCCTCGACGAGGACCAGTTCACGCGGCTGCTGGAGGGCGGCCCGGAGGCGCTCGCGGACTGACCGCCCGGGCCGTGCCTGCCGGTCGTCAGACCGTGTCGGGCTCCCGCGCGGCCCAGACGAGCCCCCGGCTGACGATCGTGTGGATCTCGGGGACCTGGAGGTCCTCGACGCTGTGGCCGACCGTGCAGGCGAAGACCTTGCCGCGGCCCCACCGACGGGTCCACGCCACCGGAACGGTCGTGGGCTCGCGCCACGGGCTGTCGGGGCTGACGGCGTGGGTGGTCGTGGCGAGCACGTCGCACAACGGGTCGGTGTGGAGCCAGTACTGCTCGGTGGTCATCCGGAGGCGAGGGCCGATCCCCTCGACGATCGGGTGGTCGGCCCGCTCGGGTCGGACGTGGATCTCGTGGTCGACGATGTCGCCCGGGTGCGCGACGAACTGCCCACCGACGATGTGCTGGTAGTCCGTGGCGTTGCGGAACGCGTCGAGCAGACCGCCGTGCCAGCCGGCCAGGCCCGTGCCGTTCTCGACGGCGAGGCGCAGCCCGTGCATCTCGTCGGCGAGGATGTCGCCCATGGTCCAGCTCTGGACGATGAGGTCCGTGCCGGACATGACGGCCTCGTCGGCATAGACCTCGAGGGAGTCCTCGACGGTGACGTCGAACCCGGCGTCGGCCAGGACGGGGAGGAAGAGGTCGGTGGAGCCGACGGGGTCGTGCCCCTGCCAGCCTCCCCGGACCACGAGGGCCCTGCGGTTGCTCACGTGTCCTCCTTGACGGTGATGAGTGCGTCGATCGAGTGGGGGGCCAGGAACCGGTCGGTCACCAGCGTGGCGGCACCCACGACCCCCGCCTGGGCGCCCGCCTGCGAGGTGTTGATCCGCAGGTGCTGGGTGGCCAGCGGCAGGGACCGCTGGTAGACGACCTCCCGGATCCCGGCGACGAGGTGTTCGCCGGCGCCCGCGAGCACGCCCCCGATGATGATCCGCGACGGGTTGAGCAGGCTGACGGAGGCCGCCAGCACCGTGCCGATGTCGCGACCTGCCTGCCGGACGGCCTGACCGGCCGCGACGTCGCCCGTGCGGACGAGGTCGACGATGTCCTGGGTGGTCGTGATCCGTGCTCCACCCTCCCGCAGCGAGGCGGCGATGGCCATCCCTCCGGCCACCGCCTCGAGGCATCCGGTGTTGCCGCAGCGGCAGGGGATCTCGGCGGCGCCGGACACCGCGACGTGCCCCATGTCGCCGGCGGCGCCCTGCGCGCCGCGGCGCAGCTCGCCGTCCATGACGACACCGGCGCCGATCCCGGTCGCGACCTTGACGAACAGCAGGTTCTGCTCGTCGGGGCACACCGTCCGGTGCTCGCCGAGCGCCATCACGTTGACGTCGTTGTCGACGACGACGGGCGCGCCGAGGAGCCGGTGCAGGATGCCGGGGACGTCCGTGCCGTCCCACCCGGGCATGATCGGCGGGTTCACGGGGCGGCCGTCGGCGTGGTCGACGGGGCCGGGCAGCCCGATGCCGATGCCGGCGAGCTCCTCGACCCGCCGGCCCGCCTCGGTGATCAGCTTCGCCCCGGTGTCCGCGACCCACGAGAGCACGTGCTCGGGACCGTCCGCGATGGCGAGCGGTTCCTGGGCGGACGCGATCGGGTTGGCGGCGAGATCCGTGATGGCCAAGCGCGCGTGCGTGGCGCCGAGGTCCACCCCGAGCACGATCCGGTTCGACGGGTCGAAGGCGAACGTGGACGGCGGGCGTCCGCCGGTGCTCGTGGCCTCACCGGCCGGGGTCAGGAGCCCGATTGCGGTCAGGGCGTCGATGCGTGCCGCGACGGTGGAGCGGGACTGGCCCGTCTCGGAGACGAGCGACGCCCGGGTGTGCGGAGTGCCGTCGCGGAACAGCTGGAACATCTCGCCGGCCCCTGTGGGACGTGGCGGGAACTTCTGCAGCCCTTCCATGAGCACAGTGAACCACGCCCCTCCGGCATCCGTGTTTTGTTGCTCGGTGTCTATCACGAGCGGGTAACGATCACAAAGTACCCGCACTTTTGCTTGACGGGCAACATAAGTCCGTCTACGTTCGTCACATGGTCACAGAAGACCCCCCAGCATTGCTGCTGCAGATGCAAGGCATCGTGAAGACGTTCCCGGGAGCCCGCGCGCTCGACGGGGTGGACCTCGACGTCCGGCCCGGAGAGGTGCACTGTCTCCTCGGGCAGAACGGCGCCGGCAAGTCCACGCTCATCAAGGTGCTCGCCGGAGCCCACCAGCCGACCGAGGGCACGATCCTCATGGATGGCGAGCCGATCCAGATCCCGCACCCGGTGGCCGCGCTCGAGCACGGCGTCGCCACGATGTACCAGGAGCTGGACGTCGTCGACGGGCTCACCGTGGCCGAGAACATCTTCCTCGGCCATGAGCTGGCGTCCGTGGGCTTCACCCAGCGGCGCGCGGTCGCGAGCCGCACCCGTCAGCTCATGGAACGGCTCGGGCACCCGGAGATCTCGCCGCACCGCGAGGTCGGCTCGCTCTCGGCGGCCGGCAAGCAGGTCGTGTCGATGGCCCGTGCACTCTCGCGCGACGCCCGCGTGATCGTCATGGACGAGCCCTCGGCCGTCCTCGACTCCGGTGAGGTCGACAACCTCTTCCGGGTGGTCGAGGAGCTGGTCGAGCAGGGCATCGCGATCATCTACATCTCGCACCGGCTCGAGGAGATCCGCCGGATCGGCGACCGCATCACGGTCATCAAGGACGGCCGGACGGTCGGGCGCAACCTGGACGTGGCGTCCACGTCGACGGACGAGCTCATCAAGCTGATGACCGGCAAGGACGTCGAGTACGCGTTCCCCGAGCGTCCCGGGGTCCCCGACGACGCCCCGGTGCGGCTCGAGGTCGAGGACCTCTCGCTGGGCGGCGTGTTCTCGGACGTGTCGCTGAGCATCCGGGCCGGTGAGATCGTCGGCCTCGCGGGCCTGGTGGGCTCGGGACGCTCGGAGATCCTCGAGACGATCTGCGGGGCGCGGCGTTCCACCGGCGGGACCGTGGCCCTCGACGGTCGGCGGCTGCGCAACGGTTCCGTGACCGCGGCCGTCGGTGCGGGCATCGGCCTGGCCCCGGAGGAGCGCAAGAGCCAGGGACTCGTGCTCGACGAGCCCGTCTACCGCAACATCACGCTGTCGACGTTCGCGCGGACCGCGCGCGCCGGCTGGCTCGACGAGCGCGCCGAGAAGAAGGCCGCGCGGGAGCAGGCGACCGCCCTCGACCTGCGGCCGCCGGACGTCGAGCGCGCCATCCGCACGCTGTCGGGCGGCAACCAGCAGAAGGCGATGCTCGCCCGGTGGCTGGTCCACGGCTGCGAGGTGCTCCTGCTCGACGAGCCCACCCGCGGCGTCGACGTCGGGGCCCGGTCGGAGATCTACGCCCTCGTGCGCCGCCTCGCCGACGCCGGCACCGCCGTCCTCGTCGTCTCCAGCGAGATTCCCGAAGTCCTGGGCCTGGCTGACCGTGTCCTCGTCATCTCCGACGGACAGGTCGTGCACTCCGGGCCCGCCGAGTCGATCGACGAGCACCAGGTGCTCGACATGGTCATGGAAGGAAGTGTCGCGTGAGCGAGCAGCAGACGTCGTCGAACCCGGCGGCGGACACCCCCAAGACTCGGGCGGGGGGCGGACGCGGACGCTTCGGCCTCTCGGGCGGGACGGTCCGGAACCTCGGCCTGGTCGCCGCCCTCGTGCTGCTGTGCCTGGTCGGTTTCCTCACGGGCGGCGAGCGGTTCGCGAGCCTGTCGAACCTGATGATCATCCTGAGCCTCGCCTCGGTGATCGGGGTCATCGCCATCGGCATGACCTTCGTCATCACGACGGGCGGCATCGACCTGTCGGTCGGCTCCGTGCTCGGGTTGACGACCGTATGGGCCTCGACGCTGTCCACGCAGAACCTGGCCGGCCAGTACGGCTGGGTCGTCATGGTCGGGTGCTCGCTCCTGGTGGGGCTCGCTGCCGGGCTCGTCAACGGCGTGGTCATCGCCTACGGCAAGGTCGTCGCGTTCATCGCGACCCTCGCGATGCTCGTCGCGGCCCGCGGCCTCGCCGAGCTCATCGCCAACCGGCGCACCCAGATCGTCGACCAGCCGTCCTTCGAGGACACGTTCCAGGGTGACCTGCTCGGTGTGCCGAAGATCGTGTGGATCTTCGCGCTCGTCGCCGTCGCCGGCTGGTTCCTGCTCAACCGCACCACGTTCGGCCGCCGCACGGTGGCCGTCGGCGGCAACCCGGAGGCGGCGCGCCTGGCCGGCATCAAGGTCAAGCGGCACCTGATGTACGTCTACGGGCTCTCCGGTCTCACGGTGGGCATCGCCGGCGTCATGATGCTCGCCCGCACCGGCGCCGGTTCGTCGACCAACGGCCTGCTCATGGAGCTCGAGGTGATCGCCGCGGTCGTCGTCGGCGGCACGCTCCTCGCCGGCGGCCGCGGCACCATCATCGGCACCGTCATCGGCGTCCTCATCTTCGCGACGCTCCAGAACGTCTTCATCATCAACAACCTCGACAGCTCGGTGCAGCAGATCGCCAGAGGCGTGATCATCGTCGGCGCCGTGCTGCTCCAGCAGCGGATCTCGGCACCGAGATCCAGCTGACACCCCAGACGTCCCACCAGAATCCAGACCCTGCACGACCGGACCGAATCGAGGAAGATCACATGTCCGCACGAATGAACCGCCGGCACCGCCTGCTCACCGTCCCTGCCGCTCTCGCCGCCTCCGCGCTCCTGCTGACCGCCTGTGTCAGCAACGAACCGGCCGAGGAGGAGAGCGACGGCGACTCCATGAGCGAGGAGGCGGGCGCCGTCTCCGACAACGACGCAGCAGGTGAGGAGGTCGTCATCGGCTTCTCCGCCCCCGCGGCCGACCACGGCTGGATGGGTGCGATCACGTCGGCCGCCGAGGCCGAGGCCGAGAACTACGAGGACGTCGAGCTTCGGGTCGCCGAAGGCACCAACGACGTCAACGTGCAGATCAGCCAGATCGAGGGCTTCATCGCCGACGGCGTGGACGCCATCGTGCTGCTGCCGTTCGACGGCGCGGCCCTCACGGACGTCGCCATGGAGGCCATGGAGGCCGGCATCCCGGTCATCAACGTCGACCGCGAGTTCTCCGACCCGTTCGCCGCCCGCACGACCGTGCTTGGCGACAACTACGGCATGGGCGTCTCCGCCGGCCAGTACATCTGCGAGCAGCTCGGTGACCAGCCGGACGCCGTCGTCGCCGAGATCCAGGGCATCGCCTCGCTGCCGCTGACCCAGGACCGCAGCCAGGGCTTCGAGGACGCCCTGAGCGAGTGCGGGCTGGACGTCGACAACCAGGTCTCGGCCGACTTCACCGTGCAGAGCGGTGAGTCGGTGACGGCGAGCCTGCTGCAGGCCGCCCCGGAGATCGACGCCATCTGGAACCACGACGACGACCAGGGTGTCGGCGTCCTCCAGGCGATCGAGAACGCCGGCCGCGACGAGTTCTTCCTCGTCGGCGGGGCCGGTTCCGCCAACATGATGCGCGAGATCGAGAGCGGCGAGTCCGTCGTCCAGGCGACCGTCATCTACCCGTCGACGCAGGCCGCGGACGGCATCAAGCTCGCCCGGCTGGTCGCGCACGAGGGAAGCATGAGCGACCTGGCCTCGTCGAACGTCCCGCGGACCGTGCAGCTCTACGCGCCCGTCGTGACGGCGGACAACGTCGAGCAGTACCTGTCCAGCGCGTTCGAGTCCTGACGGACCCACGCACCCACGACCCGGCGGCGGGGCCCTGTCCCCGCCGCCGCGGCCCTGCTCGCCCGCGCGCGGGCCCGGGCCGTGCCCTACGAAGGAAGGACCACTCACATGGGTGATGCAGCACGTGCCCGTCTCGGCGTCGGGATGGTCGGCTACTCGTTCATGGGCGCCGCGCACTCCCAGGCGTGGCGTACCGCACCCCGCTTCTTCGACCTGCCGCTGCGCACGGAGATGACCGCCGTCGTCGGCCGTGACCGGGCGCGGGTCACCGAGGCCGCTGACAAGCTCGGCTGGGAGTCCGCGGAGACCGACTGGCGCCGGTTGCTGGAACGGGACGACATCGACCTGGTCGACATCTGCACGCCCGGGAACACGCACGCCGAGATCGCGATCGCCGCCCTGGACGCCGGCAAGCACGTGCTCTGCGAGAAGCCCCTGGCCAACACCGTGGGCGAGGCGGAGGAGATGGTGGCCGCGGCCGACCGTGCCGCTGCCCGCGGTGTCCGGGCGATGGTCGGTTTCACCTACCGGCGCGTCCCGGCGATCCAGCTCGCCCGGCAGCTCGTCGCCGACGGCCGCATCGGGCAGGTGCGCCACGTACGCGCGCAGTACCTGCAGGACTGGCTCTCCGACCCTGCCACCCCGCTGTCGTGGCGGATGGACAAGGAGAAGGCCGGGTCCGGTGCCCTCGGTGACATCGGCGCCCACATCGTCGACCTGACGCAGTTCATCACAGGCGAGCAGGTCGCCGGCGTGACCGGCATGCTCGAGACGTTCGTGACCGAGCGTCCCGTCGCCACCGAGTTCGCCGGCCTGTCCGGCACCGGCGGCGACGAGACCGGTCCGGTGACCGTCGACGACGCCGCGTGCTTCCTGGCGCGGATGTCCGGCGGCGGGGTCGGGGTCTTCGAGGCCACGCGCTACGCCCAGGGCCGCAAGAACGCCATCCGGATCGAGATCAACGGGTCGCGAGGCTCCCTGGCGTTCGACTTCGAGGACATGAACGTCCTGCACTTCTACGACGCCGAGGAGTCGGGCGCGACGGCCGGGTTCCGCCGGATCGTCGTCACGGAGGCCGACCACCACGCCTATGTCGCCGCCTGGTGGCCGCCTGGCCACGGGCTCGGCTACGAGCACGCGTTCACCCACCAGGTCGTGGACCTGGTAGGGGCGATCGCGGCGGGAGAGGACCCGGCGCCGTCGTTCGCCGACGGGCTCGCCGTCCAGCGTGTCCTGGACGCCGTGGAGCGCAGTGCCGAGAAGGGCACCTGGCTCGACGTGTGAACCGTCCGGACCGACATGAAGAAGCCGGGGAAGGAGGTCCCTCCCAGCGGACCAGCACGAGCCGGTTCCACCACGTCCGGGCCGACGTGAGCGGGCACCGCGGAGCGCGCACCATCAGCAGCACCCACCCAGACAAAGGAGTTCCTGGTGAGAACAGTGCTCAGCTCACGATCACGTCGCGTGCGTTGCGGCGTGGCGGCGGCTGTCGCGACCACCGTCGCTCTGCCTCTGTCGTTGACCGGCGTCTTCAGCGCCGCGGCGGCCGAGGACGAGCCCGGACCGGTCGAGGCAGCGCCCGCCGCCGAGGCGATCGACGAGTTCGACGTCCTCGTCTTCTCCAAGACGGCGGGCTTCCGCCACGGGTCGATCCCGACCGGCGTCGCTGCCATCGAGCAGCTCGGACAGGACAACGGCTTCACCGTCACCGCGACGGAGGACGCCGGTGCGTTCACCGAGGAGAACCTCGAGCAGTACGAGGCAGTGGTCTTCCTGTCGACCACGGGTGACGTCCTGGACGACACCCAGCAGGCCGCCTTCGAGGGATACATCGAGGACGGCGGCGGCTACGCCGGCATCCACGCGGCGTCCGACACCGAGTACGACTGGCCGTGGTACGGCGAGCTCGTGGGCGCCTACTTCGCCGGGCACCCGGCCCAGCAGGACGCCACCATCAAGGTGGAGGACCACGCGCACCCGTCGACCGAACACCTGCCGGAGCGTTGGGACCGGTTCGACGAGTGGTACAACTTCCGCTCGGACCCCCGCGACGAGGTCCACGTGCTCGCGTCCCTCGACGAGAGCACCTACAACGCTGGCGGGACGGCGATGGGTGCCGAGCACCCGATCGCGTGGTGCCACAACTTCGAGGGCGGTCGGTCCTGGTACACCGGCGGCGGGCACACCGACGCCTCGTTCTCCGAGCCGGCGTTCCTCGAGCACCTGCTCGGCGGGCTCCGCACGGCGGCCGGCGTGGTCGACAACGACTGCAACGCCAGCCAGACCGAGAGCTACGAGCAGGTCACGCTCGACGACGAGACGCAGAACCCGATGGTGCTCGACGTGGCACCGAACGGTGACGTGTTCTACGCCGAGCGCGACGGTCGTGTGCGAGTCATCGGTGCCGAGTCGGGCATCACGACGACGGCGCTGGAGCTCAGCGTCACGCAGGGCAACGAGGACGGTCTGCTCGGCCTCGTGCTCGATCCCGACTTCGAGTCCAACGGGTGGGTCTACGTCTACTGGTCGCCGACCGACGTCGACGAGGACGGGCCGCACAACCGGATCTCCCGGTTCACCTACGACCCGGAGACCGGGAGCATCGACCCGGCTTCGCAGGTCAAGATGCTGGTCGTCGAGACTCAGCGGGACACCTGCTGCCACGCCGGCGGGGACATGGTGTTCGACGACGCCGGGAACCTCATCCTGGCGACGGGCGACAACACCAACCCGTTCCAGTCGAACGGCTACACCCCGATCGACGAGCGCGACGGCCGCGAGAACTTCGACGCCCAGGGCACGTCGGCGAACACGAACGACCTGCGCGGCAAGATCGTGCGGATCACCCCGCAGGACGACGGCACCTACACGATCCCGGACGGCAATCTGTTCGAGCCGGGGACGGACCTGACTCGGCCCGAGATCTATGCGATGGGCTTCCGGAACCCGTTCCGGATCGACCTGGACGCGCAGAGCGGCAACATCCTGGTCGGCGACTACGGCCCGGACAACCGCAACGCCAACCCGGACCGCGGTCCGGCCGGTACCGTCGAGTGGAACGTCGTCGCGGAGCCGGGCAACTACGGCTGGCCGTACTGCACCGGTGACCTGGACGCGTACGTCGACTACGACTTCGCGACCGGCCAGTCGGGTGAGGCCTTCGACTGCGCCGCTCCGGTGAACGACTCGCCGAACAACACCGGCCTGACGGAGCTGCCGCCGATCATCGGTGCGGAGATCCCGTACGACAAGGACGGCTCCGAGGTCTCTCCGGAGATCGGCGGGGGCGGTGCGCCCATGGCGGGACCGACATACTCCTACGACCCGGACCTGGACTCGGACTACAAGTGGCCCGAGTACTGGGACGGCAAGGCGTTCTTCGGCGAGTGGAACCAGGGCCGGATGTACTCCATCCAGCTCACGGGCGAGACCCGTGAGGACGTGGTGGACGTCAACCGTATCCTGCCGGGCATCTTCGACTCCTCGGCCGGCTTCAACCGCCCGATGGACTTCGAGTTCGGTCCCGACGGTGTGCTGTACATGGTCGACTGGGGCGCCGGTTTCGGCGGCAACAACGACTCGTCGGGCATCTTCAAGGTGAACTACGTCCAGGGCGACCCGGCCCCGATCGCGCGGGCCGAGGCCGACGTGACGAGTGGTGCCTCGCCGCTGACCGTGCAGTTCTCCTCGGAGGGTTCACGTCACCCCGGTGGCGAGCCGATCACTCTGCAGTGGACCTTCGGCGACGGTTCCGCCCCCAGCACGGAGGCGAACCCGACACACACCTACACCGAGAACGGTTCGTACACCGCACAGCTGACGGTAACGGCCGCGAACGAGAAGGTCAGCACCGCGAACGTGACCATCGTCGTGGGCAACGAGGCGCCCACGGTCTCGATCACGTTCCCGGAGAACGGCGGGTTCTTCGAGTTCGGTGACCAGGTCGCCTACGAGGTCGAGGTCACCGACCCCGACGGCGAGGTCGACTGTTCCGAGGTCAACCTCTACACCTCGCTCGGGCACGACACCCACGCCCACCCCTTCGAGGAGCTCACGGGCTGCTCGGGGATGCTCCAGACGGCACGGGACGAGGGGCACGGGATCTCCGAGAACATCTTCTGGGTGATCGAGGCCTCGTACACCGACGACGGTGGTGAGGCTGGGGTCCCGCTGGGCGGCAACGACCTGCAGGTCCTGCAGCCCAAGGCGCTCCAGGCCGAGTTCTTCACCTCGACAGGCCGTCTCGACGGTTCGACGTCGGGGGGAACGGCCGGCGTGCAGACCGAGGAGACCGAGGACGAGGCCGGTGGCGGCCTCAACATCGGGTGGACCGAGGTCGACGACTGGTGGGCCTTCGAGCCGGTGAGTCTGAACAACGTCGAGGCGATCGCTCTGCGCGCCTCGACGCCGGCCAGCTCGTCGCGCGTGTCCATGCGCTGGGACGCTCCGGACGGTCCGGAGCTCGCTCTGATCACCGTGCCGGGTACCGGCGGGTGGCAGAACTGGATCACGACCGACCCGGTCGAGCTCGTGGACCCGCCGTCGGGATCCGGGACGTTGTACTTCGTGTCGCTCGACGGTCGTGTGAACGTCAACTGGGCCGAGTTCGACGGACGTGGTGTCACGGACAACGTCCGCCCCGACGTCACGCTCGAGGCCGACCCGGTGGCCGGGGACGCGCCGCTGACGGTCACCGCGACCGCCACGGCATCGGACCCGGACGGTGACTCCGAGGAGCTCACCTACGCCTGGGACACCGGTCTCGGCGACGGGTTCGTCGAGGGGACGTCCTCGTTCGAGCACACGTACACCGAGCCCGGTACGTACCGGGTCCAGGTGCGTGTGACGGACGCGGGCGGCGCCTATGCGACCGAGTACGTCGAGGTGGAGGTCTCCGAGATCGTCGTGCCACCGACCCAGTGCTTCTCGGGCCGGTCGGACGACTTCCTCGGTGACGAGCTCGACGAGGACCGCTGGACGACCGTGGTGCGCCGCGACCAGAACCTCGCGGTGTCCGACGGGAACCTGGTGATCCCGGCGACGAAGACCGACATCTATGGCGGCTCGGCCGACGACGTGTCGAACATCGTGCTGCAGGACCTGCCTGAGGGTGACTTCACGGTCACCACGAAGGTGGACCTGGAGGCTCGGGTCAACTACCAGCAGGCTGGTCTCGTCCTGTACGCGGACGACGCCAACTACGTGAAGATGGTGGTCCAGGGTCGGGGCAGCAGCCCCGATGCCGACTCCCGCATCTTCCAGCTGGCCACGGAGGTCGACGGCGACCCGTCGGAGATCAACACGGGCATCGGTGCCGACTTCGGTGACACCGTGTACCTGCGGTTGACCCGTTCCGGTGAGTCGCTCGTCGGGTCGTACTCGGCGGACGGCGTCACCTTCACCGACATGCCGGAGAGCACGACGACGGCGGACATCGTCGACCCGAAGATCGGGCTGACCGCGTTCGCCAACGTCAACTCACCGGCTGACGTCATCGACGCCCGGTTCGACTGGTTCTCGGTCACCCCCGACGACACCGCGGTGGCGCCGGGACCGGACGACGAGTTCGAGGGCGACCAGCTCGACGGCTGCCGCTGGGCCGTGGTCCGCGAGGACCCGACCGGGTACCGCGTGGGTGACGGTTCGCTCGAGATCGACACGACCGCTACGGACATCTACGGAGCGGACAACACCGGGACGCCGAACATCGTCGTCCAGGACCAGCCGGACGGTGATTGGACGGTCGAGACCAAGGTCGACGTCTCCGACCTCGACCAGCGCTGGCAGCAGGCGGGTCTCATCGCCTACGTCGACGACGACAACTACGTCAAGTTCGACTACCTGGCGAAGAACCAGCCTGGTGCGACGACGGCCGCCAACCTGGAGGTGCGCTCCGAGGAGAACGCCTCCGCCGGTGGCCCGACGGTCTCCGACGTGACCGGTGACGTCTGGCACCTGCGACTGGCCAAGGCGGGCACGACGTTCTCCGCGTCGTACTCCACCGACGGCGAGACGTGGGAGGAGTTCCCGGAGAGTGTCACCAACGAGTCCCTCGGTGACGCGAAGGTCGGTCTGTTCACCCTCGGTGGTGTGCAGCAGTCCTCGTCGACGGCGGCGTTCGACTACTTCCACGTGGTCGGCGACGACGTCGAGCCGCTGGACGTCACGGGGTCGCTCGACCCCGCGGCCCCCGACGGTGAGGACGGCACGTACACCGGTCCGGTGACGGTCTCGATCGAGACCACCGGTGGCCCTGAGGACGTGCTCGTGTACCGCGAGTACAACCTCGACGGCGAGGGCTGGGCGGAGTACACCGCTCCGGTCGAGATCTCCGAACCGGGGGAGCACACCGTCCAGGTGCGCGCCTCGGCCGGTGACGACAACGTCACCGGGGAGGAGCTCACGTTCACCATCGCCGAGCCGGCCGAGCTGGAGGCGACTCCGGCCGTGACCGTGAACCAGTCGAGCTGCACCGTCGTCGACGGGGAGTTCGACCAGGTGAACGGTTCGGTGGTCGGCGCGGAGATGGACGGCGTGGCCCGCTACGTCGTCAAGGACGCCGACGACTCCAGCCGGTACGTGCGTGCGGGGGACATGTCGCCCGGCGAGTACCTGGTGCGCGCCTGGCCGGCCGAGGGCTACACCCTCGTACCCGGTGACGGCTGGGAGGAGATCTTCAAGGGGCGCCTGGAGACCTCCGTCACGATCGACGAGTTCGACTGCCCGACGGCGACCCCCGTGGTCTCCGTGACGCAGCCGACCTGCGAGGTCGACGCCGACGGCGAGAACGTCCGCACCGGTGGTTCGCTCACCGGTGAGGCCGTCGAGGGCGTCAAGGGCTACGTGGTGCACAACTGGGTGGACGGTGACCTGAACGACGGCAAGCCGTCCGACCTTGGCGACCTTGCTCCGGGCCAGTACCACGTGATCGCCACACCCGACGCCGACCACCTCCTCGAGGTGGACGGTGAGTGGGCGATGAGCCCGTCGGGCAAGGCGACGCTCGTGGTCACGATCGACGGTTACGGCTGCGACCGTGTCCCGGCGGTCGACCTGGTCCAGCCCACGTGCTCCGACGGCGGCGCGACGACGGGTTCGCTGAGCCCGGTCGACGTGACCGGCGTGAAGGGTTACGTGGTGCACAACTGGGTCGACGGGCATGCGCAGGGCAAGCCCTCCGACCTGGCGGAGCTCGAGCCTGGTCAGTATCGCGTGATCGCGAGCCCCGAGCCGAAGACCGAGCTCGAGGTCGAGGGTGAGTGGGAGCTGAGCCCGTCGGGCAAGGCCAAGGTCATCCTCACCGTCGAGGAGGTGGCCTGCGGCTGACATGACTGCGGGGAGCCGTGCACGTCACGGCTCCCCGCACCGTCGCCGCCCGGGTGCCGGGAACGCCTCACGGTCTCCCGGCCCGGGGACGATCGTGAGGTCGGTACCGCGGGCGGCGACACCGCCGACCTGGTGTCGGCAAGCCCTCGGTGCAGGTCGGTGCGCTCCGCACCTGCGCCGAGGGCCCTATCGATGACGATGAAGGAGCAGGACTGATGACGACGCAACGTGGCGTGCTGGTCGATGGCCGGACGGTCGCAAGAGCGGTGCTCGTGGCGATTCTCGCTGCGTTCGCGCTGGCCGGGGTCTCGACGGCGATGCCTGCCGTGGCTCACGGCGGAGACCTGAAGGTCGACCTCGGCACGGACGGCGCCGGCGGGATCGACGCCTCCGTGACCTGGGCCGGTGACGGACACCCGGTCGAGGAGACCGTAGACCTGACGGTGACGGCCGTCTCCGACGACGGTGAAGAGGTGGGGCCGATCCAGCTCCAGTCGGCCTCCGAGGGCGTGGGCTGGTACCGCTCCGAGCCGGGAGTTCTGAGTGAGGGCCACTGGACGATCACGGCGACGGCGACCGAGCCCGCCGAGTACGAGGGGGAGACCGAGATCGACGTCGCTGCTCCGCCGTCGCCCCCTGCCCCCGAGCCGTCTGCCGAGCCGAGCGTTGAGGAGGTCGCCGCGGACGGTACCTCCGGAGACCAGGCGGCAGCAGCGGGTCCCGACGCGGGCGACGGGCTGTCCACCTGGGCGATCGCCGGTCTGGCGGTCCTGGTGGCCGCCGGCGGCGTCACCGCAGTCCTCCTGCATCGTCGGCGCCGTGCGCGCTGAGGCGGGATTCCGCGACCGACCGTGGAGACATCAACGAGAGGAACGACCATGACACGACCGATCAGCCTGTTCACCGGCCAGTGGGCGGACATGCCGCTGGAGGAGCTGGCCGAGCTGGCTTCCGGGTGGGGCTACGACGGCCTGGAGCTGTGCTGCTGGGGTGACCACCTGGACGTGACCCGGTGGGACGACGCCGAGTACGTCCAGGGGCGCCTCGACCTCATGGCCCGCCACGGGCTGCGGATCGTCGCCATCTCGAACCATCTGACCGGACAGGCCGTCTGCGACGACCCGATCGACCGGCGCCACGAGGAGATCCTTTCGCCCGAGGTCTGGGGCGACGGGGACCCGGAGGGCGTCCGGCAGCGTGCGGCCGAGGCGCTGAAGGACACGGCGCGCATGGCGGCCAGGCTCGGCGTGAAGACCGTCGTCGGCTTCACCGGCTCGTCGATCTGGAAGACCGTGGCGATGTTCCCGCCCGTGCCGGCCGACATGGTCGAGGCGGGCTACCAGGACTTCGCGGACCGCTGGAACCCAATCCTCGACGTGTTCGAGGAGGTCGGGGTCCGCTTCGCCCTCGAGGTGCACCCGAGCGAGATCGCCTACGACTACTGGACGGCGAAGCGGACGCTCGAGGCGATCGGCCACCGGGAGTCGTTCGGCCTCAACTGGGACCCGAGCCACATGGTCTGGCAGGACCTGGACCCGGTGGCGTTCCTCTGGGACTTCGCCGACCGGATCTACCACGTCCACTGCAAGGACACGAAGAAGCGCCTCAACGGCCGCAACGGCCGGCTCTCGTCGCACCTGGCCTGGGCGGACCCGCGGCGCGGCTGGGACTTCATCTCGACGGGTCACGGAGACGTGCCGTGGGAGGACGCGTTCCGGATGCTCAACGCGATCGGCTACGACGGTCCGCTGTCCGTCGAGTGGGAGGACGCGGGGATGGACCGTCTCGTCGGCGCGGCCGAGGCGGTGGGCTTCGTGCGCAAGCACGCGTTCGACGCCCCGGACGCCGCGTTCGACGCGGCCTTCTCCTCGCGCTGAGCCCGTCAGGTACCGGGGTGCAGCATGATCACGTCGTCGTGCTGCACCCCGCCGACGTCGTAGGTGCGGCGACCGACGACGGTGAAACTGTGCCGCCGGTAGAAGGCCTGGGCGCGCCGGTTCTCCCCGTTGGTGCCGAGCCAGAACGGCCGGCCGGGGGCGAGGCGGTGGGCTTCCGTGGTGGCGACGTCGAGCAGGCGGCCGGCCGTGCCGAGGCCGAGATGGTCGGGGTGGACGTAGATCTTCGACAGCTCGACGTACGGGCCCGGCCCGGCGACCGACCGGAGGACGGCCGACTCCTCGTCCCCGGCCGGTTCGCCTCGTGCCAGGAGCGCGTAGCCCCCGAGAGTGCTGGTGCCCTCGGTCGTGGTCTCTGCGACGAGCAGCACGTGCTCGTGCGAGGCGACCCAGGCGGCGAAGTGGGCCGGCGTGAGGTGGGTGGCGATGTGGGTCGCCATCGTGGTGACGGGCGTTCCCGCGGGACAGGCGAGCGGGAAGGTGAGGGCCGCGAGCCAGGCGGTCTCGGCCGCCTCGTGGACCCTGGCCGGGCGGACGACGACGGAAGGTGTGGTCACGCCTCCGAACGTAGCGTGTCCGCGGAGCAGGTCCAGGCCTGCTCCGAGGCGTGCTTCGGGGACCGGTCCGGGCCGGTGGGCGAGCCCGGGCCGGGGCCTTCACGGACGGTGGCGAGGGGTGCGGTCGCCTGACCTGCGGGGATGCTGATCTGGCGACTGTGCCCCGGGTCACGGTGCGCGGAGTTGGCGTCGCGCCGCAGGCCGTGTAATGTTCTCGAGGTCAGCCCGACAGGGAACGGACACCGCGAGGTGGCCGCCGGGGTTGAAACTCCACCGGAAGGGCGAGAGTGCTTCGTGCGCCTCGGTCTCGGGTGTGGGGGTCTTGTCGTGGTCGTCCCACTGATCGAGCCGCTCAGGCGGTTTGGACAGGGAGCGGCGATCGGGTAAGGTTGAAGGGTTGCCCCGGACGGGGTCGGGACGGGAAGTTCCGGTCGTGGATGGTGTGCGTCGGTTGTTTGAGAACTCAACAGTGTGCTTGATAGTCAATGCCAAATTTTGAACCTTTTTGGTTCCTTTGGACTGGATTGAACAGCTAGTCTGTTTGGTCTGGCCAGTATCGATAGGCGACTGGTGGCCCTCTTTGGGGGTTGTTGGTTGTTTTCTCTCTTTTACGGAGAGTTTGATCCTGGCTCAGGACGAACGCTGGCGGCGTGCTTAACACATGCAAGTCGAACGGTGAAGCCCAGCTTGCTGGGTGGATCAGTGGCGAACGGGTGAGTAACACGTGAGCAACCTGCCCTCCACTTCGGGATAAGCCTTGGAAACGGGGTCTAATACCGGATATGAGCATCTGCCGCATGGTGGGTGTTGGAAAGTTTTTCGGTGGGGGATGGGCTCGCGGCCTATCAGCTTGTTGGTGGGGTGATGGCCTACCAAGGCGTCGACGGGTAGCCGGCCTGAGAGGGCGACCGGCCACACTGGGACTGAGACACGGCCCAGACTCCTACGGGAGGCAGCAGTGGGGAATATTGCACAATGGGCGAAAGCCTGATGCAGCGACGCCGCGTGAGGGATGACGGCCTTCGGGTTGTAAACCTCTTTCAGCAGGGAAGAAGGCCTTCGGGTGGACGGTACCTGCAGAAGAAGCGCCGGCTAACTACGTGCCAGCAGCCGCGGTAATACGTAGGGCGCAAGCGTTGTCCGGAATTATTGGGCGTAAAGAGCTCGTAGGCGGTCTGTCGCGTCTGGTGTGAAAACCCGAGGCTCAACCTCGGGCTTGCATCGGGTACGGGCAGACTAGAGTGCGGTAGGGGAGACTGGAATTCCTGGTGTAGCGGTGGAATGCGCAGATATCAGGAGGAACACCGATGGCGAAGGCAGGTCTCTGGGCCGCAACTGACGCTGAGGAGCGAAAGCATGGGGAGCGAACAGGATTAGATACCCTGGTAGTCCATGCCGTAAACGTTGGGCACTAGGTGTGGGGCTCATTCCACGAGTTCCGTGCCGCAGCTAACGCATTAAGTGCCCCGCCTGGGGAGTACGGCCGCAAGGCTAAAACTCAAAGGAATTGACGGGGGCCCGCACAAGCGGCGGAGCATGCGGATTAATTCGATGCAACGCGAAGAACCTTACCAAGGCTTGACATGCACCGGACGCTGCCAGAGATGGTGGTTCCGCAAGGTCGGTGCACAGGTGGTGCATGGTTGTCGTCAGCTCGTGTCGTGAGATGTTGGGTTAAGTCCCGCAACGAGCGCAACCCTCGTCCCATGTTGCCAGCGGGTTATGCCGGGGACTCATGGGAGACTGCCGGGGTCAACTCGGAGGAAGGCGGGGATGACGTCAAATCATCATGCCCCTTATGTCTTGGGCTTCACGCATGCTACAATGGCCGGTACAGAGGGCTGCGATACCGTAAGGTGGAGCGAATCCCAAAAAGCCGGTCTCAGTTCGGATTGGGGTCTGCAACTCGACCCCATGAAGTCGGAGTCGCTAGTAATCGCAGATCAGCAACGCTGCGGTGAATACGTTCCCGGGCCTTGTACACACCGCCCGTCAAGTCACGAAAGTTGGTAACACCCGAAGCTCATGGCCCAACCGGTTCGTCCGGGGGGAGTGGTCGAAGGTGGGACTGGCGATTGGGACTAAGTCGTAACAAGGTAGCCGTACCGGAAGGTGCGGCTGGATCACCTCCTTTCTAAGGAGCACATACTGCTCACCTGGTGGGGTTCTGCCCTGGGGGTGGGTGGTCATGCACAGCCATCGTAGGCGCCGAACGTGTGTCTGGTGGTTGCTCTGGGTGGAACATTGACTGTTTGCGGTGCGCTGGGTGCGTGCCGGCTGCTAGTACGTCTGCTGCTTCGGTGGTGGGTGGGAACGTGGTCGGTGGCCTCTGGTGGGTCGTGTGAGCACACTGTTGGGTCCTGAGGCAACCGGCCTGCGTGGTCGGGTGACCTTTGATGGATACGGGTCGTTGGTCGGGTCTTCATACCGCTTCGCGCGTCGTGCCGGGTCGTTGCTTCTTCGGGGGTGATGGTTGGTGGGGTGTGTGGGGGTCGGGTGGGCCTGGTGGCCGGCGGGACCGTCCGTTGCTTGAGAACTGCACAGTGGACGCGAGCATCCCAGATGTTCAAGTATTATTCTTGGATTTCTGTAGCATATTTGTAGTGTGTGTCGAAGTTTAGAAGGGCACATGGTGGATGCCTTGGCACTAGGAGCCGAAGAAGGACGTTGTAGCCTGCGTTAAGCCTCGGGGAGCTGGCAAACGAGCTGTGATCCGAGGATGTCCGAATGGGGGAACCCAGCCGCAGTCATGTGCGGTTACCTGTACCTGAATTCATAGGGTGCAGGGGGGAACGCCGGGAAGTGAAACATCTCAGTACCGGCAGGAAGAGATATTCCGTGAGTAGTGGCGAGCGAAAGCGGATGAGGCCAAACCGTATGCGTGTCAAGCTGTCAGGCGTTGCGTGTGCGGGGTTGTGGGACCTTTCTCAGATCACTGACATGGTCTGGACCAGTAAGAAAGTCGTGTCATAGTCGAACCGCATTGAAAGGCGGACCGTAGAGGGTGTGAGTCCCGTAGACGAAATGGTGCGGCCTGGTGAAGGGGATCCCAAGTAGCACGGGGCCCGTGAAATCTCGTGTGAATCTGGCAAGACCACTTGCTAAGCCTAAATACTACCTAGTGACCGATAGCGGACAAGTACCGTGAGGGAAAGGTGAAAAGTACCCCGGGAGGGGAGTGAAATAGTACCTGAAACCGTGTGCCTACAATCCGTCGGAGCCTCCTTAGCAGGGGTGACGGCGTGCCTTTTGAAGAATGAGCCTGCGAGTTAGTGCTCGGTGGCGAGGTTAACCCGTGTGGGGAAGCCGTAGCGAAAGCGAGTCCGAATAGGGCGATTCAGTCGCCGGGTCTAGACCCGAAGCGAAGTGATCTAGCCATGGGCAGGTTGAAGCGCCGGTAAGACGGCGTGGAGGACCGAACCCACTTAGGTTGAAAACTGAGGGGATGACCTGTGGTTAGGGGTGAAAGGCCAATCAAACTTCGTGATAGCTGGTTCTCCCCGAAATGCATTTAGGTGCAGCGTCACGCGTTCCTTGCCGGAGGTAGAGCTACTGGATGGCCGATGGGCCTCACCAGGTTACTGACGTCAACCAAACTCCGAATGCCGGTAAGCCAGAGCGTGGCAGTGAGACTGCGGGGGATAAGCTTCGTAGTCGAGAGGGAAACAGCCCAGACCACCGGCTAAGGCCCCTAAGCGTGTGCTCAGTGGGAAAGGATGTGGAGTTGCACAGACAACCAGGAGGTTGGCTTAGAAGCAGCCACCCTTGAAAGAGTGCGTAATAGCTCACTGGTCAAGTGATTCCGCGCCGACAATGTAGCGGGGCTCAAGTACACCGCCGAAGCCGTGGCACTCACACTTTACCCAGCATTCCCTTTCGAGGGGGTGTTCAGGTGTGTGGGTGGGTAGGGGAGCGTCGTGTGGGCAGTGAAGCCGCAGGGTGACCTAGCGGTGGAGACCACACGAGTGAGAATGCAGGCATGAGTAGCGAAAGACGGGTGAGAAACCCGTCCGCCGAATGACCAAGGGTTCCAGGGCCAGGTTAATCCGCCCTGGGTAAGTCGGGACCTAAGGCGAGGCCGACAGGCGTAGTCGATGGACAAGGAGTTGATATTCTCCTACCGGCGAAGAACCGCCCATACCGAATCCGGTGATGCTGACCACCCCCGAGTACCACCGTCGCCTTCGGGTGACACCGGTACAACGGCGTGGGACCCAATCCGGTAGTAGGTAAGCGTGTTAACAGGGGTGACGCAGGAAGGTAGCCCGGCGTGGCGATGGTAGACCACGTCCAAGGTTGTAGCCGGCTTCGTAGGCAAATCCGCGAAGCATTGACGGTGAGAACTGACGGTGACCGCACTAGCGGGAATCGGGTGATCCTCAGCTGCCAAGAAAAGCCTCGACGCGAGGTTCTAGCCGCCCGTACCCCAAACCGACTCAGGTGGTCAGGTAGAGAATACCAAGGCGATCGAGATAATCGTGGTTAAGGAACTCGGCAAAATGCCCCCGTAACTTCGGGAGAAGGGGGGCCCGATCCGTGAACACCCTAGCGGTGGGAAGCGGTGAGGGCCGCAGAGACCAGGGAGAAGCGACTGTTTACTAAAAACACAGGTCCGTGCGAAGTCGCAAGACGATGTATACGGACTGACGCCTGCCCGGTGCTGGAAGGTTAAGAGGACGAGTCAGCGTAAGCGAAGCTCAGAATTTAAGCCCCAGTAAACGGCGGTGGTAACTATAACCATCCTAAGGTAGCGAAATTCCTTGTCGGGTAAGTTCCGACCTGCACGAATGGCGTAACGACTTCTCCGCTGTCTCAACCACGAACTCGGCGAAATTGCACTACGAGTAAAGATGCTCGTTACGCGCAGCAGGACGGAAAGACCCCGGGACCTTTACTATAGCTTGGTATTGGTGTTCGGTGCGGTTTGTGTAGGATAGGTGGGAGACTTTGAAGCCCGCGCGCCAGCGCGAGTGGAGTCGCCGTTGAAATACCACTCTGACCGCATCGACCATCTAACCTCGGTCCGTGATCCGGATCAGGGACAGTGCCTGGTGGGTAGTTTAACTGGGGCGGTTGCCTCCCAAAATGTAACGGAGGCGCTCAAAGGTTCCCTCAGCCTGGTTGGCAATCAGGTGTCGAGTGCAAGTGCACAAGGGAGCTTGACTGTGAGACCGACAGGTCAAGCAGGGACGAAAGTCGGAACTAGTGATCCGGCGGTGGCTTGTGGAAGCGCCGTCGCTCAACGGATAAAAGGTACCCCGGGGATAACAGGCTGATCTTCCCCAAGAGTCCATATCGACGGGATGGTTTGGCACCTCGATGTCGGCTCGTCGCATCCTGGGGCTGGAGTAGGTCCCAAGGGTTGGGCTGTTCGCCCATTAAAGCGGCACGCGAGCTGGGTTTAGAACGTCGTGAGACAGTTCGGTCCCTATCCGCTGCGCGCGCAGGAAACTTGAGAAGGGCTGTCCCTAGTACGAGAGGACCGGGACGGACGAACCTCTGGTATGCCAGTTGTTCCGCCAGGAGCACCGCTGGTTCGCTACGTTCGGAAGGGATAACCGCTGAAAGCATCTAAGCGGGAAGCCTGCTTCAAGATGAGGTTTCCATCCCCCTCGTGGGGTGAAGGCACCCAGCTAGACCACTGGGTAGATAGGCCGGAAGTGGAAGACAGGACCAACGACTGTCGCAGCTGACCGGTACTAATAAGCCAACAACTTCAACACCAACACTTCTGCTATGCACGCGTCCACTGTGCGGTTCCCGAGAAACGGGCACCACCCCCTTTCACCTCGACCAGGTGAAACAACAAGGGGGAACCCGAACAACTCGATAACGTTACGGCGGTCACAGCGAAGGGGAAACGCCCGGTCCCATACCGAACCCGGAAGCTCAGCCCTTCAGCGCCGATGGTACTGCCCTGGAGACGGGGTGGGAGAGTAGGACGCCGCCGGACACCCTTTGACAAGGACCCCGCACCTTCTGGTGCGGGGTCCTTTGTCGTCCCCGGGAACGTGCCCGCTGCTGGCTGTGCCGAGCACCGTCCGTTTGTTCACACGGATGTGACCACGCGGTGCCCGGGCGAGGCTCGGGGGACCACTAGACTGGCGGCCATGTCCACCATCTCCCGTGACGAGGTCGCGCGCGTCGCAGCACTGGCGCGGATCGAGCTGCGCTCCGACGAGCTGGACCGGCTCGCCGGCGAGCTCGACGTGATCGTCGAGTCCATCGCCAAGGTGAGCGCGGTCGCGACCCCTGAGGTCCCCGCCACGAGCCATCCGCTCCCGATGTCGAACGTCTTTCGCGTGGACGAGCCCGTCCCGTCGCTGCCGGTCGAGGACGTCCTGGCCGCCGCGCCGGACGCCGAGGACGGCCGGTTCGCCGTCCCGCAGATCCTGGGGGAGGAGTGACATGACGGACCTGACCAGACTGTCGGCGGCCGAGCTCGCCGAGAGGCTCCGTGCACGCGAGGTGACGAGTACCGAGGTCACCCAGGCGTACCTCGACCGGATCGCCGTCGTCGAGCCCGCCGTCCACGCCTACCTCCACGTGTCCGCCGAGGAGGCCCTGGCCACCGCGCGCGACGTCGACGCCCGGCGCGCGGCCGGCGAGGACCTGCATCCCCTGGCCGGTGTGCCGATCGCCGTCAAGGACGTGGTGGTCACCCAGGGCATGCCCTCCACCGCCGGCTCGAAGATCCTCGAGGGCTGGATCCCCCCGTACGACGCGACGCTCGTCGAGCGGATCCGTGCCGCGCGGATGCCCATCCTCGGCAAGACGAACATGGACGAGTTCGCCATGGGATCGTCGACGGAGCACTCGGCGTACGGCAACACGCACAACCCGTGGGACCTGGACCGCATCCCGGGCGGCTCCGGGGGTGGCTCCGCCGCGGCGGTCGCGTCCTTCGCCGCGCCGCTCGCGATCGGCACGGACACCGGTGGGTCCATCCGCCAGCCGGGTGCCGTCACGGGCACCGTCGGCGTCAAGCCGACCTACGGGGGAGTCTCCCGCTACGGACTCATCGCGCTCGCGTCGAGCCTCGACCAGGCCGGTCCGGTGACCAGGACGGTCCTGGACTCCGCACTGCTGCACGAGCTCATCGGCGGGCACGACCCTCGTGACTCGACGTCGATCCCCGAGCCGCTGCCCGACGTCGTCGGTGCCGCTCGGCAGGGGGCGCTCGGTGACCTGAGCGGCGTCCGTGTCGGTGTCGTCGAGCAGCTGCAGGGCGACGGCTACCAGCCCGGTGTCCAGGCGCGGTTCGAGGAGTCGCTGGCGCTGCTGGAGGAGGCCGGCGCGGAGATCGTCCAGGTCTCCTGCCCGCACTTCGAGTACGCGCTGGCCGCCTACTACCTCATCCTGCCGGCCGAGGCGTCGAGCAACCTCGCCAAGTTCGACGGCATGCGCTTCGGCCTGCGTGTCGAGCCGGAGGAGGGCCCGGTCACCGCCGAGCGCGTCATGGCCGCCACCCGCGGCGCCGGGTTCGGCGACGAGGTCAAGCGCCGCATCATCCTGGGCACCTACGCCCTGAGCGCTGGCTACTACGACGCGTACTACGGCAGCGCGCAGAAGGTGCGCACGCTCATCCAGCGCGACTTCGAGGCCGCCTTCGAGCAGGCCGACGTCCTGGTGTCCCCGACGGCCCCGACGACGGCGTTCAAGCTCGGCGAGAAGCTGGACGACCCGCTGGCGATGTACCTGAACGACGTCGCCACGATCCCGGCGAACCTGGCCGGTGTACCGGGGATCTCGGTGCCGAACGGCCTGTCCGACGACAACCTCCCGGTCGGGTTCCAGGTGCTCGCCCCCGCGAAGGCCGACGACCGTCTCTACCGCGTCGGCGCCGCCCTCGAGGCTGCGCTCGAGACCCGCTGGGGCGGCCCGCTGCTCGACCGCGCCCCCGAGCTCGGCTGACGGACCCACGAAGGAGATGACTGTGACCCAGATGGTCGACTACGCCGACGCGGTCCGCCGGTACGACCCGGTGCTCGGCATCGAGGTGCACGTCGAGCTCGGCACCCGCACCAAGATGTTCTGCCCGGCCGAGGCCTCGTTCGGCGCGGAACCCAACACCCAGACGACGCCGGTGAGCCTCGGCCTGCCCGGCGCGCTGCCGGTGGTCAACGGCACCGCGGTGGAGTACGCGATCCGCATCGGACTGGCGTTGAACTGCCAGATCGCGGAGTCGTGCCGCTTCGCCCGCAAGAACTACTTCTACCCGGACGTGCCGAAGAACTTCCAGACCTCCCAGTACGACGAGCCGATCGCGTTCGACGGCTGGCTCGACGTTGAGCTCGAGGACGGCACGATCCACCGGGTCGAGATCGAGCGGGCGCACATGGAGGAGGACGCGGGCAAGAACACCCACGTCGGCGGCTCCACCGGTCGCATCCACGGCGCGGAGTACTCGCTCGTGGACTACAACCGGGCTGGGATCCCGCTGGTGGAGATCGTCACCAAGCCGATCACCGGCGTGGGCGACCGCGCACCCGAGGTCGCCCGCGCCTACGTCCAGGCGCTGCGGGACATCTTCCGCGTCCTCGACGTGTCCGAGGCCAAGATGGAGCGCGGCAACGTCCGTGCCGACGTCAACGTCTCGTTGCGTCCCACCCCGCAGGACGAGCTGGGCACGCGCACCGAGACGAAGAACGTCAACTCCTTCCGGTCCGTCGAACGGGTCGTCCGGCACGAGATCTCCCGCCAGGCGGGCGCCCTCGACGCCGGCGAGACGATCGTCCAGGAGACCCGCCACTGGCACGAGGACACGGGCACCACCACGTCCGGCCGGGTGAAGTCTGACGCGGAGGACTACCGCTACTTCCCGGAACCCGACCTGGTGCCCGTCGAGCCGTCGCGCGAGTGGGTCGAGGAGATCCGCGCGACCCTGCCCGAGCTACCGCAGGCGCGCCGCCGTCGGCTGCAGACCGAGTGGGGCTTCGCCGACGCCGAGATGCGTGACGTGGTCAACGCCGGGGCGATCGAGCTCATCGAGGCGACGGTGGCCGCCGGGTCCAGCCCGGCAGCGGCGCGCAAGTGGTGGATGGGCGAGCTGGCCCGTCGCGCCAAGGAGGCGGACGTCGACCTGGCCGAGCTGTCGATCACCCCCGCGCAGATCGGCGAGCTGCAGCGCCTCGTGGACGAGGGGCGGATCAACGACAAGATCGCCCGCCAGGTCCTCGACGGCGTGCTCGCCGGTGAGGGCGAGCCCGAGGCGGTCGTCGTGGCGCGCGGGCTGGAGATCGTCTCGGACGACGGCGCGTTGCTGGCCGCCATCGACGAGGCGCTCGCCGCGCAGCCCGACGTCGTGGAGAAGGTCCGCGGCGGCAACCAGGGACCAGTCGGCGCCATCATCGGTGCCGTCATGAAGGCCACGAAGGGGCAGGCCGACGCCAAGCGCGTGCGCGAGCTCGTGCTGGAGAGGATCGGCGCGTGAGGGGCCCCCTCCTCGCCGGGGAGATGATGCGCCTGCGCCCGATCGAGGCGCGGGACGCGGACCGGCTGTGGGAGTCCCTGCACGACCCGGAGGGCATGCGCCTGACGGGCACGACCGCGACCTTCTCGCGGGGGCAGATCGACGAGTGGGCGGCCACGGTCTCCGAGCGCGAGGGCCGCTACGACTGGGCGATCACCCCGGGCGCCGTGCGGGACGGCGAGCTGGTCAGCGACGAGCTGATCGGCGAGATCGTCCTCAACGACCTGGACACGGCCGCCCGCAGCGCCAACCTGCGCCTGCAGATGCTGCCGGACTACCGGGGCCGGGGGTACGGGCGGGAGGCCATCGAGGAGGTGCTGCGGTTCGCCTTCGACGGTGTGCCGGGCGACGACGGTCCCCGCCTGCACCGCGTGAGCCTCGACGTGCTCAGCATCAACCCGCGGGCCAAGGCGCTGTACGCCTCGCTCGGCTTCGTCGAGGAGGGGCGTCTGCGCGAGGTCTATCGGGACGGCGCGACGTGGGCGGACGCGATCGTCATGAGCGTCCTCGAGGACGAGTTCCGCGACCACCAGCGCTGAGCGGCCTCGAGCGGATCACGGCGCCACGTTCAGCGTGGTGCCCGCTGGAAGTCGTCGAGGGCGACGCGCCGCTCGACGGCGTGGTCCACGATCGGCGCGGGGTAGTCGGCCGGGGGCTGGTCGAGCCGCCAGGGCTCCTGCACGCGGGCGACCGGGACGTCGCGGAGCTCGGGGACCCACCGGCGGACGTACTCGCCGCCCGGGTCGAACTTCTTGCCCTGGGTGACGGGGTTGAAGATCCGGAAGTACGGGGCCGCGTCGTACCCGGTGCCGGCCACCCACTGCCAGTTGAGCTGGTTCTGCGACACGTCGCCGTCGACCAGGTGCTCCATGAAGTGCGCGGCACCTCGCTGCCAGCGCACGTGCAGGTCCTTGACGAGGAACGACGCGACGACCATGCGCACCCGGTTGTGCATCCATCCCGTGGCCAGGAGCTGGCGCATGCCGGCGTCGACGATCGGGTAGCCGGTGCGACCGGCCGTCCACGCGGCGAGGCGCTCGTCCTCCTGCGCGCCCCGCGCCCACGACTCCTCCGGCACGACGGCGCGGAGCGAGCGGGTGCGGGACGCCGGCTGGTGGTGCAGGACGTCCGCGTGGAACTCCCGCCACGCCAGCTCGGAACGGAACGAGGCGACGTCGGCGGCGGGTGCTCCGTCGGACGCCGCGGTGGCGAGGTCGGCGAGCAGGGTGCGCGGGTGGACCTCGCCCCAGCGCAGGTGGACCGACATCGCCGAGGTGCCGGCCAGGTCGGGCCGGTCGCGCCGGTCGTCGTAGCCGGCGAGCCCGTCGGCGAGGAAGGCGTGCCACCGGCGCCGCGCGGCCGCCTCGCCGGCCCGGGGCAGCCGCGCCTCGGTGGCCGGCGCGGCGGGCAGGTCGTCGGCGGGCAGCGACGCCCACGGGATCGACCGTGGGCGCGCCGCGGGCGCCCGCCACCCGTGCTCCAGCCAGGCCCGCCGGAACGGGGTGAAGACCCGGTACGGCGTGCCGCCGCCGGTGCGGAGGCGACCGGGGGAGACGGCGTAGGCCGATCCGGTCACGACGAGCCGTCTGCTGTCGTCCGCGAGCGCCTCGGCGACCGCGTCGTCACGTCGCCGCCCGTACGGCTCGTGGCTGGCGGCGACGTGGACCTCGCGGGCGCCGGCCTCGCGGGCGACCCCGGGAACGACGGTGCGCGGGTCGCCGTGCCGGACCACGAGCGCGCCGTCGCAGGCCTCGTCGAGCGCGCGTAGAGCCTCGAGCAGGTAGGCGAGCCGGTTGCGGCCGGCCCGTGACCACAGGGCGTCGTCGAGGACGTAGAGCCCGACGACGTCGCTGCCGTCCTGGCGGGCCGTCTCGACGGCGGCCAGCAGGGCGGGGTTGTCGGCGAGGCGCAGGTCGCGGCGGAACCAGAAGACGGTCGAGGGCACCGGTCCACCGTAGTCCGGCACCCGGGCCGCGGCTCGCCGTCTGCCGGGCCGGGCGCCCGGTCGCAGGTCCGGCGCACCGGTGCCAGAGTTTGCCCATGAGCGCGTCGTCGCGGCCGCCGGCGGGCGGTCCCGCTCCCGGGGAGGATCGCACCTTCTTCGGCCACCCCCGTGGTCTGATGACGCTCTTCACCACCGAGGCGTGGGAACGGTTCAGCTACCACGGGATGCGCGCCGCTCGGCACGGGACTCCTCAAGCCCAACGTGTCCGCGATGGTGGGCGAGCTGTACGAACGCGACGACCCGCGACGTGAGTCGGGGTTCTCGCTGTTCTACATGGGGATCAACCTCGGCTCGCTCTTCGCGCCGCTCTGCCGTCGTCGGCGAGGGCCGGGCGCCCGCATGGGTGCTGGTGGTCGTCTACGTGATCCAGACCCTCGGTGAGCTCTGCCTGTCCCCGCCCGGGCTGGCGGCCACGACGCTGCTGGCGCCGCGGGCGTTCCGTGGGCAGGCGATGGCCCTGTGGTTCCTGGCGAACGCCTCCGGCCAGGCCGTGACGGCCCAGCTCGTCCAGGTGACGGCGGGGGTCTCGGACACCGCCTACTTCGGTGGGATCGGCGTGGTGGCGCTCGCGGTGGCGGGGCTGGTCTGGGCGGTCTCGCCGTGGGTGGTGCGGCACGTCCGGGCCGCGGACGAGGCGGAGGGAGTCCGGACCGCCGGGGCGTGACCCCGGTGACCCCGGTGACCCGGCCGACCCGGGCGGAGCGCTCAGCGCAGCCAGCTGCTCGTCCCGGGCACCGACGAGGCGGCCCAGGTGCGGCCGAGACCCCACGTGTCGCCGGCACGGGTCAGGGCCAGCGTCACCAGCAGGGCGGTGTACACGACGTGCTCGTCGACGAGCGGGTTGTGCGACCCGGCGGCGAACGGCCACGTCGACAGCCACAGGGAGAGCATGAGCAGGCCACCGGCGACCGCTGCGGCCCGCATCCCGATGCCCAGGAGCAGGGCGAGCCCGGTGCCGAGCATGCCGAGCATGAACAGGATGTCCGTCGCGGGACCGGACAGCGTCGCGAACGTCCCGGACAGCGGTCCGGTGACGTGCTCCAGGTAGCCCGCCGTCGGCGACGTCCCGGTGGTCAACCAGGCCGCCTCGGGCGGGGTGGCGTGGCCCAGGCCGAACGCCTTGTCGGCCACCGGCCACAGGAACACCACGGAGAGCAGGAGGCTACAGGAGGCGAGCGCACGGCGGGCCGCAGCCCCGGAGGCTGACGTCCCGGCGTCGGCGGGGCTGGTGCTGGTCGGTGCGGAGGTCGTGGCCGTCATCGTCTCGTCCTCGTTCGTCTCGGGGGTGGGCACCTGCATCCTCGGCACCTCGAGGACGCGGTGGCCAGCGTCCGGCGCAAGGTGAAGCGTTTATGCGTACGGATCTGTCCACCTGGTGGACCGATGAGGGGCATCCCGTATGCCCACGTCGCGGGACAGGTGTGCCGCTCCGCCGAGCGACGGCGTACGCTGCGCGAGCGTGCCGCTCGCGGCATGCGCGCCCCGTCTTGAAGGAGTGACATGAGCCGCCCCCTGCGTTCTCGCACGTCCACCCACGGCCGCAACATGTCCGGCGCCCGCGCCCTGTGGCGCGCGACCGGCATGGGGTCCGAGGACTTCGGGAAGCCGATCGTCGCGATCGCGAACTCGTATACGCAGTTCGTCCCGGGGCACGTCCACCTCAAGGACATGGGCGACCTGGTGGCCGGCGCGATCCAGGAGGCCGGCGGGGTCGCCAAGGAGTTCAACACGATCGCCGTGGACGACGGCATCGCGATGGGCCACGGCGGCATGCTCTACTCGCTGCCGAGCCGGGACCTCATCGCGGACTCGGTCGAGTACATGGTCAACGCGCACTGCGCGGACGCCCTCGTGTGCATCTCCAACTGCGACAAGATCACCCCGGGCATGCTCAACGCGGCGCTGCGGCTCAACATCCCGGTCATCTTCGTCTCGGGCGGCCCGATGGAGGCCGGCAAGGCGATCGTGGCCGACGGCGTCGCCAAGACCAGCCTCAACCTCATCAACGCGATCAACTACTCGGCGGACGACAACGTCTCGGACGAGGCGCTGGCGAAGGTCGAGGAGGCGGCGTGCCCCACGTGCGGCTCCTGCTCGGGCATGTTCACCGCCAACTCCATGAACTGCCTCACCGAGGCGCTCGGGCTGTCGCTGCCCGGCAACGGGTCCACGCTGGCCACGCACGCCGCGCGCAAGGAGCTGTTCCTCGAGGCCGGACGGACCATCGTCGACCTGGCGAAGCGGTACTACGACGACGAGGACGACTCCGCGGCGCCGCGAGGCATCGCGACCAAGGCGGCGTTCCACAACGCGATGGCGCTCGACGTCGCCATGGGCGGCTCGACCAACACCGTCCTGCACGTGCTGGCCGCCGCGCAGGAGGGCGAGATCGACTTCACGCTCGCCGACATCGAGGACATCAGCCGACGCGTGCCATGCCTGAGCAAGGTGGCCCCCAACCACCCGGACTACCACATGGAGGACGTCCACCGGGCCGGCGGCATCCCCGCGCTCCTGGGCGAGCTGCGTCGCGCCGACCTCCTCGAGACCGACGTGACCAGCGTGCACACCCCGACCCTGGAGGCCTGGCTGGACGACTGGGACATCCGGTCCGGCAAGACCACGCCCACGGCTCTGGAGCTCTTCCACGCGGCGCCGGGCGGGGTGCGCACCACCCAGGCGTTCTCCACGCAGAACCGCTGGGAGTCCTTGGACACCGACGCGGCCGAAGGCTGCATCCGCGACCTCGAGCACGCCTACACCGTGGAGGGCGGCCTCGCGGTGCTGCGCGGCAACCTCGCCGAGGACGGCGCCGTGTTCAAGACGGCGGGCGTGGACCCGGACGTCTTCCACTTCGTCGGCAAGGCCCTCGTGTGCGAGTCGCAGGAGGACGCCGTGGAGAAGATCCTCACCAAGCAGGTCGAGCCCGGCCACGTCGTCGTCGTGCGCTACGAGGGTCCTGCGGGCGGTCCGGGGATGCAGGAGATGCTGTACCCCACCTCGTTCATCAAGGGCCGGGGGCTCGGCAAGGTCTGCGCCCTCATCACGGACGGCCGGTTCTCGGGCGGGTCGAGCGGCATCTCGATCGGCCACGTCTCCCCGGAGGCGGCGGCCGGCGGGCTCATCGGTCTGGTCGAGGACGGCGACGAGATCGAGATCGACGTCGACTCGCGGGCCATCAGGCTCAACGTCCCCGACGAGGTGCTCGCCGAGCGGCGCGCCAAGATGGAGGCCTCGGAGAACCCGTGGCAGCCGGTCGACCGGGACCGCTACGTCTCGCCCGCCCTGCAGGCCTACGCCGCGATGGCGACGTCGGCCGACCGCGGCGCCGTGCGGGACGTCTCCCTGGTCACCCGCCGCTGACCGTGCGGTTCGTCGACCTCCGGGCGGACGACGCTGACGCCGTCCAGCGGCTCTTGGCCGACGACGGCGGGTACTGCCGGCGCGTCACCGGCCGATCGGCCGAGGCGTCCGACGCGCTGGCCGTGCTCACCGAGGGTCCGCCGGAGGTCCCGGCGACGGCGAAGCACGTCCTCGGTCTGTCCGACGGCGACGACCTGGTAGCGCTCGCCGACGTGATCCGTGGCTGGCCGACCGTCGAGCACGCGCACGTCGGGCTGCTCCAGACGGCGGCGACGCGGCACCGGCGAGGGGTCGGCCGCGCGCTGCACCGTGCGGTGGAGGAGCGGGTGGCGACATGGCCGGAGGTCACGATGCTCCGGCTCGCCGTCGTCGACACGAACCGCGAGGTCGCCGAACCGTTCTGGCGTGCGATGGGCTACCGCCTGACGGGCGAGACGAGACCCTTCGAGTCCGGGAGCGTCCGGTCCGTGGCCCGGATCTGGACGCGGCCGGTCGTGTCCTGACGCGCCGGGTCGGTCGGCCGGGGCCCAGGAACGACGCGCGTCGGCAGGTCCGCGCGGCCGTGGGCCGTCGTCGGGCCTAGCCTGGGCGCATGAGTGCCGACGCTGCTGCCGCCCGGACCACGCCCGACATCAAGCCTCGCTCCCGCCAGGTCACCGACGGGTTGGAGGCCACCGCCGCGCGCGGCATGCTCCGCGCCGTCGGGCTCGGCGACGACGACTTCGCCAAGCCGCAGATCGGCGTGGCGAGCTCGTGGAACGAGATCACGCCGTGCAACCTGTCGCTGGACCGCCTGGCGGGTGCGGTGAAGAACGGCGTGCACGCGGGCGGGGGCTTCCCGCTGGAGTTCGGCACCATCTCCGTCTCGGACGGCATCTCGATGGGGCACGAGGGGATGCACTTCTCGCTCGTGAGCCGCGACGTCATCGCCGACTCCGTCGAGACGGTGATGCAGGCCGAGCGCCTCGACGGATCGGTGCTGCTCGCCGGCTGCGACAAGTCGCTGCCCGGGATGCTCATGGCCGCCGCTCGCCTCGACCTGGCCAGCGTCTTCCTCTACGCGGGCTCCATCATGCCGGGCTGGGTGAAGCTCTCGGACGGCACGGAGAAGGACGTCACGATCATCGACGCCTTCGAGGCGGTCGGCGCGTGCTCGCGCGGGCTCATGAGCCGCGAGGACGTGGACCGCATCGAGCGGGCGATCTGCCCCGGCGAGGGTGCGTGCGGCGGGATGTACACCGCCAACACGATGGCTTCCGCCGCCGAGGCCATGGGCATGTCCCTGCCGGGGTCCGCCGCCCCGCCGTCGGCCGACCGGCGTCGCGACACGTTCGCCCACGCCTCCGGCGAGGCGGTCGTGGAGATGCTGCGCCGCGGGATCACCGCCCGCGACATCATGACGAAGGAGGCGTTCGAGAACGCGATCGCCGTCGTCATGGCGTTCGGCGGCTCGACCAACGCCGTGCTGCACCTGCTGGCCATCGCCCACGAGGCCGAGGTCGACCTCACGCTCGAGGACTTCGACCGGGTCGCGAGCCGGGTGCCCCACCTGGGCGACCTCAAGCCGTTCGGGCGCTACGTGATGAACGACGTCGACCGCATCGGCGGCGTGCCGGTCATCATGAAGGCGCTGCTCGACGCCGGGCTGCTGCACGGCGACTGCCTGACGGTCACGGGCCGCACCGTGCGCGAGAACCTGGCCGAGATCGACCCGCCCGACCCGGACGGCAAGATCCTGCGGGCGCTCGCGGAGCCGATCCACCCGACCGGCGGGATCACCATCCTGCACGGCTCGCTCGCGCCGGACGGCGCGGTCGTCAAGAGCGCGGGCTTCGACTCCGACGTCTTCGAGGGCACGGCGCGGGTGTTCGAGCGCGAGCGTGGCGCGCTCGACGCGCTCGAGGACGGCACGATCACCGCGGGCGACGTCGTCGTCATCCGCTACGAGGGCCCGAAGGGCGGTCCGGGCATGCGCGAGATGCTCGCCATCACCGGCGCGATCAAGGGTGCCGGGCTCGGCAAGGACGTCCTGCTCATCACCGACGGCCGGTTCTCGGGCGGGACCACCGGGCTGTGCGTCGGGCACATCGCCCCGGAGGCCGTCGACGGCGGCCCGGTCGCGTTCGTGCGCGACGGCGACCGGATCCGTCTCGACGTCGCGGCCAAGACCCTCGACGTCCTCGTCGGCGACGAGGAGCTCGCGGCCCGTCGGGCCGCGGGCTGGCAGCCCGTGCCGCACGGCTACACCCGGGGCGTGCTGGCCAAGTACACGAAGCTGGTGCAGTCGGCGTCGCGTGGCGCGGTGCTCGGCTGAGGTGGCGGCCCCACGCAGCGACCGGCCGACCCGGGCGTGCGCGGCGGCGGGTGTCGGACGCCGGCCCTAGCGTGGCACGTGGAGGTGTGACCCATGAGCGATCGAATCAGCGCTGCCGACTTCCAGGTGGCCGACGGCACCGACGACTGGCGGGTGACGGCCGACGAGCGGGCGTCCGCGGTCTTCCGCACGGGCAGCTTCACCACGGGGGTGCAGCTCGTCGAGGCGATCGGGGAGCTGGCCGAGGCCGCGAACCATCACCCTGACGTCGACCTGCGCTACGGGACCGTCACGGTGCGGCTGACGTCGCACGACGTCGGCGGGCTGAGCGAGCGGGACGTGGCGCTCGCGGTGCAGGTCTCACGGGTGGCCCGCGAGCTCGACGTCCCGGCGGACCCTGCGGCGCCGACCGGGATCACCGTCGGCATCGACGTGCTCGACGGCCGGGCCGTGCAGCCGTTCTGGCGGGCCGTGCTCGGCTACCAGGAGACGAGCGGCGACGACGCCGACGACGCCGCACCGGCCCTCGTCGACCCGTCCGGTGCGCTGCCCACGGTGTGGTTCCAGCAGATGGACGCACCCCGCGAGCAGCGCAACCGGATCCATCTCGACGTCTACGTCGGCCCCGACGTCGCCGAGCAGCGGGTCGCCGACGCCGTGGCCGCGGGCGGACGCCTCGTCACCGACGAGTTCGCTCCCGCCTGGTGGGTGCTGGCGGACGCCGAGGGCAACGAGGCCTGCGTGTGCACCTGGCCGCCGTCCGACTGACCTGTGGACGGTCGGACGCGCGGCGGCCGGCGTCGCTACGCTGTCGCGGGTGCCCGTCACCGCCCAGCCGTCCGACCGGACCGCACCTCGCCCGACGTCCACGACGGCGGTGATCGCCGGCGTCGGCGTCCACCTGCCGGAACGCACCGTCGACGTGCGCGCCAGCGAGCTCGAGCTCGCCGCGCGCAACCCCGGCGCCGTGCCCCGCGTCCCCCTGGTGTCGCGACTGACGGGGGTGCGCCGGGTGCACGTCCTGCCCGACTCGTGGGACGCGTCGGACCTCGCGGTCGCCGCCGCCGGAAAGCTGCTCGCCGCCGAGGGCCTCGCCACCGACGACGTCGACCTGCTGCTGTTCGCCTCGGCGACGCAGGACATGATCGAACCCGCGACGAGCCACATCGTCGCGGCGAAGCTGGGCGTGCGGGCGCCGGTAATGGACGTCAAGAACGCGTGCAACTCGGTGCTCAACGCGATCGAGGTCGCCGAGGCGCTCGTCGGTGGCGGCGGGTACCGCACGGTCCTGGTCGCCTGCGGCGAGGCGCCCACGCGCGGGGTTCGTCGTGACGTGCCGGACCGGGCCACCTACCTGCTCTCCGCGCCCGGGTACACCATGTCCGACGCCGGGGCGGCGGTCCTCGTGCGGCGTGCCACGCCCGAGGAGTCCGGCGCCCGGGACGCGCAGGGCCTGCTGGCGCCGCGCGGGATCCTCGCCAGCGCCTTCGGTGCGGACTCGACGCGCTGGGACGTGGGGATGCTCCCCGGCGGCGGCACCGCGCACCCCCGCGACCCCGAGCGGACGTACTTCGAGATCGACGGGTCGCGGCTGCGCGAGGCGTTCCTCGCCCTCGGGCCCGACGTCGTCCACCAGGCGCTGGAGCGGGCCGGTGTCACCTGGGACGACGTCGCCCTGGTCGCCGTCCACCAGGTGGCGGTCGCCTACCTCGACGACGTTCGGGTCGCGCTCGACCTGCCACCGGGGCGCACCGTCGTCACGGTCGCCGACCACGGGAACGTGGCCTCGGCGTCGCTCCCGCTGCAGCTCCGGACCGCCCTCGACACCGGCCGGGTCGGACCGGGCGACCTGGTGGTGCTCGTCGGGCTCGCCGGCGGCATCAGCATCGGCGCGACGGTGGTCCGGCTGTGAGCGGGACCCGGTCCGCCCCGGCGGACGGACCGCGTTCCCCGTACCGTCTGGCCGTGGTCGTCCCGGCTCGTGACGAGGTGCACGGCATCAGCGCCACCCTCGCCGCGCTGCGCGACCAGCAGGACCCTGACTTCGACCTGGTCGTCGTGGACAACGGCTCGTCGGACGGGACCGGCGAGCTCGTGCGGGCCACGGCGGAGGCATGGGGCATGACACGGTGGCGCGTGGTCGACGAGGCGCAGAAGGGCACCGGCGCCGCCGCCGACACGGGGATGCGGGCGGCGATCGCGGGCGGGGCGACGCACCTCGCGCGCACCGACGCCGACTGCCTGCCCGCACCCGACTGGACGCGTCGCGTCCGGGACGCGTTCGCCGCCGGGCACGACCTCGTCGCCGGCCGCCTGGTGGCCCGCACCGACGACCGTCCGGTCTCGCGCGTCCAGCAGGCCGTGCTGGCGGCGGCGGTGGTCGTCGCGAGCACGTTCGGCCGCTTCCGGCCCGGCAACCAGGACCCGGGCTACCGGGGTCCGTACGTGATGGCGGCGGGGTGCAACATGGCGATCACGGCGGCCCTGTACGAGGCGGCCGGGGGCTTTCCGCGCACGGCCATCGAGGACCTCCATGAGGACCGTGCCCTCGTCAACGCCGTCCGCCGCCTCACGACCCGGTACGGCGCGCACCGCGAGGTCGTGGTGCGCGCCTCCGCGCGGCGTGCCCACGCCTGGGGCCTGGTCCGCACCCTCGGCTGGTACGCCGACCACCGGTACCGCCCCGAGGTCGTGGACATCCGATGACGGCCCTGCGGTGGGAGGAACGCGTCCAGCGAGGGGCTCACCCGCTGGCCTACCCGGCGATCCGGGGGCTGCGGCGGCTCGGGCCGGTGGTGCGGGTCCCCGGCATCGGCGTCGTCGTCTCGGACGCCGCGACCGCCCGGGAGGTGCTGCTCGACACCGACCGGTTCTCCAAGGTCGGTCCGGGAGCGCCGTCGGACCTGTGGACACCGGTGCTCGGCCCCTCCGTGCTGCTCAACATGGAGGGGACCGACCACGGCCGCCTGCGCCGCACGCTGGCCGGCCTGTTCACCCCGCGCGCCGTGCGGGAGCTCGTCGCGGTGAGCGTGCCGGCCGCCCTGGCGGCGCTGCCCGAGCGCCTGCTGGCGGGGGACCGGGTCGACCTGGTCGAGGAGACGGCGACCATCGCCGGGACGGTGATCTGCGCGATGACGGGGCTGCCGCCGACCGACGCCGCCGTGCGCGAAGCGATGACCGCCGCCCAGTCCGTCGTCGGCCTGGTGCGTCTGCACCGGCACAGCCTGACCCCCTCCCAGGTGCGCCATGCGCGGGCGGTGCTCGCCCGGCTGTCGGAGCCCGCGCGCGACGCCTACCGGGACGGCGACCCGGCCACCGTCCCGGGGCGGATGCGTGAGCTGGGCCTGTCGGAGGAGGAGGCGTTGGGCGCGGTGGGCGCCTTCGTGCTCACGGGGACCGAGACGGTCCAGTCCTTCGTCCCGCGCCTGGTGGCGCTCGCCGCGGACACGGGCTGGCTCGACCGGCTGCTGGCTGCGGACCCGGCGACACCGGAAGGCGCCGCCGTGCGCGGTCGGGTGGTCGAGGAGGCGCTGCGGGTCACGGCGCCCACCCCGGCGATGCTCCGGTCGGTCCGCGTGGACGCGACCGTGGGCACGGTGCGGGTCCGGGCAGGTGACCGCGTCGTCGTCGCGACGATCTCGTGCTGCCGCGACGCCGGCCCGTTCGACCCGGGTACGCCGGCCGACGCCGCCGTCCGGCACCTCTGGTTCGGTGACGGACCGCACTTCTGCCTCGGGATGCCGCTCGCCCTGGCGCAGGTCGACGCGGTGCTCGACGCGCTGCGGCCGGTCGCCGTGGCGGGGCGTGACCTCCGGGTCGTGGACCGGTCGGTGGCGCGCGGCGTCCTCATCCCCGCCTACCGCTCGTTGACCGTGGAGGCCGCATGACCACCGGTGCCCACCTGCTCGACCCGGTCCTCGCCCGCGGGGCCGCCGGGCACCCCGGGGCTGACGACGTCGCGCTGCGCCGGTGGACCCGCGGCGGACGGCGCGGCCCGCGGGTGTGCGCGGAGGTCACGTACGGCGACCTGGCCCGCCGGATCACCGGGACCGCTGCCGCGCTCGCCGCCGACGGGCTCGCCCCGGGCGACCGGGCGCTGTTCTCGGTGCGCCCACGCCCCCAGGGCGTCGTGCTGGCGCTGGGGGCCGTCCGTGCCGGCGCGACGGTCGTGTTCGTCGACCCGGGGTCGACGCCGGAGCTGTTCGCCGCCCGCGTGGCCGCCGCCCGGCCGGCGCTCGCGATGACCGAGTCCCTGCTCTACGCCGTCTCGCGGGGCCCGTTGCGCCGGGTCGCGCGGGCCCGGGGCGTCCTGCTGCCGGACTACGCCACGCTGCCCGTCCGGCACGTGCACGCCGGTGCCTGGCTGCCGGGGGTGCCGCGCGGTTCGCGGTCGGCGGCGGCCCTGGCGCGAGCGGTCCCGGACGGCGGCTCCCTGCCGGAGCTCGACCCGGACCGCGAGGCGCTCGTCGTCTTCACCTCCGGCACGACGGCGCAGCCCCGCGCGGTGGTGCACAGCGCGGGCTCGCTGCTGGCCGGGTGCGACCTGCTGCGCGAGGTGTTCGACCTCGCCCCCGGCGACGTGGTGCACACCGACCAGATGCTGCTGGGCATGCCCGCGCTGCTCGCCGGCGCGACGTGGTCGGTCCCCGCCGACCCGCCCGGCCGGGACGTCGTGGCGTTCGGGCGGTGCCTGGCCGACGCCGCGGGGACCTACCTCGTTCCGGCGGACGTGACCGCGCTGCTGGACGCCGTCGAGGACGGGCGGCTGCCGGCCCGGGGACCGCGGGTGGCGCTGGTCGGGGGAGCGCCGGTGACCCGGGCGCTGCTCGAGCGCGCCACCCGGGTCCTGCCCGGCACCCGCTGGGTCGGCGTCTACGGGATGACGGAGATCCTGCCGGTCGCCGTCGTCGAGGCGGACGACAAGCTCGCGTTCGGCGGCGACGGGGACCTGGTGGGCCGTCCGTTGCCCCGGGTGGAGGCATGGCTGGGCCGTGCCCAGGACGCGGACGACGGCGTCGGTGAGCTCGTGCTCGGCGGCCCCTCGCTCATGACGGGCTACCTGCACGACCTCGACGGCGCGGTCGCTCCTGCACGTGCCCGCGAGCACCGCACCGGTGACCTCGCGCGCCTCGAGCCCGACGGCCGCATCGTGCTCGTCGGCCGGACGCGGGACATGATCATCCGCGGGACGACGAACATCTATCCCGGGCTCTTCGAGCCACGGATCGCGGCGCTCGACGGCGTCGGTGAGGCCGTCCTCGTCGGCGTGCCCCGCACGGACGGTGACGAGGTGGTCGCGCTGGTCGTGACCTCGGCACCGTCGCCGGCGGGCCTCCCGGGGGAGGTGACCCTCGATGCGGACCACCCGCTCGTCGCGCAGGTGCGGGCCGCGCTGCCGGACGTGCTCGACCACGACGCGCTGCCCGACGTCGTGCTGCACGCGTCGCACGTCCCGGTGGCCGGGCGCAGCCGCAAGCCCGACCGGACGGCGCTCGCCCGCGCCGCGGCCCGGTGGTGCCCGGAGGCAGGGCCAGGGCCGGGCACCGGTCGTCTGGCAGGGTAGGGCCATGGGAAAAGTCCATGAGTGCATCGACGACCGGCTGCGGGCGTTCCTCGAGGCTCAGCACGTGTTCTTCGTCGGGACGGCGCCGCTGGCGACGGACGGGCGCGTGAGCGTGAGCCCGAAGGGGGTCGGCGGGACGTTCGTGGTGCTGGACGACCGCACGGTCGCCTACCTGGACATCACGGCGTCCGGGGCGGAGACGATCGCCCACCTGCGGGAGAACGGACGGATCACCCTGATGTTCTGCGCCTTCGAGGGGCCGCCGAACATCGTGCGCCTGCACGGCCGGGGCCGGGTGGTGAGCCTGTACGACGACGAGTACGCGACCCTGGTGGAGCACTTCACCGAGCGGCGCGGTGCCCGGGCCGTCATCGTCGTCGACGTGGAGCGGGTCTCCGACTCGTGCGGGTACGGCGTGCCGCTCTACGACCACGTCGGCGAGCGCGACCTCCTGCCCGCGTTCATGGACCGCAAGGGTGCCGACGGTCAGGTCGCCTACCGACGGGCCAAGAACCTGACCAGCATCGACGGGCTGCCGGCGTTCGACGACGATCCCGCGCCGGTCGAGGAGCCCGTGGGGTCGCAGCCGTGACCGCCGTCACGCCCCGGACACCCTCGTGTCCATCATGCGGGACGCTTCGACCACGGCGTGACATCCATCGTCCGACGGCGTAACGTGCGTCACGTGCAGACGATTCTTCTCGTAGTACTTCCTGAGCGCGCCGGCTGAGGCCCCGCACAGGCTTTCGTCAGCGCGCTCACCCCTCGTCAGTCCCTCGTCCCGGGACCGGGGGGTTTTTCATTGCACAGATACCCCGGATCCACCCAGATCGAGCGGCAGGAGAGACCCCATGGGCCAGCCGAACCCGACACCAGCCCAGGTGGCTGCACGTACCGCGCCCCGCGGTGTCGACCGCGTGGTAGGCGAGCAGGTCACCGGCGCCCAGTCGATCGTCCGGTCGCTCGAGGCCGTCGGGGTCGAGAACGTCTTCGGCATCCCCGGCGGTGCGATCCTGCCGACCTACGACCCGCTGATGGACTCGGCGAAGCTGCGCCACATCCTCGTGCGTCACGAGCAGGGCGGCGGCCACGCGGCCTCGGGCTACGCGCACGCCACCGGCAAGGTCGGCGTGACCATGGCGACGTCCGGCCCCGGCGCGACCAACCTGGTCACGCCGCTCGCCGACGCCAACATGGACTCCATCCCGATGGTCGCGATCACCGGTCAGGTGGCCGCCCCGGCCATCGGGACCGACGCCTTCCAGGAGGCGGACATCGTCGGCATCACGATGCCGGTGACCAAGCACTCCTACCTCGTCACGGACCCCGACGAGATCCCGCGCACCATCGCCGAGGCGTTCCACATCGCCTCGACCGGGCGCCCCGGTCCCGTGCTCGTCGACATCGCCAAGTCCGCCATGCAGGAGCGCACGACGTTCTCGTGGCCGCAGGAGCTCGCGCTGCCCGGCTACCACCCGGTGACGAAGCCGCACGCCAAGCAGGTCCGCGAGGCCGCCAAGCTGCTCGCCACGGCGCGTCGCCCGGTGCTGTACGTCGGTGGCGGCGTCATCCGGTCCGGTGCCTCGGCGGCGCTGCGGCGCCTGGTCGACACCTCGGGTGCCGCGGTCGTCACGACGCTCATGGCCCGCGGCTCCGTGCCGGACTCGCACCCGCAGCACCTGGGCATGCCCGGCATGCACGGCACGGTGCCGGCCGTCGCGGCCCTGCAGAAGGCGGACCTCGTCGTGGCGCTCGGCGCCCGGTTCGACGACCGTGTGACCGGCAAGCTGTCCAGCTTCGCGCCGCACGCCGCCGTCATCCACGCGGACATCGACCCCGCCGAGATCGGCAAGAACCGCGCTGTCGACGTCCCCATCGTCGGAGACCTGCGCGAGGTGATCGAGGACCTGGTGCCCGCCCTGCAGGCGGAGCAGGAGCGGACGGGCAAGCCCGACGTCGAGGCCTGGTGGCACCAGATCGACACCTGGCGCGAGACCTACCCGCTGGGCTTCTCCCCGACGGCGGACGGCCATCTCGCCCCGCAGCACGTGATCTCGCGGCTGGGTGAGATCGCCGGGCCCGACGCGATCTACGTCGCCGGCGTGGGCCAGCACCAGATGTGGGCGGCGCAGTTCATCCGGTACGAGCGCCCGAACACGTGGATCAACTCCGGTGGCCTGGGCACCATGGGCTACTCGGTGCCGGCGGCCATGGGCGCCAAGGTCGGTGAGCCCGACCGTGACGTCTGGGCGATCGACGGCGACGGCTGCTTCCAGATGACCAACCAGGAGCTCGCCACCTGCGCGATCAACGACATCCCCATCAAGGTGGCGCTGATCAACAACAGCTCGCTCGGCATGGTCCGCCAGTGGCAGACGCTCTTCTACAACGAGCGGTACTCCAACACCGACCTGCACACCGGCCACGGGACCGTGCGGATCCCCGACTTCGTCAAGCTGGCCGAGGCCTACGGCTGCGTCGGGATCCGCGTGGAGCACGAGTCCGAGGTGGACGACGCCATCAAGCGGGCGAACGAGATCGACGACCGCCCCGTCGTCGTCGACTTCAACGTCTCGCGCGACGCGATGGTGTGGCCCATGGTCGCGGCCGGCGTGAGCAACGACGACATCCAGTACGCGCGCGGCATCTCGCCCGCCTGGGAACGCGAAGACTGAGTGAGGACTGAACCATGTCGCGACACACGCTGTCCGTGCTGGTGGAGAACAAGCCCGGCGTCCTGACACGCGTCGCCGGCCTCTTCGCCCGCCGTGCCTTCAACATCCACTCCCTGGCCGTCGGTCCCACCGAGCACGACGAGATCTCCCGGATCACCGTGGTCGTGGACGTCGACGAGCACCCGCTCGAGCAGGTCACCAAGCAGCTGAACAAGCTCGTGCACGTGATCAAGATCGTGGAGCTCGACGCCGAGGTGTCCGTCCAGCGCGAGCTCCTGCTCGTCAAGGTCAAGGCCGACGCCGCCACGCGGTCCGGCGTCCTGGAGGTCGTCGAGCTGTTCCGCGCCCACGTCGTCGACGTGGTGCCGGACACGGTCGTCATCGAGGCGACCGGGACGAGCGCCAAGCTCGACGCGCTGCTGACCGCGCTCGAACCCTTCGGGGTCCGCGAGATCGTCAAGTCCGGGACCCTCGCCGTCGGGCGCGGGTCGCGGTCCATCACCGACCGGGCCCTGGAACGGGTGCGCAGCGCCTGAGACGCCGCGTCATTTCCCGCCCGAGGCCTGGCACCATCAACCCGACACCCCCCGACGCGAACCACCCCGAGATTGAGGAGCACCACCGTGGCTGAGATGTTCTACGAGGACGCCGCCGACCTGTCCATCATCCAGCAGCGCAAGGTCGCGGTCATCGGCTACGGCAGCCAGGGCCACGCCCACGCGCTCAACCTGCGCGACTCCGGCGTCGACGTCCGTGTCGGCCTGCGTGCCGGCTCGGCGTCGCAGCAGAAGGCCGAGAACGAGGGCCTGAAGGTCCTCCCCGTCGCCGACGCGGTCAAGGAGGCCGACGTCGTCGTCATCCTGGCCCCGGACCAGGTCCAGCGTGACCTGTACCGCGACGAGATCGCCCCGAACCTCACCGAGGGCACCGCTCTCGTGTTCGGGCACGGTTTCAACATCCGCTTCGGCTACATCAAGCCCGAGGCCGGCCACGACGTCCTCATGGTCGCCCCCAAGGGCCCGGGCCACCTCGTGCGCCGCGAGTACGTCGACGGCCGCGGCGTCCCGGTGATCGTCGCCGTCGAGCAGGACGCCTCCGGCTCGGCCTGGGACCTCGCGCTGTCCTACGCGGCCGGCATCGGCGGCCTGCGTGCCGGTGGTATCAAGACCACCTTCACCGAGGAGACCGAGACGGACCTGTTCGGTGAGCAGGCCGTGCTGTGCGGCGGCGCCTCGCAGCTCGTCCAGTACGGCTTCGAGACCCTCACCGAGGCGGGCTACCAGCCCGAGGTCGCCTACTTCGAGGTGCTGCACGAGCTCAAGCTCATTGTCGACCTCATGGTCGAGGGCGGGATCGCCAAGCAGCGCTGGTCCGTCTCCGACACCGCCGAGTACGGCGACTACGTCTCCGGGCCGCGGGTCATCTCGCCCGAGGTGAAGGAGAACATGAAGGCCGTGCTCGCCGACATCCAGTCGGGTGCCTTCGCCGAGCGCTTCATCGCGGACCAGGACAACGGCGGCCAGGAGTTCAAGGAGCTGCGCGCCAAGGGGGAGGCGCACCCCATCGAGACGACCGGTCGCGAGCTCCGCAAGATGTTCGCGTGGATCAAGCCCGCTGACTCCGACTACCAGGAGGGCAGCGCCGCTCGCTGACGCCACCCCTGTCGCGAGCGACGCGTGCGGCCGTCACCCCGACCCCGGGGTGGCGGCCGCGCGTGCATCCGGGGCGCGCGCGGCGCAGCGCGGGACGCCGCGGTGCCGCCCTGGCAGGATGGCTCGCATGACCGAACCGACGAACGAGGCGCAGGGCGCCGGGACCTCAGGCAGCGCACCTCACCTGGCGGACACCGACCAGGCCGACCGCATCACGCGGTTCTGGGACACCGCCCGCCCGAGCGCAGGGCGGACCAGCCACGGCGGTGCCGTCGGCGAGCGGTCGGAGAACGTGGTGCCGCCGCCGGCCTGGGCGTTCGGGGACAACCCCGAGCTCGCCGACGAGCTGCTCGAGCTCGTCCTGGCGGGGACCAAGACCGCGACCGCGGAGTCCCTGTGGGAGTTCGAGGCGGCGGGCGAGCCGGTGCCGCGCGAGGGGGACCTCTCGATCGTGCTGGACGGCGCGGGCGAGCCCCGGCTGCTGCTGCGGACGACCCGCGTCGAGACGGTCCGGTTCGACGAGGTGACCGTCGAGCACGCCCGTCTCGAGGGCGAGGGCGACCGCACGCTGGAGGACTGGCGCGAGGGGCATGAACGGTACTGGCGCCGCACCCTCGCGGCGAGAGGGCGCGAGTTCGACCCGTCGATGCCGGTCGTGTGCGAACGGTTCAAGGTCCTGTACTCGGATTAGGGAGACACTCGGAATAGGGAGACGCACGATGTCGCTGCGCTGGTACTCGACGGTCGTGGAGACGACCGACCCTCGCGTCGCCTGGCCGGTTGGTGGGCCGAGGCGCTCGGTTGGCAGTTCAACCACGAGTCCGACGAGGAGTGCGTCCTGGTGCCGCCGTGGGCGGCCGAGCTCGTGGAGCAGCTCGACTTCCACCGGGTGCCGCCCGGGATGGTCTTCGTCCGGGTCGAGCAGGAGAAGTCCGGCAAGAACCGGTTGCACTGGGACTTCGCGCCGCACACGAGCGACGACCGTGACGCCGAGATCGAGCGGCTGGTCCGGCGGGGTGCCACCGTGATCGACGTCGGTCAGCCCGACGACGTGTCGTGGACGGTCCTGGCGGACCCGGACGGCAACGAGTTCTGCGTGCTGTCCGCCCGGGAGACCTAGCGTCCGTATCGCGAGACGGGCGTCCGCATCATGACCGACTACGGCGTAGGCTCGGCCCATGACGCGCAACATCGACCTGGCAGTGGTGGCAGGAGACGGCATCGGGACCGAGGTCGTCGAGCAGGCCCTCGCGGTCCTGGACGCCGCCGTCGCCGGATCCGACCTCAAGATCTCCACCACCGAGCTCGACCTCGGTGCGCGTCGGTGGCACGCCACCGGTGAGACGCTCACGGACACCGACCTGCAGCGCATCCGCGAGCACGACGCGATCCTGCTCGGCGCGATCGGCGACCCGTCGGTGCCCTCCGGCGTCCTGGAGCGGGGTCTGCTGCTCAAGCTGCGCTTCGCACTCGACCACTACGTGAACCTGCGCCCCGGCAAGCTGTACGAGGGCGTGACCAGCCCGTTGGCCGCACCCGGCGACGTCGACTTCGTCGTCGTCCGCGAGGGCACCGAGGGTCCATACGTCGGCAACGGTGGCTCCGTCCGCACGGGGACGCCGCACGAGATCGCCACCGAGGTGTCGGTCAACACGGCGTTCGGCGTGGAGCGCGTCGTGCGTGACGCGTTCGCTCGTGCCCAGGCGCGTCCCCGCAAGCACCTCACCCTCGTGCACAAGCACAACGTGCTGGTGCACGCCGGTCACCTGTGGCGCCGGACGGTCGAGGCGGTCAACGCCGAGTTCCCCGACGTCACGACCGACTACCTGCACGTCGACGCCGCCACGATCTTCCTGACCACGAACCCGTCGCGGTTCGACGTCATCGTCACCGACAACCTGTTCGGTGACATCCTCACCGACCAGGCGGCCGCCATCACTGGCGGGATCGGCCTGGCCGCCTCGGCGAACATCAACCCGGACCGCACCGCGCCGTCGATGTTCGAGCCGGTGCACGGCTCGGCACCGGACATCGCCGGCCAGGGCAAGGCGGACCCGACCGCCACCGTGCTGTCGGTCTCGCTGATGCTCGACCACCTCGGCCTGAGCGACGAGGCCGCGCGGGTCGAGGCGGCCGTGGCCGCGGACCTGGCGACCCGTGGTGACACGGTGCGCACGACGGCGGAGGTCGGCCGGGACCTGGCCGCACGAGTAGCGGGCTGAGCCTGGTCGCGGTGCGGGGAGGGGCCGCAGGGCCATCCTTCCCGGATCGGACCGGTGCTCGCGTAGGTCACGGCGCCCCAGCCGTGGAAGACTACGAAGGTCCGTTCGTGAAAGGGTCCCGCAGACATGACCAGCACCGACAGTTCCGCCATCCTCCCCGCCGAGCTCGAGGACCTCGTCGCACTGTTCGACGTCGAGCAGTCCGACGCCCCGACGCCTGACGACGAGCGCGAGGCCGCGCTCGCCGCACCGCGCTTCGGGACGGTCTTCACCGACCACATGGCGCGCGTCACCTGGCGTCGCGACACCGGTTGGCTGGACCGACGGATCGAGAAGTACGGGCCGCTGCAGCTCGACCCGGCGACCGCCGTCCTGCACTACGCGCAGGAGATCTTCGAGGGGATGAAGGCGTACAAGCACGCCGACGGCTCCGTGTGGACCTTCCGTCCGGACGCGAACGCGGCCCGGTTCGCCCGGTCCGCGCACCGGCTGGCCCTGCCGGCGCTCTCCGTCGACGACTTCATCGGGTCCATCGCCGCGCTGGTGCGGACCGACCTCGCGTGGGTCCCCGGCGGCGAGGACTCCAGCCTCTACCTGCGGCCCTTCATGTTCGCCTCCGAGGCGTTCCTCGGGGTGCGGCCGGCCGCCGAGGTCGAGTACCTCTGCATCGCCTCGCCGGTCGGCCCCTACTTCGCCGGCGGGGTCAAGCCCGTGTCGATCTGGGTCGCCGAGGACTACCACCGCGCCGGCCCCGGCGGCACGGGCGACGCCAAGTGCGGGGGCAACTATGCCGCGAGCCTCCTGCCGCAGACCCAGGCGCAGGAGAACGGCTGCGACCAGGTGTGCTTCCTCGACGCCGCCACGAACCACTACCTCGAAGAGCTCGGCGGCATGAACGTGTTCGTCGTCATGGCCGACGGCAGCGTGCACACGCCCGAGCTCACCGGCTCGATCCTTGAGGGCGTGACCCGGTCCTCGATCCTGCGTCTCGTCGCGGACCGCGACCGGGACGTCGTCGAGCGCCGGATCCCGCTGGCCGAGATCGTCGCCGGGCTCGCCGACGGCACCGTGCGCGAGGTCTTCGCCTGCGGCACCGCCGCCGTCGTCACGCCGATCGGCAGGCTCGCCGGGAGCACGTTCGACCACACGGTCGCCGACGGCGAGCCCGGGGAGCTGACCATGCAGATCCGCACCGAGCTGACCGACATCCAGTACGGCCGCGCCGAGGACCGGCACGGCTGGATGCGTCGCCTGGCCTGAGGGCGAGCGGCCGTGACGGCGCAGCTCACGACGGCGGAGCTCGGCCGGACGTCGTGGGCCCGCCAGCACCTCCTCGCCCGCGCGGAGGGCACGGTCGCGGAGATGGTCGGTGCCGCCGGCGGACTGCAGGCCCAGCATCCGGGCATGCCGTCCACGGCGCTGTGGGCGCGCCGGGCGGGGACGTCGACCACCGACCTCGACGACGCCTGCTGGGTCGACGGTCGGGTCGTGGGGACCTGGGCCCTCGACGTCGACGGCGATCGGGCGACGCTCGCGGTCACGTCGACCGCCACCGCGCCCGACCTCACCGCGGCGCTGCGCGACGAGCTGGACGCCGAGGGCGTCCGCCTGGTGGAGCGGCTCGCCCCGGACGCCGCCGAGCGCGCCGTCACATGGTCTCGGCCGGCCGGTTGAGCGTGCGGCCCAGGACACTCCCGAGCATCGAGGAGACCGCGATCCCGAGGACGATCCACACCAGGGCGGTCATGGCCGCGGCCAACGGGTCCGGTCGCCCGGTGAACGGCAGGACCGCGAGGATCACGGCGGTCAGGCCCACCAGCCAGTGGAAGAACATGTCGGGCCGTGGCGCGACCACGACCAGCAGGTGCAGCACCACGGCCGCCAGCAGGGCGAACAGGGCTCCGGCACCGGCCCACGAGGCGTGGTCGCCGACGCCGATCGCGTCCGGCGGCGGGTACAGGCCGATGTCGAAGACCTCGTCGAAGATGACCGAGGCGGCGAACCCGAGGAGCGCGCACACCAGGACGGTCGCCGCGGCACCGGCCCAGTAGCGCCCGGCGTCGAGCCGGGGGCGTGGTGGTCCGGCGGGCTCGGTCGGCTCCCAGGACGCCTGGCCGGGGGGCGGGAAGACGCTGGGGGGCTGCTCGCCCGGGTGCACCGGCTCCTGACGCTGCGTGGGGTCCTGCGCGCCGTAGGGCCGCTGGGGATCGCTCACCGTCGTCCTCCTCGTGTCGTCGACAGCCCTAGCCGACCACATCTGGTCCCTGCACACCTCGCGGACACCCCGTACCGGCGTGGATCGACCGGTCCAGGACGCGGACGGTCGGTGACCTCGTAGGTCGACTGTGGCACTATGTGAGGCATGACTCACGCACGGCAGCCCCACCACCGCTGCTCCTGCCGCATTAGCTAGCGCGTCCGGTCCACCTGACCGGACGCGCAGACCTTCCGTACCCGGGGGGTCTTTTTTGTTGTCCAGATCTGTGCCCGCACCGAGCCCCACGGGAGCCACCGATGGCCGCCGCCCCGTTCCACGTGTACGACACCACCCTGCGCGACGGTGCGCAGCAGGAGGGGATGAACCTCTCCGTCGCGGACAAGCTCGCGATCGCGCCCCTGCTCGACGAGCTGGGTGTGGGCTTCATCGAGGGCGGGTGGCCGGGGGCGATCCCGAAGGACACCGAGTTCTTCCGGCGTGCCGCCAAGGAGGTCGAGCTGCGCAACGCCGTCCTGGCGGCGTTCGGCGCGACGCGCAAGGCCGCCACCCGGGCCTGGGACGACCCGCAGGTGCGCGCCCTGGTGGACTCCGAGGCGCCGGTGGTGACGCTCGTGGCCAAGTCCGACGTCCGGCACGTCGAGCGTGCCCTGCGCACGACGCCGGACGAGGGCCTGGCGATGATCCGCGACACCGTGGAGTTCCTGGTGGGTGAGGGGCGCCGGGTCGTGGTGGACGCGGAGCACTTCTTCGACGGCTACCGGTTCGACCCGGCGTACACGACGGCGGCCGTGCGGACCGCCTTCGAGGCGGGCGCCGAGGTGGTCGCCCTGTGCGACACCAACGGCGGCATGCTGCCGAGCTGGGTCGCGGACACCGTCGCCGAGCTGCGCGAGACGCTCGGGATGGCGCACGGCCGCGACGCCCTGCCCGGCGACAGCCTGCTCGGGATCCACGCGCACAACGACTCCGGGTGCGCGATCGCCAACACGCTCGCCGCCGTCGACGCGGGCTGCGCGCACGTCCAGGGGACGGTGAACGGCTACGGCGAGCGGACCGGCAACGTGGACCTGGTGGCGGTCGTGGCGAACCTGGCCCTGAAGAACGGGATCTCCACCCTGCCCGGCGACGGGCTCGCCGACTCGACGCGGATCGCCCACGCGGTCGCCGAGATCACCAACATCGCGCCCTACGCCCGCCAGCCGTACGTGGGGGCGAGCGCCTTCGCCCACAAGGCCGGTCTGCACGCCAGCGCGATCAAGGTCGACCCGGACCTCTACCAGCACATCGACCCGACCGCGGTCGGCAACGACATGCGCATGCTCGTCTCGGACATGGCCGGCCGCGCCTCCATCGAGCTCAAGGGCCGAGAGCTCGGCTTCGACCTGGCGGGTCAAGGCGAGCTGCTGACCCGGGTGACGAACCGGGTCAAGGAGGCGGAGGCGCAGGGCTACACCTTCGACGCCGCCGACGCCTCCTTCGAGCTGATCCTGCGCGAGGAGCTGACCGGCGGGCGGCCGCACTACTTCCGCATCGAGTCCTGGCGCGCGATCGTCGAGACGTCGGGCGGCCGGGCCGGTGGGCAGCCGGACGCCGACCGTCGTGACGCCGAGGCGTTGGCCGAGGCCACCGTGAAGCTGCACGCCGGCGGTGAGCGCATCGTGGTCACGGGGGAGGGGAACGGTCCCGTCAACGCGCTCGACCAGGCGCTGCGGCACGCGCTCACTCGCGTCTACCCGCAGATCGAGAAGTTCGACCTCGTCGACTTCAAGGTGCGCATCCTCGACGCCGAGCACGGCACCGACGCCACCACTCGCGTCCTGGTCGAGACCACCGACGGGCACCACACCTGGTCGACCGTCGGGGTCGGGCCCAACATCATCGAGGCCGCGTGGGAGGCGCTCATCGACGCGCACGTCTACGGCCTGGTCCACGCGGGCGTCGATCCTCGGTGAACCGCCGCTAGGCTGGCCGGGTGCATGGTGAGTACAAGGTTTCCGGCGGCAAGCTCGTGGCGGTCGACCTCGACGTCGACACCTCGTCGGACCCGGGCGTCCTGACCGACGTCCGGCTCAGCGGGGACTTCTTCCTGGAGCCCGACGAGGCGCTGGGCGTCATCGACGCCGCGCTGACCGGGCTGGCGTCGTCGACGTCCACGGGCGAGCTCGCCCGGGTGGTGACCGAGGCGCTCGACGCGGCGCAGCGGGCCGGGACCCTGGCCGGCCCGGTGGCCATGGTCGGGTTCGACGCCCGGGCGGTCGCCGTCGCTGTGCGCCGCGCCCTCGGCCTGGCCACCACGTGGGACCAGCACACCTTCGAGGTGCTCCGGCCCGGCCCGCTGCCGCCCCGGACGCTCGCGGCGCTGGACCAGGTGCTCACCCAAGAGCTCGCCGAAGGACGGCGCGGGCCCACGCTGCGGTTCTGGGACTGGGACGAGCGGGCGGTGTTCATCGGCTCCTTCCAGTCGTACCGCAACGAGATCGACGACGACGGCGTCGCCCGCCACGACGTCACCGTGGTGCGGCGCATCTCCGGCGGGGGAGCGATGTTCATGGAGGCAGGCAACTGCGTGACGTTCTCGCTCGTGGTGCCGGGGTCCCTGGTGGACGGCATGAGCTTCGAGGACTCGTACGCGTTCCTGGACTCGTGGGTGCTCGGCGCGCTGGCCGAGCTCGGCGTCGAGGCCTCGTTCGCGGGGATGAACGACGTCGCCTCACCGGCCGGCAAGATCGCGGGGTCCGCCCAGAAGCGGCTCGCCGGGGGAGCAGTGCTGCACCACATGACGATGGCCTACGACATCGACGCCGACAAGATGCTCGAGGTGCTGCGGATCGGCCGCGAGAAGATGTCCGACAAGGGCACGCGCAGCGCCAACAAGCGGGTGGACCCCCTGCGCTCGCAGACCGGGATGGCGCGCGACGACGTCGTCGACGCCTTCGCGCGGTACTTCGCCGAGCAGTACAAGACCCAGGAGTCCGCGCTGCGGCCGGAGGAGCGGGAGCGGGCCGAGGAGCTGGTCCGGACCAAGTTCGCGACCCCGGAGTGGATCCACCGGGTGCCCTGAGCGGCCTCAGACCGGTGGACGGTCCCCGAAGACCCCGGTCCCCACGCGGACGATCGTCGCGCCCTCGGTCACGGCGAGCTCGAGGTCGCCGGACATCCCCATGGACAGCTCGCGGGCGCCGGCCGTGCCCGGGGCGCCGGAGGCCACCACCTCGTCACGGAGGGAGCGCAGCCGGGTGAACCCGGCGCGGACCTCGGCCTCGTCGTGGCTGCGGGCACCGATCGTCATGAACCCGGTGAGCCGCAGCCCGTCGAGCGTGGCGACGTGCCGGGCGAGCGCGGCGGCCTCGGTCGGCGCCGACCCGGACTTGCTCTCCTCGCCGGAGACGTTGACCTGGACCATGACGTCGAGGGTGCGGCCCGCGCGGCCCGCTCGCAGCGCGACCGCGTCGGCGAGCTCCGCCCGGTCGACCGTCTCCAGACCGGTCACCGTCGGCAGCATCTGGTTGATCTTGTTGCGCTGCAGGTTGCCGATCATGTGCACCTCGACCCGGCCTGCCGAGACGAGCCCGGCGAGGTCGGGGGCCTTCGCGACGAGCTCCTGGACGCGGTTCTCCCCGAGGAGCACCGCGCCGTCGTCCCCGCGGGAGGCGGCCAGGTCGGTCGCGGCAGCGACGGCGGCCAGCACCGTCCCGGCGTCCTGAGTCTTGGTCGCGAGCAGGACCCGGACCTCGGAGGGGTCGCGGCCCGCGGCGGTCGCGGCGGCGTCGACCCGCGCGCGCACCGCGGCGAGCCGGTCGTGGAGGGAGGGCATGGGGCCAGTCTACGAACGCCGGGGTCCGCTCAGGGTGTCCCCGGATCCCGTACCGACGCCGGTGGTGGGACGATGGGAGGCGTGAAGGCACTGCTCAACGTCATCTGGCTCGTCTTCGGAGGGCTCGTGCTCGCGCTCGGCTACGCCGCCGCGGGCATCATCTGCTGCGTCCTCATCGTCACCATCCCGTGGGGTATCGCGTCGTTCCGGATCGCCGGGTACGCACTGTGGCCGTTCGGGCGCACCGTGGTGGACAAGCCGGGTGCCGGCGGCTGGTCGGTGCTGGGCAACATCGTCTGGATCGTCGTCGCCGGGATCTGGCTGGCCATCAGCCACGTGGTCACCGCGGTCGCCCAGGCGATCACGATCATCGGCATCCCGCTGGCGATCGCCAACCTCAAGATGATCCCGATCTCCCTGCTTCCCCTGGGCAAGGAGATCGTCCCCAGCGACGCGCGGTACCCGACCTACCAGCGGGCCTGAAGCGGCGTGCCCGGTGGCGCGGGGCGACGCACCGCCTCGTCCAGCGCCCGCACCAGCTCACCGACCCGCCCGCCACCCGGCGGGGCCACGGGGTAGCGGAGCAGGACGGCACGGACGAGGGCTCCTGCCAGCTCCCGGGAGGGGACCAGGTGTGCGGAGCCGGCGGCGGGACCCTCCGCGAGCTCGACGGCGTAGGCCGCGTGGGCGGCCGCCCCGAGGATGTGCTTGATCTGGTGGGGCCGGGCCAGCGGATGCAGGAAGGCGGCGGCCGCGGCGCTCATCGCAGCGCGTGCGGCCTCTCGGGCTGGTGTCGCACCGGCCTCCTGTCCCGCGCGGTGCGCGGCCCAGGCGGCCGACCGGAGCGTCGCTCGGCGCGGAGCGCCCTGGCTGAACTCGTCGGCGGCGCGGAGCGCGTCCATCACCCTGACGTCGTCGGGCCGGGCACGGGTGAAGTGGTGCAGCACCGTCCTCGCCCGGGCGGCCCCGTAGGCCGTGATCGTGCGGAGGTCGTCGAGGGTCAGCGAGTCCACGGGGCGGGGAGCGTCCACCGGCTCAGCGACCGATCGTCGCGCACGTCGCGTCGGTGAGCCGCACCAGGTCCCCGGGGGTCAGCGAGACGTCGAGCCCGCGGCGCCCGCCCGAGACGTAGACGACGTCGAAGCCCTCCGCGGTGGTGTCCACCACCGTGCGGTGCCGGGAGCGCTGGCCCAGCGGCGAGATGCCGCCGGCCACGTACCCGGTCGCCCGTTCGGCCCGGGCCACGTCCGCCATCGCGCCCCGCTTGCCGCCCACGGCGCGCGCCAGGGCCTTGAGGTCCAGGGAGCCGGTGACGGGCACGACGGCGACCACGAGCGTGCCGTCGACGTCCGCCAGGAGCGTCTTGAACACCTGGGACGGCGCGACGCCGAGCGCGTGCGCCGCCTCGTCGCCGTAGCTGAGCTCGCTCGACGGGTCGTGGTCGTACGGGTGGACGCCGTGCGGCACGCCCGCCCGCTCCAGCAGGCTGACAGCAGGGGTCGCGCCGCGCGCGGTCTTCTTCCGGGCCACGACGCCCAGTGTGCCCGATCTCGCACCCCGCGCACCGCCGTCGAGCACGGTCCCGCGGCCCGTGCGGCGTACGGTGGTGGCCGTGCTCACCCTCCTCGTCCTCGCGATCCTCGTCGGCGGGATCCTCCAACGGGTGACGGGGATGGGGTTCGGGCTGGTCGCCGGCCCGTTCATCGTGCTGATCGTCGGGCCGCTGGAAGGCGTGCTCTTCGTGAACCTGGCCGGCGCCATCGCCTCGGCGCTGATCCTCGGACGGGTGGTCCGGGACGTGGAGTGGCGCAAGTTCGCCTGGCTCGTGACGTCGTCGTTCGTCGTCACGGTGCCTGCCGCGCTGCTCCTGCGGGACGTCAGCGCCCCGGCCCTCGAGGTCACCATCGGGCTGTTCATCATCGCCGCGATGACCCTGGCGGTCGTCACCACCCGCCTGCGCCGCGAGGACCGGCACCCCGTGGACGCCGCGGCGGGCTGGCCGTTGGCCGTGACGGGGACGGCCAGCGGCATCGGCTCGGTCGCCGCGGGGATCGGGGGGCCGCCGGTCGCGGTCTACGCCGTGCTCAGCGGCTGGGACCCCCGACAGTTCGCCGCCACCGCGCAGCCGTTCTTCGTCGCGAACGCCGTCGCGGCCCTCGTGGCCAAGCTGGTGCTCGCCGACGCGTCGTTCCCGACCATGGCGCCGTGGGAGTGGGTGCTGCTGATGGTGGCCATCGTCGGCGGGCTCGCGATCGGCGAGGTGCTCGCCCCGCGGGTGTCCGCCGAGGCCACCCGCCGGGTGCTCATCGTGCTCGCCTACGTCGGCGGGCTGGCGACGCTGACCCGGGGGCTCACGGGCCTGTGACGGCGGGCGCCCGGGCGCTCACGTGTGGTGGCGACCCTCGCGGTCGGTGCGGTCGCCGTGGTTGTCCGGCGGCGCGTCGGCGCGGTGCTCGGGACGGTGCTCCTGGTCGGTGTCGTCGATGCGGACGGTCCCGGTGGTGGCCCGGTGCTCGGGGTCGAGCTCGTCGGCGCGGCGCAGGCGCTCCTCGACGTCGGCCCGGCTCTCGCCGACCTTCGCGCTGCGGTCCTGGGCCTCCTGCTGGAGCCGCGCCGCCTCGGCGGCCTTGCGATCGGCCTCGGCCTGCTGCAGCCGTGCCTCGGCATCGAGCTTCTCGGCCGACGCCTCACGCTCCTGCACCGCGATGCGCTCGCGCTCGGCGTCACGACGCAGCTGGGCCGCCTTCGCCTGCTCGGCCTCGTGCCGTTTCGCCGAGACGGTCCGCGACCGGCGCACCAGGAACCAGACGAGGATCGCGAGCAGGATCACGGCGACGAGCGCGATGACGATCCACAGGGTGGTCGAGCTGTCCATGGCTGCCCCCCGACGTGTCGAGCGAGGTGATCCCCTCTGAGGCTATTGAACGGCGGACCGGTTGCGCCCGCAACCCGCTGCCGACGACAGGGACCTTCGTGACCTTCGGGGCCTTCGGGACGTGCTACGCGAGACGCCCGACGTGGACGATGCGCACGACCGGCGCGCCGGCCTCGTCGCTCGCCGCCAGGTCGACCAGGGCGGTGATCGCCCAGTCGCGGTCGCCGTCGGCGTCGTCGAGCACCTGCCGGACCCACCACGACCCGGCGGGGACGGTCGTGAGGTGCTCGCCGTCCGACGTCGTCGCGCCGGCCGGCAGCTCGGCACCCGGTTCCCGCAGCGTGAGCAGGGCGCTGGCGCGGGCGTTCGCACCGAAACCGATGGCGTCGTCGCCCTGGGTCTCGAAGAGGTCCTCCAGCGCGTCCGCCCACGCGTCACCGTCCCAGCCGGACGTCTTGTCGAGGGCTTCGAGCGCGTCGTAGTCCTCGCGGGCGGCCAGCTCGACGCGGCGGAACATGGCATTGCGCACCAGGCGGCGGAAGGACCGGGGGTTGCCGGTGACCGGGCGGGCGGGCGCCTCGGCGCCGGCCTCGGCGAGCTCGCCCTCCGCGACGGCGTCGGCGTCGTCGTCCACGGGGTTCTGCAGCCGCTCCCACTCGTCCAGCAGCGACGAGTCGACCCCGCGCACGAGCTCGCCGAGCCACTCGACGACCTCGAGGACGTCTTCGGTGCGGTGCTCCTCCGGGACCACCTGCCGGGTCGCCCGGAACGCGTCGGCGAGGTACCGCAGCACCACGCCCTCGGTGCGCTCGAGCCCGTAGACGCTGACGAGCTCGGCGAACGTCATCGCCTGCTCGAGCATGTCCCGCACCACGGACTTCGGGGCGAGCTCGGCGCCCGCGACCCACGGGTTGGACTGCTTGTACTGGGCGAACGCCGGTTCGAGCAGGTCCGCGAGCGGCCGTGGCCAGGTGACCTCCTCGAGCAGCTCCATGCGCTCGTCGTACTCGATGCCCTCGGCCTTCATCTCGGCGACGGCCTCGCCGCGGGCCTTGCGCTGCTGCCCGTAGAGGATCTGGCGCGGGTCGTCGAGGGTGGCCTCGATGACGGAGACGACGTCGAGAGCGTGCGTGGGGGAGTCCACGTCGAGCAGGTCCATCGCCGCCAGGGCGAACGGGGACAGCGGGGCGTTGAGGGCGAAGTCACGGGGGAGGTCGACCTCGAGCCGGACGCTGGGGCGGTAGCCCGCCGGTCGCGTCGGGTCCGGGACGCGGACCTTCTCGACGACGCCCGCGACCCGCAGCGACCGGTAGATGCGTAGCGCCTGGCGCACGTGAGCCGCCTGCTGGGCGTCGGTGTCGTGGTTCGCGGTGAGCAGGTGGCGCATCGCCTCCACGGGGTCGACGGTGCCGGACCCGGCGGAGTCGTGCGAGTCGCGGGTGCGGGCGAGCACGTTGAGCACCATCGCGTGGTTGACGGTGAACTGGCTGGCCAGCGGTTCCGGCGGCGCGTCGCGCAGGCGTTCGAAGGTGGAGTCGGTCCAGTTCACCGAGCCGGCCGGCGCCTTCTTGCGGACGAGCTTCTTGAGCTTCTTCGGGTCGTCGCCGGCCTTGGCGACGGCCTTGCGGTTCTCGATGACGTGCTCGGGAGCCATGACGAGGACCTCGCCGAGGGTGTCGTAGCCGGCCCGTCCGGCCCGTCCGGAGATCTGGTGGAACTCCCGCGCCGTGAGGTGCCGCATCCGTTCGCCGTCGAACTTCACGAGGGAGGTCAGGAGCACGGTGCGGATGGGCACGTTGATACCGACGCCGAGGGTGTCGGTCCCGCAGACCACCTTCAGCAGGCCACGCTGCGTGAGGCGTTCGACGAGGCGCCGGTACTTCGGCAGCATGCCGGCGTGGTGCACCCCGACCCCGGCACGCAGGTACTTGCTGAGCACCTTGCCGAAGCCGGTGCCGAACCGGAACGCCCCGATCTCGGCGGCGATGGCAGCCTTCTCCTCCTTGGAGGAGAGCTTGGTGCTCAGCAGCGCCTGCGCGCGGTCCACGGCGTCCTTCTGCGTGAAGTGCACCACGTAGACCGGGGCGCGGTGGGTGGTGACGAGTTCCTCGATGACCTCGGGCAGCGGGTCCTGGACGTAGGAGAACGTCAGCGGCACGGGGCGCTCGGCGTCGGCGACCTCGGCCACCTCGCGCCCGGTGCGCTCCGCCAGGTCCTCGCGCAGGCGGGTGGTGTCGCCGAGCGTGGCCGACATCAGCAGGAGCTGCGTGTGCGGCAGCTCCAGCAGCGGCACCTGCCAGGCCCACCCGCGCTGGGGGTCGCCGTAGTAGTGGAACTCGTCCATGACGACCTGAGCGATGAAGTCCTCCTCGCCCGGCGTGCCGGCGCCCCGGCGCAGCGCGAGGTTGGCGAGGATCTCCGCGGTGCAGCAGATGATCGGCGCGTCCGCGTTGACCGCGCTGTCGCCGGTCATCATGCCGACGTTGCGCGAGCCGAACGCCGCGACCAGGTCGAAGAACTTCTCGCTGACCAGCGCCTTCAGCGGTGCGGTGTAGTAGGTCCGCCCGCCGAGCCCGGAGCGCCGGGCGGCCAGCGCCGCGAACTGCGCGCCCATCGCCACCATCGACTTGCCGGAGCCGGTCGGCGTGGCCAGGACGACGTGCGAGCCCGTCATGAGCTCGAGCAGCGCCTCCTCCTGGTGGGGGTAGAGGGTCCGGCCCGTCGACGCCGCCCACTCGCCGAAGCCTTCGAACAGTACGTCCGGGTCCGGCGCCTTGCCCGTGGGGGCCGGCAGGAACGGCAGCAGGGTGCCGGCGGGACGCGGGACGGTGGAGGGGGCAGGGGCGTCGGTGGCAGTCATCGCGGCCCATTGTCCCAGGCCTTCACGGTCCGTGGTTCGGCACGTCGTGCGCTGTTCGGCAGCTCCAGCTGCCGAACAGCGCACGACGTGCCGAACTCGGAGGGGCCGCGGTCAGCAGGCGCCGAGGTCGCTCCAGACGCCCCACTGGCCGGCGGACGACGGGTCCTCGCCGCGGGTCCACCACTTCGCCTGGTAGGTGCGGCCGTCGTGGGAGACCTGGTCACCGTTGAGGTAGACCGCTGCCGGGTCCCAGGCCGCGGTCTCGCAGTCACCGGGGTCCGGGTCCGGCGTCGGGTCCGGGTCGGGGTCCGTGCCGCCCCCGTCGCCGCCGACCGTCACGTCGACGCAGGCGTAGAACGCCATGGCCGTGTCGGCGACGTTCCACCGGGCGAGGATCGTGTGATCACCGGCCGGCAGGCTGTCGAGCGTGTGCTCGACGACGGCTCCGGGTCGCGCGCCGCCGTCGTCGAACGTGCGGTGCAGCACACCGTCCACGAAGTACTCCCAGGTGCTGGTGGCGTGCATCGCGGTGAGCTGCCACCGCATCGTCACCGAGGAGTCGATGGTGGTGCGGGGCCAGGGCTTGCTCTCGTCGTCGAGGATGTCGAAACCGCTGCCGCCGGAGCACTGCATCGAGCCCTTCGGGGCCTCGACGCTCTGCGGCTCGTACTGCAGGCCGCCGCAGTCGAACGACAGGTTGCCGGTGCTGCAGTGGTCCTGGCGGCTGGGCGGGTTGGTGACCCAGCCGTGGGCGGCGGCCGTGGGGGCCACTGCCAGGGGGGCGAGGAGCGCCACCAGCCCGGTGACGGTGGTGACGAGTGCTGTGCGCCATCGCATCGTGCATCTCCTGTTCGTCAGGTATCTGGACAAATTCGACGGTAGACCGAGGCATACGACCTGCACATCAGGGGAAACCGCCGTGGGCCCCACGCCGCCTACGGGATCCCGCGTACCGACGCCCGGCTCGTCAGCCCAGGTTCCAGAGGGCCCGGTAGAACGCGATCCGTCCGGGGTCGGGGGCCACGTCGTACGCCGCGAAGAAGGCCGCCTCCACGTCGCCGGCGTAGTTCCACCCCAGGCTCATGCTCGCGACGGCGAGGTCCGCCCAGCGGTCGCCCACCCCGAGCGTGCCGAGGTCGACGTGCCCGGCCGGTGCGCCGTCGTCGGCCACGAGCGTGTTGGGGGCGCAGGCGTCGCCGTGGCAGACCACGAGACGGTCCACGGCGGGGACCTGGCCCACCTGGTCGCGCGCGGCGCCGTCCAGCCGGGCGATCCGTTCCCCGGCGCTCCAGGAGAACGGGCACGCGTCCACCGGGAGGGAGTCGTGCAGGGCCCGCAGGCCGGCTCCGATCGCGCGAGCGGCGGCCTCGGGGCGGGCCAGCCAGACGGGGTCGACGGCGGAACGCCCGGGCAGCGCGGCGGTCGCGAGCCACGAGCCGTCCTCGTCGTGGCCGCGGCCGAGCACGCGGGGTACGGCGGTGTAGCGCGAGGCCCAGGAGAGGCGCTCGGCCTCGGCGTGCAGGTCGAGCTCGGGAGTCCCGGCCGCCACGTGCTTGACGTAGCGGGTGCCGGCGGCGCCCGTGAGCCGGAAGGTGAGCCCGCCGAGCTGGTTGCGCCAGACCGGGGTGACGTCGTCGTCTCCGGCGAGCGCCCGGACGACGCGCGGCACGGTCACCGGGTCGGTCGGGGCGGCGGCGAGGGGGCGGTCCATGCGGTGCATCCTCGCCGACGTCAGGCGGCTGCGGCGAGCGAGGCCGTCCGGCGCGCCGCCGCGGCCTCGCCCTGCTGGACGACGACGACGCCGGCGAGCACCAGCACACCACCGGTGAGCTGCACCGGGCTGGGGAGCTCGTCGAGCAGGAACCAGGCGAGCAGCACGGCGCTGAGCACCTCGAGCAGCCCCATGAAGGCGGCGAGCCGGGCGCCGAGCCGACGGCCCGCGGCGATGCCGGTGACGTACGCGACCCCGGCGGTCACCAGACCGAGCACGGCGAGCACGCTCCACCAGGGCAGCGAGGCGCCGCCGAGCGCGACCGGCTGCGTGGACGCGGCCACCGGCAGCAGGCCGACGGCCGCGAGCAGCCCGAGCACGGCGGCACCCACGGTCAGGCCACCTGCCGCGAGGCTCAGCGGGGGCAACCCGGCGTCCGCGCGGGCGTTGAGGAGGAAGTAGACCGACGCGCCCACCATGGCTCCCAGGGCCCAGGCGGTCCCGACGACGGAGAGGCGTGCGCCCGCGAGGTCGAGGACCAGCACGAGCCCGCCGACCGCGAGGGCGATGCCGCCGAGCGTGATCCGTGCGGGCCGTTGGCCGTGGCGCAGCCAGAGCCAGACGACGACGGCGACGGGCGCCGAGTACTCGATGAGCAACGCGGGCCCGACCTGCATGTGCTGCACGGCGGCGAAGTAGCAGAACTGCGTGGCCGCGACGCCGAGCGCGCCGTAGACGACGATCAGGCGGGCGTTGCGGCGCACGGCGCCGCGGTCGCCCCGTAGCGCGCGGAGGCCGAGAGGCAGGACGACCAGGGCGCCGGTCGCGACCCGGACGAGCACGACCGCGCCGGGGGTCCATCCGGTGTCGAACAGGGCTCCGGCGAGCGGCCCGGAGAGGCTGAAGCTGACGGCCGAGACCACGGCGAGGATCAGCCCGGTGCTGGTGGCCGGACGTCCGGCGGCGACGTCAGTCGTCATGCGGTCCATGGCTCATGACAGTACGAGCCGGTTGATAACGTGTCAACATGCTTTTCACTCATGACACCGCGGGTGCGCTGCAGTCGGCGACCGAGCTCGTCAACGCCGTCGAGCCGCCCCGCACCGTCACCTCCGTGGCCGACCTCGACGAGTTCTTCGACCGGCACGGGTACACCGGTCGCCACGACCGCACCGCGACGGAGCTCGCCGACGTCCTCGCCCTCGCGCCGCGCCTGCGCGAGCTGCTCCTGGCCGATCGCGACGACGTCGCCGCGATCGTCAACTCGATGCTGGCCGAGGTGGGCGCCGTGCCCCGCCTGGTCCGCCACGAGCACGAGGACTGGCACCTGCACGCCGTGGACGACGACGCCCCGCTGGCCCACCGGGTCCTCGCCGAGACCGCGATGGCGATGGTCGACGTGGTGCGCTCCGGCCAGACCTCCCGGCTCGCCGTGTGCGCCGACCCGGGCTGCGACGGCATCGTCCTCGACCTCTCCCGCAACCGGTCCCGCCGGTACTGCTCGACCACCTGCACCAACCGCAACGCCCAGGCCGCGCACCGGGCGCGACGGGCGTCGCGATGAAGCGCCGCTCACAGCAGGGTGACGTGGCGTGAGTTCCGCATCGTCAGCACCTGGCGGTCGTTGAGGTCGTCGCCGTGCCCGGAGGACGTCATGAGGTTCGTGGCGCTGTCCCCGGAGAGGACGCCGCCCGCACCACCGGTGTGCGGCAGTCCCAGGGCGTGGCCGATCTCGTGGGCGAGGGTGCGGCGCGTGCCCAGCCCGCCGTCGTCGAGGGTGACGTAGTCGGTGAGCGGGCCCAGCGAGCACCCGGCCTTGCCCACCACGTCCTCGACGACGAACGCCGTCAACGGAGCCCCCGCACCGGTCACGGTGCCGACGAGATTGCTCGCGGCGCGTCCGCGGAAGTACTTCCCGGCCTCCGTGAGGTCGTCACGCATCGCTCCGGCGTCGCACCGGACCCGACGGGCGGGTGCCGGTGCAGGCTCGGAGTCCACGGTGACGAAGCGGCGCCCGGCCGGGACGAGCCGGAAGCGGGCCTCGCGCCGGAAGAGCTCGTCGGCGACCTCGACGGCCTCGCGGACCCGCTCGCGCGCGAGAGCGGGCGACGCCCCGGTCACGGGGGTGCCGTCGGTGCCCGCGAGGACGACCACCCGCAGCCGGAGCTTCTTCATCGGCCGCACGCCCATCGCGCCGAGTGCCGCCTCCGGCAGCCCCACAGCGCGGTTCGCCGTCTCCTTGACGACGTTGACGCCGCCGGACGCGACCGAGCCCGCTCCCTTGCGGACGCTGCGGGCCGCACGCCGGGCACCGCCCCCGGCCTTCCTGGCCGCACCGGTGGCCTTCCTGGCGACCTTCTTGAACGCGCTCCCGAAACCCATGGCAGGTCATCTCCCCAGGCTCGCCGCGCGGCGGGCTCCTACCCAGGAGGGAGGCGTCGGACGGCGCGGTGATACACGCCGAGCACGGGGCCGACCACGTCCGGGCCGCAGGGCGCTCAGGCGCGGGTGAGCACCTCTCCGTGCAGGATCGCGAACCAGCCGTCCGGCGAGTGCGCCCAGGTGAGCCAGTCCTGCGCGAGCTGTTCGAGGGCGACGTCGTCGGCCAGGTTCGACTCGACCGCCTGGCCGGCGAAGTTCGACTCGACGCAGCGCTCCGCCCAGAGCTGACCCCACCACTCGCGGTCCGTGGGCGTCGCGTAGCACCACGACGACGCGCTCGGCACGGTCCCGGCGACGTCGAACCCGGCGTCGAGCACCCAGGAGAAGAGCCGGCGCCCGGCGTCCGGCTCGAACCCGTAGGCGTGCGTCACCTCGTGGTAGAGCGTGTTCCACTCGGTCAGTCCCGCCGACTCGGGGTACCAGGCCATGGCCGCGTAGTCCGCGTCCCGTACCGCCACGAGACCGCCTGGCTTGGCGACGCGCTTCATCTCGCGCAGCGCGGCGACGGGGTCGGACAGGTGCTGCAGGAGCTGGTGGGCGTAGACGACGTCGAAGGTGTCGTCGTCGAACGGGAGCTCGTAGGCGTTGGCCTGCTGGAAGCGGACGTTGCCGGCGCCGAGAGCCTCGGCGTGCGAGCGGGCCGCGTCGAGCACCGTCTCGGACGCGTCGACCCCCACCACGTGCCCGCCCGCGACGATGCGGGCGAGGTCGGTGGTGACGGTGCCCGGCCCGCAGCCGACGTCCAGGACGTGCATGTCGTCGCGCAGGTGGGGGAGCAGGAAGCCCGCCGAGTTCTGCGCGGTCCGCGCCCGGTGGGCACGCAGCACGGACTCGTGGTGCCCGTGCGTGTAGGACTCGGACTCCTGGCTCGGCACCGTCTGGTGGGTGCTCGGGGCCTCGATCGCGTCGGAGAGCGCCGCGCCGTGCGGCTCGTCGGAGGCGCTGCCGTTCGGTCCGTCCGACGGGCTGCCGAAGCTGGGTGCGTCCGGGAACTCGGGTTCGGACTCCATCGACTGATCGCTCATGAGCACAACCTAGTCATCGCGCCGCGCCGAGACACCCTGTTCTCACGAGCCGGACGCTGCGGGATCATCGGCGCATGACCTCCGACGACGGCGCCCCGGCCGACGGCGCACCCGCCACGGTCCGGCGTCGCGCACCTCGTCTGCGACGTGCCGGGCAACGCCTGCGGGGCGGGGACCGGCGGGTTGTGGGCGTCGACGTCGCGCGCGGTCTCGCCGTCCTGGGCATGTTCGCGGCCCACGTGGGTGTCGCGGAGGGGTCGACGGCATGGCTCGCGATCGCCGACGGCCGCTCGTCCGTCCTGTTCGCCCTCGTCGCGGGCGTCTCGCTCGGCATCGTCACCGGCGGTCCGCGCCCGCTGGCGGGTGACGCGCTGGTGCACGCCCGGGCACGGCTGCTCGTCCGGGCGGTGCTCCTGCTGGCGCTCGTCGCTCTCCTCGACCTGCTCGGTACCCGCGTGCTCCTCATCCTCGGTTTCTACGCCGGCTACTTCGTGCTGGCGCTGCCGTTCCTGCGCTGGGGTCCCCGCCGGCTGGCGCTGGCCGCCGCCGTGGTGGCCGTCGCGGGACCGCCGCTCGCGTACTGGGGCCCGCAGCTGCTGGCGGCCGCCGGGCTCCGGGCGCCCCGCGACGGGTCGGGTGCCGTGACGGACTTCCTGCTGACCGGTCACTACCCGGCCGTGGTGTGGATGGCCTACGTCCTCGCTGGGATGGCGATCGGGCGCTGCGACCTGGGCTCGGCCCGGCTGCGGGGGTGGCTCGTGCGCGGCGGGCTGGCCGCCACGGCCGTCGGCTACCTCGCCTCGGCCTGGCTCCTGGAGCGGTTCGCACCGGGGTCGCCCGCCGGGGACCTCTCCCGGGCGGGGCCCCACCACGACACGTTCTTCGAGGTGCTCGGCTCCGGCGGGTTCGCCGTCGCCGTGCTCGGCGCGTGCCTCTACGCCCGGCGCGTGGGGGTCTGGGCCCTCGCGCCGCTGGCGGCGGTCGGCTCGATGGCCCTGACGGTGTACTCGCTGCAGGTCGTCGCGATCTGGTGGTGGGACCTCGTGGGCTCGACCACCAACGGGCCGCTGCTCCTCCTGGCCCTGGTGACGCTCGTCGCGGCGACCGCCTGGCGAGCCGTGCTCGGGCGCGGACCGCTCGAACGCGTGCTCGCCGCCGTCGCGCGGCGCACCGCCCCGCCGCCGAGGACCGACCGCCCGGCCGCCTGAGACACCGCGCCCGGGCCGACGCCGTGACGTCCGCCTGCGTGGACGTGGCGCGTTCTCAGCCGGCGTACCGCAGCAGCGTCCACATCAGGGCCGACAGGCCCACGAGCAGCCCGACAGCAGGGCCGTGCTGCTGGATCCAGGTGTCCTGGGGCACGTGCGGCGTGGGCTTGACGCCGTCCTGCTCCGGCTCGAGGTCCGACTGCGTCCCGATGGTGGCCATGGTCACCACCTCCCGTCCCTTCGATCATACGTCTCGCTGCCTACCCTGGCCGGGTGACAGGTCCCGCCCCCACCGCCCCCGAGCGAGCCGCCGAGCGCGCGCCCGGTGGCGGCGTCGTGCCCGGGTGGTCCGGCCGGGCCGCGACGCACGCCGCGCGCGCGGACGCCCTGACGGCCGTCTGGCGGGCGGCTCGCGACCGGGGCGAGAAGCACGCGATCGAGGACTTCCTGTTCACCTACTACCCCACCCGGATCAGCCACCTGCGCCGCTGGCACCCAGGCCCTGGTCGGGTGCTGGCGGACGCGCACGAGCACGCGTCCTGGCGGTGGTACCGCACCGTGGCGCTGCCCGACGGCGCCACCGGTGCCACGCTCGACGTCGCGGCGTTCCTCGCCGACCGTGGCGACGCGGTGCGGTACGTGCGTGCGCTGGTCGGCGCGACGGCGGCCCGTCCGGGGACGTTCGGGTGCTTCGGCCTGCACGAGTGGGCGATGGTCTACCGCGACGCGGCGGCCGGGCGCGACCGACGCCATCCGCTGCCCCTGCGCCTCGGGCACGACGGGACGGACGCCGTCGTGGAGTCGCACCGGGTCGGGTGCTCGCACGTCGACGCCTACCGGTTCTTCACCCCGGAGGCCCGCGAGGTCAACCAGCTGCGTCCGACCCGTGAGCGCCAGGTCGCGATGGAGCAGCCGGGATGCCTGCACGCGAACATGGACCTGTACAAGTGGGCGCTGAAGCTGGGCCCGGCGGTGCCCGGCGAGCTCCTGCTGGACGCGTTCGAGCTGGCGCGCGACATCCGGTACACCGACATGGCGGCGTCCCCCTACGACGTTTCGTCGTACGGCGTCGAGGCGGTGACGATCGAGTCGCCGGAGGGCAAGGCGGAGTACGTGCGCCGCCAGCGAGGCTTCGCCGAGCGCGCCCAGGGGCTGCGCGCCCGGCTGCTCGACGTGTGCGACGCCGTGCTGGCCGGCACGGGGCTGTCCGGCACCGTGCTCGCCGGCGGCGCGTAGCGCTCAGCCCCTGGGATGGCTCACAGGCCTGCCGCGTCGGCCCCGTGCTCGGCCTGCTCGGTGGTGAACCCTTCGAACTCCAGCTGCCCGATGAGCCCGGAGCGGGAGAACGACGTGTGCTCGAGGTAGGAGGCGGCGCTCAGCGCGGCCTGCTCCTTCCAGTCCACCTCGACGGCGCCGACGGCGTACTCGGCGTCCGCGGTCGAGAACCCTTCGTACTCGAGCTGCTCGACCAGACCGGACTTCGAGAAGGCCGTGTAGTCCAGGTAGGACCGTGCGCTCTCGCGGGCGTTCTGCTGACCGGCGCTCTCGTCCGGCAGGGCCTCCTCCTCGGCGGGGTCCTCCTCGGTGATCGCGTCGACGACCTCGTCCGACGTCAGGGCCTCCAGCTCCTCCGGGTCGACCCCGGCCTCCTCGAGGCTCTGCTCGAGCACCGCGGTCTGCTCGTCGACGGCCGTGGACACGAAGGAGGCGGTGGCCACGGAGACGACGATCGAGAGCACGATCGCCAGCGCGGACAGCACCGTGCCGACGATCGCCATCACCTTGCCGCCGGCGGTGCCCTTGGCGGCCTTGACGGCCCCGACGATGCCGAGCACGACGCCGACCAGACCGATCAGGATCGACCCGACGTTGAGGAACGGGATCCAGCAGCCGAGCAGGGCGACGATGCCGAGCACGAGCGCCGTGATCGCCAGACCCTTCCGCTCGGACGCCGGTCGCGGCGGCTGCGGACCGTACGGGCCGGGCACCGGCGGCTGCCCGGGAGGCGGCGTGGGGGAGCCGGGGTAGGCCGACCCTGCGTACGGCGCTGCCGGGGCACCGTCGGTGTACGGGGCGCCCTCGGTGTACGGGGCGGGTGCGGCGAGCCGGTCCGGCGGGGTCGGTGCGTCGTGCGAGGGCGTGCTCATGCAGGGTCCTTCGTCAGGGAGGAGGTCGGGAACGCTGCAGAGTACCGACCCGGCGCCGGCGACCGGCGGACCGCCGCGGGTGAAATGTCGGTATCCCGGTGCCGGCCCGTGGTCCGGTTAGCCTGGACCCGTGCGCATCGCGAGATTCACCACCGGCGACGACCCCCGCTTCGCCTTCGTGCAGACCGAGGGGGACACCACCTACCTGGCCGTGCTGAGCGGCGACCCGCTCTCCATGCCGGCCATGCCGACGGGGGAGCGGATCGAGCTCGGCGACGGCGTCCGGCTGCTCGCGCCGGTGATCCCGCGCTCCAAGGTCGTGGCCGTGGGGCGCAACTACCTCGACCACGTCCGCGAGATGGGTGGGGAGCCGCCGACGTCGCCGCTGCTCTTCCTCAAGCCGAACACCTCCGTCGTCGGCCCCGACGACCCCGTCGTGCTGCCCGACTGGACCCGCGAGGTCTCGTACGAGGCCGAGCTCGCCGTCGTCGTGTCGCGGGTGTGCAAGGACGTCGAGCCGGAGAACGCCCGGGCCTACGTCCTGGGCTACACCGTGGCGAACGACGTCACGGCTCGGGACGCCCAGCGCACCGACGACCAGTGGGCGCGGGCCAAGGGCTTCGACACCTCCTGCCCGCTGGGGCCCTGGATCGAGACCGACCTGGACGCCGAGGACGTCGGGGTGCGCTCGCGCGTCAACGGCGAGCTCAAGCAGGACGGGCGGACCAGCGAGATGATCTTCGACGTCGACCACCTGGTCTCGTACGCGTCGAAGGCGATGACGCTCCTGCCCGGCGACGTGCTGCTCACCGGCACCCCGGCCGGGGTGGGCATCGTCGACCATGGTGACCGGGTCGAGTGCGAGGTCGAGGGCATCGGCGTGCTCGCCAACCCCGTGGTGCGCCGCGACTGAGGCGGCCACCGTGCCGGGGTGCTGCGAGCCGCAGGGCTACGACCGGGTCTTCGGCGCCCGAGCGGCCCGCGTCGCGGCACGCCGGTACCGGCGTGCCGGCCTGACCGTCCTGCCGCAGCACACCGTCGACCTCTACCGCTCCGGGGAGCTCACCGGTGCGCAGCGCACCCCGGGCTCGTCGAGACGGCCGACGTCGTCGCCCTGCACAGCGTCGTGTGCTGCTATCCCGATGCCCGGCGGCTGCTGGCCGCCGCCGCGAGCCGGGCACGCCGGCACCTGGTCGTGTCCTTCCCGCGTGACAGCCGGGCGGTCCGGGCCTGGGCGCCGCTGGTGAACGTCTACCCGCGCCTGCGTGGGAGCGACTGGCGGTTCGTCGTGCACCCGCGAGAGGTGATCCTGGGATCGGCGCGGGACTCCGGTCTCGGTGTGCAACGCTCCGACCGGATGCGGTTCGACGAGCACCTGGTCCTCGTCCGGCTCGACGCTGCCGACCGCCCTCGGGCCACTACCCTGGACCCGTGAATGTCGCAGCAGGTACCACCACCTCCCCCCCGGTCCGTGTCCGCTTCGCCCCGTCCCCCACGGGCATGTTCCACGTGGGCGGCGCGCGCTCCGCGCTGTTCAACTGGGCCGTGGCCAAGCAGACCGGCGGGACGTTCGTGCTGCGCATCGAGGACACCGACGCCTCGCGCAACAAGCCCGAGTGGGTGGACGGGATCCTCGCCGCGCACGCCGCGCTCGGCATGCACACCGACGACCCGACGTTCGAGGGGCCGTACTACCAGTCGGCCAACGCCCAGAAGCACCACGACGCCGCCGCCCGGCTGCTCGAGGCCGGCCGCGCCTACTACTGCGACTGCACGCGTGACGACGTCGCCGCCCGGACCGGGAACCCGCACTCCGGCTACGACGGCCACTGCCGCGACCGCGGCCTCGAGCAGGCCCCGGGGCGTGCGCTGCGCTTCCGCACGCCGGACGACGGCGAGACCCGTGTCGTGGACCTCATCCGCGGCAACCCCGTGTTCCCGAACGACGCGATGGAGGACTTCGTCGTCGCGCGCGGCGACGGGTCGCCCGTGTTCCTGCTCGCCAACGTCGTCGACGACCTGGACGAGGGCATCACCCACGTCATCAGGGGCGAGGAGCACCTGTCGAACACCCCCAAGCAGCAGCTCCTGTGGGCCGCGCTGGGCGCCGAGCCGCCCGTGTGGGCGCACCTGCCCGTCATCGTCAACGAGAAGCGCCAGAAGCTCTCCAAGCGCCGCGACAAGGTGGCGCTCGAGGACTACCTCGCCGAGGGTTACCTGCCGGCCGCGATGGTCAACTACCTCATGCTGCTGGGCTGGGCGCCGGGCAACGACGAGGAGATCCTGCCGTTCGACGAGATGATCTCCCGGTTCCGCATCGAGGACGTCAACTCCGCCTCGGCGTTCTTCGACCTGAAGAAGCTCGCCGCGTTCAACGGCGAGTACATCCGGGCGCTCGGCGTGGACGAGTTCGTCGCCGCGGTGGGGCCGTGGCTGCGCCCGCCGCACGCCCCGTGGGCCGAGGAGCAGTTCGACGCCGCGGCGTTCGCCGCCGTCGCGCCGCTCGCGCAGTCGCGGGTCGCGCTGCTGAGCGACATCACCGACAACGTCGACTTCCTGTTCCTGGACGCCCCGGCCGAGGACGAGAGGTCCTGGAACAAGGCGATGAAGCCCAGCGCCGTCGAGCTGCTCACCGACGTGCGGGCCGTCCTCGCCGCGCTCGAGCCGTGGGAGGCGGAGCCGCTCAAGGACGCCGTGGCCGCCACGGGCGAGCAGCACGGTCTCAAGCTCGGCAAGGCGCAGGCGCCGGTGCGGGTGGCCGTGACCGGCCGCACGATCGGACTGCCGCTCTTCGAGTCGCTCGAGGTGCTCGGCCGCGAGCGCACCCTCGGCCGGATCGACGCCGCCCTGGCACGCCTCGCCGAGAACCCGCCGGCATCCGCCTCATGACGGCTTTCGGCGCCGTCGGCGCACGGGTGGACGGCGTCCTGCTCGACGTGGACGACACCCTGGTCGACACCCGGTCGGCGTTCTCCACGGCGCTCGCGGCGGTCGCGCGGGCGCACCTGCCCGGCGACGTCGACCACGCCGCCGTGCTCGACCACTGGCGCTCCGACCCGGCCGGGCACTACGCGCGCTTCACGCGGGGGGAGACCGACGTCCGCACGCAGCGCCGGCTCCGTGCGGACCTGCTGCACCGCACCTTCGGCGGTGCGCCGGTCGGCGAGGACGCCTTCGACGCCTGGGACGACCTCTTCTGGGGAACGTTCGAGCGGTCGTGGCGGGCGTTCGACGACGCCGCGGCGTTCGTGAAGCAGCTGCGGGCGGCCGGGATCGCCGTGGGCGTGGTGACGAACGCGGCCGTCGAGCTGCAGGAGCGCAAGCTGGCCGCCGCCGGGCTGGACGTGCCGGTGCTGGTCGGCGTCGACACCCTCGGCTATGGCAAGCCGCACCGGGACGTCTTCGTCGAGGGCGCCCGCCGGCTCGGGACGCTCCCGCAGCGGACGGCGTACGTGGGCGACGAGCCGACGACGGACGCCCGCGCCGCCCACGAGGCCGGGCTGCTCGGCGTGTGGCTCGACCGGCCCGGTGCCCGTCGTGCGGACGAGCGCCACGTCGACGCCGACGCGCTGCGGGACGCGGGGATGGTCGTCGCCGCCGGTCTGGACGAGGTCGGCGGCGCGCTGGTCGGCTGACCGGGTCAGGTCAGCGCCAGGACGGCGGTCAGGCTGGTCCCGGTGACCACGACGGCGGAGCACGCCCCGAGCAGCAGGGGCCGCCGACCGGTGCGCAGCAGGGTGGGCAGGTCAACGCCGAGTCCGAGGGCGAACATCGCGGCGACGAACAACGCCGTCGACACGTTCGCCGCGCCGTCGAGGATGTCCGGCGGGACGACCCCGAGGCTGCGCAGACCGACGGCGACGAGGAACCCCACCACGAAGCCGGGTACCGGTGCCGGGCGGCGGGCGGCCCCGCCGTCTCCCGGCAGCGGTGCTGTCGGGGCGACCCGGCGGGCCCGGACAGCACCGACCACGGCCACCAGGGGAGCCAGGAGCACCACCCGGGCGAGCTTGGACACTGTCGCCGTGGCCAGCGCGGCCGTCCCGGCCAGGGTCCCGGCTGCCGCGACCACCTGGGCGACCTCCTGGACGCTCGCTCCCATCCACAGACCCGCCTGGGCGGCGCTCAGACCCAGTAGTCCGGCCAGCCACGGCAGGATGACGACGGCCGCCGTGCCGTACAGGGCGACGAGTGCCAGTGCGGTCGCGACCGACGCGGCGCGTCGGGCCTGGAGCGCGGGTGTCGAGCGTGCCGGGGCGCGGTCGAGCACGCCGGTCATGGCCGAGACGGCGGCCGCTCCGCAGATCGAGAACCCGGTGGCGACAAGGAGCGTCGTGTCGCGGGTGACCCCCAGTCGTCGTCCGAGCAGCAGCGTGGCGGCGAAGGTCACCGCCACGGTGGTGGCCACGACGGTCAGGCCGCGCCAGCCCAGGCCCAGGACGTCGCCGACCGAGAGCTGGAGGCCGAGCAGCGCGACCCCGGCCCGCAGCACGTGCCGCGCGGTCCAGGCGATCCCGGGGGCGGTGGACTCGAGCAGTCGTGCCGGACGGGTCGCGCCGTCCGGCCGTCGACGGGCCCGGGCACCCAGGAAGGAGCCGAGGAGCGAGCCGATGAGCAGTGCGAGCACGAGCGGGGACAGGGCGGGTGCGGCGACGAGCAGGACGGGTGCGGCGATGAGCAGGACGGCGGTCGCCGACCCGGCGAGAGCCATGCCTGGCAGGAGGCGTGTCATGGTGTCCACCCTGGGCCGCGACGTGATGGTCCGGTAGGCCGAGGTGGGGAGCCATCCATAGACTCCTGCTATGGCCGCCACGTCTCTGACCACGCTCGAGCTCCTCGTCGCGGTGGACACCCACGGCTCGATCAGCGCGGCCGCCCGCGCCCTCGCGGTCGCCCAGCCCACGGCGTCGGCGGGACTGCGACGGCTCGAGCGGCGCCTCGGCCTCGACCTCGTCGCTCGCGGCGCTCGCGGGACGGCGCTCACGCCGACGGGTCAGGCGGTCGCCGGGTGGGCGCGGGACGTCGTCGCGGCGTCCGACCGCTTCGAGGCGGCGGTCGTGGGGCTGCGCGCCGGGCCGACGACGGCGTTGCGGGTGGCCGCCAGCCTGACGGTCGCCGAGTACCTCGTGCCGCGCTGGCTGGCCCTCCTCGCCGCCCAGGAGGGCCCGGCGGACGTCGAGCTGGTGGTGCGTAACTCCAGCGACGTCATGGAGATGGTGCTGGCGGGGGACGCCGGGCTCGGGTTCGTCGAGAGCCTCGGGGTGCGACGAGGGCTCCGCAGTCGGACCGTCGCGCACGACGAGCTCGTCGCCGTCGTCGCCCCGGGCCACCCGTGGGCCCGACGGCGTGCGGTGGGCCCCGGCGAGCTGCTCGGCGGGCGCCTCGTCCTGCGGGAGGCCGGCTCCGGGACGCGGGAGATCCTCGAACGCGCCCTGGCGTCCGTGGGGGAGGAGATCCCCGCCCACCTGCCGACGCTGGGGTCCACCTCTGCCCTCAAGGCGGCGGTGCAGCACGGCGGCCAGGTGGCGGTGCTGTCGGGGCTGACCGTGGCCGACGACGTCGCGGCCGGTCGCCTCGTCGCCGTGCCCGTCGACGGCGTGGACCTGACCCGGCGGTTGCGGGTCGTCTGGCGCGACGGGTCCACGCCGTCGGCCACGGCCCGGCGGCTCAGCGCCGTCGCGCTCGGTACGACGTCGTGATGTACGGCATGGCGATCGCGCGGGTCCCGGCGAGGTCGGGGTGCGTCACCACGAGGTCGTCGACCCGCTGCAGGAGCTGCTCGCGCTGGTCGGGCGAGAGGGTCAGCAGGTAGCTGCGCGTCCCCGCCAGCGCCCGCAAGTCCGCGGTGGCCAGGTGCTGCAGCCAGCGGAACTCCGCGGCCTCGGCCTCGTCGAAGCTCTCGTCCAGTGCGGGTGGGCGGGCGCTCTGGTCGCTGTCCGGGGCGAGCGGGTCGCCGGTGTGCAGGATCTCGCCGAAGCGGCCGACCCAGTCGATGCGTTCGTCCCGGTCGTTCGACACGACGGCGAGGGTGCCGCCCGGGCGCAGGACCCGTGCGATCTCGGGGACCGCACGCGGCAGGTCGAACCAGTGCCACGCCTGGGCGACGGTCACGGCGTCGACCGACGCGTCCGGCAGCGGGACCTCCTCCGCGGTGCCGACGTGTGCCTCGACCTCGGGCAGCGCGGCGGTCAGCTCGTCCAGCATCGGCAGGGAGGCGTCGACGGCGACGACGTGGTGGCCGTGGTCGGCCAGCCGCTGCGTGAGCAGCCCGGTGCCGGCGGCCAGGTCGAGGACCCGGGCCCGCTGCCGGGGGACCATCCAGTCGACGGCGTCGGCCGGGTACGAGGGGCGCACGCGGGCGTAGACGTCGGCCCCGGTGGAGAAGGAGGCGGCGCGGTCGGAGTGCGAGTGCGGGTCGGGCGTCGACGGCATGGCAGCAGGGTCCCACGGGACGGCCGTGCGCGTCAGCCGGGTACCCCGCCGCGGTGCCGGGAGAGGGCGAGGCCTGGCTGGTGGGACGTGACGAAGGGCACCGAGGAACCGGTTTGGATCCGGGCGGTCGGTCCGGTAATGTTTCGGGTCGTTGGGCCGTACGGGTTCCACCGGTGAAAGCCGGATATGTCCCGCCAGGTCCACATACCATGGGGTATGGTGTAATTGGCAGCACGAGTGGTTCTGGTCCACTTAGTCTAGGTTCGAGTCCTGGTACCCCAGCGTGATGCTCGGCATCACGTCCGGTCAACGTTCATCGGTGATCGGCGTGCGCTAGAGTTCTCACCGGCGAATCGGTGCCTGACGGCTCCGAGGAACCTCAGGCCCCCATCGTCTAGCGGCCTAGGACGCCGCCCTCTCACGGCGGTAACACGGGTTCAAATCCCGTTGGGGGTACGCAGCGGTCCGTCCGGCGGACCGATGTACCGGCTCCGGTGACGGAGCCACGTCCGGCCCCCATCGTCTAGCGGCCTAGGACGCCGCCCTCTCACGGCGGTAACACGGGTTCAAATCCCGTTGGGGGTACAGCGAGCGAAGGCCCGGTCCACGTGGACCGGGCCTTTCTGCTGTCTCGGCGGGTCTGTCAGAGGAACGGGTCGGGGACCGTCGGGCCCGCGCCGCTGCTGGTCGGCGGCTCGTAGAGGGAGTCCCTGCGCCGCGTCGGCAGCCACGTGCGACGGTGGGCACGCTCCCGGGTCGGCTGCGGTTCCTCCGGCTGCGGGAACGGCTCGACCTCGGGGTGCCCGGTGCTGGCGCCGGCGCTCGGGCCGTCGCCGGTGGCGGTGTGGTCGGCGGGCGAGCCCGTCGTGGCAGGCCGACCCCCGGCCGGCGGCGCGACCGCGGGGAGCTCCGCCGTCGTCGGCCGCGTCTCGCGGGGACCCGTCGGCACGATCGCCGGAGGCCTCGGCGGCTCGGGCTTCGCTCCTGGCTTGGCCGGGAAGAAGATGGTGTCGGTGAGCCGGCGATAGGTGACGTCCGGGTCCGGCACGTAGTCGATCCGGCTCAGCGCCTGGTCCTGGCCGGCCGACTCCATGACGAACCGGCCGTACCCCAGCACCTGGCCCATCGGGGTGCGGGTGTAGCTCATGTCCGTCACCTTGGTCAGCGGCATCATCGCGACCTTGTGGACGATGAACCCGTACGTCAGGACCAGGCGCTTGTCGGTCGCGACGAACCACTGGTAGTTCCAGTCGGCCCACTTCAGCAGCAGCAGGCCGGCCGGGACCAGCCACAGGACCCACACGCCCGGCGCCTGGGTCGCCGAGTGCAGCAGCGCGACGACGACGGTCGCGGCGACGGTCGTCAGGACCGGCTCGAGCAGCGTCGCCCAGTGCAGCCGCGAGGCGAAGACGGCACGCTCGTGGTGCAGGACGTATCGGCGCAGGTGGCGGTGGCTGCGGACCGCCTCGTCGGGCGACACCACGGTTACGAGGTCAGGTTGGCGAGGAACTCCCCGAAGCTGGCGAACGCGTTGGCGATCACGTCCCAGATCGCTTTGACGATGTCCGCAGCGCGGTCCGGGCTCGTCACGATCGCGTAGATCAGAAAGATCACGACGAGCCAGATCAGGAGGGTCTTGGCCTTGGCCGGCATCGGGTCCTCACGCCTCTCGGTCTGCGGGGCAGGGTCGCTCCGCTGCTCGGGAGCCTACTGACCTGCGGGGTCGCGCCGCGAGTACCTGTCGCGGCGCGCCGTCACTCGCCTGCGCGCTGCAGCACCTCGGTCAGCCGGTTCGCGGCCGCGACGACGGACGCCGAGTGCAGGCGACCCGGCTGGCGGGTGAGGCGTTCGACCGGTCCGGAGACCGAGACCGCCGCCACGATGCGCCCGGAGGGGCCCCGCACCGGAGCGGAGACGGAGGCGACCCCGAGCTCACGCTCGGAGACCGACTGGGCCCAGCCGCGCCGTCGGACGCCGGAGAGGATCGTCGCGGTGAAGACCGCCTCGCGCAGGCCGCGGTGCAGCCGGTCGGGCTCCTCCCAGGCGAGCAGGATCTGGGCGGCGGACCCGGCGTGCATCGTCAGGGTGGCGCCGACAGGGATCGAGTCGCGCAGGCCGACCGGGCGCTCGGCGGCGGCCACGCACACGCGGTGGTCGCCCTGGCGCCGGTAGAGCTGAGCGCTCTCGCCGGTGTGGTCGCGCAGCGCCGTGAGCACCGGGTTCGCGGCGGCGAGCAGGCGGTCCTCGCCGGCGGCCGTCGCGAGCTCGTTGAGCCGCGGGCCGAGCACGAACCGGCCCTGCATGTCGCGGGCCACGAACCGGTGATGCTCGAGCGCGACGGCGAGCCGGTGCGCCGTCGGCCGGGCCAGTCCCGTCGAGGAGACCAGCTGCGCGAGGGTGGCCGGTCCGGCCTCGAGTGCTCCCAGAACGGACGCGGCCTTGTCCAGTACGCCGACTCCGCTAGTATCGTCCATAGGTCGATACTGACGTCTCGCTTGATGAGATTGCAAGTTCTACACAACTTCTCGGTTGGTAGAGCCTCGCGTCAGGTCGCGGAATCACAAGTGACGACAGCCACCGACCGGTGGCGGAACGAGGAGCTCGAGATGGCCGGCACGCTGGCAGAGAAGGTCTGGGAGGCGCACCTGGTGCGTCAGGGCGCCGACGGGGCACCGGACCTGCTCTACATCGACCTGCACCTCGTGCACGAGGTGACGAGCCCGCAGGCGTTCGAGGGCCTCCGCCTCGCCGGACGCCCCGTACGGCGCCCCGATCTGACGATCGCGACCGAGGACCACAACACTCCCACGCTCGACATCGACCTGCCGATCGCGGACCTCACGAGCCGCACGCAGATCGACACCCTGCGCAACAACGCGGCCGAGTTCGGCGTGCGGATCCACTCGCTCGGCGACGCCGACCAGGGCATCGTGCACCAGGTGGGCCCGCAGCTCGGGCTGACCATGCCGGGCCTGACCGTCGTCTGCGGAGACTCGCACACCTCCACGCACGGCGCGTTCGGCGCGCTGGCCTTCGGCATCGGAACCTCCGAGGTCGAGCACGTGCTCGCCACGCAGACGCTGCCGCTGGCGCCCTTCAAGACCATGGCGATCACCGTCGACGGCGAGCTGCCCCCGGGCGCCACGTCGAAGGACATCATCCTGGCGATCATCGCCAAGATCGGCACCGGCGGCGGGCAGGGCTACGTGCTCGAGTACCGCGGCGAGGCCATCCGCCGGCTCTCCATGGAGGCGCGGATGACCATCTGCAACATGTCCATCGAGGCGGGCGCCCGCGCCGGCATGATCGCCCCGGACGAGACGACCTTCGAGTACCTCAAGGGCCGCCCGCACGCGCCCGAGGGCGAGGACTGGGACGCCGCCGTCGAGTACTGGAAGACGCTGCGCACCGACGACGACGCCACGTTTGACGAGGAGGTCGTGCTGCGCGCGTCCGACCTCGAGCCGTTCGTCACCTGGGGGACCAACCCGGGCCAGGGCCTGCCCCTCTCGGCGAACGTCCCGGTCCCGGCCGAGATCGCCGACGAGGGTGAGCGCGTCAGCGCCGAGCGCGCACTGGAGTACATGGGCCTCGAGCCCGGCATGCCGCTGCGCGACGTCACCGTCGACACGGTCTTCATCGGGTCGTGCACCAACGGCCGCATCGAGGACCTCCGGTCGGTCGCCAAGGTGCTCCGGGGCCGCCGGAAGGCCGAGGACGTGCGCGTGCTCGTCGTGCCGGCGTCGGCCCGTGTGCGCCTGCAGGCCGAGGCCGAGGGCCTGGACGTCATCTTCAAGGAGTTCGGCGCCGAGTGGCGCAACGCCGGCTGCTCGATGTGCCTCGGCATGAACCCCGACCAGCTCGCGCCGGGCGAGCGCGCAGCATCCACGTCGAACCGCAACTTCGAGGGACGTCAGGGCAAGGGCGGTCGCACGCACCTGGTCTCGCCGCTCGTCGCGGCGGCGACCGCGATCCGCGGCACGCTGTCCTCGCTGTCGGACCTGGACCTGGACGGCGACGTCGACCTGACCACGTTCGACGGCACCCCGCTGGCCCCGCTGACCGCCCCGTCGTTCGTCTGAGCACCCCCCGCGTTTTCGAGGAGAACCCCATGGAGAAGATCACCACCCACACCGGCGTCGGGGTGCCGCTGCGCCGCAGCAACGTCGACACCGACCAGATCATCCCGGCCGTCTACCTCAAGCGGGTCACCCGGACCGGCTTCGAGGACGCGCTCTTCGCGGCGTGGCGCAGCGACCCGTCGTTCGTGCTCAACCAGGACGCCTATCGCACGGGCTCCGTGCTCGTGGCCGGCCCCGACTTCGGCACCGGCTCGTCCCGTGAGCACGCCGTCTGGGCGCTCAAGGACTACGGGTTCCGCGTCGTGCTCGCCTCCCGGTTCGCGGACATCTTCCGTGGGAACTCCGGCAAGCAGGGCCTGGTCGCCGGCATGGTCGCCCAGGAGGACATCGAGCTGCTCTGGAAGATCCTGGAGGCCAAGCCCGGCACCGAGGTGACCGTCGACCTGGAGTCGCGCACCGTGCACGCCGACGACGTCACCGTGCCGTTCCAGATCGACGAGTACACCCGCTGGCGCCTCATGGAGGGCCTCGACGACATCGGTCTGACCCTGCAGAACGAGGCCGACATCACCGCCTTCGAGGAGAAGCGCGCCGCGTGGCGTCCGAAGACGCTGCCGGCCAAGCACCTGCCGAAGGTCGACATCGAGCCGGCGCGGCCGGTCTCCTGATCGTCCTGGCGTCCACGAGGGCGCTGAGGTCTCCGCGCGGTCGCGCTCACGGGCGCTGCGCGCCCGGATTCAGAGGGTCGGCGGGCCCTGGCGGGCGCGGTCGAGGAGGGACTCGGGGGTCGTCGTGGTGGGGTCCCACCAGGACTCCACCCACCAGGTGGCGCCCGCGTCCGCGGCGGCGCGGGCCTGCTCCCGGGCCTTCTCCGGGTCGGGGTCGAGCCGCCCCTGCATGACGATCTCGAAGGGGTCGGCGTCGCTGTCGCGGTGCTCGGCGATCCAGGCGGTGAGCTCGCGGATCTGCGCCGGGCCTGCCTCGGCGTCCTCGGGCGACTCGCCGCGGACCTGCGGCACCATGCCGTCCCAGCGCAGCGCCCGGTCGAGGCTGCGGCGCGGTGGGGCCGCGGCGTCCCAGACGGCGACCGGCCAGACCGGGACGCGGCCGTGGACCGGTGGTACGGGGAGCTGGAACGTGCCCGTGCCAGCCCACTCGCCGTCGTGCTCGAACGACTCGCCGGACCAGGACCGCTCGAGCCAGGCCAGCACCTCGTCGAGGGCGTGCGCACGGTCACGCAGCGCCGTCGGCTGGCCCGGCACCGACGTGAACGCGCGGTCGATCGGCACTCCGGTGCCCACCGGCAGCACCAGTCGGCCCCCCGACAGGTGGTCCACCGTGAGGACCTGCTGGGCGAGCTCCCAGGGGCGCCGTCGGGGGACCGCGAACACCATCGCGCCCAGCGTGATCCGTTCGGTGACGGCGGCGACGGCCGCCAGGAGACCGAACGGGTCCCAGGTGGGCTGGGCGTCGAAGCCCTCGGCGTCCAGGCTCACCCCGTCCCACGTGAAGAACCCGTCCCAGCCGTGCGCCTCGCACTCCTGGGCGAGCCGGACCTGCTGGGCGGGGCTGCCGTAGCTGCCGATGAACCCGAACCTCATGGTGTGACCTCCCGCTGCGCCTCGACGTCGACGTCGTCGCCGTCTTCCGTGACAAACGCTACGCACCGCCTCCGACAGACCGCCGGCCTGCGGGACATAGGGTGACCGCGTGGACGACAAGCCGATCGTGGAGATGTGGACCGACGGGGCCTGCAAGGGCAACCCCGGGCTCGGAGGATGGGGAGCCCTGCTGCGCTCCGGCGAGCACACCAAGGAGCTCTACGGCGGGGAGCAGGTCACCACCAACAACCGGATGGAGCTCACCGCCGTAGTCGAGGCGCTGCGGGCGCTCAAGCAGTCCAGCGCCGTCACGGTCCACACCGACTCCTCCTACGTGATGAACGGCATGAAGACGTGGATCGCCGGCTGGAAGCGCAACGGGTGGACGACGTCGGCGAAGAAGCCCGTGAAGAACGTCGACCTCTGGCAGGCCCTCGACGCCGAGGTCGACCGGCACACCGTCCAGTGGGTGTGGGTCAAGGGGCACGCCGGCGACCCCGGCAACGAGCGCGCCGACGCCCTCGCCAACCTCGGTGTCGACTCGGTGCGCTGAACGGCGGCGGTCCGGGGTCCGTCCCGCTGCCGGCGCGGCGTCGCCGTACCGGTGCGACGCACGTCACGCCGCGGCAGGCCGCGACACCTCATAGGGTGGCCTCATGGCTTCCCACTACGACGTCGTCCTCCTCGGAGCTGGCCCCGGCGGCTATGTCGCCGCGATCCGTGCGGCACAGCTCGGCAAGTCCGTCGCCATCATCGAGGAGAAGTACTGGGGTGGTGTCTGCCTCAACGTGGGCTGCATCCCCTCCAAGGCCCTGCTGCGCAACGCGGAGCTCGCGCACCTGTTCACCCACCAGGCCGACTTCTTCGGCATGTCGGGTGACGTGACGTTCGACTACGGCAAGGCGTTCGACCGGTCCCGCGAGGTGGCGGACGGCCGGACCAAGGGCGTCCACTTCCTCATGAAGAAGAACAAGATCACCGAGTACGACGGCCGCGGCGCGTTCCGCGACGCCCACACGATCGAGGTGACGCTGAACAAGGGCGGCACCGAGACGGTGACGTTCGACAACGCGATCATCGCGACCGGCTCGAAGGTGCGCCTGCTGCCCGGCGTCGAGCTGTCCGACAACGTCGTGACGTACGAGAAGCAGATCATGACCCGCGAGCTGCCGAAGTCGATCGCCATCGTCGGCGCCGGCGCCATCGGCATGGAGTTCGCCTACGTCATGAAGAACTACGGCGTGGACGTCACGATCATCGAGTTCCTCGACCGCGCCCTGCCCAACGAGGACGCGGACGTCTCCAAGGAGATCGCCAAGCAGTACAAGAAGCTGGGCGTCAAGATCCTCACCTCCACGGCCGTGCAGACCGTCGAGGACAAGGGCTCGTCCGTCACCGTCTCCTACAAGGGCGTCAAGGACGACAAGCCCGGCTCGCTCGAGGTCGACAAGGTCCTCATGGCGGTCGGCTTCGCGCCGAACGTCGAGAACTTCGGCCTGGAGAACACCGGCGTGCAGCTCACCGAGCGTGGCGCCATCGCGATCGACGACCACATGCGCACCAACGTGCCGCACCTCTTCGCCATCGGCGACGTCACCGCCAAGCTCATGCTCGCCCACGTCGCCGAGGCGCAGGGCGTCGTCGCCGCCGAGACCATCGGCGACGCCGAGACCATGACGCTGGGTGACTACCGCATGATGCCGCGCGCCACGTTCTGCCAGCCGCAGGTGGCCTCCTTCGGCCTCACCGAGGCGCAGGCCAAGGACGAGGGCTACGACGTCAAGGTGTCCACCTTCCCGTTCATGGCGAACGGCAAGGCGCACGGCCTCGGCGACCCGGTCGGGTTCGTCAAGCTCGTCGCCGACGCCAAGTACAACGAGCTGCTCGGCGGGCACCTCATCGGCCCGGACGTCTCCGAGCTGCTGCCCGAGCTCACCCTCGCGCAGAAGTGGGACCTCACTGCCGACGAGGTGGCGCGCAACGTGCACACCCACCCGACGCTGTCGGAGTCCGTCCAGGAGGCCATCCACGGTCTCGCGGGGCACATGATCAACTTCTGATCGCCCGCCCGACGGCGGCAGCGCCGTCACGCGGAGAGGCCCGGGCCCGCTCGTCGAGAGCGGGCCCGGGCCTCTTTCTGTCTGGAGGTCCGTGCACACCTGTGGCGTGCACCCGCGTGCCACTCGGAGGGGCACGTAGGGGGGACGACACCAGGGAGGTCGCGATGGCTGAGGAGAGGGCGACGGCGCAGCGTCGCGAAACACGGCTCCACCACGACGCCCGAGGCCTCGAGCCGGGCGCCCGTCCGTGTGGTGCACGATGTCGACGAGCGCTTCGCCGACCACCAGGGCGTTGGGCGACGCAGTGGTCGTCACTGATGACAGCGTGGTCCGTTCCTCTCCCGGCTCGGGCCGACGCGAGGTCTAGATCGCACCGAACTCGCGGACGGTGATGTTGGCGAAATCGGCGGGTCCGCCGTCGGTGTACAGCGAGATTCCGGTGTCGCCCTCCGCGAAGTGCACCTGCTGGGAGAGCGCGGTGTGCCCGGCGTTCACGAACACCTCGACGCTCTGCGTGTCGACGAGCACGCGCAGGTGCACCGATCGGGCTGCGGCGTCGATCGGTGCGGCCGCGCGGGTGTAAGGGGCGAGGGAGTATCCCGCGAGGTCCGACGGGCCGCGGTCGACGTAGAGCTCCGCCCCGTACTTGCCGATGTTCGTATGGCGTGCTCCGTCGGCCGACCGCCCGACGGAGAGACCGACGTTGGTGGCCGTGTCCCAGGAGACATCGAGCTCGATCTCGTAGGCGCGTCCGCTCCAGGGCAGCACGACGCTACCGTCGACCCGCCGATCGGGCAGCGTGGTGGTCGTCGTGGCATGGCCGGCCAGAGCGGCGATCGGGCTGCTCAGGAGGCTGTACCAGCCGCCGGACTGACGGGCGAGGCGCAGCTCGCGGACGATCGAGTTCTGCCCGTTGTAGCCGTCGGTCGCGTCCGTGGGGACGTCGCGGTTCGCGTACTTCCAGTTGTTCATCCACGCGATCGCGAGCCGCTTCGTCTCGGGTTCGTCCAGGGACGGCCAGGTCACGGCGGCGTACCAGTCCCAGCCCCAGTCGAGCCACTGGGGTGTGAGGTCGTCTGCGACGAACTCCGTGCCGGTCCAGCTGCCGGTCCAGTACGCGTACGTCATCGGCAGCCCGACGCCGTATGCGTCCATGCTCGCGCCCAGCACCCAGTGCCGGGTGCCATCGTCGGCGGTCATCTCGAACAGGTCGGGGCACTCGATGCCGCCGAGGGAGTGGTCGGGGTAGTCGAAGTTGCGCCGCAGCGTCCAGTCGCGCAGGTTCGGTGAGGTGTAGAACGCGGCGTAGCGCAGTCGACCGATCACGCACACCCACTCGCCGCGGGCGGCGTCCCAGTGGATCTTGGGGTCCCGGAACCACTCGGCGTTCTCGATCTCGGCGGGCGTGGTGGCCGTGCGGCCGTCGGTGTTGATGATGACGGGATCGGGCAGAGAGGTGAACGTGAAACCGCCGTCCGTCGACCAGTAGAGGTACTGCTCCTGGTACTTGCGAACGCCGTCGGTCGGCTGTGTGGCCAGGGCGACGACGGCGCCGGCACCGAAGCCCGCGGTGTTCGCGGTGTCCACGACGGCGGACCCGGACCACACGGGGAAGTCGGGTCGCAGCGGCATCACGGTGCCGTGGTGGGTGAAGGTGACGCCGTCGGTCGTGGTGGCGTGGTCCCACCCGCCGGGACCGTTGTTCTGGTCGGAGTGCAGGTAGTACAGCTGGTAGGCGCCGTTCGTCGCGACGGGGCGCTGTGGGTCGCACAGCCAGCCGGCGGGCGGCGTCATGTGATAGACGGCGCGCAAAGAGGCTTGCGCCGCCCGTGCGGTCGGCGTGAGCGCGCCACCGAGGACCATGGCGAGGGCTCCGGCCCCTGCTCCCTGGAGCACGGTGCGGCGTGAGATGGACGGCGTCATTGCTTGTTCCTCTCGGGTGGTTTCAGGTCAGGCGGGTTCAGACGTCGACGGCGACGACGTCGACGTCTCCGGGACGCGCGGTCTCGAGGCCCGCGGTGACGGTGCCGGGGCCGAGGACGACGAGATTCGAGGCCGTGGCCTCGCCGTCGCCGGCGAACACCTCCAGCAGCGGGCCGTCGAGGCTCACCAGCAGCCGGGCCGGGCGGTCGCCCGGCAGGGGCAGGGTGCTCGTGGACGAGAAATCGGGGTGCACCGCGTCCGCGGCGGGGCCGCCACGGGCGACCAGCACCGTCTCGGTTGCGGGGTCGTGCGTCACCTTCACGACGGCATCTGCGGCGCCGCGCAGCTCCATGCGGAGCGTCCCGGTCGTCGCCGGGTCCCAGCGGAGCTCGACCAGCGAGTGTCCGCTGAGGTCGAGCGTGCCGCCGTGCCGCATGCGCACCGACGACACGCGCTCGAGGCGCTCGCGGACGAATGCCGGTGGCGACTGGACGAGCCGGGCACGGCCGTCCACCGTGCGCAACGACAGCACGCGCGGCAGTGACATCGCGCCCCGCCACGGCGCCGACGGGAACGCGCCGGCGTAGCGCCAGTTGCTCATCCAGCCGAGGGTGACGGCCGCGCCACCTGGCGCGTTGTCGAAGGTGATGGCGGCGTAGTAGTCGCGCCCGTGGTCGAGACGTTCGAGCTCCGGCACGTCCGGGGTGAAGGTGGTGCCGTCGAAGCGCCCGACGACGTGGTGCATCGACGAGCCCGTCGGGTCGGCGTCCTCGCCCACGGGGTTGGTGCTCAGCAGCAGCATCCAGCGGACGTCGTCCGTGTCGCCGTCGAGGGGGAGCGGGACGAGGTCCGGGCACTCCCATACGACGCCGTCGGCCCCGAGCGGGCCGATCGTGCTCACGTGCTCCCACGACCGCAGGTCGGCCGAGGTGTGGACGAGCACCTGCCGGTCGTCCGCCTCGACGGCGAGCAGGATCCAGCGGGCGCAGCCGTCGAGGCCGGCGAAGCGCAGCACCTTGGGGTCGCGGAAGGCGGTGGTGCCCCGGTCGAGGACCGGGTTGGCAGGGTCGGTCTTCCAGGTGAAGCCGTCGTCGACGCTGGTGGCGCGCGACTGTGCCTGGTGTCCGTCGTCGTAGGCGCTCGTGTAGAAAGCGGTGAGCTCGCCGCCTTCGGTGCGGGGCGCGACGACGGAGCCCGAGTAGATCTGCTCGCCGTCGCGGTACCGCAGGGCCACGTCGTGCTCGGTCCAGGTCTCCAGGTCAGGGCTGGTGGCGTGGCCCCAGCTCATGTTGCCCCAGTCGTTGCCCTCGGGGTTGTGCTGGAAGTACAGGTGCCACAGGCCACCGTGGTGCACGAGGCCGTTCGGGTCGTTCATCCAGTTCGCGCGGGGGGTGAAATGGAAGCGGGGGCGCGGCACGTCGGTCGTCGTCGGTGGCACGGCCGCCCTCAGACCGAGAGCCGGCGCACGGGCGGGCAGGCGACGGCCAGCGGCCCGTCGTCGGGTGCGGAGTCCACCCCGAGGAGCAACCGCACCCCGGCCGCGCCCAGCTCGTAGTGCGGCAGTGCGACGGTCGAGAGCGGCGGGCGCAGATGGGCGGCGATGACGTCCTGGTTGTCGAAACCCATGACGGCGACGTCCTCGGGGATGCGCAGCCCGCGCTCCCGCAGCCCGTCGTACACGCCCATCGCCACGCGGTCGTTGTGGCAGAAGATGGCGGTGGCGCCGGACTCGACCACCTGCGGCGTCGCGGCGTACCCGCCTTCCTGCTCGGGCGCGGCGGGGAAGACGAGGGTCTCGTCGAAACCGACGCCCGCCGCCTCGAGGGCGGCGCGGTAGCCGGCGAGGCGCCCGGTCTGCGCGGGGGACGGGGTGGTGGTGTTGAGGAACGCGATCCGCCGATGACCCGCGGCGAGGAGCTCCTCGGTCGCGGTGCGGCCACCCTGCTCCTCGTCCGGCACGACGGCGGGCAGGCCGCCGTCGTCGGCGAAGCAGTCGACGAGCACGGTCTCCGTCTGGTGCAGGGACTCAGGCACCGCGATCTGCCGGTGGTACCAGGTCGAGTAGAGGATCCCGCGCACCTGGTGGGAGAGCATCATCGTGATCGCGTCGTTCTCCGCGGCCACGTTGCCGTCGGTGTTGGCGACCAGGAGCACATATCCGTGCTTCCACGCCTCGTCCTGTGCCCCGTGGATGATCTGGCCCGCGAAGGGGGTGGTCGCGATCTCGTCGGCGACCAAGCCGATGAAGGGCGACGTGCCTCGCGACAGCGTCTTCGCGAGCACGTTGGGTCGGTAGCCGAGCTCCTCGACCGCCTCGTGGACCCGCCGCCGCGCGTCCTCGCCGATGCGTGCCCCCGGCTTGTCGTTGACGACGTGCGAGACCGTCGCGACGGAGACGCCCGCGAGCTTCGCGACGTCGCGCATCGTGACTGTGGCGCCGTGCTTGCCGGCCTTCTTGCCCTGGCCTGCTGTGCTCATCCCTTGGTCGCCCCGCTCTCGAGTCCGTTGATCATCGCCTTGTTGAGGACGAGGAAGACCAGCAGCAGCGGCGTCACCGTGACGCACACCGCGGCGAAGGTCGCGGTCCAGTCCGTGTTTCCCATCGCGCCGATGTAGTTCTGCAGTCCGAGCGGAATCGTCTTGAGCCCCTCGGAGAGCACGAACGTGTTGGCGAAGATGAAGTCGTTCCAGATGAAGATGCTGTTCACGAGCACCACCGTGATGATCGTGTTGACCGACAGTGGCGTCGTGATGCGCGCGAAGATCCGGTAGGGCCCCGCGCCGTCGAGCGACGCCGCCTCGTACATCTCCCGGGGGATGTACTCGTAGAACGACGAGAACAGGTAGATCGCCATCGGCAGGGAGAACGCCGCCAGCGGCACGATCATCGAGGCGTAGGTGTCGAGCAGCCCGACCTGCGCGTAGTCGACGAAGAGCGGCACCAGCGCGATCTGCACCGGCACGATGATGCCGAGCAGGAACAGGGCGCGCACGAGCCCGCTGAGCCGGAATCCGAGCACCTGCAGGGCGTACGCGCCCATCATCCCCGCGACGACGATCAGCGCGCTCGCACCGAGCGTCACGACAACGCTGTTGAGGATGTTCAACCAGAGGTTGCCGGTGGCGAACGCCCGCGCGTAGTTGTCGAGCGTGAGCTCGCCAGGGATCGCGAACGGGTTGCCGCCCGCGAAGTCCGCCGCGGTGCGGAAGCTCGTGAGGAACAGCCAGAGGAGCGGATACACCTGGACGACGACGATCGCCACGATCGTCACGGTGAGCAGCGTGCGCTGGACGTGCAGTCGCGACGGGCGGGAGCGCGGGCGGTGCGGCGGGAGGGCATCGGGCACGGTGTCGTCCGTGGGCCGGGCGAGGACTGGCGCGGTCACGAGGCGTCCCTTCGACGGAGCAGCAGGAAGATGAGGCCGACGGCGACCAGGCACTCGACCACGATGAACACCGAGATCGCGCTGGCGTAGCCGTAGTCCGTGTGTACGAACGCGGTCTTGTACATGTACGTGGTCAGCAGCTCGGACGACTGGCCGGGCCCGCCGCCGGTGAGCAGGTAGGGGATGTCGAAGCCGCGCAGCGCGAACGTCGTCGCCATGATCGTGGTGGTGATCCACACGGGGCGGATGTACGGGAAGCGGATCCGCCAGAACACCTGCCACCACGACGCGCCGTCGAGGCGCGCGGCCTCCTCGAGCTCGCGCGGGACGGCGATGAGCGCCGCGTAGACGATGAGCATGTACAGGCCGGTGAAGCGCCACCCCTCCGGCACCGACACCGCGGCGAGCACGGTGTCCACGTTCGAAAGCCAGGCCGTCTGCAGGCTCTCGAGACCGACCCAGCCGAGCACCTGGTTGAGCAGGCCGACCGGCTCGAGCGAGTAGATGCGCTGGAACAGGAACGCGATGGCGACGGTCGAGATGACGGCCGGCAGCAGGTAGAGGGTCTTGACGAGCTCACGCGCCCGGGGTAGCGCCGTCAGGAGACCGGCGACGGCCAGCGCGCCGCCGAGCTGCAGCACCAGACAGATCGCCAGGTACCCGAGGGCGTTGCCGAAGGCGGTCCAGAAGACGTCGTCGCGCGTGAACATCTTCGTGTAGTTGTCCAGGCCCACGAAGTCCATGTCGCTGATGCCGTCCCACCGGAACAGGCTGAGGAACAGCGACTGAACGATGGGCAGCAGCACCGCGGCGCCGTACAGGACCAGCGGCGGGACGAGGAAGACCAGGACTGCGAGCCGCGAGCGACGCGGCAGCATCGACGCCCGCAGCGGAGCGCGACGGCGTACCGTCGTGGCGACGTCAGTCATCGACGTTCTCCTTCAGCGTCGCGTCCATGGTGGTCACGAACTCGTCGGGGGTGATGTCGCCCTGGACCAGCAGCGTGAGCTCCTGCTGGAGGCGCGTGTTCGTGGCCGGGTCGAGCTGCGTGTCCCACGGCATCGCGATCTTCGGGCCTACCGTGTCCGCCTGCTCTACCGCGCGGGAGTACAGCGGCGTCGCGTCCTCGGGGATCGTCGTGGCCGCCGTCGTCGTCGGGGACAGCGCGCCGGTGGCGGCGTAGATCTCGGGGTACCGCTCGAGGGCGAACTTCAGGAAGTCTCGCACCAGCGGGTCGTACGTCTGGGCGTTGACCGCCATCCCGATGCCCGACGGCGTCACGTACTCGGTGTCCGTGGTCACGGCGCCCTCCACGGTCGGCAGGGTGAAGTAGTCGACGTCATCCCGCACACCAGGGTCGAGGGCCTCGGTAGCGAGGTTGCCCAGCTCCCAGGTGCCGATGTTGTACACCGCTGCCTTCCCAGTGGTGAACAACGCCTGCGCGTCGGCGTAGCCTGTCGAGGAGAAGCCCGCGGCGAAGCAGCCGGCCTCGCCGAGGTCGTGCAGCCACTCGGCCGCCGCCCGACCGGTGGGGTCGGAGAACTCCGCCTTCCCTGCCTTGAGCTCCTGAACATACTCGGGGCCCGCGGTGCGGAACGGGTGGTAGGCCATGTACCGCTCCAGCGGCCACTGGTCCCGACCGTCGAGCGCGATCGGCGTGACGCCCTGGGCGCGCAGCTCCTTGCACATCTGCGGGAAGTCGTCGAGCGTCTTCGGGACAGTGACGCCCGCGTCCTTGAAGATCGCCATGTTGTACCAGAAGAGCTCGAGCTGGAACTCGAACGGCACCATGTACAGGGAGCCGTCGTCGAACCGCTGGTACCCGAGGGCGGCCTCGCGGTAGTCGTCGGCCATGCCGAGGTCGTCGAGCAGGGCGTCGACGTCCATCATCTGGCCCTGGTCGGCAAGCTTCTGCGCGAACGGCGTGGCGTCCGTGTCGAAGAGCTCGGGCAGCTTGTGCGCGGCGGCGAGCGTCTCGTACTTCTGCACGTAGGACGGCCGGTCGGGCGTGGTGATGAGGTTGAGCGCGAAGCCGGGGTGGTCCTTCGCGTACTCGTCGGCGATCTGCTGCATCGCTGTGATGACGCCGCCGTCCGCGGGCCGCGACAGGAGCCACGAGATCTCGCGCGGCTCGACCGCGCCCGCGGGGTCGACGTCGGTCGGCTCCACGCCGCCGGACGCGCCGCCGCCGCACGCGGCGAGGACGAGGGTGCCGGCGACGACGGTGGAGAGGAGGGCTGCGTTGCGCTTCCTGAGGGCCATGGTCGGAATCTCCGTTGATCGGTAGGCGGGAAGGGGAGGGGCTGCGACTACGCCGTCGCGGTCAGGAGGTCGTCGTCCGGGCGGACGAGATCGACGTCCGCCCGAGCGGCGAGGGTGAAGCGTGTGAGGGTGACGCTCCCCTCGCCGACGAAGGCGCCGACACGACCGGCGGGGCGGTCGTAGAGGCGGGTGCTGAGCACCGTCGCGTCGTCGACGGTCGCGACGCACAGGTCGCCGTCGACGATCGCCTCGAGCTCGTGCTCGCCGGGCCCGAGGTGGCAGGGGCGCTCCAGCTCGACGGCGAAGGGCACGTCGCCGGAGATCTGCCACTGCTCGGTGCCGGTCGTGCGCCGCGGCCAGCGGTCGAGCACGAGGCGCCGACGCTGCGGCTCGAGCCGCAGGACGTACCCCTCTTCGGCGTCGGCGCTCGCGCGCAGCAGTACGCCGCACTCGCGTGTGCCGTCGGCGACGTCGAACCGGGCGACGAGGCGGAACGAGGCGGGCGAGTCGTCGGGCGAGACGACGGTCGCGTGGCCGTCGGGGGCGGCGAGCGCGGTCCCTGCCGGGACGACGTCGTCTGGCGTGCCGAAGGTGGCACGCAGCTCCGGCGCGGGGTGGAAGGCGAGTGTGCCGTCGGGTCGCTGCTCGGCCTCGAGCACCGACATCGTGCCCGCCCACTGCCAGGCGCCGTCGTCGATGGCGCCCTCGCGGGACGCGATCCAGCCGAAGAAGAAACGGCGGCCGTCGCGCTCCGCGGACTTGGCGGCGTAGAAGGCGCGCCCGTCGAGGGTGTCGTGCTCGGGCACGAGCCACGGGCCGTGGAGGCTGCGAGCCATCCGGTAGCGGGTGGTGAAGGCGTCGCTGAACTCGGAGTACACGAGGTACCACCAGTCGCCCCACTGGAACACCTCGGGGCACTCGTGCGCGACGTAGCGCCGCGGGTCCCAGAACGGGTCCGACGGCTCCCAGGTGGTGAGGTCGTAGGAGGTGCACTGCGCGATCACGCCCCGCCGGCGATCCGGCCCATGGTCGTGGCGGGCGGTGACCAGCATCCGCCACAGCCCCGCCTCGGCGTCCCAGAACACGAACGGGTCGCGCCAGTCGCCTGTCTCGTAGCCGGGCGTCGCGCCGAACGTCTCGCCGGGGTGACGCTGCCACGACGCCATGCCGTCACGGCTCGTCGCATGCATGACCACCTGCAGAGGACGGCCGTCGGCGCCCAGCACCTCGGGGTTCTGGCCGGTGTAGAACGCGTGGTGGACGCCATCGGCGTCCAGGACGATGCTGCCGGTGTAGACGTTGAGGTCCGCGGCGGCCGGGCCACCCGAGCCGAGCGCCTCGCCGGCGTTGCCGAAGTCCACCAGGTCGTTGGTGACGACCCGGCGCCAGGGCATGCCGTCCTTCGGCGTGCGGCGCGTCTCGTGCAGGTAGAAGAGGTGGAAGACACCGTCCTCCTGCCAGGGGATGACATCCCCGACCCATGCGCCGTTCGGCTGGAAGAACCCTCGCTGGTCCATGGCTACCCATCGTCGTGGTTAAGCGGTTGCGCATACGTTAACGGGGCTTCGAGGCTTTGGTCAAGCGGTTGATCAAGGCGTTGGTCTGCGCTGTACGCGAGGACGGACGGGAGCTCGATCGAGGGTAGGTCCCGACGCGGCGCACCACCCGGGGAACGAGAAGATGCCGTGTGGGCTGTCCGTGAAGTGCGCGTGCTCGACCCGTACGCCGGCATCGTTCAGGGCGGCAGCCTTCCGTTGTGTCGTACGTTGTAATGCGCTGTTTCGGTGTTCGAGACAGCGGACTGGTTGCAACCTGCCGACCACACGTGGAACGGGCCCGGCTTCGCGTAACTGACTGGTCGACCGGCAGCCCTCGAGTGAACGGCGAACTGTCTGTTCGGTCCGCCGGGCCCGCTCACGGGTGGACCGAGGCGGCGGACAGTTTCCTGGTCGCACGGTGTTCATCACGCGGTGGGGGCGAGGGCGGTATTGCTGACTGATGTCGGCGCGTCCGGACACGGGCCGACGCCGCACCTTCGGGTTTCCTGCCAGGACGAGGGGCTGTCCACGCCCGCCGTCAGCGCCTCGCCTCCAGGACCCCACTCCGCAGGCCAACCCTTTTGCACCCGAACCCGCGACGTCCGCCGGGCAACCTTCGACCTCGAGGTGTTCCCTCCCTGCGCCCCCTTGGCGATCCCCGCCGACCCCGCACGGGGTCCTCGTGGCTTGTCCCGCTCTGGACGTCCACACGTCTGGCACCCGAGGTTGGTGGGAGCGCGGCGGGTCTACCTAGCGGATGCTTCCGCGCTTGACTCCAGGGGTGACACCGGCGAGCAAGTCTTCGAGCTGGTCGACCGGGGCCCAACCGTTGAGCGCAACGGTGCCATCCGTCCTGACGCGGATCTCCACGCGATCGCGCAGGCTCGTCAGTTCCGCAGCAAGGTGTCTATAGCGGCTCAACGCAGTTGAGGGTGTAGTCGCGGTCTGAAGCCGCCGGCTTCCAGGAGCGAGCGGGCGATGTAGTGGGTGAGGTTGCGGAAGCCGAGGGCGGAGCCGCGTAGGTGTTCGAGTCGGCCGTTGATCGCCTCGGTGGGGCCGTTGCTCGAGCCGGGCAGGTCGAAGAATGCGAGGACGTCGGCGGCGCGCTTCTTGAGGGTCCGGCCGAGGGTGACGAGCTCGGTGAGTACGGCCGGGACGCCGCGAGTCAGGGAGTCGATCACGGCGGTCATCAGGGCGCGGCCGTGTGCGCGGTCGGGGTGGCGGTAGGCGGTGATCATGCGCTGGTAGATGCCCCAGGTCGCCTCGACCTCGACGTGCTCCTCGATCGCGAACAGCGCCTCGATCCTGGTCGTCTGCTTGTCGGTGAGCAGGTCGGCGCCGGTGTGCAGGGTCCGCCGGGCGCGGTAGAGCGGGTCCTTGGCACGGCCGCGGTGGCCGTGCAGATCGAGCTGGACTCGGCGGCGGCAGCGGTCCAGCGCGTCACCGGCCAACCTCACCACGTGGAAGGGGTCCATCACCGCGACTGCGTCGGGCAGCTCCTCGGCCGCAGCGGTCTTGAAGCCGGTGAAGCCGTCCATCGCGACCACCTCGACGCCGTCGCGCCAGGTCTTCGGGCGGGCGGCGAGCCAGGTCTTGAACGCGCTCTTGGAGCGCCCTTCGACCATGTCGAGCAGGCGGGCCGGTCCGGTGCCGTTGCGGATAGGGGTCAGGTCGATGACCACGGTGACGTACTTGTCCCCGCGGCGAGTGTGCCGCCAGACGTGCTCATCGACGCCGATCACAGCCACGCCGTCGAACCGGGCGTCGTCGTCGATCAGCGTCCGGCGACCTTCGGCGAGGACGGCGTCGTTCGCGGTATCCCAGGACATGTCTAGAACTTCGGCGATCCTGGCGACCGTCAGATGTTGGCAGACCAGCGCGACCAAGGCCCAGCGCACTGCCGCCCTCGATAGCTTCGCCCGCGGCTCGGCCGCCCCACTGGTGTCCTGGCGCCACACCTGCCGGCACGTCGCGCAGCGGTAGCGGCGGACCCTGATCAGCAGGGTCGTGGGCCGCCATCCGAAGGGCTCGTGCGCCAGCAGCCGCGAGACGGTGTCACGCATGACGCCCTCGGCACCGCACCCGCGGCAGAACGCGTCGTCATCGCGGGCGAGGACACGACACTCCAGCACCGCTCGGTCAGGCTCCAGATGTTGCCCGGCCACGACGAGGCCGAGCTCGTCCAGGCACGCGAAGGTCGTCAGATCAGGGGCAACGAAGGTAGCGTCCGGGGCACACCACCTCCATCAGACCCAGGGCGATTCAGTACTGGGTGCGCGTGCCGGTCCAGAAGTGGGGGACCAGGTTGGGTTCGTTCCACACCTCGAACCGCCACTGCCGTACCTCCTCGAGGCCGTAGCGGTCGATCCAGTGCCGGACGGTCGTGCGGACCAGCTCCACCCACCGGTCCATGTCGTTCGGCGGGCTACAGTGGGCCCCCACCAGAAGATCGTCTCGGTCTCCGTGGCCAGCTCGCGCGGCATGAACCCGAGCTCCACGAACGGGCGGGCACCCGCGTCGAGGATCGCGTCGAACACCTTGTCGACGTAGGCGTAGGTGAACACCGGCTCCGGCAGCCGCTCCGGCGGGCCGAAGCCGCCACCGTTGCCGGTGCGGTAGACGAACATGTCGTCGTGGAACAGGCCGTGGAAGCGCACCTGGCGCACCCCCAGGACGTCGACGGCCTCACGGAAGTGCGTCTGCCAGTCGGCACGCAGGGCCTCGTTCGCACGGCCCGCGCCGACGCACTCGTTCCAGACGTGCCGCAGCGGGACGTCCGTCGTGGGCCGGCCGTCGACGAGGATCCCGGACGAGGGCGTGCTGAGAGACATGGAGCTCCCTCGGTCGGCAGGGCGGGCGGACGTGCTCCGAAGTGCACGAGCGACACGCGAGTTTAACGTTACATCGAGCGGTGGTGGCGCAGTCCGACGATCCCTCGCAGGAGCTAGCCCGACTGCCCGCCTGCGGGCGATCCGCCCGGGCACGTGCTGATCGGCCGCTTCGCCGAGTGCCTGCGCCCGGCCGACACCGCGCGGCCCGCCAGGGACGACGTCGTCCGCCGGCACCTCGCCCGTGCCGTCGCGAGAGGGTGACGACCGCGCCGTCCTGATCTGCCAGGATGGCCATCGGCAGTCGCCCAGCGGACGAGGAGGACGTGACATGTCGGTGCGTCGGCGGATCATCACGGGAACCGCGGCGAGCGTCGTCGTCGTCGGTGTCAGCGCCGGCCTGTACATGGCGCAGGCGCCCGCTCAGGACGCGAGCGCGGTGGAAGTCGTGGACACGGCCGGCGTCCTCTACGAGCCCGAGCTGGTCGACGCCGTCGCCGAGACGCGGTTCTACGAGCCGACGGTCGTGGCGTTCTTCACGCACGAGGGCGGCCCGGAGGCGCGCATCGACGACTACGCGCTCAACGACGCGGTCCTGGAGCGCGCACGGGAAGCCAACCCGGAGTGGCTCAGCGAGAACGAGCAGAAGTGGGCCGACGACCTGTTCCTCTTCGCCGTCGACCCGGAGGGTCGGCTGGTGGGCACCTACTTCGGTGAGAACCGTGCGGTGGGGGAGGGCGAACAGCTGGAGATCCAGGAGGCGGCGAAGGACGACTTCCGGCGCGGGCAGTGGACCGCCGGGTCGATCGCCGGCGTCGAGGCGGCGGCCGACCGGATGAACAGTCCCGCGATCCGCACGCCGGCCGGCACAGCCGCCGTGGCCGGGGCGTCCCTCGCCACGGTCCTGGGTTCGGGCGTCTACATCATGGTGGGGATGCGCCGAGCAGGCCGGAGCCGCCAGGCGCGCGCTGCGGGCGACCGCTCGATGGCCAACGTGGTGCGCGACTTCGACGAGACCGAGCTGCACACGCACGTCATCCCCACGGAGTCGCGATACGGCGGGGCGATGCTGGAGCGCTTCGCGGACTATCGCCGGGGGTTCCGGGAGCTGGTCGAGCTGGGGGACACCGCGCGAGCCGTCCCGGAGAGCAGGTACGACTCGCGTGGGGCCCTCGGGACCCTGACCCAGTACCGGGACAAGGCGGTCGAGCTCGACCAGCTGGACGACGTCATCGCCGACACGGCGGCATTCCTCAACCAGGACGGCTCCTGGCCGGAGGTCTGGGCCCGGCAGTCCGCACCGTTGCGCGAGGACCTGGCGCAGGTCGAGGAGCTGCTGGGGTCGACCGTGCCGGAGGAGATGCGGGGCCTTCGGGAGGCCCGCGAGCTGCGCGAGCTCGCCACACGTTCCTCGGTGGCGCTCGACCGGATGCGCGAGGAGCTCGAGAACCGGTCCCTGTCACCGGACAGCGCGCTCGACCGCCTGCGCGAGATGCGCGACGAGCTCAGCGGCCAGCTCGACGCGCTGGCCGGGGCCGTGTCGCGGGGGTACAGCGAGGAACGGTCCGAGCAGCAGATGATGGAGCGGGCCTTCCGCTCCGACGGCTACCGACCGGCGGGCCGGTCGACGATCCTCGGGACGGTCGACCCCGCCTGGACCTGGTTCACCGTGAGCACCTTCCAGCACGGTTTCGCCGCCGGGACGAGCGAGGTCGAGCAGTCCCGCTCGTCCTCGTCCGGGGGGTCCACCTCCGGCTTCAGCAGCGGCGGAAGCTTCAGCGGCGCCGGCAGCTCGTCGCGCTTCTGACGGTCTCGACGCTCATCGGCCCGAGAACGCTCACCGGGCGCCGGCCATCCGGGACGAGACCGTGGTCAGCCGGTCACGGCGTGCGGATAGCCCGGCTCGCGCCCCTGGAAGCTGAGGATGCTCGGGTTCTCGATCGTCCCGTCGTGGATCTCGATCGCGCGCGAGATGGTGAGGTTCGTCGCCCACGACGCCGGTCCCTCCAGCACCGTGCGCAGGAACGGCAGGATCGCCTCGCTGATCTCCCACGTGGCGGAGTTCCACAGGTACGACGGGGTGTGGTCCACGGCGTAGTAGCGCACACCGTCGCCGATGGTGAACATCGGCTCGTCGAACGTGGTCGGCACGGCCCACTCGAAACCCATCCCGGCGTCGCACGAGACGTCGACGATCAGGCTCCCCGCGGCGAAGCCCGCCAGGTCTGTGGTCCGCAGGTACGTCAACGGTGCGGAGACGTCCTGGAGCGTGCAGTTGACCACGATGTCGTGCGACGCGAGGAACTCCGGCAGCGTGACGTCGCCGTCGGCGGTCGGCACCGTGGAGAGGTAGGCGGCGCCGTCGTCCGTGTGGAGCTGGGTGATGTGTGCGCTGTGGATCGGTGAGCCGACCGCCGTGACGCCACGCTGCGTGAGCACCTGGATGTCGTGGATGCCGTGCGCCTTGAGCGCGGTGACGGCACCTCGTGCCGTGGCGCCGAACCCGATCACGACGGCGCTCAGCCGCGGCCCGTAGTCGCCGGTCGAGCCGGTCAGGCTCAGGGCGTGCAGGACGGAGCAGTACCCGGCGAGCTCGTTGTTCTGGTGGAAGACGTGCAGGCTGAAGTCGCCCCGGGAGGTCCAGTGGTTCATCGCCTCGAATGCGATCAGGGTGAGCCGGCGGTCGATCGCCGACTGGGTCATCCCGGCATCCTGGACGGAGTGCGGCCATCCCCACAGCACGCGGCCGGCGGGCATCGCGGCGACGTCCGCCGCCTGCGGCTTGGGCAGGAGCAGCACGTCGGCGGCCGCGATCACCTCGGAGCGTTCCGCGACGCGACCCACCCGCGACTCGACGTACCGGGGCGACAGCTGGAAGTCGGCCGCGTAGCCACGCTCGACGACCATGCGTGCCCGCACGTCCGGGTCGATCCGGTCCAGGTGGTGGGGATGGATCGGCAGCCGTCGCTCGTTCTCCATCGACGAGCCGGCGAGCAGCCCCAGGGTCAGCAGCGAGTCGGGGACAGCAGGGGATGATTGAGCGGTGCCGGACATCCGGTCTCCCATGGTCGGGGAACCAAGGTCAGCTCCTGTCCGGAGTGTACGCCGGGCCGCTCGTGGCCCGGTCCGGCCGGTGGGTCGGGCGCTCGGCACCCAGCAGATCCCCAGGCAGAGCCCGTATCCTCAGCGATCCTCGTCCATCAGCCCGCCCGCGGAGGCCGCCCGTGACCCTGCTCGACATCGTGCTCGTCGTCGTCCTCCTCCTCGCCGTGGCGGCCGGGGTCCGGCGCGGCTTCTTCGCGACGCTCGGCGGCCTCGTCGGGCTCGTCGTCGGGGGAGTGGCGGCGTTCCTCGTCGTCCCGCTGGTCGTCGACGTGCTGCCCGAGCCGCAGTGGCGCGGCCCGGCGACGGTGATCCTCGCCGTCGTGCTCCCGCTGCTCGGAGCCTCGATCGGTTCCGGGGTCGGGCACAGCCTCCGGCGGCAGGTCGACCGGACGCCGCTGCGGCCCCTCGACCGGCTTCTCGGCGGGGCCGCGAGCCTGCTGGTGGCAGCCCTGGCGCTGTCGTTCGTCGGCTCCGCGGTCAAGGCGACGGGCGCTCCGGGCATCGCGTCCGCCGTGTCGTCGTCCACCGTGCTGCGCACCATCGAGGAGCTCACGCCGGCACCCGTGAGCCGGTCGCTCGCCACGGCCCGCGCCGCGGTGCTCGACGACGGCCTGCCGCGGCTCGACGGGCTGCTGGACCCGCGCCGCACGACGGCGGCCCCCGCGGTCGACCTGGACGACCCGGCGCTCGAGGCGTCGGCGCAGTCGGTCGCGAAGGTGTGGGGCACGGCCTACGCCTGCGGCACGGGCGTCACCGGGTCCGGTTTCGTCGTCGCGGTGGACCGCGTGGTGACGAACGCGCACGTCGTCGCGGGGGTCGAGCGGCCGCTCGTCGAGCTGCCCGGCCGGGCGGCGCAGGAGGGGCGCGTCGTCTACTTCGACCCGCAGGCCGACCTCGCCGTCGTCGCCGTCGAGGAGCTGGACGCCGAGCCGCTGGCCCTTGCGCCGACGCTCGCCGTCGGCGACCGGGCCGCCGTCCAGGGCTACCCGCACGGAGGTCCCTTCACGTCCGTCGGCGCCGAGGTGCTCGACGCCGGCACGGCTCGCATCCCTCTGTCGGGTGGCATGGGTGGCGGGGAGCGCGACATCTACGCGCTGGCCGCGTCGGTGCATCCTGGCAGCTCCGGTGGGCCGGTGCTGTCCACAGACGGTGACGTCGTCGGCGTCATCTTCGCCCGCTCCGAGAGCGGCGAGGACCTGGCATACGGCGTGACGACCACCGAGCTGATGCCTGTCGTCGCGCAGGCGCCCGACCTCGACGGGGCGGTCACGCCCGGGGCCTGCGCCGCCTGAGGTGCGATAGCGCAGGGACGCCCCGCCCCGCCAGGCGTGACCGGGGCACGTGTCGTCGCGACAAACTTGTCGCATCTCACAGAATGGGTGGCCGGTTTGCGCGGTCGGCCCCGGTCCAGCCGTTTTGCCCCTCCCGCGCCGCGGGCCGGACCGCTACGGTCGCGCGCATGGGGATTCACTGCGAGTATGCGCGGCTCGCCGCCGCGGACCTGGACAGGGCCCGGTCGGACGCCGCCTGGGCGGCCGAACGACTCGATGCTCTCGCCGACGAGTGGGTCGAGCTCGACCTGGAACCGGAGGAGGCCCGCTACTTCAGCGTCGGCCGGGCGTGGGGACCGCTGCACGCCCTGCTCCAGGAGCGGCAGCCGACGGTCGACCTCGTCCACGGCGGCACACCCCTGGGGATCGCCGGAGGGCTGGGCCCGGTGCGCACGCTCTCGCCCGACGAGGTGCGCCGTGCCGCCCGGTTCCTGAGCTCCACGCCCTTCCGGACGCTCGCCGACGGGTACGACATGACGCAGCTCTGCGATGGGGAGAGCTGTCCGGACCCGGCCGAGCACCTCGACGAGGAGCGCCCCCAGGTGCTCGGCGTGCGGTACGACGAGCTGCGGCGCTTCTGCACCGCCGCGGCCGCGGCCGGCGACGGCGTCGTGCTGATGCTCAACTGAGGCTCGTCCGTCAGCCGCGCCGCGAGGCGAGGACCTCCAGGTAGTGCGCGTTCTCCATCACGCCGAGCAGGTTGCCGAACGGGTCGACGACGACGGCGGTGACGAACCCCGGTCCGCGCTCGAACGGCTCCTCGTGCCCGACGGCGCCCAGGGCGAGCAGCCGCTCGTACGCCGCCTCGACGTCGGCGACCGCCCAGTACGCGACCGCACCGGCCGGCTCGTCGGTGCGGGGCACGGGCGCGAACCGGCGGTCGACGATCCCGAGCTCGTGCTGGTAGTCGCCGACCCGGAACTCGGCGTAGGCGAGGGTGCCCTCGGCGTCGCGGGCGAAGTACGCCTCGGCGCCGAGCACCTCGGCGTACCAGTCGCGGGCTGCGGCGACGTCGTCGGCGAAGTACGTGATGGTGGTGAGTCCGCGCAGCATGGGAGTCCTCCCGGGTCGTGCGGCGCCTCGGTGACGCCGTCGATCCTCATGCTGGTGGCCAAAGTGCTCACCTTCTGACGACTTTCTGTGGGACTCTCGACGGGTGCGAGCCGATCGCCTCATCCAGGTGCTCCTGCACCTGCAGTCCCGGCCGCGGGTGACGGCCGGCGAGCTCGCCCGCGCCCTCGAGGTGTCCGTGGCCACGGCGCGCCGCGACCTGGAGGCACTGTCCGCCGCCGGGGTACCCGTGTACCCGCAGCGCGGCCGGGGCGGCGGGTGGTCCTTGCTCGGCGGTGCCCGGACCGACCTCAGCGGCCTCACCGCACCGGAGGTCCGCGCCCTCTTCCTCCTGGCGGGCCCGGTGGCGGCCGCGGACGGCGACGCGAGCGCCGCGCTGCGTAAGCTCGTCCGCGCGCTGCCCACCCCGTTCCGGGCCGAGGCGGAGGCCGCTGCCGTCGCCACCGTCGTCGACCACGAACGGTGGGGCGCCGCCACCCGCGAGCGGGCGCCGCATCTCGAGGCCCTGCAGGGGGCCGTCGTCCGGCAGCGGCGCGTCCGGCTGCGCTACACCGGCGCCGCCGGGCGGACGTCGGACCGCGTCGTCCACCCCTGGGGCGTCGTGGACAAGGACGGCACCTGGTACCTCCTCGCCGGGACGGACCACGGGCCGCGCACCTACCGGGTCGACCGCATCGCCGACGCCGAAGTCACCGACGAACCCGCCGAGGTGCCCGCGGACCTGGACCTCGGTGCGGTGTGGGCCCAGGTCGTCGAGGAGGTCGAGGCGCTGCGTTCGACGACGTGGGCCACCGTCCGGGTCCGGGATCGGCACGTCGGGGTCCTGCGAGCCCAGTTCGGGCGGCACGTGCGGGTGGAGGACGGGACCGGCGCCGAGGCGGTCCCGGTGGACGGCGTGGCCCGGGTCCGCGTCGGCGCGCCGACGCCGCTCGACGTCGCCCGCCACCTCGCCGGTTGGGGCGACGGGGTGCAGGTCGAGGGTCCACCGGAGGTCCGTGCGGAGCTGGCGCGTCTCGGTGCCGAGCTGGTCGCCCGATACCGTGACGGGTGACGGCGACGGTCCCGTGGACGGGGCGGAAGCGACGTCGGGCGATGGTTCGCCCCTGGCGACACGTCACGATCCCGTGAAGACCAGCGCGCCCTCGCGCGAGTCCGCGCGTACCGCGTGAAGGTGTGGTGAACGTGAATACGCCGGGTGCGCCGGATGTTGGCACCACCGGGCCTGCGAGGGCAGGATCGGTCGAGCTGCGCACCACGCGCCACGCGAGCCGGGGCGGGCCCGCACCGACGAGCAGCACCACCGTGCTGCGGATTCCCCGAGGACAGGACGACGACGAGCTATGACTGATCTGCTGTACGTGAACGGTGGGACGCCGTTGCAGGGCACCATCTCGGTGCGGGGTGCGAAGAATTTTGTGTCCAAGGCGATGGTGGCGTCGTTGTTGGGTGAGTCGGCGAGCGTGTTGCGTAACGTGCCGCAGATCCGGGATGTGGGTGTGGTCTCGGGGTTGTTGGATCTGCACGGGGTGAACGTGAAGTACGACCCGGAGGCGGGGATCCTGGATCTGGATCCGTCGAATGTGGAGTCGGCGCACGTGGCGGACATCGATGCGCATGCGGGGTCGTCGCGGATCCCGATCTTGTTCTGTGGTCCGTTGTTGCACCGGTTGGGTGAGGCGTTCATCCCGGATCTGGGTGGGTGTCGGATCGGGGATCGTCCGATCGACTATCACTTGGATATCTTGCGGCAGTTCGGTGCGGTGGTGGACAAGCGGCCGAACGGGATTCATCTGCGGGCTCCGCGGCGGTTGCAGGGTACGAAGATCGCGTTGCCGTATCCGTCGGTGGGTGCGACGGAGCAGCTGTTGTTGACGGCGGTGCGTGCGGAGGGGATCACGGAGCTGTCGGGGGCGGCGACGGAGCCGGAGATCATGGATCTGATCGCGGTGCTGCAGAAGATGGGTGCGATCATCTCGGTGGATACCGATCGGGTGATCCGGATCGAGGGTGTGGATCGTCTCGAGGGGTACAACCACACGGCGTTGGGTGATCGGATCGAGGCGGCGTCGTGGGCGTCGGCGGCGTTGGCCACGGGTGGGGACGTGACGATCAAGGGTGCCTCGCAGCCGGAGATGATGACGTTCTTGAACACGTTCCGCAAGGTCGGTGGGCAGTTCGATGTGCAGGACGACGGGATCCGGTTCTGGCATCCGGGTGGGGATCTGCGTCCGATCGTGCTGGAGACGGATGTGCATCCGGGGTTCATGACGGACTGGCAGCAGCCGTTGGTGGTCGCGTTGACGCAGGCCACGGGGTTGTCGATCGTGCACGAGACGGTGTATGAGAACCGTTTCGGGTTCACCGAGGCGTTGCGGCAGATGGGTGCGACGATCCAGGTGTACAAGGAGTGCTTGGGTGGGGGTGACTGCCGGTTCGGGCAGCGCAACTTCCATCACTCGGCGGTGGTCTCGGGTCCGACGCCGTTGGCGGCGGCGGATATCGAGGTGCCGGATCTGCGGGGTGGGTTCTCGCACCTGATCGCGGCGTTGGCGGCCAAGGGGACGTCCACGGTGCGGGGGATCTCGTTGATCGACCGGGGGTATGAGTCCTTCCAGGACAAGCTCGTCGCGCTGGGCGCCGACGTCGCCCGCGACTGAGCAGCCTCGCCGAGCAGGAGCCTGTGCCCGCATCGACGGGGCATAGCGGGCTCAGGCTCCTGTTCGGCGTCGACCCGCGCGGCCGTCGGGCAGGTAGGCTCTGTGGCCGTGCCCATCGCCAGACCTGAGTCGCGCCTCTATCGCCTCATCGCGAAGATCGTCCGACCGACCATGTTCTCGATGTGCCGCTACGAGTGGAGCGGCAGCGAGAACCTGCCCACCGACGGCGGCTTCATCGCCGCGGCGAACCACGTCACCGAGCTCGACGCCCTGACGTTCGTGCACTACCTGTTCGACCAGGGGGTCGAGCCCCGCGTCCTGGCCAAGAGCAGCCTGTTCACCGCACCGGTCGTGGGCACCGTGCTGCGCGGCACCAACATGATCCCGGTGGACCGGGGCAGCGCGGCCGCGGCGCGGTCGCTCCAGCGGGCGGGCGAAGAGCTCGGCGGCGGCGCCTGTGTGGCGATCTTCCCCGAGGGCACGCTCACCCGTGACCCGGACTGCTGGCCGATGGAACCCAAGACCGGCCTGGCACGGATCGCGCTGACGACCCGCCTGCCCGTGGTGCCGATCGCCCAGTGGGGCGCGGCCGACATCCTGCCGCGCTACGGCAAGCTGCCCCGACCGTTCCCGCGCAAGCGCGTGCAGGTCACCGCCGGCCCGGCCGTCGACCTGTCCGACCTGTACGACCGGCCGCAGGACGCCGCCACCCTGCGCGAGGCGATGAACCGCGTGATGGACGCCATCACGGCGCTGCTCGCCGAGCTGCGTGACGAGCAGGCGCCGGAGCACCGGTTCGACCTGCGCAAGCATCCTGACTACGAGGTGAAGAAGATGAGCTACCCGCCGGTGGAGCGCCCGTGAGCGGCGTGCAGGCTGCCGTCCTCGGCTCCGGGTCCTGGGGCACGACCTTCGCGATGGTGATGGCCGACGCCGGGTGCGATGTCACGCTCTGGGGTCGCGACGAGGCCGTCGCCCGCGAGGTCGAGCACGAGCACCGCAACGCCAAGTACCTCCCGGACGTCGAGCTGCCCGCCATGCGTGCGACGACGGACGCCGCGGCCGCGCTCGCTGGCGCGGACGTCGTCGTCGTCGCCATCCCCTCGCAGGTCGCGCGCACGACCCTCGAGGGGCTGCGTGAGCACCTGGAGCCGGACGCCGTCGTCGTCTCGCTCATGAAGGGCATCGAGCTCAGCACGGACAAGCGCATGAGCCAGGTGATCGCCGAGGCGCTGGACATCTCGCTCGACCGTGTGGTCGTCGTCTCGGGGCCCAACCTCGCCAAGGAGATCGCGACGCGCCAGCCCACGGCGACGGTCGTCGCCTGCCCGGACGAGGGCAACGCCCGCCGGGTCGCCGAGGCGTGCTCCAACGCGTACTTCCGGCCCTACACCAACTCAGACGTCGTCGGGGTCGAGCTGTGCGGTGCGGTGAAGAACGTCATCGCGCTCGCGATCGGCATGGCGCAGGGCCGCGGTTTCGGCTGGAACACCACCGCGACCGTCATCACGCGCGGGCTGGTCGAGATCACCCGGCTGGGCCGTGCCCTGGGCGCTCAGCCGGAGACCTTCGCGGGCCTCGCCGGCATGGGTGACCTCGTGGCCACCTGCGCCTCGCCGCTGTCGCGCAACCACACCCTGGGCAAGCACGTGGGGCAGGGGATGTCCCTCGAGGACGCCCTGGTCGCCACCGGCACCACCGCCGAGGGCGTGAAGTCGTCGCGCTCCGTGCTGGAGCTGGCGCAGAAGCACGGGGTGGACATGCCGATCACGGCCGGGGTCGTCGCGGTGCTCCACGAAGGGCTGTCCGTGGACGAGATGGCCCGCGCCCTGCTCTCGCGCCCGCAGAAGGCCGAGAGCGTCGCCGACTAGCCCCCGGCGCCCCGGCAGGTCAGTGCCCGACGTCCACGACCAGCCGCGTCGGGTCGCTCAGCGTGAGCACCCGGAAGGGACGTGGTTCGCCGTCGACGCCGACGAACGCCGTCGTGGTGCCCTCGAACACGAAGCGGTAGACGACCTCCTCGACGGACTCACCAGGCCCGCCCACGGGGTCGCCGCCGTACTCCTCGACACCGGAGTCCATCGGCATGGCGGTCCCGGTGATGCCGACCTCCAGCACGGCGTCGCCGTCGACGTCCACCTCGTCGCCGCGGCCCGGTTCGAGCGCCTCCTCGACGTACTCGACGCGCCATCCGGGCGTACCGGTCCCGTCGAGGTCGAACACGACCCGGTCGTACTCGTCGTGCACACCGACGCGGACGTCGGTGACGGTCAGCATCGCGTCGCCGCTCGGGTCCCCGGTGTCCACGGCCGTCCCGCCCTCGAAGGGAGGTTCGGTCTCGGTGGGGCTCTCCGCGGCCGGGGTGTCCTCCGGTGCCGTGTCCTCCGTCGCGGTGGCGTCCGGCGTCGGGCTGGCCGCCGTGTCGTCGTCCGTCGTCGCTGTCGCCGCGGGCGCGCCGCTGCCGTAGCCCGGCAGGTCGGCGCCGCCCCCGCAGGCGGCGAGCAGCACGACGAGCGCGGCGGCGGACAGGCCGCCCGACCTCCGACGACGGTGCGGTGACGTGCGCACGGTGCCTCCCTGCTCGACGTGGCGTCCTGCCACCGAGCCTAGGCCCGGAGCGGGTCGAGGGCGCGGCGGGCGTCGGCGCACCGGCCGTGCGCTGCCCCTGGTCCCGCTCTCTCAGCGCGTCCCGTGGTCGAGCGCCCGGGACAGGTCGGCCCACAGGTCCTCGACGTCCTCGACACCGGCGGAGAGTCGGACGAGGTCCTCGGGGACCGTCGGGGACTCGGTGGTGAAACGACGGCGCCGCTCCAGCGTCGACTCGACACCGCCCAGCGACGTCGCCGGAACCCACAGCCGGACCGCGTCCACGACGGCGTCGGCCGCCGCGAGCCCGCCGGCGGGCCGCAGCCCGATGATCGCCCCGAAGGAGCTCATCTGCCGCGCTGCGCGTGCGTGGCCCGGGTCCGTGGGCAGGGAGGGGTGCCGCACCTCGGCCACGCCGGGGTGCTCCGCCAGGCGGCGGGCGAGCTCGGCGGCGTTGAAGTTGGCGCGCTCGACGCGCAGCGGCAGGGTGCGCAGGCCGCGCAGCGCGAGGAACACCTCCATCGGTCCGGCGATGGCCCCGTGCAGCGTGCGGTAGGCGCGCAGGCGCGCGGCCACGGCGTCGTCGTTCGTGACGACGGCGCCGAGCACGACGTCGGAGTGTCCCGCCAGGTACTTCGTCACCGAGTGGACGACGACGTCGGCGCCGAGGTCCAGGGGCCGCTGCCCGAGTGGCGTGGCGAAGGTGTTGTCGACCACGGAGAACACTCCGCGCTGCCGGGCGCCGGCGAGGAGCGCGGGCAGGTCGGCGACCTCGAGCATCGGGTTGGTGGGCGACTCCGCCATGAGCACGTCGGCGCCGTCGAGGGCGGCGAGCACCTGGTCGGTGTCGGCGATGTCGACGCGGCGCACCTCGACGCCGTGCCGCCGGGACAGGTCGTCGAGGTACCCGAGCGTGACCTGGTAGGCGTGGCGGGGCACGACGACGACGCCCGACGGCGGCACGTCACCGAGCGCCGCGGCGATCGCGGCCATCCCGGAACCGAGAACGACACCGTGTGCACCGCCTTCGAGCGCCGCGAGCGCCGTCTCGAACGGTTCCCACGTCTCGGTGCCGCCGCGGGTGTAGAGCAGCTCGTCGCCGGGGACGCCCTGGGAGACGTAGGTCGAGCTGAGGACGACCGGCGGGTTGACGGGGCCGCCCTGCACGCGCGGGGGGCGGCCGGCGGTCACGGCGACGGTGGCCGGGGCCAGGGGGGAGGGGTCGTGCGTCATGGCAGCAGACTACGTGCGGTCACCCGGGGGAGGGGTCGTCGTCCTGGATGCTGCGGAGCACGTCGGCACGGTACTCCTGGCGGTGCAGGCCGGACGCGCCGGGGGCGTCGTCGACGCGCTCGCGCACGGCGCGGCGCGGGTCGACCAGTCGGCGGAACCCGATCCTCAGGAGCCGTTGGTCGATCCGCCCGACCCCGCCGAGGCTGAGCAGCGCAGCACCCTGCTCGAACGCGGTGAGCAGGGCGGCGCGGTCGGCGGTGGTGAGCTCGTCGTCGGGGTCGGCGTGTTCCGCGACGGGGTCGTTGAGACGGATCATCGCCTCCATCTGCGTCGCCATCCGGGCTCTGAGCTCGTCGTCGCGGGCGGCGCTCGCGATGAACTCGAGCGTGGCGAGAGCGAACCCGCGGACGAGCTCGTCGAGGTCGGGGTCGCCGGACCGGCCGGTGGGCCGTTCCTCGCAGGCGTCGTCGTCGGCGTGCGAGGCCCCGCCGGCCGGCTCGAAGGGGTCCCACCCGCCGGGGGTGGCGATCTCGAGGTTGACGTCGATGACGGCGAGGAAGAGGTCGGCCTTGCTGTCGAAGTTCGAGTAGACCGCGCCCTTGGAGTAGCCGGCCTCGCGGGCGATGACGTCGAGCCGGGCGGCGTGGTAGCCGTCGCGGGCGAAGACGGCGCGCGCGGTCTGCACGAGGGCGTCCCGCGTCTGTCGCTGACGCTCCGCCCTCCTCATCAGCTGGTCGGCCATGGATCTCAGCCTAGCTCTCGCCAAGACCGGCGGTATGTGGATACTCTGAGTATCTGCATACCAAAAGTATCTGAGGAGGCTCCCATGGCCGACGACGTCCTCGTCGTCGACGGCGTGACCAAGCGTTTCGGCGCGGTCACGGCGAACGCGGCGATCAGTGTCCGGGTCCGGGCGGGGGAGGTGGTCGGCCTCCTGGGGCACAACGGCGCGGGCAAGACGACGCTCGTCTCGCAGATCGTCGGCCTGCTCCGGCCCGACGCCGGGCAGATCCACGTCGCCGGGGTCGACGCCGTCGCCCACCCCGCAGCGGCCCGCCGGCTCGTGGCGCTGCAGGCCCAGGGACAGGTGCCGCTCGACGGACTGACGCCACGGGTGGCGATCGAGCTCGCCGGACGCCTGCGCGGCCTGCCCCGTCGCCAGGCCCGGCGGGCCGCCGAGCGGCTGGCCGCCGAGCTCGATATCACCGAGTGGATCGATCAGCGCGCACTGCCGGAGGGGCGCGGCCTGTCCGGCGGCGTCCGTCGTCTCACGGGGTTCGCCATGACCGTGGCGTCCCCCGCACCGCTGGTCGTGCTCGACGAGCCCACCAACGACGTGGACGCCGCGCGGCGTCGCCTGCTGTGGGACGCGGTGCGCCGGCTCGCCGAGCGGGGTGTCGGCGTCCTGCTCGTGACGCACAACGTCCTGGAGGCGGAGAAGGTGGTCGACGAGCTGGTCGTCCTGGACCGCGGCAGCGTCCTGGCGGCCGGTTCGACGGCGCACCTCACCACCGTCGTCGACGACGGGCTGCGGCTCGAGCTGTCCCTGCCGGCGGACGGCGCGGACCCCACGGCGGGCGACGTCCCGGTTCCGGTGCGCCAGCGGGTCCGCGCGGGCCGTCGGGTGCTGCTGGTCGTCCCCGCGGAGGAGGCGTCGACGGCGGTCGGGTGGGCCGGCTCCCTGCGTGCCACCGGGCGCGTGGACGGCTACACGCTCGGCCCCGCGACGCTCGAGGACGCCTACCTCGCCCTGACGACGTCCGCCGCCACCCCGCAGACCGAGGTGATGAGCCGTGGCTGACCGGATCTCCGCCCACCGGCCCGAGGCCGTGACCGACTCCGTGCCTGAGCGGGAACCCGCCCGGGTGGCGGTCGGCCCGTGGTCCGCCTACCGCTCGATGGTGCGGTGGGACGTCGCCCAGGTCGGCAGCGTCCTGCCACTGGTGGTCGTCGTGCAGGCCGTGCTCGCCGCCGGGATCATCATCGGGTTCGGGCTCGTCATCCCGGACATCGACCCGGCGACCGCGCTCTACCTGTCCACCGGTGCGCCGACCGTGCTGCTGATGGTCGTGGGGCTCGTGATCGTCCCCCAGGGCGTCGCACGAGCCCGCACGGACGGGACGTTCGTGTTCCTGCGCACCCTGCCCGTTCCCCGCCTGGTGCTCCTGCTCGCCGACCTGACGGTGTGGCTCGTCGTCGCGCTGCCCAGCGTCGTGGTCGCCGTGCTCGTCGGCGAGCTGCGGTTCGACCTCGCACTGTCCCTGGACTGGCCCGTGCTGCTGGTGGGGGCCGTCCTCGTCACCGTCACGGCGACGTCGGTCGGCTACGCCGTCGCCGTGACGATGGCGCCGATGCTCGCCCAGCTGGTCAGCCAGGTGCTGGTGTTCTTCGTCATGCTGTTCTCGCCGCTGACGTTCCCGGCCACGCAGCTGCCGGGCTGGTTCCAGGCGGTGCACGAGTGGCTGCCCGTCCAGCCCGCGGGCGACCTGCTGCGCGCCGGGCTCGCCTCCGAGGTGTACGGCGCCGAGGTCCGCGACGTCGTCGTGCTCGCCGCGTGGTGCGTGCTGGGTGTCCTGCTCAGCCTGCGCGCGCTGGTGCGGCGGGACTGACCCGGCAGCCCGCCGGACCCCTCTGTCAGCGAGGCTCCACGAGCCGCGCGAGCAGCTCGGTGAGCAGGCGTTCGGCGACGGGTGCGGGCAGCACCTCGAGGGCGGCGAGCAACGGGGCCATGGCGCCGACGCCCGGTCCGTCGTCACCGATGCGTGAGCCGTCGAGCCCGAGCGTGCCCAGCAGGGCGGCCGCGGCGCCGGAGTCCAGGTCCGCGTCCGGCATCCCCGTCAGGAGGTCAGCGGCGTCCGGGCGAGACGCCCCGCGCACCTCGTCGGCCGCGGCGACGAGGGCGGGAACCAGCTCGCCCAGCACCGACTCCGTCACGGGCGTGACGGTCAGGTGCGTCGTGTGCGGCAGCCGGGTGCCGTCCGGCTGGACGTGCGCGGGCTGCGCCTGCAGCACCCATCCGCGGGCCGTGGCCGCGTCGGCCCACCGGTGCGGGTCCACGTGCCGGTCGGCGTCCACCGCGTCGTCACCCGCGACCGCCAGCAGCGGGCCGACGGGGTCGCCGACGACCCGCAGACCCTCGATCGTGGCGACGGCGTCGCGCAGGGCCACGGTCGCCCGGTGGGCGCGCTCGGCGAGCGTCGCGAAGCCTTCACGCCCCAGCACCTGGGTGATCGCCCACGCGGCGGCGAGCGGACCGCCCGACCGTGAGCCGAGCAGGCTCGGGTTGACCACCGGGTAGCCGGGCCAGCGGGTGGTGGCGAAGTACTGGTGGCGCTGCCGGTCACGGCCACGGTGCAGCAGCACCGAGACCCCCTTGGGGGCGTAGCCGTACTTGTGCAGGTCCACGCTCAGGCTCGTCACGCCCGGCACGCGCAGGTCCCAGGCGGGCAGCCCGGGCCAGAACGGCAGCGCCATGCCGCCGATGCAGGCGTCCACGTGCAACGGCACGCCGTGGGCCGCGGTGATCTGCGCGACGTCGGCGACGGGGTCGAGCGCGGCGTGCGGGTAGGAGGGGGCCGAGACGACCACCAGCGCGACGTCCCCGGGCTCCTCCAGGCGGGCCGCGACGTCGGCCGCGGCGACCGCTCCGCCCGGGAGCACGGGCACGAGGTCCAGCTCCAGGCCGAAGTAGTGCGCGGCCTTGTGGAACGCGGCGTGCACGGTCACCGGCGCCACCAGGCGGGGCCGGGCCGCGCCCGGCCGCGCCCCGTGCGCCGCCAGCCAGACGTCCCGCGCCGTCTTGACCGCGAGCAGGCAGCTCTCGGTGCCGCCGGAGGTGACACTGCCCACGACCGGCTCGCCGTCGACCTCCTCGGTCCCGCCGAGCAGGTCACGGGTGAACGCCACGAGGTCGCGCTCCAGTGCGGCGACCGAGCCGAACGTCGTCGGGTCGAGGCCGTTGACCGGTTGCATGGCACGGATCGCTGCGGCCGCCACCTCGTCCAGCTCCGGCTCGCCGGAGTCGTAGACGTAGCTGAGCACGTGCCCACCGTGCGTCGGGGCGTCCCGCTCGCGCAGAGCCGCGAGGCGGTCCAGGACGTCGTCGGGGGATACGGCGAACTTCATGCGAGCTCCTCGTGGGTGGCCGCGGGTCGCGCGGCGTCGACATCGTTCTTGCGCAGGGGGTAGCGGCGCAGGGTGACCAGGCTCAGCGCGACCAGCGCGGCCGGAAGGACCGAGAACGCCAGCACGATCCCGAGCACCGCCCCGTCCGGCTGCACCACGGCGGCACCCGCCCGCGACTCCACGTAGCCGGTCGCCGCGAGGGTCACCGAGAGCACGGTCGCGCCGAGCGCGAAGCCCGTCGTCTCGCCGGCGGTCCACACGCCCGAGAAGGTGCCGGCACGACCCGGCCCGCGGGTGCGGGCGTCGTGCGAGACGACGTCGGGAAGCATGGCCAGCGGCAGGGACTGCAGCCCCGCGTACGCCGCTCCTGCCAGACCGACCACGGCATACACCCACGCCCCGGGGGACCAGGCCAGGCCCAGCAGCCCGAGCGCGGCGACCGTGAAGACGGCCGACGCCAGCCGGAACGCACGCTCCTTGCCGACCCGGTGGGCGACCGCTCCCCAGACCGGGGCGAACACCACCGCCGGGCCCACGAGAGCAGCGAACAGGTACGTCACGGCGGCCTCGTCGCCGAGCACCCAGCGCGCGACGTACTGCGCGCCGGCGAGCATCGTGCCCGTCGCGAGCGCCTGCAGGACGAAGGTGGTCAGCAGCATCCTGAACGGCGCGCTGGTCCGCAGCAGGGTCGCGCCGTCGCGGTAGGCGGCGCCCACACGCTGCCACGTGCCCGGCGGGGCGGGCGGGGGTGCGGCGCTCGCGGACGCGTCGCGCGAAGGACGCGCCGGGGCGCGTCGCCGTCGGGCACCGTGCTGCACGCCGGCGGCGACCAGCAGCGAGACGCCGAGCACGAGACCCGCCACGGCCGCCATGAGCAGGTAGCCCGCGTGCTCGTCGGGGACCAGAGAGCGCAGCGCGGGGGCGCCGCCGCCGAACGCCAGAATCGCGACGGTCAGGACCACCACCCGCGCGGTGAGCAGCCGGGTGCGTTCGTCGTAGTCGTCGGTGAGCTCGGCCGGCAGGGCGATGTAGGGGACCTGGAACAGCGAGAACGCGGTCGCGGCGCACAGGAACGCCAGCAGCACCCACGCGGCGCCCGCCCCCGGTCCCCACGAGGCCGGCACGGCGAAGGTCAGCACGAAGAAGACGGGCAGGAGCAGCCCGCCCGCCGCCATGAGCCGGCGCCGCGAGCCGTGGCGCGCCCGGTCACGATCGCTGACCGCGCCGATCACCGGGTCGATCAACACGTCCCACACCTTGGCGAGCGTCACGATGAGCCCCGCCACGAGGGCCGCCACCCCGAGGGTGTCGGTCAGGTAGTAGACGAGCACCAGCCCCGGCAGGGTCGCGAACCCGCCGGTCCCGACCGACCCGACGGCGTAGCGGGCGACGGTGCCCCGGCTGAGAGTCATGCGGGGATCCTACGAGACCCGCGCGTGATCTCCGTCACCGCCTGTCGGTGCCGGTCAGGGCCCGGAGGTCGTTTCCTCTGCGGCCGCGGTCGTGAGGTCCGGCACGGAGACGACGGAACCCGGACGTCCTCGCCGCGACGGTCTGCGGCGACTGCTCGTACCGGCCAGCGCCACCCTCTGAGAGTTGTCAGAACCTGGTCCGCGTCGAGGCCGTCCTGGTCCTGACAGCTCCCGGGCTCCCAGAGTTGTCAGAGCGTGGTGGCGGTCTGTCCCCACCAGGTTCTGACAGCTGCGGGCGTTGCGCGATCGTCAGTCCTGGACGGGCCCGAGGAGGGACTGGGCCACCTGTGCGTGGGCCGACTCGTCGTCGCTCGGATGGAAGATCCCCGCCAGGACGTCGCGGTACAGCCGGCCGAGCTCGGAGCGGTTGAAGTAGGTCGACCCGCCGGAGCAACGGATCGCCTCGTCCACCACGGAGCGGGCCGTCTCCGTGGCGCGGACCTTGAGCCCGGACGTCGCGCGGAACCACCCGGCGCCGTGGTCCTCCCGCTCGCCGACCTCCGCGTCGAGCGTCCCGGCGATCTGGTCGATCTGTGGCCAGATGCCGTCCTGGGCGAGGGCCGCGGCGGCGATCCGCCGTCGGATGTCCGGGTCCTGGGAGTACGTCTTGCCGGTCTTCATCGACGTGCGTCGGCCCACCGTCTCGACGGCGAGATCGAGGGCCCGGTCCGCGATCCCGGCGTAGACCGAGGCGAGCAGGATCTCGAAACTGGTGAAGATGCCGAGGACGTAGGGGTCGACGCTCGGCCCCGGCGCGATCCGGCGCATGACGCGGTCGGCCGGGGCGTGGGCGCCGTCGAGCACGGTGGTGCACGACTGCGACGCCCGCATGCCGAGCGTGTCCCAGTCGTCGAGGATCTGGAACCCGCCACCGTCGCGGGTGATGAACGCGTGCACGATCCGCGGGTCGTCGGGGTCGGTGGTGCTGTCCAGGCCCATGACGCCCAGCCGGGTCCAGCCGGGGGAGTTGGAGGTGAAGATCTTGCGGCCGTGGAACGTGTAGCCGCCCTCGCCGTCGGGCCGGGCCTCGGTGCGCGAGCCCAGCAGCACCAGGTCGTTGCCCGCCTCGGAGTAGCCGAAGCCGAAGACCTCGCCGGCGGCCGCCTCGGCGAGCAGCCAGTCGAGGGTGTCGTCGCCGCGCTCGTGCAGGTAGCGGCCGACGCCGGTCCAGACGTGATGCATGTTGACGGCCAGCGCGGTGGCGGGAGCGGCGCCCGCCAGGCGGGCCTGCTCGTGGCACAGCTCGCGCAGCGTCAGTCCTGCCCCGCCCAGCGACGTCGGGACCAGGGCGGCGAGGTACCCGGCGGCGCGCAGGTCGGCGAGGTCGTCGGTGAAGAACGTGTTCTCCCGGTCGTGGATCGCGGCGCGTCCACGGACGGTGGCCAGCAGGTCGTCGGGCAGGAGTCGACGGTCGGCGGAAGAGGCGGCAACGGCAGGCATGCGTCGATTGAACCACCCGGGCGGCAGGAAGGCTCGAGTGCGGCATACCGTCCGGTCGGTCTTGTCCGCTAGGCTGGCGCCCCAGCGCGGTCGACGACGACCGCACCGACGAGAGGAGCCAGCGTTGGTCATCCGCAGCCCCCAGGCAGACGTGGAGATTCCTGACGTCAGCCTGTACGACTTCCTGTTCGCCTCCCTGGAGAGCGCGGACCTCGAACGGCCCGCCGTGATCGACGGCCCCACCGGCACCGTCACCAGCTACGGCTCGCTGCGGGCACAGGTCGACGCGATCGCCGGTGCGGTCGCCGCACGCGGATACGGCGTGGGCGACGTGGTCGCCCTGCACAGCCCCAACGTCCCCGCCTTCGTCAGCGTCTTCCACGGTCTGCTGCGCGCCGGCGTCACCGTCACCACGATCAATGCGCTCGCCTCCGGCCCGGAGGTGGGCAAGCAGATCGTCGCCTCCGGGGCGAAGGCGATCGTCACGGTCTCGCCGCTGCTCGCGCAGGCGGTCGACGGCGCCCGCGCCGCGGGACTCGGGGACGACGACGTCGTCGTGCTCGACGGTGCCGACGGTCATCCGAGCCTGCGCGACCTCCTCGCCGCCGGTGCACCCGCACTCGAGGTCTCGTTCGACCCGGCCACCCACCTCGCCGTGCTGCCGTACTCCTCCGGCACCACCGGCCTGCCCAAGGGGGTGATGCTCACGCACCGCAACCTGGTCGCCAACGTGCTGCAGGCCGAGCCGTACATCCCGCTCACCCACGACGACGTGATCCCCGCCGTGCTGCCGTTCTTCCACATCTACGGGGTCACGGCCCTCATGAACGGTGCCCTGTACCAGCGGTCGGCACTGGTCACCATGCCGCGGTTCGACCTGCCGGAGTACCTCGGCATCATCGAGAAGCACCGGGCCACGGCGCTCTTCGTCGCGCCGCCGATCGCGCTGGCGCTGGCCAAGCACCCGCTCGCCCTGGAGGCCGACCTGACCAGCGTGCGGTTGCTCAACTCGGGTGCCGCCCCGTTCGACGCCCAGCTCGCCGCCGCCGTCGCGCAGCGGATGCCGGGCGCACACGTCGGGCAGGGCTACGGCATGAGCGAGCTGTCGCCGATCTCGCACGCCATCCCGACGGGCCGCGCCGACATCTCGCCCGGGTCCATCGGCCTGCTCGTGGCGAACATGCAGGCCAAGATCGTGGACCCGGCCACCGGCGAGGAGATCGAGCAGCCGGCGCAGGGGACGAGCGCTCCCGGCGAGCTGCTCTGCGCCGGGCCGAACGTCATGGTCGGCTACCTCGGCAACGAGCAGGAGACCCGGGACACGATCACCGCCGACGGGTTCCTGCGCACGGGCGACATCGTCACGGTCGACGCCGACGGCGTCTTCCACGTGGTCGACCGGCTCAAGGAGCTCATCAAGTACAAGGGCTACCAGGTGCCACCGGCCGAGCTCGAAGCGCTGCTCATCGCCCACCCGCAGATCGCCGACGCCGCCGTGGTGGGGGTGCCGGACGGGGCGGGCGAGGAGCTCCCCAAGGCGTTCGTCGTGCTCACCGAGGGCGCCGAGATGTCCGCCGAGGACGTCATGGAGTACGTGGCCGCCGAGGTCGCCCCGTACAAGAAGATCCGGATCGTGGAGTTCACGCACGCGATCCCGAAGTCCGCCGCGGGCAAGATCCTGCGCAAGGACCTCAAGGCCGCGTGAGCCGGCCCGCGCGGGGACGGGAATCGGTGGTCCGAGCAGGGCGGAGGTCCGGTAGGGTCGGGCCGATGTCCGAGACGCAGCCTCCCGTCCCCGCGCGCAAGCCGCGCGTCGCCCTGCTGTTCGGCGGGCGTTCCGGCGAGCACGCCATCTCCGCGGCCACCGCGGCGGGCGTGCTCGGTGCGATCGACCGGGACCGGTACGACGTCGTCCCGGTCGGCATCACCCGTGCCGGTCGCTGGGTCGTCGCCGAGGACCGGGCCGAGCGGTGGCAGATCAGCGACGGCACGCTTCCCGAGGTGACCGCCGACGACGGTGCCGAGGTCGTGCTGTCCCTCACCTCCGGCGAGAGCACGCTGCGCGTGCTGGAACCGGGTCAGGTGCCGAGCCTCCTCGGTGAGGTCGACGTCGTGTTCCCGCTCCTGCACGGGCCGTTCGGCGAGGACGGCACCGTCCAGGGCCTGCTCGAGCTCGCCGACGTGCGCTACGTCGGCGCCGGCGTCCTGGCCTCCGCCGTGGGCATGGACAAGCACTTCATGAAGCTCGTGCTGGCCGGCCACGGGCTGCCCGTCGGCCCCTACGAGGTGGTGACCCCCCGCCAGTGGGTGGGGGACCCCGCGGCGTGCATCGCGCGCATCGAACAGCTCGGCATGCCGGTGTTCGTCAAGCCCGCCCGCGCCGGATCGTCCCTGGGCATCACCCGGGTCGACGACCCCGCCGATCTCCCGGCCGCGATCGAGGCCGCCCGAGAGCACGACCCCAAGGTCGTCGTCGAGGCCGGTATCGACGGCCGCGAGATCGAGTGCGCGGTGCTCGGTGGCCGCGGCGGAGCGCCCGCCCGGGCATCGCTGCCCGGTGAGATCGTGGTCGACGGCACCCACGCGTTCTACGACTTCGAGGCCAAGTACCTCGACGAGGCCCACGTGCAGCTCGACTGCCCTGCGAAGCTCCCGGACGCCGTCGTCGACGAGATCCGCGAGCTCGCCGTGCGCACCTTCGACGCCGTCGAGGCCGAGGGGTTGTCGCGGGTCGACGTCTTCGTCACCCCGGACGACCGGGTCGTCGTCAACGAGATCAACACGATGCCCGGGTTCACGCCGTTCTCCATGTACCCGCGGATGTGGCAGGCCACCGGCATGAGCTACCCCGAGCTGGTGGACGAGCTGATCCAGCTGGCCCTCGAGCGGCCCACCGGACTGCGCTGACCCCGTCGCGCGTCGTGGCGACCGTGTCGGTTCCGGGTGACACCGTGCCGGCATGGACCAGAGAATCAGCCTCGTCACCCTCGTCGTCACCGACCTGACCGCGACCCGTCGCTTCTACCTCGACGGTCTCGGGTGGGAGAGCTTCGTGGACGTCCCCGGGGACGTGCTCATGTTCCAGGTGGGCCCGCACCTCGTGCTCTCCCTGTGGGACGAGGCAGCGGCTCTCGAGGAGATCGGTCCCGTCACCAGGGGAGGGACGCCGCCAGCGCTGCTGGCGCACAACGTCGGTTCGCCCGACGAGGTGGACGCGGTGCTGCAGGACGCCCGGCGAGCCGGGGCGCCCACGATCGGCGACGCCGTCCAGCGGGAGTGGGGCGGGTACTCCGGCTACTTCACCGACCCGGACGGGTTCCTCTGGGAGGTCGCGTACGCGCCGGGGCCCGTCGGCGACCTCGTCGTGCCCTGAGCCAGGTCAGGTGCACTCCTGGGTGGCGGGCACCAGCTCGACGGCCCGTGCCAGGTCGGCGATGAACGACGTCGAGTGGTCCTGCGTGACCGCAGGCGGCACGGTCACCTCCACGGCCGGCTCGCGCCCGTAGGTCGTGAAGCGCCAGGTGCCGTCGTCCCCGCTGGCCACGATCCAGTCCACGGTGCCGTCGCCCGACTCGATGCGCTGGCAGTCCGCCGACGGACCGGGCGGCGCGACCCCGCAGCGCAACGTCACCGCGGCGCCCGGCTCGCCCCACGCGGCGGTCGCCTGGGCGTTCGTGTCGGCCCGTTCCAGGTCTCCGGCGACGACGTCCGGCAGGGCGAGCATGACCGGGGCGCAGTCCGGGTCCGTCGCGTCCTCGCCGGCCTCGACTCCGATCATCGGGGTGCAGGCGGCCAGCAGGGCGACGGCAGGCAGGCAGAGCACCGCGCGGAGTCGACGAAGGGGCACAGGCCCACGCTACCCGCCCGGCTGTGGCGTCCGGCCGGTTAGGGTTCGGTCCGTGACCGACCCCACCCTGCGCGTGTGCGATCTCGACGAGTCCGAGCTCCTCGCCCGCATCTTCCCGCTCCTGCCGACCGGTGCCGGGGTCGACGTCGGGCCCGGTGACGACGCCGCGGTCGTGCGCGCCGACGACGGGCGCGTCGTCGTCTCCACCGACGTGCTCGTCGAGGGCCGGCACTTCCGGCGGGACTGGTCGACGGGATACGACGTCGGGCACCGTGCCGCCGTGCAGAACCTCGCGGACATCGCCGCGATGGGCGCGAGGCCCACCTCCCTGGTGGTCTCTCTCGTCGTGCCGGACGACCTGCCCGTCGACTGGGTCACCGGGTTCGCCCGTGGCCTGGCCGACGCGACGACGCCGGTCGGGGCCGTCGTCGTCGGCGGGGACCTGTCCGGGGGCGACGCGGTCGTCGCGGCCGTGACCGTGCACGGCGACCTGCAGGGCCGTGCTCCGGCCCTGCGCTCCGGGGCGCGGCCCGGCGACGTCGTCGCGCACGCCGGAGTGCTGGGGGCGTCGGCGGCGGGCCTCGACCTGCTGAGGGCGGGAGCTGCCTCGCCCGCCGACGGCGCGCCAGGAGCTCCCGGGGCTCTCGCGCCGTACGTCGCCGCCTACCTGCGACCGGAGTCCCCGCTCACGGCCGGCCCCGCGGCCGTCGAGGCCGGCGCCACCGCCATGCTGGACGTCTCGGACGGGCTCCTGCGGGACGCCGGTCGGCTCGCGCGGGCCAGCGACGTGACCGTCGACCTGTCCAGCGGGCTGCTGTCCCGCGACGTCACCGCCCTGGTGCCCGCCGCGGTCGAGCTCGCGGTCGCGACCGACGACCCGGCCGGCGCGCAGCGGCCGCACGGCTGGGTGCTGTCCGGGGGAGAGGACCACGGCCTCCTGGCGACATTCGGTCCGCAGGTGGCCGAGCGGGGCCTGCCCCCGGGGTTCCGGCTGATCGGTGAGGTCACGGCGGCAGGAGAGAGCGGTGCGCGCGTTCTGCTGGATGGCGACGAGCCCGACGTCCCACCGGGCTGGGACCACTTCCGGCCCTGATCCGTTGCTGTGGGTATGAGATATCCCGCCGCGGACAGTCCGCGGCGGGATAATTCATACCCACAACGAGGCGGGGGTCAGCGCTCGGGCTTGCGGTCGCGCTGCCCCTGCACTCGCAGGCTCGCTCCGGGTCAGCGCTCGGGCTTGCGGTCGCGCTGCCCCTGCACTCGCAGGCTCGCTCCGGGTCAGCGCTCGGGCTTGCGGTCGCGCTGCCCCTGCACTCGCAGGCTCGCTCCGGGTCAGCGCTCGGGCTTGCGGTCGCGCTGCCCCTGCACTCGCAGGCTCGCTCCGGGTCAGCGCTCGGGCGCGCGGGTGAAGCGGACCTCCGTCACCGGGACGTCGTCGTAGTCCTCGATGCGCTCGATACCGTCGGGCTGGAACCCGTGGCGCCGGTAGAAGTGGTGCGCGCGGCCGTTCTCGTTCAGCACCCACAGCGTCATGCGGACGGTCGGCGGGACGTCGGCGAGCACGGTGCGCATGAGATCGCGGGCGACACCGCGGCCCCACGCCTCGGGGTCGAGGTAGATGGCGTAGAGCTCCAGGCAGCCGTCGTCGGCGTCCTCGTCACGGGACGGACCGTAGCTGGCGAACCCGAGGGTGCGACCGTCAGCCTCGGCCACGATCGTCGTGCCGCGTCCGGCCGTGAGGATCTTCTCCCAGCGCTCGGTCCGCTCGCCGACGTCCAACGTGTCGAGGTACGACGCGGGCAGCACGTGGGAGTAGGCGCCACGCCAGGACGTGACGTGCACCTGCGCGATCGTGGCGGCGTCGTCCGTCGTCGCCGACCGGATCACCACGTCGTTGTCGGTCTCGACCATCATGCTGTCAGCCTGCCACGTCCACGACGGATCGACCAGAGGTATTGGTGAACGCTTCACGAACACTTTGCTTCCTCCGGGTGGCGGGCACGACAAGACGCCCGCCGGGAGAACCCGACGGGCGTTCGTCAGTCGTGCGCCACAGGGCGCAGGATCAGGCCTTGCGCTGGACCTTGCCGGCCTTGAGGCACGAGGTGCACACGTTCACGCGCTTGGGGGTGCCCGCGACGACGGCACGCACGCGCTGGATGTTCGGGTTCCAGCGCCGCTTGGTCCGGATGTGGGAGTGCGAGACGCTGTGCCCGAAGCCCGGGCCCTTGCCGCAGACGTCGCAGTTGGCAGCCACGGTTTCTCCTGAATCGTCGTGCACGTCCCGTGCCACGGCAGCAGGACGTGAGGTTCTTGATGGTCTGGGGGCGCCCGGAACTCCGGGCAACCACACGAGGATAGCCGATGAGCGGGGTCCGCCTCAACAGCGCCGGCGTCGGGTGCGTCACCGCTACGGTGGTGCAGTGGATCAGCCCGAGCTCCTCGACGCCTCCGTCGTCCGTGCGTGGGCCCGTGTCGCCACCGACGCCCTGGCCGCCGCGCGCGCGGAGCTGGACGGCGTCAACGTCTTCCCCGTGGCCGACGGCGACACCGGCACCAACATGTACCTCACCGTGCGGGAGGCGGGCGCCGCGATCCACGACGCCGACGCCGGCGCGGGCGGGGCACGCCTGCTGCGGCTTGGCGCCCGGGCGGCGCTGCTCCAGGCACGCGGCAACTCGGGGGTGATCCTCAGCGAGTGGCTGCGGGGCCTGGCCCTCGCAGCCAGCCGTCGCGACAGCCTCGCGGTCGGGCTCGACGTCGCCGCGCGGTCGGCGCGCCAGGCGGTCGCGCACCCGGCGGCCGGCACCATCCTCACGGCGGCGGACTCGGCCGCGGCCGCGGCCCGGCACGCTGAGGCCGGTGGCATGGTCGGCCCCCTCGGCGCTCCCGCGCGGCTCACGGTCCTCGAGGCCGCCCGCCGAGGTGCCCGCGAGGCCGCGCTGCGCAGCGTCGGCACGCTCGCGCCCTTGCGGGCCGCCGGTGTGCTCGATGCCGGGGCCTGCGGGCTGCTGCTCGTGCTCACGTCGCTCGCCGAGGCCCAGCGGCACGCGACGAGCGCGCCCGTGTCGGAGGCGGACGGCACGATCGGACCCGTGCTGCTCGACCTCGACCTGCGCGGCTACACGCCGGCCGCCGACACCGCCGACGACTCCGCGGACGGTGACTCCGCCGGCCTGCGGACGGGCCCGCCCACGCACGACCACGAGCACGCCGGCGTTCCGAGCGACGAGCTGGAGCTCATGTTCGTGCTGCACCGCGCGGCCGACGCCGCGGGGTTCCGGCCGGGCGCGGTGGCCGACGCCCTGCGGGCCGACCTCGACGAGGTGGGCAACTCCGTCGTCGTCGTCGGCGGAGGTGCGGGGGACGCGTCGGGGGAGGACGTGGAGTCGCTCTGGCAGGCGCACGTGCACACCCAGGACCTCGACGCGGCGCTCGAGGTGACGCGGCGGTGGTCCGGCCGCGGCGCGGTCTCGCGCGTCCACGTGCGCCACCTGGCGGTGCCGCCGACCGACTGGGCCGTGGTGGCCTCGACGTCGGCCCCGGCGCTCGCGGTCGAGCTCGCGTCCGGCGGGGCGGTCGTCCTGCTCGACCTGGACGTCCCACCCACCGTGGAGGACCTGGCCCACAGCGCGCTGGGTGCGGGCACCCCCCATGTGCTCGTCCTGGCCCCGTCCTCCGTGCTCGACGGGACGGGCCTGCGCGACGTGATCGCCGGGCTCGCCGGACGCGACGGCGTGGCCGAGGACGCCGTCGAGCCCCCGGACGTCGTGGTCGTCCCCGCGCAGGAGGACGTGCACCTGGTCACGGCGGTCTCGGCGCTCGCGGGCGCGGTGGACGCGGCCGGCCCGGCGGGGGCCGACGTCCCCGGGGTCGTCCGCGAGGCGCTCACCAGGCTGCGCGCGGCCCGTGTGCCGGCGGGGGAGGCGGTCGGCGAGCTCGGCCGCCTGACCACGGACCTCGCCGCCACCCCGGGGATCGTCGCCCTGCTGCCGGACCTGGACGTGCCGGCCGACGCCGTGGACGCGCTCGTGGCGCAGGCGACGACCGTCGCCGCCGGTGCCGACGTCGTCGTCCTGCCCACCGGCCGGGTCGGCGGACAGGTGGGTATCGGCGTCGAACCGCTGGACGATCCCGGCGACGAGACGGCGATCGGGGCGCTCAGCGGAGAAGCGTGGTGACCGCCCGGCTGGCCGAGCCGCTCGCCACCACGCTCGGCAAGCGTGCCGCGGGGCCCCTCGCGAAGCTGGGCCTGGAGACCGTCGACGACCTGCTGCGGCACTACCCGCGACGCTACGGCGACCCGGGTCGCCTGACCGACATGGACCGCCTGCAGCTCGGCGAGCACGTGACCGTCATGGCGCGCGTCGCCCGGGCCACGGTGCGCCCGATGCGCAGCCGCGGCGGGGCGCTGCTGCAGGCCACCGTCACCGACGGTCGACACGAGCTGAGCCTGACGTTCTTCGCCAAGCGGGCCGGAGCCCTGCGCCCCCACGAGGACAAGCTCCGTCCCGGCCGCTCCGGACTCTTCACGGGGGTCGTCTCGGAGTACCGGGGCACCCGTCAGCTCACGCACCCGGACTACGTGCTGGTGGGGGTCGACGCCGACGACGACGAGGAAGCGATGGTCGAGGCGTCACGACCCATCCCGATCTACCCGGCGTCGGCCTCGGTGCCGACCTGGCGCATCCAGCGGGCCGTGCGCACCGTCCTGGACCCGTTGACCGAGGACGACGTGGTCGACCCGCTCCCGGTCGAGGTTCGTGCCCGCCTCGGGCTGGCCACCCGGCTGGACGCCCTGCGCGCCGTGCACGTGCCGGACTCCGCCGAGCACTGGCGACAGGGCCGCCGCCGGCTGCGGTTCGAGGAGGCCTTCGTCCTCCAGGCCGCCCTCGCGCAACGCCGTGCCCGGACCGCGTCCGAGGAGGCCACGGCGCGTCCGCCGCGGGAAGCCGGCGCCGGCGGGGTGCTGGAGGACTTCGACGCCGCGCTGCCGTTCACCCTCACCGAGGGACAGCGACGCGTCGGTGAGCAGATCGCCGACGAGCTCGCCCGCCCCCGGCCGATGCAACGGTTGCTGCAGGGGGAGGTCGGGTCCGGCAAGACGGTGGTCGCCCTGCGCGCCATGCTCCAGGTGGTCGACGCCGGTGGGCAGGCCGCGCTGCTCGCCCCGACCGAGGTGCTCGCTGCCCAGCACGCTCGCACGCTGCGCACCATGCTCGGCCCGCTCGCCGAGGGTGGGCTCCTCGGCGGAGCCGCGAACGGCACCCGGGTGGCCCTGCTCACCGGTTCCCTGGGGGCGGCCGCCCGCAAGGAGGCCCTCCTGCAGGCCGCCGGCGGGGAGGCGGGCATCGTCGTCGGCACCCACGCGCTGCTCGGCGACCAGGTCCAGTTCGCCGACCTCGGCCTCGTCGTGGTCGACGAGCAGCACCGGTTCGGGGTCGAGCAGCGTGACGCGCTGCGGGCCAAGGGGCGCGTCGCCCCGCACCTGCTGGTCATGACTGCCACCCCGATCCCGCGCACGGTGGCGATGACCGTGTTCGGCGACCTGGAGACGTCGACGCTCACCGAGCTGCCGTCGGGTCGCGCGGGCATCACCTCCCACGTCGTCCCCGCCGCCAACGCGCGGTGGAACGAGCGCATGTGGGAGAAGGTCCGCGAGGAGGTCGACGCGGGCCGCCGCGCCTACGTGGTGTGCCCCCGGATCCATCCGGACGACGACGCGCCAGCGGGCGTCGCGAGCACGCAGGGCGCGCCCGAGCCCGACGAGATCGCCGACCTGCTCGAGCCGGCCGGGGGCGAGGGGTCGGACGGGCCGCCCCTGCGGGCGGTGCTCGAGGTCGCGGACATGCTGCGTTCGACGCCGCGGCTCGACGGCGTCGAGGTCGGGGTGCTGCACGGGCAGCTCCCGCCGGCGGAGAAGGACGCCGCCATGGCACGCTTCGCCTCGGGCGAGGCGCCGGTGCTCGTGTCGACCACGGTGGTCGAGGTCGGGGTGGACGTCCCGGAGGCCACCGTCATGGTCGTGTTCGACGCCGACCGCTTCGGCATCTCCCAGCTCCACCAGCTGCGTGGCCGCATCGGCCGCGGCGGCGACCCGGGTCTGTGCCTGCTGGTGTCGAACGCCCAGCCCGGCACGCCGGCGGCCGCACGGGTGGAGGCGCTCGCGGGCACGACCGACGGGTTCGAGCTGGCGACGCTCGACCTCGAGCTGCGGTCGGAGGGCGACGTGCTGGGTGCCGCCCAGTCCGGCCGGTCGAGCTCGCTGCGGCTGCTGCGCGTGGTCAAGGACGCCGACCTCATCGCCGAGGCGCGGACCGAGGCCACCGCGACCGTCGCCGGCGACCCCGGCCTCGTTGCGCACCCGGTGCTCGCCGAGGCCATCGCCGCCCAGCTCGACGCCGAGCAGGAGGAGTTCCTCGAACGGGCCTGAGCGTGGCGGCGGGCCCCTGTCGCGGGCACTGGCTACGGTCGGGGCGTGAACACCGTCGCGTCGCCCGGCCCTCGGCCCCGGCGCGGCCCTCGGCCCCGGCGCCGAACGCCCGCCCCTCGACGGCAGGGCGCGCGACGACCGGACCGGCGACACGACCGTGCCCGCCCGGGGAAGCGGCCCGGGAGCCCCGAGCCGCCCGGCCGACCGGGCCGCCGGGGCGACGTGGCCCTGGCCGCGGTGGCACTGGCGACCGGGTGGCTGCTCGTCCTGCACGACCTGCTCCCGGACGCCGCGGGCCTCGGCAGCCTGGTCGAGACCTTCCTGCCCTGGAGCGGTCTCGTGCTGCTGGCGCTGGGCGTCGTCGCGGTGCTGCGGCGTGCCGCTGGTGGGGCCCTCGCCGTCCTCTTCTCGGCCGGGGCGTGGCTGTGGCTCTTCTGGCCGCTGCCGGCCCCCGCCTCGGCGCCCGGGCCGGACCTCGTCGTGGTCCAGCACAACGTGGCGGACACCAACAGCGACCCCGGACGGACGGCAGCCGTGCTGCTCGAGGCGGACCCGGACGTCGTGACGCTGGTCGAGGTCACCGCGCCGCTCGACCGGGCGCTCACGCAGGCCCTCGGCGGGGCCCTGCCCTACCGGGAGGTCCGCGGCACCGTCGGCGTGTGGTCCCGCTACCCGCTGCTCGGGCCCGAACCCGTGGACCTGCGTCCGCCGGGCGCCGACGCCTCGTGGGACCGCGGCATGCGCGTCGTCGTGGACGTCCCCGGCGGGGCGGACCCGCGGGTGTACGCCGTGCACGCCCCCTCGGTGCGGCTCGGTCCGAGCGGGTTCGAGTCCGAGGCGCGGGACCACGCCCTCGGCATCCTGGGTGACGTGCTCGCCGACGACGACGCGAGCGCCGTCGTCGTCGGCGGAGACCTCAACGCGACCCTCGACGACCGGGCGCTCGGCCCCGTGCTGGCCCACCTGACGACGCCACGCGCGGTCCTCGGGGCAACGTTCCCGGCGCCCTTGCCCGTCGTGCGCATCGACCACGTGCTGGCCCGGGGCGCCGAGGTCACGCGGGTCGCCACCCTCGGGCGCACGGGCAGCGACCACGTGCCCGTCGTCGCGGACGTCCGCCTGCCACCGGGCTGAGCGACGGCGGCTACGCTCGACGCCATGACCAGGATCGTCGCCGGGACCGTCGGCGGGCGCACCCTCGTGGTGCCGCCGTCGGGCACCCGACCCACCAGCGAACGTGTCCGCGAAGCCCTGTTCTCCCGGCTGGAGCATGACGGCGTGATCGACGGCGGTCGCGTGCTCGACCTGTTCGCCGGGTCCGGAGCGCTCGGCATCGAGGCCGCCAGTCGTGGCGCGGCGGCCGTCACGCTCGTGGAGTCGGCGCGCAAGGCGGCCGAGATCGCCCGGCGCAACGTGGCGACGCTCGGGCTGGAGGGCACGGTGCGCGTCCTCGCGGAACCGGCCGAGCGGTACGTGGCCCGCCTCGCGGCGGACGGGACGCCCGGGGGAGAGGCGCTCGACCTGGTCCTCGTCGACCCGCCGTACGACCTGCCGGCGACGGCGTTGGCGGACCTGCTCGCGAACCTGGCAGAGCCCGGGGTCCTCGCCGCGGACGCCGTCGTGGTCGTCGAACGAGCGCGACGCAGCGGCGCCCCGGACTGGCCCGACGGGCTCGACCCGGTCACGACCAAGACCTACGGCGACACCGCCGTGCACTACGCGGAGCCCGCCGGGTCCTGACCGCCGGTCCCGACGGCGAGGTCCCGACGGCGAGGTCCCGACGGCGAGGTCCCGACGGCGAGGTCCCGACGGCCAGGCCCGACGGCCAGATCCTGACAGCCACGGCAGACGACGTGCCGACCACTCCGGGGCGCCTCGGCACGATCCGGCCGGGGGCGCGCTAGCGTCGGGGCGTGAGCATCGCTGTCTGTCCCGGGTCCTTCGACCCCATCACGCTGGGCCACCTCGACGTCGTGCGGCGGGCCGCACGGCTGTTCGACGGCGTCGTGGTCGGTGTCGCCCGCAACGCCTCCAAGTCCGCCCTGCTGACGCCGCAGGAGCGGGTCGATCTGGTCCGCGGCGCCCTCGCCGAGGACGCCGACCTGGCGTCCGTGCGGGTCGAGGAGGTCCCGGGCCTGCTGGTGGACTTCTGCCGGCAGGTGGGCGCCTCCGCCGTCGTCAAGGGGCTGCGCGGCGGGGCGGACTTCGACGGGGAGCAGCCCATGGCCCTGATGAACAGACACCTGAGCGGCGTGGAGACCGTCTTTCTGCCGGCCGAGCAGCGCTACGCCCACGTGGCGTCGTCGCTGGTCAAGGACATCGCCCGTCACGGCGGGCCGATCGAGGACCTCGTGCCGCCCGGTGCGGCCGAGGCGGTGCGCGCCGCCGTCGCGCACCGCGCGTGAGGTGAGGAGCACCACATGACCGAGACACAGAACCCCACCGCCGGGCTGCTGGAGATCATCGACGACCTGGCGGCGCTCGTCGAGAACGCGCGGACGTCGCCGCTGTCGACCAACGTCAAGATCGACCGCGATCAGGCGCTCGGGCTCGTCGAGGAGCTGCGCGACTCGCTGCCCACTCAGGTGGCGCGTGCCGACGACGTCCTCGCGGAGGCCGAGCGGACGCTCGCGGGCGCCCACCGGCAGGCCGAGGAGGTGCTGGCGACGGCACGCGCCCGCGCCATCGAGCTCGTGCAGTCGGAGCAGGTCGTCGTCCAGGCCGAGTCGCGCGCCGCCGAGATCGTCGCCGAGGCGGAGCGGCAGGCCGAGAGGCTGCGCACCGACGCCGACGAGTACTGCGACAGCCGGCTGGCGGACTTCGAGGCGGACCTGGAAACGCTGGGCGCCCAGGTCCAGGCGGGCCGTGCCAAGCTCGCCGAGCGGCTGGGCACGGGCACGCCGCGGGTCCGGTGGGACGCGGTCGACGACCCGGAGTGGCCCCAGGAGGGGTCCCGCGGCGCCGAGCGTGCCCAGCGTGGTGCCGGCCGCGGTGCCGAGCGCAGCGCGTGAGCGTGCGACCGTTGCGCAGGTCACGCCGGCGGCCCGTTGGCCGAGGCCTCGCGATCGCGTAGACTTGGGCGCTGGTCCGCTCGGACCGGTCATCCCGCACCCCGTTCGCCGATGTGCCGACACGGTGCCTTGCCGCGCCTCCGGCGCACCCACCCACAGGAGAGCCTCATCACGACCGACAAGCGTTCGCCGCTCGTGCTCGACACGCACGAGCTGTCGCGACGTCCCGGCACCATGCGGGAGGTCGCGACCGTCGTCGCCGCACCTGCCGACCTGGGCACGGCGGTCATCGGTGTGCCCGAGGGCGCCGACCTCACGCTCGGGCTGCGCCTCGAGTCCGTGATGGAAGGGGTGCTCGTGTCCGGCGTGGTCCGCGGGACCGCCGTCGGGGAGTGCGTCCGCTGCCTCGACGAGGTGCGTGACGAGGTGACGGTGCGCGTCCAGGAGCTGTTCGTGTACCCGGAGCGCGCCCAGGCGGCCGACGAGTCGGGCGACGACGAGGCCGACGACGAGCCCGAGCTGACCGACGACCTGGCGGACATCGAACCCGTGGTTCGGGATTCGCTCGTGACTGCACTACCATTTCAACCGCTGTGCCGGCAGGACTGCCCTGGCCTGTGCTCCGAGTGCGGAGCGCGGCTTGAGGACGACCCCGAGCACCACCATGACGTCGTCGACCCTCGCTGGGCGGCGCTGCAGACCATGCTCGAGGAGTCGAGCGTGTCCGACGAGACGAAAGAGAGCTGACCGTGGCTGTTCCGAAGCGCAAGATGTCGCGCAGCAACACCCGTGCGCGTCGTTCGCAGTGGAAGACCACCGCGGCGACCCTCACCACGTGCCCGAGCTGCAAGGGGCAGAAGCTGTCCCACACTGCGTGCCCGACCTGCGGCGCGTACAAGGGTCGTCAGTACGCGGAGGCACTCCGTACCGAGCACGCCGGCTGAGATGCCTGCAACCGGCCCCGCATCTTCTTCCGGGAGGCCGGAGCCGCGTGAGCTCCTCGAGAAGCTCGGGGTCCGTCTGGATCCCGAGCTTCTCGTGCTTGCCCTGACTCACCGTTCGTTCGCGCACGAGGCCGGCGGCATCCCCACGAACGAGCGGCTCGAATTCCTCGGCGACACCGTCCTGGGTCTGGTCGTGACGGAGGCGCTGTACCGCCGTCACCCGGACAAGTCCGAGGGTGAGCTGGCGAAGATGCGAGCCGCCACGGTCTCGCAGCGTTCGCTGGCCGCCGTCGCCCGCCGCCTCGACCTGGGCGCCTACGTGCTGCTCGGCAAGGGTGAGATGCGTACCCGCGGGTTCGACAAGGACTCGATCCTGTCGGACACCGTCGAGGCCCTGCTGGGCGCGACGTACCTCTCTCACGGTCTCGAGGTGTCGCGCGACCTGGTGCACCGCCTGGTCGACGCCACGATGGACCACGCAGCGGACCTCGGGGCGGGTCTGGACTGGAAGACGTCCCTGCAGGAGGCCGTCGCCGAGCGTGGTTTCGACGCTCCCGTTTACTCCGTGCTGGGCGAGGGGCCCGAGCACGCCCGCCGGTTCGAGGCGCAGGTGACCGCCGGCCCCGTCGTGGGCATGGGGCGCGGCACCGCGAAGAAGCACGCCGAGCAGGCCGCCGCGGAGCAGGCCTACCGGGCGGTCGTGGCGTTGCCTGTCACGGGTGAGGAGCAGCCCGCCGGTGCCTGAGCTCCCGGAGGTCGAGACCGTCCGCGACGGGCTCGACCGACTCGTCGTGGGCGCCCGGGTCACGAGCGCGGAGGTCTTTCGCGACTACTCGGTGCGGCGGCACGACGGCGGACCCCTGAGCTTTGCGGACCAGCTCCGCGGGCAGCGGCTGGTGGCGGCGGCCCGCCGTGGCAAGTATCTGTGGCTGGTGCTGGAGGCCCCCGGGGGCGGGGGGTCCGCGGCGATGCTGGCCCACCTGGGGATGTCCGGCCAGCTCCTGGTCCGTGACCCGTCGGTCGCGGGGGAGTGGGCGCACCCGCACCTGCGCGCGCGCCTCCACCTGGAGTCCGCGCCGTCGGGTGCGCGGTACCTGGACTTCGTCGACCAGCGCACCTTCGGTCATCTCGCGGTGACGGACCTGGCGCCGACGGCGGCCGGCCGGCCGGGCGGTTTCGGCTCGCCGCTGGCCGCGGTCCCCGCACCGGTGGCGCACGTCGCCCGCGACCTGCTCGACCCCGCGCTCGACCGGGACGTGCTGGTCGAGCGAGTGCGCCGTCGTCGGACCGGGATCAAGCGCGCGCTGCTGGACCAGACGACGGTCTCGGGCGTCGGGAACATCTACGCCGACGAGGCGCTGTGGCGGGCGCGGGTGCACTTCGCGCGGGCGACCGACACGATGACGCGCCCGGTGGTGCGCCGGGTCCTGGACGCCGCCACCGAGGTCATGACCGCGGCGCTGGGGAAGGGCGGCACCAGCTTCGACGCGCTCTACGTCAACGTCAACGGGGAGTCCGGGTACTTCTCCCGCTCGTTGGCGGTCTACGGGCAGGTGGGGAAGCCGTGCCCGCGGTGCGGGACACCGGTGCGTCGCGACGAGTTCATGAACCGGTCCTCGTTCACGTGCCCGCGGTGCCAGCCGCGCCCGCGGCAGGGTCGCTGGTAGCCGGCTCGCTCGCGCCGAGGCTCCAGCCCACCAGGGCGGCGACCGCGGCCTCGTCGAGCCCGGGTGCTCCGGCCTGCCGCAGGGCGTACTCGCCCAGGAGCGTGCGGTAGACGACGGCTGCCCGACGGTGGGGATCCGGTGAACCGGCCTCGTCGAGCAGCCTGGTCAGGTAGTCGGTGCGGGCGGTGTCGACGGCACCGGCTGCGGTGCGGGCTCGCTCGTCCCGGGCGGCCCACGCGCGGACGCCGACGTCGAACCCGTGGTCGGCATGGTCGAACGACCGGCGCAGCAGCTCTCGCAGGCGGGTCTCGGGGTCGGTCCCGGTGTCCTCCACCGCGGCGATGACGCCGGCGACACCTGCTCGCTGCCAGTGGTCGAGCACCGCCTCGAGGAGCGCGTCCCGGTTCGCGAAGTGCCAGTAGAAGCTCCCCTTGGACACGCCGAGGCCGGCCGCCAGAGGTTCGACGCGCACGCCGTCGACCCCGTCGGTGGCGAGCCGGCGTGCGGCGGCGCGGACCCAGTCGGAGGCGGAGAGCGAAGCCATCCCTTGACCATACGCCACCGTATGGCTACCGTGACCATACGCCACCGTATGGAGGAAAGATGCTGCTCACCGCTGCTGTGCTGCTGATCGTCGTCGGGGTGCTGCACTCCGTCCTCGGCGAGCTGTTCGTCCTGCGGCCGCTCCTCGCCGCGTCCGGCTGGCGCGTCCGGCTGCCACGTCAGCATGCGGAGGGACTGCTGCGTGGTGCGTGGCACCTGACCTCGATCGCCTGGTGGGCGGCAGCCGGCGTGCTGCTCGGCGGGTCCGCGCCGGTCGTCATGGGCGTCATGTGCCTGGCATCGGCGGCGCTGTGCTTCGCGATCGTCCGCTGGCACCTGGCCTGGCCGCTGTTCACGGCCGCTGGTCTGCTGTCGCTCGCGGCGGCCGGCGCGGTGCCGGCGCAGGCCTGGTGGGTCGTGATCGGCCTTGCCGTTCTGGCGGCGGCGGTCGCCGCCGGGTTCCACGCCTCCTGGGCCGCCGGGTCCACCCTGGGCGCCGCGGACGTCCTCCCGCAGCGAGCCGGCTCGCGCGAACGGCTCGGCGAGCCCGGTCCGCTGCCCACGCTCGCGGTCGCCGTGGCGCTGTCGGCCTACGTGGTGGTGGTCCTCGCGCTCGCTCTCGGGGCCGACGGCTGGTGGTGGACCTGGTGCGGCGTCGTAGCGCTGGTGATCCTCGTCGCACGCGTCGTCGGCGAGGGACGGTACGTCGGCGTCCTCAAGCGCGTCCGCGACACGAGCTTCGCCCGCGCGGACGACCGGCGCTGGACGCCCGCCGTCGCCCTGCTGGCGACGGGCATGGGGGCGTCGCTGGCGCTCGGCGCGTAGCACTAGGCTCGGTCGTCGGGCCACGCACCCGACCGACCCACCGACAAGGAGCACCCGTGCTGGACGCCGCCGACCTGACCTCCGTCGTGACGTTCGCGGGACCGGTCGCGGCGTCGTTCCTCACGACGCGCTACTGGCTGGCGCACGACGAGGGCGACCCGCGCCGGTTCGCCTGGTTCGTGCTCTACGTGGCCGTCGTGCTGGCCCTGCTCGGCGTGGTGCTGGGGACCACCGAGCCCGACGACCGGCTCAAGGGTGTCGGGCTCTTCTTCGTCGTGACGATCGTGGCCACCTACCTCCAGGAACGTCGCCATGTGCGCCAGCGCGCGCGCAGCTCCTGAGGCCGCGCGCCGCATCCGCCCGGCCGCTCAGCGGGGGACGACGTTCTCGAGCGCCTCCGCACCGCCGGCCAGCCAGCGGCGCACCTGCGCCGCGACGAGCTCCGCGGCTCCCTGCGGCCGCCCGCCCGCGACGTGCGGGGTGAGGATCAGTCCCGGGGCGTCCCACAGCGGAGAGTCCTCGGGCAGCGGTTCGGTCTCGGTGACGTCCAGCGCGGCGCCGGCCAGCGCACCCGAGCGCAGGGCGGCGACCAGGGCCTCCTCGTGGACCGTGGCGCCACGGCCGGCGTTGACGAACCGTGCGTGCGGCGGCAGCATCGCCAGCACCGTGGCGTCCAGGGCGTGGTGGGTCTCCGGCGTCGCCGGGAGCAGGGAGACGAGCACGTCCGCGGTCGGCAGCACCTCCGTGAGCCGCGACGACGCCACGACCGGGTGGCCGTGGCGCTCCCCGTCGGACGAGGCCACGCCCGTCACGCGGGCGCCGAGGGCGGTCAGCAGCGGAGCGAGGACCGCGGCGATCGAGCCGAATCCCCAGACGACGACGTGTGCGCCGCGCAGCGTGAACTCCTGTTCCGAGCGGGCCTGCTCGCGGCCCAGGTCCCGGTCCCACCGGTGCTGGCGCTGGGCGTCGAGGGTGCGGTCGAGGCGACGCACCGAGGCGAGCAGCAGGGCGAGCGTGTGCTCCGCCACCGTCGCGTCGTGCAGCCCTCGCCCGGAGGTGATCACGACGTCCGGGGCGAACTCGGTGGCGAGCGCCTGGTCCGGGCCGGCGTTGAGGGTCTGCACCCAGCGCAGCCGGGAGAGCCGGCGGGCCGCGTCGTCCAACACCCGCTGTGGGCTGGCCCACGTGACGATCGCCTCGGCGTCCAGGTGCTCGTCCGGGACCTCCTCCCGCATGACGTAGGGAGCGACGTCGACGCCCTCGACGTCGAGGGTCAGGTCGAACGGGACGTTGGCGGGAACCAGGATCTTCACCTCCCGGACGTTACCCGAGACGACGTGCCACGATGAGGCGCATGAGCGCTTCGTCCCACGACGCCTCGCACGGCGCTGCCCGCCACGACGTCGTGGTGGTCGGTGGCGGGCACAACGGTCTGACCACCGCCGCGTACCTCGCCCGGGCCGGGTGGTCGGTCCTGGTGCTCGAACGCCTCGACCACGTCGGCGGGGCATCGGTCTCCGCGCAGGTCTTCGACGGGGTCGACGCCCGGCTCTCGCGGTACTCCTACCTCGTCTCCCTCATGCCGCGCCAGGTCGTCGACGAGCTCGGGCTGCGCCTGACGCTCCGGCGCCGCCGCTTCTCCTCGTACACCCCGGTCGGTGACGGGGGGCTGCTGGTCGACACCGGGTCCGCCGATGCCACGCGCGCCTCGTTCGAGGCCCAGGGTGCCGGTCGCGACCACGAGTCCTGGCAGGCGTTCTCCGCGCGCGTGGGCCGGCTGGCGCGACGGCTGTTCCCCACGGTCACGGCCCCGCTCCTGCCGCGCGAGGAGGCCCGCGCGCTGGTCGACGACGACGAGACCTGGCGCGCCGTGGTCGAGCGACCGCTCGGGGAGACGTTGCGCGCGACCTTCGCCTCCGACGTCGTGCGGGGCGTCGCGGCCACCGACGGGCTCATCGGGACGTTCGCCGACCTGGACGACGACTCCCTCCGGCAGAACCGGTGCTTCCTCTACCACGTGATCGGGGGCGGCACCGGGGACTGGGACGTGCCGGTCGGCGGCATGGGCGCCGTCTCCGGTGCTCTGCGCGACGCCGCCCGGGCAGCCGGGGCCACCCTCGTCACCGGGGCGCAGGTCACCGCCGTCGACCCCGGGACGGCGCACCGGGACGCCGAGGTGTCGTGGACCGACGCCGACGGCGGGGCCCGGGCCGTGCGCGCCGGTGCGGTGGTCAGCGGTGCGGCCCCGGCCACGCTGGACGCGTTGCTCGCCGCCACCGGCGCCGAGGCGTCGGGCCGCGCGACCGCCCGAGCGCCCGAGGGCGCCCAGCTCAAGGTCAACATGCTGCTGCGCCGCCTGCCGCGCCTGCGCGACGGCGTCGACCCCGTGGCCGCGTTCTCCGGCACCTTCCACGTCAACGAGTCGTACGCCCAGCTGCAGGCGGCCTTCCGGCAGGCTGCGCAGGGGCAGGTCCCGGAGCTGCCGCCGTGCGAGATCTACTGCCACTCGCTGACGGACGACTCGATCCTCGGCCCGGACCTGCGGGCCGTCGGCGCACACACGCTCACGCTGTTCGGGCTGCACATGCCGGCGCGGCTCTTCCGGGACGACCTGGACGTGTCGCGGCAGACGGCGCTCGCGGCGACGCTGCGCTCGGTGAACTCGGTGCTCGCCGAGCCGCTCGACGACGTCCTGTGGCGCGGTCCTGACGGTGCCGTCTGCCTGGAGGCGCGATCGCCCGTGGACCTGGAGCGCGACGTCGGGCTGCCGGGCGGGCACATCTTCCACCGCGACCTGTCGTGGCCGTGGGCCGAGCCGGGCAGCACGTCCGGCAACGATGCCGGGCACCGTGCCGGTCTCGACGCGCCGGGCACGTGGGGCGTCGAGACGGTCCATCCGCGGGTGCTGGTGGCCGGTGCCGGCGCGCGGCGGGGCGGCGGGGTCAGCGCGATCCCCGGCCGCGCCGCCGCGATGGCGCTGCTCGGCGCCTGAACGGTTCCGACCGGATCAGGCGCACCCGGACAGCACCGCGCCGGCGTACGGCAGGTAGACGGCCGAGGCGACGGCGCCGAGCAACCCGAGGTGCACGCCGATCGCGAGTGCGGGCCCGGCGCCGGCCCGTCCCTCGGCGCGGGTGACCAGGTGCCGCACGCGGTCCGGGCCGGTCGCGTGGAGCGCTCCGGCCCCGGCTGCCGTCAGCGCGACGGGGTGGACGGGCTCGCCGAGCGCGAGGAGCGCAGCGGCGAGCGCGGGGGTGCCGACGCGGCGGCGTGCGACGTCGTCGGCGGCGATCTCCAGGTAGGTGGGTACCGCGTCGGTGACGGCGGCGACGAGCGGGATCCAGCGCAGGTGGGTCGCCAGTGCCGTGGTGAGCAGGGAGACCAGGTGGTGGTGCTGGCGCAGGTGAGCGTCCTCGTGCGCGAGCACGGCGGCGAGCTCGCGATCGTCCAGGGTGCGGAGCGCGCCGGTCGAGACGACGATTCCGCCGTGCCGGCCGGGCAGGACGAAGGCGTAGGAGGACACGTCCGGGACGGTCAGCACGCGGTGACCGTGCACGATGCGGGGGTCGGCGAACCGGCGAAGGTCGTGCGCGGTGCGGCGGGCCGTGCGACGTCGTCGGCGGATCTCGCGGCCGAGCGTCGCGACGAGGAGGGCTGCCACCACCCCGGGCACGGCCAGCAGGAGGACCACCGGCACGGGGGTGGCGGACAGCACGCCGCCGAACGGGCTCGCCGCGTCGAGGCACCGCTGGCACACCTCGCCCGCCGTGCCGGTCAGGACGGCGGGTCCGGAGAGCATCCAGGCGAGCATCGGTCCGACGGCCAGGAGGGCGGCCAGCCACGCCACTACCCCCGCGACGAGGGTCGTCGCGGCGAGCAGAGGGGTCCGCACCAGGGCGGGAGACGCTCGGCGGACCAGGTGCGGGCCGCCGAGCGCAGCGGCGACCAGCGCGACGGACAGCGCGACGACGGCGCTCATCGGGGTCCCGCCCCCTCCTGCCGGGTGAGGTAGTCGCGCAGCAGCACCCGGTCGCTCTCCGGCATGGACTCGACGAAGTGCAGGATCGACGCTGCCCGGTCGCCGGCGCTGTCGAGCACGTGCCCCATCACCTGGGCGGCGTGCTCCTCGCGGCTGGAGACCGGCAGGTACCGGGCGGCGCGGCCCTGCCGGACATGCTCGACGAATCCCTTGCGCTCCAGGTTGCCGAGGACGGTCGCGATCGTGGTGTAGGCCGGGCGTCCGTCGAGGCGGTCGATGACGTGCCGGATGCTGCAGCCGCCGCAGTCCCACAGCACGTCCATGACCCGTGCCTCGAGGGCGCCCAGCCGTGCGGGGGCCTCGGTGTGCCGTTCGCTCATCGGCGGTGTTCCTCCTGGTGCCGGCGTGGACGTGATCAGTGCCTCGGGGCACGATAGCCGACTACCGGGCGTAGTTGACTACCACGCATAGTCGACTATGGTGCATAGTCGATCTGCATCGAGCAGCACCTCAGGAGGAACCTTGGCCGACCACCGCACATCGCCCAGCCCGCGCCCGTGGGTCGTGCCCGCCGTCGTCGTCACGGTCCTGGCAGCGCTGCTCCTCGCCGTCGTCGTCTGGTGGTCCGACGACCGCGGACCGGAGGCCCGGCCCGCGACGGCGGGACCCACGGAGCCGGCGGCGGACGACGCACCCACGGAGGTGCAGGGCCCGGCCGACATCGACTCGGCCGCCGTCGAGCGGCGGGACCCCGAGGACCTGCTCGCCGCCGGGCCGGCCGACGCCCCCGTGGTGCTCGTCGTCTTCTCCGACTACCAGTGCCCGTACTGCGCGCGGTGGAGCCACGAGACGCTGCCGGAGATGATGGAGCACGCCGAGGCAGGCGACCTGCGCATCGAGTACCGCGACGTCAACGTCTTCGGCGAGGCCTCCGAGCGCGCCGCCCGTGCGTCCTACGCCGCCGCCCTGCAGGACGAGTACTGGGCCTACCACGACGCCCTCTACCCCGAGGGGGAGACCCGGACGGAGAGCGAGCTGTCCGAGCAGGCGCTGACCGACCTGGCCGGGGAGCTCGGCCTCGACACCGAGCAGTTCACCACCGACCTGAACGCCGTCGAGACGGTCGAGCAGGTCAGGGCGAACCAGCAGCTCGGCCTCGACCTCGGTGCCTACTCGACCCCTGCGTTCCTGCTCGGCGGCGAGCCGATCGTGGGGGCCCAGCCTGCCCAGGTCTTCCGCGACGCCTACGACGCGGCGCTCGCGGACGGGAGCTGAGGCGTGGAGATCGGTCTCCTCACCGCGTTCCTCGGGGGCATGCTGGCACTGCTGAGTCCCTGCGGTGCCTTGCTGCTGCCTGCGTTCTTCGCCTCCACGCTCGGCACCGGACCACGGCTGTGGGCGCACGGTGCCGTCTTCTACGGCGGCCTGCTCGTCGTCCTCGTGCCGCTCGGTGTCGGCGCCGGCGCGCTCGGCGGTTTGTTCGCCACCCGACGCGACCTCGTCATCGCCGTCGCCTCCGTCCTGCTGGTCGTCCTCGGCGTCGTCCAGATGCTCGGCCTGGGCTTCGACCCGGCACGGCTGCTCCCCGGCGCCCGCGCCGCCCAGAACTCGTCCGCCTCCCGGACCGGATGGGTCAAGACCTTCCTGCTGGGTGCGACGAGCGGGGTCGCCGGGTTCTGCGCCGGACCGATCCTCGGGGCCGTGCTGACCCTCGCCGCCGCCCAGGGCGACGTCCTGGCCTCGGGGGTGCTGCTCGCCGTCTACGGTGCGGGCATGGTCCTGCCGCTGCTGGCCCTCGCGGCGCTCTGGGGCCGGATCGGCGACCGCGGCCGCTCCGCGCTGCGCGGACGGACGTTCACGCTGCTGGGCCGTGAGCTGCACACCACCTCGGTGGTCACCGGGCTGCTGCTCGTCGCTGTCGGGGCGGTGTTCTGGACGACCAACGGCCTGGTCGGCGTCCCGGAGATCGTCCCCCTGAGCACCCAGGCGTGGCTGCAGGGCCAGGGCGTCGTCCTGGCGAACCCCGCGCTCGACGCCGTCGCCGTCGTGCTCGTCGCCGTCGTCGTGGCCGTCGTGTGGACCCGCCGTCGTGCCCGGCGCGCCGCGGAGCGCACGGCCACCGTGACCCGTGAGGAGGTCTGATGCGGGCCCGCAGGCTCTCCGTGGTGGTGGTGTCGGCGCTCCTGGTCGCCGGCTGCTCCGGGACCCCCGCGCCCGCGCCCGTCGAGATCGACCGGGTACCCATCTCGGGCGGCGATCCGCTGCCCGAGCTCGACACGACCGACCTGCGGCTGCCGATCCAGGTCGAAGGGGTGCGGGTCGCGGACCCGGGGTGGGACGTCGCCCCGCAGGCTGCCGAGGGGGTCGCGCTCGGCTTCGCCGAGGACGGCGGTGTGCTCCGGTTCACCGCGGTCGCTCCCGACGGCGAAGCGCTGTGGTCCGTCGAGCGGCCTGCGAGCTGCACCGGCTACCTGGTCACCTCAGCGGGCGGCCGTGCGCTCGCGGTGCTGACCGACACCTCGACGACCGAGGACTCCCTCGCGGCCACCACCGCCTCGGCGTACGACCTGGCGACCGGTGAGCCGGTCTGGGGTCCCGTCGACGTACCCGGTCCGCTGCAAGGACCGGGTCTGGTGTTCGCCGAGCCGTCCACCGAGGCCATGGGTGCCACGGGGCCGCGCGTCGCGCTCGACCCGTCCACCGGAGAGGTGGCCGCGAAGGACGACGACAGCACCGTCGTCGGCACCTACGACGACGTGCTGGTCCAACGGGAGCCCGGGGCGCTCGTCGCCACGGACGTCCACGACGGCAGCGAGCAGTGGCGCGTGGACCCCGGGGAACGGGACTGGGACCCCGACGCGGTCGTCGCGGCCCCGGACACGTCCCCCGTCCCAGGGCTCGCCGTCTGGCAGGTCGGCGACGACGCGACAACGCTCGTCGACCTCCACGACGGCTCCGTGCTCGCCGAGAACGTCGTGGACGTGGTGTCCGACCAGACGACCGGCACCGTCGTGACCCTGGAGGACGCTCGGCTCACCGGATCCGGCCCCGACGGCGAGGAGCTGTGGTCCTTCTCGATCGCGCCCGGGACGACGATCGTGGGGGTGAGCGGTGCGCTGGTCTTCCTGCGGGAGGGGGACAGCATCCGCGCGCACAACGTGGTCACGGGCGATGTCGCCGAGGCCTACGACCCGGAGGGCAGCGGAGAGATCGTCGTGCCCACCACGGTCACCGGCGGCGGGTCCGTCGTGCTCGGAGACTTCGAGCACCACTATCTGGCGACGACCGAACCCGACGGGACCGGAGCCCGGTGACCCGAGTCAGCGGATCTCGACCCGGAGCAGCCGCCGCACGGCGACCACCATCGGGACCGCGATCCAGATCAGCGCCGAGGTGCCGACCTGCGCCCACTGCTCGCCGGTCATCGCGGGCGCCGTGATGAAGCTCGTCGACCAGCTCAGGTCGTACCAGGCGCCGTTGGCGGCCCACCAGGTCCACACGCCGGCGATGGTGCTGGAGACGAACGGCACGACGAACATGAAGGCGAGGTAGGCGACCATGGCGGGCGCCGTGCTGCGGATGGCGACGCCGACGAGGAACCCGAACGCGACCACGACGACGTTGGCGAGGGCCAGGCGCAGGGCCAGCTCGAGCGGCAGGTCCCACACCGCCTCGATGCCCCGCACCTGCGCGGCCACCACGGTGCCGACCGCGCTGAGGGCGACGACCGTCGCCGTCGCGGCGAGGGTGACGACCAGCAGGGCCGCTGCCTTGGCCGCGACGATGCGCCCGCGCCGGGGGACCAGTGCGAACGTCGTCAGCGCGGCGCGCTGGCTCCACTCGCCGGCCACCGCCAGGACCGCCACCAGGGGCAGCAGGAACTCCAGCGGCATCATGTTGGTCGTGGTGTGCATGCCGAACGTGACCTCTTCGTCGCGACCCCACAGGGTGACGCCGGTGACGACGACGAGCGTCAGCAGCGGCACCGCGGCGAGCAACCAGCGGCTGGCCAGGGTGTCGACGAGCTTGCGGACCTCGACGTCGACGAGCCGGGAGAGCGGGATCGGCGGACGTCCGGTCGCCAGGCGCGGCGCGACCGCGCGGGTGTCCAGGGCGGGGGCGCTCATGCTGGTGCTCCGTTCGCGAGAGAGGTGCGCGCGGGGGGCCCCTCGCGCTGGTCGGCGGAGGTGAGCTCGAGGAACATGTCCTCCAGGCCGTGGCCGTCGGCCGTGCGCAGCTCGGTGACCGGCAGACCGGCCCGGAAGGCGACCTGGCCGGCCGTCTCGAGGTCGGCGTCGGTGGCGACCGCGCCGTCCGGGCGGGCAGCCGCCTGGAATCCCGCGGACGTCAGGGCGGCGGCGAGCTGCACGTCGTCGGAGGACCGGACGAGGGTCCCCACGCCGGCGAGCAGCTCGTCGGTGGGCCCCGACGCGACGATGCGGCCACGACCGATCATGACGATGTCGTCCGCGATCATCTCGATCTCGGACAGCAGGTGGCTGGACAGCAGGACGGTCCCGCCGTCGTCCGCGAAACCGCGCAGCAGGTCGCGCATCCAGCGGATCCCCGCCGGGTCCAGACCGTTCGCCGGCTCGTCGAGGACGAGCACCGACGGGTCACCCATCAGCGCGGTCGCGATGCCGAGCCGCTGCCGCATGCCCAGGGAGTAGTCCCGCACGCGGCGCTTGCCCTCCGCCCAGGTGAGCCCCACGAGGTCGAGCATCTCGTCGACGCGGATGGGCGGCAGGCCCATGGTGCGCTGCGCCAGCGCCAGCGTCTCGCGGCCGGTGCGTCCGCCGTGCTGCGCCGAGGCGTCGAGCAGGACGCCGACGTCCAGGCCGGGGTTGGGCAGGTCCGTGAAGCGGTGTCCCAGGACGGTCGTGCGCCCCGCCGTCGGGGTGGACAGGCCGGTGAGCGCCCGCAGGGTGGTGGACTTGCCGGCACCGTTCGGCCCGAGGAACCCGGTCACGCGACCGGGGAACGCAGTGAAGGAGACGTCGTCGACGGCGGTGAGGTCGCCGTAGCGCTGGGTGAGCGAGTCGATCCTGATCATGGTGGTGACGCTACGGACGGCCGTCCGCCCCGGGCATCAGGGAGAGCCCTGGTCGTGACCCTGAACGGCCCCGGCACCCTCCTGGTCGGCAGCCCACCGGTAGTCGGGGAGGTCCCGCAGCAGCGCGTCGTGCGGGCCTCGCGCCACGACGCGCGCCGGGGCGTCCGGAGCGGCGTCGTCGTGGCCGAGCAGCAGCACCTCGTCAGCGGCGGCGAGCGGCGTGAGCCGGTGGGACGCGACGACGACGGCCCGGCCCGTGGTCCGGGCCACCCCGGCGAGCACCTCCACCAGGGCGTCGGCCGCGGCCGGGTCCAGGTGCTCTGCCGGTTCGTCCACGAGTAGGACCCGGTGCGGCGCGAGGAGCGCCCGGGCGACGAGCAGCCGGCGCCGCTCACCGCCGGAGACGTCGGTGGCGCCGGTGCCGAGCAAGGTCTCGAGGCCGTCGGGCAGCCCGGTCAGCCACCCGGTCAGCCCGACGGCGTCGAGAGCGTCGCGGGCCTCGGCCGCGGTCACGTCGGCGCGGGCGACCCGGAGGTTCTCGAGCACCGTGGTCCCGAAGACGTGCCCGTCCTCGGCGACGAAGAGCCCGTGGCCCTCGACGTGCCCGGCCGTCGGCGGCAGGAGGCCCGCCGCGGTCAGGAGCAGCGTCGTCTTGCCGACACCGGACGGCCCGGCCAGCCCCACGACCGCGCCGGGTCTCAGCACGAGGCCGACCCCCTCGACCACCGTCGTGCCGTGCGGGCCTTCCCACCCTGCGCTGACGGCCTCCAGCGTCAACCCGCCGGACGTGTCAGGACGTGGCGCGGGCCGAGCGGGTCCAGGTTCTGACAGCTCCGGCGGGAGCAGGTCGAGCAGCCGGGAGGCGGCCGCGCGCGACCGCCGCAGCTGCACGGCGGCGGCGGGCAGGGCGGCCGTGACCTCGAACACGGCCAGGGGAGTGAGGACGACGACGGCGAGCTCGGTCGCGGCCAGGTCCCCGGCGAGGGCCGCGGGGATGCCGACGAGCAGGCAGCCGAGCACGGCGAGCGTCTGGGCGCCGGCCTCGATGGCCGCCGACACGCCGGCGACGCGCGCGCCGTCGTCGGTCGCTCCGGCCAGGCGGGCGTCCGCGGCCCGCAGGCCGGCACGGCGGTCGTCGACCTGGCCCGCGACGCGCAGCTGCTGGCCGTGCTCCACCAGCTCCAGCACGCGGGCGGCGACCTCGCCGCGTGCCGCCGCGCCTCGGGTCTCGACCGACGCCGATGCCCGCGACGCCAGCCACGGGGCCAGCACGCCGGTCAGCAGCAGGCACGCCAGCAGCACCAGCCCGGCGGCCGGCAGGAACACGCCCACCAGCACCACGGCGCCGGTCCCCGCGACGACGGCGACGGCACCGGGCACCAGCGCGCGCACGACGACGTCGCCCACGTCGTCGACGTCGCCCCCGACCCGGGCGAGCAGGTCGCCCCGGCGCAGGGCCACGACGTCGGCCCCGCCGCGGGCGAGCCGGTCGTACAGGTTCGCACGCAGCGCGGCCATCCCGCGCAGCGCCACGTCGTGGGAGGCGAGGCGTTCGAGGTAGCGGAAGAACGCCCGTCCGGTGCCGAAGGCGCGGACCGCCACCGCCGCGACGGAGAGCACCAGCACGGGCGGCATCTGGGAGGCGCGGGCGACGAGCCACGCGGCGGCGGCGGCGAGGCCGATCGCGCACACGAGGGTCAGCGTGCCGAGCACGACGGCGCGCGCCACCCGGCCCCAGCGCACCTCGAGCATCGGCAGCACGCGGACCAGGGGATCGGTCACGACTCCACCACCTCTCGCCCGACGGTCTCCCGGGCCTCGACGTCGACGACCTGGTCGGCGACCGACAGCAGGGAGGAGCGATGGGCGACCACGACGACGGTGCGTCCGGCGTCGCGCCACGCGCGGACCGTGTCGAGCACCACCTGCTCGCCGCGGGCGTCCAGGTGGGCGGTCGGCTCGTCGAGCACGACCACCGGGCGGTCGGCGGCCCCGACCAACGCCCGCGCCAGGGCGACCCGCTGCCGCTGACCGACGCTGAGCCCGACGCCGTCGAGCCCGACAGGGGTGTCCCAGCCGGACGGCAGCGCGGCCAGGACGGCGTCGAGGCCGGTCGTTCGCGCGGCGGAGGCGAGCGCGCCGGCCGGAACCTCACAGCCGTCGGTGACGACGTCGCGCACGGTGCCGGGCCCGATGGCGGGACGCTGGGGCACCCAGACGACCTGCTCCCACCATCCCCTCGAGCTGTCAAGTCCTGGCGCCGCTACACCCGGACCACGTTCTGACAGCTCGAGGGTGACCGTGCCCGTGTCGGGGCGCAGCAGGCCGAGCAGGAGCAGCACGACCGTCGACTTCCCGGCGCCGCTCGGGCCGCGGAGGGCCACCACGCGGCCACCGCCGGGCTCGCCGGTGCCGAGCGGGATGCGGGCCGACAGGCCGGCGGGCGCGTCGACGTGCCGCCCGGGTGCCCGGACGGTGACGTCGTCGAGGACCAGCGTGGCCCCGGCGGCGACGGGCATCGGTGCCGCCGCCCCCGGGGCGTCCGGGTGCGTGCTCGCCGGAGCCGCCGCGCCCGGGGCCGGGAGGTCGAGCAGGGCGAACGCCCGCCGCGTCGCCGCGAGCCCGTCGGTGGAGGCGTGGAACTCCGCGCCGACACGACGCAGCGGCAGGAAGATCTCCGGGGCGAGCACGAGGACCGCCAGCGCGGGCACGAGCTCGATGCCGCCGTGCACGAGCCGCAGCCCCACCCCGACGGCGATGATCGCGACGCACAGGGTCGTGAGGAGCTCGAGCACCGCACCGGAGAGGAACGCGACGCGCAGGGTGCTCGTCGTCGCCCGCCGGGAGGCTTCGCCGAGCGCCCGTACCCGCGTCCCGGGACCGACCTGCCGGCCGAAGGCGCGCAGGGTGGGCAGACCGGCGATCAGGTCGAGGACCTGCGCGCCGAGGCGTTCGACGGCCGCGAGGCGTCGTTCGGAGGTCCCGGCTGTCATGGTGCCGATCAGCCACATGAAGAACGGGACGAGCGGCAGCGTCGCGACGGCGATCACCGCCGAGACCCAGTCCAGACCGAGTACGACCAGCACCGTGGCCGGGGTGACGAGGGCGGTGAGCAACAGCTGCGGCAGGAACCGCACGAGGTAGGGCTCCAGGTCCGCGAGCCCGCGGGTGGCGAGGGTCGCGACGTCGGCGGGTGCGGCTCCTGCGGGCGGCCGGGGCCCGAGCCCGACGGCGTGCGTCACTACCTGTTCGCGGAGGTCCGCGACGACCTGCGTGGCGGCACGTCGGCCGAAGCGTTCCTGGGCCCAGGCGACCAGGGATCGTCCGACGGCGGTGCCCGCCAGCACCGCGAGCCATCCGGTCACCTCGCCGGCCCCGGTCGCGGGGTTGTCGCCGGGGCTGGTGGCGACGACGACCGGGGCGAGCGCGTGCGCGATCGCGAAGGCCTGCACCACCACCAGCGCGGCCGAGACGGCCCCCAGCACGGCGGTCAGCAGCACGTAGGAGCGGGCGGCTCGTGCCTGTCGGAGCAAGCGAGGATCGAGCGGTCTCACGTCAGAACGCCGCGTCCTTGATCTTCTGCCACGTCAGGCCCGCCGGGGCCGGGATGTCCCGGGTGCTCAGCCGGCGGCGGAAGACCCAGTACGTCCAGGCCTGGTAGGCGATCACCAGCGGGGTGAGGACGACCGCCACCCAGCTCATGATGGTCAGCGTGTAGTCCGTCGAGGAGGCCTCGGCGACCGTGAGAGATTCCCCTCCGTCGAGCGCCGGGATGACGTCCGGGTACATGGAGCCGAAGATCAGCACGACGGCCGCGACGATCGTCACCGCCGACAGGGTGAAGGCGGCTCCTTCGCGGCGCGCACGGGTGGTCACGACCACACCGGCCAGGCTGGCCGCGGCCACCCCGACGGCGGCCCACGTCCACGGGGTCGAGTAGGCGAGCTGCGCCCAGAGGGCCCAGCCGCCGGCCACGGCGAGGGCACCGACCGACAGCCCGGAGGCGAGGCGTGCGGCGCGGGCACGGATGTCCCCGTCCGTCTTCAGCGCGACGAAGACGGCCCCGTGCAGCAGGAACAGCGACACCGTGGTGAGGCCGCCGAGCAGGGCGAACGGGTTGAGCAGCGCCCAGAACCCTCCGACGTACTGGTGGTCGGCGTCGAGCAGCAGACCCCGGACCAGGTTGCCGAAGGCCACCCCCCACATCACGGCCGGGATCCAGGAGCCCGCCTGGATCGCCAGGTCGCACCGCCGGGCCCAGGCTGCGTCGGCGATCTTGCCCCGGTACTCGAAAGCGACGCCACGGGCCACGAGCCCGACGAGGATGATCAGCAGCGGGAGGTAGAAGCCCGAGAACATCGTCGCGTACCACTCGGGGAACGCGGCGAAGGTCGCCCCGCCGGCGGTGAGCAGCCACACCTCGTTGCCGTCCCAGACGGGGCCGATGGTGTTGACCAGCACGCGGCGCTCCTTCTCCCGGTGCTCCTTGTCGCCCCGGGGCAGGATCGAGAGCAGCATGCCCACGCCGAAGTCGAAGCCCTCGAGCACGAGGTAGCCGGTCCACAGCACGGCGATGATGACGAACCAGAGGATCGCGAGGTCCACGTCAGGTCTCCAGTCTCTTCAGGTGCGGGCGCTCAGTACGCGAACGACAGCGGGCGGTCGGAGTCGTCGGGGTCCTGCGCCTCCGGCGACTCGTCCCGCACGGTGTCGGGCACGCCCTCGATCGTGTAGCGGTGCATGAGGCGGTACCAGACGACGGCGAGGACCGCGTAGATGACGGTGAGGACGATCATCGAGGTGAGGATGACGCCGGGCGGGACGGCCGTGGACACGCCGCGCTCGGTGAGCAGCCGGACCTGGTCGATGCCCGTGGGGTTGGGGACCACGGCCCAGGGCTGGCGCCCGACCTCGGTGAAGATCCAGCCGAACGAGCAGGCGGCGAACGGCATGGGGATGGCGAGGATGCCGAGACGCCCGAGCCAGACGTTGTCGCTGACCCTCCCCTTGCGCGTGAACCACAGGGCAGCCAGTGCGAGCGCGACGGAGAACACGGCGAGACCGATCATCAGGCGGAAGGACCAGTAGGTGATCGCGAGGTGCGGGGTGTAGGTCACCTCCTCGCCGTCGGCGGTGACGTCGCCGTACCGCTCGGTGTACTCCTCCTGGACGTCGTAGACGCCCGGCAGGTAGGACTCCTCGCCGGAGAAGTGCCCGGTGCCCAGGTAGCTGGTCAGCCCCGGCAGGGAGATGAGGTGCTCGACGTCCTCGCACCCGGCGTACAAGGGCCCCACGGCCAGGATGGAGAACTCGGCGGACTCGGTGCCCTCGCACAGCGCCTCGGCCGACGACATCTTGCCGGGTTGCTGCTCGTACATCAGCTTTCCCTGGACGTCGCCGGACCAGATCACCCCGATCCCGGCGACGATCATCACCCACACGCCCACGAGGACGGCGGGGCGGTACACGTTCCGTGCTGTCTCGACGTGCTCGGGCCGCTTGCTGCGGACCAGCCGCACCATCCACCAGGTGGCGATCCCGGTGACGAAGGTGCCCGCGGTCAGGAACGCCGCGGTGATGGTGTGTGGAAAGGCCGCCAGCAACGTGTTGTTGGTCAGCACGGCCCAGACGGACTCCATCTCGGCGCGGCCCGTCTCGGGGTTGTAGACCGTCCCGACGGGGTGCTGCATCCACGAGTTCGCGGCGAGGATGAAGAACGCCGAGAGGTTGGTCGCCAGGGCGAACAGCCAGATCGAGGCGAGGTGGATCTTCTTGGAGACCCGGTCCCAGCCGAAGATCCACACACCCAGGAAGACCGACTCGACGAAGAACGCGGCCAGCGCCTCCATGGCGAGCGGTGCACCGAAGACGTCACCGACGAACCGCGAGTACTCGCTCCAGGCCATCCCGAACTGGAACTCCTGCCAGATCCCCGTGACGACCCCCAGCGCGAAGTTGATCAGCAGGAGCTTGCCGAAGAACTTCGTCAGGCGCAGCCAGCGCTCGTTCTTCGTGACGACCCACGCGGTCTGCATGCCGGCCACGATGGGCGCGAGCCCGATGGTCAGGGGCACGAAGATGAAGTGGTAAACGGTCGTGATGGCGAACTGCCATCGAGCCAGATCCAGAGCTTCCACGGAGCGACTCCTCAAAGTTTGTGAAGACCTTCACGAACGCTCTCGTGAAGATCTTCACAAGTCAAGCCGTAGGGGCTCGATGTGAGCGGCGCCACGCCGACGGCCGGACCTCGGTCGGCGGCAGCACCGAGGGGTGCGATACTGGACGGCAGACCGCCGGGGCCACATCCCCCGGACGGTCGACAAGCTTGCAGCTCCCGCGTCCCGCACGCGGTGCCGCGGCCGGGCGTGAAGGGGCCCGGCAGCCGGCGGCCGCGAAGACGGGGGTGACGCAGCCGAGACCGAGACTTCCGTCCGGGCGGCGCGCTGAGCAGCGCTGCCACCCGGGGCGGCGACCACCCGGCGGCCGGTAGGTGTGGGCCGGCACCCGGGAGCAGGAGCGTATTTCGTGACGTCCGACATCCCGACCGGCGACCAGGCGACCAGCGAGGGCGCGAGCAGCGGCCCCCGGCGCGCGACCCGCCGTCGGGTCACCCGTCCCACCTCGGCGCCCCAGGCCTCCGGCCCGGCGCCCATCGTGGTCCCCTCGTCTGCGCCCGAGCCCGCGCCGGCACCTGACGCAGCGCCGACCGACGCGGCGACGACGGCTCCGGAGGAGGCCGCCCGCACCGAGTCCTCCACCGGGTCCTCGTCCGCATCCGCCCGGCGGCCACGCCGTGCGGTGCGACGCACCGCGGGACCGGCCTCGGAAGCTGCCCCGAAGCCGGAAGCCGCCCCGGAGCCGGAAGCCGCCCCCGCCGACCGTCCCACGGAGCCCGCCGCCGTCTCGCTGCCGAAGGCGGCGGAACCTGCCGCACCCACGACCCCGGGCGGTTCCTTCTCCCTGGACGACATCGTGCTGCCCGGTGCCCCGGCCGTGGAGCCGGCACCCGAGGCGTCGCCCGCGCCGGCCAAGAAGCGGTCCTCGCGGAGCAAGGCCGCGCAGCCCGCCGAGGAGAAGGTCGAGGAGAAGGCCGAGAAGCCGGCGAAGAGGTCGCGCTCCCGGGCGCCGAAGAAGAGCGCCGCCGAGGCCGCCGCGCCGCCGCAGCCCGCCGAGGCCGAGCAGCCGGCCCAGCCCGAGCAGCCGACCCAGCCCGAGCAGCCGACCCAGCCCGAGCAGCCGGCCGAGCCCGCGACCACTCGCGCCGGCGGGGACTCCGGCACGCCGCGCCTGGCCACGACGGCGTTGCTGTTCCAGGCGCCCGAGATCTCCGGGCCGCGCCGGTCCCGCCGTGCGCAGGCACCGGCCGGACCGCCGACCCACCGCGACGACGTCGACGGAGGCACCGCGGCGGAAGCAGCGACCGGGGCCGTCGAGGACACCGGGAGCGTCGCGCCCTCGGCACCGGTCGCCGAGGCCGGCACCGGCGCCGCGAAGGACGAGAAGAAGCCGTCGCGCAGGTCCGGGTCGCGGCGCAGCACCCGCGCGGCCAAGGCCGCCGACGCATCGAGCGAGCAGTCCGCCCTGGAGGAGCCGACGCCGGACGCCTCCGACGACGCCGCCGAGGCAGCGCCGGCGCCCGTCGAGCCGATCTCGCTGAGCCAGGCCGAGGAGGCCGCCGTCTCCGAGCTCGAGGTCATCGAGACGGAGCTCGAGGCGGAGGGCGTCGCGCTGCCTGAGCTGCGCCCCGAGGACTTCGTCGAGGACGGCGACGAGACCGACATCCGGCCGCGTCGCCGCCGCCGTCGTGGCGGCCGCGGCCGTCGTGGCGGGCGCAAGATCGACCAGCGGGACGACGACGGCACCGACGACGACGAGGGCACCGACTCGTCCGACGCCGAGGAGTCCGCGGCCTCTGCGGACGCCACCGACGCCGGCACCGGCAACGACGAGCAGCGTGGCCAGGGGGCGGGGCGCACGGAGGACGGCGACCGCCCGGACGACGACTCGTCCGGCTCGAGCCGTCGTCGTCGCCGCCGTCGCCGTGGCGCACGCAGCGGTGAGCGCGACGGGGGCCGCAAGGAGCGTGCCGAGGACGAGGTCACGGCGCTCAAGGGTTCGACCCGGCTGGAGGCGAAGCGCCAGCGGCGCCGTGACGGGCGCGACGCGGGCCGTCGTCGCCAGGTCATCACCGAGGCCGAGTTCCTGGCGCGCCGTGAGTCGGTCGAGCGGTCCATGTTCGTCCGCGAGGAGAACGGCCGCACGCAGATCGCCGTGCTCGAGGACGGCGTGCTCGTCGAGCACTACGTCTCCCAGCAGGAGCAGGCCTCGATGGTGGGCAACGTCTACCTCGGCCGGGTGCAGAACGTGCTCCCGTCGATGGAGGCCGCCTTCGTCGACGTCGGCAAGGGCCGCAACGCCGTGCTGTACGCCGGCGAGGTGAACTGGGACGCTGCGGGGATCGAGGGGCAGCCGCGCCGGATCGAGGAGGCGCTCAAGTCGGGCGACTCCGTGCTGGTCCAGGTGACCAAGGACCCGATCGGTCACAAGGGCGCTCGCCTGACGTCGCAGATCACGCTCGCGGGCCGGTACCTCGTCTTCGTGCCGGGCGGCGGCATGACCGGCATCAGCCGCAAGCTGCCGGACACCGAGCGCAGCCGCCTGAAGAAGATCCTGCGCGACGTCGTGCCGGAGGGTGCTGGCGTCATCGTGCGCACGGCCGCCGAGGGCGCCTCGGAGGAGGAGCTGCGCGCCGACGTCGAGCGCCTGCAGTCGCAGTGGCAGGCGATCAGCGACGGCGCGGCCAAGGCGTCGACCAGCGCCCCCAGCCTGCTCCAGGGTGAGCCGGACATGGCCATCCGCGTGGTGCGGGACATCTTCAACGACGACTTCACGTCGCTCGTCGTGCAGGGTCAGCACGCCTGGTCCGAGATCTCGTCGTACGTCGCGGAGCTGGCGCCCGACCTGCGCGAGCGCGTGAGCAAGTGGAACGAGCCCGGCGACGTCTTCGCCAAGCACCGCGTCGACGAGCAGCTCGCCAAGGGCATGGACCGCAAGGTCTGGCTGCCCTCGGGGGGTTCCCTCGTCATCGACCGGACCGAGGCGATGACCGTCGTCGACGTCAACACGGGCAAGTTCACCGGGTCGGGCGGCACCCTCGAGGAGACGGTCACGCGCAACAACCTGGAGGCCGCGGAGGAGATCGTCCGCCAGCTCCGGCTGCGTGACATCGGCGGGATCATCGTCATCGACTTCGTCGACATGGTTCTCGAGTCGAACCGCGACCTGGTGCTGCGGCGTCTCGTGGAGTGCCTCGGCCGGGACCGCACGAAGCACCAGGTGGCGGAGGTCACCTCGCTGGGTCTGGTCCAGATGACGCGCAAGCGTGTCGGTCAGGGCCTCGTCGAGGCGTTCTCCTCCACGTGCGAGCACTGCAAGGGGCGCGGCTTCATCGTGCACAGCGAGCCGATCGAGCGCGGCGGCGCGGCGTCCTCCGGGGCGGGCGACGACGGCGGGTCGAAGCGGTCGCGCCGCAAGCGGACCGGCAAGAAGGACGAGCCGCAGCAGCCTGCTGCCGACATGGCCAAGCTGCCGGACGACAAGTCCGAGGCGCGGGAGGCGGTCAAGGCCACCCTCGCCACGATCGCCGCGGCGGCCGCGCACGCGCACGACCACGACCACGACGAGGAGCACGGCGGTCCGTCGGCCGGAGGTCCCGCGACGGCTGAGGCGAACGAGCCGGGGGAGTCGGCGAAGCCGGTCACCGAGGGCACGGCGGCCGAGGCCGGTGCGGCGGTGGAGGCGGCGGTCGACGCGATCGTGCTGCCCGAGCCCGAGCCCGAGCCCGAGCCCGAGCCCGAGCCCGAGCCCGCGGGCGCCCCCGCCGAGCTGCCGGCAGCGTCCGAACCGGCGCCGTCGGGCGACCCGGCCGGACCGTCGGTCGACCCGGCCGAGCCGGCCAAAGGAGCCGGAGCCGCAGAGGCTCCTGAGCAGGCTGATGGCGAGGCTTCGGCGCTGACCGACACGCCCTGAGCAGCCGGGTGACCGGGGTGCTTGACTGGTCCGCATGGACGACGGTCGAGCCCCCGGTCATCTCACGGTCGTCGGCGGACCCATGTTCGCCGGCAAGACGGAGGAGCTCGTCCGTCGCGTGCACCGCGCCCAGATCGCCGGCCGGGGGACCCTCGTGGTCACGCATGTGCTCGACACGCGGTACGGCGCGGGCAGGGTGGCCTCCCACTCCGGCGTCGTGGCGGAGTCCCGGGCCGTGGAAGACGCCGGTGCCGTCGCAGGGATGGTGACGCCGGACGTCCGCCTCGTCGCGGTCGACGAGGCGCAGTTCTTCGGTCCCGGTCTCGTGCCGGTCGTCCTCGACCTGCTCGACGCGGGGCTCGACGTCGTCGTCGCGGGGCTCTCCGTCACCTACGACGGGCGGCCGTTCGACCCCGTCCCGGCGCTCATGGCCCTCGCGGAGTCGGTGGTCAAGCTGACGGCGGTGTGCAGCGTGTGCGGCCGGGACGCCGCCTACCACGTGCGGGCGTCCGACGACGGCTCACCGGTGGACGACGCCGTCGTGCCCGTCGCCGCGCACGTCGGAGGGACGGAGTCCTACCAGGCGCGCTGCCGTGCGCACCGGACGCCCCGGTAGGCCCGGGGCCGGTGGTCAGTTGCCCCGCAGCTCCTGCCGCAGGGGGCAGTCGAACGGGTCGCGGGCGGCCAGCCCGACCTGGTTCAGGTAGCGCACGACGATCGCGTACGACGCGACGAGGCTGGTCTCGGTGTAGGGCAGACCATGGCGGGCGCAGTGGTCGCGCACCAGGAGGCGGGCCTTCGCCAGGCTCGGGCGCGGCATGCTCGGGAACAGGTGGTGCTCGACCTGGTGGTTGAGGCCGCCCATCAGGACGTTCATGAACCAGCCGCCGCGGATGTTGCGGGAGGTGAGCACCTGCTTGGACAGGAAGTCCATCTTGGTGCCTGCCGGCACCAGCTTCATGCCCTTGTGGTTCGGGGCGAAGGACGCCCCCATGTAGACGCCGAACACGGCGAGCTGGACGCCGATGAACGCGGCGGCGAGTCCGAGCGGCATGAACCAGACGATCACGCCGACGTAGAGCGTGAGTCGGACGGCGATGGTGACGATCTCACGACGGCGCGCGGCGAGGGTCTTGGGCGGACCCGTGAGCAGGGACCGGATCGAGGTGACGTGCAGGTTGAGTCCCTCGAGGGTCAGCAGGGGGAAGAACAGCCAGCCCTGGCGTCGCGTGATGTGGCGCAGCGGGCCGCGGACTTCGGCGGCGTCGTCCGGGGTGAACCGGATCGTGTCCGGCGCGATGTCCGGGTCCTTGCCGACCTGGTTGGGGTTGGCGTGGTGGCGGGTGTGCTTGGTCATCCACCACGAGTAGCTGATGCCGACGACGGCGTTGGCGAGCCAGCGCCCGACGCGGTCGTTGACCGGCCCGCTCGCGAAGACCTGGCGGTGGGCGGCCTCGTGGGTCAAAAACGCGATCTGGGTGAGCACGATGCCGAGCGCACCGGCCATGAGCAGCTGGAACCACGAGTCCCCGAGCAGCACGATCCCGGTCACGATGCCGCCCAGCGCCAGCGTCACCCCGATCCCGATGGCGAGGTAGTACCCGTAGGCCCGGCGCAGCAGGCCGGCCTCGCGCACCTGGCGGGCAAGGTCGCTGTAGCTGCTGGTGAAGCGCTCGGCGGCGCGGGGCGGGGGGCGTGTGTCGTCGAGGACGGACGATGCGGAGGGGGCCATGCATGCCTCGCAGTTGGTCGGTGTCGACTTCCCAGCCGAGATGGTGGGCAGGTGCCCGGCGATGGGCCGAGCCTACGGGACCGTAGGTTCCGAGGTCGCGACACGGAAGTGAAGGTCTCGCGCAGGTCCTACCGAACCGGCTCAGCCCTGGACGAGTGGTACGAAGCTGTAGGTGCCGTGCTCCGAGGTGCGCACCGTGCCGTCGTCGGCCCGTTCGACCAGCAGCATGGCGTGGCGCACGGGGATGACCATCCGGCCGCCGGGAGCGAGCTGGTCGACCAGCTCGGCCGGCAGCTGGTCGGGCGACGCCGAGACGAGGATCCGCTGCCACCCACCCTCGCGAGGCGACCCGAGCGTATCGCTCGTCGCCGGCACGATCGTGGCCCACGGCATCTCCTGCCGGGCCAGGTTCGCGGCGCCCCAGGTCGCGATCTCGGGGACGAGCTCGACGCCGAGCACCTCGCCGCCGGGGCCGACCAGGTGCGCGAGCAGCGCCGTCGTCCACCCCGAGCCGGAGCCCACGTCCAGGACCGCGCCGCCTCGCGGGACCCGCAGGAGCGTCAGCATGGCGGCGACGGTCGACGGCTGCGAGCACGTCTGCTCGTGGCCGATGGGCAGGGGCCGGTCCTGCGCGGCGGCGGCGCGCTGGGCCCGGGGGAGGAAGCCACGCCGGTCGACGGCGCGCAACGCCCCTGCGACGGCGTCGTCGGTGCCGTCGTCGTTGGGTGGGCCGCAGGCAGGCGGAGGTGTGGGCCTCACCGTGCCATGATCGGCCGGTGGCGGTCCCGTCGCGAGCGGGCCCCTGCGACCGGACCCAGCGAGCGTGCCTCCTCGAGCACCGGTCCTGGCCGCGACGTGCCTGAGGTCACGCCCGCCGCCGCCCCGGGCCGGTTGATCGCAGCAGGTGGCGTCACGTAGAGTAGTGCGTCGGCGCGCCCTCAGTGCGCCTGTCCCGTGTGCCCTCGGCGCACCGCACTCGACCGCCGCGGCGGCCAGAGTTCCAGATCAAGCCGGTGACCGACGTCGGGCGAGCACGCCAAGACCAGGAGAGATGAGCATCAGCATGGTGTACGCGATCGTCAAGGCCGGTGGCCGTCAGGAGAAGGTGTCCGTCGGGGACATCGTCGTCATGGACCGTATCGAGGCTTCGGCCGGCGACTCCGTCGAGCTGCCCGCGATCCTGCTCGTGGACGGGGAGAAGGTGACCACCGACGCGGAGAAGCTCGCGAAGGTCACGGTCACCGCCGAGGTCGTCCGGGACGTCAAGGGCCCGAAGATCTCGATCCAGAAGTACAAGAACAAGACCGGTTACAAGAAGCGCCAGGGTCACCGTCAGCAGCTGACCCGCCTGAAGGTCACCGGCATCAAGTGACGTCCGGCGGCCTCGGCCGCCCGGTCCCACCCTCTTCGTACTCCCAGAAAGCAGGACTGACATGGCACACAAGAAGGGCGCGAGCTCCTCGCGCAACGGTCGTGACTCCAACGCGAAGTCGCTCGGTGTGAAGCGCTACGGCGGCCAGGCCGTCAACGCCGGCGAGATCATCGTGCGCCAGCGCGGCACCCACTTCCACCCCGGCGAGAACGTCGGCCGCGGTGGGGACGACACGCTGTTCGCGCTCGCTGCCGGCGAGGTCGCCTTCGCGACGCGCCGCGGCCGCAAGGTCGTCGACATCGTCGCCGCCGCCCAGGCCTGAGCCAGAGCGCAGCGAAGCAAGTGTCGGCGCAGGCCTGGCGGACGACTCAGGCCTGAGCCAGAGCGCAGCGAACCGCTGCCGCACTTCCCACGAGGGGCGCACCATCTCGGGTGCGCCCCTCGTGCTGTTCCCACCCTCCTGAGAGGATCTACCCATGGCCAGCTTCGTCGATCGAGTGGTGCTGCACGCCGCCGGCGGTGACGGCGGGCACGGGGTCGCCTCCGTGCACCGCGAGAAGTTCAAGCCGCTCGGCGGGCCCGACGGCGGCAACGGCGGCGACGGCGGCAGCGTCCGCCTCGTCGTGGACGCGCAGACCACCACGCTGCTCGAGTATCACCACTCGCCTCACCGGCGCGCGTCCAAGGGCGGACAGGGCATGGGTGACGACAAGGACGGTGCCAAGGGCGCCGACCTGGTCCTGCGGGTGCCGGACGGCACCGTGGTCAAGGACCGCGACGGCGACGTGCTCGCCGATCTCGTGGGCGACGGCACCGAGTACGTCATCGCCGAGGGCGGACGCGGCGGCCTCGGCAACCGTGCGCTCGCCTCGCCGAAGCGCAAGGCGCCCGGGTTCGCGCTGCTCGGCGAGCCGGGGGAGGAGCGCGACGTCGTCCTCGAGCTCAAGTCGATCGCCGACGTCGCGCTGGTCGGTTTCCCGAGCGCCGGCAAGTCGTCGTTGATCGCCGCGGTCTCGGCGGCCCGCCCCAAGATCGCCGACTACCCGTTCACGACGCTGGTGCCGAACCTCGGCGTGGTGCAGGCGGGCGACACCCGCTACACGATCGCCGACGTGCCGGGGCTGATCCCGGGCGCCAGCGAGGGCAAGGGGCTGGGGCTGGAGTTCCTGCGCCACATCGAGCGGACGGCCGTCATCGTGCACGTCCTCGACTGCGCGACGCTGGAGCCGGGCCGCGACCCGATCAGCGACCTCGAGCTGCTCGAGGCGGAGCTCGCGGCCTACGCGGGCGACCTGGGCATCGAAGGTGGCCGCGTACCGCTGACCGAGCGCCCGCAGCTCGTCGTGCTCAACAAGATCGACGTCCCCGAGGCGCGCGAGCTCGCGGAGTTCGTCCGCCCGGACCTCGAGGAGCGCGGGCTGCGCGTCTTCGAGGTCTCGACCGCCTCCCACGAAGGGCTGCGGCCGCTGACGTTCGCGCTCGGCGAGCTGGTCGCCCAGGCGCGTGCCGCCGCGCCGCCGCCGGAGCCCGCGCGCGTCGTCCTGCGGCCGCGCGCCGTCGACGACGCCGGGTTCACGGTCACCCGCCGCACCGACGGCTCCACGGGGCACGTGTACTTCCTGGTCGAGGGCCGCAAGCCCTACCGGTGGGTGCGCCAGACCGACTTCAACAACGACGAGGCCGTCGGGTTCCTCGCGGACCGGCTGGCCAAGCTCGGCGTCGAGGACCGGCTCCTCAAGGCGGGTGCGGTGGCGGGCGACGAGGTGCGCATCGGCACCGACCGCGACGCCGTCGTGTTCGACTGGGAGCCCACGATGAGCACGGGCGCGGAGCTCCTCGGGGCGCGCGGCACCGACCTGCGCTTCGACGAGCCCTCGCGGCCGACGCGCGCCAGCAAGCGCCAGGAGCACAGCGAACGCATGGACGCCAAGACGGCGGCGCGCGAGGAGCTGTGGACCGAGCGGGAGTCGGGCCACTGGGCGGACCCCAGCGACGACTGACGTCCGATGCGGGGATGATGGCCCCGTGAACGCCCTGACCCGCTCCGCTCTGCCGGCCGCCCGCCGGATCGTCGTCAAGATCGGCTCGTCGTCACTGACACGACCGGACGGGCACCTCGACGTGACGGCGCTGCGCGCCCTGGTGGACGTGCTCGCCGCCCGTCGGTCGCAGGGGCAGGAGGTCGTGCTCGTCACCTCGGGGGCGATCGCCGCGGGCATCGGGCCGGCGGGGCTGACGACTCGGCCGCGCGACCTGGCCACCATGCAGGCCTGCGCGATGCTCGGCCAGGGGCAGCTCGTGGCCCGTTACAGCGAGGCCTTCGCCGCGCACGGGATCCGGGTCGGTCAGGCGCTGCTGACGGCCGAGGACACGGTGCGCCGCGTGCGGTACCGCAACGCGCAGCGCTCGCTGGAGAAGCTGCTCGCCCTGGGTGTGGTGCCGGTCGTCAACGAGAACGACGCCGTGACGATCGACGAGCTGCGCTTCGGCGACAACGACCGGCTCGCCGCCCTCGTGTCGCACCTGGTGCGCGCCGACGCGATGGTGCTGCTCACCGACGTCGACGGCCTGCACGACGCCCCGCCGAGCCGCCCGGGCGCCCGACGGATCGCCCAGGTGGCCGACCTGGGCGACGTCGCGGGCGTCGAGGTGACCGCACGGGGGAGCACCGTCGGCACCGGGGGGATGGTCACGAAGCTGGAGTCGGTGCGGATCGCCACCCAGGCCGGGGTCCCCGTGGTCCTCACCGCCGCGCGGAACGTCGCCGCCGCGCTGGCCGGGGACGACGTCGGCACGTTCTTCGCGGCGGGCCGCAAGCGCACGACGGCCCGCCGGCTGTGGATCGCGCACGCGGCCCGCGCGGCCGGGGTGCTGCACCTGGACGCCGGTGCCACCCGTGCCGTGCTCGGCGGGCGGGCCTCGCTGCTGCCCGCAGGGATCACGCGCGTCGAGGGCCAGTTCGAGGCCGGCGACCCGGTCGAGCTGGTCGGCCCGGACGGCGCGGTGGTCGCCCGAGGCCTCGTCGCGTACGACGCCGCCGAGCTCCCGCCGCTGCTGGGACGGTCCACCTACGAGCTGCGCGACGACCTGGGCGAGGGCTACGACCGCGAGGTGGTGCACCGGGACGATCTCGTGCTCGAAGGGCGGAACGGCCTGTCCTCGCCCGGCCCGGCGTCGTAGTCTCGGGGGCATGACCACGACGTTCGACACCACACCGCCCACGACGCCCGGCTCCGCGCGACTGCAGCCGGACGCCGAGGTCGCAGCGGCCGTCCAGGACGTCGCCCGTCGTGCGCAGACCGCGTCGCGGGCGCTGGCCGTCGCCACCCGCGCCGAGAAGGACGCGACGCTCCACGCGGTCGCCGACGCGCTCGTGGCGGCGTCGGCGGAGATCGTGGCGGCCAACGCCGAGGACGTGACGCGCGGCCGCGAGAACGGCATGAGCGACGGCCTGCTCGACCGCCTCGCCCTCACCGGCGAGCGCGTCGTGGCGATCGCCGACGCCCTGCGCGAGCTCGCGGGGCTGCCCGACCCGGTGGGAGAGGTGGTGCGCGGCAGTACGTTGCCCAACGGGCTGCGGATGCGTCAGCTCCGGGTACCCATGGGGGTGGTCGGCATGATCTACGAGGCGCGTCCGAACGTGACCGTGGACGCCGCGGGCCTCGCGCTGAAGTCCGGCAACGCGGTCATCCTGCGCGGCGGCAGCGCGGCGGCGTCGTCCAACACGGTGATCGTGGACGTGATGCGCCGGGCGCTGGAGGCGCGAGGGCTGCCGGCGGACCTCGTGCAGTCGATCGACCGGTTCGGCCGGCCCGGCGGAGTGGCCCTCATGCAGGCACGAGGACTCGTCGACCTCCTCGTGCCGCGCGGGGGTGCGGACCTCATCCGGACCGTCGTGGAGCAGTCGACCGTGCCGGTCATCGAGACCGGCACGGGCAACGTGCACGTCTACGTCGATGCCACGGCGGACGTACCCACGGCGGTCGAGATCGTGATGAACGCCAAGACGCAGCGCGTCGGGGTGTGCAACGCGGCGGAGACGCTGCTCGTGCACGCCGACGTCGCCGAGAGGTTCCTGCCCGCCGCGCTGGCTGCGCTCAGCGGCGCCGGTGTCGTCTTGCACGGCGACGAGGGGACGCGCGCCCAGGCTCCCGAGAGCGTCGAGATCACTCCGGCGACCGACGAGGACTGGGCCACCGAGTACCTCGCGGCCGAGCTCGCGGTACGGGTGGTGGGTTCGTTGGACGAGGCGATCGAGCACATCCGCACGTGGAGCTCCGGGCACACCGAGGCGATCGTCACACAGGACCTCGCCGCGTCCGAGCGCTTCGTGGCCGAGGTCGACTCGGCCGCCGTCATGGTGAACGCCTCGACCCGGTTCACCGACGGCAACCAGCTCGGCATGGGCGCGGAGATCGGCATCTCCACCCAGAAGCTGCACGCGCGGGGGCCGATGGGGCTGGCCGAGCTCACCACCACCAAGTGGGTGGTGCACGGTGACGGTCACGTACGGCCCTGATCGTCCGTCGTGAGAGACTGTGCCCCGACCCGACCCGACCCGACCACCCTTGAGGAGCCACCGTGCTGCACACCGCCGTCCAGGTTGCCGAGGAAGCCGCCGAGCACGCGTCGACCGGGATCTCGCCCATCGTGCTGGGCGTGCTCGCCTTCGGTGGCTTCGTCGTGGCGCTGCTCGCGACGTTCGCATTCCGCAACGCCAGCAACAAGCACTGAGCGGTCCGCCGACCGGTGAGCCAGCAGCGTCGTCCCCGCATCGGGGTGATGGGTGGGACCTTCGACCCCATCCACCACGGTCACCTCGTGGCGGCGAGCGAGGCGGCCGCGCTGCTCGGCCTCGACGAGGTGGTCTTCGTCCCGACGGGCAAGCCCAGCTTCAAGCAGGAGACCCGCGTGTCCCCGGCCGAGCACCGCTACCTCATGACGGTGATCGCCACGGCGTCGAACCCGCGGTTCACCGTGAGCCGGGTGGACATCGACCGGCCGGGACTGACCTACACGGTCGACACGCTGCGGGATCTGCGTCAGGATCGTCCGGACGCCGACCTGTACTTCATCACGGGTGCGGACGCGATCGAACAGCTCCTGACCTGGAAGGACGCGGGGTCGCTGTGGGAGATGGCCCACTTCGTGGCCGTCACCCGGCCCGGCCACCGGCTCACGGTCGACGGACTGCCGCCGGAGGGCGTCACGACGCTCGAGGTGCCGGCGCTCGCGATCTCGTCCACGGACTGCCGTCGACGCGCGGAGGCGGGCCAGCCGGTCTGGTACCTGGTGCCGGACGGCGTCGTTCAGTACATCGCCAAGCACGGTCTGTATCGAGGTCTCGATGAGTGACAACACGTCCCGGCCGCTGACGCGCCGGGAGATCCGCGAACGCGAGCAGGCCGCCGCCGAGGCAGCGGCCCGGCAGGCTTCCCCCGGTGCCTCGGCACCTGTCCCCGGCGCGGGGCCGGCCGCCTTCGGCCGCGGTGCGCCCAGCGCGTCCTCGCCGCCGGCCGCGCCGCCGGGACCCGGTACCGGCGCGGCGCCCTCGCGGCGGTCCATGCGAGAGCAGCAGGGGCCGCCGCCCGCCCCGGCAGCTCCCTCGGCACCGACCGTCCGGCCCCCGTCGACGTCCGGTGGTGTCCGCGGGCTCGACGAGACCGGCCGGCTGGCACCCGTCCGCCGCACCGGCAGCGAGTCGAGCGCCTCCTCGGCCCCGTCGGCCTCCGCTCCGCCGGCACCGCCGAGGACGCCGACGCGCACCTCGATGCGACCGTCGTCACCGTTCTCGCCGGCCGAGAGCGGCTCCCCGACGTCGTCGCGTCCCGCGGCCGGTCCGGGGGGCCAACCGCCGCGCCCGCCGTTCGGTGGTGCGTCGTCCTCACGCGCCGGCTCGCCCCCGGCCGGACCGTCGGGCGCCGAACCCGTCCCCTCACCGTTCGACGGTGCGAGCCCCAGTCGCCGCTCGGCCTACGCCTCCGGCGCTCCGGCACCGACGAGGTCGCCGGCGACGCCGGCCCCCGCCCCGCCGACGCCGTCACGGAGCGCGCCGGCGTGGCCCGGTGCCCCGAGTCCGTCGGCAGGCGGCTCGGCGTCGGCGGCAGACCCCGACGCGACGGCTGTGGCTCCGGCGCTGCCCTGGGGCACCACAGGTCCGGGCGCTGCCGCACCCGGACCGGCGGCTCCTGAGCCGGCGCCGTCGCACCACGAGGCCGGAGCGTCGCCGTTCGCCGCCGTCGTCGGTCAGGGGCAGTCCGCGCGGATCGATCTCGCCCCCGACGCCGACGAGGACGAGGAATGGGACGAGGCGGAGCCGTCCTACACCTGGCTGCACTACATCGTGCTGGTCGTCGTGGCGTTCGTGCTGGGCCTGCTGCTGTGGAACCTGCTCCTCGACGGGCCGGGTGACGAGGACTTCGCCACCGAGGAGGCCGCCGCACCCGTCGCGACGTCCACCGCGGCGTCCGACCCGGGAGGACCGCGATGACCGCGACGGAACGGGCCGTCGACCTCGCGATCGTCGCGGCGCGTGCCGCCTCGGGCCGCAAGGCGCAAGAGATCATCGCCCTCGACGTCAGCGAGCAGCTCGTCCTCACGGACGTCTTCCTCATCGCCTCCGGGACCAACGAGCGCCAGGTGGTGGCCGTCGTCGACGCCGTCGAGGAGGCCATGCTCGCTGCCGGCGCCAAGGCGATCCGTCGGGAGGGCAAGGCCGAGGGGCGGTGGGTGCTGCTCGACTTCGGTGACGTCGTCGTGCACGTCCAGCACGCGGAGGACCGCGTCTACTACGCCCTCGAGCGCCTCTGGAAGGACTGCCCGGCCGTCGAGCTTCCCGAGGACGCGCGGGGCGGTGACGGTGCCGCGGCCCGTGCCGAGTTCGGCGAGAGCTCGTCGGACGGCACGATCCACCTCGGTGGGATGTGAGGCGAGCATGACGGCTGGAACCATCGTGCTGCTGCGCCATGGCCGCACCGCGTACAACGCGGCGATGCGGTTGCAGGGGCAGATCGACATCCCGTTGGACGAGGTGGGCCGCTGGCAGGCCGCCGAGGGGGCCGCAGCGCTCATCGCTTCGCACCGCGCGGCGCGGATCGTGTCCTCCGACCTGGTCCGTGCGGTGGACACCGCCAGCGCCTACGCGGCGCTCGTGGGCGCGCCGGTGGCCACGGACCCGCGGCTGCGCGAGCGGTCGTTCGGGCAGTGGGAAGGGCTCACGCCCGAGGAGATGGCGGCCGGGTGGCCCGCCGAGCGGGACGAGTGGCGCCGCGGCGGCGAGCCGCGCGGCATCGGGGCGGAGACCAAGGTCGAGGTGGCCGCCCGCATGGTCGACGCCGTCCTCGAGCACGCGGAGGATCTCAGCAGTGACGAGTGTCTCGTGGTGGTCTCCCACGGCGCGGCGATCTCGTTGGCCATCACGGGGCTGCTCGGGCTGGACGCCGCCGGCTGGCGCGGCATCTCCGGGATGAACAACGTGCACTGGTCCCACCTGCACCGATCCGCTCGAGGCGCGGTGCCCGAGTGGCGGCTCGTGGCCCACAACGTGGGTGCCGGCTACCCCTTGGACCGCTGGCAGGCGGGACCGCACGCGGATTTGGAGCCTGAACCGAAGTCTGCCTAAGATATCTCCGTTCCCGAGGGGCGCAAGCCCGCAGGAAGTGCACGAACATCCCGAATCCGACGCTCGCGTCAGGTTCACGGGGCTGTGGCGCAGCTGGTAGCGCATCTGCATGGCATGCAGAGGGTCAGGGGTTCGAGTCCCCTCAGCTCCACCGAAGAAGAACGACGAAGGCCCTGCCGCAAGGCGGGGCCTTCGTCGTGTCTCGGCCGCGGCGGAGCGGGCCCCCCGGGCTCAGGCCGGCCCGACGCGGGAAACCCTGTCCAGCGGAGCGCGGCGGGCAGGTGGCCCATGTCGTTGAACATCTCCAGGGCGGGTGGCTGGCCGGGTCGGACCTCGATGACGGTCAGCGCCGAGCCGGTCCCCGGCGGCGACCTCCCGGGCGCTGGCGGCCGCGCGGGGCAACGGCGAGTGTCAGACGGCATCGACCGGCACGTGCGCGCGCCTGCAGCCGAGGAGGCGAGCCTGCTCGCCCCCGACGTCCGTAAGCTCACCGAGGGCGTCAGGCTGGCCGTGCCGCGCGATCGTGCCGCGCGATGTCGACGGATCGTGTCGCCATGGTCGTCCGGGAGCGACTGCGGACCGCCCGGCCTCCTGCTCGCGTGGTGCGTGGTTCCGCCCTGGGTGTCAGGACAGCTCGAGGAGCACGGTGCCCACCGTGCCGTCGACGGTGACGGGACGTCCGTCGGGGATCGTGGTGGTGACGTCGCGGACCCCCAGGGCTGCAGGGATGCCCTGCTCACGCGCGACGATCGCGGCATGGCTGAGCGCTCCGCCGACCTCGGTGACGACGCCCGCCGCGACCCGGAACCGGGTGTGCCGACCAGGAGGCACCCCGGCGGATCAGGGACGGCGGTGTGCCAAGGGGGGAGTGGTGCGGTGATCGGTCTGGCCTGGAGCACCCAGAGCGTGGTGCCCGCGCGAGCCCACTCGATGTCCTGCGGTTGGCCGGAGCGAGTGGGTCGACGGCACCGGTATCGACTCCTGCCACCGCGTCTGGTGCCAACTGCACGAGGACCTGCTCGCCACGCTGGGCATCGATCGGCACGACGACACCTGAGCCGCGTCCGGTCGGCCCGAGCAGGGGCGGTCAGCCCTCGCGGATGGTCATCCTGGTGATGCGGTCTCCGTCGACGTCGAAGGTGAAGCTGCTGCGCCCGTTGGCGTGGTTGCTGCGCCAGTCGCCGACGACAGTGACGACGTCGCCGTCCTCCGAGATCTCCTCCGGGGTGAGGATGCCGCGGGCGCCGATGAACTCCTCGTCGCTCCATTCCTTGATGGCTGCGCGTCCGGTGAAGACGCGCCCCCAGTCGTCCACCGCTCCCTCCGGTGTGAACGCGTCGAGGAAACCGTCCTCGTCGTGATGGTTGACGGCGTCGATGAACGACGCGACGGGTGCGGGGATCTGCAGCTCGGTCATCGTGCCTCCTGCGGTCGTGGGCGTGGTGCCGACGGTACCGCCAGGCGCCGGACCCGGCCCGTCCGCCCGCTCCTTCGGCGGGACCGCGGCGGCGCGGGATGTCGGCGCGGTAAATCCTGGGTCGTATCTGTTGACAGCCCTGAGGGGGACACGTAGAAGTGGTCAATGGAGGCGTTCGAGAAGTGGGAATCCGAGATCCGCGGCTACAGCCGCACGTACCCGACGGTCTTCGCGTCGGCATCCAACGCCCGGCAGGTCGATGAGGCCGGACGCAGCTATCTGGACTTCTTCGCCGGCGCGGGAGTCCTGAACTTCGGTCACAACAACCCGCGCATGAAGCGCGCGATGATCGAGTTCCTCGAGGCCGACGGCGTGGCGCACAGCCTGGACATGGCAACCACGACCAAGCGCGACTTCATCGAGAAGTTCGTCGAGACCGTGCTGGTCCCGCGCGACATGACGATGAAGATGCAGTTCATGGGGCCCACGGGCACGAACGCCGTGGAGGCGGCGCTGAAGCTCGCCCGGCGGGTCACCGGCCGCCGCGACGTGGTGGCGTTCACGCACGGGTTCCACGGGATGACGCTGGGCGCGCTGGCCGCCACCGCCAACGACTACTTCCGCAACGCGGCGGGCGTGCCGCTGGACCACGTGGTGCGGCTGCCGTTCGACACGGCGCCCGGCGGGGGCGTGTCGCAGCTGGCGGACTTCCGGGCGCTGCTCACCGACGCGTCCAGCGGCTTCGTCCCACCGGCGGCGTTCCTCGTCGAGACGATCCAGGCCGAGGGCGGCGTCAACGTCGCGAGCGCCGAGTGGTTGCGGGCCGTCCAGGACCTGGCGCACGAGGTCGGCGCGCTGTTCATCATCGACGACATCCAGGTGGGGTGCGGCCGCACCGGCAGCTACTTCAGCTTCGACGGCATGGGTCTGGACCCCGACATCGTGTGCCTGGCGAAGGGGATCGGCGGGTTCGGGACTCCGCTGGCGATGAACCTGGCCAAGCCCGAGCACGACGCGCACTGGTCGCCCGGGGAGCACACCGGCACCTTCCGTGGCCAGGGGCTGTCGTTCGTGGCCGGGCGCGAGGCGCTGACGTACTTCGACGACGACGTGCTCATGGACGAGGTCCGGGCCAAGGGTGCCCGCATGGAGAGCGCGCTGCGCTCGCTCGCGGACGACGTCGGCGCCGGTGTCGACGTGCGCGGCCGCGGCATGATCCAGGGTCTCGACGTGGTCGACGGGGCCGTGGCGAAGGCCGTGGTGGCCGACTGCTTCGCCGCCGGCATGCTCATCGGTGCGTGCGGCAGCGGCGGTCGGGTGCTCAAGCTCATCCCGCCGCTGACGATCTCCGACGAGGACCTCGACGAGGGCCTCCAGATCCTCGACAAGGCAGTACGACACGCTCTCTGACCTGACCGCCGGGAGGCCGGGATGAACCCACGCGACGACATGACGTTCCCGTTCGAGGAGTATGAGCGGCGGGTCGGCGACCTGCGTCGACGCATGGCCGACCGGCTCCTGGACGCGGTGGTGATCACCGACCCCGAGAACCTCATGTACCTCACCGACTACCAGACGACGGGGTACTCGTTCTTCCAGGCGCTGGTCGTCCCGCTGGACGCCGAACCGTTCATGATCACGCGGGCGATGGAGGAGTCGAACGTCCACGCCCGTACCTGGGTCGAGAAGACCCGGCCCTACCCCGACACCGGGGACGCCATCCAGGGCCTCGTCCAGGCGATGCGTGAGTTCGGGTTGCACACCAAGGAGGTCGGGTACGAGCGCAACAGCTACTACTTCCCGGCCTACCACCAGGACTACATCCACGCGACGTTCACCGAGGGGCGCCTGCTCGACTGCTTCGGCATCGTCGAGGAGGGGCGGGTGTGCAAGTCGCCCGCCGAGATCGCGATCATGCGCAAGGCGGCCCAGGCGACGGAGGCCGGCATGCGCGCGGGTCTCGAGGCGTGCGCGGCCGGGGTGACGGAGAACGACATCGCCGCGGAGATCAGCTCGGCGATGTTCCGTGCGGGCGGCGAGTTCCCGGCCGTCATGCCGTACGTGACCTCCGGGCCGCGCAGCATGATCGGGCACGCGACCTGGGAGGGCCGGACGGTGCAGCCGGGCGAGCACGTCTTCCTGGAGGTGGGTGGGTGCTTCCGCCGCTACCACACCGCCATGATGCGTACCGCCGTCCTCGACGACCTCTCCGACTCGATGCTCGAGGCGCAGGAGCGGATGAAGCTGGCGCTCACCGAGGTCGAGGCGGCGATCCGCCCCGGCCTGACCGTCTCTGACGCGGACAACATCGTGCGCAGCATCATCAGCGACAACCGGGTGGGCGCCCGGCTGGTCACGCGGTCCGGATACTCGATCGGGATCGCGTTCCCGCCGAGCTGGGACGAGGGCTACATCGTCAGCCTGAACCAGGGGAACCCGGCGATCCTGCGCGAGGGCATGACCTTCCACATCCTGCCGTGGATGTGGGGCGTCGACGGGGACAAGACGGTCGGGATCTCCGACACCGTCCACGTCACGGCCGACGGCTGCCAGTCCTTCTTCACGCTCGACAAGGACTTCACCGTCAAGCCGGAGCACGCCGCCGCCTCGGTGTCGCAGGAGCACGAGCACGAGCACGAGCACGAGGGCGCCACGCCCATCCGTCCCGAAGTCGCCTGAGAGGAGCACCCATGCTCACTGTGATCGACCCCAGCACCGGCGAGGTCGTCCGCGAGGTGGAGCCGGCCGACGCCGCCCGGACGGAGGCGGTGCTCGAGGCGGCCGAGTCCGCCCGGAGCGGCTGGGCGGCCCGGGGCCTCGACGGTCGCGGGGAGGTGCTCCGTGCGGTCGCCGCCCGCCTGCGCGCGCAGGTGGAGGACCTGGCACCGCTGATGACCGAGGAGATGGGCAAGCCCGTCCGCGAGGCGCGCGGGGAGGTCGAGAAGGCGGCCTGGTGCTTCGAGCACTACGCGGACCACGGTGCCGGGTACCTCGCACCGCAGACGATCGAGTCCGACGCGACCCACAGCTACGTGCAGCACCTGCCGCTCGGGACGGTGCTGGGCGTGCTGCCGTGGAACGCACCGTTCTGGCTGGCGGCCCGGTTCGCCGCACCGGCGCTGATGGCGGGCAACACCTGCGTGATGAAGCACGACCCGCACGTCCCGGGGTGCGCCCGGGCGATCGCCGAGGTGGTCGCCGCCGAGCTGGCGGCGGCGGGGGCGCCGGCGGGGGTGTTCGCGGACCTGCCGCTGGAGACCCCGGCGGTGGCCGACGTCATCCGGGACCGCCGCATCGACGCGGTCTCGTTCACGGGGTCGGCGAAGGGCGGCGCCGCGGTCGCGAGCGTGGCGGCCGGCGAGATCAAGCCGACGGTCCTCGAGCTCGGCGGCTCCGACCCGTGCATCGTGCTCGCCGACGCCGACCTGGACGCCGCGGCCGACACCATCACGCTGTCCCGCATCATCAACGCCGGGCAGTCGTGCATCGCCGCCAAGCGCATCATCGTCGAGTCGTCGGTCTACGACGAGCTGGTCGAACGTCTGCGGCTGCGGCTCGAGAAGCTGACCGTGGGCGACCCGCGCTCGGAGGGCACCGACGTCGGGCCGATCGCGCGCGCCGACCTGCGCGAGGGGCTGCACCGGCAGGTCACCGAGACCGTCGACGCCGGGGCCCGCCTGCTGCTGGGTGGAGAGCTGCCGGAGGGTCCCGGCTACTACTACCCCGTGACGCTGCTGGCTGACGTCACCGAGTCCATGACGGCGTGCCGCGAGGAGACGTTCGGGCCGGTGATGGTCGTGATGCAGGCGGCGGACGACGAGGCGGCGCTCGCGATGGCGAACCGGACCGACTACGGCCTGGCGGCGTCGGTCTGGTCGACACCGGAGCGGGGTGAGGCGATGGCCGGCCGGATCGCCGCCGGACAGGTCGCGGTGAACGGCATCGTCAAGACCGATCCGCGTCTGCCGAGCGGCGGGATCAAGGGGTCCGGCTACGGCCGCGAGCTCGGGCCGCACGGGATCCGTGAGTTCGTCAACGCCCAGCAGGTGTGGGTCGGGCCTCGGCGCGGCTGAACGGGCACGGCTGAACCGGCACGGAACCCACGGCGGTCAGGGCTTGGGCACGCTCGTCACGGTGGTCAGCAGGAACACGGAGTCCTCGAGCGCCAGCACGGCATGCCGGTCGTGGGTGAGGACGCGCAGCTCGCCGGCCGAGATCTCGTCGTGCCCGTCGGCCACGGTGACGCGCAGCCGGCCGCGGAGCACGAGCACCGAGGCTGCCGGCGGCGCGTTGTGCGCGCCGAGCTCCGTGCTCTCCGCCAGGGCCAGGACGGTCTGGCGGAGCGTGCCGTCGTGGACCAGGACCTCGGCGCTGCGCCCGTTCTCGGCGGCACGGGCCTTCGCGAGGTGGACCGAGGTCAGGGCCTCGAGGTTGGACATGGTCCCTCCGTTCGTCGCCGCCCTTGGATGCTATCCGCCTTCCGCCGGACGCGGCAGCCGGGCGAGACCGTGTCTCGGGAGCCGTGTCGGCCTCGTCCTGCCGGGAGACACCGGGTAGGTTGCAGGAGTTTCGACCACAGGAGGTCCGAGCCCGTGCTGATCGGTGTCCCACGCGAGTCACGTCCCGGTGAGCGGCTCGTCGCCGGCACCCCCGCCACCGTCGAGAAGCTCGTCGCCCGGGGGTACGACGTCGTCGTCGAACAGGGCGCGGGGGAGCGCGCGAGCTGGCCGGACGAGGCGTACGTCGCGGCGGGTGCGCGCCTCGGCGATCGCGGCCAGGTCTGGGCCGCCGACGTCGTCACCTGCGTCAACGCGCCGTCGGGCGACGAGCTGGACCTCCTGCGCCCCGGTGCGGTGCTGGTCTCCCAGCTCGCGCCGGCGGCGCGACCCGAGCTGACGGACGCCCTGGCCGAGCGCCACGTGACGGCGCTCGCGCTCGACGCCGTGCCCCGCATCTCCCGGGCGCAGGCGCTCGACGTCCTGTCCGCGCAGTCCAACGTGGCGGGATACCGCGCCGTGGTGGAGGCGGCGGAGGAGTACGGAGGCATGTTCACCGGTCAGGTGACAGCGGCCGGGACGACGACCCCGGCGACGGTCTTCGTCATCGGTGCGGGGGTGGCGGGGCTCGCGGCGATCGGCACCGCGTCGTCGCTCGGTGCCCGGGTCCGGGCCTTCGACGTGCGCCCCGAGGTGGCCGAGCAGATCGAGTCCCTCGGCGCCACGCCGGTCCAGGCGGCGGGCGCGGCCCAGGAGGTCAGTGCCGACGGGTACGCGAGCGTGCTGAGCGAGGACCAGGAGGTCGCGACGCGCCGGACCTACGCCGTGGAGTCGGCCGCGGCGGACGTCGTCATCACCACTGCCCTGGTACGGGGCACCGCACCGACGACGATCACCGCCGAGATGGTCGCCGCGATGCGGCCCGGGTCCGTGATCGTGGACCTCGCGGCGCCAGGAGGCGGGAACTGCGAGCTCACGGTGCCGGGCGAACGGGTGGTGAGCGACAACGGCGTCGTCGTGCTCGGCTACACGGACCTGCCGGGGCGCATGCCGCAGCACACGTCCCAGCTCTTCGGCACGAACGTCGTCAACCTCGTCACGCTCCTGACACCGGCGGGGGACGGTCACCTGGTGATCGACCTCGACGACGCCGTCGTGCGGGGCATGACGCTCACCCGGGACGGCGAGGTGCTCTGGCCGCCGCCGCCGGTCCAGGTCTCGGCCGCGCCGCCCGCACCCGCGCCCGAGCCGCCGTCACCCGGGCCGAGCCCGGAGGAGCTGGCTGTCGCGCAGCGGGCGCGGTCTCGCCGCCGCGGTGTGCTCACCGTCGTCGCCGCGGTCCTGGCCGGGCTCGCGATCGCGGCCTCGCCGCCCGACGCCGTCGGCCACGTCACGGTGTTCGCCCTCGCCGTCGTGGTGGGTTTCTACGTCATCTCCGCAGTCACGCACGCGCTGCACACACCGCTGATGGCCCAGACGAACGCGATCAGCGGCATCATCCTGGTCGGCGCGCTGCTGCAGATCGGCGTCGACGACTGGCTGGTCACGTCCCTGGCCGTCGTCGCCGCCACGCTGGCGTCGATCAACGTGTTCGGCGGGTTCCTCGTCGCGAACCGCATGATCCGCATGTTCCGCAAGGACGCGGCCGGTGTCGTGGCCACGGGGGAGGTGGCCCGATGACGGTGCTGTCGGTCGTGCAGGCCACCTACGTGATCTCCGGGATCCTGTTCATCGGTTCGCTCGCCGGCCTGTCCCGCCAGGAGTCCGCCCGGCGCGGCAACGTGCTGGGCATGCTCGGCATGACCCTGGCGCTGGTGGCCACCGTGGCCCTGGCCCTCGAGCGGTCCGAGCGTCCGTGGCAGGTCACGGCCGGTCTGATCCTCGTGGTGCTCGTCGTCGGCGCGACCGTGGGCACGTGGCGCGTGCGCAAGGTCGAGATGACGCAGATGCCGGAGCTCATCGCGCTCCTGCACTCCTTCGTCGGCCTGGCGGCGGTGCTGGTCGGGTTCGGGTCGTACCTCACGGAGCCGGCCTCGGACACGGTGCACCTGGTCGAGGTCTTCCTGGGGATCCTCATCGGCGCCGTGACCTTCACCGGGTCGATCGTCGCGAACCTCAAGCTGGCGGCACGGATCCGCTCCGCGCCGCTGCGGCTGCCCGGCCGCAACCTCGTCAACCTCGGCCTGGTCCTCGCGGCGGCGGCCCTGCTCGCCTGGTTCCTGACCGCCTCGGGCACGGGGTCGGACGCCCAGGCGCTCACCGCGCTGGTGCTCGTAGCCGTCGTGGCGCTGGCGCTGGGCTGGCACCTGGTGGCCTCCATCGGCGGCGGTGACATGCCGGTCGTGGTCTCGATGCTCAACTCGTACTCCGGCTGGGCCGCCGCCGCGGCGGGCTTCATGCTCGGCAACGACCTGCTCATCATCACCGGCGCGCTGGTCGGGTCGTCCGGCGCGATCCTGTCGTACATCATGTGCCGCGCGATGAACCGGTCGTTCGTCTCGGTGATCCTCGGGGGATTCGGGACCGAGCCCGGGACGGTCGCCGCCGGCGTCGAGGGCGAGCACCGCGAGACCTTCGCGGCGGACGTCGCCGCGCAGCTCACGGCGGCGTCGTCGGTGGTCGTCGTGCCCGGCTACGGGATGGCCGTGGCCAAGGCGCAGTACCCGGTGGCCGACCTCACCGAGAAGCTCCGGGCCCGCGGGGTGCAGGTCCGGTTCGGGGTGCATCCTGTGGCGGGCCGGCTCCCCGGGCACATGAACGTCCTCCTGGCCGAGGCCAAGGTGCCCTACGACGTCGTGCTCGGCATGGACGAGATCAACGGCGACCTGCCGGACACCGACGTCGTCCTCGTCATCGGGGCCAACGACACGGTCAACCCCGCGGCCCAGGACGACCCGGGCTCACCGATCGCCGGCATGCCCGTGCTCGAGGTGTGGAAGGCCCGCGAGGTGGTCGTGTTCAAGCGGTCCATGGCGACCGGCTACGCCGGGGTGCAGAACCCGCTGTTCTTCCGGGAGAACACTGCCATGGTCTTCGGCGACGCGAAGGACCAGGTGGAGATGATCATCCAGGCGCTGTGACCGGCGTCGGCGCTACCCTCGGGCGATGACCAACCGCACGCACGGACCCCTGTTCGCCGTCGTCGGCCCGGGCGCGGTCGGCGGACTCGTCGCCGCGTTCCTGCAGCGCGCCGGGCACGAGGTCGTGCTCGTCGGCCGGCCGGGGACCGCCCGGCGGGTGTCGGAGCACGGCCTGGAGATCGTCACGGACCGCTACGGCGACTGGCACGCCCCGCTGCGGGCGACGACGACGGTGCCCCGTGGTGCGTGCGTGCTCGTGGCGGTCAAGGCCGAGGGGCTCGCCGCCGTCGTCGGGTCCGTCGCGGCGGCCCGTCCGCGGGAGGTGCTCTCGTTGCTCAACGGCGTGGAGCACATGGCGACGCTGCGTGGCGCCCTCGCGGCGGACGACGACGGCGGGAACCGTGCTGCGACGGCCGTGGCGGGGGCGTCCTACGCGGGCGAGACGCTGCGCACCGGCTCCGGCCCCGACACGGCGATGACCGTGCGCCACCGGGGCGACCTGCTGCGGATCACCGTCCCGGCGGCCGCGGCCGACCTGGACGTCGTCCGGGCGCTGCGCGACACCGACATCGAGGTCGCGACGGCGGGCAGCGAGGCCGAGGTGCTGTGGTCGAAGCTGCGGTTCCTGGCCCCGTTGGCGCTGCTGACGTCGGTGCACCGCACGGGCATCGGCGCGGCCCTGGAGGCCGACCCGGCCCTCACCGACGACGTGCTCGGCGAGGTGGCCGCGGTGGCGACGGCCGAGGGGGTGGCCACGACACCCGACGACCTGCGGGCGATCCTGGGTGGCTTCCCGCCGACGATGCGGTCGTCGCTGCAGGCCGACCTGGCCGTCGGCCGGCTCGGCGAGCTCGACGCGATCGGGGGAGCGGTGGCCCGGTGCGGGGCGCAGCGCGGTGTGCCCACCCCGACGATCGAGCGGACGGTCGACCTGCTGCACGGCAGCGTCGGCTGACCGACCGAGCGCTCAGGAGCGGGAGTCGGCGCGGGACTCGTAGACGCTGGCCGGGACCACACCGCCGTTGCGGGCGGCGAGCTCCGCGGCGGACAGCTCGGACGCCGCGTCCGCCGTGGTGTCGATCTCGCGCGCGTCGGCCGGGACCCCGTCGAGGCTCGGCATCATCGTGGCGAGCTGGGGGCGCCACCGCGTGAAGCGGTCCGGGAAGCACCGGGACATCAGGTCCACCATCGCGGAGACGGCGGTCGAGGCGCCGGGGGAGGCGCCGAGGAGCCCCGCGATCGAGCCGTCGGCGGCCGAGACGATCTCGGTGCCGAACTGCAGGACGCCCTTGCCGTCGGCGTCGCGCTTGATCACCTGCACACGCTGTCCCGCGGTGATGGTCTCCCAGTCCTTGGGGTGTGCCGTGGGCATGAACTGCTGCAGGGCGTGGAACTTGGTCTCGGGTGCGGCGACGAGCTGGCCGACGAGGTACTGGGTCAGGTCGAGGTTCTTCAGGCCCGCGCCGAGCATCGAGGTGAGGTTGTGCGCGCGCAGCGACGTGACCAGCCCGAGGTACTTGCCCTTCTTGAGGTACTTGGGGCTGAACCCGGCGTACGGGCCGAACATCAGGTAGCTCTTGCCGTCGACGACGCGGGTGTCCAGGTGCGGCACGGACATCGGCGGCGCGCCGACGTCGGCCTTGCCGTAGACCTTGGCCTGGTGCTGGGCGACGAGCTCCGGGTCGTCGGTGCGCAGGAACTCGCCGGAGATCGGGAAGCCGCCGAAGCCCTTGATCTCCGGGATGCCGGCCGACTGGAGCAGCGGCAGGGCGCCGCCACCCGCACCGACGAACACGAAGCGGGCCTTGAGCGTGGACATCCGCTGCGGGGCGTTCCACGAGCGGTCCTTGACGCGCAGGCGCCAGCCGCCGTCGCGGGTGCGCTTCAGCGAACGGACCTCGTGCTGGAGCTGGAGCTCGGCGCCGTTCGCGACGAGACCGTCGACGAGCTGGCGGGTGAGGTTGCCGAAGTCGACGTCGGTGCCGGCGGCGGACCGCGTCGCGGCGATGGGCTCGTCCGCGTCGCGCTCGGTGGTGAGCAGCGGTGCCCAGCGGCCGATCTCGGCCCGGTCCGTCGAGAGCTCGAGGTCGCGGAAGAGCGGGTGCGCGCTGAGCGCCTCGTGGCGACGGCGCAGGTACTCGACGTTCTTCGTGCCGCGCACGAACGTCATGTGCGGGGTCCGGCTGACGAACGAGGAGTCCGCGAGTCGGCCGGTGGCGAGCAGGTGGTTCCAGAGCTCGCGCGAGGTGTGGAACTGCTCGTTGATCGTCACCGCCTTGGAGACGTCGATCGTGCCGTCCGGTTTCTCGGGCGTGTAGTTCAGCTCGCAGAGCGCGGCGTGCCCGGTGCCGGCGTTGTTCCACGGGTTGGACGACTCGAGCGCGACGTCGTCGAGACGCTCGATGATGCGGATCGACCATGTCGGCTCGACCTGCTGGATCAGCGTCCCGAGGGTGGCGCTCATGATGCCGCCGCCGATGAGGACGACGTCGACGGCGTCGGGTGAGCCGTTGCTGGAGGCCGTAGCACGCGTAGTCACCCGGCCATGCTACGACGCTGGTGAAAAGTGTCACAAAGAATGAGAGCAAGGTCACAGGGCCTCTGACCTGCAGTGATGCAGGTCACATCACGCGTCGACGTGTGGCCAGGTCAGCGGCTCAGGGCCACAGCAGCTCCTTGGTCCAGGTCGGTCGGTGCGGGTCGCCGGTGCGGTAGCGCACGCGCGTCTGGCCCGTCCCGGTGCCGGACTGCCAGAACTCGACCTCGACGGGGGCGAGGTGCCACGCGGTCCAGGTCGGGGCGACCAGGTCGGGTGCGGCGCGGACCCGGTCCAGCGCCTCGGCCCACGCGGCGCGCTGCTCCTCCAGGTCGCGCAGCACCTGGCTCTGACGGCCGACGAGCCCGGCCGCGCGCGAGGCGTCGGGGCGGGCGCGGAAGTCCTCGGCGCCGGCGTCGGGGTTCGCGGTCACCGGGCCGCTCAGGCGCACCTGTCGCCCGGTCTCCCGCCACAGGAAGGTCAGGGCCGCCCGCGGATCGGCCGTCAGGTCCGCTCCCTTGGGGCTCGTGGCGTGCCCGGCGAACCACCAGCCCTCGGTGGTGAGGTCCTTAAGGATCACCGTGCGTGCGTGCACCGCGCCGTGGCCGTCCGACGTCGACAGGGTCATCGCCTGCGGGGCCGTCGCTCCGGCGGCGACGGTCTCGTCGAACCACTGCTCGAACAGCCGGTGCGGCGTCGGGGGCAGGTCGTCGAGGTTCTCGACCTCCCAGGCGGGCAGCCCCTCGGGGAGCACGGGCAGGGCGCGCAGACGCTCTCGGAACGTGGTCACGGGTCCTCCGGTGCGGCGGCTCGTCGAGGCTCGCGGTCCGCGAGCATCGCGACGACCATACCCACCTCGCCTGCCGCACCTGCCGCACCTGCCTCACGGTGTGCCGGCAGTCCGTGCGACCGGTTGTGGCCCGCGCCAGTGGGCGGAAGGATGTCACCGACCGCCCGGGCGACAGGAGGACCGAGATGAGGGACGAGCCCGGCGCCGCGCCGGTCCGCACCGAGGGCGGCCGGATCGCCCGCAGGCCCGGCACCGGCGAGTTGGCGTCGGTCGCGTCGCTGTTCCCCCCGGAACCACCACCGACGAGAGCGCGCGACCTGATGGACCGTCTCGACGCGCGTCGCGTCCAGACGGCGTTGCTCGCCGCCGCACTGATCCTCGCGCTGGTCGCCTCGGTCGGCGTCGCCGTGCTCTGGTCGGCCAACCGCAAGCTCGCCGGCGAGGTCGAGTCCGCCGTCGCCCAGGCGGAAGCCGTGCGGACGGAGTCGGCGCAGCTGCGCGCCACGATCGAGGAGGGCCCGGACCTCGAGACGGTCGACGCGCTCGCGGGGCGCGTCGAGAACGTCGAGGCATGGACCGGGTTGCCCGCCGACGGCGCCGCCGGGACGGCGGACCTGCAGACGCGGCTGCTCGAGGTCTCGAACGTGATCGACAGCCTCGAGACGAACCTGCAGGACGGCCTCGGCACGGTCCGCAGCGACCTCGCGAGCGTCCGTGCCGACCTGGACGGCGGCCAGGACGCCCCCACCGTCGCCGACCTCGACGCCCTGCGCCAGGAGCTCGACGGGCTCCGTGCCGCCGTGGACGGTGTGCGACAGGACGTCGGCACCCTGTGCTGGGCGCTCGCCTACCGCACCGACGTCGCGGCCTCCTGCTGAACGTGCCTCAGAAGTAGTCGCGCACGTGCACGTCTCCGCCGCACCACAGGGCGTCCCACACCCGGTCGTGGCCCGACGGCCCGGACAGGTGGCCCGCCAGGCGCAGGCTCGCGGTCGAGGCGGCGCCGGCGTAGCTGACGGCGAGCCCGGCCGAGGTGAAGGTCGGCCGGTCGGGCGACCCCGCCGTCGGCGCACGCCCCGTGTCCGCGTGGAGGTGCGCCACGCCGTCGCCGTCGGCGACCAGCGTCCACGCGCCCTCGAGGTCGGGGGTCCGCGGGTCGACGACGGCGAACGGCACGCGGGCCTCCAGCGGCGGCAGGTGCGCGGAGCCCAGCGCACCGGCGACGTCCAGCAGCCGCAGCATGTACGGGCGGCTCGTGGTGGTCGCCGTGTGGTCGGGCAGCACCAGCCGGCTCGGGTCCGCCCCCGTCCAGCCGCCCGACGTCGAGAGCTGCACCGCGCCGGCCACCGTCGTGAACGACCCCACCACGCGCCACAGGGCCCGCGCGGCGTCCGGGGTGAGGGCGACCAGGTCGTCGACCTCGAGGCTGCCCGTCCCGTCGTGCGCCGAGCCCCGGGTCCAGCTCACGAAGCCCTGCACGCCCCCGTCGGGGCCGACGGCGAGGCTGACCCCGGTGTAGGGCGAGTCGGGACCGAACAGCTCGTCGGACTCGGCGGTGAAGGGCTTCTCCGCCCGGGTGAGCGGACCGTTCTGCCCGGCTGCCCACGTGGCGTACACGGCCCGGACCTCCTTGAGGTCGGCGGGGGTGGCGCGCCGGGTGCGCACCCCGCTCGTCGGCGGTCGCACCGCGGCGAGCGCCGACATCGGCAGCCTGACCTCGTCGTACGAGCCGATCACCTCGTACCCGAGCCCGCGGTAGATCCCGGCCGCGCTCGGGTAGAGGGTCGAGACCACCTCGCCCTGCTCGCGTGCCTCGGTGAGCGCGGCGTCGAACAGCGGCCGGATCACGCCCTCGCCACGCCGTTCCGCGGCGACGGTCACCCCGGCGAACCCGGCCGTCGGGACCGCGGCACCGTGGAACCACGAGGTGAAGTGCCGCACGCCGAGCACGGCGACGAGCTCCGCCCCGTCCCAGGCCGACCAGGGGCGTACGTTCGGCGACGGCCAGGAGTCCGGGTCGGGGTCGGGGGCACGGGCCGTGGGGACGCCGAAGGCCTCGTCGCCGAGCCGTCGTGCCGCACGGACGTCGGCGAAGGTGGAGCGTCGGATGTCGAAGGTCACGCCATCACGCTAGCGACCCGCGGGCCGGAGTGTCGCGGGCGTCACGCCACGGATGGCCGTGGACACCGCGCGGTCGTAGCGTGACGGGCGTGGACTCGCCCCTCCAGCGACGGGTGCTGCTCGTCGCGATCCTCGCCTCGTTCGTGTCGTTCCTCGACGGCACCGTGGTCAACGTGGCGTTGCCGGCGATCGCCGACGAGCTCGGCGGACCGGGCGAGGCGGGACTCACGCTCCAGCAGTGGGTGGTGGACGGCTACCTCGTCACTCTGGGGTCCTTCATCCTCCTGGCCGGGTCGTTGTCCGACGTGCTGGGACGGCGTCGCGTGCTGTTCGTCGGACTGGTCGGCTTCGCGGTGTCGTCGGCCCTGTGCGCGCTCGCTCCGACCGGCCCCGTGCTCGTCGCCGCGCGGCTGGCGCAGGGCGTGGCCGGTGCGCTGCTCGTCCCGAGCTCCCTGGCGATCATCATCTCGTCGTTCGACGGCCCGGCGCAGGCCCGCGCGATCGGTCGGTGGACCGCCTGGACCGGGACGGCGATGATCGTCGGCCCGTTCGTCGGGGGAGGGCTCGTCGACCTGGTCTCGTGGCGGTGGGTCTTCTGGATCAACCTGCCCGTGGTCGCCCTGACCCTCGTGCTGCTGCGCCGGGTACCGCCGTCGGGCCGTACGGTGGGGCGGCGCCTCGACCTGCCGGGGGCCGCGCTCGCCGCCCTGGGCCTGGCCTGCGCCGTGCTGGGGCTCATCGAGGAGATCTGGCTCGCGGTCGGCGTCGGCGTCGTGCTGCTCGTGGCGTTCGTCCTCGTCGAGCGCCGGACGCCGGACCCGATGCTGCCGCTGCGCCTCTTCGCGGTGCGGAACTTCGCCTGGGGCAACCTCGCCACGGCGGCCGTCTACGGAGCGCTGGCGTTCGGCGGGTTCGTGCTGTCCCTGTTCCTGCAGCAGGTCGCCGGGTACTCGGCGACCGCGGCGGGCGTGGCCCAGCTCCCGACGACGTTCGCGATGCTCGCGCTCTCGACGCGCTTCGGGGCGCTCGCGGGCCGTTACGGCGCGCGGTGGTTCATGACCGTGGGGCCGGTGGTCGCCGGGTGCGGGTTCCTGCTCATGCTCACCATGGACGCCGACGCCGACTACCTCACCCAGGTGCTGCCCGGGATCCTGGTGTTCGGTCTTGGTCTCGCGATCACCGTCGCGCCGTTGACCGCGGCGATCCTCGGGGCCGTGCCGCCGTCCGACGCCGGGATCGCCTCCGCCGTGAACAACGCCGTCTCCCGGGTCGCGGGACTGGTCGTGATCGCCTTCGCCGGTGTCATCGTCGGCGGTGTGCTCGACGTGGACTCCTTCCACCGGGCGCTCGTGGTGACCGCGGCGCTCCTGGTGGCCGGTGGCCTGGTCAGCATGGTGGGCATCCGCGACGACCGCACGGAGCGGTCGGCGCGGGTGAAATGACCCGGCCGGCGCGCTGACCGGCCCTTCCGTGGAGCAGCCGTGTGCCGTCGACGGTTACGGTCGAGCGATGACCGAGGACGAGATCATCGCGGGTGTCCGGCTCTGCCGGCCGGACGGGTCGCTGGACCCCGCCGCGGTGGGGTGGACCCGCGCCGCGCTGCACGACACCTCGGGCATCGGCCGTGGACGGCGCGGGCGGGACAAGCGGTGGGAGTACTGGGGGATCATCACCCCGACGCACGTCGTCGGGGTGACCACCGCCGCCCTCGACTACGCCGCCCTGCACCAGGTGTACGTGCTCGAGCGGTCCACCGGCATCGAGACGGACGAGGTGGTCGTCGCGCCCCTGTCCGGCACCGTCGAGCTGCCCGCCACCCTGGGCGAGGGGCGGGTCCGCGCGCGCACCCGCCGGGTCGAGATCGCGGTCGACGACGCCGACGAGGACGCCGGCGGACCGTCCGGTACCCCGGGGACCCGGCTGCGGGCGCGGACCGCGGACGTCGAGCTGGACGTCGTCGTGGACCGGCCGGACGGCCACGAGGTGCTGGGCGTCGTCGTCCCCTGGTCCCCACGACGCTTCCAGTACACGCTCAAGGACGTCGGTCGCCCGGTGCGCGGGACGTTGCGCGTCGACGGCGTCCTGCACGAGATCGGCACGCCGGCGTGGGCCGTGCTGGACCACGGCCGTGGCCGCTGGCCGTACTCGGTCGCCTGGCAGTGGGGCGTGGGGAACGGCGCGGTGCGGGACGCCTCGGGGCGCGACCGCCGGCTCGGCCTGCAGCTCGGGGGGGCGTGGACCCGCCACGGCCCGACCACGGAGAACGCGCTGTTCGTCGACGGCCGGCTGGACAAGGTCCACGACGAGCTGGAGTGGTCGTTCGACCGGCACGCCTACCTGCGTCCCTGGCGGGTGCGGGGGGAGCGGATGGACCTGTCGTTCGCCCCCTTCTTCGACCGTGTGAGCCGCACGAACCTCGGGGTCGTCGCGTCGGCGACGGACCAGTGCTTCGGCAGCTGGTCGGGCTGGGTCACGACCGACGCCGGGGAACGGCTGGACGTGCACCGGATCGAGGGCTGGGCGGAGGACGTCCGCCAACGGTGGTGACGGCGCGTCACCCGGCCTCGTCGTCGGTCGGGTTGCAGCGTGCGGCGAGCACGGCCACCAGGCCGACGTCGGGACGCCAGGGCTCGAGGTTCCACGTCTCCTTGTCCGGGGCGCCCAGGACGTGGCAGGTGAGCTGGTCGCGCATCGTCGCGGAGTCGACGGCGGGGTCCGCCGCCACCAGCTCGGCCAACACGAGCTCCTCGCCCGCGCCGCCGGCGGTGCGCGCCCAGCCGGACGGGGCGACGGCGAGCGACCGGCCGCCCTCACGGTCGCCCCAGGAGGCGGCCTCGACCGCGCGGCTCCCCAGGACCATGGTCGACGTGGCCGGGTCGTCGGCATCGAGCCGCACGCTTCCGCCGTCCGCCGCGGCGAGGCGGGCGCCACCGGACGGTGCCGTCAGGGCCGCGACCGGCGTGCCGTCGTCGTCGTGGACGGTGACCGTCCCGTCGCCGTTGACGACGAGCGACCCGGAGTCCACGGCCAGGGACACCGGCGACCGGGGCCCGACGTCCACGGTGAGCGCGGTGGCGTCGTCGCCGGCGGTCACCTCGGCCGGCCGCACGGTGGTGACGACGAGGCCCACCTCGCCCGACCGGACCACCTCGCTGACGGGTGTCACCGAGGGCTCGGGCGCCGGGGCCGGTGCGGGCGAGGTCGACGCGGGCGAGGTCGACGCGGGCGGGGGCGACGCGGGCGGGGGCGCAGGTGCGCCGGTCCCGCCGTCGTCGGGGGTGCAGGCGGCGAGCGCGCCGACCAGTGCGAGCAGAAGGGCGACCGGCGGCTGACGGGTGTCCCGGGACGGGCGACGGCTGGGCACGTGACCAGTCTGCGCCACCGTGCCCGTCCGGACGGTGAGCAGCCCCTGGGAATTTCGGTGAGGTTCGCCTAACCTCACCCTATGAGTGCCTACAGGGGTCGCAGACCGGTCGAGCCGCACGTCCTGGTCGCCGAGGTGGTGTCCACCAAGCGCCTGTCGCCGAACCTGACCCGTGTCACGCTCGGCGGCGAGGGGCTCGCGCAGCTCACCCTCGGGGGCCACGACCAGTGGTTCCGGCTCTTCCTCCCGCGCCCCGGCCAGGACGCCATGCGGCTGCCGACCCGGACCTCGGGCCTCGGCTGGTACGCGCAGTACCTCGCCACCCCGCGCTCCCGGCGCCCGTGGGTGCGCAGCTACACGATCCGGGCCGCCCGCCCCGACCTGCACGAGATCGACGTCGACTTCGTCGTGCACGGCGGTGAGCCGGACGAGCCGCACGGCCCGGGCACCACCTTCGCCGAGACGGCCCTGCCCGGTGACGTCGTCGGCATCCTCGACCAGGGCATCGGCTACAACCCTCGCCACGAGCACGACTGGACGCTGCTCGTGGCGGACGAGTCGGGGCTGCCCGCCGTCGCGGGGGTCTGTGAGTCGCTGGCCGACGACGCCCGTGGCCTCGCGGTCGTGGAGGTGCCGACGGCGGACGACCGGCAGGACTTCCGCGTCCCGGACGGCGTCGAGCTGCTCTGGGTGGAACGGGACCGAGCGGACCCTGCTGCGGTCCCGGGGCAGGCCGCGCTCGCCGTCGTCCGGGACGCACGGTTCCCGGCCGGTGCCGTCTACGCCTTCGCGGCCGGGGAGTCCGGGCTCGCCACCGGTGTGCGCCGGCACCTGGTCAACGACCGGGGCGTCCCCAAGGCCCACGTCGACTTCGTCGGGTACTGGAAGCACGGCCGGGCAGCCCAGAGCTGACCCTGGACCGTCGGTCAGACCCGCACGACGATCTTGCCGCGCACGTGCCCGCCCTCGCTGGCGCGGTGCGCCGCGGCGGCGTCCGCGAGCTCGTAGGTCTCGGCGACCTCGACGCGCAGCGTCCCGGCGTCGAACATCGCGGCGAGGTCGTCCAGGTCGCTGGTCGACGGACGCACCCACACATACTGCCCGCCGTGCTCGTCACGCGCTGCCGGGTCGGTGATCGAGGTGATCGTCCCGCCGTCGGCCAGCACCGCGGCGGAGGTCGCCACGGCGTCGCCGCCCACGTAGTCCAGCGCGACGTCGACGCCGTCGGGCGCCAGCTCGCGCACCCGGCCGGCGAGGCCGTCGCCGTAGGTCACCGGGTCCGCGCCGAGGGATCGCAGGAACGCGTGGTTCGGCTCGCTCGCGGTGCCGATCACCCGGGCTCCGAGCGAGCGGGCGATCTGCACCGCGAAGGCGCCCACGCCGCCCGCCGCGGCGTGGACCAGCACGGTGTGTCCGTCCCGGACGCCGGAACGCCGGATCGTCTGCAGCGCGGTGAGGCCCGCCAGGGGGACGGCCGCCGCCTCCTCGAACGTCAGGGAGCGCGGCTTGCGCGCCAGCGTGCGGACGGGCGCGGCCACCAGCTCGGCGAACGTGCCGCCGTGCACGACGTCGGTGCGCACGTACCCGTAGACCTCGTCGCCCACCTGGAGCTCCGGCGTGTCGAGTCCCACCTGCTCCACGACGCCCGCGACGTCCCAGCCCGGGACGACGGGGAAGTGGGCGTCCAGCAGCCCCTCCAGGTAGCCCTGGCGGACCTTCCAGTCGACCGGGTTGACGGAGGCGGCGCGGACACGGACCACCACGGCGTCCGCCCCGGGGTGGGGGTCGGGCTGCTCGGTGAGCTCGAGGACGTCGGCGTCGCCGTACCGGCTGTAGGTGATTGCTCGCATGCCAGGGGCAACCGGCGACCCGGCCCGGCCATTCCGAGCCCCCGCCCGCCTGCCGTCGTCGCCGATCTCGATCCGGACCCATCCGGGGGCGGCAGGCCTCCGAACCCCCGACAGGTCGCGAACGTCGTGGCCTGGAACGAAGGGAACGATCATGAAGGCACGCACCCGCGCCGCGCTCGTCGCGCCGGCCCTCTCGCTCGCCGGACTGCTCGCCGTCACCGGCCCGGCCTCGGCCGCGGACGGTACCGCCCAGGGTGACCTCACGCCCGTCCCGCTCAACGGTGTGGACGGCAGCGGCGAGGCGATGGTCTGGGTCGAGGGCACGACCCTCACCGTGGAGTTCGCGGCCTCCGGCCTGCTCGCCGGCAGCCCGCACGCCGCCCACCTGCACTACGGCGAGGACGCCACGAACCAGTGCCCCGTCGAGAGCGACGACGCCGACGACTCGGGCACGATCACCACGTCCGAGGGCGTCCCGTCCTACGGCTCGGTCCAGGTCTCCCTGACCACCGAGGGCGACACGTCGGGCGACTCGGCGCTCGCCGTCGACCGGTTCGACACCGCCGAGGGCGGCGAGATCGACTACCAGCGCGGTGAGATCGAGGTCTCCCAGGACCTCGCGGACGACATCCTCGCCGGTGACGTCGCCCTCGTCGTGCACGGCGTCGACCACGACGGCAGCGGTGCATACGACGGCGACACCGAGTCGGACCTCGACCCGTCGCTGCCGGCCGAGGCCACCGACCCGGCGCTGTGCGGCATCCTCGCCGCCTCGCAGATGGACGAGATGCCGGCCGGTGGCGTGGCGACCGGCACCGGCGGCACCGCCGGGACCGAGAACCTCGGGCTGATCGCCGGTGGCGGCGTGGCGCTCCTCGCGGGTGCCGGCCTGACCGCCGGTCTGGTCGCCCGCCGTCGGACCGTGAGCCAGGACTCCTGATGGTCGGCCGACGCGCGACCGTCGTCCTCGCCGCCGGGCTGCTGCTCGGCGGTGGGACGGCGGTCGCCGTCGGGCTGGGTACGCAGGAGCCGGCACCCGTGCCGGCACCGGTGGAGGGGACGACGGCAGCTGAGCCGTCGGCGCCCCCGGCCCCGTCCCGCTCCGCGCCGCCCGAGGCGCTGCCCGGCCCGAGCACCTCCCCGAGCCGTGCCGCCGAGCCCGTCGCGCCGTCCGACGAGCCGACCCCCGAGGAGCGCAGCGCTCCGCCCGAGCGGGTGCGGATCCCGGCGATCGACGTCGACTCGCGGCTGCTGCACCTGGGCCTGAACGACGACGGCACGATCGAGGTCCCGGCGGGCGAGGACATCGACCGCGCCGCCTGGTTCGACGGGTCACCGCGGCCCGGCGACCGGGGGCCGGCGGTCATCGAGGGACACGTCGACAGCCCGAACGGCGAGTCGGTCTTCTACCACCTGTCCACGCTGGAACCGGGGCAGAAGGTGCACGTCGACAGGGAGGACGGCACCACGGTCACCTTCGAGGTCGACCGCGTCGAGGCGTACGACAAGGACGAGTTCCCGACCCGGCGCGTGTACGCCAACACCGAGGGTCCCGAGCTGCGTGTCATCACGTGCGGCGGAGCCTGGGACCCGGCGGCGGGCCACTACGAGGACAACACCGTCGTGTACGCCCACTCGGTGTGAGTCACCCGACGCGGACGTCCTGCGGCCCCTTGTCCGGGCGCCGACCCCGCCAGACAGGGTGCCGCAGGCTCCCCGCGCCGGGCGAGCCCCCGGTCCACCCGGCGTGCACGACCTCGACCACCTCGGACGGCTCCACCCAGCGCGCCCCCGCGGCGTCGACGGCCGGCACCTCCGCCACAGGCGCGGTGGGACGTTCTCGCGAACCCAGCACCTCGCGCAGCGACCGCCGCTCCGCGTCCCCGAAGCCGGAGCCGACCCGTCCCACGAAGCGCAGGCCCTCGCCGTCGGGCACCGCGAGGAGCAGGCCGCCGACCGACCGCGGGTCCTCGGTCGGCGTCCCGCTGCGCAGCGGTCGCCACCCGACGACGACCGCCTCCTGCATCTCGACGTGCTTGGCGCGCAACCAGTCGCGCGAGCGGCGTCCGGGCGCGTACCCGGCCCGCCGTCGCTTCGCCACGATCCCCTCCAGCCCGAGACGGCGTGACTCGGCCAACGCGTCCGCCGCGCCGCCGGGCAACGGTTCCGGCACGTGCACGGGTCGCCGCGGGGTGAGCACGCGGGCAAGCATCGCCCGCCGTTCGTCGTAGGGGTGGTCGGTGACGTCGATGCCGGCCACCCGCAGCACGTCGAAGAGGACCAGGTCGACGCTCACGCGACGGCGCGCTCGCTCGACTTCCCGCGGCGTGGCCATGTTGGCCCGGCTCTGCAGCCGCCGGAAGCTGGGCCGACCCTGCGCGTCGAGCGCGACCACCTCACCGTCGAGCACGAGCGGCACCTCGTCGTCGGCGACCATCTCCGCCAGCTCCTGGAGCTCCGGGAACGTGGGTGTCAGGTCCCGGCCCGACCGTGAGGTGAGGCGCACGCGGTTCGTCGGCGGGCGGCCGCCGCCCGTGCCGCCGCCTGTGCGGTCGCCCGCAACGCCGTCAGGTTCCTCGAGCACGTCGGCGGGCCCGACCTCGACGATCGCCCGGAATCCGTCCCACTTGGCCTCGAACACCCACTCGTCGGCCTCCATGCGGGCGAGCTCCGCGGGTGAGGCCGTGCTCGCGAGCATCGGGCGCGGTGGCGGGCCGGCGGCCGGCGCCGGGGCGTCGGGCCCCGTCCCGGCGTCGCCGGTCGACGGCGTACCGGTCGACGGTGTGAGCACGGCGCCGTCGGGCTGCTCCTTGGTGCGGTGGATCAACCAGGAGCTCGCGCTGCCGTCGCGGCCACCGGTCTGGATGAGGGCGAGCCGGCGCGACCCCCGGCGCTCGCTGTGCAGCGTGACGATGACCTCCTTGCCCTCGCGCCACTTCTCCAGCTCGTAGGTCCCGGCGTCCCAGATCGTCACCTCCCCGGCTCCGTACTCGCCGGCCGGGATCGTGCCCTCGAACCGCCCGTACTCCAGCGGGTGGTCCTCGGTCTGCACCGCGAGATGGTTGCGGGACGGGTCGGTCGGTTCACCCTTGGGCAGCGCCCAGCTCACCAGCACCCCCTCGTGCTCCAGGCGGAAGTCCCAGTGCAGGCGACGGGCGTGGTGCTCCTGGACGACGAACGACGGACCGGTGGCCCCGGTCACGCCCGCGGTCCCCGACGCCTCGTCGGCTCCCGGCCCGAACGGTTCCGGGGTCCTGCCCGGGTCGCGCTTGGACCGGTACGTCTCGAGCCGCTGGAACGACGCGAGCCGCTGCGGTGTCGGCTCGAGCCGGGAGAGATGACCGGTGAGGAGCGGGGCCAGCAGGTCGCCGTCGCGGTCGAGCCGCTCGAGGACCTCCGTGTGGCTCAGCTGGCGCAGGTCGGGGTCGTCCAGCTCCTCCCACGTCCGCGGCGCCGCGACCGTGGGGTGCTCGCGCCCGCGCAGCGAGTACGGCGCGATCGTCGTCTTCGACCCGTTGTTCTGCGACCAGTCGACGAGCACCTTGCCCGCGCGCAGCGACTTCCTCATGTCGCTGACCACCAGGTCGGGACGGGCCGACTCCAGATGCCGGGCGAGCTCCTTGGCGACGGCGGAGACGTCGTCGGACGTCAGCTCGCCGTGCGCCGCAGTGAGCGCGGCGTACAGGTGGATCCCCTGGGACCCGCTGGTCACGGGCAGCGGCTCGAGGTTCATGCCGACGAGGATGTCGCGGGCCAGCCGGGCGACCTCGGCGCACTCGGCGAGGCCTGCACCCGGCCCGGGGTCGAGGTCGAGGACCAGGCGGTCCGGTGCCAGCGGCGTGCCCGTGCGACCGAACTGCCACTGCGGGGTGTGGATCTCGAGCGTGGCGGTCTGGCCCAGCCAGGTCAGCGTGGCCAAGTCGTTCACCAGCACGTAGTCGTTGGTCGAGGACGTGTGCCGGATGGTGCGCCGCGGCACCCACTCGGGCGTGGAGGCGTCGAGGTTCTTCTGGAAGAACATCTGTCCGTCCACACCGTTCGGCCACCGCTTGCGCGTGGCGGGCCGGTGCGCGGCGTGCGCCACGAGCGCGGGCGCCACCAGGGAGAGGTAGTGCAGCACCTCGCCCTTGGTGGTGCCCGTCGCCGGGTAGAGCACCTTGCCGAGGTTGGTCAGCTGGAGTCGGTGGCCCTCGACGGACACGGTCTGGGCGCTGCTCCGGAGCGCGTCGCCTGCCATGCGCCCATGGTCGCGCGGGCAGCACGGTGGTGCACGAGGGGCTCACTCCCAGCGGAACCAGAGAGACGAGAGCAGCGTGCCGACGAGCGTCGCCACCACCAGGCCGACGACGGCGGAGGCCGGTACGGGGGCGCCGGCCCAGGCGGCACCGAGCGCATCGACGGTGGCGCCGAAGGGCAGCGCCCCACCGATCTCGGCGAGCGGTTCGGGCAGGTTCTGCCGGCCCCCGAACAGTCCGCCGACGGCGGCCATACCGAGAAAGGCGACCAGTCCGATGGCCACCGAGGACTGTGGCGTGGGGGAGACCGCGGCCACGAGCATGCCGACGGCGTACATCGCCGCGATCGCCAGCGCCAGCACACCGGTCGTGGTCCAGGGGGCCGCCGGTGCGTGGGCACCGTAGGCCACGAACGCCACCCCCAGGGTGAGCGCCAGCCCGACCAGGATCTGCGCGATCCCGACGGCGGCCTGCGCGACCAGCACCATCACCGGGGACGCCGGGGTCACGCCGAGCCGGCGCAGCACTCCGGTGCGGCGGTAGGTGGCCAGGAAGCTCGGCATGTTCACGACCCCGACCATGGCGACGACGAACGCCAGGGTGAGGGGCAGCAGGTAGAGGTCGAAGGCGGTGCGTCCGCCCGTGCCGGGGATCACCGTCCCGGCGCCGCTCTGGGCGCCGTTCATCACGAGGATGAGGACGGGCATGCCGATCGGGACGATCAGACCGGCCGTGTCGCGGGCGACCATCTTCGCTTCGGCGACCATCATGGCGAGCCACGCGCGGACGCCGGGACGGACCTCGGGCAGGCGGGGGACCAGGGTGTCGGTCATCGTGCGGCTCCCGTCAGGGTCAGGTAGGCCTCTTCGAGCCCGGCGCCCGTCGGCAGGTCGGCGTCCGTGACGAGTCCGGCGGGGGTGTTGTCGGCGACGACGCGGCCGGCGTCAAGCACGATCGCGCGGTCGCACAGCTTCTCCACCTCGTCCATGTGGTGGCTCACCAGGAGCACCGTGGTGCCGTCCTCGCGCAGTCCGCGCACCAGGTCGAGCATGCCGCGCCGGGCCTCCGGGTCGAGACCGGTGGTGAGCTCGTCGAGGATCACCACCCGCGGGTTGCCGACCAGCGCCACGGCGATCGAGGTGCGCTGCCGCTGTCCTCCGGAGAGGTTGCCGAACCGCGTCCCGCGCTGGTCGCCCAGCCCCATCTCCTCGACGAGCTCTCCGGGGTCGCGGCCCGTCGGGTAGAAGGACCGGTGCAGCCCGACCAGCTCGCCGACGGTCAGGGCGTCGTGGAGCTGTGGTTCCTGGAGCTGGACGCCCAGGACGCCGCGGACCTTCGAGCGGTCGGCGCGCGGGTCGTGGCCCAGCACGCTCACCGTGCCCGTGTCCGCAGCGCGCAGGCCGCTGACGAGGTTCACCACGGTGGACTTGCCGGCGCCGTTGCGGCCGAGCAGCCCGACGATCTCACCGACCTCGACGCGGAGGCTCACGTCGTCGACCGCCACGGTGCTGCGGCCGCGCCGCCGGTACTCCTTGTGCAGGTGCGTCGCTCGGATCGCTGTCATGACCACGACGCTAGGGACGTCGGGCAGCCGGCCGCGCGTGCCGGCGGTCACGACCATCGACCGTGACCTCTGGCACCCGCGGAGCGGCGCTGACCTGCCGTAGCGTGGGACGGTGCGACGACCAGGGGCGGACGCGGTGGCAGGGCTGGCGGTGCTCGGCGTGTGCGTGGGCGTCGTGGTGATCGTGCCGTTCATCGTCGAGCGGTCGTCCTACCTGGTGGCGCCGTGGGTGTGGTGGGTCGCGGCGGTCGCCTTCGTGGCACTGACCCTCTGGGTGATGGTGCAGAAGCCGCACGCCCTGGGGACGGTGGCAGGTGTCGCCGGCCAGACGGTGCTCGCGGGTGTGCTGATCATCGGGCTGCCGGGGGCGGGCTGGTTGCCGATCCTGCTCGTGTTCGGCGCCGCGCTGAGCACGTACCTGGTGTCGTGGCGGGTGACGACGGCGGTGATCGCGGCCAACACCGTGATCCTGGTGGTCAGCTCGGTGCTCGGTGCCGAGCGCCGCGGCGCGGAGCTGCCGGTGGCCGAGGTCGCCTTCGGGGCGGGCCTGTACCTGCTCCTCCAGGTCTCCGCCGCGTTCGTCAGTGCCGCCCTGCAGCGTGAGCAGCGCATGCGGGTCGAGCTCTCGGTGGCGCACACCGAGCTCGCGGCGGCGACGGTGCTGCGCGACGAGGTGAGCCGGGCGTCGGAACGCCTGCGGATCGCGCGCGAGCTGCACGACCTGCTGGGCCACCAGCTCACGGTGCTGACGCTGGAGCTCGAGTCGGCCACCCACCGCACCGGGCCGGAGCAGACCGAGCACGTCGGGCGGGCGCGGACCATGGCACGGGAGCTGCTGGGCGACGTGCGCACGACCGTCGGGGAGCTCCGCCGTCGGGCGCCCGACCTGCGCGAGGCGCTCGGCGCTGTCGCGGCAGCTGTCCCGCACCCGAGGGTCGTGGTGGCGGTGGCGGACGACGTCGCCGCCGACGAGGAGCAGACGGCCGCGCTGGTGAGGGTGGTGCAGGAGGTCGCGACGAACACCGTGCGGCACGCCGCGGGGGCGTCGGTGCTGACGATCGAGGTCACGGCGGACGACGAGCGGCTGAGGCTCGTCGCGCACGACGACGGGTACGCCACCGGCACGGTGACGCCGGGCAACGGGTTGCGCGGCATCGTCGAGCGCGTCGAGGTGCTGGGCGGGGCCGTGCGCTTCGACGGTTCGCGGGGCTTCCGGATCGAGGCGGCGATGCCGCTGCGGGTGCGTTCGTGACGCGGGCGCGGGCGCGGGCGCGGGCGGCACCCGGGGGCCTGCGCCTGGTGCTCGTCGACGACCAGACGCTCGTGCGCCACGGCATCCGGAGCCTGCTGGAGATCGCCGGGGGTCTCGACGTGGTGGCCGAGGCGGACGACGGCGCGGCGGGCGTGGAGGCGGTGGTGGAGCACCGCCCGGACGTGGTGCTGCTCGACCTGCGCATGCCGGGCACGGACGGCTTGTGGGCGCTGCGTGAGCTGCGCCGTCGTCGGCTGGACGTGCCGGTGCTGGTGCTGACGACGTTCGACGACGACGAGCTCGTGCTCGGCGCGCTGCGCGCGGGAGCACAGGGCTACCTGCTCAAGGACGTGACGGTCGCGCAGCTCGCGGAAGCGGTGCGCACCCTGGCCGACGGCGGCACCCACGTGCAGCCGTCGGTGACGGCCCGGCTGCTGCGCGCCGTGCGCTCGTCCCCGATCGTCGACGCGGGGATCGACGACGCGTACGTCCAGCCGCTCACCGAGCGGGAGACCGAGGTGCTGCGGCTCATGGCGGAGGGCTGCACCAACCGGGAGATCGCCGAGGTGCTGCACCTGGCGCCGGGCACCGTGAAGAACCACGTGTCCGCCGTGCTGCTCAAGCTGGACACCACCGACCGCACCAAGGCGGTGCTGCGCGCGCTGCACCACGGCCTGCTCTCCTGACGCGGGGGTCCGCGGACGGCCTGGTCGCGGCCGGTGGGACACTGGTGCGGCCGGTGGGACACTGGTGACGTGCAGATTCCTCTCGTGTGGTCGCTCGTCCTCGTCCTCGCCGCCGTCTGGAACCTCGTCGTGTGGCCCCAGTTCTGGCGACGCGTGACCAAGGACCCGCGCGCCCGTGACGCCGCCGGCCTGCCGACGCGGTTCTACACCGTCCATGCCGTGCTCGTCGGGGTCTCTGTCGTCCTCGCCGTGCTGGTCGGTGTCGTGGGCGTGCTCGGCCTGCTGGGCTGACGATCGATCGTCCTGCGCGCTCGCGCGACCCGCGTGAGACTGGGGTGATGAGGGCCATCTGGAAGGGTGCCGTGACGTTCGGTCTGGTGAACGTCCCGGTGAAGCTGTACAGCGCGACGTCCGACCACGACGTCTCGCTGCACCAGGTGCACGACGCCGACGGCGGCCGGATCCGCTACCGGCGCGTGTGCGAGCTCGACGGCGAGACGGTGCCCTACGAGCACATCGACAAGGCCTACGACGACGGCGAGCAGGTGGTCGTGCTGACGAAGCAGGACTTCGCCGCGCTCCCGGCGGAGACCCACCGCGAGATCGAGGTCGTGGAGTTCGTGCCGAGCGACCAGGTGGACCCGATCCTGCTGGACCGGACCTACTACCTCGAGCCGGACTCGAAGAGCCCCAAGGCCTACGTGCTGCTGCGGCGCACACTCGAGGAGTCGGACCGGACGGCGATCGTGAAGTTCGCCCTGCGCCAGCGCACCCGGCTCGCGGCGCTGCGCGTGCGTGAGGAGGTGCTCACGCTGCAGACGCTGCTGTGGGCGGACGAGATCCGGGAGGCCGAGTTCCCGTCCCTGGACGCCTCGACCTCCGTCACCGACAAGGAGCTGGCGATGTCCGCCCAGCTCGTGGCGAGCTACGAGTCCGACTTCACGCCCGAGGACTACACGGACGAGTACCAGGTCCAGCTGCGCCAGCTCATCGACGCCAAGATCGAGAAGGGCGACACGCTGGACCCCGCGGAGACCTTCGGCGAGCAGGAGGAGGGGGAGGGCGCCGAGGTCGTCGACCTCATGGAGGCCCTCAAGCGGTCCGTCGCCGCCCAGCGCAAGACCGGCTGACCGTCGTCGCGGGGACGACGGCGTCCCGGCGGGTCAGGCGCTGGCGGACTGTCGCAGGCGGTCGACGAGCGTCAGCAGCTCCTCGAGCGGCGGGGGCTCGGCGCCGAGGGAGGCGCGGTGGTAGATGCCGTCGCTGAGCAGCACGACGGCGCGGGCGACCGCCGGGTCGTGGACCTGCTCGGCGACGGCGTCGGTCCACGCCTGCTCGGCCGCGTCGAGCGCGCCGCGAGCGCGCGGGTAGGCGCCGCGGGCGAGCTCCGCCACCGCGAGGTAGGCGCGGTCGAACTCGCTGCCCACGGCGGACGAGGTGCGCAGCAGGTAGTGCACGGGGCCCTCGGGTGCGGACCGCATCGCGGAGACGTCGGCGGAGATCAGCCCGGTGAGGTGCTCGACCAGGCCGTCGACGAGGGCGTCCTTGGAACCGAAGTGGTAGAGCAGCCCGCCCTTGGAGACGCCCGCGTGCTCGGCGACGGCGTCGAGCGTGGCGGACCGCTCACCGGAGGTCACGAGGAGGTCGGTGAACGCGTGCAGCACCTTGGCGCGGGCTGCCGGTGGGGGAGGCATGGTTGCACCCTACCGGCGGACGCGTTACTGTACCGACTAGACGGTGCAGAAGTCCGACGCGACGCGTCGCCCTGACCGTCGTGTGCTGTGAGAGGCATCCGCCATGGCTCAGATCCCCACGGCACCGGCACCCTCGACGACGAACTCCTCCGCCTCCGGCGCCGCGTCCCCGACCGCTGCGGCGCGGCGGTGGGTCGCCCTCGCCGTCCTCATGCTGCCGGTGCTCCTGGTGTCCATCGACAACACCGTGCTCAGCTTCGCGCTGCCCCAGATCTCGGCCGCTCTGGAGCCGGGCGGCACCCAGCTGCTCTGGATCGTCGACTCCTACTCCCTGGTGCTCGCCGGTCTGCTCGTCCCGATGGGTTCGATCGCCGACCGGGTGGGCCGCCGTCGGCTGCTGCTGACTGGTGCCGTCGGCTTCGCCGCGGTCTCCGCCGTCGCCGCGTTCGCCCCGACGGCGGAGACCCTCGTCGCCGCGCGGGCGGCGCTCGGCTTCTTCGGCGCCATGCTCATGCCGTCGGCGCTGTCGCTGCTGCGCAACGTCTTCACCGACCGCACCGAGCGCCGGCTGGCCATCGCGATCTTCGCCTCGGGCTTCGCCGCCGGCTCGGCCGTGGGCCCGATCGTCGGGGGCGTCCTGCTCGAGCACTTCTGGTGGGGCTCGGTCTTCCTGCTCGCCGTGCCAGTCCTGGTGCTGATGCTCGTGCTCGCGCCGATCTACGTCCCGGAGTCGCGCGACCCGGCGCCCGGCCGCATCGACCCCGTCTCCATCGTGCTCGTGATGGTGGCGATGACGGCCGTCGTCCTGGGCATCAAGACGCTCGCCAAGGGCGAGGTCTCCGGGGTCGCCGAGATGCTGCTCGGTCTCGGTGTCGGGGCGGTTTTCGTCCGCCGCCAGCTGCGCCGCCCGGACCCCATGCTCGACGTCCGGCTCTTCCGGCACGGGGCGTTCACCGGCAGCGTGCTGGTGAACCTGCTCTCGGTGTTCTCACTCGTCGGGTTCCTGTTCTTCGTCTCCCAGGACCTGCAGCTCGTCATCGGGCTGTCGCCGGTCCAGGCGGGTCTCGTGCTCCTGCCCGGGACCGTCACCATGGTCGTCGCCGGCCTGTCCGTGGTCCGTGTCGTGCGTCGCGTCCGCCCGGCGTCCGTCGTCGCCACGGGCCTGTGCGTGTCCGCGACCGGCTACCTCGTCACCGCCCTGGTGGCCGGTCGCGGCGAGGCCGGCTGGATCGCCGCGGCGTTCGTGCTGCTCTCCCTCGGGGTCGGGATGGCGGAGACGATCTCGAACGACCTCATCGTCTCCACGGTCCCGCCGGCCAAGGCCGGCGCCGCCTCGGCGATCTCCGAGACCGCGTACGAGGTCGGTGCCGTGCTGGGCACGGCCGTGCTGGGCGGCATCCTCACCGCGTCGTACCAGGCCACGGTCGTGGTGCCCGACGGCGTCGCCGCGACGGACGCCGCCCGGGCGGCCGAGGCGCTCGCCGGGGCGACGAACGTCGCGGCCGGGCTCCCGCCGGAGCAGGCGACCATGCTGCTCGACTCCGCCCACGCGGCGTTCGGCAGCGGCGTGGTCACCACGTCGGTCATCGGCCTCGTCGCGGTCCTGGTCGCCGCCGTGGTCGCGCGGACGACGCTGCGCCGTGTGACGTCCTGACGCGCCGCCCGGGGGAGGTCTGTGCCGGACCCGGGCGGTGCGATGTCAGGATGGTGCCACCATGACCGAACACCGCACCCCGCCCCGCTGGCTGCGCTGGGCGCTCGCCGTCGTCGCGGTCGTCACCGCCTGCGTCGGTCTCGGCATCACGACGGCGTCCGCCACGCTGAGCCTCGGGCCGCACGAGGCCGAGTACGCCGTGGACACCGACGGGCTCGTCGTCGTCGACCTCGGGCCGCTCGGCACCCTCGAGATCGACTCGCCCCTCCCGCTCGGCCTCGGTGTGGACGTCACCGTCAAGGAGATCCCGGCCGACCTGTCGGCCGTCGGCGCCTCGTCGACGCTCGACCGGCTCGTCGGCGACCTGAACGGCTACCTGCAGTTCTACGACAGCCCGCAGGTGACGATCGACGCGGTGACCGTGGCGCTGCTCGGGGACGCCGCACGACGGGCGGGTCTTGCTCTCGTCGCCGTCGTGCTGGTCGGGTGGGGCGTGCGTGCGCTGCTGGGCGCGCGGCGCAGGCAGGAGCTGACGGCGGTGCTCGCGCCGCGGACGTGGCAGCTCACGGCCGGTGTCGTCGTCGTCGCCTTCATCGGCGGGGCCTTCGTCTCGGCGGACGTCGACACTCCGCGCTCCGGGCGCCCGGCCTCGCAGGTGTTCGCGGGGACGTCGCTGGAGGGCGCGCGCATCACCGGGCGGCTCGCCGGGGTGATCGACACCTACGGTGGTCAGCTCGTCGAGCTGTACGACGAGAACGAGGCCTTCTACGAGGCAGCCCGCTCCGACCTCGGCACGGCGTGGAGCTCCTGGGAGATCCGGCACGCCGTGCGCACGAACCTGGGCGAGGAGCCTGCCGATCCCGCCACGGGCGCCGACGGCGACGCGATCGTGTCCCTGCTGGTCGTCTCCGACCTGCACTGCAACACCGGCATGTCGACGGTGATCGAGGAGGTGGTCGAGCGCTCCGAGCCGGACGTGGTGCTCAACGCCGGCGACACGACGATGAACGGCACCGCCGTGGAGAAGGTCTGCGTGGACGCCTTCGCCTCGGCGGTCGGCGACGTCCCGATGGTGGTCGCCGACGGCAACCACGACTCGACGCTCACCTCCCAGCAGGAGGCCGCGCACGGCCAGACCATCCTCGACGGTCAGGTCGTGGAGGTCGCCGGGGTGCGGATCCTGGGGGACCGGGACGCTCTCGAGACCCGCATCGGCGAGGGCACCTACCCGGCGCGCGAGCAGACGCCGGCCGAGCAGGCCGCCGGCCTGGCCGAGACCGCCTGCGAGGAGGAACCTGACCTGCTGCTGATCCACACCCCGGTCGTGGGGGTTCCGGCGCTGGAGTCGGGATGCGTCCCGTTCCAGGTCTCCGGGCACACCCACCGGCGGTCGGGACCGCTGCAGGTGGGGCGCGGTCTGCGCTACGTCTCGGCGAGCACCGCGGGTGCCGCCTCGGGGCAGCCGACTGTGGGACCGCTGCGGGGCACGGCCGAGATGACGCTGCTGCGCTTCGACACCACCACCCGCGAGTGGCTCGACAGCCAGGTGATCGAGGTGACGCCGGACGGCGAGGCGACCGTCTACGACCGCGAGCCCGTGCCTGAGATCGTGCCGCCGGTGGGCGAGCTGGCGGACCCGGCCCCGCTGGACTCGCCCTCGTCGCCCGAGGACCCCGCGGAGTCGGCCTCGCCCTCGGACGAGCCCTCGGTCGACGTCCCGATCGCGCCCTGAGCGACGCCGCCGCGCGTAGGCTCTTCCGTGTGACCGACACCGAGACGCAGCCGGCCGACCTCACGCCCGTGGCGCAGGACTACCTCAAGGCCGTGTGGTCCGCGCAGGAGTGGAGCGACGACAAGGTCACCACCGGTCTGCTCGCCGACCGGCTCGGCGTCGGCCCCTCCACCGTCTCGGAGACCGTGCGCCGGCTGACGGCCCAGGGACTGCTCGGGCACGAGCCGTACAGCGGGGTGTGGTTGACCGACCTCGGGCGCCGGCACGCGTTGACGATGGTCCGTCGGCACCGGTTGATCGAGACCTGGCTGGTGCGCGAGCTCGGCTACACCTGGGACGAGGTCCATGACGAGGCGGAGGTGCTCGAGCACGCGGTCTCCGACCGTCTCGTCGAGCGGATCGACGCCCGGCTGGGGCACCCCCGCCGCGACCCGCACGGTGACCCGATCCCGACGGCGGACGGCCAGGTCGTGCGACCGGACGCCATCCTGCTGGCCGATCTCGCCGAGGGAGAGGTCGGCGTGGTCGCCAGGATCTCCGACGCCGACCCGGACGCGCTGCGGTACCTGGCCGGGCTGGGCCTCGACCTGGACCTCGAGATCACCGTGGTGCGGCGCCGCGACTACGCCGGGACCCTGACGGTGGCCTGGAGCGCGGCCGACGGGCCGGTGTCCGTGGACCTGGGGCACCTGGCGGCCTCGCGCGTGCGGGTGGTCCGCGCGTAGGCTGGGGCCCTTCCCGACGGTGTGCTCGCAGTCTCTGCGTCGCGCCGTCGAATCGTTTCGAGCACCTTTCCGAGAACTCGAGGACCTCCGTGACCCTGGCTCCCTCCCGCCCCGCGGCGCGCCCGCGCCTCAGCCCCGCCTCGTGGGCCCTCTTCGCGCTCGCGCTCGGCGGCTTCACGATCGGCACCACCGAGTTCGCGACCATGGGCATGCTCCCGCAGTTCGGCGCCGACCTGGGGGTGAGCGACCCGGTGGCCGGGCGCGCCGTGACGGCCTACGCCGTCGGCGTCGTCGTGGGCGCCCCCCTGCTGACCGTCGCCGCCGCACGCATGTCCCGGCGTCGGCTGCTGCTGTGGCTGATGGGCTTCTACACCGTGGCCAACGTGGTCTCGGCGGCCGCTCCGAGCATCGAGTGGTTGGTGGCCGGCCGGTTCCTCGCGGGCCTGCCGCACGGGGCCTTCTTCGGTGTCGGCGCCGCGGTCGGGGCCTCCGTCGCCGGGCCGGGTCGCCGTGGGCACGCGGTGGCCGTGATGATGACGGGGCTCACCGTCGCCAACGTGGTCGGTGTGCCGCTGTCCACCGCCGTCGGCCAGGCGTTCGGGTGGCGCGTCGCGTTCGTGCTCATCGGCGTGCTCGGCGGCGCCGCGCTGCTGGGGCTGTGGCGGTTCGTGCCGGAGCGCGGCCCCGTCGAGTCCAGCGTGCGCCAGGAGCTCGGCGCGCTGGCGAACGGACCGATGTGGGTGGCGTTCGTCGCCGGCGCGATCGGGTTCGGCGGGCTGTTCGCCGTCTACACTTACGTCGCGCCGACCGTCACGCAGGTGACCGGGATGAGCGAGGGCGCCGTGCCCTGGGTGCTGGCGGCGATGGGCGTCGGGATGACGGTCGGCACGCTCGTGGGCGGACGGCTCGCGGACCGTTCGGTGCTGGGCACCGTGATCGGCGGGTTCCTGACCACCGCCGCGGCCCTCGTCCTGTTCGCGCTGACCGCGACGTCGACCGTCGGTGCCGTGGCCGGGCTCTTCCTGCTGGGCGTCACCTCCCAGGTGCTGGGGCTGGCCATGCAGACACGGCTCATGGATCTCTCGCCACGGGCGGAGTCGCTCGGTGCCGCCCTGTGCCACTCGGCCCTCAACCTGGCCAACGCCGGCGGCGCGTTCTTCGGCGGGCTCGTCATCGCCGCGGGCTACGGGTACGTGGCTCCCGCCTGGACCGGCCTGGCGCTGACGTTCGTCGGCCTCGCCATCGTGCTGGTGTCGGTGCGGGCACGCTGGTCTCACCGGGCGGTGCGGGCTCCTGGGTCGGGCCCGACCTCCTGACCCCGTCCTCCCAGCACCGTCCTCCCAGCACCGTCCTCCCAGCACCGTCCCAGGACGGTGCGGTACCGTCACCCGCGTGACCGACACGACGGTGAGCACGGACGGTTCCGCCCAGAGCCCGGACGGCCTCGATCCTGCGGAGCCCGCGCCCGTGCTGCGCACGCTGTCGACCCGCGCCTTCGGCACGCTGCTGGTCGTCCTCGGCGGGATCGGGTTCGCCGGGTCGATGTGGCTGTCGATCGAGAAGATCCTCAAGCTGCAGGACCCCGGACGCACGACGTCGTGCAGCATCAACGTGTTCCTCGACTGCGGCGTCGCCATGGGGTCGTGGCAGGGTGCCCTGCTCGGTTTCCCCAACCCGTTCCTCGGGGTCGCGGCGTTCCCGGTGGTGATCACCACGGGCGTGGTGCTGCTCGCGGGAGCCCGGCTGCCGCGCTGGTACCTGCTGAGCCTGCTGGCCGGCACCGTCCTGGGTCAGGCGCTCATCTTCTTCCTCATGTGGACCAGCTTCTACGTGCTGGTCGCCCTGTGCCCGGCCTGCATGATCGTGTGGACCGCCATGTGGCCGCTGCTGTGGGTGCAGGTCGTGCGCGCCGTGCAGTCCGGGGACCTGCCGGCGAGCGAGGGCCTGCGGCGCGCCGTCGTGGGCAACCGCTGGGTGATCCTCGTCATCGGCTACGTCGTCGCCGTCGCGTGGTTGCTGCTCGCCGTGGGACCGGCGCTCGTCAGCTCCTTCTGAGGCCGCAGAACCCGGCGGGGCGGGCGAGGCCCGGCCGGTAGACTCCCCGGCGTGAGCACGCCAGACACCGAGACCCAGCAGCGACCCTCCGAGCCCGCCCACCGGTACACGCCCGCCCTCGCGCAGGAGATCGAGGAGCGCTGGCAGGACCGCTGGGACGAGCGCGGCACGTTCTACGCCGCGAACCCGTCGGGCGAGCTCACGAGCGGCGAAGGCGAGCACGCCGGCGCAGCCGAACCGTTCTTCATCATGGACATGTTCCCGTACCCCTCGGGCGCGGGGCTGCACGTGGGACACCCGCTGGGCTTCATCGCCACGGACGTGGTCGGACGGTTCCGCAGGATGTGCGGCGACAACGTGCTGCACGCCATGGGGTTCGACGCCTTCGGCCTGCCCGCCGAGCAGTACGCGGTGCAGACCGGTGAGCACCCGCGCCTGGTCACCGAGCGAAACATGGTCACCTACCGGCGGCAGCTGCGCCGCATGGGCCTGGGCCACGACCCGCGTCGCAGCTTCGCGACCATCGACAGCGACTACGTGCGCTGGACCCAGTGGATCTTCCTGGAGATCTTCGACTCCTGGTACGACGCCGACGCCGAGCCGGTCGGGAAGCTGGCCGACGGCAGCCCGACAACCCAGCGAGGTCGTGCGCGACGCATCGCCGAGCTGCGGGACGAGCTGGCCGCCGGCACCCGCGCGGTGCCCGGTCCGTGGGGCGAGAAGCACGGCGGTGACAACACGCAGGGAGCCGTCTGGGCGGCCCTGAGCGAGGGCGAGCGCCGGGACGTGCTGGACTCCCAGCGTCTGGCCTACGTGGACTCGTCCCCGGTGAACTGGTGCCCCGGCCTGGGCACGGTGCTCGCCAACGAGGAGGTCACGTCCGACGGCCGCTCCGAGCGCGGCAACTTCCCGGTCTTCACCAAGAACCTGCGCCAGTGGAAGATGCGGATCACCGCCTACGCGGACCGCCTGACGGACGACCTGGACCTCATCGACTGGCCCGACAAGGTCAAGGCGATGCAGAAGAACTGGATCGGCCGATCCACCGGTGCGAACGTCCGGTTCCACGTCGTCGGGTCCGGGGACGCCTCCGTCGACCTCGCCGGTGCCGGTCAGGAGATCGAGGTGTTCACGACGCGACCGGACACCCTGTTCGGCGCGACGTTCATGGTGGTCTCCCCGGAGCACCCCCTGCTGGACGAGGTCCCGGCGGCCTGGCCCGAGGGCACGCGCGACGTCTGGACGGGCGGCCACGCGAGCCCGGTCGACGCCGTCGCCGCCTACCGCGCCGAGGCGGCGGCCAAGACCGCGGTGGAGCGACAGGCCGACGCCGGCAAGAAGACAGGCGTGTTCACGGGTCACCTGGCCGTGAACCCGGTCGACGGGCGGACCGTCCCGGTGTTCACCGCGGACTACGTGCTGATGGGTTACGGCACCGGCGCCATCATGGCGGTGCCGGGCGGGGATGAGCGCGACCACGCGTTCGCCGAGGCGTTCGAGCTGCCGATCGTGCACACGGTCGAGCCCGCGGGCGGGCTGCCGGAGGGCCACGAGGGTGCCTGGACCGGCGACGGTGTGGCCGTGAACTCGTCGAACGAGGAGATCTCGCTGGACGGCCTGGGCGTCGCGGACGCCAAGGCCAAGATCATCGACTGGCTCGAGGCCCGTGGCGCAGGCGAGGGCACCACGACCTACCGCCTCAACGACTGGCTGTTCAGCCGCCAGCGCTACTGGGGCGAGCCGTTCCCGATCCTGTGGGACGCGCAGGACCGCCCGGTGGCGGTGCCCGCCGACCGGCTGCCCGTCGACCTGCCGGAGGTGCCGGACTACTCGCCGCGGACCTTCGCTCCGGACGACCGCGACTCCGAGCCGGAGGCGCCGCTGGGACGCAACGACGACTGGGTGCACGTCACCCTCGACCTGGGCGACGGTCCCCAGCAGTACCGCCGGGACACCAACACGATGCCCAACTGGGCCGGTTCCTGCTGGTACTACCTGCGCTACCTCGACCCGACCTGGGGCGCGGGGGCGGCCGACGGCGCCACCGACGCGACGCTGCCGGTGATCGACCCGGCCCTCGAGCAGTACTGGATGGGGCCGCAGCACAACGCCACCGCCGGGCCCGCCGGCGGCGTCGACCTGTACGTCGGTGGCGTCGAGCACGCCGTGCTGCACCTGCTGTACGCACGGTTCTGGCACAAGGTGCTCCACGACCTGGGGCACGTCAGCTCGCGCGAGCCGTTCGGCAAGCTGTTCAACCAGGGGTACATCCAGGCGTACGCCTTCACCGACGACCGCGGCTCCTACGTGCCTGCCGCGGAGGTCGAGGGGGACGAGCAGAGCGGCTGGACGTACCAGGGCGCCCCGGTGGCGCGCGAGTACGGAAAGATGGGCAAGTCGCTGAAGAACGTCGTCACGCCCGACGACATGTACACCGAGTACGGCGCCGACACGTTCCGTGTCTACGAGATGGCCATGGGCCCGCTGGACCTGTCGCGCCCCTGGAACACCCGCGACGTCGTCGGGTCGCAGCGGTTCCTGCAGCGGCTGTGGCGCAACGTGGTCAGCGAGGAGACCGGTGACCTGGTCGTCTCGGACGACGAGCCGGCCCTCGACACGCTGCGTGCCCTGCACCGCACCGTCGCGGACGTCCGCGTCGAGATGGAGCAGATGCGGCCCAACACGGCGATCGCCAAGCTCATCACGTACAACAACCACCTGACCGGCCTGGACGTGGTGCCGCGGGCGGCCGTCGAACCGCTGGTGCTGATGGTCGCACCCATCGCACCCCACATCGCCGAGGAGCTGTGGGAGCGGCTGGGGCACGCTGCGTCGCTGGCCCGCGAGCCGTTCCCCGTCGCTGACGAGCAGTACCTGGTGGCCGAGACGGTGACGTGCGTCGTGCAGGTCAGGGGCAAGGTGCGGGGTCGGCTGGAGGTGGCGCCGGACATCTCCGAGGCCGACCTGCAGGCCGCCGCGCTGGACGAGCCCAACGTGCAGCGCGCGATCGACGGCGCCGAGATCCGCAAGGTGATCGTGCGGGCGCCGAAGCTCGTGAACATTGTCGTGTGAACCGGAGGTGCAGCGGAGGGTGAGGGCCGAGCGCAGCGAGGCACTCGGCCGCAGCGGAACCGCAGGCTCGGACGACCAGGAGTGCGGTGAGCGGTCATGACCGGCTCTCGTCTGGCCGCGGCGCTCGGCGGCGCGGAGCGGGCCTTCGCGACCCCGACACTCGGGCTGCTGCACAAGGCGGGAGCCCCGCTGGTGGTCGCGGTGCTGCGCTGCGTGTTCACGCCGGACCGGCCCACGGTGGCCACCGAGCAGCTGCACGTGGAGGTCGACGACCTGCTGGCCGAGCTGCGCTCGGCGGTCGGTGCCGGGGACGAGGACCGTGTGCCGGACGTGCCCGACGACCCGGCGCGGGTGCTGTGCACGCGCTGGGTGCGTGAGCGCTGGCTCGTGCGCTCGCTCGACGACGCGGGCGCCGAGCGCTACCGGCTCTCCAGCTATGCCGCCGAGGCGCTCGACGTCGTCGCCCGCACCCAGGGCACCCGCGGGCTGGTCAGCGAGTCGCGCATCCGGACCCTGCTGGTGACGGTGGAGGACCTGGCGCGCGACGCCCGTCCCGACCGTGAGGCCCGGATGAGCGAGCTGCGCTCGCGCATCGACGAGGCGCAGGCGGAGCTGGGCCGGCTGGAGGCCGGGGGAGAGGTGGAGTCCGTCGCGCCCGCGCGGCTGGCCGAGCAGTACGACCATGTGCTGTCCCTGGTGCGCGAGCTCCCGGCCGACTTCGCGCGGGTCGCGGAGTCGATCTCCACCCTGCAGCGCGAGATGGTGACGCGGCTGCGTCAGGACGAGCGCACGACCGGCGTCGTCGTCGCCGACTACCTGGACGCCTCGGAGAACCTCCTCGAGCGCACGCCCGAGGGTCGGGCGTTCGCCGGCGCCATGGAGCTGCTCGGCGACCCCGACCTGCTGGACGGTCTCGAGCACCGGGTCCGCTCGATCCTCGACCACCCGTTCGCGGCCGAGCTGCCGCCGGACCACCGGGTGGTGCTGCAGACGTTGCGGACCCAGCTCGTCGGCGCGATCGAGGTGGTGCTGGCCGCGCAGGCGCGGGCCTCGCGGACGGTCACCGCACAGATCCGCCACCACAACCCGTTGCGCGACCGCGAGCTCGACGACGCGCTGCGCGAGGCCACCGCCGCCATGGCCGACTGGTTCCCGTCGTCGGGACGTGCGGCCCGGGTGGAGCCGCTGCGCTGGTTCGAGCGGGCACGTCCCGGCCGTCTGCGGACCGCGCTGCACGACCTGCGCCCCGAGACCCCGCCGGACGACCTGGAGGACTGGTCCGACGGGCTCGCCCCGGGCGACGAGATCGCCGACCTGCGCGCCATGGGCGGTCCGCAGCACGCCGAGATCCTGGCGCACCTGGGGACGATCGACGGCCCGTCGAGCATCGGACAGGCGTTCACCGCCGGCCCGGAGACGCTGCGCCGCCCGGTGGAGCTGCTCGGCTACCTGGACCTCGCCACGGAGGACGACGGCGGAGGGTCGGGCGACGTCCCGGCGGACGGGCTCGAGCTCGTCACAGCGACCCGTTCCGACGGGACGGTCCGCGACTTCGTGCTGCCCCGCACCCCGATCAGGAGGACGGATGACTGAGCTGGACACGGTCGACGAACCACGCACGTCGCAAGCGCCGGACGACCAGGGGCCCGCGCCGTCGGACACCTTCGTGGAGGCCCCGGCGGTCGAGGACGACGACCCGGGGCTCTTCCCGGGCGACACGGGTGTGCTGCCCTTCGAGGCCCGCCGCGTGCTGGCGCTGCTCCTCCAGCGGCGCTACCTCGCGGCGGCGGACCACCCGCTCGAGTGGAAGGCGCTGCTGAGCCACCAGCAGGTGCTCTCCTCGCGCCTGCACGACCTGTTCGTCGAGCTGGTCGTGGACCGCGACTACGAGATCGCCTACAAGCGACAGGTCCGCTCGGACGGGCTCACCATCCCGGTGCTGCTCAAGGACGAGCCGTACAAGCGCATCGAGACCCTGCTGATGCTGTTCGTGCGCAACCGGTTCCGCCAGGAGCAGGGCGCCGGCCAGGCGGCCGCGTACGTGGACGCCGAGGAGATGGCCGACTACGCCCTCGGCTTCCTCGCGCACGACGAGACCAACCTGTCCGCACGGCGGCGGGAGGTCGACAACGCGGTGGCGGCCCTGGCGCGTGAGCGCGTGCTGGACGAGGTCGCCACCGGCCGGTACCGCGTCCTGCCGGTGGTGGAGATCCTGCTGCCGGTCGATCGGCTGCGTGAGCTGACGCAGTGGCTGCGGGGGGCCTCCGCCGCACCTGCCGAGCACCCCGCGCCGCCCGCGCTGCCCGACGACGACACCGCGGCGAGCCCGCAGGAGGCGGACGAATGAGTGTGACCACCCCGGCCGGGACACGGATGAACGACTCGCTGTTCGGGCTGATCCCCGCCGCCTCGGACGGTCGGCAGTGGACGGCCCGGTCGATGCAGCTCGTCAACTGGGGCGGCTACCACGGCCACCACGAGGTGCGCTTCTCCCCGGCCGCGACGTTGCTCTCGGGTGCTTCGGGGTCCGGCAAGTCGACCCTGCTGGACGCCTACATCGCGCTCATGATGAGCCACACGACGCCGTTCAACGGTGCCTCGAACGGCGCGGCGGCCGGCCGGGCGCGGGGGCGTGAGCAGCGCAACGTGCTGTCCTACGCACGCGGCAAGCTCGACGAGTCCCGGGCGGACGGCACCACCAGCCGTGAGCAGGTGCTGCGCGGCGACGGCGTGGACACGTGGACGGCGATCGCGATGTCGTGGTCCGACCAGTCCGGCGGGACCCTGACGGCGCTGCGTGCCTGGTACGTGCCTCGCGGGGCGACTCGCAACGAGGAGTGCGTCGTCGTGCGAGCGACGGATGACGGTGCCTTCGACCTGCGGGACCTGGAGCCGCTGGCCGCGGGCCGGTTCGCCCGCGCGGCGCTGACCGAGGCCGGCCTGACGCCGTACGACACGGACGTCGCGTTCGCCACGCGGCTGCACTCGGCGCTCGGCATCGGTGCCGCAGGCGACGGGCACAAGGCGATGCAGCTGCTGGGCCGCATCCAGGCCGGCCAGGCGATCACCACCGTCGACGCGCTGTACAAGGCGATGGTGCTCACCGAGCCCGAGACGCTGGAGGTCGCCGACCGTGCCGTCGAGCACTTCGACGAGCTCAGCGCCGTGCGCACCGAGATGCTCACGGCGCACCGGCAGGTCGAGGTGCTGCGCCCGATGCGGACGTTGCGCGAGCAGGCCGAGGCCGCGCAGCGCTCCGTCGCGCTGCTGGACACGCTCGGGGTGCCCGACGGCGGTGGACGGGGCGAGCCCGGCGGCCCCACGGTGTTCGGGGCGTGGCGCGACGCCCGCCGGCTCGCGCTGGTGCAGGCGGAGGAGGAGGCGAACCGGGTGGCGCACCGCGCCGCCGAGGAGCGTCGCACCGCCGCCGCCGCACGGATCGCGTCGGCCGAGGCGGACCTGGAGGAGGTGCGCGCCTCCCTGCGCAGCCAGGGCGGCGACGCGATCGAGTCCACGGAACGGGAGATCCGTCGTCGGACCGAGGTTCTGGAGGAGACCCGCACGGCACGGGCGGGCCTGGAGACCCACCTCGCGGTCCTGCAGGAGCAGGTCGCCGCGCGGCGCGACTTCGACCGGGTGCTGCGCCGGGCGCGCGACCTGGTCGAGGAGCGCACGCAACGGGCGGGCGAGCACGAGGAGGACGTGTTCGCCGCGCGGCAGACGGTCGCCGAGGCCGAGAAGCGGCTCGCGCGTCTCGAGCAGGAGCAGGCGTCGCTGTCCGGACGGCGCGGCAACATGCCGGCCGAGGACCACGCGGCGCGGCTCGCACTGGCCGAGGCCGCGGGCCTCGAGGTGGACGAGCTGCCGTTCGTGGGCGAGCTGCTCGAGGTGCGCGGCGAGTACGAGCCGTGGCGCGACGCCGTCTCGGTCGCGCTCGGCGGGTTCGCCACCACCCTGCTCGTCGACGCCGAGCGACTGGCGGACTTCCGCGCGGCGATCGACGGGGTGTCGCTGCGCCGGCGCGTCCGGTTCGAGGGCGTCCCCACCCACCTGCCGCTCGACGACGACGCCGACCCGTCGACGCTGCCCGGCCGGCTCGAGGTCAAGGCCGGTCCGTTCGGCGGCTGGCTCGCCCGGCGTCTGGCCGAGCAGTTCGCCTACGTCTGCGTCGACGACCCCGCCGAGCTGCGGGACCACCGGCGGGCGCTCACGCGCACCGGCCAGACGTCCGACGGGGCACGCGGTGCGCACGGCGGCGCCGGGCGTGCCTCGGTGCTCGGCTTCTCGAACACCCGCCGCCGCACACGGATCGAGGCCGACGTCGAGGAGGCCCGCGGGGCGCTGCGCGACGCCGGTGCCGCGCTGGAGGGTGCCCGGTTGCGGCAGGCCGCGCACACCGACGAGTTCGTGGCGGCCAGCCAGGTTCTGCGGGTGTCGTGGGAGGACGTCGACGTCGCCGCGGCGGAGCAGGCCGTCGCGGACCGCACGGAGCGGCTCGAGGCGCTGCGTGACGGGTCCGACGCGGTCCGCGGGCTCGCCGAGGACGAGCAGCGCCTGCGCTCCCGCCTCACCGAGCTCTACCGCGAGCGCGCCGACGCTGAGAACCGCGTGCGGGAGCTCGGCGAGCACTGGGCGGCGATCACCGACCTCGTCGACCGCGTGACCGACGCCGTCGAGAGCGCCGAACGGGCCGACGTCGCGCCGACGGCCGCGCAGCGCGAACGCCTGGACGCCGCGCTGGCCGCCGTGACGCCGTCGGACCCGCAGACGCTGTCCCTCGCCGCGCTGGAGCAGGCGACCACGGCCGTCGTGCGCGAGCTCGTGCGCGACCGGGACGAGGCGCTGGAGTCCGGGCGCACCGCGCGCGCGGCGCTGCGCAGCCTGTTCGAGCGCTTCTGCGACGCGTGGCCCAACCCCAACCTGGGCACCGACCCCGAGGAGTCCTACGACGACTTCGCACGGATCCTCGACGAGATCGAGGACCAGCGTCTCTACCAGCTCACCGAGCGCTGGTCGCGGACCCTGGGCAGGCTCAGCGGGCACGACCTGACGCTGCTCGGCAACGTCATGAACCGGTCGGTCGCGGAGATCCGCGAGCGCATGGAACCCGTGAACGCGATCCTGGCCACCTTGCCGTTCCGCGACGACACCCATCGCCTGCGCATCACCGCCCAGGTGACCGAGGCGCGCGACGTGGCCTCGTTCCGCCGCCAGCTGCGCGACCTGGCCGCCGACCCGGGCGAGCAGACGCCCGCGGAGCGGCAGCGACGGTACGAGCGCATGGCGCGGCTGATCGACCGGATCCGTCCGGACTCGCCGGAGCGGCGTCGGCTGGTGGACGTGCGCGAGCACGTGCGCATCAGCGCCGAGTGCGTGGACCTCGAGGGTCGCCACGTCAGCGTGTACGACCACATCGCGGGCAAGTCCGGCGGGGAGTCGCAGGAGCTCGTGGCGTTCATCGTGGGGGCGGCGCTGCGCTACCAGCTCGGCGACGCCGGGGCGGAGCGCCCGCGGTACGCGCCGGTGTTCCTCGACGAAGCGTTCATCAAGGCCGACGCCCGGTTCGCCGGCCGTGCCGTGGGGGCGTGGCGCGGGCTGGGGTTCCAGCTCGTCATCGGTGCCCCGCTCGACAAGGTCAGTGCGCTGGAGCCGCACGTGGACGTCGTGCTGCAGGCGGTCAAGGACGCGGCGGGGCGCTCGCGGCTGGTCACGCTGGTCGGTGTCTGAGCCGGTCAGCCGATCGGCCAGACGAACCGCACCTTCACCGGCTTCTTGGTCACGGGCACGAAGCGGAGGCGGCCGGTGCGCGCCTCGTCGGCGGGCACCTTGAGCTTGACGCCGCGCCAGCGCGTCGTGGCGGACCGCGCGTCCACCGTCCCGAGGTACCGCTTGCCGACGTAGACCTTCATCCGGCCGGCACGCGGGCCGGTGCGGACCGAGACCCGGACGCCGCGCACGTCAGTGACCCGGTCGCTGGTGCGCGGCACACCGTTCCGCTTGCTGACGACGGCGAACGGGTGGGTCCCCGCACCGGAGTCCCGGACGATCGTCCGGTCGAGGTCGAAGTCCTCCAGCGGCGTCAACGGTGCGGACGTGCAGCGGCGCTTCGACCAGGCGCTGGTGTTGCCGGCGTGGTCGCGGGCGCGGACCCGCAAGCACACCTGCTCGCCGGGGCCGAGCACGATGCCGCGGTACCGGAGCCTGTCCGGGGAACGCCACGCGCGGCTGTGGGCTCGGTGCCAGCGGCTGTCGGGAGACTTGACCTGGACCTGGTAGCCGGTGACGCGCCGGTCGTCGCGCGCCGCTGTCCACGTGGCGCGGGGACGCCACTGCCGGACCCCGGCGAAGTCGGCCGGCTTCGGCGTGCGCCAGCGGTCGAGGGAGACCCGCGGGGTGGTCGGACGGCTGGTGTCCGCGGCGGTGGCCGCCGGGGCGGCGACCGTCAGTCCGGTCAGGGCCACGGCGAGGCTCAGCAGGGCGCCGAGGAGGCGGCGTCGGGTGTCTCCGGTCACGGCAGGTTGCTCCACGGCGTCAGGGAGGGGGGACGGCGGAACCCTAGCGTGCAGGACGTGGGCCGCACCACACCCTGAACGGCGGGCGGCGGTCATGTTTCCGTGCGGGGTCGGCTCGGCGTCAACCGACGACACGGGGCGGGGCCGTGGGTAGTGTCGACCACGTGACCGAATCGACCCCCCTGATCGCCACGCCGGAGCACTCCGTCGAGGGCTTCGTCCGCGAGTACCTGCGTGAGCTGAACTTCGCCCAGGGCACCGTGCTGCAGCGGGCGAGCGTCAACGACCAGTACCTCGCGCTGGCGCGCACCGTCCGGCACTACCTCATGGCCCGGTGGATCACGACGACCACCGACCACTACCGCCGCCAGCCGAAGGCGGTGGCCTACCTGTCGGCGGAGTTCCTGCTGGGCCGCCAGCTCGACAACGCGCTCGTGGCCGCCGACCTCGAGGCGATCGCCGCCGAGGCGCTCGCCTCGCTGGGCATCGACCTCGCCGACCTGCGCGAGGCGGAGGTGGAGCCCGGGCTCGGCAACGGCGGGCTCGGACGACTCGCCGCCTGCTTCATCGACTCGCTCGCGACGATGTCGGTGCCGGCGATCGGCTACGGCATCCGCTACGAGTACGGCATCTTCCGCCAGACGTTCGTCGACGGTCGCCAGGTCGAGAAGCCGGACGACTGGCTGGCGGCGGGCGCACCGTGGGAGTTCGCCCACCCGGAGCACGAGGTGACGGTGGGCTTCGGCGGGCACACGGAGCGCTACGTCGACGGCGAGGGCGACGACGCCGTCGAGCGCACCCGCTGGCTGCCCGGCTGGAAGGTGCTCGGCGTCCCCTACAACTACATGGTCCCGGGCTACCGGAACGGCATGGTCAACACCCTGCGGCTGTGGAGCTCGCGCGCGACCCACGCGTTCGACCTGAAGATCTTCAACCACGGCGACTACGCCGAGGCGGTCCGCTCGCGGACGTTCGCCGAGAACATCTCCAAGGTGCTCTATCCCGAGGACTCGACGCCGCAGGGCAAGGAGCTGCGCCTGCAGCAGCAGTACTTCTTCGTGGCCTGCTCGCTGCGGGACTTCATCGACCAGCTGCTGCCCGAGGGGTTCGACCTGCACCGGCTGCCGGAGCGGATCTGCTTCCAGCTCAACGACACCCACCCGGTCATCGCGGTGCCCGAGCTGATGCGCATCCTCGTCGACGAGAACGGCTTCGACTGGGACGAGGCGTGGGAGGTCACCCAGGGCTGCTTCGCCTACACCTGCCACACGCTGCTGCCGGAGGCCCTGGAGGTCTGGCCGGTCGAGCTGCTCGGGCGGCTGCTGCCACGCCACCTGGAGATCATCTACCGCATCAACGACGAGTTCCTGGCACGGGTGCGGGAGCACTCCGGCGACGACGAGCTGCTCGTGCGACGCATGTCGATCATCGCCGAGCATCCGGCGCGCAGCGTGCGCATGGCGCACCTCGCCACGGTGGCGGCGACGAAGGTCAACGGCGTCGCCGAGCTGCACTCCCAGCTCCTGCGGGACAAGGTGCTCGCGGACTTCGCCCGGATGTGGCCGGAGAAGTTCACGAACGTCACCAACGGAGTGACGCCACGCCGGTTCGTCCGGCTCGCCAACCCGAGGCTGTCCGAGCTGATCACCGAGGCGATCGGCGACGGCTGGGTGACCGACCTCGACCGGCTGCGCGAGCTCGAGCCGATGGCCGACGATCCCGAGTTCCGTCGGCGCTTCCGCGAGGTCAAGGCCGCGAACAAGGACCGGCTCGTGGACCTGCTCGCTCGCCGCGACGGGATCGAGGTCGACCCCGGCACCATGCTCGACGTCATGGTCAAGCGGCTGCACGAGTACAAGCGCCAGACGCTCAAGATCCTGCACGTGATCACGCTGTACGACCGCATCGTCTCGGGCGAGGTCGCCGCCGGGGACCTGGTGCCGCGCACGGTCGTCTTCGGCGCCAAGGCCGCTCCGGGGTACGCCATGGCGAAGGAGATCATCGCCCTGATCAACCACGTCGGGGCGGTGGTCGGTGCCCACCCCGAGGTGTCGAAGGTGCTGCGGGTCGCGTTCCCCGCGAACTACAACGTGACCGTCGCCGAGACGCTCATCCCGGCCGCCGACCTGTCCGAGCAGATCTCGCTGGCCGGCAAGGAGGCGTCCGGCACCGGCAACATGAAGTTCGCGCTCAACGGCGCGCTGACCGTGGGGACGGACGACGGCGCGAACGTCGAGATCCGCCAGCTCGTGGGGGACGACAACTTCTTCCTGTTCGGCCTCACCGAGCCCGAGGCCGCCGCGATGCAGGAGGCGGGCTACCGGCCGTCGTCGTACTACGAGTCCAACCCGTCGCTGCGTCGGGCGCTCGACCTCGTGGCGCACGGCGAGTTCTCCGGCGGCGACCGTTCGGTCTTCGAGCCGATCGTGTCGAACCTGCTGGGTGAGGACCGCTTCATGGTGCTGGCGGACTACCAGCCGTACCTGGACGCGCAGGAGCGGGTGGAGGCCGCGTACCGCGACCCCGACGCGTGGAGCCGGTCCGCGGTGCTCAACGTGGCGCGGTCCGGGTTCTTCTCCTCGGACCGCTCGATGCGCGACTACATGGACCGGGTGTGGCACGCCGAGGTGCTGCCGCCCGTCTGAGACGCGCGAGGCTGCCGTCGTCGGACGCCGAGGTGCCCCGGCGCCCGACGACGGGCCCTCCCCGTGTCAGGGACGGTGCCGGCGGTCGAGGTCCGGGCGGTGGTGTCGGGCACGCCCTGCTGCGCGCCTTCCTTCCCCCCGGACGGCAGCCCCGCCGACGGCGACGAGCGCCCGGCCGGAGTGCGGCGGTGCACCTCCGACGGCCCGGTCCGCGGCGGAGGCGGTGGGCGTGGCGTCGTCGGGCATGGGTGGCACGCTAACGCGACGCGGCGCGGTTCGCGCGCGGGAGAGCACGCGTGCGCGGGCCGGCGGGCCCTGATCGCTAGACTCGCACCGATGCCTGACTCTCCTGCCGTGCGCGTCGTGACCGACTCGACCGCCTGCCTCCCCGCCGCGGACGACGCGACGTACCCCGCGTTCTGGGAAGGCCCGGGCCACGGCCCGCTCGTCGTCCCGCTGCACGTCGTCACGGACGGCGGGTCGATGCGCGAGGGCGTCGAGGTCAGCCCCGAGGACGTGGCCGCCCGCATCGGAGCCGGCGAGGGCCTGACGACGTCCCAGCCCTCGATCACGGAGCTCGCCGACGCCTACCGGCAGCTCGTCGCGGACGGCGCGCGCTCCGTGGTCTCGGTCCACCTGTCCGCCGACCTGTCCGGCACGTTCGCCGCGGCGCAGCGGGCCGGGCAGCGGTCGATGGTCCCGGTGCGGGCCGTGGACTCGCGCACGGCGGCGATGGCCCTCGGCTTCGCGGCCGTGGAGGCGGCCCGGTGCGCCGCGGCCGGCTGCGACACCGACCACGTGGCCCGCCGCGCGGCGGACGTGGCCGCCTCGGCGGAGGCGGTCTTCCTCGTCGACTCCCTGGAGCACCTGCGTCGCGGCGGGCGGCTGACCGCTCCGGCGGCGGCGCTCGGGGCCGCGCTCGGCGTCCGGCCGATCCTGGGGCTCCGTGACGGGCGGGTCGAGCTCGTGCAGCGCGTGCGCACCCGCACCGCTGCGACGGCTCGTCTCGTGGAGATCGCCGTCGCCCGGGCGCGGGCCGCCACCCGTCCGGCCGTCGCGGTGCACCACCTGGGCGCCCCCGAGCGGGCCGCCGAGGTCGCGGCCGTGCTGGCGGAACGCCTCGGTGTGCTCCCCGTCGTCACCCCGGTCAGCGCGGTGCTGGGCGCGCACGTGGGGCCCGGTGCACTCGCGGTGATGGTCGTCGACCGAGGTGGGCACGTCCACGACCTCGAACCGGGCGGCCCCTGGTAGGACCGGCGTCCGAGGCCGTCCCCGGCCGCGAGCGTCCACAGGCGGAGGTCCGACGGCGTCCGGCGGGCCGCGCGCCTGCCTAGCCTCGCGCCGTGACCACCACCGACACCAGCTCCGGGCCCGAGGCCGCCGCTCGCCTGGCGGCGCTCCGTGCGGCCCTCGACGCCGCGGCCCCCGCACCAGCGCGACCGGTGGCGCCGGAGGTCCCCGGGGCCACCGTGGCCGGTGACGAGCCCGACCCGGAGCTCGTCGATCGCCTGCGTGCCCGGCGTTCGGCCGGGCACGTGGCCGCTGCGTACAGCGCCGCGCACGGGCACCCGGTCGGCGCCGACGACGGCGGCGCCCGGAGCCGCTGGGCCCTGTCCGGCCCCACCGCCGTCGTCGCCTGCCTCGCGCTCCTGGTCCTGGCGGTGGCCGTCCTGGGCGTGACGATCTGGTCGGACGGGGACGTCGAGGACCTGGGTGTCGCCGTCGGTCCACCGTCGGCCACGAGGGTGCCCGACGACGCCCCGGCCGGCGCGCCCGTCGCTCCGGGTGACGGCACGTCGGCCGACGACGGCGGCGGGGCGCCTGTCACGGACGACGTGCCCCGGGATGACGTGCCCGCGGACGACGAGGCGGCGGCCGAGGACGGTGCGGCACCGCGGTCCGCTGCGAGCGTCGTGGTCCACGTCGTCGGCGAGGTCGCCGACCCCGGGCTGGTCGACCTGCCGGCGGGCGCGCGGGTGGCCGACGCCGTCGCGGCGGCCGGGGGCGCGACGGGCGGCGCCGACCTGGCCGCGCTGAACCTGGCGCGCGCCGTCGTCGACGGCGAGCAGGTCGACGTCCCCGCGCCCGGGGACGATCCCCCGGTACAGGGCGCCCCCGCCCCCGCCGCTGACGCCGCCGGCGGTCCGGGCCGGCCGGACGGGCTCGTGCCCCTCAACACCGCGGACGTCACGGAGCTCACCGGGTTGCCGGGCGTCGGCCCGGTGATCGCCGAGCGGATCGTCGCCTGGCGCGAGGAGAACGGGCCGTTCACGCGCGTCGAGGAGCTCACCGAGGTCTCCGGGATCGGGCCCGCGCTGCTGGCCGACGTCCGTGACCTCGTCTCGTGGTGACCCGAGACCTGCGCCTCGCGCCGACGGCGCTCGCGGCCTGGGTCGCCGCGTGGCTGCTGACCCGCGACAGCCCCTCGGGCGGCGGCCGGGACGTCGTCGTCGCGCTCGTCGCCGGAGCCGTCGTCCTCCTGGCGCTCGTGCTGCTCCGGCGACGCGGACGGGCCGTCGCCGCCCACCTGCTGCTCGTCGCGGGCTGCGTGCTCGCCGTCAGCGCCTCGGTGCACGCGCAGAGTGCCGCCCGGGCCCCGCTGCCCGAGCTCGCCGTCGAGCAGGCCGTGGCGACCCTGCACGGGACGGTCGCCGCCGAGCCCCAGCCGGCAACCTTCGGCGGCGGGCACCGCTTCGTCCTGGCCGTCGACGAGGTCTGGGCACGGGGCAGCGGGTCGGCGGCCCGCGGGCACGTCGAGGTCACCGCCCCGGGAGCGCCCCCACGGTACGGGGCCCGGGTCGTCGTCGACGCCCGGCTGGGCCCGTCGGCCTTCGCGCCCGGGACGGTGGCCACCGCCTCCGCGACATCCGTGGCCACGACCGCACCGCCGGGAGCCGTCCTGCGCGCGACGTCGACGTTGCGCACGGCGCTGCTCGAGGTCACCGACGACCTGTCGCCGCAGGCCCGCGGGCTCGTCCCCGGAGCCGCCGTCGGGGACACGACCCGGTTGCCCGAGGACCTCGACGAGGCGATGCGGGTCACCGGCCTCACCCACGTCACGGCCGTCTCCGGCAGCCACTTCACGATCGTGGTCGCCGCGCTCACCGTGGCCTGCGTGGTGCTGCGGGTGCCGCGCGGGGCCCGCGTCGGCCTGCTCGTCGTCGGGGCGGTCGGGTTCGTGCTGCTCGTCCGCCCCGAGCCCAGCGTGCTGCGTGCCGCGTGGACCTGCGCCGTGGCGCTGCTCGCCCTGGCGCTCGGCAGGCCGTCGGCCGGTCCGCCGGCGCTCGCCGTGGCCTCCACGGTGCTGCTCGTCGCCGACCCCTGGATGTCGCGCTCCTTCGGGTTCGCGCTCTCCTGCGCCGCGACCGCGGGCATCATCCTGCTCACCGGACCGCTCGCTCGTCGCCTGGCCCCGTGGTGCGGCCGCACCGTCGGCTTCGCGGTCGCCGTGCCCCTGGCCGCCCAGGCCGCCTGCGGCCCCGTGCTCGTCCTGCTCGATCCCGCGCTGCCCCTCACCGCAGTGCCGGCCAACCTGCTGGCCGCGCCGGCCCTGGTGCCCGCCACGGTGCTGGGCCTCGTGGCCACGCTGCTCGCACCGTGGGCGCCGGCGGTCGCCGGGGCGGTCGCGTGGGTCGCCGGGGGAGCGACGGCCTGGATCGCCGCGGTCGCCCGGTTCTTCGCCGGCCTTCCCGGTGCGAGCGCCCCGTGGCCCGGTGGGGCCCTCGGTGCGCTGCTGCTCGCCGGCGCCTCGGCGGTGGCGCTCTGGGTACTGCTGCGCAGACCGCCGGCGCGCGGCTGGCACTGCTCGGTCGGAGACCTGGTGGCGGCGCTGCGTCGCCGGCTCCGCGGAGGTGAGCGTCCTCGCGCGCGCCGGTCCGGCGTTCTGTGGGCCGCGGCAGCGGTGCTGGCGGTCGTGGCCGCGGTGCTGGTCGTGCCGCGCTGGCCGGTCGTCGGCGCGGGCACGGCGGGGCTGCTCGACGACTGGCAGGTGGTCGCCTGTGACGTCGGCCAGGGCGACACCCTGGTGGTGCGCAGCGGACCGCGTGCCGCCGTCGTCGTCGACGTCGGGCCACCGGGCGACGCCGCCGCGCGGTGCCTGGGACGGCTCGGCGTCGAGCATGTCGACCTGCTGGTTCTCAGCCACTTCCATACCGACCACGTCGGGGGCCTCGACGCGGTGCTGGCTGGCCGGACGGTGCGTGCGGCCCTCGTCTCCCCCCTCGACGAGCCGGCTGCCCCGGCCGGACGAGCACGCGAGGCGCTGCACGACGCCGAGGTGCCGGTCAGCGTCGCCGTGCCCGGGCACCGGGGTGCCGCCGGCACGGTGACCTGGGAGGTGCTCGGGGCGGACTCCCGTGGCGGTGCGAACGACGCGAGCGTCGTCCCGGTGCTGCGGACGGCGAGCGGGATCGACGTGGTGGCGCTCGGCGACCTGGAGGAGGGGGGACAGGAGCGGTTGCTGGCGGGGCTGCGGGCCTCCGGGTTCCCCGACGGGCCGGTGGAGGTGGTGAAGATGGCGCACCACGGCTCGGCGTCGCAGTCGCGGGACCTGGCGGCGCACCTGCGACCCGAGGTCACGTTCGTGCCGGTCGGGGAGAACGACTACGGCCATCCCACCGACACCGCGCTGCGCCTCTACGAGGCCGTCGGATCACGCGTCGTGCGGACGGACGGGTGCGGGACGGCGGTGCTGGCCGTGCGGGACCGGGGCCTCGTGCTCGCCTGCGCGCGGCGGAGGCGGCGACGGGTCCGACGCGGTCCGGCGGACACCGGTGGCGTCGGCCGGGCCGACGCCACCGACGCGTCACGATGAACCGCCGGGGGAAACGGTCCACGTCCTCTCGGGCAGAGCGTCTCGATCGCTCGCCCGAACCGTTCCCATCGTGCGGGGTCGGAGGGTCTCAGCGCGTCTGTCGATCGACGTATTCTTCGAGGACCCATCGGGCGACCTGGACGCGTGAGCCCACACCCAGCTTCGTCCGGATGCGCTCCACGTGCGTGCGTGCCGTCCCGGGCGAGATCACCAGGCGTTCGGCGATCTGCGGGTTGGTGAGCCCCTCGGCGACGAGGCCTGCCACCTCCAGCTCCCGGGGCGTCAGCACGTCCGTGTGCCGCGGCCGGGCGGTCCGGCGGCCGAGCACGACCACCTCGGCGATGGACATCGACGGCTCCGCGTCGGAGCCGTCGGCGTCCGCGAGGTCCGGGGACCCCATGCGCCGCCGCATCTCGGCGGCCGCGTGCCGGCAGTCCTCGGCGTCCCGTGCGCGCCCCGTCGCCGCCAGGACGAGGGCGAGCTCGTCGACGAGCGGAGCCGCCTCGGCCAGGGCGTGGTAGGGCGCGAGGTCGTCGAGCCCCTGCAGCAGGAGCGTGGCCGCGATGGCGAAGTCGCCGCGGTGTCGCGCCACGACGCCCAGGTGCCCGCGGACCCGGCCCATGAGCCAGACCGGCGGGTGGACGGCGAAGACCTCGAGCGCCTCCTCCAGCAGCGGTGTCGCCGTGTCGTCCCGGCCCGCCGCGAGCTCGATCCCGCCCAGGTTGGCGCACCACAGCCCGTGCAGCTGGGGATCCGCCTGCGGGTCGTACATCTGGCGGATCTCCTGGTACGCCGCCCGGGCGTCGTCGAACCGGCCCTGGGACGCGGCGACGTCACCGGCTACCCCGAGCGCGAACGGGAGCCAGGCGCGGGGCCCGTTCTCCCGGATCCGACGCAGGGAGTCGTGGGCGTGCACCGCCGCCGCGTCGAGGAGCCCCAGGACGCGTTCTTGGTCGGCACGCATGTACTCGAGCACGGCCCGGTCAGGGCCGTCGAGAACCCCTAGGGCACCGATCGTGCGGTCCAGCCCGAACCGGATGCGGCCTGTGACGCGCCAGAACCGGATGGTGCTGGTCAGCAGCGCCACGAGGACGGGCGCGTCCCGGGTCGCGATCGCGCTGTCGATCGCCGCGACGACGTCGTCGTGGAGCACCTCGAGCTCGACGATCTGCTCCGGCGAGAAGTACCGCGCGCGGTGGCGGTGCGCGGTGACGCGCTCCAGGACGGCTCGACGGTGCGCGCCGGCGACCCGGGCGCGGGCGTCGTCGTCCAGCCCGGCGCGGGCGTGCTCGCGGACGACGGCGAGCATCCGGTAGCGGGCCGTGGCGCCCGAGGTGTCCACGAGCAGCAGCGAGTGGTCCACCAGCTCGTTCAGGGTCGCGGCGACGCGTGCCGACGCCGTGCTCGTCGACCCGACGGCGGCGGCCAGCGCGGCGTCGAACGACCCGACGAACGCGCCGAGCCGGTGGTACAGGTCGACGGCCGCGTCCGTGAGCAGCGCCAGGCTCCAGTCGAGGGAGGCCGTCATCGTGCGCTGGTGCGCCGTCCCGCCACGCATCGCCGGCAGCGTCAGTCCGTCCGCGAGCAGGTCGTCGAGCTCAGCGGGGGCCATGCCGCGAAGCTGGGTCGCGACGAGGACCAACGGCAGGGGGAGCCCGTCGAGGCGGCGGCAGACGGAGAGCAGGCGCGCGCCGTCGGGGCCGTCGGCGTCGAGACGGGCACCGAGGGCGTTCGCCCGCGCGGCGAGCAGCCGGACCGCCGCGCCCGGTTCCTCCCCGTCGGTCAGCGGCAGCGGACCGAGGCTCAGCAGTCGTTCGTCGGGCACGTCCAGGGGGCGACGGCTGGTGGCGATGATCGTCAGCTCGGGGCAGGTGGCGGCGACCACGCCGACGAGGTGCGCGGCGGCGTCGAGGACGTGCTCGCAGTTGTCGAGGACGAGCAGCGCCGGTCCGCGACGCAGCTCCGCGGTCAGGACGTCGTGCGGGTCGCCCAGCGACGAGCGCAGGCCGATCGCGTGGAGCACGTGGACGACGACGTCCTCGGGGTGGTCGACGGCGGTGAGGTCCACGAACCACCGTCGGCCGAACTGCCCGACGAGACGGTGGGCCACCTCGACGGCCAGGGACGTCTTGCCCGACCCCCCGACCCCGGTGATCGTGATGACCGAGTGGTTGGCCGCGTCGACGGCGTCCAGCACCTCGGTGGCCTCGGGTTCGCGGCCCACCAGCACCGTCCGCCGTGCGGCGAAGGAGAGATCGTCCGCCGGGGCGGTCCCGGTGGCCCCGGGCCGGGTGTCCCGGGTGCCGGGGAAGGGGCCGGCTCGGGCAGGCGGAAGGTCATGCCGTCACCCGGTGAGCAGGTCGTGGAGGATGTCGAACCGCTGGTCCCAGGTCCACGCGCCGCGCACCCAGGCGGGCCCGTCGGCACCCATGCGGCGGCGGCGTGCCGGGTCGGCGAGGAGCTCGACGAGTCGCCGGGCGACGTCGTCGGGGTCCGTGCCGTCGACGACGAAGCCGGTGTCACCGTCGCGGACCGCGTCGGGAGCGCCGCCGGAGCTACCGACCACGACGGGCAGCCCGGCTGCCTGCGCCTCCAGGTAGACGATCCCCAGTCCCTCGACCTCGAGGCCGCCGCGGCGGCTCCGCGAGGGCATGGCGAAGACGTCGGCGGCCGCGTAGAACGCGGGCATCGCGGTGTGGGGATGGCCGCCGGCGAGCACGACGCGGTCGGCCAGGTCGCGGTCCCGGACGAGGCGACGCAGACGCGGGCCGTCGGGGCCGTCGCCGACGATCAGCAGCCGGGCGTCGGGCACGTCCCGCAGGACTGCCGGCAGGGAGCGCACGAGGGTGTCCTGGCCCTTGCGCTCCACGAGCCGGGCCGCGCAGAGCACGACGGGGGCGTCGGGGGGGATCCCGTAGCGGGCGCGCACCTGGCGGCCGCCGGCAGGGTCGGTCCCGGCGAAGGTCTCGGGATCGACGCCGGGCGACAGGCGGACGGCGCGGGCAGCGGCGTCCGGGCCCACGGCCGCGGCGAGCGTCGCGACCGTGCGGTCTGAGAGGTAGGTGAGGTGGTCGACGTCGCGGGCGATGTGCCGCAGCGCGCGACGCGTGCCCGGCACGCGCGCCCACCAGAGCTCGTGCCCGTGGGTGGTGGCGACGATGCGGCGCACGTCGGTCCGGCGGCGCAGCGCCGGCGCCATCAGGCCCAGCGGCGCGGCCGCCCCGAACCACACGCTGTCGCACCCGTGCTCGTCGACGAGCCGCAGGACCTCGCGCGTGCGGGACGGGGTGGGCAGGAGCACGCGCGTGGCGGCGCGCACGACCGGGTAGGGCAGGGTGCGGTCGAAGACTTCCTGCCCGGGCGTGGAGGACGTGTGGACGACCACGTCGGCCGGGTCGAAGCGTGAGGTCATCGCGTGGACGAACGTCTCGATGCCGCCCTGGCGCGGAGGGAAGTCGTTGGTGACGACGAGGGTCCGGGGCACCGGATCAGGCTACCGGGACGTCGGCGGACGGGGGAGCGGCCGCGCGGTCCACGCCCGGCCAGGGGTTCACGTGACCTGCGTCACGCGCTAGGCTCGGTGTCGCCCGCATGATGGAAGCGCTCTCATCGAGGAGTCAGCGTGAGACCCAGACAGCAACGACGCCGTCCGGCCGTCGCCCTCGTCACGGCCTTGGCCCTGGTGGGAGCCGTCGTGCCGAGCACGGCACAGGCCGACGACGAGACCCCCAACCTCGTCAGCAACGGCGACTTCGCCCCCGGCGTGGGTGACCAGTGGTGGGGGATCACCGACAGCGACGTCACCGACGGCGAGCTCTGCCTCGACGTGCCCGAGGTCGAACGGTTCGGCAACTTCGTCGACCTCGACCTGATCGAGGGCGAGTCGTACGTGTTCGGCTTCACCGCCCGCGGCGACGCGGGCACCGGCGGCCTCGAGGGCAGGGTGCAGGTCGACGGCGCGAGCGGACCCGAGGGGTACGACGTCGCCGAGACGTTCGAGGTGGTGCCCGAGGCCCAGGATTACGAGTGGGGGTTCACCGCGGGTGGCGACGCCCAGCGGGTCCAGTTCGAGCTCTCCGGCGCCGACCCGGCCGGCACCGTCTGCCTGTCCTCGGTGTCCGTCCGACCGGTCGCCGAGGTCCTGGTCAACCCCACGTTCGACGGGCTCGACCCCTGGTGGACGACGCCGAACCTCGAGCTCGCGGAGGCTGACGGCCGGATGTGCGGCACCGTCCCGGCGGGCGGTGAGCAGTGGGACGTCATCCTCGGCCAGGGCGGCGTCGCGATCGAGGAGGGCAGGACCTACACCGTCACCGTGACGGCGAGCGGGAGCCCCGAGGCGTCCGCACGCGTGCTCGTCCCGCAGCCCGGGACGGACTGGCCGCCGCTGTACTTCGCGGACATCGCGCTGCGGGCCGACGGCCAGACCTTCACCGAGACGTTCGAGGCCGAGGCGGACGCCGACACCGAGATCCAGCTCCAGCTCGGTGGCAACGACGAGCCGTTCGACCTGTGCCTCGACGTGGTCTCCCTGACGACGGGCGGCACGGTCGAGGAGTTCGAGCACGAGACGGGTCCGCGCGTGCGGGTCAACCAGGTCGGCTACCTCCCGGACGGTCCCAAGAACGCGACGCTGGTCACCGACGCGACCGCCCCGGTCGCCTGGGAGCTGCTCGACGACGGTGGTGCCGTGGTCGCGTCCGGCGAGTCGGAGCCCGCCGGCTTCGACGATTCCGCCGGGCTCGACGTGCACACCATCGACTTCGGCCGGTTCACCGGGCAGGGCGCCGGGTTCCGGCTGGCCGCCGACGGCGAGGAGTCCTACCCGTTCGAGATCACGCCGTCGCTGTACGAGGGGCTGCGCACGGACGCTCTCGGCATCTACTACACCCAGCGCTCGGGCATCGCGATCGAGCCGGTCGAGGTCGACGGGGAGCTGCGCAAGACGGAGTACGTCCGTCCGGCCGGGCACGTGTCCGCGTTCGGTGGTGACGACGTCAACCAGGGAGACGTGAACGTCCCCTGCCTGCCGCCCACCGGCGCCGTCGACCACGACGGGAACCCGCAGCTCGGGGCGGACGCGCACTACGGCGTCGACGGCTGGGCGTGCCCCGACGGGTACACCGTCGACGCGTCCGGCGGCTGGTACGACGCCGGCGACCACGGCAAGTACGTCGTGAACTCGGGCATCACCGTCTACCAGCTGCTCTCGGCGTACGAGCGTTCGCGGCACGCGGGCGTCGTGCACGAGGGGGCGCTGGGTGACTCGACCCTGGTCGTCCCCGAGCGGGGTAACGGTGTGCCGGACGTGCTGGACGAGGTGCGCTGGAACCTCGACTGGATGCTGCAGATGCAGGTTGCCGACGGCGTCTCCATGACGATCGACGGTGAGGAGGTCGACGCCGGCGGGCTCGTCCACCACAAGGTGCACGACGTCGCCTGGACCGGCCTGAACACGTTGCCGCACGAGGACCCCATGCCGCGCTACGTGCACCGTCCGTCGACGGCGGCCACGCTGAACCTCGCCGCGGCGGCGGCGCAGGGCGCCCGCCTGTACGCCGAGCACGACGAGGCGTACGCCGACGAGCTGCTCGCCGCCGCCCGGCGGGCGTGGGACGCCGCAGCCGCCCACCCGGAGATCCTCGCGCCCAACACCAACGACCTCGACCCGAACCCGGGTGGCGGGCCGTACGACGACGACGAGCTGGGCGACGAGTGGTACTGGGCCGCTGCGCAGCTGTTCCTGACCACCGAGCAGGACCGGTTCGCGGACGTGGTGCTGGAGTCCGACTACCACGTCGGCGGTGCCGAGGGGGACATCTGGTCGCCCACGGGGTTCGACTGGGGGCGCACGGCGGTGGCCGGTCGTCTCGACCTGGCCACGGTGCCGAACCACCTGCCGGGCCGCGGCGACGTCATCGACTCGGTCGTCGAGGGCGCGGACCGCTACGTCGCGATCCAGCAGGGCCAGCCGTTCGGGCACCCGTACGGCCCGGACGGCTATGACTGGGGCTCGACCCACCAGGTCGTCAACAACGCGGTGGTCGTCGCCACGGCGTTCGACCTGACGGGCGAGGACGTGTACCGCGACGTGGCGCTGGAGTCGATCGACTACGTGCTCGGGCGCAACGCGATCAACAACTCGTACGTCACGGCGTACGGGACGCACTTCTCGCAGCACATGCACAGCCGCTGGTACGCCTCGGCGGACCGGCTGCCGCCGTTCCCCGACGGCAAGGTGGCGGGCGGTCCCAACTCGGGTATCCAGGACCCGGTGGCGCAGGCCAACCTGCAGGGCTGCGCACCGCAGGCGTGCTACATCGACGACGCCGACTCGTGGTCGACGAACGAGACGACCATCAACTGGAACGCCGCGCTCGCCTGGTACGCCTCGTGGGCCGCGGACATGGGAGACGGCAGCCCGGACTGGGAGCCGCCGACCCCCACCTGCGAGGTGTCGTACACACAGCACGGCACGTGGCCCGGCGGCGGGGCCAACACCCAGGTGTGGCTCACCAACCTCGGTCCGGGGGCGATCGAGGGCTGGGAGCTCACGTGGGAGCTCGACGGCGAGGAGTCGGTGACCCGGGCGTGGAGCGCCGACGTCACGCAGGACGGCTCGACGGCCACGGCCGCGAGCATGCCGTGGAACGGCCGGCTCGCGGACCCGGGGCAGCACCGGGGCAAGGGTGCCGCCCGAGCGACCTTCGGGTTCCTCAGCAGCGGTGCCGGCGGGAGCCTGCCCGGGGAGTTCCTCCTCGACGGCGTGCGCTGCGCCACGGACTGACCGGCCGGGCCGCACCGGCGCGCTGTCGGTGCGGTCTGGCAGTCTGGTCCCGTGCCCTCGACCTCCTCCCGTCCCCGCCCCGCGCGTCGTCCGAAGGCCTCCGCCAGCGCCCGGCCGTGGGACGACCCGACCCTCGCTCCCGTCGTCCTGGTGCGCGGGCCGGAAGGGCTGCTCGCGGAACGCGCGGTCGACGGGGTCGTCGGGCTCGCCCGGGCGCGCGACCCCGAGGTCGAGAAGGTGGAGCTCGAGGCCGCGGCCTACGCGGGCGGGCAGCTCACGGTCGCGGCCAGCCCGTCGCTCTTCGGCGAGGCCAAGGTCGTCGTGGTCCGCGGGGCGGAGGCGTGCACCGAGGATCTCGTCGCCGATCTCGTGGAGTACGTGGCAGCGCCCGACCCGGACGGTGTGGTCGTGGTGGTGCACGGCGGCGGCAACCGCGGCAAGCGCATGCTCGACGCGATCGTCGGCTCGGGGGCCCCTGTCCTGCAGTGCGACGCGATCACGCGCGACGCGGACAAGGTCGCCTTCGTCTCCGGCGAGTTGCGCGCCGCCCGGCGTCGTGCCGAGCCGGCCGCGGTGCGGGCGCTGGTCGACGCGCTGGGCAACGACCTGCGCGAGCTCGCCTCCGCGTGCGCACAGCTCGTGGCCGACACCTCGGGAACCATCGGCGAGGGGACCGTGGACCGGTACTACGGCGGACGGGTGGAGGCGACCGGCTTCAAGGTCGCCGACGCGGCGGTCGCCGGCGACGCCGGCTCGGCCGTGGCTCTCCTGCGGCACGCGCTGGACACCGGCGCCGACCCTGTGCCCGTCGTGGCGGCGCTCGCCCTGCGGCTGCGGACCCTGGCACGGGTCGCGGCGATCCGTGGCGGGTCGACGACGGCGCGCGAGCTCGGCCTGCAGGAGTGGCAGGTCCGCAACGCGAACCGGGACCTGGCCCGCTGGACCCCGGAAGGACTGGCCACGGCGATCACGGCGGTCGCCCAGGCCGACGCCGACGTCAAGGGCGGCGGCCGGGACCCGGTCTACGCCGTCGAGAAGGCGGTCCTGACCATCGCGCGGGCGCGCGCGATGCGCTGACGCCGTCGTCGGCTGCATGCACAGCAAGAGGGCGCCGTCCCCGGTACGGGAACGGCGCCCTCAGGCAGGCTTGCGGTGCGTCAGAGCGCGTCGACGGCCTTCGCGATGGCCGACTTGCGGTTCGCCGCGTTGTTGGCGTGGATGACGCCCTTCGAGACGGCCTTGTCGAGCTTGCGCGTCGCGGTCTGCAGGGCGGCCGTCGCGGCCTCCTTGTCACCGGCAGCGACGGCGGCACGCACCTTGCGCACGTGCGTCTTCAGCTCCGACTTGACGGACTTGTTGCGCAGACGAGCCTTCTCGTTCGTCTTGATGCGCTTGATCTGGGACTTGATGTTGGCCACTGGTGTACTTCCTGGTGTGTTCGCCTGACGGCGAGCGGATAGGTCGTCGAGGGCGGCCACAGCTCCGGGACTGGGGTGGGGAACCCGTGGAGAGGAACAGTGGCTGTGCCCGCCGACCTGGGCGGACACGCAGCGCACCATATTACCAGTCCCGGGCACCTTGCGCCATCGCCGCGGCGACCCGGTCGAAGACGCGGCGATCGATCACCGCGCCCTCGCGGCGCACCGCTCCCGGGTCCACGCGGACGACGCGATCGAGGCGCACCTCGCTCGGTCGACGTCGGGCGTCCCACGGGCCGCTACCGATGTCCAGCCAGTACCGGCCGTGCCGGGCCTGCCGGGATGCGTCGAGATCGTGGTCCTTGCTGGTGAGCTGCAGCCCCAGCAGCCAGGGTCCGTCGCGCCCGACGAGGAGCACCGGCCGGTCCTTGCCGCGCGGGTGGCCCAGGCTCGCGTCCTCCTCGTACGGCACCCACGTCCACACGATCTCGCCCGGGTCGGGTGCGCCGTCGGGGCGCGGGGAGTAGCTGGTGCGCACCGTGCCGCTGAAGTCGCCCGGATAGGCGCCGTCCGGGGGCCGGGCCGGGCCGGCGTCGTGGGGTCGGGTCGTGGTCCCGACCGGGGAGCGTCGTCCTCCCGGCCGGGAACCGAGCGCGGAGCCGAGCACCCGTGATGCGGCGCGCAGCAGTGTGGTCCAACGGGGCGTTCTCACGCGGGCAGCCTAGCCTCGGGTGGTCGTCGTGGTGCCCGACCGAACCGCTATGTCGAGGCCACCATGACCTCGACTCCCGCTGCCGTCAGTGCGTTCCGCAGATCCGCGGGTGGGTCGGCGTCGGTGACCAGGACATCGGCACGGCCGAGCTCCGCGACGGTGGCGAACAGTCGCCGCCCGAACTTCGACGAGTCGGCGAGGACCACGACGCGGTCGGCGCGATCCATCATGTCGCTCATCATCGACGCCTCGGTGACGTTGCTGGTGGAGTAGCCGTCCGTGACGGAGACCGCGCCGACGGCGATGATCGCGAGATCGCAGCGGATGTCGATCTCGGGACCGTCCGCCCACGCGGCGAATCGGACAGGTCCGAACGTGGCCTGCGCGCTGGGGCGGATCGCGCCACCGAGGACATACAGGTCGCGGTAGACGACGGGTGACATCTCTGCCGCGATCCGCAGGTTGTTGGTCGCGACCGTCAGCTCTCGATGCTCGGACAGCGCGCGAGCGAGGGCCAGGGTGGTGGTGCCGGCGTTGATCAGCAGCGCGGCGCCGTCGCGGACCAGGGACGCCGCCTGCCCGCCGATGCGTTCCTTCGCCGCCGTCTGCAGGCGCAGGCGCACGTCGACACCGGTGTCCGGGCGCGGTACCGCATTGGCGCTGACCGCGCCGCCATGGGTACGGACGACGACGCCGTCGGCGTCGAGGGCGTCGAGGTCGCGGCGGATCGTATCGGTCGAGACGTCGAACCGCTCGGCGAGCTGGGCCACGGTGACCTCGCCGGCCTGGGCGACGAACTCGGCGAGCTCGGCCTTGCGACCGGCGGGAAGCCGACGTGTGCCGTTTCCGGTTTCTGGCGTTGGGGAAGGAGCCATCCCCCACACTTAGCACACAAGTGCCGTTTTCTGCGACACCTTGCGGCGGCCGCTGCCGCTCGTCTGCGAGGCCGTGCACATATCTGCTCCTAGAACCTCTTGACGTCGCAGGAGTGTCGCAGTAGGTTGAGAAAACACGCATGAGAACGCAGAATGTCGCACGAAGCGGCATCTCGGAAGGAGTTGTCATGAGCAACGGTGCTCAGATCAGACGGACACTGCTGGCCGGACTCGGGGTCTCGGCCCTGGCGGTCGTGGCTGGATGCGGCGGTGGTGGTTCGGAGGTGGGCGAGGACGGGGACGTCGTCCTGGAGTTCTCGCAATGGTGGGAGCCGGAGCTGCCAGACGGCTACTTCCGCGGGCTGATGGACCAGTTCGAGGAGGAGAACCCCGGGATCACCGTCGAGCTGCTCTCGGGCCCGTACGCCTCGACGAAGGAGCAGGTGGTCGCGGGTTCCGCGGCCGGGACCATGTCCGACGTCGTCGGCCTCGACGGGGCCTGGGTCAACGACTTCGCCGGCCAGGGATCCATCGCCGACCTGTCGGCCGTCATGGACGAGGCCGGATACGACACGTCGAACCTCGCCAGCGAGGTCCAGGTTGGCGGCTCGACCTACATGATCCCTGTCGTCAACTTCGTCTACCCCATGTTCACGAACGACGACCTGCTCGCAGAAGCCGGGGTCGACGCGCCGCCGCAGACCCGTGGCGAGTTCGCCGATGCTGCCGAGAGGATCTCCGCACTGGACGAGTCCACGCACGGATGGGTGCTGCCGCTGTCGCTCGAGGCTCCGAACGGCGTCCAGAACGACGTGATGTCGTGGGTCTGGGCGTCCGGAGGTTCGATGCTCTCCGACGGGCAGCCGGCGCTGACCGGCAACCCCGACGTCGCGAGCGGCGCACAGTTCGTCAAGGACCTGTGGGATGCCGGCGTCGTGGCGCCGGGTGCCTACACGATGAAGGAGCAGGACAAGGTCGAGGAGTTCACGAACGGCCGTGTCGGCATGATGGTCGACTCGCTCGCACACGTGAACACCCTGCGCGAGTCCAACCCGGACCTGAGCTTCAGCGTCTCGGCGCTCCCGGCCGAGGACGGTTACGCGGGAGAGCGCGGCATCCCCTACGCCTCGTGGGGCATCGGCATCGCGGAGAACTCGGAGCACAAGGCCGAAGCGTTCAAGCTCATCGAGTTCCTCATGAGCGAGGGGCCCAACGCCGACCTCTCCGAGGCAGCGCACGCCTTCCCGGGCAACACCCAGTCCGTGCCCGACTTCGTCGAGGGTGACGAGGTGTTCGCCACCGCGTTCGAGATCTACCAGGACGGATACCCCGCGAACGAGTTCGTCGGCCTGCCGGTTGCTGAGCAGCTCATGCGGGAGTTCGGTGAGGAGTTCCAGAAGGCGCTCGACGGCCAGCAGACGCTGGACGAGGCGCTCGCCGCGGCCCAGGAGAAGTGGGAGGCGGAGTTCTAGACCCCACGTCGCCCTGCCCACGATCGTGCCGGGTGGTCTGCCCGGCACGATCCCAGCCCAAGGAGAAGTCAGGTGTCAACGACGCTGAGGTCCGCGGCCGCTTCGCCCTCCACGGACGAACCGCAGCGGGAACGGGCGGCGCGCCGCACACCCGCGCACCGGATCCGTCGCACGCTCACCCCTTACGGATTCCTGAGCCCCACCGGGGTCCTGCTCATCATCCTGATGGCCACGCCGATCACCATGGTGATCTGGTACTCGCTCATGGACGGTGTGATCACGAGCGACAACCCGGCGTTCGTCGGGTTCGACAACTACCTGGAGGTCCTCGCCGACCCGGTGTTCTACATCGCGGTGCGGAACACCCTCGTGTTCACCGGCGTGTCCGTCGTCGCCCACTTCATGATCGGGCTCGCCTTCGCGCTGATGCTGAACTCCCCACTGCTCGGCGACCGGACGAAGGGGCTCTTCCGTGCCCTCTACGTCCTGCCGTGGTTGTTCACGGTGGCGATCGTCGCCGTGCTCTGGCGGCTCCTGCTCAACCCGAACGGCGTCGTCAACCATCTCCTCGGATCGGCCGGACTCACCGACGGGCAGACCGAGTGGCTGGCGAACCCGTCGAGCGCCCTGCTCGCCGTCACGTTCATCAACATCTGGGCCGGCTACCCGTTCTTCATGATCAGCCTGTTGGCCGGCCTGCAGGGTATACCACGTGACCTGTACGAGGCGGCGCGCGTCGACGGCGCCGGCGCATGGCAGCAGTTCCGGAACGTCACGATCCCGCAGCTGCGCCCGATCATCATCTCGATGGCGCTGCTCGACCTCATCTGGACCAGCCAGCAGTTCCCGCTGATCTGGATGACCACCGGGGGCGGGCCGATCAACGCCACGGAGGTGCTCTCGACCTTCACCTACAAGCTGGCGTTCACGAGCTACGACTTCTCGCTGGCGTCCGCCGCAGCCGTGCTCGTGCTGCTGCTGTCGATGGTCCTGGCGTTCTTCTACGTCCGGCACCAGAAGGGGAGGGACTGACCATGGTCGCCACGAACGCTCCCGCACTCCGCTCGGCGGTCGACCCGGCTCGGCTGAGGACGCCACCGCCCCGGCGCGGAAGGAAGGCGGCCCTGCTGGTCGCCCTCGTGGCCGGTGCGTGCTTCTCCTCCCTGCCGGTGCTCTGGATGCTCTCCAGCTCCTTCAAGCCGAACCCGGAGATCTTCGCCTCGCCCCCACGGCTCGTGACTGAGTCATTCTCCTTGGACGCCTACGTCACGATCCTCACGGACTCGGTCAAGCTGCGCTTCTTCGCCAACAGCTACATCATCGCGCTGTCCGTGACCGTGTTGACCCTGGCGGTCTCCGTGCTCGCCGCGTATGCCTTCAGCAGGTACGACTTCCGTGGCAAGAAGGCGATCAACGTCGTCATCATCTCCGTGCAGGCCGTGCCCCCGATCACGCTGCTCATCCCGTACTTCGGGCTGGTCGTGGCGCTTCGGCTGTACAACACCTATCCGGGCCTGATCCTCACGTACATGGTTTTCACGTTGCCCTACGCGATCATCATGATGACGGGCTACTTCAATACCTTGCCCCGCGAGCTGGACGAGGCGGTCAAGGTCGACGGAGCAGGTCCGATGACCGCACTGTGGCGCATCCTGGTGCCGATATCCGTCCCGGGTCTGGTCTCCGTGGGCGTCTACACGTTCATGATCGCCTGGAACGAGTTCCTCTTCGCCCTGACGCTCACGCGCACTGAGGACATGCGGACCGTTCCCATCGGAATTCAGCTCCTGATGGGTCAGCACTCGTACGAGTGGAACGAGATGATGGCGATGAGCATCCTCGGCTGCATTCCCGTCCTGGTGCTGTTCCTGCTGTTCCAACGATTCTTCATCGGCGGGATGACGGCTGGCGCCGTCAAGATCTGAAATGAATACCACAAGAGGAAAGGCAACACCATGCTGATCGACGGACGTGCACTGCTCGATGTCGCGAACGAGAACAACTTTGCCGTACCCGCCTTCAACATCAGTGACTGGGCCATGGGCAAGGGCGTCTTCGAGATCTCGGAAGAGCGCCAGTCACCGCTGATCGTGGCGATCCACCCCGACGAGGTCGCGCACCTCGGCCATGACCTGCTGCCGGCGCTCGTCCAGCGTGCCCACCGGTCCAGCGTGCCGGTGACGATCCACTGGGACCACGGCGGTACCTACGAGCAGGCGCTCACCGCGATCAAGACGGGCTTCACGTCGGTGATGATCGACGCCTCCATGCTGCCTTTCGAGGAGAACGTCGCCGTGACGCGTCGAGTGGTCGAGTCGGCCCATGCGGTGGGTCTCTCCGTCGAGGGGGAGCTAGGAACCATCGGCAAGCTCGACGAGCAGGCGGAGGAGGGTGTGGCTGTCTCCGAGATCACGTACACGGAACCGGCCGAGGCGGTGGAGTTCGTCGAGCGCACCGGGGTGGACAGCCTGGCGGTGGCCGTGGGCACCGCGCACGGGCTCTACCCGAAGCACATGAAGCCGGAGCTCAGGCTCGACCTGCTCCAGGAGATCAAGACGGCACTGCCGATCCCGCTCGTGCTGCACGGCGGCTCCGGGAACCCGGACGCCGAGATCGGTCAGGCCGTCAAGCTCGGCATCAACAAGATCAACATCTCCAGCGACATCAAGGTCGTCTACCACGACACGATGCGCACCGTGCTGCAGGATGCCGGCGTGCGTGAGCCCAACGTGATCCAGCCGGCCTGCGTCGCCGCCATGAAGGAGGTCGCCGCGCACAAGATCGACCTGTTCGACGCCGCCGGCAAGGCCTCGCTCTACCGCTGAAGGGACACCGGACCGCCATGAGTGCACGATTCGCCCTGGGTCTCGGCGGCACCGTCGACTACGAGGTCGTCTGGGACGCGAGCGTCTTGGAGAGCCTCGCCGCCGAGCACGGGGTCTTCCTCGCGGACCTGGACACCACGCGAGCCATCGGTGACGAGCGAGACCTCCTGTGCACCCTCCTGGCGTTCGTGCGTGATGGTGTCGGGGGAGAGCGGTTCGTCGCCTCCTCCGACATCATCACCGGGCTCGCGCGGCACCTCGACGTGCGAGTCACCCTGGGTGGCACCTGCGTCCGGGCCGCCATCGCCATGGACGCCGTCGGGATGCCTGCCGTGGTCCACCTCGTGAGCATCGACGACACGGTGCGCCGGTTGCTCCCGGCATCAACGTCGTACGTGTGCAGCGCGCACGAGGACACGCTCGATCCCCACCTCATCGTGCAGTTCGCGCAGGGGGAAAGGGTGCGGCTGCTCGACGGCGAGGTCGTGGCGCCGAGATCGAACCGGATCATCTATGTCAACGACCCGCCGAACCGCGACCTCGTGATCGACGCCGCCTGGGCGGACGAGCTCGCCGCCGCCGACGTGGTGCTGGTGTCCGGCTTCAACGTCATGCAGGACGAAGACCTGCTCGACGACCGGCTCGCTACGGTCCGCGCCGGCCTGGAGCGGGTCCCGGAGCACGGCATCGTCTACTTCGAGGACGCGGGATACCACCTGCCCGAGTTCTCTCGGCGTGTGCGCGACGCGCTCGCCCCCGCTGTCGACGTCTGGGCCATGAACGAGGACGAGCTGGAGTGGTGGCTCGGCCGTGAGATCGACCTGCTCGACGTCGACGAGGTGCGCAAGGCGCTGCAGGACCTGGCGGTCGCCGTTCCGGCACGCGTGCGCGTGGTGCACACGAAGAGCTGGGCGCTGGCTCACGGCCCCGGCGCGGGCCGCTTCCGGGAATCGTTGCGCAGCGGGATCCTCATGGGCGTCACCCGCTACCTCGTCGGGGACAGGTTCTCCGTAGCCGACCTCGAGACGATGCGCTCCCGGCGGTGCGACCCGGTCGCCGTCGCGTTCTCGCAGGACCTGGCCGACGCGGTGCCCGACGTGGTCTGCGAGCCCGGGTACGACGTGTCCGCCTCGCGTCCGACGACGATCGGGCTCGGTGACACGTTCGTCGGGGGCTTCCTCTCGGGGGTGATCGGGGGCGCCGACCCGGGGCACCCGTGACGACCGCCGGGGCTCACACCCCGGTGAACGTCGGGGTGCGGTGGTCCAGGAACGCGTCCACGGCCTCGCGGTGGTCCGCCGTCCGGCCGAGGGCGTCCTGCTCGGTGGCCTCGGCCACCAGCGTCGCGCTGAGCGGACGCGTCGTGGCTGCCGCGACCAGGCGTTTGGAGGCCGCGTGCGCCAGCGGCGGCCCGGCGGCGAGCCGGGCAGCGAGCTCGCGCGCCGTCCTCATGACGTCGCCGGCGGCCACGACCCGGCCTGCGATGCCCCAGGCGACGGCGCTCGCGGTGTCGAAGGTGTCGCCGAGCAGGACGAGCTCGCGAGCGCGAGCGGCGCCCACCGCCCAGGTCAGCGTGGCCGACAGGCCCGTGTCGAACGTCAATCCGACGCCGCCGAACGCCGTGCCGAGGACGGCGTCGTCGGCGAGGACCCGCAGGTCGCACGCCAGCGCGATCCCGAGCCCGGCCCCGACGCACGCGCCGTGCACCGCGGCGACCACGGGTTGGGGCATCGTCGTCAGCGTCTCCGCGAGCGGGTTGTAGTGCCGCTCGACCGTGCGCTGCGCGGCCCAGGCGCCGGAGGCCAGGGACTCCGCGTGCTCGCGCAGGTCCTGACCCACGCAGAACGCCGGTCCCGCACCGGCGAGGACGACGGCACGCACCGCGGGGTCCGCGGCGACGCCGCGGAGCGTGGCGAGCAGCTCCTCCTTGAGCGCCGTGTCGAGCGCGTTGCGCGCCCGGGGTCGGTTCATCGTGACGACGGCGACGGCGCCGTCGTGCTCCACAGTGACGGTGTGCGGCACGGGTCCTCCTCGCTCGGGCGGGATCGTCCCGCCGACGCCCAGCCAAGCAGCGGTGCGGGTCGATCGCGAACGAGACGACGTCTCAGGTGACCTTGCGCGCCCGGGTCACGGGACCACCGGTGACTCGAGGAGGACGTCGAGGGCGGCCCGCTCGCCGACCACCTCGAGGTCGGTCTCCGACGGCGCCAGGCGGTGCCACAGGAGGAGCGCGAGATCGTGGGCGCCGGCCCGCACCGTGGCGTCGGGGGAGGAACCGTCGCCGAGGCTCCACGACCAGCCGACGTCGGTGGCCTCAAGGGCGACAGTCACGGGCAACGGTCCCATCCTGCCCAGCCGCACCTGACGCGGGGTGAACATCCGCACGACCTCGTCCACGTTGTCCGCCCAGACCTCCGCCGGGACCTCGATCGGCGCCTGGTCGGCGACGGCGGCGCCCGACCCGAGCCGGGCGGCCCGCAGGTCGTGCAGGTGGACGAGGGTCTCGTGCATCTGACGTCGCCGCCAGAACGAGGCGGGGCCGTTGCCGAGCAGCGTCCACGACGTCGCGTCCGGGCCGAGGGCTGCCAGGGTGTCCCGGATCTCGGCCGCCTGCTCCGTGTAGAACGGCACCAGGTCGAACTGGCCGCGGCCCAGCGGCGTCTCCTGGGCGCGGCGGGCCTGGCCCGCGGCCCAGTGGTGGATCCGCGCGAGGTGGGTGACGAGGTTCCGCACGCGCCAGCGCCCGCAGGCCGGCACCGGAGCCCGCGGGTCCGCGCCGCCGGCGTCCGCGGCGAAGGCCTGCTGCAGCCCGCCCAGCAGCGCCAGCCGGTCGAGGTCCCTCCCGTCGGTGCGGCGTCCGGAGGCGGGGTCGACGGCGGGTGCGGGCGTGGCCATGACGTCACGCTAGAGCGCGGCAGGGTGGGAGTGAAGGGCCCGGTCTGCCAGGAGCCGTCGAGATGCAGCCCACGGGACCACCGGGGCATGGGAGAATGACCAGGCCCATCACCCTGCCCCGACCCGACGGAGCGAGACGCGTTGCCCATCCCGTCCCCCGCACTCAGCGAGCGCATCCAGCCGAACGCCACCGCGCCCGAGCTCCTGCGCAACTTCTGCATCATCGCGCACATCGACCACGGCAAGTCGACGCTCGCGGACCGCATGCTGCAGCTCACCGGCGTGGTGCAGCCGCGCGACGCCCGAGCGCAGTACCTCGACCGGATGGACATCGAGCGCGAGCGCGGCATCACGATCAAGTCGCAGGCCGTGCGGATGCCGTGGGCCGTCCGTGACGGCGACGGCGACGAGGCGCCGCTGACGCCCTACGCGCTGAACATGATCGACACGCCCGGCCACGTCGACTTCACCTACGAGGTGTCGCGCTCGCTGGCCGCGTGCGAGGGCGCCGTGCTGCTCGTCGACGCCGCCCAGGGCATCGAGGCGCAGACGCTCGCCAACCTGTACCTGGCGATGGAGAACGACCTCGAGATCATCCCGGTCCTCAACAAGATCGACCTGCCGGCGGCGCAGCCGGAGCGGTACGCCGAGGAGATCGCGAACCTCGTCGGCGGTGACCCCGCGGACGTCCTCAAGGTCTCGGGCAAGACCGGCGAGGGCGTCGAGCCGCTGCTGGACCGCATCGTCGAGCGCGTCCCGGCACCCGTGGGCGACCCGGACGCCCCCGCGCGCGCCATGATCTTCGACTCCGTCTACGACACCTACCGCGGTGTGGTGACGTACGTGCGGGCGATCGACGGCGACCTCAACCCGCGCGAGCGCATCCAGATGATGTCCACGCGCGCCACGCACGAGCTGCTCGAGATCGGCGTCATCTCTCCCGAGCCGATCAAGACGAACGGGCTCGGCGTCGGCGAGGTGGGCTACCTCATCACCGGGGTGAAGGACGTCCGTCAGTCCAAGGTGGGCGACACCGTGACGACCGCCAACAAGCCGGCCACCGAGGCCCTGGGCGGGTACGCCGAGCCCAAGCCCATGGTGTTCTCCGGGCTGTACCCGGTCGACGGCTCGGACTACCCGACGCTGCGCGACGCCCTCGACAAGCTCAAGCTCAACGACGCGGCGCTGAACTACGAGCCGGAGACGTCCGTGGCGCTCGGCTTCGGCTTCCGCGTGGGCTTCCTGGGTCTGCTCCACCTGGAGATCGTGCGCGAGCGCCTGGAGCGCGAGTTCGACCTCGACCTCATCTCGACCGCCCCGAACGTCGTCTACGACGTGACGATGGAGGACGGCACCGAGGTCAAGGTGACCAACCCCTCGGAGTTCCCCGGCGGCAAGATCAAGGAGGTCCGCGAGCCCGTGGTCAAGGCCACGGTGCTGGCCCCCAGCGAGTTCGTCGGCACCGTGATGGGTCTGTGCACCGACCGTCGCGGGACCATGCAGGGCATGGACTACCTGTCCGAGGACCGGGTGGAGCTGCGCTACACCCTGCCCCTGGCGGAGATCGTCTTCGACTTCTTCGACGCCCTGAAGTCCCGCACGCGGGGCTACGCCTCCCTGGACTACGAGCCCGTCGGCGACCAGGCCGCGGACCTCGTCAAGGTCGACATCCTGCTGCAGGGCGACCAGGTCGACGCGTTCAGCGCCATCGTGCACCGGGACGCGGCCTACGAGTACGGCGTGAAGATGACCGCCAAGCTCAAGGAGATCATCCCGCGCCAGCAGTTCGAGGTGCCCATCCAGGCCGCCGTCGGCGCCCGGGTCATCGCCCGCGAGACGGTGCGCGCGATCCGCAAGGACGTGCTCGCCAAGTGCTACGGCGGTGACATCTCCCGCAAGCGCAAGCTGCTCGAGAAGCAGAAGGAGGGCAAGAAGCGCATGAAGAACATCGGGTCGGTCGAGGTCCCGAAGGACGCCTTCATCGCCGCCCTGTCCTCCGACGGCGCGGGGGGCAAGGAGACGAAGGACAAGAAGAAGTAGCGTGCCGGCTCTTCCCGACGGCGAGGCCGTCCCGGCGGACGGCGCGCTGCCTTCCTTCGTGTCCGACGGCGCCGCGGCGCGAGCGGGCTTCGGTGTCTACGTCCACGTGCCGTTCTGCTCGGTGCGGTGCGGCTACTGCGACTTCAACACCTACACGGCCTCGGAGCTGGGCGGTGGCGCCTCGCAGGTCGCCTACGCGACGACGGCGCTGCGCGAGGTCGACCTCGCGGCCCGCGTCCTGGACGACGCCGGCCTCGGCGGTCGGCCGGTCTCGACCGTGTTCTTCGGCGGCGGGACGCCGACGATGCTGCCGGCCTCCGACCTCGCCCGGATCCTCGCCGGCGTGCGTGACGCCTGGGGGCTGGTGCCGGACGCCGAGGTCACCACGGAGGCCAACCCCGACTCGGTGACGCCGGAGTCGCTGGCGGTGCTGGCCGAGGCCGGGTTCACGCGCGTGTCCTTCGGGATGCAGTCGGCGGTGCCGCACGTGCTGGCCACGCTGGAGCGCACCCACGACCCGGCGCGCATCCCCGACATCGTGCGCTGGGCGCGCGAGGCCGGCCTCGACGTCTCGCTCGACCTCATCTACGGCACACCGGGGGAGTCGCTCGACGACTGGCGCACCTCGGTCGAGGTCGCGCTGGCCACCGGCGTCGACCACGTCTCGGCGTACGCGTTGGTCGTGGAGGCCGGGACCAAGATGGCCGCGCAGGTCCGCCGCGGCGAGGTCCGCCTGCCGGACGAGGACGACCAGGCCGCCAAGTACGAGGTCGCGGACGACCTGCTCACCGCGGCGGGGCTCGGCTGGTACGAGGTCAGCAACTGGTCACGCGGCGCGGAGCACGCCTGTCGTCACAATCTTGCGTACTGGCGCGGCGACGACTGGTGGGGGATCGGGCCCGGCGCACACTCGTACGTGGGTGCTCGACGGTCCGACGACGACGGCCCGGCCGAGCACGGGCAGGCCGGGGTGCGCTGGTGGAACGTCAAGCACCCGCGGCGCTACGCCGCCCTGCTGGAGTCCGGGGCGTCCCCCGGGGCGGGACGCGAGATCCTCACGGGCGGGGAGGCGCACCTGGAGCAGGTGATGCTCGGTGTCCGGCTGGCCGATGGGCTCGACCTCGAGGTCCTGCACGCGGACGGGCGACGGGCGGTCGCCGGCCTCGTCGCCTCCGGGCTGCTCGACGGCACAGCCGCAGTGAAGGGCCGTGCCGTGCTCACTCGTCGCGGACGGCTGCTCGCGGACGCCGTCGTGCGCGAGCTGACCGTCTGACGGGCTGTCCGGGTGGTGGTCCGGCCGGTGGCCGGACCACCACCCGACGGATCACTTGATGAACGTGATCTTGAACGGGTAGGTGTACCACTCGTCCCGCGAGGCGGCCATCGCCCCGAGGATCCCGAAGACGATCGAGCCGACCCAGGCAGCGAACACCAGGAGCCCGCCGAGGACGCTGATCAGGCCGATGATCGGGATCATCGCCACGATGGTCGACACGATGGGGATGCCGACGTAGGCGATGAGCAGCGTGAGCTGGAAGTTGAGCGCCTCCTTGCCCTGGTGGTCGAGGCGCTGGCTGCGGTCCTTGTAGATCAGCCACACCACGAGCGGCACGATGAAGCAGGTCAGGATGCCGCCGGCGTGGGCGACGATCGACCATGTGCGCTCGTCGGACGGCGGCACGGGCCCGGGCGCCGCGGGCGCCGGGTACGGGGGCTGCGCGGGCTGCTGCTGCGCGGGCTGCTGGGATCCCGGCTGCTGCGGCGTGGGCTCGGCGGGCTGCTGCGGGTCGGGTGTCGTCTCAGTCAACGAGATACTCCGTCGTGTGTCGATATGGGCGAGATGCCGCACGCACGCTACCGCCCGTGAACAAGCCGGGGGAAAGAATTGACGGACACCTGAGGTTTTTCACCCGGTGACCGCGCCGCGCCGGCTGCTCCCTGTCGGCTACTTCACCAGACGCAGGCTGACCGGGTAGCGGTAGGCCTCGTACCGGTTGACCGTCACCGCCGCGATGATCGCCAGGACGAGACCGGCGATCCACGCCGCGACGAGGACGAGCCAACCGATGAGGACGGTCGTCAGGACCCAGCCGACCACCGTGACGATGAGCAGGGTGATCTGGAAGTTCAGCGCCTCCTTGGCCTGGTCGGCGACGAAGGCACTGCGGTCGCGCAGGACGAGCCAGATCACCAGCGGGGCCAGGAACCCCAGGGTGCCGACGCTCATCGCCAGCAGGAGCAACGGTCCGACGTGAGCGAAGATCGCCCACGTGCGCTCGTCGGACTGCGACAGCGGTCGCGGCCCGGTGGGCTGGTCGGGCGGTGGTGGGTACTGGGTCATGCCCTCATCCTCGCAAAGGGGACGCAGCCACGCAGATGTCGGGCCGCGTTCCGGTGGCGCGGGACGACGGGCGGGTTGACAGTGGTGTCGGTCCGCCCCATCCACCAGGAGGAACGATGAGCGAGAACACTCCCACGCCCCCCGGACGGCCGGACGGCGATCCGTACGGCCGTGAGCCGGGCCAGCCGCCGAGCCCCGGGTCACCCCCGCAGGAGCCGTACCGGCCGCAGCCGGGCCAGCAGCCGCCGAGCCCGGGCCCGGCGCCTCAGGAGCCGCACCGGCAGCCGCCGCCCGCGTCCCAGCCCGGTCACTACCAGCAGCCGATCGGTGAGCGGCCGGTGGACGACCGGCCGTTCTACGCGGGTGCCGCGTCGTCAGCGGCCGGTGTGGCGCGAGACGACACCAAGGGCTTCTTCGGTGCGCTGTTCGACTACTCGTTCACGAACTACGTGACGCCGAAGGTCGTCAAGATCATCTACGTGATCGTGACGATCCTCATCGCCTTCTGGTGGCTGGTGGCGTTCATCGCCTCGTTCGTCACCCTGTTCTCCGACCAGTGGTACGTCGGTCTGATCGGCATCCTCTTCGGCTGGATCGTCGCGCTGGTCTACCTGGCGCTGTGGCGCATCGGCCTGGAGTTCGTCCAGGCCATCGTCTCGATCTCGGAGAAGGTCAACCTCTACGCCCGTCGCGACGGGATCATGTGATCAGGCCGTCACGAAGTCGATGAGCTCCTCGACCCGGCCCAGCAGGGCCGGGTCGAGGTCTCGGAAGTCCCGCACGGTCGCCAGGATGCGCTGCCAGGCCCGGCCGACGTCGGCCGGGCCGCCCGCGGGCCAGCCGAGCTCGCGCAGGATGCCGATCTTCCACTCCGTCCCGCGGTCGATCGTCGGCCAGCTCTCCAGGCCGACCCGGCCCGGCTTCACCGCCTGCCACACGTCGACGTAGGGGTGGCCCAGCACGAGCACGGTTCCCTCGGGCGCGCCTCGCAGCGCCTCGGTGGTGAGCCGCTGCTCCTTCGAACCGGGCACCAGGTGGTCGACCAGCACGCCGACCCGACGCTGCGGCGTGGGCGCGAACTCCGCCAGCGCCTCGGCGAGGTTGTCGACCCCGTCGAGCATCTCCACGACCACGCCCTCGATGCGCAGGTCGTCGCCCCAGACCTTCTCGACGAGCTCGGCGTCGTGCTTGCCCTCGACCCAGATCCGCGAGCCACGGGCCACCCGGGCGCGGGTGCCGTGGACGGCGACCGAGCCGGAGGCCGTCCGGGTCGGGGCCGCGGGGGCACGCGAGGTCACGGGGGCGGTGAGCTCGACCGGCCGGCCGTCCACCCAGAAGCCCGGGCCGAGCGGGAACGACCGTGTCCGGCCGCGCCGGTCCTCGAGCACCACCAGGTGCATCCCGCCGGACTTCTCCACGCGGACGACGGCCCCGACCCAGCCGGTCTGCACGTCCTCGACGACCAGCCCGGCCTCGGCGGGACGCGGCTGCGAGGTCGGTCGACGGCGGTGGTGGGCCGACCCGTCCGGGGCGCCGGGCGGACGGTTCGAGGCGAGGACGTCGGGTCCGTAGCGGTCGTGCACGCGGTGAGCGTAGGCGGCGCCGGTGCCGGCGGCGGCGACCGACACCCCGTGTCCGCGAAGTCGTGCCGCCGGTCGTGGAGAAGCACGCCGCCGGTGCTCCCGGACGGCCGGAGGTCCTACGTCGCGGGGCGGCGGTCGGTGCGGGCGACGACGGCCGCCTCCGTGCGCGACGAGACGCCGAGCTTGCGCAGGATCGCCGAGACGTGCACCGACGCGGTCTTGCGCGAGATGTACAGGCGCTCGGCGATCTGGCCGTTGGTCAGTCCGTCGGCCACCAGATCGAGCACCTGCCGCTCGCGGCCGGTGAGCCCGTCGATCCGCGCCGCCGGGGCGCCGGCGGGTGCCTCGCCGGCCGGTCCGCCGCGTCCGCGGGTGCTGCGATCGGTCAGGCCGGCGTCCGCCAGGAGCGCGGCGGCGCGGTCGGTCACGAAGCCGGCGCCGACGGTCCTGCCCGCGTCGACCGCGTCGACGAGCGAGCGCCGGGCAGCGCTCTTGTCCCCGGCCGCGAGGCGGGCCTGCCCGTCCCGCCACAGCGCGTAGGGCCGCAGGTGGGCCGGCGCGCCGTCGTCGGGGCCGTACGCGGCGGCCGCCGCCCACGGTCCGTCGCCGAGCTCGGCGTCGAACACCGCCGCCCACACCGGGTGCGTGGGCCAGAAGGCGACGGCGTCGAGGGCCGCCCGGAACGGGGCGACGTCGATCGCCCGGCCGGCGTCCCGGGCGCGGGCGAGCGCTCGGGCGGCCACGGCGAGCACCGGCAGGGCGTACGCGCCGTGCAGGCGCTCCGGGTCCGTGGCCGGTGCGACGAGGTCCAACGCGTCGGTGAGGTCGTCGCGAGCGAGCGCCAGCTCCGCGAGCGTGCCCCGGACCCTTGAACGCACCTGCATCTCCACGCGCTCGTGACGCAGCCACACCGCGCGGTGCCGGCGGGCCATCGCCTGGGCGGCCTCGGTGCGGCCCCGCCACAGCGTGAGCCACGTCCACCGTTCGGCGAGGTACACCGCATAGGTGCTCGGCTCGACCACCGTCGTGGCGTGCTCGTACCAGGCGTCGGCCTCGTCCCAGCGGCCCAGTCCGATGAGCGCCTCGGTGACGTTGCCCTCGAGCATCGCGAAGCTCACGCGACCGGCCCCTCGGGCGCGCGCCTGGTCGGCGCCCTGCTGGGCGATGCTCCGCGCCTCGGCGAAGCGTCCCAGCTTGAGGCGCGTGTCCGAAGCGTTGGTGAAGTACCGGGACAGCGCGGACCAGTCGTCGCCCGCGAGCCGGCGGGACTCCTCCAGCTCGGCGACGGCGTCCAGCTCGCCGGTGGCGATCCTGGCCAGGGCGCGGGCGTTGACCAGGGCCGAGAGCGTCGAGGTGTCGCCGACGGCCGTCGCGGCCTCGATCCCCGCTGCGGCGGTGCGGATCGCCTCCTCGTACCGGCCCCCGATCATCGCCGTGCGGGCCTGCATCCGCAGCAGCGGGGCGAGCGGGGCGGGGTCGTCCGGTGCGCTCGCGATGGCCTCGTGCAGCAGCGGGAGCCCGGACGGGTCACCCGTGCGCAAGGTGTGCAGGGCCACGACGCCGAGCGTCCCGGCCCGTCCGCCCGGGTCGTCGGCGGGCCACTCGGCGTAGGACTGCCGGGCCAGGGCCAGGGCGCGGTCCAGGCGGGTCGCGTCCTTCTGCGCGTCGGCGACCCGCAGCAGGAGCTCGTGGTGGGTCGTGCCCGTGACGGCCTCGGCGTCCGGCACGACGTCCCACAGGTCCAGGGCGCGCTCGCCGAGCGCCACGGACGTGGACGTGGCGGCGTCGTAGCCGGCGACCAGGGCGGCCCGGACGGCGGACGACAGCGCACGGTCCAGCACCCGGGCGCGCCACCAGTGGTCGGCGATCTCGGCGAGCCGGGGGACGGTGGCGGGGCGTGCCGCGAGCGCCTCCGCGTAGGCGGTGTGCAGACGGCGGCGCTCGGTCGGCAGCAGCTCGTCGTCGATCGCCTCGCGCATCAGGGCGTGCCGGAACCGGTATCCGTCGGGCTCCGCGACCAGGACGAGCGCGTCGACCGCCTCTCGCGCGGCGGGCTCCGCCGCGGTGAGCTCCTCGTCGCCGAGGACGGCCTCCAGGACGTCGTGCGTCGCCCGGGCGCCGGCGGCGGCCACCAGCCGGCAGAACTCCTGCGCGGGCGCCGAGAGCTGGGAGTAGCGCAGCAGCAGCACGTCGCGCAGCGAGTCCGGCATCGACTCGTCGACGCAGCTCGCGAGCTCCTCGACGTAGAACGGGACGCCCTCGGAGCGTTCCACCAGGTCGGCCAGACCGCTCGCGTCGAGCGCCTCCGTGCCGGCGTCGTCGAGCACCGACCGGACGAGCGCGGCGACCTGCCCGGCGTCCAGGCGCGGCACCTCCACGCGGGTGACGAGGCGGGCGCGGTCGAGCTCGCCGACGGTGGTGCGCAACGGGTGACGACGGTCGACGTCGTCGCTGCGATAGGTGGCCACGAGGTACAGGGGGGTGGTGGCGGCTGCGCGGGCGAGCCGGGACACGACCGCGCGGGTGACGTCGTCGGACCAGTGCATGTCCTCGAGGACGACGAGGACGGGACGCTCGCCGGCCAGCGTGGTGAGGAGCTCGGTGAGCACGTCCGGTGCCCGCCCGCCGTCGATGTCGCGGCGGACGTCGACGAGGCCCGGCATGATCACGCCGAGGGCGTCGGCCGCGGGACCGGCCGCGGCGAGCGCGTCGGCACGGCCCAGGGCGGCGACGACGTCGCGCAGCACGCCCTCGACGCCCGCGTACGGCACGGGGCCGGACCCGGAGCCGGCGCACTGGCCGCGGGTCACGAGCACGTCCGGCGGTGCGGTGGCGAGCAGCTCGGTCAAGAGTCGTGTCTTGCCGATCCCGGCCTCGCCGGCCAGCAGCACGGTGCCGCCGGAGCCCTGACGTGCCGCTGCCAGGGCGCCGCGGAGGGTGGCGAGCTGGTCGGTACGGCCGACGAGCGGGGACGGATCGAGGGGCACACGGACATCGTGCCAGGAGGCCGGCTGGTCGTGCTTCTCCGCCGCCGCGCTCGTGCTCACGCCGGACGACGCCGCAGCAGGGCAGGGCGGTGGCGCCGCGCCGTCGGGCGGCCTCTGTCCGGCCGGCCGGACCCCGGCTCCGGCTCCGTGGCCGGGGCGGGCTCGGGCTGCCGGGTGGCGCGGCGCTCGCGGACTTGCCGTGCCTGCTCGACGCGTCGGACCAGCTCCGCCTCGCGCAGCCGGTGCTCGGTGAGGTGTTCGAGGTGCATGGTGGCCTCCCTGGACGGCTCCGACGGGCCCGGGCGGCCCGTCGCGATCCACTCTCGTCCGCTGAGGCAGGCGCGCGGATCGGGCAGGTGCCCGGTTCTCGGGCAGGTCGGGCCGCCGGGGCGTGCCTGAGGTACCTCAGCCACGCGGACGGGCTGCGGTGCTGTCGGCGGGGACGCGTAGGATGGCACTCAGCGATCGAGAGTGCTAAGTCATCGGGAGTGGTCAGTCACCGGGGCGCCGCGGGTGCTCGACGGAGGGAGGCGCAGGAGTGAGCGAGGAACGTCGGCTCGAGGTGCTGCGCGCCATCGTGGAGGACTACGTCACCACGCGCGAGCCCGTGGGCTCGCGCGTGCTGACGGAGCGTCACCGGTTGGGCGTCTCGCCCGCCACCATCCGCAACGACATGGCCGCGCTGGAGGAGGAGGGCTACATCGCCCAGCCGCACACGTCGGCCGGGCGGGTGCCCACCGACGCCGGCTACCGGCTCTTCGTCGACCGGCTCGCCGAGGTGCGTCCGCTGACCGTTCCCCAGAAGCGGGCCATCGAGACGTTCCTGTCCGAGGCGGTGGACCTGGACGACGTCCTCGTCCGTGCCGGGCGACTGATCGCCCAGCTCACCGGACAGGTCGCCGTGGTGCAGTACCCGTCGTTGCGGCGGTCGGGGCTGCGCCACCTGGAGCTCGTGCCGGTGGCCGACGACCGCCTGCTGGTGGTCGTCATCACCGACACCGGCCGGGTCGAGCAGCGGTTCTGCGAGGTGCCCGTGACCAGCGACGGCAGGACGGCGCTCGACGAGGCCACGCTCGCCGAGCTGCGTGCTCGCCTCAACGCCGCCGCGGCCGGCAAACGGCTCGCGGAGCTGCCGGTGGCCCTGACCGCGGTGGTGGAGGCCGTCGGCCCGGCCGTGGCCGGCGTCGCCGGCGTCGTGGCCGACCTGGTCGTGGACACCCTCGGCCAGGAGAGCGAGGAGCGGATCGTCCTGGCGGGCACCGCCAACCTCGCGCGCTCCGAGTCCACGTTCGAGCAGGGGCTGAGCCCCGTCCTCGAGGCGCTCGAGGAACAGGTGATCCTGCTCGGGCTGCTCACCGAGATGTCGACCGACGGCGTCGGGGTGCGCATCGGTCACGAGAACCGCCTCGACGGGCTCACGGAGGCCTCGGTCGTCGTCTCGGACTACGGTTCGGGCGGCGACCCCGTGGCGACCCTGGGCTCGATCGGTCCCACCCGCATGGACTACCCCGGCACGATCGCCTCCGTGCACGCCGTGGCCCGCTACCTCTCCCGCGTGCTGCCGAGCTGAGCCGCGCGGGTCCCCTGACCAGACTGCGTACGTCACCGAAGAGAGAGCTGTGACCGACTACTACGAGATCCTGGGCGTCGAGCGCGATGCCTCGCCCGAGCAGATCAAGAAGGCCTACCGCAAGCTCGCCCGCGAGCTGCACCCGGACGTCGCGGGCGCCGACGGCGAGGAGAAGTTCAAGGACGTCGCCCGCGCCTACGAGGTGCTGTCCAACCGCGAGAAGCGCGAGCAGTACGACCTCGGTGTCGACCCGACCGCCCCGGGCGGGGGAGCGGGCGGCGGCTTCGGCCAGGGCTTCGGCTTCCAGGACATCTTCGAGACGTTCTTCGGCGGCGGCCAGGCCTCCGGCCCGGTGCCCCGCGCCCGGCGTGGGCAGGACGCGCTGGTGCGCATGGACATCGACCTCGTCGAGGCGACGTTCGGTGTCAAGCGCGAGCTGCAGGTCGACACCGCCGTGGTGTGCGGCACCTGCAGCGGCAACGGCTGCCGGCCCGGCACCGACGTGCGCACCTGCGACGTCTGCCACGGCCGCGGCAACGTGCAGCGCGTCGCGCGGTCGTTCCTGGGCCAGGTCATGACGACGGCGCCGTGCGCCGCCTGCCAGGGCTTCGGCACCGTCATCCCCGAGCCCTGCGCGGAGTGCTCCGGCGAGGGCCGCGTGCGCTCGCGGCGCAGCCTCACGGTCAACGTCCCGGCGGGCGTCGACACCGGCACCCGCATCAAGCTGACCTCGCAGGGCGAGGTCGGCCCCGGGGGCGGCCCTGCCGGCGACCTGTACGTCGAGATCCGCGAGAAGGCGCACGACGTGTTCGTGCGTCGCGGCGACGACCTGCACTGCACGCTGCCGGTCCCCATGACGGCGGCGGCGCTCGGCACCGTCCTCGAGCTCGACACCCTCGACGGGCTCGAGGAGATCGACCTGCGCCCGGGGACCCAGCCCGGCCAGATCATCACGCTCAAGGGACTCGGCGTCGGCCACCTGCACGGCAACGGTCGCGGCGACCTCAACATCCACGTCGAGGTGCAGGTGCCCACGGCCCTGGACGACGAGCAGTCCGCGCTGCTGCAGCAGCTCGCGGGCCTGCGCGGCGAGGAGCGCCCCGAGCCGCGCCTCGTCGCGGCGCACCCGGGGGTCTTCTCGCGGCTCAAGGACAAGCTGAGCGGCCGCTGACGTGAGCGCGAGGAGCCCCCGCGGAGGTACGCCGAGGGACGAGGTGTGGCGGAGCGAGGCACCGCAGTGGTCACGTGACAGGGGTGCAGCGTGAGCGCGAGGAGCCCCCGCGGAGGTACGCCGAGGGACGAGGTGTGGCGGAGCGAGGCACCGCAGTGGTCACGTGACAGGGGTGCAGCGTGAGCGCGAGGAGCCCCCGCGGAGGTACGCCGAGGGACGAGGTGTGGCGGAGCGAGGTACCGCAGCGGTCACGCGACAGGTGTGCAGCGTGAGCGCGAGGAGCCCCCGCGGAGGTACGCCGAGGGACGAGGTGTGGCGGAGCGAGGTACCGCAGTGGTCACGTGAGAGGTGTGCAGCGTGAGCGCTCCGGTCTTCGTCACGGCCGACGACCTGCACGCGGTCCGGCCGGGAGACGTCTACGTCCTGAGTGGCGACGAGGGCCGCCACGCCGGTGTCGTGCAGCGCCGCGGGCCGGGCGAGACCCTCGACGTGGTCGACGGCGCGGGAACCAGGCTGCGTGGCGTCGTGACCGCCGTGGACCGCGAGGACGTGCACCTGCGGATCGAGGCGCGCGACGTCGAGCCCGCTCCCCGCGTCGTGCTCACGCTCGTGCAGGCGCTCGCGAAGGGTGACCGCGACCACCTCGCCGTCGAGGCGGCCGTCGAGGTCGGCGTGGACGCGGTCGTGCCCTGGCAGGCTGACCGGTCCGTCGTCGTCTGGCGGGGCGCGCGGGCGGCGAGGTCACGGGCGAAGTGGGAGTCCACGGTGCGCGCCGCGGTGAAGCAGGCGCGCCGCGCCTGGTCGCCTCCCGTCGCCGAGCACCTGACGAGCCGGCAGCTCGCCGCCCGGACGCGCGACGTCATCGGCGCCGGTGGCACCGTCGTCGTGCTCCACGAGGAGGCGACGACGGCGCTGGCGGACGTCGCGCTGCCCGCGCCCGTCGAGCCGGGGTCCGATGTCGTCCCCGCCGAGCTGCTGGTCGTGGTCGGGCCCGAGGGCGGGATCGGCGGCGACGAGCTCGCGTCGTTCACCGCCGCGGGCGCCGTCGCGGCCCGGCTCGGGCCGCACGTGCTGCGCACGTCGACCGCCGGACCGGTCGCGGTGGCGCTCCTGAGCGAACGTCTGGGCCGGTGGCGGTAGCGTGGAGCGTATGACGAACGTCGAGACCGAGAGCGACTGCCTCTTCTGCCGGATCGTCGCCGGGGAGCTGCCGGCCGACGTCGTGGAGTCCACGGAGCGGGTCGTGGCGTTCCGCGACATCGACCCGCAGGCGCCCGTGCACGTCCTCGTCGTGCCGCGCGAGCACCACGGGGACGTCTCCGTGCTCGCCGCGGCCGACCCGACGCTGCTCGCGGAGGTGGTCGAGGTCGCCGACACGGTCGCGCACGACCTCGCCGACGGCCAGTACCGGTTCATCTTCAACTCCGGCCCCCGGGCGGGCCAGAGCGTCTTCCACGTCCACGGCCACGTCATCGCCGGCACCCAGCTCGGATGGAGCCCCGCCTGAGCATGTCGACCTCCGCCGCTTCCGACCGCCCCGTGCGTTCGGCCACCCCTGCGGCCACGCACGCGTCGGAGCACCGCGTCGTGGTCCCCGCCCACCTGCCGATGGTCGCCCTGCTCGGCAGCCGGGACTCCGTGCTGCGCGCCGTCGAGGACGGCTTCCCGGGCGTCGACGTGCACGCGCGGGGCAACGAGATCTCCGTGCGCGGGCCCGCGGCCGAGGTCGTCATCGTCTCGCGGCTGCTCGACGAGCTCGTCGAGGTGGTGGAGTCAGGCACCCCGCTCACCCCGGACGTCGTCTCCCGCTCCGTGGCGATGCTCACCGACACCTCCGCCCAGCGTCCCTCCGAGGTGCTGACCTTCGACATCCTGTCGAGCCGGGGCCGGACGATCCGTCCCAAGACGGTCGGGCAGAAGCACTACGTGGAGGCCATCGACGCGAACACCATCACGTTCGGGATCGGCCCGGCGGGGACGGGCAAGACCTACCTGGCGATGGCCAAGGCGGTCCAGGCGCTGCAGGCCAAGCGCGTCAACCGCATCATCCTCACCCGGCCCGCGGTCGAGGCGGGGGAGAAGCTGGGCTACCTGCCCGGCTCGTTGAGCGAGAAGATCGACCCGTACCTGCGCCCGCTCTACGACGCGCTGCACGACATGGTCGACCCGGACTCGATCCCGAAGCTCATCGAGTCCTCGACCATCGAGGTCGCGCCGCTGGCCTACATGCGCGGGCGCTCGCTCAACGACTCCTTCATCATCCTCGACGAGGCGCAGAACACCTCCGCCGAGCAGATGAAGATGTTCCTCACCCGGCTCGGGTTCGGGTCCACGATGGTCATCACCGGCGACGCGACCCAGGTCGACCTGCCGGGCGGCACCGCCTCGGGGCTGCGGGTCGTCGAGGACATCCTCACCGGCGTCGACGACGTCGAGTTCTGCCGGCTGACGAGCTCCGACGTCGTGCGACACCGTCTGGTGAGCGACATCATCGACGCCTACGCGCGCTGGGACACGTCGCGCCCTGCCGGGCCCACGGACGGTCCACGGCGGGGCAGCCGCCACGAGCGAGGGGGACGCCGGTGAGCATCGAGGTCAACAACGAGTCCGGGCACGAGGTCGACGAGGCAGAGTTCGCGGCGCTGGCACGCTTCGCCCTCGACACCCTGCACGTGCACCCGTCCAGCGAGCTGTCGGTCCTGTTCGTCGACACGCCCACGATGACGGACCTGCACGTGCGGTGGATGGACGAGCCGGGGCCCACCGACGTGCTCTCCTTCCCGATGGACGAGCTGCGCCCGGGACGCGAGGGCGAGGAGACCCCGCCGGGCACGCTCGGGGACATCGTCCTGTGCCCTGACGTGGCGGTGCAGCAGGCGAAGGTCGCCGGCCACTCGACGGCCGAGGAGCTGTTGCTGCTGACCACGCACGGCATCCTGCACCTGCTGGGGTACGACCACGCCGAGCCCGAGGAGGAGAAGGAGATGTTCGCGCTGCAGCGACGGATCCTGCTCACGTTCCTCGCGGGACGGTGACGGGCACGGTGGACGCACCCGACACGGTGCTGTGGTTCGTGCTGCTCGTCGCCCTGGCCCTCTCGGCCGTGCTCAGCGCGGGGCAGACGGCGGTGCAGCGGGCGACGCGGGCCTCCCTCGCGGACGCGCTCGCCGAGGCGCTCGCGGGCGACGACGACGGCGACCCGGCCGGTCCGGCCAGCGCCGGCCGCGTGCGGCGCATCCGCCGGGCCCAGCAGCTCCTCGCCGACCCTGCGGTGCCCGTCTCGCTGTCCCTCGTGCGGGTCTTCGCGGAGTCGGTCACGATCGGTGCGCTGGCCATCCTGCTCGCCGACTGGTTCGACGGCTGGTGGGAGGCGTTGCTGGGCGTCGCCGTGGTGGGGCTCGTGGCCGGCGTCCTGCTCCTGCGGTTCAGCCCGCGCACCTGGGCCCACCACCACCCGGCGCGCGCCCTGGTCGCGCTGGCCGGGCCCCTCGGTGCGGTGCACCGTGCCGTGAGCTGGGTGCCGCGGCGCCGCGCCCCGGGCGAGGCGGCACCGCCGGAGGGCGACGAGCTGCGCGACATGGCCGACCGGGTCCGCGAGAACGAAGCGATCGAGGAGCCGGAGCGCGAGCTGCTCCGGTCCGCCCTGGAGCTCGGCGGCACGCTGGCGCGCGAGGTGATGGTCCCGCGCCCGGACATGGTGACGGCGCCGGCGCACACCCCGCTGCGCAAGGCGATGCGGCTGTTCCTGCGCTCGGGCTTCTCCCGCGTGCCGGTCGTGGGACGCACGGTGGACGACCTGGTCGGCGTCGTCTACCTCAAGGACGTGGCCCGGCTCCTCGACGCGGACCCGTCCGCGGAGGACAGGCCCGTCATCGACCACGTCCGTGCACCGGTGTTCGTCCCCGAGTCGAAGCCGGCCGACGACCTCCTGCGCGACATGCAGGCCCGCCGCTCGCACATCGCGATCGTGGTGGACGAGTACGGGGGAGTGGCGGGCCTCGTGACGGTCGAGGACATCATCGAGGAGCTGGTGGGTGAGCTGACCGACGAGCACGACACGGCTCCGGAGCCCATGCCGGAGGACCTCGGCGACGGTGTGTGGCGGGTCCCCGCGCGGCTGCCGGTCGACGAGCTGGGCGAGCTGTTCGACCTGCGCCTGGACGACGACGACGTGGACACGGCGGGCGGCCTGCTCGCCAAGCACCTGGGCAAGGTCCCGCTGACCGGCGCCCGAGCCGACGTCGGCCCGCTGCGCCTCGAGGCCGAACGGGTCGAGGGGCGTCGCAAGCAGCTCGCCAGCATCCTGGTCCGCAGGAGTGCACCCGAAGCAGCGGACGACGCCGTCGTGCCGCACGATCAGAAGGACGTTTCCGCATGACGCACGACGAGATCCCGCACCGCTCCGGCTTCGCCTGCCTGGTGGGCCGGCCGAACGTCGGCAAGTCGACCCTGACCAACGCCCTCGTGGGGGAGAAGGTCGCGATCATGTCGGCGCGGCCGCAGACGACGCGGCACACCATCCGGGGGATCGTGCACCGCGACGACGCGCAGCTCGTGCTGGTCGACACGCCGGGTCTGCACCGCCCCCGCACCCTGCTGGGCGAGCGGCTCAACACCCTCGTCCAGGACACCCTCAGCGAGGTCGACGTGGTGGCGTTCTGCCTGCCGGCCGACCAGAAGATCGGGCCGGGCGACAAGTACATCGCGAGCAAGCTCGCACCCCTGATGCAGGGGCGCCGGCCGGTTCCGGTGGTGGCCGTGGTCACCAAGTCCGACCTGGTCGACCGGGGACGGCTCGCCGAGCACCTGGTGGCGGTCGACCGGCTGGCGACGTCGATGGACCTCGACTGGTCCGCGATCGTGCCGGTGTCGGCCAAGGGCGGCTTCCAGGTCGACGAGCTGACCGACGTGCTCGCGGCCCACCTGCCGGAAGGCCCCGACCTGTACCCGGGGGGCGAGCTCACCGACGAGCCCGAGGAGACGATGATCGCCGAGCTCGTGCGCGAGGCCGCGCTCGAGGGCGTGCGCGACGAGCTGCCGCACTCCCTGGCAGTCTCGGTCGAGGAGATCGTCCCGCGGGAGGGCACCGGTCACGACGGTGACGACGACGTCCCGGCCGTGGCCCCGTTGCTGGACGTGCGGGTCACGCTGTTCGTGGAGCGCGAGAGCCAGAAGGGCATCATCATCGGTCGTGGTGGGTCCCGGTTGCGGGAGGTCGGCACGACGGCGCGCGAGGGCATCGAGAAGCTCCTCGGGACGCGCATCTACCTCGACCTGCACGTCAAGGTCGCCAAGGACTGGCAGCGCGACCCGAAGCAGCTGCAGCGGCTCGGGTTCTGAGCCGCGCCGGAACCTCCCCGGAGGGCTCCGGCGAGTAGCATCCGGTGGGTGGTGTTCCGGACGATCGCGACGAGTGCGGCGCTGCTGGTCGGGCTGGCCGTGGTGGGCGCGGTCGCCGGCCCGCAGTGGGACCCGCGACCCGTCACCGAGCACGTGGTGCCGACGACCCCCGACACGCGGATCGGGGGCGTCGACCCCGCCGCCGTCGCCTCCGGGGATTTCGGGGCCGTCGGCGACCACGAGGTCCGCACGGAGCCGGTGACGATCGAGCTGGACGGTGCCACCGTGGGCGGGCTCCTGCGGCGACCGGTGCAGGCCGACGGCAGCCTGCTGTCGGACCGTCCGGGCGTGGTGTTCGTCCACGGCGCCGGGACCGGCCGCGCCGTGCAAGCCTTCGCCGACACGGCAGACGACCTGGCCAGCGCGGGCATCGTCACCCTGGTGCCGGACAAGCGTCTCGACACGTACTCGTTGCGCGACCGCGACTACGAGGCGATGGCGCGCGACTACGACCGGTCGGTCGAGCTGCTGCGCGGCGTCGACGGCGTCGACCCGACCCGGGTCGGCGTCTACGGCGAGTCGGAGGGCGCCTGGATCGTCCCGATCCTGCAGGCGGACGACCCGTCCATCGCCTTCACCGTCCTCGCCTCGGCGCCCGTGGTCCCCCCGCGGGAGCAGGCGGCCTACGCCGTCGACAACTACCTGCGCCACACGGGGGTCCCCGACCAGGTGTTCCGCGCGATCCCGCGGGCCGTGGGCATGCAGTTCCCAGGTGGCGGCTTCGGGTACGCCGACTTCGACGTGCGGCCCTGGCTCGTCCGCCAGACGGCGCCGGTGCTGGTCGTCTACGGCACCGCGGACGCCTCGATGCCGCTCGAGCAGGGCGCGCGGCTGATCCTCGCCGACACCGCGGCCGGGCCCGGTGACGCTCCGGTGACCGTGCGCTACTACGAGGGTGCGGACCACGGGCTGCGGGTGCGGGACGGCACGGACCACCACCCGCTGCACCCCGACGTCGTCCCGGACCTCGCGGCCTGGGTGCAGGGCCAGCCCGGCACGGCCGACGCGGCTCCGCAGGTCGCCGGCGCGACACCGGAGCAGCTGTACCTGGCCGCGCCGGTGCCGCAGCCGCGCTGGTGGGGCAACGGCGACGTCGTCGTGGCGGCCGTGCTGGGAGGTGCCGGCCTGATCGTGCTCGCCCTCGTCTCGTGGGGGCTGGTCGCCGTGCTGCGGCGCGTGCGGCGCCTCGCCCGGCCGCACCCCCACGGTTCGGCCGACGACTTCGCGCCGGGCGTCGGGGGCGCCCTGGTGGTGCTCGGCGTCGGCTCTGTCGCCACGACGGGCGCGCTGGCCGTGTACCTGCTGCTCGTCGCCCGGCTCGCCTTCGACTACCAGCGCAACGACCTGGTCGTCCAGGGCGGCTGGATCACGGTCCGCCTGCTAGGGGTCGTGACGGCGGTCGCCGCCGCGGTGCTGCTGCAGCGGGTGGCTGACGTACGCTCGACCCGGCGTCCCGCCGGCTCCGTGGGCGTGGCGCGCTGGGTGCCGGCACGCGTCGTGCTGTGGTGCGTCGTGGCGGGCTCGGCGTCGCTGCTGCTCACCCTGGCCTACTGGGGCGTCTACCAGCTCGGGATCTGACGCGCCCGGGGGCCCGACCTGACGCGAGGGGCCCGCGTCGGGTAGAAACGACCCGACCGATATTTCTCGGTCGTCCACTCATTGCAGGGAGCAAGAACCCATGTCCGACGTCGTCCACCCTCGGTCACCGTTCGCGGACGTCCCGACGCGCGACGTCGTGCGTGACATCGTCGCCGTCGTCGCCCTCCTGCTGGCGCTGCCGCTGCCCTGGAACGAGGTGCGCCGCGGGAGCGACCTGCTCTGGGTGGTGCTCACCACGGTGGTCGCCGTCCTCGCGATCGTGGCGCCGTACGCCCGCCGGGCAGGGATCGTCCCGGACGGGTGGGCGCAGGTCGCCGCTCCGCGTGCCCGGCTGGTGGGGCTCGCGCCCTACGCCCTGGTGGTGCTCCTGCACCTGGTGCTCGACGTGCTGTCGGTCGGCACTCCGGGTGTCGGAGCAGGCCTCGCCCTGGGGCTGGCGGGAGCCGTCCTGGCCGCCTCGCTGCCCACGACGCGCGGGCTGGTCGTGTCCGCCGCGGTCGTCGCCGTGGCCGCCGTGGCCACCCCGTTGACGACCGCCGTCGCGGGGCGGCCGTGGCCCCTCGTCGTGGGGGCGGTCCTGGCCGCTCTGCTCGTGCTCGCCGTCCTGTGGCTGACCGTCCGGGCCTTCCTGCAGGGGGACGACGCCGCCGGTGTCGTCCTGGTCGCCGTCGGCGCCGCGGTCGCCCTGGAGCTGGCGCTGCTGGGCGGAAGCTCGCAGTACGCCTGGGTCGAGTCCGTGCACGGGGACCGGTACGGCCTGCTGCTGCTGCCCGTCGTCGCCGCCTTCGCGGTGCCGTCGGTGTTCGGGCGTCTCCGGGCGTCCGTGGGTGAGCCGGTCGAGTCCGCCGCGGCCCGGTGGGTCCGGGTGGCCGTGCGTGCCCTGGACCTGATGATCGTCGTGGGGACGTTCGTCACGCTCGTGGCGGTCGTCCGTCTCGTCGCCGCGGCGGCGACCGACGTCCCCGGCTTCGGCTTCGGCGTGGAGCCGGTCCTGCGGCTCGTCGTGGGGGTCCTCGTGGTCGTCGTGGCGTTCCTGGCACGGCGTGCCCTGCTGCGCGACGCGCGCACGGCGCACGCCACCGCCGTCGGGGCCGCCTGCGTCGTGGTGGTGCTCGGGCTCGTCATCCTCGTGGCGCGGGCCGGCGTCGGGACGCGGAGCCACGTCGAGGAGCTGCTGCTCGCCCTGGCCCTGCCGGCCGTGGTGCTCGGTGCGCTGCTCCTCCCGCCGTCCGTCCGTGCGTTCGTCGATGCCGAACCGGCTGGCGAGGACGGGACGGGCTGGTCGCCCACCGGCGCGCCGGCCGGTGACGAGCGGCCCGCCACGGACGTGCGGTCAGCGGGTGCGACGTCCGCCGAGGTGCCGCTCGGGCACGTCGCGCCGCAGCAGCCCGCCGCGCAGGAGCCCGCCGCGCAGGAGCCCGCCGCCCAGCAGCGCAGCCCGCGCGCGTCCGCGACGCAGGACACGGCCGTTCAGGCGCCGGTCCCGGCGCGGGCCGGCGAGGCGGGTTCGCGGTGGCGGGGGACGTGGGCCGCCGGCACCGACGCGACCCAGCAGATGGCGCCCGTCGACACGGGCGCGCAGCCGCAGGTGGCCGCGCAGCCCCAGCCGGCGTCGCAGCCCCCGAGCCAGACCCAGGTGATGCCTCCGGTGGCGGACGTCCCGGGTGCGCGATGGACTCCCGAGCAGGCGCTCGATCCCACGACGCCGCTGGCGGACCTCGCCCAGATCGTCCAGGAGGCGCCGCACCTGCGCCCGCACGTTGCCGCCAACCCCTCGACGTACCCGGCCCTGCTGGACTGGCTGGGAGCGCTGGGCGACCCGGCGGTGGACGCGGCGCTGCGCACCCGCCGGTGACGGCGGACGCCAGGGTGACATGGGCCACGCACGGTGTACGGTGTGACTGTGCAGCACGTGGTGAGCCTCCTCCTTCCGTGCCGCGGCGGGGCCAACTGACAGGCCGGACCCTCGCCGCGGTGGTTCGTGGTGCGCCGGCCGATACTGAGCCCCCCACCGAAGGACACCCCTGATGCAGACCGCCGGAACCACCGGGATCTCCGCCGCCAACCCGCAGCGCCCCTCCGGGATGCCGTACCACCGCTACGTACCGTTCCACGAGCAGATCGCCGTCGACCTGCCGGACCGCACGTGGCCCGACCGCCGGATCGAGAAGGCACCGCGCTGGTGCGCGGTCGACCTGCGGGACGGCAACCAGGCACTCATCGAGCCGATGGATGCCGAGCGCAAGCTGCGCATGTTCGAGTTGCTGGTCCAGATGGGCTACAAGGAGATCGAGGTCGGCTTCCCGTCCGCCTCGCAGACGGACTTCGACTTCGTCCGTACCCTCGTCGAGTCGGGCCGGATCCCCGACGACGTCGTGATCCAGGTGCTGACGCAGTGCCGCGACCACCTCATCGAGCGGACCTACGACGCCATCCGCGGTGCCAAGCAGGCGATCGTGCACATCTACAACTCGACGTCGATCCTCCAGCGCGAGGTCGTCTTCCGCTCCGACATGGACGGTATCGTGGACATCGCCCTGCAGGGCGCGCGCCTGTGCCGCAAGCTCGAGGAGACGGTCCCGGAGACCACCGTCTACTACGAGTACTCCCCGGAGTCCTACACGGGCACCGAGCTGGAGTTCGCGGCACGGATCTGCAACGAGGTCCTCGACGTGCTGGAGCCGACGGCGTCGCGCCCGGTGATCGTCAACCTGCCGGCGACGGTGGAGATGGCGACGCCCAACGTGTACGCCGACTCGATCGAGTGGATGAGCCGGAACCTGCGGTACCGCGAGAACGTCGTGCTGTCGCTGCACCCGCACAACGACCGCGGCACGGCCGTGGCCGCCGCCGAGCTGGGCTACCAGGCCGGCGCGGACCGCATCGAGGGCTGCCTGTTCGGCAACGGTGAGCGCACGGGCAACGTCGACCTGGTCACGCTCGGCATGAACCTGTTCGGCCAGGGCATCGACCCGCAGATCGACTTCACGGTGGGCGGCGGCATCGACGCGATCCGCCGGACGGTGGAGTACTGCAACCAGCTCCCGGTGCACGAGCGGCACCCGTATGTGGGCGACCTGGTCTTCACGGCGTTCTCGGGGTCGCACCAGGACGCGATCAACAAGGGCTTCGACCACATGGCGGCCCGTGCGGAGGCGGAGGGCAAGCCGGTCGACGACCTGACCTGGGGCGTGCCGTACCTGCCGATCGACCCGAAGGACCTGGGCCGTTCGTACGAGGCGGTCATCCGCGTCAACAGTCAGTCCGGCAAGGGCGGCGTGGCCTACCTGCTCAAGACGGAGCATCACCTGGAGCTGCCGCGCCGGCTCCAGATCGAGTTCTCGTCCGCTGTCCAGCGGCACACCGACACCGGCGGCAAGGAGGTCACCGGGGAGGACATCTGGCGGATCTTCTCGGACGAGTACCTGCCGGTGGATGCCGACTCCGGTCTGGAGCCGTGGGGGCGCCTGCGCCTGCGTCGCACGCGGACGTCGTCCGGCGAGGACGGTGCGACGCGGCTCGAGGTGGACGTCGTCGACCGCGGCGAGGAGCACACGCTGACCGGGACCGGCAACGGGCCGCTCGCCGCGTTCGTCGACGCCATCTGCCACGTCGGTCTGGACGTGCAGGTCCTGGACTACGCCGAGCACGCGCTGTCCGAGGGTGGGGACGCCTCGGCGGCCGCCTACGTCGAGTGCGCCGTGGGCGACGACGTCCTGTGGGGTGTGGGCATCGACTCGTCGATCACCACCTCCTCGCTGAAGGCCGTCGTCTCCGCCGTGAACCGCGCCGAGCGCCGCTGACGACCGAGCGGTCGGGACGGCGGCGCGCGGCGTCGTCGTCCCGACCGTCGTGTCCGCCGCACCTGGGACAATGGGACCGTGCCCCTGTACCGAGACGACGCGATCGTGCTGCGCACCCACAAGCTGGGCGAGGCCGACCGCATCATCACGTTCCTGACGCGTGAGCACGGCAAGGTCCGGGCCGTCGGCCGGGGGGTGCGCCGGACGTCGTCGCGGTTCGGGGCGCGCCTCGAACCGTTCATGGCCGTGGACGTCCAGCTCCACACAGGGCGCAACCTCGACTCGGTCACCCAGGTGGAGACGATCGGGGCCTACGCGAGCCCTCTCAGCGCGGACTACGGGCTGTACACGGCCGGTGCCGCGATGCTGGAGGCCGCCGACCGGCTCGTGGCCGCCGAGCACGAGCCCGCGGTCCAGCAGTACTGGCTCCTCGCCGGCGCCCTGCGGGCGCTCGCGACCCGTGCCCACGCCCCGGGGCTCGTGCTGGACTCGTACCTGTTGCGGGCGCTGTCGGTGGCGGGCTGGGCGCCGTCGTTCTCCGACTGTGCCCGGTGCGGCGAGCCCGGGCCGCACCATGCCTTCGCCGTCGCCCAGGGTGGCGCGGTGTGCACCCGTTGCCGTCCGCCGGGATCTCCGGCGCCGGCGCCGGAGACGTTCGTGCTCCTGGCCGCGCTGCTGGGCGGCGACTGGGACGTCGCCGACGCCGCGGATCCACGGCACCGTTCCGAGGCGGCCGGGCTGGTGGCCGCGTACTCGCAGTTCTACCTCGAGCGCACCCTGCGCTCGCTGCGCATGATCGAGAGAGAGGCCTGATGCCCCGCGCCCCGCAGTCGTACGCCGAGCCGTACCCGCACCCTTCCGGCGCCACGCCGCCGGCGATCCCCGCCGAGTTCGTGCCGAACCACGTCGCCGTGGTGATGGACGGCAACGGACGCTGGGCGAACGCGCGCGGTCTGCCGCGGGTCGAGGGGCACAAGGAGGGGGAGAAGTCGCTGCTCGACGTCGTCGCGGGCGCGGTGCAGATCGGCGTCAAGCACATCTCGGCGTACGCGTTCAGCACCGAGAACTGGAAACGGTCGCCCGACGAGGTGCGCTTCCTGATGAACTTCAACCGGGACGTCATCCGGCGGCGGCGGGACGAGATGTCGTCGTGGGGCGTGCGGATCCGGTGGGCCGGGCGGCGGCCCAGGCTGTGGGGCTCGGTCATCAAGGAGCTGCAGGTCGCGGAGGAGATGACCAAGGACAACGACCGGTGCACGCTGACGATGTGCGTCAACTACGGCGGGCGGGCGGAGATCGCGGACGCCGCGGCGGCGATCGCCCGCGACGCGGCGGCGGGGAAGGTCAACCCGGCGCGGGTGACCGAGAAGACCGTGCAGCGCTATCTCGACGAACCGGACCTGCCGGACGTCGACCTGTTCCTGCGGTCCTCGGGCGAGCAGCGCACGAGCAACTTCATGATCTGGCAGGCGGCGTACGCCGAGCTGGTGTTCCTGCCCGAACCGTGGCCCGACGTCGACCGCCGGCACCTGTGGCGCGCGGTGGAGGAGTACGCCCGTCGCGACCGCCGCTACGGCGGCGCCGTCGACGTCGCGACCTCGTAGTGCCGAACAGGAGGTTGGGCCCGCTTTCCCTCGGGAATGCGGGCCCAACCTCCTGTTCGGCACTCGGCGGGGTGGGTCAGCCGTAGATCTCCGCGAGCTGGTCGACGATGGCGGGGACGCCGTCGGCCCAGTCGTACGAGAGCGCGGTGGGCGGCGACACCGACGACACGGCGACGTTGCCGACGACCTTGACGACGTCGCCCGCGGCGACGGCGGGGATCGCCTGCAGCTCGTCGCTCTCGCCGAACGTCTCGGCCTCCTCCTCGGTGTAGGTGTACGCGATGAGGAAGTCGGAGTCGAGCTTGTCGAGCTCCTCGTAGGACAGCGTGTAGAAGAACCCGCCGTCGGAGGTGTCGAGCTCGGCCACGGAAGGGGCGGACACGATACCGAGGTTCTCCAGGATGGCCACGCGCGGGTCGGCCGGGGTGTAAACGTACGCCAGGCCCTCGGACGGCGAGTCGACGATCGCCGCGAAGGTCTTGCCCTCCGCCTCGGGGTGCTCGGCGGCCAGGTCGGCGAGGTAGGTGTCGATGTCCGCCAGGACCTGCTCGCCGGCCTCGGAACGGCCGAGCGCCTCCGCGGTGAGGGTGATGATGTCGTCCCAGGGGGTGACCCAGGGCGACTCCGGGTAGGCCACGACGGGGGCGATGTCCGAGAGCACGTCGTACTGCTCCTGCGTCAGGCCCGAGTAGGGCGCGAGGATGAGGTCCGGGTCGGCCTCGACGAACTCCTCGTAGGGGACGCTGGCGCCGCCCTCGGCGTCGGTGAAGATGACGGGGTGCTCGACGCCGCGGGCGTCGTACTCCTCCTCGACCCACGGAAGCAGCGCCTGCTCGCCGACGGTGAAGACCTGCTCGGCCACACCGACCGGCTCGATGCCGACGGCGAGGGCGGCCTCGGTGGAGCCCCAGCCCCAGGTGGCCACGCGCTCCGGTGCGGACTCGACGACCGTCTCGCCGAGCGCGTGCGTGATGGTGATCGGGAACTCGTCGGTGGCCCCGCCGTCACCTTCCGCGGCCGCGGTCTGCTCGCCGCCACCGGACTCCGGGTCGGTCTCGGACGAGCAGGCCGCCAGGGCGAGCGTGCCGACGGCGACGAGGCCGACGGCGGTGGTCAGGGAACGGCGAGGGCGCACGGGTACTCCTTGGTGTGCTCGCGACGGGTCGCGAGGTACGGCTGTTGAGGAAAGGCTAACCTCACCAAGTCACGACGTGAAACCCTTCGTCCCACCTCGTGAGCAATCCGTGATGTGAGGTCACTCACGCGGCTCCGCCGAGCCGTCCGGTGCCGGGGTCCCGTCGGCCCGGTGGTGACGACCGACCGGCACGATCATCGGGGTCCCCGACACCGGGTCGGGCACCACCCGGGCGTCGAGCCCGAAGGCCTCCAGGACGGTGGCCTCGTCCAGGACGTCGCCGGGTGCCCCCTGGGCCACGACCCGGCCCGCCGACATGACCACCAGGTGGTCCGCGTACCGGGCGGCGAGGTTGAGCTCGTGCAGGACCATGACGACGGTGGTGCCGCGATCCCGGTTGAGGTCGTGCAGCAGGTCGAGCAGCTCGACCTGGTGCGTGACGTCGAGGAACGTGGTCGGTTCGTCCAGCAGCACGACGTCCGTCTGCTGGGCGAGCACCATCGCGATCCAGACCCGTTGGCGTTGCCCGCCTGACAGCTCCGCCACGGGTCGGTCGGCGAGGTCGGCAACCCCGGTGGCCTCGAGCGAGCGCATGACCACGTCGTCGTCGTCGCTGCTGTGCCGCCCGAACCAGCCCTGGTGGGGGTAGCGGCCGCGACCGACCAGCTCCGCCACCCGCACCCCGTCCGGCGCGACGGACGACTGGGGAAGCACTCCCACCAGCCGGGCGAGCTCCTTGCGCGCCAGGCCCGTCACGTCCTGGTCGCCGAGCGTGATCCGACCCGCGGTGAGCGGGTGGAGGCGGGCGAGCCCGCGCAGCAGCGTGGACTTGCCGCAGGCGTTCGGCCCGACGACGGCGGTGACCCGGCCTGCGGGCAGGGTGAGGTCCAGCCCCTCGATGACCGGGCGGCCGTCGTAGCCGATCGCCACGCCGTGCGCGGTGAGGTCTCCGGCGCCCGCGGTGCCGGCGGACCCCTCGGTGCACGACGAGCGGGTGGCGCGGGTGTCGATCATGCGCGGGTCCTCTTCTCGTGGGTGGCGAGCAGCCACAGCAGGTAGGGGGCTCCGACCAAGCCGGTGACGATGCCGGTCGGGGCGGCCACGCCGAGCAGGCCGTGCTGGGCCACGATGTCGGCGGCCAGCACCAGCGTGGCACCCGTGGCGACGGAGACGGGCAGCGCCGGTCCGCCGTCGTCGATCAGCCGGCGGGCGATCGCCGGCGCGACGAGCGCGACGAACGCGAGGGGGCCCACCGTCGCCGTCGCCAGCGCGACGAGCGCGACGGCGACGAGGAGCGTGGTGACCCGGGCGGCGTCCGTCGCGACGCCGAGGCCCCGGGCGTGGTCGTCGCCGAGGGCCAACGGCCCCTGCCAGCGCGCGACGGCGGCCACGGCCACGGCGAGCACGGCCAGCCCGACGGCGAGCACCGCCAGCTCCGGGCCGCGCACGTCCGCGACGCTGCCGACGGTCCAGACCAGGGCGGTGGCGGCGTCGCGCTGGTCGGCGGTCGCGAGCATCCAGGCGAGGAACGAGGCCGCGAGGTAGGCGAAGCCGACGCCGACGAGGACGAACCGGATGGAGTGCAGGCCCTGGCGCCAGGCGAAGAACCAGATCAGCACGGCGATGGTCGCGGCACCGACGAACGCCCCGACCGAGACCGCCCAGCCCGACAGGCCGAGCCCGAGGATGACGGTCACGGCGCCGACGGAGGCGCCGCTGGCGATGCCGAGGATGTCCGGGCTGGCCAGCGGGTTGCGCAGCGTCGACTGGAAGAGGGCGCCGGCCAGCCCGAAGGCGGCGCCCGCGAGCAGCGCCGTGGCGATCCGGGGCAGCCGCAGGCGTTGGACGACGAACAGGTCGCCGTCGTCGCCGATGCCGAACAGTGCCAGGACCGCCCGTCCCGGGGGCAGCGAGGCGGCTCCGAGCGTGAGGCCCAGGGTCGCGAGGACGACGACGAGGACGGCCAGCGAGCCGAGCACGACGGCGAGGCGGCGGGTACGGCGGGACCGGAGGGCGGTGACCGGTGTCGCGGACGTCATCTCACACCCCCGCGACCTTCTTGCCGCGGGCGACCGCGACCAGGACGGGCGCGCCGATCGCCGCCGCCACGACCCCGGCCTCCAGCTCGGAGCCGGGCAGGACGAGCCGGCCGATCACGTCGGCCCCCAGCAACATCACGGGCCCGAGGAGCGCGGACAGCGCCAGGACCCAGCGGTAGTCCGTGCCGACCAGGCGGCGGGCGGCGTGCGGGACCGCGAGCCCGACCAGCGCGATGGGCCCGGCCAGCGCGGTGGCGGCGCCGGCCAGGAGCACGATGGCCAGGCCGGCCAGCGCGCGGGTCACGCCGACCTGCTGGCCGAGGCCGCGGGCGACGTCGTCGCCGAGGGCGAGCATGTTGAGCCGGTGCGCCAGCCCGGCGGCCACGACGGCGCCGACGGCGATGAACGGCAGCACGACGACGAGCGTCTCGAGGCCGCGGCCGGTGAGCGAGCCCACGGCCCAGAACCGGTAGAGGTTGAAGGCCTGCTGGTCGCGCAGCAGCACGAGCGTGATGAGCGGGGTGATGAGCGCGGTGACCGTCGCCCCGACCAGCGCGAGCTTGACCGGCTGCCCCGCCCCGATGGAGAACACGAGCGCCGCGGCGGCGGCGGCGCCGAGGAACGCGAACCACACGAACTGCGACGGTGCGGACAGTCCGAGGAGCCAGACGGCGCAGACGACGGCGAGCGACGCCCCGGAGTTGAGACCGAGCAGGCCGGGATCCGCGATCGGGTTGCGGGTGACACCCTGGATGACGGCTCCGGCGACGCCGAGGGCGAGCCCGGCGCAGATCCCGACGAGGGCCCGCGGCACGCGCTGGCCCGCGACCACCTGGTGGTCGACGTTCCCGGCGACCGGCGCGGTCAGGGCCTCCCACACGACGGCCGGCGAGACGTCACGTACCCCGAGCACGAGGCTCGCGACGACGACGAGTGCGAGTGCGGCGAGGGCGACGACGCAGGCGGCGATCCGCCGTCGGGTCCGGTGTGCCACCTGACGGGCCGCGTCCGAGGACGTGACCTGAGGCGAGGTAAGCATTGCCTAAGTCTTCCACAGTCCCCGGGGTGCTCCCGCCCGCCGGCGGGCCAGCAGCCACACCACGCCGCCGACGGCGAGCGCGCCGGCCGCTGCGAGCGCGGCGGGGTGCAGCAGGAACAGCAGGATCGCCGCGTAGACCACGGCGGTGCCGACCGTGGTCCACACCGCCGCCCAGATCAGGCAGCCGAAGAACAGCGCGACGAGGTAGCGGCCGAACGGCATCCGCAGGTAGCCGGCGGCGAGGTTGACGACGGTTTGCACCCCGACGGTGAGGAAGGACACGGTGACGGCAGGCGGTCCCCACCGGTGGATCCGGTCGATCACCTGGACCGCGCGGGGCGAGGTGAGCAGGAGCGCCACCCGGGTGCCACCCATCCCGCGCGCGACGCCACGGCCGAGCCAGTACGTCGCCTGGGCCCGGGCCATGACGATGCAGAACGCCGCGACGTAGACCGCCCAGTACGGGAAGCCCTCGAGCGTGAACACGCCGTGCCGGCCGTCGTCGCCGGCAGCTGCGGTCGCGAGCGCAGCGGCGGGCACGGTGGTGGCGAGCGTCATGCGCCCATCATGCCCTGCTGAGGTATGCCTGGCCTAACCCTGGGAGGTGGCGTCCCCACGGGCGGCACGGCAGTCCGCGCAGGTGCCCCACAGCTCCACGGTGTGCTCGATGTCGGAGAAGCCTTGCGCGGAAGCGACACGAGCTGCCCACGCCTCGACCGTCGGGCCGTCGATCTCGACAGCGGTGCCGCACGAGCGGCACACCAGGTGGTGGTGGTGCTCGGTCCGGGCGCACCGTCGGTACAGCGCCTCGCCGTCGTCGGTGCGCAGCACGTCGACCTCGCCACCGGCAGCGAGGGACTGCAACGTCCGGTAAACCGTGGCGAGCCCGACGGCGTCGCCGCGGTCGCGCAGCAGCTCGTGGAGCTGCTGTGCGCTGCGGAACTCGTCGGTGGTGTCCAGCGCGTCGGCGACGGCGGCACGCTGCTTGGTCATGCGCAGCTGCTGGGTCATCTCTCGCACTCTCCTGACTCGGTGGTGGTCGTCGCGACCTCGACGTCGTCGGGGATGTCGGGGTGGGGGTCTCGTGCCGGCCGACGGCGGGCCAGCAGCGGGTGCAAGCCTGCCACGACCGCGTACACCGCGATGGCGAGGACCACGATGAGGGACCCCGGGGAGACCGGGTACCAGTAGGTGATGCTGAGCCCGACGACGCAGACGACGACCCCGATGACTGATCCGACGGCCATGGTACGGCGGAACGAGTGGGTGACGAGCTGCCCGATGGCCACCGGGACGATCATCAGCGCCGAGACGAGCAGGAGTCCGACGACGCGCATGGCGACGGTCACGGTCAGCGCGGCGAGCACGGCCACCGCCATGTTGAGCGCCCAGACCGGGAGCCCGGAGGAGATCGCGAACTCCTCGTCGAGGCTCACGGAGAACAGCGCGGGACGCAGCCCGATGCCCACCACGAGGATCAGCGCGGACAGCACCACGGTGAGGACCAGGTCGGTGCTGGTCACCGTCGAGATCGACCCGAACAGATAGGCCATCAGGTTGCCCGACGAGCCGCCGGCGATGCCGATGATGAGCACGCCGCCGGCGATGCCCCCGTAGAACATGATCGCCAGGGCGAGGTCGCCCGAGGTGCGACCGCGACGTCGGACGACCTCGATGAGGACCGAGCCGACGACGGCGGCCACGACGGCACCGGGGACGGCCAGCACGTCGTTCGGGACGAGTCCCATGCCCGCACCGATGAGCCAGCCGAGCGCCACCCCGGTCAGGGCGACGTGTCCGATGCCGTCGCCCAGCAGGGCGAGGCGGCGCTGGACGAGGTAGGTGCCGACCACCGGGGCGCTGACGCCCACGAGCAGCGCCGCGACCAGGGCCCGCTGCATCAGGGGGTCGGTGAGCATGAGGCCGATCTCGCTCACGAGGTCACCTCAGTCGATCCGGTGCCGAGAGGGCCGTCGGCGAGGCCGACCTCCGTGGTCTGCACGGGCAGCTCCGAGGTGTGTGGATGGACGTGCTCGTGGCCCGCGGCGTCGTGCCCGCCGTGCGGACGGGGTGGCGCGCCGTCGTGGACGACCTTGCCGTGCCGCAGCACCACGGCGCGGGTGACGAGGTCGGCGAGCTCGCCGAGCTCGTGGACGACCACCAGCACCGTCAGGCCGCTGCGGACGAGTCGCGTCATCGTCGCGGCGAAGGCCTCCTGGCTCGGGCGGTCGACGCCGGCGACGGGCTCGTCGAGGACCAGCACCTCGGGCTCGCGGACCAGGGCCCGGGCGATGAGGACGCGCTGCTGCTGGCCGCCGGAGAGATGGCTGGTGGCGTCGTCGGCCCGGTCAGCGAGCCCGACCTGGTCGAGCGCCGCGCGGGCCCGCGCCCGCCAGCCGCGGGGCAGGACGAGACGGCGGCCGTGCAGCAGGCCGGAGGCGACGACCTCGGCGGCGGTCGACGGGACGCCCGCGGCGGCGCTGACCCGCTGGGGGACGTAGCCGACGCGCTGCCAGGGCACCCCGTTGCCGAGCGGGTGGCCGAGCAGGCTGACCTGGCCGCGCGACGGCGTCAGGACGCCGACGACGGTCCGCACGAGGGTGGACTTGCCCGACCCGTTGGCGCCGAGCAGGGCGACGACCTCGCCCGTCTCGACACGCAGGTCGACGCCGCGCAGCACGTGGCTGGCGCCCAGGTGGACGTGCACGTCCTGGGCGTCGATGACGGGGGTGGTCACGCGCAGCCCAGTCCTTCGGTGATCGCGGCGAGGTTGGTGTCCATGACAGAAATGTAGTCCGCCCCGGACTCCGCGGCGTCGGTGGACAGTCCCTCCAGCGGGTCGAGGACGGCGGTGGTCACGCCGAGGTCGTCGGCGAGGGTCTCGGCGACCTTCGGGCTGGTCAGCGTCTCGGTGAAGATGGTCTGGACGTCGTTGTCGACGACGACGTCGCCGATCTCGCGCAACCGGGCCGGGGACGGCTCGGCCTCCGGGTCGAGGGCGGAGATGCCGATCTGGTTCAGCCCGTACCGCTCGGCGAGGTAGCCGAACGCGGCGTGGCTGGTCACGAGGGTCTCGCCCTGACACGGCTCCAGCGAGGCCGCGTACTCCGTGTCGAGGTCCTCCAGGGTGGCCGCGAGCTCCGCGGCGTTCGTCGTGTAGGTGTCCGCGTTGTCGGGGTCAGCGGCGCCGAGCTGGGCGGCGACCTCGTCGGCGACGGGGATCAGCCGCGTGGGGTCGAGCCAGAGGTGGGGGTCGAGGTTGCCGTGGTCGTGCGCGTCGCCGGACTCCTCGTCCGCGTGCTCGGCGTGCTCCTCGGCGGTCTCGCCCTCGTGCTCGTCGGCGTGCTCGGCAGACCCGGGGTTCTCCTCCAGCGTGACGAGCTCGGCGGCGTCGACCACGTGCTCGGGGGCACGGGCCTCGACGGCCTCGTCGACGGCCGGCTGGAAGCCCGACTGGAAGACGACCAGGTCGGCGTCGCCCACCTCGCGCACCTGGGAGGGGGCGAGCTCGAGGTCGTGCGGCTCGGCGGCCGGGGGAGTGAGGTTGTCGACGCTCACCAGGTCGCCGCCCACCTGCTCGGCCACGTACTGCAACGGGTAGAAGGACGCGAGCACCTGCACGCCGTCGTCGCTGTCGCCACCCGGTCCGCCGTCGGCGGTGGAGCACGCCGCGAGGGCGAGCGTCAGGGGCAGGGCGGTGGCGAGCGCGAGCGGGGCACGGCGAGTCATGAGAACGATTCTCAGCCTTGGGAGGGAGCGAAGTCAAAGCGGTGGGGTGGGGCGTTCGTCACGCTACCCGGGCGCGGAGCATCAGGCCCCGCGGGGGTGGCGGCGCCCCCGCGGGGAGCGGCCCTGAGCACGTTCGCACCGCCCGGTAGGCTGGCAGACCGGCGTCGCCGTCTTTGCGAGCGCCGTCCTACCGTGCACACCCGCCCCGCAGGAGCCACCTGCGGGGTCGACCTCAGGAGTGATCCGTGGCTGCATCCGCGACCGCCCAGCTCGACGCCGTCGTCTCCCTCGCCAAGCGCCGGGGGTTCGTCTTCCAGTCCGGCGAGATCTACGGCGGGACCCGCTCCGCGTGGGACTACGGCCCCTTGGGCGTGGAGCTCAAGGACAACATCAAGCGGCAGTGGTGGAAGGCGATGACGCGCCGGCCCGACGTCGTCGGCCTGGACTCGTCCGTCATCCTGCCCACGCCCGTGTGGAAGGCCTCGGGCCACCTCGGCGCGTTCACCGACCCGCTGACCGAGTGCCTGAGCTGTCACAAGCGGTTCCGCGAGGACCAGATGATCGAGGAGTTCACCGAGCGCAAGGGCCGTGCGCCCGAGGGCGGCCTCGCCGAGATCGCCTGCCCGAACTGCGGCACCCGCGGCGAGTGGACCGAGCCGCGCGACTTCAACATGATGCTCTCGACGTACCTCGGCCCGGTCGAGGACGAGTCCGGCCGCCACTACCTGCGCCCGGAGACGGCACAGGGCATCTTCGTGAACTTCGCCAACGTGGCCGCTGCGTCCCGCCAGAAGCCGCCGTTCGGCATCGCGCAGATCGGCAAGTCGTTCCGCAACGAGATCACGCCGGGCAACTTCATCTTCCGCACCCGCGAGTTCGAGCAGATGGAGATGGAGTTCTTCGTCGAGCCGGGCACGGACGCCGAGTGGCACCAGTACTGGATCGACAACCGGATGGCCTGGTACACCGACCTGGGCATCGACCCGGAGAACCTGCGCCTGTACGAGCACCCCGAGGACAAGCTTTCGCACTACTCGACCCGCACCGTGGACATCGAGTACCGCTTCGGGTTCACCGGCAGCGAGTGGGGCGAGCTCGAGGGCATCGCGAACCGCACCGATTTCGACCTCAGCACGCACGCGAAGCACTCGGGCAAGGACCTGATGTACCGAGACCCCGTGACGAACGAGAAGTACTTCCCGTACGTCATCGAGCCGGCCGCGGGCCTGACGCGGTCGCTCATGGCGTTCCTCATCGAGGCCTACGCCGAGGACGAGGCGCCCAACACCAAGGGCGGCGTCGACAAGCGCACCGTGCTGCGCCTCGACAAGCGCATCGCACCGGTCAAGGCCGCGGTGCTGCCGCTGTCCAAGAGCGCCGACCTGCTGCCCACCGCGGACAAGCTCGCCGCCGAGCTGCGCCAGCACTGGAACGTGGACCACGACGTCACCCAGGCGATCGGCAAGCGGTACCGCCGTCAGGACGAGATCGGCACGCCGTACTGCGTGACGGTCGACTTCGACACCCTCGAGGACCAGGCCGTCACGATCCGTGACCGCGACACCATGGCGCAGGAGCGCGTGGCGCTGGACCAGGTCGCGGGCTATCTCGCCCAGCGGATGCCCGGCGTCTGAGCCCGAGCCGGACGCACGAACGGGGGACCGCCCAGGCGGGCGGCCCCCCGTTCTGCTCCCGCGAGCGGGAGCACGTCGTAGCGACGGTCAGGTCTTGGCGCGCCTCATGAGCGCCAGCACCAGGCTGACGACCAGGACAACGACACCGATCCAGAGCAGGAACTGCCCGATCTCGGTCGCGATGCCGAGAACGACCAGCACCACGCCGATCAAGATCAGAATCAGCCAGAGGGGCATGTCGACCTCCTTCGTCCGTCACGACAGGTTTTGTCGCGACATGTTCCGAACATGTCACAGCCTCGCCGTGCTGGCACGTCGGGAGCTGCCGAGCCGGTGGGACGACTCAGGCGGACGTCGATCGACCAGGCGTCACCACGGGACCGTGCCGAGCGCGTCGAGGAACTGCCCGGTCGGTCCGTCGGCCGTGAGAGTCGCCGCTCGGACGACGCTGCGGGCGCCCTCCTCGACCGTCTGGACCCCCTGGTGGCCGTTGAGGTCGGTCGCGGTGTAGCCGGGGTCCACGGCGTTGACCTGGATCCCGGGAAGGCTCCGGGCGTACTGGCTGGTGACCATGTTCAGGGCGGCCTTCGACGACGGGTAGGTGATCGAGGCGAACTGAGACTCCACCGTGTCGGGCTCGGTTGTGCGGGCGAACGAGCCCAGGCCGCTCGACACCATGACGACGCGGGGTTGCTCCGCGGCGCTAAGCAGTGGCAGGAACGTGTGCGTGGTCCGCACGGGGCCGAGCACGTTGACGCCGAAGACGTCGAGGAAGTGTGCGGGCAGCGTCTCGGGCGGCGCGACGAGCTCACCGCTGATACCGGCGTTGTTCACCAGGACGTCCAGTCGGCCGCTCTCGGCGGCCACCGCGGCGGCGGCGTCGGTGACGGAGTCGTCGCGCGTGACGTCCAGGCTGAGCGCGCGGACGTCGCCGCCCAGCTCGGCCGCGACCGTCCGCCCGACGGCGAGGTCGCGTGCGCCCAGCCAGACGGTCCAGCCGAGCGCGGCGAGGCGGCGTGCGGTCTCACGGCCGATGCCGCGGGTGGCGCCGGTGACGAGGGCGACGGTGGCGGCGCCCGTGGGGGTGGGGTGGGGTGCGGAGGTGTTCTCGGTGTCCATGCCAGCACCGTCGCCGGTCCACGCCCGCCGCACCAGGGAGGGTCCAGCCTGGGAGCGCCCGTACCTGGCTGAGCCCGACGTCCCGGCTCTCCGTACGCCATGCTGGGGTCATGGACCGCATCGAGCTCGGCACGCTGCTGCGCCGCTCGCGCGAGCGCCTCGCACCCGCCGACGTGGGGCTGCCACCGGGCGCCCGCCGGCGGACGCCCGGCCTGCGCCGGGAGGAGGTCGCCCAGCTGGCGGGCGTCAGCGCGGACTACGTCGTGCGGCTCGAGCAGGGTCGGGGCAGTCACCCGTCCACCCAGGTGCTGATCGCCCTGGCCCGCGCGCTGCGGCTCGACGCCGACGAGCAGGAGCTGCTCTTCCACCTGGCGGGCAGCGCGCCACTGCCGGCCGACGTCGTCGACCTGTCCGTGCGGTCGAGCGTCCGGCGCATCATCGACCGGCTCGCTGAGCAGCCGGCGCTGGTCATCAGCGCCAAGGGCGACATCCTCGCCTGGAACGCAGCAGCGTCGGCGCTCTTCGGCGACTGGTCCCGGTTGCCGGCGCGCGAACGGAACATCGTGCGGATCCGGTTCCTCGGTACGCAGGCACAGGTGCGCCTGAGCGCCGTCGCCATGACGGACGAGGAGCGAGCGGTCACCGACGTGCAGGCGGTGGCGAGCCTGCGGTCGACGCTGGCCAAGTATCCGCGCGACGTCCGGGTGCGCGAGCTGGTCGACGAGCTCCGGGCCAGCAGCGAGGAGTTCGCACGTCTGTGGGAGTCGGGCGCGACGGGACACTGGCGCAGCCACCGGAAGACCATCGTGCACCCGGCGCTCGGTCCGTTGACCCTGGACTGCGACACGCTCGTGTATCCGGACGGCGACCAGTCGGTGATCGTCTACTCGGCGGCGCCCGGAACGGCGGAGGCCGAGGCGCTCTCCTTCCTCCAGGTGGTCGGACCCACCGAGCTCGGTACGGTCGTCGGCTGACGACGCGGCCTGGCGCCCCGCGGCCGCTCCGGTGGCTCGATTCGTCAGGCGCTTCTCGGGACCGCAGACTGTCCGGATGGACCTGCTCAACGACTGGATCCTCGCCGGCGGCGACGTCCTCTGGACCTGGATCGTGCTGCCCGTCGTGGCGGTGCTCGGCATCTACTTCACGGTGCGCAGCGGGGTGGTGCAGGTCCGCCTGCTGCCCGAGATGTTCCGCACCCTGACGGACCCGGCGCCGAAGGACGAGAACGGCCGGGCGCAGTCGGTCTCGGCGTTCGGTGCGTTCACCGTCTCCGCGGCCTCGCGCGTCGGGGTCGGCAACATCGCGGGCGTCGGCACGGCGATCGCGGTGGGCGGCGCCGGAGCGGTCTTCTGGATGTGGCTCATGGCGTTCGTGGGTGGTGCCTCGGCGTTCGTCGAGTCGTCCCTGGCCCAGCTCTTCAAGACGCGCGACGCGGACGGGTTCCGCGGCGGTCCGGCCTACTACATGCAGCGCGGGCTCAAGGCACGGTGGATGGGCGTCCTGTTCGCCGTCATCCTCATCCTCTGCTTCCCGTTCGCCTTCTCGTCGCTGCAGGCCAACACGATCACCGCCACGGTGGCCTCCACCGTCGGGGTCGAGGGTGGTGGCGCACTCGCCTGGGGCGTCGGCATCGTGCTGGCCGCTCTCACGGGCATGGTGATCTTCGGTGGCGTCCGGCGCATCGCGCACGTCACGCAGGCCGTGGTGCCGACGATGGCGCTCGTCTACCTGCTCGCGGGGCTGGTGGTCGTCGCGATGAACGCCGAGCGGATCCCCGACGTCGTCGCCATGATCTTCACCGATGCGTTCGGGTTCAACGAGGTGCTCGGCGCCACGCTCGGCACGGTCATCATGCAGGGCGTCAAGCGCGGCATGTTCTCCAACGAGGCGGGCCTCGGATCCGCACCGAACGCCGGCGCGACGGCGGCGGTGACCCATCCGGTCAAGCAGGGGCTGGTCCAGTCGCTCGGCGTCTACTTCGACACGTTCGTCGTCTGCTCGGTGACGGCGTTCATCATCCTGGTCACCGGCCCGGACCTGGCGAACGCCGCCCCGGGGATCACCCTGACGCAGGAGGCGTTCGTGGCCGGCCTCGGCACCTGGGCGAACGGGCTGCTGACGGTCATCATCTTCCTGCTCGCCTTCAGCTCGATCCTCGGCAACTACTACTACGGCGAGTCCAACATCGAGTTCATCACGGGGTCCCGCCCTGTGCTGCAGGGGTACCGCGCCCTCGTGGTGCTGGCGGTCCTCGGCGGCTCGGTCGCCTCGTCGAACCTGGTCTGGAACACAGCCGACGGCATCATGGGGCTCATGGCACTGGTCAACCTCGTCGCGATCGCGCTGCTGTCCGGGATCGTGTGGAAGCTGCTGGCGGACTACCTGCAGCAGCGTCGCGGCGGCCGTGACCCCGTCTTCACCCGGGACCGGCTGCCCGGTGTCGCGGGGATCGAGTGCTGGGAGGACGAACGCGCGGTGACCGGTGTCACGCCGGTCGTGCAGGCGTAGCCCCCGCCACCGCCCCGGCAGGTTTGCGACAATGGCGGATGTGACTTCCACGCTCGAACCCGTCAGCACGACGACGCCGCAGCCCACCTCCACGACCGGGGCTCCGTCGTCGGGCACGCAGGTGCTGCCCGCGCTGCAGATCGGGCCGATCACCGTCGGCACACCCGTCGTGCTCGCGCCGATGGCCGGCGTCACCAACCGCGCCTTCCGCACGCTGTGCCGCGAGGCAGGCCGCTCCACGGGGTTCGACCCGGGGCTCTACGTCGCGGAGATGGTCACGAGCCGTGCGCTGGTCGAACGGAACCCGGAGGCGCTGCGCATCGTCACCTTCGGCGAGGACGAGACGCCGCGCTCGGCGCAGGTCTACGGCGTCGACCCGGCCACCGTCGGCGCGGCGGTGAAGATCATCGCCAGCGAGGACCGCGCGGACCACGTCGACCTCAACTTCGGCTGCCCGGTGCCCAAAGTCACCCGCAAGGGTGGTGGCTCGGCGCTGCCCTGGAAGAAGCAGCTCTTCACCGACATCGTGCGCGCCGCCGTCGACGCCGCCGAGCCGTACGGCATCCCGGTGACCGTCAAGATGCGCAAGGGCATCGACGACGACCACCTGACCTACCTCGACGCCGGCCGCACCGCCGAGTCCCTCGGGGTGGCCGCCGTCGCGCTGCACGCCCGCACCGCGGCCGAGCACTACTCCGGCACGGCCGACTGGTCTGCCATCGCTCGTCTCAAGGAAGCGGTGACCACGGTCCCGGTGCTCGGCAACGGCGACATCTGGGCCGCCGAGGACGCGCTGCGGATGGTTCGCGAGACCGGCGCCGACGGCGTCGTCGTCGGCCGGGGCTGCCAGGGCCGCCCGTGGCTGTTCGCCGACCTGGCCGCCGCCTTCAACGGCTCCGACCAGCGGGTGCGCCCCGGCCTGCGCGAGGTCGCCGAGACGATCTACCGCCACGGCGAGCTGATGATCTCCTACTACGACGGCGACGAGTCCAAGGGCATGCGGGACCTGCGCAAGCACATGGCCTGGTACCTCAAGGGCTACGCCGTCGGGGGCGAGACCCGCCGTGCGCTCGCCATGGTGTCCTCTCTCGAGGAGCTGCGCGCGCACCTCGACGCGCTCGACCTCACGCTCGGCTACCCCGGGGTCGACGCCGAAGGGCCGCGGGGGCGCGCCGGCTCGCCCAAGAAGCCGCACCTGCCCTACGGCTGGCTGGACTCGCGCGAGCTCGACGCCGAGTTCGAGGCGAAGCTGCGCGAGGCCGAGCTCAGCGTCTCGGGGGGATGAGCGCACCGGGCGGATTGCGGCCCGGCCCCTGGACGGGATCCGGGCGGGGCGGGTCAGTCGAGGCGGGTGAATGTCGCCTCGTAGGCCCCGTCGGGCTCGCGCTGGACCATCGTCTCGCCGTCGCACGTGTAGGTGACCGTGTCGCCGGCGGCCGACGGCGGCTCGTACGTCTCGGTGAACCCCGCCACCTCCCGGTCCACGGTCACCTCGGAGTGGTCGGTCGCGGTGAACTCCAGCGTGCCGTCGTCCGTGACGAGCCTGTCCGTGGACGTCCCGCTCCAGGTGTCCGTGATCGTGCCCACGCTCATCGCGCCGGTCACCGGGTCGGCGTCGTCGTAGGTGACGACCTCGCTGCCGTCCTCGGCGATCTCGAGCACGCGGCCGTCCCACCCGGTGACCTCGACGTCCTCGCCGAGCAGGTCCCAGGTGTCGGTCATGGTGGTCTGCTCCCAGCGGCCCACGAGGCAGGGGTCGAGCGTCGGCGGCACCGGCGACTGCGCGTCCACCGATGACGTGCTGGGTGACGTGCTCGGCGAGGCGGTCGGTGTCGTCGTCGCGGGCGCCGACGGCGTGCTCCCGGTGAGCGGCCAGCCCGTCGCGAGCGCGACACCGCCGCCCACGACGACGACCGGGGCGGCGACCGCCGCGACGACCATGCCCGTGCGCCGGCGGGGCGGGGCGGTGTGGCTCGGGGCCGCCGCCGGCTCCGCCACGGCGGCCGGACCGGCGGCCCCCGGCACCTGGGTGTCGTCGGCGGGGGAGTCGTCGACCGGCTGCGGGTCGGCGAGGAACGGGACCTCCGCGACGGGTGGCGCCGAGAGGTGAGGGTGTGGCCCGGGCAGTCCCGGCTGGGCGGCGAGCACCTCGGCGACGGTGGGGCGGTCCGCCGGGTCCTTGGCGAGACAGGCCTCGACGAAGGGGCGCAGGAACGGTGGGCAGTCGTCGAGGCGTGGCTCCTCGTGCACGACCCGGTAGTACATGATGTCGGGACGGCCCTCGCCGAAGGGGCGCTGCCCGGTCGCCGCGAAGAAGGCCACCCCGCCGAGCGCCCAGATGTCGGTGGCGGCGGTGGGCTCGTCGACCTTCGCCTGCTCGGGTGCCATGAAGACCGGCGTGCCGAGCTGCATCCCGGTCATCGTCAGGGACGTCGAGTCGGCAGCGCGTGCGATCCCCATGTCGATGAGGCGTGGACCGTCGGGTCCGAGCAGCACGTTCGCCGGCTTGAGGTCGCGGTGGACGAGGTCGGCCCGGTGGACGTCGTGGAGCGCTCCGGCGAGGTGTGCCACGAGCAGCCGCACCTCCGGCTCGGCGAGCGGCCCGCCGTCGGCCACGCGCGCGGCGAGGGTGGGGCCGGAAACGTACTCGGTGGCGAGCCAGGGCGCCGGGCCGTCGAGGTCCGCGTCGACGAGCGCCGCCGTGAAGCGGCTGCGCACCCGTTGCGCGGCGGCGGCCTCCCGGCGGAAGCGGGTCCGGAACTCGGGGTCCTGGGCGTACTCCGGGCGGACCACCTTGATCGCTACCCGCGCTCCTGCCCGGGTCTCACCGAGGTAGACCAGTCCCATGCCGCCGCGACCGATCCTGCCCACGACCCGCAGGGCACCGAGGGAGCGCGGGTCGGTAGGCACGAGCGGTGTGACGCCGCGCGGCAGCGCTTCACCTGGACTGCTCACGGGCAACAGGCCCCCGGTCGGAGTGGTCGGACACGGGTGTGACACCAGGAGGCTACCGACTCACCCGCTCCGCACCGTCATCCGGAGGTGACGAAGCGGCCGGGTCGGCGCCGGTGGACGGCGACCCGGCCGCTTCGCCTCAGCCCCGCAGCCAGACGGTGGTGTCCGCCGGGAGCACGCCGTCCTCGAGCGGTCCGGAGGCCAGCAGGATCTCGGCGTCGGGCAGGTCGACGGCCGTCGAGGAGAGGTTGGCGACGACGGCGACCCCCCGGTTGGCGAAGGCGACGACGTCGGGGGAGTCGGCCCAGGCGTCGAGCCAGCGGAGCCCCCCGTGCCCGAGGCCTTCGGCGCGGCGGGTGGTCAGGGCCGCCCGGTACAGCTCGAACGTGGAGCCGTCCACGCCGTACTGGGTGTCCGCGGCGTAGCGGCGGTAGGACTCGGGCTGGGGGAGCCAGGTGGCGCCGGTCGGTCCGAACCCGTAGCCGGGGGCGTCCGCGTGCCACGGCAGGGGGACGCGGCAGCCGTCCCGGCCCGCCTCGGCGCCGTGCGTGCGGAAGTGACCGGGGTCCTGGCGCACCTCGTCGGGCATCGTCGTGTGCTCGGGCAGACCGAGCTCCTCGCCCTGGTACAGGTACGCGGAGCCGGGCAGCCCCAGCATGAGGAGCGACGCGGCGCGCGCACGGCGCAGGCCGAGCTCCTCGTCGGGCTGCGGGTCGCCGGGGAAGACGCCGTTGGGCCGGACGCCCGGGTCGGGCAGTCCCAGCCGGGTGGCGTGCCGCACGACGTCGTGGTTGGACAGCACCCAGGTCGTGGGCGCGCCGACCTCGTCGTTCGCGCGGTACGACGCCGTGATCACCCGACGCAGCGCGGCCGCGTCCCACGCGGTGGTCAGGAACGAGAAGTTGAACGCCTGGTGCATCTCGTCGGGGCGCACGTACCGGGCCAGCCGGGACAGCGGCTCCACCCAGGCCTCCGCGACCAGGCAGCGGTCGCCGTCGTACCCGGCGAGGACCTGGTGCCACGAGCGGTAGATCTCGTGCACGCCCTCCTGGTCGAACATAGGGCCCTGGTTGCCGGCGCCGGTGGACCCGTCCTCGGGGGCGCCGGGGTCGGTGGGCTGGTCGTCGCTGCTGCCGCCGTCGACCATCGAGACGTGACCGTGCCAGTCGGGCAGGCCCTCGGCCTTGACCATGCCGTGCGCGACGTCCACGCGGAACCCGTCGACCCCACGGTCGAGCCAGAAGCGCAGCACGTCCTCGAACTCCGTGCGCACCTCGGGGTGGTTCCAGTCGAGGTCGGGCTGGGAGGAGTCGAACAGGTGCAGGTACCACTGGCCGTCCGGGACGCGGGTCCAGGCGGCGCCGCCGAAGATCGACTGCCAGTTGTTCGGCGGCTGCTCGCCGGCGGGGCCGCGGCCGTCGCGGAAGATGTATCGCGCGCGCTCCGGCGAGCCGGGAGCGGCGGCCAGCGCCTGCTGGAACCAGACGTGCTGGTCGGAGGTGTGGTTCGGCACCAGGTCCACGATGACGCGCATGCCGCGCTCGTGGGCGCCGGCGAGCATCGCGTCGAAGTCGTCGAGCGTGCCGAACAGCGGGTCGACGTCGCGGTAGTCGGCGACGTCGTAGCCCGCGTCCTTCTGCGGGGAGCGGTAGAACGGCGAGAGCCAGACGGCGTCGATGCCCAGGGTCCGCAGGTGGTCGAGCCGCGCCGTGATGCCCGGGATGTCGCCGATGCCGTCGCCGTCGGCGTCGGCGAAGGACCGCGGGTAGACCTGGTAGATCACGGCGTCGCGCCACCACTCGCGGGCGGTGTCGGACCCGACGTGCACGGTGCCGTCGGTGGTGAGCGACGTGGACGTCGCGGTGGTCGGCTCGGTGGTGGCCATGGGGTCCTCGATGAGTCGGCGGGTGGGTACGGCGGTCGAGTGTATGCCTTGCTGCAAGGTTTTCAACGCGGGCCGCGACGCCTGTCGGGCGTGTCGTACCCGACGACCAGCCTGCTCGGGCCGCCGGACCGGTGCAAGCGGTGACTCAGGTGCGCGGTGCGACGCCGGTGGAGCCGCGCACGACCAGCTCCGGGGCGAACAGCAGCTCGGTGCGCGGAGCCTGGTCCCCGCCGATCTCGGTGAGCAGCGCGCTGACCGCCGCGTGCGCCATGGCCTCGACCGGCTGGCGGACCGTGGTCAGCGGCGGCTCGGTGAAGGCGATGAGCGGGGCGTCGTCGTACCCGACGACCGAGACGTCCTCGGGGACCCGCAGGCCGCGGGCGCGCGCCGCGCGCACCACGCCCAGGGCCATGAGGTCCGAGCCGCACACGACGGCGGTGTGCCCGGACGCGAACAGCTCACCACCGGCGGCCTGCCCGCCCTCCAGGGTGTAGAGCGTGCTCGTCACGTGCCGGCGGGCCTCCGCCTCGTCGGCCGCGAGGCCGTGTCGCACCAGCGCCGCGGTGAAGGCGCCCAGCTTGCGCTGCGCGGGCACGTACCGTTCGGGACCGATGGCCAGACCGATGCTGCGGTGACCGAGCGTGACGAGGTGCTGGACGGCGACGTCGACGCTCGCGACGTCGTCGGGAGAGACGAATGGTGCGTCGATCCCGGGGGCGTACCCGTTGACGAGCACGATGGGGATGCCCTGACCTCGCAGCAGCTCGTAGCGCGTGTGGTCCGCCCGCGTGTCGGCGTGCAGCCCGGAGATGAAGACGATGCCGTCGACGGAGTGGTCGACCAGCGTCGAGACGTACTCGTCCTCGGTGGTGCCCCCGGGGGCCTGCGTGCACAGCAGCGGCGTGTAGCCGTGCTGGGCGAGGATCGACTCGACGGCCTGGGCGAACGCGGGGAAGACCGGGTTGGTGAGCTCCGGCACGACCAGCCCCACGAGCCCGGCCGAGCGTGCGCGCAGCGCGGTCGGTCGTTCGTAGCCGAGGACGTCGAGAGCGGCCAGGACGGACTGTCGGGTCGAGCTGGCGACCCCCGGCTTGCCGTTGAGCACGCGCGAGACCGTGGCGGTGGAGACCCCGGCCTGCTCGGCCAGGTCGCTCAGTCGGGTGCGCACGCCGCTGATCGTAGGGGACAACGGACCTCCTCGTCCTGTGCCGCCCGCCGGTCGGACGCGCGGCGCGACGTCGTGTTGCAGAAACGTTATTGCAAGATCTTGCAAAACGCGACCATACCTCTTAAGTTCATCCCTCAGCAGGGCCCACCGGCGCGTACGCCACCGGGCCATCCGACTCATGCTGGGAGTACCACGATGCGACGGAGCATCCTTCTTGCCTCCGCCCTGGTCACCACGCTCGCCCTGACGGCGTGCGGCGGGACCGACGACACCGGCGAGGCGACCGATGCCGGCGACGCGGCCACGGGCGACGAGACGGCGGCCGCCGACGCGACGGGTGCCGGCGGCACGCTGACGGTCTGGGTCGACGAGACCCGCCAGGCCGCGGTCGAGTCCGCCGCGGCGGACTTCGAGGCGGAGACCGGCGCCGAGGTCGAGCTGGTGCTCAAGCCGTTCGAGGACATCCGCGCCGACTTCGTCGCCCAGGTCCCCACCGGCGAGGGCCCCGACGTCACCGTCGGCGCGCACGACTGGCTCGGCGAGCTGAGCACCAACGGCGTGGTCGCCCCCGTCGAGCTCGGCGACAAGGCCGCGGAGTTCGAGGAAGTCGCCGTCCAGGCGTTCACCGCCGACGGCCAGGTCTACGGCCTGCCCTACGCGATCGAGAACATCGCCCTGATCCGCAACACCGAGCTGACCGATGCCGCGCCCGCCACGTGGGACGACGCGATCGCCGCCGGCGAGGACGCCGACACCAAGTTCCCCTTCCTCATCCAGTCCGACGGGGAGAACGGCGACCCGTACACGTACTACCCGTTCCAGACGTCGTTCGGCGCCCCGGTCTTCGAGCAGAACGCCGACGGCTCCTACACCCCGGAGCTGGCGATGGGCGGCGAGAACGGCGAGGCGTACGCCCAGTGGCTCGCCGAGCAGGGCGAGGCCGGCAACCTCACCATCGACACCACCTACGACATCGCGGTCGAGGCGTTCGCCAAGGGGCAGTCGCCGTTCATCGTGGGCGGGCCGTGGATGCTGGAGCAGTTCGCCGACCTGGACCTCGCCATCGACCCGGTCCCGGCCGCTGGTGACCAGCCCGCGCAGCCGTTCGTCGGCGTGCAGGGCTTCTACGTCAGTGCGAAGAGCGAGAACACGCTGCTCGCGAACGACTTCCTCGTCAACTACCTGTCCACCGAGGAGGCGCAGACGGCGCTCTTCGAGGCGGGCGGGCGCCCGCCGGCCCTGACCGCCGCCGCCGACGCCGCGTCGTCCGACCCGATCGTCGCGGGCTTCCGCGAGGTCGGCGCCGACGCCGTGCCGATGCCCTCCATCCCCGAGATGGGTTCCGTGTGGGCCTTCTGGGGCGTCACCGAGGCCGGCATCATCTCGGGCAAGGCCGAGCCGGCCGAGGCCTGGAACAAGATGATCTCGGACATCGAAGGGGCCCTCGGCTCCTGACGTACCAGCACACGACGGGCCGTGGCGTCCTGCCACGGCCCGTCGTGCGACCTCGGAAGGCACCTCGATGACCGATCTGCAGCAACCCGGCGCCACGAGCGCCACCGCCGGCCGCCCGGCGACGGGCTCCGGCGCCACGAACCCTCCGGGAGCGCCCACGCCTCGCCGGCCCCGTCCCGACGAGTCCCCGGCACGCCGGTACGGGGCAGGGTTCCTCGTCAAGCTCGCGCTGATGGCCGTCGTCGACGCGTTCGGCGTCTACGTGGTGTGGTCGGCGTGGGTCGCCGAGTCCTGGGTGATCCTGGGAGCGATGGTGGCGATGCTCGCCGTCGCGAACTGGGTGTACTTCTCCCGGCGCACCGTGCCGCTGAAGTACGTGCTGCCCGGTCTGATCTTCCTGTTCACCTTCCAGATCTTCACGATCGCGTACACCGGATGGGTCGCCTTCACGAACTACGGCGACGGCCACAACTCGACCAAGGAAGACGCGGTCACCGCGCTGCTGGCGCAGAACGAGCGCCGCGTCGAGGGCTCGCCCAGCCTGCCCCTGACGGTCGTGACCGACGGCGACGACCTCGGCTTCGCCGTCGTGCGGCCGGACGGCACGACGGCCGTGGGTGACGCCGACGACGCCCTCGCCCCGGTGGACGCCACCGTCACCGACGGGCAGGTCGCCGCCGTCGACGGCTGGGACGTGCTGACCCGCCAGGAGGTCCTGGAGCGCCAGGACGAGGTCACCGACCTGCGGGTCCCGCTCTCCGACGACCCGAACGACGGGTCGGTGCGCACCCAGGACGCCCGCACCGGGTACGTCTTCACCCCGACCCTCGTCTACGACGAGGCGGCCGACACGATGACGGACACCACCACCGGGGCCGTCTACACGCCGAACGACGAGGGGCAGTTCGAGGCCGCCGACGGCTCCACGCTGCAGGTGGGCTGGCGCGTGCTCGTCGGGTTCGACAACTTCACGACGGCGTTCAGCGACTCCCGGTACGCCGGCCCGTTCTTCCAGGTCGTGGTCTGGACGTTCGTCTTCGCCTTCCTGTCCGTCGCCACCACGTTCCTGCTCGGGATGTTCCTGGCGACGGTGTTCAACGCCCCGATCCGTGGACGCCGGATCTACCGCACGCTGCTGATCCTGCCGTACGCCATCCCCGGCTTCGTGGCGCCGCTGCTGTGGTCGGGTCTGCTCAACCGCAGCTTCGGGTTCGTCAACCAGGTACTGCTCGGCGGCGCGGCGATCCCGTGGCTCACCGACCCGTGGCTGGCGAAGTTCTCGATCATCGCGGTCAACCTGTGGCTCGGCTTCCCCTACATGTTCCTCATCTGCACCGGGGCGCTGCAGTCCCTGCCGTCCGACGTGATGGAGGCCGCGAAGATCGACGGTGCCGGCCGCCTGCGCACGTGGCGGTCGGTGACGATGCCGCTGCTGCTGGTCTCGACGACACCGCTGCTCATCTCCAGCTTCGCGTTCAACTTCAACAACTTCGCGCTGATCTACATGCTCACCGGGGGAGGTCCGAGGTTCGACGACGCCTCCGTGCCGCTGGGCCACACCGACATCCTCATCACGATGGTGTACTCCGTGGCGGGCCTCGACGGCAGCGCACCGAAGAACTTCGGGCTCGCCAGCGCGCTGTCCATCGTCATCTTCGTGATCATCGCGACGATCTCGGCCATCGCCTTCAAGCGGACCCGCTCGCTCGAGGAGATCAACTGACATGACCGCCACCATGCTCCCCGAAGGTCGTGCCGCCGGTCGCCCCGTGCCGAGCGCCGCCGACCGTCGTCGGACCCCCGGCCGTTGGTTCGCCGACACCGGCTGGCGCCATCTCGTCGGCGTCGTGTTCGTCGTGTACGCGGTCTTCCCGATCGTCTACGTGCTGTCCGCCTCGCTGTCCGCCGGCGGGACCCTGACCGGCTCCAACCAGCTGTTCGACACGATCAGCGGTGCCAACTACGCCGCGCTGGGCGGAACGGCGTTCTGGTCGTGGTTCGCCAACTCGGTCCAGGTGGCCGTCGTGACGGCGATCGGCACGGTGCTCATGGGCGCCGCCGCGGCGTACGCGTTCAGCCGCTTCCGCTTCGAGGGGCGCCGCGCCGGGCTCACGACGTTGCTCATCGTGCAGATGTTCCCGCAGATGCTCGCCTTCGTGGCGATCTTCCTGCTGCTGATCAGCCTCGGCGAGGTGGTGCCGGCGCTCGGGCTCAACTCGAAGGTCGCTCTCGTGTGCGTCTACCTGGGCGGGGCGCTGGGCGTGAACACGTTCCTCATGTACGGGTTCTTCAACACGATCCCGCGCGAGCTGGACGAGGCGGCGAAGATCGACGGTGCCACGCACGCCCAGACGTACTGGACGATCATCCTGCGCCTGGTCACCCCGATCCTCGCGGTGGTCGCGCTGCTGTCGATCATCGCCACGTTCGGCGAGTTCGTCATCGCCCGGGTGCTGCTGCAGTCCGAGTCGAGCTGGACCCTCGCCGTCGGCCTCTACTCCTGGGTGTCCAGCCTGCTCGAGGCGAACTGGGGTCTGTTCGCGGCCGGGGCCGTGATCTCGACCGTCCCGATCCTCGCCCTGTTCCTGTTCCTGCAGAAGTACATCGTCGGTGGGCTGACCGCCGGGTCGGTGAAGGGCTGAGGAACGTCGGCGCCGGCTGTGGCGGTGGTCACACCCTGCCTCTAGCCTGGGCTCATGACCGATCACACGCGCAGCTTCACCCCGGATCTGCGGCGGATGACCGATGCCGCCGACGACTCGTTCTCCGTGCGCCGCGCGTACGGTGAACCCTACGAGCACCAGGGCCACCTGATCGTCCCCGTCGCCAAGGTCTGGGGCGGGATCGGCACCGGTTCCGGGGGTGGCGCGGGCACGGGCGCCGGTCACGGTTCCGGCCAGGGGACCGGCACCGGCAAGGGCTCGGGCCACCTCGCCGGATGGTCCCGCTCCTTCCAGCGTGGCACCCCCCAGCCGTCCGACTCCGGGGACCCCGGCGACGGCTCGGACGCCGGTGACGCCTCCGGTGACGCCCAGGGCGAGATCCGCGGCGAGACCCACGGAGAGGGGTCCGGCGAGGGCGGTGGCGGCGGCGGTGGCTACGGTCTGCAGGTCAAGCCGCTCGGCGTCTACGTCGTCTCCGCCGAGGGCGCCCGCTGGCAGCCCGTGCTCGACCTGAACAAGGCGATCCTCGGCGGACAGATCGTCGGGATCGCGATCGCGCTCGCCGCCGGGTGGGCGATCGGCCGCCGTCGGCGCTGAGGTCCCTCCTCGGTCGGCGGGCGGCCCCGACCGAGAGGATCGCATGACCCCCGTACCGCACCTGCTCGACCTGCCGCACCACGACGGGTCGTCCGTGCACGTGGCCGGCGGCACACCCGCCCTCGGCGACACCGTCCCCGTCCGTGTCCGGGTGCCGAAGGCGTCCGGCGTCCGCGGCGTCTGGCTGCGGTCCGTGCGCGACGGCGAGCCCCGGGTCACCCCTGCGCGGCACGACGGCGGCACGGCGGACGAGGACGTCTACGTCGCGGACGTCGTGGTCCACAACCCCGTCACGCCGTACCGCTTCCTCCTGGACTCCCCGGGCGGCTACCGCTGGCTCGACGGTCGCGGCGTGCACGACCGCGACGTCTCCGACGCCGGCAGCTTCCGCCTGACCACGCACGCCCCCGCGCCCTCCTGGCTGGCCGACGGGCCGGTCTACCAGATCTTCCCCGACCGGTTCGCCCGCTCGGCCGCGGCGGCGTCGCGTCCGGTGCCGGACTGGGCCGTCCCCGCCGCCTGGGACGACGAGCCCGCCGGCGACGGGGCGCTCGCCGGCACCCAGCTCTACGGCGGCGACCTCGACGGCATCGTGGCGCACCTCGACCACCTGGCCGCCCTCGGCGTCGGCACCGTCTACCTCACCCCGGTGTTCCCCGGCCGGTCCAACCACCGCTACGACGCCTCGACGTTCCACCAGGTGGACCCCCTGCTCGGTGGCGATGCGGCCTACGCCCGGCTCGCACGAGAGGTCCATGACCGGGGCATGCGGCTGATGGGCGACATCACCACCAACCACACCGGTGAGGGACACGAGTGGTTCACGCGGGCGCTCGCGGACGCCGGTTCTGCCGAGCACGAGATGTACGTGTGGGCGCCGCCCGGCGGCCCGGACGTCGCCGCGACGCCGGACGGGACGGGGTACGCCGCCTGGCTCGGGTTCGGGTCCCTGCCCAAGCTCGACTGGTCCGCGCCGGAGACCTGGCGACGCATGGTGACCGGCGACGGCGCGCCGATCACCCGGTACCTGCGCGAACCGTTCCGGCTGGACGGCTGGCGGGTCGACGTGGCGAACATGACCGGCCGGTGGGGCAGCGCCGACCGGGCGCACGCCGTCGCCCGCGAGCTGCGAGCCGCCGTCGTGCGCGAACGCCCCGACGGGGCGCTGGTCGCGGAGCACTTCCACGACGCCACCGCGGACCTGCAGGGTGACGGCTGGCACGCCAACATGAACTACACCGGGTTCACCCGTCCTGCCTGGTCGTGGCTGGCGGTGGACGGGTCCCCGGCCGGCGCTCACGGGCTGCCGGTCGGAGCCGTGCGTCGCCCCGGCCACGCGATGGTGGCCGCGATGCGCGAGTTCGACGCGGCGGTGCCCTGGAGCGTGACCGCACGCCAGTGGAACCTGCTCGGTTCGCACGACACGCCGCGGCTGCGCACCGTCGTCGGTTCGGCGGCGCTGGTCGAGGTCGCCGCGACGCTGCTGTTCACCTATCCCGGCACACCGGTCGTCTTCGCCGGCGACGAGGTGGGCGCCACCGGCGACAACGGTGAGCACGCGCGGACCACGATGGCCTGGGACCAGGGCGCCCGTGGGGGCGGGCCGCGCTGGGACGACGCCACGTTCGCCGTCTACCGGCGTCTGTCCGCGCTGCGGCGCGGCTCGTCCGCACTGCGCGACGGCGGCATCCGGTGGGCGGTCGTGGCCGACGACGCCGTGGCGTTCCTGCGGGAGTCGCCCACCGAGCGGGTGCTCGTCGTGCTGGCTCGCGGCCCGTGGGAGGGTGCGGTGCTGCCGCGCCACGTGCTGGCGCCGGGCGCGTCGCCGGAACCGTTGTACGGCGACGTCGGCCTGCGGGTCACGGCCGACGGGATCGTGGTGCCGGGCGACGGCCCCGGCGTCGGCGTCCACCGTCTCGGCTGACCCCGACCTGTCAGACTCTCGTGGCAGCACACCCCCGTCACGTCCTGACAGGCCGGGGAGCATGGGGCATCGTGGGTCTCCCGAGCGTTTCCCCGGACGGAGGTCGCGATGGACGGTGTCACGGTGCTGCAGGACCTGTACTCCCGGATCGGCCCGACCGTGCATCGTGCGGTCGACGGCCTGCCGGACGACGCGCTGACGGCGCGGCTCGACCCGGAGGCGAACACCGTCGCCTGGCTCACCTGGCACATCGGCCGGGACCAGGACGTCCAGGTGGCCGCCGCCGTCGGGCGCGACCAGGTGTGGTCGCGCGGCTGGGCCGACCGGTTCGACCTGCCCTTCGGCCCGGACGACACGGGCTACGGGCACACGCCGGAGGACGTCGCCCGGGTCGGCGGGCCCACCGAGCTGCTGCTCGGCTACGTCGACGCCGTGGCGGCCGAGTCCGCCGACGTGCTCGCGCACCTCGACGACGACGCCCTGGACGAGATCGTCGACGACGCCTGGGAACCGCCGGTCACGCGCGGTGCCCGGCTGGTGAGCGTCGGTCTGGACTCCCTGGAGCACGCCGCGCAGATCGCCTACCTCCGCGGCGTCCTGGAGCGCACGGGCCGGGCGTAGCCGCGCGGGGCTGTGGGAGCATCGGGGCGTGGCCACCGAGCAGATCGCGATCATCTCCGACGTCCACGGCAACCTCACGGCGCTCGACGCCGTCCTGGCGGACATCGCGGCCCGCGGGATCCAGCGCATCGTCAACCTCGGTGACGACGTCGGCAAGGGACCGCGGGGCCGGGCCGTCGTCGACCGCACCACGCAGGTGTGCGAGGTCAACGTCCGCGGCAACTGGGACGACTTCCTGCCGCAGATCCGCGACGACGGCGCGCCGGAGATGGTGTGGTGGCGCGACGAGGCCGGCCCCGAGCGGCTGGCGGCGATCCAGCGCCGCCCGCGGAGCCACGACCTGCGGCTCTCCGGCCGGCGTGTCCGGCTGTTCCACGCCTCGGCGACCAGCGTCCACGTGCGCGTGCACGTGGAGCACACGCGCGAGGAGTTCGACGGCATGTTCGCCGCGACGGAGCTCACCGGCGCGGGCCCCGGTCCCACGGTGGTCGGCTACGGCGACGTCCACGCCGCCTACCAGCGGACGCGCCGCGGCCGGACGCTGTTCAACACGGGCAGCGTCGGCAACGCCCTCGACGAGCCGAGCGCCAGCTACGCGATCCTCGACGGCGTGCCCGACGCCGTCGAGCCCGGCCCGTTCGGCCTGCAGATCGTCCGCCTGCCCTACGACGTCGAGGCCGAGCTCGCCGTCGCCCGCGAGGTGGGCATGCCGCAGTACGCCGCGTGGGAGCAGGAGCTGCGGACCGCCGTCTACCGTGCGCTGCAGCCCACCACATAGGTGTCGTGGGCGCGTCGGTCCCGCTCGGTAGGCTGCTCCCCGTGCAGACGTTCTCGCAGGACGCGTTCGACCCGACCGTCGTCGGGACCGGGCCGCGCCCCGCCCCGGGCGAGGAGGGCACGGCGTCGTACACCGACGCCGACACCGAGCGCTGGGCCGCGGAGCCGCCCAAGACCAAGCACCGCACACCGTTCGAGCGCGACCGCGCCCGCGTCGTCCACTCCTCCGGGCTGCGGCGCCTCGGGGCCAAGACGCAGGTGCTCACCCCCGGCAGCGACGACTTCGTGCGGACCCGCCTCACGCACTCCCTCGAGGTGGCGCAGGTCGGTCGCGAGATGGGCCGCGCCCTCGGGTGCGACCCCGACCTCGTGGACACCGCCTGCCTGACGCACGACCTCGGTCACCCGCCGTTCGGGCACAACGGCGAGCGGGCGCTCGCGCACATCGCCGCGGGCATCGGCGGGTTCGAGGGCAACGCCCAGACGCTGCGGCTCCTGACGCGCCTCGAGCCCAAGATCATCGCCGACGACGGCGCCCCCCGCGGACTGAACCTGACGCGCGCCTCGCTGGACGCGAGCGTCAAGTACCCGTGGCGCCTCGGCGAGGGGCCGCCTCGTCCCGACGGCCGGTCCACGCACAAGTTCGGCGTGTACCCGGACGACGCCCCGGTGTTCGCCTGGTTGCGCCAGGGCGCGCCGCGCGGGGGAGTGCGCTGCATGGAGGCCCAGGTGATGGACCTGGCCGACGACATCAGCTACTCGGTGCACGACGTCGAGGACGCCGTGGTCGGCGGCCGGGTGGACCTGCGCCTGCTCGACGACGAGTCCGAGCGCGCCCGCGTCGTCGAGCACGTGCGGTCCTGGTACGGCGACTGGCACGACCCCGCCGCGCTCGACGCCGCGCTGTGCCGGCTGCGTGACACCGGCTACCTGGTCACCGACTTCGACGGGTCGCGGCGGTCGCTCGCCGCGCTCAAGGACGCGACGAGCCAGCTCATCGGGCGGTTCAGCGGCGCGGCACAGCGCGCGACGCGCGACGTCTACGGCGACGGCCCGCTCACGCGGTACTCCGCCCGGCTCGTGGTGCCGGACGAGACGGCCGAGGAGATCCTCGCCCTCAAGGGCGTCGCCGTCACCTACGTCATGGCGCCGCGCGAGTCCGAGCCCGTCTACGGTGCGCAGCGCGAGATCGTCGCGGACCTGGTGACCGCGATCGCGGACCGCGCGCCGGTCGCCCTGGAGCCGGCCTTCGCCGCCGACTGGTCCGAGGCGGCCGACGACGGGGCCCGGCTGCGCGTCGTCGTCGACCAGGTGGCCTCGCTCACGGACGTCTCGGCGATGCAGCTCCACGCGCGCCTGGTCCGCAGGCCCTGACCCCCGTTGTGGGTATGAAGTCTCCCGCTTCGCCTCGCTTCACGCGGGAGATTTCATACCCACAGCGATCGCGGGGCGCTCGCGCGGGCCGGGGCGTCCTGCGGGCATAGACTCCCTGCGTGGCTGGGCTGATCAAGCGGGAGGACGTGGAGGCGGTACGCGAGCGCGCGCGCATCGAGGAGATCGTCTCGGCGCACGTCACCCTCAAGCCCGCCGGCGTGGGTTCGATGAAAGGACTCTGCCCGTTCCACGACGAGCGCACGCCCTCCTTCCACGTGCGGCCCGGCGTCGGGCGCTGGCACTGCTTCGGCTGCGGTGAGGGCGGCGACGTCATCTCGTTCGTCCAGAAGATCGACGGCATGGGTTTCACCGACGCCGTCGAGCACCTCGCCGACCGGGTCGGTGTGCAGCTGCGCTACGAGGACTCGCGCACCGGCGGCGCGGCATCGCGTGGCCCGCGGGAGGAGCCGGGGCGCCGGCAGCGGCTCGTCGAGGCCCACCGGGTCGCCGCGGAGTTCTACGCCGAGCAGCTCTTCGCCCCCGGGGCGCAGGCCGCCCGGGCGTTCCTCGCCGAGCGGAGCTTCGGCAGGGCCGACGCCGAGACGTTCGGTCTCGGGTTCGCCCCCACGGGCTGGGACTCCCTCATGCGGCACCTGCAGGGGCGGGGGTTCACCCAGCCGGAGCTCGTCGCGTCGGGTCTGGTGAGCCAGGGCCAGCGCGGGATCTACGACCGGTTCCGCGGCCGTCTCGTCTGGCCGATCCGTGACGTGACGGGTGCGGTCATCGGGTTCGGGGCGCGCAAGCTGTTCGACGAGGACCAGGGACCCAAGTACCTCAACACCCCCGAGACCAGCCTGTACAAGAAGGCGCAGGTGCTCTACGGCATCGACCTCGCCAAGCGGGCGATCGCCCAGTCGAAGCGTGTGGTGATCGTCGAGGGGTACACCGACGTGATGGCCGCGCACCTGTCCGGCGTGGAGGTCGCGGTGGCGACCTGCGGCACCGCGTTCGGCGGCGACCACGCCAAGGTGGTGCGGCGTCTCATGGGGGACACCACCGCCGGGGGCGGCCTGCAGCTCGCCTCGGGCGCATCGCTCGGCGGAGAGATCGTCTTCACGTTCGACGGAGACGCCGCGGGACAGAAGGCGGCGATGCGTGCGTTCGGCGAGGACCAGCGCTTCCACGCCCAGACGTTCGTGGCGGTCGAGCCGAGCGGCATGGATCCGTGCGACCTGCGCATGGCGCGCGGTCCCGACGCGGTCCGCTCGCTGGTGGACGGGCGGGTGCCGCTGTTCGAGTTCGTCATCCGCACCACCCTGGACGGGTTCGACCTCGATACCGTCGAGGGTCGCGTGGGAGCGCTGCGCTCGGCGGCACCCCTCGTGGCCGGCATCCGCGACCGGTCGATGCAGCTCGGCTACAGCCGCTCGCTCGCGCGCTGGATCGGTCTCGACCCGGAGGAGGTGCGCCGGGAGGTGGGTCGTGCCTCGACGCGTCCGGACCGGGCCCGACGGCGGGACGACCGCGAGGTGCGGGGCCCGCGGCAGGACGCGCCGCCGTCGGGCACGGAGAGCGGGCCGGTCGCTCCGGTGGTGACCGCGCCGGACCCTCGCGACCCGGTGGCGCGCATCGAACGGCTGGCACTCGTCGTCGCGCTGCAGTACCCGCAGCACGTGCCCCAGCACTTCGACACGCTCGGCGAGGAGGCGTTCGCGACCCCGGCGTGGCGGGCGGTGCACGCCGCGATCCGGGCTGCCGGGGGAGTGGCTGCCGGCCGCGACGTCGCCGGGAGCCGCTGGGTGGAGACCGTGGTCGACGAGGCGGGCGAGGCCGTCGGTCCGTTGGTGACCGAGCTGGCCGTCGCGCCGGTGCCGGAGGACCGCGAGGACGTCATCGCCGCGTACGTGGCCGACGTGGTGCGCAAGGTGATCGACCTGGGTCTCACCCGGCGGATCGCGGACGCCAAGAGTCGCGTGCAGCGCCTGGACCCGGCGCGGGACGGCGACGCCTACTACGAGGCGTTCGAGCGGCTCGTGGCCATCGAGAAGGAGCGTCGCGAGCTGCGCGACAGCGCGTAGGTCCTGTGCGGTCGCGGGGACCCGGACTCCTGGGCACGATGGGCGCACCCGACACGCCCGACAGAAGGAGGCCCCGATGTCTGCTGCCAAGCACGTGCCCACCTACACCGTGCCGTCGCTGACGCCCGAGGACGGCGCGAAGGTCGCCGAGATCCTCCAGGACCGGCTGAACTCGCTGACCGACCTCCACCTGACCCTCAAGCACGTCCACTGGAACGTCGTGGGACCGCACTTCATCGCGGTGCACGAGATGCTCGACCCGCAGGTCGACGCGGTGCGTCTCATGACGGACGCCACCGCGGAACGGATCGCGACGCTCGGGGCGGAACCGCTCGGCACGCCGGGTGCGCTCGTCGCGTCCCGCACCTGGGAGGACTACCACCTCGGGCGGGCCACGGCGATCGAGCACCTCGGGGCGCTCGACGAGGTGTACCAGGGTGTCATCACCGCGCACCGGGAGGCTGCGAAGGCGACCGAGGAGCTCGACGACGTCACGAACGACATGCTGATCGGCCACCTGGGCGAGCTCGAGCAGTTCCACTGGTTCGTGCGGGCGCACCTCGAGTCGGCCAACGGCAAGCTGTCCACGGCCGGAGAGACCACCGAGCTGGGGGCGGCGCGCGCCGCCCAGGACGGCGCCTGACGCCCGTCACTACGCCGCACGCGGCGGGGCGGCCTCGGACCGCCCCGCCGCGCGGCGTTCACGCGTCTGACGTCGGTCGGCCGGCATGAGCGTCGCCAGGAGCACCAGCACCGCGGCGCAGGCCGCCAGGACGATGAACACGACGTGCATCGCGGACATCAGCCCGGGGCCTTCCGGGACGCCGTCGGCCCCCACGGTGGTGCGCGAGTTGACGATCGCGCCGCAGACGGCGACGCCGACGGCCGAGCCGAGCGACCGCGCGAACATGTTGGTGCCGGTCACGGCGCCACGCTCCGAGAAGGACGCCGACGACTGGGCGGCGATCAGCGTGGGTACGGCCGTCAGGCCCATGCCCGCACCGACGAGGAAGCACACCCCGGCGACGGCGACGATCGCGGACGAGGCCCCGAGGAGCAGGGCGAGCGTGAGGCCGGTGAGCACCAGCGCGGACCCTATCGTCGCGGTCAGCCGGAACCCGAGCCGCAGGTAGAAGTGCCCGGCGTTGGTCGCCGACAACGGCCACCCGACCATCATCGCCGCCAGCGTGAAACCGGCCACCAGCGGCCCGACGCCGAGCACCCCCTGCGCGTAGATCGGGATGTAGGTCGACAGCGCCAGCACGATGACACCGACCATCAAGGAGACGGCCGCGGGGACGGCGACGACGCGCCGGCGCAGGACGGTCAGGTCCAGGATCGGGTGCCGCGTGCGGCGGACACGGAGCACGAAGCCGGCGAACAGGGCCGCAGCGGCGACGAAGATCCCCACGGACGCGGTCGAGTCCCAGGGCCAGGTGCTGCCCCCCTCGAGCAGCCCCAGGAGCAGCAACGTGCTGGCGCCGGTCAGCAGGGCCGCGCCGGCGTAGTCGATCGGTTCGCGCGCGCCGTCGCGCGGGGTCTCCTGGTAGTGGCGCACGAGCATCCAGGCGGCGAATGCGCACAGCGGGATGTTGACGAAGAAGATCCAGCGCCAGCTGACGAACTCGGAGAACACCCCGCCCAGCGTGGGGCCGACGACCGACGAGATCGCCCACACCGAGGCGAGGTAGCCCTGCGTCCTGGCGCGCTCCTCGAGCGTGTAGATGTCCGACGCGATGGTCAGCGACGCCGGCATGACGGCGCCCGCGCCGAGGCCCTGCAGGACCCGGCCCGCGATGAGGGCCCCCATCGACCACGCCGCCCCGCAGAGCACGGAACCGAGGAAGAAGAGCGCGACACCGCCCAGCATCATGCGTTTGCGGCCGAGCACGTCCGTCAGCCGCCCGGACAACGGTGTGCCGACCGCCTGGGCGAGGAGATAGGTGGAGAAGAGCCAGGGGAGCTGTTCGAAGCCGCCGAGCTCCCGCGCGATCGTGGCCGACGCCGTCGCGATGATCGTGGCGTCCAGGGCGACCAGCGCCGTCGACAGCATGAGCGCGAGGAGGATCGGTCCGCGTTCGGAGCGCAGTCCGACGGAAGTTCTGGAGCCCACGTCCAGGAACAAGTCACGGACCGACGTCCGGTATTCCGCCGGGGCCGGATCCGGTCCGTGACGCACGGAAGCCCTGAGGCCCGCTCGGGGCGTCAGGGCTTCCTGTCGTGCTCCCGCGACTGGACTTGAACCAGTGACCGTCCGATTAACAGTCGGATGCTCTGCCAGCTGAGCTACGCGGGATCGGTGATCCGTCCTCGGCGAGTGTTCCTGCCGATCGGCGAACCGGGAAAAACAATACCAGGTTCACAGGGGTAGTCCGCACGCGCCACGGAGCCTCGACTCGGTGGCGTTCACCACGCTCGCCACCGCGGGGTCGGCGAGGTCGACGGCCCCGCCGGCGACCGCCTGCGAGAACAGGGAACCGTCGGGGGCGCGGCGGACGGCGATGCGGACGCTGCCGCCCGGGACGTCCACGGTCTCGGCCAGGACGACGGACCACAGGACGCGCTCGTGCAGCACGGCCGGCAGGTTCGTCCCGCGCGGCTCCACCAGGCGCAGGCGGAGATCGGGTGCGGCATCGACCCACTCGACCGTGAGGACCGACCGTTCCGGGTCGAAGGCGGCGCGGTCCACGTCGCACCACGGGCGGCGCAGCGTCACCTTCGCGTCGTCGGCGACGACGGCGAGACCCGCCGTCGTCGCCACGGCGTGGCCACCGTCGGCCAGCTCGGCTGCCGCCAGGTGCCGTTCGTCGCGGCGGACGGGCACGGCGCGACGGGCGGCGGGCGTGAGCTGACGGCGGCGCGAGAACATGCGCCCACGGTAGCGGTCGTGCGGGCTGCTCCTGCGGCACGATGGAGCCGTGGCAACTCATCATGCGGGAGACCCGGACGCGCCGGGTCTTGTCGAGCACACCGAGCGTCATCGTGACGGAAGCGTCCGGGGGACCGGGCACCTCCTCGACGGCGAGCTGCACGGCTACTGGGAGTGGTTCCGCGTGGACGGGACGCGGATGCGCTCCGGTCACTTCGACCACGGCCGCAGGGTGGGGGAGTGGACCACCTACGACCGCGGCGGCGAGGTGTACAAGGTCACCACGATGGGCTCTTGAGGACGTCCTGGCCGGGGTGCGTCGAGAGTCGCACGCTCGTATCGTCGAAAGTCCCCGGACAGAGGAGGTCGTTCATGGGTATCGGCGACAAGGCCAAGCACGCTGCCGAAGAGGCCGCGGGCAAGCTCAAGGAAGGCGCCGGGAAGGCGTCGGACGACGAGAAGCTCGAGGCCGAGGGCGAGGCCGACCAGTCGAGGGCCAACCTCAAGCAGGCCGGCGACGACGTCAAGGACGCCTTCAAGAAGTAGCGACGCCCGGAGCGCTCGCGACGCGTGTCAGTGAGCACGCGTCGTGAGCGCCTCCGTCGGGAAGCCCGCGACGATGTAGTCCCAGACCGCCTTGGCCTCCTCCAGCACGAACTTGGGCTGCTGCTCGAAGAGGAGCAACGAGGGCAGGGTCCACCACGTGATCGCCTTGGTTCCGGCCGCGGCGTTGGCGGTGTACATGATCCGGTGGTAGCCGTCGACGTGGGTCAGGCCGAAGTAGTGGCCGAGCTCGTGGGCCAGGACGTACTCGAAGATGAGGTCGGGGACGCGGTCCAGGACCGACACCCCCGACGTGAAGCTCCCGGGGAACGGGGTGCCGTCGACCCCGGTCGCGTCGTCGAGGTGGGCGCTGAGCCCGATGAGCGTGCCCGCGTAGGCGAAGACCGTCCCGGCGTGCGGCGTCGGCAGGTCCTGGCGCGCACCTGCCGGGTCGACGCGCTCGTTGACGCGGCGCAGCACGTCGATGTCGTAGTCGTCCTGGCTGGCGGTGAGGACGACGTAGGCCGGGTCGGTGACCTCACGCTCGTCCAGCGTGAACCGGTAGATCAGCCCCAGCTCGCGCGACCGCTCGGCACAGACCGACGTCTTGTGCCGCAGGGTGCTCTCGCTCATCGGGAAGATCCGGAAGCTGCGGCCGCCCCTGTCCCGCAGATACGCGTCGACCTGGGCCTCGTCGGCACCCACGACCTCCGGACGACCGCGCCGCCAGAAGTCCTCGCTGTCGTAGCCGGCCAGCACGCGGACGTCGATGTCGAGCTCCGGGTCCTCGTGCCAGCGCACCAGGTCGGGGACACCGCCGTCGGGCCCTGTGCGGTCGGAACGGACGAACGTCCGTGTGGCGCGGCCCTGCAGGCGCAGCCCGAAGGCGCCATGGTCGACGCCCGTCGCGCGACGTGCTGCCGCCAGGGCCTCGGGGTCCCTCGCGAAGCGGCGGGCGAGCAGCTCGCGCACGTGGTCCCGCAGCCGTGACTCCTGGATCTCCTCGCGCACGAAGTCGACGGTGTCCAGCAGCAGGACGACGCGCACCAGCCCGAGCACCGCGACGATCGCGCCGCCGACGATCGTGACCAGACCGTCCCAGACGCGCGCCCAGTTCCAGGTGAAGACGCCCACGACGACGTCCCATAGACCGGTCGCGAGCGCGACGACCAGGTCGACGGCGATGGAGATCACCGTGCACACGGTGCGGGTCACCCAGCGCCCCACGGTGACCATGACCCAGCGCACGACCTTGACCAGCACCGTCACCAGCCAGCAGAAGAGCTTGTTCAGGCAGAGGGTCCACCAGTTGCACTCCTCCTCGCGGCACCGTTGCTCCTGCTGCTCCTCCCACTCCTCGAGGGGACGGGAGACCTCTTCCTCGATCCATTCGTCGATGTCACGGCAGATCTCTGCCATCGGACTCACCTCGACCGGTCAGCGAGCCGGGCCCGACTGCGCAGCTCGCCGCGCAGTCGGGCCCGGCTCGCGGCGAGGCCGGCCAGCTTGCCGCCGACGGCGGCGATCATCAGGAGCGCGGTCGACCCGAGCACTCCGGGCCGGGTGATGTCCACGGCGATCGGCACCAGCCAGAGGGCGACGGCAGTCAGTGCGAGGAGGCTCTCGCCCCACCGGCACCCGCAGTCGTTGGTGCTGCGCCGGATGCGGTGTGCTGCCTCGGCCGCCTCGTCGAGGGTCAGCCCGGAGACATGGACCCGGACCTCGTCGACGCGACCTCGGTGCAGCCAGGTGGCGTGCTCCAGGACCTCGGCGAGGTCGGTCGTGTCGTCGAGGACGAGCACGGAGCGTGCGGTGTCCATAGTGGGAGGGAGCATCCGTGGCGCCCTCCTGATACCAGGGGAGAGGTCGGTGCCCCGTGCCGGACTTGAACCGGCGACCGATCGATTATGAGTCGACTGCTCTGACCAGCTGAGCTAACGGGGCGCGGCGCGAGCCTACCGGAACGGCACGAACCCGCCGCTGTGACGTGTCGCCGTCGAGGGCCTGGATGCCCCAGGTCACGACGTCGGCGTGGAAGAATGTCCGCCATGGCGATGCGAGAGATCCGGGTGGTGCCCGACCCCGTGCTGCGCACGGCGTGCGACGAGATCACGACGATCGACGACCGGGTCCGCGGGCTCGTCGACGACCTGCTCGAGACCGTCGACGCGGAGGGGCGGGCCGGCCTGGCGGCCAACCAGATCGGGGTGAACCTGCGGGCGTTCTCGTGGAACGTCGACGACGAGATCGGCTACGTGCTGAACCCGCGCCTCGTGGACGTCTCGGAGGAGATCCAGGACGGCGACGAGGGCTGCCTGTCCGTGCCCGGGCTTTACTACCCGACGACCCGCGCCTGGTACGCCCGGGTCGAGGGGACCGACCTCGACGGCCGGCCGGTCGTCGTCGAGGGGACGGATCTCATGGCCCGCTGCCTGCAGCACGAGTGCGACCACCTCGACGGCAAGCTCTACCTCGACCGGTTGGAGCGAGGCACCCGCAAGAAGGCGATGCGGGAGCTGCGCGAGCGCCTCTGAGGTGCCTCAAATGTCGGAATCCCTCTCGCGGACGCGCCGGGGGTCAGGCAGGATGTGAACGACAACGCAACACGACACGCCGTATTGACGCGCTGACCAGGAACTTCACGGGTACTGAGGACGTAGGGGAAGACGGACCTCGGAAACCCAGGGAGGACAAGATGGCTGGCGCAATCACCCGCGGTGTGCTGTTCGTGCACTCGGCACCGCGCGCGCTCTGCCCCCACCTCGAGTGGGCGGCAGGCAATGTGCTGGGCGGAGACGTGTCGCTCGACTGGGCACCCCAGCCTGCCGCACGGGGGCTCTATCGGGCGGAGTACCCGTGGCAGGGCACCCAGGGCACGGGTGCTCGACTGGCGTCCGCCCTGCGCGGGTGGGACCACCTGCGCTACGAGGTCACCGAGGACGCGAGCCACGGTGCCGACGGCGCCCGGTGGTCGCACACCCCCGAGCTCGGTCTCTTCCACGCGATGACGGACGTGCACGGCAACGTCGTCGTGCCCGAGGACCGGGTGCGCAGCGCGCTGGAGAGCCACCACGAGCCGCACGCGCTGCGTGCCGCCATGGACCTCGTGCTCGGCAGCGCCTGGGACGACGAGCTCGAGCCCTTCCGGTACGCCGGCGCCGGCGCGCCGGTGCGCTGGCTGCACCGCGTCGGCTGACGTCGACCCCGGTGGCCGGTCCCCGAAGGGCCTGTCACCGGGGGGCGAGCTCACCCTCGACGCGTTGCGGCTCCGCGTCGACGTCGTCCGGGACAGCGACGGGCGTCCCGCGCACGCGTCGAGCGAGACGTGACGTGCGTCGTCGGACCTGCCGCTCGATCGCGGCGAACGTCGCGTCCCGCACGAACAGACAGTCGCCCGCCATGATGAAGAGCGAGAAGAACGGCAGCCCCATCGCCACCGCGATGCCCGTGTGCATCGCGAAGACACCGAGGATCGCGATGATCCGTGTCCAGCGCTGCAGCAGCATCAGCGGGAAGAACAGCTGGATGAACACCGAGAAGTAGGTCACGGCGGCCACCATGAACGGGTTGGCCACGAGCAGGTCGGCCAGCCACGGCCACGGGCGGTAGTGCGACAGCTGCAGCGGGTAGTAGATCGCCGTGCCGTCCTGCCAGCGCAGGCCCTGCGCCTTGTACAGGCCCGAGGCGACGTAGATCAGGCAGATCTGCGCGCCCGCCATGACGATCGCGAAGTTGTGCAGCAGCGTCCCCAGCTGGACCGCCCGCGCGTTCGCCGCCTCGGAGCCGAAGCGTCCGAACGGACGCGGGACGCCCCAGCGCGCGACCGCCCGGGCGCGTCGGCGAGCGTCGAGCGACCAGCGGCCCCCCAGGTCGGCGAAGCACAGGTACAACAGCAGGATGCGGAAGATGTTGTCGCTCTGGTCGCCGGTCAGCGGGTTCGACTCAAGCAGGCTGACCCAGAGCACGAGGAAGACCGGGGTCACCCACCGGCTGCGCCACCCGACGGTCACGAGTGCGGCCAGGAGAGTGAGGAGGACGTACGCGATGGTGAGCTGCACCGAGCCCAGCCCCCCGGCGAACACGGTGAAGGGCGCCTCGAACCCGCCGTTGTCGTCGAGCGGAGCGGCCCACCGTGCCGCCTGGCCCCACAGGTACTCACGGTTCGGCAGGTGCGTCAGCAGGAAGACCAGGGCACCGCCGCCGAAGGCGATCCGGACGAGTGCGCTGCCGTACGTGGCACGACGGCGGTCGCTCACCCAGGCGAGCGCCCGCTCGCCGAGCTCGCGGGCCGGACGGACGGCAGCTGTGACGCTCATCCCTGGAACCTCTCGATCGCCTCGTCGAACGCATCCGAGTCCTGCCGGGGGAACTCGTACATCGGGCGACGCCCGAACGTGTACGTCGTCGGTTCCGACGGCGCACCGTCGCGCTGCAGGAACGGGGTCGCCCGCTGCCGGACCACCCGGAACTGGACGTACACCGGATCGACCTCGGTCGCCGTGGCGCGCGCGAACTCGGTGGCGTAGGCGGCCATGACCTTGTCGTACTGGAGGACGAGCTCGCGTCGGGCGGCGGACGACGACCCCTCAGCGGCGTCCAGGGCCTCGGCCAGGCGGGGCCAGGCGTCCTCGTGGTAATGCTGGCCCAGCACCTCCAGCTCGTCGTCCGAGAGCTTCGAGAACTGGGCGTGGGCCCGCGCGGCCAGCATCCGCGTCGGCCGGCTCCCGCGGTTGGGGAGCAGATGGTGCGTGAAGTTGGCGGTGATCTCCAGATCGGTGACGTCGACCCAGGCGGTGGCCTCGAGATCGGCGTCGAGGGCCCGCACCTCGAGAGAGTTGCCGACGTTGATGGGCGTCGGGGCGAACAGCGACCAGTTCTGCTGGAAGACCGGGTCCATGGCCGACTCGAGCGGGTCGTCGGCAGCGCGACTGAACGCGTTCTCCGGTGCGATCCACAGGAACGTCGCCGCCGTGTGTGCGGCGACGACGAGCCCCAGCACCCCTGCGACGATCACCACCCACGCGGGTCTGCGGGTGCTCGTCTCGGTCACTGTCTCCCCTGAGCTCGGTCGGGCGGTACGTGCCCGACGACCCGGCGCGACGGACGTCGCACCGGGTCGTCGGTCATCCTGCGGTCGTCGGACTCAGTCGGTCACCGACAGCGTACGACGCTTGGCCGCGCGCAGTGCCACCGCGCCCGCACCGGTCAGGAGGAACGCGATCGCGAGATACGTCGCGACCTCCGAACCGGTCTTTGGGAGCATGCCACCCCCACTGGAGTAGGTGGGCGTTCCACCTGACCCACCGCTGCTTCCCGAGCCACCTGTGCCGTCGACACCGGTGTCCCCGCCCGTACCGCCGGGGTCGGACGGTGTCAGGGCGACCTGGAAGCTCGCGACGACGGAATCATCCTCCTCGACGCTCGTGGCGGTACCCGTGTGTGTTCCCGCCTCGAAGTCCGCCGGCACGACGAACGTCCAGGTGACGTCGCCGCCGTCGTCGGCCTCCTGGACCGAGAGGACCAGTGGCTCGGAGTTGATGACGGCCTGAACCTCTTCGCCAGGCTCGAAGCCCGACGCACTGAAGGTCTGCTCCTCGCCGCGCTCGACCTGGGGCTTGTCGAACGCTGCCGACAGGTCACGGTCCTCGGTTCCGTCGACTTCGACGCCGTCAACTTCAACGCCGTCGACCTCGACGCCGTCAACTTCAACGCCGTCGACCTCGACGCCGTCAACTTCAACGCCGTCGACCTCGACGCCGTCAACTTCAACGCCGTCGACCTCGACGCCGTCAACTTCAACGCCGTCGACCTCGACGCCGTCAACTTCAACGCCGTCAACTTCAACGCCGTCAACTTCAACGCCGTCAACTTCAACGCCGTCGACCTCGACGCCGTCAACTTCAACGCCGTCAACTTCAACGCCGTCAACTTCAACGCCGTCGACCTCGACGCCGTCAACTTCAACGCCGTCGACCTCGACGCCGTCAACTTCAACGCCGTCGACCTCGACGCCGTCAACTTCAACGCCGTCGACCTCGACGCCGTCAACTTCAACGCCGTCGACCTCGACGCCGTCAACTTCAACGCCGTCAACTTCAACGCCGTCAACTTCAACGCCGTCAACTTCAACGCCGTCGACCTCGACGCCGTCAACTTCAACGCCGTCAACTTCAACGCCGTCAACTTCAACGCCGTCGACCTCGACGCCGTCAACTTCAACGCCGTCGACCTCGACGCCGTCAACTTCAACGCCGTCGACCTCGACGCCGTCAACTTCAACGCCGTCAACTTCAACGCCGTCGACCTCGACGCCGTCAACTTCAACGCCGTCGACCTCGACGCCGTCAACTTCAACGCCGTCGACCTCGACGCCGTCAACTTCAACGCCGTCGACCTCGACGCCGTCAACTTCAACGCCGTCGACCTCGACGCCGTCAACTTCAACGCCGTCGACCTCGACGCCGTCAACTTCAACGCCGTCGACCTCGACGCCGTCAACTTCAACGCCGTCGACCTCGACGCCGTCAACTTCAACGCCGTCGACCTCGACGCCGTCAACTTCAACGCCGTCGACCTCGACGCCGTCGACCTCAACGCCGTCGACCTCGACACCGTCGACCTCGGTGCCGCCGTCGGTGATGGTCAGGGGAGCTTCTGCTTCCTGGCCGGTGGTGTCGTCGATGCCAGCGGCGGTGTAGTCGCCCTCGGCGGTGTCGCCCGGGATGGTCACCGGGGTGGTGAAGGCTCCCTCGGCGTCGGTGGGCACGTCCTCGACGGTGGCGATGACGGTGCCTTCGGAGTCGCGGATCTCGACCGTGACGGTGGCGTCCGGGGTGTAGCCGGTGCCGTCCACGGTGACGGTGTCACCGGGTGCGGCGGTGTCCGGGGTGACCGCGACGGCCAGGTCCAGGACGACCTCGGCGATGGTCAGGGGAGCTTCTGCTTCCTGGCCGGTGGTGTCGTCGATGCCAGCGGCGGTGTAGTCGCCCTCGGCGGTGTCGCCCGGGATGGTCACCGGGGTGGTGAAGGCTCCCTCGGCGTCGGTGGGCACGTCCTCGACGGTGGCGATGACGGTGCCTTCGGAGTCGCGGATCTCGACCGTGACGGTGGCGTCCGGGGTGTAGCCGGTGCCGTCCACGGTGACGGTGTCACCGGGTGCGGCGGTGTCCGGGGTGACCGCGACGGCCAGGTCCAGGACGACCTCGGCGATGGTCAGGGGAGCTTCTGCTTCCTGGCCGGTGGTGTCGTCGATGCCAGCGGCGGTGTAGTCGCCCTCGGCGGTGTCGCCCGGGATGGTCACCGGGGTGGTGAAGGCTCCCTCGGCGTCGGTGGGCACGTCCTCGACGGTGGCGATGACGGTGCCTTCGGAGTCGCGGATCTCGACCGTGACGGTGGCGTCCGGGGTGTAGCCGGTGCCGTCCACGGTGACGGTGTCACCGGGTGCGGCGGTGTCCGGGGTGACCGCGACGGCCAGGTCCAGGACGACCTCGGCGATGGTCAGGGGAGCTTCTGCTTCCTGGCCGGTGGTGTCGTCGATGCCAGCGGCGGTGTAGTCGCCCTCGGCGGTGTCGCCCGGGATGGTCACCGGGGTGGTGAAGGCTCCCTCGGCGTCGGTGGGCACGTCCTCGACGGTGGCGATGACGGTGCCTTCGGAGTCGCGGATCTCGACCGTGACGGTGGCGTCCGGGGTGTAGCCGGTGCCGTCCACGGTGACGGTGTCACCGGGTGCGGCGGTGTCCGGGGTGACCGCGACGGCCAGGTCCAGGACGACCTCGGCGATGGTCAGGGGAGCTTCTGCTTCCTGGCCGGTGGTGTCGTCGATGCCAGCGGCGGTGTAGTCGCCCTCGGCGGTGTCGCCCGGGATGGTCACCGGGGTGGTGAAGGCTCCCTCGGCGTCGGTGGGCACGTCCTCGACGGTGGCGATGACGGTGCCTTCGGAGTCGCGGATCTCGACCGTGACGGTGGCGTCCGGGGTGTAGCCGGTGCCGTCCACGGTGACGGTGTCACCGGGTGCGGCGGTGTCCGGGGTGACCGTGACCGCGAGGTCCAGCACCTCGACGGCTCGTACCGTGGAGGAGGCCAGGTCGACCTGGGCGAGCGGCGTACCGCCCGGCAGCAGCGTGAGCGTCAGTGCCCGCTGCGTGAAGGACTCGGTACCCGTCGGGTCGTGCGCCGGGAGCTCGCCCGGCTGCTCCTGGACGTTCGCCACCAGGCTCACGACGGTGTTCAGGGCCTGGAGTGCCGGCGACAGCGCCGCCAGCGTCGGGTCGACCACAGTGGTGTTGATGGTGCCCGCCAGCGTGCTGACCAGTCCGGTGCTCTCGTCGAAGAGGACATCGTTCAGCGGCCCCGCGAGTGCGTTGGTGAGGTCCCCGAGCGGGAGGGTCACGGGGAGACCGGCCAGCGAGATCGTGATGGACGCGTCGCCCGGGTCCACGGTGCCGCCGACGACGTCGCCGACCGTGCTGTCGAGCGTGATGTCGAGCGCGGTGAGCCCGCCGACGAGGCTCCCCTGCGCGGTGAATGTCAGAGCCGCCGCCTGCAGCGCCGTGTCGACCGCGTCGACGAGAGCGAGCGTCAGGTCGTCCAGAGCGGCACTGAGACCGTCCGTGATCGCTGCTAGCGCATCCGCGGACAGCACCTCGGTGTTGGGGTCGAACCCGTTCAGCGAGCCTTCGCCACCCAGGATCGTGTCGAGGTCCACGTCGATCGTGCCTGCCCCGACGTTGATGACCACACCCTCGTCACCGAAGTCCTGATCGAGCACAGGGTCCAGAGCAGCTTCGGTGTCGAGGGTGATCGCCGAGTCGACGGTCAGCTCGGAACCCAAGGCCGCGAGTACTGGTGCGAGCGCGTCGATCGTCCCGAGCGCGTCGGAGAGAAGTCCCTCCGGTCCGACGAGCGATCCCACCGCGTCGTCGACCTCGGGCACGACCTCGTCGTCGACGAGTGTCGCGATGCCGGAGACGGCCGGGCTCTCCATCTGGAACGTCGAGCCGGCGATCTGGTAGTCGCCGACCGGTTCGCCGTCAGGCGCCCACGTCGCGGTGCTGGACAGTGCACCGAGCTCGAGGTCGAGCTGCGAGAGCACGTCGTCGAGCCCGGCGTCCGCAAGCAGTGGCGTCAGGGTGACGTTCGCGTCGGACGGGAACTCGGTGCTGCCACCGACCTCGATCGCGCCCTGGTCGCTGACCGCACCGGACGCAGCAGCCGCGCCGGTGTCGTCCGCGGACGCGTACTGGTTCACGGCGCCGAGCTCGATGAGCCCGGTGTCCCCGAAGAGCGACAGCCCACCACCCAGGTCGACCGAGAGTGCGTTGAGGACGTCGGCCGCGAGTGGGTTGGTCTCGAGCTCGCTGCCCGACGGGTACTCCGCCAGGGCTCCCTCGACCGTGGCGAGATCGTCGAGGTCGATGGTCCCAGCGCTCCCGCCGAGGAACTTGCCGAGGGCTTCGCTGTCGTCCGTCGGTGCCGCCGAGGCGGCAGGGACGCCCGCCAGCGCGGCAGCTCCGGCGACACCGGCGGCCACGGCGAACGCGGCAGCGCCCTTGCCGTGTCCATGCCTCGATCGTCGTCTTTGGCGAGGTGGTGGTGGTGAGTTCGCCGGTTCTCGGCTGGCATTGTGGTCGTGCAGGCGCGGTGCGGCCATGGTGGCCCCCCTAAGGCGGAAGAGTGCCGTGCAATTGTCGCTTGCGGCACTCACGCTAAGTGAGGGATGTCACCGTCGCGAGCGGAGAGAACTTCACCCGGGAAATTCACCCGGTCGGCTCTGCCCCGCAGGATTCAGGCGTTCGTGACCGCCAGCGCCACGTTGTGACCGCCGAACCCGAAGGAGTTGTTGATCGCGACGATGTCGCCGTCGGGCAGCGCGGACGGGGTGTCACGCACCAGCGGCACCTGGAGCTCGGGGTCCGGGTTGGCCACGTTGATCGTGGGGGGAGCGAGGCGCTCGTGCACGGCCTTGACCGTGAACAGGGTCTCCAGCGCCCCGGCGCCGCCGAGCAGGTGCCCGGTCATGGACTTCGTCGCGGAGAGCTGGACGTGGTCGGCGTCCGCCCCGAGCAGGGCCCGGATCGACCGGGTCTCGGTCAGGTCACCCACCTTGGTGGAGGTGGCGTGCGCGTTGACGTGCGCGACGTCGGGACCGGCGGCGTCGGCGTCGGCGAGCGCCCGCCGCATCGCGGAGACCTGCCCCTTGCCCTCCGGGTCGGGGGAGGTGATGTGGTACGCGTCGGAGGACAGCCCCACCCCCGCCAGCCGTGCGTAGACGCGGGCGTTGCGGGCGGCGGCGTGCTCGGCGCTCTCGAGGACGACGACGGCGGCGCCCTCACCGATGACGAAACCGTCGCGGTCGACGTCGTACGGCCGGGACGCGCCGGCCGGGTCGTCGTTGCGCAGCGACAGGGTGCGCGACGCGGCGAACGCGGCGATCGGCATGGGGTGGATCGTCGCCTCGGTGCCGCCGCAGACCACCACGTCCGCCCGCCCGGCGCGGATCATGTCGATGCCGTAGCCGATCGCCTCGGCGCCCGAGGCGCACGCGGACACCAGCGAGTGCGCGCCGGCCTGCGCACCGAACTCGAGCGAGACGTACGCGACGGGGGAGTTCGGCATGAGCATGGGGACCGTCATCGGCAGCACCCGACGGGCGCCACGCTCCTGCAGGGTGTCCCAGCCGTCCAGCGTCGTCCAGATGCCACCGATGCCGGAGGAGACGACGGCACCCAGGCGTTCGCCGTCGACCTCCGGGGCGCCGGCGTCCTGCCAGGCCTCCCGGGCGGCGATCATGGCGTACTGCGCGGACGGGTCCATGCGCTTGATCTCGGGGCGGGGCAGGACGTCCTCGGGCTTGACCTTGATGGTCGCGGCGAAGGTGACCGGGATGCCGTACTTCTCGGACCAGTCGTTGTCCATGGTCCGCGCACCGGACTCCCCGGCCAGGGCTGCCGACCAGGTGCTGGGCACGTCCCCGCCGAGCGGGGTGGTGGCACCAAGGCCGGTGACGACGACGTCGCGTGAGGCAGCTGCGGTCATGGGGGAGCTCCTGGTTCGGTGTGGTTCGGTGCGAGGCGCCGCGCGGGCGGCCTGACGGCCTGCCCGCGCGGCGACGCGGTGCGTCGGTCAGGCCTCAGGCCTGGGCACCCTCGATGTACTTCACGGCGTCGCCGACGGTGGCGAGGTTCTTGACCTCGTCGTCCGGGATGCGGACGCCGAACTTGTCCTCGGCGTGGGTGACGATCGTCATCATCGACAGCGAGTCGATGTCGAGGTCGTCTGTGAAGGACTTCTCGGCGACGACGGCGTCGGTCGGCAGACCGGTCTCCTCGGCGACGATCTCTGCGAGGCCCTCGAGGATCTCGGATGCGGTGTGAGCCATGGGGTGCTTCTCTCCTTGAACGGGGTACCGGCCGTCCGGCACCGGGTCGGGGTGTGGCAGTGCGATTCTCGCGCACCACCGGGTTCGGACTCTACGGGGCGTCGCTACGGGAGCACGACCACCTGGGCGGCGTAGACCAGCCCGGCACCGAACCCGATCTGCAGCGCGAGGTCGCCGGGGCGTGCGGCGCCCTCGGCGAGCAGGCGTTCGGTGGCGAGCGGGATCGAGGCCGCCGAGGTGTTCCCGGTGTCGGCGATGTCACGGGCGACGACCACGTTCTCGGGCAGGCCGAGCTGCTTGACCATCTGGTCGATGATCCGCATGTTCGCCTGGTGCGGGACGAAGACCTGGATGTCCTCCGCCTCCACCCCGGCCTCGGCCATCGCCTTCGCCGCGACGGGCGCCATCTGGAAGCTCGCCCACTTGAAGACCGTCTGCCCGTCCTGGCGCAGCGTCGGCATGCCGAGCGCGCCGTCGGCGGCGAGCTCCTGCAGGGAGTGCGTCTGGCGGATCGCCTGCGCCTTGGAGCCGTCCGACCCCCACACCGTCGGGCCGATGCCGGGGGTGTCCGACGGTCCCACGACGGCGGCACCGGCGCCGTCGCCGAGCAGGAAAGAGATCGAGCGGTCGGTGGGGTCGACGACGTCGCTGAGCTTCTCGGCGCCGATCACCAGGACGTGCCGGGCGGCGCCGGACCGCACGAGGGCGTCGGCCTGCCCGATGCCGTAGGCGTACCCGGCGCACGCCGCGGAGATGTCGTAGGCCGCGGCGGGCGTGGCGCCGAGGCGGTCGGCCAGGATCGCGGCGCCCGACGGCGTCTGGTGGAAGTAGGTGATCGTGGACAGGATCACCGCGTCGACGTCCGCGCCGACCAGGCCGGCGGCGTCGAGCGCCTTGCGGGCGGCAGCCTCGGCCAGGTCGAGCACGTCGACGTCGGCCGTAGCGCGGCGCCGCGTGACGATGCCGGTGCGCTGACGGATCCACTCGTCGGAGGAGTCGATCGGTCCGGCGACGTCGTCGTTGGTGACCGTCTCGCTGCCACGCTCGCCCGCGACGGCCAGGAGCCGCGAGTACCGGACAGGCTCCGCCTGGCGCAGCGTCTTGCGCGCGCTCATGCCGCCGCGCCGACGGCGGAGTGGCGGGCGATCAGGTCGCGGGCGGCCTCGACGTCGTCGGGCGACTTCACGGCCACCGACTCGACGCCCTTGAGCGCCCGCTTCGCCAGCCCCGTCAGGACCCCGCCCGGGGCGAGCTCGAGGATCCCGGTCACGCCGCGTCCCGCGAGCGTCTCCTGGCACCGGTCCCAGCGCACGGGCGCGGTGACCTGCGCGGTGAGGCGGGCCAGGACGTCGGTGGACCGCCCGTGACCGTGCGCCCCCTCGCCGAGGGTGGCGTAGGCGGCGCCGTCGGCGTTGCTGAGCAGCGGCAGGCGAGGATCGGTGGCGAGCCACGTCGTCGCGACCTTCTCGAAGGAGGCGCGGGCCGGCTCCATGAAGGGCGTGTGGAACGCCCCGGCGACCGGCAGGGGGATGACCCGCGTCCTGGCCGGCGGGTTCTCGGCGAGAGCGGCCAGGCGCTCCGTGTCGCCGGCGGCGACGACCTGGCCGCCGCCGTTGACGTTGGCCGGGTACAGCCCAGCGGCCTCGATCGCGGCGAGCACCTCGTCCGGGTCGCCGCCGACGACGGCGCTCATGCCGGACGGTGCGGCCGCTGCGGCGTCCGCCATGGCCCGCGCGCGGTGCGAGACGAGCCCGACGGCGCCGGCGTCGTCGAGCACGCCGGCGACGGCCGCTGCGGAGAGCTCGCCGACCGAGTGCCCGGCGGTGACGTCGACGACGTCGGTCGTCGCGCGTCCGTCGAGGATCGTGCGCAGGGCCAGCAGGGAGGCCGAGACGATGAGCGGCTGAGCGACGGCGGTGTCACGGATCGTGTCCGCGTCCGAGGTCGTCCCGTGCAGCGTGAGATCGCTGCCCGCGGCCGCGGAGAAGGAGTCGAGCAGGTCGGTGGTGCCGGGCAGCTCCAGCCAGGGGCTGAGCATCCCGGGGGTCTGAGAGCCCTGTCCAGGGCAGACGACGGCGAGCACGTGACCACGGTGCCACCTGCGCGGCTCCGCGGTGCGTGGCGACCCGCACCAACCTGACCGGAGGCGATTGTGGGAATCCTCAACCGCCGTCGGCCGGATCAGTCCGCCGGGTCGAGCTGGCCGAGCGCGAGGGCGACCTGCAGGACGAAAGACTCCCGCGCGTCGAGCGGGTCCCAGCCGGTGATCTCGGAGACCTTGCGCAGCCGGTAGCGGACGGTGTTCGGGTGGACGTACAGCCGGCGGGCGGCGGCTTCGAGCGAGCGGCCCGTCCCGAGGTAGGCGGACAGCGTGTCCAGCACTGAGCCCGTGGCCTCCTGCAACGGGCGGAAGGCCTGGGCCACCAGCACGCGCCGCGCCGTGCGGTCGCCGGTCAGGACACGCTCGGGCAGCAGGTCGTCCGCCGGCACGGGCCGCGGCGCCTGGGGCCAGGCCGGCGCGGCCGCGAGCCCGGCGAGCGCCGAGCGTGCCGACGCCGGGGTCTCGGTGACGCTGGCCACCACCGGCCCGAACACGACCGGTCCGGGGCCGAAGCGGCCGAGCAGCGAGCTGGCGGCGGCCACGAGGTCGCCCTCGCCGCCGAGCACCAGGACGAGCCGGTCGCCATGGATGCCGACCAGGGTGTCCCCGGCCGCTCGGCGGGCCGCCCGACGCAGGTCGGCGGTGCCGACGTCGTCCAGGCCGGAGGTCGCCTCGCCCACGACCACGAGGGCCTGGCCGCGACCGCTCCAGCCCAGTGCCGACACGCGCGAGCGCAGGGCGTCGTCGGTGTCCCCGCGCACGATCGCGTCGACCACCAGGGCCTCGAGCCGGGCGTCCCAGGCGCCGCGGACCTCGGCCGCCCGGGCGTAGACCTCGGCCGCGGAGAACGCGACCTCCCGTGAGTACCGCAGGACGGCCTCGCGCAGCTCGCGCTCGTAGCCGGGCGAGGCGATCTGGTCGGAGTGCGACTCGACGACGTCGACCATGAGCCGGACGAGCTGCAGCGTGTGCTGCAGGGAGATCGAGCGTGTCAGCTCGGGCGGCGCCGCGGCGAACATCTCGCCGACGCCGTGCGGGGTCTGCTTCGGGTCGGCGAACCAGGTGACGAACGCGTTGATGCCCGTCTGGGCGACGAGCGCCACGTAGGAGCGGTCCTCGGCGGGCAGCTGGCGGTACCAGACGACCTCCTCGTCGAGCCGGCGCATCGCCGCCGCCGTGAGCAGGCCGAGGCCTTCGCGGACGCGCTGGATGTTCTCGTCGCGCGAGACGGTCGAGGTCGGCATGCCACGAGGATAGGGCCAATGTTGTGGGGAGTGCACAAACGACGTCCATCTGATGCGCCGGTCGCGCTCGACCGACCTCGAGAGCCCGCAGCCGATATGGTCGTGCTATGGCTCTGCTGCCCCGACTCCGCCAGCTGATGCGCCGGCAACGATCGACGTCGCGCGTGGGTACCCGGCGCCCGAGCGAGACCCGCCGCTACGGCGACACCGTCCACGAGGACGCGCTGCGCTCGATGCTGCACGACGACCCGAACGACGCGCGGGCGTTCGACGCGCTCGCCGAGCTGGTCCGCCGCCGGGCGGCGGAGCCGTCGACCGAGGACCCGCTCACCGCACCCGAGGAGGAGGCGGACCGTCAGCAGGAGGCCGACCTGGCGGTGTGGTCGTTGGCGGAGGAGCTCGCCGGCCACCCGAAGGCGTGGCGCCCGCTGCTCGAGCTCGGCCGGCTGTCCGTCGTCGAGGATCCCGAGGGGGCGTCGCGCCGCTTCGCCACGGCCGCGGAACGAGAGGGGACCGGCGCCGCCCTGGCCGAGAGCCTGCAGGTGCTGCGCGACGCGGGCATGCCCGTCGAGGCGCTCGGGCTGGGGATCGGTCACTGGCGGGTGCGCGAGCAGACACCGGAGGTGGGGCGACAGCTCGTCCTGGCGGCGCTGGAGGCGGAGCGCGTCCACGAGGCCAAGCAGCACCTGCAGACCCTGGCCGAGCATCCCGACGCCGCCGCGGTGGCGTCGCTGCGCCCTGAGCTGGAGGCGGCCGTCGCCGCGGCCGAGTCCGCGGAGGCGACCCCGGGCTCGCCGCGGTAGCGCGAGCCGCAGCGAGTCGCCGCTCGCCCAGTACGTGAGAACGCCCTTGCCGCCCGAACGGGCGGCAAGGGCGTTCTCACGTCACCGAGGGACGCGTCGTCCCGGGGGACTCAGCTGTCGCCGCCCACCGAGCCCGACGTCCCGGCCGTGACGTCCGTGAGGCGGTACTTCTCGACGGCCTGCGCCACGACCTCACGCGGCACCTCGCCACGACGGGCGAGCTGCTGCAGGGTCTTGACGACCATCGACGGCCCGTCGATGAGGAAGTGCCGGCGAGCGGCGGCGCGGGTGTCCGAGAAGCCGAAGCCGTCGGCGCCGAGCACCGCGTAGTCGCCGGGGACCCACGCCCGGATCTGGTCGGGGACCAGGTGGTCGTAGTCGCTGGAGGCGACGAACGGGCCCGACGCGTCGGCGAGCTTCTGCGTCAGGTACGGCACGCGGGGCTCGGACGCGGGGTCGACCAGCGCGTCCTTCTCGGCGGCGAGCGCGTCACGACGCAGCTCGTTCCAGCTCGTCACGGACCACACGTCGGCCGAGACGCCCCAGTCCTCGCGCAGCAGCTGCTGCGCCTCGAGGGCCCACGGCACACCGACGCCCGACGCGAGCAGCTGAGCCTTGGGCCCCTCGCCCTCCTCGACGGAGATGCGGTGGATGCCGTGCAGGATGCCCTCGACGTCGACGTCCTCCGGCTCGGCCGGCTGGACCATCGGCTCGTTGTACACCGTGAGGTAGTACATGACGTTCTGGTCGCGTCCGTCGGAACCGTCGCCGTACATGCGCTCGATGCCGTCGCGCACGATGTGGCGGATCTCGTAGCCGTACGCCGGGTCGTACTGCACCATCGCGGTGTTCGTCCCCGCCAGCAGCGGCGAGTGCCCGTCGGCGTGCTGCAGACCCTCGCCGGTCAGCGTGGTGCGTCCCGCCGTCGCGCCGATGATGAACCCGCGCGTGAGCTGGTCGCCCGCGGCCCAGAACTGGTCGCCCGTGCGCTGGAAGCCGAACATCGAGTAGAAGATGTAGAACGGCACCATGTGCTCGCCCTGGGTGGCGTACGACGTGCCGACCGCCTGGAAGGCGGCCGCCGACCCGGCCTCGTTGATGCCGGTGTGCATGATCTGACCGGCCTCGGACTCCTTGTAGCTCAGCATGAGCTCGCGGTCCACGGCGAGGTAGTTCTGACCGGCGGTGTTGAAGATCTTGGCGCTCGGGAAGATCGCGTCCAGGCCGAAGGTGCGCGCCTCGTCCGGGATGATCGGCACGATGCGCGGGCCGAGCTCCTTGTCCTTGATGAGGTCCTTGAGCAGGCGCACGAACGCCATGGTCGAGGCGACCTCCTGCGTGCCCGACCCCTTCTTGAGCAGCTCGTAGGTCTTCGGCTCGGGCAGCTTGACCGGCTTCGGCGACGAGCGCCGCTCCGGGACGAAGCCACCGAGCTGACGGCGGCGCTCGAGCATGTACTGCACCGCGTCGTCGTCCATGCCGGGGTGGAAGTACGGCGGCAGGTTGGGCTCGGCGTCGATCTGCTCGTCGCTCAGCGGGATGCGCAGCGTGTCGCGCAGCACCTTGAGGTCGGTGTTCTTGACCTTCTTCATCTGGTGCGTGGCGTTGCGGCCGGCGAACCCGGAGCCGAGGGCGTAGCCCTTGACCGTCTGCGCGAGGATCACCGTCGGCTGGCCCGTGTGGGCCCGCGCCGCGGCGTAGGCGGCGTAGATCTTGCGGTAGTCGTGCCCGCCGCGCTTCATGTTCCATATGTCCTCGTCGGTCATGTTCTCGACGAGGGCCTTGGTGCGCGGGTCGCGACCGAAGAAGTGCTCGCGGATGAACGCGCCGGACTCGGCCCGGTAGGTCTGGAAGTCGCCGTCGGGCGTGGAGTTCATGAGGTTGACCAGGGCGCGGTCCTTGTCCGCGTTGAGCAGGGCGTCCCACTCGCGGCCCCACACCACCTTGATGACGTTCCAGCCGGCACCGCGGAACTGGGCCTCCAGCTCCTGCATGATCTTGCCGTTGCCGCGCACCGGCCCGTCGAGGCGCTGCAGGTTGCAGTTGACGACGAACGTCAGGTTGTCCAGGCCCTGGTGCGCCGCGTGCTGGATGAGCCCGCGCGACTCCGGCTCGTCCATCTCGCCGTCACCGAGGAACGCCCACACGTCCTGCTGGCTGGTGTCCTTGATGCCGCGGTTGTGGAGGTACCGGTTCGTCCACGCCTGGTAGATCGCCGAGGCCGGGCCGAGGCCCATGGAGACCGTCGGGAACTCCCAGAAGTCGGACATGAGGCGCGGGTGGGGGTAGGAGGGGAGCCCGCCACCGGGGTGCGACTTCTCCTGACGGAACCCGTCGAGCTGGTCGGCCGTGAGCCGGCCCTCGAGGAACGCGCGGGCGTACATGCCGGGGGAGGAGTGCCCCTGGAAGTACACCTGGTCACCGCCGCCGGCGTGGTCCTTGCCGCGGAAGAAGTGGTTGAGGCCCACCTCGGTGAGGGTTGCCACCGAGGCGTAGGAGGAGATGTGGCCGCCGACGGCCAGGCCCGGGCGCTGGGCACGGGTCACCATGACCGCGGCGTTCCAGCGGTTCCAGGACCGGTACTTGCGCTCCAGTGCCTCGTCGCCGGGGAAGTAGGGCTCCTCGTGCACACCGATGGTGTTGACGTACGGGGTCGCCACCGACGTGGGGATCTGCACGCTGCGCTCCCGGGCACGGCGGAGCAGGTTGAGCATCACGTAGCGCGCCCGCGGGCCGCCCTTGTCGTCGATCAGCCCGTCCAGGGACTCCACCCACTCCGACGTCTCGGACGGGTCGATGTCCGGCACAGCGCTGAGCAGACCGTCGATCAGCGGTCCGGTCTCGTCGTACGAAGCCACCAGCAACCTCTCTCTTCTGCGGGCTGCCGCCGTGGTCCGGCGACCGCTCGTGTCAGGCGTCCCGTGCAGGGTCGGCCGCGACGCCGAGGTCGCGACGGCGCGGTCCACCCACGGGTGGTCACTACTCATTGTGTCCTGACTTTCCTCGGCCCGGACACCAGGTTGCGGTCAAGAATCCGTGATCTACGTCATGGTGATGCGTCGACAACCGGTCGAGGACGCCGTCGGGGCCGGTGGACCGGCGCGCATGACGGCGCCGCGTGCACTACCTTGACGCTCACAGGCGCACCACGGGGTGCATCTGCCGACGACGGAAGGAACGTAGGTCCACGTGGGACAGCAGGCGGAAAGCCCGGCCGAGCGATTCGGGTTCACCACCGGTCAGGTCGTGCAGGAGTTCGGGTGGGACGACGACGTCGACGAGCCTCTGCGCGAAGCGCTCGAGGGCATGGCCGGCGGCGAGCTCGTGGACGAGGACTACGGGGACGTGATCGACGGGGTCATCGTCTGGTGGCGCAAGGAGGACGGCGACCTGACGGACATGCTCGTCGACGTCCAGACCGCGCTCGACGACGGAGGCCAGGTCTGGCTCCTGACGCGCAAGCCGCGGCGGGAGGGCCACGTGGCCCACGAGGAGATCATGGAGGCCGCCACGACGGCCGGCCTGCACGCGACCAGCACCTTCGCCGCGGGCGAGGACTGGTCTGCCACGCGACTGGCGCCGCGCGGTCGGTAGCGCGCCGATGAGCAGCCGCGTGCCGGGTGCCGGGGACCCGGCACCGGACTTCACGCTGCCGGACACGCACGGCACCCCGACGCAGCTCGCGGACCTGCGCGGCGAGAACGTGCTGGTGGTGTTCTACCCGTTCGCCTTCTCCGGCACCTGCACCGGTGAGCTGCGGGAGCTGCACGACAACATCGAGGACTTCGAGGCCGCCGACGTGCGCGTGCTCGGCGTCTCGACAGACCCCGTGTTCGCGCTGAAGGCCTGGCAGGAGGTCGAGGGTTTCGGCTTCGACCTGCTCAGCGACTTCTGGCCGCACGGCGCCGCCGCGCGCGGCTTCGGGGTCTTCGACGAGGAGTCCGGCAACGCGCTGCGCGGGTCCTTCCTCGTCGACGCCGACGGCATCGTGCGCTGGTCCGTGGTGCGCCCGCGGGGGCAGCGCCGCGAGCTCGAGGCGTACCGGGCGGCGCTGTCAGAGGTGTAGCACCTCGCTCGCCGCCGCGACCGCCGGTCGTCGGCCGCACGGTTCGAGCCTGTGCCGGGGGACCGGTATCCTTTCCTGCGCTGCCAGGGCTGCTGCCCGTGGCTGCCGGGGCCTGTAGCTCAGTTGGTCAGAGCGCCACGTTTACACCGTGGATGTCGGGGGTTCGAGTCCCTCCGGGCCCACCGAGAGCGATCGTCAGCTCATGGCCCTCTCGACGAGCGAGACGATCCTCCTCTCGGCCTCGTCACTCAGACCGGCGACGGCGAATGATGTCGCCCACAGACCGTCGCCGTCGTCGAGGACCGCCTCCGGGGTGAACCCGAACGTGGAGTAGCGCTCCTTGTCGACGTCGCCGCTGCGGAAGAAGCACACGACCTTCCCCTTCCTGGCGTAGGCGGGCTGCCCGTACCAGAGCTTGGGGGACAGCTCGGGCGCTGCCGTGGTGACGAGGGCGTGGATGCGTTCGGCGACGGCTCGGTCGGACGTCTCCATCTCGGCGATCTTCGACAGCACCGCGAGCTCGTCGGCGGCCTTCTTGTTGCCACGCCCTCGTTCTGCCTCGGTCCTCAGCTCTGCGGCGCGCTCCTTCATCGCGGCGCGCTCCTCGTCGGAGAATCCTGGCGTGCGACGGCCCTGCGTGCTGCTGCTCGTGCTCATGGCGACGGTCCTCCTGGTCTCGGTGATCGTGCTGCCCACGCTAGGCGCACCTTGCCCACCGGCACTTCTCGATTCCTGACGCACGCGTGTCACACGGGCGCCGCCGTCGTCGACGAACAGCGTGCAGGGCCCCGCCGTGGGGCCCACGACGAGGAGGATCGATGACTCGACTGGCCATCAAGGAGCACACTCCCGAGGGGTACCGGGCGGTGGCAGCGCTCGACGCGTATGCCCGACGCCACCTGGATCCGGTCCTGCTGGACCTGGTCAACCTGCGTGCCTCGCAGCTCAACGGGTGCGCCTTCTGCGTCGACCGGCACGCCACGGACCTGGCGGCGGCCGACGTGCCAGCCCGCAAGATCTACGCGGTCGCCGCCTGGCGCGAGACGAGCTTCTTCACCGAGCAGGAGAGGGCCGCGCTCGCCCTCGCGGAACAGGTCACGCGCATCGCGGGCGGCGTGGACGACGAGACGTGGCTCGCTGCCGCCGCCGCGTTCTCGGAGCGCGAGATGTCCGACCTGATCCTGGCGATCGGGACGATCAACCTGCTCAACCGCATGGGGGTCTCCACCCGGCTCGGCCCGGCACCGCTGGAGAGCTAGGCGGAGCCGCGCGCGGCGGACGTGCGCAGGGCCGACAGCTTGTCGGTGTTGCACACGTCGAACAGGCGGTAGATGCGTCCGTCGCGCACCTCCAGCGAGAGCACGTGGCGGATGCCCGCCAGCGTGACGAGCGCACCCGGCGTGCCGTTGACGGTGACGAGCCGCACGGCACGCCGGCCCTCGTGCCGGCCGGCCACGCCGATCACGAACCGCGCGACGTGCCGACCGCCCGTGACGACCCGACGGGCAGCCCTGGTCCGGCCGCCGCCGTCGTTGTACGCCTGGACGTCCTCGTGGAGCAGCGCGGTGAGGGCCGCCGTGTCACCGCGGCGGGCCGCGGTCAGGAAGGCGGCGAGCAGGCGGGCCGCCTCGGCCCGGGCGTCGGGAGGTTGGACGCCTTCCGGACGCTCACCCGCCCACGGGCCCACGGTCGCGGCCACGGCAGACGCCCGACCGTCGCGCTCCGCGAGGCGCCGCAGCCCGCGCACGTGGTGCTGCCGGGCCGCCGCCGGCGAGATCCCCAGGATGTCGGCGACCTCCGCGTGCTCGTAGCGCAGGGCACGGAGGACGACGGCGGCTCGTTGCGGCGGTGTCAGCGACTCGGCGAGCAGCAGGAACGCGGTCGACATCGCTTCCGACTGCTCGGCGACGGCGTGCGGTTCGCCGCCTCGGTCCTGGACGACGGGCTCGGGGAGCCACGGACCGACGTAGGTGGCGTCCCGCTGCCGTGCCCGCAGTGCGTCGATGGCGCGCCGGACGGTGGTCCGGGTGAGCCAGCCGGGGCCGTTGTCCACCGACTCGTGGACGCGCCACCACTCCAGGTAGACCTGCTGCACCACGTCCTCCGCGTCCGCCCACGACCCGCACATCCGGTAGGCGAGCAGGGTCAGACGGCGTCGCTCGCCCTCGAGGCCTGGCGTGCCGGCCTCGGTCGTGGTCACGGACGATCTCGGCACGGCAGTCATGATGCCACCGTGGCGCGGTCCGTCGACCGTGGACCCGCCCGGCGCAGTAGCGTCGTCGACGTGAGGTGTCCCGCACTCCGGAGGAGTCCGTCCAGCGTCGAGCCGGCCCGCGCCCCGAGCGCACCGGTGGGCAGGCCAGCTGTCGTCGGGGGGCGCCGATGAACGGGACCTGGCCCCTGCTGCCCAGCGCCCTGGCGCTCGCGGCCATGGCTGTGGTCATCGTGATCGCGGGCGTCCGGCTGACCGGCGTCGCCGACGCGCTCGCGGACCGGACGGGCCTGGGTGACGCCGTCGGGGGCGCGCTGCTCCTGGGGTCGGTCACGTCCCTGCCGGGGAACGTCACGGTCGTGACAGGCGCCCTGCAGGGCGACGCCGCCTTCGCCCTGGCCAACCCGGTGGGCGGTGTCGCCCTGCAGACGGTGTGGCTCGCGATCGCGGACCTGGTGTACCGGCGGGTGAACCTCGAGCACGCGGCGGCCTCGTTGCAGAACGTCCTGCAGTCCCTGCTCCTCATGGCGCTGCTGGCCGTGCCGGTCGTCGCCTACGCCACCCCGACGCTGACGATCGGCTGGATCCATCCCCTGACCCTGGCGATCCCGCTGCTCTACGGGTACGGGCTCGTGCTGCTGCGTCAGATGCACCGCGCCCCGATGTGGCAGCCCATCCGGACGGCGCAGACGGCCGACGACGACGCCGGGGACGACGAGGCCGTCGCCGCGGGGACGTCGACGTCGCGGCTGTGGTGGTCGCTGGCCGGCCTCGGTGTGGTGGTCGGCGTCGCCGGCTGGGTCGTCGGACGCGCAGGTCTGGCCGTGGTCGCCGCGACCGGCCTGGACGGCGGCGTCGTGGGGTTCACGCTGACCACCGCCATCAGTTCGCTGCCGGAGCTCGTGGTGCTGGTCACCGCGGTGCGGATGGGCCAGCTCACCCTCGGGATCGGCAACGTCATCGGCGGCAACGTCTACGACATGCTCATGGTCGCGGTCGCGGACGCGACCTACCTGCCCGGCTCGGTCTACACCGACGCCGGCCCGGCGGCGCTGGTGCTGCTCGGCGGGACCATGCTCATCACGGCCACCCTGGCCACGGGCCTGGTGATGCGTGACAAGCGGGGAATCGGGTTCGAGGGGGTGGCGATCCCGGCGATCTACCTGGGCACGGTCGCGCTGGTGGTGTGGGCCTGAGCGGTCGACGGGGGCGTCAGGGTGTGGCGTCGTCCGCACTCGCCGGCTCGTCGTCGGCCACCGGCTCGCCGTCGTCGGTGGGCTCGGTGCCCGGTTCCGACGTCGGCTCCGGGTCGCTGGTGGGGGTCGGGTCCGGTTCGGACGTCGGCTCCGGGTCGCTGGTGGGTGTGGGGTCCGACGTCGGTGCGGGGTCGTCGGTGGGTGTGGGGTCCGACGTCGGCGGAGGTGTCGGGTCCTGCGACGGTTCCGGTTCCTCCGTGGGTGACGGGGTGGGTGTCGCGTCGTCGCTGGGCGTCGCGGACGGCGTGGGCGTGGGTTCCGCAGTCGGGTCCGGCTGGGTGGTGGGACCGACCGGCGGGGCCGTGGTGGGCGTCTCCGTAGGTGTGCTCGACGGGGACGGTGACGGGGACGGACTGAGTGTGGCCGGCGCGACCGGTGCGCTGCCGTCGGTGTCGCGCAGCGCCCAGAACGCCCCCGCTCCGCCAGCCGCCAGCAGGAGCACGAGCACGACGGCCAGCACCGTGCGGCGGGTGGAGCGCGCGCCGGCGGGTGCGTCGTCGGACGGATCGGACGGGGTCTCTCCTGCGGCGACGGGCGGCGCGGGCGAGTCCTCGGCCGGTGCGTCCGACGGGTCGACCGCACCGAGCTGGCGGGTGCGCTGGAGCTCGGCCTCCGCGTCCGCCGCGGCGGCCACCGCGGCCGCGGCCCCGGCCGCGCCGATGACCGCCGTGCGGTCGGGGTCCTCCGCGGCGATCTGCCCCAGCGTCATGGTTGTGCCAGGGCCTGGCACCTCGGCCCCGGCCCCGGTCGCGGGCGCACCGACGCCCCCGAGCGTCGCGGCGACGGTACGCATCGCCTCGGCGGAGTCGAACCGGTGCGCCGGGTCCTTGGCCATCGCTCGGGCGACGAACCGGTCCACGGCGACCGGCACGGCGGCGCGTCGCGCGGACGGCGCGGGGACCGGCGCGCCCACGTGGGCGCGCAGCACGTCGTCGGGCCGGGCCCGTTCGTACGGGGCGTGCCCGGTGAGGGCGAAGTACGTCAACGACCCGACCGCGTACAGGTCGCTGCGTGCGTCGAGGGGCCGGCCCCGGGCCTGCTCGGGCGACATGCTCGCCACCGAGCCGGCGACGAGGTCGCCGTCGCCGCCGCCGCCGCCGGGGGCGGCGAGGCCCAGGTCGAGCAGGCCGACGGTCGGGTCGCCGCCGTCGTGCCGCTCGACGACGACGTTGCGCGGGCCGACGTCGCGGTGCACCAGCCCGGCGGCATGGACCGCCGCCAGCGCGTCGAGGAGCCCGCTGGTCAGGGCCAGCGCCTCCCGCCACGGCAGGCCGTCGCCGGCCGCCACCTCGGAGAGGGGGACACCGGGAAGCCGGCGGGCCGCCACCCAGGGAACGGTCGCGCCCGCGACCTCGTCCTCGCCGGTGTCGAGGATCTTCGAGACGCCCGGGTGGTCCACGAGGGCGGATGCCGCGATCTCGCGGGCGAGCGCGGCACGGGCGGTCTCGTCGTCGACCAGGTGCGGGTGCAGGACCTTGACGACCAGCGCCGGCTCGCCTCCCGTCCCGGAGCCACCGGTGCCGTCGTCGTCCGTGTCGGCCCCCGTCGCGCGGACGCGGGTGGCCTCGTAGACGGTGTAGGTGCCTCCGGTGCCGAGGATGGCGCCCAGGGCGTACGTACCGCCGAGGACCACGGCCCCGGACTCCGACTCCCCGGCAGGTGACATGTCGTTCACCGCTGGCGGGCCGCGGCGTCGACGAAGGGGACCGGGCGTCGCGGCACGGATGGTCGGGTGGTCTGCGTCATCTGGATCATCGGCCGTCACAGGATAGTCGGTGGGGGACGGGTGCAGCCCGTCGTGGGGCGGTCCCGTCGGCGGACGGGCGGAGGCCCGAGCCGGTCGTCAAGGGAGGGGCCGCGCGTCCGGTGCCTGCTGCGCACGGCTGATGAGGTGCTTCGCGAAGATCGCCGAGCCCGCCCCGCCTCCGCTCACGCCGATCTGGTTGGCCGCCTTGAGCACGAGGGTCCAGGCCACCGTCACGGCGGCCCAGCGGAACATCGCCCGGATCCGCCGGGTGCCGCTGTGGGACCGGACGAGCATCTCGACGGGCTCGTCGCACTCCGAGCAACGGACGGTGACGGGCATCGGCGGCTCGCCGTCCGCCGGTCGCGTCGCCGACCACCGCATCCCTCGTTACTCCCAGCGGTTGACACGGCCCAGCGCCGGGTCGTCGGCGGGTGTGCCGAGAAAGTTGCTGCGGTGCATCAGGGTGAACGTCTCGTCACGGTCGGTGGTGGTCACCGGAGTACAGCTCCTCGTCGACGCGGTCGGTCGCCCGAGACGTTACCGGAGGGACCGCCGCCGGTACGTGAGCGCGCGCAGCGCGTGCTCGGCAGGACCCCGGCGCCCCGCGCGGGCGAGCAGCAACGCGACGACGACGGTCACGAGCCAGGCCGCGACCGCGACGAGCGCCGCCTGCCACTGGTGGAGGACGCCGCCCAGGCCCAGGCCCAGGCCCCAGGCGCAGAGCAGGGGGGCGAAGATCGCCGACTGCAGGAGGTAGCTGGTCAACGAGCGCCGCCCCACCGCCGTCAGGCCGGCCGTGATCCCGCGTGGGGGGCCGTCCACGGGGAGGCGCAGCGCGAGCAGGGCGAAGAGTGCCGCATAGCCCAGTGCGGCGAAGAGGCCGGTGGCGAGGTGCAGGACCGTGGGAGTCCACGCGGGCACGTCCCAGGTGCCCCGGTGGACGAGCAGCGACGGCACCGCTCCGAGCCAGCCGATCGCGACGCCGACGACGGCGGTGCGCACGAGCAGGCGCCGGTGTGCGGCGGGATCCTCCAGGACCCGGGACCGGGCGCCGGCGATGCCGAGCAGGACGGCGATCGGCACGACCAGCCCGACGATGCCCTGGGTCACGGTCAGGGGCAGCCAGAAGGCGAGGCGAGGCAGGATCGACGCGGCGTAGGGCGTCACGCCGGCGAGGTCGGGGTTGGCGTCGCCAGGGATCTCGGCGAGCTCGGCGGGGACCACGGCGCCCAGCGCGAGGGTGCCGAGCGCCCCGACGAGGAGGAGGCCGGTGAGCACGCCGGCCCAGACGAGCAGCGTCCGGGTCGCCCGGCCCAGGAAGAGCCAGACCACGAGGAGCCCGACCAGGCCGTAGGCGCCGAGCACGTCGCCGAACCAGAGCAGTGCGGCATGCACCGCGCCGAAGGCGATCAGCCACAGGTGACGGCGCTGCAGCGCACGGCGCACGGCACGCTCGTCGAGTCCTGCGGCGCGCTGCCGGGAGAAGGACTGCCAGATCCCGTAGCCGAAGAGAAACGCGAAGAGCGGGTAGCTGCGCCCGTCGACGGCGACGATGGCCACGGACTGCCACACGGCGTCGAGGACGCCGGTCGGCTCGCGGTGCGCGCTGGTCGCCGACGTCGGTTGGCCGTACAGGAACCACGGGACGTTCGCGAGCGCGATGAGCAGCAGCATGAGGCCCCGGGCGAGGTCCGGGGCGAGGGCGCGGACGCCGGGGGACGGGTCAGCGACGGGCGTGGGGAACGTCATCGTGCTCCTTCGGCGTCGGGACGGTGGGCCAGCGCGCTGGGGGAGAGGCGTCCGACGATGGCGGGGGCCTGCTGGATCAGGTCGTCGTCACCCAGAGCCTCGACCATGAACAGCGCGAAGTCGACACGTCGCGTGAGGTTGCTCGCGAGCACAGGGTCGCCGACGTGCGGGCTCCAGACCGGCAGCCCCTGGCTCGGGCCCTCCTCGAGGTCGCTCCCGCGCACCACCGTCCACCGGCGGTCGCTGGCGAAGATGCGACGGCACGCCTCGACCTGGTCGTCGATCTCGACGGCGCGCACCGCCCGGGCGAGCCAGGTGACCAGGCGCACGGTGGCGAGGAACCGGCGTGAGTACCGGTCCTGGTCGTCCCGCGCGACGTGCCAGCCGCAGGAGAACACGAGACGCGCGCCGGGATCGGCGTGGTCGAGCACGGCCTGTGCCGTGCCCGAGGAGTACTGCTGCACGCCCCAGGGTGCGAGCACGGTGAGCACGCCGTCGCAGCCGGCGACGGCACGGCGGATCACCTCGGGGTCGTTCGTGGGGCCCGGGACGATCGTCATCCGGTCGGCGTACCGGTCGAGCTTCGGCACGCTGCGCTCGCGGCAGACGCCGACCACCTCGTGACCGCGGTCGAGAGCGTGCTGGACCATGTGCTGCCCGAGCTTGCCCGAAGCCCCGACGATACAGACCTTCGTCGTCCTGCTGCTCATTGCCGCTCCATTGTCCGAACTCCTCGACTTACAGTGTAAGTATCGTAGGCTTACACTGTAAGCAGCGTCAAGGGGGTCGAGGGTGGCAGCAAGGAAGAGGGTCGACGGCGAGGCGCGACGGGGGCCGCTCGACCGGGACCGAGTGGTGGCGGCGGCGGTGGCGCTGGCCGACCAGAAGGGCGTCGCCGGCGTGACGATGCGCGCCGTCGCCGGCCGGCTCGGCGTCGAGGCGATGTCGCTGTACAACCACGTCCGCCGTCGCGACGACCTGCTCGACGGGATGGTCGACGCCGTCTTCGCCGAGATCGACCTGCCCGCCGCGGGGGTCGAGTGGCGCGAGGCGATGCGCCGTCGTGCCGACGCGGCCCGGCAGGTGCTGCGACTCCACCCGTGGGCGGTCGGCCTCCTGGACTCCCGCAGCGCTCCCGGCCCGGCGACGCTGCGTCACCACGACGCCGTCCTCGGCGTGCTGCGTACGGGAGGCTTCTCGGTCGCCGGCGCCGCGCGGGCGTTCTCGGTCATCGACAGCTACGTCTACGGGTTCGTGCTGCAGGAGGTCAGCCTGCCGTTCCGCAGCAGCGAGGAGCTCGGCGAGGTGGCCGGCGGGATCCTCGAGGGCCTCGACGCCGAGCGCTACCCGTACCTGGTGGAGGTCACCACCCAGCACGCCCTACAGCCCGGCTACGACTACGCCGACGAGTTCGACGGCGGCCTCGCGCTGATCCTCGACGCCCTGCGGCCGGACGAGCGGCGGCTTCCGGGTGGTGCGTCCGGCGCCCCCTGAGGCTGCTGCCGTCCGCCCGGTCGCCCTCGCCGCACCTGCTGAGCGGGTCGACCCGGCGCGCGTTGTCGGAGTCGGCGGGCAGGATGGGCCCGTGCACGTCGTCTTCGCCCGGGAGCCCGCGGGCACAGCCCGCCTCGTCCGCGCCGCCGCCCCGGGCGACGCAGGCGCGCCGGACCACGTGGTCGCCTCGGAGGAGCTTCCCGCCGTCGTGCGGGACGCCGAGGAGTCCGCGCCCACACCTCCTCGATGGACGTGGCAGGACACGAACCGGTGGTACCCGGCGCTGCTCACGGCGGGCGTGCGGGTCGAGCGCGGCCACGACCTGCGCCTCGCGCACCGCATCCTGCGCACGACGAGCCTCGCCACCGGGGCCGCGCTGGCCGAGGCGCCGCCCGGTCCGTGGGACGCGATGGACCCGACGCCGCCGAGCGAGGAGGTCCTCACCGGCGCGCCCCACCGGCCGCAGGAGGAGTCGCTGTTCGAGCTGGGCCCTGCGGCCCGCTCGGACGACGCCTCCGCGGGTGGGCAGCAGGTCGGGGCCGTCGGGCTCCTCGCCGAGCTGGCTGCCCAGGAGGCAGCGGTCGCCGGGTCGTCCGCGCCGGGGCGCCTGCGACTGCTGCTCGCGGCGGAGTCGGCCGGGGCGCTGGCCGCGGCGGAGATGCACCACGTCGGCCTGCCGTGGCGCACCGACGTTCACGACGAGATCCTCACCGAGTTGCTCGGACCGCGCCCGGCACCGGGCCGGCGGCCCGAGCGGCTCGAGGCGCTCGCGGTGCGCATCCGCGCCGCCCTCGACGCCCCGGACGCCCTCAACCCCGACTCCCACCCGGACCTGCTGCGCGCGATGGAGTACGCCGGCGTCGGCGCCCGCAGCCTGCGCAAGTGGGACCTCGAGAAGATCGACCACCCGGTGGTGGCGCCCCTGCTCGAGTACAAGAGCCTGTACCGGCTCTACACGGCCAACGGCTGGTCCTGGCTGGACCACTGGGTGCGGGACGGCCGCTTCCGCACCGACTACGTCGTCGGCGGCGTGGTGACCGGGCGCTGGTCGTCCAGCGGTGGGGGAGCGCTCCAGCTGCCCCGCGGGGTGCGGCGCGCCGTCCAGGCCGACCCCGGGTGGGTGCTCGTCGTCGCGGACGCCGCCCAGCTCGAACCGCGGGTGCTCGCCGGGCTCGCCGCTGACGAGACGATGGCCGCCGCGGGCGCGGGTGGCGACATGTACGCCGGGATCGTGGCCACCGGGGCGGTGCCGACGCGCGAGCTCGCCAAGGTCGGGATGCTCGGGGCGATGTACGGGGGGACCACGGGCGCGAGCGGGCAGGTGCTGCCCCGCCTGTCGCGGGCGTTCCCGCGCGCCATGGGGCTCGTCGAGGACGCGGCGCGCACGGGCGAGCGGGGCCGGTCCGTGACCACCTGGCTGGGACGCACCTCGCCACCTCCCGGGCAGGCGTGGGACGCGGCGCAGTCCGGTGCGCTCGGCGACGGGGCTCCGCCCGACGCCGCGAGCCTCGCGCGGTCGTCGGCCCGTGCCTGGGGCCGCTTCACCCGCAACTTCGTGGTCCAGGGCACGGCCGCCGAGTGGGCGTTGTGCTGGATCGCGGCGATCCGGCGGCGGCTCTGGAGACTGCCGGCCGTCGCGCAGCCCAACCAGGGGCCCGCGCCGTTCGCCGACCGGGCGCACCTGGTGTTCTTCGTCCACGACGAGGTGGTCGTGCACGCGCCGGCGGCACTCGCCGACGACGTGGCCCGGGAGGTGCGCGAGGCGGCCGAGGAGGCCGGGCGGTTGCTCTTCGGGGACTTCGCCGTGTCGTTCCCGCTCACCGTCGCCACCGTCGAGGCGTACGCCGACGCCAAGTGATGTCGACGACATCGTGACGTCGGTATCGTCGGGCGCATGAGCGCACCCACCCTGGCCGACGTCGTCACCGTCCTGGAGGACCTCTACCCGCCGTCGACGGCGGAGGGCTGGGACGCCGTCGGGCTGGTGGCGGGCGACCCGCAGCGAACGGTGCGCAAGGTGCTCTTCGCCGTCGACCCGGTGGAGGCGGTCGTGGACGAGGCGATCGAGTGGGGCGCCGACCTGCTGGTCACCCACCACCCACTGTTCCTCAAGCCGGTGACCTCCGTGGCGGCCACCACCTTCAAGGGCTCCGTGGTGCACCGCCTGCTCGGCGCCGGCTGCGCCCTGCACGTGGCCCACACCAACGCGGACTCCGCGCCGCGCGGGGTCGCCGACGCCCTGGCCGACCTCGTCGGCATCACCGACCGGCGGCCGCTGGTCGCACGCCTCGACGACACCGAGCGGGGGATCGGCCGGGTCGGGACGCTCGAGCGTCCGACGACGCTGGGCGAGCTGGCCCGGCGCGTCGCCGGCGTGCTGCCCGCCACCGCGCAGGGCGTCCGGGTCGCGGGGGACCTCGACGTGCCGGTGGCCACCGCCGCCGTCGTCGGCGGGTCCGGCGACTCGCTGTTCGACGCGGTCCGGGCCGCCGCCGTCGACGTCTACGTCACCGCCGACCTGCGGCACCACCCGGCCTCCGAGCTGCGCGAGCGAGCGGCCTTCGAGGCGGGCACCGAGGTGCGGCCGGACAGCGGGCGCCCGTTCCTGCTCGACGTGGCGCACTTCGCCTCGGAGTGGCCCTGGCTGGCCTACGCCGCCGAGGATCTCGCCGGCCGACTCGGAGACGGTACGGTGACCACCAGAGTCAGCACCCTGGTGACGGACCCCTGGAGCACCCGGGTCGCGAGCACGGGCCGCTGACCATCATCTGAAGAGCTGCACGAGAGGACCCACCCATGGCTACCGCACCCGTCGAGGATCAGCGTCGGCTGCTCGAGGTCCAGGCCCTCGACACCAGGCTCCAGCAGCTCGCACACCAGCGCAGCCACCACCCGGCCCTCGCCACGCTCGCCGAGCTCGACCAGCGTCTGCGCGACCTGCACGGGTCCCTGGTCGACTCCCGGACGGCTGTCGCGGACCTCGAGCGTGACGTCACCAAGGCGGAGCGAGACGTCGAGCAGGTCCGCCAGCGTGCGGCGCGCGACCAGCAGAAGCTCGACGCCGGCGCGCTCGGCGCCAAGGACGCCACCGCCGTCATGAGCGAGCTCGAGTCGCTGGCCCGCCGCCAGAACGTCCTCGAGGAGGCCGAGCTCGAGCTCATGGAGCGGCTCGAGGCGCACCAGGAGGCGCTGGCCAAGGTCGAGGCCGCCCACGGCGAGCTGGTCGCCGCCCAGGAGAAGGCTGCCGCGGAGCGAGACGCCGCGTTCGCCGAGGTCGACGGCGCCGCCCAGCAGGTCGCTGCCGAGCGGGCCGCCACCGTCGACGGGCTCGACGCCGCGCTCGTCACCCTCTACGACCGGTTGCGCGCGCAGCTCGGTTCGGGTGCGGCCGCGCTGAACGGCAACCGCTGCGAGGGCTGCCGCCTCGAGCTGAACCCTGGCGACCTCGCCGCCGCGAAGAACGCCCCGCCCGAGCAGGTCGTCCGGTGCGAGGAGTGTGGCCGGATCCTCGTGCGCGCGGCGGCCTGATGCGGCGTCCGGCACCGGGAGCGCTCGCCCGGTACGACGGCGCGGTGCCCGCCACGGTGGTGCTGGTGCGCCACGGCGTGACGCCCCTGACCGAGGTCGGTGCACTCTCCGGGGGTGACGTGCCCGGCCCGTCGCTGACGACGGCGGGACGGCGACAGGCGGCGCAGGCCGCCGACGTCGTGTTCCGTATCGGCAAGGACCAGTGGCCCGACGTGCCGCGTCCGGACTCGCTGGTCGCCTCGCCGATGGTGCGCGCCCAGGAGACGGCGTCGGCCGTCGGCCGTCGGATCGGTGCGACGGTCCGCACGGACCAGCGGTTCGCCGAGATCCGTTTCGGCGACTGGGAGGCTCTCGTCCCCGAGCAGGTGCACGAGGGCTGGCCCGGCGAGCTGCGCCGGTGGGTCACCGAGGGGACGTTCGCCCCGCCCGGCGGCGAGTCCTACGTCGATCTCGGCGCCCGGGTGCAGCCGGCGCTGGACGAGGTGGCCGCGCACGCGGTCGGGAGCACCGCCGTCGTCGTCGCGCACGCCGCGGTCGTGCGCGCCCTGGTCGGCCTGGCCCTGGACGCGCCGCCGAACGCCTGGGGACGCGTCCGCATCCCGCCGTGCTCGTTGTCGGTCCTGCGCATCTGGCCGGACGGGGCCCGGGAGGTCACCGCCGTCGGGTACCCCGCCGCGGACTGACGGGTCGGTGCGGAGCACCCTCAGGAGATGACGAGCTCCAGGACGCGCGGCCCGCTGCGAGCGGGCGGCGCGCCCAGCGTCGCCTCGATCATCTGGTAGCTCAGGCCGGTGCCGACCTCGGTGCCGATCACCTCGCCGTCGAGCTCGCGGACGGCCGTGAGCAGCTCGTCCGCCGACGACGGCGGCCGACACGTCCGGCGCAGCAGGTGCCCGGTGAGCACGCCGCGGGTGTGCTTGGCGTTGTGCGAGACGACGGTGCGCCGGCCGTCGGTCTCGCGCACGACCCGGACGGTCACCCAGTCGGCAGCGTGCTCGCCGGTGGTCGCCGGCCTCCACGCTGCGAGGTAGGCGGCCGAGCGGCAGTCGACGACGACGTCCCCGGCCGCGCGCTGCGCCAGCGCGGCCGTCAGGTGGGGCCGCCAGGCGGTGGCGAGCTTCCCGACGCCCGGCAGGTCCACGCCCATCGAGAGCCGGTAGGCGGGGATGCGGTCGCCCGGGGCGACCACGCCCCACAGCCCCGAGAAGGTGCGGACCGAGTCCGTGGCGAGCGCACGGGCACGCCCGGTGAGGCCGCCCAGGCCCGCTGCCGCGTAGAGGACGCCGGTGTACACCTCGGTGGCGGGTGCGGCCGCGGCTGTCCGCAGCGAGGTGTTGCGGGCGACCTCCTCGGCGAGCGTCGCGCCGACCTTGAGGGCCTCCGTGGCTCCGGGGCCCGCGCTCACCGCGCACAGGGCGTCCAGCACGGCCTCGCGCTGCGAGGAGAGCTCCGGCGCCGTCAACGCCCGGAGGTCGACCGGGGTGCCACCGTCGGGCGCGGGGGTCTTGCCCTCGGAGGGCGGGAGGCAGATCAGCACCCGGACACCCTATGGGAGCATCGGGGCCATGACGTCCGACGAACGATGGCTCACCCGAGCGGTCGAGCTGGCGGTGTCCGGAGTGCCGGCGGGCGCAGGCCCGTTCGGGGCGCTCGTGATGCACGACGGCGAGGTCGTGGGCGAGGGGACCAACCGCGTGACCGTGGACCTCGACCCGAGCGCGCACGCCGAAGTCGTGGCGATCCGGGCCGCCTGCCGGGCGCTCGGCACGTTCAGCCTGGCCGGTGCCGTGCTCTACAGCTCGTGCGAGCCGTGCCCGATGTGCCTGGCCACCATCCTGTGGGCGCGCGTGGACCGGGTCGTGTTCGCCGCCGACCGGCACGACGCCGCCGCGGCCGGGTTCGACGACCGGCTGTTCCACGACGTGCTCGCCGGCCGCGCGCCTGCTCCGTTGCGCGTGGAGCAGCGGACCGTGGACGACGTGTCGGCACCGTTCGAGGCGTGGCACGCGTTCGACGGGAAGACTGCCTACTGAGGGGTATCCTTGCCGGGCGGACGAGTCGGTCGGACGGTCGCGTCGTCGCTGCTCCTCGGAGCGGTGGCGCCGAGGAACGTCCGGGCTCCGAAGGGCAAGGTGGTGGCTAACAGCCACCCGGGGTGACCCGCGGGACAGTGCCACAGAAAACAGACCGCCTGCACGCCTCGGCGAGCAGGTCAGGGTGAAACGGTGGTGTAAGAGACCACCAGCGTGGCCGGTGACGGTCGCGGCTCGGTAAACCCCACCTGGAGCAAGGTCAGACAGGCTGTGATCGAGGGCGGCCCGCCCGATTCTCTGACGAGAAGCGCAGTCGGGTAGACCGCTGGAGGCCTGTGGCAACGCAGGTCCTAGATGGATGACCGTCGCCCGTGCCGGGGCAACCCGGTGCGGGAACAGAACCCGGCGTACAGACCGGCTCGTCCGCTTCACACGGTCTGACCTGCGGCTTGATGCCGCAGAGGGTGGCCCAGTCCGCAGAGAGTCCGCAAGAATTTCTGCGTCGGCTCCCGGAAGGCCGTCGATCAGAGCCAGTCGAGGTACTGCTGGCGGGCCTTCATCGCGTGGATCACGAGCTCGTCGCCGGAGTCGAAGGCGAGGATGACGAGCTCCAGCACGCGTCCCGCCGGATCGACGCCCAGCAAGAGCCAGCGGCGAGGGTCGTCGTCCTCGTCGTCAAGCGGCTCGCGCAGCAGTGCGTGCAAGCCCGCGTACAGGACGACGTCGTCGGTGAGGCGGTCTCGCTTGTCGTGCTTGCGTGCGGACTCGTGGACCTTCACGCCACGTGGGCCCAGGCGCGGACCGCGGCGCGGATCGCCTCAGACTCGTTCGCCAGGCCTTCGTGCTCTGCGCGCTTCCGAAGGGCGGCCAGGGTTTGCTCATCGAGGCGGACCGTGACGGGGTTGCCGGGGCCGTGGCCGACGGCGGGGCGGCCGCGGCGACTCTTGCGGAGAGCGGGCAGGTCGTATCCGGCCTCGGCCTCGTCGGCCCACGCCTGGATCTGCTCGTCGGTGACCGACTTGCCGTGGATGGTGCGCTGCTTCTCATCCATAGGAATAACGTACACGAAAATGCGGCTTACGTGACCCTACGCGGCGGAGGTGCGGTCGTCCCGGCTAGCGGCAGGCGGCGCGAAGGCGCTGTCCACGGCGTCTCGGGTCCGGTCGTTCGCCGGCCGGAGGTGGGAGTAGGTGTCGAGTGTCTCGCCGGTGGACTTGTGGCCGAGGCGTGCTTGCACGACCTTCACGGAGGCGCCGTGGCGAATGAGCCGAGCGTAGTAGGTCCGGAGGTCGTGGAAGACGACCGCGTGGGCGGCGACCGATACCTTGACCGATGGATGGCTCGTCATCATGGCCGTCGCAGTATCCGCTTCCCTGGTAGCGGTGGATCGCAGTTCGACCGTGGCGGTGTCAGGCGCTGATTCTGAGGATTAGGTGGAGCGTCCCCAGCGAGAAGGGGCTCAGGTGCAAGGATGGACGCGTGAGCGGCTACTACCAACGTGCAGGGGCAGGGTTCTCCTACTGGCCGGCCGAAGCGCGCCCACGCTGGCGCGATGCGCAGGTTGGTGCTTTGGGTGCGCTCCTCGCGCACTGGTCCGTGCGGGCCAATGAGCCCGCGTTGCTGTCGTTGCCGACAGAGTCAGGAAAATCTGCCGTGGCGGTTGCGACGCCGCACCTCGTGGGCGCCACGTCAGTCCGTGACGGTGCGTTCGCCCAGGGAGGCGAACCCGGCGTACAGACCGACTCGTCCGCATCTCAGGTCCTTCCCGGACCGGCGACCGTCTTCCTGCCGTCCTCCCGGAGTGATGTCCCCTCGTCGCCGAGTCGTCGGCGGCGGCTTCAGGCGTCGGCGTCCTCGGCCGTGGCCGTCCTCGACCGGGCGCGGTGCCGTCGTCCGGTGACGAGGACGTGGCCCGCCGTGAGCACGACGGCGGCGACGGCGGCACCCACGATGGTGTCGAGCGCTCGTTCGACGATGCTGTCGACGATGGCCTCTGATCCTCCGGCGGTCTGCAGGACGACGGCCGGGGTCAGGAAGGTGACGAAGGCCCAGTACGGGAGCCTCATGTTCGCCCACGCGGCGGCGACCGTCAGCACGATCGCCAGCGTGGTGATGACGGCGGGCATTTCCTGGAGCACGGCGACGATCAGGACGGCGACCAGCGCGCCGGCCAGGGTGCCGGCCACGCGTGCCGCGATCCGGCCGGCGCTGTCGACGTAGTACGGCTGCACGACGACGAAGAAGGTGAGGATCATCCACCACGAGTCGGCGTCGAGAATGCTCATGGCGACGTAGGTCGCGATCCCGACCAACAGGCCGAGTGCGGCGGCGTAGTAGCCGGCCGTGTGCCAGGGGATCGTCTTCGGCGGTTTGACCGGGAACGCCCGGACGACGAGCTGACCGAGCGAGGCCGTCCAGAGGCCGCCGGCGAGAACGACGCCGATGGTGACGAGCCCGGCCGTCAGTGACGAGTCGGCCGGCACCGTGCCGGTCGGGAGCCGTACGTCCACGTCGCCGATCAGGGCGAACGACGCCAGGGGGCCGGCGAACGAGAGCATCAGGTGCCAGCCACGCACCGCGGCGAGTCCGGTCGCGACGGCGACGGTCGCCATGTAGAGCGCGCCGACGACCGGCATGTCGTGCAGCAGGAGAGACACCCCGATGAGCGCCGGAGTGACGAGGGCCGCGGCGAACCCGACGCGTGCGCCGGCGAACAACCCAATGATGACCGGCAGCATGCCCAGGTACCAGAGCGAACCGTTCGCGTGCCATGGGGAGATGCTGAGCACCACCAGGGGCGCCAGCAGGAGGACAGCGAGGAGCGCGACCGTGCCACGCGATGGCGCAGCTTTCGCCGCGGGCTGTGCGTCCGCTTCAGCCGTCATGTCGGCACACGCTAGCCGTCGGCCGCCAGAGGTGCACTCGCGGCGGTTCGACCCGTTGCGGCGAGCGTCGCGGTGCCGGGCGCCGCACCGGACGTGTGACGGTGGCTTGACGGGTGCCGGTGCTCGGGCGCGCGGAAGAGCAGCTGCGGTCGCCCGTCGTCCGCCTCCACCCGCTGGATCCGTATCCCGTAGACCGGTTCGAGGACGTCGGGTCGCAGCACCTCGTCGACCGTGCCCGACGCGACGACGTGCCCACGGTCGAGCAGCACGAGGCGGTCGCAGTAGCGGGCGGCGAGGTTGAGGTCGTGCAGCACGATGATCGTCGTCACACCCAGCTCGCGGACGAGGGCGAGGACCTCGTGCTGGAAGTGGATGTCGAGGTGGTTGGTCGGCTCATCCATCAGGAGGTGCGTGGCGCGTTGCGCGAGGGCTCGGGCGATCAGGACGCGCTGCTTCTCCCCGCCCGAGAGGTCGGCGACGTCGCGACCGGCGAGATGCTCGGCACCGACGCGACACAGGGCGTCGCCGGCGACGTCGATGTCGAGCTCGGACTGGCGCTGCCAGCCACGCAGGTGCGGGCTACGGCCCAGCAGCACGGTGTCGATCACCGAGAGCGGCAGCTCGCCGGGAGGCTCCTGCACCACGACGGCGATCTCGCGTGCGACGTCGCGGGCGCGCAGGCGGCGGATCGCCGCGCCGTCCACGGTGACCTCGCCCCGCGTCGGGCTCAGGGCACCGTAGAGCGCGCGCAGCAGCGTCGTCTTCCCGCTGCCGTTGGGACCGATGAGTCCCACGACCTCGCCGACGTCGGCCGTGACGGAGACGCGGTGCAGCACCTCGGCGTCGGTGTAGGCGTGGCTGACGTGCTCGCCCGAGATCATGAGCCGGTCCCGAAGCGCTCGACGATCCGCTCCAGCCCGTCCACGGAGAGCGGGGTGGGTGGCTCCGTGAAGTTGAAGAGCTGCACGAGCACGTCGTCGTTCTCGATCGCCTGGAGCGCATCGCTGCCGGGCAGCCCTTCCACCGCTTCCAGCACCCCGGACTCGTCGCCCTGGTGGAGCAGGACCAGCACGTCGGGGTCGCGGGCGATGAGCTCCTCGACGCTCACCTCGAAGACACGCTCCGCGGTGTCGTCGAAGACGTTGGTGAAGCCGGCGGCGTCGAGCTGGGGCTGGGCCATCGACCCGCGGCCGTAGGCGTAGAGGGGGCCGCCGCCCACCGACGGGTAGAGCACCGCGGCGTCGCGCTCGGGCGTGTCGGCCGTCGCCTCCTCCACCGCCGCGACCCGAGCCGTCAGGTCGGCGACGAGCTCCTCGGCCTCGTCGCGGCGGTCGAAGATCTCGCCGTACATCCCGATCTGCTCGTATAGGGACGCGAACGACGTCTCTCCGACGTCGGTGGGGCAGTAGACCGGCTGCACGAGCGTGTTCGAGCCGCCGTCGCGCAGGCCGTCGCGGGTGAGGCCCTCGGGCAGCCCGAGCGTGAGGTCGGGCTGCTGCGCCAGGACGACCTCGGCGTTGATCATGAGGTGGCCGGTCGTGTCGATCTCGTCGGAGAGCATCTCGACCTGGTCGATGCGCCGGTTGAGCTCGGCCGGGTAGTACTGGTAGGAGAAGGTCCCTGCCCGGGCGACGGCACGGTCGAGCACCCCGAGGCCGTCGAGGATCGTGACGGGCGCGGACTCCAGGAGCACGACGCGCTCCGGTGCCGACTCGAAGACCACCTCCTCGCCGCAGTTGTCGACGGTGAGGGGATAGGTGGTCCCGCCGGTCTGCGCCGCCGGTGCCGCGGACTCCTGCGCCGAGGCGCTGCAACCAGCGACGGCGAGAGCGAGGAGGCCGACGGCGAGCGAACGGGTCGTGTGCGCCATGGCGCCACGCTCCTTCCGGGTCATGAGTGGCGTGCGTACATGCGGCGGACGAGGACCAGCAGGAAGGGCGCGCCGACGATCGCGGTGAGGATGCCGATTGGCAGCTCTCGCGGTTGCATCGCGGTGCGAGCGAGGGCGTCGGCCCAGATCAGGAAGAGCGCGCCGAGGAGGGCGGCCACCGGCAGCATGCGGCTGTGCACGGCGCCCACGAGCCGGCGTGCGAGGTGCGGTATCACGAGGCCCACGAACCCGATCGCGCCGGCGGCGGCGACCACCGCCCCGGTGCACAGCGCCACGACGACGAGCATCCCGACGCGGGTGCGGTCGGGCGAGACGCCGAGCGTGAGCGCGGTCTCGTCTCCCGCGGCGACGGCGTCGAGCCGTCGTCCCTGGAGCAACAGCCCGGCGAAGGTCATCGCCACGACGACGACCACGATCGCGAGCACGACGTCCCAGCGGGCCAGGCTGAGGGACCCGAGCAGCCAGAACATGACCGACCGCGACCCCTCCGCGGAGTCGGACGCGAAGATGAGGAAGCTCGTGGCGGCGGAGAGGGCGTAGCCGACCGCGACACCGGACAGCAGCAGGCGTAGCGACGTGATCCGTCCGCCGGTCCGGGAGATGAAGAACACGAGCAGGGACGCCGCGAGGGCACCGAGGAAGGCGCTCAGCGGCAGCGAGTACGGACCGACCCCGGCGCCGAGGCCGAAGAGGATCGCTCCGGCGGCTCCCGTCGACGCACCGCCGGAGATGCCGAGGATGTAGGGGTCGGCCAGCACGTTGCGGACCATCGCCTGCAGGGTCGCGCCGCACAGGGCGAGGCCCGCGCCGACCGCCATGCCCAGCAGCACGCGGGGGATGCGCACGTTCCACACGATCGCCTCGTCGGAGCGTGACCACCCCACGTCGGCGGACAGGACTCCGACGTGGTGCAGCACGATGCGCAGGATGGTCTCGGGGGCGACGGCGACCGGGCCGATACCGGTCGTCGTGACCGCGGACGCCAGCAGCACCGCGGCCAGGGCGATCGTCCAGAGGGCGGTGCGACGCCGGGAGGCGCGGACGGAGCCGGCGAACGTCGCCGCGTGCGACGCCGGTTCTTCGCCGATGACAGCCATGGTGACGTGCCCCTGGTCAATTGCGACATCGTCGCATTTGCGACGATCGGACCACAGTAGTTCACCGCGTGCCGGACGGCGTCCGCTCGTCCGGTCCGTGGCCGGGGCTCGTCGCTGTCAGGATGAGTTCCATGTCGACACACCACGAGGCGCTGCACGCCGCGTCCGGGCCCGCGGCCGTCAGTGCCGCGGTCGCTGCGCTGCGCGAGCGTGGCGAGCGGGTCACGGCGCCGCGGCGGGCGGTGCTCGGTGTGCTCGCCGCGCACCCTGAGCCCCTCAGTGCCGATGACGTCGCGACGATGCTCGCCGGTGGGGACGTGCACCGGGCGACGGTCTACCGCACCCTCGACCTGCTGGTCGCGGCCGGCGTCGTGGCGCACAGCCGTCCGCTGGGTGGTGCCGCCCGGTATCACGTCACGGTGGCCGGGACGGCGCACGAGCACCTGCACGGGCACTGCCGTGCGTGCGGGACGATCGTGCCGCTGCCCGTGGACGCCCTCGACGCGACGACGGCCCGCGTGCGCGACGACACCGGGTTCTCCCTCGATCCCGGCCAGAGCACTCTGGCGGGGTTGTGCCGGGCGTGCCGTGACGATGCCGCGGGCGGATGACCTCGGGGAAGCGCCCCACCGGACGTCGGCGTAGTCCTGCTACGTCGTACGTGCCCCGACCTGCCGGAGGGCGCGCAGATACCGGCGGCGGTACACGTGCTGCGCGACCAGGGCCATGGGGAAGAACGGCTTCCAGAGCCTGCGTCCGGCGCGCGTCAGCGAACGCAGCGTCAGGGTGACGGTGCCGTCGTCGTCGCTGACCTTCGGTCGACCCAGGTGGTGCTGTGACAGCGTCACGAGGTCGTCGGGGCGGCCTCCCGCATCGCTGATCGCCGACCTGACGGCGCGCTCCTCGGTGGGGTGGAGCTTCCACGCGGTACTGGTGCCGGTGTCGTTCACGTCCCAGAGATCGTCGCCACGGTCACTCATCCCCGTCGAGCCGATGGTGAAGCGGGCGAGCGCCAACGCGATCTCGAAGTCTTCGTCGACGCGTGGGTCGAAGGTGAGCGAGGTGCCCCGGCGTCGCGTCCGGCCCAGACGATCCTCGGCGAGCCGGACGGCGGGCCGGGCCTCCGCCGGCCAGGCCTCGTCGGAGAGGACGTCGAGCCAGAGGACGGCCAAGCGGTCGCGTTGCGCCACGAGCGCTCCACGGATCGCCGCCTCGGCGGTCGCGCGGGTCGCGTCGTCGCTGACCACGAACCAGGAGGCGCCGTCGTCGCTGTGCTCGGTCACGGGCACAGCATGCCGCATCCCTGGCCTCGTCCCGGAGTGAGGCGGATCGAGTGGTGAGAGGGAAACGTCCGAGTGTCGGACGTCTTGTCGAAGCATGAAGTTCTGGTCAAGGAGTTCTCTGTGACGGGGTTCACTCCCGGGCCGTGCTGGTGTAGGTTGGCCGCATCGCGACGACGAGGTCGCGTGTCCTGATCGCCGGTGCCGCGCCGTGGCACGCAGGGGGCGTTGACTCCAGGGACGAAGGTGTGACAGTGACCCTCACCAGTGAGGTTCAGGCCGGCGGGATCGCTCTGACCGAGCGCCCGACGGAGAGCGTGGTGACGATGTGGGGCGAGGTCGACATCGCCCTGCGCAACGAGGCCTCGGCGGCGCTCGCCGGGGCGTTCCAGCGAGACCTGCCCGTCGTCGTGGACACGTCCCGGGTGACGTTCATCGACTCCGCGGGCATCGCCTTCCTCGTCCAGCTCTGCCGCATCGGGCAGGACGAAGGACTCCAGGTCTCGTTGCACGAGCCGCCGACTGCCATCCGCCAGGCGCTGCGCACGCTCGAGCTCGACACGCTCGTCGCAGGCTGACAGCACCACGACGGGGCCGACCGCCGCGGGTGGTCGGCCCCGTCGCATGGGCGTGATGTCGCCCCGGATCCGTCAGTGCGGCCGCGCGGCGAGGGACGCCGCGCCGACGATGCCGGCCCGGTTGCGCAGGGTCGCCGGGATGATGTCGGCGCGCAGGTCGAGCAGCGGCAGGAACTTCTCGTGGTGCTTGCTCACCCCGCCGCCGACCACGATCAGGTCGGGGGAGAGCAGCATCTCCACCGTCTCGAAGTAGCGCTGGAGCCTCTTGGCCCACTTCTCCCAGGACAGGTCCTCCCGGTCCCGGGCCGACTCGGCGGCCTTGTGCTCGGCGTCGTGCCCGTCGATCTCCAGGTGACCGAGCTCGGTGTTCGGCACGAGCGCACCGTCGACGAGCAGGGCGGAGCCGATCCCGGTGCCCAGGGTGGCCACGAGGACCACTCCGTCGCACCCCTGGGCCGCCCCGTAGCGCTGCTCGCCGACGCCGGCCGCGTCGGCGTCGTTGACCGCCACGGCCTCGTGGCCGGTCGCGTCCCGGACCAGGGCGGGCAGGTCGATCCCCTTCCAGGACTTGTGCAGGTTCGCGATGAAGCGGACGACGCCGTGGTCGAGCGGGGCGGGGAAGGCGACGCCGATCGGGGCGTCGTCGGGAAGATCGAAGCCGCCGACGAGCTCGGCGAGGATCTCGCCCACGGCCTCGGGGGTCGATTTGTCGGGGGTGCGGATCCGCTGCCGCTCGGCGGTGAACTCGCCGGTGGCCAGGTCGACCGGTGCGCCCTTGATCCCGGACCCGCCGACGTCGATGCCGAAGGCCACCCGGTGCTCTCGTTGCTCAGCCATGGGCACCATCTTGGTGCAGGATCGAGTCATGAGCGAGAACAGTCCGCGCCCGACGCAGTTCTGGTACAACACCGAGACCGGCGAGGTGGAGGAAGCGGCGCAGAAGTCGTCGTGGACCCACCTCATGGGCCCGTATCCCACGCGCGAGGCGGCCGAGCAGGCGCTCGACACCGCCTCGCGTCGCAACGAGTCCTGGGAGGACGAGGACAGCGACTGGCGCGGGCAGGGCTGACCAGGGGCCGGCCGGGGCCCGGCTACTGCTGGAAGGAGTGCTCCGTCGAGGGGAACGCGCCCGAACGCACCTCGCCGGCGAAGTCCGCGGCCGCCTGCTGCAGCGCGCGGCCCAGCTCGGCGTAGCGGCGGGCGAATCGGGGTGACCAGTCCGTCATCCCCGCCATGTCCGTCCACACCAGCACCTGGCCGTCGACGTGCGGCCCGGCGCCGATCCCGATCGTCGGGATCTGCAGGAACTCGGTGATGCGCTCGGCGACCTCCACCGGCACCATCTCCAGCACGACCGCGACTGCCCCGGCCTCCTGGACGGCCAGAGCGTCCTGGCTGAGTTCCTCGGCGGCGTCGTCGCCCCGGCCCTGGACCCGCGGGCCGCCGAGCGCGTTCTCCGACTGCGGGGTGTAGCCGAGGTGCCCGACGACGGGGATCCCGGCCTCCGAGATCGCCCGGATCTGGGCGGCCGCCCGCCGGCCGCCCTCCAGCTTCACGGCCGACGCGCCGGTCTCCTTCATCACGCGGACGGCCGACGCGAGCGCCTGCTCGGGCCCGGCCTCGTAGGTGCCGAACGGCAGGTCGACGACGACGAACGCGTGCCGCGTCGCCGAGGCGACCGCGCGTCCGGCGCGCACCATGTCGTCCAGCGTGACCGGGAGCGTCGTGGCGTGCCCCAGCATCGTGTTGCCGATCGAGTCGCCGACGAGCAGCGTGTCGATCCCCGCAGCGTCGAGGAGCGCCGCGGTGGGCGCGTCGTAGGCGGTCAGCATCGTGATCCGCTCGCCGCGCTCCTTGGCCTGCTGCAGGTGGTGGACCCGCACGCGGCGGGCGCCGTGCGCGATGCCGGGGACGTCCTCGCCCTGCGGGGTGACGGACCTCACATCCGGTCCGGAGGGGCTCTGGGGCGCAGGATTCTGGCTCGTGGTTGCCATGGTCGATAGCGTAGGCGACAGCCGGGTGGGACCTCGTCTCGCGATCTCGTCCTCCCTGGTCGACGGCGCCGGAACGGTTCGTCATCCACGGGCAACAGGTATCGGGCAGGATGGGGTCATGGACAGGCAGCAGGAGTTCGTGCTCCGCACGGTCGAGGAGCGCGACATCCGCTTCATCCGTCTCTGGTTCACCGACGTGCTGGGGGTGCTCAAGTCCGTCGCGGTCGCCCCGGCGGAGCTCGAGCAGGCCTTCATCGAGGGCATCGGGTTCGACGGCAGCTCGATCGAGGGACTGACGCGGGTCTACGAGGCGGACATGATCGCCAAGCCCGACCCGACGACGTTCCAGGTACTTCCCTGGCGCGGGGAGCGGCACGGCACGGGGCGGATGTTCTGCGACATCCTCACGCCGGAGGGCGAGCCCTCCCTGGCGGACTCCCGCAACGTCCTCAAGCGCCAGCTCGCCAAGGCCAGCGACAAGGGCTTCACCTTCTACACCCACCCCGAGGTGGAGTTCTACCTCTTCAACCAGATGTCCTCGAGCGAGCAGCCGCTCGTCCCCGTCGACGACGGCGGCTACTTCGACCACCTCGCCCGCGGCAGCACGCACGACTTCCGGCGCGCCGCGATCACGATGCTCGAGTCGATGGGCATCTCGGTGGAGTTCTCCCACCACGAGGCGGGACCGGGCCAGAACGAGATCGACCTGCGGTACGCCGACGCGCTCACCACGGCCGACAACCTCATGACGTTCCGCACGGTGGTCAAGGAGGTGGCGCTCGAGCAGGGGGTCTTCGCCTCCTTCATGCCGAAGCCGCTCGCCGACAAGCCGGGCTCGGGCATGCACACCCACATGTCGCTGTTCGAGGAGGACCACAACGCCTTCCACGAGCCCGGTGCGCAGTTCGAGCTGTCCAAGACGGGCCGCCAGTTCATCGCCGGCCTGCTCGTCCACGCCGGTGAGATCACCGCGGTGACGAACCAGCACGTGAACTCGTACAAGCGGCTCTGGGGCGGTGCGGAGGCGCCCAGCTACATCTGCTGGGGTCACAACAACCGGTCCGCCCTGGTGCGCGTCCCGATGTACAAGCCGGGCAAGGGCAACTCCTCGCGGGTCGAGTACCGTGCGCTGGACTCGGCCGCGAACCCCTACCTCGCCTTCGCCGTGCTGCTCGCCGCCGGGCTCAAGGGCATCGAGGAGGGCTACGAGCTCCCCGAGGCAACCGAGGACGACGTGTGGGAGCTGACCGGCTCCGAGCGGCGGGCGCTCGGCATCGCGCCGCTGCCCGACTCGCTCGACGAGGCGATCGAGCTCATGGAGTCCTCCGAGCTCGTCGCCGAGACGCTCGGCGAGCACGTCTTCGACTACGTGCTGCGCAACAAGCGCACCGAGTGGGACGCCTACCGTGCGCAGGTCACCCCCTACGAGCTGCGCACGTCGCTGCAGTTCCTCTGAGAGGCCTCGTCCGCCGGTGCCGCACGGTCGGTAGGGTCGTGTCGTGAGCTCGACGACGTCCGGCACCGGTAGACGCGACACCCCCACCCGACGACTCCTGCGAGCCGGCTTCGCCGACCTCGGCCGGTCGGCGGACCTCTGGGCCGACGAGTCGTTGCAGGCATGTCTGGGGGACGACGGCGGCGACGTGCTCCTGAGGGCGCTCGGGGCCACCGCGGACCCCGACCTGGCGCTCCTCCAGCTCGTCCGTCTCGTCGGTGCCCCCGGCGTCGGCGACGACCTGGGAGAGCTGCTCGCCGCCGGGGAGTCCGGGCCGGAGAGCCGAGCCCGGGCCCGACTCCTGGCGGTACTCGGCGCGTCGTCGGCGCTCGGCGACGAGATCATCCGCCGCCCGGAGCTGCTCGGCGTCCTCGCCGACGAGGACTCCGGCATCGGTACCGACCCGGCCGCGGTGCGCGCAGAGCTCCTGCGTGCCGTCGGTGCCGACCCGTCCGCCGAGGTCCCGGTCGCCGCTCCCGACCCCGAACCGGCGTCGGACGGGCCGCCGTCCTGGCCGGACGCGCAGGCCACCACCTCCACGGACACGCTGCGCCGCGCCTACCGGGCACGGCTGCTGAGGATCGCGGCCACCGACCTCACCGCCGGTGACCCGCTGGCCGTGCTGCCCACCGTCGCCGCCGCCCTGTCCGACCTCGCCGCGGCGGCGCTGGAAGGAGCGCTCGCCGTGGCCCGCTCCCAGGTGCCCGACCACGGTGCCGGCGTCCGGCTCGCCGTCGTCGGGATGGGCAAGACGGGCGGCCGCGAGCTCAACTACGTCTCCGACGTCGACGTCGTCTACGTCTGCGAACCAGCCACGACGCCGGACGGGCGACCGGTGATGGAGGAGTCGGAGGCCATGCGAATCGGGACGCAGCTCGCGTCACGGCTGCAGAAGGTCTGCGGCGGCACCTCGATCGAGCCCTCCCTGTGGGAGGTCGACGCCGCGCTGCGTCCCGAGGGGAAGCAGGGGCCGCTCGTGCGCTCGCTCGAGAGCCACGTCGCCTACTACGAGCGCTGGGCGGCGACCTGGGAGTTCCAGGCGCTGCTCAAGGCGCGGCACGTCGCGGGCGACGCCGAGCTCGGTGCCGCCTACCGCGACGCCGTCGACCCGTTCGTGTGGGCGGCGGTCAACCGCGACCACTTCGTCGAGGACGCCCAGGCGATGCGTCGACGCGTCGAGGAGCACGTGCCCGTCGCGGAGGTCGACCGCCAGATCAAGCTCGGCAAGGGCGGCCTGCGGGACGTCGAGTTCACGGTGCAGCTGCTCCAGCTCGTGCACGGCCGCACCACCGAGTCGATCCACGCGGCCAACACCTTCGCCGCGCTCGACGCGCTCGCGCACGCGGGCTTCGTGGGACGTGAGCACGCCGCGCGGATGGGGGAGTGCTACCGGTTCCTGCGTTCCCTCGAGCACCGGGTCCAGCTCTTCCGGCTGCGCCGCACGCACCTCCTGCCGACGTCGGAGGAGGACCTGCGCCGGCTGGCCCGGTCGCTCGGCATGCGAGGCCAGGGGGCCGACGACCTCCTGCGACGCTGGCGCGACACCCGCCGCGAGGTCCGCGCGTTGCACGAGGCCGTCTTCTACCGACCCCTGCTGCCCGCGTGGGCGCAGCTCTCCGACGACGAACTCTCGCTCGCCCCGGACGCCGCGCGGGCGCGGTTCGCGGCGGTCGGGTACCGAGACCCCGACGGCGCCATACGCCACGTCGTGGCGCTCACCGAGGGCACCTCGCGACGCGCGGCGTTGCAGCGCCAGCTGTTGCCGGTGATGCTCGGCTGGTTCGCCGAGGGGGCGGACCCTGACGCCGGGCTGCTCGCCTTCCGCAAGCTGTCCGAGACCCTCGGTGCCACGCCCTGGTACCTGCGGCTGCTGCGGGACTCCGGGAACGCCGCCTACCACCTCGCCCACCTGCTGGCGTCGTCCCGCTACCTGGCCGACGCCCTGGCGCGGTCCCCGGAATCGGTGCAGTGGCTCGCCGACACCTCACGCCTCGAGCCCCGCGGACCGCAGCGGCTCGCCGCGGAGGCCGACGCCGTGCTCACCCGGGTGGACGACCCCGGCCCCGCCGCGACGAAGCTCCGTGCCCTGCGTCGCCGCGAGCTGGCGCGCACCGGCGCGGGCGAGGTGCTCGGGGTGCTCGACCCCGTCCGTGCCCAGGCGGCGATCTCCGACGCGGCGGACATGGTCCTCCTCGGCGGGCTTCGCGTCGCCGAGTACGCCACCCGTACCGAGATGGGGCTCGGCACCGACGCGGCGGCCAACCCGACGAGGATGCTCGTGGTCGCGATGGGGCGGATCGGCAGCCGGGAGATGGGCTACGGCTCCGACGCGGACGTGATGTTCGTCCACGACCCGGTGCCCGGTGCCGACGCCGCGCAGGCGAAGGACTTCGCGCTGCGCACGGCGCGCACCCTGCAGAAGATGCTCTCCGCCGTCGGACCCGAACCGAACCTGCCCGTGGACGCGGACCTGCGCCCGGAGGGACGTCAGGGCGCGCTCGTGCGCACCTTCGACTCCTACGTGGAGTACTACGAGCGGTGGATCGACGTCTGGGAGCAGCAGGCCCTGCTGCGCGCGCGCCCGCTCGCCGGCGCCCTCGGCGGGGACGCCGAGCTGGCCGGCCGCTTCGCGACCCTCGTCGACCGGTACCGCTACCCGGCCGGTGGGCTCCCGGAGGCCGCCCTGCGCGAGGTGCGCCGCATCAAGGCCCGGGTGGAGTCCGAACGGCTCCCACGGGGCGCGGACCCGACACGCCACCTCAAGCTCGGCCGGGGAGGCGTCTCCGACGTGGAGTGGGCCGCGCAGCTCCTGCAGCTCCAGCACGCCCACGAGGTGCCCGGCCTGCGGGTGACCGAGACGGTCTCGGCCCTCGATGCCGCGGAGTCGGCCGGCCTGCTCGACCCGTTGGACGCCGAGTGGCTGCGCGAGGCGTGGATGCTCGCCTCGCGCCTGCGGTCCGCGCTGGTGCTCTGGTCCGGCAAGGTCGGCGGGCCTCGTGGCGACGTGCTGCCCGCCGACGCGTGGGCGCTGTCCGGGCTGGCGAACCTCCTCGGCGACGTCGGCACCGGCGGCGAGCTCGAGGAGCTCTACCTGCGCACGTCCCGCAGAGCACGGACCGTCATGGAGCGCGTCGTCTACGGCGAGGACTGAGGCTCAGTCCTCCGGTTCCGTGGGCGGGGACTGGTGCTGCGCTGCGCTGCGGGCGCGTCCCTCGTTCCTCGGCCCGCACCCTACGCTGCGCTCCGCGTCAGTCCTCCGAGCCTGGTGGTCGGACTGGTGCTGCGCTGCGCTGCGGGCGCGTCCCTCGTTCCTCGGCCCGCACCCTACGCTGCGCTCCGCGTCAGTCCTCCGAGGCGAGGGTGAGGCTGTTGAGCCGGCTGCCCGCGTACCAGGTGCCCACGACGATGCCGACCACGATGAGGGCGCACGCCAAGCCGAGGCCGACGTCGGAGGCCACGACGCCGGCCGGGGCGATCGCCTCCGTCACCGACAGCGCCCACTGCTGGATGCTGAGGTTCCGGGCGCCCGGGACGAAGCTGCCGACGAGACTCTCCCAGACCAGCGCGTAGATGAGGCCGATGATGACGGCGTGCCGCGTGACGATGGTCAGGAGCATGAACAGCACGGTGTAGACGGCGCCGGCGGCCAGCGCCCCGACCCCGAACGCGAACACCGTCTGCACCTCGGTGCCCAGGATCACGGCGGCGATCATCGTCGGGACCACGGCCAGTGCGACCACGGCGCCGACCGACACCACGAGCTTGCTCTGCACGATGGTGTGCCGGGAGACCGGCTTGGCGAGCAGGTGCACGATCGAGCCGTCGTCGATCTCGGGGGCGATGGCCCCGGTGCCGACGATGAGGCCGAACAGCGGCAGGAACGTCGAGAAGACGATGGTCCGCAGGACGGTCGCGCCGTCGGCCGGCGAGCCCGGGGCGAGCAGCCTGGTCGCGACCGCGATGACGAGGATCAGCAGGGCCAGGGCGCCGAGCAGCCACAGGCGGCGACCGCCGAGCATCCCCTGGGCGGTGAGTCGGATGATGGTGCGGTTCACGGTGGCTCCTAGGTGGCGACCAGGTAGGAGAAGACGCTCTCGAGCGACTCGTCGGCGGGAGAGACCTCGAACAGGCGGACGCCGGTGTCCCGGGCGACCCGCGGGAGCAGCTCCGCGAAGCGCAGGAACTCTCGGGCCTGGACACGCAAGACGCCGTCCTCGAGGCTGACTCCCGCCGTCGAGGGGTCGGCCACGAGGGCCGAGGCGAGCACGCGGTCGTCGCTCGAGACGATGGTGTACTGGTGCGGGCGGTCGGTCATCAGCCGCCGGATCTCGCGGTAGTCGCCCGACGCCGCGTACCGGCCGGCGACGACCACCTCGATCTGGTGCGCGAGCTGTTCGACCTCCTCGAGGATGTGCGAGCTGAACAGCACGGTGCGGCCCTCGGCCCCCATGCGCCGCAGCAGCTCGATCAGGTGCAGGCGCTGACGCGGGTCCATGCCGTTGAAGGGCTCGTCCAGGAGCAGCACCGTCGGGTCGTGCACCAGGGCGGAGGCCATCTTGACCCGCTGCTTCATGCCCTTGGAGTACTCGCCGACCTTGCGGTCCTGGGCGTCCTGCATGGCGACGGTGGCCAGCGCCCGCTGCGCGGCGGCGCCGGCGTCGGCCAGGCCGTGCAGCTCGGCGCTCGCGACCACCAGCTGGCGCCCCGTGAGGTAGTCGTAGGTGGCCTCCCGCTCGGTGACGATGCCGAGCACGCGGTAGGCCTCCGGGTTCTTCCAGGTCGACGCGCCGTCCAGCGTCACGGAACCTGCCGACGGTGGCAGGAAGCCCGCGAGCATGTTGATCAGCGTGGACTTCCCGGCGCCGTTCGGCCCGAGCAGTCCGGTGATCCCCGGGCCGATCGACATCGAGACGTCGTTGACCGCGACGACGTTGCCGAACCAGCGCGAGCACTCCTCGATCCTGAGCGTGGCCATCAGACCTTCACCTTCCGGTAGCGACGGTTCAGGGCCACGTAGGCCAAGGCGACGACGGCCAGGGACACCAGGAGGAACACGGGGCCGGCGAGGTCGCCGGTCGGTCCGGCGGGCGTCGAGCTCGAGACGCCGAACGCCCACACCTGCACACCGTCCACCAGCGTCATGGGCGAGAAGAGACCGATCCATCCGGCCGTGACGGGGTCGTCGGCCTCGAAGGCCACCACCCCCTGCATGCTGGAGACGATCGAGTAGCTGAGTACCAGCACGGTGACGATCCCGGCGATCCCGAAGCCACGCCGTGAGGTGAGCGACGCGATCAGCAGAGAGATGCTGGACAGGACGGCGGCGAACAGCACCGCACCGAGCAGAGCCTGGGCGACGTCCGCCGTCTCGCGCCCGGCGTCGAACCCGGCGGCGAGCGAGCCGAGGTACAGCACCAGCAGGGGAGCGGCGAGCAGCAGGAAGACGGCGGTGGTCAGTGCGGCGAGCTTGGCCCGCACGTAGTCGACCCGCTCCAGAGGCCGGGCGAGGTAGAGCGACAACGAGTGGAAGCGGAGGTCGAGGGAGACAGCCTGGGGTGCCGCCACCGCGACGAAGATCGCCAACGCGGCCTGGAGCACCATCGCGTAGCGGGTGTACGGCAGGACCGGGCCGGTGAGCTGCCCCATCTGCTCGCCCACCACGGCGACGACGGCGAGCACGATCGCCGGCAGCAGCACGACGACGACCATGCCCATGGGCACCACCTTGGACCGGGCGGCTCGCCCCAGCCCGAAGGCACCGCGCAGGCTGTGGGCGTAGAGCCCGAGCGTGATTCCGCGCCGGGTGAGGCGTTCGCCGTCGTACCCGCGATAGCCGATGTTGTGGATGACGCCTGCCGGCGCGCTGTCAGCGCGCGACATCGGTGGCCTCCTCGTCGAACACCTCGGCGATGTGGTGGCGGCGCGGCTCCAGCCGCACCAGGCCGAGCCCATGGTTCGCGACCGTGTCACGCACCCTGTCGTACGTCTCGTCGCCCTCGAGCTCGACCAGCAGCAACGGTCCGTCCCGCACCACCCGGAGGCCCGCGGCCGTCAGCGCCGTCGCGGCGTCGTCGGGGTCGGCGAGCACCTCCAGGGCGAGCTGGGCGCTGGACCGTGTGAAGTCGGCGACCGTCGACGAGCGCAGGAGCGTGCCGCCGTCGACGATCACGACGCCGTCGCAGATGCGCTCCAGCTCGCCGAGCAGGTGGGACGTCACCAGCACGGAGATCCCGAAGTCGGTGTGGATGCGCCGCACCAGCGAGAGCATCTCATCGCGTCCGGCCGGGTCCAGTCCGTTGGTCGGCTCGTCGAGGAACACCACGTCCGGGTCGTGCACCAGGGCCTGCGCGAGCTTGACCCGCTGCTTCATGCCGGTGGAGTAGCCGCCGATCGGGCGATAGCGCTCCTCGTAGAGACCCACGTGGCGCAGCGTGTCGGCGGCGCGCTCGCGGGCGGCCGACGTCGGCAGCCCGGACATGCGGGCCAGGTGGACGACCAGCTCGGTCGCCGACATGTCGCCGGGCAGGCAGTCGTGCTCGGGCATGTACCCGACGCGGCTGCGCAGGGCGAGCCCGTCGGCGGCGATGTCGTGCCCCAGCACGGTGGCGGATCCCGACGTCGGTGCGGTCAGGCCCAGCAAGATCTTGAGCAGCGTCGACTTGCCCGCGCCGTTGGCGCCGACCAGACCCGTCACGCCGTCGCCGATGTCGATGGTCAGCGCGTCGAGCGCGGTGACCCGGGGGTACCTCTTGGTGAGTCGTTCCGTGGAGATGACTGGCACGCGCCTCACGCTAGCGACGCGGGACGACCGCGGATAGCCCGTCGGGCGCTTACCAGGGAATTCTCAGGGTGAACCCTGACGGCGCCGAGCCGAAGGGATGAGCGGCGGGTCGTCCGACAGACTGGCCGGCGGGAGCGCGATCCACCCCTCGGTGCGAGCCGTCCTGGACGGCGTCGGGTGGCACGGGCTCGCAGCGGTCGAGCAGCACGAGGCCCGCGACGACGGCGCACACGACGGCGTCCAGGGCGTCGTCGGACTCATGGCAGAGCGCCGTGTGCTGGCCGAGGTCGAGCCACGGCATGTTTGTCTCGACCTGGTCGATGATGTCGGCGCGCACCGCGACGTTGGCCGGCTCGGCACCCTTGTAGCTCCGGTACGGCAGCCCCCAGATCTTCAGTGCCGCCGCCGGGTACGTCTCCACGACGGCGCCCGATCCTCCGGTCCGGTCGACCGCCGTACCCGCGCGGACCAGGCGAGCGAGCACGGCCGCGCACCGCATGGCGGTGGCGCCGATCCGCTCGGCGGAGACGCTCAGCGGCCTGACGCCGACGTGTTCGACGACGCGCCGGTCCGTCGCCCGCTGCAGGAGCGGGGCGCGGCTGTGCGGGACGTCGAGGTCGAGGCCGCCGTCGCGGTGCGCGACGACGAAGTCGACGAACGCCGTCGGCCAGCCCAGCGGGCAGTCGATGCCGGTCCTGTCGGCGCGGTCGACCAGCGTGACGAGGTCGTCGTCGTCCGCTCCGAGTGCGAGCTCCGTCAGCCGCGCTTCCGACCGTGATCCGTGGGCGTGCCACTCGATCGTCGCGACGCCGGTCTTCCGGGGGTCGGTGGAGAGGTCGATGCCGCCGGACCGCATCGTGAGGTCCTACGACGCCACGCGCTCGCGGCTGCCTGGAGCGCGGGACGGCGGCGCGGCGAGCGCGGGTGCGTTCATCTCGGCCCAGACCTCGTCGAGGGAGAGGTCGAGGACGTCGGCGATCGCTGCGATGGTGGGAAAGGCCGGGGTGGCGACGCGACCGGTCTCGATCTTCCGGAGCGTCTCCGGAGAGACACGTGCGTCCAACGCGGTCTGGAGCATCGAACGGTCTCCTCGGGCGCGACGGAGCAGGGCGCCGAGGCGGCGTCCACGCTCGACGTCCTCAGCAGTGAGCGGCAACCTGACCATGCTGCCGATTGTAGTACCGGGATAGTATGGCCGGGATAGTTATTGCAATCGTGGAAGAGGCCCTGCGTGATCGAGATCCTGAACCCTGCCGAGCTGGCCCGCGCGAAGGACGCCGGAGCCCTGGTGGCCGACATCCTGCAGTCGCTGAAGAGCCGGAGCGTGGTGGGGACGAACCTGCTGGACATCGACCGGTGGGCGCGGTCGATGATCGACGACGCAGGCGCGACGTCGTGCTACGTCGACTACGAGCCCTCGTTCGGGCGTGGCCCGTTCGGTCACTACGTCTGCACCGCGGTGAACGACGCCGTGCTGCACGGCCGACCGCACGACGCGACGCTCCGTGACGGCGACCTCCTGACGCTCGACCTCGCCGTCATCCTCGACGGCGTGGCCGCAGACTCCGCGATCAGCTTCGTCGTCGGTGGCTCGACGCCCGCGGCGAGCGTCGCGATGATCGAGACGACGGAACGTGCGCTGGCGGCGGGTATCGCCGCGGCCCGGCCCGGGGCACGCATCGGTGACATCTCCTACGCCATCGGCACCGTGCTGTCCGAGGCCGGGTACCCGATCAACACGGAGTTCGGCGGCCACGGGATCGGGTCGACGATGCACCAGGACCCGCACGTGGCGAACACCGGGCGGCCCGGCCGCGGGTACAGGCTGCGGCCGGGCCTGCTGCTGGCCCTCGAGCCGTGGGTCATGGAGGACACCTCCGAGCTCGTCACGGACCCGGACGGCTGGACGCTGCGCAGCGCGACCGGCTGCCGGACCGCGCACAGCGAGCACACCATCGCGATCACCGACGACGGGGCCGAGATCCTCACGGTGCCGACGCCGTCGGCACCGTGAGGATCTCCGCGTTGCTCGGTCAGGCGCGTTCCACGGGCAGCCAGATCTCGCAGGTGGCGGTCGTGAAGTCCTCGTCGTGCTCGAGGACCGCCACGATCGACGGTCCGAGACGCAGCCGCCACGGGTTCGACGGGAACCACTCGGACGCGGTGGCCGCGTAGGCCTCCTGCAGCGCCTGCGGGTGCGGCCCCTGGGTCGTGAACACCGCCCAGCTCCCGGCGGGGACGGCGATGCTGTCCAGGTCGTCGGGGACCGGCGTGCCGTCGCTGACGGCGACGCCGTGCAGGTAGGTCAGCTCGGTGCCCTCCGGGCTGTCCTGCTCCAGCTCGTCGCTGACCTGCAGGATCCCGGCGGGGGAGGTGTTGCTCATCTCCTTGAGTCGCAGGTGCTCCTCCGCGGGGATCGCGGCGACGTGCTCTTGGATGTGCGGGTTGACGCCCTCGTGGACGAGCGGCACCCGGGTGGCGTGTCCGACGAGGCGGACGTCGGGCCGTTCGGTGAGGCGGACGTGCATGGGTCTGTTCCCTTTGACGGTCAGGCGGAACCTGAGCTGCTGTTGACTGCGGAAGGGGCCCCCGTCGCGCCGCGCCGCGCTGAGACCGAGGCCGTGGACGGCGCGGAACGCGCGTCCGAACGCCTCGGTCGAGCCATAGCCGTACCGGACGGCCAGCGTCAGCAGGTCGTCGGACGACGCCGCCACGTCGGCCGCTGCGACGGTCATGCGCCGACGGCGGACGTACTCCGAGACGGGCATGCCCGCCAGCGACGAGAACATCCGTCGCAGGTGGTGCTCGGTGGTCCCGTGCTCGGCCGCCACCGCGGCGACGTCGACCTGCTCTGCCGCCGCCTCCTCGACGGCGTCCATCAGGTGGTTCAGCGCTGCGAACATGTCGGACCTCCTTCCGCGGACCAGCCTCCGGGAACGGGAGGCGTCCGCGCCCGATCATCGCGGACCGGTTCGATCATCGCGGTATGGCGTTGCGGAACGACGAAGGCCCCGCCAGTGGCGGGGCCTTCGTGGTGACGTCGCAGTGACCTGTGTGGGCCCCTCCGGTCCGAACCCACCATTGGAGGATGGGTGACCACTGACGGTCTGCTCGCCAGTATCCGCAACGGCGCCTGGCTCGACGCACAGGTGTTCCCACCGATGCAGTGGGCGGTGCGCGGGCTCGGCGCCGAGGGCTTCGGTCTCGTCGTCGGCCCGCCCAAGCTCGGCAAGTCCTGGTTCGTGCTCGGCGTCGGCCTCTCGGTCGCCTGCGGCGGCCGCGCCCTCGGCCACATCGACGTCGAGAAGCGCCCCGTGCTGTACGCAGCCCTCGAGGACGGCGACCGCCGGATGCAGGCCCGCTCGCGTCAGCTACTCGACGGCGAACCGATCCCGGCCGGCTTCGAGTACTTCACCAGCGCGACACCGGCGGAGATCCTGCCGATGCTCGACACCTGGCTCGAGATCTGCCCGAACGGGCTGGTGCTGCTCGACACGCTCGGCAAGGTGATGCCGCCGAGCGCAGCGGGGGAGTCCGCCTAGGGGAGCAGTCCACCTAGCTGTACCCGGTCATGAGGTTGGTGCCAGTTCCGGTTGGCGAGAGGGAGGACCTCCGGGCTTAGTGGAGATGTCTGAAGTCTTCACAACCCGGAGGTCCTCGTGTCCCACGCTAATGCCCGTCTGACCGCTCGCGGCAGGATGTTGATCGTCGAGCGTCGCCGCCGGGGCTGGAAGCAGGCCCACATCGCTGCGGCGATGGGCGTCTCGCGCAAGTGTGTCCGCTACTGGTTGCACCGGTTCGCAGGCGAGGGCGAGGCCGGCCTGGCCGACCGGTCCTCGCGCCCGCACCACTGCCCGACCAGGACCCCACGTCAGGTCGAGGCCAGGGTCGTCGCCATGCGCCGGGCCGAGCGGCGCGGGCGCGACCAGATCGCGGCCGAGCTTGGGGTGCCGGCCCGGACCGTCTCGAGGATCCTGGCCCGTCACGGCATGCCACACCTGGCGCTGCTGGACCCGATGACCGGCGAACTCCTGCGCGCCTCGAAGACGACTGCCGTGCGCTACGAACGAGACCGACCCGGTGAGCTGGTCCACATGGACGTCAAGAAGCTCGGCCGCATCCCCGACGGTGGCGGCTGGCGTGCCCACGGGCGCGGCGCCGGGGACAACCGGGACCGCAAGAACGGGACCGGCTACGACTACGTCCACTCCCTCGTGGACGACCACTCCCGCCTGGCCTACTCCGAGATCCTCACCGACGAGAAGGGCACCACCTGCGCCGCGTTCCTGGACCGTGCGATCGTCTACTTCGCCGCCCACGGCATCACCCGGATCGAACGCCTCATGACCGACAACGCCTGGGCCTACCGCTGGTCCCTGCGCGAGATCTGCGCCGCCCACGGCATCCGGCAGAAGTTCATCAAGCCGCACTGCCCCTGGCAGAACGGCAAGGTCGAACGCCTCAACCGCACCCTGGCCACCGAATGGGCCTACCGGCAGGTCTTCACCTCGAACGACGAACGCACCGCAGCCCTGGCACCCTGGATCGAGTACTACAACACCCGACGCCGCCACCAAGCCCTCGACGGCCTACCCCCGACCAGTCGGCTGGCACCAACCTCATGACCGGGTACACCTAGCGCGTCGCCGACCAGTCGCACGAGCACGTCGCGACTCATACCGCCCAGGCTCGCCAGGAGGCTCTGCAGCTTCGGGCGCTCCTCTGGGGTGGCGTTGGCAACCCGAGCTTCGAGCGCAGCGATGAGTCTGTCTGTGGCAGCCTCGGGGGACGGGTGTGCGCCGGTGAGATCGTAGGCCCGTCCGCTGACGTCGCGCACGAAGACCGGCTTGCTGCCGGCCTTGTGTAGCGAGACGAGTCCCTGACGCTCAAGCGCGAGGAACGATGAGCGCGCGTCACCGCCCGTCACGCCCGCCCGGGCCGCGATCGCATCACATTCGTGGCGCCCCTTCCCCGCGTCGAGGTCCAGAACCGCCTCCTTCAGGACCGGGAAGTCGCGGCTCCACCAGACGTCGCCGAGGTACTCAGTGTCAGTGCTCATACGTGTCGAGAGGCTCGATCAGCGCGCCCTGATACTTGCGATGACCGTCGCCCCGGGCACATGTCGCAAACGGACGGCTGATCTGTCAGAACGATGCAACCATGGCCGTAGCGACCGTAGTTGCGTGGCGACTGACCGATACGTCGCAGTGGTGAGCGGTGATGGTCGCGCGTAGCGTCACGAGCATGGTGTCGGAAGGCGTGAAGCAGACGCAGCTCGCTGCAAACCTGCTCGCGCCGATGTACGCCGGTCGGCCTGTCGCTGAAGTAAGAGCGGCGCTGGACGGCGAGCTGTCAAAGCGCGGGGTAGACCCACCAGTCGAGGTGCGACGGTGGGTTGCTGACGTTGTAGCTGGCGGAGAGGTTCAGGTCGCTGTTCTCCTGGCGCCGTGGCCACCTGGATACGCTCAGTAACGGGGCTCAACGCAGATGAGGGTGTAGACAGGCGGCGTCGCGATAGCGGGGTTCCGCCCAACCCCGCGGCAGCCGGGCTTGTTGATGGTCTCGCCGGGCAAGCTCGCGAGCGTCAGGCGCTTCTTCCGGTCTCGTAGACGAGGTGGCCCTGGCTCTCCCGCTCAGTCAGATAGGTGGCGATCTCCTGAGCATGCGTGGCATCGCGCGCGTCCACGGCTAGCAAGCTCGCCGACGACCACTCAAGGAGACTTCCCATCGAGGTCAGCTGATCCACCACACTCTCTCTGTGCCCCAGCATCGGGCCCGCGAAGTAGACACGGAACACGTAGCGACCGGATCGGCGCAGCACTCCTGCCACGACGTACTCACGCTCCGCCTGCGGAGCCGTCTGCACCAGGTCTCCCAATGCAACGTCATACAGGAAGAACGGGATGCAGCACACCTCGAAGGTGTCGTCGCTGACCTGGCGGCACCACAGCTGTTCGTAGCGTCCTTGCTCGGGCAGTACGGCATGGACGATGAAGTTCGCGCGCTCGCGCCAGGCCGGCTTGTCGTGAACTGAGAACTTCTCCGTTGTTGCACTCATCCGGTAAGTCTCCACGTCTTGCGAGGTCGATGGCACTCGACTCCCGCCGGCGGCTCGACCGGGCAGTCCGACACGCTTCTGCACGAGGTGCGCAGGGCGACATATGGCGTTGGTGGCTGGGACGTGGTCGAGGTCCCCTGATGATGGGGGTTCCTACGCCTCCCAACCAGAAGACCTCGACGTGAGCGACGTTACCTTCCACCGCCCTGACATGACGACCTTCGCGCGCCTGGACGAGCTCGACCTCGTCGCGATCGGGCAGCATCTCGATCCCGACCGGGCCGTGCTGGAGTGCCGTGCCATGGCGCGCGCCGACGATGCGTTCTGCCGCGGGTGTGGCGGCAAGACACCTCGAGGGCGGCCGAGCCGCGGGCGAAGCTGTCCCGGGCGGCCGTGCGCTGGGCCCTCGTGGGTCTGGTCGTACAGCACCTGACGGTCGCGCGCGTGGCCGAGGCCCTCGCCGTGGCATGGCACACCGCCAACGACGCCGTCCTGGCTGAGGGCCGCCGGGTGCTGATCGATGACGAGGCCCGGTTCGACGGCGTCGCCGTCATCGGAGTCGACGAGCACGTATGGCGCCACACCCGCCGCGGAGACAAGTACGTCACGGTGGTCATCGACCTGACCCCGATCCGCGACGGCACCGGACCGGCCCGCCTGCTCGACATGGTCGCCGGCCGTTCCAAGAGCGCGTTCAAGACCTGGCTCGCCGCCCGGCCCAAGGCGTGGCGCGACCGGGTGGGGGTCGTGGCGATGGACGGGTTCACCGGCTTCAAGACCGCCGCGGCCGAGGAACTACCCGACGCGGTCGCCGTGATGGACCCGTTCCACGTGGTCCGCCTCGCCGGCGACGCACTCGACAGGTGCCGACGACGGGTCCAACAAGACTTGCACGGTCACCGCGGACGAGCCGGCGACCCGCTCTACGCGGCGCGGCGCACCCTGCACACCGGTGCCGACCTGCTCACCGACAAATAGAAGAACCGGCTCGAGGCGTAGTTCGCCATCGAGGTAGAGGCGACCTGGGGCATCTACCAACGCATGATCACCGCCTACCGCCACGAATACCGAACCCAGGGCCGCGCCCTGATGAACGCCGCCATCGACTCCCTGGCCCGCGGCGTTCCGGCCGCCCTCACCGAACCCGTCACGCTCGGCCGGACCCTGACCAAGCGCGCCGCCGACATCCTGGCGTTCTTCGACCTGCCCGGCACCAGCAACGGACCCACCGAGGCCATCAACGGCCGCCTCGAGCACCTGCGAGGCTCCGCCCTCGGATTCCGGAACCTGACCCACTACATCGCCCGCTCACTCCTGGAAGCCGGCGGCTTCAGACCGCGGCTACACCCTTATCTGCGTTGAGCCCGTAACGGTCCGAGGCCCCGTCACCAGGAAGTGACGGGGCCTCGGTACACATCCGGTACACATGAGAGTCGAAATCGACCCTCAGTGCCCGTAGTCAACCATCGTCTGGGAGGCCCGAAATCTCAACGATTCCAACACCTACCGACACCTTCCAACGACGGCCGTCTACCCACGGATCAGATGTCGTAGTAGAGCTCGAACTCGTGCGGGTGCGGGCGCAGACGGATCGGGTCGATCTCGTGGGTGCGCTTGTAGTCGATCCACGTGGCGATGAGGTCCTCGGAGAACACGTCGCCCTCGGTGAGGAAGTCGTGGTCGGCCTCGAGGTTGTCCAGGGCCTCGCCGAGGGAGGCGGGAACCTGAGCGATCTCCGCGTGCTCCTCGGGCGGGAGCTCGTAGAGGTCCTTGTCGACCGGTGCCGGCGGCTCGATGCGGTTCTTGATGCCGTCGATGCCCGCGAGGAGCTGGGCGGCGAACGCGAGGTACGGGTTGGCCGACGGGTCCGGCACGCGGAACTCGACGCGCTTGGCCTTCGGCGAGTTGCCGGTGACCGGGATGCGGATGCACGCGGAGCGGTTGCGGGCCGAGTAGACCAGGTTGACCGGGGCCTCGTAGCCGGGCACGAGCCGGTGGTACGAGTTGGCCGACGGGTTGGTGAACGCCAGCAGCGACGGGGCGTGCTTGAGCAGGCCGCCGATGTACCAGCGGGCCATGTCGGACAGGCCGCCGTAGCCCTTCTCGTCGTAGAACAGCGGGTCGCCGTTCAGCCACAGCGACTGGTGCGAGTGCATGCCCGAGCCGTTGTCGCCGAAGATCGGCTTCGGCATGAAGGTCACGGACTTGCCGGCCTGCCAGGCGACGTTCTTGACGACGTACTTGAACTTCATCAGGTCGTCGGCGGAGTGCAGCAGGGTGTTGAACTTGTAGTTGATCTCCTGCTGGCCGGCGGTGCCCACCTCGTGGTGCGCACGCTCGACGTCGAGACCGACCTGGGCCAGCGCGGCGCAGATCTCGTCGCGGAGGTCCGCGAACTGGTCGTTGGGCGAGACGGGGAAGTAGCCACCCTTGTAGCGGGTCTTGTACCCGAGGTTGCCACCCTCCTCCTCGCGACCGGTGTTCCATGCGGCCTCGACGGAGTCGATCTGGTAGAAGCTGGAGTTCGCCGACGTCGCGAAGCGCACGTCGTCGAAGATGTAGAACTCGGCCTCGGGGGCGAAGAACGCGGTGTTCGCGATGCCGGTTGAGCGCAGGTAGGCCTCGGCCTTGGCGGCGATCGTGCGCGGGTCGCGACCGTAGGGCTCGTCCGTGAACGGGTCCACGATCGAGAAGTTCATGATGAGCGTCTTGCGCTTGCGGAACGGGTCGAGGTACGCCGTGGTGACGTCCGGGACCAGCTTCATGTCCGACTCGTGGATCGCCTGGAAGCCTCGGATCGAGGAGCCGTCGAACATCAGGCCCTCGGTGAAGGAGTCCTCGTCGAACTGCCCGACGGGGATGTTGAAGTGCTGCATCACGCCCGGCAGGTCGATGAACCGGACGTCGATGAACTCCACCCCCTCGTTGCGGGTGAAGGCGATTGCCTCCTCGGCATTGGTGAACATGCAGGCTCTCCTTGGTGAGACGGTGCCAGGTCGCTCGGCGCCCTTGACGCTAGGGCGGCAGGGTTACCCTTGCATAGCGCGAATGTTTCGGCGATGTTACGTAACCCGCTGGTGGCCGCGCGTAGGCTGATCGCATGGCTTCACGTGGCGATTTTGGGTCGTGGTTGACCGGCGGAGGTGTCCCGCCTGGTGAGACGGGCGACCGCGACCGGCTCGGTCTGCCCGCCTCGGGCGCCGGTTCGCGGGCGCCCCTGGGGCGGCGGGTCGTGGCCCTCTGCCTCGACTGGGCCGTCGCCGAGGCCATCAGCTTCGGTTTCTTCGACCGGGACCCCATGGTCACGCTGGCGATCTTCGGGCTGATGAACTTCCTGCTCGTCTCGTCCGTCGGGTCGACGATCGGCCACCGGCTGCTGGGCCTGCGCGTGCGGCGCCTCGGCATCGCCGAGCCGCACGTCGTCGGGTTCGGCCGGGGAGCCGTGCGCACGGTGCTGCTCTGCCTGGTGATCCCCGCCGTCGTGTGGGACGCCGACGGCCGGGGCATGCACGACAGAGCGGCCGGCACCGTCATCGTGCGTCGATGACCGTGCCGGCCGCTGCGTGCCGTGCGAGGGGCGTGCTCAGCGCCCGCGCATCCCCTTGCGGTCGGGGCGCGCCTTCATCGGGTCGACGCCCTTGGGGACGGGCAGGCGCACGCCGCCGAGCGCCTTGAGGCGCTTGCCGACCTCGGAGGCCTCGGCGCGGGTGAGGGTCTTCTTCATCTTCTGCACCTTGCGCGCCACCTTGGGCAGCGGGATCTGACCCTCGCCGTTGCCCACCTGCAGCGTGGTGATGGGCACGTTCTGCAGCACGCGGGCGGTGCGGCGGCGCTCATCGTCCAGCATGCGCTGGACGCGGTGCGGCGGCCCCTCGGAGACGAGGACGACGCCGGGGCGTCCGATGCCGCGGAAGACGAGGTCCTGCTGGCGGTTCACCGCGACGGGCTCGTCCTCGAAGCTCCAGCCGCCGCGCACGGTGCCCAGCGCGGCGCGCACGGCGCCGGGCTGACCCTCGATCTGGGTGTACGCGGCGCGCTCAGCCTTGCGGGTGAGGACGAACATCGCGCCCAGCAGGGAGAACGGCAGGCCGATGACCGTCGCGTAGATCGGGTGGCCGGTGAGGAAGCCGATGAGCAGCGCGAGCGCGAGGATGCCGCAGAAGACCGCGAGCATGATCCAGGTGACGAGGGGGTCCTGCCGCCTCGTCATCTTGTAGGCGGCCCATACCTGGTGGTACCACCGCTGCTTCTTGGGCTTCTTCTGCTTCTTCGTGGGCGCGTCGGCGGAGTCGCCGGCGCCGGACTTGGTGCGGGCCATGGTTGGTGAGTCTACTGGGCTCGGGAGGCCATGAGGCTCGCGGCCTCCTGGCGTGCGGTCGTCGGCTCGGTGAGGTGCGCGAGCGCCTCCGGGACCGACTGTCCCCGCTTGGTCATGGCCTGACCCCACAGGCGCCCGGCGCGGTACGAGGACCGCACGAGCGGGCCGGCCATGACGCCGAGGAACCCGACCGCCTCGGCGTGCTCGCTCAGCTCGACGAACTCCTCGGGCCGGACCCAGCGGTCCACGGGGTGGTGGCGCAGCGAGGGGCGCAGGTACTGGGTGATCGTGATGAGGTCGCACCCGGCGGCGTGCAGGTCCTCGAGCGCCTGCTTGACCTCGTCGATCGTCTCGCCCATGCCGAGGATGAGGTTCGACTTGGTGACCAGGCCGGCCTCGCGGGCACGGGTCAGCACCGACAGCGACCGGTCGTAGCGGAACGCGGGCCGGATCTGCTTGAAGATCCGCGGCACCGTCTCGACGTTGTGCGCGAGCACCTCGGGCCGGGACTCGTTGACCTGGTCGAGCAGCTCCGGGATGGCGTTGAAGTCGGGGATGAGCAGCTCGACGCCGGTGCCCGGGTTGAGCGCGTGGATCTGGCGGACCGTCTCGGCGTACAGCCAGGCGCCGCCGTCGGCCAGGTCGTCGCGGGCGACGCCGGTGACGGTCGAGTACCTCAGGCCCATCTCGCGCACGGACTCGGCCACGCGGCGCGGCTCGTCGGCGTCGAAGTCGGCGGGTTTGCCCGTGTCGATCTGGCAGAAGTCGCACCGCCGGGTGCACTGGTCGCCGCCGATGAGGAACGTGGCCTCGCGGTCCTCCCAGCACTCGAAGATGTTGGGACAGCCGGCCTCCTCGCACACGGTGTGCAGGCCACCGCCCTTCACGAGTCCCTTGAGCTCCTTGTACTCGGGGCCCATCACCGCCCGGGTCTTGATCCACTCGGGCTTCTTCTCGATGGGGGTGGTGGCGTTGCGGGCCTCGACCCGCAGCATGCGGCGGCCCTCAGGTGCGATGGTCACGACGTCGGTCCCTTCGTAGACGCGACTCACCCTACGGCGGTGCTCGCGGGCGCGGGGTGGATGTCTTGCTGGGTGGCCGTGAGTTCCGTCACCAGCGGTGACAGGTGCTCGACCAGTGCCGACGCCAGCAGCGGCCGGATCTCGTCGACGGTCACCGCGCGCCCGGCCTCGGCGGACAGCGAGGTCACGTCGGCGTCGTCGATCCCGCACGGCACGATCGCGTCGAACGCCGTCAGGTCGGCGTCGCAGTTGAGCGCCAGGCCGTGCATGGTCACCCCTCGGGCGACGCGCGCCCCGATCGCGCACACCTTGCGCTCCCGTCGCGGCGTCGCGGCGTCGGGCCCGTCCGGTGTGCCGTCGTCGGCGGCGAACCAGACGCCGGAGCGTCCTTCGACACGGACGGACTCGAGGCCGAGCGTGGTGCACACGGCCATCACCGCGGACTCGAGGGTGCGCACATACTGGACCACGTCGACGGGCGATCGCAGCGCGACGATCGGGTACGCGACGAGCTGGCCGGGACCGTGCCAGGTGATCTTGCCGCCGCGGTCGACGTCCACGACCTCGGTGCCGTCGGTGGGGTACTCGTCGCGACGGGTGCGCCGCCCGGCGGTGTAGACGCTGTCGTGCTCGAGCAGGTAGGTCACGCCGGGGGCCCCGTCCCGCACCGACGCGTGGGTGCGGCGTTGCAGGTCCCAGCCGGCGCGGTAGTCCGTGCGGCCCGGCAGCGTGACGACGTCCATGCCTGGAAGGCTACTCCGCGTCGGGCCGGTCCTCGCGGCGCTGGGCGCGCACCATCGTCACGAGCAGGTCGCGCAGCTCGCTCGCCTGGCGTTCGTCCAGACCCTGCAGCGCGAGGTCCTCGGCGGGCTGCATGCGCCCCGCCTCGCGTGCCGCGGCCATCCCCGCGCCGGTGACCATGACCGTCCGACGGCGGCGGTCGTGCGGGTCCGTGGTCCGCGTGACGTAGCCGGACCTCTCGAGCCGGGCGACCACCTTGCTCATCGTCTGCTCCGTCACGCCGGAGACGGCGGCCAGCTCGCGCTGCGTGCGCGGACCGCCCATCAGGTGCAGCAGGACGGGGAACCCGGCATGGTTGAGCTCCCAGCCGGACAGGTGCTCGTTCCACTCGTGCTCGATGCGGCGCACGACGGTGAACAGCAGCCGCCCGGTGGGCCAGTCGGCCGGTTCTTCGCTCGTCGGGTCGGTCACTTGCCCAGGATCCCCTTCGGGTGGAGAATGCTCAATATGCTGAGTAATAGGTGGACGGGTGCCCTCCGTGGACTGGTCATTCTGGCAGCAATCGGTGTCTGGCTGGCCATCGGTGCGTTCGGGGGCCAGGCGCAGGGACAGCTCAGCAGCGTCCAGGCCAACGACTCGGCGGCCTTCCTGCCCGCGAGCGCGGAGTCCACCGAGGCCGCCGAGCTCGCCGTGCAGTTCACCGACGACGAGGCGCTCCCGGCGCTCGTGGTCGCCGAGACGTCCGACGGCTCGTCGCTCAGCCAGGACCAGCTCGCCGACGTCCAGGCGTTCGCCGACGCCGTCCCCGGCGTACCGTTGGAGGGCACGAGCGGTGACGAGCCCGCCACCGTCGGGGACGCCAGCATCGCGGACCCCGTCGTCGTCCCGTCCGAGGACGGTGAGGCCGCGCTCGTGGTCGTCTCCCTCGACGCGCAGCTCGCCGAGCAGGACGCCGGCGCCGAGGAGTCCAGCGTCTCCCAGCTCGCGATCGACGCCCTGCGCGACCTGCAGGGCAGCGACACCGCCGACGGGGGCCTCGCGGGCACCGGCATGGACTCCTGGGTCACCGGGCCCGCCGGGTTCGTCGCCGACCTCGTCAACGCCTTCGGCGCCATCGACACGGTGCTGCTGCTCGTCGCGCTCGGTGCGGTGCTCGTCATCCTCGCGCTGGTCTACCGCTCGCCCGTGCTGCCGTTCGTGGTGATCTTCAACGCCGTGCTCGCCCTGTGCCTGGCCGGCCTCGCGGTCTACCACCTGGCCGCCAACGACATCCTGGTCCTCAACGGTCAGTCCCAGGGGATCCTGTCCATCCTCGTCGTCGGGGCGTCCGTGGACTACGCCTTGCTGTTGGTCGCCCGGTACCGCGAGGAGCTGCTCCACGTCCGGTCGACGTACACGGCCCTGCGCCGTGCCGTGCGCGCCTCCGTGGAACCGATCGCCGCCAGCGCCGGAACCGTCGTCGCCGGGCTGCTGTGTCTGCTGCTGTCCGACCTCTCGTCCAACCGCAGCCTCGGGCCCGTCGCCGCGATCGGCATCGTCGCCGCCTTCCTGTCCGCCCTGACGCTGCTGCCGGCGCTGCTGCTCGTCGGTGGACGGCGTGCCCGCTGGGTGTTCTGGCCCCGGGTCCCGCACGCGGTGACGCAGGACGAGGTCCGGTCCGGGGAGACGGGACGACCCACCGAGGCGACCGAGGGGGCCGCCGACGACGGCCGGGTCGACGTCGCTGGCCACGGGCTGTGGTCGCGCGTGGCGACCTTCGTCGGCCGGCACGCCCGACCGGTGTGGATCGTGACCGCCCTGGTGCTGGCGGCGGGCGCGGCGTTCGTGCCGACCCTGGACGCCGACGGCACGGGTGACTCCGAGGTGTTCCTCACCCAGGTCGACTCCGTCGACGGCGAGGAGGCGCTGACCCGCCACTTCGACGGCGTCTCCGCACAGCCGGCCACGGTCGTCGCACCCGAGGACGACCTCGACGCCGTCGTCGAGGAGGCCGAGGGCACGGCCGGTGTCGCGGCCGCCGCCCCTGTGACCGACGAACCGGCTCCGGCTCCCGGGGCCCCGGCTCAGGGTGACGCCCTCGTCGTCGACGGCCTGGTGCGCGTCGACGTGACGACGTCGGCCCCCTCCGACAGCCAGGAGGCCGTCGAGACCGTCTCCGCCCTGCGCGAGTCCGTCCACGGTGTCTCGCCCGACGCGCTCGTCGGCGGGGCCGCCGCAGAGCGCCTCGACACCCAGCTCGCCGGTCAGCGCGACCTGCAGGTGATCGTGCCCGTCGTGCTCGTGGTCATCCTGCTGATCCTCATGCTGCTGCTGCGCTCCGTGCTGGCCGCCGTGCTGCTCATGGCCGCCAACGTGCTGTCCTTCGGAGCGGCGCTCGGCGTGGCCGCGATCCTGTTCAACCACGTCTTCGACTTCCCCGGCGCGGACCCGTCCGTGCCGCTGTACGCCTTCTGCTTCCTGGTGGCCCTCGGCGTGGACTACTCGATCTTCCTGATGACCCGCGTGCGCGAGGAGAGCCTGCGCGTCGGCACCCGGCAGGGGGTGCTGCGGGGCCTGGCCGTGACCGGGTCCGTGATCACGTCGGCCGGCGTGGTCCTGGCGGCCACGTTCGCGGCGCTCGGCGTCATCCCGCTGCTCTTCCTCGCCCAGCTCGCGTTCATCGTGGCGTTCGGCGTGCTCGTCGACACCCTCGTCGTGCGCAGCCTGCTGGTGCCCGCCCTGGTCCGCGACATCGGTGACCGGGTGTGGTGGCCCTCGCGTCGCTTCCTGCGCGGCGCGCCGCGGCACGGCTGACGGGCGGCTGCGCGGCGCGCTGACCGGCCGAGCGGCCCGCCGTCGGGCACCATGGTCCCCATGGTGGATCACGGGGACACGACAGATGCGGCGACCGGCGGCGCGGCGGACGACGGCACGACGACCTACCCGCCGCTGCGCCTGGCGATCGTCGGGTACGGGGGAGCGGGACGCGAGATCCACGCCCGGCTCGCGGCCGAGGCAGGGCACACGGTCACGGCGGTCCTCACGCGCGACTCCGGGCGACGCAACCAGGCCGCGGGCGACTGGCCCGGCGCGCGGCTGCTCGGCGACCTCGCCGAGCTGGTCGAGATGCGTTCGCGCTACGACGCCGTCGTGCTGGCCAGCCCGACGGCCCTGCACGCGGAGCAGGCGGCCATGCTCGCCCGCGCCGGCGTGCCGTTCGTGCTCGACAAGCCGATCGGCGTCGACGCGCACGAGGCACGCGCCGTCGTGGCCGAGGCGGCAGCCACCGGGACACCCTTCACCGTGTTCCACAACCGGCGCTGGGACACCGAGCAGCGCACGCTGGCCGCGCTCCTCGCCCGGGGCGGGCTCGGGGACGTGCACACGTTCGAGCGCCGCTGGGAGCGGTGGCGTCCCGTGCCCCGCAAGCGGTGGAAGGAGAACGACACCGCCGGCGGCGGCCTCCTGCTGGACCTCGGCCCGCACCTCGTGGACTCCGCGACGCAGCTCTTCGGTCCCGTCACCAGCGTCTGGGCGCAGACCCGGGCGCTGACGACACCGACCGAGGACGACGTCTTCCTCGTCCTGAGCCACGCGCCCGGCGGAGGGCTCGCCGCCAGCCCGCACGCCGTCGTCTCGCGGCTGTGGGCAGGCTCGGTCGTGGGCGCTCCCGGGCCCCGCACCCGGGTGCTCGGCACGGGCGGCGCCTACCTGGTCACGACGTTCGAGCAGGACGCCTCGCCCCTCGAGCTGTTCGACGACGACGCCCCGGCCGGATCGCACGGCTGGCTCACGCGGGGCAGGGACCGCGAGCCGGTCCCCACCGCCGAGGGCTCGCACGCCGACTTCTACCGGGCGCTCGCCCCCTGGCTCGCCGGGGACGCTCCGGCCCCCGTCGACCCGGCCGACGCCGTCCGCACCGCCGAGGTGCTCGACGCCGCCCGCACCTCCGCCCGGGAAGGGCGCCAGATCGCCCTCTGACCGGCAGCCTGTGGACGACCGGAGCGCGGGCGTGCCCGTCCGGTGTTCCATGGACCCGTGCAGACTGACGACGTCCTGACCGTTCGCGCCGGCGCCGCCGACCGGACGACCCTGCTCGAGAGGCTGCGGGCGCTCGCAGCCGTCGACCACCCCTGCGTCCAGCCGGTCGGGGACGTGGTCGAGAACCCGGACGGGACGCTTCGCGTCTCCCGGGGGACCGGCACGGCGACGGCCCTGCCGACCGTGCTCGCCGTCCGTGACCGGTGCGACGCCACGGAAGCGGCAGGGATCGCCGTCGCCCTGGCGCAGGGGCTCGCCGCCCTGCACAGCGCGGGCGTCGTGCACGGCCCGCTGGAGGAGGGCGACATCCTCGTGGGGGTGGACGGACGGCCACGCCTGCGACCCCGCCCGGACGTGCCCGCCGGGCCGACGACGGAGGCCGACGACGTGCACGCGCTCGCCCGGCTCGTCGACGCGCTCGTCGCCGACCCCGACGCGGACGCGACCGTGGCGCTGCGTGCCGCGCTCGCGCCGGCGCTCGCCGGTGACCCTGACGTGCGGCCCGCGGCCGGCACCCTGGCGGCACGGGTGGACGAGGCCGTGCCGCCAGGGCTCGTGCGGCTCCCCGAACCCGCGCTGCTGGCGGCCGCGGCGCTGGGCCGCCGGGGCGGCGACCGCGAGGCCGGGCGGCCGACGTCGGTCCGGCACCGGCCCGCGCGCCGGGCCGCAAGGGGTCGGCGGGCGGTGGGCGCTCGGCGTACCAGGCCGAGGGGCGGGCGATCGGTGCGCCGGTCCGGCGTCGTGCGGTCCGCGGTGGGCGCTGCCGTGGTGCTGGGCGGCACCGGGCTGGCGGTGGCCCTCGTGCTGCACGCCGGAGGTCCGGAGGGACGGCAGCCGGCGGTGGCGGCTGCACCGGCAGCCGCAGCGTCCGACGCACCGGCAGCCGCGGCGTCGGACGCGGAGAGCGATGCACCGGCCGGAGCGGAGGACGTGCGGGACCCGGTCGTCGAGCAGGGCGACCCGGCGGCGGCCGCTGCCGAGCTCACCCGTCGACGGGTGGAGCTTCTCGCGCAGGCAGGCCCCGTGGACGAGGTCGTCCTGGCCGGCTCGCCCGCCGCGGAGGCCGCCGTCGAACGCCTCGAGCAGGTGGAGGCGTCAGGCGTCGAGGTCGACGGTGTCCAGGTGAACGTGCTGGGTTCCCGGACGCTCCGGTCGGACGCGCGCACGGCGGAGGTCGCCGTGGAGTACGTGGTCGAGGAGCACGACCAGACGGTGGACGGCCGGACCACCCGGGTGCCGGCCGACGGACCACGGACCGCGACGCTGCGGCTCGCCTGGACCGACGACGGCTGGCGGGTCGCGGAGGTGGCCTGACGCACCGAGGGCGGGTACCGCGAGGGAGACTCCCTCTCGCGGTACCCGCCCTCGGTGGTGCTCGGTCAGGTCAGAGACCGACCTCGGACTCGAACGCGCCCTCCTCGATACGGTTCTTGACCGCGGCGAGGAAGCGGGCGGCGTCGGCGCCGTCGACCAGACGGTGGTCGTAGGACAGGAAGAGGTAGGCCATCTGGCGGATCGCGATGGTCTCCTCGCCGTCCGGGCCGGTCACCACGACGGGCTTCTTCGTGATGGTGCCGGTGCCGAGGATCGCGACCTGGCCGACGGGCACGATCGGGGTGTCGATCAGCGCACCGCCGGAACCGGTGTTCGTGATGGTGAACGTGGCACCGCTCAGGTCGTCCGGGCCGACCTTGTTGGCCCGGGTCCGCGCGGCGAGGTCACCGATCTGGCGGGCGATGCCGGCCAGGTTGAGGTCGCCGGCGTTCTTGATCACCGGGACGATGAGGCCCCGCTCCGTGTCGACCGCCAGGCCGACGTTCTCCGAGCTGTGGTAGGTGATCTCGCCCTTGTCGGTGTCGATCGAGGCGTTGACCTTCGGGAACGCCTTGAGCGCCTCGACCGCGGCGAGCGTGTAGAAGGGCAGGAACGTGAGGTTCGCGCCCTCCCGAGCCTTGAAGGACTCCTTGGCGGCCTTGCGCAGCTTGGCGACCTTCGTGACGTCGACCTCGACCACCGTGGTGAGCTGAGCCTGCGTCTGCATCGCCTCGAGCATGCGGTCCGCCACGACCTTGCGCAGCCGCGACATCTTCTCCGTGGTGCCGCGCAGCGGCGAGACCTCGGGGACCGTCGGCTTCTTCGGGGCCGATGCCGGAGCGCCGGACGCGGCGGGGGCCGGCGCCGGTGCGGCGGCCTTCTCCGCAGCGGCGAGCACGTCCTCCTTGCGGACGCGGCCACCGACGCCGGTGCCCTGGACCGTCGAGACGTCGACACCCTTCTCCGCGGCCAGCTTGCGCACCAGCGGGGTCAGGTAGGAGCTCTTGCCCCCGGCGGCCGCGGCGGGGGCGGGCGACTCGGTGGCCTTGGCCGGAGCGGGCGTCGACGCGGCGGGTGCGGGCTCCGGCGTGGCTGCGGCCGGGGCGGGAGCGGGCGTCGCGGCCGGTGCCGACTCGGCGGCGGCGGGCGACGACGGCGCGGGCTCGGGCGCCTGGGCGGGCTCCGGCTGCGACGTCTCCGCCGGGGCGGCGCCGGAGCCGACGAGCGCGAGCACCGCACCGACCTCGATGGTCTCGTCCTCGTCCACGACGATCTTCTGCAGGGTGCCGGCCACGGGGGACGGGATCTCGGTGTCGACCTTGTCGGTGGAGACCTCGAGCAGGGGCTCGTCGACCTCGACCGAGTCGCCGACGGACTTGAGCCAGCGGGTGACGGTGCCCTCGGTGACGGACTCGCCCAGCGCGGGCAGGGTGACCTCGGTGCCTTCGCCACCGCCGTCCCCGGCCTCCGCAGCAGGCTGCGGAGCGGACTCGGCGGGCTTCTCGGAGGGAGCCTGCGCGGCGGGCTCGGGCTCCGGCTCGGGCTGCTCGGCCTCGGCGGGCTTCTCCGGCTCGGCCTCCGCCGGGGACGCGGCACCGCCGCCGCCACCGGAGCCGTCGCCGACGACGGCGAGGGTGGCGCCGACCTCGACGGTCTCGTCCTCCTCGGCGAGGATCTGCTCCAGCACGCCCGCGACGGGCGAGGGGATCTCGGTGTCGACCTTGTCGGTGGAGACCTCGAGCAGGGGCTCGTCGACCTCCACGGTGTCGCCGACGGACTTGAGCCAACGGGTGACGGTGCCCTCGGTGACGGACTCGCCGAGTGCCGGCAGCTGCACGTTCTCAGACATGACCTGTGGAGTCTCCTTCGATCAGTGGGTCAGGCGACGTGCCGAGGCCGGTCGACCGGTGATCCGGTCGAAACCTCTCCGGTTGCCGCGTTCCTGGTTCACTGGGCCTCATCTTGTCACTTCCTGGGGTCCGGCCCCAATCGTGGCCACCCTGCGAGAACTGTGACGCTCGGTACATCTGGCCCGGATCGCCACGTTTCGTGGCGTCGTGGCCCTCGGTGTCGTCTCCCGGGTGACCGTGCTCACTCCCCGCGGGCAGAGGTAGTCTCGCGACATGTCGTTGAGGTCTGCGATGGACCGCCTGCTCGGCCGGTCCGTCACGCCGTCGTCCGCCGCCGCGCCGTCGGGGGGCGGACGCGCTGCTGCCGTGACCCACCTGCAGGAGTTCGTCGGCTCCCGCGTGGGCGTCGAGGCCTACGTGGAGCCGCCGAACGCGCAGACCCCGGCGACGGTCCTGCTCGTCGCCACGACGGGGGAGTGGACGCGCCGTCGGGTCCCGGACGAGCGGACCGGCTTCGACGTGGCCCGGTCGCTGGGAGTTCCCGTGTACAACGTGCGCTTCACGGGCTACCCCCAGCGGATGCGGGACTGGAACTCCGCCCAGCGGGCCGAGCGCCGGCGGAGCCAAGGCTCCCGCTGACGCCCGGCCGCGCCGGTCAGGCGCCGGCGCGTCCCTCGAGGAAGCCGAGCAGCGTCCGCACGCCGACCCCGGTGCCGCCGACGGGCGTGTAGCCGTGCGCCGCCTTCTCGTTGTACGACGGGCCCGCGATGTCGAGGTGCGCCCAGGGGGTGTCCCCGACGAACTCGGCCAGGAAGTGCCCGGCGAACAGCATCCCGCCGGCGCGGTCCGACGCGGCGTTGACCATGTCGGCCACGTTCGACTTCAGCCCCGCCTTGAGCTCGGCGGGCAGCGGCATCGGCCAGAACGGCTCGCCGACGGTGTCCGCGGCCGCCTTGACCTCGTCGCGCACGGCGTCGGAGCCCATGACCGCCGACGTCCGGTTGCCGAGGGCCACCATCTGGGCGCCCGTGAGGGTGGCGATGTCCAGGACGGCGTCGTGACCGTCCTCCACCGCGGCGACCAGACCGTCCGCCATGACGAGCCGGCCCTCGGCGTCGGTGTTGGTGATCTCGACCGTCTTGCCGCCGCGCATCGTGACGACGTCGGACGGGCGCTGCGCGGTGGCGCTCGGCATGTTCTCGGCCAGGCACAGGTAGCCGGTCACGGCGACCGGCAAACCGAGCCGGGCGGCCGCGACGACGGTGTGCAGCACCGCGGCGGCACCGGCCATGTCGGACTTCATGGTGAGCATGCCGGCCGGTGGCTTGAGGGAGATGCCGCCGGTGTCGAACGTGATCCCCTTGCCGACGATCGCGACCTTGCTCGTCGCCTTCGACGGCGCGTAGGTCAGCTTCACGAGGCGAGGGCCGCGCGAGGAGCCCTGCCCGACGCCGGCGATGCCGCCGTAGCCACCGGCGACGAGCTGCTTGTCGTCCAGCACGGTGATCTTGACGCCCCGGGCGCCGAGCTCCTTCACGGCGGCCTTCGCGGCGTCGGCGAACGCCGCCGGGTAGAGGTCGTTGGGCGGGCAGTTCACCAGGTCGCGCGTCCCCTGCACGGCGGCGGCGAGCACCTCGGCCCGGGCGGTCACGGCCTTCGCCCGCGCCGACCGGTACATGCTCGTCGCGACCTGCAGGCGCGTGACCGGCGTCAGCTTGCCGGCAGCCTTCTCGTCGCGGTAGGCGGTGTAGGCGTAGGCGCCGAGCAGCGCGCCCTCGACGACGGCACCGAGCTCGGCCTCGTCGACCGCGGGCAGCGCGACGACGGCGTCCGCGGCTCCGGCCAGGGTCCGCACGGCCGCGCCGGCGGCGGTCCGCAGCGTCTCGTGGTCGAAGGTGCCGTCGGGCTCGCGCTCGCCGAGGCCCGTGAGGACGAGCACGTCGGCGGCGACGTCGCTGCCGGCCGGCACGGTCCGCACCTCCTGCAGCGCGCCGGTGACGCCGAGGCGTGGAGCCAGGGACTCGATCTGCTCGACGAGCCGCGCGGGCAGCTGGTCCGCCACGACGGCCACGCCGTCGGAGGTGGAGCAGGTCCCGACGACGAGGGCGTCGGCAGCGATGGTGGACGGTTTCTTGCCGGTCAGGGTGAGGTCAGCCACGCGGACCAGGTTAACGCGGTGCTCGGCGTCATGGCGCCGCGAGGCTGCCGGTAGTCTGCGGACGTGGTCCTTCCCCTGTTCGCGCTGTCCGTCGTGCTGTGCGTCGCGCTCGCCGGGTGGGCGGCGTGGTTCGCGGTGCGCGACCGGGCCGTGATCCTGCGCCAGCTCTTCGGAGCCGGTGCCGTCGAGGCGGTCCTGGTCGTCCAGGCGGTGGTCGCGATCGCCCTCCAGGCCCGGGGCCACGCCGTCGACGGCGCCCTGTTCTGGGGATACCTGCTCACCGCGGCGCTCCTGCTGCCGCTGGCCGCCGTCTGGGCGTTCGCCGAGCGCACCCGGTGGTCGTCGGTGGTGCTCTGCGTCGCCTCGCTGACCGTGGCGTTCCTGCAGTGGCGCCTCTGGATCATCTGGGGAGGAAGCTGATGGGCGTGTCGCCTCGGGAACCCGTCGCCAGGGCGACCGGCCGCGGGTTCGGACGGCTGCTCGTGACGGTGTACGGCATCCTGGCGTTGGCCGCCCTCGGCCGGTCCTCGTACCAGGTCGCCACCAAGCTGGGCGAGGCCCCGGCGGCCTACCTGCTCTCGCTGCTCGCCGCGGTGGTCTACGTCGTGGCGACCCTGGCGCTCGCCCGGGGCGGGCGCGGGTGGTGGCGGACGGTCGCCTGGTGTGCCGTCGTCGTCGAGGCCACCGGTGTGCTCCTGGTCGGCACCGTGTCCCTGATCGCCCCGCAGCTCTTCGGCGAGCACACCGTCTGGTCGGCGTTCGGCCAGGGGTACGGCTATGTTCCCCTGGTGCTGCCCTTCGTCGGCCTGTGGTGGCTCTGGCACACTCGCCCTGGACGACAACGACCCGTGACCGCGCCGGACGAATCGACGGAGGCTCGATGACCCCGTACTCCCTGCTCTTCCACGGCCTCTTCCGGCGCATGGATCCGGAGCGTGCCCACGAGCTGGCGTTCCGCGCGATCGAGAGGGCCGGCCGCGTCCCCGTGCTGCGTGACGTGATCCAGGGAGCGCTGGCGCCCTACCTCGGGCGCGGGGCAGGCGGTCCGGGCAGTGTCGAGGTGCTGGGCCGGACCGTCCCGGCGCCCTTCGGCCTGGCCGGCGGCTTCGACAAGAACGCCCGGGCCGTCCGCGGGCTGACGATGCTCGGGTTCGGGTTCGTCGAGGTCGGCACCGTCACGCCTCGTCCGCAGCCGGGCAACGAGGCTCCGCGCATGTGGCGCGAGCTGGACCTGCGCGGGGTGCGCAACCGGATGGGCTTCAACAACGACGGCGCGCTGGAGATGGCGGAACGGTTGCGTCGGTTGCGGTCGACCGCAGCGGGGCGGGCCGCCGTCGTCGGCGTCAACATCGGCAAGAACAAGAGCACGCCGGCCGAGGACGCGGCCGCCGACTACGCGGCGTGCGCCCGGCTGCTGGCCGCGCACGCCGACTACCTGGTGGTCAACGTCTCCTCGCCGAACACGCCGGGGCTGCGCGACCTGCAGACCACGGCCGAGCTGCGGCCGATCCTGGCCGCCGCCCGGCAGGCGGCCGACGAGGCGACGGCCACGGCCGGGGTGCGGCGCACCCCGCTCCTCGTCAAGATCGCTCCGGACCTGGCGGACGCCGACGTGGACGCGGTCGCCGACCTCGCCGCCGAGCTGGGTCTCGACGGCGTGGTGGCCGTGAACACGACGATCGGCCACGACCGTGGCTCGGGCGGTCTGTCCGGGCCCACCCTGCTGCCCCGGGGGCTCGAGGTCGTGGCGCGCCTGCGGGAACGGCTCGGGCCGGACCCGGTGGTCATCGGTGTCGGTGGAGTGACGCACGCCGACGACGTCCGCGCCTACCTGCGGGCAGGGGCGGACCTGGTCCAGGGCTACACGTCGTTCGTCTACGAGGGGCCGCTGTGGCCCTCGCGCCTGAACCGTGCGCTGACCCGGTCGGCCGGTTCCGTGAGTGCGGGGCGGGTCGCGTGATCCGGCCACGGTGGGAATGGGCGCTCACGGACGTCGACGGACGGCCTCTGGAACCGTCGTCGAGCCCGGTGTTCACCGCCCAGTACGACGCCGAGCAGTGGCTCGGGGAGCACTGGCGGCGGCTCGCGGCGGCCGGGGCCGCCACGGCGACGCTGCTGCACGACGGCGCCCAGGCGACCCCCGCGATCGAGCTGCGCATCCCCTGAGCCGGGGCGACCGGAGAGTGCCCCACCGTCAGCCCACGATGCGGCGCCAGGCTCGCTCGAGCCGGTCCACCGCGTCCGTGAGCGTCTCGGGCGACCCGGTGTAGACGAGCCGCACGCGGTCCTGCGCGGACCCGTCCGGGGTGAACTGCGGGCCGGCACCGATCCGTAGACCCTCGGCGACGGCCGCGGCCGCGAGGGCCTGGCCGGCGGGCCGGCCGATCCCGGTCCAGAGGCAGAGCCCGCCGGCGGGGGAGGGGACGTCCCAGGCGGGGAACCGGTCGCGGACGAGCCCGACGAGGAGGTCGCGCCGCTCCCGCAGGCCCGCCACGCGTGCCGGCAGGATCGTGTCGCGACGGGCGAGCAGCTCCACGACCGTGAGCTGCTCGAGCACCGGGGTGGCGATGTCGAGCGCCTGGCGGGTCCGGGCCAGCCGCTGGACGAGCTGCGGGTCTGCGCGCACCCAGCCGATGCGGAGACCGCCCCAGAACGACTTGGAGGCGGACCCCACCGAGACGAGCCGGTTGTCGGTGCCGTCCCCGCAGAACGGCCCCGGCACGGTGCCGCCGTCGAGGTCGAGGTCGGTGAGCGTCTCGTCGCCCACGACGGTCACGCCGTAGCGGTCGGTCAGGTGCGCCACCGTCTCGCGCTCCTCGGCGGTGAGCGTCCGTCCCGTGGGGTTGTGGAAGTCGGGCACGAGGTAGGCCAGGCGCGCACGGGTGCGATGGACGGCGGAGGCCAGCGACTCGACGTCGCCCACGGGCACGCCGACGCACCGGGCGCCTGCCCGCTGCAGCGCCTCGATGGCGTGGTAGTAGGTGGGGGACTCGACCACCACCGGCTCGGTGCGACCGACCAGCGTCGTCGCGAGCAGCGCGATGGCCTGCTGCCCGCCCGTGGTCACCAGCACCTGGTCGGGGCTGGTGGGCACGCCCCGGTCGGTGTAACGCTGCGCGACGGCCTCGCGCAGGACGTCGAGGCCCAGGTGGGAGTAGCCACCAGTACCGAGGTAGGCGGGGAGCGTCTCGAGGGCGCGCTCGTAGGCGCCGTGCAGGGCGTCCGGGGCCGACGGCGTGGCCTGGGACATCTCGATCGGTCCGGACGGGTCCGACAGCGGCGGGAGCGGCCCGTCGCCGGCGGGCGCCTGGGGGCGCACCGGGAGGCCGGCGGAACGGGGCAGGACCGCGACGGTGCCGGAGCCGACCTGGCTCGTGGCGAAGCCGAGCTCGCGCAGGCGGTCGTAGGCGGCCGACGTCGTCGTCCGGGAGAGGCCGAGCACGCGGGCCAGCTCACGTTCGCTGGGCAGCCTGGTCAGCGGTGCCAGCGCTCCCGACAGGACGGCCGCGCGCAGCGCGTCGGCCAGGGCGAGGTAGGCCGGTCCGGACGCGTGCCAGGCGCCGAGCAGCCGCGACGCGGCGGCGGCGGACAAGTGGCGGACCGCCGTGGTGGGCGGCGCGGACAGGCTCATGGATCCACTCTTGCTCGATTGGCCATGGAATGCAAAGCCAATGTCGCCGATGGTGGGGGGTATGACTGCTCCGACGACTCCTCGTACGACCGCCGGCGTGCCGGCACCGGCCGCGACCCGAACTGGCTTCACCCCCGCCCGGCGAGGCGTCCAGCTCGTCGTCGGGCTGCTCGTCTTCACGTTCTCGATGGCGATGCTCCTGCACGCCGGACAGGGCGGCATGCCCTGGGACGTGCTCCACCAGGGGGTCGTGCGCACCACCGGATGGTCGTTCGGCGTGACCGTCGCCCTGACGTCGTTGCTGGTCCTCGCCGCGTGGGTCCCCCTGCGGCAGCGCCCGGGGATCGGGACCGTCGCGAACGTGGTGATCATCTCCGTCGCCATCGAGCCCAGCCTGCGGCTGCTCGACGTGCTGCTGCCCGACCCGGGGACCGTGGGCCGGGTCGCGCTCGCCCTCGGCGGGATCGTGCTCAACGGCGTGGCCACCGCCGCCTACGTCGGGGCGCGCCTGGGCCCCGGCCCTCGCGACGGGCTCATGACCGGGCTCGTGGCGCGCACCGGTTGGTCCGTGCGCGCGATCAAGACCGGTATCGAGGCGACGGTCGTCGCCGTCGGCTGGCTGCTCGGCGGGACGCTCGGCTGGGCCACCGTCGCCTTCGCGCTCGGTGTGGGCGTCGTGGTGCAGGCCGCCGCGCGGTGGCGCTGGCTGGTCCCCGACGGGCTCAGCGGTCCCCGGCCCGCACGCACGTCGCCGCGCGTGCCCCGTCCTGCCGCACCGCCTGTGCCGACGGCGCCGCCGTCCGACGGACCGGACGGGAAGGGCGAGCGTTCCGCCCGCGAGGAGCGGGTGCGTCGCCGTGCGCGGGAGATCGCCCGCGCGTTGGACTCCTTCGGCGAGCACGGCCGTACCCTCTGAGGCCCGCGACGACCGCGAGCGTCTCTGTCCGTCAGGAATCAGACGTCGATTCCGGACGACCAGAGACGCTCGCGGGACCGGCGTCGTCAGGCGACGCGTGTCGTCGGCATCCCCTCGAGGGTCTTGCCGGCGTCGCGCTCGACCACGTCACCCAGGACGTCGTCGATCCGCGCCATGAGCTCGGCCGGGATCTCGACGCCGGACGCCTTGACGTTCTCCGCGACCTGCTCGGGTCGGGAGGCGCCGACGAGCGCGGCGGCCACGTTGTCGTTCTGGAGCACCCACGCGACGGCGAGCTGCGCCATCGACAGGTCGAGCTCGTCGGCCACGGGCTTGAGGCCCTGGACGCGCTCGAGGACGTCGTCGCGCATGAACCGCTGGATCATCTTCGCGCCGCCCTTCTCGTCGGTGGCGCGCGACCCGGCCGGCAGCTCCTTGCCCGGCACGTACTTGCCGGAGAGGACACCCTGCGCCATCGGCGACCAGACGATCTGGGACAGGCCGTTCTCCTGCGAGGCGGGAACGACCTCGTCCTCGATGACCCGCCACAGCATCGAGTACTGCGGCTGTGAGGAGATGAGCTGGAAGCCGAGCTCCTTCGCCAGCTCGGCACCCGCGCGGATCTGGTCGGCGGTCCACTCCGAGACGCCGATGTAGAGCGCCTTGCCCTGCCGGACGATGTCGGCGAAGGCCTGCATCGTCTCCTCGAGCGGCGTCTCGACGTCGTACCGGTGCGCCTGGTAGAGGTCGACGTAGTCCGTGCCGAGGCGCTGCAGGGAGCCGTTGATCGACTCCATGACGTGCTTGCGGGACAGCCCGGTGTCGTTGGGGCCGCCGGGCCCCGTGGGCCAGTAGACCTTGGTGAAGATCTCGAGCGACTCGCGGCGCTGGCCCTTCAGCGCCTCCCCGAGGACGGACTCCGCCTTGGTGTTCGCGTAGACGTCCGCGGTGTCGAACGAGGTGATCCCTGCGTCGAGGGCGGCGTGCACGCACTGGGTGGCGACGTCGTTCTCGACCTGGGAGCCGTGGGTGAGCCAGTTGCCGTAGGTGATCTCGGTGATCTTGAGACCGCTGTTGCCGAGGTACCGGTAGTTGACCATGCCGTCACCCTATGCCGCCGGTCGCATCGATTCGACCCCGGGCGCCGGATCGTCCGACACCGGCCGCACTCGCCAGCTACTGCGGCCAGACGCCGTGCTTCTTGTGCATCGGCTTCGGCAGGCGCGAGCGGCGGAGCTGGAAGGCTCGCATGACGGCGTACATCATCGTCCCGCGCGGCACGTCGTACGTCTTCGTCCCGTCGGCGCCCGCGGTGCCGAACTTGTCGCGCAGCTTGCGCTTGAGGCGCTGCCACATGATCACGGCGTCGATCAGGGTGATGAACACGACCGCGTACAGGGCGAGGAGCACCAACGCACCCAGCGTCGGGTTCTGCATCACCAGCAGGTTGAGGAAGATGAACGCGAAGGCGACCGGCAGGAAGAACTCTCCGAGGTTCCAGCGGGCGTCGACGTAGTCGCGGACGTATCGACGGACCGGTCCCTTGTCGCGGACCGGCATGAACCGCTCGTCGCCCGTCTGCATCGCCTTGTACTCGCGGGTGCGCTCCTCGCGCGCCTTCTCCTTGCTCGCCTTGCGCGCCGCCCGGCGGTCGTTCGGGACCAGGGGGCGCTGGTTCTTCGCCGCAGCCTCACGCCGCTTGGGCGTCGGCCGGCCCTTGCCGGCCGGCGTGATCGCCGGGTCGGCGACGGAGGGGCTGTCGGACGAGCCGGTGGCAGCGGAGTCGGCGGTGTCAGGCTTGCGGAAGATCACGCCACCAGGGTAGTCGAGCGCGGGGCCGTGCGGTGACGCCCCGGTAGCGTGGAGGGGTGAACCACACCGAGACGGACGTGGCCGCCCTGCGCGCCCACGTCGACGAGCTGTTCCCTGCCGTCCAGGCGGACCTCGAGGCGCTGGTCAGGATCCCGAGCGTCTCCGCGGCGGCCTTCGACCAGGCCCACGTCGCGGCCAGCGCGGGCGCCGTGGCCGACCTGCTGCGCGGAGTCGGGCTTCCCGACGTCCGCGTGCTGAGGTCCGACCGGCCCGACGGCACGGCGGGCGCCCCTGCCGTCGTCGCCCGTCGTCCGGCACGGCCGGGCGAGCCGACCGTCCTGCTCTACGCGCACCATGACGTCCAGCCGCCGGGGGACGCCGCCGCCTGGGAGACCGCACCGTTCGAGCCGACGCAGGTCGGCGACCGGTTGTTCGGTCGCGGCGCGGCCGACGACAAGGCCGGTCTGATGGCCCACGTCGGAGCCCTGCGCGCCCTGGAGGCGGCGGGCGACGACCTCGGCGTGGGCGTGACCGTGTTCGTCGAGGGGGAGGAGGAGTCGGGGTCACCCAGCTTCGCCCGGTTCCTCGCGGACCATCACGAGCTGCTCGCCGCCGACGTGATCGTCGTGGCGGACTCCACGAACTGGAAGGTCGGCGTGCCGGCCCTGACGACGTCCCTGCGCGGGCTGGTCGACGGCGTCGTCTCGGTCGAGGTGCTGGAGCACGCCGTGCACTCCGGGATGTTCGGCGGTCCGGTCCTGGACGCGAACATCCTCCTCGCGCGGCTCGTCGCGACCCTGCACGACGACGCCGGCGACGTGGCGGTCGCCGGGCTCACCGGCGCCGGCGAACCGGAGGTCGACTACGCGGAGGCCGACTTCCGCGGCGACGCCTCGGTGCTCGACGGCGTCGAGCTGGCCGGGACCGGCACGATCGCCGGACGGCTCTGGACCAAGCCGGCGATCGCCGTCATCGGGATCGACGCGACCTCGGTGGCCCAGGCCTCGAACACCCTCGCCCCGCGCTCCGCGGCCAAGATCTCGGTCCGGATCCCGCCGGGCCTCGAGCCGAAGGAGGCGGAGGAGGCGCTGCGGGCCCACCTCGAGTCGCACGCCCCGTTCGGTGCGCGGGTCGCGTGGACCCCTGGTGAGCAGGGCAAGGCGTTCGGCGCGCCGGCGGACTCCGCGGCGATGCGGGCCGCGCGCAGCGCGTTCTCCGCGGCGTGGGGGACCGCACCGGTGGACATCGGCGTCGGTGGGTCGATCCCCTTCATCGCCGACCTCCTCGAGGCGTTCCCCGAGGCCGCCGTGCTCGTCACCGGCGTGGAGGACCCGGACTCGCGCGCCCACGGCGCCAACGAGTCGGTGCACCTGGGTGAGCTGCGCACGGTCGTGCTCGCCGAGGCGCTGCTGCTGCGCCGGCTCGCGCACGTCGGCTGACCTGGTGCCCCAGTTCGGCAGTTCGCGTCGTGTTCGGCAGTTCAAGTTGCCGAACACGACAGGAAATGCCGAACACAGCGGGCCATCGGTAGCTGTCAGGCCCGGTCGGCCTCGCGGTGCGCGACATCGACCGACCGGGCCCAGGCGGCGACGTCGTCGGGCAGGGCGGGGCCCTGCACCTCGCCCTGCCCCCCGAGCAGCGCGACCACGTCCGCCGGGGCGACGCGCGATCCGTCCTTGCCGAGGAACCGGCCGGCGACCCAGCCGCGCGCCGCGAAGGTGCCGGCCCGCGTGAAGACCTGCTCGATGTAGACCACGCGGGCGTCCCAGCCGAGGACGCGCGTGGTGATGGTGACCTTCTCGAACAGCTGCAGCGACCGCTTGTAGGTCATCGTCGACGCCGCCACCACCGGGTACCAGCCCTGGGACCGGAGCAGCGAGAACCCGCCGAGGTCGGCGATGAGGTTCGACCGCGCCACGTCCATCATCTGCAGGTACGAGCCGTTGTTGACGTGGACGTACATGTCGAGGTCACCCGGGTGCACCCGCAGCACCGTGGTCGACGCGTCGAGCAGGCCCCGTCCGACGACGGGCCGGCGGGGGAGCAGGGAGGCCTTGGCCAGGTGCAGCATCCGGGTCATGGGCGCCACAATATATCGGCGACGCGCGGTATCAGGTATCGGTCGCCACGGTGGTGCCGTCGCCGCGGACGCCGTCACCTCGGGGCGTCGTACTGCAGCACGTGGCGGACTACAGCGGCCGCCGTGCCTGACTCCAGCCGGGTCACCAGGTGCAGGGCCATGTCGATCCCGGCCGACACTCCTGCGGAGGTGACGACGTCTCCGTCGTCGACGAACCGGGCCTCGGAGTCGACCACCGTGCTCGGGTCGAGGCGCGCGAGGTCGTCGTAGTGGTCGTGGTGCGTGGTGACCGGCCGGCCGGCGAGCAGTCCCGCGGCGGCCAGCACCAGCGCCCCCGTGCAGACGCTGGCCACGATCGGGGTCTGCGCCCGCACGGCACGCAGCCACTCCAGGTGCGCGGAGTCCTCCAGCAGGCTGCGCGTGCCCCAGCCGCCGGGGTGGACGAGCAGGTGCAGGGGACCGACGTCGTCCGCCGAGCGGTGCGGGAGCATCCGCAGGCCCCCGGCCAGCCGCACCCCGTCGCCCGTCCAGGAGAACGTGCTCACGTGCGGTCTGAGCTCCGAGCAGCCCGACCAGGCGGTGAAGACCTCGAACGGCCCTACGACGTCCAGCTCGTCGGCCTCGTCGAACACGAAGATGCCGACGTGCAGCCCCCCGTCGGTGCTCATCGCACGGTCATCGCCCTTCTGTCAGGTCGGTCAGACCCCTGGCAGCGCCAGCATCTGGTCGAGGGCCACCTGGGCCCAGTGCGCGTCCTCGGCGTCCACGACGATGCGGTTGACCACGCGGCCCTCGACGAGCGACTCCATCGCCCAGACGAGGTGCGGCAGGTCGATGCGGTTCATCGTCGAGCAGAAGCACACCGTCGAGTCCAGGTAGTGCACCTGCTTGTCCGGGTGCGCGGCGGCGACCCGCCGCACGAGGTTGAGCTCGGTGCCGATCGCCCACGACGACCCCGGCTCGGCGTTCTCGAGCGCCTTGATGATGTACTCCGTCGAGCCCACCATGTCGGCGGCGTTGACGACCTCGTGCTTGCACTCCGGGTGCACCAGCACGGTGACGTCCGGCACCGCGGCCCGGATGTCGGTGACGTTGCGCTCGGAGAACCGTCCGTGGACCGAGCAGTGGCCGCGCCACAGGATCATGCGGGCGTCGCGCAGCTCGGCCTCGGTGAGGCCGCCGCCGGGCTTGCGGGGGTCGAACACGACGCAGTCGTCCAGGCTCATGCCCAGCTGGAGCACCGCGGTGTTGCGGCCGAGGTGCTGGTCCGGCATGAACAGCACCTTCCCGGTGCCGTCGACGCCCCCGACCTTGTCGAAGGCCCAGCGCAGCGCCACCTGCGCGTTCGACGACGTGCACACCGTGCCCCCGTGCCGCCCCGTGAACGCCTTGATGGCGGCCGTCGAGTTCATGTAGGTCACGGGGATCGTGTCGGCCGCGACGCCGGCGTCCTCCAGGACGGCCCACGTCTCCTCGACCTGCGAGATCTCCGCCATGTCCGCCATCGAGCAGCCGGCCGCCATGTCGGGCAGCACGACCTGCTGGGCGTCGGAGGTCAGGATGTCGGCGGACTCGGCCATGAAGTGCACGCCGCAGAAGATGACGAACTCGGCCTCGGGCCGCGCCGCGGCCTCGCGGGCGAGCTTGAACGAGTCGCCGGTGACGTCCGCGAAGTCGATGACCTCGTCGCGCTGGTAGTGGTGGCCCAGCACGAAGGCGCGGCTCCCGAGGGCCTCGCGCGCGGCTCGTGCCCGTTCGACCAGGTCCGGGTCCGACGGCGACGGGAGCGCGCCCGTGCACTCGACACCGCGCTCGGACGCGAGGTCGCGGCCCTGCCCGAGCAGGAGCAGGGGTGACGGTGCCGGCTCGACGAAGGTGGACGTCTCGTTCAGCAGAGTGCTCACGCGCTCATCTTCCCACGACGCCGGGATGTGCCACGATCGGGTCCGTGCACGCGCTCATCGTCGCCGCGTCCGGCGCCCCTTCCCACGGTCCTGCGGTCCCGGCCGACGACGGCCGCGCCGACACCCGCTCGGGCGCCGCGGCGGCCGTCGCGGCCGCGTGGTCGCAGGCGGCGCCGCGCTGCACCACCGAGCCGCTGGTCGTCCCCGCCGCCGAACCCGCACCACCCGCCCCACCCGACGGCCCCGGTCCGTCGACGGGTGTGTTCGTCCCCACGACGTCGCTCGGGCTCGCCAGCGTCGGGCCCCCTGCCCCCGCGCCGCAGGTGGCCCTGCTGATGGAACGTGCCGCCGACGCGGACCTCGTCGTCGTGCACGTCCGGGTGCTGGACGGGGCAGCGCTGCACGACGGGCCCGTGGCAGACGCGGCCCGGGCCGCATCGCCCCACGCGGTCCCCGTCGTCGTGCTCGCCGGGCGCTCGCAGGTGACCCGGCGCGAGCTGGCGGCCGCCGGCGTCGCCGGGGTGCACGAGGTGGGCGATCCGTGGCAGGCGGGTGCGGTGGCGCGGGCTGCCCGCACCTGGGCCCCGGAGTGGGGCCGGCTGTGACGTGAGTCATCGACCCGCCACGATTCCGGCGTAGGATCGGGAACAGCCGCACCGGCCAACCTGTTGGAGGAAGCATGACCGACACCACCGAGATCGCCACCCACGGCGTCGAGCTCTCCGAGGTCGCCGCGAACAAGGTCCGCAACCTCCTCGAGCAGGAGGGGCGCGACGACCTGCGCCTGCGCGTCGCCGTCCAGCCCGGCGGCTGCTCCGGCCTGATCTACCAGCTCTACTTCGACGAGCGCCTGCTCGACGGGGACGCCCTGCGTGACTACGACGGCGTCGAGGTCGTCGTGGACCGCATGAGCGTCCCGTACCTCGACGGCGCGAAGATCGACTTCGCCGACACCATCGAGAAGCAGGGCTTCACGATCGACAACCCGAACGCCGGCGAGTCCTGCGCCTGCGGCGGTTCCTTCGGCTGAGCCGAAGGTGCAGCGCAGGGTGGGGGCCGAGGAACGAGGTACCCGCCCGTAGCGGAACCGCAGGGTCAGCCGATATGGCGTCGGCTGAGCCGAGCGCTCCCGAGCAGTCAGTCCCCGAGGAACGAGGTACCCGCCCGTAGCGGAACCGCAGGGTCAGCCGATATGGCGTCGGCTGAGCCGAGCGCTCCCGAGCAGTCAGTCCCCGAGGCGGACGGTCAGTGCCCACCAGGGCCGGCCGTCCGCCTCGTGCGTGCGGGCCCCGACGTACGTGTGCCCCCGCAGCCGTGCCCAGGCGGGGACGTCGTGCTCGGCGGCGGGGTCGGTGGCGAGCACCGTCACCTCGGTGCCGGTCGGCAGACCCTGGGCGCGGGCGGCGAGCCGGATCACCGGCAGCGGGCACCGGAGCCCGCGGGCGTCCACGACGTGACCCTCCTCGGCGCTCACAGGCCCTGCACCCCCAGCATGTCGCGGACGCGCGCCACGGCGCCCGGGAGCACGTCGAGGAACCGCTCCACGTCGGCGGCGTCCGTGGACCGGTCCAGCGCGATCCGCACGTTGCCGTGGGTGAGCACGCCCATGGCCGCGAGGACGTGGGACGGCTCCAGCGTGCTCGCCGTGCAGGCCGAGCCCGAACCGACGGCGAACCCGGCGCGGTCGAGCTCGGAGACGAGCGCCTCACCGTCGACGTAGAGGAACGAGAACGTCGCCACGTGCGGCAGCCGGTCGGACGGGTCTCCCACGACCTCCACGTCGGGGATCTTCGCGACCCGGGCGCGGATCTGGTCGACGAGGGCGCGTCGCCGGCCGTCGGCCTCGGCGCGGTCGGCCACGACGGACTGGAGCGCCACGGCGGCCGCGAAGGCGGCCGGCACGCTGATGCCGCCCGGTGCCCACGGCTCGGGGTCCTCCGGCCCGTCGGCGACGGTGCGGGTCCGGTGCCGGACCGCGGCGATGCCGATGCCCGCGGGGCCGCCCCAGTCGGCCGGGTCGGCGGTGAGGACGTCCCAGGCGGGGCCGACGACGGCGTGGCCGAGGCTCGCTCCCGCGTCGACGACGAGCGGCACGCCCGCCGCCCGGGCGGCCTCGTGCACCGCCTCGACCGGCTGGGTGGTGCCGACCTCACCGTTGGCGTGCTGTAGCGCGGCGAGCGCGACGCCGTCGTGCCGCAGCGCCTCGACGAACGCGTCGGCGTCCGCCCGCCCGTACCCGTCGACCGCGACGATCACCCGCCGTCCCGCCGGACCGGCGGAGTGCTCGGCGGCGTGCAGCACGGCGGCCCGCTCGACGGCGCCGACCACGACGTCGTGGCCGTGCCGCCGTCGGGCCCGGGCGACCTGCGCCACCGCGGAGTGCAGCGAAGCGGTGTGCGAGGGCGTGAAGCGGACCTCCTCCGTCCGGGCGCCGAGCACGTCGGCGACGGCCTCCCGGGCGCCGTCCAGCAGCGCGGCGGCGCGACGACCCTCGGTGTGCAGGCGGCGCGGGTCCGCCCAGCCGTCGTCGAGGGCCTGGAGGAACGCCTGGCGAGCCAGCGGGTGCCAGGGTGCCCGACCGCCGTTGTCCAGGTGGGACCGCCCGTCGGTGGGGGTGGGGTGTGTCACACGGAGCCCTTCGGTGCGGTGCTGGGACGGTGCGCGGAGCGCACGTCCATGATGCCGTGGCGCCGACCGGGGCCGCCAGCGACGCGATGATCTGACACGCCTCGGAACCATGTCGCGAACAGCCGGGATGGCGACACGGAGCCCGCTTGTCGTCACGTAGGAACGGGGCGCTTCTGGCGTCGAAAGCGTGAAGGTCGCGCTAGGCTGCTCCCATCGAGGACGAAGGTCCTACCCGTGCGCCCTGAGCGAGGGCGCGGCGGTCGGACGAGACGTGAAAGGCCTCCCTTGCACCCGAAGAGCCCCACTCGCACCCGGCGGGCCCTGGCGTTGCGTGCGACCGCCGTCGCGGTCGCCGTCGTGGCGCTTGCCTCCGGCTGCGCCGACGATGCCGCCCAGCGCGGATACCTTCCCGGATACAGCGACGGGGAGGTGACCAACCAGACCGGGCGCATGACCGACCTGTGGGTCGGCTCCTGGGTCGCCGCGCTCGCCGTCGGCGTCATCACGTGGGGGCTGATGCTGTGGTGCGTCGCCGCCTACCGCAAGCGCCGCGACGACCACCGCCTGCCTGTGCAGACGCGCTACCACATGCCGCTCGAGATCATGTACACGATCGTGCCGACGCTCATGGTCCTCGTGCTGTTCTTCTACACGAACCGGGACATGACCGCGGTCCTCGACACCACGTCCGAGGAACCGGACGTCAACATCCAGGTCATCGGCAAGCAGTGGAGCTGGGACTTCAACTACCTCGACGAGGGTGTCTACGAGTCGGGCCAGCAACTGCTCGACCCCGGGGCGCAGACCGCCGAGGACGAGGTCGACGGCGAGCCCGGCACCTCCCAGAACCTGCCGACCCTGTACCTCCCCGTCGGTGAGCGCGTCGAGTTCACCGTCGACTCGCGCGACGTCATCCACTCCTTCTGGATCCCCGCGTTCCTGTTCAAGATGGACATGATCCCCGGGCGGACGAACACGTTCCAGGTCGTCCCCGAGCGGGAGGGCACCTACGCCGGCAAGTGCGCCGAGCTGTGCGGCGAGTTCCACTCCGGGATGCTCTTCAACGTCAAGGTCGTCGACCGCGCCGAGTACGACGCCCAGATGGCGGAGCTCGAGGCCAAGGGGCAGACCGGCGAGCTCGGCCTGGACCTCAACCGCCAGCAGCACGGTGAGTTCACCAGCGAAGAAACCATTCCGGAGGTCGAGGGCTGATGGCCACCACCGAGACCGCGTACGGAGCCGAGGTCGTTCCCGGCCTCCGTTCCGAGCGGCAGACCCTGGGCCGAACGGTGGTCAAGTGGATCACCTCCACCGACCACAAGACCATCGGCTACATGTACCTGATCACGTCGTTCTTCTGGTTCGCCGTGGGCGGGATCCTGGCGCTGCTCATCCGCGCCGAGCTCTTCATGCCCGGCATCCAGATCGTGCAGAGCAAGGAGCAGTACAACCAGCTCTTCACGATGCACGGCACGATCATGCTGCTGCTCTTCGCGACACCGCTCTTCGCCGGCTTCGCGAACGTCATCATGCCGCTGCAGATCGGTGCGCCGGACGTGGCGTTCCCGCGGCTGAACATGTTCGCGTACTGGCTGTTCCTCTTCGGCGGGCTCATCGCCGCGGCCGGCTTCTTCACCCCGCAGGGTGCGGCGTCGTTCGGATGGTTCGCCTACGCGCCGTTGTCCAACACCACGTTCAGTCCGGGGTTGGGAGGAGATCTCTGGGTCTTCGGCCTGGCGCTGGCCGGGTTCGGGACCATCCTCGGTGGCGTCAACTTCATCACGACGATCATCTGCATGCGCGCGCCCGGCATGACGATGTTCCGGATGCCGATCTTCACCTGGAACACGCTGGTCACGAGCCTGCTCGTGCTCATGGCGTTCCCGCCGCTGGCGTCGGCGCTCTTCGCGCTGGGTGCCGACCGCCGTTTCAACGCGCAGGTCTTCAACCCGGACAACGGGGGAGCGGTGCTGTGGCAGCACCTGTTCTGGTTCTTCGGGCACCCTGAGGTGTACATCATCGCGCTGCCGTTCTTCGGCATCGTCTCGGAGATCTTCCCGGTCTTCAGCCGCAAGCCGATCTTCGGCTACAAGGGCCTCATCTACGCCACGATCGCGATCGCGGCCCTGTCGGTCACCGTGTGGGCGCACCACATGTACGTCACCGGCGCCGTGCTGCTGCCGTTCTTCGCCTTCATGACGATGCTCATCGCGGTCCCGACCGGTGTGAAGTTCTTCAACTGGATCGGCACGATGTGGCGCGGGAAGCTGACGTTCGAGACACCGATGCTCTGGTCCATCGGGTTCCTCGTGACCTTCCTCTTCGGCGGCCTGACCGGCATCATCCTGTCGAGCCCCGCGCTGGACTTCCACCTCTCGGACTCCTACTTCGTGGTGGCGCACTTCCACTACGTCGTCTTCGGCACCGTGGTGTTCGCGATGTTCGCCGGTTTCTACTTCTGGTGGCCCAAGTTCACCGGGAGGATGCTCAACGAGCGGCTCGGCAAGATCCACTTCTGGATCCTGTTCATCGGCTTCCACATGACCTTCCTGGTGCAGCACTGGCTGGGTGTGGAGGGTATGGCACGTCGCTACGCCGACTACATGCCGGACGAGGGCTTCACGTGGGAGAATCAGCTCTCGACCGTCGGCGCGTTCATCCTCGCCGCCTCCACGCTCCCGTTCCTGTGGAACGTCTACTCGACCTGGCGTAACGCTCCCCGGGTCCAGGTCGACGACCCGTGGGGCTACGGCCGCTCGCTCGAGTGGGCGACGTCGTGCCCGCCGCCCCGGCACAACTTCACGTCGCTGCCCCGGATCCGTTCCGAGTCGCCGGCCTTCGACCTGCACCACCCGGAGGTCGCCGCCATGGAGGACCCCCACGTCAACCAGGACGGCCTGGAGCAGGTCTACGGCGGTGCTGACCGCCGCGGCCAGGCGGAGCTCGTCGAGGAACGACAGATCAACGACTACCCCGAGAAGCATCAGTCGCCGACGGCGGTCGACGGACCCGAGGACGAGGAGACGACCAAGTGAAGATCGAGATCCGGCTCTTCGTCTGGCTGGCGCCGTTCTTCGTGGTCGTCGGTGTCCTCTACGGCTTCTTCGGTGGCTGGACCGAGCCCGTCGGCTATCTGGGCATCCCGCTCGTCGGTGGCCTGATGGCGATGATCGGTGCCTACCTGGCGCTGCAGGCCCGCCACATCGACCCGCGTCCGGAGGACGACGAACAGGGCGAGATCGACCAGGGCGCCGGCGACCAGGGCGTCTACGCCCCCTGGTCCTGGTGGCCGCTCGTGCTCGGCGCCGGTGCCGCGGTGGCGTTCCTCGGACTGGCCGTGGGCTGGTGGGTCTTCTACATCAGCCTCATCGTCGGCCTGGTCGGCCTGGTCGGCTGGGTGTTCGAGTTCAGCCGCGGGCAGCACGCCCACTGATCCGCCCGGCGCACGAAGAGGCCCGGTCCCACGCAGAGCGTGGGACCGGGCCTCTTCATCGTTGCCGGACCTGTCGGACCTGCCGGCGGCCTCAGCGAGGTGTCACGCGGTGAGGAGTCCGGTGGTCTGGGTGCGGGCGCGGGCGCGGTCGAGGCGGGCGGCGACGTCGCGCCAGTTGGCGATGTTCCAGAACGCCTTGACGTAGTCGGCCTTGACGTTGAGGTAGTCGAGGTAGAAGGCGTGCTCCCACATGTCGAGCATGAGCAGCGGGACGATGCCGACCGGGACGTTGGCCTGCTGGTCGAAGAGCTGGAAGATCAGCAGCTTCTGACCGAGGGAGTCCCAGCCGAGCACGGCCCATCCGGAGCCCTGGATGCCGGTCGCGGTGGCGGCGAAGTGGGCCTGGAAGGCGGCGAAGGAGCCGAACTGGTCCTTGATGGCCTCGGCCAGCTCGCCCTCGGGCTCGCCGCCGCCCTCGGGCGAGAGGTTGTGCCAGAAGATCGTGTGGTTGGTGTGCCCGCCGAGGTGGAACGCGAGGTTCTTCTCGTGGAGGTTCACCGTGGCGTGGTCGCCGGACTCGCGGGCCTCGGCCAGCTTCTCCAGCGCCGTGTTCGCCCCCGCCACGTAGGCGGCGTGGTGCTTGTCGTGGTGGAGCTCCATGATCTTGCCGCTGATGTGCGGCTCGAGCGCGCTGTAGTCGTAGGGCAGGTCAGGCAGCGTGTAGACAGCCATGCTCAAGTACCTTCCGTCAGGTCGGGCACCACAGGGGTGCCGAGTGGTCGGCGCCGAACCGGTGGAGAATCCACCGGCGCAGCAGAACCAAGAGACCCGCGCACCCTCCCGTCGTCACGGCGGGGGATACGCGGGTCCCTGTGATCTATCTGCTCAGGAGACTCAGTGCTCCCGATCGGCGTTCTCGGCCCCCGAGACGAGCTCGGGGGAGTGGGGGGCGGCTTCGACCTCGTCGTGCTCACCGTGCGCGTGCGCGGCGGCGATCTCGGCCGGCGTCACCGGCTCGACGCGGTCCTCGTAGAAGAACTTCGACAGCTTCTGCCACCGCTTGTCCTTCTTGTAGCCGGGACGCTTCACACCGCGGGCGTCCGTGGCCGGCTCGATCTCGAGGGGCCGGTGAGCGTCGTAGTTGACGCGCAGCCAGCGCTCCTGGTCGTCCAGCGGGCGGTGCACCTCGATGTACTCACCGTTGGCGAAGCGGACGATACGGCCCGTCTCGTGGCCGTGCAGCACCAGCTCACGGTCCTTGCGTTGCAGACCCAGGCAGATGCGCTTCGTGACCCAGAACGCGAACACCGGACCGGCGAAGAACAGGATCCGGAACGCCCAGGTGATCTGGTTGATCGACATCCCGAAGTGCGTGGCGATGAGGTCGTTCGACCCGGCGAGCGCCAGGATGATGAACGCCGTCAGGAAGGCCACGCCCAGGCCGGTGCGGACCGGGACGTTGCGCGGACGGTCCAGGACGTGGTGCTCGCGCTTGTCGCCGGTCACACGGGCCTCGACGAACGGGTACACGAAGAGGAAAGTGAACAGCAGGCCCGGGATCACGACCGCAGGGATCAGCACGTTCAGCGAGAGCGTGTATCCGAAGATGACCCACTCGGTGCCCCACCCCGGCATGAGCCGGAGCGAGCCCTCGAGGAAGAGCATGTACCAGTCGGGCTGGGCGCCCGCCCCGACGGGGGAGGGGTCGTAGGGCCCGTAGTTCCAGACGTTGTTGATGCTCATCGTCGCGCCCATGAGGGCGAGGATGCCGAAGACGATGAAGAAGTTGCCGCCCATCTTGGCGACGTACACCGGGAACAGCGGGTAGCCGACGACGTTCTTGTCCGTGCGGCCGCCACCCGGGTATTGGGTGTGCTTGTGCAGCACCATGAGGAACAGGTGCAGACCGATGAGCGCGAGGATCAGCGCCGGCACGAGCAGGATGTGCACGGTGAAGAGTCGCGGGATGATGTGCTCGCCCGGGAACTCGCCGCCGAAGAGGAAGTACGACGTGTACGAACCGATCACCGGGATCGACTTCACCACGCCGTCGGTGATGCGCAGACCGTTGCCGGAGAGCACATCGTCGGGCAGCGAGTAGCCGGAGAACCCGGCGGCGAGGCCGAGGATCATCAGCACGGTGCCGACGAGCCAGTTGATCTCGCGCGGCTTGCGGAACGCGCCGGTGAAGAACACGCGCATCATGTGCACCACGATGGAGGCCATGAAGACCAGCGCCGCCCAGTGGTGGATCTGCCGCATGAGCAGACCGCCGCGGACCTCGAACGACAGGTCCAGCGTCGAGGCGAACGCCACCGACATGAGCTGACCCTGCATCGCTTCGGGACCGGCGCCGTGGTACTCGACGAGCGCCATCGACGGATCGAAGAACATCGTCAGGAAGACGCCGGTCAGCAGCAGCACGACGAACGAGAAGAGCGCCATCTCGCCGAGCATGAAGGACCAGTGGTCCGGGAAGACCTTGCGCGCGAACTCCTTGACCGCGGAGCCGACGCTCGTGCGCTGGTCGAGGTAGTCGGCGGCCTTGCCGGCCGGTGTGGCCGGCGTCTCGGTCGCGGAGGAGGGGCTGGTGTCGGTACTCACTTCAGACGCTCCCAGTAGCTCGGGCCGACGGGCTCGACGAAGTCGTGCTGCGCCATGAGGTAGCCCTCGTCATCGACCGTGATCGGAAGTTGCGGCAGTGGCCGGTTCGCGGGACCGAAGACGACCTTCGCGCCGTCGGCCATGTCGAACGTCGACTGGTGGCACGGGCAGAGCAGGTGGTGAGTCTGCTGCTCGTACAGAGCCACGGGGCATCCCACGTGGGTGCAGATCTTCGAGTAGGCGACGATCCCGTCGTAGCTCCAGGTCTCGCCCTCGGGGGACTGGTCGGAGCGGAGGTCCTCGGGGTTCAGCCGGACGAGGAGCACGACGGCCTTGGCCTTCTCCGTGATCCACTCGTGCGACTGCATCTCCTCCTGCGAGGCTTCCGGGATGACGTGCGCCACGGAGCCGACCGTCAGGTCGGCAGCCTTGATGAGGCGACCGGAGGGGTCGTAGGCGAGCCGCTTGTTGCGGTCCCAGATCGTGTGGCGGAACTTCGACACGTCCCAGTCGCCGCCGACGCTCGAGATCAGCGGGACGGCGAAGGTCAGCGGGAACAGCGCCAGTGCGGAGACCGCGGCGCCCTTGAGGACACCACGACGGGCGATGCCGGAGTCCTCCACGCCGTCGGCGAGGTGCTGGACGGCGACCGCACGCACCTCGGGCGAGCTGGCCAGGTCGTGGCGCTCGTCCACGTGCTCGTGGTCGCTCATGAGCGACTTCGCCCAGTGGATCGCGGCGATGCCGATGCCCAGCAGGGAGATCGCCATCGTGACGCCCAGGAGAACGGTCGACAAGCGCGTGCCCTCGGTGGTCCCGTCCGGGCGCACCGCGAAGTAGGACACGACGCTGGCGATCGCGCCGAGGCAGGAGATCCCGAAGATCAGCGCGATGATGCGCTCGTTGCGCTTGGTCGCGTGAGGGTTCGTGTCCGTCAGACGCTGCTTGTGCGCCGGGACGCCCGGGTCCTCGAAACGGTCGGGGGCGGTCGCGGAGGCGCTCGTGACCTCCTGCCCGGTGTTGGGGTTCTGGTTCTCGCTCACGAGGACTTCGCTCCGATCCACACAGCTGCACCGATCATCAGGCCGAGACCGACGACCCACGCCCACAGGCCCTCGCTGACGGGACCGAGGGATCCCAGCGTCAGGCCGCCGGCGGAACCGTCGCGCTGCTCGACGAGGTAGGCGATGATGTCGCGCTTCTCCTCGGGCTCGATGTTGGCGTCGTTGAAGACCGGCATCGACTGCGGACCGGTCAGCATGGCCTGGTAGAGGTTCCGCTCCGAGACGTCGTCCAGGGGCGGTGCCCACTTGCCCTCGGAGAGCGCACCACCGGCACCGACGGCGTTGTGGCACATCGCGCAGTTGGTGCGGAACAGCAGGGCGCCGTTCGAGGAGTCGCCGAGCGACGCGTCCACCTGCTCGTCCGTGGGGATGGCCGGACCGGCACCGAGCGAGGCGACGTAGGCCGCGAGGTCCGCGGTCTGCTCCGGGTTCATCTGCGGCGGCTTCGCGGCGGCCTGGGGCCCGCTCATCTGCATGGGCATGCGCCCGGTCGAGACCTGGAAGTCGACCGCGGCGGCTCCGACGCCCACGAGGGACGGTGCCTCGGAGGTGCCCTCGGCGTTCGGGCCGTGGCAGGTGGCGCAGTTGGCCTGGAAGAGCCGCTGGCCCTCCTCCACGTCGGTCGCTGTGCTGGCTGTCTCGGCGGTGGCCGGAGTGGGCGCCAGGACGGCGTACAAGCCGCCCGTGACCAGCAGCGCCAGCAGCAGCAGCACGACCGGAGCGGCCCGGTGGTGCCGGCGGGCGGCGAGTGCCTTCACGAAAATGTCCTCGTCTCGCAGGTGGATGGTGCAGGGTCGGGAGGGGCGGCGTCCGTGCCGCCCGATGACTACTTCAGGACGTAGATCACCAGGAACAGGGCGATCCACACCACGTCGACGAAGTGCCAGTAGTAGGACACGACGAGACCGGTGGTGACCTCGTGGTGGGTGAAGCGCTTGGCGCGGAAGGACCGGCCCAGCAGGAACAGGAAGGCGATGAGGCCACCGACCACGTGCAGGCCGTGGAAGCCGGTCGCCAGGTAGAAGACCGAGCCGTAGGCGCTCGAGGAGATGGTCAGCCCCTCGTGGACGAGCTCCGCGTACTCGAAGATCTGCCCGGAGACGAAAATCGCGCCCATGATGTAGGTCAGCGTCATCCACTCGTTCATGCCCCAGCGACCCACCTGGAGCAGCGAGCCCGTGCGCGCGGGCTGGAACCGTTCGGCGGCCAGCACACCTGCCTGGCAGGTGATCGACGAGGCGACGAGGATGCACGTGTTGACCAACGGGAAGATCAGGGACACGTGCGACGCCTGGGCGTCCCACTCCGCCTCGGGCATGACCGAGCGCACGGTGAAGTACATGGCGAACAGGCCGGCGAAGAACATGAGCTCGCTGGCCAGCCACACGATCGTCCCGACCGAGACAGGGTTCGGTCGGTTGACGGTCACGTGCTGATGGGCGTGGGGGGCAGCAGCCGTTGCAGTCGACACATCAGCCATTATGGCTGACGTGAGGCGGGTTCGAGGACCCGAGGGGGTCGGATCGTGGAGATCAGGTTCACCGAATCTGCAGAATCGTGCCGTCGAGGCGCCGGTTGATGACGGATCGCTGCAGACCGCCACGAAAAGACCACCGCTCGTCGGTGACCGAGGTGACGCACCTGTGCCACGATGCCATCAAACGTCTGCGAAGGGATGCTCGATGACGACAGGCCCCCGTGTCCTCCTGTACAGCGACGACGCCACCGTGCGCGACCAGGTGCGCCTCGCCGTCGGTCCCCGGCTCCACGCCGGGGCGCCCGACATCGCCTGGACGGAGGTCGCGACGGCGCAGCAGCTCGTCCCGACCGCCGAGAGTCGCCGGTTCGACCTGATCGTCCTCGACGGCGAGGCGGACAAGGCCGGTGGGATGGGCCTGTGCCGCCAGCTCAAGAACGAGGTCTACGACTGCCCGCCCGTCGTCGTCCTCACCGGACGGCCGCAGGACGCGTGGCTGGCATCATGGTCGCTCGCGGACTCCGTGGTGCCGCGCCCGCTCGACGCCCTCGTGGTGCAGCGGGCCGTCGCGGAGACGTTGTCGCAGGCTGCGTGAGCCGGCGCCACCGACCGCGACCGTGCCGACCCGTCTCGCTGGAGTGAGTGCCGTGACCCTGAGTGCCCCGACCGAACGCACGTGGCCCGGAGTGCTCTCCGCGCTGATCTCCGGTGCGGACCTGACGGTCGAGGAGACCGCCTGGGCCATGGATCAGGTGATGTCCGGGGAGGTGCCGGCTCCCCTGCTCGCCGGCTTCCTCGTCGGGCTGCGGGCCAAGGGCGAGACAGCGGCAGAGCTGACCGGGCTCGCGGACGCCATGCTGGCGCACGCCGTCCGGATCGAGGTCGCCGGGCCCACGCTCGACCTCGTCGGCACGGGCGGCGACCGGCACCACACCGTCAACATCTCCACGATGGCGGCCGTCGTGGTGGCGGGGGCCGGCGTGCGGGTCGTCAAGCACGGCAACCGCGCCGCGTCGTCGTCGTCGGGCTCCGCGGACGTCCTCGAGGCGCTGGGCGTGCGCCTGGACCAGCCTGCCGAGCGGGTGGCCGAGATCGCCCACGAGGTCGGGATCACGTTCTGCTTCGCCGGGATGTTCCACCCGTCGATGCGTCATGCCGCCACGGCCCGCCGCGACCTGGGCGTCGCGACGGCGTTCAACTTCCTGGGCCCGTTGACGAACCCCGCGCAGCCGGGGGCCACGGCGGTCGGCTGTGCCGATGCCCGGATGGCCCCGCTGATGGCCGGCGTGTTCGCCTCCCGCGGCACGTCGGCCCTCGTGTTCCGCGGTGACGACGGCCTGGACGAGCTGGCCGCCACCGGCGGCACGACGGTGTGGGAGGTGCGCGACGGCGAGGTCGTCGAGCAGCGTCTCGACGCCGCGGCGGACCTCGGCCTGGATCGCCTCCGCATCGACGACCTGCGCGGCGCGGACGCCGTGCACAACGCCCAGGTCGCCCGGGAGGTCTTCACTGGCACCGACCAGGGGCCGGTGCGTCAGACCGTGCTGCTCAACGCGGCGGCGGCGCTCGTCGCGGACGGCACGCTGCCCGGCACCGCGGAGGGGACGCTCGTCGAGCGGATCGGGCACGGGCTCGGGCACGCCGCGCGGAGCATCGACGACGGCGGGACGGCCGACGTCGTGGAGCGGTGGGTGGCGGCGACCCAGGCCTGACGGGCGCGGGCGCCCTGTGAGACGCAGTCTCGCGAAGGGTGTGGTCAGTCGTCGAGGCCGAGCGCGAAGGCCTGCTCCAGGTCGACGTTCGAGTAGGCCCGGAAGGCGATGAGCGTCTCGGTGCGCAGCACGCCGGCGACCTTGCTGATGCCGTCGGCGATGACGGCCGAGAGCTCGTCGTGCTCCGCGACCCGCACCATCGCCACCAGGTCCGCCTTGCCGGTGACGGAGTAGACCTCGCTCACGCCCCGCAGGTTCGTGACCTGCGTGGCGACCTCGGGGATCTGGTCCGGCACGGTGTCGATGAGGACGATCGCGGTCAGCATGCCGCCATCGTATCCGGGCCGCGCAGCGCCAGCGCGACCGATGCCGAGACGTCCTCGAGGTCGGCGTGGGCGACCGCGGAGCGGACCGGGCACGTCCACGGGTCCGAGGCGTGCACCAGCCGGACCTCGGGCTGGTCGAGCCAGTCCAGGACGAGCGCCGCCTCCTCGGGGTGGCAGGCCGGTGCGGGCGGTGGCGGAGGCTCGACCACCTCGGCCGTGGCCCGCAGCGCGTCGACCACGGGCAGCGGGTCCTGGTGCGGTCCGGTCACGGCGGTGCCGGCGAAGCGGGCGTACCGCACGACGATCAGCTCCCAGCCGCCGGCCGCCGTCGGCCGGGCGGCGACGAGCTCGGCGCACCGGCTCAACGGGTCGAGCCGCTGCGAGCGGGCGGCGGCACGCACGAAGGTCCGCAGCCGGTGCGTGACCTGCCCGGCCTCCTCGAAGCGTTCCTGACCGGCCAGCCGAGCCACCCGCTCGGCGAGCGCCCGGACGACGGCGCCCGGGTCGCCGGTCAGCGCGGCCCGGGCCGCCTCGACGACGGCCGCGTAGTCCGTGTCGGGCCCCGTCGTCGCGGTGCAGGGTGCCGAGCAGCGCCCCAGCCCCGCCAGGGCGCAGGGGCTGCGCGGCGCGCGGGCGACCGCGGGCAGCCGTTGCGTGCACTGCCGCAGGCCGATCGCGTCGTGCACGGCCTCGACGGCGGCGGCCGCCGCACGGCGCGAGGTGAACGGTCCGATGTGCGGCACGTCCCCGCGCACCTCCGGGACGACGGACAGCCGGGGGTAGGCCTCGTCCGTCAGCCGCACCCACGACTGCCGCTCGGGGTGCTTCGAGCGCCGGTTGTACCGCGGTGCGTGCTCGGCGATGAGCCGCAGCTCGCGGACCTGCGCCTCCAGCGGCGTCGCGCAGACGACGGGGGTGACGGCGTGCGCGATGCGGACCATCTCCGTGATCCGCCGGCGCTTCTCGGCGGCGGTGAAGTAGGACCGCACCCGCTGGCGGATGTTGGTCGACGTGCCGACGTACAGGACCTCGTCGTCCGGGCCGCGGAAGAGGTAGACCCCCGGTGCGGTGGGCAGCCCGTCAGCCAGGGTCGCCTTGCGGCGCACGTCCGCCGGCACAGGGTCGGCGGCGGTGGCGAGGTCCTCGAGGTGCGTCACGCCGAGCGGCGCCAGCCGTTCGAGCAGCGCGTGCAGCACGTCGACGGTGGCACGGGCGTCGGCGAGCGCCCGGTGGTCGGGCGAGGTGCGGGCGTGGAAGAGCCGGGCCAGTGTGGACAGCTTGTGGTTGGGGGCCTCGTCGCGCGAGACGACCCGCCGGGCCAGCGGCAGCGTGTCGACGACGGCGAACCCGGGCCAGGTGTAGCCCAGGTCGGCGCACGCCGCGCGCAGGAAGCCGACGTCGAACGGCGCGTTGTGGGCGACCAGCACGCACCCGTGGGCGAACTCGAGGAAGCCCGGCAGCACCAGGTCGATGTCGGGTGCGGTCGAGACCATCGCCGTGGTGATGCCGGTGAGCCGCGCGACGAAGGCCGGGACCGGCCGGCCGGGATTCACCAGCGACTGGAACTCGCCGACCACCTCGCCGCCGCGGACCTTGACGGCACCGATCTCGGTGATGCCGGCGTTGTTCGCCCGGCTGCCGGTGGTCTCGAGGTCCACGACGACGAAGGTGACGTCCTGGAGCGGCGTCCCCAGGTCCGCGAACGACGGCTGTACCGCCGTCGTCGCGGCCTGGGGTGGTGGTGCGATCGACATGGCGGGGACCGTAGCCCCCGCCACCGACAGGTCAGGCGGGGGACTGGTCGCGGTCGTCGACGTAGAGCGCGTCCACGTCGTCGGAGAAGTCGGCCAGGACGACCGAGCGCTTCACCTTCAGCGACGGGGTGAGGTAGGTGTTCTCGACCGTGAGGTCCTCCGCGAGGATGGCGAACTTGCGGATCGACTCCGCCCGCGAGACTGCCTGGTTGGCCCGGGCGACGGCGGCGTCGAGCGCGGCGAGGACGTCGGGGTCGGTCCGGGCCTCCTCGACGCTGAGGGCGGGCTTGTCGTGCATCTTGAGCCAGCCCGGCAGACCCTCGGGGTCGAGGGTGATCAGCGCGCCGATGAAGGGCCGGTTGTCCCCGACGACGACGCACTGGCTGACCAGCGCGTGGGCGCGGATCCGGTCCTCGAGCGCGGCCGGCGCGACGTTCTTGCCGCCGGCAGTCACGATGATCTCCTTCTTGCGACCCGTGATCGACAGGAACCCGTCGTCGTCGAGCGTGCCGAGGTCGCCGGTGCGGAACCAGTCGCCGTCGAACGCCTCGGCGGTCGCCTCGGCGTTGCCGCGGTAGCCGCGGAAGACGTGCACGCCCTTGAGGAGGATCTCGCCATCCTCGGCGATGCGCACACCGCAGCCGGGCAGCTGGGTGCCGACGGACCCGATCCGGTTCGCCGCGGGCCGGTTGACGCTCGTCGGCGCGGTGGTCTCCGTCAGCCCGTAGCCCTCGAGGATGGTCAGACCGATGCCCCGGAAGAAGTGTCCGAGACGCTCTCCGAGCGGCCCGCCGCCGGAGACCGCGTAGCGGGCCTGTCCGCCGAGGGCGGCCAGGAGCTTGCCGTAGACCAGCTTGCCGGCGACCTTGTGCTGGACGTTGAGCCACAGCGACGGACCGCCGGTGTCCTGCGCGCGGGACCACTCGATCGCGGTGGCGGTGGCCCACTGGAAGATCTTCAGCTTGCCGCCCGCCGCGGCTTTCTGCTCCGCCGAGTTGTAGACCTTCTCGAACACGCGCGGCACGGCGAGCACGAACGTCGGCTTGAACGTCCCGAGGCCCTCCGTGACCGTCTTGACGTCCGCCCAGTGGCCCAGCACGCTGCCGCCGGCGATCGCGAGCACCTCGATGAACCGGGCGAAGACGTGCGCCAGGGGCAGGAAGAGCAGGGTGCGGCCACCGGCGGCGAAGACCTCCGGCACGGCGGCGACGGCGTTGGTGGCGAGCGAGGCGAAGTTGCCGTGGGTGAGCTCGGCGCCCTTCGGGCGGCCCGTCGTGCCCGAGGTGTAGATGATGGTGGCCACGTCGTTGAGCCCGGCGAGCCCCCGGCGGCGGGTGATCTCGGCGTCGTCGACGTCGGCACCGGCCGCGACCAGGTCCGCGATCGCCCCGTCCTCGATCGAGAGCACCTCGCGCAGCGTGGGCGCGGAGCCGGAGACCTGGTCGACGACGGCCGCGAGCGTCGCGTCCTCGACGACCAGGACCGTGACGCCGGCGTCGGTGACGATCCACTCGACCTGCTCGGGCGCGGAGGTCTCGTAGACCGGGACGGGCACCGCCCCGGCCGCCCACGCGGCGAAGTCCAGCAGGGTCCACTCGTAGCGCGTGTGGGACATGATGCCGACCGGGTCGCCCGGCTGGACGCCCTTGGCGACGAGTCCCTTGGCCACGGCCACGACCTCGGCGTCGAAGGCGGCGTTGCTCAGGCTCTCCCAGCCGTCGCCGGCGGGGCGCTCGATGATCGGGGCGTCCGGGTCCTTCGCGACCCTGTCGGTGATCAGGTCGTTGAGGTTCGACGTCGGGGGCAGCTCTACGAGCTGCGGGGTGGTGATCTCGTCCATGCTGACTCCAGTGGCAGGGCTCGTCCGTGGCGGTCACGATACCGGGTCGCACAGGTGCCGCGGTCACGCCTCGCACCACCTGGTGGACGGTGCGTGCGGTGCGGTCCCGGGTCGGTAGTGTTGTCCCCGGCGCGCGCGGGCGTGCCGACCGTGCCGGTGCGACGGACTCCGTCGGCCCGGCGTCCCCGAGATCGAACGTGAGGACTTGACGCATGCACGCCATCGGAGTCGACATCGGCGGAACGAAGATCGCCGTCGGGGTCGTGGACGAGGCCGGTCGCATCCTGGCCAAGGTCCGGCGGGACACCGCCGCCGATGACGTCGCGAGCATCGACCGGGCGATCGCCGACGCGTGCACCGAGCTCGCCGCGGAGCACGAGATCGGCGCGATCGGTCTCGCCGCCGCGGGGTTCGTGAGCCCGGACCGCAGCTCGGTGCTCTTCGCGCCGAACATCGCCTGGCGCGAGTACCCGCTGGCCCAGCGGGTCAGCGACCTGGTGGACCTCGACGTGCCCGTCGTCGTCGAGAACGACGCCAACGCCGCCGGGTGGGCGGAGTTCCGCTTCGGCGCGGCGCGCTCGGCCACGGACATGCTGCTGCTGACCATCGGCACGGGTCTCGGGGGTGCCGTCGTCGTGGACCGCGAGCTGGTCCGCGGCAAGTGGGGCGTCGCGGCGGAGGTCGGGCACATGCGTGTGGTGCCCGGCGGTCACTACTGCGGGTGCGGGCACGAGGGCTGCTGGGAGCAGTACGCGTCGGGCACGGCGCTCGTGCGCGACGCGCGCCAGGCGGCCACGGCCACGCCGGATCGCGCCGGCCGGCTCGTCGAGCTCGCGGGCGGGGACCCGGCGGACATCACCGGGCCGCAGATCACGGAGGCCGCCCAGGACGGGGACGAGCTGGCGATCGAGCTGCTCGCCACGCTGGGCCGGTGGATCGGTGAGGGCTCGGCGTCGGTCGCGGCGCTGCTCGACCCGGAGCTCATCGTCCTGGGCGGCGGCGTCGGCGCGGCGGGGGACCTGCTGCTCACGCCGGTGCGCAAGGCCTACGAGTCGCAGCTCTCCGCGCTCGGGCACCGGCCGGTCGCGCAGATCGAGCTGGCGCAGCAGGGCAACGAGGCGGGCATCATCGGCGCCGCCGACCTGGCGCGTCGCTGACCGCGCCGGGGCGCCCGGGCCGACGTCGTCCGAGTCTGCGGCTCGGCTGCGGGCGAGTGCCTCGTTCCTCGGCCCGCACCCTCGCCGCGCCTCCGCCTCAGACGACGGCGCCGGGACCGTCGTCGTCCGGGTCGCGCCGGTGCGGCATCCGCCAGACCAGGGCGGCCACCGCGGCGAGGAAGGCCCCGCCGCCGGCCTGCCCGAGCCAGCCCGGGACCCGCAGGTCCGGCAGCATCGCGACCACGACCACGCCCACGACCGTCAGGACGGGCACGGTGACCGCGACCGTCCACGCGAGCGTCAGCAGGGGGTCGCGGTGCGCCACGGGCTCGGGCTCGGGCGGCACGAAGTGGTCGTCGGCCTCCTCGAGCGCCTCGACCTCCGGTGTGGTGGGCCAGTCGCGGGGGCCGCTGGACAGTGACGCCACGGGAGGGTCGGGCGGTGGCGGGGTGTCGTCGTCGGACCGGGCGGGTCGTTCCGCGTCCTCGACGACGAACCCGGACTGCTCCACGTCGCCCAGACGTGCGACGATGTCGGACCAACGGGCGTCGACGTCAGCGTCCGGAAGGTCGTCCGGTTCCGCGTCCCGGTTCGGTGAGGCCATGGGACCACTCTATTGTCGTCGGCGACGCCGCGAGGAGGACCGTTGTTCTACTGGATCATGAAGCACGTGCTGGTCGGGCCGTGGCTGCGCCTGGCGTTCCGCCCGTGGACCCGGGGCGTGGAGCACGTGCCGGACGCCGGCGGTGCGATCCTCGCGAGCAACCACCTGGCCGTCATCGACTCGTTCGTGCTGCCGATCGTGCTGGAACGGCAGGTGAAGTTCCTCGGCAAGTCGGACTACTTCACGGGACGCGGTCTCAAGGGCCGGCTGGTGGCCGGGTTCATGCGTGGCGTCGGCACGATCCCCGTGGACCGCTCCGGCGGCAAGGCGAGCGAGGCCGCGCTGCGCACGGGCCTGCGGGTGCTCGACGAGGGCGACCTGTTCGGCATCTACCCCGAGGGCACGCGCAGCCCCGACGGTCGCCTCTACCGGGGCAAGACGGGTGTCGCCCGGCTCGCGCTGGAGTCGGGCGCCCCGGTGGTCCCGGTCGCGATGGTGGGCACCGACGTCGCCCAGCCCCTGGGGCGGGTGGTGCCCAAGCCGCGGCCGATCGGCGTGGTCTTCGGCGAGCCCTTGGACTTCAGCCGCTACCGCGGGATGGAGTCCGACCGGTTCGTGCTGCGGGCCGTGGCGGACGAGATCATGTACGCGATCCTGCGGCTCAGCGAGCAGGAGTACGTGGACGTCTACGCGGCGACGGCGAAGGTGCGGCTCGCGCAGGGGCTGCCGGTCGACGCCACGCCCGGGACGTCGCGCCCGGCTCGGGCCGAGCCGGAACCGCCCGTGACGCGCGCCGAGCCGGAGCCGCCCACGGCGGGAGCGCAGGACCTCGCGGGCTGAGACGTCGTCACGGCCACGCTCGCGGCCTCATAGGATGGGCAGCGCTGTTCATCCCCCAACGAGAGGTAGCCCCTCATGTCGGTCCGTCGTGTGGCCCTGCTGACCGCCGGTGGTTTCGCCCCCTGCCTGTCCTCCGCCGTCGGAGGCCTCATCGAGCGTTACACCGAGCTCGACCCGTCGATCGAGATCATCGCCTACCAGTACGGCTACCACGGCCTGCTCACCGGGACGAAGATCGAGATCGACGAGGAGGGCCGCCGCCAGGCGGGCGTCCTGCACCGGTTCGGCGGCTCGCCGATCGGCAACTCCCGGGTGAAGCTCACCAACGCCGCCGACTGCGTCAAGCGGGGGCTCGTCCAGGAGGGTCAGGACCCGCTGCACGTGGCGGCCGAGCAGCTCCAGGCGGACGGCGTCGACGTGCTGCACACCATCGGTGGCGACGACACGAACACCACGGCCGCCGACCTCGCGGCCTACCTGGCGGAGAACGACTACGACCTGACCGTCGTGGGGCTGCCGAAGACCATCGACAACGACGTGGTGCCGATCAAGCAGTCGCTCGGGGCGTGGACCGCCGCCGAGGAGGCCGCCGGGTTCGCCGCGAACGTCATCGGTGAGCACCGCTCGGGTCCGCGCATGCTCATCGTGCACGAGGTCATGGGCCGCCACTGCGGGTGGCTGACGGCCGCCGCGGCCGCGGAGTACCGTAAGTGGCTGGACGCGCAGGAGTTCGCTCCGGCCCTGGGCCTGACCCGGGAGCGCTGGGACGTGCACGCCGTGTTCCTGCCCGAGCTGGCGCTCGACATCGACGGTGAGGCCGAGCGCCTCAAGGCGATCATGGACCGCGAGGGCAACGTCAACATCTTCCTGTCCGAGGGTGCGGGCATGCATGAGATCGTCGCGCAGCTCGAGGCCGCGGGCGAGGAGGTCCAGCGCGACCCGTTCGGGCACGTCAAGCTCGACACCATCAACCCGGGTCAGTGGTTCGCGAAGCAGTTCGCCGAGAAGCTGGGCGCCGAGAAGGTCATGGTCCAGAAGTCGGGCTACTACTCCCGCGCCGCGGCCGCGAACGCCGAGGACCTGCGTCTCATCAAGTCGATGACCGACCTGGCGGTCGAGTGCGCGCTGCGCGGCGAGGCCGGCGTCATCGGCCACGACGAGGAGGACGGCGACCGGCTCAAGGCGATCGCGTTCCCGCGCATCGCCGGGGGCAAGGCCTTCGACGTGCACACCGAGTGGTTCGGCGAGCTGCTGGCCGGCATCGGTCAGTCCCTCGTCCCGGCGCAGCCGGCCGAGCACTGAGGCGGTCGGGCACCATGAGCAGCGCCGTCGACTCCGTCGCGCCGGGGACCGACCCGGACGGCCTGGACCGGTTCCGCGGCCTCGAGGCGCGGCAGCAGCCGGTCTGGCCCGACACCGCCCGGCTGGCCGCCGTCGCGGACCGGCTGTCGGTCGCGGCGCCGCTCGTGGTGCCCGCCGAGGCGGACACCCTCACCGAACGGCTCGCGGCGGCGGGCCGCGGCGAGGCGTTCCTCCTGCAGGGCGGTGACTGCGCGGAGACCTTCGCCGACGCGAACGCCACGCGCATCCGCAACAAGGTCCGCACGATCCTGCAGATGGCCGTCGTCCTGACGCACGGGGCGAGCACGCCTGTGGTCAAGATGGGCCGGCTCGCCGGTCAGTACGCCAAGCCCCGCTCGTCGGACGAGGAGACGCGCGACGGCGTGACCCTGCCGTGCTACCGGGGCGACATGGTCAACGGCCACGCCTTCACGCCGGAGTCGCGGATCCCGGACCCCGCGCGCCTCGAGCAGGCGTACCGGATCTCGTCGGCGACGGCGAATGTCGTGCGCGCCTTCACCCAGGGCGGCTACGCGGACCTGCGCCGCGTGCACGAGTGGAACCGCGGGTTCATGCAGAACCCCGCCTACGCCCGCTACGAGCGCACGGCGACGGAGATCGACCGCGCGATCCGCTTCATGGACGCCTGCGGTGCCGACTTCGACGCGCTGCGCACGGTCGAGTTCTTCCTCAGCCACGAGGCGCTGATCCTGGACTACGAGCGGGCGCTGACCCGGGTCGACGCCCGGACGGGACGGCCGTACGCCTCGAGCGCGCACTTCCTGTGGATCGGCGAGCGCACCCGTCAGCTCGACGGCGCGCACGTCGAGTTCCTGTCGCACGTGGCCAACCCGATCGGCGTCAAGCTCGGCCCGACGACGAGCCCGCACGACGCGATCGCGCTGGCGCGCCGGCTCAACCCCGAGAACCGCGAGGGGCGCCTGACGTTCGTCGCCCGCATGGGGGCGGGCCGGGTGCGTGAGGTGCTGCCCGACGTCGTGGAGAAGGTCACGGCCGCGGGGGTGGCGGTCACGTGGGTCACCGACCCGATGCACGGCAACACCATCACCTCGGAGTCGGGCTACAAGACGCGGCGGTTCACCGACGTGCTGGACGAGGTCACCGGGTTCTTCGAGGTGCACCGTGCGCTGGGGACGGTGCCGGGCGGGCTGCACATGGAGCTCACCGGCGACGACGTCACGGAGGTGCTGGGCGGCAGCGAGGAGATCTCCGACGCCGGTCTGGCCGAGCGCTACGAGACCCTCGTGGACCCGCGGCTCAACCACCAGCAGTCGCTGGAGACGGCCTTCCAGGTCGCGGAGATGCTCACCAGACGGTGAGCGTGACGGTCGACCCGACCGGCGCCTCGCCGTCGAGGTCCTGGAACCGGACGGTGTCGAGCAGACCGCCGAGGTAGCGGTTCACGTCGACCTCGAACCCGGCGTCCTCCAGCGCGGTGGTCGCCTCCTCGCTCGACAGGCCGACGACGTCGGGCACCTCGGCGTCCGGCGGGCCGGCGGAGACGGTGAGCGTCACGGTGTCGGTACGCCGCGCCGTCGTGCCCTGCTCGGGGTCCTGGCTCAGCACGCGCCCCTCCTCGACGTCCGTGGAGGGCTCGGGGTCGCCGTACGCCACCTCGAGCCCGGCGTCGGCGAGGTCGGACTCGGCCCCGTCCTGGCTGCGGCCCACCACCTGGGGGACACGGACCGGCGCCGGGCCGTCCGAGACGGTCAGGCGGACCACGGTGTCGTGCGGCTGCTGGGAACCCTCGGGGACCGACACGTCGAGGACCTCGTCCTCGGGGACGTCGTCGTCGTGGGCCGTCCGGGCGTCGCCGACGTCGAACCCGGCGGCTTGCAGCGCCGCGGCGGCCTCCTCCTGGGTCGCCCCGACCAGGCCGTCGGGTACCGGCAGCATCAGCACGCCCCGCGAGACGGTCAGCGTGACGCTGCCGTCCTTGCGCACGCGGTCGCCGGGGGCGGGGTCGGTGGCCACGACGTCGCCGGCCGGGACCTCGTCGTCGTGCGCCTCGGTCGTGGACGCCTCGAGGCCCTGCGCGGTCAGCGTCGCGACGGCGTCCTCCTCGGCGGAGCCGACCAGCTCGGCGGGCACGCTGGTCCAGGCTCCCGGGCCGTCGGTGAGCCACCACCACGTGCCGGACGCCCCGCCGCCGAGCACGAGCACGAGCACGACGAGCCAGGTGAGCACGGCCCGACGGCGTCGCGGTCGGGCGGTCCGACCGCCGTCGGCGTCGTGGCGCTCCAGGGTGCTGGTGGGGGAGTCGACCAGGTGCTCGGTGGGGTGGTCGTGCACCGAGACGTCGGCGAAGAACCCCGTGGGGATCTCGTCGACGGCGTCGTCGGCCGCCAGGTCGTCGAGGCCCGTGGGGCCGCTCCCGCCGGGCTCGGAGCCCGCCGGGTCCGCGTCCGGACGCTCGGGCGGGTCGGCGGCACGCTCGAGGACGGCCGGGTCGAGCACGGCGCGCAGCCCGACGACGGCGGCCAGCGCCGCACCGGCGTGCGCCGGACGGCGGTCGGCGTCGCGTGCGGTGAACGCGGCGACGAGCTCGTCGATCTCCGGGGCGAGCCACTCCACCCGCTGCGACGGCGCCGGGAAGTCCTCGTGGACGTGGTGGAACGCCACCTGGATCGGTGGTTCGCCGGGGTAGGGCAGCGTGCCCGTGAGCATCTCGTGCAGCAGCACGCCGACGGCGTAGACGTCGGTGGCGGGACTGCACCCGCCGGAGGTGATGACCTCCGGCGCCAGGTAGGCGACCGTGCCGAGGATCGTCCCGGTGGCCGTCGAGGTGACCTCGGTGACGGCGCGGGCCAGGCCGAAGTCGGCGACCTTCACCCTGCCCTCGTCGTCGACGAGGACGTTCTCGGGCTTGACGTCGCGGTGGACGAGCCCGACGCGATGGGCGGCCGAGAGCGCGGCGAGGACCTGCTCGGCGACGTCCAGCGCCCGGCCGACGGTCAGCGGGCCCTCCTGGAGATCGCCGCGCAGGTTGGTCCCCGCGACGTACTCCATCGTCAGGTAGCTCGTCTGGCCGTCGACGCCCTGGTCGTACACGGCGACGACCCCCGGGTGGGACAGGCGGGCCGAGGCGCGGGCCTCGCGGCGGAACCGCGAGACGAAGCTCGCACCCTCGACGCCCTCGGCGAGGTGGGCGTGCATGACCTTGACCGCCACCTCGCGCCCCAGCCGGCGGTCCTGGGCGCGGTAGACGGTCGCCATCCCGCCGCGGGCCACGCGCGCGACGATCTCGTACCGCCCGTCGACCAGGCGGCCGACGAGGGGATCGGACGTCACCATGGCCACGGCAGCGATTCTAGGAGGGGCGGCCGCGCTCGGCCCGGAGGCGCGGCGGGCTAGGCTGACGCCGTGAGTGACGCACCGCAGGACCTGCCCCTGGACGACCTCGTCGGCGACTGGCTGACGCTTCCCGACCTCGCCGACGCGATCGGTGTGGAGCCGAGCCGGGCCCGCGGCCTCGTCGCCTCCCGGCACGTGATCGGTGTCAAGCGTGGTCAGCGCAAGACATTCCAGGTCCCCGCGGCGTTCGTGGTGACCGGAGAGCACGGCGAGCCGCAGATCCTCGAGACGCTCCGTGGCACGGTGATCCTGCTGTCGGACGTCGGCTTCTCGGACGCCGAGGCGCTGCGCTGGCTGTTCACCCCGGAGGAGTCGCTCGGGACCTCGCCGATCGAGGCGCTGCGCTCGGGCCGGCGTGCTCAGGTCCGCCGGGTCGCCCAGGCCCTGGCCTGACCCGACGGTTCCGCGCGCCGGACCGGTCCGTCACGCAGCCCGGTCGACGGCGGCCCGCGCGAGACCGGTGAGCACCTCGCGGCCCTGCGGGTCGAGGTCGGCGGCGGCCAGCGCCGCGAGCCCCGCCGCGGCCAGCTCGTCGATGAGCCCCTCCACCCCCTGGACCGCACCCGAGGTGGTGATGGCCGCCCGCAGCGCGGCGACGTCCTCGTCGGTCAGCCGCGGGTCGCCGAGGTGCTTCGTCACCAGGCGCCGCGCCTCGTCGTCGCCGTGGGCGAGCGTGCGGGCGACCAGCACGGTGCGCTTGCCCTCGCGGAGGTCGTCGCCCGCGGGCTTGCCCGTCACTGCGGGGTCGCCGAAGACGCCGAGGAGGTCGTCGCGGAGCTGGAAGGCCTCCCCGAGGGGCAGGCCCGCCGCGCTGATGGCCTCCACGCGGTCCGACGACGCGCCGGCCAGCACCGCACCCAGCGCGAGCGGCCGCTCGACGGAGTAGCGGGCGGACTTGGCGCGCAGCACGAGCCGAGCCCGCTCCTCGTCGGCCGCTGGGTCGTCGCCCCACGTCTCGGCCTGCACCAGCACGTCGAGGTACTGGCCGACGACGACCTCGCTCGTCATCGCGTCGAACAGGTCCCGGGCCGCCGTCGCCACGGCGGGGGGAAGCACGTCGAAGGCGGAGCCCGCCTCGCGGTGGCAGGCGACCAGGCACAGGTCGCCCAGCAGGATCGCGGCGGCCGTGCCGAACCGTCCGGCGTCTCCCGTCCAGCGCTGCTCGATGTGCCGCGCCTCGAAGACGCGGTGCGCCGTCGGACGCCCGCGGCGGGTGTCCGAGGCGTCCATGACGTCGTCGTGCAGCAGGGCGGCGGCCTGGAACAGCTCGAGAGCGGCACCCACGCGCACGACGGCGTCGCGGGCCGGGCCGTCGGACGCCCCGCCGTGCGCGCGGAACGACCAGTAGCAGAACGCGGCACGCAGCCGCTTCCCACCCTCCAGGAGGGTCGAGACCTGGTCCGTCAGTGCGGTCGTGCCGGGTCCGACGGCGGAGACCTCGGCGACGAGCCGGGTCAGGTGGCGCTCCAGCGCGACGTCGACGTCACGGCGCAGGTTCTCGATCTCGACCAGGTCGGAGGCGGCAGACATGGTCCACAGCCTAGTGTCGAGACGGACCCGGCCCGCTCCTGATGGGCCCGCTCCTGGCGGGGGCTACCCCTCGTCGCGGTCGTCGACGACGGTGCCGGACAGGGAGACGAGACGGCGCTCGCCGTCGTCGAGCACGCCGAGCAGGACCGTCTCCACGCGGGGCTTCTTCTTGCCCTTGGTGCGCGTGTAGGCCGTCTGGACGGTGAGCGCGGAGACGTCGACCGTCTCGGACTCGTCGAACCCCGCCTCGTCCAGCCGTTCGGCGTACCGGTCGACGACCTCCTGCGTGCTCAGCTGGGTCGACAGGTTCACGGAGACGTCCAGCAGACCGTCGTCGACCGCGACGGCGGAGCTGGCGAGCAGGTCGGCGCCCTCCGGCGCGCCGAGCAGGTCGGTCGGGAAGCCGGGGGCGTAGCCGCCGACCGCCGTCGCCGGGTCGTACGACGGCATCGCGGTGGGCGACGGTCCCTCCTGCTCGACGGCCGCTCCGGGGGACGGGTCGTCGGCGGGGTCCGGGGCGCAGCCGCTCACCGCCACCGCACCGAGCGCGAGGAACAGCGCAGCCCGGTGGGCGCGTCGCTGACGGGTCGTGAGCACGGCTTCACGGTAGTGGGTGCCCACCCCCAGTCCGCACGGTCCCCAACACGGCCCGGCCCGACGGCGGTGCGCGAGCGTCCTGCGCTCTCCTCGAAGGCATGACGACGAGCCTGGAGCTGCCCGACCCCTCGACCATCCCGCTGCGGTCACCGCACGACGTGCTCGCAGCCGTCCCGTACCGGCTCGGCTTCCGGCCGACCGAGAGCGTCGTGCTCGCCTGCACCACCGCGCACGGCCTCCTGGGGCTCGTCGCCCGCACCGGGCTCGACGACCTGCGCGGACCCGGCGCGGCCACGGGGGCGCGGACGCTGGCGCGCGCCGTCGCCCAGTCCCGCCCCGCGCGCTGCGTGCTCGCGCTCTACACGGCCGACGACGTCGGTGCCGCCGCCGACGTGCTCGACGTCGTGCTCGGCGCCGTCGAGCCGCTCGTCGACGTCGACGCCTGGCTCGTGACGCCGCAGGGCTACCGCGGGCTCGGCTGCGAGGACCCCACCTGCTGCCCCGACCCCGGCCACCCGCTCACAGCGCTCGACAGCAGCGAGGTGGGCACGGCTCACGTCCTGGCCGGCCACGTGGTCGCGTCCTCGGCCCGCGAGGCCTACGGGACGCCGCGTGCGGCCGACGAGCCCCGCAACCTCGCAGGACGCGCCGCGCGACGCAGCGAGGCCGCCTACGCACGCGCCGCGGACGACACCGACCGGGGGCGGTGGCGCGACGACGCGGTGGCGACCTGGCGTCGCGCGCTACGCTGCGTGGACCTCGACGGTGGTCCGGACACCGGCGCCGCGGCGCTGGGTCCCGCCCTGCTCGGCAAGGTCGGTGCGGCGCTCGCGGACCGGGCCGTCCGGGACGTCGCCCTGCTCACGCTGCTCCCCGGCGGCGAGGAGGCCGCCCGTGCCACCACCTGGGCCGACGGCCACGACCAGGCCGAGGACGCGACCGCCCGGGCGATGGGCCGGGTGATCGACCCAGCGGTGGCCGTCGCGCCCGACCCGGAGGCGCTGGCCCGGGCCCGCGCCGTCCTCGAGCAGGTCGACGCCCACGTCCCGCAGCGGCTGCGGGCGCCGGGCCTGACGCTGCTGGCCTTCCTCGCCTGGTGGGCCGGCGACGGACCACGGGCCTCCTACCGCGTCACCGAGGCGCTGGAGGTCGACGAGAGCTACCGCCTCGCCCGGCTCGTCCACTGCGTGGTGTCCTCGGCGCTGCCGCCCGGATGGATCCGGTCGGGCGCCGGACGCGCGCACTGAGCACCGCGACCGACCGCAGACCGCACGGGCGGTGGGCGCCGTCCGGTAGCGTGCCACCATGGCGATCGTCGTGGGACACCTGGGAACTCCCGAGGGCAGGGAAGCGCTCGTCGCCGCGGTCTCGGAGGCGCGGCAACGTGAGAAGCCTCTCCTCGTCGTGAGCGCCGGCTCGGCGCCGGCCTCCGAGGAGCTGGACGCCCTCGTCGCCCGGTTGGACGACGCCGGGGTGGAGCACCGGGTCGTGCCGGGCACGGGCGACCTCGCCGAGGACCTGGTCCGCACCGCCGCCGAGCAGGACGGCGAGCTCATCGTGATCGGCCTGCGACGGCGCAGCCCGGTCGGCAAGCTCATCCTCGGGTCCGGCGCTCAGCGCATCCTGCTCGAGTCGCCCTGCCCGGTGCTGGCGGTCAAGCCCTGAGACGTTCCGACGGCGGCCGCGTGGCGCCGTCGTGCCCGGGAATAGGCGCCTGGCAACCTGGCGTTCACCCTGACATCACCCCGTCCCTGCCCCGGGATCGTGGCTCAGGACACGCTACCGAAGTCGTGTTCTCCACCGGCTCCCAGTTCGCGCCGGTACAATATAGGTATCCGCTCGAGCCGAGAGGCCATCGTCCCCGGCTGACACGGGCGGTTCACCGCCCCCTCGAATGCCGAAAGGTCGGTTTGTGGCGTCCACTGCGCAGAACCCCCCGCTGCCCCGAGAGTTCGACAACTCTGCCCTCTCCGAGCTGCTCGCTCACGGGACCGCGAACGGTCGCGTCGATGCGGAGAGCTTCCGCACCGCGTGCGAGACCGCCGCGGTGGGTGACCCCAAGCGCCTGAAGGCCGTGCTGCGCGCGTTCGCCACGGCAGGCGTGGAGATCGGTGTGCCCGTCGCCACCAAGGTGGCCGCGGCGTCGACCAGCAGCGGCGCGACCAAGACCGAGGCCCGCGCCAAGGCACCGGCCGCGAAGAAGGCTTCGGCGGCGAGCAAGCCGACGACGACCACGCGGTCGGCGTCGGAGGCGTCCGCGGACGAGGCGCCGGAGGAGTCCGCCACGGCGAAGACCGCTGCCAAGAAGGCGCCCGCGAAGACCGCCGCCAAGAAGGCCCCGGCGGCGAAGACGACGCGCAAGGCCGCGGCGAAGGCGCACAAGCCGGCGCCCGAGCCCGACGGCGTGCCCGTCGAGGACGACGACGAGCCGGAGCAGGTGCCGGAGCGGATCACCGCCCTGCCGCGCAACGGCCGCAAGAAGGAGGACGAGCGCGGCGGCTTCGTCGTCTCGGACACCGACGACGACGACCAGCCGGCCCAGCAGGTCGTCACCGCGGGCGCCACGGCGGACCCGGTCAAGGACTACCTCAAGCAGATCGGCAAGGTCGCGCTCCTCAACGCCGAGCAGGAGGTCGATCTCGCCAAGCGGATCGAGGCCGGCCTGTTCGCCGAGGAGCGCCTGAGCAACGACTACGCCGACTTCGACCGGTCGAAGGCCAGCGCCGACGAGCGGCGCATGTGGCGCGACCTCAAGTGGATCGCGCACGACGGCCGCCGTGCCAAGAACCACCTGCTCGAGGCCAACCTGCGCCTCGTCGTCTCCCTCGCCAAGCGCTACACGGGCCGCGGCATGCTGTTCCTGGACCTCATCCAGGAGGGCAACCTCGGTCTGATCCGCGCGGTCGAGAAGTTCGACTACACCAAGGGCTACAAGTTCTCGACGTACGCCACGTGGTGGATCCGCCAGGCGATCACCCGCGCGATGGCCGACCAGGCCCGCACCATCCGTATCCCGGTGCACATGGTCGAGGTCATCAACAAGCTCGCCCGTGTGCAGCGCCAGATGCTCCAGGACCTGGGCCGTGAGCCCCTCCCGGAGGAGCTGGCCAAGGAGCTCGACATGACCCCCGAGAAGGTCGTCGAGGTGCAGAAGTACGGCCGCGAGCCCATCTCGCTGCACACCCCGCTCGGCGAGGACGGCGACAGCGAGTTCGGTGACCTCATCGAGGACTCCGAGGCCGTGGTGCCGTCCGACGCGGTGTCGTTCACGCTGCTCCAGGAGCAGCTGCACCAGGTGCTGGACACCCTGTCCGAGCGGGAGGCCGGCGTGGTCTCGATGCGCTTCGGCCTGCAGGACGGTCAGCCCAAGACGCTCGACGAGATCGGCAAGGTCTACGGCGTGACGCGCGAGCGCATCCGTCAGATCGAGTCCAAGACGATGTCGAAGCTGCGGCACCCGTCGCGCTCGCAGGTCCTGCGCGACTACCTCGACTGACCCCCACCCCCCGGTTGTGGGTATGAAGAATGCAGGCTTCCCGACGGAAGACCTGCATTCTTCATACCCACAACGAGGCGCGGCATGACGCGGCGCGGGCGTGCGGTCGGGGACGACGAAGGCTCCGCACCGATCCGGTGCGGAGCCTTCGCGCTGTTCTCGGGGCGCCCGACGCCGGTCGGCGCGGGAACGCGGTAGGTCAGCCTGCGCCGTGCTCGGCGTGCAGGCGGTCGGTCTCGTCCTGGACGTGCTCGGCGACGGACTGGTAGGCGTCGGCGTGTGCACGGGCGTGGTGTCCGCAGAAGAGGAGCTCTCCGACGGGCAGCACGACTCGCACGTAGGCCTGGGCCCCGCAGCGGTCGCAGCGGTCGGCAGCGGTCAGCGGCTGGGTCGTCGGTTCGGTCGTTGTGCTCACGACTCCATCAAACCATCTTGGGCGCGGGTTGTTCCCGTGCGGGGGCCTCGGTTCGCTCCCGGCGATCACGGCGTGGGTCACACCGGGGCCCGACGGCGGAGCGCCTGCGCGGGCGTGTCGGCATCCTGGACTACCCTCGTGCGCGTGACAGCCACCTCCGAGTCCGGGTACACCGCACGACACCTCTCCGTCCTCGAGGGCCTCGAGGCGGTCCGCAAGCGACCCGGCATGTACATCGGGTCCACCGACTCCCGCGGCCTGATGCACTGCCTGTGGGAGATCATCGACAACTCCGTGGACGAGGCGCTCGGCGGCCACGCCACGAAGATCCGCATCGTGCTGCACGCCGACACCTCGGTGACGGTCGAGGACGACGGTCGCGGCATCCCGGTGGACCGCGAGAGCAAGACGGGGCTGTCGGGTGTGGAGGTCGTGTTCACCAAGCTGCACGCGGGCGGCAAGTTCGGTGGCGGCTCGTACACGGCGTCCGGCGGTCTGCACGGCGTCGGCGCGTCGGTCGTCAACGCGCTCTCCGCGCGGCTCGACGTCGAGGTGGACCGGTCCGGCAAGACGTACCGGATGACGTTCCACCGCGGCGAGCCTGGACTGTTCGACGACCCGGCGACGGGTCCGACGCCGGACGCTCCCTTCGAGCCGTTCGTCGACCACAGCGAGCTGCCGGTGGTGGGCAAGGCGCCGCGCAAGGCCACCGGCACCCGGGTGCGCTACTGGGCCGACCGGCAGATCTTCCCCAAGTCGGCCGTGTTCGCCTACGACGAGCTGGTCACGCGCGCCCGCCAGACGACGTTCCTCGTGCCCGGCCTGGAGATCCTCGTCCGCGACGAGCGCGGGCTGCCCGGCACGCCCGGGGAGAACGGTCCGCACGAGGAGGTCTTCCAGCACTCCGGCGGTGCCGTGGACTTCGTCGAGTTCCTGGCCCCGGACACCCCGGTCACCTCGACGTGGCAGCTGAAGGGATCGGGGTCGTTCACCGAGACGGTGCCCGTGCTCGACGCGAAGGGGCACATGTCGCCGCAGGAGGTGAAGCGCGACTGCGAGGTCGACATCGCCCTGCGATGGGGGTCCGGGTACGAGACCGAGCTGCGCACCTTCGTCAACATCATCGCCACCCCGAAGGGTGGCTCGCACCGCACCGGGTTCGAGCAGGGGCTGCTCAAGACCGTGCGCAAGCAGGTCGAGGCCAACGCGCGCCGGCTGAAGGTCTCGACACGGGACAGCTCGGAGCGGATCGAGAAGGACGACGTGCTCGCCGGCCTGACGGCCGTGGTGACCGTGCGCCTCGCCGAGCCGCAGTTCGAGGGCCAGACCAAGGAGGTCCTGGGCACCGCGCCGGTGCGTCAGATCGTCTCCCGGGTGGTGGAGAACGAGCTCAAGGCGCTGATGACCTCCACCAAGCGCGACGAGAAGGCGCAGTCGTCGCTGCTCATGGAGAAGGTCGTCGCCGAGATGCGCGCTCGCATCACCGCGCGCAAGCAGAAGGAGATCTCCCGGCGCAAGAATGCCCTGGAGTCCTCCTCGCTGCCGGCCAAGCTGGCCGACTGCCGCAGCGACGACGTCGGACGCTCCGAGCTGTTCATCGTCGAGGGTGACAGCGCGCTCGGGACCGCCAAGCTGGCCCGCTCGAGCGACTTCCAGGCGCTGCTGCCGATCCGCGGCAAGATCCTCAACGTCCAGAAGGCCTCGATCAGCGACATGCTGCGCAACGTCGAGTGCGCGGCGATCATCCAGGTGATCGGGGCGGGCTCGGGGCGGTCCTTCGACCTGGACGCGGCGCGCTACGGCAAGATCGTGCTGATGACGGATGCCGACGTCGACGGCGCGCACATCCGCACGCTGCTGCTGACGCTGTTCTACCGCTACATGCGTCCGCTGCTGGCCGACGGCCGCGTGTTCGCCGCCGTCCCGCCGCTGCACCGGATCGAGGTGCTCGGCGCCGGGCGGCGCAAGGGCGAGTACCTGTACACCTACTCCGAGGCGGAGCTCAACGCCACCCTGCGCAAGCTGGACAAGGCGGGGCGCCGCTACAAGGACGACATCCAGCGGTACAAGGGGCTGGGGGAGATGGACGCCGACCAGCTCGCCGAGACGACCATGGACCCCCGCCACCGCACGCTGCGCCGGGTGACCGTCGAGCATGCCGAGGCGGCCGAGCGCGTCTTCGAGCTCCTGATGGGCTCGGATGTCGCCCCCCGCAAGGAGTTCATCGTGGCCGGGGCGCACGCGCTGGACCGTTCGCAGATCGACGCCTGAGACGCCGGACGCCATCGCTGTCCGGATCCCGGCACGGTGCGTGCCTTGGTGGCACCGCCGGATAGGCTCTGGGATGTGAAGACCCTGATGCACAAGACCTCGTCCCGCCTGCTCGCCGCGACCACGGCGGGCTTGCTCTGCGTCGGCCTGGTGACCGGCTGCGCGGGAGACGACGAGGCGACCCCGGAGGCGAGCGCACCCGCCTCGGCGGAGGCGGACGCCGGTGGCGAGGAGACCGCGGCGGGAGAGGTCACCGAGTTCTCGTACGCGGGCGAGGACGGCCAGACGGCGCTCGACCTGCTCCTCGTGCACGACCCGGACGCCGTGGTGAGCGGCGAGGGCGAGATGGCCTTCGTCACCGCGATCCAGGGGCACGCTGCCGAGGACGGCGAGGAGTTCTGGGCGCTGTCCGTCGACGGTGAGATGGCGGAGGTCGGCGCCGGCTCGCTCGAGACCGAGGACGGCCAGCAGATCCAGTGGAAGCTCGAGGAGATCGAGTGAGGTCCGCCGCGACCGACGAGCCGACGCCGGACCTCGGCCTGGGCGACCTCGCCGAGCGTTGGTGGCGTCCGGCCGTCGCCGTGCTCCTCGTCGTGGCGGCGATCGTGTGGCGGCTCGTCAAGGACGACCTCGGAGCCCCGCCCAACCTCGAGCTGTCGACGTTCGCGGCGTTCGCCGCCGCCGGGCTGCTGCGCCACCGCCTCGCGATGCTGGCGCCGCTCGTCGTCGTGGCCGTCAGCGACGTCTTCCTCAGCAACTCGGCGATCCTCGTCTTCACCTGGTCGGCGTGGGCGGCCATCGGTGTCGCCGCCTGGTGGACCCGTCGGGCGACGGGCGGACGCCGGTTCCTCGCCGCGGTGGCGTTCGGCGCGGGCAGCTCGATCGGCTTCTACCTGTGGACCAACTTCGGTGTCTGGCTGCAGGGCCGCGGCACGTTCTACCCGGCGGGTCTCGACGGGCTGCTGGCCAGCTACGTGGCGGGCCTGCCGTTCCTGCGCCCCATGCTGCTGGGCAACCTGGTGCTGCTGCCGGTCGCGGCCGCCGTCGTCGCGCTGGTCGAGCGCCTCGAGCGCGTGCACGTCCTCGGGACCGCGACCGGGCGCGCCTGACACCTGATCGAGCCCGCCCGGTCACCGAGGTTCTGGAGCGCCCAGGTCTCCCGTCCCCGGGGTGCCGTCCGCGAGCCCGTAGCGCAGGTGCACCACGCCGCGGGGGCTCGCCGTCGGCGGATCCAGCAGTGTGAGGTTGGCCGGGACCTCGCCACCGTCGAACACCTGCTTGCCGACGCCGAGCACGATCGGGTACATCCACAGGTTCAGCTCGTCGAACAGTCGTTCGTGCAGCAGCGTCTGGACCAGGTCCAGGCTCCCGATGACCTTGATGTCCTCGTGCCGGTCGCGAAGCTCCCGCACGGCACGGGCGAGATCGGGACCGAGCTGTGTGGACCCGGCCCACGTCAGCTCCGGCGTGGCGCGGGAGGCGACATACTTCGGGATGCGGTTGAACAGTGTGGCGACGTCGTCGTCCGGGCCGCCCTCCTGGTGCGGCCAGTGGTCGGCGAAGATGTCGTAGGTCCGCCGACCGAGCAGCAGAGCGTCCGTGCCCTCCAGTGCGGCCGAGATCTCGGCTCCGGTGACGTCATCGAACAAGGGCGCCTGCCAGCCGCCGAAAGGAAAGCTGCCTGCCGGATCCTCCTCGGGCCCGCCGGGTGCCTGCCCGACAAGATCGAGGGTGGCGAACAGCTGGATCTGGATGGTGCTCATGGTGTCCTCCTGGTTTCCGAACGGTGCCGACGGGCCGGTAGACCTGCCGGTCGGGTCGAACTCATCGACTGGCCGACGACGGCACCGTCGACGCCACCGCCGACCAGCTGGCCCAGGTCGACGCACTGCCTGCCGACGAGCCCGTCACCATGCTCAACTTGCTGCGGTTCCCCGACCTGGCGGACTACTCGCACGCTCCGGATCTCGCTCCCGCGGACCCGGTGTCGGGTGCGAAGACGTACGCGCGGTACGGCAAGGAGGCCGCGGTCCACAGGCAGCCGACCGGAGCAGAGGTGTTGCACCAGGGCCCCTGCGGGCCGCTGCTGATCGGGCCCGAGGCCGAGTCGTGGGACGTCGTGCTCCTGGTCCGGTACCTCTCACCGACCACCATCTGGTCACGGTCGGGCGCGCACGATGTCCGTGCAGCGACGGAATGAACGAGTGCTGTAGGAGTTGTACGGACCGTGACTTCCCCTGACACCCGCCTCCAGATCGAGGTCTGGTCCGACGTCCTGTGCCCGTGGTGCTACATCGGCGACGCGCGGCTCGAGGCCGCGATCAAGGACTCGCCGCACGCCGACCGCATCGACGTGCGGATCCGCACCTTCCAGCTCGACCCGGACTTCCCGGCGGAGCCCACACCGGTGGTCGACTACCTCTCTGCGAAGAAGGGGCTGCCCGTCGAGCAGGCGGAGAAGATGGAGGCGCAGGTCGCCGAGCTCGCGCGGGCTGAGGGGCTCGCCTACGCACCGAACCATCCCGTCCAGAACACCCTGGACATGCTGCGCCTGGTGCACCTCGGCAACGAGCACGGCGTCGGCTGGCAGTACATGACAGCGATGCAGGGCGCGCTCTTCGGTGGGCAGGACGGGGCGTTCGCCCCCGACGCCCTGGTCCGGTTGGGCACCGGGCTCGGTATCCCCGAGTCCGAGATCCGCGACGTCCTCGCCGACGACCGGTACGCCGAGGCCGTCCGTGCCGAGCACGAGGAGGCGATCGCTCTGGGCGCTCGCGGCGTGCCCTTCACCGTGCTCGGGCGCCGACTCGGCATCCCCGGTGCCGTGCCGACCGAGGCCTACGGTCAGGCGATCGCCCAGGCGTGGGAGCAGGTCGATGCCTGAGCCGGACGTGCAGCCGCTGACGTTCGTCGCGGCCGACGACGCCGCGGTGTGCGACCCGGTGACGGGCGCGTGTGAGGTCCCGGCTTCCGGAGAGCCGGTGTCCCACGACGACGACGGCGCTCGCTGACGGTCTGTGCATCCAGCGCGCGTTGATCGTGCTGGGGGTATCGCTGTGGAGTAGAAGAAGTTATACCCTGGCGTCATGAAGACAGCGATCAGCCTCCCGGACCACGCAGCGGGACGCTTCGACGATGTTGCTCGTCGGCACGGCATGACACGGTCGGAGTTCTACCGACGTGCCGCGGAGCGCTATGCGGACGAGCTCAGCGAAGCCGATCTGACGAGGCAGATCGATGCCGCGATCGACGATGTCGGGCAGCCTGGCGATGAAGCCGCTGAGTGGCGGCAGGCTGCCAACTCCCGACTGGTCGAGGGCACGGACGAGTGGTGATCCGGCGCGGCGAAGTGTGCTGGATCGACTTCGGTGAGCCGCAGGGAAGCGCTCCGGCCAAGAGGAGGCCCGCCGTCGTCGTGCAGTCCGACCAGTACAACGCGTCGCTGATCGCGACGGTCGTCGTGCTCCCCATGACATCGAATACGGCGTTGGCGCGCCATCCCGGCAACGTGTTCGTGCCGGCAGTCGCCGCGGGGCTGCCGAAGGACTCCGTGGTGAACGTCTCGCAGCCGACGACGGTCGACCGGAGCGTCGTCGATCCGACGGGCGCGGTGCTGCCCGACAACCTGCTCCGTGCCGTCGATACCGGGCTTCGTCGCGTCGTGGGTCTGTAGGCGCCGATTCGCTCAGTCGTCCCGCGACGGCCGGGACGAGCGGAGCCGCTTCGTCGTGGAGCGCTGCTTCTTCGTGGTGAGGCGCCGTTCCTGGGAGCCTCGGGTCCGCCGGGTCGCGCGACGCTGCGGGCCGGGAGGGGCGACGGCGTCGGCGACGAGCGCTGCCAGACGGTGCGCGGCTGCTTCTCTGTTGCGCCGTTGCTCACGGTGCTCGGACGCCGTCACGGTGAGGACGCCGTCGACCAGACGATGACCCGTCCGCGCGACGAGCCGCTCCCGCTGAACGTCGCTCAGCACCGCCGAGCGCCCGACGTCCCAGGACAGCTCCACGCGGGAGTCGGTCGTGTTCACGCCCTGCCCGCCGGGGCCGGAGGACCGCGAGAACCGCTCGGTCAGCTCGGCCCGAGGGATGGTCAGCGACGTACTGACGGCGAGTCCGGAGCGGGTCGGTGAGGGCATGTCTCCATGGTGCCGCCGGATCGGGCGGCGGGTCACGCGGATTGTCGTTGTCAGGCACGCCACGCATTGAGCAGGTCTGCCGCGCTGAAGGTGAGGTCGGCGCCGTCGACCGGCAGCCCTTCGGGGCTGATGGCGGCGATCAGGGCGTCGCCGCTGCGCGGCACCGTGCCGATCACGCCGCGCAGGTGCGTGATCTCGCGTCGGGAGATCTCACCGCCGGGGCGCCACTTGATGGTCCCGAGCAGTACGGTGCGCTCGCGGGACACGCCGACGAGGTCGACCTCCGTCTGCCCGTCGCGGGTCCACCAGGCCCGGACGTCCTCGATGCTCTCCAGCGTGGTGTCGTCCGGGGAAAGACGCGCGACTGACTCGCGGACGAGGGGTTCGACGCTGCGGCCACGCCAGGAGGACCAGTCGCGCTCGAACCGCGCGAAGGCGTGGTCGGCCCGTCCGCGGGAGATGAGCTCGAGGCTGCGTTCGACGTAGCGGAACCAGAACCGCAGGTAGGGGTCGGTGACGCGGTAGCGACGCAGGCGCCCGGTCGAGGATGACCAGGCCGGCGTCTCCTTGACGACCAGACGCTTCTCGTCGGCCAGGACACGGAGGGCCCGGGTGGTGCTGGTCTGGTAGCGCGTGACCTCGGAGTCCTCGAGGCCGGCGGGAATCAGGTCGTTGAACCGCGGCGTGGTGGTCTCGTCGGCGCCGATCGCCGCCAGGACCCGCGCAGCAGCGGGGGAGTCGGGGAACTCTGCGTCCAACGTGAACCGGGCGGTCGAGACGAGCGGGCTGTAGAGGTCGTCGAAGGAGTCGGCGACGTAGTGCGACACGTTGCCTCCGGACCGTGCGAGGTCGGTCACGAGGCGCGGATAGCCGCCCGTGACCAGCGTGGCGTCGAAGACCTCGGCCGGGGTGGCGTGGGGAAGTGCCTGCGCGATCTCGGCCGGGTTGAGGGGGTCGACGACGAGCGGTCGCAGGCGCCCGAACAGCGCTCGGCCGTACTCGGCGAGCCGGTCCATCATCGCGACGTCGGAGCCGACGAGGATGAGCAGGACCGGCAGCGCCTCGAGCGTCTGGTCCCAGAGGTTCTGGAGAGTGCCCTCGAGGGACGGGTCGGCGGCCACGGCCCAGGGGAACTCGTCGAGCACGACGACGACGGGTCCCTGACGCGCTGCGACCTCGACCGCGCGGAACCAGTCGCGCCAGGTGCTCAGGGAGAGGCCCTGGACCATCTCGACGCCGGAGAGCGGCCGGGTCGACGACGTGAGAGCCTCGGTCGCTTCGGCGACCTGCGTGCGCGTCGGTGCGCCGAGCGTCCCTGCAGCGAAGACGTAGGGCACGTCGGTACGGCGCACGAAGGTCTCGATCGCAGTGGACTTCCCCACCTGGCGCCGGCCGCGGACCGCGACGATGCGCCCTTGCCCGTGGTTTCGCACAGCATCGAGATGCTTCGTCAAGGCGCTGACGACGTCGGAGCGGCCGTAGAAAGGAGCCCGAGGGTGAGCGGTCATGGACGTATCATACATCCATGTATGTAGTATTGCTCCTGGATCGTCGAGCCAAGTTCGCCGGGTGCATCGAGGGTCTGCGCGTGCATGGGCACGTCGGCGGGTGGCGTGGCGGCCATGATCTCCCCGACGGCGAGGGTGCCGTCGAAGTCGAACAGGATGGCCGGGGTAGTGCAGGAGGTAGTGCAGGAACCGTGCGATCGGTAGCGTGGAGTGGACAGTAGAAGGACCTTCTACGTTGTGGGACGCTGGAGCCATGCGAGTGATCAGCATCACCCAGCTCAACCAGCAGACCTCCCGGGTGCTCCGTGAGGTGCAGGAGGGTGAGCAGCTGGAGATCTCGATGCACGGGCGTGTGGTGGCACGCCTCGTGCCCGCGACGGACCAGGCGACGTGGCTCGAGCGCAAGAAGGCCGAGGGGCGGATCACGCCGCCGTCGGCGCCTGATACGCCGCTACCTGATCTCGTCGCGGCCAGGTCCGGCCTCTCGCTGGACCAGCTCATCGACGAGTCGAAGGGCGACTACTGACGTGGTGGCGTACATCGACTCGTCGATCGCGCTCCGCATGATCTTGGATGACCCGGGCAGCGCGGCAGTGCGCGCATGGTGGACGGCCGCGCGGAACGCGGGTGAGGAGATCTACTCGTCCAAGCTCCTGCAGGTGGAGATGTCTCGCGTACTCCAGCGCGAACGGTTCTCGCTGGCACTGAGCGTGCCGGTGCTGTCGGCGCTGTGGTTGATCGACATCGACGACGACGTGGTGCGCGCCGCCTCGACAATCAGCACCGGGCAGCACCTTCGCTCGCTGGACGCCATTCATCTGGGGACGGCCACGTTGCTCGCCTCCGACGGCATCACCGTGGTGACGCACGATCTTCGCATGAAGGAGGTCGCCGTCGGCCTGGGGCTGACCGTCGTCGATCCCGCCGAATAGCAGAGCGCCGACGCTCGATCTACCCATGTCCTGCAGCCACCTCGCGGACCCCGCCGACTACTCCTGGATCGTCGAGCCGAGCTCCCCCAGCGCGACGGCCCGGGCGTCGCGACCGCGGTCGCCACGCCGGGTGACGAGCGCCTCGACGAGCGCCTCGGTCACCAGCATCAGTGCGGCCCGGGACGTGTGCACGAGCTCGTCACGGAACGAGTCGTTGACCGGCGGCACGACAAGCACCGTGTCGGCGAGCTGGGCGACGGGGGACTGCGCGAACGAGGTGATCGCCAGGACCGGGGTGGCGCCGTCGTGCGCGGCGCGCATCACCGCGAGCGTCGCGTCGTTGGTGCCGGATCCGGAGACGACGAGGCAGACGGCGTCGGGTCCGAGCTGGCGTGCGGCGATCCGTTGCGCGAGCGCGTCCTGGAGCAGCTCGGCGGGCCGGCCGGCCGACGTCAGCCGCAGCACGAGGTCGAGGCCGAGCGGCGAGGAGAGCCCGTTCGCGACGACGAGCACGCGCCCGGCGTCGTCGAGGCGCTGGACGAACTCCTGCAGCACCTCCTCGGTGAGGCCCGAGACGGTGTGGCCGAGGCGGGCGGCGAACCGGGCGACGGACTCGCGCAGCGTGCCGAGCATCGTCCCGTCGGGGGCGCCGTCGGGCTCGGTGCGCAGCGCGAGCTCGCGTGCCGCGGCCACCCGCAGTTGTGGGTAGCCCTCGTACCCGAGCGTCTGTGCGGCGCGCACGACGGTCGCGCGGCCCACGCCGACGTCGTCGGCCACCTGTTGCGCGGAGCGTTCGACGGCGGCACCGAGGTCGGCGGCGATCGCCTCGGCAGCGCGGCGCTCGCCGGGATGCATCGACGGTGCGAGGGCGACGATCCGCGCGGTCAGCGGCGCGTCGATGGATCCGGTCCAGGTCACGGCGTCAGGGCCCTTCCATGATGCGACGGCGCAGCGCGCCGGAGACGGCGTCGACGGCCATCGTCGTGGCGACGACCACGATCAGCAGCATGCCGACCGTGTCCCACGCACGATAGTTCGTGTAGTTCGCGAGCATGCGCCCGATGCCGCCCGCGCCGACGATGCCGAGCACGGCGGACATGCGGATGTTGATCTCGAACCGGTAGAGCGCGAACGACAGCAGTGCGGGCAGGGCGGCGGGCCACAGCGCCCAGCGGATGACGGCGGTCCGGCCGCCACCCGCTGCCCGGACCGCGTCGGCCGCGCCGTCGCGCAAGGTCTCGATCGTTTCGTAGGTCCACTTGCCCTGGGTGCCGATTCCGGCGATGCCCAGTGCCAGCGCCCCGGTGAACGGGGTCAGCCCGGTGACGGTGAGCAGGATGAGCGCGATGTTGACCTCGGGCACGGCGCGGATGACGGCGAAGACGCCGCGCAGGGTGAGGCGCAGCCAGGCCGGTCCCACGCCGTCGGCGGCGAGGATGCCGAGCGGGATCGACACGACGACGCAGAGGATCGCGCCGAGCCAGGCCATGGAGATCGAGCGCCACATCTCGAACAGGGCGCGCGGCAGGCGCGACCAGTCGGGGTCGGCGAACATCAGCATGCCGTAGTCCCAGACGGCGGCGGGCAGGCCGCGCAGGTCGGCCCACTCGACGTCTAGGGTGGCGGTGGCGACGAGGAGCACGACGCCGACGACGGCGGTGGCGACGGTCTGCCCGAGCCGTGACGGGCGCGGGGGCAGGACGACGGCGGGGCTCGTCGTGGCGGTGGTGCTTTGCAGCATGGTGCTCATGCGAGTCTCCGGCGCAGCAGGTGGGAGGCGGCCTCGATGAGGAGCACGACGACGAGGATCTCGAGGATGATCACCGACACGTCGCCGTAGGCGAAGAACCCGAACCGTTCGTCGAGGAGCCGCCCGATGCCGCCCGCTCCGACGATGCCGAGGATTGCCGAGATGCGGACGTTCAGCTCGAGCGCGTAGAGCCACTGGTTGGCGAACAGCGGGGCGTTCTGGGGCAGGGCGATGCTGCGGTTCATCTGGTGGTGGGTGGAGCCGCCGGCGCGGGCCGCCTCGAGGTAGGGGTGGTTGGTGGAGTCGATGGCCTCGGAGACGAGCTTGACGACGATCCCGACGTCGAAGAGCACGAGAGTGAGCAGGCCGGGCAGCGCGCCGACACCGACCATGGCGACGAGGACGGTCGCCCAGACGAGGTCGGGCACGGCCCGGATCACGTTGATCACGGCCCGCACCGCCGTGCGGGTCGGGGTGTGCGGGTTGGTGGGGCGCGCGGCCCACAGGGTGAGCGGCACGGACAGCGCGGCGGCGATCGCAGCGCCGACGAACGCCATCTGCAGCGTCTCCAGCATCGGCTGGATGGTGCGCGGGACGAACGCCCAGTTCGGCTGCAGCAGCGCGGAGAGGTTGGCGGCCCCGCGGCGCCAGTTCTGGGCGATGGCGCCCAGGTCGATCTCGACGCCGCCGATCGCGGGCAGGCAGGTCGCCACGGTGAACGCCGCGAGGGCCGAGACGATCACCGCGCGGCGCGGCCAGGTGCGCGGGCGCGGCGGAACGTCGAAGCGGGTGGCGGGCTCCGCCGTCGTGCCGGGGGTCATGTCCGGTCCCCGAGGCGGTCCTGCGGGCGGATGCTGCGGCCGTATATCTGCTCGAAGTCGGCCTCGGTGGCCTCGGCGGCGGGGCCGTCGTAGACGACCTCGCCGCCGCGCAGGCCGATCATGCGGCGCGTGTACTGCCGGGCGAGGTCCATGAGGTGCAGGTTGACCAGCACGGTGAGGTGGTGGTCGGCGTTGATGCGTTCCAGCTCGCCCATCACGGCGTGCGCCGTGGGCGGGTCGAGGCTGGCGACGGGTTCGTCGGCGAGCATGATGCTGGGCTCCTGGGACAGCGCCCGCGCGATGGCGACGCGCTGCTGCTGCCCTCCGGACAGGGACCCGGCGCGCGTCCAGACCTTGTCGAGCATGCCGACCATGTCCAGTGCCGCGAGGGCGACGTCGCGGTCGTGCGCGGTCGGGACGCCGAGGAGCCCGCGCAGGGCGCCTGCCTGCGCGAAGCGGCCGACCAGGGTGTTGCGGTAGACGTCGACGCGTGTGGCGAGGTTGAAGCCCTGGAAGATCATGCCGACGTGCCCGCGCACCTGCCGCAGACGGCGGCCGGACAGGCCGGTGACGGTGTGCGGGCCGACGGTGACGGTGCCGCTCGTGACGGGCACGAGGCCGTTGAGCGTGCGGATCAGGGTCGACTTGCCAGGAGCCGGACAGGCCGACGACCGAGACCATCTCGCCGGCCTCGATGGTCAGGGAGACGTCGCGCAGGGCGGCGGTGCCGTTGGGGTAGGTGACCGAGACGCCGTCGAGGCGGATCGGCCACGCGGCGGAGGCCGGGGCGGGCCCGGCCTCCGCCGCCTGGGTGTCGAGAGTCACGGTGATGCTCCTGGTCAGCCGGCGAACTGCTCGAGGACCTCGCCGTAGCGGGTGATCTCGTCGTCGGCGGTCTCGGCCGTCCAGTCGGACAGGCCGACGAGCTCGAACATGACGTCGGCGGCCTCGGGGGAGGAGTCCGCGTAGTCGTCCATGAGCTGGGTCAGCTCGGCGACGAGGTCGTCGGGCAGGCTGTCGGTGACGGCGACGCCACCGTTGGGGATCATTTCGGTGTAGGCGAAGGCCACGGCCTTGTCGGCGATGTCGGGGACCTCCTCGACCACGGTGGTGCGGGCGTCCCAGTAGGCGAAGCCGACCTCGGCGTCACCGTTCGCGACGGCGAGCACGGCGTTGTTGTTGCCCTCGACCGGGACCTGCGTGATGTCGGCGTCGGTGTCCAGGCCCGCCTCACGCATCAGCACCACGGGGTACTGGTAGCCCGCGGGGGAGGTGGCGGCCTGCAGCGCGACGTTCGCGCCGGCCAGGTCGCCGAAGACGTCGGTGGCGGCCGGGCCCTGACCGGTCGCCGCGGCGCCGGCCTCCTCCAGGCCGTTGCAGTAGGAGAGCTCGACGCCGCTCGCCTCGTAGGTGGCGAGCACGGGCTCGTCCTCGCAGTAGGTGTCCGGGTCGTTCGTGTAGGCGACGGCGGCGTAGGACGTCGCGCCGAAGCGGACGTCACGCAGGATCAGCTCCGCGCCGTAGCGTTCGGTCGCCTGGTAGAGCGACCCGGCGTCGGTGATGATCACCTGCGACTGGTCGGCGCCGAGCGCCTCGACCGTGGCGGTGTAGTCGTTCGCGACGACGCCCTCCACCTCGATGCCGAGACCCTCGGAGAGGTAGGTGGTCAGCGGGTCGAGCGCCTCGGCGAGGTTCTCACCCTCGACCGACGGCACCAGCGACATGGTGATGGACTCGGGCCACTCGGTGCCGGATCCGGTCTCGTCGTCGGCGCTGCCGGCGGCATCGGTACCGGCGCAACCGGCGAGCGCGAGGACGAGCGCCGCGGCGGCGCCGGGAGCGAGCAAGGACTTGCGCATGAGAGGGCTACCTTTCGAGGGAGTCGGCCGTGCCGGTCGGCACGGGTTCCGGGGGGAGGGCTGTGGTGGCTGCCGTGGTGGCCGTGTGGGCCCACGCGGTGATGGCGGGCGCGAGGGCGTCGAGCGTCCGGGCGTGCATGGTCACGTCGGCGGGCGGCGTGGCGGCTGCGGGGCCGACCAGCGCCGTCGCCGCTCCGAGCGCCGCGGCGGGGGCCAGGTCGTTTTCCACGATGTCCCCGACGGCGAGCACAGGTCCCGTGGCTAGCGCGGCCTCGACGAGGGGCGTCAGCCCGACCGGCTTGCCGACCTCGTAGTGCAGGTCGGCGAAGCGCTCGCGGACGCCCCACGTGGTCAGCAGACGCTCGACGCCGACGCCGGGGGCGTTGGTGGCGAGGACGACGCGGACGCCGTGGGGGAGTGCGTCCAGGAGCTGTGCCAGTCCGGGGGCGGCGTCGACGGATGCCTCGGGGGTTCCGAGGGCGCTGCGGCTGGCCAGGTAGGCGTGCTGCAGTGCGGCGGGGGCGACACCGTCGGCGCGGGCCAAGGAGCCGACAACGTCGTACCCGTCGCGGAAGCCGGTCGCCGTGCCGGCGTCGTGCTCGCGCAACGTGGCCATGACCCGCTCGAGGTAACCGGGCCCAGCGTGCTCGGCGACATGCCGGGCGAACGCGAGCACGGGGCCGTCACCGACGGCGATGGTGCCGTCGAAGTCGAACAGGATGGTCGGGGTCACGCGGGCTGCCTCCTCGGATGGACGATGCGTTCACGGTAGGCAGGCCGTGTGAACGGATGGGTCGCGAGGAGGTGAACGGTGGATGGCGGCCGCGGGAACCCGTCGTCCACTACGGAATGCGCGATCGGTAGTGCAGGAACCGTGCGATCGGTAGCGTCGCGAGCGTGAACGCGCCCTCGACCATGTCGCTAGCTTTGCAAGCCATGACGGCGAATCGCCGATCCGGTGGGAATCACCGTGTGAGTCCTCCACTGGCGAGGTGCATGCGTAGCCGGTAACTGTCGCGGTTGCGGTATCCACGTGCGAGGCCGCGGTGGAGCTCGAAGATGCCGTCCATGGCCTCGGTGGGGCCCGTACTGAGCTCGGCTGACAGTGAAGTAGGCCAGGAGCGCCTCGCGCCAGCGGCGTAGGGTATGCCCGAGACGAGCGACTCCTCATTGCCTCGATGAGGATCGAGGCTGGACCGAGCGGGTGAAATTCGGCCTGACCGGGTCAGGCGCCGTTCCGCAAGTAGCCCTGGTGTCCGGCCGACTATAGGGTCACTCCCGTCTTGAGTTTGCCCACCGTTCGCACTCAAACGTGACGGACATAATCTCGTACGACGACTTTCTCAGGAGGGTGGACAACGCCATCGCCTCGCTCGCGAAGTGTTCCGGTGGCGAAGACGCACGCGCCGTGCCGGGAGGTCCCGTAGATTAATGAGTATGATCGCCCGAGCCGCATCAACGACAAGGAAGCTTGATGGCTGTCGACACCGCAAGTGAAGCGCCGGAGGCTGCGGGGCCAAGGGGCCTATTCGTCGTCGGTGGCACGGTGAAGGAGGTGATCGCTACCTCCGAGCCGCAGGCTGTCCGCGAACACCTTGCCTCTCTCTTGCAGGTGAAGAACCTTGTGGTTCTCCTAGGGTCCGGCGCGTCGTTCCACTTGGGTTCGCCGAGAACGCGGGGTATGACGAACCAGCAGGTCATCGAGCTCATTGTGGAAGCCGGCGGTGAGCCTACAGTCGAGGATGAGGCGCTGCTCGCCACGATCAACCCCGAGGACAGCGGCGACCTGGAAAGGCTCCTGAACGGGCTCCAGCTCGCCTCATCGCTCGCTACTCAGGCCGGGCAGGATTCGGTGACCCTTGGGTCGGGGCCAGGCGCCAAGCTTTACCCGAAGGATCAGGTCGACGGCCTCAGGCATCGAGTCAACCGAGCGCTTGCCGAGGCGTGCCGCCTGCCGAAGGAGGGGAATCGGCTCGACCCGCCGTTCGACACCGACCCACTCCTCGCCCACCGCACCTTCCTGTCGAGGATCGTTCGCAATCGCAGGGCGAACCTGCCTCGGCCGCAAGTCTTCACCACAAATTATGATCTGATTATCGAGCGTGCCCTCGACGAGTTGGGATACCCCTACGTTGATGGCTTCAGTGGGACGATCGATCGTCGGCTCAATCTCGCGTTCTACGGTCTTGACTTCCATCGCGTTGAGACGACGACGAAATCGGTGCTCGCCCGCGCAGATGGGGCGCTCTACCTGCACAAAGTCCATGGGAGCCTCAACTGGCGATCGTCAACCGATCGAGATCGCCTGACGGGGCTCGAGTCGCTGGAAGTCCGGCAATGCGATGCCTCAGTTGCGGACGACGGGCTCGTGCTGATCTACCCGACTTCCTCGAAGGAGGGGGACACTCTCGCCTACCCGTACTCGGATCTTCTAAGGCTACTGGGTGATGCAGTTCAGCAAGAGGACACTGCTGTGATCGTCGCTGGTTACGGATTCGCCGACGCACATATAAATCGCCTCCTACTTCGGAGTCTCGCCACTAACACCGCGCTCAACGTCTTCGTTGCAGACCCCTATGCGGTGCTCGACGACACTGGCATGGCTCTGTTGACGCCGGATTCTCAGCATAGGAAGATTGACGACCTCGGTATCACGACGAAGTCGACGGCGATCGCAGCCCTTGCCAAGGCCAGCGACTCGCGTATCGCAGTGCTCACCGGGCAGCCAGGAAAGTTCACAGAACTCGCCAGCCTGTTGCCCGGCGCCTCGCCTCAGGGGGAGGCGCCGACCGCGGTTGCATCGTTGATCGAAGCCCTTGAGCAAGCTGCGCGCGGCAGCGTCATGCCCATACCGGGGAGTGAGCCTCGGTGACTGGCACTGGGGTTATCGGGCGCGTCATCGATGTTCGCAGTACGACTATTCGCGTTGCCCTCGACGTCGGATCCACGGGTTTTACGAAGGTTGGGCCCGATGGGCTTCAGACTGTCGGCGTCGTCAACTCCTACATTACGGTGCCCGCGGGCGCCCATCGCGTAGTCGGCATCGTCAGTGCCGTCCACATCAGCGGACGGAAGGAGACGAAGACGCACGGTGCGCTCATCAGCCAAGACGATGCGGCGGCCTATGAACTCGAAGCTACCGTTGTCGGCCGGTTCGAAGGAAGCGCGTTCAAGTCGGGACTCACCGGATACCCACCGCTCCATGCGCCTGTGCAGGCAGCGACGCCTGAGGAGGTCAAGAACATCTTTCTCCCGAGGGGACGTGCTTCTCTACGTATCGGGACGTCGGCGGTCGCCGCCGAGCAGGAAGTCCACCTCGACGCCAATCTGCTCCTCGGCCATCACTGCGCCGTCGTCGGCTCTACTGGGTCTGGAAAGTCGTGCACTGTCACCGCAGTCATTGACGGCCTGCTCGATCACGATATTCCGAATGGGCACATCGTCATTTTCGATATCAATGGTGAGTATGCACAGTCGTTTGCCGCTTCGGCTCCGCGTGGCAAGAATACGCGACCGCTGATCCTCGGGCCCAATCCTGGGACGGACTCTGGATTGTTTCTGCCGCACTGGTTCATGAACAACGAGGAACACCTCAACCTTCTACGTGCGAGTGAAGGCGTTCAAGCACCCGTCCTTCAGCGCGCTATCGCGGACGCCCGACTTGCGGGAAGTGCGAAGGGAACGGATGCTGACCAGCTCGACAATGTCCGAACAACGCTAGGGATTCTCGACGCGCTGGCTAAGAATGCGATGAACTCAGAAGCGCCAGCGGCCAAGCAACTGCAGTCCCTCGCCGTGGTACTGACGAAGAACGCAAGCCGAGACTCCCCGGTGAAGGCTCAGTGGGAGCGGATGGCCGATATCGTGCCCAAGGCTATCGCCAAACTTGCACTCCGGGACAACGTGAACTACCAGGTCCTGACCGCAGAACACCGTGACGTGCTCGCCAAACTGGCGACGATTCTGAACGACCAGGTCACGGATGCGCTGAACGAACTTGGACTTGGTAGCGTAAGTGCAGGCGCCGACTTTGACGCCCCCGTTTTCTACTCGCTCCAAGCGCTGTGCGATCACTTCTTGCCGACCCGCGTCCAGTTGGAGCAGGCCGTGGACAGCAGGATTGGTCAGTACGTAGCAACCCTTCAGATGCGCCTGAGTCGGTTGCTTGCGGACGGGAGATACGACTTCATCACCAGGATCGAAGAACACACCGATCCGCTGGGCGCTTATTTGAAGGCGCTGATGGGGATCGACCCGACTGGCGGCGACGCCACATCGGACTGGCCGGCCACCGCACACCTCCACTCGCAGAACGCGGCTCACACCGCTGGGCCTTCAGTGACAATATTCGACCTGAGTCTCGTCGCCAACGATGTGCTGGAGAACGTCACGGCACTACTCGGGCGCCTTCTCTTTGACTTTGCAGTCAGGAGCCAACCCCGCGCTGAGCATCCGCTCCTGCTGGTGCTCGAAGAGGCCCATAGATTCATCCCTGCGAGCCATGGGCCGAACGGTGATTCAGGTCGGTCGGCGCCGGTCTTTGAGCGAATCGCCAAGGAAGGCCGCAAGTTCGGGCTGTCATTGCTGCTCGCGAGCCAGCGCCCGAGTGAACTTAGCGAGACCGTGGTGGCCCAATGCGGTACCGTGATCGCTCATCGGCTCACACACGAAGCAGACCAGAGTCTCCTTCGTAATGCCACCGCTCTCAGTTCACGGGCACTCCTCGACCAGTTGCCGAGTCTCGCGCAACAGCACGCGCTGGTGACAGGCGTCAGCACTGGTGTTCCCGTCGCTGTTCGAGTCCGCGATGTCGAGGACCCCCCGAAGAGCGACGACCCCGACTTCATCAACACCTGGGGCGACGCCGACAAACTAGTCGACTTGCCTGACCACATCGATCGTGTAGTCGGGCATTGGCATGGTGACCATCTGTGACCGTTCACCGACAGGGAGAGTGCGGTTCTCCGACCGGCCTGCCGCCGCCCTTCGTGAAACGGTGCTCGGCGAGGCCTTCACGTGCGACTGGACTTGTCCCGAGTCCACTGAGCAGTTTCCGGTTGAAGGGGCGGTTCCGCGACTTGGCGCGCGACCTGCTGGACCGCGTCGGGGCGCGGGCGCTGGATTCCGTGGAGGTCGGTGCTTCGAGAGGCAGCGGGTGGCGGACATTGCGCCAGATCCGGCTGCTACCAGTGACGTGGGTGCTCGCGATCGAGGTCCTCGCGGTTAGGCGAAGCGGCCAGCACGGGACTGATTGTGTCCTGTCAGGTATCGCCGCGAGTTACGGCCGTCTTGGCCGCGCTGGTGCCCCCGTCCTAGCTCATACGGAGAAGTACTTGCACTCGGGGTGATGCAGCACGAACGCGTCGGTCGACTGCTCCGGGTGCAGCTGCAGCTCGTCGCTGAGCGTCACGCCGACCCGCTCGGGCCGCAGCAGCTCGACCACCTTGCGGCGGTCCTCCATGTCCGGGCACGCCGGATACCCCAAAGACATCCGCGCCCCGCGGTACTCGAGCTTGAACATGCCCTCGACGTCTTGCGGGTCCTCGTCGCCGAACCCGAGCTCGGAGCGCACACGGGAGTGCCAGAACTCAGCCAGTGACTCGGTGAGCTGCACGGACAGCCCGTGCAGCTCCATGTACTCGCGGTACTTGTTCGCCTCGAACAGCTTCGCCGTGTACGCGGACACGGGCTCGCCGACGGTCGCGAGCTGGATCGGCAGCACGTCGAACTGCCCGGTCTCCTCGACCCACGACTTCGGCCGGATGAAGTCGGCCAGGCACAGGTGCCGGTCGCGCTTCTGGCGGGGGAAGGTGAAGCGCAACCGCTCGGTCCCCACCGGACCGCCAGATCCGCCGTCGGGCGCCCCGATCTCCCCGGAGGGACCATTCATCCCGGGCCCGTGGTGCGCGACCACGATGTCGTCGCCCTCGGACCACACGGGGAAGTACCCGTATACCACGGTGGGGTCCATGACCTGGTCCCGGCGGATCGTCGAGAGCCACTCGGTCAGGCGCGGCCGCCCCTCGGTCTCGACGAGTTCCTCGTAGGAGGCGCCGTCATCGCCGCGACCCGGCTTGAGGCCCCACTGGCCCATGAACGTGGCGCGCTCGTCGAGGTACGCGGCGTAGTCGGCGAGCTGGATGCCCTTGACCACGCGCGTGCCCCAGAACGGGGGAGCAGGCACCGGGTTGTCGTCGGCGACGTCGGAGCGCGCCGGCAGGTCCTCGGGCGCGGTCTCGGTGACCTTGACGACGTTGTGCCGACGCTTGCGCAGCGCGGGCAGACCGACGTCGTCGACCGACGCCCCGCGCGCCACCGCCACGAGGGGCTCCATGAGCCGCAGCCCCTCGAACGCGTCGCGGGCGTACCGCACCACGCCGGGGAACTGCGAGGCGAGGTCGTCCTCCACGAACGTCCGCGTCAGGGCGGCGCCGCCGAGCAGGATCGGCCACTTCTTCGCCAGGCCCCGCGACTCCAGCTCGGCGAGGTTCTCCTTCATGACCACGGTGGACTTGACGAGCAGCCCGGACATACCGATGACGTCGGCGTCGTGCTCCTCGGCGACCTCGATCATCGCGGAGATCGGCTGCTTGATGCCGATGTTGATCACGGTGAAGCCGTTGTTGGTCAGGATGATGTCCACGAGGTTCTTGCCGATATCGTGCACGTCGCCGCGCACGGTGGCCAGCACGATCGTGCCCTTGGACTGCTCCTCGGCGCCCTCGACCTTTTCCATGTGCGGCTCGAGGATCGCCACGGCTGCCTTCATCACCTCGGCGGACTGCAGCACGAACGGCAGCTGCATCTGCCCGGACCCGAACAGCTCGCCGACCACCTTCATGCCGCCCAGCAGGTGGGTGTTGACGATGTCGAGGGCCTTCATGCCGTCGGCCAGCGCGGTCTCGAGGTCGCACTCGAGCCCCTTGCGGGCGCCGTCGATGATGCGGCGCTCCAGCCGCTCGCCCACCGGCAGCGCCTCGAGCTCGGCGGCGCGCTGGTCGCGCAGGGCCGCGGAGTCCACGCCGGAGAAGGTCTCCAGCAGGTGGGACAGCGGGTCGTGGGTCAGGTTGCCCTCGTCGTCGTAGACCCGCCGGTCCCACACGAGGTTCTCCGCGGCCTCCCACTGCTCGTCCGGGATGGCGGTGCGCGGCAGGATCTTCGCGGCGTGCACGATGGCGGAGTCCAGCCCGGCCTGCACGGCCTCGTGCAGGAACACCGAGTTGAGCACCGTGCGCGCGGCCGGGTTGAGCCCGAACGACACGTTGGAGACGCCGAGCGTGGTGTGCACGCCGGGGTAGCGGCGGGTGAGCTCGCGGATCGCGTCGATCGTCTCGATGGCGTCGCGGCGCGTCTCCTCCTGACCGGTCGCGATGGGGAACGTCAGGGTGTCGACGATGATGTCGTCCACCCGCATGCCCCAGTCGTCCACGAGGGTGTCGATGAGCCGCGAGGCGATCTCGACCTTCTTGTCCGCGGTGCGGGCCTGCCCCTCCTCGTCGATGGTCAGGGCGATGACGGCGGCGCCGTGCTCCTTGACCGCGGGCATGACGCGCTGGAACCGCGATCCGGGCCCGTCGCCGTCCTCGAAGTTCACCGAGTTCACCACGGCGCGCCCGCCCACGAGCTCCAGCCCGGCACGGATCACCTCCGGCTCGGTGGAGTCGATCACCAGCGGCAGCGTGGAAGCAGAGGCCAGGCGCGAGACGACCTCGCGGACGTCCTCGACGCCGTCGCGCCCCACGTAGTCGACGCACACGTCCAGCAGGTGCGCGCCGTCGCGGGTCTGGGCACGGGCGATGTCGACGACGTCGTCCCAGCGGCTCTCCAGCATCGCCTCGCGGAACGCCTTGGAGCCGTTGGCGTTGGTGCGCTCGCCGATCGCCAGGTACGAGGCGTCCTGCGACAGGTCGGTGTGCGAGTACAGCGAGGCGACGCCGTTCTCGCGCTCCACCTCGCGCGGTCGCAGCTCGCGCCCTCGCACCGCCTCGACCACCTGGCGCAGGTGCTCCGGCGTCGTGCCGCAGCAGCCGCCCACCATGCCGAGGGAGAACTCCTCGACGAACTGCGTGTGCGCGGCGGCCAGCTCCTCGGGCGAAAGCGGGTAGACGGCGCCGTGCGGGCCGAGCTCCGGCAGCCCGGCGTTGGGCATGCAGGTCACCGGCACCTCGGCGTGCCGGGCCAGGTGGCGCAGGTGCTCGCTCATCTGGTCCGGGCCGGTGGCGCAGTTCAGGCCGATCGCGTCGACGCCGACCGCCTGCAGGGTGGTCAGGGCCGCCCCGATCTCCGAGCCCATGAGCATCGTGCCGGTGGTCTCGACGGTCACCGAGGCGATGACCGGCACGCTGCGGCCGGCGCCGCCCTCGGACACCGGACGCATCGCGTCGTGGCAGGCCGTCACGGCCGCCTTGGTCTGCAGCAGGTCCTGGCTGGTCTCGACCAGCAGGGCGTCCGCGCCGCCCTCCAGGAGCCCGGCGGCCTGCTCCGCGAACGTGCGGCGCAGGTGGTCGTACGTGGTGTGCCCCAGCGACGGCAGCTTGGTGCCGGGCCCCATGGAACCCAGCACCCAGCGCGGGTGGTCCGGCGTCGTGAACGCGTCGGCGCGCTCACGGGCGATCGCCGCCCCGGCCCGGGCCAGCTCGCGGATCCGGTCGTCGATGCCGTAGTCGGACAGGTTCGACCAGTTCGCGCCGAAGGTGTTGCTCTCGATCGCGTCGACGCCCACCTCGAGGAACTCGTCGTGCAGGCTGCCGATGAGGTCCGGGCGGGTGACGTTGAGGACCTCGTTGCAGCCCTCGTGCTGCTCGTAGTCGTCCATCGAGGGGTCGGCCGCCTGGATCATGGTGCCCATGGCGCCGTCGGCCACCACGACCCGGGTGTGCAGGGCCTCCCGCAGGGCGTGGGAACGGGCGTCTGCGGCGGAGAGATCGAGCGTCGAGGTCACCGCCCCAGCGTAGTCGCGGGCCGGGAAATGCTGGTGCGGCGACTGCGTGGTGAGACCTACGCTCGGGGCATGGCCGCAGCGGAGACCTCGACACCCCTCGCCCCGATCGCCGACCGGGCGGACGCTCCGGCGACCTTGCCGCCGCTCACGGCGGGCGGACTCACGTGGCGCCCCGCCGTCCCCACCGACGCACCGGCGCTGCTCGAGCTGCGCAACACCATCGCCGCCGCCGACGCCGAGCCCTACCGCGAGACGCTCGACGAGATCACCGAGACGTTCGCCGCCCCGTGGCGCCGGTTCGACACCGACTCCGTGCTGGGGTTCGACGCCGACGGTGTGCTGCGTGCCTACGGGTTCGTCGAGTCCATGCCCGGCGACACCCGCACCGTGCGGGCGTTCCTCTTCGGCGGCGTGCACCCTGATCGCCGCGGCGAGGGCATCGGCCGCGAGCTGTTCGCCTGGCAGCTCGCCCGCGGCCGCCAGGTGCTCGCGGCGTCCGGCAAGGACCTGCCCGCCCGCCTCGGCGTCTTCGCCGAGGACGACGGCCCCGCCGCCAAGCTCCACCTGTACGAGCGAGCCGGCCTCGCCCCGCGCCGGTTCTACACCGAGATGCGCCGCGACCTGCGCGACCTGCAGGCCGCCCCGCTGCCCGACGTCGCGCTCGCCGGCTCGCTGCGCCTCGTGCCGTTCGGCGACGCGTACGACGACGCCGCGCGTCTGGCGCACAACGACGCCTTCCGCGACCACTGGGGCAGCGAACCGCAGACCGTCGAGCAGTGGCGCAACGGTCGGTCGGCCTTCGTGCCGCAGTGGTCCTTCCTCGTCGTCGACGACGCCCCCGACGTCGACACGCTCCTCGCCGACCCGGACACCGACGCCGAGACCGCGGCGGCGCTGCGGGCCGGCGAGCCGCTGGTCGTCGCCTACGAGATGGCCGCCCGGTTCGACGAGGACTTCACGGTTCGCGGGTACACCTTCGGGTACACCGAGCTGCTCGGCACCCGCCGCGCCTACCGCGGGCGCAAGGCAGGCATCGCGGCGCTCGCTGCCGGCATGCGGGCGTTCGCCGCCGACGGCATGGAGTACGCGGGCCTCGACGTCGACACCGCCAACCCCTCCGGGGCGCACGGCATGTACGCGGCCCTCGGGTTCGAGGTGGTCCACTCCTCGCGCATGCTCTCGATCGAGCTGTAGCCGCTACGATCCGGCTGATGACCACCGCCGACCGGGCCGACCGCCCCCTGCTGGCCACGCGCTCCGCGCGCCTCGCGGCCGTACTCCTCGCCGTGCTGACCACCGTCCACCTGGTGGCACAGCTCCTCGGCGCCGGCGTCGTGGCTGAGACGACCCAGTGGTTCCTCATGCCGGCGCTCGCTGCCACGCTCTGGTGCACGACGGCGGCACCCCGGTCGCATATGGTCCGCCTGACGCTCATCGCGCTCGGATTCTCCTGGGTCGGTGACACCCTGCCGGACGGGTTCACCGGCGACGCGGCGTACCTGGCGATGGTCGGCGCGTTCCTCTGCGCCCAGGTCGTCTACGTGGCCGCCTTCTGGCCGTCGTGGCGCGAGTCCGTGCTGGTGCGCCACCCTGCGGCCGCCGCCGTCTACGTGTTCCTGGCCGTCACGCTGCTGACCCTGTGCCTGCCGGGCGCGCCCGGCGTGCTGGGGATCGCCGTCGTCGTCTACGCGCTCTGCCTGACCACGATGGCCGTGCTGGCCACCGGCGTGCACCGCCTGGCCTGGCTCGGTGGGCTGCTGTTCCTCTTCTCCGACGCGATGATCGCGCTCGGCGAGTTCGCGGACGCTGTGCCGTCGCTGTCCGGCTTCTGGATTATGGCCACCTACGTGCTGGGCCAGGTGCTGATTGTCGCCGGTGTCGTGGCGCGTCAGCGCGGCTGAGACCGCCGCTGGAGCCACGTCTCCGGCTCGTCCAGCTCGGTGAACCCCGCGCGGAGGTAGACGGCACGGGCCTCCGGGGAGGCCTTGAGCAGGACGCGCTTGAGGCCGAGCGTGTCGAGATCCGCCAGGGCGCCGTCGACGATCCGCGTGCCCAGTCCGCGCCCGCGGTGGGCGGGGTCGACGATCACGTCCGCCAGCCAGGCGAAGGTCACGCCGTCGGTCACCGCGCGGGCGTAGGCGATCTGCTCGCCCGCCGCCGTGTAGATCCCGTAGTTGCGCGACGCCGCGATCGCGGCGTCCTGCGCCTCCCGGGTGCGGCCGGTCGCCCAGTAGGCGTGCTCGCTCAGCAGCTGGTGCACACGGGCACGGTCGAGGCGGGCCGGATCGGCGGAGAACTCGTCGTCGGACACAGGTCGATCCAAGCATCCGGGCGAGCCGTCGAGACGAGCGTTCCGCCACGTGGGCGTCACTTCGACGGGTGATCGGGTTCCGGTCGCTGTGTCGGTGGTCACACCTACGCTCAGGGCCATGGACATCATCCTGGTACCCGGATTCTGGCTGAACGCGTCCGCCTGGGACGCCGTCACCCCGCCGATCGTGGCCGCGGGGCACACCGTCCACCCGGTCACGCTGCCCGGCATGGCCTCGGTCGACGACGACCGGTCCGGCCTCACCCTGGAGGACCACGTCGACGCGGTCGCCGCCGCGGTCGACGCGTTGCCTGCCGAGGCCGCGGTGGTGCTGGTGGGCCACTCGGGCGGGGCAGCGGTCGTCCATGCGGTCGCTGACCGCCGCCCCGGCCGCATCGCCCGCAACGTCTACGTGGACGCCGTGCCGATGGGGCACGGGAGCGTCATCAACGACGAGCTGCCCGTGGTCGGCGACGAGGTCCCGCTGCCCGACTGGTCGGTGTTCGACGAGCCGGATCTCGTGGGCCTCGACGACGACCTGCGGGAGCGGTTCCGAGCCATGGCGATCCCGACGCCGGCCCGCGTGGCCTCCGATCCGGTCGTGCTGAGGGACGAACGGCGCTACGAGGTGCCGACGACGGTCATCGCCAGCGAGGCGTTCGAGGGGTTCGACAGCCCGAGCTCGATGTACCGCCACTTCATCGGTGCGGGCTCGCCGTACACCGCCGAGCTGGCAGCGATGCACGACTACGAGATCGTCGACCTGCCCACCGGTCACTGGCCGATGTTTACCCGTCCGGTCGAGCTGGGGGAGGCCATCGCCACGGCCGTCTCGCGCTGATCACCGCCACCGTCCGGTCGTCTCCTCGACGAGGTCGACAGCCCGATGCGGGACGTGCAGGTCGGGGATCGGCGACGATCCCCGTGGACGGCCAGCGTCACGGCCGCTCTGCGCGCCCCAGCAAGGACGTCGACGGTGCAACGCGCCAGGGCGTGGCTGTCCCGAGTGCGGATGCGGTCAGTGGGCCCGTCGAGCGTGACCCTCTGCGAGCCGTGTCGCCGACCGAGGATCAGCCGATCGCTGCGACCGGGCTGGCCAGTGGCGTCCCCGAGCCGTCGCGGCGCGGGCTCTCCTCCGGCAGCTCGGCGGGCTGACCGCCGGAGCCGACGGCTCGCGCCGGACCCTCGCCGACCCAGGCCAGGACGAGGGAGTCCTCGCCCTTGAGGAAGCGGTGCGCCCGCACCCCGCCCGTCGCGCGGCCCTTGCCGGGGTACAGCTCGTATAGCGTCACCTTGGCGGACGCCCCACCGGTGCCTGGCAGGGCGTCGGCGGTTCCAGCGATCGTCACCACGGTGTACAGGTCGCGGGTCGCCGCCCGCACGACGCCGAAGAACACGGCGCGCTGACCGGCGCCGAGCCGGATGCCCGCCATGCCTGCTGCGGACCGCCCCTGCGGGCGCACGGCCGAGGCGTCGAAGTGCAGCAGGCTCGCGTCCGAGGACACGAACACCAGCTCGTCGTCGTCGGCCGCTGGTGCCGCACCGACGACGGCGTCGCCGTCCTTGAGCGCGATGACGTCCCACACGTCCCCGTTGCGCGGCGCGTCGCCGGCCGCGAGTCGCTTGACGACGCCGTGGCGGGTCCCGAGCGCGAGCGTCGGCGCGTCCTCGGCGAGCGACACGACCGCCAGCGCCTCCTCGCCCGGCTCCAGCGTCACCATCTCGCGTACCGGCACCCCGCCGGACAGCGAGGGCGGGCCATCCGTCGCGGGCAGCGCCGGCAGCTCCAGCGCGGAGACCTTGTGCAGCCGCCCGGCGGTGGTGACCAGGCCGATCTCGGCGCGGGTCGACGTCGCGACGTCGCCGAGCAGCGCGTCGTGGGCGTGCCGCCGTCCGGCGCGTTCGACCGGGACGTCGGCAGCCTCGCCCGAGGTGCGGGCGAGCAGGCCTGTCGCGGACAGCAGCACCCGGGTGGGGGAGTCCTTGATCTCCAGGTCGATCGCGGGCGCCTTGCGGCCCCGCGCGGCGGGGGTCGCAGCGGCCGACGACGCCGTCCCCCCGGCCGAGTCGAGCAGCACCGTCCGGCGCGGGGTGCCGTAGGTGGCGGCGACCTCGCCCATCTCGTCCGAGACCACGGCGTGCAGCTTGGCCTCGTCGCCGAGGATCTCCTCCAGGGCGGCGATCTCCTTCTCCAGCTCCGACTTCTCCGTCTCGAGCTCGATCCGGGAGAACTTGGTCAGGCGGCGCAGCTGCAGGTCGAGGATGTAGGAGGCCTGCGGCTCGGACAGGTCGAACACCGACTGCAGGCGTTCACGCGCGGTGGCGGCGTCGTCGGAGGTGCGGATGACCTGGATGACCTCGTCGATGTCGAGGATCGCGACGAGCAGACCCTCCACGAGGTGCAGGCGGTCCTTGCGCTTGGCGAGCCGGAACGCCGAGCGGCGGCGCACCACGTCGACGCGGTGGTCGACCCACACGCGCAGCAGGTCGAGCAGGCCCAGGGTGCGCGGCTGACCGTCCACCAGGGAGACGTTGTTGATGCCGAACGAGTCCTCGAGCGGCGTCGTCCGGTACAGCTGTTCGAGCACGGCCTCGGGGTCGAACCCCGTCTTGACCTCGATCACCAGCCGCATCCCGTGGGAGCGGTCGGTGAGGTCCTGGACGTTGGTGACGCCCTGGATCTTCTTGTTCTTGACGCCGTCGGCGATCTTCTCGATGACCTTCTCCGGGCCGACCGTGTACGGCAGCTCGGTGACGACGATGCCCTTGCGGCGCGGCGTGACGTTCTCGATGCGGGCCGTGGCGCGGGTGCGGAACGAGCCGCGGCCCGTCCGGTAGGCGTCGCGGACGCCGTCGAGCCCGACGACCTTGCCGCCGGTGGGCAGGTCCGGGCCGGGGACGTACCGCATGACGTCCTCGAGGGTCGCCTCGGGGTTCTTCAGCAGGTGCTGGCCCGCGGCGATCACCTCGACGAGGTTGTGCGGCGGCATGTTCGTGGCCATGCCCACGGCGATGCCTGACGCGCCGTTGACCAGCAGGTTCGGCACCGCCGAGGGCAGCACCTCGGGCTGGGTGAGCTTGTTGTCGTAGTTCGGGATGAAGTCGACGACGTCCTCGTCGAGGCCGGCCGTCATCGCCATCGAGGGGGCCGCGAGCCGTGCCTCGGTGTACCGGGGCGCGGCAGGGCCGTCGTCGAGCGAACCGAAGTTCCCGTGGCCGTCCACCAGCGGGAGCCGCATGGAGAAGTCCTGCGCGAGGCGGACCAGCGCGTCGTAGATCGCGGCGTCGCCGTGCGGGTGCAGCTTGCCCATCACCTCACCGACGACGCGGGAGGACTTGACGTACGAGCGGTCGGGGCGTAGCCCCATGTCCGCCATCATGTACAGGATCCGGCGGTGCACCGGCTTGAGGCCGTCCCGCGCGTCCGGGAGCGCACGCGAGTAGATGACGGAGTACGCGTACTCGAGGAACGACGTCTCCATCTCCGCGGCGACGTCGATGTCGACGATCTTCTCGTCGAACGGCTCGTCGGCGACGGGTGCGGCCTTCTTGCGCGCCATGCGGTGCGGCTCCCTGGGTTGTTCTCGGCTGCGGTGCCCGACGGCGGCACACCGGCCCCGTACGGACGTTCGAGGGAAGCGTAGCGCCAGTGCAGGGGAGTCCTGCGCAGGCGGGCCGGAGGCGCCCTTCTCGGACGGCCGGGAACAACACCGGCCGGCCGTCCACGACACAGAACCTGAACATATCCTTGACGCAGGGTGGTCATCTCGTTACCTTCGCCTACCAGCAAAGTGTCTGATTTATCGACGATGACCGGAGTGTGCAGTGCAGCACGTCATGGCTGGTTCACGGCAGGTTGGCAAGATCTCCCGTCTCCGATGGCGGCCTGCCGTGGCGGTGGCCGTAGCGATGGTGTTCGTCGCGACGGACGCCGGAGCGGCTGTTCCGGACACCGAGGCGGTGGACAAGCCATGGGTCGAGTCCAGCGCGACGGTCGGAGATCTTCTCGAAGACGCAGCCGACGCCGCCACCGGCGTCGTGCCTGACATCGAGGCGGAAGGGCCCGATGCGCCCGGCGTCGACGCGGACGCCGAGGAGTGGGACGAACCGCCGGAGCCGCCGAAGTGCTCTCACGAGGCCACAACGGCGGCTGATGCCTTCTGGATCGCCTCCAGCTGCGGTCACGACGTGCTGATCCTGGACGAGCTGTCGCCCTGGGACACGGTCTACGCCACCCCAGAAGGGCGATTCGTGCGTGACACGACGATCGTGGCGGAGCGCACCGACGTCGACGGCCGGTGGGAGCCGGTGGACCCACGCCTCGAGACAGCGAGCGACGGCACGCTCCGGGTGGCGTCGCCGGTGGTGGAGATGGAGCTGACCGGTTCGACGGAGCCCGGTGGTGTGCTCGCGTCGTTGACGACCGATGACGGCAACGTCGACCTGTCCGTGTCGGTCGGGCTGGGTGACCCGTCGGTGGAGGAGAACCGCGCGACCTATCCGGTGCTGGACACAGGTGGCGCAGACATCGCAGGCGCGCAGCTGGTGGTGCGGGTCGCGCCCGACGCGACCGGCCTGACCCCGGTGCTCGTGCTGGACTCTGCGGAGGCTGCCGAAGCCGTGCTGGCGGCGACCGACGATTCCGGCCTCACTTTCGCGATCTCGGCCGGTCAAGGCCTGGAGCTCGTCGAGCTCGGGGCCGACGATCCCGGCGTCAGGATCGTGACCGAAGGCGGGGACGTCGAAGTCCCGACGCTGGAGGTGCTGCCCGCCTATCAGTGGGACTCGGCCGGAGGCGACCCAGGACGTGCCGAAGAGCCCGCGGAGACGGACGCTGCGCCCAGCGCGTTGTCGTCGTTCGACGCGCGGGACGTCACGCCGTTGCTGGCGGAGACCGAACTGGCACATCTGTGGGAGGAGACGGACCGCGTCGTGTCGCCCGTCGACGGCGACGACGTCGTACCGATGCCGATGGAGGTCAACGGCGACTCGGTGGAGGTCTCGGCCGACGTGGCGATGCTGCGCGACGAGGCCACGGTGTACCCGGTGCAGATCGACCCGACCATCACCGGGAACCGGAACAAGTGGTCGACCGTGCGATCAGGTTGGCCGACGTACTCGGGGCTCTACAACGTGGACGGGCACCAGGGTCTGGGCCTCTGTGACCCCGGCGTCGAGTCGTCGTGCGACCGGTACAACGTGCAACGGATGTTCTGGAACTACACCCAGATGCCGGTCCTGAAGGACTTGAGCCGATCCCACGTCGTGAGTGCCGAGTTCAGGATGTGGAACCGCCACTCGTACAACTGCACGCCGAAGAGCGCGCAGCTGTGGCGCATGAACGACAACGTCACGTCGTCGACGAACTGGAACAACCAGGCGACGGCGGGCGAGAGGTCCGACTCCCGGTACCCGTACCCGGGGCCGTCCAGCAGGACGTCACCGTGCCCGGTGAACTCGAACTACCCCGACGAGATCCGTGAGCCGGACCACGTGTTCTGGGACGCGACGAAGGCGGTCAAGGACTCGGTCGGCGGCGAGTACGGGCGGGTCTACCTCGGCATGAAGATGTACGACGAGAGCTCGATGGTGGGCTGGCGCCGGTTCAACGTGCACACGGCGCGCCTCCAGATCGAGTACGACCGGCCGCCGAGCAAGCCCACGAACTTGCGCTTGACAGACCCGTCGCCAGCCGGTGGATCGTGCGGGGGCACAGCGGTGATCGACGGGCTGACCCCGCAGCTGCGGGCGACGTACTCGGACCCCGACGGGCAGTCGTTGCAGGCAGATTTCAATCTCTGGTACGGCGACAGCGTGATCTGGAACCCTGCTCGCACGGCGAAGAAGGCGTCGGGCTCGGAGCACGTGGTGCGGGTGCCTGCGGGAAAGCTCGTCGCGGGACGGACCTACGTGTTCAAGGTCTACGGGTATGAGCCCGGGTACAACGAGAAGAGCGCGGTGGCGTCCTGCACCTTCAAGGTGAACCGGGCGCCCAGTGTTCCTGTTGCCTCTGGTGTCTCCCCGGCGATGACGTGCGGCAACTGGTACCGGTCCGCGACGCCGACTCTCGGGGCGTACACGTCCGACCCGGACAGCCACAAGGTCGAGTTCTGGTTCTCGATCTACGAGGACGCCGTGTACGACACGTCGCGGCGCGTCTGGACGGCGGGCTGGACAGGGCTCGAGTCGTCGGGGACCGGCTCCAAGACGACGGTCAAGGTCCCCGCGGGGGTTCTCAAGGAGGGGCGCACCTACGGATGGACGGTGCGCGCACGTGACCAGTATGAGACGTGGAGCTCGTGGCGCCAGTGCGAGTTCAAGGTCGACACGGCCAGGCCGAACGTCCCGACGATCACGGCAGCGACGGCGCAGGCGGGACACGCCCGCTATCTCGCGGATGCGGAAACCGGTGGAGTCGGCGTCCCGGGACGGTTCACGTTCGGCGCGAACGGCTCGTCCGACACGACGAAGTACGAGTACAGCTTCGGCACCGCCGCCTACAACAAGACGGCCGCCCCTGGTTCGTCGGGCGGGTCGGTCACCATCACCTACACACCGACCGAGGCCGGCACCACCACGCTGTACGTGCGAGCGGTGGACCGCTCGGGGTGGAACAGCTCGGGTCGCTCGCACCGGATCGTCGTCGCGGAGGCGCGTGAGGACGGTATTTGGACGTTCGACGAGTCGTCGGGCAAGGCGATCGACTCGTCCACGGCCGACGGTCACCAGGACGACCTGACGCTTTCCGGTGGCGCAGGACGTGACCTGTCCGGTCCCCACGAGGTCTTCGGCTCGCGGGCGGGGGACCGGGCGTTCCAGGGCGACGGGTCGACCTCGGTCGCTGCCTCTGCCAGCCCGGTGATCGACAACCGGGAGTCCTTCGTCATCAGCGCGCACGTCTATCTCGACGGGGACGCAGCCGACAGCTGGGGCACCGCCGTGTCTCAGGACGGGACGCGATCGGGCGGCTTCCGGCTGGGCTACCGGCCCGAGAGCTCGGGCTGTCCCACGTCGTCGGGCGGCTGCTGGCTGTTCGGCATGAACACGTCCGACGGCGCTGCGACCACCTACGTGCGGTCCGAGGAACCGGTGCGCACCGATGAATGGGTCCACCTCACCGGTGCCTACGACGCATCGACCGGACAGGCGGACCTGTGGGTGTGTGAGGCCGGGACCCCGTCGCGCCCTGCCCGGGGGGAGCCGGCCAAGGCAGCACCGACGCAGGTGGGGCCGATCGACTGGAAGGCCGCCGGCGCACTGACGGTCGGGCGCGGAAAGGTCTCGGGGAACGAGCAGGACTTCTGGGACGGCCAGATCGACAACGTGCGCGTCTTCAAGGGCCAGGTGGTCGCCGAGGCGAAGATCCGGCGCATCTGCCAGGGGGCCGAGGCGCTGGACTTCGCGGGGAATGACGGCGCCCTGGACCCGACCACCGAGATCGACGGCTGAACCGGAGCGATGATGCGAACGACGACGAAGATCTCGCGCAGCCGGGCCGCCGCGGCCTCGGGTGCGACCATCCTGCTGGCGGCCGCTATGGCGCTCCTGGTCGGTCTCGACCCAGCGAGTGCCGGGCAGCCGACGGTGCAGCTCGTCCTGACGGCCCAAGCGGAGCAGGATGCCCTGGAAGCACGGCAGAAGGGTTTCGACGAGGCTGAGGCCGGCCTGGACGAGTTCGACGTGATGCCGGTCTCGGTGGCCTCGGTCGACGAGACCGCGCTGCCTGACGCTTCCGACGACCCCCTGGAAGCACCGGACCTCCCGGACCCCGACGTCGAGACCGTGGAGGTGCCGCCGGCACCGACCCAGGCGCAGACACTCTCCGAACCCGAAGAGGGCGAAGGGGAGCAGAGCTTCGGTGAAGGAGCCGCGTTCGACCTCGGCGGTGTTCCGATGACGGTCGCTGCCGTGCCCGGTGCGGAGGCGCCGGAGCAGGTGACGGTGGCGCTCGCGGACCAGGCGGAGTCGGAAGCCTTGGGCATGACAGGTCTCGTGCTCGACATCGTCGACTCCTCGGTCACGACAGAGGGCGAGGAGCCGTCGACGGAGGAGCCTGCGCTGCTGAGCGAGCCGACCGCGGTGCGCACCGTGCAGGTGGGTATCGACTACACGGCCTTCGCCGCAGCCTCGGGCGGCGACTGGGCCTCGCGCTTGCAGCTGGTGCGCATCCCGGAGTGCTTTGAGACGACGCCGGAGGCGGACGGATGCCAGATCCAGCCGGTGGAGTCGGTCAACGACACCGAGAACGGTCGGTTGTCCGCCACCGTCGACGTCGCACCCGCGATCACTGAACCGTCCGGGCTTGCGGCGGCGACCACGATGTCTGCCGAGCCGAGCGGAGGCGACCGGTTCGCCCTGTCGGCCGACGTCGAGGGTGGCGCCGGGGACTGGTCGGCGACATCTCTCAGCTCGTCCTCGCAGTGGGCTGTCACGGGTGCCACGGGTGCCTTCACCTGGGAATACCCGATGCGGGTCCCGCCCGCGCCCGGGGGGCTCGAGCCGGATCTCGCCCTGTCCTACAACGCGGCGAGCGTCGATGGTCGCACCGCCGGTGCGAACAACCAGACGTCGTGGATCGGTGAGGGCTGGGAGATGTGGCCCGGTTTCATCGAACGGTCCTACGTGCCGTGCGCCGACGACACTCGCGCGAAGGACGGCGTCGAGCCGAACAACACCAATCGCAAGACTGCCGACCTGTGCTGGGGTCCAGAGAACGCCACGATCTCCTTCGGTGGGCTGTCGTCGGAGCTGATCCGTGACGAGGCGACCGGGGAGTGGATCCCGCGTGATGACGACGGCACCCGGATCCAGGTCAAGACCGGTGGCACGAACGGCACGGTCGACGGCGAGTACTGGGTCGTGACCACGACCGACGGCGTGCAGTACTACTTCGGGCGCGAGGACGCCGGGCAGGACTCTGCCTGGACCGTGCCGGTGTACGGCAACCACCCGGACGAGCCGGGCCATGCCGAGACGTTCGGGAGCTCATCGACCCGCCAGGGGTGGCGCTGGAACCTCGACAAGGTCGTCGATCCCACGGGCAACGAGATCCACTACTACTACACCTCGGAGACCAACCGGTACGGCCGCAACCTGAATGCGTCGACCATCTCCTACGACCGTGGCGGCTACCTCAAGCGCATCGAGTACGGCACGAACACCGGCAACTCGGCTCCAGCCCCGGCACGCGTGCTCTTCGATGCCGTGGAGCGTTGTCTCCCGAACAGCACGTTCGACTGCACCGGGGACCGTCAGGACAACGCCAACAAATGGCCGGACGTCCCGACGGACCTGATCTGCACCTCGACGGACTCGTGCGCGGACGTCCAGGCACCCGTGTTCTTCACGACGAAGCGCCTGGTGGACGTCACGACGCAGGTGCGCGACGGGTCGTCGTGGCGGTCGGTCGACTCCTGGGAGCTGAAGCACAAGTTCCCCCAGAACGAGGACTCGACGAACGCGGTGCTGTGGTTGAACTCCGTGCAGCAGTCCGCCGGGACGGGCAGCGAGGTCCTGCCAGAGGTGCAGTTCCGCTTCGCGGCCCCGATGGAGAATCGCATCGACATCGGCTTCGGGCGCCCGCCTCTGAACCGGTATCGGATCGAGACGATCCGTACCGAGCTCGGCGGGGTGATCAGCGTGGGCTACTCCGAGCCCGAATGCACCACCACGAACACCAAGGATCTTGATCCGGCGGACAACACGTTGCGCTGCTTCCCGGTGGACACCGAGGGCGACGGCGACTTCGACTGGTTCCACAAGTACGTCACCGAGTCGATCAGCGAGAGCCCGGGCGTTGCAACGCCGGACCCAGCGGTGCGCACCACCTACTCCTACGAGGGTGGTGCGGCGTGGGCGAAGACGTCGGGTGCACTCCTGCGGCCCAAGCAGCGGACCTTCGCAGACTTCAGGGGCTACGGAGAAGTGGTGGTCACGGCCGGGGAAGGCGCGTCCGCAGAGAGGACATCGACGAGGTACTTCCGGGGTATGGGCGGGGAACTCGACGGCGTCACCGACCGCAAGCGATTCGTGGGCATGGCCCGCGAGGTCACCCAGCTGAACGGGCAGACGCCAGTCACTCGGACGGTCACCACGCCGTGGCGGTCGGTCACTGGCGAGAACGCCGACGGTGTCAAGGCCTCGTTGGCTGCGACCCGCGTGGAGGAGACGACGACGTACGACGCCTCCGGCGATCCCGTGCACACGACGCGGACCACGACGGAGCACGACGGCGCGTCGGGGCTGGTGCAGCGCGTCCACGACGCGGGCGACATCTCGACGTCGTCCGACGACACCTGCACGACCTACGCCTACGCCCAGAACACGTCCAAACACCTGCTGGACCGGGTCTCGCGGGTCCTGGAACGAGGAACGTCGTCGTGCACGCAGGCGAACGACTCCGGCGAACTGCTGGGCGACGAGCGCACCTTCTATGACGGCAACTCGTCGCTGAGCGCCGCGCCCACGAAGGGCCTGGCGACGCGGAGCACCGTGCATGGCCTGGACGAGGTGCTCGAGACGCGCACCTCGTACGACGACTATGGGCGCGTGACCGGGCATTGGGACACCAACGGCAACAAGACCACCACGGCCTATGCGCCGGCCACAGGCACCGCGACCCAGACCACGGTCACGAGCCCGGACCCGGACGGTGCTGGGGAGCTGTCCCCGCATGTCCAGTCGACCGGGATCGACCCAGCGTGGGGCGTGCCGACCGAGGTCACTGATGTGGCCGGCGGCGTCACAGCCGCCTCCTACGACGGCTTGGGGCGGCTGCGCAAGGTGTGGCTCCCGGACCGGCCGACGGCGGAGTCGCCGTCGATGGAGCACACCTACCGGGTGCGGGCTTCGGTCTCTGGCGTCGTGTCGAAGACCCTCAACGCGGCCGGAGACGGTTACCACGCGTCGTCGGCGATCTTCGACGGTCTGGGGCGTCAGGTGCAGGCTCAGGCCGAGTCGAAGTCGGCCAGACATCCGGGCCTCGTCGCCACAGACACCCGGTACGACAAGGCCGGACGGGCCGTGACCAAGTCTGGCCCGTGGTTCTCGACCGAGCAGGTGCGTGACACCTTCCTCGCCGTGGGTGCTTCGCCGTACCCGTCGCAGACCGACACGACGTACGACGGCGCGGGTCGGGTGACGCGTGAGACCTTCCTGGAAGCCGAGGAACTGCGCTGGGCCACGGTCACCGAGTACGACGGCGCATCGACGACGGTGACACCCCCGGAGGGTGATACGCCGACCACGACCGTCGAGGACGCTCAGGGAAGGGTCGTATCCCTGACACAGCACACAAGTGCCGGCACCCATGGAGACCTCACCACCCGGTACACCCACGACAGGGCAGGCAACCTGACCAAGGTCGCCGACCCCGAGGGCAACGAGTGGACGTATGTCTACGACATCCTGGGCCGGGAGATCTCCGAGAACGACCCGGACGCCGGAACCACGACGACGACGTACACCTCGACGGGCAAACCGTTCGAGGTCACGGACGCCCGTGGGGTGACGGTGCGCACGTCCTATGACGCGCTGGACCGTGTGACCGCCACGCACGAGGTCGACGGTGCCACGACCCAGAAGCTGACGTCGCGGGTCCATGACACCGTCCGGCCGGGTCAGTTGTCGTACTCCGTGCGCCACGATGAGGCGCTGGGCGACATCCGGACTGGCGTCAGCGCCTACGATTCTCGCGGTCGGGCGACCGAGGAGTACATGGCGCTACCTGAGGCCGACGGTCTCGGTGACCTCGCGGGGCACACGTACACCACAGCCGTGGCGTACACGGCGGACGGTCAGGTGGCCTCTCAGCGCGTGCCAGAGGTCGGGAACCTGCGTGGAGAGACGGTCACGACGTACTACGACGACGCGTCGATGCCCGAGTGGGCCGGTGGCGGCTTCGGGTGGGGGACGTACGTTGCGAACTCGCGGTACACCCCGCTGGGCGAGACCCAGCTGCTGGACGTCGGCAACACGTACGGCACGTATGTCTCGTATGAGTATGAGGAGGCGACCAGGCGTCTGGCGGGGATCAGTCTGCGTCGGGAGCGCACGTCGGGCACGGACGTGGATCTGGCCTATTCGTATGACGCCGCGGGTAACGTGACCTCCATGGTCGACGCCCCGGGGATCGGCACCCTCGATGCGCAGTGCTTCTCGTATGACGGGCTGCGTCGCCTCACCGAGGCGTGGACGCCGTCGGTGGCTGCTTGTGGTGACGCGCCGACGGCGTCGACGACGCTCGGGGGCCCGGGTGCGTATTGGAACACCTACACGTTCGATGAGCTCGGCAACCGTGCGAGTGTGACCGAGCGGGATGCGCAGGGTATCGCTGCAGAGTATGCGTACTCCTACGAGCCGACGGGTGGTCCGCATGCGGTCGCGGCCGTGGAGGTCGACGAGGGGTTGGCCGGAGCCAGCACGTGGTCGTATGACTACGACGAGGCGGGCAACACCACGAAGCGCCCGGGCCCCGAGGGTGAGACGCAGACACTGGTCTGGGATGCCGAGGGCAAGCTTGAGGCGGTCACAGGCGATGGCGCCTCTGCGGAGTTCGTCTACACCGCGGATGGTGACCGCGTGGTGCGCACCGAGGACGATCGGACAACCGTGTATTTGCCGGGTGGCCAGGAGGCGACCGTGACCTCGGCTGGGGCGGTTGAGGCGACGCGGTTCTACTCGTTCGCTGGTGCGACCGTCGCCGTGCGAACCGATGGCGGACTCGGCGGCGTGGAGTCGTTGGTGACGGATCATCACGGCACGGTGCTGGCTCGGGTGCACAACACCACCCGGCAGCTGGTCAAGACGTTGACTGACCCGTTCGGCAACCTCCGCGCAGGCGAAGCGCCGCCGGCAGGGCGTGGGCTGATGAACAAGGTCGTCGACGACACCACCGGGCTGACGCAGGTCGGTGCTCGCTACTACGATCAACTCCTGGGCCGGTTTGTCTCGGTCGATCCGATCATGGACCTGACGGACCCGCAGCAGTGGCACGGCTACGCCTACGCGAACAACAACCCGACCACCTGGGATGACCCGACGGGCCTTTTGCCGCCATTCAACTTGATCGATGGCGACTACCAGACCACGAAGAAGCTGTGGGACAAGAAGAAGAACGACCCCCCGCCAGCGCCGGAGGCAACCGATGGTTCAAGCGGTGGCACTGGTGGGGGCCAAGGAGATTCGGGCGGAGATGAGCCACCGACTGTCACGCCAGCGTCACCACCACCCACGGTCACACCAAGTCCGCCCAAGAAGCCCTCGCTCGCTGACAAATTAAAGGGCGGATTCTCAAAGGCGAAAGAATGGGTGACCTCAGATGGGGTCAAAGACGGGTTGATCAAAGCTGCCGACGGTTTGAGTCTTGTGAGTTCCGCTGCTGGGTGGGTGCCGGGATGGATGTGTGCCGTATGTGGTGCCGTAGCACTCACCGCAGGCGCCTTAGCTAGTGGCGCCTACCTCGCTGCGGGAGACGGCAAGAGTGCAGCCATTACTGCGGCGTCGACTGCCGCTGGCTTGGCGCTGGGAGGAGCTGGACGTATTAGTGTCAAGGCTGCGGCAGGGAGCACTAGCCATGTCGCTCGCGCGGCGCAAACGTACAACAATACTGTTGGGAAAATTGGTGGGGTCGACGGTGCGCTGGAGCGGATCTCAAAGGCATCGCGGGGCAACGACGGAAGAGCATATCGGACCATATTGCAAACGAAATCTAACGCGCTCGTTAATGGCGTAAGCTACAAGCTAGGTGCCGACTAGTGTTCTTCAATACGCCATGGTTCTACGCCCTAACATTCGTGGCCTTGTTGGTCATCGCAGCATGGCCGCCGCGGGGGGACCCCCATCGGGAGCGCATCTGGATGTTTCTGACACTGGTGCCGCTTACGCTTCTCGGTACGTTCCGCCTAAACTTGCTTGACGACTATCCCGACATCGGATGGCTGATTGGGTCTTGGCTGAACATTTCGATACTGATTGGTTCGCGACTAAACCCGACGCTCATTGCATTCTATGATCAGGAGGTGCATCACGAGGGGGCCGATAAAGGTCAGGCGGACGAGCTCCAAGTTGCTGATGGTGAACGGCGACCTACTGAAAGTCCGAGTGCTCGCGAGTTAGGCAGAATGAAGCGCAATGCCGTCATTCTCTTCTTTGGTGGATTTGGGGTGATGTTCGCCGCATACTTCGTGCTCAAGTAGCGCGGGAAATGTTCAGGAAACACTCGGTACGATCCGAGGGGGACGGCGGATATGCCCATCGAGTCGACGTTCAATGAACACCGGCGGGACATGTGACACGCTCGAGAGACTCCGAGTCTGCACGACAGGTTGGTTGCCTCGTGGCGGTACGACGTATGGCGATACCCTGGTCACGAGTAAGGCCCCCGATGAACTGCGAACCGCAGTCATAGGGCATGAGTTGGTGCATGTTGACCAGTGGGCTGAACGCGAGGTGGCCCTTCCGGATGACGTACTTCTCTAGCGGTCTCAATGCTTTGTTCCAATGTCTACGAGATAGAAGCAGGATTGAGTGCTGTGGGTGACGCGTGCTGAGTCGGTGGTCGCGCGCGTCCATTGCGATGGCATGGTCTGCCGCCGTTGCATTCGTGCTGACCGGCTGCCCCTGGTCGGCCGTGGACACTCCGCCGATCGGAATCCGGCAGGTGGGTGACCGTATCGAAGTGATCGTTCCCCAGTGTCCGGGCTATGGGATTCGTGAGGTAGAGGTGAGGCATAGGACGGCAGAATCGGGCACCGTACTATGGCGTGGGCGTCACCACGCAAAGGCGCAACCGGACATTCTGACGCTTGATGACCATTCCTGGGAAGAAGTTGAGGGCGAATATCAGTTGCCGTTCCGGATGGGAATTGATGTCGCCTACGAAGGAATGGAGCGCCGTATCGGTGGCGGCGCCTCCCGGGAGGATGCTGCGAACTTGCCGACCGACGGCTATAAGGTCGAGGGGAGCGTGCTGAGCGCGGACGAGTATCGCGACCGGTACGGCGACGGCAGCTACTGCCCGAATTCTTGACGACGAACTATCATCCTTTGTGGGGGAAGAAAAGCTGTGATCGATGCATCGTTAGTGACTCTTCGCAGTTGAGCGGGTCACGGGGGCGAGTTCAATTGCTGTGGTGCCGACTGCCGCCGGTCATGGCACTGCACAGAGGAGTGGGTCGGTGGTTCGAGCGAGTCGCCGAGAAGGATCTCTCCGAAGAGGCCTTTCAAAGAATGAGCCTAGGTCTTGATATGCCGAAAAGGATGCTACTTGTCGGCAGCGTCGGGGTCGTCGTAGGCGTGGCAGTGTTTGCGATTGGATTGTTTGGCGATGTTCGATAGCCTTGATTGCTTCCACCGTTGACCTCGCATTCCTGGCCCGGGTGCACAACACCCCGCGTGCACTGGAACTGTCACAGGCAGACTAGGGTTCACGGCGCGAGGAATCAGCTCTATTGCGAGAGTGCCAGTGGATGAGGTTATCAACTTCGAAGCAACGACGACAACGCTTTCTTCGGGGATCGGATTTGCGTCCATGGGGATCTCGGCCAATTTCGGTGACGCGATCAGTAGGAGGCCGTGGTGATGGAAGGCGAGGAGTGGACGCCAGGCGTGAGGTTTAATCAGGCTCCGGGAGTTCCAGCTAGAATTATCGCCTACCATCTCATAGTTTCAGGCGGATTGGTGGCCGCTCTCTTTATGGTCTTTTTTGTAGGCCTTATGGTGTCAGGGGTAGGCTATGCGGAATCTCCAGCGCTGGCGGCCGTGCTCGCCTTGGCGATCTTGTCCGTTCTGTACGCCATCGGGGCCAGAGTCGCGCTTGAGCGGAGAATATTGGTCGAGAAGACGTGGGGGTATACGACCACGAACATTAATCGTGGGCTGAATGGTGTCTGTGAAGTTGATGCGAAAACTGGCGCTATCGTGAGGTTCTGCTGGGAGGATCCACTCACCCACGCTCAGGAACGTGCCCGCCTTGAGGCGATTCGATCCGCTGGCGAGTAGACGCCTGATGTGCATGAGCCTCTGGTGTGCGATCAGGTGGGCCGACGTACTCGGAGCTCCGCGACGCGGATAGGTACGAGTGTCACTGTGGATTCGTCGTGCGACGGGCCAACTTGCGACGGACGTTCTTGCGGCGACGCCCAGATGCCAGTCCCGGACGACTTGAGGCGATCCCGTGCGGTGTGAGTGGTGCTGCGTGGACTCCAGACGCGAGGGTCGACCGGGCTCCTGGAATTCCGTCCGGAGTGTGAGAGGTTTGATGGCTCAACGCAGATGAGGGTGTAGCGCTGGCTGGCTGAGCTGGGGCGGGGATGGGTCGAGGTCCCCTGATGATGGGGGTTCCTACGCCACCCATCCAGAAGACCTCGACGTGCCTGACGCTACCTTCGTTGCCCCTGACCTGACGACCTTCGCGTGCCTGGACGAGCTCGGCCTCGTTGTGGTCGGGCAACATCTGGAGCCTGACCGAGCGGTGCTGGAGTGTCGCGTCGTCGCCCGCGATGACGACGCGTTCTGCCGCGGGTGCGGCGCTGAGGCCACGCCGCGAGGGACGGTCATCCGACGGCTGGCGCACGAGCCGTTCGGGTGGCGGCCGACGACGCTGCTGATCAGGGTGTGCCGCTATCGCTGCTCGGGCTGCGCCCGGGTGTGGCGTCAGGACACCACGGCGGCGGCGGAGCCGCGGGCGAAGCTGTCGCGGGCGGCGGTGCGCTGGGCCCTGGTCGGGCTCGTCGTTCAGCACCTGACCGTGGCGCGGGTAGCCGAGGCCCTCGCGGTGTCGTGGCACACCGCGAACGACGCCGTCCTGGCCGAGGGACGCCGCCTGCTGATCGACGACGAGGCCCGCTTCGACGGCGTCACCACTGTCGGCGTCGACGAGCACGTCTGGCGGCACACTCGCCGCGGGGACAAGTACGTCACCGTGGTCATCGACCTGACCCCGATCCGCAACGGCACCGGACCGGCCCGTCTGCTGGACATGGTCGAAGGGCGCTCCAAGAGCGCGTTCAAGACCTGGCTCGCCGCCCGCCCGAAGACCTGGCGCGACGGCGTCGAGGTGGTCGCGATGGACGGGTTCACCGGCTTCAAGACCGCTGCGGCCGAGGAGCTGCCCGACGCGACCGCGGTGATGGACCCCTTCCATGTGGTCCGCCTGGCCGGTGACGCGCTGGACCGCTGCAGGCGCAGGGTCCAGCTCGATCTGCACGGCCACCGTGGACGCGCGAACGATCCGCTCTACAAGGCGCGCCGGACCCTGCACACCGGCGCCGACCTGCTCACCGACAAGCAGAAGAACCGGCTGGAGGCGCTGTTCGCCACCGAGGAGCACGTGCCCGTCGAGGCGACCTGGGGCATCTACCAGCGCATGATCACCGCCTACCGCCACCCCGACCGCGCACAGGGCCGCGCGCTGATGACCGCGGTGATCGACTCCCTGACTCGCGGCGTCCCGGCCGTACTCACCGAGCTCGTCACCCTCGGCCGGACCCTGAAGAAGCGCGCCGCCGACGTCCTCGCGTTCTTCGACCTGCCCGGCTCGAGCAACGGACCGACGGAGGCGATCAACGGCCGACTCGAACACCTACGCGGCTCCGCCCTCGGGTTCCGCAACCTGACCCACTACATCGCCCGCTCGCTCCTGGAAGCCGGCGGCTTCAGACCGCGACTACACCCTCATCTGCGTTGAGCCGGCAATCTCCGCGCGGGTGAAGCGCCGCCAGCGGGGCGTGGGCTGATGAACAAGGTCGTCGACGACAGCACTGGGCTGATGCAGATCGGTGCCCGCTACTACGACCAGCTCATTGGCCGTTTCATCTCCGTCGACCCCGTCATGGACCTGACCGACCCCCAGCAGTGGCACGGCTACGCCTACGCGAATAACAACCCGACTACCTGGAACGACCCGACCGGTATGCTCCCCACGGGTGGCAGCGGACTGCGCGAGAGCGCCAAGGACCGCGCCTCCGCGATCAGGCACATGACGCAAAAGAAGTCCAAGAACAACACGCCACCGCCAGAGGAAGAAGTAGAACCACCCGTCGAGACCAGGTCCGGAGGGCTCGAAACTCGAAGTGTCGCACTTGGGGGCGGTCGACAAGATGACCGTGTGCGACCGCCGATTGCGGACGAGAAGAAATGGAGCGTCCTCGAGTATATTCCACTGGGCGGCCTGATGGACCAAAGCGCATGTCTTGCCACCGTAGCACCGATTGCTCTTTGTGAGGAGTACACGGTAGAACGCGCCCTAGGGGATGCACTTGCCCCGGTTGGTGATGCGCTTCGGAAAGTGCAGAATGTTGGCGTAGGTCTTGACGCATGTTTTTTTGCATGCGCAGAATTTGAAGTCGGCTACGACCTGAGTCGTGGGGGATACGTTACGGCTGGGTATGGATTCGGGCCCGAGAGGGGAGCGAGTGCGGGAATCGGTATTGGGTCAGGCGTTGAGCCCGGCGGGGACTTCGGGGTCGCCGGTTCTACAAACGTATGGTCCATACTGAACGTTGGCGGATTTTTGTCTCTCGATGAAAGGTGGCTTCCCGATGGAGGATCAGGCGGTCTTACTGCTGGCGTCGGCGCACAATACGGCGCCTCCCTGAGGTCCAGGTATACGTGGCTGTGGTGAAAGTGTGCCATAAAGTCTCGCTGTGCGACCGCGTCTAGTCGATGATAAAAGGAGAATGTGTGACTGTAGAAGTGGTTCTCGTAGGCATTGCTGCGGTACTGATTGGTGGGTTAATGGCGGTATACCATAGAAAGGTGGGCCAGTGGTTCGAGCGAGTCGCCGAAAAGGATCTTTCTGAAGAAGCCTTTCAAAGAATGAGCATAGGTCTCGATATGCCGAAAAGGATGCTAATTGTCGGCAGTGTTGGGGTCGTCGTAGGTGTGGCGATAATTGCGATTGGACTGTTCGGCGATGTCCAATAGTCTGGAGCGGTTGTCGTCGGCATCGGGCTGTTCTTCCTCCTGGACCCCGCGTCGGACCGTGAGACGCTCGCGTGGGTGCTGATGGTGGTCGGAGGTTTGCTCGCCCTGGCGGGCCTGCGCGTCCCGCGCTGGATCGCCCGTCGCAGACGAGGCGCCGTTGCTCGGCTACACCGGACCCACTGACCGGTCGGCCTCGACGGCGTCGCGCACGACGACCGCCAGGGCGCTCCGCCGCTCGGCCACCTCGACCGCGGTGACCCCGCCGGCCAGCACCGCCTGGTCCAGCCGCCGGGCGGCATCTGCCACGAGGGCGTCCACCAGCTCCTCGGACGCCACCCCGTGCCGCGCGGCCACGCCGGCGAGCGTCGCCCCTTCGCGCGCCAGCGTGACGTCGAGCCGAGCCGGAGAGACGCCGATCACGCGAGCAGCAGCCGCCAGGTCGATGATCTCGCCGTCAGCGAGCCCGCCCGATCCGCCCACGACCGGCGCCTCGAACGCGTCCAGCCGCACCAGGTCGGCCAAGGCCACCTCCCGGTCCTCGTCGGCCACGACGGCTCGCCCGTTCTCGGGAAGGGTCACCGCGGCAGCCGCCGCCCCCGCCCCGAACGACACGAGCCCGAACGCTCCGGCTACCGCCACCGCCCGCACGACCCACCTGCGCATGATGCTCCTCCCTCCCGACTCGGCCCGGTGCCGTGCCGCTGGGCCCACCGTGCTCGCCCCACCTGGACCGCGGCTGCCGTCCACCTGTGAGTTTCCCGGCACAGCCGTGACGTGCGGGTTTGCCCGGGTGCCTCGCCGCGGCACCGGATAGCCTGCTCGGATGGAGGATCAGCGCCCCGCCCCCTACCCGGTCGAGTGGGAGGCCGACGTCGTGCTGCGCGACGGGACCACGATGCACGTGCGCCCGATCCGCCCCGACGACGCCGACGCGATCCAGCGGTTCCAGGAGGGCCAGTCGGAGCGGTCCGCGTACTTCCGGTTCTTCGCGCCGATCAAGCGGCTGACGGACCGCGAGCTCGCCCGCCTGGTCACCCTCGACCACCAGGACCGGGTCGCCCTGGTGGCCGTCCGCCCCGGCGCCGACGACGAGGGCACCGAGCGCGACGACGTCCTCGGCGTCGCGCGCTTCGACGTCATCACCGACGGCGAGGCGGAGGTCGCCTTCAACATCGCCGACTCCGTACAGGGCAAGGGCCTGGCCTCGGTGCTGCTCGAGCACGTCGCCGCCGCCGCGCGGGAGCGAGGCGTGCGGCGCTTCACCGCGGAGGTCCTGCCGCAGAACGGCTCGATGCTTGGCGTCTTCCGCGACGCGGGCTACGAGATCAGCCAGCACCTGGACGACGGCATCGTCTCCGTCGGCATCGACCTCGACCCCACCGAGCGCTCCCGCGCCGTCATGGCCGACCGCGAGCACCGTGCCGAGGCGCGCTCCATGGCGAGCCTGCTCTCGGCGCGTCGGGTCCTGCTGGTCGGGCCGGGTGCCGAGGGGCACGACGACGGCAGCCCGGAGGCGCTGCTCGCCCGCCGCGTCCTGGACGCCCAGCGCAACGACCCCGGCGACACCGAGCTCGTCGTCCTCGACCCGCCCGGCGACGCCCCCGACGGCGTGGAGCACGCGACCGGGTGGGACGCCGTCGGAAAGGTCGACCTCGCCCTGCTGGCCGTCACCCCCGACCGCGCCGTCGAGGTCGTGCGGCGGCTCGCCGCCACCGGGGCGCGCGGCGTCGTCGTGCTGTCCGGGGGGTACGCGGAGGTCGGCACCGACGGCATGGAACGCCGCCGCGAGCTGCTGCGCGTCGCCCACGCCGCGGGGATGCGAGTCGTCGGCCCCGTGTCCTACGGGGTGCTCACCACCACTCCAGGTGCGGCGCTGCGCGCCAGCCTCGCCCTGCACCCGCCGCGCGCGGGCGTCGTCGGGCTGTTCTGCCAGTCCGCGGCCGCCGCCGTCACCCTGGCCGCCACCCTGGAGCGCCGCGGGCTCGGCGTCTCCTCGATGGTCTCGGCGGGACACCGCGCCGACGTCTCCGGCAACGACCTCATGCAGTACTGGCAGGACGACGACGCCACCGAGGTCGTGTGCCTGTACCTGGAGTCCATCGGGAACCCGCGCAAGTTCTCCCGGATCGCTCGGCGGCTGTCCGCCGTCAAACCGGTGGTCGTCACGACGGCGGGCCGGTCCGGGCAGGTCGTCCCGCCCGGGCACGCGGTGCGGGCCACGCACGCACCACGGCGGCTGCTCGACGAGCTGCTGCGCCAGTCCGGCGTCATCCAGGCCGCCAACACCCACCAGCTCATGGACATCGCCCAGGTGCTGGCCCACCAGCCCCTGCCCGCCGGCAACCGGGTGGGCATCCTCGCGTCGTCGGCGGCGCTGGCCGCCCTCGTGGCGGAGGCGGCGGCGTCGGCCGGCCTGATCGTCGCCGCCTCCAGCGACTTCCTGCGCCCGCACGCCCGCGAGGAGCAGATCGCCCAGACCGTCGACGCGCTCTACGCCCCCGGCGCGTGCGACGCCGTCGTCGTCGTGGACGTGCCGGTCGTCCAGCCCCGCACGGGCGCCATCGCCCGGGCCGTGGCGGAGGCTGCCGCCCGCACCGGGCGCACCACCGTCGCCTCCATGCTCGGGCTGCACGGCATGCCGGACGAGCTCACCGCCGAGGCGCCCGACGGCCGTACCGTGCGTATCCCCGCGTTCTCCACGCCCGAGGACGCCGTCGTCGCGCTCGGCAAGGTGGTCGACCACGCCGGGTCGCGCGCCGAGGAGCGCGGCCACTACGTGGTGCCCGACGGCGTGGACGCGCGCCGGGCACGCCGTCTCGTGGAGCGCTGGCTCGTGGACTCCGACGGGCGCGACCTCGACCTCGAGCAGGCCACCGAGCTGCTGGCCTGCTACGGGATCGAGCTGTGGCCGGCCCGCTGCGTCCGCACGGGCGACGAGGCGGTCGCCGCCGCCGACGAGCTCGGCTGGCCGGTCGCGCTGAAGAGCACCTCCTCCGCGCTGCGGCACCGCAACGACCTCGGGGGAGTGCGCCTCGACATCACCGACGCGGACGTCCTGCGCGACGACGTCACGCGCCTGCACGGCGTCGCCACGTCGGTGCTGGGCGAGGAGGAACCGGAGTTCGAGGTGCAGTCGATGGCGCCGCCGGGCGTCGCCTGCGTGGTCCGCTCGGCGGAGGACCCCCTGTTCGGCCCGATGGTCTCGTTCGGGCTGGCGGGGGACGCCGTCGACCTGCTCGACGACGTCGCCCACGCGATCCCGCCGCTGACGGACGTCGACGTCTCGGCCATGGTCAGCACCGTGCGCGCCGCACCGCGACTGTACGGGTACGGGGGAGCGCCGCCCGCGGACGTCGACGCCCTCGAGGACGTGCTCGCCCGCGTCTCCGTCATGGCCGACGACCTGCCCGAGCTGGCCTCCCTGGAGCTGTACCCCGTGGTGGTCGCGGGGCAGGGGGCCTCGGTGCTGCACGCCAAGGTGCGCCTGCGCCCGGCAGGCCGCCGCGCGGACTCCCTGCGCCGCGCCCTGCCGGGCTGACCGCGGGCGAGACGGCGCCGACGGGCCCAGAGGGTCACGCGGTGGGGCCAGGAGTGGGAAGATGGTCCGGTGCCTTCCGCGACCACTCGCAAGAACCTTCGTGACGACCTGACCACCCACGTGTTCCGGGCCGGGTACTACCCGGACCTGGTCAACGACGTGATCGACGTCGCACTCGCCGACGAGCCGGTCCTGGCCCACCTCGTCCAGGCCGAGACGACGTTCGACAGCCAGGTCCGCCGCCACCTCACCGTCCTCGCGCTGACGCCGACGCGTCTGGTCGCCGCGCACGTCGACGACCACGAGGGCGACGCCGCGAACCCGTCCTCCGCGGCGGCCACCACCGAGGCGGTGCCGCTCGGCGAGGTCCGGTCCGTGGTGCTGACGCACGTCGTCGCCGAGCCGGCCGACCACCGCCCCGGGGACAGCGCCGCCGAGCTGACCCTCGCCGTCGGCTGGGGCGCCGTCTCCCGCCTCGACCTGGAACCCGCGACCTGCCCCGACCCGAACTGCGAGGCCGACCACGGGTACACCGGGCAGCTCACGCCCGACGACATCGTCGTGCGGGTCTCCGACGCCGCCGAGGGACGCGAGGCCGTGCGCCGCGCCGCCGCCTTCGCCCGCGAGCTCTCGGCCGCCACCGGGGTGGGCGGGCGCACCGCCCGATGACACCCCTCGCGCTGCCCGGTGACCTCGTCGCGCCCTCCTACGGCACGGACTCGCTGGCGGCCGTCCTGCCCGCCGCCGCCGGGACCCTCGGTATCGACGTCACGACCAGCACCGGTCTGCGGTCGGCCGACTGCGCGGCCGCGCTGGGGCTGCCGTCCGCGCGCCGCGTCGTCGTCGTCCTCGTCGACGGCCTCGGGCTGCACAACCTCGCCGAGCGTGGCGGGCACGCGCCGTTCCTGCGCCGCCTGCTCCCCGACGCCCGCTCGCTGGTGACCAGCTTCCCCTCGACGACGGCGGCCGCGCTCGCCACGTTCGGCACCGGCACCTGCCCGGGGCTCACCGGCATGCTGGGCTACACCCAGCGCAACCCCGCCACCGGCGGGCTCGCCACGATGGTCTCCTGGAACGAGCAGTCCGACCCGTACCGGCCCGAGCCCAAGACCTCCGCGCCGCTGCGCACCGACCCGGCCGACCTGCAGCGGGAGCCGACCGTCTTCGAGGCCGTCGGCGCCGGGGTCAGCGTCGTGGCACCCGGGCCGGGCAAGTTCGCCGGCTCCGGCATGACGCGGGCCGCCCTGCGCGGGCCGCGCTACGTCGTCGCCGAGACGTTCGCCGAGCGGGTCGACGCGACCCTGCGGGCGCTGCGCGACGACGGGCTCGTCTACCTCTACCAGGGCGAGGTCGACGCGGTCGGTCACCAGCACGGACCCGACTCGTGGCAGTGGGGCGACGCGCTGGAGGGCACCGACGCCGAGCTGCGCCGTCTCGCCGCGAGCGTCCCGGCCGGCACGCTCGTCCTGATCACCGCCGACCACGGGCAGGTGGCGACCGACCCCGCCCGCCAGCACGACGTCGCCACCGAACCGGCGCTCGACCAGGGCGTCGCCCTGCTCGGCGGGGAGCCGCGCATGACCCACGTCTACGCCGCTCCCGGTGCCGACCCGGCCGCGATCGCCGAACGCTGGGCCGACACCCTCGGCCACGATGCCGTCGTCGTGCTGCGCGACGACGCGATCGACGCCGGCTGGCTCGGCCCGGTCGCCGAGCACGTGCTGCCCGCCGTGGGCGACGTCCTCGTCGCCGCGCGCGGCCACGCGACCGTCGTCGACTCCCGGCTGCACACCGCCAACGCCCGGCGCATGCCCGGCGTGCACGGGTCGCTGACGCCCACCGAGATGGTCGTCCCGCTGCTCGTCTCCCACTGACCGTCCCCTCTGACAGGATCTGGACATGGCCGAGCTCGTCTTCTTCTCCGGGACCATGGACAGCGGCAAGTCGACGCTGGCCCTGCAGACGGATCACAACCACCGCGCCCGCGGACGCCACGGCATCATCTTCACCCGCAACGACCGCGCGGGGGCCGCCCGCCTGTCCTCGCGGCTCGGGCTCGAGGTCGACGCGCGCGAGGTCACCGAGGACACCGACTTCTGGCAGGTCATCACCGCCGAGCGCCAGCACGGCCACGTGGTGGACTACCTGGTGTGCGACGAGGCGCAGTTCTACTCGCCGGCCCAGGTCGAGCAGCTCGCACGCCTGGTCGACGAGATCGAGATGGACGTCTTCGCGTTCGGGATCACCGCCGACTTCCGCACGCGGCTGTTCCCCGGGTCGGCGCGCCTCGTCGAGCTCGCCGACCGCATGGAGGTGCTCCAGGTGCAGTCCCTGTGCTGGTGCGGGGCGCGGGCGACGCACAACGCCCGGACCGTGGACGGGGTGATGGTGGTCGAGGGGGACCAGGTCGTGGTGGGTGACGTCAGCTCCGGCGCGGAGATCGCCTACGAGGTGCTGTGCCGTCGCCACCACATGCGACGGATGACCGCCGACACCGCCCGGCGTCTCGCGCCGTCGACGGACACGCTGCTCGACGTGCGCTGACGCGGGCGCCGGCGCTCAGGAGGACGGGCGCGCCCCGCCGAACACGATCTCGTCCCAGCTCGGCACCTGCGCACGACCCTTGCGCGACGGGCGCCGACCGGCCTTGCCGGCCCGGGGCGGGGCGGGGACGTCGGCGACCACCGCCGAGGGGGCCGGGACCGGCCGGTCGTCGGCAGAGGGTTCGGGCGCAGTGTCCGGCGCAGTGTCCGGGGCGGCGTGCGGCGTGCTCGTCGGTGCGGGCTCCGCCGGTTCGGGGGCGGGGCCTGGTGCGGGCTCCGGTGCGGTCTCCGACGGCGACGTCTCGACGTCGTCGGCCGTCGCGGACGGCGCACCCACGGTCGGTGCAGGGTCTTCCTCCGCGGGCGGGTCGGCGGTGTCGGGCACGGACCCGCCGGGGTCCGCAGCGGAGTCGGCCGAGCCCGAGCCGTCGGTCTGTGCCGCGCGCTGCGCGTCCCGGCGGGCGCCGAGGTCGACGATGCTCGCGCCGTCGTCGAGTCCGGGCGTGGACCCGAGGTCCAGCGCGAGCTCCTGGTCCTGCGGGCCCGCGTCGCTGCGTCGTGGCCGCTGCGCGGGTCGCTGCCCGCGGCGACCCGCGAGGTCGTCGAGCAGGCGTGCCGTGGCGTCGCCCGCCGGGTCCGGGGGCGCGGGCCGACGGCGGTCGACGACGCCGGGGACGCCCAGCATCTCGGGCGAGACCGGGTCGTCCGGCTGACCGAGCCAGCGTGCCTCGTCGTCGAGCGCGATCACCACGCGGCCCTTGGGGTCGAAGGACCAGCGGGCACTGCGCTCGCGCTCGCCGGCGGTGAAGCGGACCTGCACCTGCCACGGCGCGCTGCCCTCGCGCCAGGCGGTCCACTCCGCCTCCTCCGGGCGGACGCCCCGCGCGGCCAGCCGGCTGTCGGCCAGGTCGCCGAGGTCGGTCTTGCCCTCGGGGTCGACGTGATGGTTGCGCACCTGGGAGATGACGTGGTCGCGCTCGGTGATGACCGGCCACTCGTACCGGCGCACGTGCTCCAGGGGCAGACCCGAGGTCTCGGCCAGCTCCTCCGCCGTCGCGCCGGCGCGCAGGCGTGCCTGCACCTCCCGCGGGCGCAGGGTGGCGGCGGACTCGGCCTGCAGCGCCTCGGTGCGCGGTCGGTCGCGACGGACCGCCGCCCGCAGGGCCTCGGTGATCGTCAAGGTGTGCTCGACGCCGTCGGGGCCGCGCAGGACCAGGCGCTCGGCGTCCTCGTGCAACGTCACGAGCTCGAGCTCGGCCATGGTTCCTCCTCACGCCCGCCCGGCTTGGCGGGCCCGCTCGTTCGAGAGTGCCACCCGTGACCGCCCGCTGCGCGCAGGCGCGTCGGTGTGCCGCGAATCCCCGGGCAGCGGCCAAGAGCGCCCCGGCCGGTTGCCCGCGGCCTGGGCCCTGACAGGATGGCCCGCGTGGAGAACCTGGTGGCCGGCGTCAACTACCTGGAGGTCGCGGCGGTCTTCGTCGCGGCCGTCTCCGGCGCCCTCGCCGCGGTGCGCAAGCGGTTCGACCTGTTCGGCGTGCTCGTGCTGGCCTGGGTGTGCGGTCTGGGCGGCGGCATCCTGCGCGACCTGCTCATCGGCGACACACCGCCCGTGGGCATCTCGAGCTGGCGGCTCGTCGTCGCGGCGGTGGCCGCCGGGCTGGTCACCTTCGTGCTCCACCCCGGCCTGGCGCGGCTGCGCCGCTCGGTCGTCGTGCTCGACGCCGCCGCCCTGTCGCTGTTCGTGGTCCAGGGCACGACCAAGTCGCTGGAGCTCGACGCCGGTCTGCTCGCGTCGCTCGTCGTCGGCGTCCTGACCGGCATCGGCGGCGGGGTGCTGCGCGACATGCTCGTGGGGGAGACGCCCCTGATCTTCGCCGACCGGCAGCTGTACGCCGTCCCGGCGATCCTCGGGGCGGGTGCCGTCGTCGTGCTGTGGGAGACCGGCTGGTGGACGTGGTGGACGGCGCTGTGCGTCGTGGTGTTCGTGCTGGGCTTCCGGCTGCTGTCCCTCGCCCTCGGCTGGGTCGTCCCGCACGTCGGCGGTGGATGGACCGGCCGGTGGGGACGCGAGTCGGGCAGGATGGACGGGTGACCTCTCAGCCTGCCCTCCCGTCCGCGTCCGAGATCACCGACCTGCGCTCCCTGGCCCGCGCCCTCGCGCTCGAGGCCGGCGCGATGATCCGCGGCGGCCGCCCCGACCAGGTCCGGGTCGCCGCCACCAAGTCCACCGAGGTCGACCCGGTCACCGAGATGGACCGTGCCTCCGAGGAGCTCCTGCGCCGCCGTCTGGCGGCCCGCCGCCCCGACGACGCCGTCCTCGGCGAGGAGGGGGACGACGTGCCCGGCACCAGCGGCCTGACGTGGGTGCTCGACCCCATCGACGGGACCGTCAACTACCTGTACGGCGTCGCCTCCTACGCGGTGTCCGTCGCGGTGGTGGCCGGTGCGCCCGACCCAGCCACCTGGACACCGCTGGCCGGGGCCGTGCACTCCGTCGTCGACGGCGCGACGTGGACCGCGGGCCGCGGACAGGGCGCGGACAAGGACGGGCAGGAGCTGCGGGTGCGTGAGGCGCCCTCGCTCGCGACGTCGTTGGTCGGCACCGGGTTCGGCTACGAGGCCGCTCGTCGCGCCCAGCAGGCGCAGGTGCTGACCCAGGTGCTGCCGAAGGTGCGAGACATCCGTCGGCTGGGTGCGGCCGCCATCGACCTGTGCCTGCTCGCCGAGGGATCGCTCGACCTCTACTACGAGCGAGGTCTCAACCCCTGGGACGTCGCCGCCGGTGGGCTCGTCGCCGTCGAGGCGGGCGCGGCCCTGACGGGTCTGCACGGCGCCCCGGCGACGAGCCTCATGACCGTCGCCGGCTCGCCCGCCCGCCAGGCGGAGCTCGTGGCGTTGCTCGAGGCAGCACACGCGGACCGTCCCGTCTGACCCCGTCCTTGGCTGAAATCGGTGAGTGTCTGCGCTGGTCAGCCCTGATGTGACCGGCGCGACACGCCGCCGTGTCGCGTGCCCGCCACGAATGGTGCAGAATCCGGGGGCCGACCGGGAACAAAACCCACCCGCCACGCATTATCAGCGCGTACCGCCACCGAATCCACGGAGTGTGACACCACAGATGGCAACCGACTACGACGCACCCCGCAAGAACGAAGAGGACAACGAGCAGGACTCCATCCAGGAGCTCCAGGCGCGTCGTTCCGACAAGTCGTCGGGTGTCGTCGACGAGGACGAGACGGAGGCTGCGGAAGGGTTCGAGCTTCCGGGCGCCGACCTGTCCGGCGAGGAGCTTGCGGTGCGCGTCCTGCCCCGCCAGGCGGACGAGTTCACGTGCTCGAGCTGCTTCCTCGTGCACCACCGCAGCCAGCTGGCCTACGAGAAGAAGGGCCAGATGATCTGCACGGAGTGCGCTGCCTGACGGTCGACCTGACACCGGGCCCGTCCCGACGTCCCGACACCCAGGCCGTCATGTCCTCGACATGACGGCCTTCGTCGTGCCGGGGGCCCGGTGCCCGCCTGCTGCCCGCGTCGTGCCGGGGGCCCGATGCCCGCCCGGTGCCCGCGTGCCCGCTCGCCCGCTGGGGCCGCACGGTCTCAGACGCCGGCGGCCTTCTCGATCGCCGCGGCCAGGTCGTCCGGGCGACGCGTGGAGACCAACCAGTACGGCGTCGGGTCCAGCGGGTCCACCAGCTCCACCCGCAGGCCCGTGCGCGCCCAGCTCCGCAGGCACACGTAGGCGCGTGCGTCCAGCTCCGGGCCGAGCTGCACCCGCATCTCCTCGGCGCTGAAGACGGGCGTCACCGGACCCAGCAGGCCGACCGGGATCTGCGCGCTGCCCGCGCGCAGCTCGCCGTCGGAGACCTCGATCACCGGCGCGGTGACGACCAGCGCGGCGATCGTCCCCGCCGCGACCAGGACCCCCGCCCCCGGAGCGACCAGGGGAGCGAGCGGCAGCACCACCACGGCCACGATGACACCGAGGCCGACGGCGGCGATCCACGCCCCCGGACCGGGCAGGAGGCGCTCGCGGTACACCGGTCGCGGTGCCGACCCCGTGGTGCCGGCCGGTCGGGGGGACGCGTCGTTCATGCGTACATCATCGCAGGCCCAGGGTGTCCGATAGGCTGCCCCGGTGCCTGAGAACGCGAGCCCCACGGTGACCGACCCGAGCACCCTCGACGTGCTCGTCACGCTCCTGGACGACGGCGTCCCCGTGCCGGCCTACGCCCACCCGGGCGACGCGGGGGCCGACCTCGTGACCACGCGGGACGTGGTCCTGCCGCCCGGCGCCCGCGACGTCGTGCCGACCGGCGTGGCCATGGCGTTGCCCGAGGGTTTCGCGGCGTTCGTCCACCCGCGTTCCGGCCTGGCGGCGAAGCACGGCATCACGGTCGTCAACGCCCCCGGCACCATCGACGCCGGGTACCGCGGGGAGATCAAGGTCGTCCTGGCGAACACCGACGCCTCCGAGACCGTCCGCCTGAGCAGGGGCGACCGGATCGCCCAGCTCGTGGTCCAGCGGGTGGAGCGGGCGCGGTTCATGGTGGCGCAGCGGCTTCCCGGCTCGCACCGCGGCGACGGCGGCTTCGGCTCGAGCGGCGGGTTCGCCACCGGCTGACCTGCGCGTTGCCGACCTGCGCCGCGGTCGGTCTAACCTGGAGACAGGACGGCGGTGCGCCGTCCCGATCGACGAGACAAGGAGATCCCTGGTGGGTCTGTTCCGGCGCAAGGCGTCGACGAAGCCGACGGAGGCCGTCACCGCGGACGGGGCCGCTCCCGTCCCCGACGAGACGTCCGAGGCCGCGGCGCCGACGGACGAGAAGGCCGGGCGCGGGCCGTACGACTCCACGCAGGTCACGGCCATGGGCGCCCGCGTGGACCTCGGCGCGGTCTGGCTGCCGGTGCTGCCCGGTCTGCAGCTCCGGATGGAGGTCGACAAGAAGTCGCAGAAGGTGACCGGTGTCGCGGCGTCCCTGCAGGGGTCGGTGCTGCAGGTGCAGGCGTTCGCCGCACCCAAGACCGGCGGCATCTGGGACGAGGTGCGCGAGGAGATCGGCGCGTCCCTGACCAAGCAGGGCGGGACCGTCGACGACGTGCCGGGCACGTTCGGTCGCGAGCTCATGGCGCGCATCCCCGCCAAGACGCCCGAGGGAAAGCCCGCGGTCCGTCCGGCCCGGTTCATCGGTCACGACGGGCCGCGCTGGTTCCTGCGCGGCGTGCTCTCCGGCCGTGCCGCCGTCGACGCCGAGGCCGCCAAGCCGCTGGAGTCCGTCTTCGCGAACATCGTCGTGGTGCGCGACTCGAACCCCCGGCCCCCACGGGACCTGCTCACCCTGACGCTGCCGAAGCAGGCCCGCAAGGACGGCGCGACGCCGGACACCGAGGGCGAGCCCGCCGACGCCGAACCGCAGGCCCCCACCTTCGACCCGCTGACGCGCGGGCCGGAGATCACCGAGATCCGCTGACGCCGCCATGTCCCTGCGCAGCAAGGTCCGCACGGCGTTCGCCTCGACCGAGGACGTCGCCGCCGACGAGGAGCGCACCGCCGCCGCGCTCGTCACCGGGTGCCGCCCCCTGCACGACCTGCGGCCCCGTCAACGTTGCTCGGCCGCCGGCGTCCTGCGCTCGGTGGTCCTGCGACCGCGCGAGAACGTCCCCAGCGTCGAGGCCGAGCTGTACGACGGCTCGGGCACGCTGCACCTGGTGTGGCTCGGCCGGCGGCAGATCGCCGGGATCGAACCCGGACGCCGGTTGCGCGTCGAGGGCATGGTGACGGACCGCGACGGGCGCCGGACCATGTTCAACCCTCGCTACGAGCTGCGCGCGCGGGCTGGCGAATGAGCCGCGACGACGAGCACGCGGCGCCCGTGGACGACGGCACCCCGCAGCGGACCTCACCGGCCCGCGGCATGCGCTCGCTGACCGCGGACTCCTTCTCCTTCGCCGAGGCCGTCGGCGGCGTCCGAGGGGTCGTCGAGGCGATCCTGCCCGGGCTCGTCTTCGTCGTCGTCTACGTGGTCACCCAGGACCTGACGCCGTCGTTGCTCGCGTCGGCCGGGGCGGCCGTGGTCGCGGTCGCGGCCCGGCTCGTCCAGCGCACACCCGTCACGCAGGCGCTCGGCGGTGTGCTGGGCATCGCCGTCGGCGTGTTCTGGGCGTGGCGATCGGGCGATGCCGAGGACTTCTACGCCGTCGGGTTGTGGACCAACGCCGCCTACCTGCTGGCCTTCGTCGTCTCCATCGCCGTGCGCTGGCCGCTCGTGGGCCTCGTCGTCGAGGCGATCCGGTCGGGGTTCTCGGACCCCGCCGCACGGCGCACCGCGGCCGACGACCGCACCGCGGCCGACGGCGAGACGCCGGAGAGTCCGTTCGCCGCGCTGGCCGCGTGGCGGTCCGACCCCGACCTGGTGCGCCGCTACACCGTCGCGAGCTGGTTCTGGGTCGGGCTGTTCGCGATCCGGCTCGCCGTCAAGGTCCCGCTCTACCTGGGCGGCGACGTCGGCTGGCTCGGCACCATGCACCTCGTGCTGGGCGTGCCGCTGTGGGGCCTCGTGCTGTGGCTGACCTGGGTCGTGGTGCGCGGTGCGCACACCGGCGGCCGGGAGCCCGCCGCCACCTGACCCGCCCAGCCGGGCTCAGCCGTCTCAGCCGAGTCCTTGTCGGCTGAGCCTGCGGTTCCGCTCCGGGCGGGTCCCTCGTCCCTCGGTCCCCACCCTGCGCGTCACCTCCGTCTCAGCCGAGCTCGGGGCCGTCCACGACGAGTCGCTGCAGCGAGGCCGGCTCGGCCTCCTGACCCGTGACGAACATCAGCTCGTCGCCGGCCTCGAGCGCGTCGTCCGCCGTCGGGCTGAAGGGCCGGATCCCGCGGACGACGCAGGCCAGGACGGTGTCCGGCGGCCACACGACGTCGCTGACGCGCAGGCCCACCAGCGGGGACTCCTCGGGCAGTGTCACCTCGAAGATGTCGGCACCCGACTGGTGAAACGTGAAGATCCGCACCAGGTCGCCCACCGAGACGGCTTCCTCGACCATGGCGGTCATGATGCGGGGCGTGGAGACCGCCACGTCGACGCCCCAGGACTCGTCGAACATCCACTCGTTGCGCGGGTTGTTGACCCGCGCGACGGTGCGCGGGACGGCGAACTCCGTCTTGCTGAGCAGCGAGAACACCAGGTTGACCTTGTCGTCGCCCGTCGCGCCCACGACCACGTCCGCGGAGGACACGTCGGCGCCGTCCAGGGAGGACGTCTCGCAGGCGTCGGCGAGCAGCCAGTCCGCCTCGGGCACCTGCGAGACCCGCATGGCCGCGGGGTTCTTGTCCACCAGGACGACCTCGTGGTCGTTGGCGAGCAGCTCGGAGGCGATGGACCGGCCGACCGACCCCGCTCCGGCGATGACGACCCGCATCAGTCCAGCTCCTCCTCAGGCCCGGGGGTGTGCGTGATCAGCCGCTCGACGCGGGCCGCGTCGTCGGCGTGCATGAGCACGTGCAGCTCGTCGTTCTCCTGCAGCAGCGTGTCCGGGGCCACGATCCGCGCCTCGGCGTACCGCGTCAGGAAGGCGACCCGCGCACCGGTGGTCGCCTCGATGCGACGCACGGACTTGCCGAGCCAGTCCCGGTGGTAGTCGACCTGCGCCAGCCGCACGGCCCCCGAGGGGTCGCGGTACTCGTCCGTCGCGCCCAGCGGGAGCATCCGGCGCATCACCTGATCGGCGGTCCAGCGCACCGTCGCGACGGTCGGGATGCCGAGCCGCTGGTAGATCTCCGCGCGGTGCGGGTCGTAGATCCGCGCCACGACGTGCTCGACGCCGTAGTTCTCCCGCGCCACGCGGGCGGCGAGCACGTTCGAGTTGTCGCCGTCGGAGACGGCGGCGAACCCGTACGTGTCCTCGATCCCGGCCTGGGCCAGGGTCTCCCGGTCGAAGCCGACGCCCGTGACGCGGTGCCCCGCGAAGTCGGGGCCGAGCCGCCGGAAGGCGTCGGGGTTCTGGTCGATGACGGCGACCGAGTGGCCGCGCGACTCGATCTCCTGCGCGAGCGAGGAGCCCACGCGGCCGCATCCCATGATCACGAAGTGCACACCACGGAACGCTATACCCCTGGCCGCCGGTGTGCCGACCTGCGCCGGGACGGCGGGACGGGCATAGCATGAGTCACCGTGTCGGACATCGCAGACGCCGCGAAGCGGCTGCTCGTAGGGCGGCCCCTACGCAGCGAGAGCTCGAAGCGCTCCTTGCTGCCCAAACGCGTCGCCCTGCCGGTCTTCGCCTCCGACGCGCTGTCCTCGATGGCGTACGCCCCGGACGAGATCCTGCTGATGCTCGCGCTCGCCGGGATCGCGGCGACCGCGTTCTCCCCGTGGGTGGGGCTCGTCGTCGTGGTCGTCCTGCTCGTGGTCGTCGCGTCCTACCGTCAGATCGTGCGTGCCTACCCGTCCGGCGGCGGCGACTACGAGGTCGCCACGACCAACCTCGGCCCGACGGCGGGGATCGGGGTCGCCTCCGCGCTGATGCTCGACTACGTGCTCACCGTGGCGGTGTCCCTGTCCGCGGCGTCGCAGTACCTGGCGGTGCTCGTGCCGGCCGCGCGCGGCCACGAGCCGATCGTCGCGGCCGCCCTCGTCGCCGCGCTCACCGTGGTGAACCTGCGCGGCGTGCGCGAGTCGGCCTGGGTGTTCGTGGTGGTGATCTACTGCTTCATGGGCACGCTCGGCGTGCTCGCCGTCGTCGGCGCCGTGCGGTACTGGTCGGGGGACATGCCGCAGGCGGCCAGCGCCGACCTCGAGCTCGTGCCCGCGGCCGGCTACGAGCAGGGCCTGCTCGGTGTCGCCGGTGCCTTCCTGGTGGCCCGGGCGTTCGCCTCGGGCGCCGTCGCGCTGACCGGTGTCGAGTCGATCACCAGCGACGTGCCGGCCTTCCAGCGGCCGAAGCGTCGCAACGCCGCGACCACCCTCGCACTGCTCGGCGGGATCTCCGCCGTCATGCTCATGACGATCCTGTTCCTCGCCCAGGCGACGGGAGTGAAGTTCGTGGAGGACCCCGCCACCCAGCTCACCCGCGACGGGGCACCCGTGGGCGACGACTACGAGCAGCACCCGGTCCTCGCCCAGCTCGCCGAGACCGTGTTCGGCGGCCTGCCTGTGGTCGCGGCGGTGACCATCGGCGTCACGTCGCTGGTGCTCCTGCTCGCGGCCAACACGGCGTTCCACGGGTTCCCGGTGCTGGGCTCGCTGCTGGCGAAGGACGGCTACCTGCCGCGCCAGCTCCACACGCGCGGCGACCGCATGGCGTTCTCGAACGGCATCGTGACGCTCGCCGTCGCGGCCGGCGTGCTCGTCCTGGTCTTCCGCGCCGAGGTGACGACGCTCATCCAGCTCTACATCGTGGGCGTGTTCGTCTCGTTCACCCTCTCCCAGCTCGGGATGCTGAAGCACTGGTCGCGCGAGCTGCGCAAGGAGCCGAGCCGCAAGGTCCGCGCGGGCATGAAGTGGTCCCGCGTGCTCAACGGCGTCGGGTTCGTCCTGACGGCCGCCGTCCTGGCCATCGTGCTGGTCACGAAGTTCACGAACGGGGCGTGGATCACCGTCGGGGCGATGGGGGTCCTGTTCCTCCTCATGCGTGGCATCAAGCGGCACTACACCAGGGTGCGGTCCGAGCTCGCGCTCGACGACCTGTCCGGGGCGCGCGCACTGCCCAGCCGCGTCCACGCCGTCGTGCTCGTCTCCCGGGTGCACAAGCCGACCATGCGGGCGCTGGCATACGCGCGGGCCTCGCGGCCCTCCACGCTGGAGGCCGTCACCGTCGGGGTGGACGCCGACGAGATCGCCGAGCTGCACCGCCAGTGGGAGGCCCTGGACCTGCCCGTGCCGCTGCGCGTGCTCGACTCCCCGTACCGAGAGATCACCCGCCCGGTGCTGCACTACGTGCGCTCCCTGCGCAGCGAGTCGCCCCGCGACCTGGTGGTGGTCTACATCCCGGAGTACGTCGTCGGGCGCTGGTGGGAGCACCTGCTGCACAACCAGTCGGCGCTGCGGCTCAAGGGACGGCTGCTCTTCACCCCCGGCGTGGTCGTCGCGTCCGTGCCCTGGCAGCTCTCCTCGTCCGCGGGGTACACCGGGCTCGAGGGTGACGAGGTCGACGGCCGGCCACGGCTCTGAGCGGGGGACAATGGGGCGGTGACCCGACCCCGCCGCTCGTCCCCCCGCCCCCGCCCGACCGACCCGGACGTCGGCCTCGAGCTCCGGCTCGACGTCGGCCCCGTCGCGCACGGCGGCCACTGCGTCGCCCGGCACGAGGGCCGCGTGGTCTTCGTGCGCCACGCCCTGCCCGGTGAGACCGTGCGCGCCCGGGTGACCGAGGGCGGCAAGAAGTTCTGGCGGGCCGACGCCGTGGAGATCCTGGAGCCGTCGCCCGACCGGGTCGAGAGCCGCTGGCCGGCCGCCGGGCCCGGTGGTGCCGGCGGGGGAGAGCTCGCCCACGTCGCCCTGCCCGCGCAGCGCCGCTGGAAGGAGTCGGTCGTGGCCGAGCAGCTCCAGCGGCTCGCGGGCCTGGAGGTCGACGTCACCGTCGAGGCCGCTCCCGGCGACGACGAGCGCGAGGGCCTGGGCTACCGGACGCGGGTGGAGCTCGTGACCGACGCCGACGGCCGCGCCGGGATGCGCCGGTTCCGGTCCCACGACGTGGTGCCGCTGACCGAGATGCCGCTGGGCACGCCGGAGGTGACGGCGCTCGCGACGACGGAGGGGGTCTTCACCCGCCGGTGGCGGCGCGGTCAGCGGATCGAGCTCGTGGCGCCGGCGGGAGGCGCGGACCCCGTGATGCTGGTCGACGGCACGCCGTGGCGTCGCGGGCGGCCCGACTTCCGTCCCAACGCGCGCCGGTCGGTGACCGAGTCGGTGTCGCTGGGCGGCACCGAGCACCGCTACCGGGTGGCGGCCGACGGGTTCTGGCAGGTGCACCGGGAGGCCCCGGCCGTCCTCGCGTCAGCCGTGCTGGACGCCGTCGGCGACGTGTCCGGACGGTCCGTCCTCGACCTCTACTCCGGCGCCGGCCTCTTCACCGTGCCGCTCGCCGCCGCCGTCGGCCCCGGTGGGCGCGTCGTCGCCGTCGAGGGTGACGAGCAGGCCGTCAAGGACGCCCGCCGCAACGTGCACGGCCTGGACCACGTCGACCTGCGCCACGGCGCGGTCGACAAGGTGCTCGCCGGCGGGACCGACGCCGAGGCCCCCGGGCTCGGGGCCGCGGACGTCGTGGTGCTCGACCCGCCGCGGGCCGGAGCGGGGCGCGGCGTCGTCGGCGCGATCGCCGACCTCGCCGCGGCCCGGATCGTCTACGTCGCGTGCGACCCGGCGGCCCTGGCCCGCGACGTCGGCCTCCTCGGCGAGCGGGGGTACTCGCTGTCGAGCCTGCGGGCCTTCGACCTGTTCCCGCACACGCACCACGTGGAGTGCGTGGCCGTCCTGGACCGCTGACCGTCCGGCCGGCCCGGTACGGTCTGAGCCATGGCTGAGCAGGATGCTCCGAGGCGCTGGCTGCCGCTGCGGCTGGCGGTGATCGGGGCCGTGGTCGTGGCGGCGGTCCTCGTCGCGCTGCTCGCCCGGCCGTCGGGGCCGGGAGCGGACTCCGTGGCGATCCGGACGTACGCGGGCCTGCCGGCAGGCGTCGTGGCGGATCTGCTCGACCCCGAGCCCGGGTGGCGGCTCGCCCCCGACTCCGGCCAGATCGCCGTCTGGACCGCGGGCAGCTCGTCGTGCCCGTGGGTGCCCCGCGAGGTCACCGCCGTGGGGGACCGCGTGACGGTCGTGCTGCGCACCAGCACCGGTGCGTGCACCGCCGATCTCGCCTGGTCGACGAGCGTCGTCGCGGTCCCGGACGGCGTCGACCTCGCGGGGATCGAGGTGGAGCTCGTGCTGGACGGGTGAGTGCTCAGGTCTGGCGCGACGTCGCCGAGGCGATGCCGAGCCACGTGTGCCGGTTGCCCCACCAGCACCAGCCCACCTTGGCTGCCCCGCGGCGCTCGCTGCCGTCGCGGCCGGTGCCGTTCGAGATCCAGACCGCGGGCGTGCGGGCGTCGAACGAGCCGTCGTCCTTGCGCAGCCGCGAGCCGATGGTCATGAAGCACCGGTTCCGCTCCAGCGCGTCGGGCGCCTGGAGGACCCAGTGCAGGCCCTCGGCCAGCGTCAGCGCGGAGCGCCCGCGTCCGTCGATCTCGGGCACGGCCTCGGCCGGGGACCAGTTGGCGAGGTCGTCGCCGCGGTCGGGGCCGACGACGGCGTAGGCGTCCGTGGTGGGCTCGGTCAGCCCGGTGGGGGCGAACCGGTCGACGTCGGCCATGTCCACGACGACGAACCCGTCCCGGTCGACCGTCCCGCCGCGGGTACGCACCGACCGGCGCAGGTGCGGCGCGAGGGCCGACGGCGGCAGGTGGCGCGGGTGCACCACCAGCAGCGAGCCCTCGGGTGTGCGTCGGGCGAGGTCCGCCGCAGCGGACCGCAGCGTGCCGGCCTCGAGGATGCCGGCGGGCACGAGCCCGAGCTCGACGAGGAGGTCGGCCTGCGTGGTGAGGGGCGGGAGCGTCGTGGGCATCCGGGTCCTTCCGTGGGGCGGTGGGCGCGGTGACAACGCTCGGCGGCGGCACGGTGTTCCCGGCGTGTTTCTCCCGCCGTGCACCCCGCGTGCTGCCCGGTGAGGCGCCCCTAAGTATCTTGACGTCAAGATATATGGGTTATGCTGGGTGCAGCCCGGCGGCCTGTGCGTACGCTGGGTGGAGCCCCCGAAAGCACGGCGTCGGAACCATCGGCACGATCGGTGCCCGCGCCGGAGAGCCCCCGTAGAAGGAGCCGCAGTGAGCAGCGTGGACACATTCGGATCGAAGGGAACCCTGGACGTCGCGGGGAGCTCGTACGAGATCTTCCGGCTGTCGGCCGTCGAGGGGCTCGAGCGCCTCCCGTACGCGCTGAAGATCCTCGCCGAGAACCTCCTGCGCACGGAGGACGGCGCCAACATCACCGCCGACCACGTGCGCGCGCTGGCCGGGTGGGACCCGGACGCCCAGCCCAGCACCGAGATCCAGTTCACGCCGGCCCGTGTGATCATGCAGGACTTCACCGGTGTCCCCTGCGTCGTGGACCTGGCCACCATGCGCGAGGCCGTCGCCGAGCTCGGCGGCGACCCGACCCGCATCAACCCGCTGGCCCCGGCCGAGATGGTCATCGACCACTCCGTGCAGATCGACGTCGCCGGCCGCGCCGACGCCTTCGAGCGCAACGTCGAGTTCGAGTACCAGCGCAACCACGAGCGCTACCAGTTCCTGCGCTGGGGCCAGACGGCGTTCGACGACTTCAAGGTCGTCCCGCCCGGCACCGGCATCGTCCACCAGGTGAACATCGAGTACCTGGCACGCACGGTCATGACCCGCGAGGTCTCCGTGAACGGGGAGGCACCGGTGCTCCGCGCGTACCCGGACACCTGTGTCGGCACCGACTCGCACACCACGATGGTCAACGGCCTCGGCGTGCTGGGCTGGGGCGTCGGCGGCATCGAGGCCGAGGCGGCCATGCTCGGCCAGCCCGTGTCGATGCTCATCCCGCGCGTCGTCGGCTTCAAGCTCACCGGGGAGATCCCCGCTGGCGTCACCGCCACCGACGTCGTGCTGACGATCACCCAGATGCTGCGCCAGCACGGTGTGGTCGGCAAGTTCGTCGAGTTCTACGGCTCGGGCGTCGGTCAGGTCCCGCTGGCCAACCGCGCGACCATCGGCAACATGTCGCCGGAGTTCGGCTCGACGGCGGCGATCTTCCCGATCGACGAGGTCACGGTCGACTACCTGCGCCTGACCGGCCGTTCCGAGGAGCAGCTCGCGCTCGTCGAGGCCTACGCCAAGGAGCAGGGTCTCTGGCTGGACCCGTCGTCGTCCGACTACGTCGAGCCGACGTTCTCGGAGTACATGGAGCTCGACCTGTCGACGGTCGTGCCCTCCATCGCCGGACCGAAGCGCCCCCAGGACCGCATCGAGCTGTCGAACGCGAAGTCGGCGTTCGCCCGTGACCTGCCGAACTACGCCTCGGACGTCATCGACTCGGTGGACGAGGCCGAGAAGGAGTCCTTCCCGGCTTCCGACTCGCCCTCCACGCACAGCCAGGTGCGCCGCACGGTGCCCGTCACCGACTCGGAGGGCAAGGAGTTCGACCTCTTCCACGGTGCCGTCGCGATCGCCTCGATCACGAGCTGCACCAACACGTCGAACCCGTCGGTCATGCTCGCCGCGGCGCTGCTGGCCAAGAAGGCCGTCGAGGCCGGCCTCGAGGCCAAGCCGTGGGTCAAGACCTCGATGGCCCCGGGCTCGCAGGTCGTGACCAACTACTACGAGAAGGCCGGCATGTGGCCGTACCTGGAGAAGCTCGGCTTCCACCTGGTCGGCTACGGGTGCGCGACCTGCATCGGCAACTCCGGCCCGCTGGACGAGAAGATCTCCGAGGCGGTCCAGGAGAACGACCTCGCCGTCGTCTCCGTGCTGTCCGGCAACCGCAACTTCGAGGGCCGGATCAACCCGGACGTCAAGATGAACTACCTGGCCTCGCCGCCGCTGGTCATCGCCTACGCCCTGGCCGGGACCATGGAGTTCGACTTCGACGCCGACCCGCTGGGGCGCGACGAGAACGGCAAGCCGATCTTCCTGCGTGACATCTGGCCGACGCCGGACGAGGTCGAGAAGACCATCGCGACGTCGATCAGCCGCGACATGTTCACCAAGGACTACGCGGACGTGTTCGCCGGCGACGACCGCTGGCGCGCGCTCGACACCCCGGAGGGCGACACGTTCGCCTGGGACACCGAGTCCACCTACGTGCGCAAGCCCCCGTACTTCGAGGGCATGGGCGCGCAGCCGGAGCCGGTCGCGGACATCGCGGGTGCCCGCGTGCTGGCCAAGCTGGGCGACTCGGTCACCACCGACCACATCTCCCCGGCCGGTGCGATCAAGCCGGACAGCCCGGCCGGGAAGTACCTGGCGGAGCACGGCGTCGGGCGCCGCGACTTCAACTCCTACGGCTCGCGCCGTGGGAACCACGAGGTCATGATCCGCGGGACGTTTGCGAACATCCGCCTGAAGAACCAGCTGCTGGACGGCGTCGAGGGTGGCTTCACCTACAACTTCGTCAAGGACGAGCAGGACACCATCTACGACGCCGCGCAGGACTACGCGGCGCAGGGCACCCCGCTCGTGGTGCTCGGTGGCAAGGAGTACGGCTCCGGCTCGTCGCGCGACTGGGCCGCCAAGGGTACGGCGCTCCTGGGTGTCCGTGCCGTCATCACCGAGTCGTTCGAGCGCATCCACCGGTCGAACCTCATCGGCATGGGTGTGCTGCCGCTGCAGTTCCCGGCCGGTGAGTCGGCGGAGTCGCTCGGGCTCGACGGCACCGAGACCTTCGACATCAGCGGCGTCACCGCCCTGAACGAGGGCACGACGCCGGAGACCGTCGCCGTCACGGCGACCAAGGGTGACGGGACGACCGTCGAGTTCGACGCCGTCGTCCGGATCGATACCCCGGGTGAGGCGGACTACTACCGCAACGGCGGCATCCTGCAGTACGTGCTGCGCGACCTCGTCAAGGGCTGAGGACCCACGCACCGCCGACGGCGCCCCGTCGCTCCCTCGAGGAGCGGCGGGGCGCCGTCGTGCCAGGAGGGGCTACTTCCCGACGTCGGACCGTGCGGCCGAGCGGATCAGCTCGGACCGGTCCTTCTTGGCCACGTGGCCGTCGGCGACGAGGTCGTCGGCGGTCTCGCGGACGTGCGTCACGAACGCGCCGTGGTTCGCGTAGTCGGCCTCGGAGTCGATGAGGTCGTTGATGGTGCAGCCGTTGCCGACGTCGACGTTCGGCACCTGGGTGACGATGTCGCCGACGACGACGGTCGGCCGCTCGTCGGACGCGGGGCACGCGTCCGTGCCGTCGCGAGCAACCAGGAACGACACCGCGCCCTCGTCCGACGTGTTGCCGGCCGTGTCCACGGCCCGGAACCGCACCGTGTGCGAACCCGGGTCGCTGACCGTCACGGGGGACTCGTACGTCGCGAAGGCCCCGTCGTCGAGCGCGTACTCCACGGTCGCGACGCCGGAGTCGTCGTCGGTGGCGGTGACCGTCACGGTCGCCGAGCCGAGGTAGGCGCCCTCGGCGTCCTGCTCGCCGGTGACCTCGGCCGAGACCTCCGGGGGAGTGGTGTCCGTCGGCGCGTCGTCCTCGACGACGGTGACCGACACGGTGCCCGCCTCCGAGGTGTTGCCGGCCGCGTCGGTGGCACGGTAGCCGAGCGTGTGCTCACCCACCTGGTCGAGGACCACCGGGGCATCGTACGTGGTCCAGCCGGCGCCGTCGAGGTCGTACTCGACCGACTCCACGCCGGACTCCTCGTCCGTCGCGGTGAGCGTGACCGTCGCCGAGCCGAGGTAGGCGCCGTCGGCGTCCTGCTCCCCGGCGACGTCGGCGTTCACCTCCGGTGCGGTGGTGTCCTCGGCGGCCTGCTCGGCGACCGTGAACGTGGCCGAGCCGGGCGCGGAGGTGTTGCCGGCGCCGTCGGTCGCGCGGTACCGGACCGTGTGCTCGCCGATCTCGTCGACCACGACGGGCTCGGTGTACGCGGTCCAGCCGGCGCCGTCGAGGCCGTACTCGACGGACTCGACGCCGGTCGCGTCGTCGGTGGCGGTCAGGGTGAGGGTCGCCGAGCCGACGTAGGCGCCGTCGTCGTCGAGGTCACCGGTGACGGCCGAGGAGACCTCGGGCGCCGTGGTGTCCTCGACGGTGGGCTCGACCACGGTGAAGGTCACCGAGCCGGCTTCGGAGGTGTTGCCGGCCTCGTCGGTGGCGCGGTAGGCCACCGTGTGCTCGCCGGTCGTGGTGACGTCGAACGGGGCCGTGTACGCGGTCCAGCCGGCGCCGTCGAGGTCGTACTCGACCGACTCCACGCCGGAGTCGTCCGCCGCGGAGAGCGCCACCGAAGCGGCTCCGACGAAGGCGCCGTCGGCGTCGTGCTCGCCGGTGACCTCGGCCGTGACCGTCGGTGCCGTGGTGTCCGGAGCGACGACGGTGACGTGCAGCATCTGCGCCTGCGACGTGTTCCCGGCGCCGTCGGTCGCCCGGTAGCTCAGCATGTGCATGCCGGGCTCGGTCAGCACGACGGGCTCGGTGTAGTCGACGTACCCCGCGCCGTCGAGGTCGTACTCGACGGACTCGACGCCGGAGGCGTCGTCGGTGGCCGTGAGGGTGACGGTCGCGGAGCCGACGTACCCGCCGTCACCGTCGGGTTCCCCGTCGACCTGCGGTGTCACCACCGGTGGGACCGTGTCCTCGGCGGTCGCCTCGACCACCGTGAAGGTCACCGAGCCGGCTTCGGAGGTGTTGCCGGCCTCGTCGGTGGCGCGGTAGGCCACTGTGTGCTCGCCGGTCGTGGTGACGTCGAACGGTGCCGTGTAGTCGGTCCAGCCGGCGCCGTCGAGGTCGTACTCGACGGAGGCGACGCCCGACCCGGCGTCCTCGGCGGCCAGGGCCACCGTCGCCGACTCGATGTAGCTGCCGTCGACGTCCTGCTCACCCGTGACGTCGGCGGTCACGGTGGGTGCGGTCGTGTCCTCGTCACCGCCGCCGGTGACCACGAGCTCACCGACCATGGTGCCGTGGCCCGGGATCGCGCAGAAGTACCGGTAGGTGCCGGGCGTCAGGGTGACCTCGGCCTCGTGGCGCCCGCCGTTCGCGTCGAACGGGTTGGCGAGGATGTCCAGGGAGACGTCGTGGTTGTACCCGGGCGTCGTGGTGTCGAACGTCAGCGTGTGGCTCATGCCGATCGTGTTGCCCGCGTCGAGGCTGTTGTCGAAGACGATCGTGGCCGTACCCGCCGTCGCCGTCGCGGGCGCGGACGAGTACTCGGTGACGCTGTTGTTCGCGGTGAAGGTCAGCACCTGCTCGGCGAGCTGGTCGGCCGACTGCGTCGACTGCTGCGTCGACTGCTGGGTGGCGGAGCGCTCCGGCGCCGCCGTCGCGGTGCTGTTCTCTGCAGCGCTGGCGGGGCCGGGCACAAGCGTCATCGCGACGAGCGCGCCGGTGGCTGCGCCCGCAAGGAGGCGGCCACGCCGGCCGGCCTCGCGGACGGGGCGTCGCCGCTCTCGGGCGAGATCTGGGGGGTTCATCGGTTCTCCTTCGTCGGTCGGGAGGCGGCGGCGCGCGGCCGCCGGGCACGGCCCGGTGCGGGAGGCGGACCTCCCGCACCGGGCCAGGGCTGATGGCCTACAGGTCCATCACCCGGATGTTGCGGAACTCGATGAGGTCCGCGTCGCCGTGGTTCTGCAGGCCCAGGAACCCGCTGGCGAACTGACGCAGGTCGGTCGGCGGGTCACCTGCCCGCGACGACTCCGTCCCCGGTGAGTTGTCGAACTCGTTGATCACCACGCCGTTGCGGATGATCGTGTACTGCTGGCCGACCACGCGGATCTCGTAGTCGTTCCACACGCCCTTCTCGGTGACGCCGGCGTCCTCGAGCCCGACGGGGTCGAAGTTGTACACCGACCCGGTCTTCTGCGGCTCCCCCGAGGGGCCGTCGTAGATCTGGATCTCCTGGCCGCAGTAGATGGCGATCCACGCCTCCGCGTCGGTGAGCTGCCCGCACTCGGGGCGCTCCTCGCGCGGCTGCCGCGGGTCCGGGAAGCGGGTGAACACGCCGCTGTTGGCGAAGTGGTCACCCTCGGAGACGTCGCGGAACTGCAGCTTCACGGAGAAGTCGCCGAACTCCTCGGCCTCGTACCAGAACATGCCGAGTCCGCCGGAGGACCGCAGGGACCCGTCGGGCTGCAGCGCGAAGTCGCCACCCGGTGCCTGCCGCCAGCCGTCGAGCGAGGCAGCGGTGCCGTCGAACAGCCAGCGGTACCCCGTGGAGCCCTTCTTGCCGATGTCCGACCTCGCCGCGGTGCGGGTCAGCGCGCCCTTGTCCTTGCCGCTGATCACGCCGTCGGACTTGAGCTGGTTCGCCACGTCGTTCACGTGGTCCACGAACGCGCCGTGGTCGTCCCACTCGGCCTCGTCACGGAACAGGTCCGCGATCGTGCAGCCACCCAGGTCCTGGTTGGCCACGCCCGAGTCGCTCTCGCCGAACCACACCGTGTCCCGGTCGTCCGGGACCGCACAGGTGATCTCGACCGGCACGTCCACCGTGGTGGTCTCGCCGTCCGCGTAAGTCACGGTCAGCGTGGCGGCGTAGCTGCCGACGCGCTCGTAGGTGTGCCGCGGGTCGGCCTCGGTCGACGTGCTGCCGTCACCGAAGTCCCACTCGTAGGACACGCCACCCGACCGGCTGCCCGTGAAGGCGACCGTCAGGGGGTCGCTCTGCACGCTCGTCGCCGTCCCGGCGGGGACCGGGGTCGCCGGCCCGCCGGTGTAGCTGATCCGGACCAGCTTCTGGTTGGGGTGCAGGGAGAAGAACCCGCCCGCGTAGTCGACCATGTACAGCGCACCGTCCGGACCGAACTTCGCGTCCATCCAGCTCTGCACCTCGTCGCCGGCCCCACCCCCGGGGATGATCCGGCGCAGGTCCTCCGCGAAGACCGGGGGACCGGCCTCGTCCACCGTGTCCGGGTCGACCGTGAGAGCGATCCGGTTGCTGGAGTTCGACTGGTCGCCGAGGAACCACTTGCCGTCCCAGTGCTCCGGCCAGGCGACACCGCTGTCGGTGTCCACCTCGGACCGGTGGTAGGTCGGACCGTTCATGACCGCCTGGCCGCCGCCCCGCAGGAACGGCAGGGTGTACGTGGCCTCGTCCTCCGCGTACGACGGGATGCCGTCGTCACCGATCGGGAAGACCGGCCCGCCGCCGCTGGGGGAGTACCAGATCATGTTGTCGCGCACCGGCGGGATGTCGACCAGACCGGTGTTGTGCGGCGAGTTGTTCTGCGGGTCGTCGCAGTCGTACCAGCCGGTGAGGACGCTCGCGTCCTCGTTGCTCCGGTCACGGTACGGCTGGCGGTTGCCCATGCAGTACGGCCAGCCCTGATTGCCGGCCGACGTGATGATCGTGGCGGTCTCGTACTTCGCCGGTCCCAGCTCCGGGTCCGGAGAGAAGGCGTCCGGCCCCACCCAGGCGGCCGTGAGCCAGTCGTTCTGCGAGTCCCACGCCAGGCGCGAGATGTTGCGCACGCCCATCACGTAGATCTCCGGCTTGGTCTTGTCGGCCGGGTAGTCGCCCTCCGGGAAGAGGTTGCCCTCCGGGATCGTGTACGTCCCGTCCGGCTCCGGGTGGATCCGCAGGATCTTGCCGTTGTAGTCGTTCGTGTTGCCGGACGTGCGGCGCGCGTCCTGGAAGGAGATGCCGGCGAACTCCTGCGTCCAGTTGTTGCCGGAGTAGCCGCTCGACCCGCCGGAGGAGTTGTTGTCGCCGGAGCCGATGTAGAGGTTGCCCTCGTCGTCGAAGTCCATGCCGCCGCCGGCGTGGCAGCAGCTGTGGATCTGCGTCTCCCACGCCATGAGGTCGACGCGCGTGGCCTGGTCGATCGTCTGCTCGTCGGCGTCGTAGGTGAACCGCGAGACGGTCCGCTCGCCGACGCGGCGCTCGCGGTCGATCGACTCGTGGGGCATCCAGAAGGCGTAGACCCACCCGTTGTCGTCGAACTCGGGGTCGAGCGTCAGGCCCAGCAGGCCCTCCTCGTTCTTGACGAGCTCGCTGCCGCTGCCACGGTTGCCCATGACGTCGAGCGTGGTCAGCAGCGTGGGATCCCCTGTCTCCGGGTCCCACCGGTGGATGGTGCCGCAGCCCAGGCCCACGTCGGGGTCCTCCCACGGCACGATCGGGCCGCTCGGGCACGCGCCGCGACCGATGTAGAACACGCCGCCGTCCGGCGCGACCGTCACCCCGTGAGGCTCACCGATCTGGTCGAGCTCGCCGTCGGCGTTCTGCCCGGTCAGGCGCTCGACCTCGTAGTTCGAGCCGATCGTCGCCTGGCAGTCGCCGCGGACGGCTCCCGTCGTCCAGAGCAGCGCGCCGGCCAGGTGGCTGCGGAACTCGTCCTCGCCGTAGCTCTCCGCGGTGCCGCCCATGCCGGTGTAGAACGACCGGCCGCCGTCGTAGTCGTGGCACCACGAGACCGGGTGGAAGGCGCCGTTGGCCCCGTCACCGGGCTCGTAGTCCCACTCCTGGACCTGCGCGACGGTGTGCACCTCGCCGGCCGGGTTCGGGGCCCAGTTGAGCCACCGGTCCGAGCGGGTCAGCTCCAGGGGCAGCCCGTCGTTGGCCGGGTGCAGACGGTCCACCAGCTCGACCGTCGCCTCCTGCACCGGGATCTCCGGCTCGGGCTCGGTCTCGGTGGCCGCGTCGAAGATCTCGAGCTCGGCGAGCTGGGTGAGCCCGTCACCGGCGTTCTCGGTGATGTCGAGACGGTAGTGCTCGTACGTCCCGTCGGTGGTGATCTCGAAGTCGCGCGTGAGGAACCGGTCGGAGAAGTCCTCGTCGGTGCGGGTGTCGAGGTCGGTCCAGGACTCGCCGTCGTCGGAGCCCTGGAGGATCCAGCTCTGCGGGTCACGTCCGTCGAAGTCGTTGGCGGACGTGAGTGCGTAGCGCGAGGCCTCGACGGGTTCGGTCATCTCGAGGTCGATCTGCGCGGTCGGCTCGAACGCCAGCCACTTGGTGCTCGAGTCGCCGTCGACCAGGTTGGCGGCGACCTCGTTGGGCGGGTTCTCGGCGCTGGCGGTGACGCCGGCGACGTCTGCCGGGTCCGGCAGGTTGCCCACCGGCCGGGTGCCGATCAGGCCGGTGAACCACTGCGACCGCTCCTGGGCACGGGCGCCGTCGCGGACGCCGAGGAACCCGCCGCCGGCTTGGACGTACGCCTGAAGCGCCGCCTCCTGATCGGTGTCGAACTCGGTGCCCTCGGCGGACAGGAACACCACGCCGCGATACTGCGTCAGGTGGTCGACCGTGAAGTCGGCGGGGTCGGAGGTCACCTCGACGTCGAAGCCGTGCTCCGCGGCGAGCTCGCCGATCGCTTCCGAGGCGACCCCGACCGGGTCGACCTGTTCGTCCGGCGCACCGTGGAAGACCAGCACCCGCCGGTCCGAGGTGATCGTGCCGGCGGCGTCGAGGCCCGCGGCTCGTGCCGAGGGCTGGGACCGGTCGGCGGAGTCCTCCGCGGCGGGTGCCGGGGAGGGTGGGGCCGAGGCGGCCGTGCCGGGCACGACGGTCAGCCCGACCAGGAGGGCCGCGGTGCCCGTCACGGCCACCGCTCTGCGCGTGCGGAGGGCCGTCGTGGGCCCGCGGTGGAGGGTTCGCTCTCGTGAAGTCCGTTCCATCACTGCTCCTTTGCTCGTGATCGACGGTCGTCGTCGGGTCGTGCCCGGGACGGGACAACCGTCGTCCGGTGACGCGGTCTGCTGACTTCTCAGTGGCCTCCTCCGCCGTGCTGGTGGTAGCGGTCCAGCGCGTTCTGCGCCCCGTCGGGCATGCTGCCGTCGGCGTTGCGGACGAGGAACACGCCGGCCATGCCGCCGTCCGAGTGGAACTGGACGTGGCAGTGGTACATCCAGGCGCCCGGGCCGACGCCGGCTCCGGCGACGACCTGGAACCCGAACGAGTCGCCCGGGTTGAGGTCCCGGTTGTCGATGACCTGGCTGGGGTCCTTCGGGCCCTCGAGGTAGCCGGTGCGGTTGTTCGCCCAGCGGTGCGCATGGACGTGGAACGTGTGGTACATGTCGCCGTGCCCGATGGCGATGAACTCGACCCGTTCGCCCAGGTTGGCCTCGAGGACGGGGACGTCGGGCGCCGACCGGTTGTTGATCGTCATGTCGTTGAAGACCACCGTGTGCTGCCGGTCCGGCAGCACGTCGCCCTTGCGTCGCACGACGAGCGCGCCGTAGAGGCCCTTGCGGACGCCCTCGGTCCCGTGCGCCGTCCCGAGCGCATGGTCGTGGTAGTGCCAGTAGCCGGCGCTGCCGGGCATCCAGAGCCCACCCGGCCCCTTGGACGGCGCCTGGGTGCTCCAGGTGTAGGTGCGGGTCTCGCCCGGTGCGGTGACCGAGTCGTTCATGGGGCTGCCGTCGGACTCGACGGTGTAGTTGACCCCGTGGGGGTGGATCGACAGGGTCCGGTCCGTGGTGTTGACCAGCTCGATCTCGAGGGTGTCGCCCTCCCACATCTCGAGCACCGGGCCGGGGATGGAGGCTTCGCCGGGGGCCAGTCCGTAGCCGTACTGGCCGCCGGGCAGCTCCTCGGCGTACATCGTGATCCGCCGGGTCTCGCCCTGGGCGCCGCCGGGGCGTGGCGCGGCCTCGGCGGCCCCAGCGGCGCCGACCGTGAGGGCGGCCGCCGCGGGAGCGACCAGGCCGGCGGTGAGCATCGAGCGCCGGGAGAGGCCCTGTGGCCTGCTGACAGCGCTGTCGGTGAGGGACATCGATTCTCCGTTCGACGACGTCGGGCGGGCCGAGCACCCCGGCCCGCCCGAGAGGTCAGTAGGTCAGGTGGGTGAGGTACTCGAAGCTGTCCTGGGCGAACTCCCGCCCGTCCGGAGCGATGTCGTACTCGACGGTGTAGTACCGCACGTTGCCGTGAGCCGCCTCGAGGATCGGCTCCCAGTCGAGCTCGCCCTCGCCGACGTCCGCGAAGGTCGCCCGGGCGTCGCCGTTGAGGAACCCGTCCTTGACGTGGAGCAGCTCGATGCGGTCGCCGTACTCCTCGAGGAGCTGGACGACGTCGACGCCGGCGTCGTACGCCCACAGGACGTCGACCTCGAAGGTGACGTAGCGCGGGTCCGTGTGGTCGGCGATGATCTCCCACGCCGACTTCTCCTCGCCCGTGACGGGATCGGCGTAGACGGTGGTGAACTCCTGCTGGTGGTTGTGACCGAAGATCTTGTGCAGCCCCTGCTTCGAGGCCGCCTCGCCGAGGCGGTTCAGGGTGGCAGCGGTGGCGAGGGTGTCCTCGTAGCTGCCGATGCCGGGCGCGGCGAAGCCGCCGGAGCCGACGTAGTGCTGGCCGATGGTCTTGGAGTAGGCGAGCGTCTCGTCCCAGGTGGCCTCGTTCGTGCTGTTGTGCGACGCCGACACCTTCAGCCCGTGCTTCTTGACCAGCGCGCGGAACTCCTCGGCGGTGTATCCCGCGAAGTTGCCGCCGAAGGGCTCGATGTTCTGGTAACCCATGTCGGCCAGCTCTCCGAGCACGGAGTCGAGCCCGTCCTGCGCGACCCAGGGGATGAGGCTGAACATCTGGATGGAGATCTTGCTGGCCGGCACCGTCCGTCCCGCGTCGTCCGGCGGGGCCGCGGCGGCGCTGCCCGCCGCCGAGAGGGCGAGCGCCAGCCCGGCGGCCGTGGCGGCGGCCGGGCGGAGCCTGCGGCCGACAGAGGGTGCCTTCGACATCGTCGTCTTCCCTTCGCGCGTGCGACGCACCGTCGGCGTTGGCGGTGCGGTGCAGGGCGGCAGTGACGCACGCCACAGCACGACTGCGACACTAGGAGGACTTCTGTCGACTGTCAACCAAAAGATGCGCGGAGAGCGGCATCTTTGACGACGGAAAGGGTGTCTAGAGGCAACTATCGCGCGGGTCGTGCCCCCGCCGAGCTGCTCGCCGGATCAGTCGTCGGAATGCTCGCGGTGACGTGGTCCACGACGGCCGTCAGGACCCCCGGGTCGTCCAGCAGACGGTTGTGGCCGAGTCCGTCGACGAGCAGCAGCTCGCTGCCGGGGTGCGCCGCGTGCAGCAGCCGGGCGTTGTCGGGGTCGTTCATCGAGTCAGGGGTGCTCTGCACGAACAGGGTGGGCACGCGGGCGGGCACCGGGTGCCGCGTCAGGTCGAGGGTCGTCCGCGGATCCGTCACGCCGCGGAACATCACGCTCCCGGCGCGGGAGGCCAGCCGGTCGTGCAGGCGAGCCGGCAGCCCGGACTGCCGGACGAAGGAGCCGATGACGGACTCGAAACCGGTCGGAGCGGCGACGGAGACGAACCGGTCGGCCGCCAGGCCGTCCCGCAGCGCGAGGGCGGCGGCCGTCGCGCCGAGGGAGTGCCCGACGACGGCGACCGCCGGGCCGGTCCGTTCCTGCACGGCTCGCATGGCGGCGGCGTGCTGGACGGCCTGGGTGCGTCTCCCGGTGGAGCCGCCGTGCGCGACGCCGTCGAAGGCCACCGGCTGCAGACCGGCGGCCTCGAGTGCCTCGACCAGGCGGGCGAAGCGGGAGGCGCGCAGCTGCCAGCCGTGGGCGAGGAGTACCGGGGCAGCGGAGGGCGAGCCCCAGGCGTAGGTGGCGACGTGCTCGCCGTCCACGTGGACGACGTCGCGGCGCGCGGCGTCGTGCACCGCCTGGTCGGCAGGTCGGATGCGGGCGGGCGGGCCGACGCGTCGCATGGCGAGGACGCCGAGCTCGACGGCGAGTGGCGGGGCAAGGGTGCCCAGCACCCGGAAGCCGGCGCGGACGGGGCGGGGGACGAGGGGCACGGGAACCTCCGGGAGCGACTATAACTGTACGACCGTTCGCACAGTATCATCGTGCGAACGGTCGTACAATCAGTGCCATGACGTCGACCGACCGGCTCGCAGCGCCCGACGGCCGCCGCGCCCGGGGGGACCGATCTCGCCGGGCCGTCCTCGACCAGGCCGTGCAGGTCGCGTCCGTCGAAGGGCTCGCGGGCCTGACCTTCGGGTCCCTCGCCGCCGCGGCTCCGGTCAACAAGAGCGGGATCGCCGGGCTGTTCGGCTCCAAGGAGGGGTTGCAGCTCGCGGTGATCGACCATGCGCGGAGCGTGTTCGTCGACGAGGTGGTGGTCCCGGCGCGTGTCGCGGATCCCGGGCTGCCCCGGTTGTGGGCGCTCGTCGGGTCCTGGACTTCCTACTCGCGCTCCCGCGTGTTCGCCGGCGGTTGCTTCTTCCGTGCGGCCGAGGTCGAGATCGACGGGCGTGACCCCGGCCCGGTCCGGGACGCCGTTGTGGCGGTGCAGGAGCAGTGGGACGGCTACCTGGCCCACCATGCCCGCCTCGCCACGACGGCCGGTCAGCTCGCCGCGGGGACCGACGCCGTGCAGGTCGCCTTCGAGGTCAACGCCCTGCTGGGCGCCGCCAACGACCGCTCCCTGCTGTTCGCCGACGATGCGGTGTACGAGCGGGCGAGCACGGCGATCCGCGCCGTGCTGCTCGTGCGCGAGGCCGACCCTGCTCTGCTCGTCTGAGGAGCAGGGCAACCGGCGCGCTCAGGCGAACCCGAACACCGGGGGGAAGGGGACCACGACGACCGCGGCCCAGACCGCGTAGACCGGCAGGTAGTCGGTCTGCCACGCCTCCAGGGAGCCGAAGCCCCGCCGTCGGCGGCAGAACCCCACCAGCAACCAGCCGGTGCGCACCAGGTGCACCAGCAGGAGCAGGTTCAGCCCGAGCGCCGCGATCTTGTTGGGGCTGGCGCCGAACTCCGCGATGCGGCTGAGCATCGCCGTCAGGGCGACCGCGTCGACGGCGAGCGCGGCGGTCACCATCGCGAGCTGCAGCCCGTCGAAGAGGCCGGGCCGGGTCAGGGGGTCACGCGCCGAGATCGAGTACAGCAGCAGCGCGAGCACGAGGATCAGCACCGCGTCGAGCAGGATGAGCAGCTCCCGGTCGACGGTGGTCAGGCCGCCGGCTGAGACGAGGACGACGAACGACACCACCAGCATCACGGTGGTCAGCGGGGTGAAGATCCGCGTCAGCACGGGCGCGATGTTCTCCACGACCTCCTGCTTCGCCTCGACGAGCCACGCGGCCACGAGGAGCGCGCCGGGCATGCCGAAGGGCAGGAGCCATCGCTCCAGGGTGGGCTCGAGGTCCACCCCGACCAGGCCGAGCAACCCGAAGGTCAGCCCGACGAGCACCCCGCTGCCGAGCGCGATGAGCGCGAGGTAGATCCCCAGCTCGCCGGTGAAGCGGACGAAGTCCATGCGGCGGTCGGCGGACCGCCAGCGTCCGCCCATGTAGGCCAGTCCGACCAGCGACCAGAGCACGACCGGTGCATGGACGGCCGCCAGAGCGGCCGTCGAGCCGGCCGGTTCGAACGGGTAGGCGTTCAGCACGACGCCGAGCGCGACGAAAGCCGTGCCCAGCGCGCCGAGCGTGCGTCCGGTGAGGCGCCGCTTCCAGGCGAGGTAGCCGGCGAGGAACGGTGCCACGAGCAGTCCCACGTTGCGCAGCAGCACCGTCTCGGCCCAGAAGGTCGTCCCGAGCTTGACCGCCACCCCGGCGCCGACGGCGAGCGTGAGCACGACGAGGAGCTCGCGGCGCCCGGTCGCCGAGCCGTCGCCGTCCGGGGCGTCGGGCACGAGCACCAGCTGCTTCCACAGCCGCTCGGAGTGCTCGCGGGCGAACTCGCGGGAGACGGAGTCCAGGCGGCCCAGGCGCTTGACGGCGACGAGGAACGCCTCGTCGTCGTCGAGGCCGGTGGCTGTGAGGTCGGTGACCCGCTCGCGCAGGTGGTCCTCCATCTCGTCCACGTCCGCCGGGGCGATGGCGCGGTGCCGGTGGACGTAGTCGCGCCAGCGGGCGATCTGGGTCTCGAGGCTGGTGGCGGTGTCCATCAGGCGAGCCCTCCGGCCGTGGCGGGGCCGCCCGGCAGTGGGCGTGCGACGGCCTGCCACGCCTGGGTCAGCGCGGCGCTGACGACGTCCCACTGTGCTCGTCGTTCGGCCAGCGCCTCCCGGCCCGCCGGGGTGATGGCGTAGTGCTTGCGCCGGCGTCCCGCGGGGGACCGGCCCCAGCTCGCGTCGATGAGGCCGTTGCGCTCCAGGCGGTGCAGCAGGGGGTAGAGCATCCCGTCCGTCCACTCCATGTGGCCGCCGGAGAGGTCGGCGACGCGCTTGGCGATCGCGTACCCGTAGGACTCGCCGTCGGCGAGGATGCCGAGCACGAGCGGTGTCGCGGAGGCTGCGACGAGGTCCTTGTCGATGTGCATGGGTCTCCATCCCTCGATCTGCTAGGCATTAAACCCTCGCAGATCTAGGGGTGGCAAGCCGCCTGCGTCAGGCTCCGCCCTCCCGGGCGCGCAGGCCGTAGGTGCCGGCCGTCAGAGTGCGGTAGGAGTCCGCGACGATGCGCTCCAGCACGGCCAGGTCGACCTGCTCGAGATCCTTGAGGTAGAGGCAGCCCACCCCGTGCTGGTGCGGACCCAACCGGTCGAGGTCCGCCCGGTGGGCCTCGATGCCGTCCATGAGGTAGATCACCGTGCGTGCCTTGCGGGGTGCGAACCCTGCGGCCACCGCGTCCCCGGAGCGGCCCGAGGCGTACTCGTAGTGGTACCGCCCGAAGCCGATGATGCTCCCGTCGCAGTGCGGAGCCTGCCCGGTCGCACGGGAAATGAGGCCCAGCAGCGTCTCGGCGTCGCGGCGCCGGACCGGGTGCTCGACGGCGTCGACGAGCTCGCGGACGTCCTGCGGTACCTCTGGTCCCGTCATGGGACCAGTCTGGCTGGTCAGGTGTCGTCGAGCACCCGGGCCAGCGACTCCTCGCCCATGCGGCGCACCCACGCGTTCTCCGGACCGGACTCGAGCATCGACGTCGACATGTTCAGCGCCCAGCCGCGGGCACGGAGCCACACGGGGTCGTCCTGCGGGTAGCGGTCCGCCAGGGCGTCGCGGTACGCCGCGCGGCCCGCGGCGTCGAGCACGAGCCACGCGGCGGCCAGGTCCGTGGCGGGGTCGCCGGAGGTCATGTCGCCGAAGTCGACGACGGCGGCCAGCGCGTCCCGCTCGCCGCCCGTGCCGGCGTCGGTCAGCACGAGGTTGCCCGGGTGCGGGTCGCCGTGGATCCACACCGGCGGCCCGCCCCTGGGCGGTGCGTCGACCAGGCGGGCCCACAGCGCGAGCACCTGCTCGCCGTCGGGGACCACGCCGCGCTCGACACGGTCCCGCAGCGCCGCGTCGCGCGTGGGCAGCGCGACGCCGCGGACCGGGTTGACCGGCGCGTCCGGCGGCGCGGGGACATGGAGCGCGCGGTGGAAGGCGGCGAGCGGTCGGGCGATCCGGCGTCGCCGTCCGACCGGGACGTCTGCCCCGCGCACGCCGGCGATCCACGGCACCACGGACCACGACCAGGGGTAGTCCAGGGCAGGGCTCGGGCGGCCGACCCGGACGGCGACGGGCACCATGACCGGCAGGCGCGGAGCCAGCACCGGCAGCCAGTGCTGCTCGTGCTCCACGAGGTGCGCGGCGACCTCGCGGCACGGCACGCGGACGGCCAGGTCCTCTCCGAGCCGCAGCATGACGTTGTCCCAGCCGTTGGCCACGACGCGCAGCGTCCGGTCCGCCAGGTCCGGGTGCTGCTCGACGAGCAGGCCGCGCACCAGGTCGACGGTGACGTCCAGGTCTGCCTTCATCGGTGGTCGCTCACGCGTCGAGGTCCAGCTCGCGGGCACGGTCCCAGTCCTCGGTCCAGCCGAGGTGGTCGAACAGGGCGTCGAGGATGCCGGCGGTGAACCCCCAGACGAGGTGCTCCGCGTCGCCGTCGTCCACCAGGAACCCCGGGCCGCGCCATTGGCGTCCTCCGCGGCGCAGCACGGTGGTCACCCGGTTCGAGGCGTCCAGCAGGTCGGCCACCGGAGCCCGGAAGACGTGCGCGGACTCGCCCGGGTCGACGACGCCGACGGCGGACTGCCGCGACCACCACGCGAGCACCGGGGTGACCACGTGGTTGCTCACCGGCATCGGCAGGGACTCCAGGGTGCCGAGCACCTCGACGCCGGCGGTGTCCACCCCGGTCTCCTCGGTGGCCTCGCGCAGCGCCGCCTCGACGACGCCCTCGTCCGGCTCGACGCGACCGCCCGGGAACGCCACCTGGCCCGCGTGCGAGCGCAGCGTCGCCGCCCGTGCCAGCAGCAGGACGTCCAGGTCGCGGTGCACGGCCAAGGCCTGCGCGTCGTGGTCGGCCGCGAGGGCGTCGAGCACGCCGAACAGGACCAGCACGGCGGCAGGGCGGGCGGCCGACAGGTCGATCTCGCCCTGGGCATGACGCCAGGGTCCGGCGAAGGACCCGTCGTCGGCCAGCGCGGCGAGTTGCTCGCGCGCGGTGGGGGCGCTCACGAGGTCACCAGGAGGTGGCCAGCGGCATGCCCTCGGCGTACCCGGCAGCCGACTGCACGCCCACCACGGCGCGCTCGGCGAACTCGGGCAGCGTGCGGGCTCCCGCGTACGTGCAGCTCGAGCGCAGCCCCGAGGTGATCTCGTCGAGTAGGTCCTCCACGCCCGGCCGCTCCGGGTCGAGATACATCTTCCCGGTCGAGATGCCCTCCTCGTACAGGGCCTTGCGAGCCCGTCCGAACGCCGTGCCCGCACCTGCTGTGCGCGCGGCGACGGCGCGCGCCGAGGCCATCCCGAACGAGTCCTTGTACTGCCGCCCGGAGCCGTCCTCGTGGAGGTCGCCGGGCGACTCGTACGTCCCGGCGAACCAGGAGCCGATCATCACCTGCGACGCGCCGGCGGCCAGCGCGAGCGCGACGTCGCGCGGGTGGCGCACCCCGCCGTCGGCCCAGACGTGCTTGCCGAGCCCGCGTGCCGCCTCGGCGCACTCGAGGACCGCGGAGAACTGAGGACGCCCGACGGCGGTCTGCATCCGGGTGGTGCACATCGCGCCCGGGCCCACGCCCACCTTGAGGATGTCGGCGCCCGCCTCGACGAGGTCGCGCACCCCGTCGGCCGTGACGACGTTGCCGGCCACGACGGGGACGTGCGGGAAGTCGGCCCGCACAGCGGTCACCTCGCGCAGCGCGGCCAGCATCTTGTCCTGGTGGCCGTGCGCGGTGTCGACCACGAGCACGTCGACGCCGGCGGCGAGCACCTCACGCGTCTTGGCCGCCACGTCGCCGTTGATCCCGACGGCGGCGCCGACCCGCAGGCGACCCTGCGCGTCGAGGGCGGGGGAGTACACCGTGGAGCGCACCGCGCCCTTGCGGGTCAGCACGCCCACCAGGACGCCGTCGCGCACGACCGGCGCGAGCCGGACCTTGGCGGCGTGCAGCCGCTCGAAGGTCGCCTCGAGGCCGTCGGACTCGACCTGCGCGGCGTCGAGCGTCACGAGGTCGTCCGCGACGAGCGTGGCGACGCGGGCGAACCGGTCGACGGCCAGGCAGTCCGCCTCCGTGACGACACCGACGGGCCGGCCGTCGTCCACCACCACGGCGGCGCCGTGCGACCGCTTGCCGAGCAGGCTCAGGACGGTCGCCACCGTCTCGGTCGGAGCCACCGTCACCGGGGTCTCGATCACCGGGTCCTTCGACTTGGTGTCCGCCACGACGTCGGCCACCACCTCGACGGGGACGTCCTGCGGCAGGATCGCGATCCCGCCGCGCCGCGCCACCGTCTCGGACATGCGGCGCCCGGACACGGCGGTCATGTTGGCGACCACGAGGGGGATGGTGGTCCCCGTGCCGTCGTCGGTGGACAGGTCGACGTCGAACCGGCTCGTCACGTCGGAGCGCGATGGGACCATGAAGACGTCGCCGTAGGTCAGGTCGGTGGTGGGCCGTTGGCCGTCGAGGAAGCGCACCCTTCGAATCTACCGCCCACGACGTGCACAGGAGCGTCACCGTCGCGGCGATAGAGTGTCCTGATGACCAGTGGGAGGAACGTATGGGGCTGCTGAGCACGATCGGGACGCCCGCGGACGTGCGTCGGTTGAGCCCCGCCCAGACGCGGCAGCTCGCGACCGAGATCCGCGACTTCCTCGTGGAGAACGTCTCGCGCACCGGCGGGCACCTCGGCCCGAACCTCGGTGTGGTCGAGCTGACCATCGCGATGCACCGGGCCTTCGCCTCGCCGCGGGACACCTTCGTCTTCGACACCGGCCACCAGTCCTACGTGCACAAGCTCCTGACCGGCCGCCAGGACTTCACGGCGCTGCGCAAGCGTGACGGGCTGTCCGGCTACCCGAGCCGCGCCGAGTCCGAGCACGACGTCGTGGAGAACTCGCACGCCTCGACGGCGCTGTCCTGGGCCGACGGGATCGCCAAGGCCAACGCCGTCACCGGGCGCCTCGACCGGCACGTGGTCGCCGTCATCGGTGACGGGGCCCTGACCGGCGGCATGGCGTGGGAGGCCATCAACAACATCGCCGCGGACGCCGACCGCCGCCTCGTGATCGTCGTCAACGACAACGGCCGCTCCTACTCGCCGACCATCGGCGGCGTCGCCAACCACCTGGACACCCTGCGGGTCACCCGCGGGTACGAGGCGTTCCTCGGCTGGGGCAAGCGCACCCTGCACCGCACCGGCGCGCCCGGCCGGTTCGCCTACGAGTGGCTGCACGGTCTGAAGAAGGGCCTCAAGGACGTCGTCGCGCCGCAGGGCATGTTCGAGGACCTGGGCCTGAAGTACATCGGCCCGGTCGACGGTCACGACACCGCGGCCACGGAGGCGGCGCTGCGCCGCGCCAAGGCGTTCGGCGGGCCCGTGATCGTGCACGTCATGACCGAGAAGGGGCGGGGCTACACCCCGGCCGAGGAGGACGTCGCCGACCGCTTCCACGCCGTGGGCAAGATCCACCCCGAGACGGGCCTGCCCGTGGCGCCGTCGCGCTTCGGCTGGACGCAGGTGTTCGCCGACGAGATCGTCGAGATCGGCCGGCGTCGCAGCGACGTCGTGTGCCTGACGGCCGCCATGCTGCACCCGGTGGGCCTGGCGCCCTTCGCCGAGGAGTTCCCCGAGCGGACGTTCGACGTCGGCATCGCCGAGCAGCACGCCGTCACGTCCGCCGCGGGCATGGCGTTCGCCGGGCTGCACCCCGTCGTCGCGGTCTACGCCACCTTCCTCAACCGCGCCTTCGACCAGGTGCTCATGGACGCCGCCCTGCACAAGGCGGGCGTGACGTTCGTGCTCGACCGAGCCGGTATCACCGGTGACGACGGCGCGAGCCACAACGGCATGTGGGACATGGCGATGCTGCGCATCGTGCCGGGCCTGCGGCTGGCCGCGCCCCGCGACGAGGCGACCCTGCGCTCGGCGCTGCGCACCGCCGTCGACGTCGACGACGCCCCGACCGTCGTGCGGTACCCCAAGGGGGCGCTCGGCGACCCGATCGAGGCCGTCGAGGAGCTCGAGGGCGTCGACGTCGTCGCGCGCCACACCCCGGGTGCCGGCGCGCCCGCGGGCCGCAAGGTGCTCGTGGTCGGCGTGGGTTCGATGGTCGGCTCGGCGCTCGCGGCCGGGGAGTCGCTCGCCGCGCACGGGCTCGAGGTCGACGTCGTCGCGCCGACGTGGGTGCTGCCGGTCCCCGAGCGCCTGGTCAAGATGGCGGGCGAGCACGACCTGGTCGTCACCGTCGAGGACGGCGTGGTCGACGGCGGGGTGGGTGCGATGCTCGCCCAGCGTGCCGCCGAGCACGGGGTCCGCACACCGTTCGTGCACCGCGGGCTGCCGGTCGAGTTCCTCGACCACGCCTCCCGGGACCAGATCGTCACGGCGCAGCGGCTGCGCGCCGAGGACACCGTGCGCGACGTGCTGGCCGCGCTCGCGCAGGACTGAGCTCGCGGCACGACGGTGCCCGCGCAGGACTGAGCTCGCGCGGGACCGTGCGGCCCTGGAGGAGCGTCGCCCGGCGCCCTCAGGAGTGGGTGACCTTCAGCGCCCGCTCGACGACGCCGTGCAGGTCGCCCGACTCGACGAACCAGGCCCGTTGCTGCGCGGCGCCGCCGCCCGTGGACCACAGCTTGCCGAGCAGGTCCGTGACGACCTGCAGGTCGCCGGAGTCGGCCAGTGCGTCCCGCACGTGCGCGACGAGCTGGCCGACGACGTCGTGCGCCGGCGCCGGGCGCCACGTGAGCGGGGAGACGAGGTCGCCGGCGAGGCCGGAACGGCCCGCACGCCAGGCCGCGGTCCGCAACAGCTCGACGCCGAGGTCGGGCGCCTCGTGACCGTCGGCCGCCTCGCGGGCCGCCGTCTCGACCAGACCGCGGACGAGCGCGGCGAGGAGCGTCGTCGTGTCCGGGTCGAGGCAGACGTCCATGACGCGGACCTCCACCGTCGGGTAGCGCGGAGAGAGGCGGGCGTCGAAGAACACCATGTTCTGGTCCAGCACGGTGTCCGTGGCGACGAGCGCCTCGACCGCTGCGTGGTACCGCTCGGGCGTGCCGAACCGGCGGGTGGGCCCCGCCGTCGGCCAGCGGGTCCAGACCTGGGAGCGGAAGCTGGCGTAGTCGGTGTCCTCGCCCTGCCAGAACGGGGAGTTGGTGCTCAGCGCCATCACCGTCGCGAGCCAGGGACCGATCCGGTCGACGACGGCGACACCCTCCTCGTCGTCGTCGACGGCGACGTGCACGTGGCACCCGCTGGTGAGCTGTTCGCGCGCCGTCATCCCGAAGACGCGCCGGGCCTCCTGGTAGCGCAGCCGGGAGACCGTCGTGCCGGTGAACGGCACCGGGGAGGTCGCCAGGGCGACCGCCCGTGCGTCGACGCGGTCCGCGGCCGTCTGCGCTCGCGCGCGCCCCGCCCGGATCTCGTCGGCCAGCTCGACCAGGGACGCCTGAGGGTGGGTGGCCGTCTCGATCTGCTCCTCCATGAACTCCGGCTCGAGGGCACCCGTCCCGCCGCCCTTGACCGAGTGCCCTGCCGCCTCCAGCGCCGCGGCGGCCTTGGCGACGGGGGACCCGTCCGGGCCGACCAGCAGGAACTCTTCCTCGACACCCATGGTGCGCGGCTTCGTCATGTCGGCATCATGGTGCCTCGGCTGGCTGGACGCTCGCCGACACGTGGCCGTCGGCACGTGGCCGCCGACACGTCGGCGGCCGGTCACCGGGTGTTCACCCGCGTCTGGTTGAAAGCACCCATGGGTCGCACACGCACCACGCTGGCCGTGCTGACGGTGTCGCTGCTCGTCTCGGCCACGGCAGCCGTGGCGGTCGAGGTGCTCCGGCGCCAGGCGGCGGTGGCGCGCCGCCGGATCGGCAAGGCTCTCGGGGAGGTCGCCCCCGACGCCGACCGCGTCTGGCGCAAGAAGTACGGCGGAGAACCGCTCGAGCTGCTCGTCGTCGGCGACTCCATCGCCGCGGGTCTGGGGGCAGAGCGCCGCAAGGACACGCTCGGCGCCCGGATCGCGCGCCGGGTGGGCACCGCTCTGCAGCGGCCGGTCCGGCTGCGGTGCGCGGCCGTCGTCGGCTCGGAGTCCTCCGCCCTGGGCGCCCAGCTCGACGGGCTGGAGGACGACTACCGGCCGGACGTCGCCGTCGTCGTGGTCGGCGGCAACGACGTCACCCACCGCGTCCCGACCCTCATCTCCGTGCGGCACCTGGTCGACGCGATCGAGCGGCTGCAGGCCCGGGGGAGCGCCGTCGTCGTCGGCACGTGCCCGGACCTGGGGGCGCTGCGCCCGGTACCGCAGCCGTTGCGCACGCTCGGGTCGCGCGCCTCGCGGCAGCTGGCCGCCGCGCAGTCCGTCGCCGCGCGGCGCGCCGGCGCCTACACGGTGTCGCTGGCCACCGTCGTCGGCCCGTTCTTCGTCTCCTCCCCGGACGAGGCGTTCAGCCTCGACCGGTTCCACCCCAGCGCCGTGGGCTACCGCCGCACGGCCAAGGAGCTGACGCCATCGGTACTCGTCGCGCTCGGCGAGCGCGACGAGCTGCCGCCCGGGCACCGACCACCGGACCCGCTCGCCGGGACGCCGCGACGGCCCTGGCGCCGGTCCGCGTAGCCTGCCGCACATGATCTGGCTCCTGGACCTCGACAACACCCTCGTCTCCCGCGACGACGCGTTCGCCGCGTGGGCGGCCGCGGCGGTCGCTGCCGACGGCGGCACGGACGCCGACCTGGCAGCGATCGTCACCGCCGACGACGGCGGGTTCGCGCCCAAGGCGGACGTCGCGCGCGAGCTGATCGACCGGCTCGGCTGGACCGACGACGTCCCCGCGGCGGTCGAGAGGTTCCGGACGGGCATCCGCGAGCACGTGCGAGCCTACGACGGCGTCCTGGGCGACCTCGACGCGCTGCGCGCCGCCGGAGACCTCGTGGCCGTGGTGACCAACGGCGTCTCGCACCAGCAGCGCGGCAAGATCGCGCGTTGCGGGGTCGCAGCGCACGTGGACGCCGTCGTCGTCTCCGGCGAGGAGGGTGTCGAGAAGCCCGACCCGCGGATCGTCGAGATCGCGCTCGAGCGGCTCGGGGCAGCGGACGCCGACCGGGACGACGTCTGGATGGTCGGCGACGCCGGCCACACGGACGTCGCGGTCGGGCAGGCAGCCGGTGTGCGCACCGGATGGGTGTCCCACGGGCGCACCTGGGACGGCGCCGACGGCGCCGAGCCCGACGTCGCGGCGGCCACGACGCTTGAGGTGCTCGCCGCGGCTCGTGCGTCCGCCCGCATGGTCGGACGGTCGGCGTAGGCGGGACCGTCGACGGCTACCGAGCGGGCGGACCGAGCCAGATCTCCCTCAGGACGGCGGCGACCTCGGCGACGCTCCTGCCGCTCGTGCTGAGCCGGTGCGTCCGGGCGTCGACCTGGCTCTCCAGGGTCCGCGCCGCCCGGTCCGACCGCTCGACGTGGGCCAGCAGCGACTGTCCCTGCTCGCGCCGCCCGAGCCGTTCGTGGGCGACGGCGTCCGGTGCGGTCAGCAGGACCGACGTCACCCGGGGGCGGTCGCCCATGGCGGCAGCCAGCTCGTCGGCCTCCAGCACGGACACGGTGTTGGTGTAGACCAGGCGCCGGTGTCCCAGCGCGCGGTACGTGCCCCAGACGGCGGCGAGGTTGCGTGCGGCCACCCGGTGCTCCCACGGCGCGGGCCAGGCCAGCCCCAGGGCGTCGCCCTCGACCACGGCGTGCGCGACGCCGTCCGCTGCCAGGAGGTCGTGCAGGGCGAACGCCGCGGACGACTTGCCGACGCCGGACCTGCCGCCGATGAGCAGAAGCTGCGACTCCACGGGACGCCACGCTAGGGCGACGGGGCCCGGAGCACACGCGAATACTCCGGACCTCATCAGTCCAGGCGGGAGCGGAGACTCCTAGCTCGCCGCCTCGGCCAGCGTGCTCAGCCACTCGGCCCAGAACTTCTTCCACTGCTCGGCCTCGGCCGGGGAGGCGATCTTCTCGTGCGTGACCGTCAGCCGGCAACGGTCGTCGACGGCGTCCGTCGACAGCAGGAGGACACCGTGGTCCAGGTCGCCGTCCGGGCCGCTCTCCGTGAGCGCGAACCGCGGCCGCTTCACGCCCGGCCGAGATCGTGGCGCGAGGGTGAGCCCCGGGACCAGCGTGTCCGGGCCGCCGTCCTCCAGGAGCCGGGCGCGGACCGTCGCGCGGTCGGCGCCGAGCAGCTTCGAGCGGCTGACGGTGAACGTGCCGTCCGGCATCTGACCCGGCAGCCGGATCCCGGTGATGCGCTCGTAGCCGACCGTCACCGTCTGCACCCACCAGCCGGAGAAGTCGGCACGCTCGGTCACCCACGCGACGATGTCGGGGTGCGACGCCGAGCGGCCGGGACCGGCGTCGATGCGGGCGACCCACGCGTCCCAGCCGAGGCCGGTGGCCTCGCGGACGCGCTCGTCGGACAGCTCGGGTGCGCTGACCCAGCCGCTCGCCTCCGAGGCGGGGGAGGACAGCAGGTGGCGTCGGGCGGCGGCGTAGCGCTCGCCGGTGCGGACCATGCGCTCGCGGACGCGACGCTTGAACGATTCCTGGGTGGTCATGAGGACTCCTGTGCTCACGGGTGCGCCACCTGCGCCTCGCGCCCACCGGTGCCGCACCGGAACACGGACGTCCTGTGCGACGCGTCGAGCACTCGAGGTCCCCTTTGCCCTCACCGCCGAGGCGGTCCCGACGGCGCGAGCGCCGGTCCGAGGGTGAGGCGGAACGCGCCGCCTGCCTCCGACCATACTCCCGAGCCTCCGGCCGGTGCCAGACCCGGCCCGACCTGCCGCCGGACGCGTCAGCCGTACAGACGCTCGGCGTACGCCGGACCGTAGTGCTCGTCGAGCGTGGCCAGCGGGACCTCGGGCGCCTCGAGCCGGTGGGCGAGGACGGCCCGCCGCGGGACGGCGTCCGGCGCCCACGACTCCGGGTCCCCACGTGCGCGAGCGGAGGAACGCCTTGGCGCAGTGCATGAACACCTCGCGGACGCTCACCTCCAGCACCAGCGACGGGACATGCCCCTTGACCTGCATCCGCTCGGCGTAGGGCACGTCGCGCAGCAGCCGGGCGGTGCCGTTGACACGCAACGTGTCGCCGCGACCCGGCACGACGAAGACCAGTGCGACCTCCGGGTTGACGAGCACGTTGCGGAACCCGTCGACACGCTTGTTGCCGGGCCTGTCCGGGACGGCGATCGTGACGTCGTCGAGCACGTGCACGAACCCGGCCGGGTCGCCCTTGGGCGAGACGTCGGCGCGCCCGTCGGCGTCGGCCGTGGCGACGAAGCACAGGGGGCTCTGCGCGAGCCAGCGCCGGTGGTCCTCCCGCAGCCGGTCGTCCACCTTGTCGCGCACGCGAGGGATCGGGACCCCGACGTGCTGCTCGAGCTCTTCGACGGTCGTGACCGGGGTCCCTCCGTGGCTGCTCACGCCGGTCAGACTTTCCGGCCACGCGCAGACGCCGGTGGCCGGCCCCGACGTGGGACCGGCCACCGTGCGTGCTCTCGGGTCAGTCTCCGGCTCAGGCGACACGTTCTGTCGCCCGAGCCTGCGACTGCGCTCCGGGCGAGTGCCTCGTGCCTCGGCCCTCACCCTTCACTGCGTCTCCGGCTCAGGCGGCACGTTCTGTCGCCCGAGCCTGCGACTGCGCTCCGGGCGAGTGCCTCGTGCCTCGGCCCTCACCCTTCACTGCGTCTCCGGCTCAGGCGACGGCTCCGGGAACGTTCGCGACGCCGTCCGGCAGCAGCCGGCGGCCGAGCACCCGCTCGCTGTACCCCGTGCGGTCGAGGTACGGCGTGATGCCGCCGGTGTGGAAGCCCCACCCGGCGCCGAGGATCATGCAGAGGTCGATCTGCGACGGGTCCGCGACGACGTTCTCGTCGAGCATGTGACCGATCTCGACGGTCAGCGCGGTGAGCACCGAGTCCAGCACCCCGGCGGCGTCCAGCACCGGCGTGCCCGCACGGCCCTCGGTCCCGGCGGGCAGCGCCTCGCCGAACACCGACTGGATCGCAGGGTCGACCGGCTGCGGGAGGCCCCGTCCGGGCCGGTCGAGCACGACGCGCGTGCCGTCGGCGACGATCTTCTCCAGGCCGGCCGAGCGGGGGAACCGGTCGCCCAGGTCCTCGCGCAGCGAGGTCAGGACGTGCAGCCCGACGGCGGGGCCGACGAGGTCGAACAGCTCGAAGGTGGGCATCGGGAAGCCGAGGGGGGCGAGCGCGGTGTCCGCGACCTCGACCGACGTGCCGTTCTCGACGGCCTCCACGACCTTGCCCATGACCAGCACGAGGAGTCGGTTCACGACGAAGCCGGGGCGGTCCGCGACGAGCACGGCGGTCTTGCGCAGCTTCTTGGTGATGGCGAACGCCGTCGCCAGGGCCTCGTCCGAGGTGCGCTCGGCCCGGACGACCTCGACGAGCGGCATCTGGGCCACCGGGTTGAAGAAGTGGATGCCGACGACCCGCTCGGGGTGGCGCAGGTCGGACGCCATCTCGGTGACCGACAGGGCGGAGGTGTTGGTCGCGAGGACCGTGTCCTCGCCGACGATCCCCTCCAGCTCGGCGAAGACCTTCTTCTTGAGGCTCATGACCTCGGTGACCGCCTCGATGACGACGTCGCAGGAGGCGAGGTCGTCGATCTCGGTGGTACCGGACACGCTGGCGACGATCCGCATCCCGACCTCGGGCTTCATCCGCCCGCGGCCCACCAGCTTCTCCACCGTCGAGCGCACGTACCCGAGGCCCTTCTCGACGCGCTCGGTGTCCAGGTCGCGCATGACGACGGGCACGCCGAGGCGCTGGGAGACGAGCAGGGCGATCTGGGCGGCCATCAGCCCCGCGCCCACGATGCCGACGCGCGTCACCGGCTTCGCCAGGGACTTGTCCGGGGCGCCCTTCGGCTTCTTGCCGGCCGACGTGAGCTGGAACGCGTAGACGCTCGCCCGCATCTCGTCGGACATGATGAGGTCGGCCAGCGCCTGGTCCTCGGCGGCGAACGCCTCGGCCCGCGAGGCGTTCCGTGCGCCCGCCAGGAGCTCGAGGGCCCGGTAGGGGGCGGGCCGGGACGCCGCGATCGTGGCGTCGAGACTCTGGCGGGTGCCCTGCACGACGGCGTCCCAGACGGGCTGCGGGTCGAGCTCGCGGCGGGTGGGGGTCACCTCGCCGCGCAGCACGCGGGCGGCCCAGTCGATGGACCGCTCGAGGAAGTCGGCGGCCTCGAACAGCTCGTCGACCAGCCCGATCTCCAGGGCCTCGGCGGGCTTGAAGGGCTTGTTGGCGGCCGGCCGGGAGAGGACCACGTCGACGGCCTTCTCGATGCCGACCAGGCGGGGGACGAGGTAGGCGCCGCCCCAGCCGGGCACGAGTCCCAGACCGGTCTCGGGCAGGCCGAGCGCCGCGGCGTCGGACGCCACGGTGCGGTAGTCGCAGTTGAGCGCGACCTCGAGGCCGCCGCCGAGGGCGAGGCCGTTGACGAAGGCGAACGTCGGCACGCCCATGGTGTGGAGCAGCTCGTAGGCGTCGTGGCCCGCCCGGCCGAGCTCGAGGGCCTGCTCGTGGGACGTCACCGCGCTGACGCCCAGCAGGTCGGCGCCGGCGGCGAGGAAGTAGGGCTTGCCGGTGACGGCGACGGCGACGATCTCACCGGCGGCAGCGCGCTGCTGCAGCGAGGTGAGCGCCGCGGTCAGCTCGGCGAGCCCCTCCGCTCCGAGGGTGCTGGGCTTGGTGTGGTCCAGGCCGTTGTCGAGGGTGACGAGCGCGAGCGTGCCGCCGCCGTCGGGCAGCCTGACATCGCGGACGAGCGTGTGGGTGACGCGCTCGGCGCGGCGCTGGTCGCGGGTGGCCTCGGTGGTGTTCTCGGTCATCGTGCTCAGACCTCCGTGGTGGCCGGGACATGGCCCGAGTAGTCGGCGTGGTGGGGGTTCTCCCAGACGACGGTGCCGCCCTGGCCGAGCCCGACGCACATCGTGGTGATGCCGTAGCGGACCTCGGGGTGCTGGGCGAACTGCCGGGCGAGCTGGATCATCAGCCGGACGCCCGAGCTGGCCAGCGGGTGGCCCACGGCGATCGCGCCGCCGTAGCGGTTGACGCGCTCGTCGTCGTCGGCGATGCCGTAGTGGTCCAGGAAGCTCAGCACCTGCACCGCGAAGGCCTCGTTGATCTCGAACAGGCCGATGTCGTCGATGGTCAGGCCGGCCAGGGCGAGCGCCTTGTCGGTGGCCGGCACCGGGCCGTAGCCCATGATCTCGGCCGGGACACCCGCGAACGCGGAGGAGACGAGGCGCATGGCGGCCGGCAGGCCGAGCTCGTCGGCGGTCTCGCCGGCGGCGAGGAGGGACACGGTGGCGCCGTCGGTGAGCGGAGAGGAGGTGGCCGGCGTGACCCGTCCGCCGGGGCGGAACGGCGTCTTGAGGTCGGCGATGCCCTCCATGGTGGTCTCCGGCCGGGGGAGCTCGTCGGCGGTGGCCAGCCCCCAGCCCTGCTCGGCCGAGCGGACGGCGACGGGCACGATCTCCGGCCCGATGTCGCCGTTCGCCAGCGCCTTGGCGTACTTGGCCTGGGTGTCGACCGCGTACGCGTCGGCCCGCTCCTTGGTCAGGTGCGGGAACTTGTCGTGCAGGTTCTCGGCCGTGACGCCCATGTTGAGCGCCTCCGGGTCGACGAGCTTCTCGGACATGAACCGCGGGTTGGGATCGGCGTCGAGCCCCATGGGGTGGCGGCCCATGTGCTCGACCCCGCCGGCCACCACGACGTCGGAGGCGCCGACGGCGATGCTCGACGCCGTCGTCGTCACCGCGGTCATGGCGCCCGCGCACATGCGGTCGATCGCGTAGCCGGGCACCGAGGACGGCAGCCCGGCGAGCAGCCCCACGGTGCGGCCGAGGGTCAGGCCCTGGTCGCCCTGCTGGGTGGTGGCGGCGACGGCGACCTCGTCGATGCGGTCGAGGGGGAGCCCGGGGTGGCGGCGCAGCAGCTCACGCAGGGCCTTGACGACGAGGTCGTCGGCACGCGTCTCGGCGAGGAGGCCGTCGGGACGGGCCTTGCCGAAGGGGGTGCGCACCCCCTCGACGAAGACCACGTCGCGCAGGGCGCGTCGGGCTGGGTCGCGGGTCGTGCCGGGGGCCTGGGGGGCCACGGTCATGGCAGCTCCGTCCGTTGCGGTGGTCGGTCCGACGGTGCCGGGAGCATCGTCGCTCGGAGCCTCCGGAGGATCACCCGGGGCTCGGGTACACGCTACCGCGAGTACCAGGAAGAGCATAGACCATCTGAGACCGGGTCTCAGGACCGTCGCGCTGTGTGTGCCGAGTCGTCCGAGGGTGGTGTCACACGGCAGGTCACACGGCGGCGAACACGGCCGCCAGCCGGGGGGCGAGTAGCTCGATCTGCCACTCCCGCGCCCGCCGGTCACGCAGGAAGCCCGCGATCTCGGTCGCCCCGGCCGGCTCGGGCGGCGTCCAGCACAGGCGGCGCAGGGCGTCCGGCTGCACCAGGTTCTCGGCCGGCACGGTGTGCTGCCGGGAGAGCTCTGCGACGACGTCGCGGGCCGCGTCCAGGCGCCGCGCTGCGACCGGGTCTCGATCGGCCCAGGCGCGTGGCGGCGGCGGGGCGTCGGTCCGTGGGCCCCGCGTCGTGGGCAGCGCGTCCTCGTCGAGGGCCAGCGCCGCGTCGATCGCCTGCTGCCAGGCCGGCGCGCGGCGTCGGGCCCCCTTGGTCGCGAACTCCGGCAGGGCCACGAGCTGGGGCACGGTGCGCGGCAGCGCCTTCGCCGCCGCGACGATCGCCCGGTCCGGCAGGACACGGCCGGGCGAGACGTCCCGCTGGCGGGCGTTCGCCTCGCGCGCCTCCCAGAGGCTGCGCACGACGGCGAGCCGGCGCCGCCCCTTGACCGTGTGCGTGCCCGATGTGCGCCGCCAGGGCTCCACCCGCGGGGGCGGGGGAGGCAGGGTGCGCACGTGCTCGAACTCCTGGGCCGCCCACTCGCTCTTGCCCGCCTCGTCCAGGCGGGTGGCGAGCACGTCGCGCACGTCCACCAGCACCTCGACGTCGAGCGCCGCGTACCGCAGCCAGTCCTCGGGCAGCGGGCGCGTCGACCAGTCGACCGCGGAGTGCTCCTTGGCCAGGCCCAGCCCGAGGGTGTCCGCCACGACCGCGGCCAGGCCCACGCGCGGCATCCCGAGCAGGCGTGCGGCGAGCTCGGTGTCGAAGAGACGTGCCGGGCGCAGCCCGTGCTCGGTGAACCCCGGCAGGTCCTGCGACGCGGCGTGCAGCACCCACTCGGCGTCGCCCGCGACCTCGCTGAGCGCCGACAGGTCCGGCAGCGGGACCGGGTCGACGAGCGCCGTGCCCGCACCCGCGCGACGCACCTGCACCAGGTAGGTGGCCTGGCCGTACCGGTAGCCCGACGCCCGCTCCGCGTCGGCGGCCACGGGCCCGGTGCCGGCGGCGAACGCCGACACGACCCGTGCGAACGCCGCCGGGGTGTCCACCACCGGGCCGACGCCGTCGGACGGTTCGGTCAGCGGGGCGATCTCGACGTCGTCGGCGGCATCGGCGGGGAGGGCGGCGCTCATGGACCTACCGTACGGCGCCGCACGTCGAGCGCGGTCACGCCGTCCGGCAGCGGGGGCAGGCCCCCGGCGGTCGACATGAGGTCCGCCCAGACCTCCAGGTGCGCCCCGAGGTCGGTGTCGGTCGGGGTCCACGACGCCCGGATCTCCAGGTCGACGGCGGGCGGCGTGCCCCCGAGCTCGCCGTAGCTCTGCGAGAGCACCCGCGTGACGGTGCCACCGGCCGCGACAGCCCCCACGCCGGCTTCCTCCAGGTTCTCCGTCACCCACGTCCACGCGACGTCGCCGAGCATCTCCTCGGTGGCGAGCTCGACCTCCAGGCGCGTGCGCACGAGCGTCACGACGCGGAAGTCGCCGCGCCACGCCTCCTGGCCGTCCGGGTCGTGCAGGCCCACGAACCTGCCCGTGGCGATCTCGACGTCGTCCAGGTGGACCTCGCCCTCCAGCGCCAGCGAGAACGGTGCCACGCGCTGCGGGCCGGGGATCTCCACCAGCCGGACCTCCGGACGCAGGCGACGCCCGCGCAGCGAGGACAGGGCGGCCGCGAACCGCTCCGGCACGTCATGCTGGGATCCGCTCACCCGGACACCGTACGACGCCCGCCGGTGTCCGGATCCCGGCGCGTGGGCGTGTCGCACGACGCGGGCGACTAGGCTGTTCGCGGCCTCCCGGGTGGACCACGACGAGACGCCCGGACACGATCTTCACGAGGAAGCAGGAATCGATGACAGCACGTGCCCAGATCGGCGTCACCGGACTCGCGGTGATGGGTCGCAACCTCGCGCGCAACTTCGCCCGCCACGGCTACACCGTGGCCCTGCACAACCGCAGCTACGGCAAGACGCAGTCGCTGGTCGAGGAAGCGGGTCACGAGGGCGACTTCGTGCCGTCCGAGTCGATGGCGGACTTCGTCGCCTCGCTCGAGCGGCCGCGCAAGGTCGTCATCATGGTCAAGGCGGGCGCCGCGACCGACGCCGTCATCGACGAGCTGCTGCCGCTGCTGGAGGAGGGCGACATCGTCGTCGACGCCGGCAACGCGCACTTCCCGGACACGATCCGCCGCGAGGAGGCGCTGAGCGCCCGCGGCCTGCACTTCGTGGGGACCGGCGTCTCGGGAGGCGAGGAGGGCGCGCTCCTCGGCCCGTCCATCATGCCGGGCGGCACCCGCGAGTCCTACGAGTCGCTCGGGCCGATCCTCGAGGCGATCTCCGCGAAGGTCGACGGCACGCCGTGCTGCACCTACGTGGGGCCGAACGGCGCCGGCCACTTCGTCAAGATGGTGCACAACGGCATCGAGTACGCCGACATGCAGCTCATCGCCGAGGCGTACGACCTGCTCAAGCAGGGACTGGGCGCGTCGGCCGCGGAGATCGGCCAGATCTTCGCCGACTGGAACTCCGGCGACCTCGAGTCGTTCCTCATCGAGATCACGGCCGACGTCCTGCAGCACGTCGACGCCGAGACCGGCTCGGCGTTCGTGGACATCGTGCTGGACCAGGCCGAGCAGAAGGGCACCGGCCGCTGGACCGTGCAGAACGGTCTGGACCTCGGCGTGCCCATCACCGGCATCGCCGAGGCGACGTTCGCCCGGGCCCTGTCCGGCTCCGTGCCGCAGCGCGAGGCGGGCCGTGCCGCGCTGCCGGCGCACACCCAGGACTGGGAGGTCGGCGCGGACGACGCCTCCCGTGCCCGGTTCGTGGAGGACGTGCGCCTGGCCCTCTACGCCTCGAAGGTCGTCGCCTACTCCCAGGGCTTCGACCAGATCGCGGCCGCCTCCGCGGAGAACGGCTGGGACATCGACCGCGGTGCGATGGCCCGCATCTGGCGCGGCGGCTGCATCATCCGCGCCCGGTTCCTCAACCGCATCACCGAGGCGTACGAGCGCGACGAGAACCTGCCGCTGCTGCTCGCCGACGAGTACTTCACGAACGCCGTCGGCAACGGCCTCGCGGCGTGGCGCCGCGTCGTCGCGGGGGCCGCGCAGAACGGTGTGCCGACGCCGGCGTTCAGCTCCTCGCTGGCCTACTACGACGGCGTCCGCGCCGAGCGCCTGCCGGCCGCGCTGATCCAGGCGCAGCGCGACTTCTTCGGTGCGCACACCTACCGTCGCACCGACCGCGAGGGCACCTTCCACACCCAGTGGTCCGCCGACCGTACCGAGACGGAGGGCTGACACTCTCGTGACCAGCTCCCCCGCGGGACCCGGGGCCGCCGGCCCCGGGTTCCACCCCGTGATCGTCGGGTCGGACATCGGTGTGTACGGCCTGGCCCGTTCCTTCCACGAGCAGTACGGGTTGCGCACCACGGTGGTGGCCTTCGCCGAACCAGGACCCATCGCGCACTCGCAGCTCATCGACACGGTGCTGTCCGGCACCGCGCCCGCCGAGATCGTCGCGACCCTGGAGCAGGTGGCGACCGGACGGCGGGCCGCCGGGCACCGTGAGCCCCTGCTGCTGCAGTCCAACATGGACTGGGTGGTGCGCATCCTCGCTCACCACCGCACGGTCCTCGAGACCGCGGGTTTCGTGCTGCCCTACGCCGACGTCGACCTCATCGACCGGATCTGCGACAAGGCCGAGTTCTCGGCGGTGTGCACCGAGCTCGGCATCCCCACGCCCGAGACCGTGATCCAGGACTTCGCCACGGCCGAGGACGACGGCTGGCGGCCCGAGCCCGTCACCTTCGACTACCCGGTCATCGCCAAGCCGGCGTCGAGCGCGGACTACCACGACGTGCGGTTCGCCGGGAAGAAGAAGATCTACGAGATCGCCACGCCCGAGGAGCTCGACCAGCTCTGGCGGTCGCTGCGGGGCGCGGGCTTCCGTGGCCGCTTCCTCGTGCAGGAGATGATCCCGGGCGACGACACGCAGATGCGCTCGGTGACCACGTACTCCGACACGTCGGGGCGGGTCACGCTGCGCTGCTCGGCGAGGGTCCTCCTCGAGGAGCGCACGCCCGCCGCGCGCGGCAACCCGTCGGCGATGATCGTCGAGCCGGTCACCGAGATCCTCGACGCCGCCCAGCGGATCTGTGAGCACACGGGCTGGCGCGGCTTCGCGAACTTCGACGTCAAGCTCGACCCGCGTGACGGCGTCTACAAGTTCTTCGAGCAGAACCCCCGCATCGGCCGGAACAACTACTACCTCACCGCGGGCGGGCAGAACCCGACCGAGGTGCTCGTGGACGACGTGATCCTCGGGCAGCGGCGCGAGCTCGTGACCGCACGGCGCGAGGTGCTCTACGCCGTCGTGCCCCAGAGACTGCTGCGTCGCTACGTGCTCGACGACGGGCTGCGTGCCCGGGTCGTCGGCCTGATGCGCACCGGGCGCTCGGTGCACCCGCTGCGGTACGCCGCCGACGCGAGCCCGCGCCGCCGGTTCTACGTGCTGACCGCGCTGGTCAACCACGTGCGCAAGTACCGCCGCTACTACCCGCTCAGTGCCTTGCGGGCCAACTTCGCGGCCGCGCAGGCCGCCACGGCCGCCCGGCCGTCCGCGGGACGGGGGAACCGATGAGCCGCCGGCTGCAGCCCGTCGTCCTCGGTGGCGACATCGGGGCCTACTCGTTGGCACGGACCTTCCACGAGGCCTACGGCGTCAAGCCGGTCGTCGTGTCGGGCATGTCGACCGGTCTGGTGCGCCACTCCAGGATCCTGCACCACGTCGCCGAGCCGCGCATCGACGAGCCCGACGCGATCGTGGCGCGGCTGCGCTCGATCGCGGACCAGCACACCGACGCCGACCTGATCGTCATGGGTTCCGCGGACTGGCTGGTCCGGACCCTCGTGGAGAACCGCGACCGGCTCGAGGACCGCTACACGGTGCCGTACGTCGGCGAGGAGCTGCTCCTGCGGCTCACCGACAAGGAGGGTTTCGGCGACCTGTGCGCCGAGCTCGGGATCGCGCACCCGACGACGGTCATCCACAAGATCGCGGGGGAGGGCGCCGTCGGCGCCGAGCCCGACACCTCCGGTCTGACCTTCCCCGTCATCGCCAAGGCGGCGAGCACGGCCGCCTACCACGACGTGGAGTTCGCCGGGAAGAAGAAGGTCTTCCTCGTGGACTCCCGGGCCGAGCTGCTGGACCTCTTGGCGCGCGTGCGCGACGCGGGGTACGTGGGGTCGTTCGTCATCCAGGACTACATCCCGGGGGACGACTCAGGGATGCGCATCCTGACCTGCTACTCGGACGCGAACGGCAAGGTGCGTTTCTCGGCCTTCGGCCACGTGCTGCTCGAGGAGCACACGCCGGGGGCGCTCGGCAACCCGGCCGGCATCATCACCCAGACGCAGGCCGACGTGGTCGAGCAGGCCACGCGCCTGCTGGAGCACGTCGGCTGGACCGGCTTCGCGAACTTCGACCTGAAGTACGACCCGCGCGACGGCCGGTACGTGTTCTTCGAGCTGAACCCCCGGCTCGGCCGCTCGAACTTCTACATCGCCGCCGCCGGCGCCCACGCGGTGAAGTTCTCGGTGCACGAGCACGTGCTCGGGCTCGACCCGGACCCCCGCGCGGTCCTCGGCCCCGACGTCCCGCTCTCGGCCACCGGCGAGCTCGAGGCCCGGCGTCTGTACACGGTGCTCCCCGGCGCCCTGCTGCGGCGGTACGTGCTCGACGGCGACGTCCGGGCCGAGGCACGCCGGCTCGCCTGGCGGGGACGCTCGACGAACCCGCTGTGGTACCGGGCCGAGACCGACCCGCGCCGCATCGCCTACCTGTGCGTCGCCCAGCTCAACCAGTGGCGCAAGTACGCGCGGCACTACCCGCTGGCCGAGGCGCGGCGGCTGGCCTGGCACGGTCCGTCGAAGGGGTCGGTGTGACCGGACCGGAGCCCGTGGAGGCGCCGTCGCCGCCGGTCGGGGTGATCGGCGGCGTCGGTCCGCTCGCCACGGCCTACTTCCTGCAACGGGTCGTCCAGCTCACGGACGCCGATCGCGACCAGGAGCACGTCGACCTCGTGGTGCTGAACCACGCCACGGTGCCGGACCGCACGGACTTCGTGGTGGGCCGCTCGACGCTCGACCCGGGTCCGGTCCTCGCACGCGACGCACGTCGCCTCGAGGACTTCGGCGTGAGCTTCCTGGTGATGCCGTGCAACACGGCGCACTACTTCACCCAGCAGGTGCTCGACGCCATCACCGTGCCGTTCGTGTCGATCGTCGACGTGACGGTGGCCGCAGCGCGTCGGCGCGACCCGGACCTGACGAGGGTCGGGTTGCTGGCCACCGCCGGGACGGTCGCCTCGGGGGTGTACGCGGACGCCTTCGCGGCGTACGGCATCGAGGTCGTCACGCCGACCGGCGAGGACCAGGACCTGGTCAACGCGGTGATCTACGACCAGGTCAAGGCGGGGCACCCCGCGGACCCGGACGCGCTGCGTGCGGTGGCCGCACGGCTGGTCGAGCGCGGAGCCGGCGTCGTGGTGCTGGGCTGCACCGAGCTGTCCGTGGCGGCCGTCGACCACGGGCTGCTGGACGAACCACCGTTCCTGGACTCGATGGACGAGCTCGTCCGCGCGACGATCGTCCGCGCGGGGCACCGCGTGCGCTGACCGCGCCCCGACCGGCCGGAGGGCTCAGCCGAGCTCGGAGGTGCCCGCGTAGAGGTGCAGCACCGGCACGTGGAGCTCCTCGCGGGCCCGCGAGGCCCAGTCGGTGTGGAAGGTGTCCTCGACGGCGTGCGGGTACGTCACGACCACGACCTCGTCCCCGCCCTCGGCGACGGCGTGCCGCAGCGTGGGCAGCGGGTCGTCCTCGGTGACCTCGCCCGTGGCGGCGGCCCCGTGCGCCGTCAGCAGCTCCACCGACCCGGCGACCTGCTCCTCCGCGGTCGCCGTCGCCTGCTCGGGGCTCGGTTCGCGGCCGAGGATGTCGTCCCACGCCTCGCGCAGCTCGAGCATCCCGAGATGGTCCAGCACGGAGGCCACCACGTTGTGCTCGGTGTCCGCGGGCACGAGCACGCGGTAGGCGACGTCGTCGCCGGTGTGCAGGGAGGTGATGTGCTCGACGTCGGCCGACGTCAGCGCGTCTTCGGTGAGGACCACGACGGTCCAGGGTGCGTCAGGCATGCCAGCAACCTACGGCACGGCGGGTGCGGGTGCCTGCCGGTGGTGCCGGGACGCGCCGACCGGTTCACGCTCGCAGCTCCCAGCGCGCCACGAGGGTGCCGGAGGGTGCCGCGAGCAGGTGGCCCAGCCGCGCCGGGCGCCGCCCCGCGGAGGCGACGTGGCCCGCCGGACCGGCGGGCCCGTCCGGCGCATCGACGTCGGGCAGCCCCGCGACGACGCGTCCGGGCCCGGGACCCACGAGCTGCGGCGTGGTCGTGAGGCACAGCTCGTCGACGAGGTCGGCGGCGAGCATCGCGGCGAGCAGGTGCGGTCCGCCCTCGCACAGCACGTGGGACAACCCTCGTGCCGCCAGCGCGGCCGTGCCGGCCGCCAGGTCGACCGCACCGTCGTCGTCCGCCTCGAGGACCCGGTCCCTGCCGACGGCTGCCGCCGCCGTCGCAGCACCCGCCGATCCCGTGAGGACCCACGGCGGGCGACCGCCGGCCAGTAGGGTGTCGGGCACGCGTCCGGTCCGGGTGACCAGCGCGAGCTCCAGGGGCTGGTCGCGCAGGGTGGCCAGGCCGCGGGGCCGCTCCAGGTCGGTGTAGGCCTCCGCCCGTGCGGTGCCCGCCCCGACCAGGACGACGTCGGCGAGCGCGCGCAGCACCCGGAACACCCGCCAGTCGGCGGCGTCGTTGATGGACCCGGACCGGCCGTCCTCCCCCCATGCCCCGCCGTCGACGCTCGCGACCATGTTCGCTCGCACGTGGCGGCCCGCGGGCGGCGTGCAGAGCTCGACGAGCCGTCGCTCGGCCGGGTCCGCCGGGAGGTCCTCGGGGGAGGGGAGCAGCAGGCGCAGGGACGGGGTGTCTGAACTCACAGCGGTCAGCGTACGGCGCGCACGTAGGCTGGAGAACCGTGACCGCAGTCCAGTCCTCGGCCTCCGCCTCCCCGTCGGGCACCCACGACCGCACCCCGGGCTCGCTCGTGTCCGTGCGGCCGACGGTGCCGCCGGGACGTCTCCTGGCGGACCTCGTCCCCCCGCCGCACTTCGACCAGGCTCGCTTCGCCACCTACCGCGCGAACCCCGAGCACCCCAGCCAGGCCCGGACCCTCGCACGCCTGGAGGAGGTGGCGGCGGAGATCGCGGCCCCCGCTCCGACCGGGCTGCGCGCCCTGCTCGGCCGTCGTCGGCCCGCCCCCGCGGTCTACATGGACGGGGGGTTCGGCGTCGGCAAGACGCACCTGCTCACGTCGCTGGCGCACGCGGTCACGTCGGCGGCCGGCACGGGCAGCGCCGTGTACGGCACCTTCGTGGAGTACACGAACCTGGTGGGGGCGCTCGGCTTCCTGCCCACGGTCGAGGCCCTGTCGACGCGCAAGCTCGTCTGCATCGACGAGTTCGAGCTCGACGACCCGGGCGACACGGTGCTGATGTCTCGTCTGCTGCGCGAGCTCGCCGACCGCGGTGTGGCCCTGGCCGCCACCTCCAACACGCTGCCCGACGCGCTGGGGGAGGGCCGGTTCGCCGCGGAGGACTTCCTGCGCGAGATCCAGGCGCTCGCGGACCGGTTCGAGGTGCTGCGCGTCGACGGCGAGGACTACCGGCACCGTGCGGTGGTCACCGACGCGGAGCCGCTGCCAGCCGAAGCGGTCCGTGCCGCGGCCGCAGCCCGGGACGGCGCGGTGCTGGACGACTTCGCCGACCTGCTCGCGCACCTGGCCACGGTGCACCCCAGCCGCTACGGGGCGATGCTGGACGGCGTGGAGCTGGTGGCGCTCACCGGCGTGCGTGCCGTGACGCGCCAGGAGGTCGCCCTGCGGCTGGTGGTGCTGATCGACCGTCTCTACGACCGGGACGTCCCCGTGCTGCTGGCCGGGGTGGACGGGGCCGCGGAACGGTCGCTGTTCACCGAGGAGATGCTCGCCGGCGGCTACCGCAAGAAGTACTACCGCGCGCTGTCGCGCCTGGGGGCGCTCGCCCAGGAGGGACGGCGCCTGGCCGCGGACTGAGCCGGGGCGTTCAGGCCGGGGCGGTCTGTCCCTCGTCGCGACGCAGCACGACGACGGACCGGCCCGGCAGGTGCAGCCGTCCGGCGAGCAGCCGGGTCGCCTCGGGACGCCAGCACGCCGCGATCCGCCATTCTTCGGCCGCCGCGCCGAGGTGCGTGGCGAGGTCGGCCTCGACGGCGTCGCCGGACGTGGCCAGGACCAGAGCGCTGTCGCCGCGGCGCACCACGAGCAGCCCGGCCGCCGTGCTCGGCTCGACCGGGAGCGCGAGGTCGGCGAGCGAGGACGGGCGCAGCGCCAGGAGGCGGGTGGTCCACCGGACGAGTCGTTCGGCCGGGGCGTCGTGCCGTGCGACCGGGACGTGCTGGGTGTCGAGGACCAGGGGGGTTCCGGCCAGCGTGGCGAAGGCGAGCAGCGCGGCGCGGGAGTCGACGTCGGACACCGGTGGCAGGTGCGGTGGGGTCTCGCTCGCGGTGCCCGACCAGGGGAGCGCCGGCACGGCGGCCGGGAGCCGGGTGAGGTCGCCGACGAGCACGGGGGCCGACCGTGCGGTCGCCCGGTGGGCACGTCGGAACGCCGCCGGCCCCCGGCTGCCGGTCGCTCCGGGCGGGAAGGCCTCGTCGGCGATCGCCAGCAGCTCGTCCGCCCGGGCGGGCAGGTCCCGCCCGGCGAGGATGCCCCCGACGACGGTGGTGAGGCGGTCGCTGCGGCCGGGGCCGTCCATGAGCAGGGTGCGCGGTCGACCGGACCGGGCGGCGACGGACTGGACCGCCTCGGCGAGCTCGCCGAGGAACGGCATCGCGGAGCGGTCCACCAGTGCCTCGACGTCCAGCAGCAGACCGTCGACGTGGAAGTCGGCGAGCCAGCGGCAGGCGTCCGCGACGAGGAAGTCGCGGGCACCCCGGCTGCCTGAGCCGTCGAGGTTGATCCGCGGCGTGTCGCGCCCGGGGGAGGCGCCGGACCGCGGTCCGATGCGGGCGCCGCTCGCGTACGGGCCGAACGCATGCAGTCCCAGCGTGTCGGCGACGGCCCAGCGGTGCGGCAGGTCGAGGACGACGGCGAGGCCGTGGCGGTGAGCCGCGTCGACGAGGCGGTGCAGCGCGGCGGGTCCGCCGTACGGGGCGTGCACGGCGAAGAGCCGCACACCGGCCTCGGGCCCGACCGAGGGGTCGAAGGCGGCGATCGGTGCGAGCTCGACACCGTCGACCCCGAGGGCGGCGACGGCGGGCAGCAGCTCGACGGCGGCGTCGAGCGTCCCGTCGGCGGTCGCGGTGGCGATGTCGAGGTGCAGCAGGACGCCGCGCGTGAGGTCGACCCCGCGCCAGGCCGCGTCGTGCCAGGCGAAGTCGTCGTCCAGCACCTGGCTGGGGCCGTGGATGCCGTGGGGCAGCAGCGTGCTGCAGGGGTCGGGCAGGGCGGGGCCGCCGTCGATGGAGAACGCGTACTCCGTGCCGTGCGGGAGGTGGTCGTCGGCCCGCCAGTAGCCGGGCTCGTGGGCGCCGACGAGGCGCATCGCGCGTCGGTCGGCGGGGCGGTCCGCGCAGGGCAGGACGACCTCGACCGTGTGCGCACGGGGCGCCCAGACGAAGGGGAGGCGCCCGGGCCAGCGCTCCCTGGTCCGGGCCTGCGGTGCGCGGGTACCGGGCGCGAACGCGGCCTCGTCGGGAGGATCGGCGGCGGTCACGCGGACACCCTAGCCCCGTCGGTGCACGGGTGGAGCGACCGTCCGGTGCGGGGCGCGTCCGCACCCGTGGCCGAGATGGCGATGGCGTGACGGCGTCGTGCCGGCCTCGTTCCAAGGTGCAAAAAAGTGTGCCAAGCGCAAGCGAGGACACCGTCGCGCTGGTACACCTGAGACATGAGCACAGAACAGGGGGAGGGCAGCCCGACACGGGGCCGGCACCTCCTCGACGAGTCGATCGCGTCGCAGGCTCGGATCGCGCCTCGCCGCCGGTCGCTCACCGACCCGCACGGCGACCCCCGGCTGGGAGGCGACGCGACCAAGGCGCCGACCTCGCTGTCCCAGTCGGAGCGACAGGCGCACGAGGGCGCCTCGAGCGGACACTCCTGGGACGACCCGGACGAGCTCTGAGGAGATCCCTCAGCGTGGCCGGCGGTCGGTCCTGACCTCGATCAGCCTCGGCATGCCCGCCGGGGCCACCTCGCTGACCGCCAGGTAGCGGGCCTCGGCGCGGTGCAGGCGGATGTGCTCGTCCAACGACCACTGCGGACCGTTGCACAGGACCATGCCGCACGAGCAGTCGATCTCGACGGACCCGTCGTCGTGGTGCCGGGCCTGTCCTACCGTCACGTGCGACGCGCGGGCACGCACCTTGGCGCGGTGCATGGCGGCGGACACGGCCGGCGGGCTCTCGGCGCTACGGTCGGGTTCCACGACGGCGAGGATACCCGCCACGGACGTCAGGACGGCGAGCCCGCCGGCAGGGGCTCGTCCGGGCACGTCGTGAGCACGCGCTGCATGGCGTCGCGCTCGGCCCCCGTGACCCACAGCTCGTAGCGGATCTTCACCGCGACCTGGCGGGCCACGTACTCGCACCGGTAGTCGGTGCTCGGTGGCAACCAGGTGGCGGTGTCGCCGTCGCCCTTGGCGCCGTTCGTGGGGCCGTCGACGGCGAGCAGGTTCAACGGATCGTTCGCGAGCTGGCGGCGCGCCTCCTCGTCCAGGGCCTGGGCGCCCTTCTGCCAGGCGTCCGACAGGGCGACGACGTGGTCGATCTGCACCGCCGTGGACGTGGTCCGACCGCGCCGGAAGTCGATGACGGACCCGGTGTACGGGTCGACCAGCGAGCCGGTCAGCACGACGCACTCCTGCGTCCCAGTCTCGAACGTCACCGAGGTGAGGTCGCGCGCCAGGACGTCGTTGCGGGTGTCGCACCCGTTGCGGTCGACGTCGGCCCACGCGGGCCCGAACTCGTCGCGGTCGTAGCCGGTCTTCGGTGCTCGGCCCTTGACCGTGAGGTCGTCGACGGCGGCCAGCGCCGACCCTGGTGCGCCGGTGGCCACGTCGGTGCCGCCCACCAGGGCGGCGAACGGACCTCCGGCGCCGCGGGCGAGATCGCCGATCGTCACGACACCGGCTGTGAGGAGGACCGCGAGGGCGAGGACCAGCAGCGGCACGCGGCGACGTGCCCGCGTGGACGTGCGGGAGGACGGACGGGACACGGACGACTCCTTCGTGAGGTTCGCCCTGATTGTCGCAGGCGCGGCGGCGCTCCGGGCGCGCGGTGTGGCGGGTGCTCGCCGTCGGCACCGCGACGTATCTCGCCCTGGTCGTGCTGCTGCGGGTGACCGGGAAGCGCACGCTGTCCAAGCTCAACGCCTTCGACCTCGTGGTCACCATCGCGCTGGGCTCGACACTGGCACAGGCGGCGCGTCGGGCGGGCTACGGGGGATACGACGCGCTCGCCGCGGTCGTCCTCGAGAGCGACGGATCGCTGAGCATTGTGCCGACGTCGCAACGCGGCGACGGTTCGACCATCGACCCCTTGCGGGGCCGGTAGGGGTGGTGGGCGATACTGGGATCGAACCAGTGACCTCTTCCGTGTCAGGGAAGCGCGCTACCGCTGCGCCAATCGCCCGTGGAGCGGATGACGGGACTCGGACCCGCGACATCCACCTTGGCAAGGTGGTGCTCTACCAACTGAGCTACATCCGCACTGCCGGACCTCAGGGGATCGCTCCCCGGTGTTCCGGCGCCTGTGGAACATTACTGGACCGACCGCGTGCCGGTCCAATCGCCGGGTGTGTGACCTGCGCCTCCGTCGTGGGCGCGGCTCTCAGGCGGACTCTCGGGCGGCCAGGCGCGCCTGCACCTCGGGGCGGCGCAGGGGAGGGACCGTCGGCGGCGGCTGCCGCCGCGCCGGCAGGTCTCCCAGCAGCCGTGTGACGATGTCGGCGATCTCCGCGGCCGCCGCCTCGCACGGTTCGCGCGTCGCCGCGGCGGCCGTGGTGGACACCCCGGTGACCTTGCGGACGAACTGGGCGGCCGCCGCCTCGATCTCCTCGGGCGTGGCGGGCGGCTCCAGGCCGCGCAGCGTGGTGATGTTCCGGCACATGCTCGTGACGGTACGCCGCACCGGTGCGGAACGCACGAAGGCCCGGACCGACCGGTCCGGGCCTTCGTCGTGCGTGGGCGATACTGGGATCGAACCAGTGACCTCTTCCGTGTCAGGGAAGCGCGCTACCGCTGCGCCAATCGCCCGAGGTGGGTACGGGATTCGAACCCGTGTATACGGCTTTGCAGGCCGCTGCCTCGCCTCTCGGCCAACCCACCAGGAGAAGACGTGTGCTCTCCCGCTTCCTCGTCGCCGAGGAGGCAGGGAGTGGGCCTCCGAGCGGATGACGGGACTCGGACCCGCGACATCCACCTTGGCAAGGTGGTGCTCTACCAACTGAGCTACATCCGCACGACCGGACATCAGGGGATCGCTCCCCGGCGTTCCGGCGCGTGGGCAACATTAGTTGACCCATCCCGAATCCGTCCAATCGCCCCGGGCGGTGTGTCGTGGCGACCTGCTGGCATACCGTTCGCTGCGTGGACGAACCGACCTCCTGGGCCTCCTTCGCCGGCCGGCTGGCCGTCGACGTCGTGGAGTGCATCGATCTCGAGCGCGCACCGCACCGGCTCGCCGAGCCCGGCCCGTGGTTCGTCGTCGTGGACTTCGAGGCGTTCGGTCGCGGGGGCCGTGCGCGCGCCTGGCGCTTCGCCCGCGTGGCCGACGGCGGACCGGCCGGTGCGCCGTCGGGCTCGGCGCCTGGCACCACGTCGTCGGGCGACACGTGGCGCGGGCCGGAGCCGGGGAGCTGGCACAGCTCGATGGACCGGGACGCCTACGAGTCCGCGGTGCGCCGCGTGCGCGGGCACGTCCGCGAGGGCACCGTCTACCAGGCCAACGTCTGCCGGGTGCTGCAGGCGCCGCTGCCGGTCGTGCGGGACGGCTCCGTGCCGCGCGAGCCGGCCGCAGCCGACCTGGCCGCTCGTCTCGCCGCCGGCAACCCCGCCCCGTACGCGGCGGCCGTCCACGTCCCGGCGGCGTCCGGCGTCGACCCGGTCTGGGTGGTGTCGGCCTCGCCCGAGCTCTACCTGTCGCTCGACGGCGGGGCGCTGGCCTCGGGGCCGATCAAGGGGACGGCGCGCACGCCCGACGGTCTCACCGACAAGGACCGGGCGGAGAACGTCATGATCACCGACCTCGTGCGCAACGACCTGCAACGGGTCTGCGAGCCCGGCACCGTCGACGTCACCGAGCTGCTGGGCGTGGAGGAGCACCCCGGCCTCGTGCACCTCGTCTCGCGGGTCCGCGGTGCGCTGACCCCCGGGGTCGCCGAGGACCCGGACCGGTGGGGCCGGGTGCTGCGTGCCACGTTCCCGCCCGGGTCGGTGTCCGGGGCGCCCAAGTCCTCGGCGCTGCAGGTCATCGACGAGCTGGAGACCGCCGCCCGCGGACCGTACTGCGGCGCCGTGGGCTGGGTGGACGGCGACCGGGCCGAGCTCGCCGTCGGGATCCGGACGTTCTGGTGGGAGCGCGGGCCGCACGACGACGGCGTGCTGCGGTTCGGGACCGGGGCCGGCATCACCTGGGGCTCCGACCCGGCCGCGGAGTGGCGTGAGACCGAGCTCAAGGCGTCGCGGCTCGTGCGGCTCGCGTCGGCAGGGAGCGACCGGCAGGCATAGCGTGGACGCGTGGTCGTCCCGCTGCCGCTCGCGCCGTACGTGCGATCGATCGTCGCGTACGACCTCGACGTGGGCGCTCCCGGGCGGCACCGCGGGGTGCCCGGGACCGCGCCGGTCCTCGAGCTGGCCCGGACCGAGCCGCTCGACGTGCGGTGGGAGAGCGCCCCCGCGTCCCGGCTCCGGGCGCTGTCGTGCGTGTCGGGCCTGCACACCGGCCCGGCCGGCATCCGCCACGACGGACGGCTCAGAGGTGTCAGCGTGCGGCTCACGCTCCTCGGGACCCGGGCGCTGCTCGGGGTCCCCGCGGGCGAGCTGGCCGGGCAGCTCGTCGATCTCGACGCGGTCGCCCCGGACCTCGCGCACCTGCCCGACGCGCTCGCGGACGGTGGGCGCCCCGCGGCACTCACGGTGGCTGGAGCGCTGCTGGCGGTGCTAGCGCGACGTGGCGACGTGGACCCTGCCCCCGGCCTCCGCGACGTCTTCGGTGGCCTGGCGCAGGGCGGCCACGTGGACCGGGTCGCGCGGCGGACGGGCTGGTCGCGCCGGCACCTGCAGGACCTCGTCCGACGGGAGTGCGGCCTCGCGCCGCGAGACTTCCGCCGTCTGGCCCGGCTCGCGCGATCACGCGAGCTGCTGACCCGTCGTGGGCGCGCGGGACGGGTGGTGCTCGCCGACGTCGCCACGGCGGCCGGGTACGCCGACCACGCCCACCTGACCCGGGACTGGACCAGGCTGGCGGGGTGCACACCGACGACGTGGCTACGTGAAGAGCTCCCGTTCGTTCAAGACGTCGTCGTGGGTCGTGAGGGAGCCTGAGGTCACGGACGAACGAGGAGGTACACCATGACGACAAGCCTGTGGGTCACCCTGCGCTACCGCGACGCCGATGCCGCCCTGGCGTGGCTGCGCGCCGTCGGGTTCACCGTCGGTGCGGTGCACCGCTCGACCGCGGACGAGAAGGTCGTGGAGCACGCGGAGCTGACCTGGCCGGGCGGCGGCGGGCTCATGCTCGGCACGCACCGTGCGAGCCCGTCGTGGCCCGTGGAGCCGGGCGGAGGAGCGACCTACGCGGTCACCGACGACGTCGACAGCGCGTTCCGGGCGGCCGTCGAGGCCGGTGGCCAGGCCGTCCAGGAGCCGGCCGACCAGGACTACGGCGGGCGCTCGGCGACGGTCGCCGACCCCGAAGGCAACCTGTGGAGCTTCGGGAGCTACCGGCCGTCCTGACCTCGGGCCGATGAGTTCGTGGTGCGAGCACGGTCGACCCGTCCATGACGAGCCGAACCCGACGTGCGCCCGCGGTGACCTGCGACCTGTCCGTCTCGCTCGACGGCTACGCCGCCGGACCGCACCCGACCCGCGAGCGCCCCTTCGGGGACGCGGTCGGTAGCGGTGAGGTCCTGCACTCGTGGATGTTCGACCACGCGTCCGACCATCCGGAGGAGATCGCAGGGATCCTCGGAGCCGGCGCCTACGTCATGGGCCGCGGCATGTTCTCCCCGGACCGCGGGCCGTGGGATCTCGGCTGGCGGGGGTGGTGGGGCGAGGACCCGCCGTACCGCGCACCGGTCTTCGTCCTCACGCACCACGAACGTGCGCCGCTGCCGATGGACGGCCGGACGACGTTCCACTTCGTCACCGGCGGTCTGCACGAGGCGTTTGCGCGCGCCCGCGACGCGGCGCACGGGCGGCACGTCGCCGTCGCCGGTGGCGCCTCCACGGTCAACGCCTGCCTGGCGGCCGGCCTGATCGACGAGCTGCGGCTGCACGTCACGCCCGTGGTGCTCGACATCCCGGGTGCGGTTCGGCTCTTCGACGGCGTGGGCCGGGTCGACCTCGAGGCGGTCGGCGCGCGGCGCACGCCCGAGGTGACGCACCTGACGTACCGCCGTCGGGCAGACTGACCCCATGAGTCTTGTCATCTGGGCCGAGGGTCGGATGGTCGGTGCCGAGGAGGCCGCGATGAGCGCGGTCGACCACGGCATCACCGTGGGAGACGGCGTCTTCGAGACGTGCACGGTGCTCGACGGGCGGGCGTTCGCCCTGACCCGGCACCTGGCGCGGCTCGTGCGATCCGCCAAGGGACTGGGGCTCGAGGCCCCGGACGAGCAGAAGGTGCGCGACGGCGTCACGGCGGTCCTCCAGGAGGCGGTCGCGGCGCGCGGCGTGTTCGACGGCAGGCTGCGCATCACCGTGACCGCCGGCGTGGGTCCGCTCGGCTCCGGGCGGGTGGAGGGCGCCCAGACCGTCGTCGTGGCCGCCCAGGAGTCGGTCATGGCCCCCGCGTCTCGCTCGGTGCGCTCACCGTGGCCCCGCAACGAACGCTCGGCGATCGCCGGGCTCAAGACGACGTCGTACGCCGAGAACGTCGTGGCCCTCGCGCACGCCAAGGACCAGGGCGCCGACGAGACGATCCTGCCCAACACCGTCGGCGACCTGTGCGAGGGCACCGGCTCGAACGTGTTCGTCGAGCGGGACGGCGAGCTCGTCACCCCCCGGCTCGACTCCGGGGCGCTGGCCGGCATCACTCGGGAGCTGCTGCTGGAGTGGGGTGCCGAGGCCGGACTGCCGGTCCGGGAGGCCCGGGCCGGCGAGCTGCCGTTCACGGTGCTCGACGAGGTCTCGGCGGGTGCCGCCCAGCTGGTGCTCACGTCCTCCGGGCGCAACGTGCAGCCGGTCACGTGGCTGGACGGCGTGGACGTCGCAGTGGGGGACGTCTCGCGGGCGGCGCGCGAGCTGTTCGAGAAGCTCTGCCGCGAGCGCCTCGACCCGTGACCTGGACCGTCGAGGTGTGCGGTGTGCGCCACACCGCACACCCGCGGTTTGGTCCGACGCCCGAACTGTGACTACTATCGACCTCGCACTCGGGCGATTGGCGCAGTGGTAGCGCGCTTCGTTCACACCGAAGAGGTCACTGGTTCGAACCCAGTATCGCCCACCAGCACAGAGGCCCTCCGACCAGCGGAAACGCTCGGTCGGGGGCCTCTCGTCTTGTCCGCGAGGTCTGAGGATCGGCTCTGCTGGCTTAACTGCTGGCTTATCTCCCCGAACGGGGGTGGACTCGGGCGGTGGCTGACGGCATCGACGGCCGTCCGTGCGGTGGTCCGGCATCGGGTGCTTTGGGGCTCGGCCCGGTGGCGTGCTCGGTCCGTGCGGCGACGTCGAGCGTCGTGCGAACCTTCACCGGGGGCCACCCGAGAGCTGCTAGCGCGGGTGACCAGGTCGACGCTTGCGACCTCTTCGTCCCGAATCAATAACTACCTGCAGAGGCGCACGCTGACCGGCGGACTTGTGCCCGTGGAGATTCGCTGGCGTCCGCTGGTGCACGGGCGGTTCGTGAAGCAGTTGGTGAAGCAGCGAGGGTTGGGTGCTTCCGGCAGCGCCCGCTTCTGAGAGACCAACACGTCCTGGCCGTCCATCGGGCCACCGACAAGGGCAGGCGCCGCCTCCGGCCTGAAGGCGCCACCGCCGGACGCCCCCTAGCGACTTGCGACCGGAGGTGTGTCGGTGGTGTCTCTTAGTCTTCAGGCAGCGATCGACAGAGAGGTGGCCCAGTGGCTCAAGTGCCGGCGCCCGGCGCGCTCGGACGACAGTTGATCCTGTCAGATGGGCCTGAGGAGACCTCTGGTGTGCCCACGGAGTGGGCAGGCAGGATGTTCGTCCTGGGCGTGAACGTCGCCCGGTTCGCCCGGACCTCTCTACCCGAGGACCGGCAACTCGTGATCGCGCTATCGGTGCCTGCGCGGGATTTCACATCGGTGCTCCTGGGAGCCGGGTGGACCTGCGCCAGTACACCGAAGCCCTTGTCGTCCCTCGAGGCCGTCCCGGTCGGCGCACCTGTGCGCCTAGTCACCTCCGGAAAGATCGTGACCGGGACGTTCCGGAAGCTGCAGACCGTCCGCGGTCAGGAACGTGTGGTCACCACGCAGGGAACCTATCAACTCGATTCCGTCCGTGCTGTTGCCCATTTAGACCATCCGGTGGAAGACGCAGCCGGACTCCGCCCCGATCCGGGAGATTTCTCCAGGTACGTCGACCTCGACCGGGTGTGGGACCAGCGATTGGCCAACCCCGCTGCTGACCTGGCGATCGTTGGCACCCGGTCCTGGCTAGAGGAAGACCTCGGCTCCTACATCGGAGTCAGCGGACGCCCTTGGGACCCGACATGTGTCCGTGATGTCCTTCTCCCTTCCGGAGCGGGGGCACCCTCGGTGGGTACGCAGATCTACCCCGCGGCGGACTTTGCCGACGCGGACATCCACGAGCAGGTTGAGGGGGTCATCCTCGATGGGACCGCCGCGATCCGGTACCTCAACCAGATCGAGGCTCGCGTCGTCATCTGCGTACTGGATCGGTCCGTCGTCGACGAGACCGCGGCCGACCTCGTCCTCGGGCGCCGTAATCCCCGCGGGAGGCCGCTGGAAGAGGGCGCGCTGAATTGGACCACCCCGGGTGGGGTGGAAGCAATGGCCTTCACCGTCAAGAGAAGGATGGCGACCTGGTGAGCAGCCGGATCGAGAACCTCAACAAGCGGTACGCCGACGTCGCTTCCGTCCTCAAGTATGGGGTCGAGGTCCAGCTTGCAGAAGACCCGCTCGGCTACCGGTACACGCAGGCCGTGCGGACCGTCGTCCGTACCTCCGAGGACGACGCCCCCGAGGTCTGGGCTGACGTTCTCGGCGCGGCCAAGTCGCTGCGCTGGAAACTGCTGCTGCACCCTGAGCAGGACAGCCGCATGCTCGCCGAGCATGTCGACGCCCTGGGTGTGCAGGTAGCACGGATCCGTCCGAACGTCGCGGCCAGCAGTGTGCTCGACGAGGTGCTCGCAGCCGCTGTCGCCTTGCGCGGACAGCAGTCCGCTGTGGGCGAGCTGCTGTGGCAGGCGGTCGAAGACTTCACTGCCGAGGACTGCTTTGTGGTCGCCGGCAGTAGACACGCGGCCGAGGCCATCAGCGACTGGATCGCTCCGCTGGGCGCGAGGGTGCTCACTCCTGGAGACTTGCGCAGGGAGCCCCTCGGGGCCTCTGTCGCCCTGATCGTCGGCCCTCCGCGGTTCTTCCACTCGTCGATGGTCACAGCGCCGATGACCTCTGAGGTGACCTTCATCGTCCCGAACTGGTTCGGTGACCGGAGCATCCCTACCACCAGCCTGTCGGAGTACGCGGAGAAGCCCATCCTGGTCACGGTGCGCGAAACGGGCCCCAAGCGTCCGGCCCCTCTACCGGCACGCGCTTCCGAGGCCGAAGGAGCTGCTGAGGTACAGCCCGACGAGACCGAGCTGGAACCGTCGGTCTATTGGAAGGCGCCGCAAGACGGAGGACGAACCCCTCGGCCCGACGAGGTGCGCGCACGCAAGGTTCTGCTCAGCGGCGGCTACTCGGTTTGGATCGACGACGGAGACCGGATCCGGTCCTTGGACCCTTACCAACCGGCGGGGGAGAACGTCGTATATCTCGCCGTCGCCACCTTCCGGGACCTCAGCCCAGAACAGCTCGCCCGTACGGAGATCTACCTGCTGCTGCGCAGCGCCGGAAAGTCGCAGCACTCCTACCTACACGAGCGTGCCCGAGCCTCCCTCGGACCGGAGCTCAGCATGGTCCAGGAGACCCAGCAGTACTGGAAGAGCAAGCTGCGGGGGCGGATCGACTCCTGGGGAGAGCAACAAGTCGTTCGCTCCCTAGAAGACCACGGCGTGCAGGCAGCAGGCGAGGCAGTGGCATGGACCAGCGAGGAACTCACCCGACCGCTGCGCAACGACGACTTCCGTCTGCTGTTGGAATGGCTAGACCTCGCGGCTGACGGGCCCGAGTACCGCAACGCCACCAGGCTACGAAGTGCCTTCCGTTCCGAGAGTCACAAGGTGCAGACGCAGATCGGGAGGTCGGTCACTGGTGGCGACCTGGCGCACCTGACGCGGGACGGGCACCGTTTGCTGTCCGCACCGGAACCGGGAGAGCCCGGGTTGACGGCGGCCCGGGTGCTCGCAGTTTCCCCGCACGACGAGATCAAGCCACGGTACGAAGTCCGGGTTCTCCGGGCTGACGACGCGGGCCGATGGTTGCAGTGACAACGACCGCCTCGAGGCCGGGGCCAGGAGGAAGAGAACTGTGAACGGTGTGCAAGCACGCCAGGTGGTGGAAGACGCGGTCCGGCGCGAGCTCGTCGGCCCGATCGAGGGCGAGCCCCCCGAGGGCAAGGCGATCGACTGCTCTGACGGGAAGGTGGTCTTCGCCACGCGGGAGGAGGCCTCAGGCCAGTTTCATGACGAGACGAGCAAGGAAGAAGTCCTCACCCAGGATAAGCCGCTGCGCCGGTACGGAGTCGGGGTGCTCTATCCCGAGGCCATGACTGCACCTCCCACGGTCGAGAAAGAGGCCCAGGACGCGGAGCTGGACGGCGTCACGAGTATTGCAGTCGAGTCGGACGAGGTCGGGCAGGAGGCCATGTCGACCGGCGAGGAGGAGGTCGAGTCCAAGCGGCCTGTCCGCGGAGCATTGGACGACGACCTCGATCTGACCGACGCGAACGGATTCAATCCCTCTGCGATGGCGATTTCTTTCGAGTGCCGTATCCGCACGGACTCCAGTCTCGTCGTTGACATCTCGGGCGCCCAATACTCCAAGGTTACTGCCCGTATCCCGAGGAAGGGCCAGAGCACGGACACCCACGAGGAGACGTGGTGGCTGCGCCGTCCGTTCAAGGGCAATGTGACCTTGCCTGGTCAAACTTTGCAGGCGCAGAACCGCCGGCTCCACCGGGCTGAGATCTCCTACGAGGGCGACGAACCCACCGTGCGGCCGTCCCTCGAGGTCTTCAGCCGCCCCGTTCCTGGCGACGGAGACTCAGACCTACGGATCGTCACCGTTGCGTTGGTCAACCGCAGTGCCGGTGTCGGCGACGCAAACGCGATCTTCCAGGCCGGGTTCACGGTCACCACCCAGGGGAAGGCTTGCCTGGTTGCCTACCACGAGGCCGAGCGCAAAGACCTCGACGAGGAGGAGCAGTCGCTCGACCTGCTCAACCGCAACCATCGAACCTACGCTGTCGGGCACGGGTGCGCCGCCCGCTGGGATGAGAGCAACCCTGAGACTCCTTCGTGGGTGGCCACCGACGCGCTGCCCGCCTATGAGGTCGAGAGCCTCACCCCCGACATATTTGCGACCGACGACAACGGCCAGCGGGTCCCGGTGACGGTCAGCATGCGCGACCTTGCACTGGGGAACGATGACGGTGCGCAGCAGGTCAGGCAGGTCCTGAGCCTGTACGAGGCCTGGATTGTCGAGCAGAATGCGTTGATTCCCAGCCTGCCCGAGCGGATGCACGCCCCGGCCCTCCGGCACATGAAGGAGGCCGACCGGGCCCTGGCACGCATGCAGGAGGGCTGGAAGACCGTCCAGGAGGAGCCAGACGTCGCCCAGGCGTTCCGGTGGGCTAACGAGGCGATGCTGTTCCAACAGATCCGCTCGAGCCTGCCGCTGCGCGAGCTTGAGGAGCATGGTCGAGGCAAGAACGTCACCACCGCTCCGGTGGGGGCGCACCCTGAGGTTGGCGACCTGCAGAGCGTCCGGATCCCTGCGCGCAAGGGCACCTGGCGGCCCTTCCAGATCGCATTCATCCTTGCCTCGTTGCCGGAACTGACCAATCCAGCGCATCCCAAGCGCGCGCTCGTCGACCTGATCTTCTTCCCCACCGGTGGCGGTAAGACCGAGGCTTACCTGGGAGCCGCTGCGGTTAGCCTGCTGGCGCGACGGCTGCGGGACCCGAACGACGCCGGCACCGACACGATCATGCGATACACGCTGCGGCTACTGACCGCCCAGCAGTTTCTGCGCGCCGCTTCCCTGGTCTGCGTGCTGGAAGAGCTGCGTTCCCGCCGACCGGAGGGAGTGGCGACCCCGAACCGGGACCGGCTCGGGACGGAGCCCTTCCGCATCGGTATCTGGCTCGGTGGCACCTCGACCCCCAACACTTGGGACCAGGCCACAAGGAGCCGGACTGCGCTGGGCAAGGAGGTGAACACGCAGAACAAGTTCCTGCTCCTGCGCTGCCCGTGGTGCGGCACCCAGATGGGCCCCTATGGGAAGGCGAGCAAGAACGGGCAGAAGATCGCTGGGTACGTGCAGCAGGGCAAGCAGGTCGTCTTCGAGTGCGCCGACGATGACTGTTACTACGCCGACCGCCCAATGCCGGTCCAGGTTGTGGACGCAGACATTTACGCCAACCCGCCCTCGATTCTCATCGGCACCGTCGACAAGTTCGCGATGCTGGCGTGGAAGCCTGAGGCCAGGGCGATCTTCGGCTTGGAGTCCGACGGCAGCCGCACTGACGTCTCCCCGCCCAGCCTGGTCCTGCAGGACGAGCTGCACCTGATCTCTGGACCGCTGGGGTCGATGGTCGGCATGTACGAGGCGATCATCAATGACCTGTGCACCGACCACCGCCCCGCAGGACCACCCGTTCCGCCAAAGATCATCGCGGCGACCGCGACGATCCGCAGTTACAAGGAGCAGATCCGCAATCTCTACGGGCGCAGCGACGTCGCGCTGTTCCCGCCGCACGGCTTGGAGGAGGGCCGGTCCTTCTTCGCCGAGCCCGACCGTGCCCCGGATGGCAGCAAGAAGCCTGGGCGCAAGTATCTGGGTGTCATGAGTGCGTCCCTGGGGTCGATGCAGACCGTCCAGGTCCGCGTCGCGGCCGCCACCGCACTGGGGCGCGAGCAGATCCCGGAAAAGTCAGAGGACGGTGGGCCCAGCCCGCGCGACGGGTACTGGACCAATCTGAATTTCCTCAACAGCCTGCGCGAGCTCGGCAACACCCTGTCGCTGCTGGAGTCCGACATCCCCGACCACCTCCACGGCCTCAGGAAGCACATCGACGGGGACTTCCACTACCTGCGCAACTATATGGAGTTGACCTCCCGACGCCGCCCGGACGAGATCCCCAAGGCGATCGAGAAGCTCCAGGTGCCCTACGGCGAGCCCCGGTGCGTGGATGTGTGCCTGGCCTCGAACATCATCGAGGTCGGTGTCGACATCAACCGCCTTGGCCTGATGACGATCATTGGCCAGCCCAAGACCACCGCCCAGTACATACAGGTCAGCGGTCGCGTGGGGCGCAACCCCGGGGTCAGCCCCGGGCTGGTCATCACGCTCTACGGAGCAGGAAGGCCGCGAGACCGCAGCCACTACGAGCGGTTCCGGACCTACCACCAGCAGTTGTACGCCCAGGTGGAACCGACTTCGGTCACCCCGTTCGCCACCCCGGTGCTACGCCGTGCCCTTCACGGAGCCGTCATTGCCTACATCAGGCAAACCTCCGACGCCGCGCAGCCTTTCCCCTTCCCCGAGGAGAAGTACTGGGAGGCTGTCGAACTGCTCAAGGCCCGCGCATACACCGTCGAGGAGGGCACCTACGTCGAGACGGACGACGTCGCGCACCTCCAGGCTGAGGCCGAGCAGCGCGCTGCTAAATGGCGCAAGGGCGGCAGGACCGTCTGGGACGCCAACGTCGGATTCGGAGACCCTGACAACGGGCTCATCCGGTTTGCGGGCACCCTCCCGAAGGACGGTGACAAACAGATTCTCACCTGGGACACACCCAGCAGCATGCGGACAGTGGACGCCGAGTGCCGCCTGGACATCCGCAAGGGCAACACCTACATCGAGAACGACCCCGAACTGCAACCTGGAGGTGCCAAGTGAGCACGGGAGACATCCGGCGAACACAGCTCGTCACCCCCTTCGGGGTCGGAGCGATGAGCATGCTCGTCAACGGAACCTCGGTCATCACCGCAGGACTGGACCACTGGTACCCGACCGCCAAGGAGGACCCGAACTATGAGCCCGAGGAGTTCCAGGCCAGCGACTGGCGCCTGGAAAAGCAGCTTCACGTCTCCGAGTTCCGCCTTCCCCCGGACTTTCGCCCGTACTACTCCGGGGACAACGACTCCAGGAACACGGGGCTGAAGGTGCCCGCGCTCCGCTTCCCCCTGGTGCACTTCTGTATGTACTGCAGGCGCTTGGAGGCCAGCACTCTGAACCGGACCGGGCGCGTCGAATGTAGAGACTCCAAGCACAACGACTGGAAGCGCCCCCCGCGCATGGCCCAGGTCCCGTTCGTCATGGCGTGCTCCGAGGGTCACCTGGCCGACTTCCCCTTCTCCGAATGGGTCCACCGGAGCCTGCGCCCGGCCTGCCGCAAGACCCTGAGGTTGCGCTCGTACGGTGGCGGGCTCGAAGGGCAAGTCGTGGCTTGTGAGTGCGGTAAGCGCCGCTCGCTGCAGGGCATCATGCAGGGCGGGAGCCAGGAGACCGTGGCGACTTACCTCAGCCGGGAGCTGGTCGGCGGGCAGGGCAACGAGTTCCTGTGCAAGGGGTCGGCTCCGTGGCTGGCGGAGGACGGCAACGGCCTCTGTGGCCAGAACGTTCGCGGCGCTCTGCGAGGTGCCGGGAACATCTACTTTCCCAAGGTTGAGTCCTCGATCTACCTGCCCGTGGAGGCCGGCGCCGTGCCCGCTGAGGTCAAGGAGCTCCTGAAGAACCCGAAGGTCCAGAGTATCCTCCTCGACTTCTATGAGGACGCGGACGCGGGCAGCAGCGAGATCGATCCTGCCGCCCTGCACAAGAAGCTCGTCAAGCGACTGCCTGCCGAGCTCGTCGATGGGGTCAGCGTGGAAGACTCCTATGCCCTCTACAAGGAGCGCTTCGGCATTGGTGGACAGGCTCCCACGGACATGCCGCCCTCCAGCGACGTCGACCTGCTGACCGCAGACGACAGCTGGCGATATCCCGAGTACGAGCAGATCCGACAGACGCCCAAGGATGACGACCTCACCGCCAGCGATCCAGGGGTGCACCCCGATGCTGCCGAGGTGGTCAGCCGGGTCCGGTCAGTAGAGACACTGCGCGAGACCCGTGCCCTCCGCGGCTTCACCCGTCTCACGGACACGCCTCTCGGACTGGCAGAGGGCAAGCAGATGCTGCGACGCAAGAAGCTCGACCGTGAGCACGACTGGCTACCCGCCTACGTTGTCAGGGGAGAAGGCATCTACCTTGAGTTGGACCCCGAGCGACTGGAAGTGTGGGAGGAACGTTCCGAGGTCAAGGCTCGAGCGCAGCTGATCACCGACCACTATGGGGTCGCGGCCTCCAACCGGGGTCTACTTCTGAGGGACTTCTCCCCACGCTTCGTCATGTTGCACACCCTGGCGCACCTACTGATCAACGAGCTGGTCTTCGCCTGCGGTTACAGTTCGGCCTCTCTACGTGAACGGCTCTACGTCTCCGACGCGCCGGGCAAGGAGATGGCTGGTCTGCTGATCTACACCGCTGCCGGCGACTCGGAAGGCACCATGGGAGGCTTGGTGCGCATGTCTGCGCCCAGCAACCTCAACAAGGTCCTGCAGGCATCGCTCGGCGACGCGACCTGGTGCTCCACCGACCCGGTTTGCATGGACGCGGGCAAGCACGGTCAGGGGACGGACTCGTGCAACCTGGCCGCCTGCCACGGGTGCGCGCTCGTCCCAGAGACCAGCTGCGAGGAGTTCAATCGGTTCCTCGACCGAGGCCTGGTGATCGGAACCTTCGACGAGCCCGACCTCGGGTTCTTTTCCGGCTCAACGCAGATGAGGGTGTAGCGCTGGCTGGCTGAGCTGGGGCGGGGATGGGTCGAGGTCCCCTGATGATGGGGGTTCCTACGCCACCCATCCAGAAGACCTCGACGTGCCTGACGCTACCTTCGTTGCCCCTGACCTGACGACCTTCGCGTGCCTGGACGAGCTCGGCCTCGTTGTGGTCGGGCAACATCTGGAGCCTGACCGAGCGGTGCTGGAGTGTCGTGTCCTCGCCCGCGATGACGACGCGTTCTGCCGCGGGTGCGGCGCTGAGGCCACGCCGCGAGGGACGGTGACCCGACGGCTGGCGCACGAGCCGTTCGGGTGGCGGCCGACGACGCTGCTGATCAGGGTGTGCCGCTATCGCTGCTCGGGCTGCGCCCGGGTGTGGCGTCAGGACACCACGGCGGCGGCGGAGCCGCGGGCGAAGCTGTCGCGGGCGGCGGTGCGCTGGGCCCTGGTCGGGCTCGTCGTTCAGCACCTGACCGTGGCGCGGGTAGCCGAGGCCCTCGCGGTGTCGTGGCACACCGCGAACGACGCCGTCCTGGCCGAGGGACGCCGCCTGCTGATCGACGACGAGGCCCGCTTCGACGGCGTCACCACTGTCGGCGTCGACGAGCACGTCTGGCGGCACACTCGCCGCGGGGACAAGTACGTCACCGTGGTCATCGACCTGACCCCGATCCGCAACGGCACCGGACCGGCCCGTCTGCTGGACATGGTCGAAGGGCGCTCCAAGAGCGCGTTCAAGACCTGGCTCGCCGCCCGCCCGAAGACCTGGCGCGACGGCGTCGAGGTGGTCGCGATGGACGGGTTCACCGGCTTCAAGACCGCTGCGGCCGAGGAGCTGCCCGACGCGACCGCGGTGATGGACCCCTTCCACGTGGTCCGCCTGGCCGGTGACGCGCTGGACCGCTGCAGGCGCAGGGTCCAGCTCGATCTGCACGGCCACCGTGGACGCGCGAACGATCCGCTCTACAAGGCGCGCCGGACCCTGCACACCGGCGCCGACCTGCTCACCGACAAGCAGAAGAACCGGCTGGAGGCGCTGTTCGCCACCGAGGAGCACGTGCCCGTCGAGGCGACCTGGGGCATCTACCAGCGCATGATCACCGCCTACCGCCACCCCGACCGCGCACACGGCCGTGCTCTCATGACCGCCGTGATCGACTCGGTGGCCCGCGGCGTTCCGGCGGCCCTGAGCGAGCTCGTCACCCTCGGCCGGACCCTCAAGAAGCGCGCCGCCGACGTCCTCGCGTTCTTCGACCTTCCCGGCTCGAGCAACGGACCGACGGAGGCGATCAACGGGCGCCTCGAACACCTACGCCGCTCCGCCCTCGGGTTCCGCAACCTGACCCACTACATCGCCCGCTCGCTCCTGGAAGCCGGCGGCTTCAGACCGCGACTACACCCTCATCTGCGTTGAGCCTCTATTCCGACATCGCACGCTGACAGACCCGACACCTGCTCGGCGTGGAGTGCCAGGAACAGGGAATCCACCTTGGTCTACCTACGTGCTACAGCGGTGGACGACCAGCAGGTCCGGGACTCGTGGGACGAGCTGCGCAGCCACAGCGCCGACCCGGCCTGGGCTGGGGCACACCAGAGCCTCCATCAGACCCAGGGCGATTCATGGAGTGGCTCTGGCCGGGCCTGGCGAAGGGTAGCGTTGCCCCTCGACCGAGTGCCTTAGGGGACTGCGGTTGCGGTCGTCGCTACGACCAGGCACGGGTCCTCGGTTATTCACAGCCTGCTCCCGCCGGGAGTTACCCACAACCGAGCGCGCTGGACGTCGTCCGCGCTGAGCGGAGTCGGCAGTATGGCCGCCAACCTCCCGCGCCGGGATCCGTGTCGGTGGCGGGTGTCAGCATCGCCGTGGACTAGCCTCGGTGGGACCGAAGAGGAGATGATTGTGAGCGGTCTGACGGTCGTTGAGATCTGCGCAGGCGCTGGGGGGCAGGCCCTCGGCCTGGAACTCGCTGGCTTCGAGCACCGGCTCGCAGTTGAGCTGGATGAGAACGCCGCTGCGACCCTGAAGGCGAACCGCCCTGAGTGGGAGGTCAAGGTTGGCGACGTCGCTGATGAGGGCGTCTGGAATCCAGACGAGTACAGCGAGGGCCTCTCCCTGCTTGCTGGTGGTGTCCCGTGCCCTCCGTTCTCGATCGCCGGAAGGCAGTTGGGGACCAGCGACGAACGCGACCTGTTCGCCTGGGCGATCGAACTCGCCGGCCGGATGCAGCCGCGTGCGGTGCTCCTCGAGAATGTCAGAGGCTTGTCCATGCCCCGGTTCTCCGGCTACCGCCAGCACGTCAAGGACCGCCTCGCAGAGCTGGGGTACTGGTCGGACTGGAAGCTCCTCGAGGCGCGGGACTTCGGGGTCCCGCAGTTGCGCCCACGATTTATCCTCGTTGCCTTGCGGGAAGAGGACGCGAGGTACTTCAACTGGCCCGAGCCGACCCCGTACATCGGGACGGTCGGCTCGGCGCTGCTCGACTTGATGAAGGACGACGAATGGCCCGGTGCTGAGGATTGGGCCGACAGAGCGAAGGGGATCGCTCCAACCATCGTCGGTGGCTCGAAGAAGCACGGCGGAGCAGATCTCGGCCCCACCCGTGCCAAGCGGGCGTGGGCGGCACTCGGAGTCAACGGTCTTGGTATCGACGATGCACCGCCGACCCCCAATCACGACAGGAACTATATTCCGAAATTGACCACAGAGATGGTGGCGCGCCTACAGGGGTGGGGGCCGGAGCCAGAGTATCGATGGAAGTTCACGGGTCGAAAAACCAGCCGCTATCGTCAAATCGGCAACGCCTTCCCGCCACCGGTTGCCCGTGCAGTCGGCGGGGCGATTGCTGCGGCTCTCAAGCACGAAGGGGTCCGAAAGGACTTCGCCCAGGCCGAGGCCGAAGCCATGCATGACCCGATCTACCTCGCCCTGAAGGACGCTGAACGCCCTCTGACAGTCCAGCAGATCGACAAGGCGACCGGCGGCGTGGTCGGCGCCCGGGACATCGAACAGCGGCTCGGAATACTCTCGCGCGACTTTGACATCAAGCACGACGGTTCTGGCGACGAACGGACGTACGCGCTGGGCGCATTCAAGGGGTTCGTCGGTCAGGAGGACCATGTGCGTCACGCAGCGTTCGAGGCCGCGAGATCGAGGATCAGCTAATCCTCTGCCCAGCGTCCCGTGGGCCGCGCTAGCCTCCCCTGGGGCGTCGGCGTGTCTCCGGGAGCCTCGGTGCTGGTTCGAGCATGGGCTCGTCCGGGCGAGCAGCCCGCCACCGGCGGCCGTCGAGTTCGGCAACTGGAGTCTCGTTGTCGGCCGCTGGGACCACTCGGGTACTGACGATCTCACCTGGTTGGGGGACCGTGATGCCGAGGTCGTGTGCGACGCGCTTGTGGACGTCGTAGTCGCCACCAGGGATCAGATATCCCTCCTGCCGTAGGATCGTCCTCGCTCCGTGCCCGTTGTCGCGCACCCGCGCCATGTAGTCGGCTTGCTGCCCGAGAGTCGCGATCGTGTTCCGCCCGACGCGGACGTTGGTGACTCGCCTCAACAGTTCGTTGACCCGGCCCTGCCCACTCCTGGGCGCAAGGACGGCATGGAGCGTCTGGTCGTCCAATCCGAGCAGGACGTTGGGTGGCAGCTCCGCTTCCTGGTGGAGCCAGACGATCTGCTGGCGACCGCGCGGATTGAGACTCGTCTTGCCGTCGCGGTTCTGGCTCGTGCGGCGGTTCTCGTCGTTCGCGCGCACGACACCAAGGCTCCATGTCCCGCCGGCGTCATCGGCGTGAGCGACGAGCAGGAGGTGGCCAAAGCTCTCCGGAGGCAGCATCCAACCGCCCATCTTCTGGGAGTACTTGCAGTCGATGTCCTCACCGCGGACGCGGTAATCCAGCAACTCGCCGTCGTCGATCACATCGTCGAACTCGCGGCGGAGGTTGATCTCCAGCAGCGTGCCGTAGTGGGTCTTCTCGGTCTTGAACAGCTGATCCCAACGGAAACGGCCAGTGTGCTGGCCGTCGTAGAGTTGGTCAAAGGTCTTGCGGAAGACGGCTGCGGCTCGAGTGCCATCCGGATCTGCAGCGCGGAACGCCTCGATCACCGCATCTCTGGGCCCGTCGGGGTCGAGTTGTGGCCCCGAAGGGCTTGGGAAGAGCGCATCTGTCACGAAGAGGAGCGTAGCGGCAGGTCAGGGTCGGTGCGATCCCTGCTCGGATCCAGCGTGAGCACGTCCTCGATCTGGGCGACCACCGCTTCCGCAGGCTCGTGCTCCCAGAAGCGCAAGACGGTCCAGCCCGCAGCAGCCAGGCGCGAGTTGGTGTCGGCGTCACGAGCCATGTTGCCGGCGATCTTCCCGGGCCAGTAGTCGACGTTGTGAGAGAAGTCCGAACGTCCGTGGTGGGGGCAGCCGTGCCAGAAGCAACCATCAATGAAAACGCATACCCGGGCCCTGGTGAAGACGATGTCAGCCCGCCGACGCAGTCCTGACAGAGGTGCGAAGTCCACACGGTAGCGGTACCCGTGCGCATGGAGGAGTCGACGAACCGCCAGTTCAGGCGCCGTGTCGCGACTTCTGTTCGCCTGCATGTTCCGACGCCGCCCCGGCGTCGACGCCCACGAAACCTGTTCCACCATGGCTTGAGCCTCTCATTCAGGCGGTTGCAGGGCATCACCGGTTAGGCGGGAAGACTACGCCGCCCCTATCTTCACCCTCGAAGGCTACTGGCAGTCGCTTGTAACTTCGCTGGGCGGATGAGGCGGGTCCGGAAAAGGCCCACCACGGCGTTGGTACTGAGTCGCCCCGGCGTGTCCGGAGACCAGATTCCTTGGAAGGATGATGGTCATGGCACGTCCCTCGAAGTACCCGCCGGAGCTGCGTGAGCGAGCGGTGAGGATGGTCGCTGAGGTGCGGCCGAACTACGGCTCGGAGTACGAAGCGATCCGTGTGGTCGCGACCAGGCTGGGGGTCACTACCGCGGAATCGGTGCGCAAGTGGGTGCGCCAGGCCCAGGTCGACTCGGGTCAGCGGCCCGGGGTCAGTACCGAGGAGTCCGCGGAGCTCAAGCGGCTGCGGCGCGAGAATGCCGAGCTGCGCAGAGCGAACGAGATCCTCAAGGCGGCGTCGGCTTTCTTCGCGGCCGAGCTCGACCGGCCCTCGACGAGATAGTGGCGTTCGTCGCCAGCCACAAGGCAGCCGCGAGGGTGGCCTGCGGTGGGGAGTCGAGCCGATCTGTGCCGTGCTCGGTGAGCACGGCATCAAGATCGCCCCGTCGACATACTACGAGGCGCGCGATCGTGGCCCGTCCAAGCGGGCGGTGCGCGACGCCGAGTTGAAAGCCGTGATCTGGGCCGAGTGGTCCAAGCGCGGCATCCTGGGCGCCCGCAAGCTGTGGTTGCGGCTGCGCCGCGACGGGCACGAGGTCGCCCGCTGCACCGTGGAACGGCTCATGCGCGAGCTGGGCGTCACCGGCGCCGTGCGGGGCCGGCGTCCGGTCACCACCGTGGCTGACACCACGGCGGCCAGACCCGCCGACCTCGTGGACCGGCACTTCGCGGCGTTCGCTCCCGACCAGCTGTGGGTCGCGGACTTCACCTACGTGCCCACCTGGTCGGGCATGGTCTACGTCGCGTTCGTCTTCGACGTCTATTCCGGCTCAACGCAGATGAGGGTGTAGCGCTGGCTGGCTGAGCTGGGGCGGGGATGGGTCGAGGTCCCCTGATGATGGGGGTTCCTACGCCACCCATCCAGAAGACCTCGACGTGCCTGACGCTACCTTCGTTGCCCCTGACCTGACGACCTTCGCGTGCCTGGACGAGCTCGGCCTCGTTGTGGTCGGGCAACATCTGGAGCCTGACCGAGCGGTGCTGGAGTGTCGTGTCCTCGCCCGCGATGACGACGCGTTCTGCCGCGGGTGCGGCGCTGAGGCCACGCCGCGAGGGACGGTGACCCGACGGCTGGCGCACGAGCCGTTCGGGTGGCGGCCGACGACGCTGCTGATCAGGGTGTGCCGCTATCGCTGCTCGGGCTGCGCCCGGGTGTGGCGTCAGGACACCACGGCGGCGGCGGAGCCGCGGGCGAAGCTGTCGCGGGCGGCGGTGCGCTGGGCCCTGGTCGGGCTCGTCGTTCAGCACCTGACCGTGGCGCGGGTAGCCGAGGCCCTCGCGGTGTCGTGGCACACCGCGAACGACGCCGTCCTGGCCGAGGGACGCCGCCTGCTGATCGACGACGAGGCCCGCTTCGACGGCGTCACCACTGTCGGCGTCGACGAGCACGTCTGGCGGCACACTCGCCGCGGGGACAAGTACGTCACCGTGGTCATCGACCTGACCCCGATCCGCAACGGCACCGGACCGGCCCGCCTGCTGGACATGGTCGAAGGGCGCTCCAAGAGCGCGTTCAAGACCTGGCTCGCCGCCCGCCCGAAGACCTGGCGCGACGGCGTCGAGGTGGTCGCGATGGACGGGTTCACCGGCTTCAAGACCGCTGCGGCCGAGGAGCTGCCCGACGCAGTCGCGGTGATGGACCCCTTCCACGTGGTCCGCCTGGCCGGTGACGCGCTGGACCGCTGCCGCCGCCGAGTCCAGCTCGATCTGCACGGCCACCGCGGCCGTGCCAAGGACCCGCTCTACCGCGCCCGGCGGACCCTGCACACCGGCGCCGACCTGCTCACCGACAAGCAGACGACCAGGATCGAGGCGCTGTTCGCCACCGAGGAGCACGTCGAGGTCGAGGCGACCTGGGGCATCTACCAGCGCATGATCACCGCCTACCGCCACCCCGACCGCGCACACGGCCGCGCTCTCATGACCGCCGTGATCGACTCGGTGGCCCGCGGCGTTCCGGCGGCCCTGAGCGAGCTCGTCACCCTCGGCCGGACCCTCAAGAAGCGCGCCGCCGACGTCCTCGCGTTCTTCGACCTTCCCGGCTCGAGCAACGGACCGACGGAGGCGATCAACGGGCGCCTCGAACACCTACGCCGCTCCGCCCTCGGGTTCCGCAACCTGACCCACTACATCGCCCGCTCGCTCCTGGAAGCCGGCGGCTTCAGACCGCGACTACACCCTCAACTGCGTTGAGCCTCTATTCCCGCCGGATCCTGGGCTGGCGTGCCGCCACCTCGATGCGCACCGACCTGGTTCTGGACTGCCTGGAGATGGCGATGTGGACCCGCCGCACCGCCGGCGTGACCGACCTGTCCGGGCTGGTCCACCACACCGATGCCGGGTCCCAGTACACCTCGATCGCGTTCACCGACCGGCTGGTCGAGCACGGCATCGACGCCTCGGTCGGCTCGGTCGGCGACGCCTACGACAACGCCCTCGCTGAGTCCCAGATCGGGCTCTACAAGACCGAGCTCGTCCACCGCGAAGGCCCCTGGAGGGGGGCGCGACCACGTGGAGATCGAGACCTTGGACTGGGTCCACTGGTTCAACACCGAGCGCACCCACGGCTCGATCGACGACCTCACACCCATCGAGGTCGAAGCGTTCTACTACAGTCACCGAAAGCGCCAAGCCGAAGCGGCCTGACGCAACCCACCAAGTCTCCGGACACGCCGGGGCGACTCAGTGCAGCCCGTTGCCGAACAACTCCAGATTCGGGTACGCCGTGATTGAACGGCGCGGAGTCGGACTACTACGGGGAGGAGCTGCGGGGGAGCAAGGCTTCCGTGGCCGTCTGCCATCGTCGGACTCCGTGGCCGGTCGCCCACTGACGGCTCAGTTCGCAGGGGTCGATTGCTGGCTCAACTGCTGGCTTACGGGCCCGACTATAGGAGGACGCCGGCGGACCCCCACGGGCGGAATCTCAACGATCTGAGCCCGCTCGCACAGGTCTGAGTTCATTCACACCGAAGAGGTCACTGGTTCGAACCCAGTATCGCCCACCAGCACAGAGGCCCTCCGACCAGCGGAAACGCTCGGTCGGAGGGCCTCTTGTCTTGCCTGGAAGTGGGCCGCGTGAACGGCGGTGGGCGCGTGCGGACACCGGCGGACTCGGCGCGTGCTCTGTGACGCACAGACGGTGCGTGACTGACGGCGGCGCCGCGACCGGTGCCTCGGTCATCGTGGCGAGGTGGGCACCGCGCGTCATGTCACCAACCCGTGTCGTGGCCCCGGCCCTGGACGGTGACCGGTCTCACCGAACCCGTCGTCAGACGAAGGCTGTCGGGGAGAACAGACACCCGCTCCCGCACCAGGTCGATGAGGCCGTTCGCGTCGGCTTTCGGCCCGGTGCGGGGCATCCATGCACGCTGTGCACTGCGTGATGCGACCACCAGCATGTCCAGCAGCAGCACCAGCCTCTCCTCGTCGGCGGTCGCGCCGGGCTCAGGACTCAGGATCGCCAACACCTGCGCGACGGTGCGGTCGCAGAACTGCAGGTTGTGTGCGGCGAAGGAGGAATAGGTCTGGTCGAGCAGCAGCGCTGCCCGTGTGAACCGTGTCCATTCGCTGCCGGCCCGCTCCTGTTCCCTGATGGCCTCGGCGAGGACATCGCTCAGCGACAGCAGAAGCGGGGTGTCTTCGTCCCCCGGCATGGCCTCCTCGGCCAGTCGTCGCGCGAACGCGCGCCACATGTCCTTCAGAGGTGTCATCGCGACGTCTTCCTTGCTCGAGAAGTACCGGAAGAACGTGCGTTTGGACACGTCCGCCTGGGCGCACAGGTCGTCGACCGTGACACGGTCGGGCTCCTCCCGCGTGAACGACTCGAGCGCCGCGACGACGAGAGCGCGTCGGGTGGCGCGCTTCTTGCGCTCGCGCAGTCCTGTCGCGGCGTCGTCGGCTACCTCGTACCTCAGCATGCGACAGACGCTACCGGACTGTCCCTGAGTATCATGTGGCACACAGAGGCACTTAAGGAGGCAGCATGCGCGCGATCATCGTCGACTCTGCACACCCCGCGGGGGTCCGTCTCGCAGAGTCCCCACCACCGCAACCGCGTGCGTCGGAGGCGGTCGTGCGCGTGGCGGCGTTCACGATCAACTACGGAGACATCGCTACCGCACAGTCGTTGCCCGACGGCGCAGTGCCGGGCTGGGAGGCGGCCGGAAATGTCGCCGAGGCCGCCGCCGACGGTTCCGGCCCCGGTGTCGGAACTCCGGTCATCAGCCTCGGTGAGGCAGGAGGCTCGGCGGAATACCGCGCGGTGGGGGCCGCCATGCTGGGCGTGGTGCCTGACGCTGCCGATCTCGGCGAGATGAGCACCCTTCCCGTGGCCGCCAACAGCGCCCTGCGTGCGCTGCGGCGGATCGGCCCGATCCTCGGGCGCACGGTCATGGTGACGGGAGCGACGGGAGGAGTCGGGCGGTACGCCGTGCAGCTCGCGCATCTCGGTGGCGCCACCGTGGTGGCCGTCACCACCTCACCCGACCGGTACGGGGCCGAGCTGCGGCGCCTGGGCGCCTCCGACGTGTTGGCCACCCCGGGGCAGCATCGCGGCGAGGTGCACGGCGTGATCGACTGCGTCGGCGGTGACCTGCTGGTGCAGGCGTTCGACCGGCTCGGACGCGACGGCGTGCTCGTCGCGCTCGGCCATGTCACGTCGCAGCCGGAGGTGTTCCCGGTGGGCGCCCTCATCGCCGATCCGTCCCGACACAACCGCAGCATCGTCACGTTCCACCAGCTCGACGGCTCGCCCCTCGCGCCCGACCTCGCATGGCTCAGTGCACGCCTCGTCGAGGGGCGTCTTCACCCGTCGATCGCGTGGCGCGGGCCGTGGACCCGAGTTGCGGAGGTGATCGAACGGCTGCACACCGGCTCGTTGCACGGGAAGGCGGTCGTCGACGTGGTCGCCGATGAGTGACTGAGCGGGACGGAAGGTCTCGAGCGCGTGCCGCCGGCCTCACCGTCTGCGAGAACCTGACGTCGCGCCGCAAGGAGCCCCGGTCATGGACGCCCGGTCTCGGACGGGCTCTGTTGCCGTGAGTAGTGACGCCGCGCCTTCATGCGGTTGCCGCAGGTGGCCATGGAGCACCACCGTGCGGTGTTGCCCTTGGAGCGGTCGATGAGGAACTTCCGGCAGTCGGGGTTCCCGCACGGCCGGAGCCTGCCGGGTTGCTCTGCGGTGACCTCGGCCCAAGCGATGATCGCGCGCGCCGCAGGCAGCTTCGCAGCAGGACCGGCGAGCTGCCAGCGCAAGCCGTGGGGGGTGAGGGGCAACGGCTCCTGTTCGACGTCTCGAAGGATCTGGTCCAGCTCGACACCGATCGTGCCGGTGCGCGCGGCGTCCTGGAGGCCGTCCCGGGCACGGACCAGCTCGCGCACCTCGCTCGTCGTTCCCTCTCCGCCGAAGCGGCGCGCGAGGTCTGCTGCGTGGGCCGCGTCGGACAGGAGGTCCGTCGGGGCTCCGCCCTCGACGGGCGTGGAGTTCAGCAAGGCGAGCAGCGCGCCGCCGTGATCGTCGGTCGTCATCATTTCTAACCTCCACAGGACCATTGACAAGTTAGATGCTCGGTGATCTACTGATCTAACCACCGAAACCAGTTTAGACAGGAGGGCGTCGTGGTGAACACCTACCACCGCTTCGTGGAGGTCGAGGGTCTGAACGTCTTCTACCGTGAGGCAGGCGACCCCGACGCTCCCACCGTCGTGCTGCTGCACGGCTACCCCACCAGCTCGTTCATGTTCCGCCACCTCATCCCGGAGCTGGCTGACGACTTCCACGTGATCGCACCGGACCACATCGGGTTCGGGCTCTCCGGCGCTCCGCCGGCGGACGAGTTCCGGTACACCTTCGACGCTCTGGCCGCGCACACCTCGAAGCTCCTCGAGGCCCTCGGCGTCGACCGGTACGCGATCTACGTCCAGGACTACGGGGCACCGATCGGGTGGCGCCTCGCGCTCAAGGATCCCGACCGCGTCTGGGCCATCGTCAGCCAGAACGGCAACGCCTACGAAGAGGGCTTCGTTGACGAGTTCTGGGAGAGCGTGTGGGCGTACGCCGCCGAGCCCGACGCAGAGACCGAGGCCGCGCTGCGCCCGGCCCTCGGTGAGGATGCGATCCGGTGGCAGTACACCCACGGCGTTCCCGATCCGGCCGTCGTGAGCCCGGACACCTGGCGGCACGACGCCGCACTCATCGCCCGGCCCGGCAACGACCGGGCCCAGCTCGCGCTCTTCCGGGACTACGTCACCAACGTCCGGCTCTACCCTGACCTCCACGAGTACCTGCGCGACTCCCGCGTGCCGGTGCTCGCCGTCTGGGGCGAGAACGACGAGATCTTCGGCCCCGAGGGTGCCGAGGCATTCCGCCACCACGCCCACGACCCGGAGATCCACCTGCTCGACGGCGGACACTTCCTGCTCGAGAGCGCGCTCGATCAGGTGGCGCCCCTGATGCGCCGATTCCTCTCCCGCCACTCCTGACCACGGGTCGACCGGGCGACGGCGCCACCGAGTGCGTCCAGGACCGCGAGCGAACGCCAGCAGACAACGACGGCGGAATGCGGTGCGAACCCGGTAGCGCCCACACCGAGCAGAGGCCCTTGACCGGCGGAGACACCGGTCGAGGGTCTCTTCGCACGCACCCGGCGATCCTCAGCGGCGGCGCGAGATCGTGCGCCCCAGCCACACGAGAGGGTCGTACCGGTGGTCCGCGACGCGCTCCTTCATCAGGATCAGGGCGTTGTCGGTGATCTTGATGCCCTCCGGGCACACCTCGGTGCAGCACTTGGTGGTGTTGCACCGGCCGAGTCCGTGCTCGTCCTGGGCGGCGTCCACGCGGTCCGCGACGTCGAGCGGGTGCATCTCCAGCTCGGCGATGCGGAGCAGATACCGGGGCCCGGCGAACGACTCCTTGTTCTCCTCGTGGTCACGGACCACGTGGCACGTGTCCTGGCACAGGAAGCACTCGATGCACTTGCGGAACTCCTGGGAGCGCTCGACGTCGACCTGCTGCATGCGGTACTCGCCGGGCTCGAGCCCGGCCGGAGGGGTGAACGCCGTGACCTCGCGCGCCTTGGCGTAGTTGAACGACAAGTCCGTCACGAGGTCGCGGATCACGGGGAAGGTCCGCAGGGGAGTCACCGTCACGACGTGGTCCGGTGCGAACACGGACATCCGCGTCATGCAGAGCAGCCGAGGCCGCCCGTCGATCTCCGCCGAGCACGACCCGCACTTGCCCGCCTTGCAGTTCCAGCGCACGGCGAGGTCCGGCGTCTGCGTCGCCTGGAGGCGGTGCAGGACGTCGAGGACCACCTCGCCCTCGTTGACCTCGACCTCGTGGTCGCGCAGAGCGCCGCCGTCGGCGTCGCCGCGCCAGACCCGGAACCGTCCCGTGAACGTCATGCTGTGCTCCTCGCGCTCATGCCGTGCCCCCGGTGCGCTCGGGGTGCGCGGCCAGCTCGTCCGGCGTGTAGTACTTCTCCAGCTCCGCGAGCTCGAAGAGCGCCAGCAGGTCGTCGCGCATCGGCGTGCGCTCGGCGGGTGAGACGACGACGCGGGGGACCACGGGATCGTTCGCACCGCCGTCGACGTCGTCGCCGAGGTGGGTCACCAGCACGCGCCGGCGCCAGGTGGCGTCGAGGTCGGGGTAGTCGTCGCGGGTGTGGCCACCGCGGCTCTCGGTGCGCAGCAGCACCGACGTCGCCACGGCCTCGCCGACCAGGAGCATGTTGCGCAGGTCCAGTGCGAGGTGCCAGCCAGGGTTGTACTGACGATGACCCTCGACGACGACATCGCGCACCCGTCCGCGCAGCGCCTCGAGGCGGTCGAGAGCCTCGGCCATCTCGGCGTGCGTGCGGATGATGCCGACGAGGTCGTTCATCACCTGCTGCAGGTCCGTCTGCAGCGTGTACGGGTTCTCGGCGGTGCCGCCGACCGACGGCTCGAAGGGCGCGACCGCCGTCGCTGCGGCTCGCCGGACGGCTTCCTCGCCCACGACCGGACGGCGCTCGAGGCCCTCGACGTGCTCGGCCGCGCCGAGGCCGGCGCGGCGCCCGAAGACCAGCAGGTCGGACAACGAGTTGCCGCCGAGCCGGTTGGAGCCGTGCATCCCGCTGGCGCACTCGCCGGCCGCGAACAGCCCGGGAATGCTGGACCGGCCGGTGTCTGGGTCGACCTCGATGCCACCCATGACGTAGTGGCAGGTCGGCCCCACCTCCATGGGTTCGGCGGTGATGTCGACGTCGGCCAGCTCCTTGAACTGGTGGTACATCGAGGGCAGGCGGCGCTTGATCTCCTCGGCCGGCATGCGGCTGGCGATGTCGAGGTAGACGCCGCCGTGCGGCGAGCCCCGGCCCTCCTTGACCTCCGTGTTGATCGCGCGGGCGACCTCGTCGCGGGGCAGGAGGTCCGGCGTGCGGCGGTTGTTCTCCTGGTCGTCGTACCAGCGGTCGGCCTCTTCCTCGGTCTCGGCGTACTGGCCGGTGAACACCGTGTACGCCGAGGGCTACGGTCCGGACGACCCGATGGTCGTCACGATCGAGGACGGCGAGACGGTGGAGCTCATGGGCCTGCCGGTGAACTCCGAGTGCACGGTCACCGAGACCGGCACGGGCAACGCCTCGTCGGTGACGATCACCGTCCAGCAGCCGGGAGAGGACCCCGTGGTCACCGACGGCCCGTCGACGGATCTCACGCTCCTGCCCGACGTGCTCGGCGAGGGCACCAACGAGGTGGTGCTGACGAACACCTACGACGTCGGCGCGATCGACCTGCTCAAGGTGGTCGACGGCGAGGGGGCGGAGCAGTACGGCACCGGCCCGTTCACGATCGCCGTGACGTGCACCTACGACGACGACGGTGACGGCCCGGGCGATCCGCGGGCCGTGTACGACGGTGAGGTCGTCCTCGGCGGCGCAGGACCGCTCGATGCCGAGATCGCCAACCTGCCCGCGGGCGCGGAGTGCACGATCACGGAGACGGACGACGGCGGCGCGACCGGCGCGGTCGTCCTGCCCGACACGGTCACGGTGGGTGCTGACGAGACGGCCGAGGTGATCATCACCAACACCTTCGACGTCGGTGCCATCGAGGTGGACAAGGAGCTGGAGGGCCTCGGTGCCCTCTACGGCCCGGGACCGTTCGAGGTCACGGTCGCGTGCACATACGAGGGGGTAGAGATCCCCGTCCCGGGAGGTGCCACGCAAGAGTTCCTGCCGGGTGAGCCCGCCATGTTTGACGGGCTGCCGGTGGGTGCCGAGTGCGCCGTCACCGAGTCCGACACCTTCGGCGCCACCGCGACCACGGTGAGCGTCGACGGGGGCGAGCCGGTGGACGGCACCAGCGCCGACGTCGTCGTGCCGCCGGCCGAGGACGGCGCCCCCACGACGGTGACGGTCGCGATGACCAACACCTTCGACACGGCACCGCTCGTGGTGCGCAAGGCGGTCGACGGCGACGGCGCGGCGTACGCCCCGCCGATGCCCGACCTGCCGCCCCTGCCCGAGCTGCCCGACGGGCCGATCGACCCGGACACGCTCGCCGAGCTGCTGGACCTGGTCGAGCAGTACCTCGCCGAGGTCCCGTTCGAGGACTTCCCGTACGAGGTGACGTTGGCCTGCACCACGTCGACGGGCGGGGAGGTGCCGATCCCGGGCGGCGGCGTCCGCGCCTTCGGCCCCGGGTTCCCCGGGCTGTACTTCGGCCTGCCGGACGGGGCCACCTGCACGGTCACCGAGACGGAGACCGGCGGGGCGACCACGGTGACCGTCGACCCCGACCCCGTCGTGGTGGACGGCGCGGCGGGCGTCCTCGACCCCGTCGAGGTCGTCGTGACCAACACGTACGACGTCGGGTCGATCCAGGTCGAGAAGGTCGTGGACGGGCCGGCCGCCGAGTTCGTCACCGCGCCGTTCGAGGTGTCGCTCGCCTGCACCTTCGAAGGATCCGAGCTCGAGGTGCCGGGCGGTGCCACCCGCACGGTGACGCCGGACGAGCCAGCCACCTACGACGGCCTGCCCGTCGGTGCCGAGTGCGTCGTGACGGTGACCAACACGTTCGAGGTCGGGTCCGTCGAGGTCGACAAGACCGTCGACGGCGAGGGAGCCGAGCTCTGGGGGTCGGGGCCGTTCGAGGTCTCGCTCGCCTGCACCTTCCAGGGCGAGTCCATCGAGGTGCCGGACGGGGCGACGCGCGAGGTGGAGGCCGGCGGCACCGCCGTCTACGACGGGCTCCCGGTCGACGCGGAGTGCGTCGTGACCGAGACGGGGACCGGCGGCGCGACCTCGACGGTCGTCGCCGTGGTGACGGACGGCGCTGAGCCCGGCGCCGTCGTCGTCCCGCCCGACGAGTCGGGGGCGGCGGCTGTCGACGTGACGAACACCTTCGACGTCGGACAGGTCGCCGTCACCAAGACGCTCGCGGGAGACGGCGCGGAGGAGCACGCCGGGGACGTGCTCGTGGTCAGCCTGGACTGCACCCGCAACGTGGACGGTGAGCAGGTCGCGATCGACGTGCCCGGGGGAGCCGACCGCGAGCTGAGCGCCGCCGGCGACTGGACGGCCGTCTACGCCGACCTGCCGCAGGGGGCCACGTGCACCCTGGCGGAGACCGACGCGGGCGGCGCCCGATCGGTGGCGATCACGGTCGCCGACGACTCGACCACCGCGGACCCGGCGGGCGAGGTGCCGACGTCCGGCGCGTTCCAGGTCCCCGTGGCCGGCATGTCGACCGTCGGTGTGGACGTCGTCAACACCTACGACGCCACACCGGGCGGCGCTACGCCGGGACCGGGCTTCCTGCCGCGCACGGGTGCCGACCTCGCCGGGGCCTCCCTCCTCGCGCTGATGCTGGTCGGTATCGGCTACGTCCTGGTGCGGCTGCGCCGCCGCCAGGGGGAGCAGGGGTAGGCGGCGGCGCGAACGGTCGCGGTCAGGCGGCCTGGGCGTAGCGGTGCCGGACGATCTCGCCGTCCGGCACCGACGCCTCGGCCTCGACGGTGGCGGAGGCCTCGACGCGCACGCCGCGCCCGAGGTGGACGTGGTCGGCCACGTGGGCGCCGGCCCCGACGGACGAGCCCGGTCCCAGGTGCACGCTGCTGCCGACCCGGGCGCCGCGGCCCACGACCGCGTCGTGGTCGACCCAGGTCACCTCGCCGAGGCGAGCCCCGGCCTCGACCCGGGCACCGCGCTCGACGTAGGTGCCGCGGCCGACGACGGCGTCCGGGGCGACGTCTGCCTGTGGCGAGACGTAGCCACCGTCACCGTGCCGCACGTAGCGGACGGTCTCACCGGCGTCGTTCTCGAACTCGATGCGCTTGGGCATACGGATGCGAGGCATACGGCCCCCTTCCATGGGTCCCGGGGGCCTGAGGCCCGCGCCGGGACGCGGACGATGTGCTGTTCTTCTCAACGCTCCGGCCCGGTCAGAGATTCCGGGAGAGCGCCGTGCCGGGCCGGTCCGGCCTGGTCAGAGCAGGTCTGGACCGGTCAGGTGCTGGCGAGACCGCCGCGCACGACGGAGTCGCCGGAGTGCGTCGGGTCGCCGTCGAACGGCTCCTCGGAGACGTCGACCAGGGAGTAGGTCCCGAGGTCGAGGCCGGCGGGGACGGGGAACGTCCCCGAGCTCCCGCTGAGGACGCCGAGGCTCACCATGCCGCTGAGGTCATCGGCCAGGAGCCACACCTCGCGGTAGCCGTCGCCCGCGCCCGCGTCGTCGACGGTCACGACGACCTCGAGGTTCCCCTCGGGGTCCTCCTCGACCACGGCCCGCCCGGCCGACGACGGCCAGTCCGGCAACGGCTCGAGCTGGGCCTCGGCGACGGCGACGGGCTCGACGACGGTCGGCGCCTCGGGGGCCCGCGACCGCTCCCACACGACCCCGCCGCCGACACCGACCACCAGGGCGACGCTCGCTGCTGCGGCAGCCCACAGCGGCGACGGACGACGGCGGCGTGCGGCGAGGTCGACGACGGTCGCCGGCTGCGGGTCGTCCTGGGCGAGGCCCAGCTCGTCGCGCACCCGGTCCCAGACCTCGGGCGGGGGGGCGACGAGGCCGGCGTCGTCGGCGCGTGCCACCGAGGCGACCTGCGCGAGTGAGTCGATCTCCGTGCGGCACACGGCACAGTCGGTGAGGTGGGCGTGGTCGTCGCGGGAGGCGGCACCGTCCTCGCCGAGCGCGACGAGCGCGAGGACCTCCGGGTCAACGTGCTGCACCATCCACCTCCCATCGTGTCCGCAGCCTGGTCAGGCTTCGTCGGATATGGCTCTTGACGGTACCGAGGGGCAACGAGAGCTCCTCGGCGATCTGCGTGTGCGTCAGGTCCTGGTAGAACGCGAGCCGCAAGATCGTGCCGGCCGGGTCCCCGAGCCTGGCGAGCTCGTCGGCGACGACCGCGCGGTCGACCACCCCGGGACCGACCGGGTCCTCCTCTCCCCGTGGGTTCGGAGCGAAGGCCTCGGCGGCTTGCTGCTGCTTGCGGATCCGTTCCCGGGACGCGTGGACGTCGGCGATCTTGTGCCGCGCGATGCCCAGCAGCCAGGTCGAGAGCCGGGCCCGTCCCGGGTCGTAGCCGGAACGAGATCGCCAGGCGGCCACGAAGACCTGCTGCGTGACGTCCTCGGCGTCGGACGCCTCGCCCAGCGAGCGCAGCGCAACCGTGTGGATCAGCGGGGACCACCGGCGGTATGCCGCGGCGAGCCCTTCCTCCGTACCGGTGGCGAACCGTGCGGCCACGTCGTCGTCGGTGGTCGGGGGTGCAGCACCCTCGGCCCCAGTCGTCACAGATCCTCCGTGGTCGGACGCGGCGTCGCCGGTCGGCGATGCCCGTTGCGGACAACCTAGCGTGCTGAACCGACGGCGTCATCATGCCACCGCCGTGACCACCAGGTTGTCCTCGTAGTGCCCTGCCTGGGCGTCCCAGCGCCCGCCGCACGTGATCAGAGCGAGCTGACGCTCTCCCGTGCGGTCGAAGATCTCGTCCAGCGGCACCACCTCCTTCGAGAAGCGTTCGACGCCGCTGACGGTGTACCGGTGGCGGGCACCGTCCTCGTCGGTCACCACCACCACGTCGCCGGGTGTCACGGCGGTCAGCCCGGCGAAGGCGCCGACCCCGTCGATCGTGTCGACGTGCGAGGCGAGCACGACGGTCCCGGCGTCGTCCGCGGGCGACGGTCCGAAGCGGTACCACCCGGCCACGTCTCCGCGCGCGGGCAGCTCCATGGATCCGTCGGGGTCGACCCCGACCGGCCGCACCGGGACGTCGAGCAGGCCGCGCACGCGCAGCCGGGCGGGCGCGGCGCCCGCCGGGGAGTCCTGCGGTGCCGCGTCGACGACCGGGACGTCGGCCGTCCCGGCCGGCGCGGACCGCTCCGGGGACGGGGCGTCCGGCTCGGCCGGGACGGCGGGTGCGGTGGGCGTGACGCGCCGCTCGTCCGTCGGGACGGACCGGGGGATCTCCGACCCGACGCCCTCGTCGTCGTTCGACAGGAAGGCCGTGCCCCCGACGACGGCGAAGGCCGCCGCCAGGAGCGCGGCCGCCGCCGTGCGGCGGAGCGGGCGCGAGACCCGGTCCGCCGCACGGCGGCGGCCGGTCGTCACCGGCGCTCGCGGCCCACCCGGACCGCGTTCCTGACGCCCACCATGATGGCGAGCCCGGCGATCAGTGCCATGAGGGCACCGGCGACCACGGGGCTGAACCAGCCGTGGTGCTGCACCGCGGCCGCCCCGGTGGTCCCGGCGTCGACGCCGGCGGGGCTGGAGTGCATCCCGTCGACCGTCTGCACGGCCAGTGCGAGGGAGTCGTCGTCGAGCGAGCCCCAGGCGTAGACGATCGTGTTGACGCCCTCGGCGACGTCGACGTCCGTCGGTCCGACGACCGGATCGGTGGTTCCCGCCGCGGCGACCGCAGCCGGCACGGTCCCGGCGGGCAGCTCGAGGACCTCCTCGTCGGGGTTCTCCAGGCCCTCGATGACCGGCTCGTCACCGGCGAGGACGTCGACGGCGGGCGCTCCCGCGACGTGCCGGACCGTCAGACGCCCCTCACCCGCAGCGATCTCCGAGGTGTCGTTGGTGAACAGCGTCGCCGTCGGCGAGCCCTCCGCGTCGAGGTGCGCTGCGGCCGTGTAGCTCATGCCGCCCTCCAGCGGAAGGTCGACGGGGCCGATGACCGGCTCGGAGTCGTCCTCGGCGTCGGCGGCCGTGACGGCCACCGTGTAGGTGTCCGGCGCGAGCTCCAGCGGCCCGGCGAGGTCACCCGGTTCGAAGTCGTCGAGGGTGAGCTCTCCGTTGACGTAGACGTCGACGGTGGTGTCCGGCACGCCGTGCAGGACGGAGAGCATCGCGTCGCCCTCCGCGGCGTGCGCGGGCAGGGCGAAGGCCGTTCCGGCAGCGACGAGCGCGGTGACGCCGAACGTCGCCGTGAGTCGGGTGGTGCGCATGAGTCCTCCTGGTTGTCGCGCCTCGTCCGTGAGGGACGAGGACTGCATGAGTCGGTCACCAGGGATTCGGGCACGGAGGCTCCGGCGGATGCACCACGGTCGAACTTTCTCCGGACCGCCGCCTGGTTCCTGCTCCGGACGGTGCCCGGTCAGGACGGCGAGCCCTCCGCACGTCCGCGCCGTGGCAGCGGCCCGCGCCTCGCGGAGGACACGAAGGAGACGTCGGCGGCACGGGTGCGCGTCAAGGGGTCGCCCAGGGGATCGGCACCCAGGGCGGAGGCCACGTGGATCAGGGGACGCTGGTTCTCGAACTCGCGGGCCAGCGCATCGAAGATGGGGGTGTCGGTCGTACGCACCCGGCCATTGTGCGAGGAGGCGAGCGGCGGCCCCCGTCCGACGCGGCCACCTTCACAGTCACCTCACACGACGTCCGCGGGGGCGTGCGGCACGCCGCGCCTCCTGTTGCGATGGCGGCACGTCGGCTCGATGATCGGGGCGGGTGACCAGCGTGTTCGCGTGACGACCTGGCGCGCGGACCGAGCCGTCGCTCACCGGCGTGCACGCGCTCCGTCCGATCGAGAGGCAGGACATGGAAGTCACCGCACCTGTGGAGCTCCTCCTGGTGGAGTTCCCCCACAGCAATTTCTCCGGCGAGATCGTCGCCGAGCTCGTCCGGCTCTCGGAGGCCGGCACCATCAACGTCTTGGACATGCTGGCGATCCGCAAGGGCGAGGACGGTTCGGTCGAGTGGCTCGAGGCCGCGGACGCCGCCGACGGCCTGGCGGAGCTGGTGGGCGAGCCGAGCGGGTACCTCGCCGAGGACGACGTCGAGGCGATCGCGGACGACCTCGCCCCGGGGGCGGCCGTCGGGATGCTCGTCTTCGAGCACACGTGGGCGACCGGGCTGACGACGGCGCTGCGCGAGGCCGGCGGGTCCCTGATCGACATGACCACTGTCCCGTCGGCCGCCCTGGAAGAGCTGGCCGGCGTCATTGCAGAGGAGGACTGACACATGCCCCGAAGGATGGGACGCCCCGGACTGCTCGGGACCATGGCACGGACCGCCGTCATCACCGGGACGGCTTCCGCCACCAGCCGGGCGATGAACAACCGCGCCAACGCGCGGGCCGACCAGCGAGCCAGCGCCCAGGCCTACGACACGCAGCAGGCCCAGTACGCCCAGCAGCTGCCAGCGGCGCCGCCCGCCGACGACACTCTGTCCCAGCTCCAGAAGCTCGGCGAGATGCGCACCGCGGGGCTGCTGACGGACACGGAGTTCGCGGCCGCCAAGGCCAAGATCCTCGGCTGAGCCGGCCGTGTCCGCGCACCCCGACGGCCAGACGCAGCCGGACCGCACCGAGGGACCCGAGGACGCCGTCCGCACGCGCGGCTACGTCGGCCTGCTGCTGATCGCCGCGGGGATCGGCATCCCGGTCTCCCTGGTCGCGTTCGGCTTCCTGGCGCTCCTGCACGCGCTCGAGCACGCGGTCTGGGAGTCGTTGCCCCAAGCCGTCGGTCTCGACGTCCCACCGTGGTGGTGGGCGCTGCCCTGGCTGCTCCTGGCCGGGCTGCTCGTGGGGGTGGCGGTCCGCTGGCTGCCGGGCCGCGGCGGTCATGTGCCCGTCGACGGGCTGGGGCTCGGCGCGGTGCCGGCGTCCCACGTCCCCGGGATCCTGCTGGCCGCCCTCGGCGGCCTGCCGCTCGGGGTGGTCCTCGGGCCGGAGGCCCCGCTGCTCGCCCTCGGGTCGGCCGTGGCGCTGCTCCTGGTCCGCCCGATCGCCCGAGCCGCCGACCCGACGGCCCAGGCGCTCCTCACGGTCGCCGGTGCCTCGGCGGCACTGGCAGCGATCTTCGGCAGCCCGCTGGTCGCCGCCATCTTCGTCCTGGAGGCGGTGGGCCTGGCGGGGCCGAAGCTGGCCCGGGTGATCCTCCCGTGCCTCCTCGCCTCCGGCGTGGGAGCGCTGGTCTTCACCGGCATGGGCTCGTGGACGGGACTGAGCATCTCCTCGTTGTCGTTGCCCGAGGTCGACGGGCCGCAGCGGCCCGACCTCGGCGACGTGCTCTGGACGGTCCCGTTGGCCGTGGTCATCGCCGTCGGCGTGCGTCAGGTGCACCACGTCGGGCGGTGGGTCGCCCGCGTCGCCGAGCGACGCCCGGCGGGGACGGCGCTCGCGGCGGCGCTCGTCGTCGGGCTCTGCACGGTCGCCTACTCCCTGCTGACCGGGCGGTCACCCGAGGAGGTCGCGCTCTCCGGGCAGGGGCTGCTCGAACCGCTGGTGGCCGACGCGCACGCGTGGTCGCTGGCCGCCCTGGTGGCGCTGCTGCTCTTCAAGTCGATCGCCTACGGGGTCTCGCTCGGCGCCCTGCGAGGAGGTCTGATCTTCCCCGCGCTGCTGCTCGGTGCGGCCGCCGGCGTGCTGGTGTCCGGCCTGCCCGGATACGGCGTCGTGCCGGCGGTGGCGGCCGGGATGGCGGCGGCCACGGCGTCGATCCTGCCGTTCCCGGTCTCCTCGGCCGTGCTGGTGATCCTGCTGCTCGGGCCGAACGCCGCGGCCATGGCGCCGGTCGTGCTCATCGCGGTGGTCGTGGCGTTCGTCTTCGAGCAGGTGATCGTCAAGGAGCGCCGGGGCGGCTGACCCGGCCGGTCCGTGCGGCCGGGACACCTACTCGCCGGTCTCGCCGTCCAGGGCCTCGCGCAGGAGGTCCGCGTGGCCGTTGTGGCGGGCGTACTCCTCGATCATGTGGGTGAGGATCCAGCGCACGGAGAACCGGCCGTCGCCGTGCCGGCTCTCGCGGGCGGAGAGCGTGTCGAGCCCGCCCGCGGCGAGTGCGGGCTCGAGCACCTCGTCCGAGGAGGAGACAGCCGCGTCGAAGAGGGCCCGCAGCGCGTCGGGGGAGTCGGCGTGCGCGGAGTGCCACTCCCAGTCCGGGTCGTCGCTCCAGTCGACGCTGTCGAACGGCGGCAGCGCGTCGCGCCCGGCCAGGACGACCTGGAACCACTGCGACTCGACGTAGGCGAGGTGCTTGAGCAGCCCGCCCAGGGTCATCGTCGACGGCGGCAGCGGCGTGCCGAGCTGCGCCGCGCTGAGCCCGGCCGTCTTCCAGCGCAGCGTGTCGCGGTGGTAGTCCAGGAACGTGCGCAGCGTGGTGGCCTCGTCGGCGCGCAGCGGGGGTTCGACACGGGTCGGTCGGCCGGTCATGGCAGGACCTTATCCGGCACCTGGTCCGGTACGGCCCGCCAGCTGCGCCGCGCGCCCGAGCACCTCGTCGAGCATCGCGGCGGTCAGTCGCCCGGTGTACGTGTTGTGCGGCGAGACGTGGTAGCTCCCGAGCACGGTGATCGCCGCGGGCGCAGCAGGCTCCCGCCCCGTCCCGCCGTCGGACCGGCGCAGCGTGAGCTCCTGGCCGTGGCCGAACCGCGGACGGGGTCGCGGCACGGCCCAGCCCTGCTCGCCGAGGGACGCGAGGAGGGCGTCCCAGCCGAGCGCCCCGAGGGCGACGGCGACCCGCAGCGTCGGCGCGAGCAGCTCGAGCTCGCGGGCCAGGAACGGGGCGCACCGGCGACGTTCGGCCGGGGTCGGCCGGTTCTGCGGGGGAGCGCAGCGCACGGGGGCCACGAGGCGGAGCCCATCGAGCCGCATGCCGTCGTCGCGTCCGGTCGCCCGGGGCTGGTTCGCGAACCCGGTGCGGTGCAGCGCGGCGAACAGGAAGTCCCCGCTGGGGTCCCCGGTGAACATGCGACCCGTGCGGTTGGCACCATGGGCCGCGGGCGCCAGGCCGACGACGGCGACCGCAGCAGCGCTGTCGCCGAACCCGGGCACCGGGCGCGCCCAGTAGGTCTGGTCACGGAACGCGGCGCGCCGCTCGGCCGCGACCTGCTCGCGCCAGGCGACCAGCCGGGGGCACGCGCGACAGCCCACCACGAGACGGTCGACCGCCCCGAGGGTGTCGGCCGCGTGCACGGTGGCCGGGTATCCGTCGTCGTCGGGCGCACAGCTCATCCACCCATCCTGCGGTGGCGGAGCTCCCCGCCGCGAGCGCTCGCCGCTGCCGCCGGCGACGGCCCGGCCGTCCGGGTCGGTACGATCGGGGGGCGTCGCCGTCACGGCGGCGCCCTCGGCGGCGCTGAGCGTCCGCTGAACCACGAACGAACCTGAGGAGCACTGTCGTGTCCGACGCCGCCGCGCCGCTGTCATCGCCCGCACCCGTCGAGGGGACCACCACGGTGACGGTGACGGAGCCGACGACGGGCACCGAGCTCTTCGCGGACCGACGTGAGGTCGTCGTGATGCGCGTCGACGGTGAGCTGCTCGACCTGTCGCGCGAGCTGGTGCCGGGGACCGCGGTCGAACCCGTGACGGTCGACTCGCCCGACGGTCTGGCCGTGCTGCGCCACAGCGCCGCGCACGTGCTGGCTCAGGCCGTGCAGCAGGTGAACCCGGACGCCCGGCTCGGCATCGGCCCGCCCGTCAAGGACGGCTTCTACTACGACTTCGACGTCGTCGAGCCGTTCACGCCCGACGACCTCAAGAAGCTCGACAAGGCGATGGCCCGCATCATCAAGGAGGGGCAGACGTTCCGCCGCCGGGTCGTCACCGAGGACGAGGCCCGCGCCGAGCTGGCGGACGAGCCGTACAAGCTGGAGCTCATCGGGCTCAAGGGCAGCGCGGCGAGCGCCGGCGACGACGCGGGCGTCTCGGTGGAGGTCGGCGCCGGGGAGCTGACCATCTACGACAACGTCCGCGGCGCCGGGCGCGAGAGCGAGACCGTCGTGTGGTCGGACCTGTGCCGCGGTCCGCACCTGCCGAGCACCAAGCTCATCGGCAACGGCGTGCAGCTCATGCGCTCCGCGGCGGCCTACTGGCGCGGCAGCGAGAAGAACCCGCAGCTGCAGCGCATCTACGGCACCGCCTGGCCCAGCAAGGACGAGCTCAAGGCGCACCTCGAGCGGCTCGCCGAGGCCGAGCGTCGCGACCACCGCCGCCTGGGCAGCGAGCTGGACCTGTTCAGCTTCCCCGACGAGATCGGGTCGGGCCTGGCCGTGTTCCACCCCAAGGGCGCCATGGTGCGCATGGAGATGGAGGAGTACTCGCGCAAGCGCCACGTCGAGTCCGGGTATTCGTTCGTCAACAGCCCGCACATCACCAAGTCGAAGCTGTTCGAGACCTCCGGGCACCTCGACTGGTACGCCGACGGCATGTACCCGCCGATGCACCTGGACGCGGAGCTCGACGACGACGGCACCGTGCGCAAGCCGGGCCAGGACTACTACCTCAAGCCCATGAACTGCCCGATGCACAACCTGATCTTCGACGCGCGGGGCCGCTCGTACCGCGAGCTGCCGCTGCGGCTGTTCGAGTTCGGGACGGTGTACCGGTACGAGAAGTCCGGCGTCGTGCACGGCCTCACCCGGGCCCGCGGCTTCACCCAGGACGACGCGCACATCTACTGCACCCGCGAGCAGATGCGCGACGAGCTCACCTCGCTGCTGACGTTCGTGCTCGACCTGCTGCGCGACTACGGCCTGGACGACTTCTACCTCGAGCTGTCGACCCGCGACCCCGAGAAGTCGGTCGGCGACGACGACAGCTGGGAGGAGGCCACCCGGACGCTGGAGGAGGTGGCCACCGCCTCCGGCCTCGAGCTCGTCCCGGACCCGGGCGGCGCCGCGTTCTACGGCCCCAAGATCTCCGTCCAGGCGCGGGACGCCATCGGCCGGACCTGGCAGATGTCGACCATCCAGCTCGACTTCAACCTTCCGGAGAAGTTCGACCTGCAGTACACCGCCGCGGACGGCACCCGCCAGCGTCCGGTCATGATCCACCGTGCGTTGTTCGGGTCCATCGAGAGGTTCTTCGCGGTGCTGCTCGAGCACTACGCGGGCGCTTTCCCGGCCTGGCTCGCGCCGGTCCAGGTGCTCGCCGTGCCCGTCGCCGACGCCTTCGACGACTACCTCGGAGACGTCGTCGCGCAGCTCCGCGCGCAGGGCATCCGTGCCGAGCTGGACACCTCCGACGACCGCTTCGGCAAGAAGATCCGCAACGCCGCCAAGGAGAAGGTGCCGTTCGTGCTCATCGCGGGCGGGGAGGACGCCGAGGCGGGCGCGGTCTCGTTCCGGTTCCGCGACGGCACGCAGGAGAACGGCGTGCCGGTGGCCGACGCCGTCGAGCGGATCGTGACGGCGGTCCGCGACCGCGAGCAGGTCTGAGCGTGGGCGCGCGGGGCGAGCCCCGTGTCGAGCCGGCGGACCGGTTCGGCCCGCCGGAGGACGACATCGCGCGGCTCTGGACGCCGCACCGGATGGTGTACATCGGCGGGCAGGACAAACCGGCCGACAGCTCGCCGGACGAGTGCCCGTTCTGCCGCATCCCCGCGGGCGACGACGAGCAGGGTCTCGTCGTCGCCCGCGGGGCGGACTGCTTCGCGCTGCTCAACCTGTACCCGTACAACGGTGGTCATCTCATGGTGCTGCCCTACCGGCACGTTTCCGACTACACCGACCTGACGGACGACGAGACGTCGGAGCTGGCGGCCATGACGAAGACCGCGATGCGCGTCCTGCGCGAGGTCTACGCGCCCGCTGGCTTCAACCTCGGGATGAACCAGGGGGAGGCCGCCGGGGCCGGCATCGCGGCGCACCTGCACCAGCACGTGGTCCCGCGCTGGCTCGGCGACGCGAACTTCCTGCCCGTCGTCGGACGGACCAAGGCACTGCCCGAACTGCTCGCGGACACCCGCGCACGGCTCGCCGCGGCGTGGCCCACCCGCTGACCGGCGCCGGGCGCTAGCCTGGCCGCGCCGGGCCGCCGGCACGCACGACGAGACGAGGAGCACCCATGTTCGGCCGCCTGCGGGCCACGATGCAGCGCCTGTTCACCCCTCTGGCGCGGCTGCTGCTCCGCCGTGGGGTGTCGCCGGACGCCGTGACGATCACCGGGACCGTGATCGTCACCGCCCTCGCGCTGACCCTGCTGCCCACCGGTCACCTGACCCTCGGCGCGCTCCTCCTCGGCCTCTTCGTCCTGACGGACTCCCTCGACGGCGTCATGGCCCGGCTCAGCGGTCGCAGCGGTCCGTGGGGGGCCTTCCTCGACTCGACGCTCGACCGCGTCTCCGACGGCGCGGTGTTCGGGGGCCTCACGCTGTGGTTCGCCCTGCACCCCGACGAGCCCTGGGCCGTCGCGGGGACCATGGTCTCCCTGGCGTGCCTGGTACTCGGCTCGGTGGTGCCCTACGCCCGTGCCCGGGCCGAGTCCGTCGGCGCGACGGCGGCCGTCGGTATCGCCGAGCGCTCCGACCGGCTCGTGGTCGCCCTGGTCCCCACCGCGTTCGTCCAGCTGGGCCTGCCGGTAGCCGTCCTGGTCGTCGTGCTCGGGCTGCTCGCGCTCGCCAGCCTGGTCACGGTCGCCCAGCGGGTGCTGACCGTCCGCAGCCAGCTCCTGCCCACCACCGAGGAGGCGTGATGGTCGACCTCGCCGCCGCCTACACCTTCGCCTGGCGCCACGCACCGAAGGTGCCGGAACCGCTGCTGCGGGCCGCGTTCGACGTGGCCGCCGACGTGACCTGGCTGCGCCGCGGCGCGGGCGTGCGCCGGATGGAGGCCAACTACGCCCGGGTGCGCCCCGACCTGGACGAGCGGGCCGTCCGACGGCTCACCCGCGACGGGATGCGGCGCTACCTGCGGTACTTCCGCGAGGCGTTCACGCTCCAGGGCGCCACGCCGGAGCAGCTCGCCGCCCGTGTCCGGGTCGAAGGCCTCGAGCACGTCACCGCGATCACCGACGCCGGCGGTGCGATGTCCCTCGCGCTCGCCCATCTCGGCAACTGGGACCTCGCCGGGGCGTGGGCGTCACCGCGCATCGCGCCGGTGCTGACAGTCGCCGAACGGCTGAAGCCCCCGGCCCTGTTCGAGCAGTTCGTCGACTTCCGGCGCTCCATCGGGATCGACGTGCTGCCGCTCGGCGACGACGGCGTCTTCAAGGGCCTGGTCCGCGGCGCGGAGGACGGCCCCCGGCTCGTGCCGCTGCTGTCCGACCGTGACCTGACGGCCAGCGGTGTCGAGGTGGACCTGTGCGGGCACCGTGCCCGGGTCGCCGCCGGGCCCGCGGCACTCGCCGTGGCCGCGCGCGTACCGCTGATACCCGTCGGGATCCGGCACGAGCGCCTCGCGGGGGAGCGCCGTCGTCGTGCGCGCACCCCCTGGGGCATCGTGATCCGGTTCCACGCGCCCGTCGACCCGCCCGACGGCGGGAGCCGGCGGGCCCAGGTCGCCCGGCTCACCCAGGCCTGGACGGACGTCCTCGGCGAGTACATCGCCCGGCACACCGCCGACTGGCACATGCTGCAGAAGGTGTTCGTCGACGACCTCGACCCGCAGCGGTACGCGCGCACACGCGCCGCGGCCGGGGAGGCATGATGCGGCCGCTGCGCGTGGGCATCGTGTGCCCCTACTCCTTCGACGCCCCCGGTGGCGTGCAGTTCCACGTGCGCGACCTCGCCGAGGCGCTGCGAGCGGCCGGGCACGAGGTCTCGGTCCTGGCGCCCGCGGACGACGATACGGAGGTGCCCGACGTCGTCACCCCGGCCGGGCGCGCCGTCCCGGTCCGCTACAACGGCTCCGTCGCCCGGCTCGCGTTCGGCCCCCGCGCCGCCGCCCGGGTGCGCCGGTGGATCGACACCGGTAGCTTCGACGTGCTGCACCTGCACGAGCCGATGACCCCGTCGCTGTCGATGCTCGCCCTGTGGGTCGCCGAGGGACCGGTCGTGGCGACCTTCCACACCTCCCAGGTGCGCTCGCGGGCACTGCAGGTCGCCCACCCGCTGCTGCGGCAGTCGCTGGAGAAGATTTCCGCCCGCATCGCCGTCTCGGAGGACGCGCGCCGGACGCTCATCGACCATCTGGGCGGCGACGCCGTCGTCATCCCCAACGGGGTGTACGTCGACCGGTTCGCCGTCGGCCCCCGCGACGCGCGCTGGCGCGGGACCCCGCAGGCCCCGACGGTCGCGTTCCTCGGGCGGCTCGACGAGCCCCGCAAGGGCCTGCAGGTCCTGGCCGCCGCGGCGCCCGCGATCCTCGCGGAGGTGCCCGGGACGCGGTTCCTCGTGGCGGGCAAGGGAGACTCCGGCCGCGCGGCCGCCGAGGCCGCGCTCGGGCCGCACGGTGCCGCGTTCGAGTGGCTCGGCGGTGTCAGCGACGACGACAAGGCCGCGCTGCTGCGGTCTGCGGACCTCTACGTGGCTCCGCAGACCGGCGGGGAGAGCTTCGGCATCGTGCTCGTCGAGGCCATGAGCGCCGGCACGGGCGTCGTCGCGAGCGACCTCGGCGCGTTCCGGCGGGTGCTCGACGACGGCACGGCAGGCAGGCTGTTCCGGACCGGCGACGCCGACGACCTGGCGGCCTCCGTGGTCGCCGCGCTCGCCGACGCGACGGACACCGGTGCACGGCGCGAGCGCGCGAGCACCTTCGTGCGCCGCTTCGACTGGGCGACCGTGACGGACCAGGTGCTGGCCGTGTACGAGATGGCGGTCGCCGCGACGGAGGCGCTCGGGACGGGGACCGTGCGGCGGGACCTGCGGGCCGAGCGCTCGTCGTGGCTGCTCGGCCGACGCCCGCGGGCCGACGTGGCAGGTGAGCGATGAGCTGGTCGGAGGTCGCGCTGCTCGCGGTGGTCCTGCTCGGGCTGGCGCTGTGGTGGGTGTGGGTCGCGGCGTCGCGGCTGGACCGGCTGCACCACAAGGTCGTGGCCTCGCGGCTGGCGCTGCAGGCACAGCTCGACCGCCGCGTGCGGACGTCCCTGGACCTGGCGTCGTCCGGGCTGCTGGACCCGGCCAGCTCGGTCCTGCTCGCCGACGCGGCCTTCGCGGTGACGACGGCGGGCGAGCCGCCCGGTGCGGCGGAGGAGGAGGGCGTGCCGGGTCCGCCCGCGGACGCCGAGAGCGTCGCCGTCGTGGGTGGTCCGTCGCCGGCCGAAGCGTTCGCCCTGACCGGGCTGCCGGCCGAGCGCGAGCGCAGCGAGTCCGAGCTGTCGGTGACGCTGCGTTCGGTGCTCGCCGACGCGGACACCGTGGCGGGGCTGCGGTCCTCCGGCCCGGGCGAGGAGCTCGTCGGCGACCTGGCGGGCGCCTGGTACCGGGCCCAGCTCGCCCGCCGGTTCCACAACGAGGCCGTCGCCCAGGCGCAGCGGGCCCGTCGTCCGCGCCGGGCGCGGTGGTTGCGGCTGGCCGGGCGCGCCCCCTGGCCGCAGACGGTGGAGCTGGACGACCAGATGCCGGACGGGATCGACGCCATCTGATGCCCCCGTAGGATGGGAGGCACGACGTGGACCACGTCGGCACGCCCGGTGAGACGCCGGGAGGTGCTCGCAAGAACTCTGTGAGGTTGCGTTGAGCCAGACCACCGGGACCCCGGCCGGCACGAACGGCGTCGGCGAGGTGGGCACGGCCCGCGTCAAGCGGGGCATGGCCGAGATGCTCAAGGGCGGCGTCATCATGGACGTCGTCACCCCCGAGCAGGCCAAGGTCGCCGAGGACGCCGGTGCGGTCGCCGTCATGGCGCTCGAACGGGTACCCGCGGACATCCGCGCCCAGGGCGGCGTCGCCCGGATGTCGGACCCCGACATGATCGAGGGCATCGTGGAGGCCGTGTCGATCCCCGTCATGGCGAAGGCACGCATCGGGCACTTCGTCGAGGCGCAGGTGCTGCAGTCGCTCGGCGTCGACTACGTCGACGAGTCCGAGGTGCTGACCCCCGCCGACTACACCCACCACATCGACAAGTGGGCCTTCACGGTCCCGTTCGTCTGCGGTGCGACCAACCTGGGTGAGGCGCTGCGCCGCATCACCGAGGGCGCGGCGATGATCCGGTCCAAGGGCGAGGCCGGGACGGGCGACGTCTCGAACGCCACCACGCACATGCGCCAGATCCGCCAGCAGATCCGGAACCTGACCTCGCTGCCCACGGACGAGCTGTTCGTCGCCGCGAAGGAGCTGCAGGCGCCGTTCGAGCTCGTCGCGGAGGTCGCCCGGACGGGCAAGCTTCCCGTGGTGCTCTTCACCGCCGGTGGCATCGCCACCCCCGCCGACGCCGCGATGATGATGCAGCTCGGCGCCGAGGGCGTCTTCGTCGGCTCCGGCATCTTCAAGTCCGGCGACCCGGCGGCCCGTGCCAAGGCGATCGTCCAGGCCACCACGTTCCACGACGACCCCGACGTGATCGCCAAGGTCTCCCGCGGGCTGGGTGAGGCGATGGTCGGCATCAACGTCGAGGAGGAGCCGGAGCCCGTCCGGCTCGCCACGCGCGGCTGGTGACGGTCCGCCCCGAGGGCGTCGGTCCGCCCTGACGGACCGGGCGAGGCTCCGTGGACGTGATGTCCGCGGAGCCTCGCTGTCTCCGGAACCGCCGCGCCTCCTCCGCCCGTCCTCCGCAGAGGCGTCGTCAGCGGCGCGGCACGATGCTGGTGCGCCCCTGCCAGCTGCCGTGCTCCGAGAGCGGGCGGAAGCGCAGCACCGCGAACTCGTGGTGGAAGTCGCGCCGCCGACGTTCGACCATGGCGTCCGCGTGCCGTCGGGCCGCCGGGAGGCCGGAGCGGCCGTGCACCATCTCCTCCATCTCGCGCACGCTGCGCCAGGCGGAGAACGTGGCGATGGTGCGTGGAGGCCGGACGGCGGCCAGCGCGAGGGTGGTGCCGGGGTCGTCGCGCACCTGGCGTTCGACCGGCCGGCCCCACCGGATGAACCGGGGCACCTCGGGCAGCCGCATCCGCGCGACGGTCACCGCGACGACGGGCTCGTCCTGGTCCCCGTCGCCCGTGCGTGCGGGCAGGTCGGGCAGGGCTGCGAGCCTGGACCAGCGCCGCAGGAACTCGAGGCGGACGTGCCACCCGGCCGCCAGGTGACGGCCCAGTTCGTCGTCGGACAGGAAGCGTTCCACGGCCTCCTCGTCACGCCACTGCGCGAAGACGGCGATCCGTCGCAGCTGCAGCCGGCCCGGGGAGACGACGGGTGCCCCCAGGCGCATGAGCGCCAGGCACTCGGCGTGGTCGAGTCCCGGCGTGGTGGAGCTCGACGGCGGCCGCAGCAGCGCTCGGGCCGTGCGGACGGTCGGCATCTCGGCGAGGTGGAAGGTGTGGATCACCAGGGCTCCAACAGTTTGCTCGACGACGACGCATTCTCGCAGGTCTTGACACGGCCGGCCGGTGGACGGTGCCGGCCGCTCGGCCGCGCTCCGCGCCGGGCATCTATGCTGAACCGCATGCCGACCCGCGCCAGTGTCTCGTCCTCGCTCGGGCCCGACTGGGTCCTCGGGGAGGACGGCCTGCGGCACCGGCGGGCCGCCCGCGTCATCGTGCTCGACGACGCCGGCCGGGCGCTGCTCGTGCGCGGGCACGACGCCGACCAGCCCGACCGGTCCTGGTGGTTCACCGTCGGCGGCGGCATCGAGCCGAGCGAGTCCGATGCCGCCGCAGCGGTGCGCGAGGTGCGCGAGGAGGCCGGCCTCGAGCTCGCCGAGGACGACCTCGAGGGCCCGGTGATGACCCGCGCCGGGATCTTCCACTTCTTCGCCGAGACGTGCCACCAGGACGAGGTGTTCTTCGTGGCCCGGGTCTCACGGCACGAGCCCACCGACGCCGGGTGGACCGCACAGGAGCGCGACGTCCTCGACGAGATGCGCTGGCTGAGCGTCGCCGAGCTGCGCGCCGAGCGGATCGAGGTCTTCCCGACCGTGCTGCCCGACGTCGTGGAGGCCCTCGCGCACGGCTGGGACGGCGTGGTGCGCCACCTCGGCACCGAGCACGACGATTCGTGACCCCCCACCACCGCGCGCTGCCCGAGGTAATCATCTACCGTGGACGTGAGGGTTCCTTGTCCAAGCCGACGGAGTGGTCGGCATCAACGAGTGGGGGATGAGCATGAACCGTTTGACGAAGGCGGCTGTCGCCACAGGTGCGGCTGCATTGCTGCTGGTGGGAGGAGCGCAAACTCTCGCCTTCTGGACGGCCGAAGGTGCCGCCACGGGGACGGACGTCACCTCCGGTAGCCTCTCGATGACCGACGGCGCCTGCGAAGAGTGGTTGCTCGATGACGGTCTTCCGGTGTCCGTGGGCATCGTGCCCGGCGACACACTCACGTCCGCGTGCACCCTTACGGTCGAGGGCACCGGGGATCACCTTGCCCTCGGCGATATCACGGTCAGCGACCCTGCCTGGGCAACGAGCAACGCCCTCACCACGGCGCTCGACCTCTCGGTGACGTCTGCAACGCTCGACGGAGCCGAACTGACGCTTCCGCTGACCGATCCGGTTCCGGTAGGGACAGCGGACGATCTGGTCGTCACCCTCGAAGCGGTCTTCGACGAGGGCGCCGGCAACGACACGCAGTCGCTCGAGGCCTCGCTGGAGGCCGTGACCGTCCAGGTGACGCAGGCGCACGTCGTGCCGTGATCGGGGCTGGTGGTGCGCAGCGCAGTCAGGCTCGCCGGTCGCGGTGCGGCTCTGCTCGTGGTGGTGGTCGGCGGTGCCGCGCTCCTGCTCGGGGTGGTCGTGCCGCGCCTTGCCGGGGCGACACCATACGTCGTGATGACCGGTTCTATGGAGCCAGCGATCAGCGTCGGAACACTCGTCGTCGTGCGCCCGGTCGAACCGACGCACGTCGGGACGGGCGACGTGATCACGTACCAGCTGCAATCCGGTGAACGGGCTGTGGTGACGCACCGGGTCGTCGGCGTGGGCACGACCGTGGGTGGGGAACCCTCGTTCGTCACCCGAGGAGACGCCAACGAGGCCTCCGACCCGCGCCCGGTCCGGGCCGTGCAGGTCCGCGGGACGGTCTGGTATGCGGTACCACGGCTGGGGTACCTGTCCAGCCTTGCCTCGGGACAGCAGAGGGAGTCGATCGGAACGGTGGTGGCTGTGGGTCTGCTGGGCTACGCGGGCTTCCTCCTCGTCGCGGAACTGCGGGGGCGGCGCACCGGTGGTGAGGTGTGATGGGAGGGCGCGTCCGGATGACCAGCATGTTCACCGCGGTTGCCGCCAGCGTTGGGCTAGTGCTCTTGGCTCCAGCGGCGGACGCCGCGCCGGACGAGCAGAGCGGGGCGGACCTGGGGGCCGTGCTGCTGAGCACCGACGGAGACGCGTGGGCCGAGAGCCTGACGACGCCGCTGCTGGACGAGGCACGCCGGTGGGTGCCGGGCGACGTCGAGGAGACCTCGCTCTTGATCCGGCACACCGGGGGGAGCGATGCCCGGGGGAGAGTCACCGTGGGCGTCGAGGGGGACGCGGATCTCGTCGATGCGATCGATCTGCGGTTGCGGATCGCAGGGACACCGTGGTCCGCGGAGTCGAGTGCTCCGCTCTCGATCGGCGAGGACGAGGTGGTGCCGGTCGACGTCGAGGTGGCGTTCGCCGATGACGCAGGAAATCTCACCCAGCGGTCGACGGCGTGGCTCGCGGTGTCGGTCGAGCTCTCCGCGAGCGGTGTCGGCGGCGCGCAGGAGCGGCCGCCGGGTGTCGCGGTGCTCCCGCGCACCGGTGCGGGTAGTGCGGTACTGCTGGCGGTGGCCGGCGCGATGGCGCTTGTCGGCGTGGTCGCACGCATCGGTATCCGGCGTCGGGGGAGGGTCGATGGCTGACCGTCCAGGTGCAGTGTGGCAAGGAGCCCGTGTTGTCAGCGCTCTCGTCCTCGTCCTCGTCGTCTCCGTCGTCGTGGCTGGACTGGCCTGGGCTCGATGGTCGACCGCGGTGCAGGTGGCGGTGCCAGGAGTCATCACCACGGCGGAGGTCGACGTCCAGGTCGACCGGATCGGAGGCGGGCTCGACGGCCCGGGCGGCACCGTCCAGCTGACATCGTTCCGCCTGCGTGATGCGTTCCCAGGCGAGGGCTATGCGGACGTCGTGACCGTGCGCAACGGCAGCAGCCGGGCAGCCGTGATCACGGCCGAGGTCGTCGTCGCTGACGACCTGGAGCAGGCTCTCGTCACCACGGCAAGTTTCGGTGGGACGGCGGCGGGTTCTTCCTGCTCGTCCGGTGCCGGGCCGACCACCGAGGTGGCTCCGGGTGGCACGGCAGAGCTGTGCCTGGCCGCCGAGGTCTCGGACACGGCGCCGTCGGACACCCAAGGGGCGACCGGAAGGCTCGCCGTGGCGTTGTCGGCGACGCTGGTCGGTAGCGACTGGACGGATGAGGGGACTATCCAGGGCGGCCCGTCGAGCCTCGGTTCGTTGAGCTCCCCACAGCTGGACTGTGACGTCCTGGGCGTTCAATCGGTGTCCTTCACCTGGACCGAAGTTCCTGAGGCGACCGGGTACGTCCTGCACTTCGGGTCAGACGGCTCGCAGACGACGGCCACCTCGGACCGGAGCGAGACGATCAGCGCGCTGATCGAGGGGGGCGTTGCGTGGGTGCGAGCGGAACGCGGCGCATGGACGTCGCCGCCGTCGAACGTACGGGAGTACACCATCGCCGGAGTCGCGTTGTGTGGATGAGGCTCGTGCGTGGCGGTGCAGCACGGGCCCGTACCATGTGCCGGTGCCTGCCACGATCGGAGTCCTCGCCCTGCAGGGTGACGTCCGCGAGCACCAGAGGGCCCTCGAGGCCGCCGGTGCCCGCAGCGTCGCCGTCCGTCGCCGCGCCGAGCTCGAGTCGGTGGACGGCCTGGTGCTGCCCGGTGGCGAGTCCACGACCATCGACAAGTTGCTGCGGATCTTCGAGCTCCACGAGCCGCTCCGCGACGCCGTCGCGTCCGGCCTGCCGGTCTACGGCTCGTGCGCCGGGATGATCCTGCTGGCCGATCGTCTGGTGGGCGGCATCGCGGGCCAGCAGACCGTCGGCGGCATGGACGTGACCGTCCGGCGCAACGCGTTCGGCCGGCAGGTCGACTCCTTCGAGGCTGACCTCGACGTCAGCGGAGTCACCGACGGTCCCGACGACGACGCCGTGCGCGCCGTGTTCATCCGCGCACCGTGGATCGAGGAGGCGGGGCCGGGGGTCGAAGTGCTGGCCCGCATCCCGGACCGCGCGACGGACGGGACGGAGGCGGGTGCGGCCGCCGGTAGGATCGTGGCAGCACGCTCGGGACGACTGCTCGCCACCGCCTTCCACCCGGAGGTCACCGGGGACGGAAGGGTGCACGCGCTGTTCGTCCGTCTTGTCCACGGATCGCGAAGGAGTTAGTCAGGTCATGTCCGGTCACTCGAAGTGGGCCACGACCAAGCACAAGAAGGCCGCGATCGATGCCAAGCGTGGCAAGCTCTTCGCGAAGCTGATCAAGAACATCGAGGTTGCGGCACGCACCGGTGGCGGCGACATGGCGGGCAACCCGACGCTGTTCGACGCCGTCCAGAAGGCGAAGAAGTCCTCGGTGCCGAACGACAACATCGACCGCGCCGTCAAGCGTGGGTCCGGTGAGGGCGCCGACGCCGTCGACTACCAGACGATCATGTACGAGGGCTACGGCAACAACGGCATCGCCGTGCTCGTCGAGTGCCTCACGGACAACAAGAACCGGGCCGCGGCCGAGGTGCGCACGGCGTTCACGCGCAACGGCGGCAACCTGGCCGACCCGGGCTCGGTGTCGTACCTGTTCTCCCGCAAGGGGCTCGTCGTCGTCCCCAAGGCCGAGGGCGTCACCGAGGACGACGTGATGCTCGCGGCGCTCGACGCCGGCGCCGAGGAGGTCACCGACCTCGGCGAGTACATCGAGGTGCTCAGCGAGGCGACGGACCTCGTCGACGTGCGCACGGCGATCGTCGAGGCGGGGATGGAGTACGACTCCGCGGACTCCGTCTGGCACCCCTCGATGCAGGTCGAGGTGGACGTCGAGGGGGCGCGCAAGATCATGCGCCTGATCGACGCCCTCGAGGACAGCGACGACGTCCAGAACGTCTACGCGAACTTCGACGCCTCGGACGAGGTCATGGCGGCCCTCGACGCCGACGACTGACGCGGAGCGCGCCGGAGGGTGCGTGCCGAGGGACGAGGTGCTCGCCCGCAGGGGAGTGCAGCGTCGGGCGGACCGGGTGGTGCGGACGACTGACGCGGAGCGCGCCGGAGGGTGCGTGCCGAGGGACGAGGTGCTCACCCGTAGGGGAGTGCAGCGTCGGTCGGAACCGGTGGTGCTGGGACTGACGCGTGCCCTCCCGGGAACTGTCGGTGCAGCGTGAGACAGTAACGCCGTGCGAGTGCTGGGAGTGGACCCGGGCCTGACCCGGTGCGGAGTGGGAGTCGTCGACTCCCGGCCGGGCCGTCGGGCCGAGCTGGTCGGTGTCGGTGTGCTGCGCACCGCGCCCGAGACGAGCACCGACCTGCGTCTCCTCGAGATCGCGGACGGTCTCGACGGCTGGCTGGACGAGCACGTCCCCGACGTGGTGGCCGTGGAGCGGGTCTTCGCGCAGAACAATCGGGGCACGGTGATGGGGACCGCGCAGGTCGCCGGTCTCGCGATGGTGGCTGCCGCCCGGCGCGGGGTCCCCGTCGCGCTGCACACTCCGAGCGAGGTGAAGGCCGCCGTGACGGGGTCGGGGCGCGCCGGCAAGGAGCAGGTGCAACGCATGGTGGTCAGCATCCTGCGGCTGCGTACCGCCCCGCAGCCGGCCGACGCCGCGGACGCCCTGGCGCTCGCGATCACGCACCTCTGGCGCCCGGCCGGGGCCCTCCAGGGTGGGGACCGCCACGAGGTGACGCCGGCGCAACGCGCCTGGGCGGCGGCGGAACGCGGGACGCGGACCGCGTCGCGGTACCGTACGAGTGTTCGAGGAAAGGAGGCGGCTCGATGATCGCATCCCTGGCCGGCACCGTGGCCCAGGTGTCGCTCGACCGCGCCGTGCTCGACGTGCAGGGGGTCGGGTACCTGGTGCACGCTGCTCCCGCGACGCTGGCCGGGCTCCGCCCCGGTGAACCAGCACGGTTGCAGACGACCCTCGTGGTCCGCGAGGACTCGATGACCCTCTACGGGTTCGCGGACGCCGACGAGCGCGACGTCTTCGAGACCGCTCAGTCCGTCTCGGGCGTCGGCCCGCGCATCGCGCTGGCGATGCTCGCCGTGCTCACCCCCGACGCCCTGCGGCGTGCGATCGCCGCCGAGGACACCGCGTCGCTGCGCCGGGTGCCTGGCATCGGGGCCAAGAGCGCCCAGCGGATCGTGCTCGAGCTGACGGGCAAGCTGGGGGCGCCCGGGGCCGTCGACGGCGCCACCACCGTCGTGGCCGCGGCGGACTCCCGGGGGCAGGTCGTGGACGCGCTGACCGGTCTCGGCTGGTCGTCGAAGGTCGCTGAGGACGCCGTGGCGAAGGTGCTGGCGGACGCGGGGTCCGACGTCGTGGCCGCGGCGGACGTCCCGGGCACGCTGCGTGCCGCGCTGCGACGGCTGGGCCCTCGTGGCTGAGGGCGCGATCGACCCGTCCGAGCTCGGCGAACGTCTGGTCGGTTCCGGCGCGGACGACGTCGAACGGGCCGCCGAGGCCGCGCTGCGGCCCAAGAGGCTCGACGAGTTCGTCGGCCAGCAGGTGGTGCGCGACCAGCTCTCCCTCGTGCTGCAGGCCTCGCTCGCTCGTGACGCCGCCCCGGACCACGTGCTGCTGTCCGGGCCGCCCGGTCTCGGCAAGACGACCCTGGCCATGATCATCGCCGCGGAGCTCGGCACGTCGTTGCGCGTCACCAGCGGACCGGCGATCCAGCACGCCGGCGACCTGGCCGCCGTGCTGTCCTCGCTCGAGGAGGGCGAGGTGCTGTTCATCGACGAGATCCATCGCCTCGCCCGTCCGGCCGAGGAGCTGCTGTACGTGGCGATGGAGGACTTCCGCGTCGACGTCGTGGTCGGCAAGGGTGCCGGCGCCAGCGCGATCCCGCTGGCGTTGCCGCCCTTCACGGTGGTCGGGGCCACGACCCGCTCGGGGCTGCTGCCCGCGCCGCTGCGCGATCGCTTCGGCTTCACGGGGCACCTGGACTTCTATGCCGCGGGCGAGCTGGAGCGTGTCATCCTGCGGTCCGCGGGCCTGCTCGGTGTGGACGTCCGCCACGAGGCCGCGCACGAGATCGCGGGCCGCTCGCGCGGCACGCCGCGGATCGCGAACCGGCTGCTGCGGCGGGTGCGCGACTGGGCGCAGGTGCGCGGCGACGGCGTCCTCGACCTGCGCGCCGCCCGGGCGGCGCTCGAGGTCTACGAGGTCGACCCGATCGGGCTGGACCGGCTCGACCGCGCGGTCCTCAACGCGCTGTGCCGCCGGTTCGGCGGCGGGCCCGTGGGGCTGACCACGATGGCGATGACCGTCGGCGAGGAGCCCGAGACGGTCGAGACCGTGGCCGAGCCGTACCTGGTGCGCGAGGGGCTGGTGGCGCGCACTCCCCGGGGGAGGGTCGCGACCGCCGAGGCGTGGGCTCATCTCGGGCTCGAACCGCCTGCGGGCACCTGGGCGTCCGGCAGCGGGACGGTGGAACCGGGAACCACGGGGCGGTCGCGGACGTTGTTCGACGAGGTCTGAGGCCGCGTCGAGCGACCTCTAGACTGAGTAGACACCCGCACCCCGGCTGAAGGACTGACGCTACGTGGACCCCTCCATCATCATCCTCTTCGTCGTGCTGGCGGCGCTCATGTTCTTCATGAGCTCGCGCACGCGCAAGCAGCAGAAGCAGCAGGCGCAGTTCCGCTCTGCGCTCGCACCGGGTCAGGAGGTCATGACCGGGTCGGGGATGGTGGGTACCGTCGTCGAGATCGACGACGAGGCCGACACCATCACGATCGAGTCCACGCCGGGCACCCAGACGCGCTGGCTGCGCGCCGCGATCGCGAAGCGGATGGACACCCCGGTCGAGGACACCGAGGACGACGGGGCCGAGACCTCGGAGGCTGCGGACGATGCAGGTAGCATCGCCTCCGCAGACGGTAACGTCGACGTTCCTGACGACCTCTCCGGCCTGGACACCGCGCAGCGGGAGTACAGGGAGGGCAAGCGCCGGGAGAACGGCGAGACCGAGGACAAGTGACCTCTGCGCCGGCCGGGTCCGCCCGGCCGGCGCCATCACGCGTCGGCCACGGCGGCCGCGCGCACACGGGAAGAGAACCAAGTGGCCAACTCCAGCACGCAGCGATCGCGTCCGGTACGCACGCTCGTGGTCTTCGCGATCCTGTCCATGGTGGTGCCGTTCGCGGCGTTGCTCGCCGGGGTCTACCTCGATCCTCAGACCGAGGAGGACCCGGGCGGCGCGAGCATGACCCCGGGCCTCGCCCTCGACCTGCAGGGTGGCACCCAGATCATCCTGACGCCGGTCTCCACCGACGGCTCGGAGATCACCGAGGAGTCGATCAACGAGTCGATCAACGTCATCCGCCAGCGCATCGACTCCTCCGGTGTCGCCGAGGCCGAGATCGTCAACCAGGGTGGCGAGAACATCGTCGTGAGCATCCCGGGCGAGGTGGACCAGGCCACCATCGACCTGGTGTCGCAGCCGGCGCAGATGCGTTTCCGGCCCGTGCTCACCTACGCGATGGGCCTTCCCGCCGACGAGACGGCCACGGACGACGAGGCCGCGACCGAGGACGAGGCCGCCACGGAGGACGAGGCGGCGACCGAGGACGGCGCCGAGGACGACGTCGACGCCCGGATCGCCGAGGAGGCCGCCGAGATCGAGCCGACCGACCCCTCCGACCTGGCGCAGATCACCCCCGCCGTGCAGGAGAAGTTCGACGCGCTGGACTGCACGGACCCGAACAACCTGGTCGGCGGCGGCGGTGACGACCCGGACCAGGTCCTGGTCGCCTGCTCGAACGACGGCAGCTTCATGAAGTACGTCCTGGGACCGATGGAGGTCGACGGGACGCACGTCACCACGGCGAGCTCGGGCCTGGTCCCGGGCCCGAACGGCTCGGTCACCAACGAGTGGGGCGTCTTCATCGAGATGGACGCCGAGGGTACCGAGCAGTTCCGTGAGACGACGGAGCGCCTGCAGGGCCTCGAGCCCCCGCGCAACCAGTTCGGCATCGTCCTGGACGGCCTCGTGATCTCGGCGCCGTCCCTCGATCCCGGCGTCATCATCTCCGACGGGCGTCCGCAGATCTCGGGCAACTTCACCCGCGACTCGGCGGCGACGCTGGCCAACCAGCTGAGCTTCGGTTCGTTGCCCATCGCCTACGAGGTGCAGAGCCAGGAGACCATCTCGGCGACCCTCGGTTCGGAGCAGCTGCGCAACGGTCTGCTCGCCGGCCTCGTCGGCATGGCCCTGGTCGTCGTGTACTCGCTCTTCCAGTACCGGACGCTCGGGCTGGTGACGGTGGGATCCCTGCTGGTGGCGGGTGTCATCACCTACCTGTCGATCGCCCTGCTGTCCTGGGGGATCGGCTACCGGCTCTCGCTGGCCGGTGTCGCCGGTCTGATCGTCGCGATCGGGTTCACGGCGGACTCGTTCATCGTCTACTTCGAACGTATCCGCGACGAGATGCGCGACGGACGTTCCATGGCCATGGCGGTCGAGCGCGGCTGGCGGCGGGCCAAGCGCACCGTCCTCGCCGCCAAGTCGGTGACGCTGATCTCCGCGATCGTGCTCTACTTCCTGGCCGTCGGTGGCGTGCAGGGCTTCGCCTTCACGCTCGGCCTGACGACGATCATCGACATCGCCGTGGTGTTCTGGTTCACGCACCCGATGCTGCAGCTGTTGACGAAGGTCCCGTTCTTCCGCGACGGGCACTCCTGGTCCGGGCTCTCGCCCGACCGGCTGCGGGCCGTCGGGACACGGTACGTCGGCGCGGGCCGGGTCTCGGCACCCGCACCGACCGCCACCGAGCCGTCGCCCGCCGACAAGACGCCGGAGCCCGCCCTCGCAGGTGCGGGCACCCGGCCGGTGCCCACCACCGACCCGTCGGGGCGGCGCCTGACGATCGCCGAGCGACGGGCTGCCGAGCGCAGGGCGACCGCCGAAGCCGGTGACGGACCACCGGACGGTTCACCAGGCGCGCTACGTACCGAGGACGCCGGCTCCGGCGAGAACGAGGAGAACCGCTGATGGCCGGCAGCATGACCTTCGCCCAGTGGGGCAACGACCTGTACACGGGTCGTCGCTCCTACCCGATCATCGCCCAGCGCAGGATCTGGTTCTCGATCGTCGCGGTCCTCGGGCTCGCCTCGATCCTGATCCTGTTCGTCAAGCCCCTCGTTCTCGGTATCGACTTCCGTGGTGGTACCGAGTTCACGGTCAACAACACGAGCTCGACCGAGCAGTCCGTGGCGGTCGACGCCGTGCAGCAGGTGCTGCCCGAGGACGAGCCGCGCGTCGCGGTCGTCGGTGGCAGCGCCGTACGGGTGCAGACCGACATCGTCGAGGACGCCGAGGGCGCCGCCATCGCGGAGGCGCTGGCGGACGGCTACGGCGTCGACGTGGCCGACGTCGACCAGTCCTTCGTCGGCCCCACCTGGGGCGAGTCGGTCTCGGAGCGGGCCCTGTGGGGCGTCGTCGTCTTCGTCCTGCTGGCGGCCGCCTTCATGGCCGTCTACTTCCGGGCGTGGCGCATGTCGGTGGCGGGTATCCTCGCGATGCTGTCCGACCTGCTCATCTCGGCGGGGATCTACGCGCTCGTCGGGTGGGAGGTCACGCCCTCGACGATCATCGGCTTCCTGACCATCCTCGGCTTCTCGCTGTACGACAAGATGGTCGTGTTCGACAAGGTGCGCGAGAACACCACCGGGGTGCTCGACCAGTCGCGCAACACCTACGCCGAGCGCGCCAACCTGGCCGTCAACCAGACGCTGGTCCGCTCCATCAACACGTCGGTGGTGGCGCTGCTGCCGGTCGCCGGCATCCTGTTCCTCGGAGCGCTGTGGCTGGGCGCCGGGACGCTGCGCGACCTGTCGCTGTCCCTGTTCGTGGGCATCGCCGTCGGCGCCGCGTCGTCGATCTTCCTGGCGACGCCGCTGGACGTGGCGCTGCGCGAGCGGGAGCCCAAGTACCGCGAGCACACGCAGCGGGTCCTCGCGGCCCGCCAGGAGATGGCCGCGTCGGGCGGCGAGGAGGCCGAGCTCGCGGCGGCGGCCGCCGGTCGCTCGCAGCTGATCCCCGGCCACCACCAGGGAAACGCTGCGCAGCCGAGGCGCAAGCGTGCCCGGTGAGGTCGCGGGTCTGAGCGACGACATCTCGTTGGTCGCCCTGGCCGGGCTCGGCCCGGTCAGGGCGGCCGAGGTCCGCGCGCTGATCCGCGACGTGCCGGACTATCCGCACCCGCCCGTCGTGTTCCGGGACATCACCCCGTTGCTGGCGGACGGGCCGGCGCTGGCGGACGTGATCGAGGCGTTCGCCGTGCTCGCCGAGGCCGATGGTGGGATCGACGTCGTGGCCGGCATGGAGGCGCGCGGCTTCCTCCTGGGTGCGCCGCTCGCCACGCGCCTCGGCGTCGGGTTCGTGCCGCTGCGCAAGGCGGGCAAGCTGCCGCCGCCGGTGGAGAGCGTCGACTACGACCTCGAGTACGGTTCCGCGTCGATCGAGTTGCGGGCGGGAACACTTCGGCCGGGTGCCCGTGTTCTCCTGGTGGACGACGTGCTGGCCACCGGTGGGACCGCCCGTGCGGCCGCCGACCTGGTCGAGCGGTGCGGCGGCGAGGTCGCCGGGCTGGCGTTCCTCCTCGAGCTCGCCGGTCTGGGCGGGCGGGAACGGCTCGCCGGAAGGACGGTCGACACCCTGCTGCGAGTGGGGTCGTAGACTTGCCGTCCCGGACGTCGCCTGGTCGGCGTTGGTGGAAGGAGGTGCCCGTGAGCGACGAGACGCAGGTCAAGCGCGCCGCGGAGGCGCCTCGCCCCGGCACGGGCAACCGTGTGCGCAACCGCCTCGTGCGGCTGGGTGTGCGAGGCGCGCCGGCGAGCACACCGGCCCTGGAACCGCTGCTGCAGGCCGTGCGGACGAACCACCCCAAGAGCGACCTGAGCATGCTCGAGCGCGCGTATGCCACGGCGGAGAAGGCTCACCGCGGTCAGCAGCGCAAGTCCGGTGACCCCTACATCACGCACCCGGTCGCGGTGTCGACGATCCTCGCCGAGCTGGGATTCGACGGCGCGACGCTCGCCGCGGCCCTGCTGCACGACACGGTGGAGGACACGGACTACTCGCTCGAGGACCTCACCGGGGACTTCGGCAGCGAGATCGCGATGCTCGTCGACGGTGTCACGAAGCTCGACAAGGTCACCTACGGGGACGCCGCGCAGGCCGAGACGGTGCGCAAGATGGTCGTCGCGATGGCCAAGGACATCCGCGTGCTGGTCATCAAGCTCGCCGACCGGCTGCACAACGCGCGCACGTGGAAGTACGTGTCGGGCTCCTCGGCGTCGCGCAAGGCGCGCGAGACCCTCGAGATCTACGCGCCTTTGGCGCACCGTCTCGGGATGAACACGATCAAGTGGGAGCTGGAGGACCTGTCCTTCCAGACCCTGTACCCCAAGGTCTACGACGAGATCGTGCACCTGGTGGCGGAACGGGCGCCGGCCCGCGAGGAGTACCTCGGGGTCGTGCGCGAGCAGATCTCCGCGGACCTGCGGGGCGCCAAGATCCGCGCCACCGTGACGGGTCGGCCGAAGCACTACTACTCGATCTACCAGAAGATGATAGTGCGCGGGCACGACTTCGCGGAGATCTACGACCTGGTCGGGACGCGGGTCCTGGTCGACTCGGTGCGGGACTGCTACGCGGCGCTGGGTGCGCTGCACGCGCGGTGGAACCCGGTGCCGGGCCGGTTCAAGGACTACATCGCGATGCCGAAGTTCAACATGTACCAGTCGTTGCACACGACGGTCGTGGGGCCCGGCGGCAAGCCGGTGGAGATTCAGATCCGGACCCACGACATGCACCGGCGGGCGGAGTACGGCGTCGCGGCGCACTGGAAGTACAAGGAGTCCGCGCGGGCCGCGAAGGACGCGCCGAAGGATCCGCGCGCCAACGACATGGCCTGGCTGCGACAGCTGGTCGACTGGCAGCGCGAGACGGCGGACCCGGGGGAGTTCCTGGACTCGCTGCGCTACGAGATCGGTGCGGCAGAGGTCTACGTGTTCACCCCCAAGGGGGAGGTCATGGCGTTGCCCGCGGGCGCCACGCCGGTCGACTTCGCCTACTCGGTTCACACCGAGGTGGGGCACCGCACCATGGGTGCCCGGGTGAACGGACGGCTCGTGCCGCTCGACTCGCCGCTGCAGAACGGTGACGTCGTCGAGGTGCTGACCTCCAAGGCCGACACGGCGGGTCCGTCCCAGGACTGGCTCGCCTTCGTCAAGTCCGGCCGGGCGCGCAACAAGATCCGCCAGTGGTTCACCAAGGAGCGGCGTGAGGAGGCGGTCGAGCGCGGCAAGGAAGCGATCACCAAGGCGATGCGCAAGCAGAACCTGCCGATCCAGCGCCTGCTGAGCCACGAGACGCTGGTCGGGCTGGCCAACGAGTTGCGGTACGCGGACGTCACGGCGCTGTACGCCGCGGTCGGTGAGAACAACGTCTCGGCGCAGCACGTCGTCGAGTCCCTCGTGAAGTCGTTGGGCGGCGAGGACGGCACCGCGGAGGACACCGCGGAGGTGGCCCGGCCCGGTCAGCCGACGCGTCGCTCGCGGTCGACCGGCGACCCCGGGGTCGCCGTCAAGGGCGTCGACGACATCTGGGTCAAGCTCGCGAAGTGCTGCACCCCGGTGCCCGGCGACGAGATCGTCGGGTTCATCACCCGGGGGGCTGGTGTGAGCGTTCACCGCGCCGACTGCGCGAACGTCGTCCAGCTGAGGTCCCAGCCGGAGCGGCTGGTCGACGTCGAGTGGACCACCGGGGCGAACACGATGTTCCTCGTCCAGATCCAGGTCGAGGCGCTCGACCGGTCACGGCTGCTGTCGGACGTCACCCGCGTGCTCTCCGACCATCACGTCAACATCCTGTCGGCCACCGTGTCGACCTCGACCGACCGGATCGCGATCTCCCGGTTCGTCTTCGAGATGGCCGAGCCGGCGCACCTGCAGCAGGTGCTGGCCGCGGCACGCAAGATCGACGGTGTGTTCGACGTCTACCGGATCACCGGGACGAAGGCGGCCGACGTGGGCAGCGTCGCGCCGGAGGCCCCCGCGGACGCCTGAGCCCGCGCGGAGGACAGCCCCACGGCGTAGGTTCGCCACCATGGATCTTCCCCTGGACCCTCCGATCCGGCCGATGCTGGCCCGTTCGGTCGCCACCGTGCCCGACCAGCCCGACGGCGGGGCCGGCTGGGTGTACGAGCCCAAGTGGGACGGTTTCCGGGCGATCGTCTACCGCGACGGCGACGACGTCCGCATCGACTCGCGCAACACCCGGCCCATGCAGCGCTACTTCCCCGAGGTCGTCGAGGCCGTGCGTGCCGAGCTCCCGCGACGGTGCGTCGTCGACGGTGAGATCGTCGTCGCGCGCCCGCCGGGGGAGCACGACGACGTCGCCCGCCTCGACTTCGACACCCTCAGCCAGCGGATCCATCCCGCAGAGTCGCGGGTGCGCCTGCTCGCATCGTCGGTACCCGCCAGCCTCGTGGTCTTCGACGTGCTCGCCGCGGACGACGAGGACCTGAGCGACCGGACCTTGTCCGAGCGTCTGGACCGGCTGGACGGTCTCGGCCTGCGTGGACCCCAGGTGCACGCCACCCCGCGGACGACGGACGCCGCCGTCGCGCGGCGATGGCTGGAGACGTTCGAGGGCGCGGGGCTGGACGGTGTCGTCGCCAAGCCCGCCGACGGCACGTACCAGCCGAACAAGCGGGGCTGGCTCAAGATCAAGCACGCCCGGACCGCCGACGTCGTGCTGGCCGGTCTGCGCGAGCACAAGACCTCGACGCCGCAGCGACCGCTGGTGGGGTCGCTGCTCCTGGGGCTGTACCGCGACGGTGTGGACGGCGGGCCGACGCTGCAGTTCGTCGGGGTGGCCGCGTCCTTCACCGCCGCCCGCCGTGCCGAGCTGTACGACGAGCTCCTCCCGCTGGCGCTCGGTCCGCAGTCCCCGCAGGCGGCGGAGCACCCGTGGGCCGACTGGCAGGACCCCGCGGCGCAGGACCCCGCGGCGCAGGGCGGCGCGGGACAGCGGCGACCCGGCGCGCAGTCGCGGTGGAGCGCGGGCAAGGACCTGTCCTTCACGCCGCTGCGGGTCGAGCGCGTCCTGGAGGTGGGGTACGACCACATGGAAGGCGCCCGGTTCCGGCACACCGCCCAGTTCAAGCGCTGGCGTCCTGACCGTGGCCCGGCGAGCTGTACGTACGACCAGCTCGTTGAACCGGTCGGCTACGACCTGGCAGACCTGCTCCCCGGAGCTCCGGGCACGTCGGAGCGATGAGTCCCGTGGACCGGGCCGGTCGGGAAGGCATGGGAACACTGAGGTACTCGATCATCAGCTCGGTCGACGGATTCGCGGCCGACACCGGCGGGGACATCGCCTGGTCGGCTCCGAGCCGGGAGGTGCTCGCCTGGATCAACGAGCGTGAGCACGACGTCGAGGTGCAGATGCTGGGCCGGCACATGTACGACACGCTCAAGGTCTGGGACGACTGGCCTCCCGGCGTCGCGGAAGAGGAGGACTATGCGGCGCTGTGGGCTCGGACCGACAAGATCGTGTGCTCGGACACGCTCACGAGGGTCGAGGCGCCGCGCACGACGCTCGAACCACGACTGACGGCACGTCGGGTGCGGGAGGTCGTCGCGGCGACCGACGGTGTCGTGGTGGTGAGCGGCCCGACGACGGCGGCCGTGGCCTGGCAGGCCGGGCTCGTCGACGAGGTGGACCTGATCATCCTGCCGCAGCTGGTCGGTGGTGGGCTCGCCGCCCTGCCGCCCGGCGGGCACGGCGCCCTGCGGCTGGAGGAGGAGCGCCGCTTCCCCGACGGCACCGTGGTGTTGCGGTACGCACGCTAGGGCAGGGGTCGCGGACCGATCAGTCGGCCGCCGTGCTCTTCCTGGACCGGCTCGGCTGCACCCGCTTCGGCTCGCCCGGCATCTTCGGGTACTCGGGCGGGTACGGCAGGTCGCCGAGCCCGTGCTCCTCCTCGTCGCGTCGCGCCAGCTCCAGAGCGGCGTCCAGCGAGCAGTCGAGCGCGGGGTCCCGGTCGGCACGGAGGGGAGCGAAGAGGTCCCCCCGCTCGGCGAAGCGGGCGGGGACGGTCGCGACGGTGAACTCGTCGGGGTGGACCGTGCCGACCTCGTCCCACTCGAGCGGCGTCGAGACGGTGGCACGGGGGTTGGGACGGATCGAGTAGGCGGAGGCGATCGTGCGGTCGCGGGCCATCTGGTTGTAGTCCACGAAGATCTTCTCGCCGCGCTCCTCCTTCCACCAGCGGGTCGTCACCTGGTCGGGCAGCCGTCGTTCCAGCTCGCGGCCGATCGCGATGGTCGCGCGGCGGGCCTGGACGAACGACCACACCGGCGACAGCGGGACGAACACGTGGATCCCGCGCCCGCCCGAGGTCTTCGGGTAGCCGACGAGGTCGAGCTCCTCGAGCACCTCGCGAAGGCGCGGTGCCACCGTCGCCGCGTCGTCGAAGGTCGTCCCGGGCTGCGGGTCGAGATCGATGCGCAGCTGGTCGACCGCCTCGACGTCGGTGCGCCGGACGGGCCACGGGTGGAAGGTCAGCGTGCCCATCTGTGCCGCCCAGATGACAGCCGCCAGCTCGTGCGGTGCCACCTCGTCCGCGGTGCGCCCGCTCGGGAAGGCGATGCGCGCCGTCTCCAACCAGGAGGGGGCGCCCTTCGGCAGCCGCTTCTGGTAGAACGCGTCGCCGTGGCTGTCGGACCGGGTGGCCATGACGGCTCCCTCGAAGTACCCCTTGGGCCACCGTTCGAGCGTCGTGGGACGGTGCAGCAACGCCCCCAGGATCCCGTCGCCCACGCTGAGGAAGTACTCCGCGACGTCGAGCTTGGTCAGTCCGGCGTCCGCGAAGACCACGCGGTCGGGGCTGGAGATACGCACGCTGCGTCCGGCGGCGTCGAGCTCGACGGCGTTCGAGGAGGCCATGGCGACACGCTACGCCGGGTGGTCGGTCGGTGCCGCTCCGGGCGTCCGGGCGAGGGCCGTCTCGGCGGCGTCCAGCAGCCCCCGTGCCCGTGGCCTGCCCACGGCCCGTGTGCGCAGCTCCAGGGAGCGTCGCGCTCGTGCCAGATCGGCACCGGCCCGGCGCACGAGGGCGAGCACGGCAGGCACCGGGTCAGGATCGTGCAGCACCAGCTCGACCACGGTGCGGTCCGGTGTCGTCACGCCCACCTGGCCGAGCGTGGTGGTGTCGCTGCGCAGGAGGGGGCCCTGCCACAGGCGGGCGCCGGGCGGACGGTCGGGCTGGTGCCGCCCGGCCGGGTAGGTCAGGTCCAGGACCTCGCCGTCGCCGTGCCCGGTGTGGACCCATGCCGCGGTGCGCCCCGTGACGACGGCGCCCGGCGGTACCTCGTCCGCCAGCAGACCGGCGCGCACCGCGGGACCGACCGACATCCCCGGCGGGCAGGCCGCGTCGTGGCGCACGACCTGCAGGCAGCCCCCCCGGACCAGGGTCTGCCAGGCGGCAGAGCCACCCACGTCGCCGGGCCGGACGACGGCGTGCGTCGTCCGGACAGGGGCCGACAGCTCACGCAACGACCGGACGGCGGTCGGCGGGGACGCGGGCACCTCGGTCACCTCCTCCACGACGACGGGCGAGGGCTGCGGTGCGAACCTAGCGCACCGCAGCCCTCGCCCGTCGTGCCCGCCGCCCGGCTGTGGACGGCCGCCGTGCCTCAGCCGCGCGAGTCCTCCGCGGCCTGCACGACCTGCTCGAGCCACGAGCGGCGAGCGGCGATCGCCGCCTCGAGCTCGTCGACCGTGCGGCGGTCGCCGGCCTCCTGCGCGGCGGACAGCTCCGCCTCGAGCGCGGTGATGGCGTCCTCGAGCTGCACGGCGGCGCCCTCGGCGCGGGCCTGCGTCTCCGGGTTCGTCCGCTTCCAGCGGGCGTCCTCCGCCTCGCGCACGGCACTCTCGACGGCGCGCAGCCGGCCCTCGACCCGCTGGATGTCCCCGCGAGGTACCTTGCCCGCGTCCTCCCAGCGGTCCTGGAGGTCACGCAGCGCGGACTTCGCCGACGCCAGGTCGGTCACCGGCAGCAGCGCCTCGGCCTCCGCCAGGAGCCGTTCCTTGCCCTTCAGGTTCTCGGCGTACTCCGCGTCGATGACGGCGTTCGCCTCGTCCCGCGCCCCGAAGAACGTGTCCTGCGCCGACCGGAAGCGGGCCCAGAGCGCGTCGTCGTCCTTGCGGTTCGCCCGACCCGCCGCCTTCCACTGCGTCATCAGGTCGCGGTAGGCGGCCGCGGTCGCCCCCCAGTCGGTCGAGTGCTGGAGAGACTCCGCCTCGGCCACGAGCTGCTCCTTGGTGCGCTTGGCGGCGGCGTTGCGCTGCTCGAGCTCGGCGAAGAAGTGCCGGCGCTCGCGGTCGAACGCGGTGCGCGCGTGGCTGAACCGCTTCCAGAGGGACTCCTCCGTCGGCCGGTCGATGCGCGGCCCGTGACGTTGCGCGTCCTTCCACTGCTCGAGCAGCGTGCGCAGCTCCTCGCCGGCCGGGCGCCACTGCATCTTGGACGGGTCCGTCGACGCGATCTTCTCGGCCGACTCGACGATGGCCGTGCGGGCCTCGATCGCGCGGTCCTTGGCCGCCGCCCGCTCGGCCTCGAGCTGCCGGCGTCGTTCGGCGGCACGTCCGCGCAGCGCGTCGACCTGGGTGCGCAGTGCGTCGAGGTCGCCGACGGCGGCCGGCTCCGCGGTCTCCTCCGACAGCTTCGACAGGGTCTGGTCGATCTCGCGCACGGACAGGTCGGCGCTGTCGAGGCGGGTCTCGAACAGGGCGACCTTCGCCGCCAGGTCGAGATAGCGCCGCACGTAGAGGCTCAGAGCCTCGTCGGTGGACACGCCGGGGTACTGACCGACGCTTCGCTCGCCGGTGGCCTCGCGGACGTAGACCGTCCCGTCGTCGTCGACGCGGCCGAACCCGGAGGCGGTCGCTTCCTCGACCGCGTCGTGGACGACCGGTGCCACTGGTGCAGGCGCTGCGGCGGCGGGGGAGGCCGTGGGCCGGGCTCGCCGGATGGCCGAGGGCTTCGGCGCGCCGGGCTTCGGCGTCCTGGGCTTGGGCGTGCTGGGCTTGGGCGTGCTGAGCTCGGATGTCTCCGCCGTGGGCGCCGGCTTGTCGGCTGCGGCCTCGGGCGCCGCCTGCTCCGCGGCGTCATGCTCCGTGGCGTCCTGCTCTGCTGCTGTCGGTCCCGGCTCCGGCGGGCGCGGGGCGGGCTGCTCGTCGGTCTCGGAGGACGGTTCGCCGGTCTCCGCGGACGGTTCGGCAGCCTCCGTGTCGCCCGTGGGCGGGTCGGTGGGAGGAGTCTCGGCCTGCTCCTGCTCGGCGGGACCCTCGACGTCGTCGGGGCCGTTCGAGCCGGGGATGCTCTCGCTCACTGGGTCTCAACTCCTTCGATGATGACGGGGCTGGCCGGGGAGCCGTCGGCGGCCCCGTCGGTCGTGCCCGCGTCAGCGACTGCCTGGACGGTGTCCAGACCGGACGTCACGGTGCCGAACACCGTGTACCCGCCTGCGGCATCGGACGGGATGGTGGAATCCTCGTAGACGAGGAAGAACTGTGAGCCCATCGAGGCGGGGTCGCCGCCCCGGCGTGCCATCGCGAGGGTCCCGGCCGGGTACACGTCGTCGGCGGGGGCGTTCTCGACCGGGCCGTAGGAGTAGCCCGGGCCGCCCGTGCCGGTGGCCGTCGGGTCGCCGCACTGCAGCACGTGGATCCCCTCCGTGACGAGGCGGTGGCACGCGGTGGTGTCGAAGTAGCCCTGCTGGGCCAGCGAGACGAAGCTGGCGACGGCCTGTGGCGCCTGCTCGCCGTCGAGCTCGAGGTCGACGGTCTCGGTCGCCCCGTCGACGCACAGGTCGACCGACGCGCTCCAGGTCCGGTCCTCGGCCGCGGAGGGGTCCGGCAGCTCGCCACCCTCGCGTGGGTCCGTCGAGACGGGGCTGCACCCGGACGTCGCCGTCGACTCGGCGCCGGTCCCGTCCGTCGTGGCGTCGGTGGACGACGACGGCAGGCCGGCCAGGACCACGGCGCCACCCGCGACCAGGGCAAAGACGGCGAGGATCGCGACGATCACGCCGACGCGGCGGCGTCGTTCGCGCCGGGCGCGTTGCCGCTCGTCCCACCTCGCCTGCCGCTTGCGGGCGTACTCGCGCTCGCGCTTGCTGGGCGCCACCGTCGTTCGTCCCCTCTTCGTCCGTCCTCGCACGGAATCGTGCGCGTGCGACAGTCTAGGGCGCGTGGCGCCGCCGAACCGCCCGAGCGTCCGCCGCCGGAGGGCACCGCGGGGCCGTCGGCAGGTCCCGGCCGCTACGGTAGCGCCATGGACGTTCGCGTGGTCGTCGCCCCGGTGTTCGGGACGAATTGTTGCGTCGTGGTCGCCGACGAGGTGCGATCCGACGGACGCCGGGACTGCGTGGTCGTCGACGCCGGTGCCGGGACGGCCGACGGGGTGGCCCGCCTGCTGGACGAGCACGACCTCGTCCCCCGGGCGGTGCTGGCCACCCACGGGCACGTCGACCACACGTGGGACGCCGCCGAGGTCTGCGAGACGTACGACGTGCCGCTGCGGCTGCACGAGGCGGACGCGTACCGGATCACTGACCCGTTCGGCACGATCGGGCTCGCGGGCGGCGCGGCGGGACCGGCGGCCGCGGTGAGCGAGGCGTTGACCCAGGCGCTGAGCGACTTCGGTCGGACCCCGCGCGACTACCGGGCGCCGGCCCGGATCGAGACGTTCGAGGGGGTCGCGGCGGACCTCGTGGCGGGGGACGTGCACCTGCGGGCCCTGCACGCCCCTGGCCACACGGAGGGGTCAACTCTCTTCGTGGTCGATGGCGGCGCGCGACCGGGCGTCGTCCTGAGCGGCGACGTGCTGTTCGCCGGCGGCGTCGGGCGCACCGACCTGCCCGGGGCGGACGTCGACGCCATGCTCGCCACGTTGCGCGGCGTCGTCGCCGGACTCGACCCGGAGCTGGGCGTCGTGCCCGGCCACGGGCCGACGACGACGGTGCGTCACGAGCTCGCGACCAACCCGTTCCTCGGCGGCTGAGCCCCGGACGCGTCCGCACCACGGGCCCGGATCTGGGAAGATCGGGCGCATGGCTCGCATCACGCCCCTCTCCGGATTCCCCGAATGGCTCCCCGACGGTCGCGTCGTGGAGCAGCACGTGCTCGACGTGCTGCGCCGCACCTTCGAGCTGCATGGGTTCGCCGGCATCGAGACGCGGGCCGTCGAGCCGTTGGACCAGCTGCTGCGCAAGGGGGAGACCTCCAAGGAGGTCTACGTGCTCAGCAGGCTCCAGGCCGAGGGTGAGGACGGGGCCGCCGACCCCGGGCGCGGCGAGAAGCAGCTCGGGCTGCACTTCGACCTGACGGTCCCGTTCGCCCGGTACGTGCTCGAGAACGCCGGCCGGCTCGCCTTCCCGTTCAAGCGCTACCAGATCCAGAAGGTCTGGCGGGGCGAGCGTCCTCAGGACGGCCGCTTCCGCGAGTTCGCCCAGGCCGACATCGACGTCGTCGGTGCCGGTGAGCTGCCGTACCACTTCGAGGTCGAACTGCCGCTGGTCATGGCGGAGGCGCTCGGGGCGCTGCGTGACATCGGTGTCCCCGAGGTCCGCGTGCTGGTCAACAACCGCAAGGTCGCCGAGGGCTTCTACCGCGGGCTGGGGATCGAGGACGTCGAGGGCGTGCTGCGGCAGATCGACAAGCTGGACAAGGTCGGTGCCGAGCGGGTCGCCGAGCTGCTGGTGGCCGAGCAGGGCGTCGGCACGCAGCAGGCCGGGGCGTGCCTCGACCTGGCGGGGATCAGCGGGACCGATCTCGACGTGATCGAACGGGTGCGAGCGCTCGCGGACCGGCACGGCGCCCGGACCGAGCTGCTGGAGGAAGGGCTGCGCGAGTTGTCTGCCCTGATCGAGGCGGCATCGACCCGGGCGCCCGGCGTCGTGGTCGCCGACCTGAAGATCGCGCGCGGCCTCGACTACTACACGGGCTCCGTCTACGAGACGGTGCTGGTCGGTCACGAGGAGCTCGGCTCGATCTGCTCCGGCGGCCGCTACGACACGCTCGCCTCGGACGGCAAGAACACCTACCCGGGTGTGGGGCTGTCGGTCGGCGTCTCGCGGTTGGTGTCGCGTCTGCTCTCGGCCGGGCTGGTGACCGCGACCCGCGGTGTCCCGACGGCCGTGCTCGTCGCCGTCTCCGACGAAGCCTCCCGGGCCGCCTCCGACGAGGTGGCCGCCGCGCTGCGCGCCCGTGGCATCCCGACGGACGTGGCGCCGTCGGCCGCGAAGTTCGGCAAGCAGATCAGGTTCGCGGACCGCCGCGGGATCCCCTTCGTGTGGTTCCCGGGTGACGAGCACCAGGTCAAGGACATCCGGTCCGGCGAGCAGACCGGCGCCGACCCGGCGACGTGGCAGCCGCCCACGGCCGACCTGCGGCCGCGCGTCGTGCCCGCCGCGGGCTGAGCGCGCGGCTCACTCCTCGATGAGCGACAGGACGTTGCCGGCAGGGTCGGCGAACCAGGCGATCGTCGGGCCCTGAGCGGGATCGGTGCTGCGGACGACGCCGTCCTCGTCGTACGGGAAGTCCGGATAGCGCAAGGGCTCCACACCGCGCCCCCCGAGTTCGGCGACCGCTGCGCCGACGTCGGGCACGACGAGGTTGAGGATCGTGAACGAGGCGGGCTCGTGGGCGTCGCCCTTGGGGTAGGCGAACACGGGCGAGCCGCCCGTGGCGTCGATCTCCAGGCCCATCGGGGTGCGCCGGACGGTGAGCCCGAGCGTGTCGCGGTAGAAGCTCTCGGCGGCGTCGAGGTCGTCGACGGAGAAGCCGCTGAACGCGTGGCGGACGGTGAGCATGAGTGCCTCCTGGGGTACGGGTGACGCGATGCCGGGCGCCGGCCTCGGGAGGGTGGACGGTCCCGACGGGTAAAAGTGATCGGTGGTCGCCCGGACGGTGGCGGCCGCCGACCCTGAACCACCCCTGAGATCGCCCCTGAAAACGGCCCTGACCTGCACTGACAGCCTCTCCGCTAACGTATCGTCCCGACCGTGAACGTCGACGTCGTCCTGTCGCGCAGCACCACCGTCCTGTCCCGGGCGATCCGGCTCGTCACGGGCGCCGAGGTCACCCACGCGGCCCTCGCCCTGGACCCGCGCCTCGAGCGCATGTTCAGCTTCGGGCGCCGACGGGCGGACAACCCGTTCGTCGGCTGCTTCAAGCGCGAGCGGATCGACGACGAGCTGTACCGCTCCGCGGTGGAAGGTCCGGCCCCAGACGCTGCTCCGCGTGCCCGGTGAGGTCGTCTACCGCGGGGACCTCAAGCGATACGGCCCGTGCGTGGCGTCGCACGCCCCGGAGATGTCCGGCGCGCCGTTGACTCTTGATCGAACGGGTGTTCGAATAGCGGCGTGAGATGGGACGCGCAATCGATCACCGCCGACGACGGCGCCCTGCCCGGGCTCGACCGGACCGGCCTCGCCCGCGCGGGCCTGGTGCGCACCGTGCGCACGCCGGACTTCGCCGGCATCACGTTCCACGAGGTGCTGGCCAAGAGCGCGCTGTCCAAGGTGCCGGCAGCGTCCCGCATGCCGTTCACCTGGACGGTCAACCCCTACCGAGGGTGCAGTCATGCGTGCCGCTACTGCCTGGGGCCCCAGACCCCGGTCCTCCTGGCCGACGGTCGGCAGCGGCCCGTCGGCGAGGTCCGGGTCGGAGACCGGGTCGTCGGGACCGAGTCCGACGGCGAGCACCGCCGCTACGTCGTCACGGAGGTCCTCGCGAGATGGTCGACGGTCAAGCGGGCGTACCGGGTCACGCTCGCCGACGGGACCGTCCTGCTCAGCAGCGGGGACCACCGGTTCCTGACCCGCGACCGCGGGTGGGCGCACGTCGCAGGGCCGGAGCCCTGGACGCCGCGGCGGCCGTTCCTCACGATGGACGACCACCTCACGGGCACCCGGGCGACGGTCGTCGGGCAGTCCGTGGGGTCGTCACCCGGACTTCGGGTCGTCGGCGTCGAGAACCTCGGGTACGACCAGGAGATGGTCGACATCACGACCGGCACCGGCGACTTCGTCGCTGACGGCGTGATCAGCCACAACTGCTTCGCCCGTCCGACGCACGAGTACCTCGACCTGGACGCCGGCAAGGACTTCGACTCCGAGGTCGTGGTGAAGACGAACGTCGACGACGTGCTGCGCGCCGAGCTGGCCCGGCCGTCCTGGCGGCGCGAGGCCGTCGCGCTCGGGACCAACACCGACCCGTACCAACGTGCCGAGGGGCGCTACCGGTTGATGCCGGGCATCATCACGGCGCTCGCGGACTCGGGCACGCCGTTCTCGATCCTCACCAAGGGCACGCTCCTGCGACGTGACCTGCCGCTCATCACCGCCGCGGCCGAGCGCGTCGAGGTGGGCCTCGGCGTCTCGTTGGCGTTCGTCGACGAAGAGCTGCAGCAGGCGGTCGAGCCGGGCACGCCGACGCCCCGGGCCCGGCTCGACCTGGTCCGGGCGGTGCGCGACGCCGGTCTGCCGTGCGGGGTCATGGTGGCGCCCGTCCTGCCCTGGCTCACGGACTCCACCGACCACCTGCGACGCCTGCTCGACGCCGTCGCCGACGCCGGGGCGACCGGCGTCACCGTCGTCCCGCTCCACCTCAAGCCCGGCACCCGCGAGTGGTACCTCCAGTGGCTCCAGCAGGACCATCCGCACCTCGTGGCCGGGTACGAACGCGTCTTCACACGCGGCACCTACGCCCTGCAGGCCTACCGCGAGTGGCTGTGGGAGCGGGTGAGACCCCTCCTCGACGAGCGCGGGTTCGGCCGGTCCGGGCACCGGTCGGGGTCCGGTACCACCGGCCGGCACGGAGAGCTCCGTCCGCACGACGAGGGCGACTATCCCGCGGGGTCGATGGTCGGGCCCACCGCGGGCGGGGCCGTGGCTGGCATGCCGCGCGACGGCGGTGGGCTGGAGGTGGCCGGCTCGGGCGTCGAGCAGGTGCTCTTCTGACTACCCCTCGTCGACCAGGCGTGCCGGGAAGCCGCCGGTCGCGACCGGGCCCCACCGCTCGATGGTGATCCGCACCACCGACTTGCCCTGCTCGACCATCGCGGCGCGGTACTCGTCCCAGTCGGGGTGCTCCTGTCCGGCGGCCGCCCGGTAGTACTCCACCAGCGGCTCGACGGACTCCGGCAGGTCGAGGACCTCCGCGGTGCCGTCCACCTGCACCCAGGCGTCACCGAAGTCCTCGCCCTGAGACATGAAGGAGGCCTGCGGACGCTGGCGCAGGTTCGTCACCTTCGCGCGCTCCGGGTACGTGGAGACCACGATCCGGCCGGCGGCGTCGATCCCGTAGGTGACCGGGCTGAGCTGGGGCCGGCCGTCGCGCCGGGTGGTCACGAGCACCCCGTTGCGGCGCGAGCGCAGGAACTCGACGAGCTCGTCGCGGGCCACGGTGGTGTTGGTCGCGATCTGGCGGGCCATGGTGATCTCCTCGCGGTGGCGGTGCCGTGCCCCAGTAGGATGGCACGGGCGTCGCGCACGCCCACGCCGGACCGCCGCAAGGCGCCGGCGGCCGACAACCACCCCGTTCGAAAGGACCACTTCGTGCTCCGCACCCACACGGCCGGCTCACTGCGGGCCGAGCACATCGGCCAGACCGTCACCCTCACGGGCTGGGTCGATCGCCGCCGGGACCACGGAGGAGTGGCCTTCATCGACCTGCGTGACGCCTCCGGCATCGCCCAGGTCGTCATCCGTGACGAGGCCGTCGCACACCCGCTGCGCGCCGAGTTCGTGCTGCAGGTCACCGGCGAGGTGTCCCGCCGTCCGGAGGGCAACGCGAACGAGAACCTCGCCACGGGCGAGATCGAGGTCATCGCCGCCGAGGTGGTGGTGCTCAACGAGTCCGCACCGCTGCCGTTCCAGGTCTCGACGGCGCTCGCGGACACCGAGGTCATCGGCGAGGAGGCGCGCCTCGCGCACCGCTACCTCGACATCCGCCGCCCCGGGCCCGCCGCCGCGCTGCGTCTGCGCTCCCAGGTGAACCAGGCCGCGCGCCGGGTCCTGGACGGGCACGACTTCGTCGAGGTCGAGACCCCGACGCTGACCCGCTCCACCCCCGAGGGCGCGCGGGACTTCCTCGTCCCGGCCCGCCTGTCTCCCGGGTCCTGGTACGCGCTGCCGCAGTCGCCCCAGCTGTTCAAGCAGCTCCTCATGGTCGGCGGGCTCGAGCGCTACTACCAGATCGCGCGCTGCTACCGCGACGAGGACTTCCGCGCCGACCGCCAGCCCGAGTTCACCCAGCTCGACGTCGAGATGAGCTTCGTCGACCAGGACGACGTCATCGCGCTCACCGAGGAGATCCTCGTGGCGCTGTGGCGGCTCGTCGACGTCGAGGTCCCGACGCCGATCGAGCGCATCACCTACGCCGAGTCGATGCGCCTGTACGGCACCGACAAGCCGGACCTGCGGTTCGCCAACCCGCTGGTCGAGCTCACCGAGTACTTCGCCGAGACGCCGTTCCGCGTCTTCCAGAACGAGTACGTGGGCGCCGTCGTCATGCCCGGGGGCGCCTCGCAGCCCCGCCGCCAGTTCGACGCCTGGCAGGACTGGGCCAAGCAGCGCGGCGCTCGCGGCCTCGCCTACGTGACGTTCGCCGAGGACGGCACGCTGGGCGGCCCGGTCGCCAAGAACCTGTCGGACGCCGAGCGGGCCGGGCTGGCCGTCGCGACCGGCGCGCGCCCTGGCGACGCGGTCTTCTTCGCCGCCGGCAGGACGGCGGAGTCCCGCGCCCTGCTCGGCGCCGCGCGGGTGGAGATCGCCCACCGCACGGGCCAGATCGAGAAGGCCGTCCAGGACGGTGCGTGGTCGTTCGTGTGGGTCGTGGACGCACCGTTGTTCAAGCCGACCGGGGACGCCGCCGAGGAGGGCGACGTGGCGCTCGGCAACTCCGCCTGGACGGCGGTGCACCACGCGTTCACCTCGCCGAAGCCGGAGTGGCTGGACCGCTTCGAGTCCGACCCGGGCAAGGCGCTCGCGTACGCCTACGACATCGTCTGCAACGGCAACGAGATCGGCGGGGGGTCGATCCGTATCCACCAGCGCGACGTCCAGGAGCGGGTCTTCGACGTCATGGGCATCGGCCCCGCCGAGGCGCAGGAGAAGTTCGGGTTCCTCCTGGACGCGTTCAAGTTCGGCGCGCCCCCGCACGGCGGCATCGCCTTCGGGTGGGACCGCATCGTGGCGTTGCTCACGGGCTCGCCGTCGATCCGTGACGTCATCGCGTTCCCGAAGTCCGGCGGCGGGTACGACCCGCTGACGCAGGCTCCGGCACCGATCTCCGCGGACCAGCGCAAGGAGGCCGGCGTCGACGCGGTCGCGGAGAAGGCCGACCAGGACGGCTGACGCCGGGCACGACGGCTCGGGGACCGCGCCGGCAGAGGTGTCGGCGCGGCTCCGTAGGCTGCTCCCATGGACCTGTTCGACTCCACGACGACCGGCGCCCACGGCACCCCGGTGACGGACCGCCCGGGCGGCCCCGGGGCGCCGCTGGCCGTGCGCATGCGGCCGGCGACGCTCGACGAGGTCGCCGGCCAGGCGCACCTGCTGGTGCCGGGATCGCCGTTGCGGCGGCTCGTGGGGCCGTCCGACGACTCGGCGCACCGGGCGGCCCCGGGGTCCGTGATCCTCTGGGGCCCGCCCGGCGTGGGCAAGACCACCCTCGCCTACCTGGTGGCCACGAGCTCCGGCCGGCGGTTCGTGGAGCTGTCCGCCGTGACGGCGGGGGTCAAGGACGTGCGTCAGGTGATCGAGGACGCGCGCCGTCGGCTCGCCACCGGCGGCGAGGAGACGGTGCTGTTCATCGACGAGGTGCACCGCTTCTCCAAGACCCAGCAGGACGCCCTGCTGCCCAGCGTCGAGAACCGCTGGGTGACGCTCGTGGCCGCGACGACCGAGAACCCGTCGTTCTCGGTCAACTCCCCGCTGCTGAGCCGTTCGCTCCTGTTGACCCTCAAGCCGCTCACGGCCGACGACGTCCGCGCCCTCGTGCGCCGCGCCGTCGCCGACGAGCGAGGGCTCGGCGACGCCGTCGTGCTGGCCGGCGACGCCGAGGACCAGCTGGTGCGCATGGCCGGCGGGGACGCCCGCAAGGCGCTGACGGTCCTGGAGGCGGCGGCCGGGGCGGTGCTCAGCGACGCGCGGGACGACGGTGCGGGCCAGGGTGGCGCGGCTGCGTCGCCGGTCACCGTGGACCTGGAGGCCGTGGAACGGGCGGTCGACGTCGCCGCCGTGCGCTACGACCGGGACGGCGACCAGCACTACGACGTGATCTCCGCGTTCATCAAGTCGATCCGCGGCTCCGACGTCGACGCGGCCCTGCACTACCTGGCCCGGATGATCGCGGCGGGGGAGGACCCCCGGTTCATCGCCCGCCGGCTGGTCATCTCCGCGGCGGAGGACGTCGGCATGGCCGACCCGTCCGCCCTGCAGACGGCCGTGGCGGCGGCGCAGGCGGTCCAGCTCATCGGGATGCCGGAGGGGCGGATCGTGCTGGCCGAGGCGGTGGTGCACCTCGCCTCGGCGCCGAAGTCGAACCGCGCCTACGCCGGGATCGGTGCTGCGCTGGAGGACGTCCGTGCCGGCCGGGCCGGCGTCGTGCCCGCGCACCTGCGCGACGCGCACTACGCGGGTGCCGAGCAGGTGGGGCACGGCAAGGGGTATGTGTACTCCCACGACCAGCCGCACGGCGTGGCGGCCCAGCAGTACCTCCCGGACGAGCTGGTCGGGCGCCGCTACTACGAGCCGTCGGACCGGGGGTACGAGCGGCAGGTCGCCGAGCGGCTCGAGCGGGTCCGGGCGATCCTGCGCGGGGGCGACCGGTAGGACGCGGGATGCGTTAGGATGGTTCGGTTGCCCTCGCGGCGACCGCCTGGGACCTCGGCCCCGGGAACCGTCCGTCAGTTCGATCGCGGAAGGTTCCGTCGGCTGGTCCCGCACCCGACACCTCCGGCCCTCGTGGTCGGTGTGCCTCGGGTGTGACCTCACCATCCCACGACAGGACAGGAAGCAACTGTGACTGCAGTCACCAAGTCGCGCCGCCAGGTGCGCCTGAGCCGCAAGCTCGGCATCCCGCTGACGCCGAAGGCCGTCAAGCACTTCGAGAAGCGGCCGTACCCCCCGGGCGAGCACGGCCGCGCCCGCCGCCGCACCGAGTCCGACTACGCGGTGCGTCTGCGCGAGAAGCAGCGTCTGCGCGCCCAGTACGCGCTGCGCGAGAAGCAGCTCCTCAAGGTCTACGAGGTCGCCCGCAAGCACCCCGGTCTGACCGGTGAGGTCATGGTCGAGGACCTCGAGACCCGCCTGGACGCCCTCGTCCTGCGCAGCGGCTTCGCCCGCACGATCCTGCAGGCGCGCCAGGCCGTCACGCACCGCCACATCCTCGTGGACGGCAAGATCGTGGACCGCCCGTCGTTCCGCGTGAAGCCCGGCCAGACCCTCCAGGTCAAGGCCAAGTCGCAGGCCACGACGCCGTTCCAGGTCGCCGCCGCCGGCGCCCACCGCGACGTCCTGCCGGAGCTCCCGGGCTACCTGGACGTCAGCCTGGAGAAGCTGTCGGCCACGCTGACGCGTGCCCCGAAGCGCGCCGAGGTCCCCGTCACCTGCGAGGTCCAGCTGGTCGTCGAGTACTACGCTCGCTGATCCCGCTGCACCATGGCACGCCGGACGCCCCGCCCCCACCAGGGAGCGGGGCGTCCGCCGTATAGGGTGGCCGAGCACCCGATCGAGGAGATGACTGATGTCCGTTGGGGACGTGGCGGGCCTGGTCGCCGCCTTCGCGTTCGTGCTGCTCGTCGGATTCCTGGCCGTTCCGCTGGTCAAGCTCGGCAAGGCCTTCGACGAGACGACGCGTTCCATCCGCGAGCTCACCGAGCACTCGGTGCCGATCCTGGACGAGGCGGCCACCACGGTGGCCTCCACGAACGACCAGCTCGTCAAGGTCGACACGATCACGACGTCCGCGGCACAGGTCAGCGAGAACGTGTCCGCGCTCACCGGGCTGTACGCCTCCACGCTGGGCCGCCCGCTGGTCAAGGTCGCCGCCTTCTCCTACGGGGTGCGGCAGGCGTTCGGCAGGGCCTGGCGCCGGCAGGCCTCCGACGACGGCGGTGACGCCCGGTGATCCGTCGCCTGTTCTGGGTCGGGGTCGGGGTCGGGGTCACCGTCACGGTCGTCGTGATCCGCCAGGGCCGTCGCGTCGTGGCGCGCTACACCCCGGAGGCGGTCGTCGACCGTGCGGCGGAGCTCGGTCGGACGGCGTCACGCCGGACCGGGACGTTCCTGGGCTCGTTCCGTGCCGAGTTCGCCGCCGCCCGGGACGCGCGCGAGGCCGAGCTGGTCGCGGCGCTGCTGGCCGAGGGCCAGCCGCACCCGGACGACGTGCGTTCCGCGCGCGAGACGTCCCGCGGCCGCCACGCCGCGCGCGCCGGCGACGCCGGTGCCGACCCGGAGGCCCAGATCGAGGCCGACGAGGACGAGCTCGGGTATTCGTTCTGAGCCGCGCCCGTGCCGGGGGATAATCCTGGGCAGGGCCGCCTGACCGTCGTCGGGCACATTCGACCACTTCACGAAGGACATCATGCGTACCGCCGAGATCCGCAAGCGTTGGCTCGACTACTTCGAGTCCAAGGGGCACACGATCGTGCCGAGCGTCCCCCTGGTCTCGCCGGATCCGACGATCCTGTTCACGATCGCCGGCATGGTGCCCTTCATCCCGTACATCCTGGGCACCGAGAAGGCGCCGTGGCCGCGCGCCGCGAGCGTGCAGAAGTGCATCCGCACCAACGACATCGAGAACGTGGGCCGCACGACCCGGCACGGCACGTTCTTCCAGATGAACGGCAACTTCTCGTTCGGCGACTACTTCAAGCGCGAGGCCGTCGACTTCGCCTGGGACCTGCTGACCTCCGACCAGGCATCGGGCGGCTACGGCCTCGACGGCGACCGGCTGTGGGTCACGATCTGGGAGAAGGACGACGAGGCCTACGACGCCCTGACCCAGGGTGTCGGGCTCGACCCGCGGCACATCGTGCGCCTGCCCCGCGAGGAAAACTTCTGGGACACCGGTCAGCCCGGACCGGCGGGACCCTGTGCCGAGTGGCACTACGACCGTGGCCCGGCCTACGGGCCCGAGGCCGAGGGCGGCACCGTGGACCCCGGCGGCGACCGGTACCTGGAGATCTGGAACCTCGTGTTCGACCAGTTCGTGCGCGGCGAGGGGCAGGGCAAGGACTACCCGCTGCTCGGTGAGCTCGAGCACAAGAGCATCGACACCGGTGCCGGCCTGGAGCGCATCGCCTACCTGCTGCAGGGCAAGGAGAACCTCTACGAGATCGACGAGGTCTACCCCGTCATCCAGACCGTGGAGGAGATGTCCGGCAAGCGGTACGGCGCGGACGGCGAGGACGACGTCCGGATGCGCGTCGTCGCCGACCACGTGCGCTCGGCGCTCATGGTCATCGGCGACGGCGTGAGCCCGTCGAACGAGGGGCGCGGCTACGTGCTGCGGCGACTGATCCGCCGTGCGGTGCGCTCGGTGCGCCTGCTCGGTGTCGAGGACGAGGCGCTCCCCGCGCTGCTGCCGGTGTCGAAGGACGCGATGAAGGCCTCCTACCCGGAGCTGGAGACCGAGTTCGCCCGGATCAGCCAGGTCGCCTATGGCGAGGAGGAGGCGTTCCGGCGCACCCTGACCTCGGGCACCACGATCCTGGACACCGCGGTCTCCCGCGCGAAGAAGCAGGCCGACGGCGGTCCGGCGGTCCTCGGCGGCGACGAGGCGTTCCGGCTGCACGACACCTACGGGTTCCCGATCGACCTGACGCTCGAGATGGCGGCCGAGCAGGGCGTCCAGGTCGACGAGAAGGCGTTCCGCTCCCTGATGACGGAGCAGAAGCAGCGAGCGCGCGCCGACGCCCTGGCGAAGAAGACCGGCCACGCCGACCTGCGCGCCTACGAGTCGCTGCAGAAGGACCTCAGCTCCCCGGTGGCGTTCCTCGGGTACACGGACACCCAGGCCGCGGTGCACGTCGAGGGTCTGCTGGTCGACGGCGTCCCGGCGCCGACGGCGACCGCCCCGGCGGACGTCGAGATCATCCTGGACCGCACCCCGTTCTACGCGGAGGCGGGTGGCCAGCTCGCCGACCAGGGCACGATCGCGCTGGACACGGGAGCGATCGTCGAGGTCGACGACGTCCAGCGCCCGGTCGCGGGCCTGTCCGTGCACCGGGGGCGGCTCGTGGAGGGCACCGTGACCGTCGGTGACCCGGGCACGGCCACGATCGACGCGGGTCGTCGGTTGGCGATCAGCCGCGCGCACTCGGCCACGCACATGATCCACAAGGCGTTGCACGAGCTCGTCGGCCCGGACCGGACCCAGGCCGGCTCGGAGAACGCCCCGAGCCGCATCCGGTTCGACTTCCGTTCGCCCTCGGCGGTGCCGTCCTCGGCGCTGTCCGAGATCGAGGAGCGGGTCAACTCCCGGCTCACGGAGAACCTCGAGGTCACCGAGGCGACGATGTCGCTCTCGGCGGCGCGCGAGCTGGGCGCGATGGCGTTGTTCGGCGAGAAGTACGGCGACAACGTGCGCGTCGTGTCCATCGGCGGCGACTGGTCGCGCGAGCTGTGCGGCGGTACCCACGTGCGTGCTACCGGCGAGCTCGGGCGGGTGGCGCTGCTCGGTGAGTCGTCCATCGGCTCGGGCGTGCGTCGCGTCGACGCCCTCGTGGGGGACGGGGCGTACGGCTTCCACGCCAAGGAGCACGCCCTGGTCGGCCAGCTGACGGGCATGCTCAACGCGCGCCCCGACGAGCTCACGGAGCGCGTCGGGTCGCTCGTGGCGCGACTGAAGGAGACCGAGAAGGAGCTGGCCGGCCTGCGGCAGGGCCAGCTCCTGGCGGTGGCCGGTTCGCTGGCCTCCGGTGCGCCGCACGTGGGCGACGTCCGCGTGGTCGCGCACGACGCGGGCACGGTCGGCTCGGCGGACGACCTGCGGGCGCTCGCGCTCGACGTGCGCGGTCGGCTCGGTGACGCCGCCCCCGCGGTGGTCGCCGTGGCCGGGGTCGCGAACGACCGTCCGCTCGTGGTGGTCGCGACCAACGCGGGCGCCCGCGACGCCGGGCTGCGCGCCGGGGACTTCGTCAAGTCCGCGGCCAAGGTCCTCGGCGGTGGCGGAGGCGGCAAGCCGGATCTCGCCCAGGGTGGCGGCTCGGACGCCACGGCGGTGCCGCAGGCGCTCGAGGGCGTGTTGGCGGGCGTGCGCGAGACCGTCGGTGCCTGACCTGCCGCGCGGTGCCCGGCTCGGTGTCGACGTCGGCAAGGCCCGGATCGGTCTGGCAGCCTCCGACCCGGACGGGTTGATCGCCTCTCCCGTGGAGACGGTCCCACGGGTCCTCAAGGTGCCGACGTCGGCGGAGGGCGGTCAGACCGTCACCGCCGACGTCGCGCGCATCGCCGCCGAGGCGACCGAGAGGTTCGCGGCGGTCGTCTACGTGGGGCTGCCGCGCCACCTGTCGGGCCACGAGGGTGCGGCGACCGCGGACGCCCGGGGGTTCGCGGTGCGACTCGCCCGCGAGATCGCCCCTGTCCCGGTGCACCTGGTCGATGAGAGAATGACCACGGTGACGGCTCACGCCCACCTGCGTGCGGCAGGCAAGAAAACTGCCAAGCATAGACCAGTGATCGATCAGGCGGCAGCCGTTATCATTCTGCAACACGCACTCGACGTGGAGCGGGCGACGGCCGGTCGGGCCGGCGAGCACGTCGAGCCGTGAGGTACTGATGACCACTGGACGAACGACCGAAGGATGATTCCGGCGTGACGGACCTCTTCGAGCCATCGACGGCAGAACGGCCCGCGGCCCTCCCGTCGCGGGGCCGCTCCGCGGCGAGCAAGCGGGCCGCGCGCAAGCGTCGCCGTCGCCGTCAGCAGCGCACGGCCACCGTGCTGGTGCTCGTGCTCGCGCTGCTCGGTGCCGGTGGGTACTTCTTCTGGGACCGCATCAGCGGCTCGCTCGGCGGGCTCGACCTGACGATGGGGCTCGGCGGGGCGCCGGAGGACTACGAGGGGCCCGGCGTGGACCCGGTCCAGGTCATCATCCCCGAGGGAGCCACCGGCTCGATGATGGGGACCGTCCTGGCGGAGGCCGACGTGGTCGCCAGCACGGGCGCCTTCACCGAGGCGTTCGAGAGCTCGCCCGCGGCCTCGAGCATCCAGCCGGGCACGTACGAGCTGTACACGCAGATGAGCGCGGCGGGCGCGGTCGAGGCGCTGCTGACCAACGAGAAGGTCGAGACCGAGGTCACGATCCCCGAGGGCTACACCGTCGAGCAGGTGGTCGACCGCGTCGCGTCCGTCACGGAGTTCTCGCGCGAGGAGCTCGAGGAGGCGCTGGGGGACCCGAAGGCCATCGGTCTGCCCAAGGCGGCGGGGGACAGCCCCGAGGGGTGGCTGTTCCCCAAGACCTACAACGTGCAGCCCGACGACACCGCCGTCGACCTGCTGGCCACGATGGTGGACCAGACCAAGGCCGAGCTCGACTCCCTCGGGGTGGACAACGGCGACCGCCAGGACGTGCTGACCAAGGCCTCGCTGGTGGAACGGGAGGCGAAGGTCGACGAGGACCGCGGAAAGATGGCCCGCGCCATCGAGAACCGGCTCGAGCGCCAGATCAGCCTAGGCATCGATGCCGCAGTTGCCTACGGGCTCGACAAGTCGGGGCTCGACCTGACGCAGTCGGACCTCGAAGACTCGTCAAATCGCTACAACCTGCGTGTGCACTACGGTCTCCCGCCGGGGCCGATCGCCAACCCTGGTGCGGCGTCCGTCGAAGCAGTCGTTGACCCGCCGGAGGGCAGCTGGGTGTTCTGGGTAACCGTCAATCTCGAGACGGGTGAGACGAAGTTCGCCGAGACGAACACCGAGCACAACGAGAACGTCGCTGAGCTTCGTACCTGGGAAGAGGAGAACGGCTACTGATGTCCGCCGCGCGCCGTGCGGCCGTCATCGGCCATCCCGTGGGCCACTCCCTGTCACCGGTGCTGCACACCGCCGCCTATGACGCGCTGGGCCTGGAGGGCTGGCAGTACTCGGCCGTCGACACCACCGTCGACCGTCTTCCCGAGCTCGTGCGCGGCCTCGATCTCGGCTGGGCCGGGCTGAGCGTGACCATGCCGCTCAAGCACGCCGTGATGGACCTGGTCGATCACGTCGACCCGCTGGCCGGGGCCGTCGGCGCCGTGAACACCGTGCTGGTCGCCCCGTCGCAGTGCGGTGTCACGCTGATGGGGACCAACACCGACGTGCACGGCCTGGTCGAAGCCGTCCGGGAAGGCCTCGCCGAGCGGCACGGCACCCGTCAGGTGCCGGTTCGTGACGCCGTCGTGCTCGGCGGGGGAGCGACGGCGGCGTCGACGCTCGCCGCTCTCGGCGAGCTGGGCTGCACGAGCCCGCTCGTACTCGTGCGCAGCATGGCGCGCACCGCCGGGCTGCAGGAGGCCGCCGCGCGCATGGGCGTCACCCCGCGCTTCGAGGTGCTCGAGCCCGTCGCCGCGTCGGCGGCGCTCGCCCGGGCCGACGTGGTCGTGTCCACCATGCCGGCGCACGCCGCCGACCCGGTGGCGCACGCCCTGCAGGGGCAGGGCGTGCGGCCGGGCGGCGTGCTGCTCGACGTCGTCTACGACCCGCGGCCCACCGCCCTGGCCCAGGCGTGGTCGGCGAACGGCGGGACCGTCGTCGGCGGCGAGCGCATGCTGCTGCACCAGGCCGTGGAACAGGTGCGCCTCATGACGGGTCGTCCCGGGCCCGTGGCGGCCATGGACGCCGCCCTGCAGGGCGTCCTGGCCGCCGGGGCCGCCTGAGCACGGGGCGTCCGGCATCCGGCCGCCCGTCCCGCGGACCGGGACGGGCGTGAAAGAATCGCGACCATGCTGCGCTGGTTGACCTCGGGAGAGTCGCACGGTCAGGCCCTCGTCGGGGTGATGGAGGGTCTGCCCGCGGGGGTGGAGCTCGTCACCTCCGACATCCAGGACGCCCTGGCCCGCCGTCGCCTCGGCTACGGCCGTGGCGCGCGGATGAAGTTCGAGAAGGACGCCGTGCGGGTCCTGGGCGGGTTGCGCCACGGCGTCACGCAGGGCGGTCCGCTCGCCATCGAGGTCGGCAACACCGAGTGGCCCAAGTGGGTCGACGTGATGTCCGCGGACCCGGTTCCGCCCGAGGCGCTCAAGGTAGACGCCGGCACCGGCGACGAGCGCGAGATCGCGCGGAACCGTCCGCTGACCCGGCCGCGCCCCGGCCACGCGGACCTGGTGGGCATGCGCAAGTACGGGTTCGACGACGCGCGCCCGGTCCTGGAGCGTGCGAGCGCCCGTGAGACGGCCACCCGGGTGGCGCTCGGCGTGGCCGCGGCGAAGTTCCTCGAGCAGGCGCTCGGCGTCCGCCTCGTCAGCCACGTGACGTCCATCGGGCCCGTCGAGGTCCCCGAGGACGCGGACCTGCCCACGCCGGACGACGTCGCGGCGCTGGACGCCGACCCGGTGCGCTGCTTCGACGCCGCCACGAGCGAGGCGATGGTGGCCGAGATCGACGCGTGCCGCAAGGACGGCGACACCCTGGGCGGCGTGGTCGAGGTGCTCGCCTACGGCGTCCCGACCGGTCTCGGCACCTACGCCCACTCCGACCGCCGTCTCGACGCGCGCCTGGCTGCCACGCTCATGGGCATCCAGGCCATCAAGGGCGTCGCCGTCGGCGACGGTTTCCGCACCGCGCAGCGCCGCGGCTCGGCCGCGCACGACGAGATCGAGCGTGACGGCGACGGCCGGATCCGGCGCCGCTCGAACCGGGCGGGCGGGATCGAGGGCGGTATGTCCAACGGCGAGGTGGTGCGCGTCTCGGCGGCCATGAAGCCGATCTCCACGGTGCCGCGCGCCCTGGCCACCGTCGACGTCGCGACCGGCGAGGCCGTGACGGCCCACCACCAGCGCTCGGACGTGTGCGCCGTGCCGCCGGCCGCCGTCGTCGCCGAGGCGATGGTGGCGCTCGAGCTGGCACAGGCCGTGCTGGAGAAGTTCGGCGGCGACTCGGTGGCCGAGGTCCGCCGCAACGCCGAGGCCTACCTCGCCGCCATCCCGGAGCTGCTGCGATGACCGAGGCGCAGCCGCTGCTGGTGCTGATCGGCCCGCCCGGCAGCGGCAAGACGACGGTCGGCACGATCCTCGCGCGGCGGATGGCCACGGGCTTCCGGGACACCGACACCGACGTCGAGGACGCGGCGGGCAAGACCGTCGCGGACATCTTCGTCGAGGACGGCGAACCCCATTTCCGTGCGCTGGAGCGCGAGGCCGTCACGACGGCGCTGGCCACGCACGCGGGCGTGCTCGCCCTCGGCGGCGGCGCGGTGATGGACTCCCACACCCAGAGCGCGCTGGAGGGCTACGCGGCGGGCGGCGGCGTCGTCGTCTTCCTGGACGTCTCGCTCGCCCATGCGGCTCCCCGGGTCGGCTTCAACCAGGCCCGCCCGCTGCTCGTCGGCAACCCTCGGGCGCGCTGGGCCGAGCTCATGGAGGCGCGCCGGCCCACGTACGAACGCTTGGCCACGGTGCACGTGCACTCCGACGGGCGCACGGCGCACGAGACGGCCGACCAGATCCACCAGGAGGTACAGGCATGACGGTCCGGGTGACGGTGAACGGTGACCAGCCCTACGAGGTGGTCGTCGGACGGCACCTGCTCGGGGAGCTGCCCGCGCTGCTGGGGCCGGAGGTGCGTCGGGTGCTGGTCATGCACCCGGCGTCCCTGGAGGCCACGGGCGACGCGGTCCGCGAGGACCTGGTCGCGCAGGGCTACGAAGCGTTCGCCGCGGAGCTGCCCGACGCCGAGGAGCAGAAGACGGCCCAGGTCGCCGCGTTCTGCTGGCAGGTGATGGGTCAGGCCGACTTCACCCGCTCCGACGCGATCGTGTCGGTCGGCGGTGGCGCGACGACCGACCTGGCCGGTTTCGTGGCCGCCACGTGGCTGCGGGGCATCAAGGTCGTGCACGTGCCGACCACGCTGCTGGCGATGGTCGACGCCGCCGTCGGCGGCAAGACGGGCATCAACACCGCCGAGGGCAAGAACCTCGTGGGCGCCTTCCACCCGCCGGCCGGTGTGCTGTGCGACCTGGCCGCGCTCGAGTCCCTGGACCGCTGGGACCTGGTGGCCGGACTCGCCGAGGTGATCAAGACCGGCTTCATCGCCGACGAGCGCATCCTGGAGCTCGCCGCGGAGCACGCCGGCGCTCTGCGCGAGTGGGCCGGCGCCGACGCCTCCGAGGAGACCTGGGCCGTGCTGACCGAGCTGATCGAGCGCTCGGTGCGGGTCAAGGCCCGGGTGGTGGGGGAGGACCTCACCGAGCAGGGGCTGCGCGAGATCCTCAACTACGGGCACACCCTCGGCCACGCGATCGAGCTCGTCGAGCGCTACCAGCTGCGCCACGGGGCCGCCGTGGCCGTCGGCATGGTGTTCGCCGCCGAGCTGGGGCGCCTCGGCGGCAAGCTGGACGACGCCGTCGTGGACCGGCACCGCGAGATCCTCACGGCCGTCGGGCTGCCCACCACGTACCGGGGTGACCGCTGGGACCAGCTCCTCGCCGCGATGCGCCGCGACAAGAAGGCCCGCGGCGACCTGCTGCGCTTCGTCGTCCTGGACGACGTCGCCAAGCCGGTGCGCCTCGAGGGCCCCGACCCCACCGTCCTGGCCGCCGCCTACGCGGAGATCTCCAAGGAGCCGCCCGCGGGCAACCCGGGCGTGCCGGTCCAGCTCACCCCCTGAGCGCCGAGCGTTGTGGGGAGGAGATCTCCCGCCGATCCCCGTCGCGGACGGTAGATCTCATACCCACAGCCCGCGGTCACGGAGCACGTCGCGCAGCAGGTCGGCGCGGTCGGTGACCAGCCCGTCCACCCCCAGGTCGAGGAGCCGGTGCATCTCGGTGGGCTCGTCGACCGTCCACACGTGCACGTACCGCCCGGCGCGGTGCGCCGCGGCGACCGTCCGGGCGTCGACGACGGTCACGCCGTCCTCGGCCACGGGCACCTGCAGGGCGTCGACCCGGCGCAGGGCGCGGCGCACCAGCGGGGGGACCCGCAGCCGGGCGCCCACCAGGAAGCCGACCACCTCGCCGCGCCCCGCGCTGGTGGCCACGGGCCGGGACAACCGGTCCAACGTGTCCCGGCGGCGCCGGGGGGAGAACGACGTGACGCACACGCGGTCGTGGCTCCCCGTCGCCTCGATCGCCGCCGCGACCGCCTCGATGCCCGAGTCGCCCTTGACGTCGATGTTGACGCGCAGGTCCGGCCAGGTGCCCAGGACGTCCGCCAGCAGCGGCACGGGCTCCGTGCCACCGATGCGCGCCGTGCGGACCTGGTCCCAAGGCAGGTCCGCCACGAGGCCCGAACCGTCGGTGGTGCGGTCCAGCGATTCGTCGTGCAGGGCGACGGCCACCCCGTCGCGCGTGCCGTGGGCGTCGGTCTCCACGTACCGGTAGCCGAGCTCGACCGCCGCGGCGAAGGCCGCCATCGAGTTCTCCAGGTTCGCGTCGCCGTGGGAGAAGCCGCGGTGCGCCAGGGCCGCGACCGGTGGACGGACGGTGGGCCCGGGCACACCGAAGTACGGGTGCGAGGACGGTGCGGCGGCGCTCATGCCGCCACCGCCGGCAGCCGATCGGCGAGGAAGCCCATGAGGGCCTCCAGGTACTCCCGGCGCGGGCCGTCCGCCGAGAGGGCCAGGTCGTGCACCCCACCGTCGACGACTACCTGCGTCACGTCACGGCCCAGCCGCGGCGCGAGCCGGGCGATCTGCCGCGTGTCGAGCACCGTGTCCTGCCGGTCGAGGCCCGGGTTGTCGGGGCTGTCCGGGCCCGAGGCCGCGGACCGCGCGACCAGCACGGGACCGCCGAGGTCCAGGCCGCGGGCCAGACGCAGCTGCGCGCGGCGCACCGCCCGCAGCCACGCGGCACGGGCCGGCTGTCCCTCGGGCTTCTTGAGGTGCGTGTCGAAGCGCCACCGCCCGCCGTTGTCCACGTGCTGATAGGTGGCGTAGACCGAGGGGTGGGTGCTCACGACCGCCAGCGGGCGCAGCCGGCCGAGCACCCCCAGCACGCCGGTGTTGACCTGTCGGGACAGCCAGGAACCGGCCAGGTCCAGGAACGGCGAGTTCAGTACGACGGCGTCGGGCCCGTCCACCCCGCGCGCGTGCGCCCACATCGACGTGGTCAGCGCACCCGTGGAGTGGGCGTGCACCGCGACCGGCAGGTCCGGCTCGGCGGCGCGGACCTGGCGCAGCGCCGCGTCCAGGTCGACGCCGAACTCCCGCAGGGACGTGGTGAAGTGGGGCGGCATCCCCGCCTCGGCGCCGGCGTCGGCCGCCGGGCGCAGCAGCGAACGACCGGCACGCCGCAGGTCCACCGCGTAGAAGACGTGCCCCGCTTCGTGCAGGGCGTCCGCCAGATGCTCCTGGAAGAAGTAGTCGTTGTAGCCGTGCACGTGCAGTACGACGCCCCGCGGCGCGGCCGGGCGCTCGGTACGCCGCACGAGCGTCGCGGGCCCGACAGGCGCGGAGACGAAGCCGTCGAGCAGCGGGTCGGGCTCCCAGGCGGGCAGCCCGGCGGGCTCGTCGGGCGGCGGGACGTCGGGCAGCGCTGGCACGCAGGTACCGTACGTCGCCGGGCACGAGGTCCGCGCGGTGACGGCCGAGCCCGCGAGCCGCTACCCGCCGTTCACCCGGATGCGGCAGACTCGGCGCCCATGAGCGACCCCACGCCGACGAAGCCGTCGGGACCTGCGTCCGGCGACCACCCCTTCGAGGCGTTGCCGACGGCCGAACGCCGCCGTCGCGTGCGGTCCTGGGCCCTGTGGGACTGGGCCACCCAGCCGTTCAACACGGTCGTGCTCACCTTCGTCTTCACCGCCCTGTACCTCACGCAGGACTCGTTCGTCGACCCGGCCGTCGTGGCACTCGGCGAGGACGACCCGGCCTACGAGCGGGCGCTCGCGGGCCTGACGAGCGCACTGGGCGGCTGGATCGCCGTCGGCGGCGTCCTGGTCGCGCTCCTCGCTCCGGTGCTGGGCCGACGGGCGGACGTCACCGGGCGGCGCAAGGCATGGCTCGGCGCCGGCACCATCCTGCTGGTGGTGTGCATGTTCGGCCTCGGCCTCGTGCGCGCCGACCCCGCCTACTTCGTGCTGGGCGCGGCGCTGATCTCGCTGGGCAGCGTCGCCAGCGAGATCGCCGGCGTGAACTACAACGCGATGCTCACCCAGGTGTCCACGCCCCGCACGATCGGCAAGGTCTCGGGGCTCGGATGGGGGCTCGGGTACGTCGGCGGCATCGTCGCGCTCGTGGTGGTCGTCGTCGCGCAGCAGCTCGACTTCTTCGGGATGCCCACCGACGACGGGCTCGGCTACCGGGCGATCGCCGTCGGCTGCGGCCTGTGGGCGGTCGCGTTCGCCTGGCCCCTGTTCCGCAACGTCCCCGAGGCGCCGCCGGCGGCAGACCGGCCCCGGGTCGGCTTCTTCGCCGGATACGTCGAGCTGTGGCACGACGTCGTCCGGCTGTTCCGCACGTCGCGCACCACGTTCTGGTTCCTGCTGGCCAGCGCCGTCTACCGCGACGGGCTGGCCGGCGTCTTCACCTTCGGCGCGATCGTGGCGGCCGTGTCGTTCCGCTTCGCTGACGACCAGGTCATCCTCTTCGGCATCGCCGCCAACCTGCTCGCCGGGGCCAGCACGATCGTCGCGGGCCGCCTCGACGACCGGCTCGGCGCCCGCCGGGTCATCGTCTGGTCGCTCGCCGCACTGGTGACCTGTGGCCTCGTCGTCGTCGCGCTGCACCCTCTCGGTGCCGTCGTGTTCTGGGTGGCCGGGCTGGCGCTCACCTGCTTCGTCGGGCCCGCACAGACCGCTTCCCGGTCGTTCCTGGCCCGGTTGACGCCCGTCGGCCAGGAGTCGGAGATCTTCGGGCTGTACGCCACCACGGGGCGCGCCGTGTCGTTCCTGACGCCGATGCTGTGGGGCACGGTCATCGCGCTGACCGGAGCCACGATCTGGGGCGTGCTCGGCATCGTCGCCGTCCTGCTGACCGGGTTGGTCCTCATGCTCGTGGTGACCGACCGCGCCGGCGCCTGACTGCGCGCGGGCGCCGTCGGGCCCCATGACGCATCATGGGGCCATGGGCGAGGTCAGCGAGTACGTCGAGTCCCTCGACGGTGCCGCGCAGGAGGCGGTCGGCCGCATCCTAGCGCGAGCACGGTCGCTCGTACCCGACGCCGAGGAAGGCACCGGCTACGGTATGCCCGCGCTGCGCTACGGCGGCAGCCCGCTGATCAGCGTGGTCGAGACGAAGAAGCACGTCGGCGTCTACCCGTTCAGCCCATCCGTGATCGAGGCGCTCGCGGACGACCTCCGGGGGTACCACGTCACCAAGGGGTCGATCGGCTTCCAGCCTGACCGGCCGCTGCCGGACCACGTCGTCGACCGTCTCGTGGGGCTGCGTCGCGACGAGATCGACGCGATGCGGTCGTAGCGCCGGTGCCCGCGCTCGACAGGACGGAGTGCCGCCGTCGCGTCGCGGCGGCGCGCCACGCCCACCTCGCGACGGCCGATGCCGACGGCGTCCCGCACGTGGTCCCCGTGACCTTCGCCGCCCTGGACGCCGAGGACGGCACCCACCTCGTCTCCGCCATCGACCACAAGCCCAAGACGACCACCGACCTGCGCCGCCTGCACAACCTCGTGGACAACCCCCGCGCCTCGCTGCTGGTGGACGCCTACGACGAGGACTGGTCGACGTTGTGGTGGGTGCGGGCCGACGGGCCGGCGACGATCGAGACGGACGGTGCCGCTCGCGAGACGGCCCTCGATGCGCTCGCGGACCGCTACGCGCCGTACCGCCGGCGCTGGCCCTCCGGACCGCTCGTGCGGGTGCGGGTCGCCCGGTGGACCGGTTGGACGGCCGTTCAGCCGGGCTGAGCGGCGCGTGCCAGGGCCGTGGCGTGCCCCACCACGGCACGCCGCCGCGCGGCGACGTCGTCGCCCGGGGCGGCGAGCGCGCCGATGCCGGCCAGCGTCCAGGCCCCGGTGGTCAGGACGAGGACGGACAGCAGGAGCTGGCGCGCGGCGGGGAGGTCGGTGGTGGGAACGGCGGTGTGCAGGCGCTCGGCGACGGCGGAACAGACCGACAGCCGGTGCGTCGCGGCGGCGGGCGCGTCGAGCTCGAGGCTCTCCCAGGCCAGCAACCGCGCCACGTCGGGATCGGTGGTGTAGCGGTCCCAGAGCCGAGCGGTCCACGCGCCGACGGCGTCCGGGCCGCTGCCGGTGATCTCCAGCCCGTCGAGCAGCCCGTCGAGGCGGTGCACGAGCACCTGGTCGAAGAACTGACGTTTGTTGCCGAAGTACGCGTAGAGCCGCTCCTTGTTGACCCCGGCGTCGCGGCTGACGTCCGCCACCGAGGTCCCGGCGTACCCGGTGGCCGCGAAGCGCCGGCCACCGGCCTCCAGGAGCAGGCGTCGCGTGCGCGCGGTGTCCCAGGGCATGTCCTCAGGGTAGGCGTGCCGGGGCTAGACGCCAAACGCTCGGTTGGAGTAGCGTGGCGAGCATGACCAACCGATCGTTTGGAGAAAAGTCGTGAAGGCACTCGTCCTCGGAGCGCGCGGCGCCGTCGGACGTCGCACGAGCGCCGCGTTGCGACAGGGTGGGCACGCCGTCACCCCCGCGGGCCGGACCGGAGGTGACGGCGGGGCGAGGGTGGACCTGCGCGCCACCGACGGGCTCGACCGGCTGCGGCGGGCGGCCGACGGTCACGACGTGGTCGTGAACTGCTCCGGGGTGGAGGACCCGCGGATCACCGGGGCGCTCGCCGGAGCCGCCCTCGTCGACATCAGCGCCACGGCCCGCTACCTCGACGCCCTGCGCCGCGGGGCGCCTGCCGGGGTGTCCGTCGTGCTCGGTGCCGGCCTCGTCCCCGGGCTGTCCACCGTGCTGGCGACCGCGCTGGACACCGGTCGTGGCGACGAGATCGACGTCGCCGTGATGCTGGGCTCGGGGGAGAAGCACGGCCAGGCCGCTGTGGCGTGGACGGCGGGGCTCGTCGGCACGGACGTCCACGAACCGCCGGAGGGCGGCAGGGTCCGCAACCTGGTCGGTGCCCACCGGGTCGCCGGGCCGGACCGGCGGGTGCGCACGTACCTGCGCGCCGACTTCGGCGACCAGGTGCTCGTCCCGGACCGAGCCGTGCGAACCTGGCTGACGTTCTCCAGCAGCACCGCGACCGCGGTGGCCGCCCTGGTCGGCGGACCGGTCGTGGCCGCTGGTTGATCAGCTCCGCGCCGCCCCTCGGCACGGCCGACTGGAGTCTCCAGGTCACCGCACGCCGGACCGGCGAGCAACGGGTCGCTGCCGAGACCGGGCAGTCCGCCGCGACAGGTCTGCTCACCGCCCTGGCGGCGCAACGAGTCGTGGAGGCCCGGCCGGGCCGCGTCGTGACGATGGCCGACCTGGTCTCCGCCGACGCCGCGTCGGACGCCCTCGACCCGCCGTCCGCCGGTCTCAGGAGCCCGGGGCCGGAGGGACGTTGAGGTTGCCGCGGAAGAGGTTGTGCGGGTCGTAGACCGCCTTGAGCTCGGCCAGCCGGCGGCCGGTCTCGCCCGGGTAGGCGTCATCGAGCCGTGCGGGGTCCCCGTCGGGCACGAAGTTGACGTACGCGCCCGCTCGGCCGGCACGCAGCCGGTCGGCGAGGTCGGACACCCAGCCGGCGTGCCGGGCGACCTCGGCGGACGACCGTTCCGCCACGGCGACGACCCCCGTGATCGCGGCGTCGCGGTGGGCGAAGGCCGTGGCGTCCGGGTGGACGTCGGCGACGGCGCCGCCGAGCACGCGCAGCTGCACCGCGCGCATCATGGCCGTGCTCGTCTCCAGGGAGGTGAGGAGGTCGGTGGCGGCGGCCTCGTCGAGGGCGTCGGCGAAGAACGACCGGTTGCGCATCGCCATCGGCGGCCCCTCCGGCCCCACCAGAAGACCCGGGTACGGGCCCGGGGCCACCATGTCGGCGATCACGCCGCCCTCCTGCTCGCCGAGGGCGCGCAGAGGGGCGACAGCCGCGTCGGCATCGCCGACGTCACCGGACCAGCAGAGGTTGACCATGGTGATGAGGCGGCCGTGGGCCTCGGCGGGCAGGAACGGCATCGGCGGGGCGACCATGACCATGACGATGGCCGCGAGCTCGCGCGGTGCCGCCCGCAGCAGCGCGACCGCTCCCGCCACGGAGGCCGGTGTGCCGGGCAGGATCAGCGGCCCGCCGACGACGGTGCCGAGCTCGTGGACGTCGAACGTCAGCTCGGTGACGACGCCGAGGTTCCCGCCGCCGCCCCGGATCCCCCAGAACAGGTCCGGGTTCGACTCGGGGGAGGCGACCCGGACCGCGCCGTCGGCCGTGACGACCTGGGCGGACCGCAGAGAGTCGACGGTCATGCCGAGCCGCCGGGACAGGAAGCCGACGCCGCCGCCCAGCGTGATGCCGGCGACGCCGACCGTCCCGGTGTCGCCGAACGGTGTGACCAGCCCGTGCTCCGCCGTCGCGGCCGTGTAGGCGCCGGCGGTGATGCCGCCGCCGGCGGTCGCGGTCCGGGTGGCGCGGTCGACCTCGATCGCGTGCAGGTCACGCATGTCGAGCACCAGAGCGCCGTCCTGCCGACCGCGACCGAGCGCGGAGTGCCCGCCCGAGCGGACCGCGAGCTCGAGGCCGTGGTCGGCCGCGAACCGTACGGCACGGACGACGCCGGCGGTGTCGGTGGGACGGACGACGGCGCCCGGCAGGGCGTCGACCCCGCCGAGCCGGAGCTGGTGGGCGGCGGTGAAGCCGTCGGTCTCCGGCGTCAGGACGGTGGCGGTGCCGTCGAGGGCGGCGCGGAGGGTCGTGAGGGGCGGTGGGCTGGTCGTCATCGAGGCTCCTGGGGTGCGTCAGGGAGGGCGCGGATCGGTTCGACGGCAACAGGCTGATACCTCGAGCCGACTCGAGGTCAAGGCTCGGGCGGCGTGTCGTGCGCGGCGTCGTGCTGAGTACGCTCGGGTCCATGACAGTCGACGACGGCGCGCCCGTGATGATTCTCAACGGTCCCAACCTCGGCCGCCTCGGCGTGCGCGAGCCGGAGATCTACGGGCACGCGTCCATGGCCGACCTCGAGCGGGAGGCCGCGCGCTGGGGGAGCGACTTGGGACTCCGTGCCCAGGTGCGCCAGACCGACGACGAGTCCACCCTCGTCGGGTGGCTGCACGAGGCGGTCGACAGCCGGTCGCACGTGGTGCTCAACCCTGCAGCCTTCACCCACTACAGCTATGCCCTGCGGGACGCCGCCGCGCAGGTGACGACGTCGGACCTCCTGCTGGTGGAGGTGCACCTGTCGAACCCCGCGTCGCGGGAGTCGTTCCGGCACCTGTCCGTCGTGGCGGGCATCGCGACCGGGACGGTGGCGGGGTTCGGCTTCGACTCGTACCGCCTCGCCCTGGAAGCCATCGCAAACAAGCTGGCAGGCTAGATCGCCCTCACTCAAGCCCAGAGTATTGAGGATTGACGATCAAGGTTATAACCTTGAATCATGATCGTCCTGACCATCGACCAGAAGGCGAGCACCACGCGGGGGGACCTGGTGCCCGCGCTGCTCGAGCGCCTGCGGGCGACGACCGCTGCCGACGGAGCCGCGCGCGGCGTCGTGCTGCCTTTCGAACGGACCGTGGGCGACGAGGTCCAGGCGGTGCTGGCGGCCGACGAGCACGGGGCGCGACTCGCGGTCGTCGTGGTCGGCGACGTGCTGCGCGACGGCGGCTGGTCGGTCGGCGTCGGGGTCGGGGGTGTGGACCAGCCGCTGCCCGAGAACTCTCGCGCCGCCGCCGGGCCGGCGTTCGTCCGGGCGCGCTCCGCCGTCGAGGACGCGAAGGGCAGGGGCGGCTCGGTGCCGATCTCCGTCGTCGGGCCGCCGCAGGAGCCCGCCGGCACGATCGCCGGCGACGCCCAGGCTCTGCTGCGGCTCCTGGGCGCTGTCGCGGCGCGTCGGTCCGGGGCCGGGTGGGAGGCGGTCGATATGCTCGCCGAGCACCGCGGCGACGATGCTCCGCAGCGAGCCGTGGCGGCCCAGCTGGGTGTGAGCGAGCAGGCGGTGAGCCAGCGGCTGCGCACGGCGCTCTGGGCCGAGGAGGTGGCCGCGCGGCCGCTGGCTGCGCGACTGCTGCGTGCCGCCGACGCTGCCGCGACGACCGTGGACCACCGCGACGACGGGCCGCATGACGGAACCGGCGACGATCCGGACGACGATCCGGGCGGAGGTCCGGACGAGACGGAGGGGTGAGACGGTGGGGCAGGTCCTGGCGGTGACAGGCGTCTCGGTGGTGACGCTCGTGCTGAGCGTGGGGCTCGGGGCGTGGCTCGTGCCGCTCGTGCTCCGGCACGCCGAGTCGGGTCCCTCCGCGCAGGCCGAGGCGCTGGCCGTGCTCGGCAACGGCACGTGGATCGGGCTGCTGGAGCGCCTGGCCATGACGGGCACGATCCTCGCGGGCTACCCGGAGGGCGTCGCGGTCGTCGTGGCCGTCAAGGCGCTGGGCCGGCTGCCCGAGCTGCGCGAGCACCCGGTCGCCGGTGAACGGTTCGTCGTCGGGACCCTCGCCTCGCTGGTGTGGGCCGCGGCCGTCGGTCTGGCGGGCCACGCCGTCGTCCACGCGCTGTAGTATGTTCCGGGCCCTCTGTGGGCACCGAACGCTTTTCCCGACAGGCCCCGTGCCTGACCCCGAGACCCTGCCGAGGACGAACAAGAACGTGGCTACCTCCAACGACATCAAGAACGGCACCGTGCTGCGCATCGACGGGCAGCTGTGGTCGATCCTCGAGTTCCAGCACGTCAAGCCGGGCAAGGGCGGCGCGTTCGTCCGGACCAAGATGAAGAACGTGCTCTCGGGCAAGGTCGTCGACAAGACGTTCAACGCGGGCACCAAGGTCGAGACGGCGAACGTCGACCGTCGCGACTTCCAGTACCTGTACATGGACGGCACCGACTTCGTGTTCATGGACACCGACACCTACGACCAGATCATGGTGCCGGCCGCCACGGTGGGTGACGCCAAGGACTACATGCTCGAGGGCATGAGCATCATGATCGCGTCCAACGACGGTCAGCCGCTGTACGTCGAGCTGCCGTCGTCCGTCGTGCTCAAGATCACCTACACCGAGCCCGGCCTGCAGGGCGACCGCTCCACCGGCGGCACCAAGCCCGCGACGCTGGAGACCGGCGCCGAGATCCAGGTCCCGCTGTTCCTCGAGCAGGGCACGAAGGTCAAGGTCGACACCCGTGACGGGTCGTACCTCGGCCGTGTGACCGACTGACGTGGCTTCTCGGACCAAGGCGCGCAAGCGCGCCGCGGACATCCTCTTCGAGGCGGAGGCGCGCACCGTCGACCCGCTGGTGCTGCTGCAGGACCGCGTGATCGAACCGCACGCCGAGGCGTCGGTGCCCCAGTACACCGTCGAGCTCGTCGAAGGCGTCGTGGCGCACCGCGAGCGCATCGACGAGCTGCTGGAGACGTACTCGCGCGGTTGGACGGTCAGCAGGATGCCCGCCGTCGACCGCGCGCTGCTGCGGGTGGGCACGTTCGAGCTGCTCTTCAACGACGACGTCCCCGACGTGGTCGCCGTCGACGAGGCGGTGGACCTCGCCCGCGAGCTCTCCACGGACGACTCCCCGGCCTTCGTCAACGGTCTGCTGGGCAGGCTCCTCGAGATCAAGCCGACCCTGCTGGCTTGAGCGGCCGGCCTGAGCAGCCGGCCTGCCCGCCAGGGGGCGACGAGTGTGACGCAGCCGACGACCACATGGTGGTCGTCGGCTGCGTCGTCCCCGGGGCCCCGCGTTAGGCTGACGCCGACAGACCCCCTTTAAACCCGTCCCGTGAGGCGGAGAAGGAGTCCCGTTGAGCCCTGGTCCTGCCCTGCCCTCCGACGCAGACCCGGACGGCACCACCGTCCTGGCCGCGAGCGACGTCGCTCGCGCACTCACCCGCATCGCTCACGAGATCGTCGAGCGTGCCCGCGGGGTCGACGACCTCGTGCTGCTCGGCATCCCGACCCGTGGGGTCACCCTCGCCCGGCGCCTGGCCGAGCGGCTCGCCCAGATCGACCCGGCGTTCGACGTCGAGGCGTGCGTGGGAGAGCTGGACGTCACCATGTACCGCGACGACCTGCGTCGTCAGCCCACCCGCGCCGTCGGCGTCACCCGGCTGCCGGCCGCCGGCATCGAGAACCGGACGGTCGTGCTCGTCGACGACGTGCTCTTCTCGGGCCGCACGATCCGCGCCGCGCTGGACGCGCTCGGCGACCTCGGCCGCCCGCGTGCGGTCCGGCTGGCCTGCCTCGTCGACCGCGGGCACCGCGAGGTCCCGATCCGACCGGACTTCGTCGGCAAGAACCTCCCGACCGCCCAGAGCGAGCGGGTCAGCGTGCGGCTGGAGGAGATCGACGGCGTCGCCGACGCCGTCGTCATCGCCGGCCGGGACGCCGCGGGCGAGCGGGGGAGCACCCGATGAGGCACCTGCTGTCCACGGCCGACCTCACCCGCGACGACGCGGTCGGCCTGCTCGACACCGCCGCGCAGATGGCCGCCACCCAGTCCCGCGAGATCAAGAAGCTGCCCACGCTGCGGGGCCGCACGGTCGTCAACCTGTTCTTCGAGGACTCCACCCGCACCCGGATCTCCTTCGAGACGGCGGCCAAGCGGCTCAGCGCGGACGTCATCAACTTCTCGGCCAAGGGTTCGAGCGTCTCCAAGGGCGAGTCGCTCAAGGACACGGCCCTGACGCTGCACGCGATGGGTGCCGACGCCGTCGTCGTGCGGCACTGGGCCTCCGGAGCGCCGTACCAGCTCGCGCACGCCGGGTGGCTGGACGCCGCCGTCCTGAACGCCGGTGACGGGATGCACATGCACCCCACCCAGGCGCTGCTCGACGCGTACACGATGCGCCGGCACCTCGCCGGGCGTGCGCAGGGCCTGCGCACACCGCACGACGACGGCGTCGGCGCGGACCTGGCGGGGCTGCGGGTCGCGATCGTCGGCGACGTGCTGCACTCGCGGGTCGCGCGCGCCAACGTCGCGCTGCTGCACACCCTGGGCGCGGAGGTGACCCTCGTCGCCCCGCCGACCCTCGTGCCCGTCGGCGTGGAGGCGTGGCCCTGCCGCACCTCCTACGACCTCGACGCGACGCTGGCGGATTGGCAGCCCGACGCCGTGATGATGCTGCGGGTCCAGCGTGAGCGCATGTCCGGCGGTGCGGGAGCGTTCTTCCCGAGCCCGTTGGAGTACGCCCGCTACTACGGCCTGGACGCGCGACGGCTCGCCACGCTGCCCGAGCACACGATCGTCATGCACCCCGGCCCGATGAACCGAGGCCTGGAGATCTCGGCCGAGGCGGCCGACTCCGACCGGGCGGTGATCGTCGAGCAGGTCGCCAACGGCATCGCCGTGCGCATGGCGGCCCTCTACCTGCTGATGGCCGGGGACCGCTCGGCGGAAGGGAACGACCTGTGAGCACAGACCTGACCGGTGCCTCCACCACCTACGTCCTGCGAGGGGTGCGGCCCCTCGGCGGCGAGCCCGTCGACGTAGTGCTCGACGGCGGGACCGTCGCGCAGATCACCGCCGCGGGCGCGGCCGCGGCCGACGGCGCCACGGTCGTCGAGGCCGCCGGCCACATCCTGCTGCCGGGGCTCGTCGACCTGCACACCCACCTGCGCGAACCCGGCCGGGAGGACGCCGAGACGGTGGCGTCCGGCACCCGGGCCGCGGCCGTGGGAGGTTTCACCGCCGTGCACGCGATGGCGAACACCTCGCCGGTCGCGGACACCGCCGGCGTCGTCGAGCAGGTGCACCGCCTCGGTGAGCAGGCCGGGTGGGCCGACGTCTTCCCCGTGGGCGCCGTGACCGTGGGGCTCGACGGTGAACGGCTGGCCGAGCTGGGCGCCATGGCCGACTCCGCCGCGCGCGTGCGCGTCTTCTCCGACGACGGCAAGTGCGTGCACGACCCGATCCTCATGCGTCGTGCGCTCGAGTACGTCAAGGCGTTCGACGGCGTGGTGTCGCAGCACGCCCAGGAGCCGCGCCTGACCGAGGGTGCCCAGATGAACGAGGGCGTGGTCTCGGCCCAGGTCGGCCTCGCCGGCTGGCCCGCCGTCGCCGAGGAGGCCATCATCGCCCGCGACGTGCTCCTGGCCGAGCACGTCGGCTCGCGCCTGCACGTGTGCCACCTGTCCACCGCCGGGTCCGTGGAGATCGTCCGGTGGGCCAAGTCGCGCGGCATCGACGTGACCGCCGAGGTCACGCCCCATCACCTGGTCCTCACCGACGAGCTCGCGCGCACCTACGACCCGACGTACAAGGTCAACCCGCCGCTGCGCACCGCCCGCGACGTCGAGGCCGTGCGTGAGGGCCTGGCGGACGGGACGATCGACATCGTCGCGACCGACCACGCCCCGCACAGCCGCGAGGACAAGGACTGCGAGTGGGGCGCGGCGGCCTTCGGCATGACCGGCCTGGAGACGGCCCTGAGCGTGGTGCAGCAGACCATGGTGGACACCGGCCGGCTCAGCTGGTCCGACGTCGCCCGGGTGCTGTCCACGGCCCCCGCCCGCATCGGCCGGGTCGAGTCGGCCCACGGTCGGCCCGTGGCGGTCGGCGAGCCGGCGAACCTCACGCTCGTCGACCCGGCCGCGACACGGACCGTCGACGGTGCGACCCAGGCCACCGCGAGCGGCAACACCCCGTTCCGGGGCCGTGAGCTCCCCGGCCGGGTCGTGGCCACGTTCCTGCGTGGTCGCGCCACCGTGCTCGACGGCGTGCCGGTCGCCACGGCGGGCAGCACCCGATGAACCTGCCGATGCCCGTCGCCGTCGGCATCTGGCTGGTGATCGGCGCGCTGCTGCTCACGCTCGTGCTGACCGGTCGGCGCCGCCTGGCCGCCCGCACCCGACCCCTCGTCCCGCGCCCCCCGGCGCTCCCGGCAGAGGAGGGCGCGCTCGGCGCGGTCCGCCTCGGGCCGCTCGAGGCGACGTACGTGTCGAGCACCCTGTCCGGCGACTGGCTGGCCCGGGTGGGCGCCCACGGCCTCGGTGACCGCAGCGCCGCGCACGTCACGGTCCTCGACGGCGGCGTCGTCGTCGGCCGCGACGGGGCCCCGCCCGTCCTCGTGCCGGTGGCCGCGCTGCGTGCGGTGGGCACCGCGCCCGGCATGGCCGGCAAGTACGTGGGCCGCGACGGCCTGGTCGTGCTCACCTGGCAGGTGCCGTCCGACGGCGAGACCGGCGCCGCGCTGCTCGACACCGGCCTGCGCACCCGCTTCACGGCCGACAACGCGCGGCTCGTCGAGGCCGTGCGCTCCCTCATCACCCCGTCCACCCCGAGCCCGAAGGACACGATGTGACCTCCAGCACCAGCACCGACCCGGCGGTCCTCGTCCTCGAGGACGGCACCGTCGCCCGTGGCGTCGCGTACGGCGCCCGCGGCACGACCCACGGCGAGATCGTCTTCTCCACCGGGATGACCGGGTACCAGGAGACGCTGACCGACCCGTCCTACCACCGCCAGATCGTCGTGATGACCGCCCCGCACGTGGGCAACACCGGCGTCAACGACGACGACCCCGAGTCCCACAAGATCTGGGTCGCCGGGTACGTCCTGCGCGACCCGGCCCGCCGGGCCTCGAGCTGGCGGTCACGGCGGGGGCTCGCCGAGGAGCTCGCCGAGCAGGGCGTCGTCGGCATCGCCGAGGTCGACACCCGCTCGTTGACCCGGCACCTGCGCGAGCTCGGCGTCATGCGCGCCGGGATCTTCTCCGGCGACGGCCTCCTGCGCGACGGCGTCGAGCGCGACGTCGCCGACCTCGTCGAGGAGGTGCGCGGCGCGCCGCTGATGGCCGGCGCCGACCTCGCCCGCGAGGTCACCACGGCCGAGGCCTACACCGTCGAGCCGCGCGGGCTGCCCGCCGGGGCCGACCCCGTGGCCACCGTCGTGGCGGTCGACCTCGGGATCAAGTCCATGACGCCGGTCCGGCTGGCCGAGCGCGGTGTGCGCGTCCACGTGGTGCCGCAGTCCACCAGCTTCGCCGAGGTCGAGGCCCTGCTGCCGGCGGACGGACCGTGCGGGGTGTTCTACTCCAACGGGCCCGGCGACCCGTCGGCCGCGACCGCCGAGATCGACCTGCTGCGCCAGGTCCTGGACCGCCGGATCCCGTTCTTCGGCATCTGCTTCGGCAACCAGCTGCTCGGCCGGGCGCTCGGGTACGGCACCTACAAGCTCGGGTACGGCCACCGCGGCATCAACCAGCCCGTGATGGACCGCACCACCGGCAAGGTGGAGGTCACCGCCCAGAACCACGGCTTCGCCGTCGACGCGCCGGTGGACGCGGTGAGCACCGCACCGTACGACGCCGAGCGTGACGACCACGACGCCGGCGGCCCCTACGGCCGGGTGATCGTCTCGCACGTCGGTCTCAACGACCAGGTGGTCGAAGGCCTGACCGCGCTCGACCTGCCGGCCTTCTCCGTGCAGTACCACCCCGAGGCCGCCGCCGGCCCCCACGACAGCGCGTACCTGTTCGACCGCTTCGTGGACCTCATGACCACCCGTGAGCCCGTGACCGTCCCGCCCGCCGCCCTCGCGGCGCTGGCCGGCGGCCCCACCGGCGAGAAGGAGAACTGATGCCCCGCCGTTCCGACCTCTCCTCCGTCCTGGTCATCGGGTCCGGCCCGATCGTCATCGGCCAGGCCTGCGAGTTCGACTACTCCGGCACGCAGGCCTGCCGCGTGCTCAAGGAGGAGGGCCTGCGCGTGGTCCTGGTGAACTCCAACCCGGCCACGATCATGACCGACCCCGAGTTCGCCGACGCCACGTACGTCGAGCCCATCACCCGCGAGGTGCTCACCTCGATCATCGCCAAGGAGCGCCCCGACGCGCTGCTGCCCACCCTCGGCGGCCAGACGGCGCTGAACGCCGCCATCGAGCTGCACGAGGCCGGCGTCCTCGACGAGTACGGCGTGGAGCTCATCGGCGCCAACATCCCGGCGATCCAGAAGGGCGAGGACCGCCAGCAGTTCAAGGACGTCGTCGAGGTGTGCGGCGGCGAGTCCGCGCGTTCGCTGATCATCCATACGATCGACGAGGCGGTCGCGGCCGCCGACGACCTCGGCTACCCGATGGTCGTGCGCCCGTCCTTCACGATGGGCGGGCTCGGGTCCGGGCTGGCCTACGACGAGTCCGACCTGCGCCGGATCGTCGGCCAGGGGCTGCACTACTCGCCGACCACCGAGGTGCTCCTGGAGGAGTCGATCCTCGGCTGGAAGGAGTACGAGCTCGAGCTCATGCGCGACAAGGACGACAACGTGGTGGTCGTCTGCTCGATCGAGAACGTCGACCCGGTGGGCGTGCACACCGGTGACTCGGTGACCGTGGCCCCCGCGATGACGCTGACCGACCGCGAGTACCAGAAGCTGCGCGACATCGGCATCGCCGTCATCCGCGAGGTCGGCGTGGACACCGGGGGGTGCAACATCCAGTTCGCGGTCGAGCCGGACACCGGCCGCGTCGTCGTCATCGAGATGAACCCGCGCGTCTCGCGCTCCTCGGCGCTGGCGTCCAAGGCGACGGGCTTCCCGATCGCGAAGATCGCGGCCAAGCTCGCCGTCGGCTACACGCTCGACGAGATCCCCAACGACATCACGCGCGTCACGCCGGCGAGCTTCGAGCCGACGCTGGACTACGTCGTGGTCAAGGTGCCGCGCTTCGCGTTCGAGAAGTTCCCGGCGGCGGACGACACGCTGACCACGACCATGAAGTCCGTGGGCGAGGCGATGGCCCTGGGTCGCAACTTCACCGAGGCCCTCGGCAAGGCGCTGCGCAGCATCGACAAGGGTGGTGTCGACTTCCACTGGTCGGGGGACGCTCCGTCGGGCGACCGGCTCGCCGAGCTGCTGGCCGAGATCCGGCGTCCCACCGAAGGCCGGCTCGTCGGTGTGCAGCAGGCGCTGCGGGCGGTCGTCGCCGGTCACGCGACGCTGGAGCAGGTCTTCGACGCCACGAAGATCGACCCGTGGTTCCTCGACCAGATCGTCCTGATGAACGAGGTGGCGGAGCAGGTCGCGCAGGCCGTGGAGCTGACCGCCGACGTGCTGCGGCGGGCCAAGCGGCACGGGCTGTCCGACGCGCAGGTGGCCCAGCTGCGCGACCTGGGCCCGCACGGGACGGCGGAGGTGCGCCAGACGCGGCACGCGCTGGGTGTGCGCCCGGTCTACAAGACCGTGGACACGTGCGCGGCGGAGTTCGCGGCGGCCACGCCCTACCACTACTCGTCCTACGACACCGAGTCGGAGGTCGCCCCGCGCGAGCGGGAGGCGGTCATCATCCTGGGCTCCGGGCCGAACCGCATCGGGCAGGGCATCGAGTTCGACTACTCGTGCGTGCACGCGGCGCTGACCCTCAAGGGCACCTACGAGACCGTCATGGTCAACTGCAACCCCGAGACGGTCTCCACCGACTACGACACCTCGGACCGGCTGTACTTCGAGCCGCTGACCCTCGAGGACGTGCTGGAGGTGTACGAGGCCGAGCTCGCCGCCGGCCCGGTCAAGGGTGTCATCGTCCAGCTCGGCGGGCAGACGCCGCTGGGCCTGGCCCAGCACCTCGCCGACGCCGGCCTGCCCATCCTCGGCACGACGCCGGAGGCGATCGACGCGGCGGAGGACCGAGGGCTCTTCGGCCAGGTGCTGGCCGACGCCGGCCTGCCGGCCCCGGCGTTCGGGACCGCCCGGTCCCTGGCCGAGGCCCAGGAGGTGGCCGAGCGGATCGGGTACCCCGTCCTGGTGCGGCCGTCCTACGTGCTCGGTGGCCGCGGCATGGAGATCGTGTACTCCTCGGAGCAGCTCTCGGGGTACGTGGAGCGGGCGCTCGAGGCGGCCGCCGCGGCGGCCCTGGTCTCGCGGGCGCCGGGCACGCTGCCGGCACCGCTGCTGATCGACCGGTTCCTCGACGACGCGATGGAGATCGACGTCGACGCGCTGTTCGACGGCACCGAGCTGTTCCTGGGCGGGGTCATGGAGCACATCGAGGAGGCCGGCATCCACTCGGGCGACTCCGCGTGCGTGCTGCCGCCGGTCTCGTTGAGCCAGGCGGAGGTCGAGCGGATCCGCCGCTCCACCGAGGCCCTCGCCCGCGGCGTCGGGGTGCGCGGCCTGCTCAACGTCCAGTACGCGCTCGTCTCCGACGTGCTGTACGTCCTGGAGGCCAACCCTCGCGCCTCGCGCACGGTGCCGTTCGTGTCGAAGGCCACGGGGGTGTCGCTGGCGAAGGCCGCGGCCCGGGTCATGGTGGGCGAGTCGATCGCCGACCTGCGCGCCGACGGGATCCTGCCGGCCGAGGGAGACGGCGGCACGCTGGACCTCGGCGCGCCCCTGGCGGTCAAGGAGGCGGTGCTGCCCTTCAAGCGGTTCCGCACCGCCGAGGGGCATGTCGTGGACACCGTGCTGGGCCCGGAGATGCGCTCGACCGGCGAGGTCATGGGGTTCGACAAGGACTTCCCCCACGCCTTCGCCAAGTCGCAGGCCGCGGCGTTCGGTGGGCTGCCGACGGCGGGCACGGTGTTCGTCTCGGTCGCGGACCGCGACAAGCGCTCGATCGTGTTCCCCGTCAAGCGGCTGGCGGACATCGGCTTCGAGATCCTCGCGACGGCGGGGACCGCCCAGGTGCTGGCGCGCAACGGCATCGCGGCGACCACGGTGCGCAAGTACTCCGACGGTGTCGGCCCGGACGGCGAACCGACGGTCGTGGACCACATCACCGAGGGCCGGGTGGACCTGGTGGTCAACTCGCCCTCCGGCCAGGGTGCTCGCGCCGACGGCTACGAGATCCGGGCGGCCACGACGGCCGCGGACAAGCCGATGGTGACGACCGTCGACCAGCTCGCCGCGGCGGTGCAGGCCATCGAGGCGGTGCGTGGCGGGCCGTTCGACGTGGCCAGCCTCCAGGAGCACGACGCGGCCACCCGGACGCGCCGTGACGCCCGGCCGGCCGAGACGGTACGGGCATGAGCGCCGCGTCCTCCGGCACGGTGCCCTTCGGCGCCCGGCTGGCCGCCGCGATGGACGAGCACGGCCCCCTGTGCGTCGGCATCGACCCGCACGCGCCGCTGCTGGCGCAGTGGGGGCTGTCCGACGACGCGCAGGGGGTGCGCGAGTTCGGTCTGCGCGTCGTGGACGCCCTGGGCGGGCGCGTGGCGGCCCTCAAGCCGCAGGCGGCGTTCTTCGAGCGGCACGGCTCCCGAGGGCTCGCCGCGCTGGAGGAGGTGCTCGAGGCGGCCCGCGCGGCCGGCACGCTGACGATCGTCGACGCCAAGCGTGGTGACATCGGTTCGACCATGTCGGCTTACGCCGACGCGTTCCTCGCCGACGGCTCTCCGCTGGCCGGTGACGCCGTCACGGTGTCGCCGTACCTCGGTTTCGGCGCGCTGGCGCCGGCCCTGGAGCTCGCGGCGGCCACCGGGCGCGGCGTGTTCGTGCTGTGCCTGACGTCGAACCCCGAGGGCGCGGCCGTCCAGCACGCCGTCGGGTCCGACGGACGCAGCGTCGCGGCCTCCGTGGCCGCGCAGGCCGCCGAGCACAACGCCGGGGCCTCGCCGCTGGGTTCGGTCGGGCTGGTCGTCGGCGCGACGGTCGGCGACGCGGCCCGCTCCACGGGGACCGCCCTGGAAGCCGTCAACGGCCCGCTGCTGGCGCCGGGCGTCGGTGCTCAGGGGGCGGGCGAGCGTGAGCTGGCACAGGTCTTCGGGGCCGCGCGCTCGACTGTGCTGGCGTCGTCCTCGCGGGGCGTGCTGGAGGCCGGTCCCGACGCGGCGGGGCTGCTGGCGGCCGCACGGCGGTCGGCGGCCGAGGCGGTGGCGGCGCTGCGCGGCTCGCGCTGACGGCCCGCGGTCGCGGCGTCCCGGTACCCGCGTTCTCTCCCGCGCGGCCCGGCGCGCTGACCGGCGTCGATGTCGGAAGACTCACAGGAGTTCACCCGTCGTCGGTCCGGTTCGCCACGTTTGCCTGGCTATTTCGCCTGCATTCGGGCGGGTGGCCGGGCGCCGGACGTGCCAGCGATTGCCGCCGCCGCAGGTCGTGGCTACTTTCGAGGGAGCACTATCCCAGCACGACGTCTTGTCGGATTCGATTGAGTAGGTGACTTGCGTGGCCCTTCCTCCACTCACCCCGGAACAGCGTGCGGCGGCCCTCGAGAAGGCTGCCGAGGCGCGACGCATCCGGGCAGAGATCAAGAACCGCCTGAAGTACTCCCAGGGTTCGCTGCGCGAGGTGATCGAGCAGGGCCAGACGGACGACGTCGTGGGCAAGCTGAAGGTCGTCGCGTTGCTGGAGTCGCTCCCGGGAGTCGGTAAGGTGAAGGCACGGGCGATCATGGAAGAGATCGGGATCGCCGAGACCCGCCGTGTCCGTGGCCTCGGGCCGCACCAGGCCCAGGCGCTCATCGAGAGGTTTGGCTGAGATTTCCGCACCACGCGCCGGCGTGCCGGCACCCCCAGGGGCGGCGTCCGACGACGCCTCGCCCGTCCCGGCACGACTGACCGTGCTGGCCGGTCCCACGGCTGTCGGCAAGGGCACCGTCTCGGCCGACATCCGTGCCCGGTATCCCCAGGTGTGGTTGTCGGTGTCGGCGACGACCCGGCCGCCGCGGCCCGGCGAGGTGCACGGCGTGCACTACCTGTTCGTCGGTCCCGACGAGTTCGACCGGATGGTCGGCGCCGGCGAGATGCTGGAGTGGGCGGTCGTGCACGGCCGTCACCGGTACGGCACGCCGCGCGGGCCGGTCGTCGAGCACCTGGCCGCCGGCCTGCCGACGCTGCTCGAGATCGACCTGCAGGGCGCCCGTCAGGTGCGCGACGCGGTGCGGGCCTCCGGGCTGGACACGCAGTTCGTGTTCCTGGCCCCGCCCAGCCACGACGAGCTCGTGCGACGTCTGGTGGGTCGCGGCACCGAGGACGCCGCGGAGCGGGAGCGTCGCCTGGCCACGGCGGAGGTCGAGATGGCCGCCGAGCCGGAGTTCGACGTGACGATCGTCAACGACGACGTCACGCGCGCCACCGACGAGCTGGCGCGCCTGCTGGGCGTCCGTACCCAGGGCGTGGCCCCCGCGGCCTCGCAGCCTGCTTGATCGCGGCGGGTAGACTGGACGCCGCCCTCCCTACCCTGTCCTGAAACTCTCCGGTGGCCGTCGTCACCGGTCCTTTCGTCTGCTTGGAGTGACACTCATGGCTGGAACCGTTCCCGAGCCGATCGGCATCACCGACCCGCCGATCGACGACCTGCTCACGCACAGCGAGTCGAAGTACGGCCTGGTGCTGTACGCCTCGAAGCGTGCGCGGCAGATCAACGCCTACTACGCCCAGCTCAACGAGGGCCTGCTGGAGAACGTCGGCCCGCTGGTCGACACCCGCGTGCAGGAGAAGCCGCTGTCGATCGCCATGCGCGAGATCAACGAGGGCCTGCTCACCGCCGAGCCGGCCGAGCCGGCGCCGGAGCAGCCGGCCACGCCGCCGCTCGCCCAGGGTGTCGAGGTTGTCGAGTCGGAGCACGCCGCCGGCGACGAGATCGTCTGAGCCTGCGGCACGCACGACGATGAGGATCCTGCTGGGGGTCAGCGGCGGCATCGCCGCCTACAAGGCGGTCCTGCTGCTGCGGCTCCTGCGTGAGCAGGGGCACGCGGTGCGGGTGATCCCGACGGCGGCGGCCCTGCGGTTCGTCGGCGCCCCGACGTTCGAGGCCCTGTCCGGCGAGCCGGTCAGCACCGAGGTGTTCGACGACGTGCCGGGGGTCCAGCACGTGGCACTCGGCCAGGAGGCCGACCTGGTGGTCGTGGCCCCGGCGACGGCCGACCTGCTGGCGCGTGCCGCCGCGGGCCGGGCCGACGACCTGCTGACCTCCACGCTGCTCACGGCGCGCTGCCCGGTGGTCATGGCCCCGGCCATGCACACCGAGATGTGGGACCACACGGCGACCCGCGCGAACGTCGCGACCCTGCGGGGTCGGGGTGTCGAGGTGATCGACCCGGCCAGCGGCCGGTTGACGGGCTCCGACACGGGGCCGGGGCGCCTTCCCGAGCCGGAGGAGATCGCCCGTGCCGCCCTGGCGGCGGCCGGTCGCCCGGCGCACGGCCCGGGCGACCGACGGGACCTGGCGGGGCGGCACGTGGTGGTCTCCGCCGGCGGCACCCGCGAGGCCATCGACCCGGTGCGGTTCCTCGGCAACCGGTCCAGCGGTCGTCAGGGCGTGGCCCTCGCCGCGGCGGCGCTGGCCCGTGGCGCCGAGGTGACGCTGGTGGCGGCGAACCTGCCCGACACCCTGACCGGCCCGCCGGCGTCGGCGGGGGCGACGGTCGTGCCCGTGACGTCGGCCGTCGAGTTGCGCGAGGCGGTCCGTGCCGCGGCGGCGGACGCCGACGTCGTGGTCATGGCGGCCGCTGTCGCGGACTTCCGGCCGGCGCGGACCCCGGAGGCGAAGATCAAGAAGGTCGCGGGCGCACCGCCCGCCCCGATCGAGCTGGTGGAGAACCCCGACGTGCTGGCCGAGCTGGCCACCGACCGGCTGCGGCCGGGACAGGTCGTGGTCGGGTTCGCGGCCGAGACGGGGGACGAGTCCGGTTCGGTGCTGGACCACGGTCGGGCCAAGGCTCGGCGCAAGGGTGCCGACCTGCTGGCCGTCAACGCCGTGGGTCAGGACCTGGGGTTCGGCTCGGACGTCAACGACGTGACGGTGCTGGACGGCCGCGGCGAGACGGTGACCACCGTCGCCGGGTCCAAGCGCGAGGTCGCGGACGGCCTCTGGGACGCGATCGGCGAGATGTTTCCCAGCATGTGAGACATTCTCAGATGTCGAGACGTTTTCGCCCGTCGGATGCCTGGTTCCCGGCCCTGTTGGACGTAGGCTGAGCGCATGAGCGATGCGCTGCGCCTGTTCACGTCCGAGTCCGTGACCGAGGGCCACCCGGACAAGGTGTGCGACCAGATCTCCGACGCGATCCTGGACGCCCTGATCGCCCAGGACCCCCGGTCCCGCGTGGCCGTGGAGACGATGGTGACCACGGGCCTGGTGCACGTCGCCGGCGAGGTCACGACAGAGGCCTACGTGGAGATCCCGCAGATCGTGCGCGAGGTGGTGCGCGGCATCGGCTACACGTCGTCAGCGATCGGGTTCGACGGCGACTCGTGCGGGGTGTCCGTCTCCATCGGCCAGCAGTCCCCGGACATCGCCCAGGGCGTCGACACGGCGCTCGAGCGGCGCACCGGCGACGACGGCCGGGCGACGGCGGACGACGTGCTCGACGCCCAGGGCGCCGGCGACCAGGGACTGATGTTCGGGTACGCCACCGACGAGACGCCGTCGCTGATGCCGCTGCCGATCTGGCTGGCGCACCGGCTGGCGGAACGGCTGGCCGAGGTGCGCAAGTCCGGCGCGGTGGCGGGGCTGCGCCCGGACGGCAAGACCCAGGTCACGATCGGCTACGACGGCGACCGCCCGGTCAGTCTCGACACGGTGGTGCTCTCGACCCAGCACGACGCCGACATCGAGCAGGACAAGCTCTACCGGGAGGTCGCGGACCACGTGATCGACCCCGTGGTGGACACCGTCGCCGCGTCCGTGGGGCTGGACACCGCCGACGTACGCCTGATCGTGAACCCGACGGGCAAGTTCGTCGTCGGGGGGCCGCAGGGTGACGCGGGCCTGACGGGCCGCAAGATCATCGTGGACACCTATGGCGGCATGTCCCGCCACGGCGGGGGCGCGTTCTCCGGCAAGGACCCCTCGAAGGTGGACCGCTCGGCGGCCTACGCCATGCGGTGGGTCGCCAAGAACGTCGTGGCCGCCGGGCTGGCGCGGCGCTGCGAGGTCCAGGTGGCGTACGCGATCGGCAAGGCGCACCCCGTGGGCCTGTACATCGAGACGTTCGGCACCGAGACGGTGGCGCCCGAGCGGATCAGTGCCGCGATCCGGGAGGTCTTCGACCTGCGCCCGGCCGCGATCGTGCGTGACCTGGACCTGCTGCGCCCGGTCTACGGCACCACGGCCGCCTACGGGCACTTCGGGCGTGAGCTGGACGGGTTCACCTGGGAGCGCACCGACCGGGTCGACGCCCTGCGCAGCGCGGTGTGAGCTGAGTCGGTGGCCCGTGGTTGCATGTCCTCGTGACGACCGCTGACGAGCCCGAGCAGCCCGCGCTGCTCGGGCTCGACGACGTCGCGACCCCCCGGCCGCGGCGACGTACCCGCACCAAGCAGCCCGCCGGGCCGGCCGACGTCGACCCCGTGGCGCGGGTGATCCTCGACCTCGCCCCGGCGCACCTGGACCGCGAGTTCGACTACCTGGTGCCCGCCCCGCTGGCCGACGCCGCAGTGCCCGGCGTGCGGGTGCGCGCCCGGTTCGGCCCCCAGGAGGTCGGAGGCTTCCTCGTGGCCCGGGCCGCGATGTCGGACCACGACGGCCGCCTCGTGGCGCTGCGCCGCGTCGTCTCGCCCGACCCGGTGCTCACCCCGCAGGTGCTGACCCTGGCCCGCCGGGTGGCCGAGCGGTACGCGGGCACGGTCTCCGACGTGCTGCGCCTGGCCGTGCCGCCCCGGCACGCACGGGTCGAGGCCGAGGTGGCGGCCGTGCTGCGCGCGGCCGACGAGCCGGCCGTCGACGACGCGTCCGGGACCGACCCGGCCCGGCCGGCGTCTCCCGCCGCGCCGGCGGCACCCACGGGGGACGGCTGGACGGACGTGTGGGCGCCGTACCGGGGCGGGGAGGCGTTCTGCCGCCGGGTGCTGGCCGGACAGGCTCCACGGGCCGTGTGGACGCCGCTGCCGGGGCTGGAGCGGCGGCCCGACGAGCCCGCCCGCACCCCGCACTGGGCCGCGGCGATCGCGCAGGCGGTGCGCGCTGCCCTGGCCGGGGGACGGCGCGCGCTCGTGGTGGCCCCCGACGGACGCGACGTCGAGCGGGTGTGCGCGGCGCTGAGCACGGCCGGCGTGGCCGACGTGGTGCGCCTGCAGGCCCACGACGGGCCCGCGCCGCGCTACCGCGCCTTCCTGCACTCCCGGCACGGGCTGGCTGCGGTCGTGGTCGGCACCCGTGCGGCGATGTTCGCGCCCGTGCCCGACCTCGGCCTGGTCGTGCTGTGGGGCGACGGCGAGGAGCCGCTGGCCGAGCCGCACGCCCCGTACCCGCACGCCCGCGACGTGCTGGCGATGCGCAGCGAGCTCGAGAACGCCGCGTTCCTGCTGGGTTCGCCCGGCCGGACGGTGCAGGCGCAGGCCATGCTGGCGGCCGGCTGGGCGCAGGAGATCGCCGCGCCGCGCGACGTCGTGCGCGCCCGCGCCCCCCGGGTGCGCGCCCTGACGTCGGTCGAGCTGGCGCGCGAGGGGGCCGGGGCGGCGGCCCGGCTGCCCAGCGCGGCCTGGCGCGCCGCCCGTGACGCCCTCACCGGGGGTCCGGTGCTCGTCCAGGTGCCGCGCACGGGCTACCTGCCGGTCGTGGCGTGCGCCCGCTGCCGCACGGCGGCCCGCTGCGGCTACTGCCACGGTCCGCTCGGCCTGCGTGGCGCGAGCGCGGCCCCGCAGTGCACGTGGTGCGCGCGCCTGGCCGGATCGTGGCGGTGCGGCGAGTGCGGGCACGACCGGGTGCGCGCCGTCCGGGTCGGTTCGGAGCGCACCGCCGAGGAGCTCGGCCGGGCGTTCCCCGGTGTCCCGGTGCGGGTGTCGGCGTCGTCGGCGCCCGGCGGCGTGCTCGACCGCGTCGAGGCCGGCCCGGCACTGGTCGTCGCCACCCCGGGGGCCGAGCCGGTCGCCGAGGACGGGTACGCCGCGGCGCTGCTGCTCGACGCCGCGGTGGCCACCGCCGGCACGGGCCTGGCGACCGCGACCGAGGCCGCCCACCGGTGGCTGGCCGCGGCCGGCCTCGTGCGTCCCGCCCCGCGCGGGCAGGTGCTGCTCGTCGGGGACGCCGCACCCGCGCCCACGAGCGCGCTGGTGCGCTTCGACGCCCCGGGGCTGGCCGAGCGCGAGCTCGACGAACGCCGTGAGCTCGACCTGCCGCCCGCCGTGCGCGTCGCCGCCGTCACCGGCGACCACCACGCCGTCGACGCGCTCGTCGCTCGCGTCGAGCTGGCCACACCCGACGCCGTGCTCGGGCCCGTCGACCTGCCCGACGACGGCACCCGGCTCGAGGCGGCCGTGCGGGTCGTCGTGCGCGTCCCCCTGGCCCGGGGCACCGAGCTCGCCCGCCAGCTGCGCGCCTCGCTGGCGGTCCGTGCCGCCCGCCGCGAGGGCGGCACCGTCCGTGTCCGGCTCGACCCTGCGGAGATGCTCTGATGACGACCCACCCCACCCGCCCCGGCGGGCAGCCCGACGACGCGATCGACGCGGTGGTCTACGACCTCGGCAACGTCCTGGTCGGCTGGGACCCCTACGGCGCGTTCGACGGTGTCGAGCGTGCCGAGGTCGACGCCTGGATGGACGAGGTGGGTTTCGCCGCGTTCAACCACGCCCAGGACGCCGGGCGCACCTGGGCCGACGCGGTACGGCACCTGGAGGCCACGCGGCCCCACCTCGCGCCGCTGGCCGCCCGCTACGCCGCCGGGTACGCCGGGACGCTGAGCGGCCCGCTGCCGGGGTCCGCCGCGCTGGTGGCCGAGCTCGACGCCGCCGGTCTGCGCCTGTACGGGCTGACGAACTGGGCGGCCGACACCTTCCACCACGCGGCGCCGGCCGCCCCCGCCCTGGGCAGGTTGCGCGACGTCGTCGTCTCCGGGCAGGTGGGCCTGGCCAAGCCGGACCCGGCGATCTTCCGCCTCGCGGCCGACCGGTTCGACGTCGACCCGGCGCGCACCGTGTTCGTCGACGACACGCGCGCCAACGTCGAGGCGGCCCGCGCGGTCGGGTTCCATGGCGTGCACTTCACCGACACCCCGGCGTTGCGCACGGCGCTCGCGGACCTCGGCGTGCCGGTGGCGCGCTGAGGAGCCGGCGCCGCCCGGTCAGGAGACCGTGACGGTACGGGGTGCGCGCTGCGCGGCGGCCCGCAGGGCGGCGAGGCTGCCGGCGTCGTCGGTGACCGGGGCGAGGTCCGAGCCGGCCGCCTCCAGCACCGGCCAGGTCAGGCCGCCGTCGTCGTCCAGGTCGCCGAGCAGCACCCCGCCGAGCCCGATCCACCACTCGCCGGAGTGCTCGGCCGGTCCGCGCGAGGCCAGCACGACGACGTCGTCCAGCGCGGTGAGCGCCTCGCCCACGGCCTCGGCGTCCGCGTCCCCGGGCAGCACGGCCACGACCTCGACCTGGTCGCCGACCGCCACCTCGTCGCCGTCGGCCGCCAGCACCTCGACCACCTGCAGCGAGAGCACCACGGTGCGGGTGTCGGCCGGGTCCGCGAAGTCCACCTGGCGGCCGGCGTCGGTGGACCAGTCCGTGGCCCGGCCCGGCTGCCAGCCGGTGATCCGCCCGGCCACCGCCAGGTCGGAGAAGGTCATCGCGGACGTCCCGTCGTCGTAGCGCACCGACGGCAGCGTGGCGGTGATCGCGTCCGGCCGGAACGCGACGTCACCGCCGGTGGCGTGGGCCGCCATCGGCTCGGCGAACGACACCGTCGCGTCGCCCGCGCACGAGGACACCACGAGGACCGCCCCGACCAGGATCGCCGTCGTCCCCGCCGTGCGCACCTGCCGTGCCGTCGATCTACCCATGCCCTCTCCCTGTGTCGCCCGGCCCTAGACTTGCACGGTGCGTCTGCTGTTTGCCGGAACTCCCGAGCCCGCCGTCTCCGCCCTGCGGGCCCTAATCGACTCCGAGCACGAGGTCGTCGCCGTCCTGACGCGGGCCGACGCCCGGGCCGGACGCGGCCGGCGCCTGGTGCCCAGCCCGGTGCGCCTCGCCGCGCAGGAGGCCGGGATCCCCGTGATCACGGACGTCCCGCGCGGCGAGGAGTTCGCCGAGCGTCTGCGCGGCCTCGAGATCGACGCCGCCCCCGTGGTCGCCTACGGGCACCTGCTGCGCCCCGAGGTCCTGGCCGTGCCACCCCAGGGCTGGATCAACCTGCACTTCTCGGTGCTGCCCGCCTGGCGCGGCGCCGCGCCCGTCCAGCACGCGATCCTCGCCGGTGACGAGGTCACCGGCGCCACCACCTTCCTGCTCGACGAGGGCATGGACACCGGACCGGTGCTCGGCACCGCCACCGAGACGATCCGCCCCCGGGACACCTCCGGCGACCTGCTCGGCCGGCTCGCGACGTCGGGCGCCCAGCTGCTCGTCGCCACGCTCGACGCGCTGGCCGCCGGAGAGCTCGCCCCCCAGGCCCAGCCGGCTGACGGCGCCTCGCTCGCCCCGAAGATCACCCGGGACGACGCGCTGGTGCGCTGGACGGACCCGGCGCTCGCGGTCGACCGGCGCGTGCGGGCGGTCACCCCGGCCCCCGGGGCCTGGACGACCCTGCCCGGCGAGGACGGGGCCGACGACGGCGCACCCCGGACGCGCCTCGGCCTCGGCCCCGTGGTGCCGCGGCCGGAGGTCACCGACCTGGCCCCGGGCGAGCTGCGTGCCACGAAGTCCGAGGTCCTCGTCGGGACCGCCACCTGCGCCGTCGCGCTCGGCGACGTGCAACCGGTCGGCAAGAGGTCGATGGTGGCCGCCGACTGGGCGCGCGGGGCCGGTCGCGCCGTCGTCGACGCCGGCGTCCTGGGAGGTGCCCGATGACCGCGGACCGTCGTGATCGCCAGAGCGGGGACCACCGTGGCGACGACCGCAGGGACGCACGGGGCCGCCAGCGCGGCGCCGCCCGCTCGCGGGGCCAGGGGCACCGCACCTCCCAGGCGCCCTCGCAGCGGCGTCGCTTCACCGACCCCGCCCGCACCGCCGCGTACGACGTGCTGCGCGAGGTGGACACCTCGGACGCCTACGCTAACCTGGTGCTGCCGCCGCTGCTGCGCGAACGCGGCATCACCGGCCGCGACGCCGCCTTCGCCACCGAGCTCGCCTACGGCACCCTGCGCCTGCGCGGACGCTACGACGCGATCCTGTCCCGCTGCGTCAGCCGACCCCTGGACCAGCTCGATCCCGAGGTGCTCGACGTGCTGCGCCTGGGCGCCCACCAGGTCCTCGGCATGCGGGTGCCCGCCCACGCCGCGGTCTCCGAGACCGTGGGGCTGTGCCGTGATCGCGTAGGTGCCGGCCCGGCGCAGATGGTCAACGCCGTGCTGCGGGCCGTGGGGCGCACCAGCCTCGACGACTGGCTGGACCAGGTCCGTGCCGAGGCCCCCGACGAGACCACGGCGCTCGCCCTGACCGGCTCGCACCCGGTGTGGATCACCCGTGCCCTGCGCGAGGCTCTGCACGGTTCCGGTCGCTCCACCGGCGAGCTCGCCGACCTGCTGGAGGCCGACAACGCCGCCCCACGCGTCACGCTCGTCGCGCGGCCCGGGCTCGTCGAGGCCGACGAGCTGCTCATCGGCGACCGGGAGGCGCGCCTGAGCCCGGGCCAATGGGCGCCGACGGCCCACGTGCTCGCCTCCGGCACCGACCCTGCCGCCCTGGAGGCCGTGGGCGACGGACGTGCCGGTGTCCAGGACGAGGGCTCCCAGCTCGTCACCCTGGCACTGGCCGCCACCCCGGTCGAGGGGCGCGACGAACGCTGGCTGGACCTGTGCGCCGGCCCCGGGGGCAAGGCCGCGCTCCTCGGGGCGCTCGCAGCCGGGCGGGGTGCGCGCCTCGTGGCCAACGAGGTCCAGCCGCACCGGACCCGGCTGGTGCGCCAGGGGATGCGCGCCGTGCCCAACGGCGCGGTGGAGACCGTGCGCACCGCCGACGGCCGGGAGGTCGGCAGCGAGGAGCCCGGCGCCTACGACCGGGTGCTCGTCGACGCCCCCTGCACCGGCCTGGGGGCCCTGCGGCGTCGGCCCGAGTCCCGGTGGCGCCGCACGCCTGCCGACCTCGGCACACTGACCGGTCTGCAGACCGAGCTGCTCACGTCTGCGCTGGAGGCCGTGCGGCCCGGGGGAGTGGTGGCGTACGTGACGTGCTCGCCGCACTTGGCCGAGACGCGCCTCGTCGTGGACGACGTGCTGCGCCGCCGCGAGGACGTGGAACGCCTCGACGCCCGCGCCGTGGTGCGCGACGTGCTCGTCCCGGGCGCCGAGATCGACCTGGGGACCGACGACGGCGGAGCGGGCGGGCTGGACGTCCAGCTGTGGCCGCACGTGCACGGCACCGACGCGATGCACCTGACGCTGCTGCGCCGTTCGGCCTGAGCTCACGCACGCCGCGCGGGCGCGGCACGGCCGCCGCGACCGACCACTCGATCTCGCCCCAGGGGTGCAGGCCGTCGATCGTCACCTGGCTCGGCTCGGTGGGGTCGTACAGCACGTCGATCGTCTCGCCGGCCCGGGGGACGCCCTCCCAGTGCGAGACCGTCCGTTGCACCCCGGGATCGTGAGGGCCACACCCAGTCCGCCGAGCAGGACGGGGAGCAGGACGAAGTAGACCAGCCCGCGTGCTCCCTCCTGGCGGGAGGCGACGTCGCCGACCGCTCTCCACAGGCGGCCCACCGCGCGGAGAGGGAGACGCCGTTCACGGGGCTCGTCCCTGCGTGGCCGGGTGCGCAGCCAGAGCCCGAGGCGTTCACCGAGGACCGCGAGCGCCGGGGGCGCCAGGACTGCCGGTGCGGCCACCGCCTCCTCCTCGACCCTCTTCGTCACTGCGATGACCTGGGTGTAGAGGAAGCTGGGCGCTACGCTCCCCCTTCCTGCGGCGACCCACGCCGGTGAGTCCGGTGCGCCGAGTTCTCGTGCCAGGTATTCCTTGCTCAAGGCCGGATGTCGGGATAACCTGGCGACAACTGCTGTGAGAATATCCCGACGAGGGAGGGGCCATGCCCGACGAGACGTCCCGCTGGACCCGAGCCCGCGGACCGCGCGACCTCGGACGCTTCGTCCAACAAGCCCGCAAGCGCCACGACCTCACCCAGTCGGCGCTCGCGGACGAGCTCGGGCTGACCCGGCAGTACGTCTCCGAGGTCGAGTCCGGTGTCGGCAACCTCTACATCACGCGGCTGTTCGAGATCTTCGACGAGCTCGGTATCGACGTGCGCCTGGAAGAGAGGGCGACTGATGCTGACGCCTGAGCTCGACGCCTGGCTCTACGGCAGCCGCGTCGCCCGGTTCAGCGCGCGCGATGTGGGCCGCTCCTCGCCCCGTGTCGACCTCACCTGGGACCGCGACGCCGTCGTCCGCTGGGGCTACGGCTCACGCGTGCTGTCCCACCTGCTCCCGATGGACCCGGACCACGCCCCGTCGCCCGCGCGCGTGACGGCCTGGCTCGACGGGCTCATGCCCGAAGGGCGCGTCCGTGACCACATGGCCATGGATGCCGGGGTCGACCCCGAGGATCCCGTGGGCTTCTTCGGCGCCTACGGCGGCGACACTGTCGGCGCGCTCCAGTTCGTGCCGGTCGGGACCGTCCCGCGACCGGGCGACGGCCCCCGTCGTCCCCTGGACGGCGCCGACATCGCCGCGCTCCTGCACGCAAGCGTCGCCCGCGCCGGCGGGCAGGGTCGCAGCCAGCACCTGACTAGCTCGCTGCCGGGCATGGAACCCAAGATCGGACTCGTCCACACCGACGGCACGTGGTCGCGGGCGTCGCCCGATCAGCCGACCACGCACATCCTCAAGGTCGCCCGCGCGGCAGACTCGCCCACCGCCGACCTCGTCGACACCGAGGCGGCGGCGCTCGACCTCGCCCGGCGCATCGGCCTGACGACGATCGACGCCCACGTGGAGACGTTCGCCGACATGCGGTGCATCGTGGTCTCCCGCTACGACCGCGTGCCCGACGCCGACGCGCCCGGCGGTCTGCGACGCATCCACCAGGAGGACGCGGCCCAGGCCCTCGGCATCAACACCCGAGACCCCGAGCGGAAGTTCCAGCACGGCCGGGCCATCCCGTCGCTGGCCCGTGTCGCCCAGGTCCTGCGCGACGACGGCGCCCGCCCCGACCGGCTGCTCGCGCTCACCGCGCTGAACCTCGCTGTCGGCAACACCGACGCGCACGCGAAGAACATCTCCCTGCTGCGCCGCCAGGACGGCACGGTGGCCCTGGCGCCCGCCTACGACGTCTCGATGCACCTGCACCACGCGCACGCCTCGCGCGTCTTCGCGATGGACGTCGCCGGCGAGCGGGACATGGACGTGATCACGGGTGGGCACCTCGTCGCCGAGGGCACCTCGTGGGGTCTGCCCCGCCGTCGCGCCGAACGGGTCGTGGCACGCACGCTCGACGACCTGGCTGCCGCGCTGACCGAGATCGACCGCGAGGCTCACCCGGGCGTGCCGGCGGAGGCGTGGCGCACCGTCGTCGAGCACACGGACGCGCTGCGCCGGTCGGTCGACTGACGCCTCAGCGCAGGGACCGCTGCAGGAGCATCGTGCTCACGCTGCGGCCGTGCTTGACGCCCACGTCGCGCAGCACGCCGACCACCTCGAAACCGAGGCGGCGGTGCAGCGGCAACGAACCGGCCGCGGCGGGATCGTCGGCGACGACGGCGATCACCTCGCGGACCTCGGCCAGCGAGCACGCGTCGAGCAGCGCCGAGAGCAACCGCGTACCCACTCCGCGCCCTTGGGCCGCGGGGGAGAGATAGATCGTCGTCTCGACGGTGTGCCGGTAGGCGGCCTTCGGGCGCCAGGGAGAGGCATAGGCATAGCCGACGACGACGTCGTCGATCTCCGCGACGAGGAACGGCAGCCCGCGCTCTGCCAGGTCGGCGAGCCGGGCGGACCACGCTTTCGGGCCAGGAGGCACCTCGTCGAACGTCACCGCGGTGCGCAGCACGTACGGCTCCAGGACGGCGGCGACTGCGGGAAGGTCGTCCGCGGCGGCGTGACGGACGACCGCGCGCGCCGTCGTCGGGACCGAGGGCTCTGGTGTCTCCACGGCGCGAGACTAGTGCCGCGGCGGCGCCCGCGGCACATCCCGGCGGCCGCGCTGAGGGCACTTCTCCGCGAGCTCCGTCAGGATGGTCCGTGCGGGGATGTCGAGAACGCGGGCCGAGCTCCGTCCCAGGGATGAGAGCGGCCAGCACCGGCCCGCTCCAGGACGAAGGGAAGCACGATGGCCAAGTATCTGCTGCTGAAGCACTACCGAGGCGCGCCGGCCGCGGTGAACGACGTGCCGATGGACCGGTGGAAGCCGGAGGAGGTCTCCGCACACATCCAGTACATGCGGGACTTCGCCGCCCGGCTCGAGGGGACGGGCGAGTACGTGGACGGGCAGGCGCTGTCCCCGGAGGGGATGTTCGTGCGGTACGACGGCGAGGGCCGCCCGCCCGTCACGGACGGGCCGTTCCCTGAGACGAAGGACCTGATCGCCGGGTGGATGGTCATCGACGTGGAGAGCCACGAACGGGCCGTGGAGCTGGCCGGCGAGCTGTCCGCGGCACCGGGCGCCGGAGGTCGGCCCATCCACGAGTGGCTCGAGCTGCGCCCGTTCCTCGACGAGTCCGCCGCAGCGACGGACTGACCGGGACCGTCGTGGACGAGACCCTGCTGCGGGAGCTCACCCCCGCGGCGACCGCCGTCCTCTGCCGTCGTGGAGCCGACTTCGCGACGGCGGAGGACGCGGTGCAGGAGGCCCTGGTCGAGGCGCTGCGCGTCTGGCCGGACGACCCGCCCCGGGACCCCCGCGGCTGGCTCGTCACCGTGGCCTGGCGCAAGTTCGTCGACGTCTCCCGTGCCGAGACGTCCCGGCGACGCCGCGAGCTCCGTGTCGGTGCCGAGCCCGCTCCCGGCGCCGGCACGTCGGCCGACGACACGCTGTGGCTGTACTTCCTGTGCGCGCACCCGTCGCTCACGCCCGCCTCCGCGGTCGCTCTCACCCTCCGCGCCGTCGGCGGGCTGACCACCCGGCAGATCGCCCAGGCGTACCTGGTGCCCGAGGCGACGATGGCGCAACGGATCAGCCGGGCGAAGCGCACCGTCGCAAGGGTCCGGCTTGACCGACCCGGGGACCTCTCCACGGTGCTCCGCGTGCTGTACCTGGTGTTCAACGAGGGCTACTCGGGCGACGTCGACCTCGCGGCCGAGGCGATCCGGCTCACGCGCGAGCTCGCGGCGCGCACCGACCACCCGGAGGTCGCTGGACTGCTCGCCCTGATGCTGCTCCACCACGCCCGCCGGCCCGCGCGCACCGCTGCCGACGGGAGCCTGGTGCCCCTGGCCGACCAGGACCGTGACCGGTGGGACACGGTCCTGATCGCCGAGGGCGTCGAGATCCTGCAGGCGGCGCTGGCCCGGGACCGGCTGGGCGAGTACCAGGCCCAGGCGGCCGTCGCCGCGCTGCACGCCGATGCCCGGACCGTCGAGGAGACGGACTGGGTGCAGGTCGTGGAGTGGTACGACGAGCTCGTGCGCCTGACGGACAACCCGGTCGTCCGCCTCAACCGCGCCGTCGCCGTCGGGGAGGCCGACGGGCCCGGCGCCGGCCTGGCCGCGCTGTCGGGGCTGGACCCGGGCCTGCCCCGCTACCGGGCCGCCCTGGCGTACCTGCACGAGCAGGCCGGCGACCGGGCGACGGCCGCCCGCTGCTACGCGGAGGCCGCGCGGCAGGCGACGAGCGTGCCGGAACGCGACCACCTGACGCGCCAGGCCGCCAGGCTCAACGCCGGACGGGGTGCATGAGCAGGGCGAGCGGGCCTGAGATCCCGGTGGTGGTGATCAGACGCCGGCGGGTGCCCAGGCTCCGATGATGACCGCCATGACGGCGAACGTCACGAGCTCGTGCGCCACGTTCATCGTGGTCAGCGCGGCGGGGCGGCCCTCGAACGCGTCATGGGTGACGAACCGTGCGGCGGTGAAGCCCGCCCAGAGGAACCCGGCCGTCGCCAGCGCGGCACCGAGGAACCCGCCGCCGTAGAACTCCCAGGCGATGAACGTGGCTCCCGCCAGGACCCAGGCGGACACGAAGCTGACGACCGCGGTCACGGCGATGGGGCCGACAGCGCTGCCCTGCTTGTCGGGGTCCACCCGTGCCAGGCGCTTCCACCGGTTGCCGAACACGCGCGGCGTGTACCAGACCGACCCGACGACCATCGGCGAGAGCGTGGCGACGAGGACGGCCCAGTAGTTGATCTCGGGAACCATGCGGTGCTCCTTCGCTTGCGCACATGCCGACCGGTCACCGGCTCTACGCTGGGCATCATGGCAGCCCTGATCAACCCGAGCATCCTGTCCGCCGACTTCGCGAACCTCGAGCGGGACCTGCAGCTCATCGCGTCCGCGGACTACGCGCACGTCGACGTCATGGACAACCACTTCGTGCCGAACCTGACGCTCGGTCTCCCGGTCTTCGAACGCCTGGCGCAGGTCTCACCCGTCCCGATCGACGGGCACCTGATGATCGACGACCCCGACCGTTGGGCGCCGGCGTACGCCGAGGCGGGCGCCGCCTCGGTCACCTTCCACGCCGAGGCAGCGCAGGCCCCCGTCCGACTCGCCCGGGAGCTGCGGCGCCTGGGCGCGCGTGCCGGCGTGGCCCTGCGGCCCGCGACACCGGTGGAGCCGTTCCTCGACCTGCTGGGGGAGGTCGACATGATCCTGGTGATGACCGTCGAGCCCGGGTTCGGCGGTCAGTCCTTCATCGACGGGACGCTGCCAAAGATCCGCCGGGCCCGCCAGGCCGTCAGCGAGGCCGGCCTGGACGTCCACATCCAGGTCGACGGGGGAGTGTCGCGCGAGACGATCGACCGGGCCGCCGACGCCGGGGCGAACGTGTTCGTCGCCGGGTCGGCCGTCTTCGGCGCCGAGAACGTCCCGGCCGAGATCGAGGCGCTGCGCGACCTGGCGAGCCGGCACGCCCACTGACGGCAAGATCAGCGCGTCCGCCGTGGGTTCGCCCACAGGCTGCGCGGAGGCCGGTGGCGACGAGTCGTGCCTTGACTGGCCTCTCCACGACACGCCGGCGGCGCAGGGCGCTCTGGTCGTCCGCGGAGCTCTCGTCGGCCAGGCGGAGCTGGAGACGGCCTGGGGGACCCGCGCGTCCCGGTGGGAGGTCCACGTCGACGAGGTGCTCGCGGGCGCCGGGGTGGCGGCGGGGGAGAGGGCCGACGTCCTCTCGGTGCCGCAGACGTGCCACGGGCGGTGGTCCGTACCCGGAGGGCGACCCCCTCGACGTCGAGGGGGCGGCGGTGCTGATCCTGCACGACGACGCGGAGCTCGGGCTGCGCACGGTCACGCCGTTCGACGGGTTGGTGCCGCCGGCCCCGGACGGTGGCCTGCCGGATCGTTGGCCGACCGATCATCACCGGGAATCGCCCGTCGCGTCGTTTCCAATAAAATAGTGTGCCAAGCACCGAGAACCAGATGTGACTCGCGTCCCGCAACCCGGAACGCGAGCCCGGAGGGGAGGGGCCGGCGTCTAGGCTGGTGGGGTGAAGACCTTCGACTCCCTGTACGCCGAGCTGTCCGAGAAGGCCCGGACCCGACCCGCCGAGTCGGGGACCGTCGCGCAGCTGGACGCCGGCGTGCACGCGATCGGCAAGAAGATCGTCGAGGAGGCCGCCGAGGTGTGGATGGCCGCCGAGCACGAGTCCGACGAGGCCGCCGCCGAGGAGATCTCGCAGCTGCTCTACCACCTGCAGGTGCTGATGGTCGCCAAGGGGCTCACCCTGGAGGACGTGTACGCGCATCTGTGAGCGCCCGGTCCGGCGTCCGTTCCCGACGCCGGACCGCAGCGCGCGCTCCGGACCGCACCACCGCCGTCGTCCCGCCCGAACCGAACGAGGTATCCCGTTGCTCCGCATCGCCGTCCCGAACAAGGGATCGCTCTCCACGCCTGCTACCGACATGCTGCGCGAGGCCGGCTACCGCCAGCGTCGCGACACCCGTGAGCTCGTGCTCACCGACGCCGACAACGGCGTCGAGTTCTTCTTCCTGCGGCCGCGGGACGTCGCCGTCTACGTCGGGGCCGGCACGGTCGACGTGGGGATCACCGGGCGCGACCTGATGCTCGACTCCGACGCGGACGCGGTCGAGCACCTGCCGCTCGGGTTCGCCGGGTCGACGTTCCGGTTCGCCGCTCCGGCGGGGACGATCGACGACGTCGCCCAGATCGCCGGCAAGCGCGTCGCGTCGTCGTACACCACGCTAGTCCGGACGCACCTGGCGCGCCAGGGCGTCGAACCCGCAGCCATCGTCCACCTCGACGGAGCGGTGGAGAGCTCGGTCCGGCTCGGCGTCGCGGACGTCATCGCCGACGTCGTCGAGACGGGCACGACGCTCCGGGCCGCCGGGCTCGAGGTCTTCGGTGAGCCGATCCTGCGGTCCGAGGCCGTCCTCATCCGTCGCGCCGGTGACGACGTGCCCGCCGGGATCGACATCCTCACGCGCCGTCTGCAGGGCGTCATCACCGCTCGCGAGTACGTCCTGCTCGACTACGACGTGCCGACGGAGCTGCTCGACGCGGCCGTGGCCGTGACGCCAGGGTTCGAGTCGCCCACGGTCTCGCCGCTGCACAACGGCCAGTCCGCCGCGGTCCGGTCGATGGTGCGTCGCTCGGAGACCAACCAGGTCATGGACGCGCTGTACGACGTCGGCGCCCGCGGCATCCTCGTGACCCGCATCCACGCCTCGCGCCTCTGACCATGAGCGGCGACGGCGCGCGGGACCGCTTCCGGACCTTCCGTCCGTGGTGGACGCGCGTCGCCGTCGTGGTCACGGGAGTCGTCGCGGCCGGCGGGAGCCTGCTGGTGGGGGTGTTCGCCGCGGAGGGGGTCCTGCTCGGGCCCGGCACGCGCGTCACCTTCGTCGCCTTCGCGATCTTTGCCGTCTGGCTGCTCTGGCGGCTCGGCGGCGTGCACGCCGCCCCGGACCGGGACGGGCTCACGGTCCGCAACGTGATCCGGAGGCGACGCGTCGCCTGGCCCGAGATCGTCGCCGTGCGGCTCACCGTGAACGACCCGTGGGTCGTCCTCGACCTGTCCGACGGCGGCACCCTGGCCGTGATGGGCATCCAGCGCGCCGACGGCGAACGAGGGATGGCGGAGGCCCGCCGGCTGCAGGAGCTGGTCCGGCAGCTCGGCGAGGCCTCCGAGGGGGCCTGAGCCCCGCGGCGATCAGTGCGCGGCGTGGACGGGCCGGCGCTCCGTGCGGGGCGCACGACGCTCCGGGGCACCCTTGTCGACCGAGATGCGCAGCTGGCGGCCGGCGACGTTGGCGCGACCGATACGGTTCATCGTCGCGTCGTCGAGCGGCTTGGTGATGTCGACCAGGGAGAAGTTGCCGAAGATGTCGATCTTGCCGATGTCGCCACCGCGCAGACCGCCCTCGTTCGTCAGCGCGCCGACGATGCCGCGCGGCTGCGCTCCGTGGGTGTGCCCGACCGCGATGCGGTAGCGCGTCCCCTCGGCCGGACGGCGGATGCCACGACCGCGGTCGTCGCGGTCCGCGCGGGGGTGGCGCCGCGTGCGGTCGCCGTCGCGGTCGCCCCGCTCGGCGCGGTGCGTCTCCCGGGTGCGGCCGCCCATGACCTCGGCGCGCTCCTTCTCGTACTCCTCCTGCGCGGCCCGGTGGGCCGGACCGTCGTCCCCGACCGCGAGCGCCAGGAGCGCGGCGGCGACCTCGGCGGCGTCGGCCGTGGTGCCGTCCTCGCGGGGTGCGAGGTGCTCGCGCAGGAGCTCCGTGTACAGGTCGAGACGGCCGGCCTCGAGGCGGGCGGGCACCGTGCCGAGGATGGTGCGGGCGCGGTGCGCGGAGACGTCGCGGGGCGAGGGGATCTCGGCCTCGACGAGCTTGGCGCGGATGGTGCGCTCGATGTGCTTGAGCTTGCCCCGCTCGTGCGGGGTGATGAACGACAGCGCCTTGCCGGTGCGTCCGGCACGGCCGGTGCGGCCGATTCGGTGGACGTAGGCCTCGGCCTCGCGGGGGATGTCGAAGTTGACGACGAGGCCGATGCGGTCGACGTCGAGGCCGCGGGCGGCGACGTCGGTGGCGACGAGGACGTCGAGGGAGCCGTTGCGGAGCCGCTCGACGATCTTCTCGCGCTCCTTCTGGGCGACGTCGCCGGAGATGGTGGCGGCCGAGACGCCGCGCTCGACGAGGGCGACCCCGACCTCCTCGGCGGCGGCACGGGTCCGTGTGAAGACGATGGTGGCGTCCGCCTCCGAGGTCGCCAGGACGCGGACGAGCGAGCCGACCTTGTGGCGGAAGGGCACGACGGCGTAGGTCTGCTCGACGCTCGTGACGGTGCTGGACTGCCGGGACACGGCGACCTGGACGGGGTTGTCGAGGTGGGTGTCGGCGACGGCGCGGATGGCCGGGGGCATCGTGGCGGAGAACAGGGCGACCTGCCGCTCGGCGGACGCCTGGCTGAAGATCTTCTCGACGTCCTCGGCGAAGCCCATGCGGAGCATCTCGTCGGCCTCGTCGAGGACGAGGAACTTGACGGTGTCGAGGTGGAGCGAGCCCCGCTCGAGGTGGTCCATGACGCGGCCGGGCGTGCCGACGACGACGTGCACGCCGTCGCGCAGCGCGCGCTGCTGGGGCACGTACGGCGCACCGCCGTAGACGGGCAGCACGTGCACGCCGGGGAGGTGGGTGGCGAAGCTCTCGACGGCGTCGGCGACCTGCATGGCCAGCTCGCGGGTGGGTGCCAGGACGAGTGCCTGGACGTGGCCGCGCGAGACGTCGGCGCCGGGGTCGACGGCGGCGAGCAGGGGGATGCCGAAGGCGGCGGTCTTGCCGGTGCCCGTCTGGGCGACGCCGGTGATGTCGCGGCCGGCGAGGAGCGCGGGGATGGCCTCGGCCTGGATGGGCGAGGGGGTGGTGAAGCCGAGGTCGTCGACGGCCTTCTGCAGCGGTGCAGGCAGGTGGAGGTCGGCGAAGGTGGCCTGGGGCTCGGTGGGCAGCGTGGAGTCAGGGGTGCTCATGGCGAAGGGTGACCGTTTCGTCGGGTGCGGGGTGGGAGTCCTGCCACGCCTTGCGGCACGGCGGTCGCTCGGTCCCGGACACACACCTGCACCTGGCTGGCTGTCTGTCTTGATTGCCAGGGCCTACGAACACGCGGGAGGACGACGAACTCCGAATGGAATGTCCCCATCGTACGGGCCGCGAGCGCCGACCGGCAGGGGAGAGGTCGGTGAGTTTGCCCACTGCGACGTGATCTGCCCGCTCCTGCGTAGGATGTGCCCGGCAGGCTCTCGAGGGACTCAGGCGGTGATCGTGCACGCAGGGCAGGGCGGTTCGGCCGTGTGGACGCTGCCGAACGTGGTGAGCATGGTGCGGCTGGCACTGGTCCCGGTGTTCGCCGTGCTGATCGTCTCGGGCGAGGACGTGTGGGCCCTGATCGTGCTCGCGGTCTCGGGCGCCAGCGACTGGTTGGACGGTTTCCTCGCGCGGCGTCTGAACCAGGTGACCAAGCTCGGGCAGGTGCTGGACCCGGCGGCGGACCGCTTGTTCATCCTGGTGACGCTGATCGGTCTGCTGTGGCGTGGTGTGGTCCCGTGGTGGGTGCTGGCGCTGGTCGTGCTGCGGGACGTGCTGCTCGCCTGCCTGGCGCCGGTGCTGTCCCGGTACGGGTATGGACCGCTCGCGGTCACCATGGTCGGCAAGGCCGGGACCTTCGCGCTGCTGTACGCCTTCCCGCTGCTGCTCCTGGCGCAGACGCCGGGTCCGGTCGGGACGGTCTCGCGGGCGGTGGGCTGGGCGTTCGCCGCCTGGGGGATCGGCCTGTACTGGCTGGCCGGCTGGCACTACCTGGCGCAGACGCGTCGGTTGGTCTGGGCCGAGCGTGGCCGCGAGCGCCGGGAGGGCCCGGCATGACGTCTCCGGCGTCGAGGCGCCCGGACGAGTCCATGACGTTGCTGGTCGAGGTCATGGAGAAGCCGCTGGATCCTGGTTACGCGGAGGCGGCGCGGCGGCGCAGCTCCGGTCAGGTACCGGCACGTGGTGCGGGGCCGTTGTTGCTGCTGCTGGTGGCGGTGCTGCTGGGGCTCATGACGGTCACGGCCGCTCAGGAGCTGCGTGCGCCGTCGGCGGGCCCGTCGGCGCGTGAGCTGCTGGAGCAGGAGATCGGCGAGCGGCAGCGGGCGGCTGACGCGTTGCGTGAGCAGACGGTCGTGCTGGACGACGAGATCGAGGAGCTGCAGTCGGCCGCCCTGTCGGAGGCTGACCAGGGGCTGCTCGAGCAGCTGCGGCTGGACGGGGTCGTGACGGGGTCGACGGCGGTGTCGGGCCCCGGGCTGCTGCTCACGCTGAGCGACGACGAGGCGGAGCCGGGGCCGGACCAGGCCCCCTCCGACTCCCGGGTCCAGGCTGTCGACCTGCAGACGGTGGTCAACGCCCTGTGGGCCTCGGGGGCAGAGGCCATCAGCGTGGGCGGGCAGCGACTGACGTCGCTGTCGGCGATCCGGCACGCGGGGGAGGCCATCCTGGTCGACCTCGTCCCGCTGCCCGGGCCGTCGTACGAGGTCCGGGCGATCGGTGACCCGGAGGACATGCAGGCCGCGTACGCTCGGACCGGCGCCCCGGCCTACACCCAGCTGTTGGCGTCGGAGTGGGGGATCGAGTCGTCCATGAGCGTCGTGGAGGACATCGACCTGCCGAGCGTGGGCAGCCAGGGCCTGCGCTATGCGGAGCCGGTGGAGCCGGGTCCGGACGAGACTCAGGAGGAGGACTCATGATCGCCGTCGTCGGGCTCGTGATCGGCGTGGTGGCGGGGTTGGTCCTGCACCCGACCGTGCCGGTCGCGCTGCAGCCGTACCTGCCGATCGCCGTGGTGGCGGCGCTGGACGCCCTGTTCGGCGGGTTGCGGGCCAAGCTCGACGGCTTGTTCGACGACAAGGTGTTCGTCGTGTCGTTCCTGTCGAACGTCCTCGTGGCGGCCTTCATCGTGTTCCTGGGTGACCAGCTCGGCGTGGGGTCCCAGCTGTCCACCGCGGTGGTGGTCGTGCTCGGGATCCGTATCTTCTCCAACGCGGCCGCGATCCGACGGCACCTGTTCAAGGCATGAGCATGGGCGAGGACCGGCGCGAGGACAGCCCGCAGGAAGCCGGTGCGGCGACGCCCGAGGTCCCCGACGAGCAGGTCGGCCCGGTCGAGCCGGACGGCCTGGCCGGCCCTGTGGATGGCGGACCGGTCGAGAGTGCGGACGACGCCCGCGACAGCGTGGCCGACGAGGGGGCGGCGGCGAGCCCGGCCGGCCCGCTACCGCCCGGGACGTGGCCCGGTCCCGGCACCGGTGCCGTGCCGCTGGTGGTCGAGGACCACGACGGCGCGACGTCCGACGGCGATAGCGTCCGTCCTGAGGCCACGGTCGGCGGGTGGCGCGCTCTGGGTCGGGCGCTGCGACCACGGGCGAACCGGTCGCAGCTGCTCGCGGCCGTGCTGTGCGCCGCCCTCGGGTTCGCGCTGGTGGTCCAGGTCCAGCAGTCGGCTCAGGACCCGTTGTCGTCGGCCCGCCAGGACGACCTCGTGCGGTTGCTCGACGAGGTCACCCAGCGGTCGGAGCAGCTGGTCGAGCAGGTCGACGAGCTGTCGTCCACCCGCGACGAGCTGCAGTCGGGCACCGGCCAGGCCCAGGCGGCCGTCGACCTCGCCGAGGAGCGGGCCAGCGCCGAGGGCATCCTCTCTGGCCGCCTGCCCGCCGTCGGACCGGGCCTGGAGATCGTCATCCGGGACCCGCAGGGTGCGCTGGAGGCGTCGACCCTGTTCAACGTGCTCGAGGAGCTGCGCAACGCCGGCGCCGAGGTCGTCGAGCTCAACGACGTCCGCCTGGTCACCTCCACCTGGTTCCGCGACACCGACGAGGGCATCGTGGTCGACGACGAGACGCTGGAACCGCCCTACCGGTGGACGGTCATCGGGGACCCGGCGACCCTCAGCCCCGCACTGGAGATCCCCGGCGGCGCGCTGGCCACGGTGCGTACCGCGGGCGCCGAGGCCACCACGTTCGAGCACGAGGAGATCGAGGTCGACGCCGTGCGCGAGCCCGCGGAGCCGCAGTACGCGACCCCGGAGCGTCCGGAGGGCTGACGACGGCACGTCGCTGCTTTCCGCCGGGACCGCTCACGGGGTAGGTTTGTCGGACGACGGCGCACGTCGGACCGCGCGACCCAGCCAGGAGGACTGATGACGGACCCCCGCGCACTCCCGCACGACTCGGGTGTCGACACCACGGCCCACCTCGGCAGGTTCGGTGCGCCCGCCGAGGAGCAGACCCCCCGGATCCCGTTGACCGCGGAGGAGAGCGCCGCGGTGGCCGCTCTGCCGCGGCACTCGGCGCTCCTGGTGGTGCAGTACGGGTCCGGAGCCGTCGGTGAACGATTCCTGCTGGACTCCGACCGCACCGTCGCCGGGCGCAGCGAGACCGCGGAGATCTTCCTCGACGACGTGACCGTCTCGCGCAAGCACGCCGAGTTCGTCCGTGAGGCGGACCGGTTCGTGGTGCGCGACATCGGTTCGCTGAACGGCACCTACGTCAACCGCGACCGCATCGACGCGGCCACGCTCAGCACCGGCGACGAGGTGCAGATCGGCAAGTTCCGGATGTCCTTCCACGCGAGCCCGCAGGCGCCGCGGGACGACCAGGCGCCGGTCCCGTGACCCTGGGGGCCGGGGCCGAGCAGGCTCCGGAGCCCGACGACGTCCCCGAGCCGTGGCCGCGGGGCATCTCGAGGCACGCCTCGATGCGGATCTCGGAGGTTCTCGGTCAGCTGCGTGGCGACTTCCCCTCCGTGTCGCACTCCAAGCTGAGGTTCCTCGAGGAGCAGGGGCTGATCACGCCCGTCAGGACGCCGGCAGGCTACCGGCAGTACAGCCCGGCGGACGTCGAGAGGCTGCGCTTCGTCCTGGCCGAGCAGCGCGACTCGTACCTGCCGCTGAAGGTCATCAAGGAACGCCTCGCCGCCATGGACGCCGGGGAGCCCGCTCCGGGCCCGGTGCCCCGGCTGGCCGCACCGGCACCGGCCGAACCGGCGCGCCGGCGCTGGACCGTCGAGTCGGTGAGCGAGGCGACCGGCGTCTCGACGGACGCCGTGCGCTCGTTGGTGGTCGCCGGCGTGCTGCGGACGTCGTCGGGCTACCTGGACGCCTCGGCCCCGGAGATCGTGCGTCTGGCGGGCCGGCTCGCCGAGCACGGTATCGAACCGCGCCACCTGCGCCCGCTGCGGTCGTCCGCCGATCGGCACGTCGGTCTCGTGGACCAGGTCGTCGCCCCCTACCGCAGCCAGCAGACGTCCGACGGTCGGGCGCACGCCGCCGAGCTCGCCGCGGAGCTCGGCGAGCTGGTGGCCCGGCTGCACAGCGCCTGGGTGCGCGAGGGTGCGGCCCAGCTGCGGTGAGCCGGCACCCATGGCCCGGCTCTGGAGGGCGGGCATCCGTGCGCCGTCATACCGTGGACGGTGTGGAGAGTGACGACGGGGCCGAAGCACCGATGGTGCCGGTCGAGGTGCTCGGGGTGCGTCAGCAGCAGCGCGACCAGGAGATCGTGGTGCTGCTGTTCGACACGGCCGCCGAGCTGGCCGTGCCCATCGTGATCGGCGCCCGCGAGGCCTCCGCCATCGCGATGGCGCAGGCCGGCGTCGCCACGCCCCGCCCGATGACCCACGACCTGCTGCGCGACCTGCTCGGCGCCGTGGGAGTCGACCTCGAGCGCGTCGAGATCGTCGCGCTCGACGGCGGCATCTTCTTCGCCGAGCTGGTGCTCTCGACCGGGGTGCGTCTCGACTCGCGGGCCTCCGACGCGATCGCGCTCGCCGTGCGCACCGAGAGCCCGGTGCTCTGCTCGGCCGAGGTGGTCGCCGCCGCCGGCGTCGAGGTCGTCGACCTGGACCAGCAGAAAGAGGTCGAGAAGTTCCGTGACTTCCTCGACCACGTCACGGCCGAGGACTTCACGAGCCCCGGGGGGCCGGCCGACCCCGGGGACGACACACCACCTTGACCTTCAAGCACAACCTGAAGGTTCCCGGCTATCGTGGACACGAACCCTCGACCAGAGGTTCACGGTCGCCGAAGCCGGTCACGGGTCCGCATCGGTCCGCGACACGCCGAACCGCTCGAGTGCGACGTCGTTGACGGCCCTGGGGGGCGGTCCTAGCGTGGAACCGACATCTTGGAGGCACAGTGAACAGCAGCGGTGAGGTGAGCGCCGAGGTCGGCGCGGTGCCGACCGGCGCCCAAGGGCTCCTCTTCGGCGAGGACCTGTCGGAGCAGGACGGCGGCACCGGGTATCGCGGGACCACGGCGTGCCGGGTGGCCGGCATCACGTACCGGCAGCTCGACTACTGGGCCCGTACCGGCCTCGTGGAGCCGTCGATCCGCTCCGCCAGCGGTTCGGGGACCCATCGGCTGTACAGCTTTCGCGACGTCCTCGTGCTCAAGGTGGTCAAGCGCCTCCTCGACACCGGGGTGTCCCTGCAGCAGATCCGCGCCGCGGTCACCCAGCTGCGGATGCGCGGCGTCGACGACCTCGCGCAGATCACGTTGATGAGCGACGGGGCCTCGGTCTACGAGTGCACCTCCGCCGACGAGGTCGTCGACCTCGTCCAGGGCGGCCAGGGCGTGTTCGGCATCGCCGTGGGCAGGGTGTGGCGCGAGATCGAGGGGACGCTCTCCCAGATGCCGACCGAGTCGCTCGAGGACGACGGTCGCGACGGGCCGCACGGGGAGGACGAGCTCGCCGCCCGCCGGCGCGCCCGACACGTCGGCTGAACCGTGCGACTGACGTTCCACGGTCACGCCTGCGTCAGCCTCGCGGGTGCGGGGTCGCGCGTCGTGCTCGATCCCGGCACGTTCGCCCAGGCGGCGACGGCGCTGGTGGGTGCTACGGCGGTGCTGGTCACGCACGAGCACCCGGACCACGTGGACGTCGAGGCGGTCGCTCGTGCGCTGCACGCCGACGACTCCCTGACGGTCTGCGGTACCGCGGGTGTCGTCGATCTCCTCCTCGACGCCGGGGCACCTGCCGCGCGCCTGCACACGGTGGAACCAGGACAGGTGCTGCAGCTCGGCAGCGCGCAGGTCCGCGTCGGTGGCGGTGAGCATGCCCCGATCCACCCGCGGGTACCCCGGATCGCGAACCGGACCTACACGGTCACGCTGGCCGGGAGCACCGTCCACCACCCCGGTGACTCCTTCGACGTGCCCGCCGGCGACCTGGACGTCCTGTGCCTGCCCGTGTCCGGGCCGTGGTTGCGCCTGGCGGAGGCCATCGACGCGACGCTGACCGCGAGCGCCCGCACGGTCGTGCCGGTGCACGACGCGCTGCTGAGCGAGGTCGGCCACCGGCTGGTCGAGCGGTGGCTGGACACCGCGCGCCTCGGTGGTGAGCACGCGTACCGCCGTCTCGGCGACGGCGAGTCCCTGGACGTCTGACGCGCGTGCGCACCGAGGGTGCGCCGCGTCCGGCGGTCAGAGCAGCGGCTCAAGGGGTTCGAGGACCCGTTCCGCGATCTTGGTCAGCGCCGAGCGTTCGCGCCACTCGTCGTAGGTGAGCTCGTGGGAGTTGCTCTCGTCCATGCGGAACACCTCTTCGAGCTTGCTCGCCAGGCCCTCGTCGACGATCTCGAGGTTGATCTCGTAGTTGCCGGTGAGGCTGAGCCGGTCGATGTTCGCGGTGCCCACGGTGGACCAGCGACCGTCGATGGTCGCGGTCTTGGCGTGGACCATGGCCCCCTCGTACAGCATGATCCGGACGCCGCCGCGCAGGAGCTTGGTGTACCGGCCGCGGGCGAGCCAGTCCGCCAGGGAGTGGTTCGAGCGCTCCGGCACGAGGACCCGCACGTCGACACCGCGGGCCGCCGCGGCCAGCAGCGCCTGGAGGATGTCGCGGTCGGGGATGAAGTAGGCCTGCGTGATGTAGATGTGGCTGGTCGCTCGGTCGATCGCGTCCAGGTAGAGACCCCGGATGGGGAAGACGAGGTCGCTGGGAGCGTTGCGCGCCGCCCGGAGGCTGGGCTGCCAGTGTTCGGCGCCTCGGTCCTGCAGGACGGGGTGCCTGTGAGTGCGCCACCGGTTCCAGAAGTCGACGAACGCGTTCTGCAGCTCCCACGCCGCGCGGCCCTCCAGTCGGACGTGCGTGTCACGCCACTTGGTGGCGTACTCCTCGCCGATGTTGTACCCGCCGACGAACGCGACCGCCTCGTCGACGACGAGGATCTTGCGGTGGTCCCGGCCGGAACGGCGCACGTCGAGCGTGAGCAGACCCGGGCGCAGGGCAGGGAACCGCATGACGTGGACCTGCGGGGGGAAGTGGAAGAACGACTGGGGCACGACGAGGTTCGCGAAGCCGTCGTAGATGACGTAGACCTCGACGCCGCGGGCGACCGCCCGGGAGATCGCCTCCTTGAAGCGTTCACCGGTGGCGTCGCCCTTCCAGATGTAGGTCTCGAGGAACACGGTGTGCTGGGCGGCCTCGATGGCCTCGAGCATGGCCTCGTAGAGGTCGTCGCCGTAGGTGTACAGGGTCGCCGTGGTGCCGTCGATCTCGGTCGACATCGGTGCCGCGGTCGGGAACTTCTTGTCGAGGGGGTAGCGCTGCCCGCGGATCTTGTCGGTCACCATCACCGCGGCGCCGGCGGTGAGCGGGATCGCTGCGGCGAGCATCGCGGCGCGGCGGGCCGCCTTGCCGATGCGCCTCCAGTCGACCTGGATCCGGACCGGGAGAGCGAGAGGCTGCTGCTGCTGCGGGCTGGGCACACCCTCACGCTAGCGGCGTCGGCGCCGTCGCGCCTGGTGATTCGGCTGCGGCGGCGTGTGAGACGTCCCGCAGAGAGGCTGCGAGGGGATGGGTCCGGATGGCTGCGGCGAGCTCGCCGTCGATCCGGTCGAGGTAGGCGCCGGTCGTGGCGATGGAGGCGTGGCCGAGGAGCTCGGCGACCACCTTGACGTCCCAGCCGTCGGCCACCAGGAGGGTCGCGGTGGTGTGGCGCAGCGCGTGCGGGGTGGCGGGGCGGCGGTAGGGCTCGGGCATCCGCGCGACGGCACGTGCCAGCAGTGCCCGGATCGCCTGGGTGTCGAGCCGCCGGCCCCGCCACGACAGCAGCAGCGCGTGCTGGGCGTCGGCGTCGTCGGGGCGGCGTGCGGCCAGCCGCGGCCGCAGGCCCGTCAGGTAGGACTCCAGGGCGGTTGCCAGCGGAGGGCTGAGGGCGACGGTCCGGGTCGCGCCGCCCTTGCCGACGATGCGCCAGCGAGTCTCCTCGGGTTCGCGCGTCAGGTCGGCGACGTCGGCCCGGGCGAGCTCGGAGACGCGGGGCCCGAGGACGATCAGCAGGGCGACGACGAGCCGGTCGCGGGCCGCGAGCGCCTGGTCGGAGCGTGCGCCAGCCGACGAGGCCGGGCGGTCCGGCTCCTGGACCGTGGCGACGAGCGCCTGGGCGGCCGAGGCGGACAGTGCGGTGCGCTCCACGCGCAGGCGTTCGCGCACCTTGGCCGGTGGTGAGGCCCACTGCATGGGGTCGGCCTGCACCCAGCAGTGCCGGGCGGCGTGCGAGAAGAATCGGGTCACGGACTGGCGGAAGCGGTTGACCGTGGCGGTGGAGCGGCCGGGTGCGGCCTTGCGGGAGGGGTCCGCGTACCGGCCGTCGGGACCCGACTGGTAGTGCACGAGGGCGTCGTCGACGTCGTCGCCGGTGACGTCGTCGAGCACGCGGCCGGGGCCGAGGAGACCGACGAGCTCGGCGACGTCGCGGGCGTAGGACCGTTCGGTGGCGGGGGAGAGGATGCCGCGGACGGTCTCGGTGCGCACCGAGGCGAGGTAGCGGTCCGCCGCCTGGGCGACGGTGAGCCGTTCGAGCCGTGGCGGCGCGACCATCGGGCAACTCCTGTCCGACTGCTGGGTGACCAGGGGAGTGCAGGCCTGTGACCTGCACCGTCATCGTCGTCAGGCTACGTGGTGGCACCGACACGGCGGAGAGTCGTCGCGCATGACCACTGTGTTGCGGCATACACAATGGTTTGCGTCGAATGTCCGTTTGAGTCTAGCCGTCGATCCGCGCTGCGGCGAGGTGGTGAGCAAGGTCGCCGGGCGGGCCGTCGATCTGCCGCCGGGGCGTGCGATCATCGAGACCAGAGTCCGACAGGGCTCCCGGACGAGGGGTGCCGTACCCGGAGCGCGACAAGACGGCATCGGGGAGTGAGTCTCATGTCCTGGATCGTCCTGGTCGTCTCCGGCCTGCTGGAGGCCGTGTGGGCCACGGCGCTGAGCCGTTCCGAGGGTTTCACGCGGCTCGTGCCCAGCGTGGTGTTCGCGGTGAGCCTGGCAGCCAGCATGGCCGGCCTGGCGTACGCGCTGCGCGAGCTGCCGGTCGGCACGGCGTACGCCGTCTGGGTCGGCATCGGCGCGTCACTGACTGCCGGCTACGCGATGGCCACCGGAGCCGAGCCGGTGACCGTCGTGCGGATCGTGCTCATCCTGGGCATCGTCGCGTGCGTCGCGGGCCTGAAGCTGACGACGCACTGACGCCGTGAGGGTGCCGCTGTGAGGGGAGCGTTCGCTGTGCGCAGCGAACGCTCTCCTCCGCCGTAATGACATAATGTACATTATCGGTCTTCTGGCTACGGATGCTCCTGCAGGAGTTCCGAGGCCTTCGCGTCGCGTCCGTGCCGACCGCGAGTCTTCACCGAGGCGGCGTGGACGGGCAGATAGCCTCGCCGTTGTGAGGATCGCGGTGACCGGCTCGACCGGCAGGCTCGGAAACCAGGTGGTCGGGCTGCTGGCCCGCTCGAGCGCGTCGTCCCCGCACGAGGTGCTCGCCCTCGCCCGCCGTCCGTCGGTCGTCTCGGCGGTCCACTCCTCGGACACCGTGACAGCCGTGCACGCGGACTACGACGACCTGAGGTCGCTGGAGTCCGCGTTGTGCGGCGTCGACGTCCTGGTGTTCGTCTCCAGCGACGGCGACGCCGCGCGCATGATGGTCCACCACGAGAACGTTGTCCGGGCAGCCGACACCTGCGGGGTGGGTCACGTCGTCTACCTGAGCGGAGTCGACGTGGACCCGGCCTCACCGTTCTGCTACGCCTTCACCAACGGGTACACCGAGCGGCTCCTGGCTCGGACCCGGTGTGGGTACTCGTTCGCCCGCGCCTCCCTGTTCACCGAGTTCTTCGCGTCCTTCCTGCGGCCGGCGCCGTCGTCCGGCGAGCTGCGCGTGCCTGCCGGGAGCGGACGTGTCTCCATCGTCTCGCGGTCCGACGTCGGGCGGGCGCTGGCAGCACTGGCCGTCCTGCCGCCCAGCGGCCGCCACCACGACCTGACAGGTCCGGCCGCCCTCTCGCTCGACGACATGGCAGAGGTCCTCACCGACGTCGCCGGCAGATCTGTGGCCTACGCCGACGTCTCGCCGGAGGTCCATGTCGAGGAGCTGGCCCGCCTCGGAGAGCAACCCTGGTGGATCTACGCCTACTCCACGATGTTCGCCTCCGTCCGCGAGGACCGGTGGAGCACGGTCTCCGACGAGGTGCTCCGGCTCACCGGGCGGGCCCCGACGCCGGTCGCCGACCTGGCCGGTCGCTTCGCCTGACGCCACGCCCCTTTCGGCCAAGGTTCCCGGTGCACCACCCGCCCCTTTTCCTGCGGTGGCGCTGCGGCTCCGGTGCGCTGGCCCGAGGGGCTTCTTGAGCACCTGACGAGCCTGCGATGATCGAGAGCAAGAACCCGCGCTGACCTGCGCTCCTCCCGACGGCAGCCTGAGGTCGCTCGTCGAGGCTTCAGTCGACCACAGAACGTCGACCTCGGAGCCCACGGTGCACACCTCGTCGAACCGCCCATCGCGCCACCTCGCTCAGCCGGACCACGCTGACCGCGAGCACGGACCGCGCGTCGTCGTCATCATCCCGGCTCACGACGAGGAGGACGCCCTGCCGGCGACCATCGCCTCGCTGACGCACCAGACCCGGCGGCCCGACCGTGTGCTCGTCGTCTCCGACAACAGCACCGACGCCACGGTCGCCGTGGCGCGTGCGGCCGGAGCGCAGGTCATGGAGACCGTGGCCAACACCGCCCGCAAGGCCGGCGCCCTCGACCAGGCGATCAGCACGGTCACCGAGGACGTCGTCATGGTGCTCGACGCGGACACGACGATCGCGCCGACGTTCATCGAGGAGGGCCTCGGCGTCCTGGCGGCGGAGCCTGCCGTGGCCGCCGTCGGCGGGGTCTTCCGCGGTCGTCCGCCGGTCGGCTACCTCCAGCACTGCCAGGCCAACGAGTACACCCGCTACGGCGTCCAGGTCGACGTCACGGGCCGGACCGCCGTGCTGACCGGGACCGCCGCCCTGGTGCGCCGTGCGGCGCTCGAGGAGGTCGCCGCCGCGCGCGGCACGACGCTGCCGGGGCGGCCCGGCGACGTCTACGACCGTGACGCGATCACCGAGGACTCGGAGCTGACGCTGGCGCTGCGGACCCTCGGCCACGAGCTGCGCTCCCCCGTCACCATGAGCTGCACGACCGAGCTGATGCCGACCGCCGGCGACCTGCACCACCAGCGCGTGCGCTGGTACAAGGGCATGCTGGACAACCTGGCCGCGTACGGCCTGACCCGAACGACGGCCCGCTACTTCGGACAGCAGCTCATGCTCGTCGTCGGCACGCTGATGATGACGGCCTTCCTCCTGCTCACCGTCGCCACGGTCGTCACCGGGACCTTCGTGCTGTCGCCCGTCTGGGCGACGGTCGGTCTGATCTTCGCCGTCGAACGGCTGGTGACGGTCTGGGCCGCGGGCCCGCGTGCCCGACTCCTGGCCGCGCTCGTGCTGCCGGAACTCGTCTACGACCTGGCGCTGCAACGCGCCTTCGTCCACGCCGCCGCCCTGTTCGTCACGCGCCGGCAGACCACCTGGAACCACGTCACGGTCGCCGCCTGAACGTCGCGGCCACCGCACACCACTCCCCTGCCCGCCGCACCACCGGGCGCGGCCGACCGCGCCCGGGCACCGAAGAAGCCCACCTGAAGGAACTCATCATGTACCACTCCACCGTTGCCCAGACCGCCCCCGTCCTCGCCGCCACCGGTGTCGCCACGGCCTTCCACGTCGTCGCCGCCTGGACGCTCCTCGTCGCGGGGCTCGCCCTGATCACCACGGCGCGCGTGCTGCGGCGCCGGCGGCAGCGTGCCGTCGTCGCCGGACAGGCCCGCTGAGGCTGTTGCGGCGCTCCCGGGTGCTCTCCGCACCCGAGCCCCCGCAGGCGCTCGAACTCCGCCCACACGTCGTCGACGGCGAACTGGGCGAGCGGGATGCCGTCCGCGACGAGCGCCTCGCGGTAGGGCGCCACCACGGGGTGGCCGGCGGGCTCGAGGCGCAGCTCCGTGCCCTCGGGGTCGTCGGGTGCCACGACGGTCAGCCACCGGTCGCTGTCCCCCAGCCGGATCCTGGCGCGAGATGTCGAGCTGGTGCTTCATGCTGAGCCGGCCGCAGATCTCGAACAGCGTCTGCCCGGACCTCTCGGTGGGCTCGTCGAGGATCGTGCGGCGGGTCGGGTCGGCCACTGCCCTGCCCTGGTCGCGCCTCCCCTCCGATGCAACCAACGGTTGCGCTGAAGTGAATCCGGCTCTAGTGTTTAACGCAACCACTAGTTGCAGGAGGATCCGTCATGGAGATGGGAACGATCGAGCGCGACCTGTACGTCGATGCCTCGCCCGAGGTGGTCTTCGATGTCGTCAGCGACCCCGAGCACGTGCGTCGTTGGTGGCCGGACGAGGCGGACTACCCCGTCGAGGTCGGGGGCTCCGGGCGCATCGGTTTCAGGGACGCCGCACAGCAGATCAGCTGGGTGCGGTTCACGGTGGTCGAGGCGCTGCCGCACCACCGGTTCGCCTTCCGGTGGACGCACGACGAGGGCGAGACCGCGGGGCGCGGCAACTCGTTCCTGGTCGAGTTCGAGCTCACGCCGGAGGGCTCCGGGACGCGCCTGCGCATGACCGAGTCCGGGTTCCGCGAGCGCGGCTGGTCCGAGGCAGAGGTGGCCGCGGCCTACGCGGACCACGTCGAGGGCTGGAGCCACTTCCTGCCACGACTGCCGGAGTACGCCGAGCAGCTCGGGGCGCGCGCATGAGTGTGCGCGCAGCGATCGACGACCGGCTCTGGTCCGCGGTCGGCGACCCGACCCGGCGCCGGATGCTCGACCTGCTGGTCGCCCAGGGCGCCGGCAGCGCGACGAGCCTGGGTGCGCAGCTGCCGGTGACACGGCAGGCCGTGGCCAAGCATCTGCTGGTGCTCGCTCGCGCCGGGCTCGTGCGTGCCACCACGGAAGGGCGGGAGAAGACCTACCGCGTCGACGCCGACCAGCTGAGCCGAGCCGTGGCCCAGCTGACAGCGGTCGGCACGGCGTGGGACGCCCGCCTGCGCCGGATCAGGGGACTGGCCGAGTCGATCGAGCGCGGCCGCCGCGACGAGGACCCGGACGAGACCGAGGAGGCGAAGGTCTGACCGTCGACCTCAGCACCGCGGCGGGCACCGGCGTCGTCGCTGATGCGCCCGCGGTCCTTGGCCGCGTCGGAACGAGGTCGCCGGGTCCGGACGACGAGCCGATCAGCGACGTGCACCGACGTAGGCGGCGAGGTGCTCCCCGGTCAGCGTGGACCGCTCGGCGACCAGCTCGGCCGGGGTGCCCTCGAAGACCACCGAGCCGCCGTCGTGCCCGGCTCCGGGGCCGATGTCGATGATGTGGTCGGCGTGGGCCATGACGGCCTGGTGGTGCTCGATCACGATGACGGTCCGGCCGGCGTCGACGAGTCGGTCGAGCAGGCCCAGCAGGTGGGCGACGTCGGCCAGGTGCAGGCCGGTGGTGGGTTCGTCGAGGATGTACGTGCCACCCTTGTCCCCCATGTGCATGGCCAGCTTGAGACGTTGGCGCTCGCCGCCGGAGAGCGTGTTGAGGGGCTGGCCGAGGTGGAGGTAGCCGAGGCCGACGTCCTCGAGGTGCGCGAGGATCCTGCGTGCGGCAGGGATGGTGGCCTCGCCGTCGGAGAAGAAGGCGTGCGCCTGGGCCACGGAGAGGTCGAGGACCTCGGCGATGTTCTTGCCGCCGAGGGTGTAGTCGAGCACCTCGGCCATGAACCGCTTGCCGCCGCAGTCCTCGCAGGGGCTCTCGACGGTCTCCATGAACCCGAGCTCGGTGTAGATGCGGCCGTTGCCCTTGCAGGTCGGGCACGCACCCTCGGAGTTGGCGCTGAACAGGGCCGCCTTGACGCCGTTCGCCTTCGCGAACGCCTTGCGGACAGGTTCGAGCAGGCCTGTGTACGTGGCGGGGTTGGAGCGGCGCGAGCCCTTGATGGCGCCCTGGTCAACGACCACGACCCCGTCCCGGTCGGCGAGGCTGCCGTGGATGAGCGAGCTCTTGCCGGAGCCGGCGACACCGGTGACCACGGTGAGCACCCCGGTGGGGACGTCCACGTCGACGTCGCGCAGGTTGTTGCGGGTGGCCCCGCGGATCTCGAGTGCGCCCGTGGGCGGGCGCACGGCGTCCTTGACCTCGACACGGAAGTCGAGGTGCTTGCCGGTGAGCGTGCCGCTGGTCCGCAGACCCTCGACGGTGCCCTCGTAGCAGATGGTGCCGCCGTCCGACCCGGCACCGGGGCCGAGGTCGACGACGTGGTCCGCGGCGGCGATGGCCTCGGGCTTGTGCTCGACGACGAGCACGGTGTTGCCCTTGTCGCGCAGGTCGATCAGGAGGTTGTTCATGCGCGCAATGTCGTGCGGGTGCAGCCCGATGGTGGGCTCGTCGAAGACGTAGGTCACGTCCGTCAGCGCGGAGCCGAGGTGACGGATCATCTTGACCCGCTGCGCCTCTCCCCCGCTGAGGGTGCCGGAGGGGCGGTCGAGGGACAGGTAGCCGAGGCCGATCTCGACGAACGAGTCGAACAGGTGCAGCAGGGCGCCGACGAGGGGTGCGACGCCAGGGTCGTCGATGCCGCGGACCCACGAGGCGGCGTCGGTGATCTGCGTGCGGCACACGTCGGCGATGCTCGCGCCGGCGATCGTGACCGAGCGGGCGGTCTCGTTGAGGCGGGTGCCGTCGCAGGCGGGGCACGGCCCGAAGACGGCCGCCCGCTCCACGAAGCGGCGGATGTGGGGCTGCAGGGACTCGGGGTCCTTGGAGAACACCGACTCGCGCAGCTTCGGGACGAGGCCCTGGTAGGTCATGTTCATGCCGAGGGCCTTGACCTTGCCCTTGTCCCGGTACAGCAGGTCGTGGCGCTCGGTGTCGGTGTAGTCGCGGATCGGCTTGTCACCGTCGACGAACCCCGACTCGGCGAAGCCCTTGACCATCCAGCCGTCGGCCTTGTAGCCGGGCACCAGGATGGCGCCGTCGTTGAGCGACCTGGACTCGTCGATGATGACCGACAGGTCCAGGTCGGACACGGTCCCGCGGCCCTCGCACTCGGGGCACATCCCGCCGAGGTAGACCTGGTCGCGCACCACCTTCTTGTCGGTCTTGCCGTCCGCCTTGTCCGTCTTGAACACGCCGCTGGCACGGGAGGTGGGGATGTTGAAGGAGAACGCCGTGGGCGGGCCGACGTACGGCTCGCCGATACGGCTGAACAGGTTGCGCAGCATGGCGTTGGCGTCGGTGACGGTACCGACGGTGGAGCGCACGTTGGCGCCCAGGCGCTCCTGGTCGACGAGGATCGCTGTCGTGATGCCCTCGAGGTGGTCGACGTCGGGCCGCGGCAACGACGGCATGAAGCCCTGCACGAACGTGGAGTAGGTCTCGTCGATCAGGCGGCGGGACTCGGCGGCGATCGTGGCGAAGACGAGCGAGCTCTTGCCGGACCCGGAGACCCCGGTGAACACGGTGAGCCGACGCTTGGGCAGCTCGACGTCGACGGCGCGCAGGTTGTTCTCGCGCGCGCCGACCACGCGGATGAGGTCGTGGCTGTCGGCGGGGCGCGTGGTCGAGGGTGCCTCAGTGCTGCTGGCCATGGTCGGACTGTCTCCTTGGTCGTGGCCGGTGCGCCGTCGTCGGCCCGGCGTCCTGAGGTGAGCGTGGCGTGAGCCGCACCACCGGGTAGGTGCGCGTGCTCTTGGCCTGGTACTTCGCCAGACTACGGATCGCCTCCGACAGGCGCTGCCAGGCGGCCTGCCGGGCCGGGCCGTCGAGCACCGTCACGCCGACGGGCACCGGCCGGGCGCCGTGGACCTCGACGGCGGCGTCGTCGGGGCGGGCGGTGAGGTTGTCGAACCAGTCGGGGTGGCGTCGCCCTCCCCCGGAGGCGACCACGACCCAGCCGTCGCCGTCCTCGACGAACGCCAGCGGGTTCTCCCGCGGCTCGCCGCTGCGCCGCCCGACGGTGTGCAGCACGAGCAGCTCCATGCCCATCTGGGTGCCGCCCTTGGTGCGGACCTTGGCCGCAGTGCGTGCGTTGGCCGTGTGCTGCAGCCAGCGGGAGATCCTGCCGGGGCGCCTCGGGGCGGTCGTGGTGGTGGCCATCGGTCAGCGCACCTCGTCGATACGGACCATGTTGCCCGCCGGGTCGCGGAAGGCGCAGTCGCGCACGCCCCACGGCTGCTCGGCAGGTTCGGAGACGACCTCGGCCTCGGCGGCCTGCAGCCGGGCGAAGGTGCCGTCCAGGTCCGTGGTGCCCAGGATGATCGACTGGTAGGAGCCCTTGGCCATCAGCTCGGTGATCGTGCGCCGCTCGTCGTCGGTGATGCCGGGATCGGCCGCCGGCGGGGTGAGCACCAGCCGGACGTCGCGCTGCGACGGCGCGACGAACGTCAGCCATCGCATGGCGCCGGAGCCGACGTCCTGGACGAGCTCGAAGCCGAGCAGGTCGCGGTAGAAGCCGAGCGAGGCCTCGGGGTCGGTGTGCGGCAGGAACGTGGTGTGCAGGGTGATGTCCATGCCTGCCACGCTAGACAGGCTCGGACGGCACCGCTTCTCGATTCCTGATCGGTCGGGTGACCCGCTTGGTGACGCACGACGGCAGCTCGGCCGCACGGTCGGTCCGGGCCCGACGGCGGTACTCGCTGGGCGAGATGCCCACCAGCTCGGTGAAGCGGGTGGAGAAGGTGCCCAGCGAGGACGACCCGACGGCGAAGCACACGTCGGTCACGCTCAGGTCGCCGCGGCGCAGCAGTGCCATCGCCCGCTCGACGCGACGCGTCATCAGGTAGCTGTACGGCGACTCGCCGTAGGCGGCCTTGAACTGTCGACTCAGGTGCCCGGCGGACATCCCCACACCGGCCGCGAGCGCCTCGACGTCCAGGGGGCTGGCGTGCTCGCGGTCGATGCGGTCGCGCACGCGGCGCAGCAGTGCGAGGTCGCGCAGGCGTTGCTCGGCGGCGGTGCGGTTGCTCACGGGTCGATGCTGCCATGCCGCGGGCGCGGGCGCGGTGGGCGTCGTCAGGCGTGCATGTCCAGCACGACGCGGCCGTCGATGGCGCCGCGGAGCATCTCGTCGAGGATGGTGTTGACCTCGCTCAGGGGTCGGACGGTGTAGGTGGGTTCGACGAGCCCGCGGGCGAAGAGGTCGAGGGCTTCGGTGAGGTCGGCGCGGGTGCCGACGATGGAGCCGCGCACGGTCAGACCGAACAGGACGGTGGAGAAGATGTCCAGGCCGAACTTCTCGGGCGGCAGGCCGACGAGGGCGAGGGTGCCGCCGCGGCGCAGCCCGCCGAGGGCCTGGCCGAAGGCCTTGCCGGCGACGGCGGTGACGAGGCCGCCGTGGGCTCCCCCACCGGTGAGGTCGGCGATCCGGGCGGCGGGGTCGGGGTCGGTGGCGGCGTTGACGGTCGCCTCGGCGCCGTGGCGGCGGGCGAGGTCGAGCTTGTCCTCGGCGACGTCGACGGCGACGACGCGCATGCCCATGGCGCGGGCGTACTGCACGGCGAGGTGGCCGAGTCCTCCGATGCCGGAGACGAGGACCCACTGGCCGGGCTTGACCTCGGAGGCCTTGAGCCCCTTGTAGACGGTGACGCCGGCGCACAGGATCGGCGCGGCGGCGGCGAGGTCGACGCCGGCGGGGATCTTCGGGGCGTAGGTGGCGTCGACGAGCATGTACTGGCCGAAGGATCCGTCGACGCTGTAGCCGCCGTTGAGCTGGTCGGGGCAGAGGGTCTCGCGGCCGGTCTGGCAGAACTCGCACCGGCCGCAGGCGCTCCACAGCCAGGCGTTGCCGACGGTGTCGCCGACGGCGAGGCGGGTGACGTCGTCGGCGACGGCGACGACCTGCCCGACGCCTTCGTGGCCGGGGACGAACGGTGGTACGGGCTTGACGGGCCAGTCGCCGTGGGCGGCGTGCAGGTCGGTGTGGCACACCCCGGAGTAGCGGACCTCGACGAGCGCCTGGCCGGGGCCGGGGACGGGCAGGTCGAGGTCGGTGATCTCGAGCGGGGCCCGGAACCGGGTGACGACCGCTGCCTTCATGCTCATGGTGACCTCCTGGGTCGGCGATGCCTCCATCGTCCACCCTGTGGTCTGACCACACCGCCCGAGCGGGTGTGGGGTGAGGCGCAGGGGCCCGCGCCTAGCGCAACCGCTCGCTCAGGACCGTGGCCAGGCGCACGGACGCCTCGATCTCCGCACGACGGATCGAGACGGACTCCACGTTGAACCCGTACGGGATGTCGTGCCGGGTGCAGAACTGCGCCAGGTCCTCGGCGATGGCGAGGCACTGGTCGAAGGAGGTGGCCAACGGGTCGGCGGCGTGGCGCAGGTCGTTGCGCATCCAGCGCGGCACGTGCACGCCGAGCCACTCCAGGAACTCCAGGGTCTTGCGCGAGCCGCAGACCGACAGCGTGAAGACCACGGGGGCCGGCGGGTGTCCGTCGTCGGCGCAGGCGTAGCGGTAGTCCGAGACCATGGACTTGGCGGCGCCGACGTCGTAGACCACCTGCGTGACGAAGAACCCGACGCCGGCGGACTCCTTGCGACGCATCCGCTCGTGCTCGCGGCCCCCTGTCTCGTGCCGCTCGGGGATCGCCACTCCCCCGAGCGGCAGCTCCGGGGCGTGGGTACGGCACAGGCGCTGGGCCTCGGCCAGGGTGGTTCGCACACTGCTGTCGCTGGAGGACGCTCCCACCAGCACGGCGCTGACCTGGCGGGGGTCCTGGGCGCCGAGCCAGTCGGTCAGCTCCTCGGCGGTGTACTTGCCGGCGCTGCGGTAGATGACCACGGGGCGGTCCCAACCGGTCAGGTACCGGGTGCGGAACTCGCCGGGGTCGAGGGTCGGCAGGTAGGGGAAGGGGCGTTCGTCGGGGTTGCGGTCGGTCTCGTCGTCGATGTCGTACAGCACCAGGGCGTCGAGATCGAGACCGGCCAGCCGTTCCACGGTGCGGTCGGCGATGCGCTGGGCGTCCTCGGGGCTGGTGGTGCGCCGTGGTGGGGTGACGGCGAAGAGCAGCAGCCCGCCCTGGCGTCGCCGCGTCTGCTCGGTGAGTTCCAACGTCTCCTCCTGCGTGCTGCCCTGGCTCGGTCCGTGCGGGCATCGTGGCACGAGAGCCCGGCGGGCACGCGGCGTGCTCCGCGATGCGGATGGTGCGCGCCGCACGGCGCGCGGTGCCGTCCGGCTGCCGCTCAGTCCTGCTCGACGAGCGTGACGCTCGAGCCCGGTCCGGTGAGGGTGAGCGTGTTGCCGTCGAGCGTGAGCGTCGGCTCGGCGCGCAGGAGCGCGCTGAACCACTCGTCCTGCGCCATGAGCTCCTCCGAGCACCCCATCATGGTCGAGCGCATCTCACCGGTCAGCCGCAGGGTGCCGTCCTCCCACGTGGCGGGCGCCGACATGCTGTTGCAGCCGGGCTGGGCGCCCACGGAGTCCTCGGTGAACGCCAGCACGACCTGGCTGCCCGCGGCGAGCTCGTGACCGGTGGCGTCGGTGGCGACGAAGGACCGCCCGGCCACATCACCGGCGCCGCCCCCGCAGCTCGCCAGCACCCCGACGAGCACGACGACGAGCGCCGGGGTCAGCAGGGCGGCGGACAGCAGTCGGCGCGAGGCAGGAGCGATCACCCGGTCAGGCTAGCCGCCCCGCCGGGAGGTGCGCCCGGCGGGGCCACCAGCCTGGCCGGGTAGACCGGCTGGCGCACCGGCTCAGGGAGCCGCGACCGAGCGCACGGCCTCCGCGACGGACTCGGCCACGCGGTGGTCGAAGACGCCGGGGATGACGAAGGCGCTGTTGAGCTCGTCGTCGGCGACGACGTCGGCGATGGCCAGGGCGGCCACCCGCAGCAGCTCGTCGGTGATCTCGGTGGCGCCGACGTCGAGCAGTCCGCGGAACAGGCCGGGAAAGGCCAGGACATTGTTGATCTGGTTGGGGTGGTCGCTGCGGCCGGTGGCCACGACGGCGGCGTGCTCGGCGGCCTCGACGGGGTCGACCTCCGGGGTCGGGTTGGCCAGCGCGAACACGATCGCGTCGTCGGCCATCGCGGCGACGTCGGCGCCGGTGAGGATGTTGCCCGCCGAGACGCCGACGAACACGTCCGCGCCGGCCAGAGCCTCGGTCAGGGTGCCCTCGAAGCGGTCGGGGTTCGTGTGCTCGGCGATCCAGCTGCGGTGCGGGTCGCCGTTGGCGCGCCCGGGGTGCAGGGCACCCTCGCGGCCGAACGCCACGATGTGCGCGGCACCCTGGGCCTTGAGCAGGCGGACGATGGCGTTGCCGGCCGCCCCCACGCCGGAGACCACGATGCGGACGTCCTCGAGCTTCTTGCCGACGACCTTCAGCGCGTTGACCAGGGCCGCCAGCACCACGATGGCGGTGCCGTGCTGGTCGTCGTGGAAGACGGGGATGTCGAGCTCGGCTCGCAGGCGGGCCTCGATCTCGAAGCAGCGCGGGGCCGAGATGTCCTCGAGGTTGACCCCGCCGTAGACCGGGGCCAGGGCCTTGACGATCGAGATGATCTCCTCGGTGTCGGTGGTGTCCAGGCACACGGGCCACGCGTCGACGCCAGCGAACTGCTTGAACAGGGCCGCCTTGCCCTCCATCACCGGCAGGGCGGCGGCCGGACCGATGTTCCCCAGCCCGAGCACCGCGGTGCCGTCGGTGACCACCGCGACGGTGTTGCGCTTGATGGTCAGGCGGCGCGCGTCGTCGGGGTTCTCGGCGATGGCGGTGCACACGCGAGCCACCCCCGGGGTGTACGCGCGCGACAGGTCGCGCCGGGTCTTGATGGGGGCCTTGAGCGCCACCTCGATCTTGCCGCCCAGGTGCAGCAGGAACGTCGAGTCCGACCACTTGAGCACGTGCACGCCCTCGAGCGCCTCGAGCGTGGCCACCACCCGCTCGCCGTGCCGGGTGTCGACGGTGTCGCAGGTGACGTCCACCACGAGCCCTTCGGGCGTGGAGTGCGCGATGTCGACGCCGGTCACGGCGGCGCCCGCGTCGGCGACCGCGGCGACCACGGTGCTCGTGGCGCGCTGCGAGGCGGGGACCTGCACGCGCAGGGTGATGGTGTATCCGGGGCTGGGAAGCGCCACGATGCCTTCCTTCTGCGGCGGCGACGGTGCCGCCCGGTCGTTCCGAGATGGTCGGTCCGAGTGGACGGTGACCAGTATCACCCCACCCGCCGGGCTCCGGTGCCGCCGCCCACGGTCCGCGCCGGCCCGCCACCGGCGGCGACGGCGTCTCAACGGCGGGGGCGGGGTAGTTTGCGCTGCGTGAGCTGTGACCTTCCCGGGCCGGACGCCGCCCGGCGTGCCGCGCCGACCGGCTGGTTCGACCAGGCGGACGTCGTGGCCGACCGGCCCCGGGGGTCGACCGGGCCCCGGCTGCTGCACGCGGACCGCGAGCGCCGGGTGCTGGTCACCGCCTGGGTGCCGGGGATGCTGGTGGTCGAGGGCCACCGCGCCGAGCAGGACCCGGGCACGTACCGCCAGGCCGGGGCGCTGCTGCGGGCGGTGCACGCGGTCGGATCGCGCATCGACGGCGACTGGGAGGCCGGCGCGGATGCCCGGGCGCTGGCACACCTGGACGGCGCGCACCGCATCGACGCGACCAGCGAGCGTCTGCTGCGGGCGCGGATCGCCGCGCACGTGCACCCGCCGGTCCGCGTGGTGCCGACGCACGGCGACTTCCAGCCGCGCAGCTGGGTCGTCGACGACGCCGGGCGGGCCCGGGTGATCGACCGGGGCCGGTTCGCGTGGCGTCCGCCGGCCACCGACCTGGCGCCCCTGGACGCCCAGCAGCTCGCCGGGCGCGACGACCTGGCCGCGGCGTTCGTCGACGGCTACGGCACGGACCTGCGCCAGGGCGGTGCCTGGCAGCGCGCCCGGGTGCGCGAGGCGATCGGCACCGTGGTGCTGGCCCATCGGGTGGGCGACGAGGCGCTCGAGGCCCAGGGGCACCGCATGATCGACGCGGTGCTCGCCGGGGAGGTCCCCGGCGGGAGCGTCTGACCGCTCAGCGCCAGCCGAGCGCCGGGGCCACGTGCGCCACGACGTTCTCCACGAGGTGGGCGTTGTAGTCCACCCCGAGCTGGTTGGGCACGGTCAGCAGCACGGTGTCGGCGGCCGCGACGGCGGTGTCGTTCGCGAGGTCGGCCACGACGTCATCGACCTCGCCGGCGTACGTCTTGCCGAACCGGGCGCGGACACCGTCGAGGACACCCACCTGGTCGGTCGAGCCGGCCTCGGCCCCGAAGTAGGCACGGTCGCGGTCGTCGGTGATCGGGAAGATCGACCGGGACACCGACACGCGCGGCTGGGTGTCGTGACCGGCGGCGGCCCACGCGTCGCGGAAGCGCTGGATCTGCTCGGCCTGCAGGGCGTGGAACGGCACGCCGGTGTCTTCGGTGAGCAGGGTCGAGCTCATGAGGTTCATGCCCTGGGCGGCCGCCCACTCGGCGGTGGCCCGCGACCCCGCGCCCCACCACACGCGCCCGCGCAGGCCCGGCGAGTGCGGTTCGAGGCGCAGCAGTCCGGGCGGGTTGGGGAACATCGGTCGCGGGGCCGGCTCGGCGAAACCCTCGCCGTCGAGCAGCTCGAGCAACCGGGCGGTGTGCCGTCGCGCCATGTCGGCGTCGTCCTCGCCGGGACCGGGGACGTGGTCGAAGTGCCGGTAGCCCTCGACCACCTGCTCGGGTGAACCGCGCGAGATGCCGAGCTGGAGCCGGCCGCCCGAGATCAGGTCCGCGGCGCCGGCGTCCTCGGCCATGTACGCGGGGTTCTCGTAACGCATGTCGATCACGCCGGTGCCGATCTCGATGCGGCTCGTGCGCGCACCCACGGCCGCCAGCAGCGGGAAGGGGCTGGCCAGCTGGCGGGCGAAGTGGTGCACCCGGAAGTATGCGCCGTCCGCCCCGAGCTCCTCGACGGCCTCCGCCAGCTCGATCGACTGCGTCAGCACGTCCGCGGCGCTGCGGGTCGCCGAGGACGGGTGGTCGGTCCAGTGGCCGAACGACAGGAACCCGATGTGTTTCATACCGGCGTCAACGTCTCGTCCCGGCCGGCATTCCCGGCGTCGTGGGCGAGCGTGTGCTCGCGCAGGGGTGCGGTCAGCACCGCGCGACCGATGGTCGTGGGTTCAGCCGACATGGGGCGAGCACAAAGGCCCTCTCGGCGCACCGTCGCGCGGACGCTGCCGTAGTGTCGGGGCCGTGCTCCTCACCCACGACGACGCCGGCACGGGCCCCGCCGTGCTGCTGGTGCACGCCGGCGTCGCCGACCGCCGCATGTGGGAGCCGATCGTGCCCGCGCTGAGCCACGCCTTCCGCGTCCTCCGGGCCGACCTGCGCGGCTTCGGTGACACCCCGCTGCCCGGTGGGCGGTACGCGGACGCCGACGACCTCGCCGCGCTCCTGGACCACCTCGGCGTGCCCGACGCCGTCGTCGTCGGCTCCTCGTTCGGCGGACGCGTCGCGCTCGAGCTCGTCACCGCCCACCCGGCCCGGGTGCGCGAGCTGGTGCTGCTCAACCCCGACCTGGACGGGATCGAGCCGACCGCCGCCGCCGCCGCGTTCGGCGCCGAGGAGGACCGGCTTCTGGACGCCGGGGACGTCGAAGGTGCCGTACGGCTGAACATGGACACCTGGCTCGGCCCCGACGCCGACCTGTCCGTGCGCGAGGCGCTCGCGGCCATGCAGCGCCGCGCGTTCGAGGTCCAGCTGGCCGCCGACGCCGGTGACGCTCCTCCCCTGCCCCGCCAGGTGCCCGTGGACCTCGACGCGGTCGCGGTCCCCACGCTGGTGGTCACCGGCGCCCACGACATGGACCACTTCCGTCACCTCGCCGCCCACGTCGCGGCGGGTATCGGTGGCGCCGAGCTCGTCGATCTCGACTGGGCCGGGCACCTGCCCGCGCTCGAGCGACCCGACGTCGTCCAGGCGCTCCTGCTGGACGTGCTGCGCGACGACCCGGCCGTCCACGCCCCCTGACACGCCCGTCGTGCACTCGGCTGCGCCCGGCTCAGGCGGGACAGCTCGTGCGGTCCCGCGTCCCGACCGGCACCGGTGCCCCGGAGGCGTCGAAGGCGCGCTGCAGGGTGAAGGCCCTCGGGGAGGGTCCGTGGGCGCGCAGGTGCAGCACCCGTTCCTCGGCCTCAGCGACAGTCGGCCGGTGCCCGGCGGGAACCCACCAGCAGGCCGAGTACGCCTCGGACATCCGGGAGAACCACTCGCGGCGGCGGCGCAGCACCTCGCGGTGCAGCCCGTCGTAGACGAACTGCGACAACGCGGCGACGTCCTGCCACACCGACATGTTGACGATCACGCCCGGGGAGTCGTCGACGTCGAACCGGAAGCCCTCGACATCGGTCGCGTCGCCCCCTTCGCTCTGCAGGCGCCACACGTAGCCCGGTGAGGTCTCGGCGAGGTGGTTGACCGGCGCGAGCAGTTCGACGAAGTCGGCGAGCGTGGCGCTGTCCAGGGGGGCCAGCAGCCGGGCGACGTTGACCTGGGCGAGCTCGGAGGGTGTCATGGGCGTGATCCTGGCACATCGGCCGGCGACCCGGACCACGTCAGGGCGAGCACGCAGGCGTCGTCGCGGGGGTTCGACCCGGCGTCCAGCACGTGAGCCGCCAGCGCGTCTCCGACGGGCGCCCGGTGCACGGCGCGAGCCAGGCCGGCGAGGCCGTCGGACAGCGGCTGGTCGCGACGTTCGACCACCCCGTCGGTGTACAGCAGGACCGCGTCGCCCGCCCCGAGCCGCACCTGGCCCTGCTCGCGGGGCGGGCCCACCCGCCCGGCGTGGACGCCGAGGGGTGTCGAGCGCCCGTCCCAGAGGTAGTCGCCGGTCCCGCCGGCGACGCGCAGCGGGGGCAGGTGTCCGGCGCAGGCGTAGGACAGCAGACCGCCGGCGACGTCGAGCTCGGCGTACACCAGCGTCGAACCGAACCCTGTGTCGCGGTCCACGACGAACCGGTCCACGCGGTCGAGCACCCCGGCCGGGCCCAGCCCGGGTGCGGCCAGGGCCCGGGTCGCGGTGCGCAGCTGCCCCATCGCCGTGGCGGCCACCAACCCGTGCCCGACCACGTCACCGACGACGACGGCCAGGGTCTGGGGCGCGATCCAGAACGCGTCGTACCAGTCCCCGCCGACCTGCATGCCGCTGTCCGCCGGCCGGTAGCCGGCCACGACGGTCACGTCGTCGCGGTGCGGCAGGTCGACCGTCAGCATGGCGTGCTGCAGCTCGTGGGCCACCGAGATGCTGCGCTCGTGCAGCAGTGCACGGTCCAGCGCCACCGCGCCCTGCTGGGCGATCGTGGCCAGGGCGTCGACGTCGACGACCTCGTCCGCGGGGCGGCCGCGAACCGTCACGACCAGGTCGCCGTGGGAACCCGCCGCACCGACGACCGCGACGCTCAGCCGCCCGTCCGGACCGCGGTGCACGCCGTCGGACGGGACGTCCGGGTCCGTGCGCACGAGGGTCGCCTCGCCCACGCCGGGGTGCTCCCCGACAGCCGCCAGCAGGGCGGCGCGGACCTGCTCCGTCCCGGCGGCGTGAGACAGGGCGGACGTCGCGTGCTGCACCCAGCGCAGCCGTTCGGCCGCCCGCTCCGCCTCCGCCCGGGCACGCAGCAGCTCCTGCTCGAACTCGGCGCGGCGCCGCACCTCGAGCAGCGCGACGTCGACACCACCGGCCACGGCTCGGGCCGTGAGCAGCGCCGGCAGCGGGCCGGCGTCCGTGCGCACCTCGACGCGCACCGCGTCGACGTGACCGGTCAGGCTCAGGGTCGGGGCGACGTGCGTGTCCCAGTAGATGCGTCCGCCGACGGTCAGCAGGTCGCCGATCCGTCGCCCGGTCACCGCGGTGGCCGGGTCCTGCCCCGCGATCCAGTCGACGAACGTGTCGTTGGCCCGCAGGACGTAGCCGTCGGCATCGATGTGGAGCAGACCCAGCGGCGCGGTCGCCCAGTCGCGGGCCTCGGTGCTCATGACGCCGGGCGCGGAGCGGGCGGCCCGCACAGGTACTCGCGAACGGCCGCGACCAGCGCCGCCGGTGCGCTCAACTGCGGGCAGTGCCCGACGGCGTCGATCAGCACGAAGCGGGAGCCGGCCAGGTGCTCGTGGACGTACCGTCCCACCTCGACGGGCGCGATCACGTCCTCGCGGCACTGCACCACCAGGCTCGGGGTGCGGACCCGGGCCAGGTCGGCCCGGTTGTCCGACAGGAACGTCGCCCGGGCGAAGGCGCGCGTGACCTGCGGGTCGGAACGACGGAACGAGGCGGTCAGCTCCGCGCCGAGCTCGGGCCGGTCCGGGTTGCCGACGATCACCGGTGCCATCGCGTCGGACCAACCCAGGTAGTTCGACTCCAGGGTGGCGAGCAGCTCGTCGATCTCCGCGGCGCTGAACCCGCCGCGGTAGCCGTCGTCGTCCAGGTAGCGCGGGCTGGGCCCGACGAGCACCAGGCGGTCGACGAGGTCCGGGCGGCGGGCGGCCACCAGGAGCACGATCGTGGCGCTGACGGAGTGGCCCACGAGCACCGCCGGCCCGAGGTCGAGATCGTCGAGCAGGGCGACCATGTCGTCGGTGTAGCCCTCGAGGGAGGCGTGCCGGTCCGGGTCGAACGTGCTGCGGTGCGCGCCACCCGCCCCGGCGTGGTCGAACAGCACGACCCGGTGGTCCGCGGCGAAGTCGTCGACCACCCGGTGCCACATCGTCTGGTCGCAGCCCAGGCCGTGCGCGAGCACGAGCGGAACGCCGTCGACCGGGCCGACGGCCTGCACGTTGTGCAGCACACGAGGACTCACGCGCACACCATAGTTGGCGGACGGCCGCCGGCGCACGGAAGCGGTGCCCTCGGGCAGGATGAACCCGTGCAGATCACCCAGGAGACCCCCACCGCCGCGGACGTGCGCGCACTGCTCGACGAGCACCTGACGGACATGTTCGCGACCTCACCGCCGGAGTCCGTGCATGCCCTGGACCTCGCGGCGCTGACCGCACCGCACGTCATGTTCCTCACCGCCCGCACGGACGACGGGCGGCTGCTGGGCTGCGGGGCGCTCAGCGAGCTGACTGCCGCGACCCCCGACGCGGCCGGGCACGGCGAGCTCAAGTCCATGCGCACCACGCCGGCGGCCCGGGGCCGCGGCGTCGCCACCGCGGTGCTCGACCGGCTGCTGAACCTCGCGGCGGGCCGCGGCTACGCACGCGTCAGCCTGGAGACCGGCTCGCAGGACTACTTCGCCGCGGCCCGGCGGCTGTACGCGCGTCGCGGGTTCGTCACGTGCGAGCCGTTCGGCAGCTATGCCGAGGACCCGCACAGCGTGTTCATGACGTTGGCCCCGGTCACCGCCGCTGCAGGTCGGGACCCGGTCGAGGCCACCGCTTTCTGAGCGACGACGCAGGTCAGCGGCGTGTACCGACGTTAGGGTCGGGCCATGGCGTACACGGAGAAGCGCGACACCCGCACCGGCGCGTCCTCCTACGTCGGCCGGTTCCGCGTCGACGGGCGCCTGCGCAGCACCCGCGCCTTCCGGTCGCGGCGCGACGCGCTGGCCGAGGCGCGCCGCGCCGAAGAAGCCGGCAAGCTCGGCACCTGGGTCGACCCGCGCGGCTCGGCCGTCACCGTCACCGAGTGGTTCGCCCACTGGCAGACCGGGCGGGCCGATCGTGCACCGCGCACCCTGGAGGCCGAGCGCGAGCGGTTCCGCTCCCTGGTGGCGCCGACCTTCGGCGAGACCCCGCTGCGCCGCATCACGCACGACGACGTCTCGCGCTGGGCGGCCGCCATGCGCGCGCCGCGCACCGGCCAGGTCGCCTCACCTGCTCGGCGACGCGACGCCGTGCGCCTGCTCGTGGCCCTGCTGGACGCGGCCGTCGACTCGCGCCGGCTCACCGCCAACCCTGCCCGGACGCCGTCGGGCCGGGTGCCCGGTCTCCCCCGGGCTCCACGGACCAAGGCGCACCGCTACCTGAGCCATGAACAGCTGCGCCGGGTCGCCGACGCCGCGCGTACCCACCAGGGCCGCACCCTCGTGCTCCTGGCCGGGCTGACCGGCCTGCGCTGGGGCGAGACCGCGGCGCTGCGCACCGGCGACGTCGACCTGCTGCGCGGCCGCATCGTGGTCGAACGCGCCTACACCCGGCTCGACGACGGCACGCTGCTGCTCGGCGACACCAAGACGCACGCACGCCGCGAGGTGCCGGTGCCCGGGGTCCTCGCCGCCGACCTGTCCGTGCTGCTGGCCGCCCGGGGGTCCGGGCTGCTGTTCACCGGGCGTGACGGCGGACCGCTGCGTCGCGAGAGCTTCGACCGCAACGTCTTCCGCCCCGCGGTGCGGGCCGCGGGCGCGGCGGTCACCACCCTGCAGGAGCTGCTCGGCGTGCGCGGCACCCGGGTGGTGGACGCGCAGACCGTCGATGCGGTGCGCCGCGTGCAGGCGCAGGCCGCGCTGCCGGTCACCGGCGTGGTCGACGCCGCCACCTGGGACGTGCTGGCCGGCGAGGACCGGTGCCGTCGCGGTGAGCTGTCCCGGGGGGCGAAGATCGCGCGGACCCACCGGCTCGACGTCGTGGCCCGCCTCACCCTGGGTGCCGGGGCGGAGGACTTCGCCCCCCTGACCCTGCACGGCCTGCGCCACACGGCGGCCTCGCTGGCGATCGCCGGCGGTGCGAGCGTCAAGTCCGTCCAGCGGATGCTCGGACACGAGTCGCCGGTGCTGACCCTGCGCACCTACGCCGGCCTGTTCGAGGACGACCTCGACCGGCTGGGCGAGGCGATGTCCGCGCAGTTCGCGGCGCAGGACCCAGCATCCGATGCTCACCACACGCTCACAGCGGGGTTGACCGACGTGCCCGCAGTCCAGGCGTTGCGGCGCACTTCAGCGCGCTGACCTGCACCAACATCGCTCGTCGGCGGAGTTGACGACATCTCTGCGCACCCGCTTTAGAAAAGCGGGTGTCGGTAGAACAACAACAAAAGTAGGAGTAGTTTCGCCCTACTTCTCCTCTTCCTCCTGCCGATGGACGTGACGATGACCGAGACGATCTCCCCGCCGTCGCCGGCGCCCGACCTGCCCGCGGACGAGGCAGTGCCGGAGCACGTGCCGGTCAGCGCGCGCGACCGGGTGTACACCGCCGCGGACGCCCTCGTGGCCGAGGACGCCGCCGTCACCGTCACCACGGTGCGCGAGCGCGCCGGATGCTCGAACGCCGTCGCGACGACCTACCTGCGCCGGTGGCGCGCCGACCGGGCGGCGGCCGAGGCCGAGGCGGCGCGCCTGCCCGAGCTGCCGCGCGGCGTGGGACTGCTCGTCGACCGCGGGGTCACGGCGCTGTGGGCCGAGGCGGTGCGGGCGGCCCGCGCGGAGCACACCTCCGAGCTGACGGCGGCACGCGAGCAGCTGGCCGCCGCCCGCGAGGATGCCGACCGGGCGGCGGCCTCGCTGGACGACGCGGAGGCGCAGCGTGCGGCCGCGCGCCACGAGCTGCGGGCCACCCGCGCCGACGTGGAGACCCTGACCGCGCGGCTCGCCGAGGCGACCACCGCGCGCGACGAGGCGCGGGCCGAGGCCGCCCACGCCGTCGGGCGGTCCGCGACGCTCGACGGGGAGCTCGATCGCGCACGCCGGGAGATCGCCGACCTGCGCGACCGCCTCGCCGCGACCGAACGGGCGCGGGCCGAGCAGGCCGAGGCGCGGGCCGAGGCCCACGGAGCCGCCGAGGGCGTGCGCGAGGCCCTTGCCGAGGCCCGCACCGCCCTGGAACGGGCACGGTCCGCGAGCCTGCGGGCCCAGGAGGACCGCGCCCAGGCCGACGCCGAGCGCGCCGTCGCGCAGTCCGCCGTCGCACGGCTCGAGGGTGAGAGCAGCGCCTTGCGCGGTGAGCTGCACGACGCCCGGGACCTGGCCCGCCGGGCAGAGCACGACCGTGCCGCCGCGGCGGCTGCCCGCGCCCAGGCCGAGGGCGAGGCGGCGGGGCTGCGCCAGGCGCTCGACGCGCACTCCGCGTCGCGCGCCACCCGCGCGCAGGACGACGTCGGAGGCGAGGGGTGACGGGCGCCGGGCGCGACGGCGGAGCGGAGCTGGACCGCCGGTTCGTCTGGCGAGGACGCGAGATCGCCTGGACCGCGTTCGGCTCCGGGCCTCCCCTGGTGTTCTGCCACGGCACCCCGTGGTCGTCGTGGCTGTGGGCGCCGTACGCCCGCGCGCTGGCCGCCGAGTTCACCGTGCACCTGTGGGACATGCCCGGCTACGGCGCCTCGTCCAAGGCCCCCGAGCACGACGTCGACCTCGGCACGCAGGGTCTGGCGTTCGCCGAGCTGCTCGAGCACTGGGGCCTCGGGGCGCCGCACGTGGTCGCCCACGACTACGGCGGCGCGGTGTCGTTGCGCGCCCACCTGCTGCACGGGCGGCGGTTCGCCTCGCTGTGCCTCGTCGACGTGGTCGCGCTGCGGCCCTGGGGCTCGCCGTTCTTCACTCTCGTGGCCGAGCACGCCGAGACCTTCGGCCGCCTGCCACAGAGCGTCCACCTCGGCGCGCTCGAGGCCTACGTCGCCGGCGCCAGCCACCGTGGGCTGCGCCCCGCGGAGACCTCCGCGCTCCTGGACCCCTGGCGCGACGCCGTCGGGCAGGCAGCGTTCTACCGGCAGGTCGCCCAGGCCGACGAACGCTTCACCGCCGAGCTCGAACCCCACCTCGGCGAGATCGACATGCCCACGCACGTCGTCTGGGGCGAGGAGGACACCTGGATCCCGCCGGACCGGGCCGACCGGCTGGCCGCCGCCGTCCCCGGGGCCGAGGTCACCCTCGTGCCCGACGCCGGGCACCTGATCCAGCTCGACGCCCCGGTCGCGCTCGCGACCGTGCTGCACCGCTGGCTGACGCGTGTCGCCGGGGCCGGGCGCTGACGAGCCGCCGCCGGCTCAGTACCAGCTGGCCCGGACGTGCTCGAAGATGAGGTTCGTCTCGGTCAACGCCACACCGGGGTTCGCCGACAGGTTCTCGATGACGAAGTCGTTGAGGCCGTCCGAGTCCGGGGCGGCGACATGGACGAAGAAGTCGTGCGCGCCGCCGAGCAGGTAGACGTTCATCACGCCCGGCAGCTCGGCGAGCTCGCGCAGGAACGCCTTGAGGCGCGAGCGGGCGGCACCGTGCATCCGGACCGCGACAATCGCCTGCAGCGGCCGGCCCGCCAGCGCCGGGTCGACGTCCGCGTGGAAGCCGCGCACGACGCCCTCCTCGCGCAGGCGCCGCACCCGGGCCAGGCAGGTGGAGGGGGCGATCCCGACCCGACGGGCGAGGGCGTTGTTCGCCAGGCGGGCGTCCTCCGCCAGCGCCGCGAGCAACCGGTGGTCGACGTCGTCGAGCCGCACGGGTGCCACGGGACGACGCTCGAGGCCCGACTGGCCGCCCACCCGCGTCCGAAGATCGTTCGGACGCGCCGCCCTCTCCGGGCCCTGCGCTGAAGCAGCTGACACCATCTCGCCAATCTACCGAACGATCCTCCGATCCGTGGCGAGCCCTCGAACTTCTGCCCCACACTGGTGGTGAGCGCCGTCACACCCCGACGCGCGCGTCAGCACGCTCCCACCCGAGCCACACCGAAGGCGGCACACCATGGACATCGCGGTCCCGAAGGAAGTCAAGAACCACGAGTACCGGGTGGCGATCACTCCGGCCGGCGTCCATGAGCTCACCGCGCGCCACCACACGGTGCACGTCCAGTCGGGGGCGGGGCTCGGCGCCGGCGTGACCGACGAGGAGTACGAGGCCGCGGGCGCCGTCATCGCCGACGACGCCGGCGCCACCTGGGCCGCCGGCGAGATGGTGCTCAAGGTCAAGGAGCCCGTGGCCGAGGAGTACCACCGCCTGCGCCCCGACCAGCTGCTGTTCACCTATCTCCACCTCGCGGCCGACAAAGCCCTCACGCAGGAGCTGCTGGCCCGCCGCGTCACCGCCGTCGCCTACGAGACGGTCCAGACGCCCACCGGCTCCCTGCCGCTGCTCGCCCCCATGTCCGAGGTGGCCGGCCTGCTCGCCACGCAGGTCGGCGCCGCCACCCTGCTCAAGGCCGCCGGCGGCCGCGGCGTCCTGCTCGGCGGGGTCCCGGGCGTCGCCGCCGGGCACGTCGTCATCATCGGCGCCGGGGTGTCCGGCATGAACGCCGCCCGCATCGCCGTCGGCATGGGCGCCCGGGTCACCCTGCTGGACACCGACGCCGACGTCCTGCGCGCCGCGGACCGCGAGCTCGGCGGACGGGTGCAGACCCTCGCCTCGAACCGCCTCACCCTCACCCACGCCGTGCTGGACGCCGACCTCGTCATCGGCGCCGTGCTGGTCGCCGGCGCCAAGGCCCCGGTGCTCGTGCCCGACGACCTCGTCGCCCGCATGCGGCCCGGCTCCGTGCTCGTCGACATCGCCATCGACCAGGGCGGCTGCTTCGAGAGCTCGCACCCCACCACGCACCAGGACCCCACCTACGGCGTGCACGACAGCATCTTCTACTGCGTGGCCAACATGCCCGGCGCGGTGCCACGCACCTCCACGTACGCCCTGACCAACGTCACCCTGCCCTACGTCGTGGCCCTGGCCGACCACGGATGGCGCGACGCGCTGCGCGCCGACCCGACGCTCGCCCACGGCCTGAACACCCACGACGGCGCCGTCACGCAAGCCGGGGTGGCCGAGGCCCACGGTCTCGACCGGGTGGCCGTCAGCGACGTCCTGTGACGACCGCGCCCGCCCGACGTCGCGGTGCCAGCGGCACCCGGTCCAGGTCGGCGGCCACCGTCACCTCGCCGTCGAACACCTCACGAGCCTCCCGCTCGAAGGCGAGCGGCAGCTCGTCGGGTTCGGCGTAACGCCGGGAGAAGTGCGTCAGCACCAGATGGCGCGCCCCGGCGCTCGCGGCCACCGACGCCGCCTGACGGCAGGCCAGATGAGCGAACCGTTCGGCGAGGTCGACGTCGCGGTGCAGGAACGTCGACTCGATGACCAGCAGGTCGACGCCGTCGGCCAGCGCGTGGACGGCGTCGCACAGGCGGGTGTCCATGACGAAGGCCACCGACTGGCCCGGTCGCGGCACGCTCACCTGCGCCCGGCTCACCGTGCGTCCGTCCGCGAGCGCGAGCACGCCGTCGCGGGCCAGCCGCCCGACGTCGGGACCGGGCGGGACGCCTGCTGCCGCCAGGGCCGCCGGGTCGAAGGAGACGCCGTCCGGCTCGTCGAGACGATAGCCGACCGCGTCGATCCGGTGCTTCACTCCCTCGCCGGAGATCCGCTGCACCACGCCGGCGAGACCCAGCGAGTGGTCGCCGTGCAGGTGGGTGCTCGCGATGCGGCTCAGGTCGGTGGCGGACACGCCGGCGAGCGTCATCTGCCGCTGGGTGCCCTCGCCGGGGTCGAACAGGATCGTGGTGTCGTCGAAGAACAGCACGTAGCCGTTGTGGTTGCGGGTCCGGGTGGGCACCATGCTCGCGGTGCCCAGGACGACGAGCTCGCGCCGGGACATGCTCGGACGGTCAGAGGGCCAGGGCGTGCCCCACGGCGCGGACCAGACCGCTGGTGCTCACCGCGCCACGCCGGTAGCGGTCGGCTGCCGCGGAGAGCGCCTCGGCGACCTGAGGCCGCACCCCGGCGGTCTCGGGCCGCCAGACGTCACGGTCGAAGACGGCGGTGCGCCGTGCCGGGCCGCGGCGCAGACGTCCGGCCAGCGGCTCGATCGTGGTGGTCGGCTGTCGCCGTGCCGGCATGGCGGCCCGGTACCGCGCGCCCGGGTTCCAGCGCTGGTCGGGGCGGGTGGGGCCGTCGTCGGTCATGGCACCATCGTGGCGCTCGGGCCCGACCGCGCGCAAGCGCTCGGCGACGGTGCGACGACCTCAGGAGTCGGGGAAGCCCTGCGGGTTGGCGGACTGCCAGCGCCAGGTGTCGACGCACATGTCGTCGATGGTCTTGCGCGCGTGCCAGCCCAGCTCGGTGTTCGCCCGGGTCGGGTCGGCCCAGAAGGCCGGCAGGTCGCCGGCACGGCGCGGGCCGACCTCGTAGGGGAGCTCGCGGCCCACCGCCCGCTCGAACGCCTTGAGCATCTCCAGCACCGAGGTGCCGGTGCCGGTCCCGAGGTTGAAGGCGCGCACCGGGGCGGCCATCGAGTCCAGGTGCTCCAGGGCGGCGACGTGGCCCGCGGCCAGGTCCTCGACGTGCAGGTAGTCGCGCTCGCAGGTGCCGTCGGTGGTGGGGTAGTCGTCACCGAACACCGTGAGCCGCTCGCGGCGCCCGACGGCGACCTGGGCGATGAAGGGCATCAGGTTGTTGGGGATGCCCTGGGGGTCCTCACCGATCTCGCCCGACGGGTGCGCGCCGACCGGGTTGAAGTAGCGCAGCAGTGCGACGCGCAGCCCGTCGGTCGCCGCGGCGACGTCGGACATGATGCGCTCGACCATGACCTTCGTCTGCCCGTACGGCGAGGACGACGACAGGTGCTCGTAGTCCTCCTGGTAGGGCACGGGTGCGTGCTCGCCGTAGACGGTGGCCGAGGACGAGAAGACCAGGCGGTGCACGTCGTGGCGGCGCATCGCCTCGAGCAGCGACATCGTGGAGTCGAGGTTGTTGCGGTAGTACTCCAGCGGCTTGGCCACGGACTCCCCGACGGCCTTGAAGCCCGCGAAGTGGATCACCGCGTCGAAGCGCTCGTGCTCGAACAGCAGGTCGGTCTTCTCGGCGTCGGTGAGGTCGATCGCGTGGACCGGCACGTGCGTGCCGGACAGCGACTCGAGCCGGCCGATCACGGCCGGCTTGGCGTTGGAGAAGTCGTCGACGACGACGACGTCGTGCCCGGAGGCGATCAGGGAGAGGACGGTGTGGGAGCCGATGTACCCGGCGCCGCCGGAGACGAGAACGCGCATGGCGCCGAGCCTACCCGGGCCGCGACGGCGGCCCGGGTGGCGGTCACGACCCGGACGCGGGTCGTGGCGTCAGCCGCCGAGCAGGTCGGAGAAGCTCGGCGCGTCCGCGAAGGGGTCGGCCTGCTCCCCGCGCGTCTCGCGGGCGGCCACGGCGGTGGCGAGCTCGCGCCCGGCGCGGGCGATGCGGCGCGGCAGCCCGGCCGTGCCGTCGCCGGAGCCCTGGGTCCCGCCACCCGCCCAGTCGGACGTGGCGGCGAAGACGGAGGTGGGCACGACGTCGGCGTGCAGGTACGTCAGCAGCGGCCGCAGGGCGTACTCGAGCGCGAGGGTGTGCCGTTCGGTACCCCCAGTCGCCCCGAGCAGCACGGGGGTGCCGGTCAGGGCTTCCGGGTCCAGGATGTCGGCGAACGACTTGAACAGCCCGGAGTAGCTGGCGGTGAACACCGGGGTGACCATCACCAGCCCGTCGGCACGCTCGACGTGCTGCACCGCCTCGGCCAGGTCACCGGACGCGAAGCCCGTGAGCATCGCGTCGACGATCGCGTGCGCGTGGTCGCGCAGCTCGACGACCTCCACGCGCGCCGGCACCCCGGCCAGGGCGAGCTCGTCGGTGGTCGCGGTCGCGAGCCGGTCGGCCAGCAGCCGGGTCGACGACGGCTGGGACAGCCCGGCCGTCACCACGGTCAGCAGGCGTTCGGTGCTCATGAGCGTGCTCCTTCGGCGAGAGATCCGGTCACGTCGTCGCTGCCGTCGCCGACGTGGGTGGCCGCGGTCCGCCCGGCGGCCTGCGCGGCGGCGACGCGCTCGGCGTGGGTCGGGGGGTTCAGCGGCACGTCGTCGGCGGGACGCTTGGCCTCGACGATCTTGCGCAGCTCGGGCACGACCTCCCCGGCGAGCAGGTCGATCTGCTCGAGCACCGTCTTCAGCGGCAGTCCGGCGTGGTCGACGAGGAACATCTGGCGCTGGTAGTAGCCGACCTCCTCGACGAACGAGCCGTACCGGTCGATGACCTGCTGCGGCGAGCCGACGGTCAGCGGGGTCTGGGCGGAGAAGTCCTCGAGCGAGGGACCGTGGCCGTAGACCGGCGCGACGTCGAAGTAGGGCCGGAACTGCCGGACGGCCTGCTGGCTGTCGCGGTGCAGGAACACCTGCCCGCCCAGGCCGACGATCGCCTGGTCGGCGCGCCCGTGGCCGTGGTGCTCGTAGCGCTGGCGGTAGAAGCGCACCATCTGCTTGGTGTGGTGCATGGGCCAGAAGATGTTGTTGTGCAGGAACCCGTCGCCGTAGTAGGCGGCCTGCTCGGCGATCTCCGGGGAGCGGATCGAGCCGTGCCACACGAAGGGCGGCACACCGTCGAGCGGTCGGGGGGTGGCGGTGAAGCCCTGCAGCGGGGTGCGGAACTTGCCCTCCCAGTCCACGACGTCCTCGGTCCACAGCCGGCGCAGCAGCGCGTAGTTCTCGACGGCGAGCGCGATCCCGTCGCGGATGTCCTGGCCGAACCACGGATAGACGGGCCCGGTGTTGCCGCGCCCCATCATCAGGTCCATGCGCCCGTCGGCGATCACCTGGAGCATCGCGTACTCCTCGGCCAGCCGCACCGGGTCGTTGGTGGTGATCAGCGTCGTGGCGGTGGACAGCGTGATGTTCTTCGTCACGCCCGCCAGGTAGCCGAGCATCGTGGTGGGGCTGGAGGCGACGAACGGCGGGTTGTGGTGCTCGCCGGTGGCGAAGACGTCCAGGCCGGCGGCGTCGGCGTGCTGCGCGATGGTCAGCATCGACCGCACCCGCTCGGTGTCGTCGGGTGTGCGGCCGCTCACCGGGTCGCGGGTGACGTCAGAGACGGAGAAGATGCCGAACTGCACGGTGACCCCCAGGATCGTCGAGATTCATGCGTTTGCATGTACTGACGGCCTCAACCGGGCCTCCTGCCCGATTGTTCCCGACCCGTCCACCCTCCCCCGGCCCCGGCGGCGTGACGTCACCCACACCGGGCCTCCGGACGGGGTCTCGACTTGCGTGCAGGGCGCCGGCTGGCCAGCCTTGACCTGCACCGGGCCCCCGACCGGGACGACCCGGTACGCTTCACCGGTTCTTCACGCCCGGGCGGAACAACCGCCGACAGGCGCGCGTTGGAGAACAAGGCCCCTAACCCATCGACCTGTGGAGGACGACATGCCCGACCGCTCCCTGCGCGGCATGAGCATCGGCAGCAAGAGCATGGAGTCCGACGAGGGCGTGGACTTCGCCCCGCGGTTCCAGGCCCACTACGACTGCCCCAACGGCCACACGATCATCCTGCCGTTCTCCACCGAGGCCGAGGTCCCCCCGCTGTGGGAGTGCCAGTGCGGCGGCGAGGCGCTCCTGCGGGACGCCGAGCGCCCCGAGGCCAAGCCGACCAAGCCGCAGCGCACCCACTGGGACATGCTGCTCGAGCGTCGCTCGGTCTCCGAGCTCGAGGAGCTGCTCGACGAGCGGCTCGAACTGCTGCGCGCCGGCAAGCTGCGCCGCTCCGCCTGATCGGACCACCCGCGCACGGCGCGGATCCGCTGCTGCACGCATGACGAGGTGCGGTCCTCCCTCGAGGGAGGACCGCACCTTCTTTCGGTCCACGACGACCGCAGGTCAGCGCCTCGCCAGCGACGCACGCAGCTCGGACCACCGGTGGCGAAGTCCCCACCGCGTGACCTTGGTCAGCGCCTCGACGACGATCGCCCGCGACATCTTCGACTCCCCGGCCACCCGCTCGACGAACGTGATCGGCACCTCCGCCACCGACCCCCCGGCCCGCAGCACCCGCCACGTCATGTCCACCTGGAAGCAGTACCCGTGCGACTCCACGGCGGACAGGTCGACCGCGCGCAGGGTGCCCGCACGGAAGGCACGGAACCCACCGGTCGCGTCCCGCACCCCCACACCGAGCGCCGCGCGCACATAGGTGTTCCCCGCACGCGAGAGCGCCAACCGGTGCCACGGCCAGTTCACCACCCGGCCGCCGGGGACCCACCGCGAGCCGATCACCAGACCGGGCTCGTCCGCCGCCGCGAGACGGTCCAGCAGCCGCCGGAGCTCCTCGGGACGGTGCGAGCCGTCGGCGTCCATCTCGCAGAGCACGTCGTAGCCGCGCCCCAGGCCCCAGCCGAACCCCGCGACGTATGCGGCGCCGAGACCGCCCTTGCCCTCGCGGTGCAGGACGTGCACCTGCTCGTCGCGCGCCGCCCGTGCCGCGGCGAGCTCGCCCGTCCCGTCCGGTGAGGCGTCGTCGACCACGAGGACGTCGACCTCGGGCGCCGCGCTGCGCACCTGGTCCAGCAGCCCGGGCAACGACTCACGCTCGTCGTAGGTGGGCACGATCACCAGCGTCCTCATCGGCCGCCCCGGGAGGCCTGTGCGGCGCGGCGCTCGCGGATCCCTGCCACGAGGCCGGCGCCGGTCAGCAGCACGCCCAGCGTCCCGACGATGCCGGCGGGCCAGTACCCGGCCCGCACCGCCGGGGTGAGGGTGGTGCGCAGCGGCAGTGCCGCGACGAGCTCGTCGGCGGTGAACAGCTCGGTCTCTGCGACGAGGGTGCCGTCGGGCGCGACGACGCCGGAGACGCCGACCGTGGAGACCTGGACGGCGGCGCGGCCGGTCGTCATGGCCTGCATGCGCGTCATCGCCAGCTGCTGGGTCGACTCGGCGGTGTACCCGAAGGAGGCGTTGTTCGTGGGCACGACCAGCACCTGGGCGCCGCGGACGACGGCATCGCGGACGATCTCGTCGTAGGCGACCTCGAAGCAGATCACGGTGGCCAGCGGCACCGTCGAGGCGTTCTCGCGCGGCAGGTCGACCACGGCCGGCTCGGCGCCCGGCAGCATGTCGGTGGAGACCCGGTCGACCTGGTCGGAGAAGATCCGCACGAAGCTGCGCAACGGGATGTACTCACCGAACGGCGCCGGGTGCTGCTTGGCGTACCGGTCGGTGACGCCGTGGCCCGCCTGCCACAGCAGCGAGACGTTGTACCGGCCGCCGGACTCCGGGAACTCCTGGGCCCCCACGAGGATCGGCGCGCCGACGGCCGTGGCCGCGGCGTCGAGGGCCGCGGCGACCTCGGGCACCTCCTGCGGGTCGAGGTCGGAGCCGTTCTCGGGCCAGAGGACGACGTCGAGCTCCTCGCTGCGCTCGGCCAGCGCGGCGGTGCCCGACAGGTGGTTGTTCAGCACCTCGGCGCGGTTCGCGAACGAGCCGAGGCCGGGCTCGGTGACGTTGCCCTGGACGGCGCCGGCGAGCAGGACGGGACTGTCGGCCTCGTGCGTGGTGGTGCCGGCGTCGACGACGGTGGTGTCGAGGTCCGCGGTGGCGACCGGCTCGGGCGGTGGTGCCCCGGACGGCAGCGGCAGCAGCGCCGGTGCCAGCGCCATGGCGGCGCCCCCGGCGGCGAGGGCACCGGCGGTGACCAGCGCGCGGCGGGCGAGACCCGGGGCACGCCGAGACCGCCAGGCGACCACGAGCCGGCCGACGACCACGAGCCGGCCGACGACCAGCGCCCCCAGCGCCCCGACGAACGCGACGAGCAGCGAGACCAGCGGGGTCCCGCCCAGCCAGGCCGCGTGCCCCGTCGGAGCGTCGACCATGGTCCAGGCGAGGCGGCCCCACGGGAATCCCCCGAAGGGCGCCTCGCTCCGCAGCTGCTCGACGGCGACCATCACCACGGCGAAGCAGGCGGCCTGGGCGAGGGCGCGTCCGGGCCGGTCGGCGGCGACGCCCACCCGTACTGCGGGCAGTCGGCGCGCCCAGGTCCAGGCGGCGCCCAGCAGCGCCCCGAACGAGGCCTGCAGCAGGGCGAGAGCCAGCCACGGCACGGTGTCCGTGGCGAAGTTCGCCCACCAGATGTGCGGCAACCAGAACGTCAGCATCGCGACGATCCCGACCAGCGCGTTCCAGCCCGCCGCGCGCCCGTCGTCCCGGCGCAGCGCCGCGTAGAGCAGCCCGACGCCGACGAACGCGAGCGGCCACGCGCCGACGTCCGGGAACGCGGCCCACAGGGCGGTCCCGGCGGCGACGGCCAGCAGCAGGGTGGCCGGTCGGCTCGTCCACACGGACCGGGCCGGGCCGGTCGGCGTCGGGGTGGTCGCGCCGGTGGCCGTCTCGGCGGCGGGCGTCACGGTGCCGGTCACCGGATCAGGCGTCGAGCGCGTCGAAGAGGACGACGCCGTCGCGGACGGTGCGCAGGCACTGCGGTGCGGGCGCCTCGGGCGACAGGTCGGGCAGGAGCGGCTGGCCGGACCGGGCCTCCGGGTTCCACTGCGAGAGCCGGCCGGGCGCGGACTGCACGGCGAGCTGCTCGGCCCGCCACACGGCCAGGTGGGCGGGGGCGCCGACCCGCAGCTCGCCCGCACCCGTGTGGTCCAGGCCTGCCAGCCGCCAGCCGCCGCGCGAGTGTGCACGGAACGCGGCGCGTGCGCTGACCCGCTGGGAGGGGTCGGCATGGCTGATCGCCCCGCGGACCGCCTGCCAGGGGTCCAGCGGCCGCACCGGGGAGTCCGAGCCGAACGCCAGCGGCACCCCGGCGCCGGCGAGGTCGGCGAACGGCGACAGGCTCGACGCACGAGGACCTCCCAGCCGGGTGGCGTACATCCCGTCCGGCCCGCCCCAGGCGGTGTCGAACCCGGGCTGGATCGACAGCGCCACCCCGTAGAGCAGCAGCGCGGCCAGCGCCGCGGCGTCGACGAGCATGGCGTGCTCGATCCGGTGGTGCCCGCTGCGCACGAGACCGGCGTCGGCCAGCCCGGACGCCGTCTCCAGGCCGTGCACCAGCTCGTCCATCGCCCGGTCGCCGATGACGTGGAAGCCACCCTGCAGGCCGGCCTGGGAGCAAGCGACCAGGTGCGTGGCGATCTGGTCGGCCGACAGGTACAGCACCCCGTTCGGCGACGTGCCGGACGCGCTGGGGTACGGCAGGTCCGCGTACGGCGAGCGCATGGCCGCGGTGCGCGACCCGATGGTCCCGTCGACGGTCAGGTCGCCACCGATCCCCGTCAGGAACGGCAGGTCCGCGTGCAGGGCGCGGGCGTCGTCGACCGACTCGCACAGCTCGCCGCGGTAGGCGACCACGTGCGGTAGCGGCTCGGAGGGGTCGGCGACCAGCGCCATCAGGTCGGTCAGTCCGGCGCGGGTGTCCACGTGCGGGGCGCTCATCTCGTGCACCCCCACCACGCCGCGCGACGCCGCCTGGCGCAACGCCTGACGGTAGGCGCGGGCACGACGTGCGGGGTCGACGTCGTGCGCGGCGGTGCGCGCCCGCAGGTAGGCCTCACCGGTGACCACGCCGGTGCCGTCCCAGTCGCGGTCCCGGTCGAGGCCGCTGCGGGCCGCGAACGACGACGACACCAGCGCGGTGTGCCCGTCGACCCGCACGGCCAGGGCGGGCCGGCCGCCCGTGGCGGCGTCGAGCTCGCTCAGGTGCGGTGCCCGCCCCGCGGGCCAGGCGTGCTCGTCCCAGCCGAAGGCGAGCAGGACCTGCTCCCCGCCGGGGTCGGCCGCCTCGAGAGCGCGCGCTCCCGCGGCGAGCGCGTCGAGCGCGGCCGGCAGGTCGGGGGCGGCCCCGGGCGTGAGGTCGACGGCCTCCAGGGCCAGTCCGGTCTCGAGGGTGTGGACGTGGGCGTCGACGAACCCGGGGGTGACCAGCGCCCCGTCGAGGTCGACCACCTCGTCGGCCCGGGCGGCCAGCCCGGCCGCGGTGTCCTCGGCCCCGAGCCAGGCCACGACCCCGTCGTCAACGAGGACCGCCTCGGCGAACGGGTCCGCGGACGAGTGGACGACACCGTTGCGGTACAGGGTGGAGGTCACGGCCGAAAGCCTAGAGCACCACGCTCCCGGGTCGCGGCGGCCCACCTCACGATGGCGTCACGATCACAGGCTCGAGTAGGCGACCACGCCGCGCAGCACCGCGTCCTGGGCCTTGCGGGCCGCGGCGCGCACGGCGGGCCGGGGCGCGGCGGAGGCGAGCTGGTCCAGGACGTCGACGACCTGCTTGCACCAGCGCACGAAGTCCCCCGCGGCGACGTCGGTGCCGCGCAGCACGGCGTCCAGGCTCTTGCCGGACGCCCACCGGTGCACGGCGCCGGCCAGCCCGGCGTCGAGCGGCCCGGTCGCTTCGAGGTGGTGGGCGGCCTCGAGGGCGACGATCTGCGACCAGACGTCGGCGGTGGCGTCCAGCGCTGTGGCCAGGCGCCCCTGCGGCCCGCCCGGCAGGTACGGGTCGCCCGCATCCTCGCGCCGTCCGTGGTACACCACCGTGGAGACCGCCGCGGCGAGTTCGGCGGGGTGCAGGGAGTCCCACGTGCCCTGGCGCAGGCACTCGGCCAGCAGCAGGTCGTCCTCGGCGTACAGCCGGCGCAGCCAGCGCCCGGAGTCGGTGACGACGACCGCACCGGCGTCGTCCGTGCCGAGGTAGTCGAGCTCGCGCAGCACCGTGCACGTGCGGTCGAACGTGCGCGCCACCGAACCGGTGCGCCCCTCGATGCGGCGCACGAGCGTGGCGTGTTCGCGGCGCAGCGTGGAGGCCCGGTCGGCCCACCGGGCGTGGTCCTCGCGTTCGGGGCAGGAGTGGCACGGGTGGGCCTGCAGCTCGGCGCGCAGTCGCTGCACCCGCGCGTCCGACGCGGCGTCGGAGCGCCGCCCGGGACGGGCGCCGCCGGGAGCCCGTCCGCTGCCGCCGTCGCCGGAGAACGCGCCCAAGGCGTTGCGCACCGACGAGGCCAGGTCGCGGCGCGACTCGGGGCGACGCGGGTTGAACCCGGACGGGATCTTGACCCGGGTCACGGCACGCACCCCGCCCGGCACGTCTGCCAGCGTGAGCTTCTTGACCTGCTTCTCCTGGGTCAGGACGGTGGGCCGGGGCCCGTCGAACCCACCCTCGTGGCGGCCCGGGTCCAGCACGACGACGTACCCGCGCCGCCGCCCCGAGGGGACCTCGACGACGTCCCCGCGGCGCAGCCCCTCCAGGGACGCGACCGCGTCGGCGCGCCGCGCCCCGCGCTCGGCGCGCGACAGCTCCTTCTCCCGGTCGCTCAGCGCCCGGCGCAGGTCCATGTAGGCACCGAAGTCGCCGAGCTCGCAGGACATCGCCTGCTCGTAGCCGACGAGAGCGTCCGCGTGCGCCTGCGCCTGCTTGGCCAGGCCGACCACGCCCCGGTCGGCCTGGAACTGCGCGAAGCTCGTCTCGAGGACCTCGCGCGCCCGGTCCGCGCCCACCTGGCCGACGAGGTTGACCGCCATGTTGTAGGTCGGGCGGAAGCTCGAGCGCAACGGGTACAACCGGCGCGACGCCAGACCCGCCAGCGCCACGGGGTCCAGGCCCTGGTGGTCCACCACCACCGCGTGACCCTCGACGTCGATCCCGCGCCGGCCCGCCCGCCCGGTCAGCTGGGTGTACTCCCCCGGGGTGACCGGCTGGTGCGCGGTGCCGTCCCACTTGACGAGCTTCTCCAGCACCACCGAGCGCGCCGGCATGTTGATGCCCAGCGCCAGCGTCTCGGTCGCGAAGACCACCTTGACCAGGCCCCGCGCGAACAGCTCCTCGACGGTCTCCTTGAACACCGGCAGCAGCCCCGCGTGATGGGCCGCGATCCCCCGGCACAACGCGTGCTGCCACGACCAGAACCCGAGCACCTCGAGGTCCTCGGGCGGGATCGTCACCGTGCGCTCGTCGATGACCCGCCGGATCTCCGCCTCCTCCTCGGCGTCGGTGAGCCGCAGCCCCGCCCCGAGGCACTGCTCGACCGCGCCCTCGCAGCCCGCCCGCGAGAAGATGAAGTAGATCGCCGGGAGCAACGCGTCCGCCTCGAGCGCCTCGACGACCCCGAACCGGCGCGGGGTGCGGCGCTGCGGCACGGCGCCCTGCCCGCTGGCCCTGCCACCCCGGCCCCGGTAGCCGCGGTCGCCCCGGCCCCGCCGCCCACCTCGGTGCCCGCCGCGCGGGTCGCCGTCGGAGCGGCCGTGCGTGCGGAACAGTCGTGCCAGGTCCGGGTTGATCGGCGGGTTGGTGCCCGGGGCGGTCGGGTCGACGTGCCCGGCGTACAGGTCGAACAGCCGCGGCACCCCGCGCGGCTCGGTCGGCGCGGTGATGACGTGCTGCCACAGCGGCACGGGCCGGCGCTCGCTGACGACGACGGCGGTGTCGCCACGGACGGTGGCGAGCCAGTCGCCGAACTCCTCGGCGTTGGACACGGTGGCGGACAGCGAGACGAGCTGGACGTGGTCGGGCAGGTGGATGATCACCTCCTCCCACACCGGCCCCCGGAACCTGTCGGCCAGGTAGTGCACCTCGTCCATCACCACGTAGGCCAGGCCCTCGAGCGCGGTCGAGCCGGCGTAGAGCATGTTGCGCAGCACCTCGGTGGTCATGACGACCACGGGTGCGTCGGCGTTGATGGAGGTGTCGCCGGTGAGCAGCCCGACGTTCTGCGCGCCGTGGCGCCGGGCCAGGTCGTTGAACTTCTGGTTGCTCAGCGCCTTGATGGGGGTGGTGTAGAACGCCTTGGTGCCCGAGGCGAGCGCCAGGTGGACGGCGAACTCCCCGACGACGGTCTTGCCGGCGCCGGTGGGGGCCGCGACCAGCACGCCGCGCCCGGCCTCCAGCGCGGCGCAGGCGTCGGCCTGGAACGGGTCGAGGTCGAAGTCGACCACCGTGCGGAAGCGCCCGAGCTCACCGATCGCGTCGGCCTTGTCGCGGGCGGAGCGGGCGCGAGCGGCGGCGTACCGCTCGGCGGGACTGAGATCGGCGGTCATGTCGTCAGCCTACGGCGGGCCCCGCCCTGGTCGTCGGGCGCGACCAGGACGCGCAGCGCGCCGGGCACGGCGCGGGCCGTCAGCGGCAGGGGGCCGAGGCGCTCGCCGTCACCGTGCGCGTCGGGCAGCGGTGCGGCCCGGCCCGGCGGCTCGGGCGTGGGCGTGGCCGCGATGGTGACCTCGCGGGCGCGCAGGACGTGCACGTCGGGGCGTCGCACGTGGCGTCCGGTGAACATCAGGGGGAAGATGCCGGCGGCGCCGGCGCGGGTGAGCACCGGTGCCACGAGCACGTCGAGCAGGCCGTCGTCGACGCGGGCGTCGGGCGCGACGCGGATCCCACCGCCGATGCGGTCGGTGTTGGCGGCCGTGACCATGGCGGCGCGGCCCTGCCACACGGCGCTCCGCCCGCCGTCGGTGGTCCGCAGCGGCAGGCCGCCGTCGTCGGTCACCCCACGCAGGACCAGGGAGTAGGACCAGGCGCGGAAGGCGGCGATCTCGGCCAGCGCGGCCAGCGTGTACCGGGCGCGCCCGCCGTGGCGCATGGCCGTGGCCCGGGCGTTGACCGCTGCGTCCAGGCCGGCGGACACCGCGCCGGTCACCCACCGGTCGGGTCGTCCGGGGCGGGACACGGCGATCGCATCGACGTGGCGCACCAGACCGGCGTCGAGGGCGGCGCACAGGTGCTCGACGGCTGTGGTGACCCGGTGGTGCGGCAGGCCCAGGCAGGCGGCGAAGTCGTCGCCGCTGCCCACGGCGACGATGCCGAGCGGCGTCGTCGTGCCGGCCACGGCCTGGGCGCCGAGGTGGACGGTGCCGTCGCCGCCCACCACGACGAGCGCGTCCAGAGCGCCGTCGTCCACGGCCCGCCGGGCAGCGGTCAGCGCGGCGGCGGCCGTCGGCGCGGACAGGTCGTGCACGTGGTGTCCCGCGGAGCGCAGGCGAGCGGTCAGAAGGCTGCCTGCGCGGGCGGCGCGGCCGGCACCGGCCGTGGGGTTGACCACGACGCCCAGGCGTGAGCCGTCGACGCGAGGTGCGTTCACCCGGTCGGGGCGACGCGGCGCCGGTCGGCCCGGCGGTCGTGCAGGAAGCAGATCCCGGTGGCGACGAAGTACAGCAGACAGATCGGCGCGGCCAGCGCGAACATGCTCAGCACGTCCATCGTGGGGGTGACGATCGCCGAGAACAGGAAGGACACGAGGATCGCCCACCGCCAGCCCGCCAGCCAGGTGCGGGCGCGCACGGTGCCCATGAGGTTGAGGACCACCATGAACACCGGCACGAGGAACGCGATGCCGCACGCCAGGATGAGCCGCATCACGAAGCTGAGGTAGAGCTGGGCGCCGACGAGGTTGGAGCTGCCCTCGGGGACGAACTCGTTGAGGACCTCGACGATCATCGGCAGGACGTACCAGGCCAGGCCCGCCCCGGCGAGGAACATCGGGATGGCCGCGGCGAGGAAGCCGTAGACGTACCGGCGCTCGGAGCCGGTCAGCCCGGGGTTGACGAACGCGAAGAGCTGGTACAGCCACCAGGGGCTGGAGACCAGCACGCCGAGGAACAGCGAGACCTTCACCTGCATGTCGATGGCGGTGGCCACGCCGTCGAAGTTGAGGCCGATCAGTGCGCCGCGCCGCTCGGCGGCGGCCTGCAGGGGTTCGACCAGCGCGGTCAGCAGCGGGTCGTAGAGGACCCAGCCCAGGACGGCGCCGACCAGCAGGCCCAGCGCGATGCGCACGACACGCTTGCGCACCTCGACGAGGTGCTCGCGCAGCGGCATGCGCCCCTCGGGGTCCCGGGGGGTGCGGGGCATGCGGGGCCCCTCAGAGGTTTCGGGGCTCGCCCGGGCCGTCGCCCGTGCTCGTCGACGACGGCGGCGTGCTCGGTGCCGGCGTGCTCGGCGCGGCGGTGCTGGAGGCCGGTGACGTGCTCGACGTCGCGTCCGGTCGTCCCGTGGAGTCCGGGCGCGGCTCGTCGTCCTCGTCGTCGCGCAGCTCGCGGACCTCCTTCTTGAAGATCTTCAGCGAGGCACCGACGCTGCGGGCGACGTCCGGCAGACGCCGTGCGCCGAAGAGCACCACGACCAGCAGGATGAGCGTGATGATGACGGCGGGGTTGCGGAAGATACCCACGGACTTCAACTCCCAAGCGTTCGGTGCGCGTCTCGGCCGACGCGCTGTCAGTCTATGCCCACCGCCGGAGGTGGTGAAACACCCCGGCGACGCTCCAGCCAGGTGCTCGCCGTCCACACCCGCCAGGTGGCCGCGTGCCGCTCGCGCCGCAGCGCACGGCGACCCGCCCGCTCGCGGCGCCGTGCGGCGACCCGCTCGTGCAGCTCGCGCGGCGGGTCGAACATCGTCGGTGAGGTGTCCGCCCGGGCGGCCTCGGCCTGCGCGAGAGCCTGCGAGACCCGCTCCGAGGCCGTCGCGAACGTCTGCCCGGCCGCCCCGGCCTCGCGCAGCAGCCGCAGGCCGGCACGTACGACGCCCCAGGCCACCCAGCCCAGGAACACCAGCGCACCGACGACCAGCAGCGTCCACACCCAGCCCCACATGCCGATCAGCCTAGCCGCGGCGCATCGCCCGCGTCGTCGTCGGCCGCCAGCGCCTCGCGTGCCGCCGCGGCCACGTCGGCCGCCACGTCCGCGGGCTCCACCGCGAGCACGTCCGGGGCGTTGGTCAGCAGCAGCCGACGCAACCACGCCGGGTTCGTCACCCGCAGCCGCACCTCGAAGGAACCGTCGGGCAGGTCCGTGACGGACTCCACGGGCACCTCCTCGGCCACCCAGCGAGCCGGCGACGCGAGCCGCAGCGTCGCCACCCGCGCCGACTGGCCCGCGTCCGCGGCCACCTGGGCGAACACGTCCACGTCGCCCTCGAGGTCGTGGCCGGCCACCGCGACGTCCGTGGGCGTCGCGGCCAGCACCCGGTCCACCCGGAAGGTCCGCCTGCCCTGGGCGCGGTAGCACCAGCCCACCAGGTAGGTGGCGTCGTCCTGCGTCACCAGGCGCACCGGGTCCACGTCCCGCTCGCTGGTGCGGTCCGCCGCGTCGACGTAGCGCAGCCGCACACGACGTCCCGCCGTCACCGCCCGCGCCAGCACACCGAGGACCCTGCTGTCGCCCTCGCCACCGAGGCGGACGTCCACCGCGTGCGCCGCCTCCCCCGTGGCCGCGGTCAGCTTGTCCAGCGCCGAGGCGACCACGGACGCGCGTTCGTCGTCGGCCTGCACCGCGGGAGTGGTGTGCATCGCGCGCAGCGCCGCCACCAGCGCCACCGCCTCGCGAGTACCCAGCCGCAGCGGACGCGTCAGCCCGCGGCTCTGGGTCAGCGACACGAGCCCCTCCTCCAGGGAGAAGGCGTCGAAGTCGATCAGGTCGTCCGGCATGTACCCCGGGGTGCCCGAGACCCACAGCGCGTCGATGTCCTGACGGATCCGCTCCGCGGTGACGTTGAACTGGCGGGCCAGCTCATCGACGCTCACCGGACCCGCGCCGTCCAGGTACGCGACGATCCCCAGCAACCGCACCAGCCGGTCGTCGGCCCGCTCAGCCATCACCCTCCCCCGTCCTGCCCGCGGGCGTCCCGACGTCCAGGCGGGCCGCCGCCGTCAGCCGACGACGCACCTCAGACCGCAGCTCGGCCGGTCCCAGCACCAGCACCGCCGCGCCGTACCCGGCCACCTCGTCGGCCAGAGCCGTCAGCGAACGGAACCGCACCGCGACCACGTCACGGCCCCGGGGCGCTCGCGGCAGGTCGCGACCGTACCCCTCGGCGGGCTCGACGGCCGCCTCGTCGACGTGCTCGGCCACGGCGCGCGCCCGCAGCACGGGTGCTCGTTCGGGCACGACGGCGAGGTGGGCCGTGCGCTCGACCCCGACGCCGGCACCGAGCGCCGCGTCGACGTCCACCCGCTCGGGGATCGGGTACGCCCCGGCGGTCGGCCCGACGCGTACCCGACCGTCGATCCTCGACAGGCGGAACACGCGGGTCGCCGCGCGGTCGCGGTCGTGGCCCACGACGTACCAGCCGCCGCCGCGCGCGGCGATCCGCCACGGCTCCAGGGTGCGGGTCCGCACCTCACCGGTGTTGGCCGCACGGTAGCGGAACGTCACGACGCGCCGTTCGGAGACGGCCTCCAGCAACGGACCGTACGCGTCCCCGGCGGCGCGCAGGCGCGGCGTGAGCCCGGCGACGGCGTCCCCGGCCGCGTCCCCGGCCCCGGCGGCCGCCAGCTTCGTCAGCGCCCGCGACATGTCGGTGCGCAGCGTCTTGTCGGACCACAGCTGTGCGGCCAGGGCGACGACACCCAGCTCGGCGGGCGTGAGGTCCACCGGAGGCAGGGCGTACGCCTCGTTGTCGATGCGGTAGCCGACGTCGTCGCTGTGCCCCGACCCCTCGACGGTCACGATGGGCACGCCCAGCGCGCGCAAGGTGTCCTTGTCACGCTCGAACATCCGCTCGAACGCGTCGGTGGACGGCGCCCCGTCGTACCCGTGCACGCTCGAGCGCACCTGCTGCTTCGTCATCGCCGCCGAGGTGTTCACCAGGGCGATGACGAGGTTCAGCAGACGCTCGTCCGGTCGGGTCGGCGGGCCACCCGCCGCATCGTCACCTGCCATCGGCCACCACGGTAGCCCCAGGTACGCTCTGCCGGGTGACGACAGGGCCGACCCACCGACGAACCGCTGCCGACCACGTGACCTGGCGCACCGGCACCGTGACCGCCCGGAACCGCTCCTGGCCCGGTGCCCGTGAGCTCACGGTGCGGCTGGGCGAACCGCTGCCCGTACCCGACGGCGCCACCGCGGTAGACGAGGTGCGTGCCCTCGCGTACACCACCCTGGTCGGCGACCCCGACGTCGGCGACCGGCTCGCGCTGAACGTCTCGGCCCTCGCACGCGGCCTGGGCACCGGCGGCTACGCCCTGGTGGTCGCCCCGGCCGACCCCGCCGCGGTGCCCGCCGACCCCCCGCCCGGTCCCGGCCACCTCGTCAAGGCGCGGTACACCCCGTTGCAGGCCCTCGTCCTCGGCGTCGACGAGCAGGAGTCCGAGCACCACGCGGTGCTGCAGGACGCCGACGACCTCGCCGGGCTCCCGGTGGTGGTCGCCGACCTGCACTCGGCCGTGCCCGCGATCGTGGCCGGTGCCCGCCGGGGCGCCGAGGCCGCCGGCACGGCGCCGCCACGCGTCGCCTACCTCATGACCGACGGCGGCGCCCTGCCCGCCGCGTTCTCGCGCACCGTGGCCACGCTGCGCGAGAACGACTGGCTGACCTCGACGATCACCGTCGGCCAGGCGTTCGGCGGCGACCACGAGGCCGTCAGCGTGCACAGCGGGCTGCTCGCCGCCCGCCACGTCGTCGGCGCCGACCTCGTCGTCGTCGCCCAGGGCCCCGGCAACCTCGGCACCGGCACCCGGTGGGGCTTCTCCGGGGTGACCGCCGGCGAGGCCGTCAACGCCGCCGCGACCCTCGGCGGCCGGGCCGTCGCATCGCTGCGCGTCTCCGGCGCCGACGAGCGCGAGCGACACCTCGGCGTCTCCCACCACTCCCTGACCGCCTACGGCCGCGTCGCCCTGGCACCCGCCGACGTCGTCGTGCCCCGCCCCGACGCGCAGCTCCAGGACCTCACGGCCTGGGGCGCCGACCTCACCCGCCGGATCCGCGAGCAGGCCGCCACCCTCGGCGCACGGCACCGCCTCGTCGAGATCGCCGCCACCGCCGAGACCCTCGACGCCCTCCGCCGGTGCCCCGTGCGGCTGTCCACCATGGGCCGCGGACTCGACGCCGACCCCGCGGCCTTCGTCGCCGCCGCGGTCGCCGGCCAGCACGCCCGCACGCTGCTCGCCTGAGGACCGCATGAGACCACGCGACCTCGGCACCCACCCCGCCACCCTGCTCGCCCTGACCGGCCTGGTCGTGCTGGGTGCCGCCGTCGCGACCCCCTGGCGCCTCACCGTCCCCCGCTCGCTGCTCGAGGGCGGGCTCGGGAGGCAGCCCGAACCCGTCGCACCCCCGTCGCCCGAGGTCGTCGACGTCCCCGACCCCGCCGCCCGCGAGCCCGACGACACCCTCGCCACCGTCCTGCTCGTCCTCGCCGGCATCATCGTCGTGCTGCTGCTGTGGACGGCCGCCCGCAAGATCCTCGCCGCGCTCGCCGACACACCCCCACCACCCGACCCGGACACCCTCGACCCCGGCACCGCTCTCACCACCTCCGCCACCCCCACCATCCCCCTGCCCGACCTGGCCGACGCGGTCACACGCGCCCTGACCCGCCTCGACGCCGCAGACCACCCCCGCGACGCCGTCGTCGCCGCCTGGGTCGCACTGGAGGACGCCGCCGCGCAGCACGGCACCGCCCGCGACCCCGCACAGACACCCACCGAGTTCACCCAGGACGTCCTGCGCACCACACCCGCCTCACCCGAGCACGTCACCGCGCTGCGCACCCTCTACCAACACGCCCGCTTCACCACCCGCCCCACCGACCCGCACGACGTCACGACCGCGCGCACCGCCCTCGTCCAGATCGCCCGCAGCCTCGACACCCACCCCGGCGCACCATGACCCGCCGCCACCTGCCCGAGGCACTGGGCCTGCTGACCGCGCTCCTGCTCGCCGTCACCGGCACCCTCGACCCCGTCCACGCCCTCCTGCTGCCCACCAGCGCCCTCGTCGCCTGGCACGCCTGGCAGTCCCTCGACGAACCCGCCCCGTCCGCCTGGCCCCCACCCCCGGCCGACGAGCACCACGGCGCCCGCCGCGACATCACCGACCTCGGCTGGGCCGCGCTCACCCGCGACGGCCACGTCTCCGCCCGCGTCACCCGACGGGTCACCCGGCTCGCCGCCGACCGGCTCGCACCCCACGGCATCGACCTCGACGACCCCGCCCACCGCACCGCCGTCGCCACCCACCTCGGCCCGGACGTCGCCGACCAGATCCGCTCGCGCCGACCACCCGCACCCCGCACCCTGCACCACTGGCTCGACGCCATCGAACGCATCCCGCCCGCACCGACGCGACCCGGAAGGCCCACCCGATGACCCACCAGCCCCCAGCGCTCCCCGTCGCCGATGTCGCCCGCCACGCACGCGACGTCCTCGACGAGATCGGCACCGCCGTCGTCGGCATGCGCGACGCCCTGGAGCTGGCGCTCGCGGCCGTCCTCGCCGGCGGGCACGTGCTGTTCGAGGACGTGCCCGGACTCGGCAAGACCCTCGCCGCCCGCTCCCTGGCCACCGCGATCGGGCTCGACTTCGCCCGCCTGCAGTGCACGCCCGACCTGCTGCCCAGCGACGTCACCGGATCGAGCGTCTACGACCCCGCCACCCGCGAGTTCGTGTTCTGCCCCGGGCCGGTCTTCACCGGCCTCTTCCTCGCCGACGAGATCAACCGCACCGCCCCCAAGACGCAGTCGGCCCTCCTGGAGGCCATGGCCGAGCGCCAGGTGTCCGCCGAGGGGACCACCAGACCGCTGCCCCGGCCGTTCCACGTCGTGGCGACGTCCAACCCCGTGGAGTACGAGGGGACGTACCCCCTGCCCGAGGCACAGCTCGACCGGTTCATGGTCCGCCTCGCCGTCGGGTACCCCGACCGCGACCAGGAACGTCAGGTGCTCCTGCGCCGCGTGTCTCGGCGGCAGGAAGCCGCCCCCGTGCGCCAGGTGGTCGACGCCGGGACCATCCTCGCGATGCAGGCCGGCGTCGAAGGCACCGAGGTCGACCCCGACGTCGCGACCTACTGCGTGGACCTGGCGGCCGCCACCCGCGAGCACACCGCGCTCGAGGTCGGCGCGTCCCCCCGCGGCTCGCAGAACCTCCTGCTCCTCGCCCGCGCCGTCGCCGTCCTCGACGGCCGCGACCACGTGCTGCCCGAGGACGTCAAGCGCGTGGCCGTGCCCGTCCTCGCCCACCGCCTCACCCTCACCCCCACCGCCTGGGCCGCAGCCGTCCGCCCCGACGACGTCGTGCGCGAGCTGCTCGCCACCGTGCCCGGACCGGCCACCGTGGCCTCGGGCCGGTGAACGACGACCCGCCCGGCCGCGACGCCCCCGGCTGGCAGCGGACTCCGCACGCCGTCGCCGGCCTCGTCACCGGTGTGCTCCTGCTGACCGTCGGCCTGCTCGCGGGACGCCCCGACGTCGCGCTCGTCGGGGTGCCCGTGCTCCTCGGGGCAGCGTGGACCGGACGACCGGGCACGCCCACCGGGGCGGCACCGGCACGGTCGACGCACCACGAGATGACGACGGGAGCCGGGCCCACCGGCCCCGGCGAGCTGACGGCGACGCTGACGCTGGACCCGCCCGCGGGGAGCGAGGTCGTCCACGCCCGCGTCGCCGCACCCGGCCACCGGAGCGTCGACGTCCTGCTGGGCGCCGGTCCCCGTCAGCTCGAGCTCGGCATGACCACCGTCCGCACCGGACCCCAACCGACGTTCGTCGTCGACGTGCGCGGCATCGGTGCCGGCGGCACGACCACGGAGGACGTCGGGCGCTCCACCAGCCCCGACCGGGTGGTGCTGCCCGCCGCTGCGCCGCTCGGCCGCGTGCCGCTGCCGGCGCGCCTGCGCGGGCTGACGGGCCCGCACGTCTCCCGGCGGCTCGGGGACGGCAGCGAGCTGCGCGACGTCCACCTGTTCACCCCGGGCGACCGGCTCCGCCGGATCGACTGGCGCACGACGGCCCGGCGCTCGCCGGCGCTGGACGAGCTGTACGTGCGGCGCACCTATGCCACCGCGGAGGCGACCACGGTGCTGGTGGTGGACTCGCGCGACGAGGTCGGCCCCGACCTGCGGACGTGGCGCGGCGGCGGGGGGATGCGGGTCGACGAACCGACGTCGCTCGACCTCGCGCGCCATGCGGCCGCGTCGGTGGCGCGCGTGGTCGTGGCCGCCGGCGACCGAGTCGGCCTCGACGATCTCGGCCGGCGCCGACGACCGCTCCCCCCTGCGGCCGGGCAGCGGCACCTGCGACGCGTGCTCCACGGGTTGGCGACGAGCAGCCCGTGGGGCACGCCGGCTCGTCGGTTGCGGCCCCCACGGCTCCCCGCCGACGCCATCGTGTACCTCTTCACGACCGCGCTCGACGACGAGTCGCTGCGGATGGTGCGCGCCTGGCACGACCAGGGTCACCGGGTGGTGGTCGTCGACACCCTGCCCGTGATCCGTCCGGTCCACGAGGTCCACCTGCGCATCGCCTGGCGGGTGATCAGCATGGAACGCGCGGACCGGCTCCGTCGGATGACGGCCGAGGGGGTACCGGTGGTCGCCTGGGCCGGCACCGCCCGTGAGGATGCATCGGCCCGCTTCGAGGCGCTCGTCCGGGCGGCGGAGCGGCACCGCGGCCGGTGAGCACCCGCGTGCCTGGTTAGCGTGGTGGCATGCCCGAGTGGTCCTGGCTCGACGGCTGGTGGGCGACCGGCGACTACGACGTCGCCCGCCAGGTCCTGCAGCGCGGCGTCGGGGTGCTGCTGTGCCTGGCGTTCCTGCAGGCGCTGGGCCAGTTCCGCCCCCTGCTCGGCGACCACGGCCTGACACCGGTGCGGGCGTTCACGGCCCACGTGCGGTTCCGCGACGCGCCGTCGCTGTTCCACTGGCGCTACAGCGACCGCCTGCTCGCCGTGGTAGCCCGGGTGGGCGTGGTCGGTGCTGCCAGCCTGGTCGTCGGACTGCCCCAGGCCGGTCCCTGGTGGGTGCCGACGCTCGTCCTGCTGCTCCTGTGGTGGTTCTACCTGTCGATCCTCAACGTGGGGCAGCGGTTCTACGGCTTCGGCTGGGAGATGCTCCTGTGCGAGATGACGTTCCTCGTCGCGTGGTTCGGTTCGGACGCCGTGCCGGTGCCGTTCCTCATGGTCCTGGCCGCCCGGTGGCTGCTGTTCCGGCTGGAGCTCGGCGCTGGCCTGATCAAGTGGCGTGGCGGGCGCGAGTGGCGGGACCTGACGGCGCTCGACTACCACCACGAGACCCAGCCCATGCCAGGGCCTCTCAGCTGGCACGCGCACCACCTTCCGCGCTGGTGCCACCGCGTCGAGGTGGTCGGGACGCACGTCACCCAGCTCGGCCTGCCCTGGCTGCTGTGGCTGCCGCAGCCCCTGCCGAGCGTCGCCGGCGTCGCCATGGTCCTCACGCAGGGCTGGCTCGTGGTCACCGGGAACTTCGCCTGGCTCAACTGGGCCACGATCGTGCTCGGCGCGGCCATGATCTCCGACCCGGTGTGGGCGTCGCTGCTCGGCGGGGTGCCGTTCCTGCCTGACGTCGGCACGCAGGGCGTGGCGGCCCCGGGCCCGCCGGTCGCCGACGTGGTCGTGGTGACCGCCGTCGTCGTCGTGCTCGCCGCGTTGTCGGTGCGGCCCGCGCTCAATCTCGCGTCGCGCCACCAGCGTATGAACGCCAGCTTCGAGCCCCTGCGTCTCGTCAACGCGTACGGCGCCTTCGGGTCCGTCACCCGGCGCCGCGACGAGGTCGTGGTGGAGGGCTCGCTCGCGGAGCGCCCCGGGCCGCAGGACTGGCGCGAGTACGAGTTCCGGGGCAAGCCCGGCGACGTGCGCCGCCGCCCGCCGCAGGTCGCTCCGTACCACCTGCGCCTCGACTGGCTCCTGTGGTTCGTGCCGCTCGGCTCCGGCGGGACGCTGTGGTTCGAGCGTTTCCTGCTGCGCCTGCTCGAGGCCGATCGCGCGACGCTGCGCCTGCTGCGCCGCGACCCGTTCGAGGGCGAGCGTCCGCGCTGGGTGCGCGCACGCCTGTACCGCTACCGGTTCTCGACACCCGAGGAGCGACGCCGTACCGGCGCGTGGTGGGTGCGCCACGAGGTCGCCGTCGTCGTCGACCCGGTCGACCTGACGATGCTGCGGCGGTGAAGCCCTCTTGGGTGCCCTCGAGAGGGGGCCGGCCGGTGGACGGCACGGCGCGCTCCGTGCGAGGACCGCCCCGAGCGTCCCGCGGAGGCCGGCTGCTCGCATCCGTGCGCACCCGCGCGGTGTGGGACGTGGCTGACACGACCGACCGGCCGTGGGATCCTCGGTGCGTGCACGTGACGGAAGGCGCCCGATGAGGCCGGCAGCGGAGCTCCAGGACTGGGTGCGCAGGAGCCGGGAACGGGCGTTGCCGGTCGTCCAGGTCGAGCACGGCCCCGTGGTCCCCGGTGCGTCGCTGCGCGTGGCGGCCGTGGCCGCGGTGGCGGCCCTCGTCTGGGCGGCGGCGGCCCGCACGGCCCTGGTGACCGAGCTCGTCCTGGTCGCTGTCGTCGGGGCGGCGTTCTGGATGCTCGTGCGCCCCGGGCACGCGCCCGCGCACGCCGCCGTGGTCGGGTCCGCGCTGCTCCTGCTGGGCTCGAGCGCCGCACCGTTCGACCCCGCCACGCTCTGGCTCGTCCCGTCGGCCTACCTCACGGTGCGACTGGGCTGGTGGGCCGGACAGGTCGGGTGGCGCACGCGGGTGGAGGTCGCCGCCCTGCAGCGCAGCGGGAGCCGCGACGTGATGATCCTGGGCGTCGCCGCGGTCGTCGGCGGGGTGGCCTGGGCGGCGTCCGGTGCCACCGTCGCGGGACTCGTGCTGATCGGCGGGGCGGCGCTCGTCGCGCTGGCGTGGTCGGTGCTGCCACGATGACCCGATGACACCGCTCGAGATCCGTCCCTACCGCTCGTCCGACCGCACGGCCGTCGCCGAGGTCTGCGTGCGCACCGCTGCCGCGGGCACCGACGCCCGCGGCCTGTACTCCGACGACTCCCTGATGGCCGAGGTCTACGCCCTGCCGTACGTCGAGCACTCCCCCGAGCTGGCCTTCATGGTGGTGGAGCATGTCGACGCCTCCACGGCGGACCCGTTGGCCGTCGACGACGGCCGTCTCCTCGGCTATGTCGTCGGGGTGCCCGACACGCGCGCGTTCGTCGCATGGTGGGAGCAGGAGTGGACGCCCGGGTTCGTCCAGCGCCATCCGGAGCCGGGACCTCCGACCGGCGCCGAGCCCGGGTACAGCGAGGCGGCACTCCTGCACGACGGCGCGCACCCGCAGCGGATGCTGCAGAGCCTGGACGACGAGCAGCTGGCCGGCTTCCCCGCGCACCTGCACATCGACCTCGTCCCGGAGGCGCAGGGACGCGGCCTCGGCCGTCGGCTCGTGGACACGCTGCGGGAAGCCCTCGGCGTCCAGGGTGTCCCCGGTATCCACCTCGGCTACGACCCGGCGAACTCCTCGGCGAGAGCCTTCTACGACCGGCTGGGCTTCCACGAGCTGCCGACACCACAGCCCCACGTCCGGTTCCTCGCGATCGCGACGGGCTGACCCCGGGGCCTCCGGGCTGCGTTCGAACGTGCCCCTGTCGGTGACCCACGCGATTGTGGGCGCTTGGCACACTATTTATCTTCGGAGATCTCCGTGCCGAGGTCGGGCAGCCCTGCCTGCGTCCATGCTCGCCGCACCTGCTCGAACCGGGTGGGCAGCGGCGGGCGCGTCGGCCCCCACCGGGCGTTGGTGCGGTGGACGAACCTCCTCCACGAGAGCACCAGACCCTGCCGGGTGATGGGCAGACCGCTGGAGACGGTCGTGCCGTTGTCGTGCGTGTGGTGCACCGTGAGCAGCAGCGCGCGCGGCACCGATCCCTCGAGCTCGGCCGCCAGCTCGGTCCGCACGGTCATCCAGTGGCGCAGCACGACCACGACCTCGGGCGGCAGCCGGTGCCGGCGCAGCGTCCGGTGCTTGCCGTGCCTGACCACGGCACTCCCCTCCCCCGGGTCCCGGCGGCCGCCGACGCGCCCCCGCCCCGGAGCACCGCCGGGCACATCGAGGTCGAGGTCCTCCGCACGGACACGGAGCAGGTCGCCGTAGCGCGCTCCGGTGGCACGCGTCAGTCCGGCGATCACCGCCAGCCGGACGACCTCCGGCTTGCCGTCCGGGCGCAGCGCCTCGACCGACAGCTCCCGCCACACCCACTCGGCCTCCTCCAGGGAGACGGTCGGGCGCGGATAGCGGGCGGGCGGGAGCGGTGAGCGGTGGGGGTCGGCGGTCAGGGCGTGGGGCAGGTCGTCGGTCACGAGGTCTATCGTCGGGCGCTTGGCACACTTTTTCATGGCGACACGCCGTGCGCACTTCCCCGGCGTACGCTCAGGCCGATGCCAGCGCCCCTGCCCAGCACTCTCTCCGTCGTCGTCGACCACGAGACCGTGGTCAAGAGGTCCCGGTTCCTCACCCGGCTCGCCCCGGTCGCGTCACCCGCGGAGGCGGACGAGATCGTGCGGCGGCGGCGCACGGAGCACTGGGGCGCACGCCACCACTGCGTCGCGACGGTCCTCGGGCCCCACGCCGAGACCCAGCGTTCGTCGGACGACGGCGAGCCGTCCGGGACCGCCGGCGTCCCCATGCTCGAGGTGCTCCGCCACCGCCGGATGACGGATGTCGTCGCCGTCGTCACGCGGTACTTCGGAGGCGTGCTGCTCGGCGCCGGCGGACTGGTGCGGGCCTACTCCGGCGCCGTGTCCGCGGCCCTGGACTCCGCCGGGGCCACGGGGGCCGTGCTCGCCCGCCGCCTCCTCGTCGAGGTGACCGTCGAGGCGCCGCACGCCGACGCCGGCCGGCTCGAGCACCTGCTGCGAGAGTGGGCCACCGACCACGACGCCGTCGTCCTGCCCACGCGCTACGCCGCCACCGCACGCCTCACGCTGCTCGTGCCCCGGCCGGCGATCGACGTCCTGCTCGCCGACGTCGCGGCCGCCACCTCGGGAGGCCTGAGCCCGGCAGTGGGCGCGGAGCGCGTCGTCGACGTCAGGGAGTAGGGCTCAGGCGATCCCGTCCGCCGTGACCCGGGCGCCGTCCGGGACCGAACCGGACCCACCGTCCGGGGCGTCCAGCACGGCGTCGCCCTCCACCGTCACGTCCGCACCGAACGTCCAGTCCCCCTCGACCTCCAGACCTCGCGCGCGCCGCAACGACGGCGGTCCCGCCGCGAACCGTGCGTCGAACGCCCCGACGGTCTTGTACGACTTCGACAGCCGCACCAGCGGCGCCTCGACCTGGGCGACGAGTCGGTAGTCGCCCGTGAGCTCGTAGACGTCCGAACGCAGCAGCAGCAGGTCGTCGGTCTTCTTGACCGGCAGGAAGCGCTCGCGACCGACCTCGATCGCCGTAGCCCCCTCGAACACCGCCACGGCGGCGCCCATCGCCGACTCGATCTGCACGACCTCCGGGGAGCCCGCGTCCGTCGGGTCGACGGTCTTGGCGTTGCGGATCAGGGGCAGCTCGAGCACGCCGCCAGTGCGCTCCAGCTCGGCCGCCAGGACCTCCAGGTCGAACCACAGGTTGTTCGTGTGGAAATAGCGGTGCCGCTCCGGGTCGAGCGAGACGTCCAGGTCGTCGGGGTGCGTCTGCGCCGTCTCCCGCTGGATGATGCGCCCGTCGGACCGTCGCACGACGAGCTGGCCGCCCTTGACGTCGGCCGGCGTCTTGAGGCACATCTCCGCCGCGTACGGGGCGCCCGAGTCGGCGAACCAGGCGGCGATCTCGCCGTCCGGGGCCGCGCCGAGGTTGTCCGAGTTGGAGACGCAGGCGTATCGCAGGCCGGCGTCGAGCAGGGCACGCACCACTCCGCTCGCATGCAGCGCGGGGTACAGGTCGCCGTGGCCGGGCGGGCACCACTCGAGCGTCGGGTCGGCGGGCCACTCGACCGGCTCGAGCGTGTCGGCGCGGAGCTTGGGCTCGCGGTTCTGCAGGAAGTCCAGCGGGAGCCCGTCGACGGCCAGGTCACCGTAGCCCGACAGCGCCGCCAGCGTGTCGTCCTGGGTGCGGAACGAGTTCATCAGGACGAGCGGCAGCCGGGCCCCCGTGGCCGCGCGCGCCGCCCGGACCTGGCCGACGATCACGTCGAGGAACGACAGCCGCTCCCCCTCGGCGGTGCGACGCACCTCAAGCAGGGACTTGGCCCGGTCCATCCCCATCGAGGTGCCCAGCCCGCCGTTGAGCTTGATGATGGCGGTGCGCGCCAGGGCGTCTGAGGCCTGCGCGTCGTCGATCTCGAGGTCGGCGTGCCGCGTCAGCCCCGTCAGCGGCTCGACGTCGTCCTCGCGGACGTACCCGCTCTCCCCTTGCTCCAGCAGCCGGTAGAAACGGCTGAACACGTCCACGGCGGCGGGCGCCACCCCCGCGGTCCGCATCTTGTCTCGGGCCAGCTCTAGTCCGCGATCGCTCATGGCCAGCACCCTAGCCGCCGCCGGCGACGTCGCGGTGACCGGTCCGCACGCCGGCCCGCTACTCGAACGGCGTCGGGTCCCCGGCCCCGGCCCGGACCACCTCGGGAAACCCGCCCGAGAAGTCGACTACGGTCGTCGGCGCCGCCTCCACGTCGCCGGAGTCCACGATCACGTCGACCTGACGGTCCAGCTCCTCGGCGACCTCCCAGGCCTGCGTCATCGGCTCCGACCTGCCGGGCAGGATGAGGGTCGAGCTGAGCAGGGGCTCGCCGAGCTCGCGCAGCAGCGCGTGGACCACCCTCGACTCCGGGATGCGGACCCCGACCGTCTTCTTCTTCGGGTGGGCGAGCCGTCGGGGCACCTCCGAGGTCGCGGGCAGGATGAAGGTGTACGGACCGGGGGTCACCGCCTTGATGGCACGGAAGGCCGAGTTGTCCAGCCGCACGAGCTGGCCGAGCTGGGCGAAGTCGCAGCACACCAGCGTGAAGTGGTGCTTGGCGTCCAGCCGGCGGATCTGCCGGATCCGTTCGGTACCGTCGTGCTGGCCGACCCGGCAGCCGAGCGCGTACCCGGAGTCGGTCGGGTAGGCGACCAACGCTCCGTCCGCCAGCGCCGCGACGACCTGGCCCACGGCGCGCGCCTGCGGGTCGACCGGATGGATGTCCACGAGACGAGCCATGCGGCCAGGCTACGCGCGGCAACCACCATGCCGCAGGTCAGGTCGACGTGCTCAGCAGAGCGCGACGCAGCTCGGCCTCGCTCGCGTTGGCCCCGGTGCACACCACGCCCACCCGGGCGCCCGCGAACCGGTCGGGGTGGGCCAGGACGGCCGCCAGGGATGCGGCACCGGCCCCCTCCGCGACCGTGTGCGCCGCCGTGAGGTAGGCGTGCTGCGCCGTGGTGATCATGTCGTCCTCCACTAGCAGGAAGTCGGCCAGGTGCTCGCGGAGCAGACGCTGCGTCAGCGCGAACCCCCGCCCGACGGCGAGACCCTCCGCCCGGGTACCGTTGGGGCGGCTGACCGGCTGCCCGGTACGCCAGGAGTCGTGAGCCGCCGGCGAGGCCGTGGACTGCACCCCCACCACCCGCACTCGCGGCGCCAGCGCCGCGGCCACGAGACCGGCCGCCGCCGCCCCCGACCCGCCTCCGACGGGCACGACGAGCACGTCCAGGTCCGGTGCCTGCTGCAGCAGCTCCAGCGTCGCGGTCGCCACGCCGGCGACGAGGTCGGGCTCGTTCGCCGCGCTGACGAGTCGTGCGCCACGCTCCGTGGCGGTCTCCTCGGCGAGCAGGCAGGCGTCCTCGAGCCGTTCGCCGTGCAGCAGGACCTCCGCGCCGAGCGCTCGCACGGCGCGCTCCTTGACGGGGTTCGGCGCGCCCGGCATGACGATCGTGCACGGGGCGCCGACCTCGCGCGCCGCATCGGCGAGGGCCTGCGCGTGGTTGCCGGTCGAGTACCCGACGATCCCGCGGCGACGGGCGCCTTCGGAGAGCTGGCGCAGCAGGTTCAGCGCACCACGGATCTTGAACGCCCCCGTGCGCTGGAGGTTCTCGTGCTTGACGACCACGCGCGCGCCGCGTGCACCGGCGTCCTGCACGACCTGGTCGAGCGCCGGGTGGTGCGTCGTGGGCGTCCGGACGACGAGTCCGTCGATCCGCTGCTGGGCCGCCAGGACGTCGGCGACGGTCGGTGGTGTCAGATCCATGCTCCCCAGCGTCGACCCCAGGGAACTATCGGTCCAATGCCAGTTGACGAGCAATAGCATCGCGACCGTCGATGAGTGGCCCCTATGCTGGTGCGATGACCGACGTGCCGCCGCCCGCCGCCCAGCTGGACCTCACCAGGCTGCGCGTCCTGGCCGCGGTCGCCCGCACGGGTTCGGTGACGGCCGCGGCGCGTGACCTGCACTACGCCCAGCCCTCGGTCAGCCACCATCTCGCCCGGCTGGAGACGGAGGCCGGGCTCCCCCTGCTGCAGCGCGCCGGACGCGGCGTGCGGCTCACCGAGGCGGGGCGGCTCCTCGCGGACCGCGCCGAGGAGATCATCGCTCGCGTCGAGGGCGCGCAGCGCGAGCTCGACGCGCTGGCGGGCCTGCGCGCGGGGCGCGCACGCCTGGCGGCGTTCCCCTCCGCGCTGGCCACGATCGTTCCCGACGCCGTGACCCGCCTGCGCGACCTGCACCCAGGGCTCGGTGTCGGGCTCGTGGAGGCCGAGCCGCCGGAGGCCGTCGACGCGCTGCGGTCCGGGGAGGTGGACGTGGCGCTCGTGTTCGAGCACGTCGACGCCGACGGCACCCGCGGCGTCGACGACCTGACCCGGTTCGAGGCGACCGCCGTGCTCGACGACTCCGTGCACCTGGTCACGGCGACCGCAAGCACCCCGCCGCCCGCGGACGCCTCGACGACCCTGCGGGCACATGCCGCCGACACGTGGATCGCCGGCTGCGAACGGTGCCGCGCGGATCTTCTGGCGCGCTGCTCCGCCGCCGGGTTCGCCCCGCGACTCGCGTTCGAGACCGACGACTACGTGGCGGTGCAGGCGCTCGTCGCGGCCGGCGCAGGAGTCAGCCTCCTGCCCGGTCTGGCACTGCGCGCGCACCGCAACCCGCAGGTGTCGGTGACGCGGCTGCCGGGCGCCACCCGGCGTGTGCTGGCGCTGACCGTCGGCGCCCCCGCTCCCCCGGCCCGTGCCCTCGTGGACCTGCTGGTGGCCAGCGGCGACGCCTGACGTCAGCCGGGCAGGACCGTCCGGCGCAGCTGCTCACCGAGCCGGCGATCCGGTTCGATCCCGGCGAGCATCGACCCGAAGAGCACGGACTCCCCGATGCGGACGAAGGCGAACGCCGTCTCGGCCACGGAGAACTGCAGGGGTCTCAGGTTGCCGGTCTCCTGCTCCCTGCGGACCAGGCCGGCCCAGGCCTCGACGTTGCGCACGTGCACGCGGGCGGTCGCGCCGAACAGCACGCGCGTCGCGTCGACCGGGTCGACGGCGAGGTACTTCTGCAACGGCTCGTGGGCCCCGACCTCGTCGTCGAACCGCCGGGCGACGTCCAGCAGCCGTTCGACCCCCCGCTGCCCGGCCTCGTCGGAACGCTTCCTCGCCTGCTCGAGGGTCCGCGCCGCCAGCTGCCACAGGACGTCGCCGAGAAGCCGGTCCCGACTGCCGACGACGCGGTAGAGCGTGGCCCGGCTCACCCACAGGTCCTCGGTGAGCTGGTCCATCGCCAGGCTTCCGGACGCCACGAACTGCCGGCGGGCGGCCCGCAGCGCCGTCGGGTACGTGATGACCCGCCCCCGGGCGCCGCTCGTCCGAGCGTCGACCACCATGTCGCACCTGCCTCTCTGCGAGTGTCCGGCAAGCATACCGGCCAGTCGGTACGCTGCCAAGCGCGGCCTACCGAGCGACCCCGTCCACTGTCCCGGGCCCCCGCCCAATGCCTCAGGCCAGCGAGTCCCGCCATGCCGTGTGCAGCGCCGCGAACCGTCCCCGCTGCTCCACCAGCGCCTCCGGCGTGCCGTCCTCGACGACCCGGCCCTGCTCCATGACGAGCACACGGTCGGCGATCTCCACCGTCGACAGACGGTGCGCGATGATCAGCGCCGTCCGGTCGGCCAGCAGCGTCTGCAGCCCACGCTGGACCAGCCGCTCGCCCGGCAGGTCGAGCGAGCTCGTCGCCTCGTCCAGCACCAGCACGGCGGGGTCGGCAAGGAAGGCTCGGGCGAAGCTGATGAGCTGGCGCTGACCCGACGAGACCCGCCCGCCGCGCTTGTTCACCTCGGTCGCGTAGCCCTGCGGGAGGCTCGTGACGAACTCGTGCACGCCGACGGCGCGCGCGGCCGCCTCGATCTCGTCGTCCGTGGCGTCCGGTCGGCCCAGGGCGATGTTCTCGCGCACCGTCCCGCTGAACAGGTACGCCTCCTGCGTCACCATGACCACCGCGCGGCGCAGGTCCGGCGTCGAGAGGTCTCGCACGTCCACCCCGTCCAGCAGCACACGGCCCCGGCTCGCGTCGTAGAACCGGGTGACGAGCTTCGCGAGCGTCGACTTGCCCGCCCCGGTCGATCCCACGAGGGCGATCGTCTGCCCGGCGGGGATCGTCAGGTCCAGCGCGGGCAGCACGACCGGTCCCTGCCCGTACGCGAACGTCACGTCGTCGATGCGCACCTCGCCGCGCGCCCGGGGCAACGGGGTGGGGTGCCGGGGCTCGACGACCGTCGGCTCCTCCGCGAGCAGCCCCGAGACCTTCTCGAGCGCGGCCACCGCGGACTGCAGCGCGTTGTAGAACATGCCGAGCTGCTGGATCGGCTGGAAGAAGCGCTTGACGTACAGCAGCACGGCCACCAGTGCCCCGAGCTCCAGCGCACCGTCGAACACCCGCAGGCCGCCGTAGGCGAGCGCGAGGGCCACCGTCACGTTCCCGATGAGGACCAGTCCCGGCTGGTACCGGCCGTTCACCCCGAAGATCCGCAGGTTGGCGTCGCGGTAGTCCTCGCCGAGCACGGCGTAGTCCGCGTCGACCGCCCGCTCGCGCCGGAACGCCTGGACGGCCCGCATCCCCGTCATCGTCTCGACGAACTTGACGATGAGCCGGGCCGACGCCGTGCGTTGCTCGCGGTAGTGGAGCTGCGAACGGCGCTGGAACCACCGCGTCAGCCACCACGCCGGTACCAGGGCGACCGCCAGCACGACGCCGGAGCGCCAGTCCACGACGAACAGCGCGACGCCGGTGAAGACCATGAGCATCAGGGACGAGACCACGCCCGTCAGACCGCCGTCGAAGAGCTCGCGCAGCGCCTCGAGGTCGGAGGTCTGTCGACTGATGACCCGGCCGGAGGTGTACGACTCGTGGAACTCCAGGGACAGGCGCTGCGTGTGCCGGAACACCCGCCGACGAAGCTCCAGGAGCACGCTCTGAGCGACCCGGGCGGCGGCCCGCACGTAGGCCCCGGCGCACACCCCGCCCAGCACGGCGGCCACGACGTAGGTACCACCGACCGCCACGAGCCGGCTGGGGTCACCGTCGCGCAGCGCGGGCAGCGCGGTGTCGATCGCGGCCTGCACGAGCAAGGGACCGGCCACCTGGCCGAGGGTCGCCACGACGATGAGCAGCCCCGCCCAGGCCAGCGGTCGCCACCGCGGGCGCAGCAGGTCGCCGAGCAGCCGCAGCGACCGGCGGCGCACGGCCGCCGACGTCGCCCGGTCGAGCAACGAGGTGTCGTCCGCGTGCGCGTCAGCAGCCCGACGGCGGCCCGGTCCGGGATCTCGCTGTCTCATCGGGTCACCTCCGGGTCGGTCGTGCCAGCGAGGTCGGCCGGGCCGTCGTGGTCCGCGGCGTCCCAGTCCTCCTCGAGCGAGGCGATCACGTAGCGGTAGTGCGCGTCCGAGGCGAGCAGCTCCCGGTGGGTCCCGACGGCGGTGATCCGTCCGTCGGCGAGCACGGCGACACGGTCCGCGAGCGCCACGGTGGACGGGCGGTGGGCGATGACCAGGCTGGTCGTGCCGTTCAGGACCTCGCGCAGCCGTGCGGTGACGGCCTCCTCGGTGGCGACGTCGAGCGCCGACAGGGGGTCGTCGAGGACGAGCACCCGGGGCCGGGCGGCGATGGCGCGGGCCAGGGCGAGGCGCTGTCGCTGCCCGCCGGACAGCGACAGACCCTCTTCGCCGACCCGGGTGTCGAGGCCCTGCGGCAGGTCGTGGACGAACCCGGCGCGGGCCACGTCCACGGCTTGGTGCAGGAGGTCCTCCCGGGTGGCGGTGGGGACGTCGTCGTCGACGCCCAGCAGGACGTTGTCCCGCACCGAGGCGGAGAACAGCGTGGGGTCCTCGAACGCGACGGCGACCGCACGGCGCAGGTCTTCGCGCCGTATCGAGCGGACGTCGTGACCGTCGACCTCGACGGCGCCGGCCGTGACGTCGTACAGCCGCGGCAGGAGCATCGCGAGCGTGGACTTGCCCGAGCCGGTCAGCCCGACCAGGGCGGTGGTCGTGCCCGCAGGGAGCTCGAGGTCGACGCCGTCGAGCACGGGCGCGGCGGAGTCGTCGTGCCGGAACTCGACGCCGCGCAGCACGACGTGCCCGCGCCCGGGACCCAGCTCAGCGGGGTCGGCAGGGTCCGCCACCTGGTTGGGCGTCTCGATCACCTCGAAGAACCGGTCGACGGTGGTGCGGGCGTTGAGCGTCATGGACAGGGTCATGCCGAGGTCGACGACGGGCCCGTTGATCACCGCGGCGGTGAGGAAGAAGGCGACGAGCGCTCCGACGGAGACCTGGTCCGCCGCCGCGAGCCACACGCCGAGGAGCAGGCACACGGCCAGGGTCAGCTCGGGGATGAGCTGGAGGGAGGTGGTGACGGTCGCCTGGTTGCCGGCCTTGCGGATCTCGGTGCGGCGCAGCTCCTCGGCCTGCCCGGAGAACGACTCCAGGGCGTCCTCGCCCCGCCCGAACGCCTTGAGCACGCGGATGCCGTGCACGGACTCCTCGACCGTGTTGGCGAGGTCGCCGGACTGGTCCTGCGAGAGCCGGGCGATGACGCGGTACCGGCGGGAGAAGCGGAACGCGATGATCGTCACGGGGATCGCCCCGGCGAGGTAGACCAGTCCGAGCCAGCCGGCGGTCGCCAGGAGGATCCCCACGCCGACGGCAATCGTCACGATGCTGACCACGAGCTGCAGGAGCCCGAAGACGAGCCATCGGCGCAGCAGCCCGAGGTCGGCCATGGAGCGGCTCAGCAGCTGACCGCCGGACCAGCGGTCGTGGAAAGCCGGCGGCAGCTGGAGCAGGTGGCGGAACAGGACGGTCCGCAGCACCGCCTCCACGCGTGTGCCGGGGTACATCACGAGGTTGCGTCGCAGCAGGATCAGTCCGGCCTCGGCGACCCCGAGGCCGAGCACGGCCAGCGTGGGCCAGAGCAGAGCCGTGTAGTCGCGGGCGTCGATCCCGACCGCGAGCGGACCTTCGACCAGCTCCTGCAGCACGCGGGGGATCGCGAGCGCCGCGAGCGACGCCCCCAGGGAGGCGGCCAGGCCGGCGAGCAGGCGCGGCAGGGCGGGGCGGACGTACGGGTACAGCCGCAGCACCGAGGCGACGGTGCCGAGCCGGGAGCCTGCGGGGTCTGCAGCCGCTGCGGGTTCGTGCGGGTGGTGGGGCATCGCCCACATCGTCTCACCGGGCACCGACATGCTTGCCCGGGGCATGATCTGACGATGACCCGCTTCGACCTCGCACGCTGGGACCGCAACAACGCCTGCCGGGCCGGACGGGCGCCACGGCGGCTCTGCCGCGACCTGCTGGCCCGGGCCGGCCAGGGCTCCGGGCGCCAGGCTGTCGACCTGGGCGCCGGCGCCGGGGTGGAGACCGCGGCACTCGTGCGCGCGGGCTGGCGCGTGCTGGCCGTGGATCCAGCGCCGGCCACGGCCGACCTGGTGGCGCGCGAGGTGCCCGCGGCCCTGCGAGCCGGCCTGCAGGTGCGTGTGGCCAGCGTCCAGGAGGTGCTTCCCTTGCCGAGCGCCGATCTCGTCCACGCGGCCTTCTCCTTGCCCTTCGTCCTGCCGTCGAGCTTTCAGCGCGTCTGGGACGGCGTCCGCGCCGCGTTGGCACCGGGAGGCTGGGTCGGCGCTACCTTCCTCGGTGAGCGTGACGGGTGGGCGGCGGACCCGGTCGCGGCCGAGAGTCTGACCTTCCACCGCTGGGACGACGTCGTGCGGCTCGTCGATGGTCTGGACGTGCACGTCGTCGACGAGCAGGAGCACGACGGCGCCTCGTTCGGCGGGGCCTCGTTCGGCGGGGCCAAGCGCTGGCACACCTTCGAGGTCGTCGCACGCCGACCGGGCTGAGCCGCTCACCCCGCCCTGGGTGCTCGATGCTCGACGTTCGATGCTGCCCGTACGATGCCGGGCATGGATGGCGTGCAGCTGGTCGGCGTGGTGACGGGTGTGGTGCTAGTGGTCGTCGCAGGGTTCGCGCTGCTGCTCCGCGGACGGCGACGCCGGGAGCGCCGGCACGAGGCTGCCCGGACCGAGCTCGACCGCCTCACGACCGCCGCCGGTTCGGCGCTCGTCCGCACCGACGAGCGCGCGCGGCTGGCCGAGGACGAGCTGGCCTTCGCCGTGGCGGAGCTGGGCGAGCCGGCCACCGCCGACGCCGGCCCGGCGCTGCGGCGGGCGCGCGGGCACCTGCGCGAGGCCTTCCACCTCAACCAGCTCCTGCACGACCACGTCCCCGACACCGACGCCGAGCGTCAGGAGTGGTCGGGGCGCATCGTGGAACTCTGCGGTGCCGCCGGGACGGCCCTCGACGACCTGCACGCCGGCCTGGCCGAGCGGCGCCGCTCCGCCCGCGCGACGCCGGAGGCGGTCGCACGGGTCGAGGAGCGCATCGACGCCGTACGGAGCGCCGTCGATCCGGCACGCGCGGACGTCGAGCGGCTTCGCGCCGACTACACGGACCACGCGCTCGCGCCGGTGGCGGACAACCCGGCGCAGGCCGCCCGGCTGCTGGACTTCGCCGCTCGCAGCGCGGCGGCTGCGCGGCGCCGCCTCACCTCGCAGCAGGTCGCCCAGGCGGTGGCCGGGACGCGCGCGGCCGAAGAGGCCGTCCACCGCGCCGAGGGTCTGCTCGCCGCCGTCGAGGACTTCGAGTCCGAGGCCCTGCGCGCCGAGGCCGCGCTCGGCGCGCTGGTCGCGGAGTCCCGCACCGAGCTCGCCCAAGCACGTGCGATGCCCGCGGACCGGCGTCGGGGACCCGTCGACACCGCCGCGGACGCCCTCGAGGACACCCTGGCGTCGCTCCCGCCGTCCGACGGGCCGAGCGACCCGATCGCCACCCTGACACGGCTCCGGGAGACCAACACCGCCCTGGACGACGCCGTGCGCGACCGCCTCGAGCGCGACGAGCGGGCCCGACGGGCGACCGCCCAGCGGGGTCCCGCGCTCGACGATGCCGCCCGCCAGGTGGCAGCGGCCCGGTCCGTCGTCGACGACTACCGCGCACCCGTCGGGCCGGACGCCCGCACCCGGCTCGCCGAGGCGGCACGCGAGCTCGCGGCAGCTCGCGCCGCCACCGACGCCGAGTCGTCGGTCGACGGCGCCCGCCGCGCCGCGGCGCTCGCCACCGAGGCGACCGAGCTCGCCCGCCGCGACCTCGCGCGGGCGGGCGGCGGTGCGGCGCGGCCGTGGGACGAGCGACGGCCCACGGCCGCGGGGCGCGGGAGCTCGGGGGCCTTCGGCGCCGTGCTGGGCGGCATGGTCCTCGGCGGGATCCTGGACGAGATCGGCGACCTGTTCGACTGACGGATCCCGCGGTCCCGCCGGGCCGCACCCGGCAGGACTCAGGCCCGCAGGAGCCGACACGAGTCAGCCCGGCTCAGCCCGGCACAGGGCCCCGGCGCGCCGCCCACAGATGGTCCACCGGCCCGTTCCCCCGACCGACCTCCAGGGCCGCCCCGGCAGCGATCGCACCGGTGAGCCACGACTTCGTCTCCCGCAACGCCTCGGCCCAGTCGCCGCCGCGCGCGTATCGCGTCACCAGGCCGCTCGACAACGAGCAGCCCGTGCCGTGCGTGCTGGACGTGCGCAACCGGGTACCGGGGACCTCGACCACCAGCCCGTCGGGTGCGACGAGCGCGTCGGGCACCTGGTCCCCGTCCAGGTGGCCGCCCTTGGCCACGACGCGCACGCCGTGCCGCTCGGCCAGCACCGCCGCCTGGCCCAGCACCCCCCGCCAGTCGGTGGCGACGGGCTCGCACAGCAGCACGGCGAGCTCGGCCGTGTTGGGCGTGACGACGTCCGCGTGGTCCAGCACCCGGCGCAGGGCCTCCTCGCCGTCGCCGTCCAGCAGACGGTCTCCGGAGGTGGCGACCATGACGGGATCGACCACCACCGGGGGCCGCGACGGCCCGGCGAGCCGGTCGAGCCACTCGTCGACGACGTGGGCCGCTCCGGCGGTGGCCAGCATGCCGATCTTGACCCCGTCGAGCGTCACGTCGGCGCACAGGGTCTCGAGCTGCTCCGCGAGGAACGACGGCGGCGGCACGTGCACCGCGCTCACCCCCTGCGTGCTCTGTGCGGTCAGCGCCGTCACGGCAGCCATGCCGTAGCCGCCGGCGGCAGCCACCGACTTCAGGTCCGCCTGGATGCCCGCTCCGCCGCTCGGGTCGGACCCCGCGACGGAGAGCACCCGCGGGACGGCCCGGCGTGACGCGGGTGCGCCAGGCCGGCGGGAGACGGCCGCTCGGGTGGCGACGGCGGTCACGGTGGTGACGGTGCGCGGGTTCGACGGCATCGCGACATCCCTTCGTCAGTGCTGGCTGCTTCAGGTTCGACGGGTGTGATCTCAGCTCCCGGGCGGGCGCACCCCGTGTCGTCGGACCACCGTAGCGCGGCCGCCGGCGGCCCGAGACGGTGTCTCACCCGCGCCCCGGCGGGCCGGCACCGGCGATCCTGCCGATGCCCGGTGCAGCCGCCACCAGCACGCTGGGCGAGCAGCACCCGCTCCGCCGCGTCCGGCGTCACCGACGACGACCGGCCGGCGAGGCACCGTCAGCGCTGTCAGAACCGTCAGAGAGGACGCATCATGCAGCACGCACCGAGCACGGCCCGGTCGGGCCGACGTCTCACGGGAGCCCTGGCCTCCCTCGCCGTCGCCGTGGGCATCGGGGTCGCCTCCGGCGCCGCGGCCCACGCGGCCGACAACCCGTACGAGCGCGGACCGGACCCGACCGAGTCGAGCATCGAGGCCACCCGAGGGGCCTACACCGTCTCCGAGCGGAACGTCTCGAGCTGGGTCTCCGGGTTCGGCGGCGGCACGATCTACTACCCCACCACCACCGGTGACGGGGCCTTCGGCGCAGTGGTGGTCTCGCCCGGCTACACCGGTACGGAGAGCACCATCGCGTGGCTGGGCCCCCGGCTCGCCTCCCAGGGGTTCGTGCTGCTCACGATGGCCACGAACTCGATCTACGACCAGCCCGACTCGCGCGCCGACCAGATCCAGGCGGCGCTCGACTACCTCACCGGCTCCAGCCCGGTGGCCGATCGCATCGACGAGGACCGCCTGGCACTCATGGGTCACTCCATGGGGGGCGGCGGCACGCTGCGCGCGGTGGACGACAACCCGGAGATCAAGGCCGCCATCCCGATGACGCCGTGGCACCTGAAGAAGGACTGGTCGTCCGTGGCGACCCCGACGCTGATCTTCGGCGCCGAGAACGACTCGGTGGCGCGCCACGAGACGCACGCCGAACCGTTCTACGAGTCGCTGGACGACGACCTGCCGAAGGCCTACCTGGAGCTCGACGGGGCGAGCCATTTCGCCCCCAACTACTCCAACACGACGATCGCGAAGTACTCGATCTCCTGGCTCAAGCGGTTCGTCGACGACGACGACCGGTATACGCAGTTCCTGTGCCCCGGCCCCTCGACCGGATGGTTCTCGGACGTCGAGGTGTACGAGAGCTCCTGCCCCTTCTGACCTCCGCTCCCCCCGACCGGGCGGGTGGTCGCACCGTCGTGCGGCCACCCGCCCGTGTGCCCCCGCACAGCATCGGCTGCCGGCGGCCGGGGCCGGGCACAACGCCGGCTGGCGCCTGGACGGCATCCGCCTAGCCTCGGCCCATGGAGACGACGGCGCCCCCGCCCGGACTGGTCGAGCTGGCCCGCGGACAGCAGCTCCAGGCCGACGGCCCGGCCACCGACGCCTGTGCCAGCCTCGACCTCGCCCGCGACGCCCTGGTGGCACGTCCCGGCACCGCCGTCCCCGGCGACGTCATGGCAGCCGTCCTGGGCGCCGTCGACGCCGCCTGGTCCGCCGGAGACCTCGCGGCCTGCCGCGACACCGTGACCCACGGTCTGGCGGCGTGCACCCCCGACGCCGGGCCGCCGCGCGACTACCTGCGAGGGCTGCACACGCTGCTCGAGGGACGACCGCAGGAGTCCGCGGAGCCGTTGCGCCGGGTGGTCGAACAGCTGCGAGGCGCCCACGAGGCGGACTCGCTGCGGCTCGCGGCCACCGCGGCCCTGCTGACGGGGGACGTCACCACGGCGTGCCGCGCCGGAGCCCGGGCCCTCGCCACCGCACGGGCAGCCGGCGACCCTGCCCTGGTCGCCCGTGCCACCGAGCACGTCGCCTACGCCGAGCTGCGGGCCGGCCGGCACGCCCAGGCGCGCGACCACGCCGTCGCGGGCTGGCACGCCGCGCGTCGGTCCGGCCGGGTCAACACCGCCGCCCACCACCGCGCGGTGCTGGCGCTGGTCACCTCTGTGCTCGGCCCCCTCGCCGACGTGCCCCTCCATGCCGCCGCGGCCCTGGGGACCGCACGCCGGCACGGACTCGCCACGCCGGTCACCCTCGCCGAGTGGGCGCTGGCCCGTGCGGAGCTCGCCGACGGGCGCCCGGCCGACGCGGCGGGTCGCCTGACCTCGCTGCTGGCCCCGTCCCACGGCGGTGCGCACTTCGCCCTGCGCGGGCTCGTCCTGCCGACACTCGTCGAGGCCGCCGTCGCCGCCGGCGACCCCGACGTGGCGCGTGCCGCGATGCCTGAGCTGTCCGCGTGGACCAGGTCGGCCGCCGACCCTCAGGGACCGGCGCTGCTGCTGCGCTGCGACGCGGTGCTGGCGTCGGACCCGGAGCAGACCGACGATCTCTACCGTCGGGCGCACGACGCCCACCTCGGTGCCGGCGGCGGCTTCGAGCGCGCCCGGACCCTGCTGCTGCACGGCATGTGGCTGCGTCGTCACCGCCGACCGGCTGACGCGCGGCGGCGGCTGCGCGACGCCTACCAGCTCCTCGACCGCTGCGGCGCCGTGCCCTGGGCCGCGCTGGCCCGCGCGGAACGGCGGGCGACCGGGGCACCCGACGCCACCGGCACGGCCGGCACGAGCGTCCCGCCGCCGGCCGGGCTCGAGGTGCTCACGCCCCACCAGCGACGGATCGCCCGGTGCGTGGCGGACGGTGCGACGAACCGTGAGATCGCCGTCCGGCTGTCGGTGAGCGTCCGCACGGTCGACTGCCACCTGCGCAACATCTTCGTCGCGCTCGGCGTGCGCTCCCGCGTCGAGCTCGCGCGCCGGGTCACGGCTCCGCGCCCCGGCGCCGCCTAGAGACCGACCAGACGGTATGCGATGCTGTGACGGGACGACACCGGCGTCGTCCGGGAGGAGGAGCCATGCCCGACGTCGCACCGGCCGCACCGGCCCCGTCCCGGACGGGGGTGGGCAGCACGCCCGCCCGGTCTCGGCACCAGCTCGTCGCCTCGGTCCTGGACGGTTCGTGCCCGCTCGCCGAGCTGCGCCGTGCCGCTGTCACGCTGGGCATGCCCGTCGGGGGCCGCTTCCGCGTGGTGGCGCTCGAGGCACCCGGCCGAGCACGGCGCGCCACCGCCCGCGCGACGGTCGCCACGGGCGGGGTCCGCGTGCACTGGCACGTCTCGCACCCGGTCGAGCACGGCATCGTCCTGCTGGACGGCGACCACGTCGCGGACCTCGGTGGCGCGACGCTGCCCGCCGGCGTCCGCCTCGGGGTGAGCATGCCCGCCGAGGGTCTCGCCGGGCTCGCCGACGCGCGCCGCCAGGCCGTGACCGCGCTGGACCTCTGCCCGCCCGACGGTGGTCACGTCGACCTCTCATCGCACCTGCCGGTCGCCGTGCTCGACGCGGACCCCACCCTCGCCGACCAGCTGCGTCGCCAGGTTCTCGGTCCCCTGGCAGACGCCGACGAGCCGGACGGCGCGGTCGTGCTCGACACCTTCGCGCACTGGATCGCCGCGGACGGCTCGACCCGGGAGGCCGCGCGACGGCTCGGCTGTCATCGCAACACCGTCACCAACCGGTTGCGCCGGCTGGAGCGCGTCACGGGCCGACGCATCGACCGCCCGGGCGACCTGGTCGACCTCACCCTGGCGCTGCACGCCCACCGCCGCGCGGCGTGGCACGAGCGCCGCACGGGCCAGGTGTCGTGACCTGCGCACGGGGCCGTCACGAGCTGGGTATCACCCGCCGCAACGTGTCGCCGAGGGTGATGACGCCGGCGAGCCGAGACCCGTCCATGACCACCGCGAGCTGTTCCCCGGCGCGGCGCATGCCCGACAACGCCTCGTGCACGGGCTGGTCAGGCGCCAGGACGAAGACAGGACGCGCGAGGTCCCGGACCGGCCGGTCGACCGGTTCGAGGAGCGTGTCGCGCACGTGCACCACGCCCGGAGGGCCACCGGCGGACTCCACCAGGATGCGCAGGTGGCCGGACTGCCGTGAGGCATCCTGCACGTCGGAGACCGTCGCCGAGGCCGCGACCGCCGTGGGGCGGGCATCGGGGGCGACGAACGCGGAGACCCGCTGAGTGGTGAGGTCGAGCGCGCCGGACAGCGGGGTCCTGATCGAGGCGTCGATCGCCCCCACCTCGGCCGAGTGCTCCACGAGGTGACGGATGGTCGCCGCGTCCTGCCCGCCGACGGCGGCGCGGTCGACCGGCTCCACGCCGGTCGCGGCCACGAGCCGGTTGGCCACGCCGTTGATCCACAGCAGCAGCGGCCGGAAGAGCCAGATGAACGCGCGCGCCGGGGGCGAGACGAGGATCGCCGAGCGCTCCGGGTGCGCGATCGCCCAGGACTTCGGCGCCATCTCGCCCACCACCAGGTGCAGGAAGGTGACGAACAGCAGCGACAGCGCGAACGACGCGGAGTCGGCGAGCCATGACGGCAGGCCCCACGAGGTCAGGACGGGGGCCAGCCAGTGGTCCACCGCGGGCTTCGTGACCGCACCCAGGGCGAACGTGGCGGCCGTGATGCCCAGCTGGGCGCCGGCGAGCATGACGGTCAGCTCGTTCACCCCGCGCAGGGCCGCTCGCGCACCGGTGCTCGTCGCCGCCCTCTCCTCGAGACGGTGGCGACGCGCGCCGAGCAGGGCGAACTCGACGACCACGAAGAACGCGCTCAGCGCGATCAGCGCCGTGGTGACCGCCAGGACGATCCAGGGGTTGTTCATCGGAGCTCTCCCTCGTCCTGGATGGTGGCGGGCTCCGCGCTCTCTGCGCTCTCGTCGAGCGGCTCGTCGAGGGCCACGCGGACGGTGGCCGGCACGCGACGTTCGACCTCGAGCACCTCGATGCGCAACGCCCGGCGCACCGGTTCCTCGAGCGCCAGGTCGGCCGGGTCCACCGGCAGCTCGACGTCGACGACCTCGCCGACCTCCGGCAGGTTCCCCGCCGCGGAGATGACGAGCCCGGCCAAGGTCTCGTAGTCGCCCCGCGGCAGGTCGTGGCCGATCGCGCGCTCGACCTCGTCCAGGTGGACGTCGCCGTCCATGCGCCAGACCCCCGGCCCGTCAGGCTCCACGACCTCGTCCTCGTCGACGTCGTGCTCGTCGCGCAGCTCGCCGACGACCTCCTCGCCCAGGTCTTCCAGGGTGAGGATGCCCGCGAAGCCGCCGTACTCGTCGATCACGCACGCGAGCTCGTCGTGGACCGCCGACAGCTCGGCCAGCGCGTCCGGCAGGAGCATGAGCGTGGGCACGACGGTCGCCGGACGCATGATCCGCGACACCGGCAGCTCGTCGTCGGATGCGCCCAGCACGTCGAGCAGGTGCACCACCCCGACCGGCTGGTCCTCCTCAGAGGTCACGGGGTAGCGGGTGTGGGCCGTGGCCATGCGGGCTCGCACCTCGCCGATCGTCGTGTCCACGTCGACGGTGTCCACGCGCGAACGCGGCACCATCGCGTGCTCGACGTCGCGCTGCGGGAAGTCCAGGATGCGGTCGAGCATCATCGACAGGTCCTCGGGCAGGTCGCCGCTCTGGCGCGAGTCGGCGACGATGTGCTCCAGGTCGCGGGCGGTCGCGCTCGAGTCGACGTCGTGCACCGGCTCGATCCGCATCAGCCGGAGCAGAGCGTTGGCCGCGTGGTCGAAGACCGTGATCAGCCAACCGAAGGCCGCCAGGTAGATCTGCGTGGACCGCGCCAGGCGCAGCGCCAGGGGCTCCGGGTCGGCGATCGCGAGGTTCTTCGGGAACAGCTCTCCGAAGATCATCTGCAGGACGGTCGAGGCCGCGAGCGCCAGGACGGTGCCGACGGCCACGCTGACACCGGCCGGCACCCCGACCACCCCGAGGATCTCGCCGAGACTCTCCCCGACGAGGGGCTCGGCGACGTACCCGACGAGCAGGCCGGTCACCGTGATCCCCAGCTGGGCGCCGGAGAGCATGAACGAGGTGCGCCGGGTCACGGCGAGCGCGCGGACGGCCGTGGCGTCACCGTCCTCGGCGCGAGCGCCGAGCCGGGAACGGTCCACCGACATGTAGGCGAACTCCTGGGCCACGAAGTAGCCGTTGGCCGCGATGACGACAGCGATGACGACGAATCCCAGGAGCAGGGTCCCGAGGGTGATCAGCAACGGGCACCGCCGATCGTCCCGGAGCCGGCGGTACCCGGCGTACTGTCACTGTCTGCGGATGCCGCAGGTCTGCTCACGAGTCTTTCCACGCCTCCCAGCGAATCTGTGTAAGCAGGATGCTATCCGACGGCGCGGTCCCCGCGCGCAGCCGACAGCACGAGGCGGAGGACGTTCGCCGCGGTGCGCTGCAGTTCGCCGAGCGTGATCCCGTCCGGGTCGGCGAGCGACTCCAGCAGCGACCCGTCGCCCGTCTGGACGTCGCGGTCCCACGCTCCGGGCATGTTGACGTCCACCTGGGCGCGCACCCGGTAGGCGTCGTTGCGCAGGGCGGGGAAGTCCGGGTCGACGGACTCGCGCAGCCACCAGTCGGTCATCACGGCTCCGGTGTACCCCCACTCGCCCCGCAGGACCGTGGTCACGAGGTCGTGGTGGTAGTGGCCCCAGGTGCCGTTGATCTTGTTGTACGAGGTCATGACGGTGCGGGGAGCGGCCTCGGCGACGCAGATCTCGAAGCCGCGCAGGTAGATCTCGCGCAGGGCACGCTCGGAGACCCGGGAGTCGTGGTGCTCACGGTTGGTCTCCTGGTTGTTCGCGGCGAAGTGCTTGGGGCACGCGGCCAGGCCGGCGTGCTGGATGCCGCGCACCGTCGCGGCGCCCATGCGGCCCGTGAGGAGCGGGTCCTCCGAGAAGTACTCGAAGTTGCGCCCGCACAGCGGGTCGCGCTGGATGTTCATGCCGGGGGCCAGCAGGACGTCCGAGCCCTTGGCGGCCATCTCCTCGGCCAGGTGACCGTAGAGCGTCTCCACCAGCGCCGGGTCCCACGTGGACGCCAGGGCGGTCCCGCAGGGCAGCAGCGAGGTGTGGGTCGCGAGCCGGATGCCGGCCGGTCCGTCGGTGGTGGTCAGCGCGCGCACGCCCCTGTCACGCAGGGAGGCGATGGTGCCGCCGAGCACGCCGGCGTTGCCGGGGGTGCCGAGGGCGGAGTCCATGACGTAGTCGCCCCGGCTCAGCGCCTCGAGCTCGTCGTCGTCGAGCTGGGCGACGAACTCCTCGAGGGTCGCCCGCCCGGCGGCGACGTCGGCCAGCACGACGCCCTGGTCGCCGGTGCGCTCCACCGGCGCGGGCAGGTCGGCGAGCACCCGTTCGCGGCGCCCGACGGTGGCGACGGGGACCGGCTCGTGCCCGGCGACGGTGCCGCCGTCCTGCCCGGCTCGTGCCACGAGGCGCTCGAAGGCGTGCGTCGGCTCCACGGCGGCGACCTCGCGCAGCCGCCGGACCACCCGCAGGGTGTCGACCACGACGTCGCCGCACACGGTGGCCGACCGCGCGTCGGTCCCGAGCAGCACCTCGTAGCGACCCGCCTCCAGGACGTAGGCCGAGCGGTGACCGGTGCGGCCGGCGTCGTCGTAGGCGGCGACGTCCGCGAGGTCGAAGCGCAGCTCGAGCTCCTGCGTCTCACCGGGGGCCAGCGCCCGGGTCTTGACGAAGGCGGCGAGGTGGCGTGCGGGGCGGCCGAGCAGGCCGTGCGGGGCGCGCACGTACACCTGGGCGACCTCGGTGCCCGGGCGGGCACCGGTGTTGGTGACGGTCACGGGCACGACGACGGTGCCGTCGTCGTGCCGCGGGCCCGCGGTGCGCACGTCGAACGTCGTGTAGCCGAGCCCGAACCCGAACGGGTAGAGCACGTGCTGGGGGGCGAACGTCTCGAAGTACCGGTAGCCGACGTAGACGTCCTCGACGTACTCGTTGTGCTCGTGGCCGCCGAAGTGCCCGGCGCTCGGGTAATGGGCGTACTCGTCGGCGATCGTGGCGGTGAGCTTCCCGCCGGCCGGCACGGCGCCGGTGAGCACGTCGACGACGGCGCGGCCCGACTCCATCCCGCCCTGCCAGGCGAGCAGGACGGCGTCGAGGTCGTACTCCCGGGTCCAGGCGAGGTCGATGACGTTGCCGGTGTCCACGACGGCGATGGTGTGCTCGAACGCCGTCGTGACGTGGTGCAGGAGGTCCCGCTCGTCCTCGGTGAGGTGGAAGCTGCCGGGCTCGAGGGCCTGCTCGCGCGCCTCGCCGGCGGACCGTCCGACGACGACCAGGGCCAAGGGCGTGCGCTCGGCGACCTTGGCGACCTCGGTGGCCGACAGCGGCATCTCCGGGTGCGATCGCGGCCAGGTGCCCCACTCGGGCTCGGCCTCGACGGGGTGGGCCGCGCACCAGGCGACGTAGCGCTCGGCGAGGTCGACGTCGACGTCGACCTCGTCGCTGGCGCGCAGGGCGTCCAGGAGGTTCCACTGGTACGGCGGGCGCACGTCGCCGCCGGAGCCGTAGCCCACGGTGAAGTAGTCCTGCTGCACGCGCCCGAAGACGGCGATGGTAGCGCTCCCAGCGACAGGCAGGAGCCCGCCGTCGTTCTTCAGCAGCACGATGCCCTCGGCGGCGGCCCGGCGACAGGCCGCTGCCATGCCCTCCGGGATCCAGCGGTCCTCGGACCGGAGCTGGACACGCCCCTGGGCGAGCTCGTCGGTGCTGTGCGCGGCCGCGCCGATCCCTGCTTCTCGTTCGATCACCCGCCGTACTCTACGCGGCCGCGCACCGCTGGTTCAGCCCTCGACGACCGTGACCCGCACGTCGATGTTGCCGCGGGTGGCGTTGGAGTACGGGCAGACCTTCTCGGCGGCGTCCGCGAGCGCCTGCGCCTGGTCGGCCGGGAGGTCCGGGACGACGACCTCAAGCTCGACGGCCAGCTCGAAGCCGCCCTGGTCGTCCGGGCCGATGTGCACCCGGGCGCCGACCGAGGTGTCGTGCAGGCGCACCTTCTGGGACCGGGCGACGGCCTGCAGCGCGGAGTGGAAGCACGCCGCGTACCCGGCGGCGAAGAGCTGCTCGGGGTTGGACCCGTCCCCCGAGCCACCCATGGGCTTGGGGATCGCCATGTCGAGGTCGACCCGGCCGTCGTCGGAGCGGACGTGGCCGTCGCGCCCGGCGCCGGTGGAGAGCGCCTCGGCGGTGTAGGCGATGGAGGTGGGCATGGTGGAGTTCCTCTCGTCGTGAGTGGTGCTGGTGTGGTGCTGGTCAGAGGTCGGCACGCCGGGGCAGCCGCTCGGACGCCGCGTGCACGCGCGCGAGCAGCTCCGCGGCCTCGCCGGGGGCGGCGGGCATGCGGGCGGCCAGGCGGCGCGGCAGGTCCGCCAGCTCGGCGCGCAGGCCGCGGCCGTCGTCGGTGAGGGAGACCAGGACGACCCGCTCGTCGTCCGCGGCACGGTGGCGTGCGACCAGGCCGCGCGTCTCGAGTCGCTTGACCAGCGGCGACAGGGTCCCCGAGTCGAGGTCGAGCAACCGGCCCAGCTCGCCCACCGTGAGCGGGACGTCATGGTTCGCCCAGAGCACCGTCAGGACGACGTACTGGGTGTAGCTGAGCCGCCACGGAGCGAGGAGCTCGGCGTAGATCCGGCCGATCCTGCGCTCCAGCGAGTACACGGCGAAGCACAGCATCGGGTCGAGGGCGGATGATGCTCCGGCGTCCGGCATGAAAGAACCATTGCACGCTATTCAACTGCGCGCAATAGATTGTGCCGACCGCTACCGTGGAGGGCATGAGCACGAGCCTTCACGTCGTCGTGCACGGCAGGGTCCAGGGCGTCGGCTTCCGCTGGGCCACCGAGCAGGTCGCCCGGCAGGCCGGTGCGGCCGGCTGGGTGCGCAACCTGCCCGACGGCACCGTCGAGGCGGTCGTCGAGGGCGACGAGGCCACCGTCCGGGAGGTCGTCGCGTTCCTGCGGACCGGGCCGGCGGGTGCCGTCGTCGCCCGCGCGGACGTCACGGCCGTGCCCGCGCGCGGCGAGCGAGGCTTCCGCACCCGCTGAGCCCGCCCACCGCGCGCCGGGCCGGCGCTCGCCCGTCAGTCGCTGAGTCCGCCCTCCTGCGCGGCGTGCAGAGCCGCGTACCGTGCGCCGCGCGCGAGCAGCTCGTCGTGGTCGCCGACCTCGACGACCCGGCCGCGGTCGAGCACGACGATGCGGTCGGCCTGGCGGATGGTGGACAGCCGGTGCGCCACGACGAGCGTGGTCCGCCCGCGCATCAGCCTGTTCAGCGCGTCGCGCACGGTCGCCTCCGCCTCGGGGTCCAGGGCGCTGGTCGCCTCGTCGAGGAACAGCATGCGCGGGTCGCGCACCAGCGCCCGCGCGATGGCCAGCCGCTGGCGCTGACCACCGGAGAGCCGCGCACCGCGCTGCCCGACGACGGTGTCCAGCCCCTCGGGCAGGGCGCTGACGAAGTCCCACGCGTTGGCGTCACGCAGCGCGCCGACCACCCGCTCGTCGGAGGGCTCGACGAGGCCGTAAGCCACGTTCTCGCGGACCGTTCCCTCGAAGAGCACCGACTCCTGCGGGACGACCGAGACGAAGCGTCGGACCGTGCGCAGGTCGAGCCCGGCCATGTCCCGGCCGTCGAGCAGGATGCGCCCGCTGGAGGGACGGACGAAGCCGAGAACCAGGTTGAGCAGGGTGGACTTCCCCGACCCCGAGGACCCGACGAAGGCGACGGTCTCGCCCGAGCGCACCTCGAGGTCCACCCCGGCCAGGGCGTCCTCCTCGGACTCGGGGTAGCGGTGCGTGACGTGCTCGATCCGCAGGCGTCCATGGACGTCGTCCACGGTCTGCTTGCCCTCGTTGGCCTCGAGGTCCGGCTCGGACAGCACCTCGGCGATCGACCGCATGGACTCCACGCCCCGCGCGGTGACGGGTACCAGGTTGAGGACCTGCGTGAGCCCCTGGGTCAGGAGCCCGAAGTACGTCGACAGCAGCACGACCTCGCCCGGGGTGATGGCGATGAAGCCCGTCAGGGAGACGACGGCGGCGAGCACCAGGCAGCACACCCCGAGGAACTGCATGGCCACCCAGGACACCGAGGCGACCCGGCCGTTGAGCATGTCCAGGTTGAACGCGGCGCGGCGCACCTCGTCCGCACCGGAGGCCACGCGCGTGGTCGCGGTGCGCTCGAGCCCGTGCGCCCGCGTCACGGGGATCAGCGACGCCATCTCCCCCACCTGGGTGGCGAAGCTCTCCATCTCCCGGCGGAACAGCTCGTTGCGCGACCGCGAGCGCCGCGCCATCGTGCGCCGGATGACGAGCGCCGTCGGGATCGCCAGGGCGTAGACCGGCAGGAACTCCGGCACCTTGATCGCCGTCATCGTCACGGCACCCACCAGCACCATGAGGGCCGAGAGCAGCGGGTGGGTCACCTGCTGCAGCATGAGCTCGACGTTCTCGACGTCGCGCACCACCTTGGACTGCACGAGCGCCGCGCTCGAGCGCGCGTAGTAGCCGATCGACAGCCCCTGGAGGTGCTCGACGAGCGCGTTGCGCAGCCGTGCGCCCAGCCCGCGCACCACCGTCATGAAGTGGCGGGTGTAGACGATGTGGTGCGGGTAGTTCTGGACGAGGAGAACGGCCGCCAGCGCGAACCAGAGCAGGACCGACGACACGCTGCCGCCCTCGGCGACGATGTCGATCACCGCTCCCGTGATCACCGGCAGGAACCACAGCGGGATCTCCTTGACGGTGAACGCGTACAGGGCGACCGTCAGCCGGCGCGGCTGCGTCCCCAGCAGGCGCAGGAGCGAACGGACGGGGTGGGCACCGTCGACCCGTTCGAGGTCCGAGGCGTAGGTAAGGGCTTTCCGGCGCATGGGTCGATCGTATCGATTCGCCGGGATTCGTGGTCGCGACGTCGTGCGTCCCGTCCCCGCGGGGCGGGGGCGTACCGTGCAAGACGGGCAGCACGCAGCACGGTGCTTCCCGCCGGCGACCGGCGTGGGACTCCACGCGGGAGGCCTGCGCGTGGCGCCGGTCGCCACAGGAAGGTACTGATGCCCATCTCCCGCTACCTCGAGGAGTGCGCGACCCGTGCCGCGGGGATGCTCGACGGCGACCTGGAGGCGAGCCTGACGATGCGCCAGTACGGCATGACGCTCCAGGTCGGCAGCAGCGACCGCGGCGCGGCACGGTGCGACCAGCAGGAGGCGATGGCCGACGCCGGTCCGTGCGTCGAGGCGATGGCGACCGGTGCGATCGTCGAGGTGGCGTCGGTCGTCCGGGACGACAGGTGGCCACGGTGGCGGCAGCAGGCTCTCGACGAAGGCTTCGCCCGTGCGCTCGCCGTCCCCTCGGTCGCGGCGCCCGGCATCGTCGTGGCCCTCAACCTCTACGCCCGCGACGACGGCTCCTGGGACGAGCGTCTCGTCTCCGACGCCGACGCGTACGCCCGGCTCATCGCGTCCGCGGTCCGGCTGCAGCTGAAGTTCGCCGACCTCGACGACGCCGCCGGGAGCCTCCTGCGCAGCACGGCGACCTCGACGCTCTTCGAGCGGGCGGTCGGAGCGGTGATGCAGACCAACGATTGCTCGCAAGAGGCAGCGACCGAGCTCATGCGGTCCGCGGCGACCGACCGCGGCATCAGCGAGCGCGAGGTCGCCACGACCGTCCTGCGCTCGCTGCTCGCCCCCGGCAGCGGGGACATCGTCGACGAGCGGTCGGCGGGCACGTGAGCCCCCCGCCGCGGGACGCGCTGGCCGGGCCGACGACCGACCGTCGACCCGCCATCGGTGAAACACTGGCCCGGACGGAGGAACGAGGTGACGACCGGGTGAGCCCCCACGAGCTGCTGGGTCTGCTCGCGCAGACCCTGGCGACCGCGGACGCCGAGCTGCCGCTCGCCGCGCGGCTGTGCCGGGCGTGCGTGGACATCCTCCACGGTCAGGGCGGCACGCTCACCGTCGCCGCCGTGCCCGGCGACCGCGTGGCGGTGAGCACCTCCGACGACTTCGCCGCGATCGACGCCCTCCAGGACGTGCTCGGCCAGGGGCCGGTGCAGCAGGCGCTCGAGGACGACTCCCTCGTGGTGGTCAGCATCGAGGACTCGCCCAACCGTTTCCCGGTCTTCGCCCAGGAGGCGGCCAAGTCGATCGACGGCCCGCTGACGGTGTACGCCGTGCCGATGCACGCCGGGGCCCGGCTCGTCGGTGTCTTCAGCCTCTACGTCACGGCCGAGGGCCTGGCCCGCAGCACCCAGGACCTCCAGTTCCTGGCCGACGCCGTCGGCACCTCGCTGATGAGCGACCTGGACACGCTCGACTGGACCCAGAAGGCGCGCGTCCACCAGGCCACCGGGATGGTGACCGCGCAGCTGCACATCGCGCCCGACGACGCGCTGGCCGTCCTGCGAGCGCACGCCTACGCGCTCGACATCGACCTGGCACGAGTCGCCGACGACGTGCTCGACCGACGGATGACCTTCTCCCACGACGAGAACGAAGAGACCGAGGAGCCATGACGCTGCCGCACCCCACCGAGACTCGCGAGAGCAGCGTCCGCCCTGGTCCACGAGCACGACGTCACCGAGCTGCTGCATCGCCTCACCCGGGACGCCACCGCCCTGTCGCAGGGTGACGTCGGTGGTCTGCTCGTGCGTGCCCCCGGCGCCGACGGCCTCGAGATCCTCGCCGCGACGGACCACCTCGCGACCCACCTGGAGGTCTACCCAGGCGCAGCGGGACGAGGGTCCGTGCGTCGACGTCCTCACGACCGGGGACACCGTCACCGCCGGCGGCGAGCAGGAGATCGTCACCCGCTGGCCGTCCGTCGGGCGGGCGATCGTCGCCGCCGGGTTCCACAGCGCCTACGCCTTCCCCCTCGGCTGGCACGGCAGCGTGCTCGGCGGCCTCAACATCTTCGCGCGCCAGGCGGCGGCGCCCAGCCCGCAGACCCGGCGCACGGCCCAGGCGTTCGCCGACATGCTGACCCTCGTCATCGCCCAGCCGGAGACGATGGGCGAGCACGAGCTCGCCGAGAGCCTCCGGCGCGCACTGGCCGGCCGGGTGACCATCGAGCAGGCCAAGGGAGTCCTCGCCCACCTCCTCGGCCTCGAGATGGCCGACGCGTACGACGCCCTGCTCGAACGCGCGCGCCACCAAGGGGCGACGCTCACCGAGACCGCGCGGGCCGTGCTGCAGGAGGCGCAGCGCCACTGACCTCCGCGAGGACGCGGCTCCGGCGGACCAAACGTGCGTTCGGCAGTCCCAGTCTGTCCTTTCTTCCCTGGTGAGTCAGGAAGCGGCTCCTCGGTGAGACGCAGACTGGAGCTCCGCGTGCCCTTCGACGAACCTGCCGCCCGTGGCCCCCGACCGACCGGGCAGTACCGGCTCGACCTCACGACGCAGAAGTGGTGGTGGTCCGACGGCATCTATGCCCTGCACGGGTTCGTCCCGGGCGAGGTGGTGCCGACGACGGACCTGGTGCTCGCCCACCACCACCCCGCGGACCGTGCGCGGCTCGCACGGTTCCTGGGCGACGCCCGCCCGACCGAGGAACCCTTCGGGGCGCTGCACCGCCTCGTCGACGCCGCGGGCCGGGAACGGTCCGTCGTCGTCGTCGGGCAGGTCGAGCCGTCCGCGTCCGGTGCGCGGGCCGGCGCGACGCTCCACGGCTACGCCACGGACGTGAGCGAACCGGTCCAGCAGCGGGCGAGCGCCCTCGCGACCCGCCAGATCGAGGCCTCCTCGCGCAGCCGCGGCGCGATCGAACGGGCCAAGGGCTCCCTGACGGCGATCTACCGGATCGCACCCGAGGCGGCGTTCGAACTGCTGCGGACCGCCTCGAACCGGCGCAACGTCCCCCTGCGTGAGATCGCCCAGACAGTCCTCGAGCTCGCCGGCGAGCCCCGCGCCGGGCGGCGCGCGCGGCTCGACGGCCTGCTCGGGCACCGGGTGGTGACGGCCGACGTCCGCGACGACAGCGGGCGGAGTGCTCCCGAGGCGGGGCACGACGTGCGCTCCGCAGCGAGGTGAGCCCGATGACCGAAGACCGGACCGTCCCGTCGGCACCCCGGGAGGAACCGGGCGTGCTCTGACCTGGCGAGGACGCGAGAACGTCTCGGTCGAGAAGGTCCCCGGCGGGGTGGTCGGCATGTTCCTCGACGCCGGGGACGTCCTGGGGCACGCAGCAGGGCGTCGGGCTGCTGCCCGACGCCGTGGCGGCGCCGCTGGAGGGACCACCTGCTGCCCCTCGTCCAGGACCCCTCCGACCCGCTGGGCGTGCTCGACCTTCCGGTGGCGTCAGAACACCGGCTTGCCGCCGGTGACGCCGAGCACCGTGCCGGACACGTAGCTCGCCTCGGCGGGCGCGGCCAGGAAGACGAACGCGGGTGCGACCTCCGCCGGCTGCCCGGCCCGGCCGAGCGGGGTGTCCTGACCGAACGAGGTCAGCTTGGCCTCCGGCTGCGTGGCGGGCTGCAGCGGGGTCCAGATCGGCCCGGGGGCGACCGCGTTCACCCGGATGCCACGCGGTCCCAGCTCCGCGGCCAGGTTGACCGTCAGGTTGTTGATCGCCGCCTTGGTGGAGGCGTAGTCGACCAGCGAGGTCGACGGCTGGAACGCCTGGATCGAGGAGTTGTTGATGACGCTGGCCCCCTCCCCCAGGTGCTCCAGCGCGGACTGCGTCACCCACAGCAGGGCGTACAGGTTGGTCTTGAGCACACGGTCGATCTCGTCGGTCGTGACGTCCTCGAAGGACTCGCGGCGCGCCATCTGGAACCCGGCGTTGTTCACCAGCACGTCGAGGCCACCGAGGGCCGCCGCCGCCCGGGCGGGCAGGGAGCGGGCCGTCGCCTCGTCGGTGATGTCGCCCGGGAGGAGCTCGACCGTCCGCCCGGCCTCGCGCACCCAGCGGGCCGTCTCCTCGGCATCCTGCTGCTCCTCGGGCAGGTACCCGATCGCGACGTCGGCACCTTCCCGGGCGAAGGCGATCGCGACGGCGCGGCCGATGCCCGAGTCGCCCCCGGTCACCAGCGCCCGGCACCCGACCATCCGGCCGTGGCCCCGGTAGCTCTCCTCACCGTGGTCGGGGCTCGGCGTCATCTGCCCGGTCCAACCGGGCGGGTCCTGCTGCTGGGGCGGGAACGCCTGCTGCTCCTGGGTCATGTCTGCCTCCTCCTCGTCGGTCCTGCTGCGGGCAGGTTCAGCTCGTCCGCCGACGGGTCAGCTGGGCGTCGCGCATGTGCGGGCGCTGGTCCGGCACCACGGCGGCGAACGTCTCGTCGATCTGCTCGGTGGCGTGGTCGCCGAGGCCGGCCCCCGCCGCGAGCTTGTCCATCACCTGGCGCGCCGTGTGCCGCAACCCGGCACCGGTCTCGGACGCGCGGTGGGTGAGCAGCGCCTCCGCCTCGTCCTCGTCGATGCCGTGCACGGCCATCAGCACCCCCTTGGCCCGCTCGATCGCCGCTGCCGAGACGTAGGCCGCGTCGATCGCCCGCTTGACCTGCTGCTCGACGGCCTGGCGCCGCACCGGGGTGACGTCGACGACGTAGCCGACGACCTGGGAGCTGCTCGTGCCCCGGGCACGGAGCTGTCCGGTGACCAGCAGGTCCCGGTTGCGCCCGTGAGCGTCGACGATCCGGTGCGAGCAGGCGAACGGGCGCCCGCTGCGCAGCGCCGCGAGGGACTCCCTGACGAGGCGCCCGCGCTCGTCGGCGTGCTGGTGCCGGCGCAGCAGCTCGAGGCTGGGCTCCACGTCGCCGGGGGCGTACCCGTGGATCGTCCACACCTCGTCGGACCACCACCAGGTGCCGGAGTCCAGGTCGACACGGTAGCGGCCGACGAGCAACCCGGTGCCGACGGCGAGGGCGGCCTCCAGGTCCTCGGCGGCGATCGGGTGCGAAACCCGCGGCTGTGGTTCCGGGCCCACGAAGGGGTCCCCGCCGCGCGGTGAGGTCTCGGTCATCTGGGCCATCGGTCATTCTCCGTCCGGGACGTCGTCCGAAGCCGCTCCTTGACCTCGCTCGCCACGCTAGCCCGCTGCGGCGAGAAGTGCGACCGGGCCGGACCGGTTGTCCCATCCCCCAGTAGCGGCGTAGTTTCGAGGTACTGGTCAGGCAGCGGCTCTGTACATTCCCCTGGAGGCATGATGACCACGGTCCCCCCTGATGAAGCACTCGAGAAGTTCCTCTCCCGTGGCGACGACGCCATGGTCGGCGAGTTCCGCGTGGACGTGGCCAGCGGACGGTGGACGTGGTCGGACACCATGTACCGGATCCACGGCTTCGAGCCCGGCGAGGTGCTGCCCACCGCCGACCTGCTGCTCGCGCACAGCCACCCGGACGACCGCGAGCACACGCGGGACGTGCTCGACGAGGCTCAGTGCACCGACCGCCCGTTCGCGATGATCCACCGGATCGTCGACGCCCACGGCAAGGGGCATGTCGTCGCCACGGTCGGCAAGGGAGAGTGTGACGACCAGGACCGGGTCACCGAGCTCAACGGGTACATGCTCGACCTGTCCCACAGCGTCCGGGACCTCGCCGCTCAGGAGGCCGACGCCTCGATCCAGGCCGCGGCCCGCAGCCAGCGCGACATCGAGCAGGCCAAGGGTGTGCTCATGATGGTGCTCGGCGTGGACGACGACGACGCCTTCGGCATCCTCAAGCGGCTGTCGAACGACACCAACACCCCGCTGCGCACCCTCGCCGGCTGGCTGATGACCAGCGCCCGCCAGGCCGAGAAGCCGTCCCGGGAGACGGTGATCGCGTTCCTCACCAGGCTGCGGTCCGGGCATGTCCCCGAGTCGGCCGACAAGGAGCCTGCGTGACGACGCACCGGCGGTCCACCTGGACCTCGCCCTTCGCCGTGGCCGAGCGCCTCGAGCGGGCGACCTCGGTCGACCGTCTGGCCGAGGCCCTGGGACATGCCGCACGGACATTGACGCCCGCCTCCGGCCGTGTGCACGACGAGCTGCGCGGCCGCTCGATCGGTCATCCGGTGCACAGCGTCCTGACCGACCTCCCGATCGGACTCTGGATCAGCGCGGCGCTCCTCGACGCCACGCGACCGCCCGGCCACGCGGCGGCAGCCCGGCGGCTCGTCGGGCTGGGGTTGCTCGGCGCGGTGCCGACCGTGGTCACCGGCCTGTCGGACGTCGGTGCCCTGAGCCCGGCGGCCCGCCGGGTCGCCGCCGTGCACGCCGTGGCGAACGGGGTCGGCAACGCTCTGATGGCCTCGTCCTGGCTCGCGCGCCGCCGCGGCAGCGCGCGGCTCGGCCGGGCGCTGTCCGCCGCCGGCCTCGTGGCCGTCGGCGGCGGAGGGCTTCTCGGCGGCCACATCGCCCAGGCGCTCAAGGAGCCAGACGACGTGCCCTGACCTGCACGAACGCTTCCCGCTGCGCAAGCAGCGACAAGATGATGGCGCTGGCCTCGCACGGCCTGGCGCGCGGCGTTTCAGCCGGGTGGCAGGACCGGGCGAGCGGCCAGCGCGGACGCCACGGCGTGCAGGTTGTGGGCCATCAGCCGCGCGGTGTTCTGCGACCACTCGTGACCGTGACCGGTGCTGACATAGTCCTTGCCGGGCCCAGGCCCCTGGTTCCAGTACGTCCAGGCCTGCCCGGGGACGGTGCAGCCGAGGTCGTTGAGCGCCCCGCTCACCTCCGAGATGACGTGGTGCGCACCGTCCTCGTTGCCGGTCACCACCACGCCCGCCACCCGGTTGTACGCGACGGGCGTCCCATCGTCGGCGGTCTCCGTCATCATCGCGTCCATGCGTTCGAGCATGCGCTGGGCGATCGAGGAGGGGCGTCCCAGACAGGTGGGGGTGAGGACCACGAGGATCTCGGACTCGATGAGCTATTCGTGGACGCGGGGCCCGTCGTCACCCGGCCCGAGATCGGCGACCACACCGGGCGGGACGTCCAGGTCGGCGAGGCGGGCGTGGGAGACGTCCACACCACGCTCGGTCAGCGCTCCCGCGACCACCGCGCCGAGCGTCTCGGTGTTGGACCTCTCCGGAGACTTCTTCAGCGTGCAGCTGACGAACAGGGCTTTCATGAGACACCTTCGCGCCGGGAGACGGCGGCCTGGACTCGGCCTGGTGCCACCGTAGCGCGGTCACGAGCAGCACACCGGCTCGGAGCCGGCTGTGCGTGCGGCCTGCGGCGCGCGGCGCCGGGGCGGGGACGAGGCAGCGGCTCCCTCGTTGCTCCTCAGAGCTCGATCACGGTCTTGATGTCATCGGGGCCGGGCTCGAACGCCTCGGCCGCGCGGTCGAACGGCACCCGGCGGGTGACCAGCCGGTCGAGCCAGTCGCGATCCGGCGACGCCGTAGCGGGCCGTGCCGGGCAGGACGTCCACGACGTCGCTGCTGGCGCCCGTCGCCTCCAGCACGGCCTCGGGACGCAAGGCAGCCATCACGTCGTCCACCGGCTCCGCGTGGTAGATGGCGCCCAGTGCACGCACCAGGTCCGGCTTCGGTCCCTCGGTCACCTGGTCCGGCACGTGCACCTCGAGCCCACGCTCGACGCCGAGCAGCGCCGCGAGGAGGCCGATGGGCCCGGCACCGGTGACCAGCACCGAGTCCGGCTCGATGCGCCACGACGCCGGCGACGATCGAGCCCACGTCCCACCCGCTGCCCTCGGGCGCCTCGACGAGCAGCTCCCCGGCGGCGGGCGGTTCGGGGACGTCGGTCACCCCGAGCGAGTCCGGTTCACCGGGTCGGATGGTCAGTGCCTTCACGGCGGCCCTCCTTCGGTGGCAGGCACGGTGCTGCCATCGTGGTCCGCCGTCGGCCTGCCCGCACGGCCGCTACTTCACCGCTCCTCCGAGGGCGCCGGCCGCGATGTACCGCTGGGCGGCCACGAGCAGCACGATCGCGGGGATCGAGGAGAGCACGGCGGTGGCCATCACCGGCCCCCAGCTCTGCACGTTGCCCTGGAGATAGTCGTAGATGCCGAGGGTGACCGGCTTGATGTCCGCGCCGGTGGTCAGCGTGAGCCCGAACATGAAGTCGCTCCAGGCGAACAGGAAGCAGAACAGCCCGGCCGTGATGAGCGAGTTCTTGCTGACCGGCACGATGATCGACCAGAACGCGCGGAAGTGGCTCGCTCCGTCGACGCGGGCGGCCTCGGTCAGGGCGGGCGGGATCGACCGCATGAAGGCGCTCATGATGAGGATCGCGAACGGGATGCCGTGCGTGGCGTTGGCGAGGATGAGCCCGGGGTAGGAGTTGAGCAGCCCGACGTCGTTGAACAGCGTGTACAGCGAGTTCGCGATGACGATGCCCGGGATCATCTGGGCCAGCAGCAGGGCGAAGAGGAAGATCCCCATGCCGCGCAGCCGGAACCGCGACAGCGCGTACGCCGCCGGGGTGGCGACGGCCAGCGACACCACGACGGCGCCGAGGGCCACGACGATGCTGGTCAGCAGGTTGCCGGTCTGGTCGGCGATCGCGGTGCGGTAACCGTCGAACGTGATGTCCGTGGGGAAGAACGTGCTGCTGGCCGCGGTGCTGCCGCCCTGCAGGGAGACGTTCACCATCCAGTAGACGGGGAAGAGCATGAAGGCCAGCAGGACGATCCCGATGATCGTGGACGACAGCCGGCGTCTGGTCGTCTGCAACATGTCGAACCTCACTCATCCTCGGCGCGGCGGTTCGCGCGCAGGTAGACGACGGCGAAGACCAGGGAGACCACGATGAGGACGTTGCTCACCGCTGCCCCGGTACCGAAGGAGAACTCCTGGAACGAACGGCGGTAGGAGTCGGTGGCGAGCGTCTGCGTCGCGTTGGCCGGTCCCCCACCGGTGAGCCCCAGGATGATGTCGAGCACCTTGAGCGTGTAGATCACGCCCAGCACGAGCACGACGTTGACCACCGGGCGCAGGCTCGGCCAGGTGATGTGCCAGAACGCCTTCCAGCCGGTGGCCCCGTCGAGGGCACCGGCCTCGTAGAGCTCGTCCGGGATGTTCTGCAGGCCGCTGTAGAGCAGCGTCATGTTGAACGGGATGCCGACCCAGACGTTGACGAGGATCACCGCGACCAGCGCGACGTCCGGGCTGGTGAGCCAGGGCACCGGCCCGAGTCCGACGTTCTGCAGGGTCTCGTTGAGGATGCCGCCGTCCTGGTCGAGGATCCAGCGCCACACGGCGCTGCCCGCGATCATCGGCAGCAGCCACGGCAGCAGCAGCAGCGAGCGCAGCACGTTGCCCAGCGGGAAGCGCCGCTGGAAGAACAGGGCGAACAGCAGGCCGATGACGAACTGCCCGACGATCGAGCCCAGGGTGAACAGCACGGTGTTCACCACGGTCGTGCGGAAGATGCCGCTGCCCACGACCTCGGCGTAGTTCGCCAGCCCGACCCACGGCGCCTCGCCGGTCACGAAGGTCCGGACGGAGTAGTCCTGGAAGCCCATGACGAGGTTCTTGACGATCGGGTACCCGAAGAACACCAGGACGTAGGCGATCGCCGGCACGAGGAACAGCCACTGGGTGGTCCGTTCGCGTCGTCGTGCACGCCGACGCCCCGGTGGGACCGCACGCGCGGGCGCGGGTGCGCCGGCATGTCCGGTGGCGAGGGTGGTGGTCATCGTCGTCCGTCCTCTCGTTCGGTCCGGGCGTGCCCGGTGGGTGTGTCGGGCATCAGTCCTGCGCCGCCACGCGCTGGAGCGCCTCCGCCGGCGACTCGGTGTCGGTCAGCGCGAGCTGCTCGGCGGTGTAGATCTGGGTGGCCGCGCGCGGCCAGTCGGGTCCGAGCAGGGCGGTGCGGGCACGAGCGGTCTGCACCGTCTCGACGAAGGTCGCCACCGTCGGGTTCTCCTGCGCGGCCCGCTCGGCGACCTCGCTGTCCGCCGGGACCGCACCGCGGCCCGTCGCCATCGTGAGCTGGTTGTCGCCCTCGGTCACGCAGGAGACGAACTCGCCGGCGCGGGCCATCTTCTCGGCGTCGCCGGTGTCGGGCACCGTGAACGCCTCGCCCCCGAGCGGGGCGACGAGGGTGTCCCCGGCCGTGGGCACCGGCAGCGGGACCGAGCCGTAGTCGAGGCCCTCGGCCTCCTCCAGGCTCGGCATGTTCCAGGGCCCGTTGACCATCATCGCGGCGTTGCCGGCGAGGAACTGGTCGTTGACGTCGTTCTGGGACCAGTTCACGACGCTGGTCGAGGCGGACCCGTCCGCGACGAGGGAGTCGACGAACTCCAGCGCCTCGACGGCTGCCGCCGAGTCGAGCTCGTCCTCCTGGGCGCCGTTGCTCCACAGGAAGGGCAGGAACTGCCAGGTGCCCTCGAACGTGTTGGTGGCGCTGAAGGCGAGACCGTACCGGTGGTCCGTGGTCAGCTGCGCCGCGGCGGTGCGCAGCTCGTCCCACGTGGACGGCGGCTCCAGACCCGCGGCGGCCAGCGCGTCGGCGTCGTAGAACAGGCCGATCGAGTTCACGACCGGCGTGACCCCGTACAACGCCCCCTCGTAGGTGCCGGCGTCGACCACGCCCTGCGGCAGGCCCTCGCCGGTGATCCCGTAGTCGCCGAGCGGGCTCAGGGCACCCGAGGAAGCGATCTGCTGCACGTCCGGGTTGTCCAGCATGAGCACGTCGGGCAGCGTCCGCGACGACGCCTGCTGGAGCACGGTCGCGATGAGTCCGGAGCCGGCGACGTGGTTCGCCTGAATGCCCATGCCGATCTCGGCGGCGCAGGCGTCGTAGATCTCCTCGTAGATGGGGGCACTGGTCGCCGACATCGTGTCGGTCACCACGAGGATGTCCTCGTCCGCCCCGGTCTGCCCGCTGCACGCCGACAGGCCCAGGACGACGGCGGCCGACACCGCACCGACAGTGGTGGGAATTCGTCGCACGGTCGCAGCTCCTTCGCTCGGGGGAGGCTCGCGCGCCGGTCGGTGGATCCGGTTCGCAAAGCGCTTTACCGTGTGCCACGGTAGACGACATCAAAGCGCTTTACCAAGTCGCCTCGGATGTGTGATCATCAGTGCACATCCCCACCGAACCCAACCGGAGGCCCGCCGTGGTGACCATGCAGGACGTGGCCGACCGTGCCGGCGTCTCCCCCACGACCGTGTCGTTCGTCATCAACGGCACCAAGCCGGTCGCCCCCGCCACGCGGGAGCGTGTCGAGGGCGCGATGGCCGACCTCGGCTACCGCCGCAACGTGCTCGCCCGCGCGCTGGCCAGCCAACGCAGCCGGATCGTGGCGCTGGTGTTCCCAGCCCTGGAGCACCGCCTCAGCCCGGCGGCGCTCAGCATCGTCACCGCCGCCGCGTCCGCGGCCACCGAGCGCGGATTCAACGTCGTGCTGTGGCCCGTCACCGGCGCCGGCCAGCTCGAGGACTACGTCTCGGGCGGCCTGGTCGACGGCGTGCTGCTCATGGAGGTCACCGCCGACGACCCCCGCGTCCCCGTGCTGCAGCGCCGGGGGGTCCCGTTCGGGCTCATCGGTCGCACCGACGCACCCGACGCGCAGCCCTACGTCGACATGAACTTCGACGCGATGGTGGCCACGGGCCTCGAGCACCTCGTCGGGCTCGGCCACGCGCACGTCGCGCTGTTCCTGGGCGACCTCGGTGCGACGTCCTGGGCCGGGTACGGCCCGATCGCGCGCACCGAGGCGGCCTACCGCGCCGAGGTCGCCGCCCGCAGGCTCGACGCCGTCGTCGTCCGTGCCCCGCAGGACCCCCGCTCCGGCCACCGGGCCGCCGACGCCCTGCTGGCCGAGCATCCCGAGGTCACCGCGGTGCTGGCTCTCAACGAGACCGCGCTGCCCGGTTTCGTCAACGGGCTCGTCGCCGGCGGCCGGTCGGTCCCCGGCGACGTCTCGGTGCTCGGCGTGGCCACCTCCGCCGAGGCCATCTCCACCGCCGACCCGCCGGTCAGCGCCGTCGTCGCCCCCGGCCCCGAGCTGGGCCGGCGCAGCCTCGAGGCGCTCCTGGACCGTCTCGACGAGCCGTCCACCCCACCCCTGCAGCTCCTGCTCGCCGGCGACCTGACGCTGGCCGGCTCCACCGCGCCGCCGCGCTGACCCCCACCCGCACCGACGCAGCACCACGGAAGGTCCCGCATGAAGTTCACCGACGGTTTCTGGCACGCCCGCCGCGGCGTCGCCGTCCACTACGCCCGCGAGGTCGACCGCGTCGTCGCCCAGGACGGCGAGATCCGCGCGATCTCACCGACCAAGGTCGTGCGCCAGCGTGGCGACGTGCTCAACCTGCCGGTGCTCACCACGTCCGTCTCGGCCCCGATGGAGAACGTCGTCCGGGTCCGCCACACCCACCACAAGGGCGCGGGCGAGCCGTTCCGGTTCGAGGTCGCCGCTCCGGGCGCCGGCGAGGCCGCCGTCGCCGACGGCGAGGGCACGCTGACCTCGGGCGCGCTGAGCGCCCATCTGTCCGTCGGGAAGTCGTGGTCGCTCGACTTCCGTGCCGCGGGTCGCACCCTCACCCGCTCGGGCGGCAAGTCCGCCGCCTGGGTCGACGTCTCCCCCGGCGCGGCCGTCGACCACGGCACCGACCGCCTCGAGCGGGACGGACGCACGAGCTACCTGTTCGACCAGCTCGACCTCGGCGTCGGCGAGCTCGTCTACGGCCTGGGCGAGCGGTTCGGGCCCGTGATCAAGAACGGCCAGAGCGTCGACATCTGGAACGAGGACGGCGGCACCTCCAGCGAGCAGGCCTACAAGAACGTCCCCTTCTACCTGACCAACGCCGGCTACGGGGTCTTCGTCAACGACCCCGGGCACGTCTCGTTCGAGGTGGGCTCCGAGGCCGTCGAACGCGTGCAGTTCTCCGTGCCCGGCGAGACCCTCGACTACTACGTCATCTACGGTCCCGACCCGAAGTCGATCCTCGAGCGCTACACGGCACTGACCGGGCGCCCCGCCCGCGTCCCCGCCTGGTCCTACGGGCTGTGGCTCTCGACGTCCTTCACCACGGACTACGACGAGCAGACCGTCAGCTCGTTCATCGACGGCATGGCCGAGCGGGAGATCCCGCTGAGCCTGTTCCACTTCGACTGCTTCTGGATGCGCGAGTTCAACTGGTGCGACTTCGAGTGGGACGAGCGGGTCTTCCCCGACCCGGAGGGCATGCTGGCCCGGCTGCACGACCGCGGCCTGCGGGTGTGCGTCTGGATCAACCCCTACATCGCCCAGCAGTCGCCGCTCTTCGACGAGGGCATGGCCGCCGGCTACCTCGTCAAGAACCGCGACGGCTCCGTGTGGCAGTGGGACCGCTGGCAGGCGGGCATGGGCCTCGTGGACTTCACCAACCCCGACGCCACCGCCTGGTACCAGGACAAGCTGCGCCGCCTGGTCCGTCAGGGCGTGGACGCCTTCAAGACCGACTTCGGCGAACGCATCCCGGTCGACGTGCAGTACTTCGACGGGTCGGACCCGGAGCGGATGCACAACTACTACACGCACCTGTACAACCAGGCGGTGCACGAGGTGCTCGCCGAGGAACGGGGCGCCGGCGACGCGGTGCTGTTCGCCCGCTCGGCCACCGCCGGCGGTCAGCAGTTCCCCGTGCACTGGGGCGGCGACAACACCGCGTCGTACGTCTCGATGGCCGAGTCGCTGCGCGGCGGACTGTCCCTGGCCTACAGCGGGTTCGGCTACTGGAGCCACGACATCGGCGGCTTCGAGATGACGCCGGACGCCGGGGTCTTCAAGCGGTGGACGGCGTTCGGGCTGCTGTCCAGCCATTCGCGCATGCACGGCAGCGGCTCCTACCGCGTGCCGTGGATGTTCGACGAGGACGAGGCCGACCCCACCAGCGCCGTCGCGGTGACCCGCACGTTCGCGCGCTTCAAGAACCGGCTGGCCCCGTACCTCGTGGCTGCCGGCGAGGAGGCGCACCGCGCGGGCACGCCGACGATGCGTCCGATGCTGCTCGAGTTCCCCGACGACCTCACCGCCGCGCACCTTGACCGTCAGTACATGCTGGGCCAGGACCTGCTCGTCGCGCCGGTCTTCAGCGCTGAGGGCGATGTCGACCTGTACCTGCCGGCCGGCGAGTGGGTCGGGCTGCTGACAGGTGAGCGCGTCACCGGCGGACGGTGGGTTCGCGAGCACCACGACTACGACTCCGTGCCGCTCTACGTGCGCCCCGGTGCCGTCGTCCCGCTGAGCCGCCACGAGGACAGGCCGGACGCGGACCACCTGGACGGGCTCACCCTGCTCGTCCACGCCGGACCCGACGCCGACTGGTCGCGCACCGTGGAGGTGCTGAACCCCGAGGGCGAGCCGGTGTCCTTCACGGTGCGACGTGCCGGCGGCACGCTCGTGGCCGAGTCGGACCAGGCGTCCGGCTGGTCCCTGCAGGTCGTCGCCGGCGAGCCGGTCGCCGCCGCGCAGGGCCGGGCGGAGGTGCCGGCATGAGCCGCGTCCCCGCGGTCAGCGCCGCGCCCGACGTCCCCGCCTGGGTCGCCGGAGCAGTCTCCGACGCCGGTGCGCGCCTGGTCCCCGTCGGCCCGCAGACCGAAGGGCTGCTCTGGTTCGGGCCGCTGGGTGCGGCCGGCCTGGACGCGACGCTCTCGTCCGCGCCGGGCACCCGCTGGGTCCAGCTGCCGTCGGCCGGGGTCGACGCCTACCTCGACGCCGGGCTCCTGGACGAGGCCGTCACGTGGACCTCCGCCAAGGGCGCGTTCTCCGAGCCGGTCGCCGAGCACGCGCTCGCCCTGACGCTGGCCGCCCTGCGCCGGCTCCCCGAGCGGGCGCGGGCGCGTACCTGGGGCACCGAGGCGGGCGCGTCGCTGTACGACGCCCGGGTGCTGGTGCTCGGCGCGGGTGGCATCGCCCGATCGTTCCTCGAGCTGCTGGCGCCCTTCCGGACCACCAACGTCGTGGTACGCCGCCGGCCCGACCCGGTGCCGGGCGCGGACCGCGTCGTCACCGGCGAGCACCTGCTCGAGGAGCTCGCCCGGGCCGACGTCGTGGTGCTCGCCGCGGCGCTCACCTCGCAGACGCGCGCACTCGTCGGTGCCGAGGAGCTCGCCGCGCTGCGGCCGGGCGCCACTCTCGTCAACATCGCGCGCGGCGGCCTGGTCGACACCGAGGCGCTGGTCGCCGCGCTGCGCTCGGGGCAGGTCGGTGCAGCCGCCCTCGACGTGACCGACCCCGAGCCCCTGCCGGACGGCCACCCGTTGTGGGACCTGCCGAACGCGCTCGTGACCCCGCACACGGCGGACACCCCGGAGATGGTCGAGCCGCTGCTGCGGCACCGGGTCACCGTCAACCTGCGGCGTTTCGTCGCCGGCGAGCCGTTCGACGGCGTCGTCGACGTGGCGACGGGGTACTGACGGTGCCGGTCGACGTGCGCGGCGTCGTCGTCATGGGGGTCTCGGGCAGCGGGAAGTCGACGGTCGGGACGCTCCTGGCGTCACGCTGGGGTGCCCGCTTCGTCGACGGCGACGACCTGCACCCGCCCGCGAACGTCGCGCGGATGGCGGCGGGCCACCCACTGACGGACGCCGACCGGTCACCGTGGTTGCGACGCGTGGGCACCACGATCGCTGCGGCCGCGGACGACGGGCAGCTCGTCGTGACGGCGTGCTCCGCGCTGCGGCGTGTCTACCGGGACGAGCTGCGCCGCAGCGCGGGCGGCGACCTCGCGTTCGTCCACCTCACGGCGACGCGCGAGATCCTGGCCGAACGTGTCCTGGGCCGTCACGACCACTTCATGCCGCCGGCCCTGCTCGACTCCCAGCTCGCCACCCTGGAGCCGCTCCAGGACGACGAGACGGGTCTCGTGATCGACATCACCGAACCTCCCGACCTCGTGGTGGAGCGCGCCGCGGCCTGGCACCGCACGCGCCCCGCGACCGCCCGCTGAGTCAGGTCGCCCGGTCCGGGCGCGGAGCCGCCCGGCCCGCCAGGCGCAGGGCCTCGACGGCGAACCAGGTGTAGCCGACGGCGAACAACAACCGCTGTGCTGCTCCCTGCACGTCCGGCGCCGTCCACATGACGAGCGGGAGCACGACCGACGCCACGATCGCGACCGCGTCGAGCACCCGGACCGGTCCCGGGCGCGGCCCGCGCCGGATCCCGACGGCCAGCACGCCGATCACGAAGGCGAAGCCCATCGTCGTCGCGGCGACGCTGTGCAACGAGTCCTCCACCCGGTCCCACGGGGCGCTGTACCAGGGCCGGTGCGAGAACGCCCCGACCAGGACCATCGCCGTCCCGTACACGCCGTGCGCCGAGCGTCCCCACGGTCCCCACGTCTCGCGGGCGAGCGCGGCCTCGAGGAGCACCGCCAGGCCCAGCAGCACGAACCCGGTGCGCGCCACCCAGGCCCCGGGTACCTCCTGGCCACCGGCCTCGCTGACCGAGTGCCGCACCAGGTCGTACGTCTCCGGCACGGCGAGCGGCGCCAGCGCGACGCACGCGGCGCTCGCCGCCAGCAGCGCGACGACCACGGTCGCCGAGAGACGGTCCACGTCTGCACGATGCCACCGCGACGTCGGTTCGGCGCGTCAGCACCGCTGTCGCGGTCGTCACGATGCCTCCGGGCCGTCCGGTTCGTGCCGGTCGGTGACCTACCCTCAAGGTATGGCCACCTTCTCCTCCGTCACGCGTCCGCACGTCCTCTCGGCCATCGCCGAGCACGACGACCGCGGCCCCGTGGCGTTCCTCAAGCTCTACGGGTTCAGCCCGACCCCGGGCACCACCCTGCAGTTCGGTGGCACGACCTACGACGCGATGGCGATCCTCGCCGTCGCGCACCGGTACGCGACCGGCCGGGCCGCCCTGCCCGAGGAGATGGAGGGCGGCAAGGTCGCGGTCGGGGCGCTCCTGCGCAAGCACGGCTTCGAGGTGGACGGCAGCGGCGGTGCTCCCGCGCCGGTGCGGCGGTCGCCCCGGAGCGCCGCACGGGCCAGCAGGTCCGCGACGACGCAGGAGCCGGAGAAGCCGGCGCCGGTGTGCCCGACGTGCTACATGACGCTGCCCGCCACGGGGGTCTGCGACAGCTGCGGGTAGCCCTGGTCCCGGCCGTCCGTCAGGTGGTCGCGGTGGTGCTGCCCCGCAGGATCGACGACATCTTCCTGCCGCGGGCCACCTCGTCGACCAGCTTGTCCAGGTTGCGGATCCTCTGCATCAGCGGGTCCTGGGCGACCTGACACTGTCCCGGTCCGGTCCCGGACCGTCCGAGCTCCCGCCATGATGCTCCTCGCCCACCGAGGCGGTCGAACTCGTGAAGCAGCAGCGGCACCAGCTCCGGATCCGCCAGGGACCGGAAGTGTCCCGGCGTCGCGAGCCTGATGTTGCGCGCGCCGGGTCGTCACTCGTGCACGGAGGCCGCCACGAGCCAGGCGGTGAGCAGCACCACGACCACGAGCAGAGCGGTCTCGTGCCCGGCACCGCGCTGCAGCAGGCTGCCCGCCGCGTGCGCGCGCCGGGCACCGTGCCCGGGGGTCTCCAGCGACGGGACCACGCGGAAGTACTGGTGGGCGCCGACCGCCGCGACGACGGCGACGACGGCGACCTTGGCCAGCAGGAAGAGTCCCCAGCTGCTCTCCCAGAGCTGCGAGGGCCGGTCCAGGATCTCGAACGCGAGCAGGATCCCCGCGATACCCACGACGGCCACCGACAGGGCGGCCACCGTGGAGAACCGGCTGCCGAGGAGGCTCGCGTCGAGCGCACGGCCGTCCTGGCGGCGCCGGCGCAGGACGACGCCGATCATCACCACGCCGCCCGTCCAGGTGGCGGCCGCCGTCAGGTGCGCCACGTCGACGCTCACGACGAGCCACCACGGTGAGCCAGTGTTGCTGTGGCCGCCGAGGACCTGCCCGGCGGCCATCGCCAGGACGCCGAGAACGGCTGCCCAGGACCCGGCGAGGGTGCGCCAGGCCCCGACCAGGACCGCGGCGCCACCGACGGCCTGGAGCCCGAACACCCAGCCCGTGGGACCGGCGAGGGCGTCGCCGAGCGCCCCGGCCGAACCGACCGCCGTCACGTCGCCTCCGGCCACGACCACCGCCCGCGCCAGGACACGGACGGACAGGCCGACGAGGACGAGCAGCCCGGTCCACCGCACGGCACGCAGCACGACCGGGACGTCGCGCCGGTCCGGGCCCCGCATCACCAGGGCGGCGAACACCAGCCCGCCGGCCCCGACGAGCAGCCCCCAGAGCGCGGCGGCGTTGCCGAGCCGTGCGAGGACCCGGGCGAAGCCCTCGACACCCGGGTCCGCCGTCTGCTCAGGGTCCGACTGCTCGGTGTCCGTCTGCTCCGGGACCGGCGTCGGCGCGGACTCGTCCTGCGGTTGCGCCGGAGGAGAAGTCTCCTGCGTCGGCGTCGCGTCCCCTTCCTCGGTCGCCGCCGGCGCCGCACCCTCGACCGTGAAGGTGTACGTCCCCTCGAGCGGGTGGCCGTCCTGGGCCGCGACGCTCCAGGCCACCTCGTAGGACCCGTCCGTGAGCTCCGCGTCCGGTGTGGCGACGACCACCGCACCCTCGCGCTCCTGCGTCACGTCGACCTCCACCGTGCCGTCGGGTCCCTCCACCACGACGGTGTCGCCGAGCGGAGTGACCGGCCGGGTGAAGGTCAGCACCACCTCGCTCACGGGTCCCGCGGTGGTCGCACCGTCCGCAGGCTCGGCGGTGTCCAGGTCCGTGTGGGCCGAGGCAGAGGCCGCACCGAGGACCACCAGCAGGGTGGTGAGGAGGGCGACGGCGACCATTCGGAGCATGAGACCCGATCCTACGGGTGGCGGTCACCCGGATGCGGGCACCCGCGTCGCCTCCTGGCGTCGAACGGTCCCGGCGACGACGCACCGAGACCTACCCGGCGGAGATCGACCTCGACCACCGGGCTCATCGCGGCCGTCGTCGCCCGCGATGAGCTGACCCGCAACCAGGGCACCAACGACGAAGGCCCGGACCCACATCCGTGGGTCCGGGCCTCGCCGGTGTCCAGCGACATCAAACTGTCGGGCTGACAGGATTTGAACCTGCGACCCCTTGACCCCCAGTCAAGTGCGCTACCAAGCTGCGCCACAGCCCGTCCGGACCGCTCTCACGCCGGAGCGTGGGAACCAGTCCGGTTCGGCCCCGCAGGGCCGACCGAAATACTACCCCAGACCGGGCACTGCTCGTCCACCCACGACGGACGGTGTGTCCGGGCTCACCGGACGTCGGCGGTCACGGCTGGGCGGAGCGACCGGACGACGTGGGCGGTCGCGAGCGCCGCGGCGGTCGCCTCGTAGCCCTTGTCCTCGTGAGATCCTCGCAGCCCGGCACGGTCCAGGGCTTGCGCCTCGTCGTCGCACGTCAGGAGCCCGAAACCGACGGGCACGGTGTGGTCCAGCGCGACGCGGTTGAGGCCGTCGGTGGCGGCCGCGCACACGTAGTCGAAGTGCGGCGTACCGCCACGGATGACCACGCCCAGCGCGACGACGGCGTCGTACCCGGCCGCTGCCGCAGCCTGGGCCGCCACGGGCAGCTCGAACGAGCCCGGCACCCGCAGCACCTCCGGCTCCACGGAGTGGTCCGCGCAGGCGCGCCGCGCACCGTCGAGCAGGCCGTCCATGACCGTCCGGTGCCAGGAGGCGGCGATGACGACCACCCGCAGGTCCGAGCTGTCCACGGCGTGCGTGGCCGGAGCCCCCGCCCCGCTCACCGGACACCCTCGCGCGCCGTCGTCATGCCGTTCATCGTGTCTCCTTCAGGTTGGGGTCGAGGGTGAGGGTCGGTCCCTGGGAAGGGCTCGACCTCGGGTTCAAGGTTCGGCAGGTCGTGCCCCATGCGGTCGCGTTTGGTCCGCAGGTAGGCCACGTTGTCGGGCACCGGATGGATCGCCAGCGGAACCCGTTCGGCGACCGCCACTCCCCCGGCCCGCAGCCCGTCGACCTTGGCCGGGTTGTTGGTCAGCAGCCGCACCGACGGCACGCCCAGGTCACGCAGGACGTGCGCGGCCGCGGAGTACTCCCGGGAGTCGACGGGCAGCCCCTGGGCGAGGTTGGCGTCGATCGTGTCGTGCCCGCCGTCCTGCAGGCTGTAGGCGGTGAGCTTGGCGACCAGGCCGATGCCTCTCCCCTCGTGCCCGCGCAGGTAGACCACGACGCCGCGGCCGGCCTCCTGGACCGCGCGCAGGGAGGCGTCGAGCTGGGGTCCGCAGTCGCAGCGCAGCGACCCGAAGGCGTCGCCGGTGAGGCACTCGGAGTGCACCCGGGTCAGCACGGGCCCGCCGTCGTCGAGGTCCGCGAGCGGACCCGCGACCAGGGCGACGTGCTCGTCGCCGGTGATCCGGTCGCGATAGCCCACGGCAGTGAGCTCGCCGTGCCGGGTGGGCAGGCGGGTCACCGCGAGGCGGTCCACGAGCGACTCCGTGGCGCGCCGGTAGGCGGCCAGCTCCGCCACGCTGATCAGGGCCAGGTCGTGCCGGGCGGCGAACTCGCGCAGGGCGGGCCGGCGCATCATCGTGCCGTCGTCGTGGACGAGCTCGGCGAGCACCCCGGTGGTGCCGCGTCCGGCCAGTCTGGCCAGGTCGACGGCTGACTCCGTGTGTCCCTGGCGCTCCAGCACCCCGCCGTCGCGGGCCCGCAAGGGCAGGACGTGCCCCGGGCGGGTCAGGTCCGCCGGCACGGAGCCGGGCGCCGCGAGGACCCGGGCGGTGCGGGCCCGGTCGGCACCGGAGATGCCGGTGGTGACGCCCTCGGCGGCGTCGACCGTGACGGTGTACGCCGTGCGGAAGGCGTCGCGGTTGTCGGCGACCATGAGCGGCAGCGAGAGCCGGTCGAGGGTCGCACCGGCGGCGGCCACGCAGATCAGGCCGCTCGTGTGCCGCACGGTGAAGCCCATGAGCTCGGCGGTGGCGGCCTCGGCGGCGAAGACCAGGTCGCCCTCGTTCTCGCGGCTCTCGTCGTCGACGACGACGACGGCGCGTCCTGCGGCCACCTCCGCGAGGGCACGTTGGACGCGCTCGACGGTCCCGGGGGCGACGTCCGCGCCGCTCACGAGGACACCGCCGTCGTCGCCAGCAACCGTTCCACGTGTCGGGCCAGCACGTCCGTCTCCAGGTTCACCGGGTCGCCCACCGCCCAGGAACCGAGGGTCGTGCGGGCGAGCGTCTCGGGGATGAGGCTCACGGTGAACCGGTCCGTGCCCGCCTCGACGACGGTCAGGGAGACCCCGTCGACGGCGAGGGAACCCTTGGCCACGACGTAGCGGGCCAGGTCGGCGGGCAGCGAGATCTCCAGGACCTCCCACCGGTCGCCCGGCGTCCGGGCGACGACGGCACCGACGCCGTCGACGTGCCCCTGCACGATGTGCCCGCCGAGGCGGCCGGTGACGGGCAGCGCCGGCTCGAGGTTGACCCGGTCGCCGGGGACGAGCGTGCCCAGCGAGGTGCGCTGCAGCGTCTCGGCCATGAGGTCCGCGGTCCAGGTCTCGTCGTCGAAGGCCGCCACCGTCAGGCAGCAGCCGTTCACGGCGATCGAGTCGCCGAGACGCACGCCGTCCAGCACGCCGGTGGCGGCGACGGTCAGCCGCGACGCGTCGGCGGTGGTCTCCAGGGCGCGGACGGTGCCGAGCTCGGTCACGATGCCGGTGAACATCAGGACTCCTTCCGCGGCCGCAGGGTGAGCCGCACGTTCTTCTCGGACGGCGCCGGGCCGTCGGGGCTGTCAGGGCTGTCGGGGTCGCGGTCGGCGGTGACGACCGTGACGTCGGTGACGTCGAGGCGGGCCGCGCCGGTGATGGTGGTGATGCCGAGGTCGCCGACGACGGCGGGCCCGGCACCGAGCAGCACCGGGGCTACGTACGCCACGACCTCGTCGACGAGGCCCGCACGCCAGAACGCGGCGGCGAGCGTGGCACCGCCCTCCAGCAGGACGTGGCGGCGGTCGTGCTCCCACAGGGTCGCGAGCGCCTCCCGGGCGTCGCGGGTGCGCAGGTGCACCGTCTCGGTGCCGTCCGGGCCGGGCGCGGCGAGCCGTGCGCCCGCAGGGATGTCGCGCAGGCCCATGACCGCACGCAGCGGCTGCGCGACCGCCTCGGCACCGGTCGCACCGCGCACGGTGAGCGCCGGGTCGTCGGCGGCCACGGTGCCGGAGCCCACCAGCACGGTGTCCACCCGAGCGCGCAGCCGGTGGGCGTCGCGGCGGGCCGCGACCGAGGTGATCCACCGGGACGTGCCGTCCGGAGCGGCCGTGCGGCCGTCGAGGCTGGTGGCGATCTTCCACGTGACGACAGGGCGGCCGAGCTCCATCGCCGCCGTCCAGACCGGGTTGAGCTCGCGCGCCCGGGTCGGGAGCACGTCACCGACCACGTCGACGCCGGCCGCCCGGAGCACGTCCCCGCCGCCGGTGGCCACCGGGTTGGGGTCGCGCTGGGCGTAGACCACGCGCGCGACCCCGGCGTCGCGCAACGCCTGCGCGCAGGGCCCCGTGCGCCCGGTGTGGGTGCACGGTTCGAGGGTGACGACGGCGGTGGTGCCGCGCAGCCCGTGGGCCCCGACGGCGGCTCGCGCGTCGGCCAGCGCGACCGCCTCGGCGTGGGGTGTGCCCGCACCGCGGTGGTACCCCTCGGCGATCGTGGCGCCGTCGGCGTGGAGCAGGACGCACCCGACGCGGGGGTTCGGGCCGAGGACGAGGCCGTCGGTCGCCGCCAGCTCGAGGGCGCGCCGCAGCGCGGCGGCCTCGGCCGGTCTCACGGTGGGTGCCGCCGTGGCGGTGGTCATGTGCTGCCCCTGTCGTCCGGTCGCGGACCGCTGGGGCGTGCACGGCGTCGTCGCCGCGCGCCGGGCACACGGTGCAGCTGGGCACCGGGGTCGTGGACGGGTCCACGCCGGCGAGCGGGCGAAGGCGTCGCGTGCGTCTTCCCATCCGGACTTTGACCGTCGGTCCAGGAGTTCCACCTGGTCAACCGGTCACTGGCTGTGGCCGGGTCGCGGACTTTCACCGCCGGCTCGGATTTTCACCGACCCCAGAGCACGCGAGCTGTTGCTCGTTCGTCCTGCGACGATACCGCACCCGGGGCGACCGGCGGTGCGAGCCAGGTCACACGGGCGAGCGGCCGGAGCCGTCAGCGACGACGGCGCTTCTCGCGCACCCGCACGCTGATCGAGAGGGGCGAGCCCTCGAACCCGAAGGTCTCGCGCAGCCGGCGCTCGATGAACCGCCGGTAGCCGGCCTCGATGAAGCCGGTGGCGAACAGCACGAACCGCGGTGGGCGCGTCGAGGCCTGGGTGGCGAACAGGATGCGCGGCTGCTTGCCGCCGCGCACGGGGTGCGGGTGCTCGGCGACGAGCTCACCGAGGAATCCGTTGAGGCGACCCGTCGGGATGCGGGTGTCCCAGGAGTCGAGCGCGGTCTCGAGCGCCCGCACGAGCTTGTCGGTGTGCCACCCGGTCCGGGCGGAGACGTTGACCCGGGGCGCCCACGTGACCTGCACCAGGTCGCGTTCGATCTCGCGCTCGAGGTACGGGCGGCGGTCCTCGTCCATGAGGTCCCACTTGTTGTACGCGATGACGACGGCCCGGCCGGCGTCCACGGCCTGGGAGATCACCCTGGTGTCCTGCTCGGTCAGCGGCACCGCGGCGTCCACCAGGACGACCGCCACCTCCGCCTTCTCGATGGCGGCCTGCGTGCGCAGGGAGGCGTAGAAGTCGGCGCCGCTCGTCTGGTGCACGCGCCGACGGATGCCCGCGGTGTCGACGAACCAGTACGGGATGCCCTTGATCTCGACGAGCTCGTCGACCGGGTCGCGCGTCGTGCCGGCGGTCTCGTCGACCACGACACGCTCGGACCCCGCGATCTTGTTCAGCAGCGAGGACTTGCCCACGTTCGGGCGCCCGACCAGCGCGACCCGCCGCGGGCCCTCCGGGCGCAGCGTGCCGTGCTCGGAGTGCTCGGGGAGCGCGTCCAGGATGGCGTCCAACATGTCGCCGGTCCCCCGGCCGTGCAGTGCCGAGACGGGCATCGGCTCGCCGAGCCCGAGGGCCCACAGGTAGGCGGCGTCCGCCTCGCCGGCGGGACCGTCGACCTTGTTGGCGCACAGCACGACCGGCTTGCCGGAGCGTCGCAGCAGCTCGACGACCCGCTCGTCGCTGGCGGTGGCGCCCACCTGGGCGTCCACCACGAAGACGACGGCGTCGGCGAGCGAGATCGCGACCTCCGCCTGCTCGGCCACCTTCGACTCGATGCCCGCGACGTCGACCTCCCAGCCGCCGGTGTCGACGAGCGTGAAGTGCCGCCCGGACCACTCCGCCGGGTAGCTCACCCGGTCGCGTGTCACGCCCGGCGTGTCCTCGACCACGGCCTCGCGGCGGCCCAGGATGCGGTTGACGAGGGTCGACTTGCCGACGTTCGGCCGGCCGACGACGGCGAGCACCGGGAGCGCCCGCTCGGCCGGCGTCAGACCGTCCTCGTCCCACTCGTCGGCGAGCAGCAGGCGGTCGGACTCGTCGAGCTCGAAGTCCTCGAGCCCGGCGCGCAACGCGCGCTCGCGCGCCTCGTCGTCCTCGAGATCGCTGCCCTGCGGCCCGTCCCAGGACTCGGTGACGACGTTCGCGACGTCCTGGACGGGGCCGTCGGTGGCGTCGTCGGGCGTGGTCTCGGGGCCGTCGGCGGGGGTGGTCATGGAAGCCATTGTCCCAGGTGCCCGCCGGTCGGCGCGACGTCGCCGACGCCGCGGGGACGTGACGCGCGTCTCGCCACCGTCGACGTCCTGGCCGGCGTGGGCGGCCGGTGCGGGCCTGCCGGCGACCGTCAGACGGCGGTGCGCTCCACGACGGCAAGGACGGCGTCGACGGTCTGGTCCAGGTCCAGCTCGCTGGAGTCCACGGTCACGACGCCGTCGGCCGCCACGTGGAACGTGCTGACGGTCGAGTCGTCGCGGTCCCGGCGCAGCACCTGGTCGCGGGTGGCGTCGACCGCCGAGGCGTCCGCGGCTCCGTGCACCTCGAGCGACCGACGACGCAGGCGCGCCTCCTCGCTCGCGGTCAGCAGCACACGTGCGTCGGCGTCGGGGGCGACGACGGTGGTGATGTCACGCCCCTCCGCGACGATCCCCCGCCCGCCGGAGAAACCGCCGTCGGACTCGCGCGCGATGATCTCCCGTTGGCGGCGGCGCAGCTCGTCGCGGACCTGCAGGTTCGTCGCGACCTGCGACACAGCCGCGGTGACCTCCGTGGTCCGGATCGCCAGCGCGACGTCCTCGCCGTCGAGCGAGACGCCCGGGGCGGCGGGGTCGACGCCCATCTCGAGCGGCATGCCCCGCACCGCGACGGCCACGGCCTCCGTCCGGTCGAGCGCGACGTCGGTGCGCACGCACCACAGCGTCGCCGCCCGGTACATGGCCCCCGTGTCGAGGTAGGCCAGGCCGAGTCGGGCTGCGACAGCCTTGGAGACGCTGGACTTGCCGGACCCGGACGGGCCGTCGACGGCGATGGTGACCACAGGTGCTCGCTCTCGTTCGAGGGGGGGAGGACGGAGGGGAATCTACAGGTCGACGGCGCGCATCAGGGTGCCGAGCTCGGTGCGCCCGAGCACGCGCGAGCGGCCGACCTTCAGGTCCCCGAGGGCGATCGGGCCGATGCGGGTGCGCACCAGCCGCGACACCGGGAAGCCGACGGCGTCGAACATCCGCCGCACGATGCGGTTGCGCCCCTCGTGCAGCACCACCTCGAGCATGGTCTGCCCGGGCACCGCGTCGACGACGCGGACCTTGTCCATGCGTGCCAGCCCGTCGTCCAGCTCCACGCCGGAGGTGAGCTGCTTCATGACCCGCGGGTAGACCTCGCCTCCCTCGACCGTGACCAGGTAGGTCTTCGGGATCTCGTAGCGGGGGTGCGCGAGCCGGTTGCCCAGCTCACCATCGTTGGTCAGCAGCAGCAGGCCCTCGGAGTCCGCGTCCAGCCGACCGACGTGGAAGAGCCGCTCGGGGCGGTCCCTGACCAGCTCGGCCACCGTGGGGCGCCCGTCCGGGTCGCTCATCGCCGAGATCATGTCCAGCGGCTTGTTCACCGCCACGGTGATCTTGGAGGAGTCGAGCTGGACGGTCATGCCGTCCACGCGGACGACGGCCTTGTCGGGGTCGATGCGCACGCCCAGCTCCGTGACGATCTGGCCGTCGACCTCCACGCGGGCCTCGGAGATCAGGTCCTCGCACTTGCGTCGCGAACCGAGGCCGGCCTGGGCGAGCACCTTCTGCAGGCGCACCCCGTCGGCGACGTGGACGTCGACCGCCGGGGTCTGGGCGTTCTGCGACTGCTGAGGGCGACGGCGGCCGCCGCGGCGTGAGGTGGGCATGGACCCATTGTCGCAGGACTCAGTCCGTGAGGTCGCCGACCGCCTCGACGCCCGGCAGGTGCGGGGCCAGCGGGGGCAGGTCCTCCAGCGACGACCAGCCCATCCGGTCGAGGAACTCGCCCGTGGTGCCGAACAGCACAGCACCCGACAGGGGGTCCTGACCGACCTCGGCCACCAGCCCCCGGGCGAGCAGCGTGCGGACGACCCCGTCGACGTTGACCCCGCGCACCGCCGAGATCTGCCCGCGGGACACCGGCTGGCGGTAGGCCACCACGGCGAGCGTCTCCAGCGCGGCCTGGCTGAGCCGCGACGACTGCCCCTCCAGCACGAACCGGCCCACCACGTCGGCCTGCTCGGCGGACGAGTAGAAGCGCCAGCCCTCGGCCGCCCTGCGCAGCTCGAAGCCGCGCGGGCGACCGCCCGCCTCGCCGCGGTACTCGGCCGCGAGGTCCTCCAGCGTCCGGGCGACCTCCGCCGTCGGACGCCCGACAGCGGCCGCGAGCCGTTCGGCGGCGACCGGCGACTCGGCCACCATGAGGATCGCCTCCAGCGCCGCGGCGAGCCCGCCGGGCAGGTCCTCGACGTCGACCGGCTCGGGTCCGTCGGCCTCCTCCGGGCCGTTCGCGGCGCCGAGCAGGGTCCCCGTCGTCGTGTCCTGCGTCATACGGCTCCCTCCACGGCGCCCTCGAACTCTTCGAACTCCGCACCGACGTCGTCATCCTCGTCGCCCGTCCATCGCACCGTCAGCTCACCGAGCGCGGCCACCTGGTCGAAGGACACCTGGCCGTTGCGGAAGAGCTCCAGGAGCGCCAGGAAGCGGGCCACCACCACGAGCCGTTCCTCCCCGGCGGTGAGCGCACGGAACGTCGCCACGTGGTCGCGCCGCAGCCGCTGCGCGACGATCGCGGCCTGCTCGCGCACGCTCACGGCGGGTGCGTGCAGGTGGCTCAGACCGATCACCGGCGCCTGGCGCGGCTCGAGCGCCTTCGCCGCCAGCGCGGCGATCCGGTCGCCGTCGAGCGTCCAGACGAGCTCGGGCAGCATCGCGGCCAGGTGGCTCTCCATCGGCACCGCGCGGGGCACCCGGCGCCCCTCGGTCGCCAGCCGTTCGGCGAGTACGGCCGAGACCTCCTTGTAGGCGCGGTACTGGAGCAGACGGGCGAAGAGCAGGTCGCGGGCCTCGAGCAGCTCCAGGTCCTCGGCGTCCTCCTCGACCACGCCGGGCAGCAGCCGAGCGGCCTTGAGGTCCAGGAGCGTCGCCGCGACGACGAGGAACTCGCTCGCCACGCCCAGGTCCCACGACGGCCGCTCCTCCCCGCGGCCCGCCGCCTCCCGCGACGCCGTCTCCGCGGCCCGGATGTGGGCGACGAAGTCGTCCGTCACCGCGGCCAGCGCCACCTCGGTCACGTCCAGCTTGCGGGCCGTGATGAGGGACAGCAGCAGGTCGAACGGGCCGTCGAAGTTGTCGAGGTGGACCGTGAACGCGCCCGCTCGCGGTGCCTCGCGACGCTCCTCAGGCGGTGCGGCCACGGGCGACGAGCTCGCGGGCGAGCTGGCGGTAGGCCGCCGCGCCGCGGTGGGAGGGTGCGTAGGCGGTGATGGGCTCGGCCGCCACCGAGGCGTCGGGGAACTTCACCGTGCGCCCGATGACGGTGTGCAGCAGCGTGTCGCCGAACGCCTCGTGGACCCGTGCGACGACCTCGCGCGAGTGCAGGGTGCGCGAGTCGAACATCGTGGGCAGGATGCCGTCGACCTCGAGGTCGGGGTTGAGGCGGTCCTTGACCTTGTCGATCGTCTCGACCAGCAGGGCGACGCCGCGCAGCGCGAAGAACTCGCACTCCAGCGGGATGAGGACGCCGTGGGCGGCCGTCAGCGCGTTGACCGTGAGCAGCCCCAGGGACGGCTGGCAGTCGACGAGGATCACGTCGTAGTCGTCCAGCGCCGGGCGCAGCGCCCGCGACAGGATCGACTCGCGTGCGACCTCGCCGACGAGCTGGACCTCGGCGGCCGACAGGTCGATGTTCGCCGGCACCACGTCCAGGCCGTCGATCGCCGTCGGCCGCACGACGTCGGACAGCTCGACGTCCCGGTCCATGATGAGGTTGTAGACGCTCAGGTCGAGCTCGTGGGGGCTGATGCCCACCCCGACCGACGCGGCGCCCTGCGGGTCGAAGTCCACGAGCAGCACCCGGCGGCCGTACTCGGCCAGGGCCGCCCCGAGGTTGATGGTGGTCGTGGTCTTGCCGACCCCGCCCTTCTGGTTGCACATCGCGACGATCCTGGCCGGCCCGTGCGTGGTGCGCGGAGCCGGTTCCGGGAAGTCGGGCAGAGGTCGGCCGACCACGTCGGTGGCCGCGCCCTCCTGTGCCGCCTCGTGGCCCGGGATCCCGGGCAACGTGCTCTCGGCCGTCGCAGGCTGCGTCATCGTGTCGCTCCCCCCGGGTGCGTCGCTCACGTCCGTCACGCTACACCGGAGGTGTCCGGGGCATCGGTCCGGCGCGCGGCGCGGCGGACATCGACGCCCCTCGGCGCCGCGGCGCGCGCCCGGCGGCTACAGCGCCCGCGGATGGGTCGCGGCGTAGACCTCGCGCAACGCCTCGGGAGTCACCATCGTGTAGATCTGCGTCGTGGTCACCGAGGCATGGCCGAGCAGCTCCTGGACCACGCGCACGTCCGCGCCGCCCGCCAGCAGGTGCGTGGCGAAGGAGTGGCGCAGCGTGTGCGGCGAGACGTGCTCGGTCAGCCCTGCCCGGTCCGCCGCGCCCTGCAGCACCGCCCAGGCGCTCTGCCGCGACAGCCGGTCGCCGCGCGAGTTGAGGAACAACGCCGGGGTGCTGCGTCCGCGCCCGGCGCCCGCGGACGCCAGCGCCGGGCGTCCGCGCACCAGGTACGCGTCGACGGCGTCGCGGGCGTACGAGCCGACGGGCACCACCCGTTCCTTGCCGCCCTTGCCGAACAGCCGGACGACCGCGTCGGACCCGACGTCGTCGACGTCCAGCCCGACGACCTCGCTGATCCGTCCACCGGTGGAGTAGAGCAGCTCGAGCAGCGCCCGGTCGCGGAGCCCGGCCGGCGTGTCGCCCGCCGAGGCGGCGGCCAGCAGGCGGGCGACGTCGTCGATGCTCAGGGCGTGCGGCAGCCTGCGCGTCTGGGTGGGCGCGGACACCTCGGCCGCAGGGTCGTGGCCGGTCCATCCCTCCGCGAGGGCGAACCGGTGCCAGCCGCGCACGGCGGCCAGCGACCGGGCGGCGGACGACGCCGACAACGGCCTGCCGCCGTCGGACCCCTCGCGCACCGTCGTCAGGTAGGCGGCGACGTCGCGCTCGCCGACCTGGTCGAGCCCGGTGCGCCCGGTCACGGACAGGAACGTCGCGTAGCGCTCCAGGTCGCGCCGGTACGCGGCCACCGTGTTGGTGGACAGGCCGCGCTCGACCCGCAGGTGCGCGAGGTAGTCGCGCACCGCCGTGGCGAGGGCGGGGTGCAGCAGGTCGGCAGGAGCGCTCACGCGCCCATCATGCCGTCCTGATGCCCGCGCACGTCACCACGGCAGAAAGACGTCCACGGCGACGGCGACGAACAGCAGCGTCAGGTACGTGATCGAGGCGTGGAAGACCTTCATGGCACCGGGCCCGCTGCGGCCGCGTCCCTGCGCCTTGCGCAACATCGACACCGTGAGCCAGAGGAACCATCCGCCCAGGGCCGTCGCGACGACGGTGTACACCCACGTCATGCCGGCCAGCGGCACGAGAGCGAGCGAGCAGACGATCATCGCCACCGTGTGCCCGACCATCTCGGCGGCGACGCGGCGGTCGGAGGCGACCACGGGAAGCATCGGCACTCCGGCGTCGGCGTAGTCCTTCTTGAACTTCACCGACAGGGGCCAGTAGTGCGGCGGGGTCCAGAAGAAGATGACCCCGAACAGTGCGAGGGCCGCCCAGCTGAGCGACTCGGTGACGGCCGCCCAGCCGATGAACACGGGCATGCAGCCGGCGATGCCGCCCCACACGATGTTCTGCGAGGTCCGGCGCTTGAGGATCATCGTGTAGCCGACCACGTAGATCGCGATCGCCGCGAAGGTCAGCCACGCGGCAGGGACGTTGACCAGCCACGCGAACCACACCAGCGACACGACGCCCAGCGCCGTGGCGAAGATGAGCGCCTGCCGCGGCGCGATCTCCCCGGTGACGAGCGGGCGGCGCTTGGTGCGGTTCATCACCTCGTCGATGTCGCGGTCGAGGTAGCAGTTGAAGGCGTTGGCCGATCCGGCCGCGAGCGCCCCGCCGACCAGGGTCTTGACGACCAGCCACAGATCGGGCAGGCCGCCCTCGGCGAGGATCATCGTGGGGACGGTGGTCACCAGCAGCAGCTCGATGATCCGCGGCTTGGTGAGCGCCACGTACGCGCCCGCGCGGTCCCGCCAGCCGCTGCTCCGGTCATCCGCCCCGCGGCGCGCGGCGGCGCGGGGCGAGGGCGACGAGGCGGACGTCGTGCGGCTCGGGGTGCTCACGCGCGTGGTGCTTCCGTTCGCGAGGGGGGTCGGGCAGGGCGGCTCCATCCTACGACGACGTGCAGGATCCCTCGTCCGCACCGGATCCCGACGGCCTGTGAGATAAGCCCGTGCCCGGGTCTGTCCCGGGGTCGGCCCGGCTCACATGGTGGGACGGTCCTGAGGCGTGGACGCACCGGCGCGCCGTCCCCGCTAGTGTGGAGACGCACACCGCAGGGCACTGGTGCCGTCGTGCGCACCGGTCCGTCCGCTGCGCCGGCGACCGTCCTCGCCGCCACGGCGAGGCCTGCCGCGCCCGGCCACAGCAGCAGAGCACCCGGGGCATCGCCTCGGGCAGGAAAGAGGCATACGTGAACGCGTTCGACCCCGCACTGTCGCCGCTCGAGTGGAACGAACTCGATGCGCGCGCGGTCAAGTCCATCAAGGCGCTCGCCGCCGACGCCGTCGAGAAGTGCGGTTCGGGTCACCCCGGGACGGCGATCTCGCTCGCGCCGGCCGCGTACCTGCTGTTCCAGAAGACGATGCGTCACGACCCCAGCGATCCCGCCTGGGTGGGTCGCGACCGGTTCGTGCTGTCGGCGGGGCACTCGTCGCTGACGCTGTACCTGCAGCTCTTCCTGGCCGGCTACGGCATGGAGATGGACGACATCGCCGCGCTGCGCACCTGGGACTCCCAGACCCCTGGCCACCCGGAGTACGGCCACACCCCCGGCGTCGAGATCACGACCGGACCGCTCGGTCAGGGTCTGGCCTCCGCCGTCGGCATGGCCTACGCGTCGCGTCGCGAGCGGGGCCTGCTGGACCCGGACGCCGCGCCCGGCACCTCGCCGTTCGACCACCACGTGTACGTCGTCGCCTCCGACGGCGACCTGCAGGAGGGCGTGACCTCCGAGGCCTCGTCGCTGGCGGGCACGCAGCAGCTCGGCAACCTCGTGGTGATCTGGGACGACAACAAGATCTCCATCGAGGACGACACCGAGATCGCCTTCACCGAGGACGTGCTGGCCCGCTACGCCGCCTACGGCTGGCACACCCAGCGCGTGGACTTCACGCAGGGCGGCACCGGCTACGCCGAGGACACGGACGCGCTCGCCGCGGCGCTGGACGCGGCCAAGGCCGAGACCGGCAAGCCGTCGATCATCGCGCTGCGCACCATCATCGGCTGGCCCGCCCCCACCAAGCAGAACACCGGTGGCATCCACGGCTCGGCCATGGGCGCCGACGAGGTCGCCGGCATGAAGACCGCGCTCGGGCTCGACCCGGAGAAGACCTTCCACATCGACGACGAGGTGCTCGCGTACACGCGTGCCGTCGCGGAGCGCCAGGCCGACGAGCGAGCCGCATGGGACACGGCGTTCGCGGCGTGGAAGACGGCGAGCCCCGAGCACGCCGCTCTCCTGGAGCGCCTCACGGCCGGCGAGTTCCCGGAGGGCTGGACGGACGCACTGCCAGAGTTCGAGGAGTCCACCAAGGGCATCGCGACGCGCGCCGCGTCCGGCAAGGTGCTCTCCGCCCTCGCCGACGTGCTCCCGGAGCTGTGGGGCGGGTCCGCCGACCTGGCCGGCTCGAACAACACCACGATGGACGGCGCGGCGTCGTTCGTCCCGGTCGAGCACGCCACCAAGAAGTTCCCGGGCGACCCGTACGGCCGCACGCTGCACTTCGGCATCCGTGAGCACGCCATGGGCTCGATCCTCAACGGCATCGTCCTGCACGGCCTGACCCGTCCCTACGGCGGCACGTTCCTGCAGTTCTCGGACTACATGCGCGCGTCCGTGCGTCTGGCCGCACTCATGGGGATCCCGTCGACGTTCGTCTGGACGCACGACTCGATCGGTCTCGGCGAGGACGGCCCGACCCACCAGCCAGTCGAGCACCTGGCCGCGCTGCGCGCCATCCCGGGGCTCGACGTCGTCCGTCCCGCGGACGCCAACGAGACCGCCTGGGCCTGGCGGGGCATCCTCGAGGACCGCGACCACCCGGCGGGGCTCGTGCTGACCCGTCAGGGCGTGCCGACGTTCCCGCGCGGCACGGAGGGCTTCGCCGGTGCCGAGGGCACCCTGCGCGGCGCCTACACGCTCCTGGACACGGACGGCACGCCGGACGTCATCCTGGTGGGCACCGGCTCCGAGGTGCAGCTCGCCGTCGAGGCGCGCGAGCTCCTCGCCGCCGACGGCATCGCCGCCCGCGTGGTGTCGATGCCGAGCCGCGAGTGGTTCGACCGTCAGGACGCCGAGTACCGCCGGTCGGTCCTGCCGACCGGTGTGAAGGCACGCGTGTCGGTCGAGGCGGGCGTGGCCCAGGGGTGGCGCGACATCGTCGGCGACGCCGGTCGCAGCGTCTCGCTGGAGCACTACGGCGCGTCGGCGGACTACCAGACGCTGTACCGCGAGTTCGGCATCACGGCCGAGGCCGTGGCCGCCGCCGCCCGCGAGTCCGTCACGGAGGCCCGCGGCGAGTGAGAACCCCGGCGACGGCGGCCGACAGGCGTCGGCCGCCGTCGTCGCCCACCATGTGACGAGCACGGTGGTGAAGCCACCGGTGTCGAGGCAGGAGACCTGAGATGACCGAGACGAACCGACCCACCCGACGCCTCTCCGAGGCAGGCGTGTCCATCTGGCTGGACGACCTCTCGCGCGAGCGCCTCGACACCGGCAACCTGGCCGGCCTCGTCGACTCCCACGACGTCGTCGGCGTCACCACCAACCCCACGATCTTCGCCGCCGCGCTCTCCGCGGGGACCGCGTACGACAGCGCGCTGACCGCTCTCGCCGGCACCGACGTCGAGGCCGCGGTCGAGGCCATCACCACCGACGACGTCCGCTCCGCGGCGGACGTGCTGCGCGGCGTCTACGACGCCACGGACGCCGTCGACGGCCGGGTCTCCATCGAGGTCGACCCGCGGCTCGCCCGAGACACCGCGGCCACGGTCGCCACCGCGCGACGCCTGTGGGAGACGGTCGACCGCCCCAACATCATGATCAAGATCCCCGCCACGGTCGAGGGCCTGCCCGCGATCACCGAGTCCCTCGCCGCCGGGTTCAGCGTCAACGTCACCCTCATCTTCTCGATCGAGCGCTACCGCCAGGTCATGGACGCCTTCCTGACCGGGCTGGAGCAGGCCCGCGACAACGGGCACGACCTCGCCCCCATCGGGTCGGTCGCCTCATTCTTCGTCTCGCGGGTGGACGCCGCGGTCGACGCCGCGCTCGACGACGTCGGCACCGACGGTGCGCTCGCCCTGCGCGGCCGCGCCGCGATCGCCAACGCACGACTCGCGTACGCCGCGTACCAGGAAGTCTTCACGTCCGAGCGCTGGCAGCGCCTCGCCACCGCCGGCGCGCAGCCGCAGCGCCCGCTGTGGGCCTCCACCGGCGTGAAGGACCCGGCCTACCCGGACACGCTCTACGTCACCGAGCTGGTGGCGCCGGGTGTCGTCAACACCATGCCGCAGGCCACCCTCGACGCCTTCGCGGACCACGGCGAGATCGTGGGCGACACGGTCAGCGGAACGGCCGACGAGGCGGCCGCGACCCTGCACGCGGTCGAGGCCCAGGGCATCTCGCTGGACGAGGTGACGGCACGGCTCGAGGACGAGGGCGTGTCCAAGTTCGAGAAGAGCTGGGACGAGCTGCTCACCACCACCAAGACCGGGCTCGACGCCGCCGGCGCGTGAGCGGACCCGGCACGACACCAGCCACTCTTCAGCACCACGAACGCACGACGAGAGAGACGGGGCACCGTGAGACCGGCCAAGATCACTGCTGAGCAGAACCCGCTGCGCGACCCGCTCGACCTCCGGCTCCCCCGGATCGCCGGGCCGTGCGGGCTGGTCATCTTCGGGGTCACCGGCGACCTCTCGCGCAAGAAGCTGATGCCCGCGGTCTACGACCTCGCCAACCGTGGCCTGCTGCCGCCCGGGTTCGCCCTCACGGGGTTCGCCCGCCGCGACTGGGACGACCAGGACTTCGCCCAGATCGTCCACGACGCGGTGAAGGAGCACGCCAGGACACCGTTCCGCGAGGCGACGTGGAAGCAGCTGAGCGAGGGCATCCGGTTCGTGCAGGGGTCGTTCGACGACCCCGAGGCGTTCGAGCGCCTGCGCAGCACCGTGGAGGACCTCGACGCCGAGCGCGGCACGGGCGGCAACCACGCCTTCTACCTGTCGGTCCCGCCGAGCGCCTTTCCCCTGGTGTGCGAGCAGCTCTCCCGCTCCGGGCTGTCCGAGTCGGCCGACGACGCGTGGCGCCGGGTCGTCATCGAGAAGCCGTTCGGGCACGACCTCGCCTCCGCCCAGGAGCTCGACGCGGTGGTCTCCAAGGTCTTCGAGCCGGAGTCGGTGTTCCGCATCGACCACTACCTCGGCAAGGAGACGGTCCAGAACATCCTGGCGCTGCGGTTCGCCAACCAGCTCTTCGAGCCGCTGTGGAACAGCAACTACGTCGACCACGTGCAGATCACCATGGCGGAGGACATCGGCATCGGTGGTCGCGCCGGCTACTACGACGGCGTCGGTGCGGCGCGCGACGTCATCCAGAACCACCTGCTGCAGCTCCTCGCCCTGGTGGCGATGGAGGAGCCCGTCAACTTCGACGCCGACGCGCTGCGTGCGGAGAAGATCAAGGCGCTCTCCTCCGTCCGGCTCCCCCGCGACCTCGGCCGGCACACGGCGCGCGGCCAGTACGCCACGGCCTGGCAGGGTGGCGAGAAGGTCCCGGGCTTCCTCGAGGAGGAGGGCTTCAACCCCGAGTCCACCACCGAGACGTACGCGGCGGTCCGCCTGGACATCGACAACCGGCGCTGGGCCGGGGTGCCGTTCTACCTGCGCACCGGCAAGCGCCTCGGCCGCCGCGTCACCGAGGTGGCCGTCGTGTTCAAGACGGCCCCGCACCTGCCGTTCGAGAGCTCGCTGACCTCGGACCTGGGCAGCAACGCCCTCGTGATCCGTGTCCAGCCGGACGAGGGCGTCACGATGCGGTTCGGCGCGAAGGTGCCGGGAACCGCGATGGAGGTCCGCGACGTCACGATGGACTTCGGCTACGGGCACTCCTTCACCGAGTCCTCCCCCGAGGCCTACGAACGGCTCATCCTCGACGTCCTGCTGGGCGACCCGCCGCTGTTCCCCACGCGCGAGGAGGTCGAGCTGTCGTGGAAGATCCTGGACCCGGTCATCGCGCACTGGGCGCACAAGGGCCGCCCGGAGCCCTACCCGTCGGGGTCCTGGGGTCCGCCGTCGGCGGACGCCATGATGGCCCGCGACGGCCGCACGTGGCGCCGTCCCTGACCCGCCGGCACGACGAAGGAGCACACCCATGATCATCGACATGCCGGACACCACGACGAACGCGGTCAGCAAGCGGCTCGACCACCTGCGCGACGAGGGCGGCGCCGTCGCGCTCGGCCGCGTCCTGACCCTGGTGGTCGTCGCCGTCGAGGAGGATGTCGAGGCGGCGGTGGCCGCCGCCAACGAGGCCAGCCACGAGCACCCCTGCCGCGTCGTCGTCGTCGCGCCGCTCGCGGCCCGGGCCACGGCCGGCAGGCTCGACGCCCAGATCCGGGTCGGCGGTGACGCCGGCGCCTCGGAGGTCGTCGTCCTGCGGTGCGCCGAGCCGCTGACGGACCACCCCGACACACTCGTCATGCCGCTGCTGCTGCCGGACGCGCCCATCGTCCTGTGGTGGCCCACCGGTGGGCCGGACGACCCGACCGCCGACCCGCTGGGCTCCATGGCCCAGCGGCGCATCACCGACACGACCAAGGCCACCGACCCCGTGGCCATGCTCGGACGTCTCGCCGGCTCGTTCACCGAGGGCGACACCGACCTCGCGTGGGCGCGGGTCACCCTGTGGCGTGGGCTCATCGCCGCCGCCATCGACCAACCCCCGTACGAGCCGGTCACCTCGGTCCGGGTCGAGGGCCAGGCGCAGCACACCTCGCTCGACCTGCTGGCCGCCTGGCTGGGACTGAAGCTGCGGTGCCCGGCCACGGTGGTCCGGACACCGGGGGCCGACGCCATCACCCGGGTCACGCTCGAGCGCAAGAGCGGTCCGATCGTGCTGGACCGCCCGGACGGCCGCCTGGTGACGATCAGCCAGTCCGGCAAGCCCGAGCGCCGCATGTCGCTGCCGATCCGGTCGCTGTCCGAGGCACTCATCGAGGAGCTCCGACGCCTGGACCCCGACGAGATCTACGGCCAGGTGCTCGGCAAGGGCCTGAACCGCGTCGAGACCGTGGACCAGACCGCATGAGCACCCGACTCGTCGTGGTCCACCCCGACGCCTCCGTCCTCGCCGAGGCCGCGGCGGCCCGGCTGCTCACCCGGGTGCTCGACGTCCAGTCGGTGCGGAGACCGGTCCACCTCGTCCTCACCGGGGGCACCGTCGGGATCAAGGCGCTCGCCGCCGTCGCCGCGAGCCCGCTGCGCGACGCGGTGGACTGGTCCGGCGTCCACCTGTGGTGGGGCGACGAGCGGTTCCTGCCGGCCGGCGATCCCGACCGCAACGAGACCCAGGCCCGCGAGGCGCTCGTCGACGACCTCCTGGCGTCCTCGGGCCTGCCCGCACGCCACGTCCACGCGATGCCCTCGTCCGGCGACGGACCGGGCGAGGCCGTCACGCCGGAAGCGGCAGCGACGGCGTACGCCGCCGAGCTGGCGTCGTTCGCGCCGGACGGCGGTCACGTGCCGCTGTTCGACGTGCTGCTGCTGGGCATGGGGCCTGACGGCCACGTGGCGTCCCTGTTCCCCGAGCACCCCGCCCTGGGCGCCTCCGGCACGGTCGTCGGTGTCCATGGCTCGCCCAAGCCACCGCCGGAACGCGTCTCCCTGACGTTCGCGGCGATCGGCGCCGCCCGCGAGGTGTGGGTCGTCGCCGCGGGTGCGGAGAAGGCGGCCCAGACCGCTGCGGCCCTGTCGGACGGCCCGGTGACTCAGGTCCCCGCCGTCCGCGCGGTGGGACACGATCGCACCCTGTGGCTGCTCGACGCCGCCGCGGCTGCCTCCGCCGCCTGACGACGCGCTGCCCGCCCCGGCGCCACGGGCCTCCGGGGCGCCGGATCACCAGGGACGGCCCGGGGGCTACCTCGCAGGCAGGTTAGCCCCCGGACGACCGCCAGCCGTCAGCTCGCCTGTCGGAGCCCCGAGCGCTTCGCCCGGAGAGTCTCGAGCGCCTCCTCCAGCAGGGCCGCGCCCTCGTCCTCCGAGCGCCGCTCCTTCACGTACGCCAGGTGGGTCTTGTACGGCTCGTTGCGCAACGGTGCCGGCGGGTTCGACCGGTCCTGGCCGGCGGGGAAGCCGCACCGCGGGCAGTCCCAGTGCTCAGGAGGCTCGATGTCCTCCACGGCGGCGAAGCTCGGGCGTGTCTCGTGACCGTTGAGACACCAGTAGGAGACCGCGGTCCGCGGCGCGATCTCGCCACGTTCCTGCTCTCCCATGGGTCCGGCCCCGACGCGCGAGCCACGGATGGCGTGTCCAGCAGATGCCACGTGTCGTCCTCACCTTCGACTCAGTGGGCGATGCCCACGGACGATCCTCGTGCCTGACGGCGCCCCCGATGCCGCCCGACGCCGCGCCCCCGCTGCGGCTCGTTGGTCCGTCAGCTCACCTTGGTGGCGAGACCGAGGAGCACGATGACCACGACCCACACCAGGGCGATGCCCACGGTGATGCGGTTGAGGTTGCGCTCGGCGACCCCGGAGCTGCCCGCCGCGCTCGACATCCCGCCCCCAAACATGTCGGACATGCCCCCACCCTTGCCCTTGTGCATCAGGATGAGCAGGATCAGGAACGCGCTGGTGATCACCAGCACGACGTTCAGGAAGATGGTCAACGCGGCGAACATGGGGTGTCCTCAGTTCTCGGCCGCCTCACGGCGGGCTGACGGTGCCGGGATTGCCCGGCGGGCTCAAGACTAGGTGACGAACGCCTCTCGTGGCGAACCCCTCGCATGACCGAGGGGTGACCGCCACGAGAGGCGTTCGGGGTGGACGGTGCGCGCCGCGCGCCGTCCGACGGGCTCACGCGACGTGCGACTGGTACCGCGCGATCTTCGCGAACTCCTCCGGGTCGAGGCTCGCCCCGCCGACCAGTGCGCCGTCGACGTCCGGCTGCTCCATGATCTGCGCGACGTTGCCCGACTTGACCGAGCCCCCGTACAGGACTCGCACGCCCGCCGCGAGCCCGTCGTCGTACAGCTCGGCGAGCCGGGTGCGGATCGCGCCGCAGACCTCCTGCGCGTCCTCGGGCGTGGCGACCTCGCCCGTGCCGATGGCCCACACGGGCTCGTAGGCGACGACGACGTCCTTGGCCTGCGCGGCGGGCACCCCGTCCAGCGCGGCGTCGAGCTGCGCCAGCGTGAACGACACCTGGTCGCCCGCCTTGCGCACGTCGAGCCCCTCGCCGACGCAGAGGATCGGCGTGACGCCCTTGCCGAACGCGGCCTTGACCTTCGCGTTGACGACGGCGTCGCTCTCGGCGTGGTACTCGCGGCGCTCGGAGTGCCCGACAGCGACATAGGTGCAACCGAGGCGGGAGATCATCCCCGCCGAGACTTCGCCGGTGTAGGCACCGGACTCGTGCTGGGAGACGTCCTGCGCCCCGTAGCGGATCTCGAGCTTGTCCGCGTCCACGAGGGTCTGCACCGAGCGCAGGTCGGTGAACGGCGCGAGCACCGCCACCTCCACCGCGGAGTAGTCGTGCGTGGCGTCCTTGAGCGTCCACGCCAGCTTCTGGACCGCCGCGATCGCCTCGGCGTGGTCCAGGTTCATCTTCCAGTTGCCCGCCATCAGCGGCGTGCGGTTCGTGGCCACAGTCGTGTCCTTCGTGTCGTGGTGGTTGGGATCGTGGAGGGTCTTCGGTTCAGTCCGCCAGGACCGTCAGGCCCGGCAGCTCCTTGCCCTCGAGCAGCTCGAGACTCGCTCCCCCACCCGTCGAGATGTGGCTGAAGCCGTCCTCGTCGAAGCCGAGGATCCGGACCGCCGCGGCGGAGTCGCCGCCTCCGACGATCGAGAACGCCCCAGAGGCGGTGGCCTCCACGATGCCCTGTGCGACCGCGCGGGTACCGCCGGCGAAAGCCTCGAACTCGAAGACCCCCATGGGGCCGTTCCAGGCGATGGTCTTGGCGTCGGCCAGCTTGGCCGCGAACAGCCTGCCGGACTCCGGACCGATGTCCAGGCCGATCTTACCGTCGGGGATCGCGTCGGCAGCGACCGTCGTGTGCGGCGAGTCCGCGGCGAACGAGTCGGCGGCGACGATGTCCGTCGGCAGCACGATCTCGACACCGTTCTTCTCCGCCTCGGCCAGGTAGCCGCGCACGGTGTCGACCTGGTCCTCCTCGAGCAGCGAGGCGCCGACCGAGTGGCCCTGCGCCGCGAGGAAGGTGAACACCATGCCGCCACCGATCAGCAGGCGGTCGGCCTTGGTCAGCAGGTTGGCGATCACGCCCAGCTTGTCCGAGACCTTCGAGCCGCCCAGCACGACGGCGTACGGGCGCTCCGGGTCGGTCGTGGCACGCGAGAGCGACTGGACCTCCTTGAGCACCAGGTCGCCCGCCCCCGACGGCAGGATCTGCGCGACGTCGTACACCGACGCCTGCTTGCGGTGCACCACGCCGAAGCCGTCAGAGACGAAGGCGTCGGCCAGCTCGGCGAGCTCGCCGGCCAGCTCCGCCCGCTCGGCGTCGACCTTGGAGGTCTCGCGGGCGTCGAAGCGGACGTTCTCCAGCAGGGCCACCTGTCCGTCGCCCAGCGCCTCGACGGTGGCACGGGCCGAGTCCCCGACCAGGTCCGTGGCCAGCGCCACGTCCTGGCCGAGCAGCTCGCCGAGGCGAGCGGCGACCGGGGCCAGCGAGTACTTCTCGTCCGGGGTGCCCTTCGGGCGCCCCAGGTGGGCCATGACGACGACGCGCGCACCGGCGTCGGCCAGCCGCTGGAGCGTGGGCAGCGCCGCACGGATGCGACCGTCGTCCGTGATGGTCGTGCCGTCCAGCGGCACGTTGAAGTCGGAGCGGACCAGGACGCGTCGCCCGCGCAGGTCTCCGAGAGTGTCGATCGTCTTCATGAGCTCACCTCGTGCAGGAAGGTCGGGTGGTGGCGGGGTGCTCGTGACACGACGACGTCCGCGGGTGCGGCGGCCCGCTCGTCACGGGGACGGGCGGACCGCGCACCCGCGGACGTCGTGGTCACGCTCGGGCGTGGCGGTTCGTCAGAGCTTCTCGCCGACGAGCTCCGTCAGCGACACGAGGGAGTTGGAGTAGCCCCACTCGTTGTCGTACCAGGAGACGACCTTGACCTGGTTGCCGATCACCTTGGTGAGCTTCGCGTCGAAGATGCTCTGGTGCGGGTCGGTCACGATGTCGGAGGAGACGATGTCGTCCTCGACGTAGGACAGCACGCCCTTGAGCGGGCCCTCGGCGGCAGCCTTGACCGCGGCGTTGACCTCCTCGACCGTGACGTCCTTCGGGGCCTCGAAGGTCAGGTCCGTGGCCGAGCCGGTGATGACGGGGACGCGCAGGGCGTAACCGTCCAGCTTGCCCTTGAGCTCCGGGAGCACCAGGGCGACGGCCTTGGCCGCACCGGTCGTCGTCGGGACGATGTTCTGCGCGGCGGCGCGGGCGCGACGCAGGTCCTTGTGGGGACCGTCCTGCAGGTTCTGGTCGCCGGTGTAGGCGTGGATCGTGGTCATCAGGCCACGCTCGATGCCGATCGAGTCGTTGAGGGCCTTGGCCAGCGGCGCGAGGCAGTTGGTGGTGCACGACGCGTTCGAGATGATGTGGTGCGCGGCCGGGTCGTACTGGTCGCTGTTCACACCCATGACGAAGGTCGCGTCCTCGTTCTTCGCCGGGGCGGAGATGATGACCTTCTTGGCGCCGGCGTCGATGTGCGCCTTGGCCTTGGTGGCGTCGGTGAAGAAGCCGGTGGACTCGATGACGATGTCCGCACCGAGCTCGCCCCAGGGGAGGTTGGCCGGGTCGCGCTCGGCCAGGGCACGGATCTTGGTGCCGTCGACGATGATGTTGTCGTCGTCGAACTCGACGGCCTTGCCGAAGCGACCCAGGGTGGTGTCGTACTTCAGCAGGTGCGCGAGCGTCTTGTTGTCGGTCAGGTCGTTGACGCCCACGACCTCGATGTCCGCACCGGACTCGACGAGAGCCCGGTAGAAGTTACGTCCGATGCGGCCGAAGCCGTTGATGCCGACGCGGATGGTCACGATAGCCCTCCTCAGGGCGCGCCGGATCCGAACCGGCGCACACGGTTGATGCCAACTCTCGCGCGCACTCGGCGCGCTGGTAGACACGGAGCCACCCCGGAGGTCCCGTGACGCATGGCCGGGACATCAAACCCAGGGTCACACCGTCGTCACCTGACACCTCGGAGCCTATACCCATCCGTTGCCGGGTGCTGACTCCGGTCCCCCGTGAGACAGGTGGTCCGACCAGTGGGCGTCACGGGCCTCACAGGTCCAGCAGGTCCGGCGACAGGCCTGCCTCGGTGTCCGGGACACCGAGGTCCATCGCCCGCTTGTCCGCCGTGGAGAGCAGCCTGCGGATCCGCCCCGCGACCGCGTCCTTGGACAGGGGCGGCGCCGCGAGCTGACCCAGCTCCTCCAGCGACGCCTGCTTGTGGGCCAGGCGCAGCTCGCCCGCCTCGCGCAGGTGGTCGGGCACCTCGTCGCCGAGGATCTCGAAGGCACGCTGGACCCGGGCACCCGCCGCGACCGCCGCGCGGGCCGACCGTCGCAGGTTCGCGTCGTCGAAGTTCGCCAGCCGGTTCGCGGTGCCCCGGACCTCTCGCCGTGCCCGGCGCTCCTCCCACGTCCGGCGCGTGGACACCGCGCCCATCCGGCGCAGGACCTCGCTGATCGCGTCGCCGTCGCGGACCACGACACGGTCGATGCCGCGCACCTCGCGCGACTTCGCCTGCACCCCGATCCGTCGCGCCGCGCCGACCAGCGCCAGCGCGGCCTCCGGGCCCGGGCAGGTCACCTCCAGCGACATCGACCGGCCCGGCTCCGTCAGCGATCCGTGCGCCAGGAACGCGCCGCGCCACACCGCCTCGGCGGCGTCCACCCCGCCCGAGACGACCTCCGGGGCCAGCCCCCGCACCGGACGCCCCCGCGAGTCCAGCAGACCCGTCTGCCGGGCCAGGGACTCGCCGTCGCGCACCACCCGCACCACGTACCGGTCGTTCTTGCGCAGGCCTCCGGCACGGACCACGATGAGCTCGCTCGTGTGCCCGTACAGGTCCCCGATCGCCCGGCGCAGCCGTGCCGCCGCCGACTCCGTGTCGAGCTCCGCCTCGATCACCACGCGCCCCGAGATGATGTGCAGACCGCCCGAGAACCGCAGCATCGCCGAGACCTCGGCCTTGCGGCACGACGTCCGGGTCACCATGTGCCGGGACAGCTCGTCCTTCACCTCTACCGTCAGCGCCATGGCGTCATCCTGCCACGCGCCCGTGACCTGCGCCGTCGAGGTCGCGGGTCGATCGGCTCACCGGGCGACGGCGCCCTCGAAGACGTCCCGGTACGCCGCGGCGAGCCGCAACGGGTCGTGGCGCGGCGTGCCGTCGCCGCGCGCCACCGGTGCCACGACGAGGCGCGCACCGAGCGCGTCCGCCGCCGCGTGCAGCTCGTCGAGATCGTCCACGGCCGAGGGGTCGGCCAGCACGGCGTCGATGCTCAGGTCAGGAGCGTGCCGACGCAGCGCCGCCAGGTGCTCCGGCGCAGACAGCCCGTGCGTCTCCCCCGGCTCCGCGCTGAGGTTGAGGGTGACGCAGCGCCGCGCGGACGTCGCGTGCAGCGCGGCAGCGAGACCCGGCACGAGCAGGTGCACCAGGACTGACGAGTACCAGGAGCCCGGGCCCAGGACCACCCAGTCGGCGTCCAGCACCGCACGGACCGCCTCCGGGCACGCCGGCGGTTCGGCGGGGTCGAGACGCAGCTGGTCGATCCGGCCGCCGCAGCGCGCGACGCTGCTCTGGCCGACGACGGTCGTCGCGACGCCGTGGTCGACGATGTCGGCCTCCACCACCAGCGGCACGGAGGCCATGGGCAGGACCCGGCCCCGTGCACCGAGCAGGCGTCCGACCCAGTCGAGGCCGGCCACGGTGTCCCCCAGGCGTTCCCACAGCGAGACGATGAGGAGGTTGCCCATCGCGTGCCCGTCGAGGTCGCCACCGGTGGTGAACCGGTGCTGCAGCAGGTCGCTCCACGTGCGCCCCCACTCCGAGTCGTCGCAGAGGGCGGCCAGCGCCATGCGCAGGTCACCCGGCGGCAGCACGTCGAGCTCGTCGCGCAGCCGACCCGACGACCCGCCGTCGTCCGCCACGGTCACGACGGCGGTCAGCTGTTCGGTCAGGAGCCGCAGCGCCTGCAGGCTGGCGGACAGGCCGTGGCCCCCGCCGAGGGCCACCGTCCGAGGTCCCTCGGGCCCGCCCAGGCCACGGGCGCCCTGGTGGTGCCGCTCCGTCCCGGCACCGGGTGTCGTCACGCTCAGCGGTCACTCCTTCCCGAGGTCGCGCGCCGTGACCGTCACCCGCTGGCCCGACGCCCGCAGGCGATCGGCGATCTCTCCCGCGATGGCGACCGACCGGTGCTTGCCGCCGGTGCAGCCGACGGCGATCGTGGCATAGCGCTTCTCCTCCGCGAGGTAGCCCGCCAGCACGGGTTCGAGCGCCGCGACGTACCGCTCGACGAACTCCGTGGCGCCGGGCCGGGCGAGCACGTAGCTGCGCACCGCCTCGTCCTGCCCGGTGAGGTGCCGCAGCTCGGAGATCCAGTACGGGTTGGCCAGGAACCGCACGTCCGCGACGTGGTCGGCGTCGAGCGGCAGCCCGTACTTGAAGCCGAAGGCGACCACGTTGATCCGCAACGCGTCGACCGCGCCGACGGCGACCGCGTCCCGCACCTCCTTGGCCAGGTCGTGGACGGACAGCCCGGTCGTGTCGATGACCACGTCCGCACGCTCGGCGATGGACGCCAGCACGCGGCGCTCCGCGGCGATCCCGTCCAGGATACGCCCGTCGCCCTGCAGGGGGTGCGGGCGCCGCACGCTCTCGAACCTGCGCACCAGGACCGCGTCGGAGGCGTCCAGGAACAGGATCCGGTAGTTGACACCCCCCTCGCGCAGGTGACCGAGGGCCTCGGCGAGCTCCGGGAAGTACTCGCGGCCGCGGACGTCGACGACGACGGCGAGCTGGTCGACCGACGACCCGGCCTTGGTCATCAGGTCGACGAGCGGCACGATCATCAGCGGCGGGAGGTTGTCGACCACGAACCAGTCGAGGTCCTCCAGGACGCCGGCGGCACGGGAGCGGCCCGCGCCGGACATGCCCGTGATGATGAGCACCTCGGGGTCGGAGCGTGGGGGTGCGGGCGTCGAGGCCTCGGCCGCGGCGATGCCCTGCGGGACGGTGATGGGCGACGGTTCGCTCATGTGCTCAGCATGCCAGTCCGGTCGCCCCCGCCGGTGCTCGCCGGGCCGGGCGCGTCGGTGCTCGCGAGCGCGTCGACCACGGCCTGCGCCGTCCGCGCGCCCACGCCCTTGACCTCGGCGATCTCCTCGACGCTCGCACCGCGGAGCCGCTTGACCGACCCGAACCTCGCCAGCAGCGCCTGCTGGCGCGCCGGCCCGAGCCCCGGCACGCCGTCGAGCACGGACGACACCATGCCCTTGCTGCGCCGCCGCCGGTGCTGGGCGATGGCGAACCGGTGCGCCTCGTCGCGCACCCGCTGCAGCAGGTACAAGGCCTGGGAGGCACGCTGCAGGATGACCGGGTAGTCGTCGTCGGGCACCCAGACCTCCTCCAGACGCTTGGCGAGACCGCACAGGGCGACGTCCGTCACGCCGAGCTCGGCCAGCGCGCGCGCCGCTGCCGCGACCTGGGGCGGGCCACCGTCGACCACGACGAGCTGCGGAGGATAGGCGAACCGTCGCCGCTCGTCGGACTCCTCCTGCGGCCCGACCTCGCCCGACGCGACGAGCTCGCCGGAGGCGTGCCGGTCGTCGAGGTACCGTCGGAAACGCCGGGTGATCACCTCGTGCATCGCGGCCGTGTCGTCGGCCGCACCGTCGCCGTCCGGCCCGCGCACGGAGAACGAGCGGTACTCGCCCTTGCGAGGCAGACCGTCCTCGAACACGACCATCGACGCCGACTGGTACGAACCCTGGGTGTGCGAGACGTCGTAGCACTCGATCCGCAGCGGCGCCTCCTCGAGGCCGAGCGCCTCCTGCAGCTCGGCGAGCGCCTGGCTGCGGGTGGTGAGGTCTCCGGCCCGCCGCGTGCGGTGCAGGGCGAGCGCCTGCTCGGCGTTGGTGCGGACCGTCGCGGCGAGCTCACGCTTGTCCCCGCGCTGCGGGACCCGGACGTCGACGCGGGCGCCGCGCAGACCGGCCAGCCAGGTGCTGACCTGCTCCAGGTCCGTCGGCAGCACGGGCACGAGCACCTCGCGCGGGACGGCGTCCCGCGCGGCGGCACGCGCCTCGGGCGCGGGGACCGCCGGGTCGCGGACGTCGCCGACGGCCCCGTAGACCTGCTGCAGAAGGTGCTCGACGAGCTCCGCGTCGGTGATGTCCTCGACCTTCTCCACGACCCAGCCCCGCTGACCGCGGATCCGGCCGCCACGCACGTGGAAGACCTGCACCGCCGCCTCGAGGTCGTCACCCGCCAGGGCGAAGACGTCGGCGTCCGTCGCGTCCGAGAGCACCACGGCGTTCTTCTCCGTCACGCGCCGCAGGGCCGCCAGGTCGTCACGCAGCCGGGCGGCCCGCTCGTACTCGAGGGCGGCGGCGGCGTCGGCCATCTCCCGCTCGAGCCGCCGCACGAACCTGCCCGTGTCACCGGCCATGAAGTCGCACAGGTCGTTCGCCAGCGCGTGGTGGTCCTCGGGGCTGATCCGCCCCACGCACGGGGCGGCGCACTTGTCGATGTAACCGAGCAGGCACGGTCGCCCCGACTGCTCGGCACGCCGGTACACGCCGGCCGAGCACGTCCGCACGGGGAAGACCCTGAGCAGCAGGTCGAGGGTCTCGCGGATCGCCCACGCGTGCCCGTAGGGCCCGAAGTACCGAGTCCCGGGGCGCTTGGCGCCGCGCATCACCTGGGCCCGCGGGATCGCCTCACCCATCGTCACGGCGAGGTACGGGTACGACTTGTCGTCGCGGTACTTGACGTTGAACCGGGGGTCGTACTCCTTGATCCAGGAGTACTCCAGGGCCAACGCCTCCACCTCGGTGCCCACGACGGTCCACTCGACCGAGGCCGCGGTGGTCACCATCTGCTGGGTGCGGTGGTGCAGGTTGGCGACGTCCTGGAAGTAGTTCGACAGCCGCTGGCGCAGGTTCTTCGCCTTGCCGACGTAGATGACGCGGCGATGCGCGTCGCGGAACCGGTAGACGCCCGGCGAGGTCGGGATCTCCCCCGGTCGAGGACGGTAGGTCGCGGGGTCGGCCATGGGCCCAGGCTAGGTCAGGACACCGACAACCCGAGAACCGCTCAGGCGGCGGCCTCGGCGACGTGCAGCGGTGCCGGCTCGACGATCACGGTGAAGTTCACGCTGCGCGCCAGGAAGCACAGCGCGTGCGCGCGGTGGTGCAGGTCGGCGACGTGCTCGTCGGTGGCCCGCGGCCCGGGGTCGACGACGACGCGGTGACGCAGCGTCACGTCCGTGAACTGTCCCTCCCCCCGCGACTCGACCCGCATCGTGCCCGTCACGTCGTCCACGTACTCCCGGACCGCCAGGCCGCTCTCCGCGGCCAGGTGCAGGAACCACAGCATGTGGCACTGGGACAGGCTCGCCACGAACAGGTCCTCGGGGCTGTACCGAGCGGGGTCGCCCCGGAACGCAGGGTCCGCCGAGCCGGGGATCCCCGGCCTGCCGGGCACGGCGACGTCGTGGGCACGGGTGTAGGCGGTGTACGACGACGTCACCGCCTCCGGGCTGCCCGGCTCGATGCCGGATGCCGGCCAGCTGACGGCGACCGTGTACTGGTGGTGGGCTCCCATGGCGACACCGTAGAGCTTCAGGCCGCGTCGCGCTTGGTGGCCCGCGCCTTCTTCGCGTTCCGTCGCCGCACCGGTCCCGCCGGTGCCGGCGAGGTCGCCGCCGGAGCCGCGACCGGGACGTCGGGGTGGTCGGCCAGCGACTCGGCGAGATAGCGTCCGGTGTGGCTCTCGGCGACGGCGGCCACCTGCTCGGGGGTTCCCTCGGCGACGACGAGCCCGCCGCCCGAGCCGCCCTCGGGTCCCATGTCCACGACCCAGTCGGCACTCTTGATGACGTCCAGGTTGTGCTCGATGACCAGCACGGTGTTGCCCTTGTCGGCGAGCGACTGCAGCACGCCGAGCAGCTTGCGGATGTCCTCGAAGTGCAGTCCGGTCGTCGGTTCGTCGAGGACGTAGACGGTCCGCCCGGTGGAGCGCTTCTGCAGCTCGCTGGCGAGCTTGACGCGCTGCGCCTCACCGCCGGAGAGCGTCGGGGCCGGCTGCCCGAGCCGGACGTAGCCGAGCCCGACGTCGACCAGGGTGCTCAGGTGGCGCGAGATCGCCGGGAACGCCGCGAAGAACTCCGCGGCCTCCTCGATGGGCATCGCCAGGACGTCGGCGACCGTCCTGCCCTTGAAGTGGACCTCGAGGGTCTCGCGGTTGTACCGCGCCCCGTGGCACACCTCGCAGGGCACGTAGACGTCGGGCAGGAAGTTCATCTCGATCTTCAGCGTGCCGTCGCCCGAGCACGCCTCGCACCGGCCGCCCTTGACGTTGAAGGAGAAGCGGCCGGGCCCGTAGCCGCGCACCTTCGCCTCCTCCGTCTCGGCGAAGATCTTGCGGACCCGGTCCCACACGCCGGTGTAGGTGGCCGGGTTGGACCGCGGCGTGCGTCCGATCGGCCCCTGGTCGACGTGCACGACCTTGTCCAGCTGCTCCGTGCCGGTCACGCGGGTGTGCCGGCCGGGTACCTGGCGTGCCCCGTTGAGCTCGTTGGCCAGCACCGTGTGCAGGATCGAGTTGACCAGCGTGGACTTGCCCGACCCCGAGACGCCCGTGACCGCGGTGAGGACCCCGAGGGGGAAGGAGACGTCGATGTCGCGCAGGTTGTTCTCCCGGGCGCCCACGATCGTCACCTGACGCTCCGGGTCGACGCCCCGGCGTGCCGTCGGCAGCGCGATGCTCCGCCTCCCGGCCAGGTAGGCGCCGGTCATCGACCCCTCGGCCTCGAGCAGCCCGGCGAGGTCGCCGGAGTGCACGACGGCGCCCCCGTGCTCGCCCGCACCCGGTCCCACGTCGACGATCCAGTCGGCCGCGCGCACCGTGTCCTCGTCGTGCTCGACGACGATCAGGGTGTTGCCCAGGTCGCGCAGGCGCGTGAGCGTCTCGATGAGCCGCCGGTTGTCGCGCTGGTGCAGCCCGATGCTGGGTTCGTCCAGCACGTACAGCACGCCGACCAGACCCGAACCGATCTGGGTCGCGAGCCGGATGCGCTGCGCCTCACCGCCGGAGAGCGTGCCCGCCGCCCGCTCCAGCGTGAGGTAGTGCAGCCCGACGTCCAGCAGGAAGCCCAGCCGCGCATGGATCTCCTTGAGCACCTCACCGGCGATCGCCGTCTCGCGCTTGCCCAGCTCGAGGGCGTCGAGGTACTCCTTCGCGTCGCCGATCGGCAGTCGGCAGACGTCCCAGATCGACTTCGAGCCGACCTTGACCGCGAGGACCTCCGGCTTGAGGCGCGCGCCCTGACACTGCGGGCACGGGACCTCTCGCATATAGGCCTCGTAGCGTTCCTTGGACCAGTCGGACTCCGTCTCGGCGTGCCGGCGCTCGATGAACGTCACCGCTCCCTCGAACCCGGTCGAGTACTGGCGCTCCCGGCCCCACCGGTTGCGGTACTTCACGTGCACCTGGTGGTTGCGCCCGTGCAGGATCGCCTCCCTGGCGCGCTGCGGCAGCGCGCGCCAGGGCACGTCCATCGAGAACTTCATCTCCTCGGCCAGCGCACCCAGGACCCGCTCGAAGTACTCCGACGAGGTCTGCGACCACGGCGCGACGGCGCCCTCGCGCAGCGTGCGCTCCGTGTCCGGCACGACGAGCTCGGGATCCACCTCGAGCCGGAAGCCGATGCCCGTGCACTCCGGGCAGGCGCCGTAGGGCGCGTTGAACGAGAACGTGCGGGGCTCGATCTCGTCGAGGCTCAGCGGGTGGTCGTTGGGGCACGACCGCTTCTCGGAGTACTTCAGCAGCCGCGGGGCGTCGTCCCCGGTCTCGCCGGTCTGGCCGCCGGCGTCGACCAGGTCGATCATCACCAGACCACCGGCCAGGCCGAGCGCGGTCTCGACGGAGTCGGTCAGGCGGCGCTGCACACCCTCTCGCGCGACGAGCCGGTCCACCACGACCTCGATGTCGTGCTTGACCTTCTTCTCCAGCGCCGGCGGGCTGCTGAGCTGGACGGTCTCGCCGTCGACGCGCGCCCGCGAGAACCCCTGCGCCTGCAGCTCGGCGAAGAGGTCGAGGTACTCCCCCTTGCGCCCCCGCACCACGGGTGCCAGCACCTGGTAGCGCGTGCCCTCGGGCAGGTCGAGGATCTTGTCCACGATCTGCTGCGGCGTCTGCGCCTGGACCGGCTCGTCGCAGACCGGGCAGTGCTGCGTCCCGGCGCGCGAGAACAGCAGTCGCAGGTAGTCGTAGACCTCGGTGATCGTCCCGACCGTGGACCGGGGGTTGCGGTTGGTCGACTTCTGGTCGATCGAGACGGCCGGGCTCAGCCCCTCGATGAAGTCGACGTCCGGCTTGTCCATCTGCCCGAGGAACTGGCGCGCGTACGCGGACAGGGACTCGACGTAGCGCCGCTGGCCCTCGGCGAAGATCGTGTCGAACGCCAACGACGACTTCCCGGACCCGCTCAAGCCCGTGAACACGATGAGCGCGTCCCGCGGCAGGTCCAGGTCGACGTTGCGGAGGTTGTGCTCGCGGGCACCGGAGACGACGAGGCGATTGCTCACCGCAGCATCGTACGGCCCACCACCGACACTCGTACAGGTGTTCCATGTCACGGTGCTGCGGGCTGCCTGCGGACACCTCCGCCGGACGCCGCGCGGAGATGCTTTGATGACGCCATGAGTGTCTACGCCGTCACCTACGTCTACACCGCCGACAGCACCGCGGCCCGTGACCGTGCGCGCCCCGCGCACCGCGATCACCTGCAGGCGCTGTGCGCCGACGGCGCGGTCCTGGTCTCCGGGCCGCTGCCCGCCACCGACGGCGAGCCGGACGGTGCTCTCATCGTCGTGAGCGCACCCTCGGCCGCGGAGGCGACCGCGCTGCTCGACACCGATCCGTTCCGGCGCGAGGGACTCGTCGCCGAGATGTCCGTCCGGGAATGGGCGCCGGTCATCGGCGGCTTCGCGGGGTGATCCCCGTGGCCCGGGCACCCGCCCGGGCCACGGGGCCCCTCGTGCTCAGGGTCGGGCGACGGAGCGCGCCGCGTAGTGGTCCGAGGACGCGCGCTGCCACATCAGCACCACCGTCGTGGCCACGAGCGCCAGCTGGAGGACGCCCAGCACCGCCGTGCCCGCCACGTCGGCCTGGGCGAGCCCGGAGAGGAAGTTCAGCGCGTACAGCCCGGCGAGCACCGTGCCGACGACACGCGCCCACGACCTGCCCTGGCCGTTCTTGACGGCCATCCACGACCAGAGACCGGCAGAGATCACTCCGCCGGCGACGATGCCCGCCACGATCACGCCCTCCATCATGGACAGGAACTCCGGCGTGGCCAGCTCCGGCATCCCCTGGGCGGCGAACTCCTGTGCCACCAGCGCGTTCACGGTGTCGACCATGAAGAAGGCGACGACGGCGCCGAGCAGGCTCAGCACCGCGCCGACCCACATCAGCGAGACGGCGAGGCGCAGCGGCCGCGGCGGCCCGTCCGGTGCGAGATGCTCGGACCAGGGGGTCGGCGACGGGGCTGCGGATCCGTCCGCGGGCAAGTACCGGCCGTACTCCGGCAGGTGCCCGCCGTCGGCCGGCGGAGGTCCGTCCGCACCATCGAGGGGCGGCTGGGGCGGGTGCGAGCTCTTGGACACGGCGAATCTCCTCAGGTCGACGACGACGGCCCAGTATGTCGCACCTGCTCAGCGCAGGTCGCGACCGGAGTCCTCGGGCGACGTCGCCGAGGCCCCCTCGACCAGGACCTGCGCAGGGACCACCGGGTTCCGGCGGGTCTTGATCAGGCTCGCCACCGTCGCGACGGCGAGAGAGCCGAGGATCACGAGCAGCGAGAGCCAGATCGGCACCTCGGGCACCCACTCGATCGGCTCCCCACCGTGGACGAAGGGCAGCGTGTTGCCGTGCATGGCTTCCATGATCAGCTTCACCCCGATGAAGCCCAGGATCACCGAGAGCGCGACGGGCAGGTAGACGAGCCGCTCCAGGAGCCCTCCGAGCAGGAAGTAGAGCTGACGCAACCCCATGAGGGCGAAGACGTTCGTGGTGAAGACGATGAACGGGTCCTTCGTCAGGCCGAAGATGGCCGGGATCGAGTCCAGGGCGAACAGCAGGTCGGTCGTGCCGATCGCGACGAACACCACGAGCATCGGGGTCCACAGACGCCTGCCGTCGACGACCGTGCGGACCTTGGCGCCGTCGTAGGCGTCCGCGACCGGCAGGACCCGGCGCAGGAGACGGATCGCGACGTTCTCCTTGTACTCCTCGTCCCCGTCGCCGGCGAGCAGCTTGACGGCCGTGTACAGCAGGAACGCGCCGAAGAGGTAGAAGACGGCCAGGAACTGCTCGATCAGCGCGGCGCCCGCCAGGATGAAGCCCGCTCTGAGCACGAGCGCGACGATGATGCCCACCATCAGCACCTTCTGCTGGTGCTCCCTCGGCACCGCGAACCGGGACATGATGATGACGAAGATGAACAGGTTGTCGATGCTGAGCGAGTACTCGGTCAGCCAGCCGGCGTAGAACTCGCCTGCCGGTGCGGCGCCTCCGACGGCAAGCACGACGACGCCGAAGACGACCGCCAGGCTCACGTACACCGCGACCCAGATGCCGCTCTCCTTCATCGACGGCACGTGCGGCCGTCGACCGACGATCGCCAGGTCCGCGACCAGGATCAGCGCGATCGCTCCGAGCGCCACCACCTCGAACAGCACGGGCAGCTCGTGGGTCATCCGTCGCCCTTCTCGGCCGGGAGGCCGACGCGCTGGTCGCGGCGGGTCTTCAGGAGGGACGCGACGGTGGTGACGGCGAGCACCACCACGATGAACGCCAGCGAGTAGCTCGTGGGGATCTCGGGGATCGCCTCGACGTGCTGGCCGCCGTTGACGAACGGCAGCTCGTTGGTGTGCAGGGCGTGGATGATCAGCTTCACACCGATGAACCCGAGGATCGCGGCCAGCCCGTAGTTGAGGAACACCAGCCGGTCGAGCAGGCCGTCGACGAGGAAGTAGAGCTGGCGCAGGCCGAGCAGCGAGAAGGCGTTGGCCGCGAAGACCAGGAACGTCTCCTGTGTCAGCCCGAAGATCGCCGGGATCGAGTCGACGGCAAAGAGCAGGTCCGCGCTGCCGATCGCGACCATCACGATGAGCATCGGTGTGATGTAGCGCTTGCCGTCGATCCGGACGGTCATCCGGTGGTCCACGTAGTCGTCGGTGGTCCGGAACACCCGCCGGGTCAGCCGGAGCACCGCGTTCTCGGTGAACTCCTCGTCGTGATCGGTCCCGGCGCGGGCCTGGGCGATCGCGGTCCACACGAGGAACGCGCCGAACACGTAGAAGATCCAGGCGAAGTTCGCGATCAGGGCCGCGCCGGCCAGGATGAAGATCGTCCGCAGCACGAGCGCGATCGTGATGCCGATGAGCAGCACGCGCTGCTGGTGCTCCCGGGGAACGCGGAAGCTCGTCATGATCAGGACGAACACGAAGAGGTTGTCGACGCTGAGCGACTTCTCCGTGATGTAGCCGGCGAAGTACTCGCCGCCGTACTGGCTGCCCCAGCCGGCGAAGACGAGCCCTCCGAAGGCGACCGCCACCGCCACGTAGGCGAGCGACCACCAGGCCGACTCCTTGAGCGTCGGCGCGTGCGGCGTGCGCACGTGCCCGACGTAGTCGACGGCCAGCATCGCCAGGATCGCGGCGACGGTGGCGACCCATACCCATCCAGGGACGTCCATGACAGATCCTTCCGGTACGCAGAACGAGGCACCGGAGGTCTCTCTCACCCAGGGACGTCCCGGGTGGGTGAGACCGGACCGGCACCGACGCCGGTCGTACTGACGACCTCACCGCTTGGGAGATACTCCCCTCCAACGAGCGCCCAGCATACGACACGAGGAAGGCCCGGACGCCGACACGGGAGCCGCCCACGGACGGTCCGATGTGCGTGGCCGTGAGGCCGGGGCGCGGGCACACCCCCGACCTCTCCTCGTCAGCCCGTGGCCGCCCTCATCTGGCGCAGCTCCTTCTTGAGCCCGCCGATCTCGTCGCGCAGGCGTGCCGCCACCTCGAACTGCAGCTCGGCGGCGGCGGCGTGCATCTGGTCGCTGAGCTCCTGGATGAGCTCGGCGAGCTCCTCGGCCGCCAGGCCCGCCAGCCGGTTGCCCGACGTCGAGGCCTCCTTCGGCGACCCGGGCACAGGGGCCTTCCCGCGGGAATCGCCGGCAGCCTTGCGATATCCCCCCGCCAACAGCTCCGCGGTGTCGATGTCCTCGCGCGCCAGCATGTCGGTGACGTCGGCGATCCGCTTGCGCAACGGCTGCGGGTCGATGCCCCGCTCGGCGTTGTACGCCTGCTGCTTCTCGCGCCGGCGGTTCGTCTCGTCGAGCGCGAACTGCATCGCCGGGGTCACCTTGTCGGCATACATGTGCACCTGACCGGTGACGTTCCTGGCCGCGCGCCCGATGGTCTGGATCAGCGAGCGCTCCGACCGCAGGAAGCCCTCCTTGTCGGCGTCGAGGATGGCCACGAGCGAGACCTCTGGCAGGTCGAGCCCCTCACGCAGCAGGTTGATGCCGACGAGCACGTCGTACTCCCCCATGCGCAGCTCGCGCAGCAACTCGACCCGTCGCAGGGTGTCGACCTCGGAGTGCAGGTAACGCACCCGCACGTCCTTGCCCAGGAGGTAGTCGGTGAGGTCCTCGGCCATCTTCTTGGTCAGGGTGGTGACCAGCACCCGCTCGTTGCGGTCGACACGGTCACGGATCTCGCCGAGCAGGTCGTCGATCTGGCCCGTGGTGGGCTCGACCACCACCTCGGGGTCGACCAACCCGGTGGGCCGGATGATCTGCTCCACCACGCCGTCGGACATCGAGAGCTCGTAGTCGCCGGGGGTGGCGGACAGGTACACCGTCTGGCCGATCCGCTCGACGAACTCCTCCCACCGCAACGGCCGGTTGTCCATCGCGCTCGGCAGCCGGAACCCGTGGTCGACGAGGGCACGCTTGCGCGACATGTCGCCCTCGAACATCGCGCCGATCTGCGGGACCGTCACGTGGGACTCGTCGATGACGAGCAGGAAGTCCTCGGGGAAGTAGTCGAGCAGGGTGTTCGGTGGCGTGCCGCCCTCACGGCCGTCGATGTGCCGTGAGTAGTTCTCGATGCCGTTGCAGGTCCCGATCGAGCGCATCATCTCGATGTCGTAGGTGGTGCGCATGCGCAGCCGCTGGGCCTCAAGCAGCTTGTTCTGCTTCTCCAGGTCCGCCAGACGAGCCTCGAGCTCGGCCTCGATGGTGCCGATCGCCCGCTCCATCCGCTCGGGGCCCGCCACGTAGTGGGTCGCGGGGAACAGGTAGACGCTCTGCTCGTTGCGGATCACGTCCCCCGTCAGCGGGTGCAACGTCTGGATCGTCTCGATCTCGTCGCCGAACAGCTCGATGCGGACCGCGAGCTCCTCGTACACGGGGATGATCTCCACGGTGTCGCCCCGCACCCGGAACGTGCCCCGGGTGAACGCCATGTCGTTGCGCGAGTACTGCATCTGCACGAACCTGCGCAGCATCTCGTCGCGGTCGACCACGTCGCCGACCTCCAGCCGCACCATCCGGTCGACGTACTCCTGCGGCGTGCCCAGGCCGTAGATGCACGACACGGACGCCACGACGACGGTGTCGCGCCGCGTCAGGAGGTTCGACGTCGCGGAGTGCCTCAGCCGCTCCACCTCGTCGTTGATCGACGAGTCCTTCTCGATATAGGTGTCCGTCTGCGCGATGTACGCCTCGGGCTGGTAGTAGTCGTAGTAGGAGACGAAGTACTCGACGGCGTTGTTCGGCAGCAGCTCGCGGAACTCCGTGGCGAGCTGCGCCGCGAGCGTCTTGTTCGGCGCCATGATGAGGGTCGGACGCTGCAGCTTCTCGATGAGCCAGGCCGTCGTCGCGCTCTTGCCGGTGCCCGTGGCACCCAGCAGGACGACGTCCTTCTCCCCCGCCCGGACACGCTCGGCGAGCGCACCGATCGCCGCGGGCTGGTCGCCGCTGGGCTCGAAATCGGAGATCACCTCGAAGGGAGCAACGGTGCGCTGCAGGTCGGTCACGGGTCGCATACCCCCACGGTAGGCCGGGCCACTGACACCCGCCGCGTCGCGGGCACCGGTCAGTGCTCGGCGCCGGCCGCCAGGACGAGGTCGTCGATCCGTCCGGCGCGGTGGTCCGCGGCCGTGCGGACCACCGCCGCGAGCGCCCGCGCCGACTCGGCCGCCGGGAGGACGTCTTCGGCGGGGACGTGCACGAACCCCGCCCGCGCGTCCGACGCGGCCAGTGCGTGAGCCAGGGCGTAGAACGTGGCGTTGCAGACGTAGGTGCCGGCCGTGTTGCTCACGGCGGCCGGGACCCCGGTCGCGCGCACGGACGCCAGGGCGGCCTTGACGGGCAGCGAGCTCAGGTAGGCGACCGGTCCGCCGTCGACCACCGGCTCGTCGACCGGGGACCGGCCCGCGTTGTCCGGGATCCGGGCGTCGGCCACGTTGACCGCGACCCGTTCGAGCCGCAGAGTGTCGCTACCCGCCGCGAGCCCCACGCACACCACGACCTGGGGCGCGTGCTCGCCGAGCAGCTCCCGCAGACGTGCGGGTGCGCCCTCGAAGGTGACCGGCAGGCGGGCGGCGACCAGCTCTTCGGGGTGGCCCGCGGCCGACCACCGGTCCTCGAGGCACCGGACGGCCTCCCAGGACTCGTTGACCGCCGCGCCGTCGAAGGGCTCGAACCCCGTGACGAGGACCTTCACGCCCGCTCGTCCTCCTCGGCGTCCAGCTCCTGCGCGACCTCCTCGGCCACCCGGGCCCACAGCTCGTCCACCTGCGCCCTCAGCGCGGCCTCCGCACCGGTGCCGTCCAGGACGACGTCGGCCACGGCCAGCCGCGCCTCGTCGTCCGCCTGCGCCTCCACGCGCGCCCTGGCCTCCGCCTCGGTCATCGACCGGCCGGTCACCAGGCGTTCGACGCGCTGCGCCGCCGGCGCGTCGACGACGGCCAGCAGGTGGTAGCGACCGCTCTGGCCGGTCTCGACGAGCAGCGGGACGTCGTGCACGACGACGGCCCTCGGGTCGGCGGTCCCCGCCGCGGCCTCCTTCTCGGCCGCCAACCGGCGGACCTCCGGGTGCACGATGTCCTCGAGCCGGGCCCGCGCGCCGGGGTCGCCGAACACCACCCGTCCGAGCGCGGGCCGGTCCAGCGAACCGTCGCCCGCCAGCACCTGGTCGCCGAACTCCTCGACGACCTCCGCGAGCCCCACCGAACCGGGTGCGACCGCCTCGCGCGCCAGGACGTCGTGGTCGACGACCACCGCGCCCAGCTCGTCGAGGCGACGGGAGACGACGGACTTGCCTGCGGCGATACCACCGGTGAGGCCGATGCGGAACATGGGGTACATCCTGCCCTCGCCGTAGGCTTCACGCCATGAGCATGGGCGGACGAGCACCCGGCGGGCGGCCCGGGGGCGGGATGGGCGGGCCGATGCGGTCCTACCTGCAGGACGCGTCGGTACGACGCCGTCGGCTGCCGCGCGAGACCCTGCGCCGCATCCTCGCCTTCGCCCGGCCCTACCGGGGCCGGCTGATCCTCTTCGTCGCCCTCCTCCTGGTGAGCGCTGCGGCCGGCGCGGCGGTCCCGCTGCTGTTCCGGCGCCTCATCGACGTCGGCATCGGCGACGGGCAGCGCGACGTCGTGCTGGTCATGGCGGCCGCGGCGGTCGGTCTCGCCCTGCTGACGGCAGTGCTGTCGCTCGCCGAGCGGTGGGTCTCCGCGGTGGTCGGCGAGGAGCTAATCGTCGACCTGCGCACCAGTGTGTACGACCACGTGCAGCGGATGCCCCTGGCCTTCTTCTCCCGGGCGCGGACCGGGGCGCTCGTGCAGCGGCTCAACGGGGACGTCCTCGGAGCGCAGCAGGCCTTCACCTCGACCCTGCAGACGGTCGTCTCCAACGGCCTGACGGTCGTCTTCACTCTCGCGGCGATGTTCGTCATGTCGTGGAGCCTGACGCTGCTGGCGCTGCTGCTCCTGCCGGCCTTCGTCCTCCCGGCGCGCTGGTTCGGCCGACGGATCGCCGCCCTGGCGCACCGCGGCTACGAGCTCGACGCCGACGCCGGGCAGCTCATGAACGAGCGGTTCAACGTCGCCGGGGCGCATCTCGCCAAGGTGTTCGGCGACCCCGAGCGCGAGGCCGCCCGATACGCGGAGCAGGCCCGGGCGCTGCGCGATGTCGGCGTCGCCAGGGCCCTGTACTCGACCTGGTTCCGGATCGGGCTGACGACCCTCGCGTCCGTCGCCATCGCCGTCGTCTACGGCGTCGGGGGTCTCCAGGCGATCGCGGGCCAGCTCACCGTCGGCACGATCGTGGCGCTGACGGCGTACCTCGGGCGGCTCTACGGCCCCCTGACCGCGATGTCCAACGTCCAGATCGACGTCATGACCGCGCTCGTCAGCTTCGAGCGGGTCCTCGAGGTGCTCGACCTCGAACCGACCGTGGCCGAGAAGGAAGACGCCCGTGACCTCCGGGTGGCGGTCAGAGCGCACGGGGCGGGCATCGAGCTGGACGACGTGACCTTCCGCTACCCGCGGGCCGACGAGATCTCGCTCGCCTCGCTGGAGTCCGTCGCGGCGGTCCGCAAGGACCCTGTCGGCGCGACCCTGCACGACGTGTCCTTCGCCGTCCCCGCCGGCTCGATGGTCGCGCTCGTCGGGCCGTCCGGGGCCGGCAAGACGACGCTCTCCCAGCTCGTGGTCCGCCTGTACGACCCGACCTCCGGTGCCGTCCGGATCGCCGGCCAGGACCTGCGCGACGTCACCGCCGCGTCGTTGCGTGCGACGGTGGGGGTCGTCTCGCAGGAGGCCCACCTGTTCCACGACACGGTCGCCGGGAACCTGCGCTACGCCTGCCACGACGCCACGGACGAGCAGCTCTGGCGTGCCCTCGAGCAGGCCAGGATCGCGGATCTCGTCGACCGGATGCCCGAGCGGCTGGAGACGGTCGTCGGGGACCGCGGCTACCGACTCTCCGGCGGGGAGCGTCAGCGCCTGGCCATCGCCCGGCTCCTGCTCAAGGCCCCCGACGTCGTCGTGCTCGACGAGGCGACAGCGCACCTCGACTCGGAGTCCGAGGCGGCCGTGCAGGCAGCTCTCGACGAGGCGCTGGCCGGCCGTACCTCGCTCGTGATCGCGCACCGGCTGTCGACGGTCCGGGCGGCGGACGCCATCGTGGTGCTCGACGAGGGCGCGGTCGTCGAGCAGGGTTCGCACGCCGAGCTCCTGGCGTCGAGCGGGCTCTACGCCGAGCTGTACCGCACGCAGTTCGCGGACCTCGACGACCGGCCGTCGTCCTCGCCGTAGCGTCCCGTCGTCCGTGGCGCCCCGTCGACGCGCCCTTCGCTCCGTCCAGGCCCAGCAGGGGCCCACCACCCACCGGGTACGACGGAGGCCCGCCACCCCTGGGGGTGACGGGCCTCCACCGAGGTCAACGACCCTCAGCGGGCCGGTGACGGTCGGCTCAGTTGCCGGTCAGCTTCTCGCGGAGCGCGGCGAGCGCCTCGTCGGAAGCCAGAGTGCCGCCGGTCTCCTCCTGCTGCACGGGGGCAGCCGAGGAGTAGGACGACGACGCGGACGGACCGCTGCTCGAGGAACCGCTCGAGGAGGAGACGACGTCCCCGGCCGCGGCGTCGGCGTCGGCCGACAGTGCGGCGCGGACCTGCTCGCGGTGCGACTCCCAGCGGGCGTGCGCCTTGGCGTACTCCGCCTCCCAGGCCTCGCGCTGCGTCTCGAAGCCCTCGAGCCACTCGTTGGTCTCCGGGTCGAAGCCCTCGGGGTACTTGTACTCCCCGTTCTCGTCGTAGTCGGCAGCCATGCCGTAGAGCGCCGGGTCGAAGTCCTCGGACTCCGGGTCCATGCCCTCGTTGGCCTGCTTGAGCGACAGCGAGATGCGGCGACGCTCGAGGTCGATGTCAATGACCTTGACGAAGACCTCGGCACCCACCTGGACGACCTGCTCGGGCAGCTCGACGTGGCGGACGGCCAGCTCGGAGATGTGCACCAGGCCCTCGATGCCGTCCTCGACACGGACGAACGCGCCGAACGGCACCAGCTTGGTGACCTTGCCCGGCACGACCTGCCCGATGGCGTGGGTGCGGGCGAAGGTCTGCCACGGGTCCTCCTGCGTCGCCTTCAGCGACAGGGAGACGCGCTCGCGGTCGAAGTCGACGTCGAGCACCTCGACCGTGACCTCCTGACCGACCTCGACGACCTCGGACGGGTGGTCGATGTGCTTCCAGGAGAGCTCGGAGACGTGCACCAGACCGTCCACGCCACCCAGGTCGACGAACGCGCCGAAGTTGACGATCGACGAGACGACACCGGGGCGCACCTGGCCCTTCTGCAGCGTCTGCAGGAAGGTGGAACGCACCTCGGACTGCGTCTGCTCGAGCCAGGCACGGCGCGACAGGACCACGTTGTTGCGGTTCTTGTCGAGCTCGATGATCTTGGCCTCGATCTCCTTGCCGACGTACGGCGCGAGATCGCGGACGCGACGCATCTCCACCAGGGAGGCGGGGAGGAAGCCGCGCAGGCCGATGTCGAGGATGAGGCCGCCCTTGACGACCTCGATGACGGTGCCGGTGACGACGCCTTCCTCTTCCTTGATCTTCTCGATCGTGCCCCAGGCGCGCTCGTACTGGGCGCGCTTCTTGGACAGGATCAGGCGACCCTCCTTGTCCTCCTTCTGGAGGACGAGAGCCTCGACGGCGTCACCGACGGTGACGACCTCGCCCGGGTCCACGTCGTGCTTGATGGAGAGCTCCCGGGACGGGATCACACCCTCCGTCTTGTAACCGATGTCGAGGAGGACCTCGTCGCGGTCGACCTTGACGATCGTGCCTTCCACGATGTCACCATCGTTGAAGTACTTGATGGTGGCGTCGACGGCGGCAAGGAAGTCCTCCTCGGTGCCGATGTCGTTGACGGCGACCTGCGGGGCGGACTTCGTGGTGGAGATGGTCATTGAGTAGTTGCTCCGATGCGGACAGGGCATAGTGCGGACAGGGTCGTGGTGCAGGCGGATCGCACGGCGACCAGCCGTTCGGCGGCTGCCGGACACGTTGCCGGACAGGCTGCCGGGTCGACCGGCCGATCGACCACTGGTCTGCGCGCACGGGCGCACTGCACCGCGGACCATCTTATCCGCGGGCATTCGAGGGGTCAACGCCAGCCGGGCGGAGCCGCTGAGAGCCCCGTCACCCGGGCTTCCACGTGCCCCGGCGCCGGTCACGGGTGCCACGATGGCGGGATGACCGCGACCTGGTTCGGCTACCGAGACGCCCCCGACGACGACGACGCCGCGCGTCGGTGGTGGCACGACCATGCCGAGGAGTATCTCGACGACCACGGCGCGTTCCTCGGCGACGCCGGCTTCCGCTGGGGCCCCGAGGGGCTCACCGAGGCGGAGGCACGCCTCCTCGGCGACCCGCGCGGAGCCCGCGTGCTCGAGGTCGGTGCCGGTGCCGCGCACTGCTCACGGTGGCTCGCCGGTCAGGGCGCACAGGTCGTGGCCACCGACCTGGCGCCGGCGATGCTCGACGCCGCCGCCCGGCTGGACGCCCGCACCGGCGCCCGGGTGCCGCTCGTGGAGGCGGACGCCCGCGCCCTGCCGTTCCGCGACGGCACCTTCGACGTCGTGTTCACGTCGTTCGGAGCCATCCCGTTCGTCCCGGACCCTGGCCGGGTCCACGAGGAGGCGGCGCGCGTGCTGCGCGACGGCGGGCGGTGGGTCTTCTCGGTGACGCACCCGCTGCGCTGGGCGTTCCCCGACGACCCGGGCCCGGCCGGGCTGACCGCCCACCGCTCCTACTTCGACCGGCGTCCCTACGTCGAGGAGTCGGCGTCTGGCCGGGTGGTCTACGCCGAGCACCACCGGACGGTGGGCGACCACGTCCGCGACGTGGTCGCCGCCGGCCTGCGCGTGCGCGACGTCGTCGAACCCGAGTGGCCGGCCTGGAACGACCAGACGTGGGGCGGGTGGGGCCCCGAGCGCGGGGCGCTCCTGCCGGGTACCGCGGTCTTCGTGACGACCAAGGACTGACAGGCGATCAGTGACCGGCCTCGTGCCAGGTCTCGCCCGCGCCGACCGACACGTCCAGCGGGACGTCCAGCGCGTAAGCCGCCCCCATGCGGGTGCGCAGGACCTCCTCGACGGCGTCCCGCTCCCCCGCCGCGACCTCGACCACGAGCTCGTCGTGGACCTGCAGCAGCAGCCTCGACCGCAGGTCCCGGTCGTCGAGCTCGCGCTGCACACCCAGCATCGCCAGCTTAATGATGTCGGCCGCACTTCCCTGGATGGGGGCGTTGAGCGCCATCCGCTCGGCCATCTGACGGCGCTGACGGTTGTCGCTGGTTAGGTCCGGCAGGTAGCGGCGCCGTCCCAGGAGGGTGGCGGTGTACCCGGTGGCGCGGGCCTCCTCGACCACGCCGGCCAGGTAGTCACGCACCCCGCCGAACCGGGTGAAGTAGTCGTCCATCAGGCCCTGCGCCTCACCGGTGGCGATCCCGAGCTGCTGGGAGAGCCCGAACGCGCTGAGCCCGTACGCGAGCCCGTAGCTCATCGCCTTGACCTTCGCCCGCATCTCCGCCGTGACGTCGGCCGGCTCCACGTCGAACACCCGCGAGCCCACGTACCGGTGCAGGTCCTCACCCGACCGGAACGCGGCGATCAGTCCGGCGTCGCCCGACAGGTGCGCCATGATCCGCATCTCGATCTGGCTGTAGTCGGCGGTGACCAGCGTCTCGTACCCGGGACCGACCCGGAACGCCCGGCGGATCCGCCGCCCGGACTCCGTCCGGATCGGGATGTTCTGCAGGTTGGGATCGGTGGAGCTGAGCCGGCCGGTCGCGGCGATCGTCTGCTGGAAGGTCGTGTGGATCCGGCCGTCCGTCTGCACGGCCTTGAGCAACCCGTCGACCGTCGTGCGCAGCTTGGCGGCGTCGCGGTGCGCGAGGAGATGCGCGAGGAACGGGTGCTCGGTCTTGGTGAACAGGTCCTGCAGCGAGGCGGCGTCGGTCGTGTAGCCCGTCTTGATCTTCTTGGTCTTCGGCATCCCGAGCTGGTCGAAGAGCACCTCCTGGAGCTGCTTCGGGCTCCCGAGGTTGACCTCCCGGCCGATCACGTCGTACGCCTCCGCAGCCGACCGCGCGACCGCGTCGGCGAAGCCGCGTTCGAGCTCGGTGAGGAAGCCGGTGTCCGCGGCGATGCCGGTGTGCTCCATCCGCGCCAGCACCGCCGACAGCGGCTGCTCGACGTCGTCGAGCAGCCCCCGGGCACCCCGGTCGTCGAGGCCGTCGGAGAGGGCGTCGGCGAGGTCCACGACCGCGACCGCGCGGTGAGCGGCCTCGCTGCCGGCAGGCGGACCCTCGGCAAGCTCGAGGTCCAGGGCACCCTGGGCGGACTCGTCCACGGCCGTCAGCTCGCGGTGAAGGTGGCGGACGACCAGATCGGCCAGGTCGTAGCCGCGCTGGTCGGGATAGCACAGGTAGGCCGCGAGCTCGGTGTCGCACACGACGCCGCCGAGGTCCAGGTCGATCCCCCGTGCCGAGAGCCGGTGCCACGCCGACTTCGCGCCGTGCACCGTCTTCGGTGACGCCCCGTCCGCCAGCCAGGCGGTCAGCGCCTGCTCGTCGTCGGCCGTGGCCGTGGCGAGGTCGACGACGACCGCGCTCGCCGACCCGTCGCGGCTACCGGTCGCCACGGCGACCTGCCAGGCGTCTCCGCCGGCGGGCCCGCCGGTCCCCGTCACGTCGAGCCCCAGCGCCCTGCCCCGATGCTCGGCGAGCCAGTCGGCGAGCGCGCCCTCGTGCAGCGTGACGTCGATGCCGGTCGCCGGGCTCGTGTCGTCGGAGGCTCCGGCGGCCGGGTCGACGGCCAGGAGGCGGTCGCGCAGCGCACCGAACTGCAAGGTGTCCGAGACGGTGTGCACCGCTTCTCGATCGAACCCGGCCAGCGCGAGGTCCGTCACACCGAGGGGCAGCTCGACGTCGGTCAGCAGGGCGTTGAGCTCTCGGTTCAGCCGGACCTGGTCGGCGTGCTCGCGCAACGCCTCGCCCCTCTTGCCGGTCACCTCGCCCTGGCGTTCGAGGAGGGAGTCGAGGTCTCCGAACTGGGTGATCCACTTCGCGGCCACGCCCGGTCCGACACCGGGCACCCCGGGCAGGTTGTCGCTCGTCTCCCCCACCAGCGCCGCCAGGTCGGGGTACCGCTCGGGCCGGACCTTGTACTTCGCCTCGACCGCCTCCGGCGTCATCCGAGCCAGCTCGGAGACCCCCTTCTTGGGGTACAGGACCGTCACCTCGTCCGTGACGAGCTGGAGGGAGTCGCGGTCACCGGAGCACACCAGCACGTCCATGCCGGCCCCGGTGCCCTGGCGCGCCAGCGTGGCGAGGATGTCGTCCGCCTCGATCCCCTCGCGCTGCAGCGCCGGGACCCGCAACGCCTCCAGGACCTCCTTGATCAGCGGGACCTGGCCCCGGAACACCTCGGGCGTCGCGTCGCGGTTGCCTTTGTACTCCGCGAACCGCTCCGTGCGGAAGGTCACCCGCCCGGCGTCGAACGCGACCGCGAGGTGGGTCGGCGCCTCGTCGCGCAGCAGGTTGGTGAGCATCGAGAAGAACCCGTAGACGGCGTTGGTCACCTGGCCGCTCGAGGTCACCAGGGTGTCGGGCAGGGCGAAGAACGCCCGGTAGGCCATGGAGTGGCCGTCGATGAGCAGCAGCCGGGGACGGGTGCCGCCGGCCGGGCTGGTGCTGGCGGTGCTGGAGCTGCCGGTTCGCGCTGTGGTCGTCACGGGTGCCAACCTATCTGCCATGACCGACACCGACGCGTTCCCGCAGGACACCACCGGCTGGCAGCAGGCAGCCTCGGGCACGCTCATCGAGCGCACCGGCATCGTCCTGACGGAGGTGGGCGCGGACACGACGCGAGGCAGCATGCCCGTCGCCGGCAACACCCAGCCGGCCGGACTCCTGCACGGAGGGGCCACGGCCGCCCTGGCCGAGACCCTCGGGTCGGTCGCCGCGCAGAGCCACGCCGGCCAGGGACGGGCCGCCGTCGGGCTCGAGCTCAACATCACCCATCACCGGGGCGTGCGCTCGGGGCAGGTGCACGGCACCGCGACCGCCCTGCACCGGGGACGGACCACCGCGGCCTACGAGATCGTCGTCACCGACGACGACGGACGACGGGTCGCGACCGCGCGCCTCACCTGCATGCTGCTCGAGGCCCGCTGACGCGGGCCACCGGGCGCCGAGGCGCTCAGGAGGCGTTGGAGGCCTGCTCGGCCCCTCGTGCGGCCTCGGCCGCCGCGTGCTCGACCTGGAAGGCCCGCAGGTCGACCGGGCCGGTGGGCAGGCCCGCCTCGCGTGCCCGCCGACGACGGGCGACCAGGTCCTCGATGGCGGCACGCGTCGCGTCCCGCCGCCGGCGGCCGTCCCGACGGCGCACGACGGTGGCTCCCGGTGCGCCGCCCTGGGCGAGCCGCCGCTCCAGGACGGGCACCGCCACCACGCGGTGCCCGGCCGCCGGCGCGAAGCCGAGGCGGGCGAGGAACCGGTGCATCTCGCGCGCGCCCGGCGCCGGGGCGCAGTAGATGCTCTCGGCGCCCGCCGTGGTCGCGAGGCCGAGCGCGGAGCCGAGCAGGGCGCGCCCCACACCGTGCCGTCGCGCCCGCGGGGCGACGAGGATGGCGTCGACGTACAGGCTCGGGGCCGTGGAGTAGAGGTGCGGCTCGAGCACCCTGGCCAGCAGGAAGCCGACGACGGCGTCGTCCTCGACGGCGACCAGGACCTCTCCGCCCGCGGCCAGGAGGACGCTGAGGTGCTCGCACAGGCGTCCCGGGTCGGCCGCGGCCGTGGTCGTACCGTCCGGAGCGGCACTCGCCGCCAGCTCGGCGACCTCGAGCAGGTCGTCCTGGTTCGCGGACCGCACTACGACCGCTGCACGCATCGACACTCCTTCCGACACTCCTGGTGACCTCGGCACGAAGGTCACGAAAAGATCACGACTCCCTGGCGACAATAGCCGTCGCCAGGGAGTCGCACAACGTGTCTCAGGCGCCCACCTGGTCGATGACCGCGTCGGCCACCTCGCGCATGGTCAGGCGGCGGTCCATGGACGTCTTCTGGATCCAGCGGAACGACTCCGGCTCGCTCAGACCCATCTTCGTCATGAGGAGGCCCTTGGCCCGGTCGACGCGCTTGCGGGTCTCGAAGCGCTCCTGGAGGTCGGCCACCTCGGACTCGAGCGCACCGATCTGCTGGTAGCGGGAGATCGCGATCTCGACCGCCGGCAGGAGGTCCGCCGGGGTGAACGGCTTGACGACGTAGGCCATCGCACCGGCGTCCCGCGCCCGCTCGACCAGCTCGGTCTGCGAGAACGCCGTGAGCAGCACGACCGGCGCGGCGTGCGCCTTGCCGATCCGCTCGGCCGCGGAGATGCCGTCCAGCTCGGGCATCTTGACGTCCATCACGACGACGTCGGGCTTGAGCTCGGTGGCCAGGTTGACCGCGGTCTCACCGTCCCCGGCCTCTCCGACGACGTCGAACCCCGCCTCGCGGAGCGTCTCGACGACGTCCATGCGGATCAGCGCCTCGTCCTCGGCGACGACGGCCCGTCGGGCCGGCTTCGCCGGGGTCTCGGGCGGCGCCGGCTCGGGTTCGGCGTCGATCAGCGGGGGCAGGTCGAGCGGCAGCTTCTCGTCGGTCACAGGGACCATCGTAGACCCCACGGGCACGCGTCGCGTGCTCCTGCCGCAGCGTGCCGGTGTGACCGTGCGCACCCACGGAGCCGCGGCGGACCGGTTGGGCACCTCGCCCTCCGGTGTGGTTCGATAAGGCCGCTGCCGACACGCCCCGGTAGCCCAACCGGCAGAGGCAATCGGCTCAAACCCGATCCAGTGCGGGTTCGAATCCCGCCCGGGGCACAGCACGAGAGCCCGGACCGCCACAGCGGTCCGGGCTCTCGTCGTCCGGCACCGGTTCACCGGCACCGCGGCTGCGTCGGGGCTCAGCCGGAGAGGGCGCCACCGTCCCCGTGGCTGCCCACCTTGTGCACCAGGATCGAGTTCGTCGTCCCCGGGACCCCGACCGGCGCGCCCGAGACGATGACGACCCGGTCGCCCACCTCGGCCAGCCCGTTCGCCTGCAGCGTCTGGTCCACCTGGCCGACCATCGCGTCGACCGAGTCGACGCGCGGCACCTGGTACGTCGTGGTGCCCCAGGTGAGCGCGAGCACGTTGCGCACCGACTCCACGGGCGTGAAGGCGAGCAGCGGGATGCCCGACCGCAGGCGCGACATGCGCTTCGCGGAGTCACCGGACTGCGTGAACGTCACGAGGTACTTCACGCCGAGGGCGTTGCCGATCTCGGCCGCGGCCCGCGTGATCACACCGCCGCGGGTGTGCGGGGTCGAGCCGAGCGGCGCGATGCGCTCGCGCCCCATCTCCTCCGTGGCCTCGATGATCGAGGCCATCGTCTCGACCGTGAGGATCGGGTAGTCGCCCACGGACGTCTCGCCCGAAAGCATGACCGCGTCGGCCCCGTCGAGCACCGCGTTCGCGCAGTCCGAGGCCTCGGCGCGCGTCGGGCGGGGGCTCGTGGTCATCGACTCGAGCACCTGCGTGGCCACGATCACCGGCTTGGCGTTCTGACGCGCCAGCTCGACGATGCGCTTCTGCACCAGCGGGACCTGCTCGAGGGGCATCTCGACGGCCAGGTCGCCGCGGGCGACCATGAAGCCGTCGAACGCGGCGACGACCTCCTCGAGGTTGTCCACCGCCTGCGGCTTCTCGATCTTGGCGACGACAGGGACGACGCGCCCCTCCTCCTCCATGATGCGGCGGACGTCCTCGTAGTCCTGCGCGTTGCGCACGAAGGACAGCGCGATGATGTCCGCGCCGAGCCGCAGGGCCCAGCGCAGGTCGTCGGTGTCCTTGTCGCTCAGCGCCGGCACCGAGACGGCGACGCCGGGCAGGTTGAGGCCCTTGTTGTTCGACACCGGGCCGGGCACCTCGACCGTCGTCACGACGCGAGGGCCCTCGACCGCCGTGACGCGGACGCGCACCTTGCCGTCGTCGATCAGGATCGGGTCGCCGACGCGGGCGTCCTGGGGCAGCCCCTTGTGCGTGGTGGAGACCAGCTCGCGGGTACCGACGACGTCCTCGGTGGTGATGGTGAGCGTGTCACCCTCGTCGAGGAGGTGCTTCTCGTCACCACCGAACCGTCCCAACCGGATCTTGGGACCCTGCAGGTCGACCAGGACGGCGACGTTTCGCCCCGCGTCCTTCGCTGCCGCGCGCACACCGTGGTAGACGGCCTCGTGCTCCGACTGCTCGCCGTGGCTCCGGTTGATCCGGGCCACGTCCATACCCGCGTCCACCAGCTCCCGGAGCTTCTCCGGTGATGCCGTCGCGGGTCCGATGGTGCACACGATCTTCGCTCTGCGCATGTCTCCAGCCTCGTCGTCGTACTGCCCCGGTACCGACCGGGGCCGTCCCGGACGCCACACGGCGCCCGGGTTCGTGCTCATCCTCTCAGGGCGACGGTGCGCGGGCCCACCGGGGCCGGCAGCTCCGTGCTCCCCTGGAGGAACTTGTCCACCGCGGCCGCGGCCGCGCGCCCCTCGGCGATCGCCCACACGATGAGGGACTGGCCGCGACCGGCGTCGCCGGCCACGAAGACGCCCGGCAGCGTGCTCGCGTAGTCCTCACCGCGACGCACGAGCCCACGACTGGTGGTCTCGGCGCCGGTCTGGGTGACCAGCTCCTCGGTCTCCGGGCCCGTGAACCCCATCGCGACGAGCACCAGGTCCGCCGGGATCTCCCGCTCGGTCCCGGCCTTGGGCACCCGCCGACCGTCGGCGAGGTACTCGGTCTCCGCGACCTTCAGGGCACGGACCGCACCGTGCCCGTCGTCGACGAACTCTACCGTCGAGGCGAGGAACGTCCGTTCGCCGCCCTCCTCGTGCGAGGTCGAGACCTCGAACAGGATCGGGTCGGTGGGCCACGGCTGGTGCGGCGGTCGCTCGGACGGCGGCGTCTTGCCGATCGCCAGGGTCGTCACGCTGGCGGCGCCCTGCCGCAGCGACGTACCGACGCAGTCGGAGCCGGTGTCGCCGCCACCGATGACGACGACGTGCTTGCCCTCGGCGTGCGGCGCCCCGTCGACGGGGTCTCCCGCCACGGCCTTGTTCGACGGCGTCAGGAAGTCCATCGCCGGGTGCACGCCCTCGAGCTCCTTGCCCGGGACGGTGAGCTCGCGCGGCACGGTGGCACCGGTGGCGACGACCACGGCGTCGAACCGACGGCGCAGCGCGTCCCACGTGATGTCCTTGCCGATGTCGACGCTCGTGCGGAACCGCGTGCCCTCGGCCTCCATCTGGGCCAACCGACGCTCGATGTGCGACTTCTCGAGCTTGAAGTCAGGGATGCCGTACCGCAGCAGGCCGCCGATCGCGTCGTCCCGCTCGTAGACGACCACGGTGTGACCCGCACGGGTCAGCTGCTGCGCCACCGCGAGCCCCGCCGGGCCGGACCCGACGACGGCCACCGTGGAGCCCGTGAGCCGCTGCGGCACCTGCGGTGTCACCAGCCCCCGCTCGAACGCCTCGTCGATGATCGAGACCTCGATGTTCTTGATCGTGACGGCCGGCTGGTTGATGCCCAGCACACAGCTCGTCTCGCACGGGGCGGGGCAGACCCGGCCCGTGAACTCGGGGAAGTTGTTCGTCGCGTGCAGTCGCTCGATGGCGTCGGCCCACTGGTCCGTCCGGACCAGGTCGTTCCACTCGGGGATGAGGTTCCCGAGGGGGCAGCCCTGGTGGCAGAACGGGATGCCGCAGTCCATGCACCGGCCGGCCTGCTCGGCCAGCCGACCACCGAGGAGCGGCTCACCTTCCTTGCGGTGCGCGTGCACGTCCTTCCAGTCGCGCAGACGTACCTCGACGGGGCGGTTCGGCGGGAGCTCGCGCTCCCGCACCTTCAGGAATCCACGCGGGTCAGCCACGGGCCACCTCCATGATGTGCTCCCAGAGGGAGGGGTCGAAGTCTTCGCCCTCTCCCAAGGGCGTGCCGGCGGACTCCGCCTCGGCCAGTGCCGTGCGGACGTTCGCCCAGGCCGGGGGCAGGACGCGGGAGAACCTCGATCGCGTCCCGTCGTCCGCGAGCAGCTCGGCGGCCACCGGGGACCCGGTCTCCTCGTGGTGCCGGGCCAGCAGCTCCTGCACACGGGTCCAGTCCGCGTCCTCGAGCGGTCCGACGACGAGCTCGCCGGCGGCGACGGACGCCGTGTTCATCGCGGCCTCGCGCAGGTTCAGCACGTAGGCCACCCCGCCGGACATCCCGGCGCCGAAGTTGCGGCCCGTCGGGCCGAGCACGACCACCTCGCCGCCCGTCATGTACTCGCAGCCGTGGTCGCCCACACCCTCGACGACGAGCGTCGCCCCCGAGTTGCGGACGGCGAACCGTTCGCCGACGCGGCCCCGCAGCAGGATCTCGCCGCTCGTGGCGCCGTAGCCGATGACGTTGCCGGCGATGACGTTCGCGGCACCGTCGAGGACCGCCGCCCGGTCCGGGCGCACGACGATGCGTCCGCCGGACAGACCCTTGCCGACGTAGTCGTTGGCGTCGCCGAAGAGCCGCAGCGTCACGCCGCGGGGGACGAACGCACCGAACGACTGACCGGCCGAACCGGTCAGCGTGACGTCGATGGTGTCGTCCGGGAGCCCTTCGCCGCGGTAGCGCTTGGTCACCTCGTGCCCGAGCATCGTGCCGACCGTGCGGTTGACGTTGCGCACGGGCACCTCGATGCGCACGGGCCGGGCGTCCTCGAGCGCCGGTGCCGCCTGCGCGATGAGGTGCTGGTCGAGCGCCTTGTCCAGGCCGTGGTCCTGCTCGCGGGTGCGGTGCAGCGCCGACCCGGCCGAGTGCTCGACGCGGTCCAGGACCGGTGCCAGGTCGAGACCCTGCGCCTTCCAGTGGTCCACGGCCTTGCGCGTGTCGAGCGCCTGGACCTGGCCGACCGCCTCGTCGATCGAGCGGTACCCCAGCGACGCGAGGTGCTCGCGCACCTCGGTCGCGATGAACTCGAAGAAGTTGATCACGAACTCCGGCTTGCCGGTGAACCGGCGGCGCAGCTCGGGGTTCTGCGTGGCGACCCCGACCGGGCACGTGTCCAGGTGGCAGACCCGCATCATGATGCAGCCCGAGACGACCATCGGCGCGGTGGCGAAGCCGAACTCCTCCGCGCCGAGCAGCGCGGCCACGACGACGTCCCGGCCCGTCTTCATCTGGCCGTCGACCTGCACCGTGATCCGGTCACGCAGGTTGTTCAGCACGAGCGTCTGCTGGGTCTCGGCCAGGCCGATCTCCCACGGCGTACCGGCGTGCTTGAGCGAGGTCAGCGGGCTGGCGCCCGTGCCGCCGTCGTGCCCCGAGATGAGCACGACGTCCGCGTGCGCCTTGGACACGCCGGTGGCCACCGTCCCCACACCGAACTCGGACACGAGCTTGACGTGCACACGTGCGCTCGGGTTCGCGTTCTTCGCGTCGTGGATCAGCTGGGCCAGGTCCTCGATCGAGTAGATGTCGTGGTGCGGCGGCGGCGAGATGAGGCCGACGCCAGGCGTCGAGTGCCGCGTCCTGGCCACCCACGGGTAGACCTTCGGTCCGGGGAGCTGGCCGCCCTCGCCCGGCTTCGCACCCTGGGCGAGCTTGAGCTGGATGTCGTCGGCCTGGGTCAGGTACTCGGACGTCACGCCGAACCGGCCCGAGGCGATCTGCTTGACGCGCGACCGCCGCTGCGGGTCGTAGAGACGCTCGGGGTCCTCGCCGCCCTCGCCCGAGTTGGACCGGCCTTCGAGCTCGTTCATCGCGATCGCGAGCGTCTCGTGCATCTCCTGGCTGATCGCGCCGTAGGACATGGCACCGGTGTTGAACCGCTTGACGATCTCGCTGACCGGCTCGACCTCGTCGATCGGGATCGGCTCCCGGTCGGGGTTGAACCGGAGCAGACCCCGCAGGGTCATGAGCCGCTCGGACTGCTCGTCGACCCGGCGCGTGTACTGGCGGAAGATCTCCATCCGGCCTGTCCGGGTGGCGTGCTGGAGGCGGAAGACGGTCTCCGGGTCGAAGAGGTGCTCCTCCCCGTCACGACGCCACTGGTACTCACCACCGGTCGTCAGCCGCTCGTGCGGGGCGTGGTTGCCCGAGGCCGGGTAGGCCTCGGCGTGGCGCGCCGAGGTCTCGGCCGCGATCACGTCGAGGCCGATGCCGCCGAGCCGGCTGGTGGTGCCGGTGAAGTAGTCGTCGACGAGCTGCTGGGAGAGCCCGATGGCCTCGAAGACCTGCGCACCGCGGTACGACATGATCGTCGAGATGCCCATCTTGGACATCACCTTGAGCACGCCCTTGCCCAGCGCCTTGATCAGGTTGCGGACGGCCTGGTCGGGCGCGACGCCGAGGTAGCCGCGCAGCGCGAGGTCCTCTACGGTCTCCATGGCGAGGTAGGGGTTGACCGCGGCCGCCCCGTAGCCGATGAGCAGCGCGACGTGGTGCACCTCACGCACGTCACCGGCCTCCACGACCAGGGAGATCCGGGTGCGGGTGTGCCGGCGCAGCAGGTGGTGGTGCACGGCGCTGGTGAGCAGCAGCGACGGGATCGGTGCCCGCTCGGCGTCCGAGTCGCGGTCCGACAGTACGATGTGCGTCGCCCCGGTCTCGATCTGGGCGTCGATCTCCGTGAAGATCTCCTCCAGCCGCGCCTGCAGCGCCCGGCCGCCGCCGGAGACGTCGTACAGGCCGCGCACGATCGCCGCCCGGAACTCCCCCTCGAGGCGCGCGTCACGGTCGATGCGCACGATCTTGGCGAGCTCGTCGTTGTCCAGCACCGGGAACGGCAGCAGGAGCTTGCGGGCGTGCAACGGGGTGTCGTCGAGCAGGTTCGGCTCGGGTCCGATGGCGCCGCCGATCGAGGTCACCAGCTCCTCGCGGATCGCGTCCAGCGGGGGGTTGGTGACCTGGGCGAACATCTGGGTGAAGTAGTCGAACAGCAGCCGCGGACGGCTGGAGAGCACGGCCACCGGCGTGTCCGACCCCATGGCGCCCAGGGGCTCCATGGCGTTGTTCGCCATGGGGGTCAGGATGACCTTCAGCTCTTCGGACGTGTAGCCGAAGGCGCGCTGGCGGCGCTGGACCGACGCCGGCGAGTGGGCGACGTGCTCCCGCTCGGGCAGCGATCCCAGCGAGATCGAGTTCTCCTCGACCCACTTCGCGTACGGCCGCTGCGCGGCGAGCTGGGACTTGACCTCGTCGTCCTCGACGATCCGGCCCTGGTCGGTGTCGACCAGGAACATCCGGCCGGGCTCGAGACGGCCCTTGCGCACGATGGTCGCCGGGTCGAGGTCGAGCACGCCGGCCTCGGAGCCGAGCACGACGAGACCGTCCTCCGTCACCCAGTAGCGTCCCGGGCGCAGACCGTTGCGGTCGAGGACCGCCCCGATCAGCGTGCCGTCGGTGAACGTCAGGCAGGCCGGGCCGTCCCACGGCTCGATGAGGTTGGCGTGGTACTCGTAGAACGCCCGCCGTGCCGGGTCCATCTCGGCGTGGTTCTCCCACGCCTCCGGGATCATCATGAGGACGGAGTGGGGCAGCGACCGCCCGGACAGGTGGAGCAGCTCGAGCACCTCGTCGAAGCTGGCCGAGTCGCTCGAGCCGGCCGTGCACACCGGGAGCAGCGGGCCCAGGTCGCCGAGGGCGTCGCTGGCGAGGGTGCCCTCGCGAGCGGCCATCCAGTTCCGGTTGCCCCGCACGGTGTTGATCTCACCGTTGTGGGCGATCATGCGGAACGGCTGGGCCAGCGGCCACGACGGGAAGGTGTTCGTGGAGAAGCGTGAGTGGACCAGCGCGATCTCGGACGCGTAGCGCGGGTCGGACAGGTCGGGGAAGAACGGCTCGAGCTGCGCCGTGGTGAGCATGCCCTTGTAGGTGAGCGTGCGTGCCGACAGCGAGGCGAGGAACAGTCCCTGCTCGTTCTCGGCGCGCTTGCGCAACCGGTAGGCACGCCGGTCGAGCTCCAGGCCCGCGAGCTCTCGAGCCGGGTCGGCCACGATGACCTGACGGAACGTCGGCATGGAAGCCCGTGCCGTCGGCCCGACGAGGTCGGCCGTGACCGGCACGTCGCGCCAGGCGAGCACGTCGAGCTTCTCCTCGACGGCGATCGCCTCGAACCGCCGGGCGGCGGCGTCGGCCTCGGCGGCGTCCTGCGGGAGGAACGCCATGCCGATCGCATAGCGCCCCGCCGGCGGGAGCTCGACCGCGACGACGTCACGGACGAACGCGTCGGGGATCTGAGTGAGGATCCCCGCCCCGTCGCCGCTGTTCTCCTCGGCACCGACCGCACCGCGGTGGTCCAGGTTGAGCAGCGCGGTGAGACCCGCGTCGACGATGTCCCGTCCGGGCGTCCCGCGCAGGGTCGCGACGAACGCGACACCGCACGCGTCGTGTTCCGTCGCGGGGTCGTAGAGGCCCTGCGCCTCGGGTGGCGCGACCCAGTGCTGCGGCGTGGTCATCAACACCGTCCTCCTGTGCGCCCGCACGCGGGCGCGTCTGCTTCAAGGGTGGATCGGGACGTCGTCGGCCCGTCGGACTCTGCCAGGTGACGCTCTCCGGGTGGTGACCCGGTCGGCGACGCCTCAGCCGCGCGGTGCCGGGTCCTGGTCGGGCCCGGACGCCGACGCTTCCGTGTCGGTCGTGTCGGTGGTGTCCACGTCGGTCGCGGCCTGGGCCGTGCCGTCGGGGTCACCGTCGGTCTCGGTCTGCGCATCGGCTTCCGGGGCGTCGGAACGACCCGGCAGCGCGACACCGTCCTCGCGACCGGGATGCAGCCGGCCGATGACGACGAACGCGACGAGGGCTCCCAGGCCCACGACGATCGAGGTCCACACGTTCAGCCGCAGCCCGAGCACCATCTCGGCGGTGTCGATGCGGAGCATCTCGATCCACACCCGTCCGAGGGTGTAGAGCGCGACGTAGGCCCAGAATACCCTCCCATGACCGAGCCTGTACCGGCGGTCGAGCCAGAGGAGAAGTGCGGCCGCGGCGAGGTTCCAGACGATCTCGTACAGGAACGTGGGGTGGAACAGCGTGCCCTCGGCATACTGCATCCCCGTGGCCGGGTCGATCGGCAGGTTGCCGGCATCGATCTCCAGGCCCCACGGCAGGTCGGTCGGGGCGCCGAACAGCTCCTGGTTGAACCAGTTGCCCAGCCGGCCGATCGCCTGGGCCACGAGCAGCCCGGGGGCCAGGGCGTCCGCGAAGGACGACAACCGCACACCGAGCCGGCGACAGCCGATCCACGCGCCGACGGCGCCCAGGGCGACGGCACCCCAGATCCCGAGGCCGCCCTCCCAGATGTAGAGGGCGCTGACGGGGTCGCCGCCCTCGCCCCAGTAGGGGTCGGGCGTGGAGATCACGTGGTAGAGCCGGCCCCCGACGATGCCGAACGGGACGGCCCAGAAGGCGATCTCGAGCACGTCGTCCGGATCACCGCCGCGGGCCTTCCACCGCCGCATGGTCAGCCACGCCGCGACGACGATCCCGGCGAGGATCGCCAGGGCGTAGGCCCGGATCGGCAGCGGACCGAGGTACCACGTGTGCTGGGACGGGCTGGGGATCGAGGCGGCGAGCTGGCCGATGACGGTCACGAGTCTCCTCCGGTCGTGCGGGCGCGCGCGACTCCGGCCGCGAGCTCGGCCGTCACCCTACCGAGGGCGTCCAGCCGCTCGGCCCACGGGTCGTCCGACAACAGGGTGCGCACGAGCGCCGACCCGACGATGACCCCGTCGGCGAACCGGCCCACCTCGGCGGCCTGGTCACCGGTGGAGACGCCCAGGCCCACGCACACGTGCCGGGCGCCCGCGGCGCGGGTGTCGGCGACCAGCTCCTCGGCCCGTCGGCCGACGGACTCCCGGGCGCCCGTGACGCCCATCGTCGACGCGGCGTAGACGAACCCGCGCGACGCCCGCGCGGTCAGCCGCAGGCGTTCGGGCGTCGAGCTCGGCGCCACGAGGTAGACCTTGTCCAGCCCGTGCTCGTCGGCCGCCGCGCTCCATTCCTCCGCCTCGTCGGGGATCAGGTCGGGTGTGATCATCCCCGCACCGCCGGCACCTGCCAGGTCGCGGGCGAAGGCACCGACGCCGTACCGCAGCACCGGGTTGTAGTAGGACATCACCAGCGCCGGCACGGTGCCGCCCGACCGCTCCGAGACGGCCTCCACGACGGAGAGGACGTCGCGCACGCGCGCGCCGGCCAGCAGCGCGGCCTCGGCGGCACGCTGGATGACCGGACCGTCCATCACGGGGTCCGTGTAGGGCACCCCGATCTCGACCACGTCGACGCCGGCGTCGACCATCGTCGTCACCGCCTCGATCGAGCGCCGCACGTCCGGGAACCCGACGGGCAGGTAGCCCACGAGCGCCGCCCGGCCGGCACCGGCCAGCTCGTCCAGGCGCGCCGCGGTCTTCGACGATGTCACCGTCCCGCTCACCGGTCCCCCTCCGTCGCGTCGTCGTCGAGGAGGCCGAACCAGCGCGCAGCCGTCGCGACGTCCTTGTCCCCGCGGCCCGAGAGGTTGATGAGCAGGACCTGGTCCGAGCGTCCCTCGGCGACCAGCCGGCGTCCGAGCCGCAACGCACCGGCCAGCGCATGCGCCGACTCGATCGCGGGGATGATGCCCTCGGTGCGGCACAGCAGCCGGAAGGCCTCCATGGCCTCGGCGTCCGTGACCGGTTCGTAGGTGGCGCGTCCGATGTCGTGCAGCCACGAGTGCGCGGGGCCCACGCTCGGGTAGTCGAGGCCGGCAGAGACCGAGTGGCTGGGTCGCGTCTGCCCGTCGTCGTCCTGGAGCAGGTAGGAACGGGCCCCGTGCAGCACGCCGGGCGCGCCACCCGAGAACCGGGCCGCGTGCCGGCCGGACTCGATGCCCTCTCCCCCGGCCTCGAACCCGTAGAGCTCGACCTGCGGGTCGTCCAGGAACGCGTTGAACAGCCCGAGGGCGTTGGACCCGCCGCCCACGCACGCCGCGACGACGTCGGGCAGCCGCCCTACGCGCTCGAGGATCTGCTCGCGGGCCTCCTCGCCGATGATCCGGTGGAACTCGCGGACCATCTCCGGGAAGGGGTGGGGGCCGGTCACGGTGCCCAGGAGGTAGTGGGTGCGGTCGACGTTGGTGACCCAGTCGCGCAGCGCCTCGTTGATCGCGTCCTTGAGCGTGCGGGTGCCGATCGCCACCGGCACGACCGTCGCGCCGAGGAGCTCCATGCGTGCCACGTTCAACGCCTGGCGCTGCGTGTCCTCCTCGCCCATGTAGACCACGCACTCGAGGCCGAGCAGGGCGGCCGCCGTCGCCGTCGCGACACCGTGCTGGCCGGCACCGGTCTCCGCGATGACGCGCGTCTTGCCCATGCGCTTGACGAGCAGCGCCTGGCCGAGCACGTTGTTGATCTTGTGCGAGCCGGTGTGGTTGAGGTCCTCGCGCTTGAGGAGCACCCGGACCGGCGCGACGCCGTCGCCGTCCGCCGGCGCGATGTGCTCGGCGAACCGCGGCACCTCCGTCAGTGGTGAGGGACGGCCGGTGTAGTCACGGTGCAGGCGGGACAGCTCCGCCGCGAACCCGGGGTCGTCCTGAGCCTTGCGGAACTCCGTCTCCAGCTCGTCCAGCGCGGCGATGAGCGCCTCGGGGACGTACCGTCCGCCGAACTGCCCGAAGTACGGGCCGTGGACGTCGGCGAGCTTCTCGGCCACCTGGTGAGCCAGGGTCTCGGTCAGCGCGGATCGCACGGGCTGCTCGGGCTGCTCGGGCACAGGCGCTCCTTCAGGGCGTCGGGGGGTCAGGTCGGTACGGCGGCGTCCGCCACGGGGTCACGGCTGGGCGGCGGGACGCACGGACCACAGGGCCGGGTGCTGACCGGCGGCCACCAGGTCCGCGACCGAGCGGCGCGGTTCGCCGTCCGTCACCAGGGCCTCGCCGACAAGGACGGCGTGGGCACCGGCGCGAGCGTAGTCCATGACGTCGTGCGGGCCGCGCACCCCGGACTCGGCGACGCGGACCACGTCGTCAGGGATGAGCGGCGCCAGCCGCCCGAACGTGTCCCTGTCGACCTCGAGCGTCTTGAGGTTTCTCGCGTTCACGCCGACCACGCGGGCACCGGCGTCGAGAGCGCGCCGCACCTCGTCCTCGGTGTGCACCTCCACGAGCGCCGTCATCCCGAGGGAGTGGACGCGCTCCACGAGCGACGTCAGGACCGTCTGCTCGAGCGCCGCGACGATGAGCAGGACGACGTCGGCGCCGTGCGCCCGCGCCTCCCACACCTGGTACGGGGTCACGACGAAGTCCTTGCGCAGCACGGGGACGTCGACGCGTGCCCGCACCGCGTCGAGGTCGGCCAGGCTGCCGCCGAAGCGCCGCTGCTCCGTGAGCACCGAGATCACGCTCGCCCCGCCCGCCGCGTACTCGACCGCCAGGGCTGCGGGATCGGTGATGTCCGCCAGGGCGCCCTTGCTCGGGCTCGACCGCTTCACCTCGGCGATGACGGCGACCTTGTCCTCGGACAGCAGCCGACCGCAGCACTCGAGGGCTCCCGGGACCCTGGCGGCACGTTCCTTCAGCTCGTCGAGCGAGGTGCGGGCCTGCCGCACGGCGAGATCCTCGCGGACTCCCGCGACGATGTCCTCCAGGACCGTCATGCTCTCCCCTCCCTCGTCGTCTTGCTGCCATGGTAGGCCCGTCTCACCGGCGCGCCGACCACCGCTCGAGGGTCGAGACGCTCGTGCGGGGCGCGCGCCCCGGCCTGCCGCGCCCCGCGGCCCACATCGTTATCGCTCCGTGACGGGACGCTGCCCCGACGCGACGGCGCCCGCACCTGGTCGGGTACGGGCGCCGTCGGAGTCGTGCGGGCGGTCGCGGGGCGACCTCGTGGGTCAGTGGGACCCGGCAGGACGGCGGGGCTCCACGCCGTCCTTGGGCTGGCCGTATCCCATGTTGCGCAGGACGAGTCCGGCCACGCAGGCGAGCAGCACGATCACCAGCCCCACCCAGAACAGCACGAACGGGACGCCGGGCAGGCAGCCGACCGACGACACGAGAGCACCGGTCATGATGCCGATCATGGCCGTCCAGGCCGCGACGGTGTGGCCGTGGTTCGTGGGCGGGACCGCGTCCGGCAGGTAGATCGGCTCGGCGGTGGTGTTGTCGGTCATGTGCGGGGCAAACCTTTCGTCGCGTGCTGCTGGGGTCAGACTACCGGTCGGCGGACGGGTCGGTGCCGTGCGAGAGGGCGTCCCAGTCCGCCTGGGCGTCCGGGTCGCGGTCGGCTGGTCCGCCGGACCCGGTGGCGCTCCGGGGACCGGCACCGGCCCGCTCGTGCCGCCGGTCCCCGAGGGTCCACGAGCGCACCCCCAGGGCCGCGAGCACGGAGACCAGGACGACAGCGGCGCCCACGGCGACGGTCAGCCACGGCCAGGCCGTGACCGTCACCGGCGAGGTGAGGGTCGTCACGCCGGCGGCGTCCGCCGCGGCCGCGACGGCCGGAGCCTGCGGGTCCTGGAGCACGGCTCCGGCACCGAGGGCCACGGTGGCCCCCGCCAGGGCGGTGGCGGCCAGTGCGACCCATCGCGCCACGCGCCCCGCCAGCGTCGCCGCGAGAGCCCCCGCCAGGACGACGAAGGCGGCCGCGCTCACCGCCGGCGCCGCCGTCGTGCCCGGCACCTCCACCGCCACCTGCGGCTCGAGGGCCGTGGCGACGGTGGTGCGCAACCACACCGGGGCCGACACGGCGAACGCCGCGCCACCCAGCACCAGCAGGAGGACGACGGCGCGGGACCGGGAACGGATCACGGCGTCGTCCCCGCTCCCGCCGGGCTCGCCGCGGGCGACGTGCCGAGGTCGGTGAACCGGGCGGCGAGCTGCACTGCCCGGACCGCCGCCGCGGCCTTGTTGCGCGACTCCTCGTACTCCAGCGCCGGCACCGAGTCCGCGACGATCCCGCCGCCGGCCTGCACCGAGGCGCGGCCGTCGCGCAGCAGGGCGGTCCGGATGGCGATCGCCATGTCCATGTTCCCGCCGAAGTCGAAGTAGCCGCAGGTCCCCCCGTAGATGCCGCGGGAGGCCGGTTCGAGCTCGTCGATCATCGCGATCGCCCGTGGCTTCGGCGCGCCGGACAGGGTGCCCGCGGGGAACGTCGCGCGGAACGTGTCGAGCGCCGTCGCCCCGGGGCGCAGGCGCCCGACGACGGTCGAGCACAGGTGCATGATGTGGCTGAAGCGGCGCACCGTCATGTACTCCACGACCTCCACCGAGGTGGGCTCGCACACCTTGACCATGTCATTGCGGGACAGGTCCACCAGCATGAGGTGCTCGGCCCGTTCCTTGGGGTCGGCGAGCAGCTCCTCGGCGAGCTCGACATCGTCCTCGACCTTCTCCCCGCGGGGCCGCGAGCCCGCGATCGGGTACGTCGTCACGGATCCGTCGTCGACCTTCACCAGGGTCTCCGGGCTCGCCCCGACGACGGCGAAGTCTCGCCCGCGGTGGTCGGCGAGCTGGAAGTAGTACATGTACTGGCTCGGGTTGATCGTGCGCAACGCGCGGTACACGTCGAGCGGCGGGGCCGGGCAGTCGAGGTCGAGCCTCTGGGACAGCACGACCTGGAACACCTCGCCGTCGCGCACCCCCTCCTGGCCCGCCAGGACGGCGTTCTCGTACTCGGCGCGCGTAGAGCGGAACTCGATCTCCGGCTCGGGCACGTCGTCGCGCAGCACGGTCCGCTCGGCGCGGTGCGAGGCCGCCAGCCGCTCCGCGAGCAGGTCGAGCCGGGCGACGGCGTCCGCGTGCGCCTCGTCGACGCGCTCGTCCGTGCCGTCGGCGTTGATCGCGTTGGCGATGAGCCACACCGACCCCGTCAGGTGGTCCACGGCCACGAGGTCCGTGGCCAGGGTCAGGGCCACCTCCGGCACGTCGAGCTCGTCGGGGGCTTCCGCCGGGAGCGTCGGCTCCCAGTGACGCACCACGTCCCAGCCCATCGCTCCGACGAACCCGCCGGTCAGCGGCGGCAGGCCCTCCACCGGCACGGTCCGCAGGGCCTCCAGCGCGGACTCCAGGACGTCGACGACGTCACCCTCCACGGGGATCCCGGCCGGCACGTCCCCGGTCCACACCGCCCGTCCGCCGTCGGACAGCAGCGTCGCGCGCGCCTCGACGCCGACGAACGACCACCGCGACCACGACCGGCCGGCCTCCGCGGACTCCAGCACGAACGTGCCGGGCCGCCCGCCGGCCAGCGAGCGGTACAGACCCACGGGGGTCACGTCGTCGGCCAGGACGCGGCGGACCACGGGGATGACGCGGCGGTCGCGCGCCAGCTCGCGGAAGGTGTCCAGCCGCGGCCACGTCGCACCCCAGGTGAGGTCCTCGGCCGTGGGCGCGACGGCGGGGGCCGCAGGACGGGGCGGGGTGGTGGGCGTGCCGGCGTTCGTCACCGGGCCTCCTCGGTCTCGTCGGGGTGCTCGGCAGGGCTCCCGTCGGGGCGGGTACCGACGACGGCGGGCAGCTCGCCGCCGGCGTCGAAGCAGGTGCGCGCGCCGGTGTGGCAGGCGGCGCCGACCTGGTCCACCCGGACGAGCAGGGCGTCGCCGTCGCAGTCGATCGCGACGCTCTTCACGTACTGGTAGTGACCGGAGGTGTCACCCTTGCGCCAGTACTCCGACCGCGACCTGCTCCAGAACGTCACCCGCCCCTCGGACAGGGTGCGACGCAACGCCTCGTCGTCCATCCAGCCCAGCATCAGCACGTCCCCGCTGTCGTGCTGCTGCACGATCGCGGCGACCAGTCCCTGGTCGTCGCGCTTGAGGCGGGCGGACAGCTCGGTTCGCAGCGGTCCGTCGTTCAGTTCGGGCAGGTCAGGCACAGCCGACATCATCCCACGCTCCACGGCGTGCCGGGCGGGGTGTCCACCGCCGCGGAGCCGGCACCCGGCCCTCGCAACGCCGCCCGCCGCCGCGCCCGGTAGGCCGCGGCCTTGACCCGGTTGCCGCACCCCTCCATGCCGCACCAGGTGCGCCGGGCGCCCCGCGAGCGGTCCAGGAAGAGCCGGGTGCACCCGGGGCGAGCGCACTCCTTGAGGCGCACCCCGGGATCGCCCAGCACCTCGACTGCGCCCCGGGCGATCTGGGCGAGCACCGCTCGCAGGTCGCCCTCCCGCCGGAACCCGTCGTCGCCGAGCGTCACCGCGGGCGCCGGTCCGGCCGCGGCGGCGTTGACGACCTCGAGGGCCCGCGGGTCGAACGCCCGGCCGCGGACCCGGTCGAGGGCCAGCCGGTGGACCGCCTCGCGCAACGAGAGCGCGGCGGTGAAGGAGGTCTCGTCGACGGTCACGCCGTCCGGCAGCGGTTCGCACCGCGCGATCCACCGCTCGAGGTCGCCCGGCGCCCCCAGCAGGTCGACCCGCTGGTCCTCACGAGACAGCACCGTACCGACAAGGTCGAGGGCAGGGTCGCCGCTCACGAACGCGAAATCCACGTCACCATCTTGACCGGTGACGCCGACAGGCGCAAGATCGTCACGGGTTCAGGCGGTGACGACAACGGGAGATCATCATGGTGGCTCACGAGAGCACCTCGCAGATGACCGGGGCGCGCACGGTCGGGTTGCAGGGCGTCGAGGTCGTCGTGCTCGACGTGCTCGGCACGCTCGTCGACGAGCCCGGCGGGTTGCGCGCGGCGATCTGCGAGGCGGCGCCCGGGCTCGACGAGCCCGCCGTCGACGAGCAGCTCGCCGCGTGGACACGGCACCGGGACCGTGAGCAGGGGCGCATCGCCCGGGGCGAGCGGACCTACGTCAGCACCGACGTCATCGATCGCGAGGCCGCCGAGACGATCGCCGACCACGCCGGGCTCGCGGACCCGGCAGCGGTCCACCGCCTGGCCACGGCCGCCCGTCGTCTCTCCCCCTGGCCGGACACCGTCGCTGCGCTCGAGCGCCTCGTCGGCCGGCTGCCCGTCCTGGCCCTGTCCGACGCGAGCCGAGCCACGCTGCTGCGGCTGGGCGCGAACGCCGGGCTGCGCTGGCACCTCGCCCTGTCCGGTGAGGACGCCCGCGCCTACAAGCCGGCGCCGGAGGTCTACCGGCTCGCCCTCGACGCGGCGCGCAGCCGACCGGACCGGGTGCTCATGGCGGCAGCACACGCCTGGGACCTCCGCGCGGCCCGCGCGAGCGGCCTGCGCACCGCCTGGGTGCGGCGGCCGGTCGGCGAGGCGCCGGCGGCCGACGACGACGACGTCGACGGCCGGTTCGACGGCCTGGACGAGCTGGCGACCGCGCTCGGCAGCGGATAGCCGCGACGGGTCAGCGAGTCTGGGCCATCCAGCTCGCGTGCATCCGGGCGTACACACCGTCCGCCGCCGCCAGCTCGGCGTGCGGTCCCACCTCGACCACGTGGCCGTCGTCGACCACGACCACCAGGTCGCTCGACTCGGCGGTCGACAGCCGGTGCGCGATCGTGATCGTCGAGCGGCCCGACGTGAGCGCGTCGAGCGCCCGGGCGATACGCACCTCGGTGGCGGGGTCGACGGCGGAGGTCGCCTCGTCGAGGACCAGCAGGTCGGGCGCGGCGAGATAGGCCCGGGCGACCGCCACGAGCTGACGCTCCCCCGCCGACAGCGACTCCCCGCGCTGGCCCACGTCCGTGTCCAGCCCCGCGGGCAGGTCCGCCACCCAGTCCGCCAGGCCCAGGGCGTCGAACGCCGCGGCGACCCGCTCGCGCACCTCGTCGCCGCCGGCTTCCCCGGTGCTGCCGGAACCGCCCGGTGTGCGCAGCCCGTAGGCGACGTTGCTCAGGACCGTACCGTCGAACAGGAACCCCTCCTGCGGGACGAGCACCACCCGTTCGCGCAAACGGTCGAGGGAGATCTCGCGCAGGTCCGTCCCGTCCAGCTCGACCCGGCCCGACGTCGGGTCCATCAGCCGCGCGACGAGCTTGGCGACCGTCGTCTTGCCCGACCCGGTCTGGCCGACCACCGCGATCTTGCGGCGGGCCGGCAGGTCGAGGTCGATGCCGTGCAGCACCTCCGGCCCGTCCGGGTAGGAGTACCGGACTCCCCGCAACGTGACGCGGGCGTCGCCGCGCGGGCTGTCGGCGCCGTCGGCCCCCGCGTCCACGACGTCCAGCGGCGTCTCGACGACGGCCAGCACGCGCCGCCAGCCGGCGACGGCGTTCTGGAGCTCGTTGAGGATCTCGGTGGCCATCTGCACGGGCCCGGTGAACAGCTGGACGAGGAACAGGAAGGCCACGAGCTCGCCGGCGGTGAGCCCGCCACCGATACCGAGGTAGGAGCCCACCACGACGACCACGGCGAGCACCAGGTTGGCCATGAAGGTCCCGGACGAGAACACGCTGCCCACCAGCAGCATCGCCCGGCTCTGGGCCACGCGCGTGCGTTCGACCGCGGCGTCCACACGACGGCCGGTCCGGTCCGCCACCCCGTAGGCCCGCACGGTCTCGGCGCCGACGACGGCCTCCGAGACGGCCCCGAGCATCGCCCCGATCCGCTCGCGCACCCGCCCGTACGCCCGTCCGACGGCTCGCTGGGCATAGCGCAGCACCAGGAACAGCGGGACGAAGCACGCCCAGACCACGACGGTCAGCAACGGCGAGTAGACGGCCATGAGGACCGTGGCGACGACGATCTGCAGCGAGCTGACCAGCAGCATGATGCCGCCCCACTGCACGAACTGGGAGATGGTGTCCACGTCGCTGGTGACCCGCGAGACCAGCGAGCCGCGGCGCTCGGAGCCCTGGGACAGGGTGGACAGGTCGTGCACGTGCCGGAACGCCCGCTCGCGCAGCTGCGCCAGCCCCGCCTCCGTGCTGCGGAACAGCCGGATGTTGACGACCGCCGTGCACAGCCCGGCGACGAGGACGGCCCCGGCGGCCAGCCCGGTCAGCAGCGCCACACGGGTCGCGTCCGGCCCGCCGTCGGCCAGGATGCCGTCGTCGATCGTGCGCTGGACCGCCAGGGGGACGACCACACGGCCGGCGGCCGCGAGCACGGCCAGCGCGAGCGTGAGCCAGATGCCGTGCACGATCTGCGGTGAGATCTCCACGCCGCGGCGCAGGGTGGCCAGCACGCCGAGCTCGCTGGCCGAGGCGATGCGCGACTCGCTCATCGGGTCACCTCCTCCTCGTCCCACGGTTCATGGACCTCGGTGCCCGCCGCCCGTTCGTCCGCGAGCTCCTGCTCCCGCCGGGCCGTCTCGGTCTCGTAGGCCGTGGCGAGCTCCCGGTAGCCGGCGTCCCGCGCCAACAGCTCGGCGTGGGTGCCCACGTCCACCACGTGCCCGCCGTCCAGGTGGACCACGACGTCGGCCATCGTCACCGACGACATGCGGTAGGCGACCATCACGACGGTCGTCGCCCGGCGACCGTCGGCCGTGGCCGCGAGCCCGGTGAGGATCTGCTGCTCGACACGAGGGTCCACCGCGCTCGTCGCGTCGTCCAGGACCAGGAGCCGGGGCCGGCGCACCAACGCTCGCGCGATGGCGAGACGCTGTCGCTGCCCGCCCGACAGGTTGGCCCCGCGCTCGCCCAGCGGGGCGTCGAGGCCCTCGGGCAGCGCCCGCACCACGTCGTCGACGTGGGCCAGGCGCAATGCCTCCCACACGGCGGCGTCCACGTCCGGCCCCGTCTCGTCGGCCAGGGTGACGTTCGCCCGCACCGTGTCCTCGAAGACGAAGGTCTGCTGGGCCACAAGGGCGACCTGGGCCGGCACCTCCCCGTCGGCGAGCGTGCGCAGGTCGGCGCCGTCGAGCGACACGGTCCCGCGGGTGGGGTCGCTCAGCCGACTCAGCAGCGAGACGAGCGTCGTCTTGCCGGCTCCCGTGGGGCCGACCACCGCGACGGTGCTGCCGGCGGCGACGTCGAGGGTGACGTCGTCGAGCAGCGTGGCGGTCCGCCCGATCGAGGGCACGTCCACCCCCACCCCCTCGAGCCGCACGGCCAGCCCGCTCCGTCCACACGGGAGCGGGTCGGTGCCGGCGGCGATCTCCCCGCGGGCGTCGAGCACCCGGGTGATGCGCTCGTGCCCCACGAGGGCACGCGGCAGCTCGCCGAGCACCCAGCCGAAGGCACGGACCGGCACCGCCATGATCGTCAGGAGGTAGGCCGCGGTGACGACGTCGCCGACGTCCACGGCTCCGCTCGCCGCCTGCCACGCCCCGACGGCCAGCACGAGGAGCGTGCCCAGGCTGGGCAGGAGCTCGATCACGGGGTCGAAGACCGCACGGACCGTCCCCACCCGCACGTTCGCCTGCCGCAGCGCGTCGGTGCGCTCGGCGAACCGCCGCTCCTCACGGTCGGCCGTCCCGAGGGACTTGACCAGCAGCGCCGCCTCGAACGACTCGTGCGCGACGTCGGCGACCTCCGCGCGCAGCTGCTGCGCCCGGGTGGCGGCCGGCGACATGTGCCGCTGGAAGACGAGGTTCGCGACGATCGCGGCCGGGATGACCACGAGCGCCGCGGCGGCGAGCCACGGGTCGGTGGCGATCAGCATGACCGTCGCGACGCCGATCATCACCACGACGCCGAGGGCGAACGGCAGCGGGTTGAACACCCCGGTGGCCGCCTCGACGTCGGCGCTGGCGTTCGACAGCAGCTGGCCGGCGGGGTGCGCCCGGTGCCAGGACATCGGCAGGCGCAGGTACTGACGCGACAACGCCCGACGATGCTGGGCCTGCAGCCCGGCGTTGCCCCAGCCGGCCCAGATCCGCCGGCCCGCGACCGACAGCGCGAGGGTCAGCGCGACCAGCGCCAGCACGCCGCCGGCCAGCCAGATGTCCTCTCGCGCCGCCGGGTCGCCGCCGAGCGCCGGCACGACGACCGCGTCGGTCGCCCAGCCGACGGCGCGGCTGACCGCGACGGTGGCGGCGCCGAAGACGGCCGAGGCGGCGACCGCCAGCCCGTACAGACGGGGCTCCGCGCGCATCCCGCGCCACAGGAGCGCCGCGCTGCGGCGCAGCCTCGACCCCGTGAGGGTGGTCGTCTCGGGGCCGGGTCCGGGCACAGCATTCCTCGCAGTCGTCAGGGATCGAATCGATCCTAACGTCTGCGACGGGGGTGCTGTGATCAGCGCACCTCGACGCCCGCCGCGCGCATCGCGTCCTTGACCTGACCGATCGTGAGCGTCCCGAAGTGGAACACGCTCGCGGCCAGGACGGCGTCCGCACCCGCCCGGGCGGCCTCCACGAAGTGCTCGGGGACCCCAGCGCCGCCGGACGCGATGAGCGGCACCGACACCCGCTGACGCACCGCGCCGAGCATCTCCAGGTCGAAGCCGGCGGTGGTGCCGTCGGCGTCCATGGAGTTGAGCAGGATCTCGCCGGCCCCGAGCCCCGCGGCGCGCTCCGCCCACTCCACGGCGTCGATGCCCGTGCCCCGTCGTCCGCCGTGGGTCGTGACCTCGTACCCGGACGGCGTCGTCGTGCCCCCGGCGGTCCGCCGGGCGTCGACCGACAGGGTCAGCACCTGGTTGCCGAACCGGTCCGCGATCTCGGAGATCAGCTCCGGACGTGCGATGGCCGCCGTGTTCACGCCGACCTTGTCGGCGCCGGCCCGGAGCAGCCGGTCGACGTCGTCGGTGGTCCGGACCCCACCGCCGACGGTGAGAGGCACGAAGACCTGGTCGGCGGTGCGCCGCACCACGTCGACCATCGTCTCCCGGCCGCCGGAGGACGCCGACACGTCGAGGAACGTCACCTCGTCGGCGCCCTCCGCGTCGTACCGGTCGGCGAGCTCCACGGGGTCCCCCGCGTCTCGCAGGTTCGTGAAGTTCACGCCCTTGACGACGCGTCCTGCGTCGACGTCCAGGCACGGGATCACCCGTACGGACACGCTCATCTGCTGGTCACCCTCCAGTGGTCCGGTCCTCGGTCGCCTCGTCCTGGGCGGCCGGTCCGCTCGCGTCCGACGGTTCCTCGTCGGAGCCCTCCTCCGGGTCGTCCCCGGATTCGTCTCCGGTGGTCTCCTCGGTGACCTGGTACCTCGCGTCGAGGATGTCGACGACGTACACGAGCGTCTCGTCCGCGAGGTCGCTGCCGGTGCCACCGTAGCCGAGCCGGGGCGGGACCACGAGCAGCACCTGAGACCCGACGGACTGCTCCAGCAGGCCCTGGTCCCAGCCTTCGATGAGCCGACCGATGCCGATCGTCTCGGACTGCGGTGCGACGCCGTCCGCCCAGCTCGAGTCGAACACGGCGGCGTCGCTCCACCGCAGCGCCTCGTAGCGCACCGTGACCACCTGGCCGACGTCGACCTGCGGCCCCGATCCACGCACCAGCGGCTGCACCACCAGCTCGTCCGGCGGGTCGCCGTCCGGGAGCCGCACCGACGGTGAGCCGTCCGCGTCCCGCACCACACGCGGGAGCTCCTCGGACGTCTCCACCACGGTGCCCGACGCCCGGGTGGGCAGCACGTCCACGACGAGCACGACCGGTACGTCACCGTCCTGCTCGACCACCAGAACCCGGGCCCCGACGCGCTTGCCGCGCAGCGACTCGTAGAGGTTCTGCCCCAGCGACTCGGGATCGAAGGTGTACCAGGCAGGCGCGTCGAGATACGTGGAGGAGATCACGCTCCCGTCACGGCCGTCCTCGGCATACAGGTGGAGCAGCACCGGACCGCCCTCCTCGATCTCCTCGCCGGCCCCGGGCCGGATGGTCCGGGAGCCCGCGCGCACCACGTCGTACGGCTGCGGGTACTCCACGACGGGCGGCTCGCCCTCTGGACCGCTCACCTCGACCGGCGCCTGGGAGGGTGCCGTCGCCGGGTTCAGCTGCTCGATCGGTGACGAGCACCCCGCGAGCACCAGCGCCACGGCGAGCCAGGCGCCGACAACGGCGACGAGCGAGCGGGGACGACGGAGCAGCACCGGGACAGTCTGCCACGCTCCCGACGACGGCCGGCCCGGGCCCTGGCCGTGGCCCGACCGGGCCGCGCCCATGGCCCGACCGGGCCGTGCCTCACATCGACTCGATGAGCCGCTCCACCCGCTCGTCGACGTTGCGGAACGGGTCCTTGCACAGCACGGTGCGCTGCGCCTGGTCGTTCAGCTTGAGGTGGACCCAGTCGACCGTGTAGTCCCGACGAGCCTCCTGGGCGGCCCGCACGAAGTCGCCGCGGAGCTTGGCGCGGGTCGTCTGCGGCGGGACCGCCGTGGACTCGAACACCTCGAGGTCCGTCGCCACCCGGTCGACCATCCCCCGCGCCGCGAGCAGGTTGTACAGCCCCTCGGTGCGGGAGATGTCGTGGTAGGCCAGGTCGAGACGTGCGACCCGGGGGTCGTCGAGCGTGAGCCCGTGCTTGGCCTGGTAGCGCTCGATGAGCCGCTTCTTGATGACCCAGTCGAGCTCGCGCTCGACGAGCGTGAGGTCGCCGGACTCGACGGCCCGCAGCCCGCGCTCCCACAGGTCGAGGACCTGCTTGACCTGGGGCGTGAGCTCGAGGTGGGCCTCGACGTGCTCACGGACCCGCTGGTAGTACTCGCCCTGCAGGTCGACCGCGGTGGCGGTCCGTCCGTTGGCGAGCTGCACGGGCGCCAGCCCCGAGGCGTCGTGGCTGATCTCGCGGATCGCTCGGATCGGGTTCTCGAGGGTGAGGTCGCGCACGGGCACACCCGCCTCGACCAGGCGCAGCACGAGGTCGGTCGCCCCGACCTTGAGCATCGTCGTGGTCTCCGACATCGACGAGTCGCCGACGATGACGTGCAGGCGCCGGTAGTGCTCGGCGTCCGCGTGGGGTTCGTCGCGGGTGTTGATGATGGGCCGCGACCGGGTCGTCGCACTCGATACGGCCTCCCAGATGTGGTCGGCCCGCTGGGACAGGCAATAGGTCGCCCCCCGCGGGGTGGCCAGCACCTTGCCCGCGCCGGTCAGCACCTGGCGCGTGATGAGGAACGGCACCAGCACGTCGCTCAACCGGGAGAAGTCCCCCTGCCGGCGCACCAGGTAGTTCTCGTGGCACCCGTAGGAGTTGCCTGCCGAGTCGGTGTTGTTCTTGAACAGGTGGACCTTGCCGGGCAGCCCCTCGTGCTCGAGACGCTGCTGGGCGTCGGCCACCAGCCCCTCGAGGATCCGCTCGCCGCCCCGGTCGTAGGCCACCAGCTGGCGCACGTCGTCGCACTCGGCCGTCGCGTACTCCGGGTGCGAGCCCACGTCGAGGTACAACCGCGAACCGTTGCGCAGGAACACGTTGGACGAACGCCCCCACGCCACCACCTTGCGGAAGAGGTAACGGGCGACCTCGTCCGCGCTGAGCCCGCGGCCGTCGTCGGCCGCGCACGTGACGCCGTACTCCGTCTCGAGCCCGAAGATCCGTCGGTCCATGGTGCTCCCTCAGTCGTCCTCAGCCAGCAGGTCGGCCAGCACGTCACCGTGCAGGCGGCGGAACGTGCGCCGCGGCCGGTCGCGCTCGAGCACTGCGACCTCCAGACCCGACGCCGGGATGGACCGCGCCTCCCCCTCGGCCACGACCGTGCCGTCGGTCGCCACGGCGCCGAGCGCACGCACGGCGAGCCGCAGCACCTCGTCCAGGCCCATGCCCTCCGACCACGCCTCGCGGACGCGCGTGGAGAGCTGCTCGGCCTGACCGCCCATGACGACGAACCCGTGCTCGTCCGCGACCGACCCGTCGTAGCTCAGCCGGTAGAGCTGGTCCTCGCCCGGGACGGTACCGACCTCGGCCACGACCAGCTCCACCTCCAGAGGCTTGGACTCCGTGGTGAAGACCGTGCCGAGGGTCTGGGCGTAGGCGTTGGCGAGGCCGCGTGCCGTGACGTCCGTGCGGTCGTAGGAGTAGCCGCGCAGGTCGGCGTACCGCACACCGGCGACCCGGAGGTTCTCGAACTCGTTGTACTTGCCCACCGCCGCGAACGCGATGCGGTCGTAGATCTCCGAGATCTTGTGCAGTGCCCGCGAGGGGTTCTCGGTCGCGAACGCGATGCCGCCCGCGTAGGCGAGGACGACGACCGAGCGTCCTCGTCCGATCCCCTTGCGCGCGAAGTCGGCCCGGTCCTTCATCAGCTGCTCGGGCGAGACGTAGAAGGGCATGCTCATGCGCGTCGACCTCCCTCGCTGCGGGCCTCGACGATGCGGCCGACGACGGCGGCGAGCGCGTCGTCGTCCGCGCGACGGTAGCCGTCGGCCGTCACGGTGGCCACGACGGGCCAGATCTTGCGGACCGTGTCCGGCCCCCCGGTGGCGCTGTCGTCGTCGGCCGCGTCGTAGAGCGCCTCCACGGCGACCGACACCGCGCCGTCGGCGTCGAGCCCGGTGCGCCACAGCTTCTTGAGCGCCCCTCGGGCGAAGACCGAGCCGGAACCCACCGAGTGATGGTCGCGCTCCTCGTAGCGGCCGCCGGTCACGTCGAAGCTGAAGATCCGCCCGGTGCCCCGGTCGCGGTCGTACCCGCCGAACAGCGGGACCACGGCCAGGCCCTGCAGCGCCATCGGCAGGTTGCCCCGGATCATCGTGGCGAGCCGGTTCGCCTTGCCGTCGAGGGAGAGCAGGGACCCCTCGATCTTCTCGTAGTGCTCCAGCTCCAGCTGGAACAGCCGCACGAGCTCCACGGCGATCCCGGCCGACCCGGCGATGCCGACGGCGGAGTACTCGTCCGCCGCGAAGACCTTCTCGATCTCCCGGCTCGCGATCATGCTGCCCATCGTCGCGCGCCGGTCGCCGGCCAGGACGACACCCCGCTCGCCGTCGGGTCCACCGAACGTCAACGCGACGATCGTCGTCGCGTGCGGGGCCAGCTCCGCCGTCGTCGTCGCACCGGTCCCGGGCGTCGACCGGTTGCCCGGCAGCAGCTCCGGGGCGTGCGCCCCGAGGAAGTCCACGAACGAGCTCGAGCCCGGACGCAGGAAGGCGTCCGGGAGCCGGCCGGAGGCGTCAGCAGGACTCATCGGCACTCACTGCCCGCCCTTCTGCACGAACCCCCGGACGAACGACTCGGCGTTCGACTCCAGGACCTCGTCGATCTCCTCCAGCAGCGAGTCGACCTCCGCGTCGGAGTCGGACGTCTGGGGCGCGACCGGTTCCGGGGCCTCCACGTCGTCGTCGGGCGTGCGGTCGTCGCGCTGCGGGTTGATGCGTTCCTGACCTGCCATGGTCCGCCTCCTTCATCGTTCCTGCGAGGTGGGCTCAGCCTATGCCGTGCCGGGGACGCCGCGAGCCGCACGGCTCACGTGTCGCCCCGCAGACCGTCGAGCAGCGTCGCGGCGTCCGGGCTGGCGTCCAGCAACGCCCCCACGTTCGCGGCCGTGCCGCGCAACGGGTCCAGCATCGGGACCCGCTGCAGGGACGCGGTGCCGGCGACGTCGAAGATCACCGAGTCCCAGCTCGCCGCGGAGATCTCGTCCGGGTAGCGCTCCATGACCTCTCCCCGGAACCACGCCCGGGTGTCCTGCGGCGGGTGGTGCACGGCCCGGGCCACCTCGTCCTCGGTGACCAGCCGCTCGACGGCGCCTGCGGCGACCAGCCGGTGGTAGATGCCGCGCTCGGGACGCACGTCCGACCACTGCAGATCCATCGCGTGCAGCCGCGGGTGGTCCCAGGCGAGGCCGTCCCGCCGGCGCACGCGGTCAAGCAGCCGCAGCTTCGCGACCCACTCGACCTCACGCGCGCAGGAGGCGGGATCCTCGCCCAGGCGCTCCACGACGGAGCGCCACCGGTCCAGCACGGCGTCGGAGTCGTCGTCGTGGCCCAGCGCGGCGAGCGACCGGGCGACCACGTCGGCGTACCGGGACTGGATCTGCAGCGCCGTGGCCGTGGACCCGTCCGCGAGCGTGAGCGGGGTCGACAGGTCCAGGTCGCGCGAGACCCGGCGGACGTCGCCGACGGGGTCCGCCAGCCGCAGGGCCGCGAGCTCGGCCCGGGCGGGCACCCCCGCCTCGGCGAGCGCGTCGAGGTGCTCGGCGACCCACAGCACCAGCGAGGTGGTGCCGAGCTTGAGGTACGTCGCGACCTCGAGGTGGTTGGCGTCGCCGAGGATGAGGTGCAGGCGCCGCCAGCGCGTCCGGTCGGCGTGGGGCTCGTCGCGCGTGTTGACGATGGGCCGTCGCAGCGTGGTCTCCAGCCCGACCTCGGCCTCCATGTAGTCGGCCCGCTGGGAGAGCTGGAACCCCGCCTCCTCGCCCGCCTGACCGAGCCCGACACGGCCGGAGCCGGTGAAGACCTGCCGTGTGACCAGGAACGGGGTGAGCATCTCGACGATCGTGGCGAAGGCGAGGCCCCGGTCCACCAGGTAGTTCTCGTGGGTGCCGTAGCTGGCGCCCTTGCCGTCGACGTTGTTCTTGTACAGCACGACCTCGGAACCGGGTACCTGGCCGAGCCGCCGGGTCGCCGCGAGCATCACCCGCTCCCCCGCGACGTCCCACAGCACGCCGTCGCGCGGGTTGGTCACCTCGGGCGAGGAGTACTCCGGGTGCGCGTGGTCGACGTAGAGCCGCGCCCCGTTGGTCAGGATGCAGTTCGCGGCGCTCGGGTCGTCGTACTCCTCGACCTCGGGTCGCTCGACGCGCTCGGGTGCCGCCGTCGTGCGCGCCGTGGGCCCGGACGGCGCCGGGGAGTCCGGGTCGTCGGTGAGCAGCGACGGGTGCGCCGAGGCACGCTGGAGGTGGAACCCCCGGGCGTCGGCCAACGGGTCCTCGTCGTCGTAGTCCCAGCGCGCCGGCGGGTGCCCGGGACGTCCGCCCTGCACGGACGCCCGGTAGGTGGTGACCACCTGGGAGCTCATCAGCATCGGGTTGGCCGCCAGCCGTCCCGGCGCCAGCACCCCGTACTCGGTCTCGATCCCCATCACGCGTCGCACCGTCACGCGCTCCACCCTATGCGGCGGTCCGGCACGCGCGGCGACCTGTCCACGTCCGACGGCCGCTCGGGCGCCGGACGTGGACGGGCCCCGCGGTCAGAGGTACTGACCGGTCGAGCTCACGGTGTCGATCGTGCGCGGCGTGCCGCTCTCGCCCTTCTTCGTGACGATCGTGCGGATGAACACGATGCGCTCGCCCTTCTTGCCGCTGATCCGCGCCCAGTCGTCCGGGTTGGTCGTGTTGGGCAGGTCCTCGTTCTCGCGGAACTCGTCCACGCAGGCGGCCAGCAGGTGCTCGACCCGGATGCCTCGCTTGCCGGTGGCCAGCAGGTCCTTGATCGCGGACTTCTTCGCCCGATCCACGACGTTCTCGATCATCGCCCCGGAGTTGAAGTCCTTGAAGTACAGCGTCTCCTTGTCCCCGCTGGCGTACGTCACCTCGAGGAACTGGTTGTCCTCGTCCTCGGCGTACATGCGCTCCACCACCGAGCCGATCATCGCCTCGACGGCCGCGAGCCGGTCACCGCCGTGCTCGGCGACGTCGTCGCCGTTGATGGGCAGGTCGGCCGTGAGGTACTTGCCGAAGATCTCGGTGGCCCCCTCGGCGTCGGGTCGCTCGATCTTGATCTTCACGTCCAGGCGGCCCGGACGCAGGATCGCCGGGTCGATCATGTCCTCGCGATTCGAGGCGCCGATGACGATCACGTTGTCCAGCCGCTCGACGCCGTCGATCTCGGCGAGGAGCTGGGGCACGATCGTCGTCTCGACGTCGGACGACAGGCCCGTGCCGCGCGTGCGGAACAGCGACTCCATCTCGTCGAAGAACACGACCACGGGCATGCCCTGGGTCGCCTTCTCCCGGGCGCGCGCGAAGATCAGCCGGATGTGCCGCTCGGTCTCCCCGACGTACTTGTTCAGCAGCTCGGGGCCCTTGACGTTGAGGAAGAAGCTCTTCGCGTTCGGGTCCCCGCCGCGCTTCTCGGCCACCATCTTCGCCAGCGACGACGCGACCGCCTTGGCGATGAGCGTCTTGCCGCAGCCCGGCGGGCCGTAGAGCAACACGCCCTTGGGCGGTCGCAGGCCGTGCTCGCGGTACAGGTCGGGGTGGGAGAACGGCAGCTCGACGGCGTCGCGGATCTGCTCGATCTGCGGGCCGAGGCCGCCGATGTCCTCGTAGGCGATGTTGGGGACCTCCTCGAGGACGAGCTCCTCGACCTCCGACTTCGGCACGACCTCGAACACGAACCCGCTGCGCATGTCGACCGTGAGGGCGTCGCCCACGCGCAGGGGCGTGCCCCGCAGGGATCCCGCGAGCCGGACGACCCGCTCCTCGTCGGCCCGTCCGACGACAAGCACCCGCTCGACGTCGAGGACCTCCTTGACCGTCACCAGCTCACCGATCCGCTCGAACCCGCCGGCCGAGACGACCGTCATGGCCTCGTTGAGCTTGACCTCCTGGCCGGGCGCCAGCTCGTCGAGGTCGAGACCGGGACTGGCCTGCACGTGCATCTTGCGGCCCGACGAGACGACGTCGACCGAGCCGTCGTCGTGCGCGGCGAGGAACGTGGCGTACGTCCCCGGCGGCTTCGCCAGGTCGTCGATCTGCTTCTTCAGCTCGATGATCTGGTCGCGCGCGGCGCGCAACGCCTCGGCGAGGCGCTCGTTCTTCGCCGCGAGCAGCGCCAGCTGCGAGTCACGGCCCGCCGGCGCGGCCTGGACCGGCTCCGGGCGGACAGGGTGGTCGGTCATCGCGTCCCCTCTCGTGCGGCCCGGGCGGCATCCTCCACCGGCGAGGAGGAACCCCCGAGACACAGCACACTAAGGGTCAACGCCGTGATCGCGCCGACCATTTCACGGATCGGTCGGCGTGTTCACACGATCCAGACCTCTTGTGACCTCACCGTGACCGCAGCGTGACATGCCGGGCGAGGTGCCCGGGCCGACGGTGGCGCCGCGTCGGGCTCATTCCTCGGGCGCCTGGCCGACCTCGCGCCGGACCCGGCGCAGCTTCTTGTCCGAGACCGGACGCTCGCCGAGGTCGTCCTCCGTCCACTCGGCGTCGGTGGTGCCCGGGTAGGACCCCTTCGCCGGACGCCGCTTGCGCTCGGGGGGCGCGACGCCGTCGGCCAGCCGCCGGGCGGTGATGAGGAACCCGGTGTGGCCGATCATGCGGTGCTGCGGCCGCACTGCCAGGCCCTCGAGGTGCCAGCCCCGCACCATCGACTCCCAGGCCGTCGGTTCGGCGAACCGGCCGTCGGCGCGCAGGTCCTCGGCCGTCCGCGAGAGCTGGGTGGCCGTGGCCACGTAGCACACGAGCACACCGCCCGGTGCGAGCGTACGAGCGACCGCGTCGACGTTCTCCCACGGCGCGAGCATGTCGAGCACGACCCGGTCGACGGTGCCCGGCTCGACGACGTCGCCCACCCGGTCCGCGAAGTCTCCGACGTGCAGCTGCCAGGCCGGGTGCGCGCCGCCGAAGAAGGTCTCGACGTTGCCACGGGCGATGGCGGCGAAGTCCTCGCGCCGCTCGATCGAGTGCAGCTCGCCAGCGTCGCCGACCGCCCGCAGCAGCGACAGGGTCAACGCCCCGGAGCCGACGCCGGCCTCGACCACCCGGGCACCGGGGAAGATGTCGGCCATCTGGACGATCTGCCCGGCGTCCTTCGGGTAGACGACGGCGGCGCCGCGAGGCATCGAGAGCACGTAGTCGCTGAGCAGCGGGCGCAGGGCCAGGTACTCGATCCCCGCGGTGTTGGTCACCACCCAGCCCTCCGGGCGTCCGATGAGCTCCTCGTGGCGGAAGTAGCCCTTGTGCGTGTGGAACGTCGCCCCCTCGGCGAGGGTGACCGTGTGCATGCGGCCCTTGGGGTCGGTGAGCTGGACCTTGTCGCCGACGCGCAGCGGTCCTCGTCGTTCGTCGGCGCCGGTGGCGGCTGGAGAAGTCACGGGGGTCGAGTCTACTGACGATCGGGCGGGCGGACCGCCGCGGCCACCCGTGAGACGTCGAGCACACCGCTGACGCCGCCAGCGTCGACCACTGGCACGAGCCGCGAGCCTCGCGAGGTGGCTGCGAGCCGGTGCAGCAGCTCCGGCCCGCCGGCTCCGGCGTCGACGGCGGATCCGGGCGCGAACGGGACGAGGACGGCGTCCACCGGGGTGGTCGGCGTGTGCGCCGCGGGGATGGCGGTGACGGCGCGGGGATCCACCCAGCCCACGGGCCCCCCGGCGGCGTCCGCGACCACGACGACGAGGTCCCCGGTGGCGCTCCCGGTGGCCGCCCGCACCACGTCCGCGACCGTCGATCCCTGCCCCACGACGAGGACGGGCATCGCCAGCGACCGGACCGTGACGGCACCGAGCCGTTCGCGGCGCCGGCCGGTCCGCATGGCCTCGCCGGCGCCGGACCAGAGGAACGCGCCGATCAGCGCCGACCACATGACCATGACCCAGTCGGGCCGCGTCCCGGACGCGAGCGGCCACACCAGGGCCGCGGCGACGACACCGACGCCGACGGCGCGGCCGACCCACCCGGCCGCGAGCGTGCCGCGGGTGCGCGAGCCGGTGACCTTCCAGACCGCGGCCTCGAGCACCTGGCCGCCGTCGAGCGGGAGACCCGGGAGCAGGTTGAAGAGGCCCACGAAGGCGTTCGAGAAGGCACCCGCGTACAGCAGGAGCGCGGGGACGGACGCGACCGTCTGGGCCTGGAATCCCAGCCAGAAGACCACCGCGAGCGCCAGGTTGGTCAGTGGCCCCACCACGGCGACGAGCGCGCCGTCCAGGGGGCGGGCCGCGCCGCCGGAGTAGGCGGTGTGCCCGCCCCACAGCGTCAGCGCGAGCTCGTCGACGCGGTGGCCGCGCGCACGCGCCACGAGGGCGTGGGCGACCTCGTGGCAGAACACCGACGCGAACAGCAGCAGCACGAACGCGAACGACACGACGAGGACGCCCGTGGTCTCCATCCGGGGCGCGAACGCACGGACGGTGGGAGCGAACAGGACGGTCAGGACGACGGCCGCGAGGAACCAGGACGGCGTCACCAGCACGGGGGCGCCGGCGACGCGGCCGATCCGCCAGCCGGAGGAACGGGGAGGCACGGCCTCAGGCTATCGGTGAGGCCCGTCGAGCAGCCTGTGGAGGACGCGCCTCGGGTGTGGGTGGCCCACCGTAGGGTGGCGGACATGACGACGACGGCGGACCTCGGCCCCGATCTCGCCCCGGACCCCGCGCGCTCTGCTGCCGAGCCCACGGGCGAGCGCACCTCACGCCCGCCCGCGCTGTCGCCGTCGCGGGCGTCCGACTTCCTGCAGTGCCCGCTGCTGTTCCGCTTCCGGGCGATCGACCGGCTGCCGGAGCCGCCGTCGTCGGCCGCAGCCCGCGGGACGCTCGTGCACGCCGTCCTGGAGCGGCTGTACGACGCCCCGCTGGGCGAGCGCACCCGTCAGGCCGCACTCGACCTGCTGCCGGGCGAGTGGGACAGGCTCGTAGAGGCCGAACCGCGCTACGCGCAGCTGTTCCTGCCCGACGGCGACGCCGCCGACCAGACGCTGACGTCGTGGCTCGACGGGGCGGGCCGGCTGCTCGGCACGTACTTCACCCTCGAGGACCCGAACCGCCTGGAACCCGAGGCGCGCGAGCTCTTCGTGGAGAGCCGGCTGGACGACGGCCCGCTGCTGCGCGGGATCGTGGACCGGCTGGACGTGGCGCCGGACGGCGCCATCCGGGTCGTGGACTACAAGTCGGGACGCTCCCCGCGCCCGGGGTTCGAGGGCAAGGCGCTGTTCCAGATGCGGTTCTACGGACTCGTCGTCTGGCGTGAGCGCGGCGTGCTGCCGAAGATGCTGCAGCTCGTCTACCTCGGCGACGGCCAGGTGCTGCGGGCCGAGCCGAGCGAACGCGAGCTCCAGGTGACCGAGACCAAGGTCCGGGGCGTGTGGGACGCGATCACGACGGCGGCCCGCCGGGGCGAGTTCGTGGCCCGCCCGAGCAAGCTGTGCGGCTGGTGCGCCCACCAGGACCTGTGCCCGGAGTTCGGTGGGACTCCCCCGCCGATCCCTGAGGGCGCCCTGCGGGCGCGGCTCGGTCTGGACCTCTGAGGACCGGGCCGAACGGCTCAGACCAGCTCCAGCACCTCGCCCGCGGCCAGGCGCCGGACGACCGCCAGGTCGATGTCGGCCAGGCTCGCGGCGCGGCTGAGCCCGTCGCGCGGCTCCACGGGCAGGACCGCCTCCACACCCAGGGTGCGGGCGCCCGCCGCCAGCGCCGAACCGATCCCCGCCGGCGAGTCCTCGATCGCGACGCAGTCCTCCACGCGGACCCCGAGACGACGCGCGGCCACCAGGTACGGCTCCGGGTCGGGCTTGCCGCGGGTGACCTGGTCACCCGTGACGAGCGTGGCGAAGGCACCCGGCACGTGGGCCGTGACGGCCTCGGCCAGGACGGCGTAGCTCATGGTCACCAGCGCGCAGGGCACACCGGCGTCGGCGAGCGACGCGAGCAGCTCGCGCGCGCCGGGCTGCCACGGGACACCGTCGTGGACCTGGGCGGTCACCCTCGTCAGCAGCCGGGAGACGATCTCCGGCACGGGCAGGTCGACACCGGCCTCCCGCAGCACGCCGGCGGAGACCTCGAGCGGGTTGCCGACGAGCTGCAGGGCCTGGGCGTGCGTCCAGGTCCCGCCGTGCTCGGCGACCAGCTCGTGCTCGGCGGCGATCCAGTACGGCTCGGTGTCGACGAGGGTGCCGTCCATGTCCCACAGGACGGCGGCGGGCAGGGGGCGGGGCGAGGGAAGGTCGGGCACCGCACCATCGTACGGACGGCACCGGCATCGTCGTCGGCCGGTCGCCGTCCGGCCGGGCGGTCGCGCTCGGTCCCCGGGGCCGCGGTGCTGTATAGGCTTGTCAGATGAGCACCGAGCAGCCGGTCGGCCGCCACGCCGCACGTCAGACCGTCATGATCGCTGCGTTCGAGGGCTGGAACGACGCCGGCGGTGCCGCGACCGGAGCCCTGGAGCACCTGGCCGAGGTGTGGGGTTCCTCACCGCTGCGCGAGCTCGACCCGGAGGACTACCACGACTTCCAGGTGAACCGGCCCGTGGTCACCACAGGGCCGGACGGACGGCGCACGGTCGAGTGGCCGACCACGACCGTCTCCGTCGTCGACCTCCCGGACCGGCAGGTCGTCGTCGTCCACGGCATCGAGCCGTCGTTCCGCTGGAAGGCGTACTGCCGCGAGCTGCTGGACATCGCCGAGGAGCTCGAGGTGCAGACCGTGGTCACGCTGGGCGCACTGCTCGCGGACGTCCCGCACACCCGGCCGATCCCGCTGACCGCCACGACGGAGAGCCCTGGCCTGCAGGCCGTGCTCGACGTCGAGCCGAGCACGTACGAGGGACCGACCGGCATCGTCGGCGTCCTGCAGCACGAGGCCTCGGCACGCGGGCTCCAGTCCGTCTCGCTGTGGGCGGCGGTGCCGCACTACGTCGCCAACCCGCCCTCGCCGAAGGCCACGCTCGCGATCCTCGCGCGGGTCGAGGAGCTCCTCGCGGCGGCTGTGCCCCTCGGCGACCTCCCCGACGACGCCGAGGCCTGGCAGCGGGGCGTCGACGAGCTCGCCGGTGAGGACGCCGAGATCTCCGAGTACGTGCAGCAGCTCGAGCAGGCCAAGGACACCGCGGAGCTCCCCGAGGCCTCGGGAGACGCCATCGCCCGCGAGTTCGAACGCTACCTGCGTCGCCGCGACCACGGTCCCGGCCGCGGCGGGCCGGGCCGGGGCAGCCCCGACAAGGGCTGAGGCCTCGCGCTCAGAGCCGGACCGCTCAGAGCCGGACGCCGAGCAGGGCGTTGACGGCCCGGGCCACGACGCCCGGCGCGCCCTCCTCGTCGTGCCCGGTGTCGCGGCCGGGCGCCAGCGCGTGGTCGGCCCACGCGTCGACGGCGGCCAGCGCACGAGGGGCGTCGAGGTCGTCGGCCAGCGCCGAGCGCAGGCGGGCCAGCAACTCGTCCGCGGGCGGTGCTCCGTTGCCGGAGACCGCGGCACGCCAGCGGTCCAGACGCGCCCGGCCCTCCTTGAGCGTCGAGTCGGTCCACTCCCACTCGCTGCGGTAGTGGTGGGCCAGGATGCCGAGCCGGACCGCCATCGGGTCGACGCCCTCGCCCCGCAGCGCGGAGACGAGCACGAGGTTCCCGCGCGACTTGCTCATCTTGTGCCCCTCGTACGCGACGAGCCCCGCGTGGACGTGCGCGGTCGGGGCGGCGTCCGGGCCGGCCAGCATGCGGGCGTGGGACACGGACATCTCGTGGTGCGGGAAGAGCAGGTCCGCTCCCCCGCCCTGGACGTCGAACGGCAGGCCGAGACCGTCCCGGGCAATGACCGAGCACTCGACGTGCCACCCGGGCCGACCGGAACCGAGGATCCCACCGTCCCAGGCCGGCTCGCCGACCCGCTCGCGGCGCCACAGCAGCGGGTCGAGGGGGTTCTTCTTCCCCTCGCGGTCCGGGTCTCCGCCCCGCTCGGCGAAGAGCTCCGCCATCGTCGCGTCGTCGAGGCCCGACACCGTGCCGAAGGCAGGGTCGGCCGCGAGGTCCGCGTACACGTCGCCCAGGTCGGGCGTCGCGCCACCCGCACCCGGCTCCACGGGGACCCGGTACGCCGTCCCGTCGGCGAGCATCTGGGCGACGGCCCGGGCGATCGGCTCGACGTACTCGACAACGCCGGTCCAGGGCTGCGGCGGGACGACACCCAGCGCCGTCATGTCCTCGCTGAACAGGGCGGTCTGCTCGCGGGCGAGGTCACGCCAGTCGACGCCGGTGGCCGTCGCCCGCTCGAGCAGCGGGTCGTCGACGTCGGTCACGTTCGAGCAGTAGGTCACCTGCTTGCCGGCGTCGGTCCACGCCCGGTGCAGCAGGTCGAAGGCGACGTAGGTGGCCGCGTGCCCGAGGTGCGTCGCGTCGTAGGGCGTCACGCCGCACACGAAGGACCGTGCCGTGGCGCCGGGCGCGGGTTCGACGAGGGCGCCCGAGGTGGAGTCGTGCACGCGCACCACGGGACGGCCGCCGGCGGCGGGCGCGGGCAGCTCGGGGATCTGGGGGAAGGGCCAGGAATGCACGGGGCCAGGTTACCGGCGTCAGACCGGTGCGCCGGCGTCGGCCTCGAGGACCCCGGTGAGGAGGAGCACGACCACGACCGCGGCCAGGCCGTACCGGTAGTAGACGAACGGCTTGTAGGAGTAGTTCGACACGATCTTGAGGAAGCCGATCAGCACGACGTAGCCGACGGCGAAGGCCACGACGGTCGCCAGCAGGGTCGCCGCCGGGCCCGCCGAACCCGCCGCCGCGGTGCCCTGGCCCGCCCGGACCAGCTCGTAGAAACCCGACCCCAGGACCGCGGGGACCGCCAGGAGGAACGAGTAGTCGGCCGCGGCCTTCCGGGAGAAGCCCATCGCCAGGCCCGCGGTGATGGTCGCCCCGGACCGGGACACACCGGGGATGAGGGCCAGGACCTGCGCGAAGCCGAAGCCCAGGGCGCGACGCGGCGTCATGTCGCGCACCTCGAGCCGGCGCGAGGCGTAGGCGTCGGCCACCTGCAGCAGGATGCCGAAGATGACGAGGGTGGCGACCGTGAACCACAGGTTCCGCAGCGTGGTCTCGATGTGTTCGGCGAACAGCACGCCGGTCACGACGATCGGTACCGAGCCGAGCGCGATGAACCAGGCCATCCGGGCGTCCAGGTCGTGGGCGCCCATCCGCGAGCGCCAGTCGGACCCGTGGTCGCCACGCAGCGACGTCCACCATCCGACGCAGATGTCCCGGATGGTGCGTCGGTAGTAGAGCAGCACGGCGATCTCCGTGCCGATCTGCGTCACGGCGGTGAAGACGGCGCCGGGATCGGCACCGCCCACCAGCTCCCCGACGATGCGCAGCTGGGCGCTGGACGAGACGGGCAGGAACTCGGTGAAGCCCTGCACCAGGCCGAGGAGGATCGCTTCCCACGCACTCACGGGCGGCAACACTACCTGGGTGGACGACCGGTCCGGCGCGGTACCCCCCGGTGCCGTGAGCGCCGCCGGTAGTGTTCCCGGCATGGAAAGACGCCAGGTGGGGTCCTCGGGGCTGCGTGTGTCCGCCCTCGGGCTCGGCACCATGACGTGGGGCCGGGGCACCGACGAGGGGGACGCCGCCACGATCCTCAAGGCGTTCGTCGACGCCGGGGGCACGCTGGTCGACACCGCGGCGTCCTACGGTGACGGTGACGCCGAACGGGTCCTGGGCGAACAACTCGCCGGCGCGGTGCCTCGCGACGAGCTCGTGCTCTGTACCAAGGGGGGCGTCCGGCACGGGCCCGACGGCCCGCGGCGGGACGCGTCCCGCGGTGCCCTGCTGGCCGACCTGGACGGCTCGCTGGCGCGGCTCGGCGTCGATCACGTGGACCTGTTCCTCGTGGCGTGCCCCGACCCGACGACGCCGTTGGAGGAGACGGTCTCGGCGCTGCGGCTCGCGGTGACCTCGGGCCGGGCGCGGTACGTGGGCCTGTCGAACTTCCCGGCCTGGTCGTCCGCCCGCGCGGCGACGCTCCTCGAGGCCGCCGACGGGATCGGGCTGGCCGCCCTGGAGCTGGAGTACTCGCTCCTGCAGCGCGGTGTGGAACGCGAGACGGTCCCGGCGTCCACCGCCCTGGGGCTCGGTGTCCTGGCGTGGTCGCCCCTCGGGCGCGGGGTGCTGACCGGCAAGTACCGGCGCTCGGTGCCGGTCGGGTCGCGCGCGGCGTCGGACCACCTCGCCGGCTTCGTCGGGCAGTACCTGGAGGACGGTGACGCGGCCGCCGTGGTCGAGGCCGTCGCCACGGCCGCCGACGGTCTCGGCCGGGCACCGCTGGAGGTGGCCCTGGCGTGGCTGCTGGCCCGCCCCGCCGTCGCCTCCGCCGTCGTGGGTGCCCGCACGCCGGAACAGCTCGACGGGGTCACCCGTGCCCTGGACCTCACGCTCCCCGGCGAGGTGCACTCCGCCCTGGACGACGTGTCGGCGTTGGTCCCGGGCTACCCCGAGCGCTGGTAGGCGGTCAGGTCCGGGTCGCGGCACGCGGTACGGGCGGCTCAGCGAGCGTCGTCGTCCCGGTCCAGGTCGTCGTCCTCGTCATCCCCGTCGTCCTCGTCGTCCTCGTCATCCCCGTCCTCCTCGTCGTCGTCGAGGTAGAACGGGGTGACCTCGGTGTACACCTGCGCCAGGGCGTCCTCGTACACCTCGAACGCGTCGGCGAGCACCTCGTAGGCGTCGTCGACGGCGGGGTCCTCGTCGCCGCGGCGGGAGGACACCGCGTGGTAGTGGCCCTCGAGGGCGGCGACGAAGCGGTCCAACGCGGCACGCGGATCAGCGGTCATGCACTGACGGTAGCGCCATGCAGGGCACAATGGGCAGACGAAATCGCCGGAGCTCATCTCGGGAGGCGACGCATGGCATCGAGCTGGCGCAAGCACGGACAGTACGAGTACCGCGTGGTCACGATCGACCGGGGCACGTCCGTGCCGGACGCACGCAGGATGCTCACCGAGGAGGCCGAGTACGGCCGCTGGGAGCTCGCACGCACACGCCTGTACCTGGGCGGCGAGCGGCGGGTGTGGCTGCGGCGCAAGATCATCAGGGCGACCTCGACGCTCTGACCCGCTCTCGGAGGTTCGGGGATGCCAACGTTCCGCAAGGCCCGTCACGACGCACCGGCGGGATTCTTCGACACCGAGGCGGCCGGCCTGCGCTGGCTCGCCGTCGACGGCGGTCCGCGGGTCGCGCACGTGCTCGACGTGGGGCCGGGGTACCTGGACCTCGAACGGCTCGCCCCCGGCAGCGCCGCACCGGCGGCGGCCCGGACGTTCGGCCGGTCGCTGGCCGCGCTGCACGACGCCGGGGCTCCGGCGTTCGGGACGCTCCCGCCGGGGGCTGCGGAGGGCTTCTTCGGCCCGCTGGACGACCCGCTGGAGATGGTCGCAGGGTCCTGGTCCGACTGGCCCGCCTTCTACGCCGAGGCGCGCCTGTGGCCCGTCCTGGAGCAGGGCCGGCGCCGGGGCGTCTTCGGACCGGACGACGCGGCGGCGTTCGCGCGCGTGTGCGAGCGCCTTCCCCGGCTCGCCGGACCCGCCGAGCCCCCGGCGCGGCTGCACGGGGACCTGTGGTCCGGGAACGTGCTCTGGACCACCGGGGACGGGGGCGACGAGACCGGCGAGGCCGCGCTGATCGACCCGGCCGCGCACGGCGGCCACCGGGAGACGGACCTGGCGATGCTCGCGATGTTCGGCGCACCGCACCTCGAGGAGATCCTCGCCGCGTACGACGAAGCCCGCCCTCTGGCGCCGGGGTGGCGCGAACGCGGGGGACTGCACCAGCTCTATCCCCTGGCCGTGCACGCGGTGCTGTTCGGCGGCGGCTACGTCGAGGCCACGCGCCGGTCGCTGGCCGAGCTCGGCGGCTGACGCCTCAGCAGCTCATGAGCAGCCGGTCCAGCACCCGGGTGCCGAACCTCAGGGCGTCCGTGGGGACCCGCTCGTCGACGCCGTGGAACATCCCGGCGAAGTCCAGGTCGCCGGGCAGCCGCAACGGGGCGAACCCGTAGCCGGTGATGCCCAGCCGGGCCAAGGACTTGTTGTCGGTGCCGCCCGACAAGGTGTACGGCAGCACGGCGGCCCCCGGGTCCTCGGCGTGCAGGGCGTCGACCATCGCGTCCACCAGACCGCCGCTGAACGGCACCTCGAGCGACCGGTCGGTGTGGAGGGGCTCGATCCGCACGTGGGGCCCGGCGAGCTCGCGCAGCACCCCCATGGCCTCGGCGTCGTGGCCGGGCACGGTACGCATGTCGAGTGTCGCCGACGCCGTGCCGGGGATGACGTTGGCCTTGTACCCGGCGTCGAGCTGGGTGGGGTTCGTGGTGTGCCGCACCGTGGCGCCCACGAACTTCGCGGCCGGTCCGAGGGCCGCCACCAGGGCGTCGACCTGGTCGGGATCCGCCCCACCGGCCGGGTCGAACGGCAGACCGGTCAGGTCCGCCACGCCCTGCAGCAGCCGCTCGACGGTGGGCGTCAGCGTGTACGGCCAGGCGTGCGTGCCGATCCGGGCGACGGCCGCCGCGAGCTCGGTGACGGCGTTGTCGTGGTTGACCTGCGACCCGTGCCCGGCCCGGCCGTCCGCGACCAGGCGGAGCCACGCGAGCCCCTTCTCCGCGGTCTGGACGAGGTACGCACGCCGGCCTCCCACGTCGACGGAGAACCCGCCGACCTCGCTGATCGCCTCGGTGGCCCCCTCGAACAGCTCGGGGTGGTGGTCGACCAACCAGCGCGCACCGAGCACGCCACCGGCCTCCTCGTCCGCGAACATGCCGATGACGACGTCCCGCGCCGGGCGGCGGCCCTCGCGCACCATCTGCCGCACGACCGCGAGGATCATCGCGTCCATGTCCTTCATGTCCACCGCGCCACGGCCCCACAGCATGCCGTCGATCTCCTCCCCGGCGAAGGGGTCGACGGTCCAGTCGGCCGCGGCCGCCGGCACCACGTCGGTGTGGCCGTGCAGCACCAGGGCCGGTCGCGACGGGTCCGTCCCGGAGAGCCGGGCGACGACCGAGGCCCGACCCGGTGCGGACTCGTACAGCGCGGGCTCCAGACCGACGTCGGCGAGCAGCCCGGCGACGAGCTCGGCCGCCTTGCGCTCCCCCGGCCCCTGGTTCTCGCCGTAGTTCGAGGTGTCGATCCTCAGCAGGTCCTGGCAGATGCCGACGACCTCGTCCTCGGCGGTGGGACGGGTCACGTCGGGTCGCGGTGAGATCACGGGCCTACGGTACCCAGCCCGCGGCCCGAAACGTTTTGGCGGCTGTCCGTCGCGTCTCGGGCCGGGCACTGTCGAGACGTCCTTGCCCGCACCGAGTGAAGGAGCTCGACATGCGAAGACTCGCAGCCCTGACCGTGGCAGCGCTCGTGGGCGCCGCCGGTCTGGTGGTGGCCACCGAGCCGCCCGACGCCGAGGCGCACGGCGCCGAGGTGTTCCCCGGCAGCCGCCAGTACCTGTGCTGGGTCGACGGCCAGACCGCGTCCGGCGGCCTCGACCCGCAGAACCCCGCGTGCGCCGACGCCTACGCGGCCGGCGGCTCGGCCGCGTTCTACAACTGGTTCGGCAACCTGGACTCCAACGGGGCCGGCCGCACCGAGGGATACATCCCTGACGGACAGATCTGCGACGGCGGGGGCAACGGCCCGTACGACTTCTCCGGGTTCAACGCCGTGCGGGGCGACTGGCCGACGACGCACGTGACGGCCGGTGAGACCTACCAGTTCCAGCACAACAACTGGGCCGAGCACCCCGGACGGTTCGACGTGTACGTCACCGAGGAGGGCTGGGACTCCTCGAGCCCGCTGGCGTGGAGCGACCTCGAGCTCATCGACACGGTGACCGACCCGCCGGACACCGGCGGACCGGGTGCCCTCAACTACTACTACTGGGACGTCACCCTGCCGGCCGACCGCAGCGGTGACCACATCGTCTTCACGCACTGGGTGCGCTCGGACAGCAACGAGAACTTCTACAGCTGCTCCGACGTCGCGTTCGACGGCGGTGACGGCGAGGTCACCGGGATCGGGGACACCGACCCCGGCCCGGACCCCGACCCGGTGTGCCCGGACGAGGCGCCCGGTGCACCCGGTGCCGCCACGGCCTCCGACGTCCATGCCACCAGTGCTCACCTCATGTGGGGCGTCGCCCAGGGCGGGTGCGTGACCGGCTACGACGTCGTCGACCCGGCCACGGGCGACGTGCTCGCGGCCACCGACGGCTCGCCCATGGTGGACCTCACGGGGCTGGAACCCGAGACCACGTACGAGGTCGCCGTGCGGGCGCGCAACGACAACACGGGTGCGGTCTCGGCGACGACGGCCGCCACGTCCTTCACCACGACGGCCGAGGACGACGACCCGCCGCCCGTCGGCGACTGCACCGCGGAGGTCAGCGTCGTCAACACGTGGAGCGGCGGCTACCAGGCCGACCTGGTCGTGACCGCAGGCTCCGACGCGCTCACCGGCTGGGAGGTGACCGTCGATGGCGCCACGGTCGACCAGGCGTGGAGCGCCGAGGTCTCCGGCAACGTCTTCACCAACGCGAGCTGGAACGGCAACCTCGCCGCCGGCGCCTCGACGTCGGCCGGCTTCATCGGCAGCGGCGATCCCAGCTCGCTGAGCGCCGTCTGCTCGACCACCTGAGCAGCACCCCCGACCGCAGCGCCGGTCTCCTGCCGCACGGAGCGCGGCGGGAGACCGGCGCTGTGACGCCTCAGGTCCGCCGCGCCGTCCACTCCTCGAAGGCCGCACGGCTCGAGCGGCGCGGGACGTAGCCGAGCACCTCCTTCAGCCGCGTGTTGTCGAGCACCGGCCGGTACCGCAGGAACCCGACTCGCTCCGGGCCGTGGACCGTGAGGTGCAGGGCCCGGCCCACCCGCAGCGCCGCGGCGAGCACCGGGGCCGGCACGTCGATCGTGCCCTTGCCGAGCCGCCGCGCGATGTCCGCGACGGTCATCACGCCGTCGCCGCACACGTTGAACGCCCCGGTGGCTCGGCCCGTGGCTCCGGCCACGACGGCCCCGGCGACGTCGTCGACCCAGGCGAAGACGAACGGTCCGTCGCTGCGCCGGACCCGCAGCAGCCGGGGCGCGTCCCACAGCGCCGTGATCTGGTTCGCCACGCCCGGCCCGAGGATGGTGCCGATCCGCAGCACCACCTGACCCAGCTCGGGGTGCGCCGTGCGGTACGTCGCCAGCATCTCCTCGACGAGCCGCTTGTGACGCGAGTAGGTGAACTCCTCGTTGCCGCGCAGCGCGTCGTCCTCGCGCAACGGGACCGGGTTGTCGGCGTGATAGCCGTAGGCGGCGCCCGACGACGAGATCACCACGCGTCGCACGCCCCCAGCCACGCAGGCGTCCAGCACGTGCCGGGTGCCGTCGACGTCCACGCTCCGCTCCGTCGCCGCGTCGAGGTTGCCCGGGTTGACGATCGCGGCGAGGTGCACCACGGTGTCGATGCCGTGCGCGACGACCGCGTCCCGCACCGCCCGGGCGTCCGTCACGTCGAGCTCGACCACCACGACGCCGTCGGGCAGGTGGGCCGGGGCCCGCAGGTCGGCCGACACGACCGTGGCCACGTCGTCGTGCGCCGCGAGCGCCGCCACCACGTGCGAGCCGAGGAACCCCGAGCCTCCCGTGACCAGGACGCGCCTCACGCCGCCACCTCCGCGCGGGCCCGGCTGCGTCGTGCCCACACCGTGGCGAGCGCGAGCCCGGCGATGATGTCCCACACCCCCCACCAGCCGGCGACGACGGCCATGCCGCCGATGCCACCGAAGAACGTCATGACGAGGCCCAGGCCGAGGGCGGCGTTGCGGATGCCGACCTCGAAGGTCACGGCCTTGACCTCGCGGGTCTCGAGCCTCCCGGCCCGGCCCGCGAGGTAGCCGAGGCCGAGCGCGACGGCGTCGTGCAGGAAGACGGCGACGAGGACGACCCCGACCCAGCCGACGAAGACGGAGAAGTTGCCGACCAGCGCGGCCACGACGAAGCCGACCAGCGCGAGGATGCTGACGACGTGCACGGGCCTGTGCACGGCCGCGGCGACCGCCGGCCAGCGGGTGCGCACGAGCAGACCGGCGGCGAAGGGCACGCCGATGATGAGCACGATGTCGAGCATCAACTCGACGGGGTCGAGGCTGACCTCGGCCAGGATGTCGCGGCCGGTGGGGTGCAGACTGCCCCACCAGGCGATGTTGAGCGGCATCGCCACGAGGTAGAGGGCGTTGCCGACAGCGGTCAGGGACACGGAGAGCGCCACGTTGCCGCCGGAGCGGTAGGTGAGGATCTGCGAGACGTTGCCGGGTGGGCAGCACGCGACGAGGATCATGCCGAGCGCGATGGAGGCCTGCACTTCGAGGACGAGTGTCAGGCCGAACGTGACGGCGGGCAGCAGGACCACCTGGGCGAGCAGGGCGAGCACGGCGGCACGAGGGGCCTGGCGCAGCACGCGGAAGTCGGCCGGGGACGTGTCCAGGGCGATGCCGAGCATGATGAGGGCGAGCACGATGCTGAGCGCCACCAGCGAGCCCGGTGAGAAGTTCACGACGACGTCGTCGATGTTCATCGCCGGTCTCCGCTCTCGGGGGCGCTCAGGTTCCGGACGTAGCCGCGCACGGTGCGGCGGTAGGCGTCCTTGTTGACGTAGTAGCTCATCCGCTCCAGCCCGAGGTAGCGGTAGCCGCCGGTGAGGTCGGGCCAGGGGCTGGTGGTCCGACGCCGGAACCTCGCGGCGCGCTCGGCCGCCGCGGTGTCGCCGTCGGCCCCGGAGGCCTCCGCGGCGAGGTAACGCGCCACGAGCTCGGCCTGCTCGGCCCGGCCCTGCCACCCGATGCCGGAGGCCTCCAGCATCCCGACGACGAACAGCCCGTTGAACGACGGCGGCACGATGTTGCAGAACAGCTCGGGCGCTCCCCCGGAGCCCGGACCGTCCCAGGCGAGGTGCTTCGGGTCGACGAACGGGTAGTCGAGCCGGTAGCCGGTGGCGAGGAGCACGAGGTCGTAGGTCCCGGCGGTGCCGTCGACGAAGTGCACGGTGTCGCCGTCGAACCGGCGCACGTCCCGGCGGACCCGCAGGTCGCCCTGCCCGGCGTGCTGCAGCACGAGCGAGTTCACCACGGGGTGGGACTCGTAGATCTTGTGGTCGGGGGCGGGGAAGCCGAACCGCTGCGGGTCGCCGTTGAGCAGCGTGAGCACCCGCGAGTCGACGGCCTGCTTGATCTTCGCCGGCAGGGGGCGCCCCTGGTTGAGGGTGTCGGTGGGCCGCCCCAGCAGGTAGCGCGGCACGAACCAGTAGCCGCGCCGCACCGACAGGTCGACCGACGCGGCCCGGTGGACGGCGTCCACGGCGATGTCGCACCCGGAGTTGCCGCCGCCGACCACGAGGACCCGTTTGCCGGCGAAGACGTCGTCGCTGCGGTACTCGCTCGAGTGCAGCAGCTCGGCGGTGAGGTCGCCGTCGAACGTCGGCACGTTCGGCTCGGCGAGCGTGCCGTTCGCGATCACCACGTGGCCGACGTGCTCGACCGTCGTCGCGCCGTCGGGCCCGGTGCTGTGCACGTGCCAGCCCGAGGCGCCGCTGGCGTCGTCGTCGGCCGGTTCGACCGCGACCACCCGGGTGCCGAAGCGGTAGTGCCGTCGCAGGTCGAAGACGTCGGCATAGGTGCGGAAGTAGCGCAGCAGCTCACGGTGGCCCGGGTAGTCCGCGCTCGAGTCCATCGGCAGCTCGTCGAACTGCGTCGTGGTGCGCGAGGAGATGAGGTGCGCCGACTCGTACACCGTGGAGCGCGGGTTGTCGATGTCCCACAGGCCGCCGACGTCGTCGTGCGCCTCGTAGCCGACCAGGTCCAGCCCGGCCCGGTCCAGTGCACGGACCGCCGCCAGTCCTGAGGGGCCCGCACCGATCACCGCGACCCTGTGTTGCAGCGCCATCGCTCCACTTCCTGCTGTCCGGTGTGCCCGGTCCGGGCGCGGCACGGAGTCTACGAGGTCCGGCGAGGCGCGAGCGCCCGGCGGGCTCCCGCGATCAAGACCGCGGTGCCTCCGTGGGCCACGGTTCGGACGGCTCGCGCGGGTCGTCCGGCAGCAGGGACGCCATCCACGAGTCGCGCAGGACGCCTCGCTGGGGCCCGGAGCGGCGCAGGGTGCCCTCGAACCGGAATCCCAGCTTCCAGGCGACGCGGCGCGACGGCCAGTTGCCGACGTACGCCTGCCACTGCAGACGCGTCAGGCCCAGCCCTTCCGGGTCCAGCGCCCAGTCGGCCGCCAGGCGAGCTGCCGCGGTGGTCAGACCGGCACCGCGGGCGTCGGGCGCCGTCCAGTAGCCGATCTCCCCGGCCCGCTCCTGTCCCGGCGCACCCGTCGTCATGGTGATGCCCATCATGGCCAGCACCGGGCCGTCCACGCTGCCCGGCGCCCGCACGGCCCAGGTGAACATGGTCTCCTCGGCCCAGCCGGCGGGGACCATCCGCGTGAGGAAGCCCTCGGCGTCGGCGCGCACGTACGGGGACGGCACGACGGTCCACGCGGCGATCTCCGGGTCGGCGCACACCTCGGCGACCCGGTCGACGTCGGCGGCGGTGGGGACGGACAGCGTCAGCTCGGCGCTGCGCAGGACGAACGGTTCCATGCGCGCATCCTGCCAGGGCCGCGACGGACGGCGGGCATCAGCCCGGCGCGGGTCTCGCGCCGGGTACGTCCTCGGCCGGCGGCTCGGCCGCGCCGTGCTCGACGCCGGAGCCGGCGCGGCCGCCCGCGGCACCGGAGCCGGGGCCGCCGGGCGGCGGGTCGGGACTGTCGCCGGACGCCGCGGGCAGCGGGACCGGGCGGTCGCCGCGCAGGGTCGAGAACACCGTCCACACGACGGCCACGAGCGGCACCGCGACGACGGCCCCGAGGATCCCGGCCAGCACCGTGCCGGAGAGCACCGCGACCGCGACGACGACGGGGTGCAACGAGACCTGCTTGCCCATGATGAGCGGCTGCAGGACGTGCCCCTCGAGCTGTCCGATCGCGGCGATGCCGAGCGTGACGATGAGCGCCGTGACGAATCCCTGCGCGGCGAGCGCCACCACCGCGGCGATGATCATGGCCAGCGGCGCACCGATGATCGGGATGAACGCCCCGATGAGGACCAGCACAGCCAGTGGCGCCGCGAGCGGGACCCCGAGGATCTGCAGCAGCACGAAGGCGAGGACGCCGTCGATGAACGCGATGATGACCGTGCCGCGGGCGAACCCGGAGAACGTGTACCAGCCGGCTCCGGCGGCCTCCTGCCAGCGCCTGCGCTGCCGGGCGGGCACCTGGCCCAGGAACCACCGCCACATGTTGGCGCCCGAGTGGACGAAGAACACGGTGCAGAAGATCGCGAGCGCGAAGACCATGAGGCCCTCGACCACCGAGCCCGCCCGTTCCGCCGCCTGCCCGGCGATATTCTCCGCGTTGTCGCCGAGCCACTCCTGGCCGGCGTCGATCCACTCGTTGAGCTGCTCACCCGTGACCGACAGCCCGAAGGGCAGGTTCTGCAGCGAGTCGAGGATCTGCTGGACGCCGGTGTCGAACTCGCCGGCCAGGCGGGTCCACTGCCCCGCGACGGACGCCACGACGTACGTCAGCAGCCCTCCGAAGACGATCACGCCGCTGAGCAGCGCGAGTACGGTGGCGAGCACGCGCGGCATGACCCGGGCGTAGAGCTCGGCCAGCGGCCGGAACACGGACGTGAGGACCAGGGCGAGGAAGATCGCGACGAAGACCACCTGGACCTGCGTGGTCGCGTAGACCACCAGCGCGACGGCCGCGACGACGGCGACGAGGCGCCACGACCAGCCGCCCGTCGTGCGCAACCACTGCGGCACGTTCTCCGTCGCCTCGTTCACGTCGATCCCTCCGGCTCGGGTGGTGCCAGTGTGCGGCGCGGGACGGCTCAGTGCACGGAGAACCCGCCGTCGACGTGGATCGACTGGCCGGTGACATAGGACGACGCGGTGCTCGCGAGGAAGACCGCCGGACCGGCGAAGTCGTCGGGTACACCGTTGCGGCCCACGAGGGTGCGGTCCGCGAGCGCCGCGACGCGGGCCGGGTCGTCCTGCAGGCGCTGGTTCAGCGGCGTGAGGACGAAGCCCGGCACGAGGGTGTTGGCCGTGACGCCGTGGGGCGACCATGCCTCGGCCTGGGACCGGGCCAGCGACTCGAGACCGCCCTTGGAGACCCCGTAGGCACCGCTGGTGACGAACGCCCGGTGCGCCTGCTGCGAGCTGACGTGGATCAGGCGACCGAAGCCGCGGGCGGCCATGGCCGGACCGAACCGCTGGCCCAGCCAGAAGGGCGCCTCCAGGTTGACGGTCATGGTGGCGTCCCAGACCGACTCGTCGATCTCCGCCATCGGCGGACGCAGGTTGATCCCGGCGCTGGAGACCACGACGTCGGGCTCACCGAAGGGTTCCACCACGGCGTCGCAGACGGCCCGGATCCCCGCGCGCGACGACAGGTCGCCGGCCACCGCAGCGGCCCGGCCGCCCGCCGCGGTGAGGTCGTCGACCGTCGCCTGCAGGGCATCGCGCCCGCGGGCCACGACGACGACGGCGGCGCCTGCTCGGGCCAGCGCCGTCGCGATCGCGCGGCCGATGCCGGAGCTGCCACCGGTCACGACGGCGGTACGGCCGTCCAGCGAGAACAGGTTCTCCACGTACGCCCGACCGGTCATCCGCGCAGCGTCCGGGCGAAGAAGGAGGTGGATGCCGCCACGACGTCGGCCTTCGCGCGGGGGTCGTCGTGCTCCGGGAGCACGAAGCCGTAGTGGCCCGCCGTGGGCGCGCCGACCGTGCCGCCGTCGGCGCCCGGGATCAGCTCGGCGTAGCGCATGCCGTTCCCGGCCGGCGGCGTGATGTCGTCCGCGGCGGCCCAGCGCACGCCCACCGGGACCTCGACGGCGGCGAGACTCTCGGCGGTGATCAGGGGCCCGACCGCGGGGCACAGCAGGAAGCCGGCGTGCACGCGCGTGTCGCGGTAGCCGGCGGCGGCACGGTCCACCCAGACGCGCACGTCGCTCTCGCCGTAGCGCCCGGCGAGCTCCTCGGCGATCCCCGGGTACTCCGGCGTCGGCGGCGACTCGATCTGGCCGGTGACCAGGGCTGTGTAGGCGGTGGCCGAGACCCGGGCGCCGCACACCGCCGCCGCGGTGTAGCCGCCGATCGAGAAGCCGCACACTCCCACCGGGCCGCGGGCCTCGACGTGGTCGATCACGAACGAGACGTCCCGCGGCCGCTCCCACCACCAGGTGAAGCCCTCGGCGAGGTAGCCGTCGAGATAGTTGTTGCCGTGGTGGTCGACGGCGGCAACGTCGAACCCCGCGTGCTGCAGGCCCGTGGCCCACCAGGCGAGGCCCTCGGCCGCACCACCGGTGCCGTGCGAGAGGACCACCAGGGGCGCGTCGTCGCGGTCGGCCCGCCACACGTGGACGCGTACGGGCCGGTCGGCACCGGAGTCGATCGCGCGGCGGGCCGGGTCGGTCAGGTGCAGCGTCTGCGGTTCCACGGGCCGATCCTTCCACGCCGGACGATTCACCCGCGAGGCCAGCTCGGACGACCCCGGGACCGAGTGAGCGCACGGTGGATCACCCTGCCGTGGTCACTGCCCGGTCAGCGGGCATCATGCCGCTGGGCGAACTGCCACGCGATCGCGGTGGCGTCGGGGCCGGCGGTGTCGGTGAAGATGCCGACGGCGCCGGGGGTGGACCAGGCGTGGGCGAGCTCGTCGGCGTGCACGTACTCGATCAGCACCTGCCCGCCGGGGCCGCGGTAGGTGGTCTGCTCGTACTCGTAGCGGGCCCCGGCGGCCGGGTGGACGACGGTGTCGGGGACGAGCTCCGGGCTGCCGTCGAGCGCGTCGTCGACGACCAGGTCGACGACCGTGCGCCAGTGCTGGACCAGCCGCTCACCGACGATGGTCGGCACGACGTCGTCGCGGCCGCCCTGCACGACCAGCAGGGGCACCGCGCGGGCCTGCTCGCCCATCTGCGCCCACGCCTGCCGTCCGGTGACCGACGGCGGGGTCGCGTCCGGGTCGCCCGGATCGACCTGGTCGAGACCGTACTCGCCGCCGGCCACCGAGGTGACGGTGGCGAACACGTCCGGGTAGGTGACGCCGAGGATCACGGCGGTGCCCGCACCGGAGGAGGCGCCGGCGACGTGGACGCGCTCGGGATCGGCGCCGTAGCGTTCGACGACGTCGCGGGCGACTCCGGCCAGCAGCGCCGCCTCCCCACTGCCGCGGACCTGGTTGCGCGGGTCGTCGGAGTTCCAGCAGTTGATGCGGTTGGCGAACATGCGCTGGGTCGGGTAGACGACGATGAATCCCTCACGGTCGGCGAGATGGTCGAACTGGCTGGATCCCTTCATCGAGTTCCACCCGTACCCGGTCATCCCGCACCCGTGGATCGCCATCACCACCGGCAACGCCGTGTCGCCGTCGTGCTGCGGCGGCAGGTGCACCTGGTAGCGCTGGCGGGTGCCGTCGGCCACCACGTGCACGTGGTGGTGGTCCCCCTCGCCGCTCCACCACGGCAGACCGAGCTGGAACACCAGGGTGAGCACCGTCACCATCGCCGCCAGGAATCCGACGACGCCGCCGACCAACCAACGACGCCGACGCTGGCGGACGGCCGGCGGCTCAGGTCCGCCGTCGGGCGCAGAGCCGCTCGCACGCTCGGGTGCGGGATCGGGCACCGCCTCGGGTGAGGGCGCAGTCATGGGTGATCTCCGTTCGTTGGTGCGTCTCCGTCGGACCGAGCCCAGACCGTGTTCTCGCCACATGGTCGATCGGGCGCCGAGCTCGGCGGGATGCAGCGCGGTCGGGATCGCCAGGCGTTCGCAGACGTCCTGCGGCGCGGACTTCGTGGGGGGGGCCGGGTGGGCGACCGAGGTCGCCGGGCTCATACGTCCCGGCGGCGCAGCAGCAGACCGGCAACGGCGACCAGCACCGCCACCCAGCCGACCAGGACGAGAGCGCCGTGCCACGGCTCGCCGAGCCAGCCGCCGTCGGCCGAGGGCGCGGACAGGACCACCCAGCGCTGGGCCGCCGGGTAGGTGAAGAGCAGCTTGCCCGCGATCGTGGGCAGCGGGGATGCGAGGTTCTCCCCCCAGGCCGGCGGATCGCCCCCGACCAGCAGGCTCACCGCGACCGGCGCGGCGACACCGACGGTGACTGCCGCCAGCGCACCCAGCGCCCACCAGGTGGAGCGCAAGCTGCGCAGCTTGACCCACTCGGAGACGACGACGGCGCTCATCGGGTCTCCTTCGAGGTGCGGGTGATGCCCGTGGAGCGGTACTCGACGTCGTCCCGGGTGAGCTCCAGATAGGCGTCCTCGAGAGAACGGGTCACCGGGGTGAGCTCGTTGACCACGATCCCGGCGCCGGCGGCAACCTGCGCGATGCGTGGCGCGCCGAGCCCGGCCACCGACAGCAGGTCGGGTGGGGTGCGGGTGACGGTCGCTCCCTCCGCCCACAGCAAGGGGGTCAGGGCGGCGACCTGCGGGGTGCGCACCTGGACCGTGTCTGCCTCGGCACCGGCGACCAGATCGTTCATCGGGGCGTCGGCGACCACCCGACCCCGCCCGAGGATGATCACGTGGTCGGCCGTCAGGGCCATCTCCGTCATCAGGTGCGAGGAGAGGAGCACCGTGCGCCCCTGGGCCGCAAGGTCGCGCAGCAGCCCGCGCATCCAGACCACGCCGTCGGGGTCGAGCCCGTTGACCGGCTCGTCGAGGATCAGCGTGCCCGGGTCACCGAGAAGCGCTCCGGCGAGCCCCAGCCGCTGGCGCATGCCCAGCGAGAACCCGCCCACGTGCCTGCGAGCCACCGCATCGAGCCCCGTGGTCGCGATCACCTCGTCCACCCGCCGCGCGCCGATCCGGTGCGTGGCGGCGACGGCGAGCAAGTGGTTGCGGGCGCTGCGGCGCGGGTGCACCGCCGAGGCGTCCAGCAACGCGCCGACGCGGTGCAGCGGGGAACGGAGGCGCGCGTATGGCTTGCCGTCCACGGTCACGCGGCCGCCCGAGGGGTGGTCGAGCCCCACGATCATCCGCATCGTCGTCGACTTCCCGGCTCCGTTCGGGCCGAGGAAGCCGGTCACGGCGCCCGGGCGCACGGTGAAGTCGACACCGTCGACCGCCGTCGTGGCGCCGTAGCGCTTGGTCAGGGACTGCGCCTCGATCACGAGTGGTCCCGGCCTCTGGTGTGCATGTCACCACCCGACACCGTGTTGCCGCCACAGGGTCAAGGAGCCTCGGTCAGCGACTCGAGAGCGACAGCGACAGCACGCCAGGCGACGCGGTCGTGGCGGCAGCCACGGTCACGGCAGGGGCAGGTCACGCAGCTCGCGCCGGGAGGTGATGGCGAGCTTGCGGAAGATGGCCCGCAGGTGGGCCTCGACGGTTCGTGGGCTGAGGAAGAGCTGCGCGGCCACCTCGCGGGAGGTAGCGCCGGTGGCCACCAGCCGTGCCACGTGCAGCTCCTGGGCGGTGAGGTCGTCGGTGGGCTTCTCCGTGCGTTTGCGCGGATGCTCGCCGGTGGCGCCCAGCTCCCGGGCGGCGCGGGCGGCGAAGGCGTCCACTCCCATGCCTGTCAGCATCTCGTGCGCGGTACGCAGATGCTCGCGCGCGTCCTGCCGGCGCCCCTCGCGGCGCAGCCATTCGCCGTAGACCAGGTGGGCGCGGGCCAGGTGAGTGGCCATCCGGCTGCGTCCGAGCTGGTCGATCGCCTCCCGGTAGTGCTCCTCGGCGGCCGGCCCGGTGCTCAGCAACGCCCGCGACCGCGCGTACAGCCCCAGCCCCCACGCGGTGCCGCTGGCCTGGGCCCGCACCCTGAGCTGTTCCAGCGCAGCGTCGGCCCGTCCCGGCTCGCCGGCGTGCACGCAGGCCTCCACGAGCTCGGGCAGCGCGATGCTGGCGAAGGTCAGCTCGCCGCGTTCCACCGGCACGCTCGCCGCGGCGAGAGCCTCGCCGTAGTTGCCCAGTCCGTTGTGCAGCGCCGCCATGGCGACGTCGGCCAGTCCGAGCGTCGCGCCCTCTCCCCTCCCCCTCGCCTCGGCCACCATCGTGGCGTGCAGCGCGGTCGTCTCCGCCCGGCGCCCCTGCCAGGCGGCGAGGATGAGCCGGGCGTTGGGCAGCGGCGGGGCGCCGGTCGCGCTCCGGATCGCAGCCTCCTCGGCCACCAGCTCGGCGGCACGGCCCAGGTCGCCGGTGAGCACCAGTACCGAGGAAAGAGCGTTGAGGGCCGCCGGGAGCCGTGACAGCGCGCCGGCCTCGCGGGCGAGACGCACGTCGAGCTGCCAGCACGTGCACGGCTTCGTCGTCCCACAGGGTGGCCGCGACCTGGCAGGCCAGCCACAGCCGGCGGCGGCTGCCCTCGTCCAGACCGACGCCCTCGACCGGCCCCTCGACGTCGACGCCACCACGCAAGGTGTCGAGCGCACAGCGCAGCGTGGGCACGCTCGCCTCGTACCCGTGGGTGAACATGGTGGTCAGCCCGTCCAGCAGGAGGTCGACCGGCCGGGCAGGCGACGATGACGCCGGCGCCTCCTGGGCGGCGCGCGCGACGGCCGCCATCGTCCCGTCACCGGCGAGGCGCCCGGCGTGGAAGGACGCCTCGAGCGCCTGGAGATAGGCGTCGCGTGCAAGCTGCGCATCGAGCGGGGCCAGCATCCTGGCAGCGTCCAGCAGCATCCCGGCGCCGTCGCTACCGCGCGTGGTGTGGAACACGATCTGGGCTCGGAGCAGCTCGAGTCGCCCGCGACCAAGGGCATCGAGCGGGCCTGCCGCGGCGATCGTGAGCAGCCCGGTGGCGGCCTCGGAATCAGCGGCCTCGTGCTTGGCCCGCGCGGCCTCCAGCGCCCGGACGGCGCGGGCGGACGGCGCGGGCGTCAGTGCGGTCGCCCGCTCCAGCAGCGCCGCCGCAGCGGCCACCCCGCCCCGGGCGTGCGCCCGGCCCGCAGCGGACACCAGCTCTGCTGCAACGTCCTCGTCGGTGCCATGCAGCGCCTGCGCCCGGTGCCAGGCGCGACGGTCAGGGTCGGCGTCCGGATCGGTCACCTCAGCAAGTGCCTGATGTGCCTGACGGCGGTCGTTGCCCGAGGCGGCCTGGTAGACCGCGGAGCGCACCAAGGGGTGACGGAAGCGCACCTGGGTGTCGATCTCCACGAGCCCGGAGTCCTGCGCGGGTGTCGCTGCCTCGCGCGCGATTCCGAGCCTCGCGGCAGCACGCCACAAGTGGGCTACCTGCCCGGTCGGCTCCGCCGCGGCGACCAGCAGCAGCAGCTGGGTGTGCTCCGGCAGGCCGTGCACACGCCGTCGGAACGTCTCCTCGATCCGGCGTGGGACATCGAGAGCATCGGGTCGCTCGAACCCGCCGGCGAACGACGCGGGGTGCCCACTGCCGGGCGGCTCCAGCAGGGCCAGCGGGTTGCCGCGCGCCTCGGCGATGAAGCGGTCACGCACGCGCTGGTCGAGGGGCGCCGGGACAGCCGAGGCCAGCAGCTCGCGAGCCTCGGTATCCGCCAGTCCCTCCAGCTGCAGCTCTGGCAGCCCGACGATGGCGCTCGGCACGCCACGGCCGTCGTTGTCACGGACCGCGAACACCAGTGCGAGTCGTTCCGCGCCCACCCGGCGAGCGACGAACCCGAGCACCTGTGCCGACGCCTCGTCCAACCACTGCACGTCGTCCACCAGGCACAGCAATGGTTGCTCCTCGGCGACCTCCGCCAGCAGGTTGAGCACGGCCAACCCCACCAAGAACCGGTCCGGCGCCGGACCGGTCGTCTGCCCGAACGCTACCCCCAGCGCCCTGCGCTGGGGCTCGGGCAGCGCGCGCACACGCTCCAGCGCCGTGGCGCACAGCTGGTGCAGGCCGGCGAACGCGAACTGCACCTCCGACTCGGCGGCGGTCGCCCGGTCCACCCTGAACCCGGAGGCCACAGCCACGTCACCGGCGTGCTCCAGCAGCGCCGTCTTGCCGATGCCGGCCTCGCCGCGCACGACGAGGGCCCCGCTGCGGCCCGCCCGCGCGTCGGCGAGGAACCGATCGACCTCCGCCGCCTCGGTGCGCCGTCCCAGGATCCTCACCAGGCACGCCTCCATCTGCTCGGTCCGCCGTCGTTGCGGACCGGGCTCGGGCCAGGTCCCCGACCACACCATTCTCGCCGAGACGAATCACCGCGACCAGAGACTTCACCCGCGCCCGACGACACGACCCGTGCGCGTGTCGTCGGGCGGTTGCCCGCAGCGGCCGGCTGGCGCGGTCCGGCTCTCTCTTGCGCCTGCCCTCACGGGTACCTCCTACCGACGCGAAGCTCCCAGGACGAGGGAAGGGATGGCGCACCAGCACGTGGCCGCCAGACTGGCCGAGCTGCTGCACGAGCCGCGGGTCGGTCTGCCCTCGTCGGGCCCTCCGCCCGAGCGATGACCTCCGAGGTCGACGGGGTGTCGCGAGGCCCTCGGTCACGGGCGCGATTCGTGCTGAAGGTGTCGCGACGTCGCGTCACCAGACGTCCGTGCCGCCGTTCTTGCCGGTGTCCTTGCCGGTGTCCTCGCCGATCCAGCCCAGGTGCGTGTGCGTGAACGCGTCAGCCAGCTTCATGCCGTACCCGAGCGCGCGGTCGAGGCCCACGTGGAAGGCCCAGGCGAGCGCGACCAGAGCCAGCCACCGCGACAGCGTCGGGGCGCCGATACCGGCCGCGAGCGCCGCGACCGCCAGGACGAGCGGCCAGACATAGGTGTGGATGGCGTTGTAGGTGACGGCGCCAGCGGCCGGCGACCGCAGGTATCCGACCATCGACAGGTCGAAAGCCAGGAAGACGGCCAGGGGGAACCACCACAGTCCCGGCTCGATCGCGAGCGTCCCGGCGATCGCCACCACGACCACCAGCCCGTTCTCGATCCGCTCGATCGTCGCCGGCCGCAGGCCGCCGCGCGCGACGCCGTCGGCGGTGGTGCTCAGGTCTGTGTCACTCATGTGGCCATCGTCGCCGACCCCGCGCGCCTCCGCGTCGGTGATCGTCACGTACACCGAGTCTTCAACCGACGCGGGCGTGGCCGCGAGGGACGTGGCGGGCGACGACACCCGCCTCACGACGCTCCGGTCCCACCTCGCTCCCGCGGGCGCAGCCTGACGGTCGGCAACGGTGGAGCAGGCAGCGCCCGCGGCTGCCCCGAGGGGAAGGGACCGAACAGCTCCGGCGCTCCCGCGTCCCGAGGATCGGCGGGCTCGAACCCGAGCTCTGCCTGGTAGCGGCGGCGGAACTCGACGATCTCGTCATGACTGCGCCCGACGAAGTTCCACCACATCACGATCTGCTCGTCCAGAGGCACACCACCCAGGAGGATGACGCGGGCCCCCGACTCGCCCGCTGCGATCGCCAACGACGCCGACCCCGGTGGGAGGTACGCCAAGGACCGGTGCCCGACGGTGGTCGAGTTCACCACGACGTCGTCGCTCTCGGCGAGCACGGCATGCTCGAAGTCTGCTCGCACGTCCAGCAGCACCGAGGCGCCGGACGCGAGCACCAGCTCGGCACCGAGCAGGTCGGGGGTGCGCGTCTCGACCGGCGACGCCGAGCCCAGCAACTCTCCGATGAACACCCGTGCCGTCGCCCCCGGCAGGGCCACGGGCTCCGGCGTGTAGCGCACGAACCCGTTCTCGCCGTGACGATTCTCCTCGGGCAGCGCGTACCACAGCTGCACGCCGTGCAGCACGCTGGTCCCTGGGTCGCTGATCTCCTGGTGGGTGATGCCGCGCCCCGCGATCATCAGGTTGAGCGATCCCGGGGCGACCGACGCCGCGTTCCCGCCGGAGTCGAGATGATCCACGCTTCCCGTGAACAGCCAGGACACCGTGGCCAGCCCGGTGTGCGGGTGTCGTGGCACCAGCATGCCGCCGGTGTCCGCGACGTCGTCGGGGCCGAAGTGGTCCAGGAAGCACCACGCCCCGACCAACGACCGTCTCCGCTGAGGCAGTGTGCGATGCACGTTCATGGCGCGCGGTCCGCCGAGGGCGACGGGTCGGGCTTCGAGGACCTGGACGGCGGCGTGCGAGCCGCCGGGCCCGAGCACCTCGAGCTCGGGGCGCACGTCGAGGTTGGTCATCGGACGAGCCTTCCTTCGAGGTCGCGGGGGCGCACCGGGTGGCCGCTGAGGATGGAGATCCTGTTGAACGCGTTGATGGCGACAGCCACCCACTCGGCGGCCACGAACGTCGCGTCACCGAGGGTCGATCGGGCGCTTGACAGCTCGGAAGCAGCTGTCTCACCGAGAGGGAGGACCGTCGCTGCCTCGGCCACGGCCAGCACCGCCCGTTCGCGGTCGTCGAACACCCCGACGTCGCGCCAGCCCGGCAGCAGGTCGAGCTTCTGCTGCGGGACGCCCGCCTCCCTCGCCTCTCGGGAGTGGAGGTCCAGGCAGAACACGCAGCCGGTGATCTGCGACGCACGCACCTTGATGAGCTCGGACTCGTGCGCGAGGAGCCCTCGCTGCGAGGCCGCCTCTCGGATCTCCACCGAGAAGGCCACCAGCGCGCGCCACGCCCCCGGCATGGCCTTGTCCAAGTACGGACGCGTGGACGGTTCGGCGAGTTCACCCATGGTGGCACTCAAGACCGTGTTCCCTGCACAGGGTCAAGTGACCTGAACCGCCGGCCGCACGAGCGGAGATCCCCGCTCGCTCGGTGGGAACATCGAGGCGTCCGTCGACGCGTGGGTCCGCTGCCGAGGTGTGTCGCACCCGTCCTCGTTGGTAACGTCTCGCCGAGCACCCGTGCTCGGCATCGGGGGACGACGTCGGCGTCCCTCGCGCAGCCCGTCCGATGCCGCGTGGCGGAGGGAGAGCAGTCGGTGCACCTCATCGGAAGGCAGTCGGAGCTCGAGACGGTCGAGCAGATCCTGGGCGAGGCGTCCGCCGGGCGAAGCCAGGCGCTCGTCGTCCTGGGCGAGGCGGGCATCGGCAAGACGGCCCTGCTCGACCACGCCGCCGACGTGGCCGCACCGGCAGGGTTCACCGTGATCCGCGCCATCGGGCACGAGTCCGAGCAGCAGCTGGCGTTCGCAGGGCTCCACCAGCTGTGTGCGCCGCTCATGGAGCACGCGCACGTGCTGCCCGCCCCCCAGCGGACCGCCCTGGACGTGGCGCTGGGCAGAGGGGCGGGCCCGCCCCCGGACCTCTTTCTCGTCGGGCTCGCCACGCTCTCGTTGCTCGCCGAGAGCGCCGAGCAGCGGCCGCTGCTCTGTCTCGTGGACGACGGGTCGCTGCTCGACGCCGCCTCGGCGCAGGTCATCGCGTTCGTGGCACGGCGGCTCGCCGCCGAGCGACTGGCGCTGATCATCGCCACCCGAGAGCTCTCCGACGAACGGGGATCGCGCTTCGCAGGTCTCCGTTCCCACACGATCAACCCCCTGGGGGACTTCGACGCCCGAGCCCTGCTGGCATCGACCGTCCGCACGCCGATCGGCGACGTCCTGAGAGACCGTGTGGTCGCCGAGGCTCGAGGCAACCCGCTCGCACTGCTCGAGCTCCCCCGGGCCACCAGAGCGAGCCAGCTGGCGAGCGAGCTGGCGGTGCCCGCGACGGCGCCTCGCCGTGTCGAGGAGGCCTATCGCCAGCGTGCTGCGGCGCTACCGCGGGACACCCGACGGCTGCTGCTCATCGCCACGGCGGAGCCGACGGGCGACCCGACGCTGCTCTGGGAGGCCGCCGCGCACCTCGGCATCCGACCCGACGCCGCCGCTGCGGCGGAGGACGCCGGCCTGCTCGAGATCGGGTCAAGGGTGAGCTTTCCGCACCCTCTCGCTCGATCAGCCATCTACGGCGGGGCCCACCCGGACGACCGCCGCCAGGCGCACGACGCGCTCGCGCGCGCCGTCGGCACCCGGACCGACCCCGATCGTCGCGCCTGGCATCGCGCGAACGCGATCCTCGGGACCGACGAAGCGGTCGCGGCCGAGTCGGTCGCCGCTGCCGAACGAGCGATCGCTCGCGGCAGCTTCGCGGACGCAGCGGCGCTGCTGGAACGGGCCACGGAGCTCACTCCCGAACCCAGCGCCCGGGCAGGGCGGGCGATCCTGGCTGCGCAGGCCATGCACGAGGCGGGCGCGCCGGACCAGGCGCTGCGCCTGCTGGCCGTCGCCGAGGACGGCTCGCTGGGCGACCTCGATCGCGCACGGGTCACCCTGTACCGGGCGATGATCGACTTCGACACGACATCCGGGAACGGTGCGCCCGCTCGTCTCCTGGCGGCGGCCGAGACGCTCGCACCTCTCGACCCCGGCCGGTCTCGTGAGGCCTACCTGCTCGCCCTGAACAGCGCACTCGTCGTCGGTGGCGCGCCCGGCCACGTCAGCGCCGAGGACGTCGCCGCAGCCGCGAGGCATGCCCCGTCCCTGCCCAGCCCGCCCGAGCCGGCCGACCTCCTCCTCGACGCGCTGGTCAGCGCCTCCACGAACGGTCTCGCGGACGCCGTCACCGAGATCGGCGATGCGTTGTCGGCGTTCGAGCCGTACGACCCGGCCGGCGAGGGCCCGCTGCACGAACGCACCGGCCGGTGGCTCGTGCTCGCGGCCCGCAGCGCCGGCGCGGTGCTCGACGACGAGACGACCCACCGCCTGCTGCACCGCAACGTCGAACGCGTCCGTCGCGCCGGCTCCCTGACGGCCCTTCCCTCGGCGCTCGTCCATCTCGCGTGCGTGCTGGTCCTCACAGGCGACTTCGAGAAGGCCGCGGACCTCGCCGCCGAGAGCAGGGCCGTCGCCCGGGCCACCGGCGTCGCGCCCCTCGCCTCCGCGGACCTGCTGCTCGCCGCGTGGCGCGGGCGTGAGGACGCCGAGAGCCGGCCCTCGGCGACGTCCGTCGCCGACGACGCCGGTGCGGCCGGCGGCGTCGCGCAGTACGCCCTCGCCGTGTCCCGCAACGCGAGCGGTGACTATGCCGGTGCCGCCGACGCCGCGATGCGCGCGAGCCGGTCGCCAGAGCTCTTCGTCCGCAGCCTCGCACTCCACGAGCTGGTCGAAGGGTCCGTCCGTGGGGCGCGACGCGACGATGCCTTCCCTGCGCTGCGCGAGCTCACGGTCCTGTCCTCCGCGTGCAGGACGCCCATGGCGTGCGGCCTCGCCGCCCTGGCTCGGGCGCTCCTCGTCGACGACGGCGCTGCCGACGCCGGCGCGGCCGAGGACCACTACCGCGAGGCGATCGCCCAGCTCGGCGCCACCCGTATGGCCGCGCACCTCGCGCGCGCTCACCTCCTGCACGGCGAGTGGCTGCGCCGCCGGGGCCAGCGGCACGCTGCGCGCGAGCGGCTCCGTACAGCGCACGAGTCCTTCGTCGCCATGGGAGCCGAGGTGTTCGCCGAGCGAGCTGCGCGTGAGCTCCGGGCGACCGGGGAGCACCCGCGAGCACGCGGCGCAGAGCCGTCCACGGCGCTGACGGACCACGAACGTCACATCGCACGGCTCGTGGCGGCCGGCGCGACGTCCCGAGAAGTCGCCGCCGAGCTCTTCCTGAGCCCTCGCACGATCGAGGCCCACCTGCGCAACATCTACCGCAAGCTCGGCATCACCTCCCGTCGCCAGCTCCGGGAGCTGCTCTGAGGCGGTGCCCTGTCCTCGACCGACGTGCAGGCCTTGACACTGTGGTGGGCACACACCGTCGACTGGGGATGTGAGGTGCACCACACCCCCGGTGCACCCCGGACCGAAGGAGCATCGTGCCCGCACCGACCGTCGTGCTGGTCCACGGAGCATTCGCCGACTCGTCGAGCTGGAACGAGGTCATCGCCCGGCTGGACGAGGACCACGTGCCGGTGGTCGCCGTGGCGAACCCGCTGCGCGGCCTCGCCGAGGACGCACGGTACCTGTCGGACGTCCTCGACGCCGTCCCGGGAGAGGTCGTCCTCGTCGGGCACTGCTACGGCGGGATGGTCATCACCGAGGCCGGCACGCGCGAGACCGTCTCCGCACTGGTCTACGTCTCGGCCTTCGCCCCGGATCACGGCGAGAGCGCCGACGAGCTCTCCCGCCGGTTCCCGGGGAGCACGCTCCGCGCCACGGTCGCGGGCTACCCGGTCCGCGCGAGCGGGAAGGAGCTCGTCGTGCGTCGCGAGGCGTTCGCCGCGCAGCTCGCGGCCGACGTCCCGGCGGCGCTCTCGGCCGCGATGAGCGCCGCGCAACGCCCGGTGGCCGAGAGCGCGCTGTCCGACGTCCTCGTAAGTGCCGTCCCCGCATGGCGGACCCGTCCGAGCTGGTTCGTCTACGGCGACGCGGACCGCACCATCCCCACCGCAGCGCTGCAGCTCATGGCCGACCGGGCCGCCGCCGTCGTGCGCCGGGAGATCTGGGACGGGTCGCACGCCCTGGAGGTCTCGCGCCCCGACGCCGTCGCGGACGTCATCCTGGACGCCGTGGCCGACGTCGTCAGGAGCCGGTCCGCGGACTGAGCGTCGAGCGGGACCCGTCCTCCAGCGGCATCGGCGTGGCGGCCGTCCAGCGCGGCCGCTGTAGCGTCGTCACCATGAGCACCCTGACGAAGGCCGAAGCGCTGAAGGCGCTCCACGAGGCCCCCGAGATCCTCCGAGTCGTGAACGTCTGGGACGCGATCAGCGCCCGGGCGGTCGCCGACCTGCCGGGGACGCACGCGATCGCCACCGCCGGCCACTCCATCGCCGCGAGCCACGGTTTCGCGGACGGGGAGATCCCCTTCGACGTCGCGCTGTCCGCCGTGGCGCGGATCGTGGAGTCGACCGACCTGCCGGTGACCGCCGACCTCGACGCAGGGTTCGGCGACCCGGGCGAGTCGGTCCGGCGTGCGATCGGCGTCGGTGTCGTCGGCGCGAACGTCGAGGACCGCCTCGTGCCGCGGCCGGAGGCGGTGGCGAACGTCGAGGCCGTCGTCCGCGTCGCCGAGCAGGAGGGTGTGCCGTTCCAGCTCAACGCGCGCACCGACGCGCTGGTGCACGGTGGTGACCGGCCGCTGTCCGAGAGCCTCGACGACGCCGTCGAACGCGGCCGGGCGTTCCTCGATGCCGGCGCGAGCCTCGTCTTCGTGCCCGGCAGGCTCGACCGCGAGTCGACCCAGCACCTCGTCGCCGGGCTCGGCGAGCGCCGGCTCAGCGTCATCGGCGTGCCCGGTGCGCTGACCGCGTCCGAGTACGAGGAGCTGGGCGTCGCCCGCGTGTCCTACGGCCCGCTCACGCAGCGGGTCGCCCTGCGTGCGCTGCGGGACCTGGCCACGGACCTCTACGGCGACGGGGTCGTCCCCGCCGACACGCCCGCGCTCAACTGAGGCGTCCCGGACCTGGGAGCCGAGCACGCTCTGACGGCCCGTCCGGACGGGCCGTCAGGGCCTGTTCGGCGGCGCCGTCAGCGCGGCAGCGCGGCAGCGGCGGCGACGACGCTGTTGACGATGATCGCGGTGACCGTGCGGGTGACCGCCTTGGCGGAGGCCTCTGCTCCCCAGCTGCCCTCGGTGAGCTCCTCGGCGCGAGCGATCACCGGCGAGGTCCACGGGATGTCGCGGTCGAGCTGGGGCATGGTGCCGCTGCCGTAGAGCAGGGCGGCGAGCGCGGCGGTGCGCGGGGTCGGTTCGACCCGGTCGACGAGCACCGCGCGCACCTCGCCGAGCACCCGCGCCCTGCGGCCGCTGTCGCCCTCCTCGAGGACCGACGACGTGAACAGGCCGAGCGTCTTGCGGGTGCGCCGGTGCAGGTCGCCGCGGTCGACCAGCCGGTCCAGCAGCGGCTGGCGCAGCGACGGGCCCGTGGCCGCCAGGACGGTCTGCACCCCGCGCGCCTTGCCCGCGACGTACTCCCAGCTCGTCCGCAGGAGCGGGTCCGCAGGCGGCCGGTCGCCTGCGGACCCGACGACCAGCGACCCCGTCCGTCCCGTCGAGGTCTGCAGGTGCTCGCCGAGGCTCAGGTCGGCGAGGACCGCGCCGGCCAGGACGTAGTACAGGGTCCCCTCGCCGGCGATGGTGCCCGAGGCGGGCTGGAACAGCAGCAGCAGGAGGTCTTCCGCCAGGGTCGGCTCGCCGGGGACGCTCGCGCTGTCGGTGGTCCGCGGTGCTGTCTCCGGCGCGGGCAGCGCGTCGTCCGGGTGCTCAGTCGTCATCTGTGGTGTCCTTCACCTCGTGCTCGGGCGGGTTCTGCGCGAGCTCGTTCGCCAGGGCGTGGGCGCGCTCGATGACATCGAGCTGCGCCGGGTTGTCCAGGTCGTGCAGGGCGTCGGCCATCGTCTGCGCGGTGAACGAGGGGCCCTTGGCCAGGTGCGCCGGTTCCCGGCGACCGGCGGGACCGGTGGTGGAGGGCAGCCGGGTGGGCCACCCTCCACCGGGTGGTCTCAGGCGCCCAGGAAGGACTTCAGGGCGTCGTTGACCTCGTCGCCGTGCGTCCACAGCAGCCCGTGCGGCGCGCCTTCGACCTCCACGTAGGTGGCGTCCGGCAGCAACTGCCGGAAACGACGCGCGGTGGCGTCGATCGGCAGGATGTTGTCGTTCGTCCCGTGCAGGATCATGGTCGGCTTGCCGGCGGCACGAACGGCGTCGACATCGGCGCGGAAGTCCTCGATCCAGGCCGGGACGACGGCGTAGGCAGCGACCGGGGCGCTGCGGACAGCGACGCCCCAGCTCGCCTGGACGGCCTCGGGGCTGATGAGCGAGCCGAGCGTCTCGTCCAGGTTGTAGAAGTTCTTGAAGAACTCCGTGTACCAGGCGTACCGGTCGCCCCTGGCAGCCTCGGCGATGCCGTCGAAGACCTCCTGCGGCACGCCCTCGGGGTTGTCGTCACGCTGGACGAGGAACGGTTCGAGCGAGGCGAGGAACGCCAGCTTGGCGACGCGCTCGTGACCGTGGCGCGCGACGTAGCGGGCCAGCTCGCCGGTGCCCATCGAGAAGCCCACGAGCACGACGTCACGCAGGTCGAGGGTCTCCAGCACGGTGTTCAGATCGGCGGCGAAGGTGTCGTAGTCGTAGCCGTGGTGCACCTTGGAGGACTGGCCGAAGCCGCGACGGTCGTACGTGATCACCCGGTAGCCCTGGTCCAGCAGCTCCCTGGTCTGACGCTCCCAGCTGTGCCCGTCGAGGGGGTAGCCGTGGATCAGCACGACCGGCTGCCCGGCGCCCTGGTCCTCGTAGTACAGCTCGACGGGCGTGCTGTTCTCGTTCCCTACGGTGATGTAGCCCATGCTCCTGGTCCTTTCGGTTCCCGGCCGGCAGAGGGACGGCCGCTGCTCCCAGTAGACGCTGTGTGGTGAGAACACGGTCAACGCCTGGAGGTGACCGGGCGGTCCGCTCACCAGGCTCGCTCGGCGGCGTGCACCTCTCCGCTCCCGACGGCGGCCACCAGCTCGGCGTGGTCGGCGTGCGTCTGCTCCGCATAGGCTCGCCCGAACCCGAGGATTCCGTCGGCGAAGGCGGCACCTCGGCCCATGTAGGCGGCGATGGCGGCCGGGTCACCGCTGCGGGCGTGGGACTTGGCCAGGGCGTGCCCGCAAGCGAAGGCGAACTGCGGCAGGTATCCCGCGATCTGGTCCCCGCGCGGGATGATCTTCATGTCGCGGAACTGCCGCACGTAGTAGTCGAAGCCGTCGACGTGCAGGTGGCCGAGGAAGATGTCGCTGGCGGTCTGCATGAGACGTTGGCCGACCACCACGCGTTCGCCGTGGTTCGCGAACTCGCTCGGACCGAGGAACTCCTCGTAGACCGACGCCGTGGCCTGCTTCACCTGGGAGAACAACGGCTGCTGCCCGCTGTCTCCCTCCAGCAGGTGCAGCCAGACGCGCATCCCCACGCTCCCCACGCCGACGACCTGGCGGACGGAGTCGACCCGGGTGAAGCGGCTGACGAGGCGGCGCAGGTGGGGCGGGATGGAGGCGAGGTACGTGTCGTAGAGCTGCTCGTAGGCGGCGACCTGTTGCTCCCGGCTCAGGCCGTCGTCCACCCGCTTCATCGGGTCCCGGATGATCCGGCGCCGCCCGCCCTCCTCGGTCGCGAGCTGCTTGGCCGCACCGTGATGGGTCCGCTTCCTGGACTGCTTCTCGATGAGGCGCACGGCGGCCTCGGCGTGCTGCGAGGACAGCCGCTTCAGCGGCACGTCCGGCGGGATCCGGTCGTACCAGACGTCCAGCTCCCCCATGGTGGCGTACCGCCGCATCGCCGTGCGGTATCCCTCCACCGCTGCGGCGGCCGAGCTCTCGCCGCACCCCGCGACGAGCCGCTCCGAGCCCGCGAGGACGTGGACGCTGGTCACCAGGCGCTTGAGGTCCCACTCGAACGGGCCCGGGAGGGTCTCGTCGAAGTCGCGCGCGTCGAACAGCAGCTGCCGCTCCGGCGACGCCCAGAAGCCGAAGTTCAGCACGTGCGCGTCGCCGCACATCTGGACGTCGAGCCCTGAGCTGGGCGCGGCCGCGAGGTCGGCAGCCATCACTGCGGCGGCGCCGCGCAGGTAGGCCCACGGGGACGATGCCATCCGTGCGTACCGCAGTGGCAGGAGCTGCGCGTCGCGGACCGCCTCCTGGGCGCGCAGGCGGTCGAGGGGCCGCGCGTCCCGCACGCGCGGGTCCCAGTCGGCCGCCCGCCGACGCGGCGCCCGCTTGCGTGCGTCACGGCCGTCCTGCGCCGTCGCGCTGACACGGTCCGAGGAGCGCGCCCGGGGCTGCGCCTCGGCGCTCATGCGTCGTCCGCCCGACCGGCGAGCGCGACGTCGCGCGCGCCGACGTCGCCCCGGACGACCGGGACCTCGTCGATGTCGTCCACGACCGTGATCCGGCCGCCGTCGCCCGGATCCGGGTCAGGGACGATCGTCTCCGGGTCGACGAGGTAGACGTCGTGGCCGTCCAGGGTGAGCCGGCGCACGAGCTCGAGGAGCATCCGGCGCCACACGTCGTCGATCGAGTAGACCTCGGAGACGTCGACGACGACGCGCGGTTCGGCCGGCGGGTCGTCGATGACCTCGCGGACGAACCGTTCCGCCCCGGCGAAGCGGATACCGCCCTGCAGCCGCAGGACCCGGACCGCGTCGCCCGCGCTGCCGCGGGCACGGTTCGACCGCACGACCGCACGTGCGGCGGGTGGCACCTCCATCAGGTGCAGCCCCATGTCCGTGGTGAACCGCTCGAACAGCGACACGCCCCGGACGCTGTTGCCGTGCGCGTCCAGCCGGGGCGAGAACGTCGCGATGCCGAGCTGGCCCGGCAGTGCACCGATGAGCCCGCCGGCGACGCCGCTCTTGGCGGGGATGCCGACCTGCGTGGCCCAGTCCCCCGCGGCGTCGTACATCCCGCAGGTGGCCATGACGCTCAGCACCTGCCGGACCACCCGCTCGCCGACCACCCGCCGGCCCGAGAGCGGGTTGACGCCTCGGTTGGCCAGCGTGGCGGCCATCATGGCCAGGTCTCGTGCCGTGACGAGCACCGAGCACTGGCGGAGGTAGCCGTCCACCACGCCTCGAGGGTCCTCCGTGAGGATCTCGTGGCTGCGCAGCATGTGCGCGATCGCCAGGTTCCGGTGCGCATGCTCCATCTCCGAGGCGCAGGTCGCCTCGTCGACCCGCAGCCGACGGCCCGCGAAGGCCGACAGGCCGTCGATGACGCGCTCCACCCGACGGGCGGGGTCGGCGCCCTCCGGGCCGGTGAGCGCGTGCGCCGTCATAGCGCCGGCGTTGATCATCGGGTTGAGCGGACGTCCGGTCCCGTCCAGGGAGATCTCGTTGAACGCCTCGCCGGACGGTTCGACCCCGACCTTGGCCAGGACGGGCCCGAACCCACGGTCGGACAGCGCCAGCGCGTACGCGAACGGCTTGGAGATCGACTGGATGGTGAACTCCACCTCGACGTCGCCGGCACCGTAGACCTGGCCGTCGATCGTGGCGAACGCCGCGCCGAGGCGATCGGGGTCCGCCGCCGCGAGCTCGGGGATGTAGGCCGCCGTCGCACCGGAGTCGTCCGCCACGACGTCGGACAGCGCCCCGACCAGGTAGTCGGGGATCATCGACCGCATGTGCTCCCCTCCCCGTCCGCGCGATCCCACGCAACGTCCGAGGTCACGCTATGCCGCCGCACGGCGCCGTGCACAGCGAGGGGCCGCTCACGGCCGGTGCCTGACGGCGACGGTCACCGCGGACAGGTCCGCGCGCGTCGGCTCGCGGAACGCACCGCCCGCGGCGACGAACTCGTCGCCGTGCCGGGTGAGGTGGCGCGCGAAGAGGGGGCACACGGGCACGACCGTGAGGCCGCGGCGGATGCTGTCCGCGAGCGCCTCCTCCAGCAGGATCTTGGCCAGGCCGCGCCCGCCGAAGTCCTGGTCCACCTCGGTGTGGAAGACGATGCGCTCACGGTCCGCGTCCGGAAGGTCGACGAACTCCGCCCTGCCGGCGACAGGTCCGTCGTCGACCGTGATCGTGTAGGCGCTGACGGGGTCGGCGATCTCGACCCCGACCGCGACCCTCGTGCCCGTCCTGTCCGTCAGTGCCTCAGTCATGCGACGACCCTCTCCTCCGTGCGCTTCCCGCGGTGTGCCCGGCACGGACCTGGTGCCGCACCATCGGCGCGTCACCGTCGGACGCGCGCCCAGTGGACACCGTGTGGTGGGAACACGGTCAACCGGACGTCGCGGCCTCCCGGTCCCGCGGCTCGTCGGCCGGCGCGACGAGCACCGGGCTGCTGGTGAGGGCACGGAGGTCCTCGACGTCGACGTTCGCCCCGAAGGCAGGGGTGCCAGGTTCGAGGCGAGCACCCGTGGCCAGGTCGCCGAGCGCGACCGCGTCGAACCCGAGGGCGTCGACCACCTCCGACGCCGCGGTGACGTCCGCCGGCGCGTCACCGGCGACGGCGATCGCCTTGCGCCCCGGCCCTGCGGGTCGGGCCCCGTCCTCCAGGTCGTGGTACCCCATGTGGTTGAACGCCTTGACCACCCGCGCGCCCGTCAGGAACTGCTGGACGAGCTCGCTGGAGGAGAGTCCGGATGGCACGACCTAGTCCCGAGGGCCGTCGATCTCCCACCAGTGGTTCATCGCGTCGACGACCAGCTTGCCCTCCATCTCCCGTGCCGGGAGGTCGCGGTACTTGCTGAGCGGCAGGGCGAGCACGACGACGTCCGCGGCCGCTGCGGCCTCGGCGGACCAGACCGGCCGGGCACCCGGGGTGAGGACCTCCGTGGTCAGAGCGATCTTCTCAGGGTCGCCGGAGCCGGAGATCAGGACCCGGAAGCCTGCGGCCACGGCCAGCCGGGCCAGGACGGTTCCCACCTTCCCGGCGCCCAGGATCCCGATCGTCGTGGTGGCGGGGCTCATCGTGCCGCTCCTGCCGCGGCCTTCGGGGCCTCGGCCAGGAGCTCGCGCACCCGGGGGATCACCTGGGTGCCGTAGAGCTCGACCGAGCGCAGCCGTGCGGTGGCGGACACGGTGCCGGCCGCGGAGTAGATCATGTCGAACCGGCCCGCATCGAGCGCACGGACCGCGTGGGCGATCTTGGCAGCGACGGTCTCGACCGACCCGACGTACAGCGATCCGCCGTCCACCTCGTCGTCGAACTCCGCACTGCGCAGCGGCGGCCATCCGCGCAGCGCACCGATCCGGTCGCGGATCTCCCGATACCCGGGATAGAACAGCTGCTTGGCCTCCTCGTCGGTCTCGGCGACGAACCCGGGCGAGTGCATCCCGACCGGCTGCGGGCTGGTGCCGAGCTGCTCGTGGGCGCGCCGGTACAGGTCGACGTAGGGCGCGAACCGGTCGGGCGCCCCGCCGATGATCGCGAGCATGAGCCGGAAACCGTAGGTGGCGGTGCGGAGCACCGACTGCGGTGTCCCGCCGACGCCCACCCACGTCTGGAGCCGGCCCGACTCGGTCTTCGGGAAGACGTCGGCCGCGTGCAGGGCCGGTCGGGTGGTGCCCTCCCACGTGACCGGCTGCTCGTCCAGGAGCCGGTTGAAGAGGTTGATCTTCTCCTCGAACAAGACGTCGTAGTCCTTCAGGTCGTAGCCGAACAGCGGAAAGGACTCGGTGAACGAGCCCCGGCCGAGGATCACCTCGGCGCGACCGTGGGACAGCGCGTCCACGGTGGCGAACCGCTGGAAGACGCGCACCGGGTCGTCCGAGGACAGCACCGTGACCCCGGAGGCCAGCCGGATGCGCTGGGTGGCGGTCGCGATACCGGCCAGCACGGTCTCCGGGCTGGAGATCGCGTACTCCGGCCGGTGATGCTCGCCCAGGGCGATCACGTCGATGCCGACCTGGTCGGCGAGCACCGCCTCTGTCACCGCCGCACGGATCGCCTGGGCGTGGGAGACGATCTCGCCCCGGTCGTCCCGCGGCCGGTCGCCGAAGCTGTCGATGCCGAACTCGATCTGCGAGACGTCCATGGTCTGCCACTCCTTCTCGGTGAGGTCGCGCCGCAGCGCATATGATTCACATGTCAATAACCGAGGAGGGTCCATGAATAATCCAGGGCGTCGCCGCCCCGTCCCCACGCACGAGGAGCTCGCGGCCTGGCGGGCGTACATCGAGACGTCCGAGGTCGTCCGCGCCCGTGTCGAGGCCCGGCTGCACGAGGACTCGGGACTCTCCGGCGGGGACTACCGGGTGCTCCTCGCACTGAGCGAGGCGGACGGCCGGGCGATGCGATCCTCCGAGCTCGCCGCGCACATCGAGTGGGAACGCAGCCGCCTGTCCGGTCACCTCGGGCGCATGGAGCGACGAGGCCTGGTGCGTCGCGAACCGTGCGCGGAGGACGCCCGGGGCTCGCGCGTCGTGCTCACCGACTCCGGCGACCGCGCCTTCCACGCCAGCACCCTGCCGCACCTTCGCGCGATCAAGGAGGTCTTCGTCGACGCGCTCACCCCCGAGCAGCTCGACCAGCTGCGCGACGCCGCGGCAGCGACGCGCCGCCACCTCCGGCTCGACGACGGGCCCTGAGCCTCCCGCCTCTCAGAGGTCCGTCCCAGAGAGCCTGGTCGTCGCAGCCCTTGACATGGTCCTCACCACAGGGTTTGTGCTGGGTGGATCACCCACCACGTCGAGAGATTGGACGATCGCCCGTCAGGAGCACGACGCGTCCCGTCGGGCGGACCACCGGAGTCGGCTCGTCCCGATCGACGACAGGAACGAGGTCCCACCATGGCATTGCCCCGTCAGCATGTTGCCATCATCACCGGCGCCGGGAGCGAGCACGGCATCGGCTTCGCCGCGGCCCGTCTTCTCAGCGCCGCAGGAATGCGTGTGGTCGTCACGTCGACGACGGACCGCATCTTCGACCGCGTGGACGAGCTGCGAGCCTCGGGCGGCGAGGTGGAGGGAGTCGTCGCTGACCTCAGGGAGCAGAGCGGTGTCGACGCCGTCGTCACCCGTGCGGAGACCGCCTACGGCAGCGTCGACGTGCTCGTCAACAATGCCGGCATGACGTCGGTGTCCGATCGGGACCCGGCCGCCGCGGTCGCTCGCTGGCACGCGTCGCTGGAGCGCAACCTGACCACGACGTTCTTGATGATCCGTGCCGTGGTCGGCGGGATGCAGTCCGCCGGCTACGGCCGGATCGTCAACGTCTCGTCCGTGTCGGGCCCGGTCGCCGCCTATCCGGGCGACGTCGCCTACCACGCGGCGAAAGCGGGAATCGTCGGGCTCACTCGAGCGGTGGCGATCGAGACGGCGTCGAGCGGTGTCGTGGTGAACGCCGTCGCGCCGGGTTGGATCGACACAGCGTCCGCATCCGACCACGAGCGCGTCATGGGCGCGGCGACCCCCGTCGGGCGCTCCGGCACGTCCGAAGAGGTCGCCCACGCGATCGCCTTCCTCGCCGCGGACGGCGCGTCCTACATCAGCGGCCAGCTGATCACCGTCGACGGAGCCAACTCGGTCAGCGAAGAGCGCGGGCTCTAGACCCTCGCGGAACGGCGACAAGGACGAGACCACCCGCCGACACCGTCCGAGCGGAGCACGCCTCGGTGGCCACGAGACACGCAGCTCGATCGACCTCACTTGCTGTCGATGCGGCCGATCGGGTCAGTGCTGCCACTCAGCACGTCGCGAGCAGCGGCCCAGTGGTCGCCCTCGCCGCGCAGAGCCGTCCGAAGGTAGGCAGTGCTCATCCGCTGAACGACCGCGACCCGACCCGGGTCCTCGTCAGTGGTCTCGGCGACCTCGTACCCGACGATCCCACCCAGAGAGTGCTCGGCACCGTAGAGAGTGAGGAGGTCGGTGGCGCCCGGGCTGTGCGTGTACGGGTCGGTGAACCAGTCGGGTCCGCGGCTGGACATCTTGGACTGGTCGCGGTCGCCGGCGACGACGAGCGTCGGCGTCGTCAGCTCAGCGAACGAGGGCCGCATGAACGGGAAGTTCTCCTGCGCGAACGGGGCGAGGTGATCACCGGCGACACCGGTCGCGGCGAACAGGATCCCCGCAGTGACTCGGGAGTCCGACATGTCGCGACCGACGCGACCCCCCTCGTCGAAGATCCGCGCACCCAGGAGCGACTGCGCCGTCTGGGCGCCCCACGAGTGACCGGTGACACCGACGCGGCTGGTGTCGACGCGGCCGGCAAGGCCGGGAACGGCGGACACGACGGTGTCGATCTGGTCGAGGATGCGCGTGAGATCCGCGATCCGCTCGGTCCAGATGCGGGGAAACACCGGGTGGTCGAAGCCGAACCCGTTCCGGCGCGAGTCCAGGTGCGTGGGCTGGATCACGACGAACCCGCGGGAGGCCCAGAAGGCTGTCAGCGGCGCGTACCCGTCCAGGTTCCACCCGTTGCCGTGAGAGAACAGCACCACGGGAAGGTCCGTGCCGCTCGCCGGTGCGGACACACTCACCTCGAGCGGGACCGGCCGACCCGGAGCGAGGAGCGCGACGGGAGCGACGGAGACCACAGGGGCGCCCGGGCCGACGACGGCTTCGAGCGAGTCAGCGAGCGACGAGTTCATGAGTACTTCCTTCCGGATGGCCCCGACTCTGGGATACTGATTACGGAGCGTTGATCCGTAACGTTACGGAACGTCGCTCCGAAACGCAACCAGCGCTTCGCCGCGCGAACGAGGAGGAAAGTTGGCCACGACCCAGAGCGAGCATCCACGCGGTCCGCGGTCCCGGCAGGTGGGCCGTCCGCGCCGGAGCGAGGAAGCGCTCCTCGACGCGGCGGCTACCGTGTTCGTCGCCTCCGGGGTCGACGCACCCGTTCGGGAGATCGCGGCGCAGGCCGGGGTCGGCATCGGCACGATCTACCGCCACTTCCCCACCCGGGCGGACCTCGTTGTCTCCGTGTTCCGGCACCAGATCGAAGCGTGCGCAGACGCCGGCCCACGGCTGCTCGCGGAGGCAGCGGCGCCCGAGAAGGCCCTCCGGGCATGGGTGACACTGTTCGTGGAGCTCCTGGTCACCAAGCACGGGCTCGCCGACGCGCTGCAGGGGGACAGCGCGGGATCCGACGCTCTGCACACCTACTTCGTCGACCGCCTGGTCCCCGTGTGCGCGTCGCTCCTCGACGCTGCGCTCGAGCCCCTGGGCTCGGCGACGCAGGTGGACGCGTACAACGTCCTCAAGGGCATCGGAAACCTCTGCATCGGTGCGGCGGCCGACGACCGGTACGAGGCCGAGGTGGTGGTACAGCTCCTCGTCACGGGCGTGCTTGCGCCACCACCGGAGCTCCCCTGACGACCGGCACCGTTCATGCCGAGTCGGAACCGTCCGCATCGGCACATCGACCGGATCAGGAAGGTTCCACCGACACGACGGAGGCCTGAAGTAGGTGTCGCCCGCCATGGTCGGAGGAAGAACCAGTGAGTTCCACCGATGCGAGGGCGTGGCCGGTGCGGCGAACGTGATCACATGACGTGGAGCACACGTGAACTCGCAGACCTCGCAGGCACGACGGTCAACACCGTTCGGCACTACCACGCGCTCGGGCTTCTCGATGAGCCCTCACGCAGGTACAACGGGTACAAGCAGTACCGAGTACCCCATCTGGTCCGACTGCTGCGGCTCCGGCGTCTCGCCGAGCTCGGCGTTCCGCTCGCGCAGATCGGTGCCCTGGGCGGGAACGGCCTGACGGACGCACTGCGGGGCCTCGACGCCGCGCTGCAGGAGGGGATCGAACGGTCCCGGCGAGCGCGAGCCGACATCGCGGCCATCCTGCACGCCGGCGCACCGGGCGACACACCCCACGGGTTCGAGTCTCTCGCGTCACGGCTGTCCGAGACCGACCGCGCTCTGATCCACATCTGCGCGCAGCTCTACGACCACGATGCGGTGGCGCACCTGCGCAGGATGGTGACGGCGGAGCCTCCCGCGATCAGCGCGCAGCTCGCCGCGCTGTCCCCCGACGCGAGCGACGCGACCCGAGAGCGTCTGGCGGTGGAGGTCGCGCGCAGCGGCGCGAACTGGCGCTCCGCCACGTGGCCTTGGCTCCATGCCGCTGCCAAGCAGGCACTGGTGCAGGCGCTGGCCGAGCTCTACAACCCGGCGCAGCGCGACGTGCTCAGCCGCGCTGCGGCCGTCGTGCACGAGCAGCCGGCCGCGGCGGATCGACGGAGGGCGAGCTAGGAATGGCCGCACCGAGCGCGTTCACCTGCACCGGAGCCCCTCCGCCACCGCGTCCGTGGACGGGTCGTCCCGCTCAGGGAATCAGAACGTCCTTGAGCTGTCGGCGCGAGGTGATGCCGAGCTTGCGGAAGATGTTGCGAAGGTGGGCTTCGATCGTGCGGGGGCTGAGGAACAGCTGCGCGCCGGCTTCTCGGGAGGTCGCGCCCGTGGCGACAAGACGCGCGACGTGCAGCTCTTGCGCGGTGAGGGCGTCGGTGGGCCGGGCGTGGCGCTTGCGTGGATGCTCGCCGGTGGCGAGGAGCTCGCGGGCGGCGCGCTGCGCGAAAGCTTCCGCACCCATGTCGGACAGCAGCTCGTGGGCGGTACGAAGCTCTTCGCGGGCGTCCAGGCGGCGGCCCGCGCGGCGCAGCCACTCGCCGTAGACGAGGTGCGTGCGGGCGAGATGGGCCGTCATCGTGCTGTCGCCGAGCTGTCCGATGCTCTCGCGATAGTGCTCCTCGGCGGCGCGACCCGATGTGACCAACCCTCGTGAACGGGAGGCGAGTCCCAGCGCCCACGGAGTGCCACAGGCTCGGGCTCTCGAGTCGAGCTCGTCCAGTGCCCCCAGCGCCGCCTCCGGATGGCCCGCACGGCACGCCGCCTCGACGAGCTCCGGCAAGGCCAGATTGCTGGGGTTCAGCGCGTCGGACCTGCGCGCTCGCTCCGCAGCCTCCTGCGCGGCGGCATAGTTGCCCAGTCCGTTGTGCAGCACCGCCAACGCGTACTGCGCGAGGGACACCTCGGTACCGCGCTCACCGTCGGCAGCGGCCCGGGCGACGGTCGTGTGGATCTCCACGGTCTCGTCGAGACGGCCGCGCCAGGCAGCCAGGACGAGCTGCGCGTGGGGCAGGGGGACGGCGCCGGTCGCGGCGGCGATCGCCGACTGCTCGGCAGCCAGCTCACCGGCGCGATCGAGCTCCCCGCTCAGCGTCATCGCGATGGACTGGAACAGGAGCGCGGCGGGGAGGGTCACGAGCTCACCGGCATCGCGAGCGAGTCGGACGTGGCGCGTGGCCAACGCATGGAGGCTCTCGTCGTCGAAGAGCACGCTCGCGGTACGGCTGGCGTGCGACAACCAGCGGCGATCGTCGTCACCGGGCACGCTGCCGGCGCAGGGCCCGTCGGCGCGGAACGCCTCCAGTGCGCGGCGGAGTTCGGGCACACCCGCCGCGTAGCCCCGGGTGAAGGTCGTCACCATCCCGTCGAGCAGGAGGTCGGACGGCCCCGGCGGCTCAGGTGCGGGCGGTGCCGCGCGCGCTGCGTCTGCCACCTCACGCACGCCGTGACCAGGACCCCCGCCCGTGATGATCGCGGCATCGAGAGCGTGGAGATAGGTCTCACGGGCCAGCGCCACGTCATGGGGTGTGAGCATTCTTGCCGCGTCCAGCAGCATCCGAGCCGCGTCGCCGTGTCGTGTCAGGTGGAACTCGATCCGCGCGCGCAGCAAGGCGAGGCGGGCTCGCTGCAACGCGTCCAGCGGTCCGGCGTCGACCAGCGTCAGCAACTCCCGAGCGTCCTTGGACGCTCCCGCCTCGTGCAGGGTGTCGGCGGCCTTCAGCGCGCGCGTCGTACGGCGCGCTGACGACGGGGTCAGCTCGAAGGCGTGTTGCAGGAACGACGCTGCGGCGGCCATACCCCCGCGGGCACGAGCTCGATCGGCTGTGCGCTCCAGCTCAGCCGCGACGTCCTCGTCGGTGCCCAGCACCGCCTGCGCGCGGTGCCACGCGCACCGGTCCGGGTCGCGCTGCGGGTCGGTGGCGGCGGCCAGTGCGGCGTGGGCACGGCGACGCTCCGAGGGTGTGGCCGTTCGGTAGACGGCCGAGCGCACCAACGGGTGGCGGAACCGCACTCGGGTATCAACATCCAGCAGGCCGACCTCTTCCGCGGGCGCGGCCGCCTCAGCGGGGATCCCCAGCTCGTCGGCCGCGCGCCACAGCGTCACGGCGTCGCCGGTCGGCTCGGCCGCGGCCACCAGCAGCAGACGCTGTGTCTGCGTCGGCAGGTCTCGCGAGCGTTGCCGAAAGCCCTCCTCGACGCGACGGGGGACGCTCATCGCGTCCGGCAGCCCGAATCCGCCGGCCAGCTGCGCCAGAGGCGCGCTGCGAGGCAGCTCCAGCAGCGCCAACGGGTTGCCGCGCGCCTCCGCGAGGATCCGGTCGCGCACCCTGTCGTCGAGCGGAGTGTGCACCGCTGCGGCGAGCAGGACTTGCGCGTCGGTCTCACCGAGCCCATCGAGACGGATCTCAGGCAGCCCGGCGAACGCCTGGGCCGCGGTCTTGGTGTGGTCGCGAACCGCGAAGACCAGCGCGACGCGTTCGGCCGCGAGGCGCCGAGCCACGAACGCCAGAACCTGCGCGGACGCCTGGTCCAGCCACTGCGCGTCGTCGACAAGAGCAACCAACGGCCTGGCCTCGGCCACCTCGGCCAGCAGGTTGAGGGTCGCCAACCCGACCAAGAACTTGTCCGGCGTCGCACCCCCGTGCAGCCCGAGCGCTACCCCCAGAGCGACCTGCTGCGGGTCCGGCAGGGCCCCCACACGATCCCACAGCGGTGCACACAACTGGTGCACGCCGGCGAAGGCGAACTGCGTCTCGGACTCCACGCCGACCAGGAGCTCGACCTGGAAACCTGCCGATGCTGCGGTGTGCCGGGTGTGCTCCAGCACCGCGGTCTTCCCGATGCCTGCCTCGCCACGCACCACCAACGCCCTGCTCCGCCCGGCTCGCACCTCGGCGAGCACGTGTTCGACGGCCTCGCGCTCGGCGCGCCGGCCCAGAAGGTCCACCAGGTTCGCCCCCTTCCGCGGGCAGGCGACGGACTAGGTGATTATGACCGATGCGAACCGCGGCCGCCACGGTGCCTGCAGGGGCGGGACGGGCACGAGCGGCGAGGGCACCGGGTCTTCCACCGACGCGAGAACAGCACGTCCTGAGCGATCCTGATGACACCCGCAGAACCCGGGGGGGATCAGTCTGCCGGAGATCCTCGGCCCCGTGGACCGGAGCTCCTCGGACCAAGGGTCGGCCGCACCGCTGAGCGACCGACGGCTGTGGACACGAAAGGAATGGCCGGATGCCCGCTTCTCGAGTCCTCGACGCCGAACGTCTCACCGTCGCCTCCGGGGAGGTGACCGACGAGTTTCTGCTCGGCCTCGCGGGGATCGCAGCGACCCTCGTCGGCACCTTCATCGTGGCCGTGTTCTTCTACCTCGACTCGGCACTGCACCGATCCCGCGGCGCCGCGGGCAGCGCGCCGGACCAGTACATGCGGGCCGGCGCCCGGTGGGTGCTCATCGCCTACAGCCTGCCCCTCTTCGTCGCCCTCGCCCTGGCCGGCGCGAAGCCCGTCTGGGGGGCTGTCGCGTTCCTCGTCTTCGTCGCGGCCCTCGTGGTCGCCACCGTCGACACGACCCGTCGGATCGTGAAGAAGGGCGCGACGAGGAAGTCCCCTGCGCTGGCTGCGAACGAGATCTGCACCTCGCTCGCGGTCGTGGCTCTGGCTGTCCTGCCGTGGGTCCTCGGCGGTTGGATCCCGTCGCCGAGCGACTTCATTCCCTCGATGCTCCTCGCCCTCGCCATCGGCTTCACCAGCACGGCGATGGTCATCATGTCGGTCTTCGACGCGGCGAGGCTGTCGGCGCCCGCTCCGGAGCCCGCGGCGCCGTCGTGGGGCTCGGCGACCCGTCGGAGGCGCCGGCTATGACGGGCTGAAGAGGCCGCCCTCCCGACCCGAAGCACGACCGGATGCTTGATCACGCATCAGTCACCCCTGGTGGCTGACGACCGTATCGATCGCTCGAGGACCCGAGACGTTCGTCGACGAGCTGCGCGGTGGAAGCGCGACGGTGTCGCCCACGACATCGATGGCGACCTTGCCCCGGAGCACGTACGACTGCCTGTTCTCCAGGAGCTCGTGAGCCTCACCCGTCCGGGCGAGCGGGAGGGTAGCGCCGACGACCGGCTTCACGAGACCGCGCTCGACCAACGTCGTGAGCGCGTCCAACTTTCCACGGTTCTGTCGGGTGAAGACGAAGTGGTAGGCGGCGTTGACGCCCCACGCCTCGATGAGGTTCTGCGGCTGCGCGAGGTCGACGATGCTGACGACGCGTGCAGAGTCGGCGAGCGTCAGCGGGCTCCGTGTGAGCGTGTCACCACCGATCGTGTCGAAGACGACGTCGACCCCCTTGCCTCCCGTCATCTCGGCCACGGCCTCGACGTAGTCCGTCGAGGTGTAGTCGATGGTCGCGTCGGCTCCGAGGGAGCGCACGAAGTCGTGGTCGCCGGCCTTCGCGGTGGTGAGCACGCGTGCGCCCATCGCCTTCGCGACCTGGATCGCGATCGTACCGACGCCGCCCGTGCCGCCATGGATCAGGATCGTCTCCCCCACGGTGAGCCGAGCTCGCGTCACCAGCGCCTCCCAGACCGTTCCACCGACGAGAGTCAGGCTCGCCGCCTCCAGGTGACTGATGTTCGCCGGCTTGCGACCGACGAGGTCGACGTCGACGACGTGCTGCTCGGCGTAGGAGCCGGGGCCACCGAAGATCCGGGGCGTGTAGTAGACCTCGTCGCCGATGTCGAACTCCGTCACGTGGGAACCGACCTCCTCGATCACGCCGGAGACGTCATGCCCGATGATCGCCGGGAGCGGTACGTGTTCCGCGTAGTCTCCGCGACGGATCTGAAAGTCCAGCGGGTTGACGGCGGTCGCGTGGACGCGCACCCGCACCTGACGTGGTTCGACGTCCGGCACGGAGGCGTCGCGCAGCTCGAGAGCGCCCGCCCCTCCGAAACGGGTGAGGACGACGGCCTTCATCTGATCAGACATCTCGGTGTTCCTCTCGTGGTCCGGGCCTGTGACGCTCTCGCCCTTCCCTGTCCGCACCGTCGACGAGCACGGCCCGGTAGCTCGCCCCCTGGAAGCGGTGCACCACGACGTCCTGATACTGCTCGCCGCAGTACCAGTCCCGCGCCGCCGCCGCGTCCGGGAACTGCAGCACGACGACGCCCTCGACGGGAGGTCCCTCCAGCACCTCGTGCGTGCCGTAGTCGACCAGGACCCGCACGTCGTGGCCGGCGAACGTGCCGTCGGCGAGCTCCGCGTAGCGGTCGAGGGCCTGCTGATCGTTCGTGGCCTCTCGCTGGAACACGATGTAGGCGCTCATGCGTTCGGTCCTCTCGTCTTGCCTGGGCCTTGCCCCGAGCATGCGGCTCGACGCGATGCCTTCGCATCGGTGAAGTACACCGACAACTCCCGACGTGGTGTGCACCGGCTTCCGTGGAGCCTCCAGCCCGCGCGGCCGGCGACGCACGCCTTGACCCTGTGGTGGCAACACGTCGTCTGCTTGAGCGGGGCCGGACACCTGGCCAGATCGGAGAGACTCATGAATCCCGTCGAGGAACTCGTTCGCAGCTTCCAAGAGCTCGTGTCGCAAGTTCCCGAGCCCGTCCAGCCGTTCGTCGTGATGCTCGCCGCCACGGTCCCGTTCATCGAGGGCGAGGTCGCGGCGCTGATCGGCGTGGTGGGCGGTCTCCACCCGGTCGTCGCGGGCCTCGCCGCTGCCGCCGGCAACTTCCTGTGCGTGCTGGTCGTGGTGCTTCTCACCTCGCGGGCGCGCGTCGCCGTGATCCGGAGCCGGTCGCGGGCGAACGCCGCCGCCGTCGTCGCGGGAAGGGGCACCGCGGTGGCGGTCGAGGAGATCTCGGCCAGGCCGGAGTCGAAGGGACGCCAGCGCTTCAAGAAGTGGCTCGTGCGCTTCGGCGTGCCGGGGGCGAGCATCCTCGGACCGCTCGCGATCCCGACGCAGATCACGTCGGCGTTGCTCGTCTCCGGAGGGACCCCGCGCGGCTGGGTGCTGCTGTGGCAGGCTGTCGCGATCGTCCTCTGGACCGCTCTGGCGACGGTCTCCGCCTGGGCCGCCCTGACGTTCGTGGTCGGCGTGTAGGCGCCAGGATCTCTGCCGCTCTCGTCGCAGCCGTATCCGGCCCCCGGGGAAGCACGAGCTGCGGGTGACGACCCTGACCCAGGGGGTCGACCTCGTCCTCGAGGCCGACGACGGCGGTGTCGTCGGCCTCGAGGTCAAGGCCGCGTCCAGCCCATGCCGATCGACCGCATCTGGACCGCCACCTGAGCCGCTCCCTCGCGCTGCTGCTCACGGGTGGACGAACGCGGTCTTCCTTCCGCCGGGCCGATCCTGCATGCCCCGGGAAGCTGCCACTTCCGCTTCCCAGCGCCGACGGCCTGACGAAGGCGACGATCTGATCGTCTGCACTGGGACGGCAACGCATCATGCACTAGCCCGTTCGCAGGTGGCACCGCAGTCACAGACCTTGAGCAGGAAGGTCTGCCCCCTCGTCAGGTCTGCAGGGCGGTCATCAGATCAGCCGCGCGGTGCGGCGCCGTGCTGAAGACGACGAGATGGGTCGCGGTACCGGTGGCGAGCACGGGACGCAACTGGGTGAGGTCCGCGTCGGCGGCCGACACCGACATGCCGCTCGCAGCAGGAAGCGCGCTCGCATCGATCAGCTCGGCGGCGCCCAGGCCGCGCCAGATCGAACCCAGTCCCACCTGCGGGGACAGCGCGTCGGTGACCGTGATGTCCTCCGGCTCGGAGCCAGGCTCCAGGCGACGCAGAACCCCGGGCAGCCCGGACTCCAGCCCCCAGGTGACGTACTCGGTGAGAAACTCCACGGCCTCTGCACCAGCCCGCCGCACCGCTGGTGTCGCCAACAGCCGGCGCGCGCCGGACACCGCCTCCGCCTCGGCAAGCGCTTCGGGCACCTCGTCGGCGAGCTGCCGCACTGTCTCTTTGTCTTCTGCCTCGATCGGCGCGAGCGTCACGGCACGGGACACGGCTCGCAGCGCCGAGACGTCGTTCGCGCCGAGGGGGAGCACGCGCCACCCGATCTCACCCCCGAGGTTCACGGCAACGAGGTTCCCCTTCAGCCCGTCGAGTGCATGCTCGGCGTCGAGGCGCACCTCGGTGCGGCGCGCATCGACCTGCGAGTAGCTGATGGCCCAGTGCCGAGCGGTCGCGATGACCTTCCGAGTATCCACGGGGAGACTCTCCCACCTTGTCCAGCGGCAGCGAAAACGCCTCGGTGGTGCAGACCCTGGGAGGTCTCGATGCACGCCGTTGACGTCGACGGCGAAGCCAAGCCCGGCGTGACGTAGGTCGAGGGGCGACCGTAGGGATCTGCGATCCTCAGGGCGAAGCGCTGACGATGCTCGACCGAACCACGAAGCCACTCCGGGAACGACAGAAGGCCTCCCGGTTGTGGACCCGGGAGGCCTTCGTCGTCGCTGTCTCAACGAGTGTCCGGAGGGGGACTTGAACCCCCACGCCCGATAAAGGGCACTAGCACCTCAAGCTAGCGCGTCTGCCATTCCGCCACCCGGACAGGTGGACCGCCACGAGCCGTCCGGCTCGTTTCGGTGCGGTGAAAAACATAGCACGGCAGGTGCCTGGACCTGCAAACCGTCCCGCCGTGGCGCAGGTCACGGCCCCGACCTACGGTGGACGATCATGTCCCAGCGCATCGAGGACTACGGCATCATCGGCGACCTCCAGACGGTCGCCCTCGTCGGCAGGAACGGGTCGATCGACTGGCTCTGCCTGCCGGACGTCGACTCGCCCGCCTGCTTCGCGAGCCTCCTCGGCGACGACCGGCACGGGTCGTGGAGCCTGGCACCCGCCTCCGGCGGCCCGTGCACGCGGCGGCGGTACCGAGGAGAGTCGCTCGTCCTGGAGACGGAGTGGGAGACCCCGGAGGGGCACGTCCGTGTGACCGACTTCATGCCACCGCGCGGCGAGGCCCCGGACATCGTGCGCGTGGTCGAAGGGCTGCGTGGCCGCGTCCCCATGGAGGGCCGGCTCGCACCACGGTTCGACTACGGCAGCGTCCTGCCGTGGGTGTCCCGCGCGGACGACCCGCCCGGCGCCCGCGGCATCGGCGTCGTCGCCGGCCCGGACGCGCTGACCCTGTCCGCGCCGGTACCGCACGAGCTCGCAGACGGCGTGGTGCGCGCACGCTTCGAGGTCTCGGCCGGCGAGCGGGTGCCCTTCGTGCTCACGTACCACCGCTCCCACCTGCCCGCGCCCCGCTCGGCCGACCCCTTCGACGGGCTCACCGACACCCTCGACTTCTGGGCGGACTGGATCGCACAGACCCGGTACGACGGCGGGTGGCAGGAGCCGGTACGCCGCTCGCTGCTGACCCTCAAGGCGCTCACCTACGCCCCCACCGGTGCCATCGCCGCGGCGGCCACCACGTCGCTGCCCGAGCAGCTGGGCGGTCCGCGCAACTGGGACTACCGGTTCTGCTGGCTGCGCGACGCGACCTTCACCCTGCTGGCGCTGCTCGGGACCGGCCACACGGCGGCCGCCCGCGCCTGGCGTGAGTGGTTGCTGCGCGCCGTGGCCGGGTCCCCGGCGGACCTGCAGATCATGTACGGGCTCGACGGCCGCCGTCGGATCCCGGAGCTGACCCTCGACTGGCTGCCCGGCTACGAGCAGAGCGGCCCGGTGCGGGTCGGCAACGGTGCCGCCGGGCAGCTCCAGCTCGACGTGTGGGGCGAGACCCTCATGGGCCTGCACCTGGCACGTGCCGCCGGCCTGCCGGACGACGCGGACACGTGGAACCTGCAGAAGGCCCTCCTCGACTTCCTCGAGGGGCACTGGGACGACCTGGACAACGGCCTGTGGGAGGTGCGGGGCCCCCGCCGGCCGTTCGTCCACTCGCGCGTCATGGCCTGGGCCGGTGTCGACGCGATGGTGCGCGCCGTGGAGGACTTCGGTCTCGACGGGCCGGTGGACGACTGGCGATCCCTGCGCGCGTCGATCCGCGCCGACGTCCTGACCCGGGGCTACGACCCGCGGCGCAACACCTTCACGCAGTTCTACGGCTCGGACGGCCTGGACGCCTCCCTGCTGCTCATCCCGCGGGTCGGGTTCCTGCCCTGGGACGACCCCCGGATCGTGGGGACGGTCGACGCGGTCCAGCGCGAGCTCTCCCAGGACGGCCTGCTGCTGCGCTACCACACCCACGCGGACGACCGCGTCGACGGGCTGCCCGGCGGCGAGGGGACGTTCCTGGTCGGCAGCTTCTGGCTCGTCAACGCGCTGCACGGCATCGGGCGCACCGCCGAGGCGCGAGCGCTCTTCGAACGACTCCTCACGCTGCGCAACGACCTGGGGCTGCTGGCCGAGGAGTACGACGTCGGCGCCGGACGCCAGCTCGGCAATGTCCCCCAGGCGTTCAGCCACCTCGGCCTCGTCAACTCCGCCCGTGTGCTGTCCGGGAAGACCGCGCCCGGTGCCCAGGCGGCCGGGATCCCCGAGCAGGCACCGGCCCGTCTCCGGGACGTGGGTGACCCCGTGTAGCGTTCCCTGCGGCCCGGACCAAACGGTCATCGGGAGCAGACCGGACGAAGGAGCACGCACGCCATGATGGGTGGGCACCATGCCGCCTCGGGAGCGGCCGCCTGGGTGGCCGTCACCGCCTCGACCCCGATCGCCTTCGGCTGGTACCCCGTCTCGGACGTCGGTGTCATGACCGGCGCGCTGGTGTGCGCCGGAGCCGCGCTCCTGCCGGACGCCGACCATCACAACGGCACGATCTCGCACTCCTTGCCTCCCGTGTCGGAAGGCGTGACCAAGATGGTGTCCACCATCGCCGGCGGGCACCGCAACGCAACGCACTCGATCGTCGGCGTGGCGGTGTTCACCGCGATCGCCTGGGCGATGAGCCTGGTCACGGTCCGCACCGAGCAGTTCGGCGAGGTGCTCGTCGGTCCCGGCATCATGGCCGTGCTGCTCATCGCGTTCGCCGTGCGGGCACTGAAGCTCACCGGGCAGCGCCGGTGGTGGACCTGGAGCCTGTCGGTCTCCCTGGCGGCGTTCGTCGCCGTCTTCGCCCCCGAGGAGTGGTACTGGATGCCGTTCTGCGTCGGGCTGGGCTGCGCGGTGCACATCGTCGGCGACATGCTCACCACCCGCGGCGTCCCGCTGCTGTGGCCCGTCCGCATCCGGTCGCCGCGCTGGGTCCGGCGGCACCGTTGGTTGCCGTTCGACGACATGTGGAGCCCTCGCGGCAACATCTCCGTGCCGCTGCTCGGCGACGCCGGCTCGTGGCGCGAGTGGGCCCTGATGACGCCGGTCAGCGCCTACGCCGTGCTCGGGGTCGCCTGGGCGATGCTCGACCAGATGGGGTTCGACACCGCGACGGCCTGGAGCTCGGCCACCGGGCTCGTGGTGTCCGCGGGAGAGTCGCTGCTCGGGTCCTGATCAGCCCGAGGACGCCAGGAGCCGGCGGTCCCGCCGGAGCCGGCGCTGCGGGTCGGCGGTCCAGGTGCCGTGCCCGGGCACCAGGACGCCGGCCCTGGCCACGAACGGCTCGAGCCGGTCCAGCGCCGCACGGTAGGTCGCCGCGTCCGACGCGCCGGTGATCTCGTCGTCCGGCAGCGGCGGCTCGACGTCGCTGAGCAGGTCACCGGCGACGAGCACCCCGCTGCGGGGCACCCACAGGGCGGCGTGCCCCGGGGCGTGACCGTCGTGCTCCAGGACCTGCACCGCGGGCAGCAGTCCGCCGAGGTCCGGGAGCGACGTCGCAAGGCCCGGGACTTCCTCGACACGTCCCAGCAGGTCGAGCACCTCACGGGTGTGGTCCCGCCCGCCGTACCGCGCGACGTCCAGGAGCGCTTCCGCCACCAGCCGGTCGTGCTCGTCCTGCGCGGTGCGGACCGTCCGGGCGGTCGCCCAGCGCGGGACGTCCCCGAGAGCGGGGTGCCACAGCAGGTGGTCGTGGTGCGCGTGCGTCGCGAAGCTCGCCACCACGTGGGCACCGAGCGTCGCGACCTCGGCCGCGATCGCCGACAGCTCGTCCGGCTCCCAGGCAGGGTCCACCAGCAGCGCGGCCCGGCCGGCGGACGTGCGCTCACCGAGAACCAGCGTCGAGGTGGTGGCGAGCCGCCGGCTCGTGCGGACGAGCACGCCGTCGGCGACCGGTACGAACCCCATCCGCCCACCGTACGGAAAGCAGTACGGAAATACCTTGGACGGGCGCCTGCCGACGCTGACAGTCTCGCCAGGAACGGCGCAGCAGGTGCGCCCGCACGGACGGAGGGCCGACCCATGGACGTCGCCACGCACGCCCTGCCGCATCTCTCGGCACGGGGCGTCACCACCGCCTGCTGAGGAGCCGCCGTCGGCCGCTCCTCCTCTCCTCGAGGAGCCCTCCGTGCACCAGCACATCCCTGATCCGCTGCTGACCCCGATGACCCCGACCGTCGTGACCGAGCCCGGTCCGGGACAACGATGGTCCACCTGGACCTCCGTCACCAAGGGGCAGCACGGCCCCGAGCCCCGGCCGGACTGGGTCGTCACGGCCGACGCCGCACTCGACACCGAGCTCGGCGTCCTCAAGACCGGCAAGGAGGCCGACGTCTTCCTCGTCGAACGGGCCGTGCCCGACGACGTCCGGCAGCACAGCGTCCTCGCCGCCAAGCGGTACCGCGGCCGCGAGAACCGGCAGTTCCACCGCGACTCCACGTACACCGAGGGGCGCCGGGCGCGGCGCACCCGCGACCAGCGGGCCGTCGAGGACCGCCGGTCCGCATGGGGCCGCCGGGTGGCGGCGACGCGGTGGGCCGACGCTGAGTTCTCGGCCCTCTGCCAGCTCTGGGACGCGGGAGCCCCGGTCCCCTACCCCGTGCAGGTCGACGGCACCGAGCTGCTCCTGGAGTTCGTCGGCCACCGCACCGACGACGGCGGGTACGAGGCCGCTCCGCGGCTGGCCCGGCTGCGACCGGAGCACGACGTCCTGGCGGACTGGTTCGACCAGCTGCACCGGGCGATGAGCGTGCTGGCCCGGCTCGGCTGGGCGCACGGCGACCTGTCCCCGTACAACATCCTCGTCGACGCGTTCGACACGGCCGGCTCCTCCGACGGCGGGCGGCTGGTCGTCATCGACCTGCCGCAGGTGGTGGACCTGGTGGCGAACCCGTTCGGTGCCGACCTGCTGCACCGCGACTGCCGCAACGTCTGCGCGTGGTTCGCCGCGCGCGGGCTGGAGGTCGACGTGGACGAGCTGTTCGCCGACGTCTTCGCCCAGGCGTGGTGAGGCGCCGGCGTCGGCACGACCGGGAAGGTCGTGCCGACGCCGGGCACCGGGCAGAGACCGGCGGCGGACCTGGTCCGGGCAGCGCGTGCCCGGACCAGCCCCGCTCCCGGACTACCGCAGCGGCGTGAAGTCGCGGTTGCCGATGTGCGTCGGACGGGGCGCCGGCGCCGCGTACGGCTCGGTCAGCGCGTTCTCGACGCTGTTGAACACCAGGAAGATGTTCGAGCGCGGGAACGGCGTGATGTTGTTGCCGGACCCGTGCATGATGTTGCAGTCGAACCACAGCGCCGACCCGGCCGGACCGGTGAACTGGTCCACGCCGTACTTCCAGGCCAGCTCGGTGATGGCCTCCTCGCTCGGGACGCCGATCTTCTGCTCCTTGAGCGAGTCCTGGTGGTAGTTCTCCGGGGTCTCGCCCACGCACGGCACGTAGCTGCGGTGCGAGCCGGGCATCACCATCAGCCCGCCGTTGTAGGGGTAGTTCGGCGTCAGGGCGATCGAGCAGCTCACTGCGCGCGGCGTCGGCATGCCGTCCTCGGCGTGCCAGGTCTCGAAGTCCGAGTGCCAGTAGAACCCGGTGCCCTTGTAGCCCGGCATGTAGTTCACCCGCGTCTGATGCAGGTAGACGTCCGAGCCGAGGAGCTGGCGAGCCCGGTCCACGAGGCGCGGGTCGCGGCTCAGCGCCTCGATCTGCTCGCTGAGCCTCGTCACCTCGAAGACGGAGCGCACGTCGCCCGACGTCTTCTCCCGGACGACCCGGTGGTCGTCCTGCAGGGACGTGTCGGAGGCGAGCCGCTCCAGCTCGGCGCTGTACTGCGTGACCTCACCGGGGGTGATGAAGTCCTGCAGGATGGTGAACCCGCGCTCGGAGTGCGCCTCCAGCGCGGCGGCGTCGAACGGGCCGTCGTCGGCCGTCCCCCACACGGTGGGGTGCTGACGCTCGATGACCTCGCCCGGCTCGGCGAGCCTGCTCGGGTAGAGGTCCGTCATGGTTTCCGTCATGGCGGTCATGGGTCATCCCTTCTCCCGGATCGTCCCGGGATCGCGGCGTCTCATGCTCGCGGCGTGCTCGTCGCCCGTCAGTCGATCAGGACCCGAGCACGCGCACGTGCCCATCGGAACGCGGAAGGGTGCCCGGTAGCAAATCGGCGTGCCCGGTGGTCGCCGATCAGCCTCCGACGCCCACGCTGTTGTCGGGAGCCCCGTCACCGGGCGGCAGGTCGCCGCGCTCGACCGGCCCCTCGACACCTCCGTCCGTGCCGGTGCCGGGAGCACCGTCCCCCGTACCGCTCCCCGGGCTGCTGCTGGCCGTGCTCGACGGCGCGGGTGGCAGCAGCGTGTCCAGCTCCTCGACGGTGGGCACGCGCACGGACTCCAGCGCCGCACGCAGCACCTCGGGGTCCACCCCTGTGCCGGCGACGCGCACGATCGCGTCGTCCCGCTGGACGGCGTACTCCTGCGCCTCGCCTGCCGTGCGGTGGAACGCCTCACCGTCCACCGTGCACTCGACCGGCCCCTCCGACGTCGAGTCCGCGGTGTGCACCGCCAGGTCGGGGCACGTCTGCGCCGAGATCTCGCCCGTCATGGCGGAGAGCATGACCGCGTCGCCGGCCGCGACGTCGGAGAAGACGGCGGAGTACCCGTCGGCGCCGTACGCTCCCCCGGCGTGCGAGATCGACGTCAGACCCTCGACGTCGACGGTCAGCACCTGCTCGGGCACGACGCCGTAGTACGCCGCACGCTCGGCGATCGTCGCCGGGTCGGCCGGTCCCGCCGAGGCGGACGGCTCGGCCGACGACCCGCCGATGAGGTCCGCGCAGCCCGCCAGCGTCAGCACGGCGGCCGCCGTGCAGGTCGTCAAGATCGTCCGTCGCCGGTTCATGGTCCGCCATCCTGGCAGGTCGGCGAGCGCACGTCCCGTTCAGAGCGTGCGTCGCAGCCACCACCGCGGCAGCCTGCCGCTGGTGGCAGCGGTGTCGCCGATCCTCTCGAAGCCCTCGGACTCGAAGAGCGGGACGGTCCCGACGAACGCCGCGCTCACCGGGACACGGGCTCCCGGTTCGCCGTCGACGGGAAAACCCTCGACGGCGCGCGCACCGCGGGATCGTGCGTGCTCGACCGCTCCGTGCAGCAGCGCCCTGGCCACGCCACGTCGGCGGTACCCGACGCGCACGACGAAGCACATCACCACCCAGGTCGTGTCCCAGTGCTCCGGCTCACCGCGGGGCAGGACGCGCGAGCGCTGCAGCGAGCCGGCGGCCGACCTGGGCGCGAGCCCGACCCAGCCGACGGCGTTCTGCGCCGGGTCGTCGAGGTAGGCGAGGAGCCCGGGCGGCTGGTGCGCACACAGCTCGCGCAGGTGCTCCTCGCGCCCGTCGACCGGCAGACGTGGGGGCATCCGCCAGTGCAGGCACCAGCACGCCTGCTCGCGCCCTCGGGGGTTGAGCAGCGCCGCCACGTCGTCGAACCGGCTCTGGGTCGCGGGCACGACCTGTACGTCGACCATCCTTCGACGCTAGCCGGAGCGACCGACATCGCGTACCGTATAAGCGTCCACTTATAAAGGAGGCATCATGAGCATCGACATCGACCCCGTCACCACCGCCGGGCTCGTCGTCCGCGAGGTCCGCAGCAGCGAGCGCGACGGCGGGCCCACCCGCGTCGTGGTCGCCCGGCGCACCTACGCTGCCGACCGCCACGACGTCTGGGACGCCCTCACCTCCGCGGCACGACTCCCGCGCTGGTTCCTGCCCGTCGAGGGTGACCTGACGCCCGGCGGGCGCTACCAGCTCGAGGGCAACGCCGGCGGCACCGTCGAGCGGTGCGACGCCCCCGAGTCGTTCTCGGTCACGTGGGAGTTCGGCGGGGACGTCTCCTGGCTGCAGGTCACGCTGACCGGGTCGAGCGACGACACCGTCCTCGAGCTCGTCCACGAGGCACCGGTGCAGCCCGAGTTCTGGGAGCAGTACGGCCCAGGGGCCAGCGGCGTCGGCTGGGACCTCGCGCTCCTGGGCCTCGGCCTGCACCTCGACACCGGGGCCGGCAGGGACCCGCGTGAGGCCGACGCCTGGAGCGTCTCGCCGGACGGCGTCGCCTTCGTCCGCGCTGCGGCCACGGCGTGGGGCGAGGCGGCCGCGGCCGACGGCGACGACCCGGAGGCCGCGCAGGCGGCGGCCGAGCGCACCGTCGCCTTCTACACCACCGTGCCCGAGGCCTGAGATGACCGGACCGGCGTCGGACCCGGTGTTCGCCGCGCTCGGTGACCCGGTCCGCCGACGGCTGCTCCGCCTCGTCCACGACGCCGGCGAGGCGAGCGCCGGGGCGCTGGTCACCGCACTGCGGTCCGAACGGGAGATCTCGCAGCCGGCCGTCTCCCAGCACCTGCGGACCCTGCGCGAGGCACGGCTGGTGAGCGTGCGCGCCGAGGGTGCCCGGCGGCTCTATCGCGTCGACGACGCCGGGATCGACGTCGCCCGCGGATGGCTGGCCACCTTGGTCGACCCGTTCTCCCAGCCCCTGGACGCGCTGGAGACCGAGCTCGTCCGCGGCCGCCGCGCACGCCGCCAGGCGACGGCGGACGACCTCAGCGGAAGTCACGCGACCGGGTCGTCACCGGGAGGCGCAGCGCGGCGAGGTGCTCGGCGAGCAGGTTGACCGCGCCGTCGGACCGCTCCACCTGCCCCCGCACCACCAGGGCCGGCGCCCCGCGCGCCACGGTCCGGAACCGCCGCCACAGGCCCGGGGTGCAGATGACGTTGAGCAGTCCGGTCTCGTCCTCCAGGGACAGGAACGTCACCCCGCCGGCGGTGCCGGGCCGCTGCCGGTGGGTGACGACCCCGCCGACGGCGACGCGTCGCCCCGGCTCGGTCGCCATCGCCGCGGCCACCGTGAGCACGCCCTGACGATCCAACCCGTCACGCACGTGCTCCAGCGGCGACGTGGTGTCGGGCATGATGCCGGTGGCCCAGGTGTCGGCGACGTCGATCTCGAGGCGGTCCATGCCCGGCAGCGCGGGAGCCGCCACCCCGACGCTGACGCCCTCGAGCGTGGCGGGGCCCTCCTGCCCGAGCGCGCCCGCGGCCCACAGCCCCTCGCGCCGCGTCACCCCGAGCGGGGCCAGGGCTCCGGCCGTGGCCAGCGCCTCCAGGCGCGCGGTGGACAGCTCGACGCGCCGGACCAGGTCGTGCAGGTCGACGAACGGCCCGCGGGCTTCCCGCTCGGCGACCATCCGCTCGGCGACGTCGGTGCCCAGCCCGCGCACGCCCGCCAGGCCGAGCCGGACGGCGAGCCCGCCGTCGACGTCGAGCCGCACTGCTCCGCTGCCCACCGTGCTCTCCTCGCTCTCGCCGGGCGTATCGGGTCTTCCACCCTCCGGCCGTCCGCCGTCGGGCACCGCCTCGACACCCGCGAGCGCCCCCGAGGCGTTGACGTCCGGGCGCAGCACCCGCACCCCGTGGCGGCGGGCGTCGGCCACCAGGGAGGCCGGGGAGTAGAAGCCCATCGGCTGCGCGGCGAGCAGCCCCGCGAAGAACGCCTCGGGGTGGTGCACCTTGAGCCAGGAGCTGGCGTAGACCAGGAACGCGAAGGAGTAGGCGTGCGACTCGGGGAAGCCGAAGTCGGCGAACGCCTTGAGCTTGTCGTAGACCTCCTCGCGGACCTCGGGCGGCACGCCGCGCTCGGCCATCCCGGTGAACAGCCGGTCCCGCAGCGCCTCCATGCGTTCCACCGACCGCTTGGACCCCATCGCCCGCCGCAGCTGGTCGGACTCGGCCGCGCTGAACCCTGCGACGTCGATCGCCATCTGCATGAGCTGCTCCTGGAACAGCGGCACCCCCAGGGTCCGCCGCAGCGACGGTTCCAGCAGCGGGTGCAGGTAGGTCACCTCCTGGCGGCCCCGGGACCGTTCGATGTACGGGTGCACGGAGTTGCCCTGGATGGGGCCGGGCCGGATGAGGGCGACCTCGACGACGATGTCGTAGAACTTTCGGGGCTGCAGCCGCGGCAGGGTGGCCATCTGGGCGCGGGACTCGACCTGGAACACCCCGACGGTGTCGGCCGCACAGAGCAGGTCGTAGACCCGCGGGTCGTCCTGGGGCAGGGTGTGCAGCTCCAGGCGCCGGCCCGTGTGCCGCTCGACCGTTTCGAAGGCGTAGCGGATCGCGGTGAGCATGCCCAGACCCAGCAGGTCGAACTTCACCAGGCCCGCGTCCGCGCAGTCCTCCTTGTCCCACTGCAGGACCGTGCGGCCCTCCATCCGCGCCCACTCGACCGGGCACACCTCGATGACGGGCCGGTCGCACATCACCATGCCCCCGGAGTGGATGCCCAGGTGCCTGGGAAGACGCAGCAGGCGCTCCGCGAGATCCAGCACCGGCTCGGGGATGTGCCCCTCCTGCTCGGCCGACGGCGGGGCGTGCGCCGGCACGACGTCGTGCGCGTCGTCGGCCCGCCTCGCGTCCTCCGCCAGGGCGTCCACGAACCGGGCGGCGCCCGTACCTCCCCACTGGGCGGCCACCCGCGCCCTCTTCTCCTCCCGGCGCGTGACCGGTGCCCCGGCGGCCGCGCGGGCGTCGCGGGCCTTCGCGTCCGCGGCGGGGCTGGACGGATCGGGGCCGCGCAGCGATCCCCAGCGCTCGATGGACTTGGACCAGGCGTCCTGCTGCCCGACGTCGTACCCGAGCGCCCGGGCGGCGTCGCGCACCGCCGAGCGGGGCCGGTAGGAGATGACGTTGGCGACCTGGGCGGCGTGCGTGCGCCCGAACCGGGTGTAGACGTACTGGATGACCTCCTCGCGCCGTCCCGACTCGATGTCGATGTCGATGTCCGGCGGCCCGTCCCGCTCCGGGGCGAGGAACCGTTCGAACAGCAGGCCGTGGTGCACGGCGTCGACGGCGGTGATCCCCAGGGCGTAGCAGACCGCGGAGTTGGCGGCGCTCCCCCGCCCCTGGCACAGGATGCCCTCGCGGCGGCAGAACTCCACCAGGTCGTAGACGACGAGGAAGTACCCGGGGAAGCCGAGCTGCTCGATGACCCGCAGCTCGTGGTCGATCTGCGCCCACGCCTTCGGTTCCCGTCCGGTGCTGCCGGGCCCGGGGCGCGGGCCGTAGCGCTCCGTGGCCCCGCGGCGCACCAGCTCGCGCAGCCAGCTCGCCTCGTCGTGGCCCGCCGGCACCGGGTACGGCGGCAGGTTCGGTGCCACCAGGTGCAGGTCGAACGCGCACTCGGCGGCCAGCGCGGCCGCCGTCGGGACGGCCTGGGGGTGCCGGTGGTGCAGGCGGGCCATCTCGGCGCCCGAACGCAGGTGCGCGGTCGGGGCGCCGGGCAGCCAGCCGTCCTGGTCGTCGAGGGAGGAGCGGGCCCGCACGGCCGCGAGCGCCCCGGCCAGGTCGGCGTCGCGCGGTCGGGCGTAGTGGGCCGCGGTGGTGGCGACCAGCGGCAGCCCCGCCTCCTTCGCCAGCGCTGCGAGGGCGTCGTGCCGGTCGGCGTCGCGCGGGTCGCCGGTGGCGGTGATCTCCACGGCGACGTTGTCGTGGCCGAAGACGGCGGTGAGCCGGTCGAGCTCGCGGCGCGCGGCCCGCAGCGGGTCAGATCCCGTCACGGCGCCGGCGTCGACAACCCCGTCCAGGGCACGCCGCACGGCGCCCTTGCGGCACCCGGTGAGCACCAGCCACTGCCCGTCGGCCTCCTGGCCCAGCCGGTCGAGGTCGTAGCGGGCCCGGCCCTTGGCGCCCGCCTCGAGGTGGGCGGTGGCGATGGCACGCGACAGGTGGCGGTAGCCGTCCGCGCCACGCGCCAGCACCAGCACGTGGGTGGCCCGCGGGTCCGGCACCCCGGTGGGGTCGTCGAGCACGGGCGCCCCGCCGGGAACGGGAGCGGGCAGGTGCAGCTCGGCCCCGAACACGGTGGGCAGCCCGATGGCCCGGGCCGCCTCGGCGAAGCGCACCACGCCGTACAGCCCGTCGTGGTCGGTCAGGGCGAGCGCCTCCAGGCCGAGCCGGTCGGCCTCCGCGGCGAGCTCGGCCGGGTGGCTGGCGCCGTCGAGGAAGCTGAAGGCCGAGTGGGCGTGCAGTTCGGCGTAGCGCGGCTCAGGCGATGCCCGTCGATGCCTGAGCCTGCGGCTCCGCTCCGCCTCAGTCATAGACGGCCTCCACCTGCCACGCGCCGCCGACCTGGGCCAGCAGCAACCCCCGCCCGTCGTCGAGCAGCACCTGCAGGTGCACGCGCCGGGTGCCGCCGTCCGGCGCCCACCACCGTTCGGCGAGCGGCCACGGACCGGCCCAGCCGACGACGTCGTGCTCGCCGTCGTCCCAGCGCACCCGGGCGGGGTCGCCGTCACGGGCGAGGCGGGCGTCGACGACGACGTCGCTGCCGGCGGCGTCGAGCAGGCGCGCGGCCGCAGGTTCGGGCAGCAGGGTGGCGGGGGCCGGGCTGGGCAGCGCACCCGGCCACGGCCGGTCGGCAGGCCGGTCGACGGCGGTGTCCTCGCCGTAGGGCACGAGCCGGACGCGGCTGCGCGGGTCGCGCCCGCCGGCGCGCCGGACGGTGAGCACGGCGTCGCCGCCGAGCAGCCCCTGGACACGGTCCAAGGCCTGGCGGGCACGGGCGTCCTGCCCGGCGTCCGCTCCCCACAGGCTGGGCTGGTGCGTGCCGGCGGGGGCGACGTCCTCGGCGGCGAGCGCGAGGTGCACCAGCGGCGCGACCTGGGGCGATCCCTCGGTCCCGGTACGCCGGCGCGCGTCGTCGGTCAGCCAGCCCTCGAGCTGCCAGCGCACCCGGTCGGTGATCCGCGCGGCGGGCAGCCCTCCGGCCGCGGTGTCGGTGCGCCAGAGCCGCTCCAGCTCGCCCTCGGTCGTGCGCGCGGTGATGCGCAGGCGCCCGCAGGCCACCCCGTGGGCGACGAGCAGCGCGTGCAGCTCCTCGGCGAGCCGGCGGGCGGCGAACGCGGCGACGTCCACGCGGTCGGCGGGCGGGTCGAGCTCGGTGGCGACGGCCAGGTCGGCCTCGGGACGTCGTCGGGCGGGCGGGCGCTCGTCCTCGCCACGGGCCAACCGGTGCGCCCAGGCGCCGAGGTCACCGAACCGGGCGGACACGCTCGCCGCGGGCAGGGCCGCCAGGTCCCCGAGCGTGCGCAGCCCGAGCCGCCACCACAGCCCGACCGCGTCCCGCACGGCGGCGATCACGCCCGGGTCGCACACGGCGTGCACGAGCTCGCCGACGGGCCGGGCCGCCAGAGCCTCCGAGGACCCGCCGGGCGGTACGACGGCGTCGTCCCGGGCCGCGAGCACCGCGGCGAGCAGACCGTCGGCCACCCCCACCTGGCACTCGTGACCCTCCTCGGCCGTCGCGGCGACGAGCCGTTCGGCCAGCGCCCGTTCGGTGCCGTGGTAACGCGCCGCGCCGCCGGCGGGCAGGAGCAGCAGGCCGGGGCGGGCGACCTCGAGGCCTGCCACGACGGTCTCGGCCGCGGCCGCCACGGGCTCGAAGGTCCGGGCGTCGCGTTCGTCGTCGGCCTCCAGCAGCACCAGGTCGGGGCAGGCCTCCTGCGCCTGGCGGCGGCGCATGCCGCGGCGCACCCCGGCGCTGCGTGCGACGGCGGAGGTCGCCACGACGCTGCGTCCCGCCGTCGTCCCGCCCCGCGACGGCGCACCCAGGACGGCGGCGGGCACGTGCGCGTCGATCCCGGCGGCGGCCAGTGCGGCGACGACCGGCCAGTCCGGCACCCAGAGCACCGCGGTACGGGTGCTCGCCGCCCCTCCGCGGGGGCTCCTCACGCTCATGCGATCCTCAATCGGCGCTCGCCGACGAACCCGCCCGGCGCGGCAGGTGCGGGAAGGTCGCCGCCGACCGGCACCTCGACGTCGATCTCCACGGGCCGGGCCGCGGCTCCCCGTCCGGTGCGCAGCACCGACAGGGTGCGTCGGCGCAACCACCCGGCGCCGGCGTCAGCGCCCGACCAGGCCCCGCCGCGGGCGTCGAGCACGACGTGCGCGCCGGGCCACCGCTCGGTGCTGACCAGGACGGCGTCACGCTGGCGGGTGCGGGCGGCGAGGCGACGGCGGTCGGCGTCGGCGAGCGCGGCCCGCGGTCCGACGACGAGCACGTCCATGCCGTCGAGCAGCGCGGCGAGCACGGCGGGGGCGTCCGGGCCCGGGTCGGGGACGACGGCGGTGCGCTCCAGCGAGATCCCGACGTCGGCGGCGGCGAGCATCCCGACGGCGGGCGCGCCGACGAAGGCCACCCAGGCGCCGTCGCGGGAGGTGGTGGCCAGCAGGGCGAGCAGCAGGCTGGTCGAGCCATGCACGGTGAGGACCCCGCCGGTCGGCAGCCCGCCGGGCAGCAGCGGGGCGAGGGCGGGGTGCACCGGACGGGTCGGGGTGGCGCCGGCATCCGGTGCCGGTACCGGCACGGGCGGCTTGCTCTCGTGCTGGACGGGGCGGACGCTCCCCTGCTCTGCGGCCCGCAGCGCGGCCAGCGCCCGTGCGCGGCGCTCGTCGTGAGGGGCTCCTGCGCCTCGGAGGCCAGGACCCGGCACGGGACGGACCTCGGGGACGACGCTCATGCGGCCTCCCTCCCGGCGGTCGAGCAGTCGGTCGGACCGCATGTTCGAACTGATGTTCGAATCATGGCTTCAGTACACGCTCGCACGCGACCGGTGTCAACCGCGCTGCTCAGCGCCACGCCGGACTGCGACGGCGTCCAGGTTTTCTCCATACCGCGCGGTCGGTATGCTGCGAGGAGTGCCCGTTCCCGGACACCCGACGACGAGGAGGTCGTACCGTGCAGATCACCGGTGCCGTGCTGGAACGCTGCGGAGCACCCGCACCCTGGGCCGACTCGCGCCCGCTCACCGTCGGACCGCTCGAGCTCGACCCGCCCGGACCCGGCGAGATCGCCGTGCGCATCGAGGCCGCCGGCCTGTGCCACTCCGACCTGTCCGTCGTCGACGGCAACCGCGTGCGCCCCACCCCGATGCTGCTCGGCCACGAGGCCGCCGGGATCGTCGAGGCCGTGGGCCCCCGCACCGGGGCCGACCACCCGGCCGACGCGGGGATCGCCGTCGGCACCCGCGTCGTCATGACCTTCCTGCCCCGCTGCGGGCGCTGCGACGCCTGTGCCACCGACGGGCGCCTGCCCTGCTCCGTGGGCTCCGCCGCCAACGCCGCCGGCGAGCTCGTCGGCGGCGTGCGCCGCCTGCACCGCGACGGCGCCGACGTGCACCATCATCTGGGTGTGAGCGCCTTCGCCACCCACGCCGTCGTGTCGGCCACGTCCGTGGTCCCCGTGCCCGACGACGTCCCCGCGGACGTGGCGGCGCTGCTCGGTTGCGCGGTGCTCACCGGCGGCGGCGCCGTGCTCAACGCGGGCCGGCCCGCCACGGGCGAGGCCGTCGCCGTCGTCGGGCTCGGGGGGGGTCGGCATGGCCGCGCTGCTCGTGGCCGCCGCGCTCGGCCACGAGGTGATCGGCGTCGACACGATGCCCGCCAAGCTGGACCTCGCCCGTGAGCTGGGCGCCCGCGCCCTCACCCCCGCCGAAGCCCTCGACGACGACCTGCGGGCACCCGTCGTCGTCGAGGCCGCCGGGAACGCCCGCGCCTTCGAGACCGCCTACGCCGTGACCGCCCCCGGCGGTACCACCGTCACCGTCGGTCTGCCCGGCCCGGACGCGCGGGCGAGCATCTCCCCGCTGAGCCTGACCGCCGAGGCGCGCACCGTCGTCGGTTCCTACCTCGGCTCGGCCGTCCCGAGCCGCGACATCCCCCGCTACGTGGAACTCTGGCGAGCAGGACGACTGCCGCTGGAACGACTCGTCTCGGCCCGCATCGGGCTGGACGAGCTGCCCCGCGCGCTGGACCGCCTCGCCGCCGGCGAGGAGCTACGCCAGCTGATCACCTTCGACGAGAGGAAGACCGCATGACCTCCCCCACCGCACGCGTCGCGATCGTCACCGGCGGCGCCCGCGGCATCGGCGCCGCCACCGCGGCCCGGCTCGCCTCCGACGGCTACGCCGTGGCCGTGCTCGACCTGCTCGAGGACGTCGCCGCCGAGACCGCCGCGAAGCTCACCGCGGACGGGCACCGCGCGATCGGCGTCGGCGTCGACGTCGCCGACGAGGAGTCCGTCACCGCCGCCGTCGAGCGCGTGGTCGCCGAGCTCGGCGCGCCGACCGTCCTGGTCAACAACGCGGGCATCCTGCGCGACAACCTGCTGTTCAAGATGTCCACCGACGACTGGGACGCCGTGCTGAGCGTCCACCTGCGCGGGGCGTTCCTCGTGACGCGGGCCGTGCAGAAGCACATGATCGACGCCGGCTGGGGCCGGATCGTCAATCTGTCCAGCACCTCCGCGCTCGGCAACCGCGGGCAGGCCAACTACGCCGCCGCCAAGGCCGGCATGCAGGGGTTCACCAAGACCCTCGCCATCGAGCTCGGCAAGTTCGGCGTCACGGCCAACGCCATCGCCCCCGGGGTGATCGCCACGGACATGATCGCCGAGACCGCCGAGCGGGTCGGCGTACCCCTGGAGGACTTCCTGGCCCACATGGCCAAGGAGGTCCCGGTAGGCCGTGTCGGCCAGCCGGAGGACATCGCCGCCGCGGCGTCGTTCTTCTGCTCGGAGGAGGCATCCTTCACCAACGGCCAGGTCCTCTACGTCGCCGGCGGGCCGAAGGCGTGAGCGCGAGGAGCCCCCGCGCAGGGACGCCGAGGAACGAGACGTACCGGAGCGAGGCACCACAGCGCTCAGGCGAGAGGAGCAAGGCGTGACGGCCGCCGACGTGATCCGTATCGAGAGTCCCGCGGCGCTCGCCGACGCCGTCGGGCAGCAGGCCACCGGCGAATGGTTCACCATCGACCAGGACCGCATCACCGCGTTCGCCGACGCGACCGAGGACCACCAGTGGATCCACCTCGACGCCGAGCGCGCCGCCGCCGGGCCGTTCGGTGGAACCATCGCCCACGGCTACCTCACGTTGTCGCTGCTGCCGAAGCTCACCGGAGAGCTCGTCGAGGTCGGCAGGACGGCGATGGCCGTCAACTACGGGCTCGACAAGGTCCGTTTTCTCACCCCGGTACCCGCCGACGGACGGGTGCGGGCCACGGTGGAGATCACCGGTGCCGAACCGTCCGGGCAGGGCGTCCGTCTGGCCTCGACCGTGACGGTCGAGCTCGAGGGCGCCGCAAAGCCGGCCGTGGTGGCCCACGCGCTGGCGCTGTACGTACCGACGCCGTAGCGCGCCGCAGGCCCCCGGGGGCCTGCGACCTTCCCCCGAGGTCGCGGGCTCCCGGGCACGGGCATGATGGGGACATGACCACCGACGCTCCGCGTTCTCGTGCCCAGCGCACCGCCGACACCCTCGAGCTGCTGCAGAGCCCGGCCCGCGATGCGTGGGTGGCCTCGGCGTCGTCGGACGACGGCGCGTCGCAGCCGTACCTGATCCCGCTGTCGCTGGCCTGGCTGGACGAGCGGATCGCGCTCGCCCTACCGGCGTCGTCCCGCACCGCGCGCAACATCGGCGCGACGTCGACGGCGCGACTCGCCCTGGGGCACACCCGCGACGTGGTGCTCGTCGATGCCGTCCTGGACCGGTCCGTGCCCGTGGCCGACGCGCCGACGGATATCGCCGAGGGATACGCCGCCCAGGCCGACTGGGACCCCCGCACCGCCCCGGACGGCTACGTCTTTCTCGTCCTGCGACCGCAGCGCATCCAGGCCTGGCGTGAGGTGGACGAGATGCCCGGGCGGACGCTGATGCGCGACGGGGAGTGGATCTGACCCAACAGCCCGGCATGCGGAGCGTGGCCGCTACTGCGCCGTGGCGCCCTCGACCGCCAGCCCGGTGCCGAGCCCGATCATCGTGACGCCCCCCGCGACGCCGAGCCGGTCGAGCCGTTCCGGCCGACGGGCGAACCACTCCCGCGCCTGTCCGGCAGCCAACGCCCAGATGCTGTCCAGGGAGGCGGCCAGCACACCGAACAGCACGCCCAGGACCAGGAGCTGCGGCGTCGCTGGTGCACCCTGGTTGAGGAACTGCGGCAGGAACGCGACGAAGAACACCATCGACTTCGGATTGGTCATCCCGACGACGAACCCGGCCCAGACGCCTCGCCAGAGCCCGACAGCGCGGGCGCTGCCCGGGGCCGCCAGGGCGAGCCGGGCACTCGATCGGTGCCGGATCGCCTGCACGCCGAGGTAGACGACGTAGGCCGCACCGACCAGCTTGAGCACGGTGTATGCGGTCGTCGACGCCGCGACCAGCGCGCCCAGCCCGATCGCGACGCACGCCACCTGGACGAGCAGTCCCAGCGCGTTGCCGGCGACCGCCAGGAGTGCGCCCCGTCGTCCGACCGTCAGGGCCCGGCCGATGGCGAACACGACGCTCGGCCCCGGCACCACGATGAGGAGCACCGACGCCACGACGAAGGCGACGAACTGGGTAGCGGTCGGCATGCGAAGAGCCTACTCAGCATGGTCAATCAGACCGCGGTGGTGCTCAGACCCGCTCGAGCACCATGGCCATGCCCTGACCGCCACCGACGCACATGGTCTCCAGCCCGTAGCGACCGCCGGTCGTCTCGAGCCCGTTGAGCAGCGTGGTGGTGATCCGTGCGCCGGTCATGCCGAACGGGTGCCCGACGGCGATCGCCCCGCCGTGCACGTTGAGCTTGCCTTCGTCGATACCGAGCTCACGGGCCGAGGGGATCACCTGGGCGGCGAAGGCCTCGTTGATCTCCACCAGGTCCATGTCGGCGATGGTGAGGCCGGCCCGGTCGAGGGCCTGGCGGCTCGCCTCCACGGGCCCGAGACCCATGATCTCCGGGGACAGACCGGTGACTCCGGTGGAGACGATCCGGGCGATCGGCTGCAGCCCCAGCTCGTCCACGACGCGGTCCGAGACGATCACCAGCGCGGCGGCGCCATCGTTGAGCGGGCAGGCGTTGCCCGCCGTCACGGTGCCGTCGGGGCGGAACACCGGGTCCAGCCCTGCGAGCTTCTCGACGGTGGTCCCGGGCCGTGGGCCGTCGTCGGCCGACACCACGGTGCCGTCCGGCAGCGTCACCGGGGTGATCTCGCGCGACCAGAAGCCGTCCGCGATCGCACGCTCGGCCCGCTGCTGGGAGCGCGCGGCGAACTCGTCCTGCTCGGTGCGGCTGATGCCGTGCACGGAGGCGAGGTTCTCCGCCGTCTGTCCCATGGCGATGTACGCGTCGGGCAGCTCGCCGTCGGTGCGCGGGTCGGTCCAGACCGGCGCTCCTCCGACGGCACGCTTCGCGGTGCGCTCGGTCGCACCCGCGAAGCGCGGGTTCTCCAGGTCCTGCCCCTCGATGTAGTCGCTGGACCCCTTGACCATGCGGCTGACGGACTCGGCGCCGACGGAGAGGAAGACGTCGCCCTCGCCCGCCTTGATCGCATGGAAGGCCATGCGGGTCGACTGGACGCTGGACGAGCAGTAGCGGGTCACGGTGGTGCCGGGGACGGAATCGAGCCCGTTGAGCACGGCGACGATCCGCCCCATGTTCATCCCCTGCTCGCCGCCGGGCAGACCGCAGCCGAGGATGAGGTCGTCGATGCGTGCCGGGTCCAGCGAGGGAACCTTGTCGAGCGCCGCGCGCACCATCTGGGCGGCCAGGTCGTCGGCGCGTATCTCGCGCAGCGACCCCTTGTACGCGCGCCCGATGGGTGAGCGCGCAGTGGCCACGATGTAGGCCTCGGTCATGATCTGGTCCTTTCTCGGGTCTCAGACGGATCTCTGTCGCGTGAGCCTGCGGTTCTGCCTCACACGAAGGCCGCGTGGCCCGTGATCGAACGTCCGACGATGAGCTGGTTCATGTCGCGGGTGCCCTCGAAGGTGTAGACGGCCTCGGCGTCGGCGAAGTAGCGCGCGACCCCGGTGTCGAGGGTGATGCCGTTGCCGCCGCAGACCTCGCGGGCCAGGGCGACGGTCTCGCGCATCCGGGTGGTGACGAACGCCTTGGCCAGCGCGGCGTGCTGGTCGCGCTGGGTGTCCTCGTCCTGCATCTGCGCGAGGCGGACGCACATCGCGAGGCTGGCGGTGATGTTCCCGAGCCCGGTGGCGAGCTTGTCCTGGACGAGCTGGTAGGACGCGATGGGGTTGCCGAACTGCTCGCGCTCCTTGGTGTACTTCACGGCGGCCTCGTAGGCGCCGATCATGGTGCCGAGCGCCTGCCAGGAGACGCCGTCACGGGTCACGCGCAGCACGTTGGCCAGGTCCTTGAAGCTGTTGATGCCCTGCAGGCGGTCGGACTCGGCGATCTCGACGTTCTCGAGCGTGATGTCCGCGTTCTGCACGATGCGCAGCGACTGCTTGCGCTCGATCTTCGTGGCGGTGAACCCGGGGGTCCCCTTGCGCACGATGAAGCCCTTGACCTGGTCGTCGGCGGTGTCCTTGGCCCAGATGACGACGACGTCGGCGAACGTGGCGTTGCCGATCCAGCGCTTGGCGCCGTTCAGCACCCAGGTGTCGCCGTGGCGGGTGGCGGTGGTGCGCAGACCACGGGCCGTGTCGGACCCGGACAGCGGCTCGGTGAGGCCGAAAGCACCGATGAGGTCGCCACGCGCCATCGGCGGCAGCCACTGCGCGCGCTGCTCGGGAGAGCCTCCCAGGCCGATCGAGCTCATCGCCAGCCCGCTGGAAACACCGATGAACGTGCAGAAGGAGGAGTCGACCCGGGCGAGCTCCATACCGACCCAGCCACGGAACACCGCGGAGTTCTCGAACTGGGCAGTCTCGGACCAGGCCGCGCCGACCGAACCGAGCTCGGCGAAGGGCTTGAACAGGTGGACCGGGCACTCGGCGCGGTCCCAGTAGTCGTCGGCCAGGGGGCGCACCTCGCGCTCCATGAAGTCGCGGACGCGTCCGACGGCTTCCTGCTCGACGGGGGTCAGGAGGTCCTGGAAACCGTAGAAGTCGGCGTCCAGCACCTCGGGTACCGCGGGGGCGGTGGCGGCGTGGGCCTCCGGGGTGGTGGCCGGGGTGGTGAGAGTCATGGTGCTCCGATCGTCGTCGATCCGTGGCGTCAGTGTGCATCATTCTGCGAGATGTTGCACGGATCGCGCAACATCCGGCTAGGCTGCTCCGCATGCTCTCCCCGTCGAGCGACATCGCCACCGTGGGCCTGCGGGCCGCGCCGACCCGGCTGTCCGCGCGGCTCGTGCCCGGCGTCCATCCCGACGCCCTGCGTGCCTTCGAGCAGGCACGTGAGACCTTCGTCTCAGGTCACCGCATCGACATGGGCGGCCTCGCGACCGAGCTCGGGGTGGACCGCACGTCCGTCTTCCGCTGGGTCGGCAACCGCGACGCCCTGCTGTCGGAGGTCCTCTGGTCGCTCGCCGTGCCGACGCTCGTCCAGGCCGAGCGGGCGGCGTCGGAACCCGGGCCCGACGGCGCCGCACCGGCCGGCGCGGCCTACCTGGCCGCCCTCCTCAGCCACTTCGCCACCGACCTCATCGAGGCGGACTACTTCCGCACGTTCCTGAGCCGCGAGCCCGCCCGGGCGCTGCGTCTCCTGACGACGTCGGCGAGCCCCATCCAGCAGCGTTACGTCGCCACCGTCGAGCAGCTCGTGCGCGACCACCTCGGCGGGCGGCCGTTCGACGGCGCCATCGACCGGCACGCGCTCGCCTACCTGCTGGTCCGCGTCTCGGAGTCCTTCACCTACGCCGACCTCATCGCCGGCGAACCGCCCAGCACCGACGCCGCGCGCTCCGCCTTCCGCCACCTGCTGCGCGTCTGAGCGCCCTCGTACGAGAGCACAGAGAGGACCACCATGCCCATCGTCCGCCACCCGTTCCCGCTGCGCTGGAACGACAACGACCAGTACGGCCACGTCAACAACACCGTCTACTACCAGGCGATGGACACCGCCGTGAACACGTGGATGATCCGCGAGGCGGGCCTCGACCCGGCCGGAGCCGTGCGCGGGTACTGCGTGGCGTCGTCGTGCGACTTCCGCTCGCCCGCCTCCTACCCGGACGACCTCGAGGTCGGCATCGGCGTCGGACGGCTGGGCACGACGAGCGTGACCTGGGAGCTGCAGATCCTGCGCCGCGGCGACGACACCCCCGTCGCGGAGGGGAAGTTCACGCACGTGTTCGTCGACGCGACCACCCAGCGCCCGGTGCCCGTCCCGGCGCCGGTCCGCACCGCCGTCGAGGAGCAGCTGCTCCAGAAGGTCACCTGACGCCCGGTCAGCGACCGTCCCACCAGCGCAGCAGGAGAGTCCCTGCCAGCGTGAGCCACGGCGAGGGCTCGCCCACGGGCACGTCGACCTCGAACCAGATCTCGCCGGGATGGTGGTGGTCGCGGGCCCAGGTGCCGTCAGCACGTCGCGCGGCCCTGACCACCTCGACCGCCTCGGCCAGCCGCTCGTCCGGAGCCTCAGCGTCGTAGGACGCGGCGCGACGGACGTGGTCGGCCGCGCGCAGGATGTTGTAGTGCCCGTGGAAGGGGTACTCGAACCGCTGCACCCAGGGCGCGAGCAGCTCTCCCGTGGACCGCCGCCGCATCAGTCCACGGGCGAGCAGGTACTCCTGACCGGTCCGACGCGCCTCGCGGGCCCGGGCGTCGCCACCGACCCGCTGCTCGTAGTCCAGCAGGCCGTCGAGCACGTTGAGCGTGGACCAGAACGACGAGACCGTCGCGCCCGCGACCCACTCGCAGTTCCAGCCGCCGTCGGCCATCCGCCCGTCGACCAGGCGGTCCAGGATCCCGGTCACGTCCACCCCGAGCCAGGCGCCGTTGGCCAGCGTGAAGGCGTTGATGCAGCAGTCGACCTCACCGTCCCAGTAGGGCAGGTCGTCGCACTCCCAGCGACAGTGCCGCGCGAGCAGCCCAGGCGTGCCGTTGGCCCGCAGGACGGCGGCGTCGAGACCCCACTCGCGCAACGCGTTGAGGGACCAGGTCGTGGCCGTCCACGGCTGGGGCGGGTCGACCTCGGCGCGTTCCACCTGCCACCGCAGCGCGGGGTCCGAGTCCAGCAGCCACTGCGTGGGCACGCTCACCCGCCGATCGTACGGCGTGGTCACACCGCGTGCTCCAGCAGCGCGGGCAGCAGCCGGTCCCACGTCTGCGGCGGCGGCACCTGGTGCCCGGTCCGGTCCAGGACGAGCAGCCGCGCGCCGGGGATCTCGGCGGCCAGCCGCTCCCCGTGCCCGGGGAAGAGCGGGTCCCGGTCGCCGTGGACGACGAGCGTCGGGACCCGGACCTCGCTGAGGGAACCGTGGACAGGCTTCCCCGGCGCCACGACGGCATGGTTGGCGGAGGCCGCGGGGTCGGACGACCTGCGCACGGCGCGGCGTGCGATCGCGCGCGTCCGGGCCGCGTCGAAGCGGCCACCGGCCGTGAGCAACCGGTCCTCGTCGACGGACGCATCGATCGCCGCAGCCTCGCCGGGCGCCGGAGAGGGCTTCTCCCACAGGGCCGCGAGCTCGGGAGCAGGACCTGGCAGCGGCGAGCCGTCGGCGCGTTCGAGCGCCGGCGAGGTAGACACCAGCGTGAGCGACGCGACGCGGTCGGGGTGCTCGACCGCGAGCTCCTGGACGATGCCGCCACCCATCGAGAGCCCGACCAGGTGCGCCCGGCCGACGCCCAGGTCGTCGAGGATCGCGAGCGGGTCCTCGAGGAGGTCCCGTGCGGTGTACGCGGGCTCACCGGGCGCCCCCGTCGTCGACCGCCCGGTGTCGCGATGGTCGTAGCGGACGACGCGCCGCTCACCGTCCGCCAGCGCGACGCAGAGGTCCGCCGGCCACCAGTCCATCGACGCACCCATGCCGCCGACCAGCAGGATCGTCGGCCACGCCGGGTCGCCGAGCGCCTGGTAGCACAGGCGCACGCCGTCGCGCTCCGCGAAGCATTCCGGGCCGAGTGCCTCGCCGTCGGCCGCCTCGACGCCGCTCCGGCCGCCGGTCTCTGGACGCATGGGCCGCTCCTCTCCTCGGACGTGCGGGACGATGGTGCGGACCGCACCCGCGCCACGGACTCATCGGTCAGCATCGGCGTCGCCCCGAGACCCTGTCCAGCGGGAGACACGCTCGACCACATACCGACCGCGCGGTATGCTGCCAGCAGCCTGGCGCCGAGGCCGGGTCCGAGCGAGAGATGGGGTCATCGATGACCGACGTGCCCGGCCTGGACCGAGCGGGCCTGTCAGCCTGGTTGACGCGTGCGCACCCGGAGCTGGTCCCCCACCCGGACACCGCCCTGACCGCCGAGGTCATCGCCGGCGGCCGCAGCAACCTGACCTACCGGGTCGACGGCGCGTCCCTGCCGCTGGTGCTGCGCCGCCCCCCGCTAGGGCACGTGCTGTCGAGCGCACACGACATGCGCCGCGAGCACCGCGTGATCTCCGCGCTGGGCGCCAGCGACGTCCCCGTGCCGGCGACCGTCGACGTCGTGGACGACACCGACCGCGGCGAGGTCACGGGGACCACGTTCTTCGTCATGGAGCGGGTCGAGGGCACCGTGCTGTCCCGGCCCGAGCAGAACTCTGACTTCACCGCCGCGGGCCTGCACCGACTCGGCCTCACCCTCGCCGGCACGCTCGCGGACCTGCACCGCGTCGACCCCGCGGAGGTCGGGCTGGCCGGCTTCGGCCGGCCCGACGGCTACCTCGCCCGCCAGCTCACCACGTGGCGACGGCAGTACGACGAGTCACGGTCGCGCGAGCTGCCCGCTCTGGACGAGCTGCAGGAGAGGCTGACCACCCACGTCCCCGACTCGGGCCGGACGGGCATCGTGCACGGCGACTACCGCCTGGACAACGTGCTGGTCGCCGGCACCCCGCAGGAGCCCACGATCGCGGCCGTCCTGGACTGGGAGATGGCCACCCTCGGCGACCCGTTGGTCGACCTCGGGCTGCTGGGCCTCTACTGGGACATCCGCTCGCTCTCGGCGGGAGCCGTGGCGGCGAGCGCCGTGGTCCCCGACGTCGGCTACCCCACCTTCGACGAGCTCGTCGACACCTACGCGGCCCGGACCGGCACCACGCCACCGGACCTGTGGTGGTACCGGGCCTTCGCCGCCTACAAGCTCGCGGTGATCCTCGAGGGGATCCACTACCGCTACCGCGCCGGCGAGACCGTCGGCGAAGGTTTCGACACCATCGGCGACCTCGTCGCCCCGCTCGCCGCCGACGGCCTCGCCCGGGCGGCGGCCCGACCCAGGAGCACCTGATGGACTTCTCCCCCGACGACCGCACCACCGAGCTGACCGAGCAGGTACGCACCTTCGTGCACGACCACGTCCTGCCCGCCGAACCGGTCCTGGACGCCCAGCTCGCCGAGACGCCCGACACCTGGACCTTCCGGCCGGTCGTCGACGAGCTGCGCGCCAAGGCCCGCGCCGACGGCCTGTGGAACCTGTTCCTGCCGTCCGAGCGCGGCGCGGGGCTCACCAACCTGCAGTACGCCCCGCTCGCCGAGCTCACCGGATGGAGCACCCGGTTGGCGCCGGTGGCGTTCAACTGCGCCGCCCCGGACACCGGGAACATGGAGCTGCTGGCGGAGTTCGGCACGCCGGCCCAGCAGGAGCGTTGGCTCGACCCCCTGCTCGAGGCCGAGATCCGGTCGGCGTTCTGCATGACCGAGCCCGACGTCGCGTCCTCGGACGCCTCGCAGATCGGCACCCGCATCCGCCGCGACGGCGACGAGTACGTGATCAGCGGGCGCAAGTGGTGGTCCACGGGCGCCATGAGCCCCGACTGCCGCCTGCTCATCGTGATGGGCAAGACCGACCCGGAGGCGGCGAAGCACCAGCAGCAGTCGATGATCCTCGTGCCGCGGGAGACGCCAGGCGTCCGCATCGTCCGTCCTCTGACGGTCTTCGGTTACGACGACCGCGACCACGGCGGCCACGCCGAGGTGGTCTTCGACGACGTCCGGGTGCCCGCCGACCACCTGCTCGGCACCGAGGGCGGCGGGTTCGCGATGGCGCAGGCCCGCCTCGGCCCGGGGCGCATCCACCACTGCATGCGCGCCCTGGGCACCGCCGAGCGGGCGCTGACCCTGGCGACCGAGCGAGCACGGAGCCGGTCGACGTTCGGTGTCCCGCTGTCCGAGCAGGGCGTGGTGCGCCAGTGGGTCGCCGAGGCCCGGGTCGAGATCGAGGCGCTGCGCCTGCTCGTGCTCAAGACCGCCTGGCTGATGGACACCGTCGGCAACCGCCAGGCGATGACGGAGATCCAGTCCATCAAGATCGCGGTGCCGCGGGCCGTGCAGCAGATCCTGGACCGGGTGATGCAGGTCTTCGGTGCCGCCGGCCTCTCCGCCGACCAGCCGCTCGCGGAGATGTTCGCCGGCGCCCGCGCGCTGCGGATCGCCGACGGTCCGGACGAGGTGCACCTGGCGTCGTTGGGGCGGGCCCAGCTGCGCGCCTGACCCACCGACGACGACGGACGGCCCGCCTCACGAGAAGGAGGCGGGCCGTCGTCGTCGCGCCAGCAGGTTCACTCCACGGGGATGCCGTTCCCCTCGAGCGCGACCTGCTCCGGCTCGATCGCCGTCACGGTCTCGCCGTCGAGGCGGTAGGTCGTCCCGACGTAGTCCTGCACCCCGTCGTCGACCATGGTGATCCCCGCGGCGTCGTAGCCGGCGTGATCCTCGGGGGCGTAGGCGAGCGGGACGATCCCGTTGCCCACCAGCTCGCCGGACTCGAGCACCTCGATCAGGGCCTCGCGGGTCGGGTCGTCGCCGGCCTTCGCCAGCGCCTCGGTGAAGGCGTACCCGACACCCATCCCGAAGACGGTGTTGCCGTCGAACGGCGCCCCGTCGTTGTACTCCTCGTTGATCTCGGTGAACAGCTCGACCCACTCCCCGCCCGGGCTGAACGGCATGTAGTTCACCGAGACGAAGCCCTGCAGGAGCTGCGGCGCGACGTCCTCGCCGAGGAAGCCGACGAGCGTCGGGTAGTCGCCACCGGCCGAGGACGCCATCCAGGTGGGCATGAACCCCATCTGCGCGGCGGTCCCGATCGCCAGGGCCGAGAAGCCGTTCACGGTCGCGAGCATCACGACCTCGCACTCGGCGGCCTGCAGGGCGCCGATCTGCGCGGTGACGTCCTGGTTGGAGGTCTCGTACGTCTCGTACGCGGCCAGCCCGTCGGCGCCGAGGACGATCTCGGCACCCTCGCGCAGCGTCTCGCCGTAGTCGTCGTCCTGACCGAGCAGGCAGACCTTCTCGCCCGCGTGCTCCTCGGTGGCGTACTGCGCCAGCGCCGACCCCTCGACGAGGTAGTCCGCGTTGAAGCCGAAGGTGTACGGGTACTCCTCCGGGTCGTTCCAGGCCGTCGAGCCCGAGGACACGAAGAGGTCCGGCACCGCGTTCTGGTTGAGGAAGTCGAGCACCGACGAGTGCGTCGGCGTCCCGAGCCCGTTGAGGATCGCGAACACGTCGTCCTGCTGGACGAGCTCGCGCACCACGGTCTGGGTGTTCGCCGGGTTGTACCCGTCGTCCTTGACGATGTACTCGATGGTGCGGCCGTTGACGCCGCCGTTCGCGTTGACGTAGTCGAAGTACGCGCTCGTGGCCGCGGAGATCGACGAGTACCCGGCTGCTGCCGGCCCGGTGAGCGGTTGATGGGTGCCGACGGTGACGGTGTCGTCCGAGACGCCGGGGGCGGCCTCGTCGGCTCCGCCGCAGGCGGTCAGTGCGAGGCCGACGACGGCAGCGCCGGCGACGGCGACGACGGGACGCACCGGGGTGGTGCGCGTGGGGCTGGGAGTGGTCCGCATGGGAGTCACCTCTCTGTGAGCGATTGCGGGACGTGGGGTTCGGACCGCCGGCGGAGCCGGGCGGACAGGGAGCCGAGGCGACCGGCGAAGGCGTGCGACAGGCCGCCGGGCCAGACGACGGTGACGACGATGAGCAGGGCGCCGAAGACGAGCACGGCGAGGTTGCCCGACAGGCGCTGCTCCAGGTCGGCGGGCAGCCCCGCGGTGGTCGTCAGGGTGTTGATGAGCCAGGGCAGCATCACCACGAGCGCGGCGCCCACCGCCGCCCCACCGATGCTGCCGAGCCCGCCGACGACGACGGCCACGAGCAGCAGCAGCGAGAAGGCGAGGTCGTACCCGCCCGGGCTGACGTTCTGGGTGACGATCGCCAGCACCGCGCCACCGAGGCCGGCGGAGAGCGCACCGGCGACGAACGCCTCGGTCTTGACCCGGCCGGGCGAGATGCCGGCCAGGCGAGCGGCGACCTCGTCGCCGTGCACGGCACGCATGCGCAGCCCGGCGCGTCCGGACCGCAGGACCGCGAGCGGCGTGACGGCGACGGCGGCGACCAGGATCGCGATCCAGGCGTGCCACTGCTCGGTGCTGAAGAGCACCGGGTCGAGCCAGTCGGGGACGGGCTCGAAGGGCACGCTGCGCCCCTGGTCCCCGCTCAGGCCGGGCACCTGGGACGCGAACGCCGGCAGGGCGATGACGAGGGCCAGCGTGAGCCCGGCGAGGTAGGGGCCGCGCAGGCGGGCACCGGCCAGCCCGAGCAGCCCGCCGACCGCGCCGGCGACCACCACCGCCCCGACGATGCCGAGCGCGAAGCGGACGACCCCGCCCAGATCGGCCTCGGCGGCGAACCCGGCGCCGAAGGCGTAGCCGTAACCCCCGCACGCCATGAGCACGGCGTGCCCCAGCGAGAGCTGACCGGTCAGGCCGACGAGGAGCGTGAGCCCGGCGGTCGCGCAGAACACCGCGGCGATCATCGCGAGCTGGTAGTTGCGGTAGGAGTCGAGCAGGAAGGTCGCGGCGAGCGCGACGGCCGTCAGGGCGAGGGCGCGCAGCAGGATCCCACGGGTCCGGGGGCTGATGATGGCGGTCATGCGGTCCGCGCCTCCTTGACTGCGAAGATGCCGCCCGGTCGCACGAGCAGGACGAGGGTGAGCAGGACGAGCACCGCGATCGGTGCGAGCCCGGCCCCGAGGTATCCGGTGACCAGGCTGATGAGGACCCCGACGATCACCCCGCCGAGCAGCGCGCCGCCGGGCGAGTCCAGCCCGCCCAGCACGGCCACGGTGAAGGCGTGGACGAACAGGACGTCGGCGCTGTGGGCGTTGAGCCCCAGCTCGGTCGGCACCAGCAGGAGCACGGCGAGCGCGGCGACGGCGCACGACAGCATCCAGCCGAGGGTGATCATGCGGGGCACGCGTACACCGAGCAGCCGGGACACCTCCGGGGCCACGGCCGACGCGCGCATCTGCAGCCCGAGCGTGGTGCCGTTGAAGAGCAGCGCGAGGACGCCGACGACCCCGAGGGCGACGAGGAGGACGAACAGGTCGTAGGGCGAGAGCACGGGGACCCCGCCGACGACGAGTGGCTGCTCGCTGAACGGCGCCGCCATCGGCCGGTGCTGAGGACCGAAGGCGATGCCGATCGCCGACTGGAGCACCATGACGAGGCCGATGGCCACGATCATGCCGGGCAGCGGCGTGGTGCTCGGGACGAGCCGGATGAGCCAACGCTCGACGGCGAGCCCGACGACGGCCCCGGTCGCGACGGCGGCGACCAGCCCGAGCCAGAAGGACCCGGTCACCTGAGTGACGGCGAACGCGACGTAGATCGCGACGATCGCCATCGCCGCCTGCGCGAAGTTCACGATGCGGGCGGCGCGCCAGATGATGACCAGCGACAGGGCGAAGAGCGCGATGACGAGGCCACGGGCGAGACCGGTGGCGAGGAGGAAGGCGAGACGATCCATCAGAACCCCAGGTAGGCGTGCCGGAGGGCAGGGTCGGCGGCGATCTCGGCGGCGGGGGCGTCGGCGACGACCTCCCCGAGGCTGAGCACGACACCGCGGTCGGCGATCGAGAGCGCGCTAGTCACGTTCTGCTCGGCGAGGAGCACGGTGAGCCCGGTGCGCTGGGCGGTGTCCCGCAGGATCGAGAAGAGCTGGGCCACGACGCGCGGAGCCAGTCCCAGCGACGGTTCGTCGAGCAGCAGCACCTGGGGCCCGGCGAGCAGCGCGCGGGCCAGCGCGAGCATCTGGCGCTCGCCACCCGAGAGCTGGTGGCCGAGGCTGCGCCGTCGTCGGGCCAGCGGCTCGAACGTCTCGTAGGCCTCCGCGACGGCGACACACCGGGCGGTCCGGCCGGGGAGCCTCCACAGCGCCCCGAGGTGGAGGTTCTCCTCCACGGTCAGCTCGGCCACGACGCTGCGCCCCTCGGGGACCTGGGCGAGCCCCCGCCGCACGCGGTCCTCGACGCTGAGCGCCGCGAGGTCCTGCCCGTCCAGCAGGATCCGCCCGGAGCGCGGTCGCACCAGTCCGGAGACGGTGCGCAGCAGCGTGGTCTTGCCGGCCCCGTTCGCGCCGAGCAGCGCCACGACGGCACCGTGCGGGACCTGGAGCTTCAGCTCCTCGATCACCGGGGCGCCCGCGTAGCCGACGGTCAGCCCGTCGACGGCGAGCATGGTGCTCGTGGTCGTGCTCGCGGGCACGTCGGTCGGTGTGGTCATGCGGCGGCCTCCAGCCCCAGGTAGGCGGCCTCCACGGCCGGGTCGGCACGGACCTCGTCCGGGGTCCCGCAGGCGACGACGCGGCCGAAGTCGAGCACGACCACGCGGTCGGCGACCTCCATGACGAAGTCGACGTGGTGTTCGACCAGCAGGACGGAGCAGCCGTCCGCGGACAGCCCACGGACGGTCTCGACGAGACCGGCGATGTCGTCGGAGCCCAGACCGCCGGCGGGCTCGTCGAGCAGCAGCAGCCGTGGTCGGGTGACCAGCGCGCGGGCGAGCGCGACACGCTTGCGCTCGGGGTAGGGCAGCGCGTCGACGGCTGTGCTCGCCCGGGCGGACAGGTCGAGCCGTGCGAGCACGGCCGTCGCGACCTCGAGCGGGTCGCCCGAGGCCGGCCGGTCCGGGCCGACCAGCGGCACCAGCACGTTCTCCAGCACGGTCATCCCGGAGAACAGCCCCAGACCCTGCAGCGTGCGCGCGACCCCTCGGGTTGCCAGACCCGTCGGCGCCGACGGTGCCGGACGGCCGGCGATCCGCACGCCGCCGGCGCGGGGGCGGACCATCGAGCACACGGCGTTGAAGACGGTCGTCTTGCCGGCCCCGTTCGGGCCGATGAGGGCGACCGTCTCGGCGTCGCCCACGGTGAAGCTGACGTCGTCGAGCGCGGTCAGACCGCCGAAGGTGACGGTGAGCCCGTCGACCTCGAGTCGTGGTGTGTTGCTGGACATCGGCACCTCTTCGTGTCGGATGCGTCACACCCTAGCGCATAAACCGACTAGCCGGTATGTCATACCGGAAGTTGTTGCACGGATGTGACTCGGGAGCGCCGGACGATGTGTCGACGCAGGTCAGAAAGCTCCAGGAACCGGTCAGAGGTGGCCGACGCCGTTGATCATGCCGCCGTCGACGACGATCTCGGCGCCGGTGACGTAAGCAGAGGCGTCACCGGCAAGGTAGAGCACCGTGCCGGTGAGGTCCTCGGGCAGGCCACCGCGTCGCAGCGGGATCGGCAGACCGGACGGGTCGATCTTCGTCGTCATCTCGGTCTCGATGAACCCGGGGTGCACCGAGTTGACCCGGATGCCGTCCGCACCGAGCTCGACCGCGAGCGACTTGGTCAGCCCCCGCACACCGAACTTCGAGGCCACGTAGCCGTGCAGGTGCGTGCTGCCCCGCATCCCCTCGACCGAGGAGACGTTGACGATCGAGCCGCCACCGGCGGCCTTCATCGTCGGCACCACCGCCCGGCACCCGAGGTACGTCCCGGTGAGGTTCACGGCGATCACCGCGTCCCACTTGCTGCGCGGGTAGTGCTCGATCGGCCCGGCGTTCGCGATGCCGGCGTTGTTCACCAGCACGTCGAGCCGCCCCCAGGCCGTGACCGTCTCCTCGACGACCTCCGCCCAGCGGTCCTCGTCGGTGACGTCGAGCGCGGCGAACCGGGCGCGCTCGCCCAGCTCCGCCGCCAGCGCGGTACCGGCCTCCTCCAGCAGGTCGGCGACCACGACGCGCGCGCCGGCGTCATGCAGCGCGCGGACGTAGGCGGCACCGATGCCACGGGCTCCGCCGGTGACGACGGCGACACGGTCGGTGGGGCCCAGGAGATCGCTGGTCATCGTGCTCCTTGCGCAGAGGGTCGGTTCAGTCGGCGACGTGGACGACCAGGCGCCCGGTCGTCGATCCGTCGGCGAGCAGCGCGACCGCCTCGGGCGCGCGGTCGAACGGCAGCACGTCGGCCACGACGGGGCGCACCGCGCCGGACGCGGCGAGCCGGGTCAGCTCGGCGTGCGCGGCATCGACGAGGCCGGGGTCGCGCTGCTGGTAGAGCGCCCAGTGCAGCCCCAGCACGCTGTAGTTCTTCACCAGGGCGTGGTTGGCCCGGACCGGGGGGACCTCACCGCTGGCGAACCCGACGACGACGATCCGCCCCTCGAACGCGATGCACTTCGTGGACGCCTCGAACGACGGACCGCCGACCGGGTCGAAGACGACGTCGGCACCCGCGCCGCCGGTCAGCTCCTTGACCCGGGCCACCAGGTCGTCGGAGCGCAGCAGCACGTGCTTCGCGTCGGCCGCCAGGGCGACGTCCGCCTTGGCCTCGCTGCCCACGACCCCGATGACGGTCGCCCCCGCAGCGGCGCCGAGCTGGCAGGCGGCGGTGCCCACTCCCCCGGCGGCCGCGTGCACGAGCAGGGTGTCGCCCGCCGCGAGCCCGGCCCGGCGGTGCAGGCCGAACCACGCCGTCTGGTAGGCGATGGTCAGCGCCGCCGCCTGGGCGTCGTCCAGCGACGCGGGCGCGGGACGGCACGAGGCCGCCGGCAGCACCGCGTGCTCGGCGAGCACCCCGATGGCCGACCCCACGACGCGCTGCCCCACGGCGACCCGTGACTCGTCGACGTCCTCGCCGACCGCCACGACGTCGCCGCACAGCTCGATGCCGGGGACGAACGGGAGCTCCGGACGCACCTGGTACTGGCCGCGGGCCAGGAGGACGTCGGGAAAGTTGACCGCGACGGCCCGGGTGCGCAGGAGCACCTCGCCGGGGCCGGGTGCGGGCGCGTCGACCTCGTCGAGGCTCATGACCTCGGTCGGCTCGCCGTTGCGGGTGACGCGCCAGGCGCGGATGGTGCTGGTCATCTGTCCTCCACGGAGATGCTGCGCAGGAAGAGGTCGGTCAGCTGGGTCGCGACCTCGGACTTGGTCTCGGGACCCGACGGCGAGTACCAGTAGGACAGGTAGTGCACGTCGGAGAAGAAGTGGGCGATGAGGACCGACCGCGGGACGTCGGTCCGCAGGGCGCCCTCGGCCTGGCCCTGGGCGACCAGGCCGGCGAACTCGTCGTGGTACTCCCGCCGACGCCGGGTGACCTCCTTGCGGCGCGGTTCGGTCAGCATGTGCATGCTGCGGAAGAACACGGTGCCCTCCGGCAGCAGGTCGATGGAGGTCTCCACGACGTCGGCGCACACCGCACGCAGCACCTCGATGGTGGTGCCGCCGCGCGCGACGATCTCCTCGAGCCGGCGCTTCTGCAGCGAGAGCATGCGGTCGTAGATCGCGAAGAGCAGGTCGTCCTTGGACTGGAAGTAGTGGTACATCGCGCCCTTGGTGACGCCGGCGGCCTCGACGATCTGCTGGACGCTCGTGGTGGCGTATCCCTGGGTCGAGAAGAGGTCCAGGGCGGCCTTCAGCACGGCGTCGGCGACGTTGGTGGTCTTCATGTGCCTATCCTTCACCCGACCGGCACGACGGACGCGCCACCGTCGATCCGGAGTGTCTGCCCGGTGATCCAGGCCGCGTCGTCCGACAGCAGGAACGCGATCGGTCCGGCGACGTCGTCGGGCACGCCGAGCCGGCCGAGCGGGTAGCCCGCAGCGACCTCCTCCTCGCGCGACTCGTACAGCGCCCGGGAGAGCTTCGTCTTGACGACAGCCGGCGCGACGGCGTTGACCCGCAGGCGGGGGGCGAGCTCCTGGGCGAGCTGCGCCGTGAGGTTGATGAGGGCAGCCTTGGAGACACCGTAGAAGGCGATGTTCGGGCTGGTGGACGTCCCGGAGATGGAGGCGGTGTTGACGATCGAGGTCCGCAGGCCGGCGGCGACGGCGTCGCGCGTCCACTCCAGCGCCGCGACGACGTTGACGTCGATGATCTTGCGCACCACCGACGGCTCGACCTCCAGGACCGGGCCCCAGGCAGGGTTGATGCCGGCGTTGTTCACGAGGTGGTCCAGGCGCCCGTAACGCTCGCCGACGTGTGCGAAGACCTCGGCGCGGTGCGCGGCGTCGTCGACCTTGCCGGCGACGGCGGACGCGTTGTCCGCGCCGAGCGCTGCCACGGCCTCCTCGAGCGCATCGGGCTTGCGCCCGGTGAGCACGACCTGGCCCCCCTCGGACACCAGCCGGTGCGCCACCGCCAGGCCGATGCCTCGGCTCGCCCCCGTGATGACCGTGACCTGCCCAGCGAACCTGCGCACCGCGCCACCTCTCGAACGTCGTCGTTCCCAGCCGGTCGTCTCGCTCCGTCGCGACGTACCGGCCAGTCGGTTTGTGCCCCGCACGCTACCACGCCCGGGCACGTCCGGTCACCGGGTGCCGTTGCCACGAGCCGCCGTGCACACCACAGTGGAGCCATGGACTTCACTCGCCCGATGCCCCCGGACCCCTACTCGCTGCTCCCCGTCCCGGCGACCTTCGAGCTGAGCAGCCCGGACGTCTCGCCCGGCGAGCCCATGTCCTCGGACCACGCGGTGGACGGCGGCAACACCTCCCCCGAGCTGCGCTGGTCGGGCTCTCCCGACGCGACGCGGTCGTTCGTGGTGAGCTGCTTCGACCCGGACGCGCCGACGCCGTCGGGCTACTGGCACTGGCACGTGCTCGACCTCCCCGCCTCCGTCACCTCCCTGGCGCGCGGCGCGGGCGCGGCCGACGGCTCGGGCCTGCCGGACGGCGCCTTCCAGCTCACCTCGGACGGCGGACGGGTGGGCTTCGAGGGAGCCGGTCCGCCGCCCGGGGACCACCCGCACCGCTACGTCTTCGCGGTGCACGCCCTCGATGTCGACTCGCTGGATCTGACCACCGAGAACACGAACGTGCACGCCGCGTTCACCGTGTACTTCCACACGCTCGCGCGCGCGACGCTCACCGGGACCTACCAGCGATGAGCGGCGCGACCACGGATCGCCTGCCCGCGCTCGGCGACCTCGACTGGGCACCCGCCCTGGACCACCCGGAGCTGCTCGCGGACCCGGTCGCGGCCGCCCTGCTCGCCTGGTCGGCGACCCAGGAGAGGGTCTCGGCCGAGGTCGCCGTCGCCGCCATCGACCCCGACCACGCCGACACCGAGACGCTCAACGCCGTGCACGGCCTGCCGCCGGAGGCGTCGGCGAACTGCGTGGTCGTGTCCGGTCGTCGCGGGGACGCCGAACGGGTCGCGGCGTGCGTGGTCACCGCGACGACACGGGCCGACGTCAACACGCTCGTCCGCAAGCTGCTCGACGCCCGCAAGGCGTCGTTCCTGCCGACGGACAGAGCCACCGACGAGTCCGGGATGGAGTACGGCGGCATCACCCCCGTGGGCCTGCCGACCGGCTGGCGCGTGCTGGTGGACGACAGGTTCACGGCCCCCGGGGCGCTCGCCCTCATGGGGTCGGGGTTGCGCCGCTCCAAGCTGCTGATGCCGGGCGACCTGCTGTGCGCGGCGCCGTGGGTCGAGGTCGTCGCGGGTCTGGGCGTCCCCCGTGGGTGAGACCGACGGCGGGTGCGCTCCTCAGCACTCGGCGCGACCGCGACGCCAGTAGCCCATGAAGGCCACCGACTTGCGGTCCACGCCCTTGGTCGACACCAGGTAGCGGCGCAGCGTCTTGATCATCCCGGCCTCGCCCGCGAGCCAGGCGTAGAGCATCGTGTCCTGCGCCAGCGGCTTGCCCTGGGCGTCGACGGGCACCTCCCACAGGATGCCGCCGTCGATGTCGACGTCCTCGAGCTCGCTGCCCAGCTCCCGCCCGGAACGGGTCCGCACCGGCTCGTCACCGGCGTTCGCACGCACGCCCATCGCCAGCATCCGGTCGGCCGCCTCCTGGACGGCCGGGACGAGGCGGTCGCCGTGCTCGGCGTCCTCCCGCGCCAACCAGGTGACCCGGACGCCGGCCGGCGCGGCGAGCGTCCAGCGGTCCTCGGGGTGCGGGACCTCCAGGTAGACCTCTCCGACGGCGTCGGCGGGCAGCGCCTCGCAGATCGAGGCGATCGCCGGCACGGCGGTCTCGTCGCCCGCGAGCAGCAGGGCGTGGCTCGAGGCCGGCGGTGCGAACTCGCGGCCGCCGTGGCCGCCGGAGTGCTCGGCGTTCGGCCCGAGGATGACCAGGGGCGTACCGGGGCGGGCACCGTTGGCCCAGCGGGAGGCCGGCCCGGTGTCGCCGTGCAGGACGATGTCGACGTCGACCTCCCGCAGGTCCGGACGCACCGCGCGCACCGTGTACGTGCGCAGCGGGTTGCGGCGCTCGTCGGGCAGGGCGCGCCAGGAGGTGAACCAGTCGGGGCTCTGCCGGTCCAGGTACTCCCAGCCACCGCACGGGGCGGGCAGCAGGAACTTGATCCGCTGGTCGGCGCCGTTGTCGGCGAAGAGGTGGAGGTCGTCGCCCGTGAACGTGATGCGCACGAAGGACGGGCACAGCCGGGTGACCCGCCGGACCTCGACGTCGAACATGCGCCAGGGCTGCGGCGCGACGGCGCGGGTGGGCTCGGGCTGGGTGGCAGTCGCGCGGTGGGTCACGCAGGCCAGCCTAACCTCACTTACCGGTCGCCCGGCAACCTCCGTGAGCGGCGTCACACCGCTCGCGCCGTGGCCTCAGCCCTGCGCGGCATCCTCGCTGGCACGTACCTGGGCGAGCCGCCGCAGGGTGAGCAGGATCGGGTCGGTCAGCAACGTGCCGAGCACCACCTGTCGCAGCGCAGCGGCCGACTCGGAGGGCACCGTCGACAGGTCGGCCGCCGCCACGAGGGCAGCCGCCTCGGCCAGCCCCCGCAGGTAGTCGTCCGACAGGTCCAGCCCACCGGCCTCCGCAGCGCGGAGCTGTTCGGCCAACCGGTCGACCAGCAGGCCGTCGCCGCATCCACCGTGCTCCTCCGCGAGCGCCCGCGCACGGCGGGCCGCGTCGTCGTCGGCGGCTTCCCCCTCCCCCGACGCGTCCGCACCGGCCGCACCGGCCGCACCGGCCGCACCGGCCGCACCGGCCGCACCCGGCAGCCTCGCGCCTTCCGCCGCGACCAGCGCATGATGGGCGGCACCGAGCAGGTCGTGACGGGACGGGGGCGGGTCGTCGAGCGCAGCGAGCACCCCCCGCACGGCCGCCAGGCTCAGCCCTGCCGACTCGATGAGCGCCCGTACGAGCCGCACCCGCGACACGTGCCCCTGGTCGTACGTGGCCTGGGTGCGCGCGGTGGACTCCCCCGGAGGTAGCAGACCCTCGCGGAGGTAGTACTTCAACGTGGCCACCGGCACCCCCGTGGCGGCGGCCAGGCCCGAGATCCGCATCGCTCTCCCTCCACCTCTTGACAATGGAGAGTAACACTCCCCAATAATGGAGAGTCTTACTATCCAGGGAGTAGTCATGGTGGACCTCACCACCCACGACCACGACGGCGACCTCGCCGTCTTCCTCATCGGCGCCCGGATCAACAAGCTGTGGCGCCCCGACGGCTGGTGGCCTGCCCTGGCCGCCATGACCCCGATGCTCCGCGAGCTCTACCAAGACCCGGACTCGGGGTTCCTCGGCGCGACGACGCTCGTCGGGGCGCGTGGCCCGACGGTGGTGCAGTACTGGCGCAGCGTCGAGGACGTCTACGCCTACGCGAACGCCGACGAGCGTGCGCACCGCCCCGCCTGGCTCGAGTTCTACCGGCGCGCCCAGCGCGTGCCCGGCGCGGTCGGCGTCTGGCACGAGACCTTCTCGGTCCCGGCCGGTGGCCACGAGACGCTCTACGCCGACATCCCGGGAGCCATGGGGCTGGCGTCCGCCACCGGCGTCGTGCCCGCCGCTCGCCGAGGCCGCACGGCCCGGGAGCGGATCCGGAACCGGTCCGCCTGACCGCCGGGCGCCGGTGGACCGACAGCCCCGCCCACTGTGGTCAGGGCAGGGGGTCGAGCCGCAGGATGCGGTCGTCGTCGGGCGCGGGGGCCCTGCGGCCGTCGGTGTTGTTGGTCAGCACCCACAAGGACCCGTCCGGTGCGGCGATGGCGTCGCGCAAGCGCCCGTGCCGGCCGACCAGGTGCTCGGTCGCCTCCGACAGGTCGTTCAGCGGGACCTCCCGGAGGCGCTCGCCGCGCAGGTTCGCGATCCAGATGCTGCCGTCGGCGACGGCGATGCCGCTGGGGCTCGCTTCCGCCGGACGCCACTGCTGCACCGGGTCGACGAACCGGTCGTCGCCGGCCACGCCCTCGACCTCCGGCCAGCCGTAGTCGGCACCGGGCTCGATGACGTTCAGCTCGTCCCAGGTGTCCTGGCCGAACTCGCTGGCGTACATCGTGCCGTCCTCGTCCCACGCGATGCCCTGCGGGTTGCGGTGGCCGGAGCTGTAGACCGGTGACCCGTCGAACGGGTTGTCGTCCGGCACTCCCCCGTCAGGCGTCAGCCGCAGGATCTTGCCGGCGAGCGAGCCGCCGTCCTGGGCGCTCGCCGGGTCACCGGCGTCGCCGGCGGTGGCGTAGAGCATCCCGTCCGGGCCGAATGCGATGCGCCCACCGTTGTGGTTCCTCGCCGACGGGATCCCGTCGAGGACCGTCTCGGACGCACCGAGGGCGAGCGACCCGGGTCCGCCGACCAGGTCGTAGCGCTCGATGCGGTTCTCCGCGCCCGCGGTGAAGTAGGCGTACAGGCGGTCCTCGTGGACCGCGAGACCGAGCAGCCCGCCCTCGCCGCCCGGCGTCACCTCGTCGACGACGCCCACCTCTCGCAGGCCGCCGTCGTCCGCGAGCTCGACGACCCGCCCGGACTCACGCTCGCTGACGAGCGCCGTGTCGTCGTGGAAGGCGACCGACCAGGGGACGTCGAGTCCGGGCACGACGGTCTCGACGCCGGCGTCCGCCGTCGCGCCGGGCGACCCCGACGGGTCCTCGCCCGGCGTCGTGCAGCCGGCCAGTGCGACGGCGACGCACGACACCAGCAGTGTTGCGGTGGCGCGTCGCGGAAGGCTCATGGTCCCTTCCTACCTCGTGGCCCAGAAGGCCACAGCAGAAGCCGCTGCCACGTTGAGCGAGTCGACCCCACCGGCCATGGGGATCTGCACGACCCGGTCCGCGGCGGCGACGGCACGCCGGGAGAGGCCGTGCCCCTCGGTGCCGAGGACCAGGGCGAGTCGGTCCGGCAGGTCGACGGCCAGGTCGTCCAACGAGACGGCGTCGTCGGAGAGTGCGAGCGCCGCCACCTCGAACCCGTCCGCGCGCAGGTCGTCGAGCCCACCGGGCCACGACGCGAGGCGCGTCCACGGGACCTGGAAGACGGTGCCCATCGACACGCGCACGCTGCGCCGGTACAGCGGGTCCGCGCACCGCGGCGTGACCAGCACCGCGTCGACGCCGAGCGCCGCGGCCGAGCGGAAGACGGCGCCGACGTTCGTGTGGTCGACGATGTCCTCCAGCACCGCCACGCGGCGCGCGCCGGCGCCACCGCGGGCACCGGACACGACCTCGTGCACGCTGCGCAGGACGGGACGGTGCATGGCCGCGAGCGCCCCGCGGTGCAGGTGGAACCCGGTGATCTGCTCCAGCACCGGCTCGTCGGCGACGAACACCGGTACCTCCGGGTGCTCGGCCAGCACGTCCGCCATGGAGTCGAGCCACTTGTCGGCCATGAGGAACGACCGGGGCCGGTGCCCCGCGGCGAGGGCACGCCGGATGACGTTCGAGGACTCGGCCATGAACAGGCCCTCGGCGGGCTCGCGCGCGGTGCGGAGCTTGACGTCGGTCAGGTCGGTGTAGTCGCGCAGCCGCGCGTCGGCGGGATCGGTGACGCGGACGACGGCGGGGCGGGGGTCGGCGGGCGTGCTCACCCGGGGATTCTCTCAGCCCGGGAGCCGCACCTGCGCCGTCTGCTCCCCCGCCCGCTCGAGACTCAGCGCGGCCGCGGGACCGCCGTCGGGCAGCGCGACCTCGTAGTCGCCCAGGAAGCCCGCCACGTGGACGCGCCCGGCGTCGTCGGTGCGCAGCGTCGTCGGCGCGTGCCACCACTCGTCCTTGACCAGGGAGCGCAACCGCTCGTACGACGGCTTGGGCGAGCCGTCGGCGCGCAGCAGCCCGCCCGGCGCGCCCAGCCACATCCCGCGGTCGCCGAGGCCCCAGTAGTTGACGACCTCCACGGCCGGGTGGCTGAGCAGGGTGCGGTAGTGCCGCTCGATCTCCTCGGCCTGGCGCTCCTCGCCCTCGGGTGTCGAGGGCCAGGAACCCACCTGCCAGTCGTTGAGGTCGACGACGTGGTCGGGCATGAGGTCACCCGACAGCAGCGTGGTCTCGGTCAGGTGGAGCGGGATGCCGTACCGCGCGAACCGTTCGAGGACGCGCAGCGTCTTCTCCTCGCCCCAGTAGCCCTGGTGCATGTGCGACTGCAGCCCCAGCCGGTCGATGCGGATCTCCGCCTCGAGCACCGCCTCGACGAGGCACTCGTACGCCGTCGACATGTCGAAGTCGTTGAGCAGCAGCGTGACGCCCGGGTGGGCGTTGCGGGCCTCCTCGACGGCCAGGCGGATCATCTCCACGCGACCCTTGAGCCGTGCGAGCGGCGTGATCGCGTTCTCCTCGGCGGTGAACACCGGCATGATCACGGCCTCGTTGATCGCGTCCCAGGTGTCGACGACCCCGGCGAAGTCGCCGACGTCACGCCGGATGCGCTCGCGCTGCAGCCGCTCGACCTCGTCCAGGGGGCGGTCGAGGAGCCAGCGCGGCTGCACCGTGTGCCACACGAGCGGGTGCCCCTTGACGACGACGCCCCGGTCGGCGAACCAGCGGGCCGCGGCCAAGGTCTCGGCGGTGCGGGGTGCGCCCTGCGTCGGCTCGAAGGTGCCCCAGTAGAACGGGAGCGTGGCGACGTTGAAGAGGTCGAGCCAACGGTGCGCGAAATCGTTGTCGTAGGCGGCGTCCGCAGAACGGCCGTTGGCGTGGTCCATCAGCTCGAAGCCGATGCACCCGAACCCGAACGCGTGCCGCGTCTGGGCGACGACGACGTCGGTGCCGGCCAGCGGCGTGCCGTCCGGCCCGACGACGGTCACCGCGGCCTGGGCGCGACGGTGCGCCAGGGTCGGGTCGGGCGTCTGGTCGATGGGTGCGGTGAAGAGAGTCACCCGGCCATGGTGCCGCACCGGGAGATCAGGACCGCTCGAACAGCCGCAGCGTGAGATCTCGCCAGACCTGGGTCCCGACCCCGCCCGGCGCGGTGTCGAACACGTGGTCCGCCGCCGGCAGCAGCACGAGCTCGTGGGGCACGCCCGCCCCGGCCAGCACCGTGGCCAGCTCCTCGGCACCGGACGCCGGGACGAGGTGGTCGGCCTCCCCGGCGACGACCAGCGTGGGCGGGGAGTCCAGCGTCGCGTGCTCCGCGGGGGTGATCGCCGCGTACCGCTCCGGGTGGTCCACCGGCGTCCCGCCCGTGTACTGCTCCGTCAGCTCACGTCCGCGGTCACCCATGACGGGGTCGGTGTTCGCGTGGACGCCGACGGGCGAGGCCACCGGGTACAGGGTGCTCACGGCACCGACGGGCGGCACGGCTCCCTCGCACGCCGGCTCCAGGTCGTCGGCGGCCGACCGGTACGCGACCTCCAGCGCCAGGTTGCCCCCGGCGGAGTCGCCCGCCAGGAACACCTCTCCCGGGTCACCGCCGTGCTCGGCAGCGTGCTCGCCCACCCACACGAGCGCGCACGCGACCTGCGGCTCGACGGCGTCCCACCCGTGCCGGTCGCCGTCGGAGAGCGGGTAGTCGATGCTCACGGCCAGGTACCCCTGGGCGGCGAACCATGCCGCGTGCGACGCCGTCGTGCGCTGCAGCCGTTCCCCGGACACCCAGCCGCCGCCGTGCACGAGGACGACGACCGGCGCGGCACCGCCGGCCCCGTCCTCCGGCAGCCACAGGGACAGGTTCTGGGGATCGCCCTCGTCCTCGCCGTACTGGGCGTCGACGTCCGGGGCGACGTCTCCGGTCGTGACCCGGAAGAGCTCGGCGATCCGCACCCCGACGGCATGGTCCTGTGCCACCCGCAGCTGCTGGGTGACGACCACGAACGACATCGCCGCGGCGGCGAGTCCGCCCACCACGGCCACGACCCGGGCCACCGACCCGTGGCGCACCAGGGCGATCGTCGCACCCAGCACGACGGCCACGGCGACGACCACCAGCCAGGGCGCCCACGCCGCGGCGTAGCCCCCGACGTGCCCCACCCAGGGGACGGACGGCAGCAGGGCCCCCGCCGCGACGACGGCGAGCAGCACGGCGAGGACGGCGAGGACCCCCACGACGACGCTCGGACGACGTCGCCTCCCGCCGGCCGGCTCCCCCTCGTCCGGCACCGCGGACGGGCCGGCGGCGTGGTGGGGTGGGTGCGCGGTCACGGGCTCACTCTGGCACGGCGCACGGCGCGTGCGCACCCCTGATCTCGCCTACGCTCTCAGCCGTGCCACGACCCGTCACGATCCGCGACCGCGCCGACGCCGACCTCCCCGCCCTCGTCAGGGCGCTCGGTGCCCAGCAGCCCACCTCCGGCTACCCGCACCAGTGGCCGCTGCCCTATCCCGCCGAGGAGTTCGTCGTCCGCCCGGCCGAGGAACGCGCCTGGGTCGCGGAGCTCGACGCCCGCGTGGTCGGCCACGTCAGCGTCACCACGGTGCCCGACGACGATCACGGCGCCCTGTGGTCGGCGGGGGCCGGACGGCCGGTGGCCGAGCTCGGGTGCGTCTCGGTGCTCTTCGTGGACCCTGACGCCCAGGGCCGCGGCGTCGGCGGACGCCTGCTCGACACGGCCGCCGGGTGGGTCCGTGGCACCGGGCGCGTCCCTGTGCTGGACGTCGACGACCGGGACGGTGTCGCGCACGCCGTCTACCTGCGCAAGGGCTGGCGCATCGTGGGCGAGGCCCGGTTCGAGTGGCAGCATGAGGACTCCCCGCCCGCGCGGCTCATGGTGCTCCCGGCGCGCTGACCTGCTCGACGACGTCGTCCTCCGGCGCGACCGGCGCGGCGAACTGGCTCGCATAGAGACGGGCGTAGGCGCCACCCGCCGCGAGCAGGTCGTCGTGGCCGCCCTGCTCGACGATCCGCCCGTGCTCCATGACCACGATGACGTCCGCGTCGCGGATCGTCGACAGCCGGTGGGCGATGACGAACGCCGTGCGCCCCGACCGCAACGCGTTCATCGCCTCCTGCACCAGCACCTCGGTCCGGGTGTCCACCGAGCTCGTCGCCTCGTCGAGCACCAGGATGTCCGGGTCGGCCAGGAAGGCACGCGCGATGGTGAGCAGCTGCTTCTCGCCCGCGGAGAGGGCCGTCGCCTCGTCGTCGAGGACCGTGTCGTAGCCGTCCGGCAGCGTCCGCACGAACGGGTCCACCGATGTCGCCCGCGTGGCCTCGAGGAAGGTCTGCGCCGAGACGTCGGTGTGGTCGCGGACGCCGTAGCGCAGGTTCTCCTCGATCGTGCCCCGGAACAACCACGTGTCCTGCAGCACCATCCCGATGCGCGAACGCAGCGCGTCGCGGGTCATCCGGCGCGTGTCGACGCCGTCCAGACGGATCCGGCCGTCGTCGATCTCGTAGAACCGCATGAGCAGGTTGACCAGGGTGGTCTTGCCGGCGCCGGTCGGACCGACGATCGCGATCGTCTGGCCCGGTTCGGCCACGAGGTCGAGGTGCTCGATCAGCGGCTCGTCCGGCACGTAGGAGAAGGACACGTCGTCGAACTCCACCCGTCCCCGCGGCTGGACAGGCGCCTCGGCCGGCTGCGGGTCCGGGTCCTGCTCCGGGGCGTCGAGCAGCTCGAACACCCGCTCCGCCGACGCGACCCCCGACTGCAGCAGGTTCATCATCGAGGCGACCTGCGACAACGGCTGGGTGAACTGGCGCGAGTACTGGATGAACGCCTGGACGTCACCGATGGAGAGCTGCCCCGAGGCCACCCGCAGCCCGCCGATCACCGCCACCAGCACGTAGTTGAGGTTGGCGAGGAACCCCATCGACGGCTGGATGGTGCCCGAGATGAACTGCGAGCGCCGCGTCGCGTCGTACACGGCCTCGTTCTCGCGGGCGAAGGTCTCGGCGGCGTCGGCCTGGCGACCGTAGACCTTGACCAGGGAGTGCCCGGTGAACATCTCCTCGACGTGGGCGTTCAGGCGACCGGTGGCCGCCCACTGCGCCACGAACTGCGGCTGGGACCTCTTGGCGATCGCCATCGTCAGGATCACGGACAACGGCACGGTCACGAGCGCGACGAGCGCCAGGACCCACGAGATCCAGAACATCATGGCCAGCACACCGACGACCGTGAGCACCGAGGTCACGAGCTGTGCGAGCGTCTGTGTGGTCGACTGGGCCACGTTGTCGATGTCGTTGGTGACCCGGGACAGGATGTCCCCCTTGGCACGCACGTCGACGTAGCTCAACGGGATGCGGTGCAGCTTGGCCTCGACGTCGTCGCGCAGCCGGCGCACGGTGTTCTGCACCGCGACCGTCATGAGCCGCGACTGCAGCCACCCGAAGAGGAACGCCCCGAGGTAGATCACCGCGACGCCGGCGAGGATCTGCGCGAGCCGGTCGAAGTCCACGCCCTGGCCGGGCACGACGTTGTCCATCGACGCGAGCATGTCCGCCTGGGAGTCGTCGCCGGACGCGCGCAGCGCCGCGACCGCCTCGTCCGTCGTCGTGCCCGCCGGCATCGTGCGGCCCAGCATCTGACCCACGACGCCCTCGAAGATGACGTTCGTGGCGTCGCCGAGGATCTTCGGGCCCAGGACGGTCAGCGCGACGGACGCGACGCCGGAGACGGTCAGGAGGACGACCCGCGCGCGTTCGGGACGCAGGGTGCCGGCGAAGCGGCGCAACGACCCGGTGAAGTCGAGGGGCCTGGCGGGCGGCATCGCCGCACCGCCACCCATCGGGCCGCGTGCCTGCGGGCCGCGAGGTCCCTGCTGGCCGCTCACGCCGCCTCCTCGAGGGACATCTGGGACGCGACGATCTCGGCATACGTCTCGTTGGTGTCCAGGAGCTCGGCGTGCGTGCCGCGCCCCACGATGCGTCCGTGGTCGAGCACGAGGATCTGGTCGGCGTCCCGGCTGGTGGCGACGCGCTGGGCGACGACGAGGACGGTGGCGTCCGCGGCCAGCGGTCTCAGCGCCGACCGCAACCGTGCGTCCGTCGAGTAGTCCAGCGCCGAGAACGAGTCGTCGAAGAGGTAGACACGCGGTCGGCGGACCACCGCCCGCGCGATGGCGAGCCGCTGCCGCTGGCCGCCCGAGAACGTCGACCCACCCTGCGCGACGGCTGCCTCGAGGCCGCCGGGCAACGCCTCGACGAAGTCGCGCGCCTGCGCCACCTCCAACGCGTCCCACATCTCGTCGTCGGTCGCGTCCGCCTTGCCGTACCGCAGGTTGTCGGCCACCGTCCCGGAGAAGAGGAACGCCTTCTGCGGGACGAGTCCGAGCAGCGATCCGAGGTCGTCGGTCGCCAGGTCGCGGACGTCGACGCCGTCGATCGCGACCCGGCCGCCGGTCACGTCGAAGAGGCGCGGCACGAGGTGGAGCAGCGTCGTCTTGCCCGCACCGGTGGACCCGATGATCGCCGTCGTCCGGCCGGGCTCCGCCGTGAAGGTGATGTCCTCGAGCACCGGCGCCTCCGCACCGGGGTACCCGAAGTCGACGCCCTCGACGTCGACCCGACCCCGGGGCCCCGCACCGCCGGAGAGCGACTCGAGCGCGACGGGGCGCTCGGGCTCGACGACCGACGTCTGCGTGCCGAGCACGTCGCCGATCCGTCCGGCGGCGACCGACGCCCGCGGCACCATCATGATCATCATCGTGGACATCATCACGGCCATGAGGATGAACATGATGTAGGACAGGTAGGCCATGAGGGAGCCCACCTGGAGCTCGCCGTCGGCGACCCGCCCGGCCCCGAACCAGAGCACCGCCACCTGCGACAGGCTCATGATCAGCATCACCGTCGGGAAGGCCAGCGCCATGAGCTTGCCCGCCGCCAGCGAGACGTCGTAGAGGCGGGCGTTCGCCTCCCCGAAGCGTTCGCTCTCGCGGCGCTCGCGCACGAACGCGCGGACGACGCGCAACCCGGTGATCTGCTCGCGCAGGACGCCGTTGATCACGTCGATCCGCGCCTGCATCCCCCGGAAGTACGGGACCATCCGCCACATCAGGAGCCCGACGGCGACGCCCAGCACCGGCACGATGACGACGAGCAGCACGGACAGCGACGGGTCCTCGCGCAGCGCCATGACGACGCCACCGACCATCATGATGGGTGCCATCACCATGACCGTGAACGTCATCAGCACCACCATCATGACCTGCTGGACGTCGTTGGTCGTACGGGTGATCAGCGAGGGTGCACCGAACTGCCCGAGCTCCCGGGCGGAGAAGCCCTGGACCGCGTCGAAGATGTCGCGTCGCAGGTCGCGGCCGAACGCCGTGGCCGCGCGTGCCCCCAGGAACACCGCGCCGATCGCGCACAGCACCTGGCCGAGGCTGACGAGCAGCATCCACCCGCCGACCCGCATGATGTAGCCCGTGTCCCCGGTCGTCACGCCCTGGTCGATGATGTCCGCGTTGAGCGACGGCAGGTACAACGAACCGAGGGTCTGCGCGAGCTGCAGCACGAGCAGCAGGCCGACGGCACCGGCGTAGGGCCGCAGGTAGCGGCGGGCGAGAGCGACGAGCATGAGGACTCCGTGGTCTCGAGGGCGGCGACCAGGCCGCGGACGAGCATGCCGCCGGGCACGGTAGGCACCTGGCGAGCATAGATGAGCCGGCACCCGCTCGACACGGCCGCGGAGCACCGAGCCGGCCACGCGCGAGGCCCCGCCGTCCGGTGCGGACGACGGGGCCTCGTGCGGACCGTCGGAGCGACGGCTCAGGTCACGGCTGCGCCGGAGGGGGCGTCCCCTCGTCGTCCGTCCCGAGCGTCCGCGGCTGCGTCGGGGCGGGAGGAGCCGGGGGCTGCTCACCGGCCGGGCGCTGCCCGCGCTCGACACCGCGCTCGAACGGTGCGCCGGACCGCGTGCCCGAGCTGGTGGCGTCGGCTGTCGCGGCCTGGGCCTGCCGGCGTGCCTCGGCGAGCGCCTCGCCCGGGTCCTGCAGACCGGACTGGCCGAGCGCGGACCGCACGGCGGCGCTCACGCCGCCACCGCTGTCGTCGTCCGACGGCTCCGTGGGGATGCCGGGCGTCCCGGGTGTCCCCCCGAAGCCCTTGGCGATCGAGCCGAGCGCCGCGGTGAACTCCGTCGGGACGACCCACAGCTTCGAGGACGAGCCGTTGGCGATCTCCGGGAGCATCTGCAGGTACTGGTAGGCGAGCAGCTTGGGGTCGGGGTTGCCCTCGTGGATGGCACCGAACACCTGCAGGATGGCCCGCGCCTCACCCTCGGCGGTGAGGATCGCCGCCTGGGCGTCACCCTCGGCCTTGAGGATCTGCGACTGCTTCTCCCCCTCGGCGGTGAGGATCGCCGACTGCTTGACGCCCTCGGCCGTGAGGATGGTGGCACGACGGTCGCGCTCGGCGCGCATCTGCTGCTCCATCGCGCCCTGCACGGAGGCCGGCGGGTCGATGGACTTCAGCTCGACGCGGTTGACGCGCACGCCCCACCGCCCCGTCGCCTCGTCCAGCACACCGCGGAGCTGGCCGTTGATCTGGTCACGGCTGGTCAGCGTCTGCTCGAGGTCCATCGACCCGACGACGTTACGCAGCGTGGTCACCGTGAGCTGCTCGATACCGCTGATGTAGTCGGCGATCTCGTAGACCGCGGACTTGGGCTCGGTCACCTGGAAGTAGATGACCGTGTCGATGCTGACGACGAGGTTGTCCGAGGTGATCACCGGCTGGGGCGGGAACGACACGACCTGCTCGCGCAGGTCGACGCCGGCGCGCACCTTGTCGATGAAGGGGATGAGCCAGTGCAGGCCCGGTTCGAAGGTCTTCTCGTACCGGCCCAGGCGTTCGATGATCAGCGCCGTCGCCTGCGGGACGATCTGCACCATCTTGAACAGCGCCACCGCCACGAAGATGACGACGATGATCAGGAAGATGGTCAGGATGATTGTTCCTGGTTCCACGAGCTCTCTTTCCGTTGGAGGGCGCCGTCGTCAGACGGCGCCGTCGGCGTTCTGACTCGTCGCCCCGGCCGGCGCGACGACTGCCGTGGCTCCGTCGATCTTCACGACCCGCACCTCGACACCCTCGGGCACCCGGCCCGTGCTGTTCGGCAGGCCGTCCTCGACGAGCCGTGCGGACCACACCTCGCCAGAGAGCTTGACGCGGCCGCCGAGCTCGGTGACCTCGGAGATCACCACCGCCAACCTGCCCACCTGGGCGGCCGCGTTGGTCTCGACGAGGTCCGTGCGGCGGCGCAGGTTCTGCAGCAGCCACGGACGCAGCGTGACGATCAGCAGGACCGCCACGACGCAGGCCACGATGACCTGCAGCCAGAAGGGCCCGCCTGCCGCGGCGGTGATGCCGCCCGCGACCGCGCCACCGGCGAGCATGATGAAGACGAGGTCGAGCGAGAGCATCTCCACGACGGCGAGGACGAGGGCCCCGCCGATCCACCACAACCAGCCGTCCATGGCTACCTCCGACCGCAGCGTCTGCTTTGCATTGAATTTACCAAACCTGCGCCGTCGTGGGCAGACCGGTCAGCGCCCGGCGGGTCGCGCCGCCCGGGCGAGCCAGCGACCGCCCCCGTGGGCGACCAGCAGGTCCATGCCGAAGGCCCGCGAGAGGTTCTCGGAGGTGAGGACGTCCTCGATCGGCCCGGCCGCCTCGACCTTGCCGTCCCCGAGGAGCAGCAGGTGCGTGAACCCCGGCGGGATCTCCTCCACGTGGTGGGTGACCACCACGAGCACCGGCGAGGACGGGTCGCCCGCCAGCTCCGCGAGCGCCCCGACGAGCTCTTCGCGACCGGCGACGTCGAGCCCGGCGGCGGGCTCGTCGAGCAGCAGGACCTCCGGGTCGGTCATCAACGCGCGGGCGATCTGGACCCGCTTGCGCTCGCCCTCGCTGAGGGTGCCGTAGCGCCGGTCGGCCAGGTCGGCGACGTCGAACGCGCCCAGCAACGCCAGGGCCTGCTCGGTGTCCAGCTCCTCGTACTCCTCGCGCCACCGGCCGGTGACGCCGTACGCGGCGGTCACCACGACGTCGCGCACGCTCTCGTGGTGCGGGATCTTGTCCGCGAGCGCCGCCGAGGAGAAGCCGATCCGCGGCCGCAGCTCGAACACGTCGACCTTGCCGAGCCGTTCGCCCAGCAGGTCCGCGGTCCCCGAGGTGGGGTGCGAGCGCGCCGCGAGGATCTGCAGCAGGGTCGTCTTGCCGGCCCCGTTCGGGCCGAGCACGATCCAGCGCTCGCCCTCGGAGACTGTCCAGTCGACGTCGTCGACGATCGTGGATTTGCCGCGTCTGACGGTGACGCCCTGCAGGTCGAGTACCGCGCTCATGGTGCCCGACCCTACCGGAGCGGGCACCTCGCCCCGACCGCCCTCGCCGGGCGCCGCGACCAGGGCACCACCACGTCCACGGCGCGTCGCGACGGGCGCCGGAGCAGGTCGGGCGTCTATCGTGCGAGGCGTGAGCGAGTCCACCACACTGCCCCGCAGCGTCGTCCTGGCGCTGTGGCTCCAGTCGCTCGGCGTCTCCCACGGCCTCGCCGTGCGTTCCGTGACCGACGACGACGAGCCGCACGTCGTCGTCGGGCTGCCCGGCGCCGGCACGGGACAGGTGACCCTCAAGGAGCTCGTCGCGGCGTTCTCGGACGGTCCCCGCGAGGTGTGTGCCGTGCTGCCCGTACCGGGCGACCCCTCGGGCGTGCCCGCGCCGGCCGCGGCTGCGGCCACCGAGTCCGGGGAGTGCCTGCTGGTGAGCACCCCCGCGGGGTCGTGGGCCGCCGTGCCCAGCATCACGACGTTCGGCAGCGCGCTGGAGCCCGGGCACCTCGTGACCTGGGAGGTGGTGGACGTGCCGCCGTGGTCCACGCTGGTCGCCGGTGCCCTGGGCTCGCTCGCCGACGCCGAGCGTGAGCTGCGCAGCAGCCTCGTGGTCGCCACCGAGGCGCTCGACGCCCTCGACGTGGCGCGGTGGCGCGACGACGCCGCGGACGCGATCGAGCGGGTGCGCCACTCGACGACCGCCGGCTGGCCCGTGCCCGACCTGGACGGCCGCCGGGCACGGGTCATGCAGCTCGCCACCCGGCTGCTCGCCATCGTCGACCTCGCCACCGACGACGACGGGGCCGCGGTCAACCTGTGGCAGGTCGACCAGCGGTCGACGGCGCTGCGCGAGGTCGAGCGCACGGCCCGCCGTGCGCTGAGCGCGGCGACGTACGCCGCGGTGCCCTGAACGGTCAGGCGTCCAGCACCGTCCGGTACACGTCCATGGTGCGTTCGGCGATCGTGGTCCACGCGAAGTGCTGCTCCGCACGTCGGCGGCCGGCCGCGCCCATCGTGGCGGCCCGCCGCGGGTCGTCGACGACGGCGGTCAGCGCCGCAGCCAGGTCGGCCACCCAGCGCTCGGGGTCGAGCGGGGTCCCCGTGCCGTCGTCGGCCTGTTCGATCGGCACGAGGGTGCCGGTGACTCCGTCGTCGACGACCTCGGGGATGCCACCGGTGGCCGTGGCCACGACGGGCAGGCCCACGGCCATCGCCTCGAGGTTGACGATCCCGAGCGGTTCGTAGACGGAGGGGCACGCGAAGACCGTGCAGGCGGCCAGGACCGCGCACAGGTCCGGCCGGGGCAGCATCTCCTCGATCCACACCACGCCGGCCTCGGCTCCCCCGCCACGTGCGGCGCGCAGGTCGTCCACGAGGGCACGGACCTCCGCCATGATCTCCGGGGTGTCAGGGGCCCCGGCGCACAGGACCACCTGGACCTCGCGCGGCAGCCGGGCGGCGGCCCGCAGGAAGTCCGGCAGCCCCTTCTGGCGCGTGATCCGGCCGACGAACACGACCGCGGGGCGCGACGGGTCGATCCCGTGCAGCGCGGCGACCCGGGCGACGTCGTCGTCGGCCGGCCGGGTCCAGCCGTCCAGGTCGATGCCGTTGTGCACCACGTGCACCCGGCCGGGGTCGAGCTCCGGGTAGCACCGCAGGATGTCGGCCCGCATCCCGGCGGACACCGCGATGATCCCGGACGCGCCCAGGTACGCCGTCCGTTCGGCCCAGCTCGAGACGGCGTAGCCGCCGCCGAGCTGCTCGGCCTTCCAGGGACGCAGCGGCTCGAGCGAGTGCGCCGTGACGACGTGCGGCACGCCGTGCAGCATGCCCCCGAGGTGGCCGGCCATGTTGGCGTACCAGGTGTGCGAGTGCACCACGTCGGCGCCGGCGACGTCGTCCGCCATCGCCAGGTCGACGCCGAGCGTTCGCAGGGACGCGTTCGCGCCGGACAGGGTGGCGGGCTCCTCGTAGCCGGTGACGTGCTCGGCGGCAGGCCGCGGGCCGTCGAAGCAGCGCACGCGGACGTCCGCGTGCGGTCGCAGGACGACGGACAGCTCGGCGACGTGCACACCGGCGCCGCCGTAGACGTGGGGCGGGAACTCACGGGTCAGCAGGTCGACCCTCGGGTGGATGCTCACGCAGCCAACGTAGCCTCCTCCGCCGCGTCGCGCGGCATGCGCCGCCTCCAGGTCCTAGGGTCGACCCATGGCGTCGTCACACCCCCGAGTCCTGGCCATCGTCCTCGCCGGCGGAGAGGGCAAGCGACTCATGCCGCTGACGGCCCAGCGCGCCAAACCGGCGGTCCCCTTCGGGGGGATCTACCGCCTGGTCGACTTCGCCCTGTCGAACATCATCAACTCGCGGTACCTGCAGGTCATCGTGCTGACGCAGTACAAGTCCCACTCGCTGGACCGGCACATCTCCAAGACGTGGCGCATGTCCCCGCTGCTGGGCAACTACGTCTCCTCGGTCCCGGCGCAGCAGCGCGTCGGCAAGCACTGGTACCTCGGTTCGGCCGACGCGATCTACCAGTGCCTCAACATCATCGACGACGAGCGCCCCGACATCGTCGTCGTGGTCGGTGCCGACCACGTCTACCGCATGGACTTCTCCCAGATGGTCGACGCGCACGTGGAGTCGGGCGCCCGGGCCACCGTCGCCGCGATCCGCCAGCCGATCGCCCTCGCCGACCAGTTCGGCGTCATCGACGTCGAACCCGAGGACCCGACGCGCATCCGCGACTTCCTCGAGAAGCCGGTGGCGCCCGTCGGGCTGCCCGACTCCCCGCAGGAGGTGCTGGCGTCCATGGGCAACTACGTCTTCGACGCCGACGCCCTCGTCGAGGCGGTGACGAAGGACGCCGCGGACCCGGAGTCCCGGCACGACATGGGCGGCGACATCGTCCCGGCCTTCGTCGAGCAGGGCACGGCCGGCGTCTACGACTTCATCCGCAACGAGGTCCCCGGATCCACGGACCGCGACCGCGCCTACTGGCGCGACGTCGGCACCATCGACGCCTACTTCGACGCCAACAAGGACCTCATCGCGGTCCAGCCCGTGTTCAACCTGTACAACGAGGACTGGCCGTTGTACACGGGGTACACCGGGCTGCCGCCGGCGAAGTTCGTGCACGCCGGGCCCGGCCGGCTCGGGCATGCCGCAGACTCGATCGTCTCACCTGGTGTCCTCGTCTCCGGCGCGACCGTCGCGGGGTCCATCCTGTCCCCGGGCGTGCACCTGCACTCCTGGGCGACGGTCACCGACTCCGTGGTGATGGACGGCGTCCAGGTGCACCGGCACGCCCAGGTGCACCGCGCCATCCTCGACAAGTTCGTGGTGGTGGACGAGAGGGCCCGGATCGGCGTCGACCACGAGGAGGACCGGGCCCGGGGCTTCACCGTCACCGAGTCGGGGATCACCGTCGTCCCGAAGGGTTCCCACGTTGCCTGAGAGCACGTCGCCTGACCGCTCCACCGCTGCACCCCGGCCCACGCGCCTGCCTGCGAGCCGGCGCCGGCTCGTCGTCACCGACGTCGACTCGACGTTCCTCACGCAGGAGGTCATCGAGCTGATCGCCGACCACGCGGGCACCCGCGACCAGGTCGCTGCCGTCACCGAACGGGCCATGCGGGGCGAGCTCGACTTCGCCGCCTCGCTGCGCGAGCGAGTGGCCACGCTCGCCGGCGTGCCCGTCACGGCGCTCGACGAGGTCCGCAGGGCCGTGGTCCTCACCCCGGGCTCCGCCGAGCTGACGGCCGAGGTGCAGCGCCGGGGCTGGGAGCTCGGGCTCGTCTCCGGCGGTTTCGCCGAGATCCTCGCGCCGCTCGCCGAGCCGCTGGGCATCTCGCGCTGGCGCGCCAACCGGCTCGAGGTCGCCGACGGCGTCCTGACCGGACGGACGGTCGGCCCGGTCGTGGACCGGGCCTACAAGGAGGTCACGCTGCGCGAGTGGGCCGCCGAGCTGGGGCTGGACATGGCCGACACCGTCGCGGTCGGCGACGGCGCGAACGACCTCGACATGATCGCCGCGGCCGGGATCGGGATCGCGTTCGCGGCCAAGCCGCTCGTCCGGGCCCAGGCGCCCTACAGCATCGACGGGCCGCGGCTGGACGAGGTGCTACGGGTGGTCGACGAGGTCGACGCCGCCGCCTGACGGCCCGCCGGTCGGTCGCTCGTCAGCTCGGGCGGCCGACCCGCAGCAGGGTCGCCGACTTCTTGGTCCACTCGGACCACGGCTGCTTCGCGGCGTGCAGCACGGAGAAGGTGGCCGTCGGCACGCCCACCCGGACCTGCGCCAGCGCGGCGTCGTCCGACGACTTGTCGGCCAGGTACGCGGCCGTCGCGGCCATCGTGGGCTCGTGCCCGATGACGAGCAGCGTCCTGACTTCCGGGCGGACGGACCGCACGAGCCCGATCACGTCGCCGATGCTCGCCGCGTAGAGCTCGTCGCGCACCTCGGCGTCCAGGTGCTGGCGCTCACCGTGGTTGCCCAGGTGCGCGCGGGCCAGCTCCCACGTCTGCCGCGTCCGCAGCGCGGACGACACCAGCGTCAGGTCCGGCACGAGTCCCGCCGCCGTGAGCGCCATGCCGACCCGCCCGGCCTGCTTGCGGCCGTTCAGCGCCAGCGCACGGTCGGCGTCCGGGACCGACCCCTTGCCGGGCTCTGCCTTCGCGTGCCGGAGCAGCACCAGCCGACGCCCCGTGTCCGGGACGTCGACCGGGTGCTTCGGCTGCTTCACGAGGCCTCGCTCACTGCCCCATCGCGTGCACGCCGCCGTCGACGTGCACGATCTCTCCGGTCGTCGCCGGGAACCAGTCGGACAGCAGGGCCACGACCGCACGGGCCGCGGGCTCCGCCGTCGTCTGGTCCCACCCGAGGGGGGCACGACGCGGCCACGCGTCCTCCATGGCCTCGAAGCCCGGGATGGACTTCGCCGCCGTGGTGCGGATCGGTCCGGCGGAGACGAGGTTCGAGCGGATCCCGTGCGGTCCGAGGTCGCGCGCCAGGTAGCGGTTCGCGGACTCCAGACCGGCCTTCGCCACGCCCATCCAGTCGTAGACCGGCCAGGCGAACCCGGCGTCGAACGTCAGGCCCACGTACGCCCCGCCGTCGGACATCAGCGGCTGCGCCGCAGTGATCAGGGACTTGTAGGAGAACGTCGAGATCTGGACCGCCGTGGCGACGTCCTCCCAGTCGGCCGACAGGAAGTTGCCACCCATCACGCTCTGCGGCGCGAACCCGATCGAGTGCACGACGCCGTCCAGGCGGTCGGTGTGCTCGCGCACCTGGTCTGCGAGCGAGGCCAGGTCCTCGGAACTGGTCACGTCGAGCTGGACGACCGGCGCCGTTGCGGGGAGCCGCTTCGCGAACGCCTGGGTCAGCTTCATCTGCCGTCCGAACGACGTCAGGACGACCTCCGCGCCCTGCTCCTGCGCGAGGCGCGCCGCGTGGAAGGCGATCGAGCTGTCCGTCAGGACGCCCGTGATGAGCAGCTTCTTGCCGTCGAGCAGAGCCATGGTGACCTTTCAGTAAAGTTCTGGTGGGAGCGTATCGGGCGATGCGCCCGATGGACAGTTCAGTGACCCATGCCGAGGCCGCCGTCGACCGGGACCACGGCCCCGGACACGTAGCCCGCGGCGTCCGACGCGAGGAACTCCACCACGCCGGCGACCTCGTCGGACGTCGCGAACCGGCCGGCGGGGATCGACTCCCGGTACTTCTTCTGGGTGTCCTCGGGCAGCGCGGCGGTCATGTCGGTCTCCACGAAGCCGGGGGCGACCACGTTGGCGGTGATCCCCCGGCCGCCGAGCTCGCGGGTGATCGACCGGGCCATGCCCACGAGCGCGGCCTTCGTCGCGGAGTAGTTGACCTGACCGGGACCGCCGTAGAGCCCGACGACCGACCCGATCAGCACGATCCGCCCCGAGCGTGCCCGGATCATCGGCTTGGAGGCGCGACGCACGCAGCGGAACGTCCCGGTGAGGTTCACGTCGACGACCTGCTCGAACTCCTCGTCGCTCATGCGCATCAGGAGCTGGTCGCGCGTCACACCGGCGTTGGCGACCAGCACCGTCGGCGCACCGAGCCGAGCCTCGATCTCACCGAAGGCGGCGTCGACGGCCGCACTGTCCGTGACGTCCGCCACGAAGCCGTGGACACCGTCAGGCAGCTCGCCGCCCCGGTAGACCGTGGCGACCGTGTCCCCCGCCGCGACGAAGCGCTCGGCGATCGCCCGACCGATACCGCGCGCGGCCCCGGTCACGACGACCACACGGCCGGATGCTGCCAGTTCTGCCACGGGATGCTCCTCTCGACGACGGGTCACCGGGACCCGGGCGCACGGTGGTGCGCCGGTGCGACCGTACCCCGTGCCCCGGCCGCTCCCGCGCTGACGGTGAGGCACATGTCGCCGAACGCGATTGTCGGTTTCCTCCAAAGACGGAAGGGCGCCGCGGCGGACGTAGACTGGCAGGGTGAGCACGTCCAGCCCCCACGAGGTCCCCTCGATCACGGGCGTCCCGGCGAGTCTCGCCGAGGATCAGAGCCGACGTCTGCGCCAGTACCTGTTCCAGATGGGTCTGCGGATCGTGCTCATCCTGGCCGCGGCGCTCCTCGTGGAGGGCTGGCTGATGTGGGTCTGCTTCGCCGGGGCCGTCGTGCTCCCCTACTCGGCCGTCCTGCTCGCCAACGCCGGTCGCGACCGCAGCTCGCGGGAGTCGTCGGGCGTGCCCCCGCCGGCACCACGGGAGATCGAGGCCACCCTGCCGCCGGCCGACGAACCTCACGTGCGCGTGGTCGACCACGTGGAGACGCCCTCGACCGGGACACCGACCGAACGCACCGACGACCCCGAGGACCCGTGATGGACGTGCTCGGCCTGGGCGCCGACCCGGTGGACCCCGACGCGCTCGTCTGCTCGGCCAAGGGCTGCCGAGCAGACGCCCGCTGGGGGCTGCTGTGGAACAACCCGAAGCTGCACACCCCGGAACGCCGCAAGGTGTGGCTCGCCTGCGACGACCACCGCGAGCACCTCGAGCAGTTCCTCGGGGCACGGTCGTTCTGGCGACAGACCGTCCCCGTCGAGGATCTGGAGCACGGATGAGGCGGACCCGTCGCCAGTGGGTCACCCTCGGACTGGCGGCGGTGCTGCTGGCCGCGCTGTGCGTGCTCGCAGCGTTCTGGCAGTGGCACCGCTACACCGACCGCCAGGAGCAGATCGCCCTCGTCGAGGCGAACTACGGCGCCGACCCCGTCCCCCTGGCCGAGCTCGTCGACGCCCCCGGTGCAGAGCTGGCGGCCGACGACGAGTGGCGGCCCGCCGTCGTCGTCGGTGAGTACCTCCCTGCCGGGACCATGCTGCTGCGCAACCGGCCCGTCAACGGCACCCCCGGGTTCCACCTGCTGGTCCCGCTGCGCACCGAGCTCGACGGCGAGCCCGTGGTGCTCGTCGTCGACCGCGGGTTCGTGCCGCTGGGGGCCGACGCCGGTGAACCGGCCGCGGTCCCCGCTCCGCCGACCGGCGAGGTCGCCGTCACCGTCACGCTGCGGCCCGACGAGCCCGCCGCGGACCGCGGCGCCCAGGCAGGGACGGTCTCACGTATCAACAACGACCAGGTGCTGACGGGCGCCGTGTCCGGCGGGGCGACCGCGGTGGCCGACGACGCCACCGTCGGTACGTACGGGCAGATGCGGTCCGAGGACCCGGCCGCCGAGGCGCTGGTGCCGGCACCCCGGCCGGACACCGACCCCGGCTCCCACCTCAGCTACACCTTCCAGTGGGTGATCTTCGCGCTCGGCGCCGTCGGGGGGTTCGTGCTGCTGTGGCGGCGCGAGACCCGTGCGGCCACCGTCTCAGCCGGCGACCTCATCGCGGCGGACGACCCCGGCGGGACGTCGCGTCCGCGCCGTGAGCGCCGGGCGCCACGACACGCCGACGAGGAGCACGAGGACGCGCTCGTCGACGCCTCTCAGACCGAGTAGCCGTCGCCCGAGCCTGCGACTTCATCCCGGCTCAGGCGAGGGACACGAGCTCCGCGTAGTCGTCCGACCACAGGTCCTCGTCGCCGTCGGGCAGCAGCAGCACGCGCTCCGGGTTGAGCGCGTCCACCGCGCCGTCGTCGTGGGTGACCATGATGACGGCGCCCTCGTACGTGTTGAGGGCCCCCAGGATCTCCGCGCGCGACGCCGGGTCGAGGTTGTTGGTGGGTTCGTCGAGCAGCAGGACGTTCGCGCTGGAGACCACGAGCGTGGCCAGGGCGAGCCGGGTCTTCTCGCCTCCCGAGAGCACGTGCGCGGGCTTGTCGGCGTCGTCGCCGCTGAACAGGAACGACCCGAGCGTGGTGCGGACCTGGGTGTCCGTCAGGTCCGGGGCGCTGTGCCGCAGGTTCTCCACGACGGTGGCGTTCATGTCGAGCATGTCGTGCTCCTGGGCGTAGTAGCCCATCTTGAGCCCGTGCCCCGGCAGCACCTCGCCCGTGTCGGGGGTCTCGACGCCGGCCAGCAGCCGCAGCATCGTCGTCTTGCCCGCACCGTTGAGCCCGAGGATGACGACCCGCGACCCGCGGTCGATGGCGAGGTCGACGCCCGCGAAGACCTCCAGCGATCCGTAGGTCTTGGACAACCCGCGCGCCATGAGCGGCGTCTTGCCGCAGGGAGCCGGCTTCGGGAACCGCAGCGCGGCCACCTTGTCCGTCTGCCGCTCGCCCTCCGTGCCGGCGAGCATGCGCTCGGCCCGCTTGAGCATGTTCTGTGCCGCGGTGGCCTTGGATGCCTTGGCGCGCATCTTGTTGGCCTGGGCGATGAGGGTGTCGGCCTTCTTCTCCGCGTTGGCGCGCTCGCGACGACGACGGCGCTCGTCCTGCTCGCGCTGGGCGATGTAGGCGTCCCATCCCAGGCTGTACTGGTCGAGCTCGCCGCGGTTGGCGTCCAGGTGGAACACCTTGTTGACGGTCGCGCGGAGCAGCTCGACGTCGTGGGAGATGACGATGAACCCGCCGGAGTACGACCGGAGGTACTCGCGCAGCCAGACGATCGAGTCCGCGTCAAGGTGGTTGGTGGGCTCGTCGAGCAGCAGTGTGTCGACACCCGAGAACAGGATGCGGGCCAGCTCGATCCGGCGGCGCTGACCACCGGAGAGCGTGTGCAGCGGCTGGGCGAGGATGCGGTCGTCGAGCGCCAGGTTGCTCGTGATCCGGTGCGCCTCGGACTCGGCGGAGTATCCCCCGGCCGCGAGGAAGCGGGTCTCCAGCTTCGGGTAGCGCTCCATCGCCGCCGCCTGGACGTCGGCGTCCTCGCTGGCCATCTCCTTCTCCGCCACGCGCATCTTGGCGACGATCTTGTCCAGGCCCCGGGCACTGAGCACCCGGTCCATCGCGACGACGTCGAGGTCTCCGGTGCGCGGGTCCTGCGGCAGGTAGCCGATCTCGTTGCCGCGCGTGATCGTGCCCCCCGCCGGCAGGGTCTCGCCCGCGAGAGTCTTGGTGAGCGTGGTCTTGCCGGCGCCGTTGCGGCCGACCAGGCCGATGCGGTCGCCCGGAGCCACGCGGAACGTGGCCTCGTGCAGCAGGACGCGGGCGCCGAAGCGCAGCTCGACGCCGTGGGCGGTGATCAAGGCAGGGGTGTCCTTCAGAAAGTGGGTGCGGGGCTCCCGCCACTCTAGTGCCCGGTCCGTGGCCTGGCGACGACTTACGTCACAGCTGGCGGTGGACCGTCCTCCGCGACGTCCGCGACGCTCGATAGGGTGCGGCTCGTGCCCCTCCCCGTGGCCCGAGTGCCCCGCACGACGTCGACCCTCCTGGCCGTGCTGACCGTGCTCGCCGGGCTCGGCGGCCGTGCCCTGCTTCCCGAACCCGTGGGCGGACCGGTCGGCGACGTGCTCTACGCGATGCTGGTCGTCTGGCTCGTCGTCCTCGTCGTGCCGCGCGCCCCCCGGGCCCTCGCGGCGGCGACCGCGCTCGCGGTGTGCACGGCGATCGAGGTGTCGCACCTGACCGACGTGCCGGCGAGGCTCCTCGAGCAGGTGCCGACGGCGCGGTACGTGCTGGGCACGACGTTCGGGGTGGCGGACCTGGCCTGGTACGCGCTCGGGGCGTTCCTGGCCGGGGCGGTCCTCGCCGTCGTCGCACCCCGGGCGGCGACCGTCGACGAGGCGTTGCGGCACGTGCGCGCGGACCCGGTCCGGGTGGTCGGGCGACGCGTGACAGCGTTCCTCGTGCCGCTCGCCGTGGTCGCGGTGCTCGTGGCCGCGGGCGTGGGCGTCGAGCGATCGCTCGCGACCGAGGCCGCCGGCCTCACGTCCCAGGTCGCCGTCGCGCGCACGGAGCTCGACGACTCGGCCGACAAGGTCGCCGACGACGCCGTGCGGTCGGCCCTGGCGCAGGCGCTCGACGAGGCGGAGACCGTCCTCGACGCGACGCCGGTCCTCGAGCGCGGCCCCGGCGACGCGGTGGCGGCCGGTGCACGGGTGGAGCGGTCGGTCGCGGCCGTGCGCGAGTCCCGCCGGACCGTGGCGACCACGGCGGCCACCGACGCCCGCGAGCCGCTCGCCCCGGTCCGGCGCCGGGCCGACGACATCCTCACCGCGACCGACGAGCTGGCCGACGAGGGGCGCGGCGCGGGCCGGGCGGTCCGGGACGCGCTGCGCGACGCCGTCGGAGCCGCCGACGACGCTCTCGCGACGGCGGAGCCCGTCCACCTCGACACGATGCGGCTCGCCGACCTGGAGTCCGTCGCCGGTGACCTGCTCGCACACCGGGACGACGTCGCGCAGGCGACCACCGCGTTGATGTCCGCCCAGGACGCCGCCGTCTGCCCCGAGCCGGACCAACTCTGGTTCCCCGGCGCCGGCCGCCTCGCCGAGGACGAGCTCGCACCGATCCCCTGGGACCCGGAGCACCTGCTGCGGGCGGACCTGGTGGACGGTCTCGTGGCGCTCGACGAGGCGTACCAGGCCGAGTTCGGCGAGCACCTCACCGTGAACTCGGCGTACCGCTCCTACGACGACCAGTTCGCGGTGTACGACCCGGTGAACCCCAACCCGCTCGCCGCTCCCCCGGGCTGCTCGAACCACGGGCTCGGCACCGCCGTCGACGTCAGCATGGGGCCCGAGAGCTTCGACGGCGCCCGGTACGCCTGGATGAAGGCCAACGCGGAGCAGCACGGCTGGACCCACCCCGACTGGGCGGAGCCGGACGGCCGGCTCCCCGAGGCGTGGCACTGGGAGTCGGTCGAGACGCCGGTCTCGTACTGACCGGGTCACCACCTGCCGGCGTCGGAGGCTCGCCGTACGGTGAGCTCGTGACAGAGGCACCGACGCCCCACCCGCTCGTGGCGCTCCTGTGCGCGGTCAACGTCGGCGGTACGGGCAAGCTGCCGATGAGCGACCTGCGCGCTCTGTGCGCGACGCTCGGGTTCGCCGACGTGCGCACCTACATCGCCAGCGGGAACGTCCTGTTCTCCACGAGCCGCGGGCCCGACGACGCCCGGGACGCTCTGGAGGAGGTGCTGCGGGAGTACGCGGGCAAGCCGGTGGGCGTGGTGATCCGGACCCGGGCCGAGCTGGAACGAGTCCGCGACGCCAACCCGTTCCCGTCCGCGGAGCCGAGCCGGGTGGGTGTCACCTTCCTCGACTGCCCGCCCGACGACGACACCGTGGAGCGCGCCACCGGCATCACCGACGAGCAGCTCGTCCTCGGCCGCCGGGAGGTCTACGTGCACTACCCGCAGGGCATGGGCCGCAGCCGACTTCGCCTGCCCACCGGCGACCGCCGGGCCACGATCCGCAACCTGAACACGGTGACGAAGCTGACGGCGCTTGCGAACGCGGACGGCCGCTGAGCGCCGTCGGCGCGTGATTCTCACCGCCACGACCATGACGGTCCGCTCCGGATGCCGTGCGGCGCGGGCTGTGCTCGTGGTGTCCTCGGCCCCGAAGCGAGAGAGGTGCTCGATGACCGAGCCGACCATCCTGGTCGGAGTCGACGACTCCGCCGAGAGCACCAACGCCCTGGACTGGGCTGCCGCCTACGCGCGGCGCACCGGCGCCGCCCTGCACCTCGTGAGCAGCTACGCGCTGCCCGGGTTCTTCCTTCCCTACGACGAGGAGGGCAACCGCATCGTCCCGGACGACGTCCGCGTCCGCACGCACGTGGAACGCACCGGCGCCGAGGCCGCCGCACGCGCCGCGCAGGCCGGGACGAAGGCGACCACCGAGGTCGCGACGGGCGACCCCACCGGGGCTCTCGTGGAGCGGTCGGGCGACCACGCGCTCGCGGTCGTGGGGGCGCGTGGGCATGGAGGCTTGACCGAGCGCCTGCTAGGGACCGTGTCCGCGACGCTGCCGGCGTATGCCCGCTGCCCGACCGTCGTCGTGCCGTTCCGGCAGGAGTCCGAGCCGCTCCCGGCCGGACCCGACGACGCGCCCGCCGACGCCGTGCGCCGGTACGGCCGCGTGGTCGTCGGGGTGGACGGGTCGGCCGGCTCGGACGCTGCCACGGCGTACGCCGTCACCGTCGCCCGGTCGCTGTCGGCCGAGTTGCTCGTCGTCCACGCGGTCCCCGCGGACCACTGGGGTCACCTGCCGTGGACGCCGTCGCGGCCCGACCGCGAGGCGGTGCTCTCGGCCGCCGACGACGAGCTGACCGGCACCGTCGAGGCGCTCCGGCGGAGCGCACCCGATATCACCGTCACGTCCCGAGCCGTCGACGGCAGGGCACCTCACATCCTGGCCGTGCTCTCCGAGTCTGCCGACCTCGTCGTCGTCGGCTCGCGTGGACGCGGTGGGTTCCAGGGGCTGCTGCTCGGCTCGACCAGCCAGGCCGTACTGCGCAGAGCCTGCTGCCCCGTCCTCGTCGTCAACGCCCCGGAGTTCTGACCGCTGAGGCTCTGGGTCAGACGTTGAACCCGAGCATCCGCAGCTGCTCGCGGCCGTCGTCGGTGATCTTCTCCGGGCCCCACGGCGGCATCCAGACCCAGTTGATCCGGTGGCCGGTGACGAGCCCCTCGAGGGCCTGCGCCGACTGGTCCTCCAGGACGTCGGTCAACGGGCACGCGGCCGAGGTCAGCGTCATGTCGATGGTGGCGTGGTTGTTCTGGTCCACCTCGACACCGTAGACGAGGCCGAGGTCGACGACGTTGATCCCGAGCTCCGGGTCGATGACGTCGCGCATCGCTTCCTCGACGTCGGCCGCGGTCGTCGCGCCCGGCGTCGGACCGGCCGGTGCGGCCGTCTCGGTCGTGTTCTCAGTCATCGGTTCCTCCGGTCGAGTCTGCCAGCGCGCCGCTGCGCGCCAGCGAGTCCTTGAGCGCCGCCCAGCCGAGCAGCGCGCACTTGATGCGGGCGGGGTACTGCGAGACGCCGGTGAACGCCTCGCCGTCGCCGAGCGCGTCGAGCGCCGCGTCGTCGTCCAGTCCCTTGCCGCGCGAGCCCATCAGCGCGTGGAACGTCTCGTCGAGACGGCGGACCTCGTCGAGGTCGCGGCCGGTGACGAGCTCGGTCATCACCGAGACGGACGCCTGCGAGATCGAGCAGCCCTGACCCTCCCAGGAGACGCCCGACACCACGGTGCCGCCGCCGGGGCCAGACGCGACGTCCACGCGCAGGGTCACCTCGTCGCCGCACGTGGGGTTCACCTGGTGCGACTCGCCGCCGCGGTGACCGGCGACGACGTCGACGAGACCCCGGCCGTGCGGGTGCTTCGCATGGTCGAGGATGACCTGCTGGTACATCTGCTCCAACGAGCCGCTCATGGGTCCTCCTCCTTCACTCTGCACCGAAGAACGCCCGCACACCCGCCAGCGCTTCCCGGAACGCCACGATCTCCTCGACGGTCGTGTAGACCGACGCCGAGGCCCGCGTGGTCGCGGCCACGCCGAACCGCCGGTGCAGCGGCTGTGCGCAGTGGTGCCCGACCCGGACGGCGATCCCCCGGTCGTCGAGCACCTGCGACACGTCGTGGGAGTGCACGCCGTCGACGACGAACGAGACCACGGCGAGGCGGTCCCTCGTGTCCGCCGGGCCGATCACACGCACCCCCGGGATCTCCGCGATGCGGAGCAGCTCGCCGGCCAGCTCGTGCTCGTGCCGCCTGACGCGGGACATCCCGAGCTCGTCGAGCCACTGCGCGGCCACGCCCATGCCCACGGCCTGGGCGACCATCTGGGTGCCCGCCTCGAAGCGCTGCGGTGGCGGCGCGTACGTGGTGGTCTCCATCGTGACGACCTCGACCATGGACCCGCCGGTGGTGACGGGCGGCATGGCCTCGAGCAGCTCCCGGCGCGCGTACAGCGCCCCGACGCCGGTGGGCCCCAACATCTTGTGCGCGCTGAACGCCGCGAAGTCCACCCCGAGGGCGTGCAGGTCGACGGGCAGGTGCGGGACCGACTGGCAGGCATCGAGCACGGTGTACGCGCCGACGCGGCGGGCCGCGGCCACCAGCTCGGTGACCGGGCCGACGGCGCCGGTCACGTTGGACACGTGCCCGAACGCCACGATCCGGGTGCGGTCGGTGATCACCGCGTCGACGTCGGACAGGTCGATCCGCCCGTCGTCGTCCACGCCGAACCAGCGCAGGACGGCACCGGTGCGGGCGCACAGCTCCTGCCACGGCACCAGGTTCGCGTGGTGCTCGGCCTCGGTGACGACGATCTCGTCGCCGGGCTCCAGCCGGAACCGCTCGGCCGCCGCTCCGCCCCGACCGGCCGTGGCGTTCGAGAACGCGTAGGCCACGAGGTTGAGCGCCGCCGTCGCGCCCGGCGTCCAGACGATCTCGCCGTCGTCCGCCCCCACGAACGAGGCGACGGCGCTGCGCGCCGACTCGAAGGCCTCGGTGGCCTCCTCGGCGATCTGGTGCGCGCCGCGGTGCACGGCGGCGTTGCGCTGCTCGTAGAACTCGACCTCGGCCTCGAGCACCACGTTCGGCTTCTGGGACGTCGCTGCCGAGTCCAGGTAGACCAGGGGCCGACCACCGCGCACCGTGCGCCCGAGCAGCGGGAAGTCCGCCCGCACCGCGGCGAGCTCGCTCGCGGTGAGGGTGTCGTCGGCCGGTGCCGGGCGCACGGTGTCGGCGGTGGTCATGGTGTGCTCCGTCAGGCCGACATCGTCGCGCCGGTACCGACGTACCGGTCGTAGCCCTCGTCCTCGAGCCGCTCGGCGAGCTCGGGGCCGCCCTCCTCGGCGATCCGGCCGTCGACGAAGACGTGGACGAAGTCCGGCTTGATGTAACGCAGGATGCGCGTGTAGTGCGTGATGAGCAGCACGCCGACGTCGGTGGTCTCCTTGGCGCGGTTCACGCCCTCCGAGACGACGCGCAGCGCGTCCACGTCCAGGCCGGAGTCGGTCTCGTCGAGGACGGCGAAGTGCGGCTTGAAGAGCTCCATCTGCAGGATCTCGTGGCGCTTCTTCTCGCCACCGGAGAAGCCCTCGTTGACCGAGCGCTCGGCGAAGGAGCTGTCGATGCGCAGGTTCTCCATCGCGCCCTTGACCTCCTTGCCCCACGTGCGCAGGGCCGGGGCCTCGCCGGAGATGGCGGTCTTGGCGGTGCGCAGGAAGTTCGCGACGGAGACGCCGGGCACCTCGACGGGGTACTGCATGGCGAGGAACAGTCCGGCACGGGCGCGCTCGTCGACGCTCATCGCGAGGACGTCCTCGCCGTCGAGCGTGACGGTGCCCGCGGTGACCTCGTACTTGGGGTGGCCGGCGAGGGCCGAGGCGAGGGTCGACTTGCCGGAGCCGTTGGGGCCCATGATGGCGTGCGTCTCGCCGGACTTGATGGTCAGGTCGACGCCGCGCAGGATCGGCTTCGGGCCTTCCTTGGTCTCGACGCTGACGTGCAGGTCGCGGATCTCCAGGGTGGACATCAGGTGGTTCTCCAGGTCTTGTTCGAAAGTCTGTGGTGCGAGGAAGGTGCGGTCAGGACGCGGCGGCGACGGGCTCGTCGATGTCGACGAGCACCTTGTCGCCCTCCACGGTCACCGGGTAGACGGGCACCGGTCGGGTCGCGGGAAGCTGTAGCGGCTTGCCGGTCCGCAGGTCGAACTGCGAGCCGTGCAGCCAGCACTCGACCCGGCAGCCCTCGACCTCGCCGTCCGACAGCGACACCGCTCCGTGGGAACAGATGTCGCTGATCGCGTGGAAGTCGCCGTCGGCGTCCCGGACGAGGGCGACCGGGACCGTGGAGCCGTTCGCGTCCTGGAGCTCGACGAGCTTGGCCTCCTCGGGCTCCAGGTCGGCCGTCGAGGCAACGATCTGCTGGGTCACGCCGTCACTCCGCCGCCGGGGCGCCGGTGATGACGCTCATCGACTTCTCCAGCTCGGCCTCGATCGAGGCGAGCAGCCGCTGCTCGACGGACTCCACACCGATCTCGTCGATGAGCTCCGCGAAGAACCCGCGCACCACGAGACGGCGCGCATCGATCTCGGGGATGCCCCGGGCCATGAGGTAGAAGAGCTGCTCGTCGTCGAACCGTCCGGTCGCCGACGCGTGCCCCGCGCCCGCGATCTCACCGGTCTCGATCTCGAGGTTCGGCACCGAGTCCGCCCTCGCCCCGTCCGTGAGGACGAGGTTGCGGTTGAGCTCGTAGGTGTCCGTGTCCTCGGCCTCGGCCTGGATGAGGACGTCTCCCACCCACACGGTGTGCGCCCCCGCGCCCTGCAGCGCGCCCTTGTACGTCACGCGCGACTTGCAGCTCGGCACGGCATGGTCGACGAAGAGGCGGTGCTCCTGGTGCTGGTCGGCGTCCGCGAAGTAGAGGCCGACCATCTCGACGTCGCCGCCGGGGGCGGTGAACGTCGCGTCCGGCGTGATGCGCACGACGTCGCCGCCGAACGTCACCACGACGTGCTTGAGCTTGGCGTCGCGACCGATGGTGGACCGGTGCGCGGACGCGTGCACGGCGCCGTCGGCCCAGTCCTGCACGGAGACCACGGTGAGGCGTGCGCCGTCGTCGACGACGACCTCGACCGTCTGGTTGAGCAGCGCGTCGCCGCGGTGGTCGATGACGACGACCGCCTCGGAGTGCCGCTCGGCGTGCACCAGGAGGTGCTGGGCCGTCGCGTCCTTCGAGACGCCGTCGATCCGCACGGAGGTGACGTCGGAGGCGACCGCCTCGGCGGGCACCGTGACGACGGTGGCCTCCGTGACGGCGTTCCAGGCGCTGACCGCCGTGCGGTCGCCGGGCTTGCCGGCCGCGCCGAGACGGGCGTCGTCGCGCGAGACCGTCTCGACCTTGACCTCGGGTGCGGGCTCGACGCTCACGGCGACGCCGTCGGACCCGAGCTGCTCGGCGAAGAGCGGCTGGAGGCGCGCCACGGGCGAGAAACGCCACTCCTCCTCGCGACCCGACGGCACGGGGATGTCCGCGAGGTCGAACGAGGTGACGCGCTCGGCGCGGCTGCCTGCGGGTACCACTCCGTGGGAGTGGGCGCCGTCGGCCACGGCGCGTGAGTGATCGGTGGTGGTGGCAGTCATATCAGCCGACGGACCCTTCCATCTGCAGCTCGATGAGGCGGTTGAGCTCGAGGGCGTACTCCATGGGCAGCTCGCGAGCGATGGGCTCGACGAACCCGCGCACGATCATGGCCATGGCCTCGGTCTCGTCCAGTCCTCGGGACATGAGGTAGAACAGCTGTTCCGCGCTCACCTTCGACACGGTCGCCTCGTGCCCCATGGAGACGTCGTCCTCGCGGACGTCGACGTAGGGGTAGGTGTCGGACCGGGAGATCTGGTCCACGAGCAGCGCGTCGCACAGCACGTTGGAGGCTGATCCCTCGGCACCCTCGAGCACCTGGACCAGTCCGCGGTAGGACGTGCGCCCACCGCCTCGGGCCACCGACTTGGAGACGATCGACGACGAGGTGCGGGGCGCGGCGTGCACCATCTTGGCACCGGCGTCCTGGTGCTGGCCCTCGCCGGCGAAGGCGATCGAGAGCGTCTCGCCGCGGGCGTGCTCGCCCAGCAGGTAGATCGCGGGGTACTTCATGGTGACCTTGGAGCCGATGTTGCCGTCGACCCACTCCATCTGGGCGCCGGCCTCGGCCGTGGCGCGCTTGGTCACCAGGTTGTAGACGTTGTTCGACCAGTTCTGGATGGTCGTGTACCGCACGCGGGCGTTCTTCTTCACGACGATCTCCACGACGGCGCTGTGCAGCGAGTCCGACGAGTAGATCGGCGCGGTGCAGCCCTCGACGTAGTGCACGTACGAGCCCTCGTCCGCGATGATCAGCGTCCGCTCGAACTGGCCCATGTTCTCGGTGTTGATCCGGAAGTAGGCCTGCAGCGGGATCTCCACGTGCACGCCCGGCGGGACGTAGACGAACGAGCCGCCCGACCAGACCGCCGAGTTCAGCGCGGAGAACTTGTTGTCGCCGGCCGGGATGACCGTGCCGAAGTACTCCTCGAACAGCTCGGGGTACTCGCGCAGTCCCGTGTCCGTGTCGACAAAGATGACGCCCTGCTCCTCCAGGTCCTCACGGATCTGGTGGTAGACGACCTCGGACTCGTACTGGGCCGCGACGCCGGCCACGAGGCGCTGCTTCTCGGCCTCGGGGATGCCGAGCTTGTCGTACGTCGCCTTGATGTCCTCCGGGAGGTCTTCCCAGCTGGTGGCCTGCTTCTCGGTCGAGCGCACGAAGTACTTGATGCGGTCGAAGTCGATCCCCGTGAGGTCGGCGCCCCAGCTCGGCATCGGCTTCTTGCCGAACAGGCGCAGCGCCTTGAGCCGCGCCTTGAGCATCCACTCGGGCTCGTTCTTCAGCAGGGAGATGTTGCGCACGACGGACTCGTTCAGGCCCCGCTCGGCGACCGCGCCGGCCTCGTCGGTGTCGTGCCAGCCGTACTCGTAGGAGCCGATCGAGGCGATGATCTCGTCGTCGGAGGGCCTCTCGGTCTGTGCCTCTGCCGCCTTGGCGGCGGCGTCCTGGGTAGGAGCGCTCATCGTGATCCTTCCTGCGTGCCGCCGGAGCGGCCGGCGGGGGTGGGGGGAGTCAGCGGGATGTTCGTGACGCAGGCGTGCGCGCCGCCTGCGAGGGTGGCCAGCCGCTGGACGTGCGTGCCGAGCAGCTCCGAGAACGCGCGGGCCTCGGCCTCGCACAGCTCGGGGAAGTCCTCGGCGGCGTGCTGCACGGGGCAGTGCCCCTGGCACAGCTGGACGGTGGGGACCAGCGGTCCGACGACAGGACGCACCGAGGAGGCGTAGCCGTCCGCGGCGAGCAGGTCGGCGAGCTGGGCGGCCCGCTCCTGCGGGTCGGTCGCCGTCAGCCGCGGGGCGTAGCGGCGCACGACGGCGTCGTTGCGCTCGGTGGCGAAGGCCTCGACGGCCTCGTCGCCACCGGTCCGGCGCAGGAAGCGCATGGCCTGCGTGGCGAGCTCGCCGTCGCGGTCGCCGAGCTCGGCCTGGCCCGCGGTGCTGACGACGTAGTGCCGCGCGGGACGACCGCGGCGTGCGCGCCCCGCGCCCGTACCGCCGTCGTGCACCATGATCGTGCCGTCGTGCTCGAGCCCGGCGAGGTGCCGGCGGACGGCGGCCTGCGTCAGGCCGAGCACCTCGGCGAGGCGACCGGCGGTGACCGGCCCCTCGGTGGCGACGAGCTCCAGCACCCGGCGGCGCGTCCCGTCGTTCTCGACGTGCGCGAGCGCGGCGGCACCCTGACCCCGGGGGGCCCCGGCCATGGTCTGGGTCGTCGTCACGTGCTCACCTCCGGCGCGTCGATATACAGAACATCCTTGTTGCGTAATCGAGGATGTCAAGCAAGGCATGCCTCACCGAACCCGCGCAGCCGCAGGTCGGCGGGAGGCGTGCGACGCACGTCACACAGGTTTCACGGACCGTTCATCCCCGCGGCACGAACGGGGTCAGCCCTCGACGACCTCGCCGTCGATGACGTCACCGCCGGACGGCCCCTGGCTCCCCAGGGAACGCAGCTTCATCCCGAGCGCGACGAGCGCGATCCCGATGACGACAGCGAACGCCCCGATGACGAACGACATGGCGGTGATCGCCGCTCCGGGGTTGGCAAAGCACACCACGGCCAGCGCCACGAACAGCACGCCCGACACCAGCGTCCAGAGCCACGACGCACCACCTCTGGTGCGCATCGCGAAGGCACCGAAGACCTGCAGCAACCCGAAGCCCAGCGCCCAGACTCCGATGAGGACCACGGCGATCGTCAGGAAGACCTCCGGCAGGAACAGCAGGGCCGCTCCGAACGCGATGGCTACGACGCCGATACCCAGGTTGACGGACCCTGCCTGCGTCCCCCGGCGGCGTAGGCCGTCCACGAGCGAGACGATCCCGTCGATCAGCACGAAGGCGCCGAACACCTGCACGAGCAGCCCCGGGACGTCGCGCGGCAGGAACATCGCCAGCAGCCCGAAGACGACGGCCAGCGCCCCACGGATCACGGGCCAGTACCAGATGCGTCGCGCCAGCTGCGCGAGGTCGGCGGGCCGGGCGAAGGTGTAGAAGGTCATCGTCACTCCAGGTGTCTCGACGCGTCCGTAGAATCCTCTGGTGCCCATCACCGATACGCCACCCGGCGGCGCCGTCGACGTGCGCGGACTGCGCAAGACCTACGGCGGTCGCGACGTCGTCGACGGCCTCGACCTGCAGGCTACCGCCGGAGCGGTCACGGCGGTGCTCGGACCCAACGGCGCGGGCAAGACCACCACCGTCGAGTGCTGCGAGGGTCTGCGCTCCCCCGACGGCGGGACCGTCCGGGTCCTCGGGCTCGACCCCGTGGCCGACGCGGCCGCGCTGCGTCCCCGGGTCGGTGTCATGCTGCAGGACGGCGGCCTGCCGACCGGCGTGCGCGCGATGGAGATGCTGCGGCACGTCGCCCGCATGTACGCCACGCCGCGCGACGTCGACGAGCTCGCCGAACGGCTCGGGCTGCCCGCCTTCGCCCGCACCACCGTGCGCCGCCTCTCCGGCGGGCAGCGCCAGCGCCTGGCGCTGGCTGCCGCCGTCGTCGGCCGTCCGGAGGTCGTGTTCCTCGACGAACCGAGCGCCGGCATGGACCCCCAGTCGCGGCACGCCGTGTGGGACCTCGTGCGCGAGCTGCGCGCCGACGGCGTCGCCGTCGTGCTGACCACCCACCTGATGGGCGAGGCGGAGGACCTCGCCGACGTCGTCCACGTCGTCGACCAGGGCCGGGTCATCGCCTCCGGGACGGTCCCCGACCTGCTCTCCGACGGGGCGGCCGGGAACGCCCCGCGGCTGCGCTTCGACGCGCCGTCCGGGCTCCCGGTCGCCGCGCTCGCCACCAGCCTCCACGAGGCAGTGCCCGACGGCGGATGGTCGGCGGCCGAGGCCGGCCCCGGTGAGTACGTGGTCACCGGTCCCGTCGGTCCGGGAGCGCTCGCCGCCCTGACCGGATGGCTCGCCGATCGCGACGTCCTGGCCACCCGCGTCACCGTGGGCCGGCGCACCCTCGAGGACGTGTTCCTCGACCTCACCGGGAGGCACCTGCGATGACCACGCACCCCACGTCCGCCCCCGCACCGTCCGCGGCCCCGGCCCGGCGACGGGTCGCCGCCCAGGCGTCGTTCGAGACCCGGGCGATCCTGCGCAACGGCGAACAGCTGCTCGTGACGATCGTCGTCCCCGTCCTGCTCCTGGTGGGTCTGGTGCGCACCTCCGTGGTGGACCTCGACACCGGCGGGGTCGCCAGGGTCGACTTCGTCACGCCGGGGGTGCTCGCGCTGGCCTGCGTGACCACCGCCTTCACCTCGCAGTCGATCGCCACGGCGTTCGACCGCCGCAACGGTGTGCTCCGTCTCCTGGCCACCACGCCGCTCGGTCGCGGAGGCCTCCTGGCCGGGAAGGCCCTGGGCGTCCTCGCTGTCGAGGGCGTGCAGGTCGTGGTGATCGGGGCCGTCGCCCTGGGACTCGGCTGGCGGCCGGACCTCGCCGGGATCCTGCCCGCGCTGGGCCTCGGTCTGCTCGGTACCGCGGCCTTCACCGCGCTGGCGCTCCTGCTCGCCGGGACCCTGCGCGCCGAGGGCGTCCTCGCCGTCGCCAACCTCGTGCTGGTGCTGCTGGTGGTCGGCGGTGGCCTCGTCGTGCCACCTGCGGAGCTGCCCGGAGCGCTGGCCCACCTCGCCGCCTTCCTGCCGTCGGGCGCGCTCGGAGAGGGGCTGCGCGGGGCGCTCCTCGGCACCGGGGTGCCACCGCTCAGCGTCGTCGTGCTGCTCGCGTGGACGGCTGCCCTCGGCGCCGGTGCGAGCAGGCTCTTCCGCTGGCACTGAGCTCGGTCACGCGACGTCCGTCGCGTCGCCCCGCGAGGGCCAATGTCACAGTCGACAGTCGGTCCCTGCGGGCCGACGGCAGGCCGTCGGCCGCTACCGTGGTCCCGTGAGCACGTCTACGCCCGTCGACTCGACCGGCACCTCGCCCGAGCCTGACCGCACCGCGAGCGACCGGCCCGACCGGCTCGCCCGGTTCCGCGGCTGGACCCGGTGGGTGCTGATCGCGAACGTGATCGGCCAGGTGGCGATCATCGTCACCGGTGGCGCGGTCCGGCTCACGGGCTCGGGGCTCGGCTGCTCGACCTGGCCGATGTGCGAGCCCGGGCAGTTCACCCCGGTGTTCCACGAGGCGGCCAGCTATCACCCGTTCGTCGAGTTCGGCAACCGCACCATGACGGGCGTGCTCTCGGTCATCGCGGTCGCCGTGATGCTGCTCGTGTGGACGGACCGACGCCGCTCGGAGACCTACCGCGCGCTGGGGATCCTGCCGCTGGCCGGCGTCGCGCTGCAAGCCGTCATCGGGGGCATCGTCGTGCTCCTCGAGCTGCACCCGGGTTGGGTGTCGCTGCACTTCGTCCTCTCGGCGGCGCTCGTCTGGGTCTCCGCCTACCTCCTGCACCGGCACGGCGAGGGTGACGGTCCACCGGCGCCGATCGCCTCCGCTGCCGTGACGTCCGTCGGCCGGGTCCTCGGGTTCCTCGTGGTCCCCGTCGTCGTGCTCGGGGTGATCGTCACCGGCGCGGGACCGCACTCGGGCGACACGGAGGTCGGCTACCGGCTCGCCGTCGACCCGCTGGCCATGACCCGGGCGCACTCGGCGTCCGTGTGGTTGTTCGTCGGCGTCCTCGCGCTGCTCGTCGCGCTGCTCCTGCGGCAGCCCGCCACCGATCTGGTGCGCCGCGCCCGCCGGGGCATCTGGCTGCTGCTCGCCGTCACCATGGCGCAGGGCGTCGTCGGCTACACCCAGTACTTCACCGGGCTGCCCGTGCTGCTCGTCGGCCTGCACATGCTCGGCGCCGCGCTGCTCGTGTGGGCCACGGCGAACGCCGTGCTGCGGCTGCGCACCCGCTGACGGCCCGCGTCGGTCGAGCGACGGCCGGCCGGGAGCCGGGCACCGACGGTCAGGCCGGCAGGTTCCCCCGCCGGTACGGCCACGGCGCCTCGACGCCCCGCAGCGACCGCCAGCCGTCGGCACGGCTCGCCGCCGCGGCGAGGATGCCGACGACGGCGGACGGGTTGTGCAGGTCCCCGGCCAGGGTGCGGCGCACCGCCTCGTCGAGCGGCACCCAGTCCGTGACGATCTCGGACTCCTCACCGGTACGCGTGTGGCGGTCGGCATGCGGGACCTCACGGACGTCGCGGGCGAGGAAGACGCGCAGCGCCTCGTTGCTCGCCCCCGGGGTCGTCGCGAAGTCGACGAGCACGTCCCACCGGCCGGCGACGAGGTCCGCCTCCTCGGCGAGCTCGCGCGCCGCCGCCTCGACGGCCGGTTCGCCGTCCACGTCGAGGAGGCCGGCCGGGATCTCCCACAGCAGCGCGCGCACCGGGTGCCGGTACTGGCGCAGGAGCAGCACGCGGTCGTCCTCGTCGAGGACGACGACCGCGACGGCGCCCGGGTGGTCGAGGTACTCGCGGGTGACGACACCGGCCTCGCCGAGGTCGACGTCGTCACGCACCAGATCGAAGATCCGGCCCTCGTGGACGGTCGTCCGGGCGACGACCGGCCGCGGGGCCACACGGTCGAAGTCGCCCCGCTCCTGGTCCATCGGCACGCTCACGCGGGGACGCCCTGTCGCACCAGCGCCGCGGCGACGAGACCGTGGAACAGCGGGTGCGAGCGGGTCGGACGCGACTTGAACTCCGGGTGCGCCTGGGTGCTCACGTAGTACGGGTGCACGTCGGCAGGCAGCTCCACGAACTCGACGAGCCTGCCGTCCGGCGAGGTGCCGGAGAAGCGCAGTCCCGCCTCCTCGAGCTCGGCGCGGACCGCGTTGTTCACCTCGTACCGGTGCCGGTGCCGCTCCGAGACCGTGGTCGCGCCGTAGGCCTTGGCGACCACCGAACCCTCGGCGAGCGCGGCGTCGTACGCCCCGAGACGCATCGTGCCCCCGAGGTCGCCGTCGCCGCCGACGATGTCGAGCTGCTCGGCCATGGTCGCGATGACCGGGTGGCTCGACCCGGGCTCGAACTCCGTCGAGGAGGCGTCCGCCTGCCCGAGGACGTTGCGCGCGTACTCGATGACCATCGACTGCAGACCGAGGCAGATGCCGAGCGTCGGCACGAGGTTCTCGCGGGCCCACCGCAGCGCGCCGATCTTCCCGTCGATGCCGCGCACGCCGAAGCCCCCGGGGACCAGGACCGCGTCCACGCCCTCGAGCGACTCCTGGGCGCCGGCCGGGGTGCTGCAGTCGTCGGCCGCGACCCAGCGGATCGTCACCCGCGTGTCGTTGTCGAAACCGCCGGCGCGCAGCGCCTCGGTCACGGACAGATAGGCGTCCGGCAGGTCGATGTACTTGCCCACCAGCGCGATCTCGACCTTGTGCTCCGGCTCGTGCACGCGCTCCAGCAGCCGGTTCCAGCCACCCCACTCGACGTCGTGGAACGGCAGGTCGAGGCGCCGCACGACGTACGCGTCCAGGCCTTCGGAGTGGAGCACCCGCGGGATGTCGTAGATGCTCGGGGCGTCCGCGGCGTTGACGACCGCCTCGTTGTCGACGTCGCAGGACATCGCGATCTTGCGCTTGATGCTCTCCGGGACCGTCCGGTCCGAACGAAGCACGATCGCGTCCGGCTGGATGCCGATCGAACGCAGCGCGGCGACCGAGTGCTGGGTGGGCTTGGTCTTCAGCTCCCCCGACGGACCGATGTACGGCACGAGCGAGACGTGCAGGAAGAAGCAGTCGTCGCGCCCCAGCTCGTGGCGCACCTGCCGGGCGGCCTCGAGGAACGGCTGCGACTCGATGTCCCCGACGGTGCCGCCGATCTCGGTGATGATGACGTCGACCTCAGGACCTGCCTGGTCGCGCATCCGCAGCTTGATCTCGTCGGTGATGTGCGGGATGACCTGCACGGTGTCCCCGAGGTACTCGCCGCGCCGCTCCTTCGCGATCACGCGCGAGTAGACCTGGCCGGTCGTCACGTTGGAGGAGGCGGGCAGCTCGACGTCGAGGAACCGCTCGTAGTGGCCGATGTCCAGGTCGGTCTCGGCGCCGTCGTCGGTGACGAACACCTCGCCGTGCTGGAACGGGTTCATCGTGCCCGGGTCCACGTTGAGGTACGGGTCGAGCTTCTGCATCGTGACCCGCAGGCCGCGGGAGCGCAGGAGGCGCCCCAGCGAGGACGCCGTCAGGCCCTTCCCCAGCGAGGAGGCCACACCGCCCGTCACGAAGATGTGGCGCGTCTGGTGCGTCGCACCGGCGCGGCTGGAGGAGCGGGAGGACGTTCGGTTCACGGTGTCAGCCACGGAACTCCATGCTATCCGAGAGAAGGGGCGATGGCGCCCCGGACTCGCCCGTGCCGAGGTGGGATGCCGCACAGCACCGTCCTCAGCGCCGGAGCACGCGCCGTCCGACGGCGGCCAGGCGGGCCCGGACCGCACCGTCGGCCATCGCGGCGGCCACGAGCACGACGGCCGCAGCGGCGAGACCGGCGAGCAGGCCGAGGCCGGCATCGGTCGCGAGGGCGGCGGGATCGAGCGGCGTCTCGACCGGGGTCCCGTCCGCACCGTTCGGCCCGGTGGGGACGGCCCGGTTCGCCACGGGAACGGACCAGCGGCCCAGCGCGGCGCCCGCCGCACCGGCGACGACGACCACCGCCACCGTGCGGACGACACCCCGCAACGCCGGTGCACCGACCGCGCGGCGCACCGCTCCCAGCAGCGCCGCCCCCGCCACGGTCATCCCGACGGTGGTCGCCCCGCCCAGCCACGCCAGCACCTGGACCCTCGTCGACAGGGTCGCCGGGCCCTGCCCCGAGAACACCGGGACGGCGGCGGCGACCCCGGCCATGACGACCAGCCACCCGGTGGCCGTCGCGACGACCGCCGCCCGGGCAGCACCGACCGCGTAGAGCAGCCTCGAGAGCTGCAGGATCAGGGCGTACCCGAGCAGTCCGGGCGCCATCCATCCCAGGGCCGCCGCCAACCCGTCGGCGTCGCCGTCGGCGACGCCGTCGAACACGTTCTCCACGAGCGGTGCAGCCGCCACCAGCGCGGCCGCGCCCGCCGCCGAGACGACCACGAGGACGCGCGTCGTGGACGACACCAGGCGGGCCAGGTCGTCGCCACGGTCCTGCGAGGCCAGCTCCGCGAAGCGCGGGAAGGCGCTCGTCGCGATGGGGAACGCCAGCACCGCGTACGGCAGGAAGTACACGTTCTGGGCGTACAGGAAGATCGTCCAGGTGCTGTCGCCGCCGGCCGCGTTGCCCGCGGTCATCGTCGCGAGCAGGGCCAGCTGTTGCGCGACCAGCGCACCGATCCCGGCGAACGCGAGGTGCGCGGCACGCCGCCCCTCGCCGTCGGGGAACCGCAGCGTAGGACGCAGCCGGAGGCCGGTGCGCAGCACCGGCACCACGAGCGGCACAGCGAGGAACGCCACCCCCGCGGTCATGCCCCACGCCAACCACCCGAGGGCCTGCGAGCTGAGCTCGGCGACGTCCTGCTGGTTGCCGTCGGCCAGCGCGCCGAACCGTGCGTAGACCGCGATGACCACCAGGCTCGACACCAGGGGCGCGAAGGCCGGCCAGAAGAAGCGGTTGTGGGCCTGCAGCATGCCCCCGAGCACCACGGCGACCCCGTACAACGGCACCTGGATGGCGAAGACCCGCAGGAAGTCCGCGGCGACGGCGACGTTCACCGGGTCGCTCAGCCCCGTCAGGCGGACGAGCGGGTCCGCGAGCAGCGCCACCAGCCCACCGAGGGGCACCAGCACGAGCAGGGTCCAGCCGAGCAGCGCCGAGGCGGTCCGCGAGGCGTTCTCCCGGTCACCCCGCACGAGGAATCCGGACAGCAGCGGCACGACCGCGCCGGTCAGCGCACCGCCGGCCGCCACCTCGAAGAGCACGTTCGGCAGGAAGTTCGCCGCGTTGAGCGGACCGTCCACCCCGCCCGTGCCGACATAGTGCGCCTGGGCGAGCCACCGGCCGAACCCGACGACCCGGCTCGCCAGCGTGACGACGGTGATGAGCACCGCTGCGCCGGCGATCGTGGTGGCGGCCCGGCGCCCACCGGGCGGGCTCACGCCGCGGTGCCCTCGCCGGGTGCGGCGGACGACCCGCTCTCCTCGCGCCCGGCGGTCGGTGCGGACGGACGTCGCCCGATCTGGTCCAGCGCGCGCAACCAGGGCGTGCGCTCGATGACGACGGAGAAGCTGACCCGCTCCGAGGCCAGGGTCAGTGCGACGACGGCGGCGAGCGCCGCGACACGGACCGTGCGTGGCGCGCCGAACGCCCACCGGGCACCCACGAACGCCCCGAGCGCGTTGGCCCCGCCGTCGCCGAGCATGTCCTGGGCGTCGAGGTCCTGCGGCGCGGCCGCGACGCAGGCCCCGGCCAACGCACCCGTGCCGCCGCCCCTCTCTGCCCCGAGCACGGGGATGGTCAGCAAGGCTGAAGCCTTGAGTGCCCGGCCAGGCCTCAAGTCGAGGAGGTTGATCAGGTTCGCGGTGCCGGCGACGAGGGTGCCGTTGACCGCCACGTCGGCCAGGTGCCCGGCGGCACCGCCCTCGCGCCGGGTACCGATCGCCGCCGCGAGCAGCGACGTGGCGCCGATGCCCAGCACCTTGAGCCCGCCGGTCGTGACCTGGCCGCGGGCCAGCGCACCCAGGTGACCCCGCAGGCCCTTCGTCCGCGTGGACGTGTCCTCCGCGAGGTCGTCGAGGATCCCGAAGGCCCCGGCACCGGCGGTCGCCAGCGCTGTCGCCGTGCGGACCCGGGGCGCCCCACCCGACACCGTGGTGCCGGCCACCAGGCCGGTGGCCACCGCAGGGCCCTCGAGCATCGAGACCGGCTCACCGCGATGGTTGGTCCGCGTCCAGCGCTCGACGCCGCCCGGGGGCGCGGCATCCAGCACGCGGCGCGCCACGACGGTGGCCGTGGCCGCGGCCGCGGCGGCGACGAGTGCGCGAGCGACGCTCATCAGGAGTCACCACCGTCACCGGCGTCAGCGTCGGCGTCCGCTTCCCCGACCGTCGTCCCCGCGGCCGTGCCGTCGTCCTCGTCGGGCAGCTCCACCACCGGCGGCACCACGACCGCGTCCTCCTCGAAGCCGTAGTGCCCCACCTCGTCGGCCAGCTGGGCCGCGAGCGCCAGCGGGACGTTCAGGCGCATCACGGCACGTTCGGTGCCGCTGACCGTGCTCACGCGCGACGCCGCGTCGTCGTCGGCCCGGACGTCCGCGACGAGCTCGCCCTCGGTGGTCGTGGGACCGGCCACGACGACGTCCTGCGCGGTCTCCTCCAACGCGGAGACGACCGCGACGGCGTCGACGTCCTCCGGCACCTCGCCCTCGTCCGTGCCGGCCGTCGCCTCGTCGCCCGCCGGCGAACCGGCGAGCAGCAGCACCGCGTCGGCGGGTCCGGACGGCTCGAACCTCGACTCGACCAGTCCCACGCGCGACATCAGCTCGTACAGCTCGGCCGAACGCTCGCTGCGCACGCCGGGCGCCTGCGGGTCCGGCTCCGTCAGGGCCAGGCCCAGGGCCGCACCGAGCACCGCCGAGGTCGTGTCGTCCTCCCCGACCATGTCCTCGAGCTGCTCCCGCTGACCGTCCGCGACGGTACCGCGCAGCACGGCGTCCTCCGCCGACGTCCACGCATCCGTCAGGGACGCCTGGGCCACGATCCGCGCTCCCGCCGCCTCGAGCTGGTTGATCACGTCGGCCTCGACGGTGTCGGCCACGCCCTCGGCGTCGACCACGGCGATCGTCACCCCGTCGAGCGACCCGTCGACCAGCTCGGCACCGGCGGCCAGCGCGTAGGCGTTCTGGTCGGCCAGCTCGGACTCGGTCTCGACCAAGTTCTCGCTCAGCTCGATGCGTTCCGCCCGCAACGCTTCCACCTGGTCGGTGAGCTGGTCGCCGATCGCGTTCTGCAACGGACCGGCACCGAGGATGATGCCGACCGCGAGCGCGAGGAAGACAGAGATCAGCGAGACGAGGTGGTAGCGGAAGTCGATCACGAGGTGCCGGTGCTCCTAGGTTCAGTGAGGTCGCAGGTGGGTCAGCCGCCGAAGAGGCTACCGACCCACGAGACGATGTCGTCGATCTGTGCGCCCACCAGACCGAACGCGGTCTGCCCGGCGGCCGTCGACCACAGCGCCGCCACGACGGCGGCCACACCTGCCAACGACAGCAGCGTGAGCTGCAGGTTCGAGATTCGGGTGCGGTACAGCCGAGAGACGCCCTTGGCGTCCACCAGCTTGCCGCCCACCCGCAGCCGGGTCAGGAAGGTGCTCGCCATGCCGGCGCGGCCCTTGTCGAGGAACTCCACGAGCGTGGCATGGGTGCCGACCGCGACGATGAGCTCGGCGTCCTTGTCGTCGGCCAGCAGCATGGCGATGTCCTCGCTGGTGCCCGTGGCAGGGAAGACGACGGGGTCGACCCCCAGGGCGCGTACCCGCTCCAGACCCGGCGCGTCGCCCGTGCGGTAGGCGTGCACGACGATCTCCGCCCCGCAGGCGAGCGCCTTGTCGGAGACCGAGTCCATGTCGCCGACGATCATGTCGGGACGCCAGCCGGCGTCCAGGATCGCGTCGGCACCGCCGTCGACCCCCACCAGGACCGGACGGTTCTCCTGGATGTACGACCGCAGCATCGCCAGGTCCTCGCGGTAGTGGTAGCCACGGACCACGATGAGGACGTGCCGTCCCGCGAACCGGGTCCGCACGTCGGGCACCCCGACGCCGTCCAGCAGCAGGTCACGCTCGCGCCGCAGGTACGTCATGGTGTTCTCGGCGAACCGCTCGATCTCGTCGGAGAGACCGTCCCGTGCCTCCGCGAGAGCGGTCTCGACCGTCTCGGGCGTCTGCCGGGTACCCGTGGACCACGCCTTGCCGTCGACGAGGACCGCGGCCTCGTCGACCCGGACGCGCGCGCCCTCGGGGATGTCCATCACCTCGGGCCCGAGCCCGTCGACCAGCACGATCCCCGCCTCGAGCAAGATGCCCGGGCCCGCGTTCGGGTAGCGCCCGGTGGTCGAGGGTGCGGCGTTGAGCACCGCCGAGGGACGCGCGGCGACGAGCGCCTCGGCCGCCACGCGGTCGATGTCGGCATGGTCGATCACGGCGACGTCACCGGCGGAGAGTCGTTTGGTCAGGTCCTTGGTGCGTGCGCCGATCCGCGCCGGGCCGAGGTGCTCGGACGCGTCGTCGCTGGTGTCGGGGCCGCGGTCGGCACGGCGCAGGGTCAGTCTCATCGGCCCTATCGTCCCACGACGGAGGACTCGAGAAGCTCGACCGCGTGCTGACGTGCCGTCTCGGAGTCGTCCTGCCCGGACAGCATGCGCGCGAGCTCTCGGACACGTTCGTCGTCGTCGACCGCCCGGACGCCCGTGACGGTGCCGTCGCCGGCCGCGGAGGACTTCGTCACGACCAGATGCGTGTCGGCGAAGGCGGCGACCTGGGCGAGGTGCGTGACGACCACCACCTGCGTGCTGCGCGCCAGGGAGGCGAGCCGGCGGCCGACCTCCACGGCGGCCCGTCCACCGACGCCGGCGTCGACCTCGTCGAACACGAACGTCGGCAGGACCGTGCCCGTCGCGTCGTCGGCGCCGGTGGCAAGCGCCACCTCCACGGCCAGCATGACCCGCGACAGCTCGCCGCCGGACGCCCCCTTGCCCAACGGGCGGGCCGGCGCCCCGGGGTGCGGCACGAGCAGGAACGTCACCTGGTCGGTCCCCGAGGGACCGGGGTCAGCCGGGGTCACCTCGATCTCGAGCCGTGCGCCGCCCATCGCCAGGCCGGCCAGCTCCGTCGTGACAGCCTCGGCGAGCCGTCCGGCCGCCTCCTCGCGCCCGGCGGTGACCCGTGCCGCCAGGCCGGCGAGCCGCTCGTCGAGCTCGTCGACGCGCAGTCGCATGGCCTCGATCCGCTCTCCGCCGTCGTCCAGGTCGAGCAGCCGCAGCCCGGCGTCCGAAGCCCACTGCAGCACCTCGTCGGCCGTGCCCCCGTAGCTGCGCGTCAGCGACCCGAGCTCGGCCAGACGAGCGTGCGCCGTCTCCAGGGCGGCCGGGTCGGCCTGCAGGTCGGCGACGTAGCCGGACAGCTCGGTGGCGACGTCGCCCAGCAGGTAGCCCGCCTCCACCAGGCGCTTCGCCTGGTCGCCCAGGGCCGGGTCGTCGCCCGCTGCCGCCTCGAGCGAGCGGCGGGCCCGCTCCACCGCGTGCACCGCGGACCCCTCGGTCTCCATGTCCTCGCCGACGACGGCGTCATGGGCGAGCTGGGCCGCCTGGCGCAGCTGCTCGGCGTTGCCCAGGCGCGACACCATCGCCGCGAGCTCGACGTCCTCACCGGGCTGGGGGTCCACCCGTTCGACCTCCGCGAGCCCGAGGCGCAGGAGCTCGGCCTCCCGGGACCTCTCTGCCGCCCGCGAGGTGAGGTCCTCGATCTCGGTCTGCAGGCCCGCCCGTTCGGTCCAGGCGGCCCGGTGCTCGGCGAGCACCTCGGCGTGCGCCGGACCGGCGAAGCGGTCCAGCGCAGCCCGCTGCTTCGCCGGGGTGCGCAGCCGGAGCTGGTCGGACTGCCCGTGCACCGTGACGAGGTCGTCGGCGATCTCCGCGAGGACACCCTGGGGCACGCCGCGACCACCGAGGTGCGCCCGCGACCGTCCCGCGGCGACCGTCCGGAGCACCACGACGGTCCCGTCGTCGTCGACGGCTCCCCCCGCGTCGTCGACCCGTCGGACGGCCAGCGGGTGGCGGGTCAGGTCCCACCTGCCCTCGACGACGGCCCGGTCGGCTCCCGGCCGGACCGTGGCCGGGTCGGCCTTGCCGCCCATGAGCAGGCCGAGCCCGGTCAGCACCATCGTCTTGCCGGCACCGGTCTCGCCGGTGATGACCGTCAGACCGGCAGCCAGCGGGACGCGGGCGGACCGGATGACCCCGAGGTCCTCGATCGCGATCTCCTCGAGCACTCTCACTCCTCCTTGTCGTCGTCGACGACGAACCGGGACGCCCGGCGTGCCGCCGCGTCGTCCGCGGCCTCGCGCCACCCGATCACGGGCAGGTTGAACTTCGAGACCAGCCGGTCGCTGAACGGCGCGTGGACGAGCCGCGCGAACCGCAGCGGGACCGCCCCGCGACGCACCTGCACCCGCGAGCCGACCGGGAGGTCGATGCTGCGCCGCCCGTCGCACGTCAGCACTCCGGGCAACGGGCTGCGCTCGAGCACGTCGACCGTGTACTCCGAGCGAGGACCGATGACCAGGGGCCGCGAGAACAGCGCGTGCGCGGACAACGGCACGAGCAGCACCGCGTCCACGTCGGGCCACATCACGGGACCACCCGCCGAGAAAGCGTGCGCCGTCGAGCCCGTGGCCGTCGCGACCACGACGCCGTCGCACCCGAAGGAGCTGACGGGCCGGTCGTCGACCGCGACCGCCACCTCGATCATCCGGTCCCGGTGGGCCTTCTCCACCGTCGCCTCGTTGAGGGCCCACCCGGTGACGGGCTCGTCCTCCCCCGGCCGGTGCACGACGACGTCGACGACGCTGCGCTCCTCGACCACGTACTCGCGAGCCGCCACCCGCCGGACCGCGTCGTGCAGGTTCTCGCGCTCCGACTCGGCGAGGAAGCCGACGTGGCCCAGGTTCACCCCGAGCAGGGGGACGTCCGTGCCGTGCGTGAGCTCCGCGGCGCGCAGGATCGTCCCGTCACCGCCCAGCACCATGACGATCTCGGACTCGGTGACGCCTTCGCGGGCGCGCGCGGCAGCCATCTCGTCCCCGAACGACTCCGCCAGGTCGTCGTCGTGCAGGGCGACCTCGAACCCGGCGCTCTCCAGCTCGGCGACCGCCTCGGACATCGCCGCGACGGCCTCCGGACGACCACCGTGGGTCACGATCAGCACCCGGCGCGTCACGCCGCACCTCCCCCGGGCCGCGCCGGCACCGCCACGACGGGCGGCACCGGCCCGTCCGGCTGCCAGGCCACGGCCGCCCGCGCCGCGGCGGTCAGCGTCGCGAGGTCGTCGACGGGTGCGGGCGAGGGGCGCAACCAGCAGAAGTACTCACGGTTGCCGCTCGGTCCGGGCAGCGGGCTCGGAATGACGGCCCGGACGTCCAGACCGGCGGTGGCCGCCTCCTGCCCGACACCGACGACGGACTCGACGTGCAGCGCAGGGTCGCGGACGACCCCGCCGCTGCCCAGCCGTCCACGCCCGACCTCGAACTGCGGCTTGACGAGCAGCAGGGCGTCGGTCGTGGCGCGCATCAGGGCGGCGACCGCCGGGAGCACGAGCCGCAGGGAGATGAACGACAGGTCGCCCACCACGAGGTCGGGCGGCCCTTCGACGTCGGAGGGAGTCAGGTAGCGGACGTTCGAGCCCTCGAGGACCGTGACGCGCTCGTCCGCGCGCAGTGCCGGGACGAGCTGGTCGTGGCCGACGTCGACGGCCGTGACGTGGGCGGCACCACGACGCAGGAGCACGTCCGTGAACCCTCCGGTCGAGGCGCCGAGGTCCAGGCACACCGCTCCGGGGATCCGGTCGGTGAGCGCGCGTCCGTCGTCGTCCGCGCCGAGGGCATCGAGCGCGCGGTCGAGCTTCGCACCGGCCCGGGACGCGTAGCGGGGCTCGTCGGCGTCGAGCTCGACGGACAGCGCCCCGCCCGCCGGCACGGGTGACGACGGCTTGGTGACCCTCGTCCCGTCCAGCCGTACCCGCCCGGCCGCGACCAGGGAGGACGCCTGCGCGCGCGACCGGGCCAGGCCGCGCCGCACGAGCTCGGCGTCGGCACGCTCGGTCATCAGTCACCCGCCTCATCGTCCGTGTCCGAGGAGTTCAGCTGCTCCCGGAGCCGGTCGTGCACCGCCTCGAAGCGGGCGACGTGCTGCTCGGTGGGCAGGTCGTCGACGTCGTCGAGGGGAGCCAGTGCACCGGAAGGGAAGCTCTCCGACGCACGCGGCACCTGCGCGTCGTGCGACATGTCCCCTCCTTGCTGCTCGTTCGTCCGGGACAACGCTACCTGGTGGGTGCGACGGGCCCGGCGAGGCGGGGCCGGGCGACGGGCGTGTCAGGCGCTCAGCTCGGGAACCGTCGACGGATCCGGCGTGACGCCGTCGTCGACCGCAGCCCACGACGCCGCGCACGCGGCGCGGATCACGTCGATGCCCGACGGACCGGAACGGTCGAGCTCGAGGACGCCGTCACGCACCCTGGCCGCGCGGCCTGCGCACCGCCACCACCCGTCGTCGACGACCGGCTCGGGGTGCGGTTCGAGCAGCGATCGCAGGTCGGCGCCGATGAAGTGCGGACGAAGTCCGGGTGCGGCGAGCACGGCGTCCCGGGCGCTCGAGACCCCGGTCAGGACGTGCAGGCCGGGGATGTCCCCGGCGCGCGCGCCGGCCAGGTCGGTGTCCAGCCGGTCGCCGATGACCAGCGGGCGACGGGCAGCGCTGCGATCGACCGCCATGCGGTACATCGTCGGCGACGGCTTGCCCGCGCTGGCCGGCTGGACGCCGGTCGCGGCGACGACGGCCCCGACCAGCGCACCGTTGCCGGGAGCAAAGCCTCGAGCCGTCGGCAGCGACATGTCACGGTTGCTGGCCACGAACCACGCACCGGCGGCCACCGCATAGGCCGCCTCGGCAAGGTCCGACCAACCGAGCTCGGGCGCGAAGCCCTGGGCGACGGCGTCGGGCGCGTCGTCGGCAGAGGGGACGACCTCGAACCCTGCCTGCCGCACCGCCGTGACCAGTCCGGCGCCCCCCACGACCAGCACCTTGGCGCCGGGCGCGAGGCGGGTGGCGAGCAGGTTCGCGCACGCTTGCGCCGCCGTCATCACCTCGTCGGGCTCTGTGGGGATCGACAGACCGCTGAGCTGGCCGGCCACGTCCTCGGGCTCGCGAGAGGCGTTGTTCGTCACGAACAGCAGCCGGAGCCCTCGCCGACGCGCCTCGTCGAGGGACTCCGCGGCGTGCGCGATCGGCAGGTGCCCCTGGTAGGCCACGCCGTCCAGGTCCACGAGCGCGAGGTCGTGCGCCTCCGCCAGGGGTCGATCGCTCCCCAGCAGGGTCTCGCTCACGCCTCGGGCCTCTCGTCGTCCGCCGTCTCGTCGAAGACGTCGTAGACGACGTAGTCCTCGTCGTCCCCACCGTTCCCGAGCGCACGCTCCAGCGCGGACGGGTCGACGCCGGCCAACAGCTCCGTCGCCTCGTCGGCCCGCCCCGCGGTCTCCAGAGCGACCGCACGGGCCTGGAGCACCCGGAGTCCCAGGTCGCCCTGACGTTCCGCCGCCGGGATGCGATCGAGCACCGCCAGCGCCGCCTCGTGGTCGCCGAGGTCGCTGCGAGCACCGCTGACCACGATGGCCAGCTCCGTGCGTGCCTCCGGCTCGAGCGTGGCGGCCTCCTCGGACTGCGCCAAGGCGATCGCCCGCTCCGGGCGGCCCAGGCCGCGCTCGGCATCGGCCATCAGGGGCAGGTGCTCCGACGAGCCGTTCAGCCGGCGCACGGTGCGAAGCTCGCGCAAGGCCTCCGCGTACCGGCCGGTGCGGTACGCGGCGATGCCCGCGGCCTCACGGACGACGTCGATGCGGCCGGCCCGCCGCACAGCCGCCTGAGCGTGCAGGTAGGCCTCCTCGGGGTCGGTGTCCAGCAGTCTGCCGGCCATGACCAGGTGCGCACCGACGCCCTCGGCGTTGTCCTTGCTCAGACCGCGCAGCCGCGATCGCGCTTCCTTGCTGAGCTGGCGGGAGTCGACATCCTCGGGGATCTCAGGGTCCGGGACCCGGTTCGGGTCACGAGGCCGCTCCGGCCGCGCGGGGCGCTGCTGGCCACCGCGTGCAGGGTAGGCACCACCCCGGGCACCGGTATGGCGCTCGTCGCGCCGGCCACGGTCACCGCCATGGGCCGTGCCGTCACGACGTCCGCCGTCGCGACCGCCCGTGGCGCCACGACCGCCGTTCCCCCGCTCCTCGTCACCGCGCCGACCGCTGCCACCCTCGCGGCGTGGACCACCACGGTGGTCCCCGTCCGAGCGCCGGGGGCCGCTGCGCTGCTGGTCGTCGCGAGACCGGCGCTGTCCGCCGCCTCCTCGACCGGTCCCCTGTGGGCGGCGCGAGCCCCCGTCGCCCCGGTCTGGGCGGTCCTCGCGCGGCGTGTCGTTCACGGTGGTCCTCTCGTTCCAGGTCAGTGAGAGATTCTCCCACGTGTCGCCGTCAGGTGTGGTGGGTGCAGTCAGGCCCCCCGCACCGTGTGGTGTGGGGGGCCTGGCTGTGAAGGGTGTCCGGCGGCGTCCTACTCTCCCACCCCGTCTCCAGGGCAGTACCATCGGCGCTGAAGGGCTGAGCTTCCGGGTTCGGTATGGGACCGGGCGTTTCCCCTTCGCTGTGACCGCCGTAACGTTATCGAGTTGTTCGGGTTCCCCCTTGTTGTTTCACCTGGTCGAGGTGAAAGGGGGTGGTGCCCGTTTCTCGGGAACCGCACAGTGGACGCGTGCATAGCAGAAGTGTTGGTGTTGAAGTTGTTGGCTTATTAGTACCGGTCAGCTGCGACAGTCGTTGGTCCTGTCTTCCACTTCCGGCCTATCTACCCAGTGGTCTAGCTGGGTGCCTTCACCCCACGAGGGGGATGGAAACCTCATCTTGAAGCAGGCTTCCCGCTTAGATGCTTTCAGCGGTTATCCCTTCCGAACGTAGCGAACCAGCGGTGCTCCTGGCGGAACAACTGGCATACCAGAGGTTCGTCCGTCCCGGTCCTCTCGTACTAGGGACAGCCCTTCTCAAGTTTCCTGCGCGCGCAGCGGATAGGGACCGAACTGTCTCACGACGTTCTAAACCCAGCTCGCGTGCCGCTTTAATGGGCGAACAGCCCAACCCTTGGGACCTACTCCAGCCCCAGGATGCGACGAGCCGACATCGAGGTGCCAAACCATCCCGTCGATATGGACTCTTGGGGAAGATCAGCCTGTTATCCCCGGGGTACCTTTTATCCGTTGAGCGACGGCGCTTCCACAAGCCACCGCCGGATCACTAGTTCCGACTTTCGTCCCTGCTTGACCTGTCGGTCTCACAGTCAAGCTCCCTTGTGCACTTGCACTCGACACCTGATTGCCAACCAGGCTGAGGGAACCTTTGAGCGCCTCCGTTACATTTTGGGAGGCAACCGCCCCAGTTAAACTACCCACCAGGCACTGTCCCTGATCCGGATCACGGACCGAGGTTAGATGGTCGATGCGGTCAGAGTGGTATTTCAACGGCGACTCCACTCGCGCTGGCGCGCGGGCTTCAAAGTCTCCCACCTATCCTACACAAACCGCACCGAACACCAATACCAAGCTATAGTAAAGGTCCCGGGGTCTTTCCGTCCTGCTGCGCGTAACGAGCATCTTTACTCGTAGTGCAATTTCGCCGAGTTCGTGGTTGAGACAGCGGAGAAGTCGTTACGCCATTCGTGCAGGTCGGAACTTACCCGACAAGGAATTTCGCTACCTTAGGATGGTTATAGTTACCACCGCCGTTTACTGGGGCTTAAATTCTGAGCTTCGCTTACGCTGACTCGTCCTCTTAACCTTCCAGCACCGGGCAGGCGTCAGTCCGTATACATCGTCTTGCGACTTCGCACGGACCTGTGTTTTTAGTAAACAGTCGCTTCTCCCTGGTCTCTGCGGCCCTCACCGCTTCCCACCGCTAGGGTGTTCACGGATCGGGCCCCCCTTCTCCCGAAGTTACGGGGGCATTTTGCCGAGTTCCTTAACCACGATTATCTCGATCGCCTTGGTATTCTCTACCTGACCACCTGAGTCGGTTTGGGGTACGGGCGGCTAGAACCTCGCGTCGAGGCTTTTCTTGGCAGCTGAGGATCACCCGATTCCCGCTAGTGCGGTCACCGTCAGTTCTCACCGTCAATGCTTCGCGGATTTGCCTACGAAGCCGGCTACAACCTTGGACGTGGTCTACCATCGCCACGCCGGGCTACCTTCCTGCGTCACCCCTGTTAACACGCTTACCTACTACCGGATTGGGTCCCACGCCGTTGTACCGGTGTCACCCGAAGGCGACGGTGGTACTCGGGGGTGGTCAGCATCACCGGATTCGGTATGGGCGGTTCTTCGCCGGTAGGAGAATATCAACTCCTTGTCCATCGACTACGCCTGTCGGCCTCGCCTTAGGTCCCGACTTACCCAGGGCGGATTAACCTGGCCCTGGAACCCTTGGTCATTCGGCGGACGGGTTTCTCACCCGTCTTTCGCTACTCATGCCTGCATTCTCACTCGTGTGGTCTCCACCGCTAGGTCACCCTGCGGCTTCACTGCCCACACGACGCTCCCCTACCCACCCACACACCTGAACACCCCCTCGAAAGGGAATGCTGGGTAAAGTGTGAGTGCCACGGCTTCGGCGGTGTACTTGAGCCCCGCTACATTGTCGGCGCGGAATCACTTGACCAGTGAGCTATTACGCACTCTTTCAAGGGTGGCTGCTTCTAAGCCAACCTCCTGGTTGTCTGTGCAACTCCACATCCTTTCCCACTGAGCACACGCTTAGGGGCCTTAGCCGGTGGTCTGGGCTGTTTCCCTCTCGACTACGAAGCTTATCCCCCGCAGTCTCACTGCCACGCTCTGGCTTACCGGCATTCGGAGTTTGGTTGACGTCAGTAACCTGGTGAGGCCCATCGGCCATCCAGTAGCTCTACCTCCGGCAAGGAACGCGTGACGCTGCACCTAAATGCATTTCGGGGAGAACCAGCTATCACGAAGTTTGATTGGCCTTTCACCCCTAACCACAGGTCATCCCCTCAGTTTTCAACCTAAGTGGGTTCGGTCCTCCACGCCGTCTTACCGGCGCTTCAACCTGCCCATGGCTAGATCACTTCGCTTCGGGTCTAGACCCGGCGACTGAATCGCCCTGTTCGGACTCGCTTTCGCTACGGCTTCCCCACACGGGTTAACCTCGCCACCGAGCACTAACTCGCAGGCTCATTCTTCAAAAGGCACGCCGTCACCCCTGCTAAGGAGGCTCCGACGGATTGTAGGCACACGGTTTCAGGTACTATTTCACTCCCCTCCCGGGGTACTTTTCACCTTTCCCTCACGGTACTTGTCCGCTATCGGTCACTAGGTAGTATTTAGGCTTAGCAAGTGGTCTTGCCAGATTCACACGAGATTTCACGGGCCCCGTGCTACTTGGGATCCCCTTCACCAGGCCGCACCATTTCGTCTACGGGACTCACACCCTCTACGGTCCGCCTTTCAATGCGGTTCGACTATGACACGACTTTCTTACTGGTCCAGACCATGTCAGTGATCTGAGAAAGGTCCCACAACCCCGCACACGCAACGCCTGACAGCTTGACACGCATACGGTTTGGCCTCATCCGCTTTCGCTCGCCACTACTCACGGAATATCTCTTCCTGCCGGTACTGAGATGTTTCACTTCCCGGCGTTCCCCCCTGCACCCTATGAATTCAGGTACAGGTAACCGCACATGACTGCGGCTGGGTTCCCCCATTCGGACATCCTCGGATCACAGCTCGTTTGCCAGCTCCCCGAGGCTTAACGCAGGCTACAACGTCCTTCTTCGGCTCCTAGTGCCAAGGCATCCACCATGTGCCCTTCTAAACTTCGACACACACTACAAATATGCTACAGAAATCCAAGAACAATACTTGAACATCTGGGATGCTCGCGTCCACTGTGCAGTTCTCAAGCAACGGACGGTCCCGCCGGCCACCAGGCCCACCCGACCCCCACACACCCCACCAACCATCACCCCGAAGGAGCAACGACCCGGCACGACGCGCGAAGCGGTATGAAGACCCGACCAACGACCCGTATCCATCAAAGGTCACCCGACCACGCAGGCCGGTTGCCTCAGGACCCAACAGTGTGCTCACACGACCCACCAGAGGCCACCGACCACGTTCCCACCCACCACCGAAGCAGCAGACGTACTAGCAGCCGGCACGCACCCAGCGCACCGCAAACAGTCAATGTTCCACCCAGAGCAACCACCAGACACACGTTCGGCGCCTACGATGGCTGTGCATGACCACCCACCCCCAGGGCAGAACCCCACCAGGTGAGCAGTATGTGCTCCTTAGAAAGGAGGTGATCCAGCCGCACCTTCCGGTACGGCTACCTTGTTACGACTTAGTCCCAATCGCCAGTCCCACCTTCGACCACTCCCCCCGGACGAACCGGTTGGGCCATGAGCTTCGGGTGTTACCAACTTTCGTGACTTGACGGGCGGTGTGTACAAGGCCCGGGAACGTATTCACCGCAGCGTTGCTGATCTGCGATTACTAGCGACTCCGACTTCATGGGGTCGAGTTGCAGACCCCAATCCGAACTGAGACCGGCTTTTTGGGATTCGCTCCACCTTACGGTATCGCAGCCCTCTGTACCGGCCATTGTAGCATGCGTGAAGCCCAAGACATAAGGGGCATGATGATTTGACGTCATCCCCGCCTTCCTCCGAGTTGACCCCGGCAGTCTCCCATGAGTCCCCGGCATAACCCGCTGGCAACATGGGACGAGGGTTGCGCTCGTTGCGGGACTTAACCCAACATCTCACGACACGAGCTGACGACAACCATGCACCACCTGTGCACCGACCTTGCGGAACCACCATCTCTGGCAGCGTCCGGTGCATGTCAAGCCTTGGTAAGGTTCTTCGCGTTGCATCGAATTAATCCGCATGCTCCGCCGCTTGTGCGGGCCCCCGTCAATTCCTTTGAGTTTTAGCCTTGCGGCCGTACTCCCCAGGCGGGGCACTTAATGCGTTAGCTGCGGCACGGAACTCGTGGAATGAGCCCCACACCTAGTGCCCAACGTTTACGGCATGGACTACCAGGGTATCTAATCCTGTTCGCTCCCCATGCTTTCGCTCCTCAGCGTCAGTTGCGGCCCAGAGACCTGCCTTCGCCATCGGTGTTCCTCCTGATATCTGCGCATTCCACCGCTACACCAGGAATTCCAGTCTCCCCTACCGCACTCTAGTCTGCCCGTACCCGATGCAAGCCCGAGGTTGAGCCTCGGGTTTTCACACCAGACGCGACAGACCGCCTACGAGCTCTTTACGCCCAATAATTCCGGACAACGCTTGCGCCCTACGTATTACCGCGGCTGCTGGCACGTAGTTAGCCGGCGCTTCTTCTGCAGGTACCGTCCACCCGAAGGCCTTCTTCCCTGCTGAAAGAGGTTTACAACCCGAAGGCCGTCATCCCTCACGCGGCGTCGCTGCATCAGGCTTTCGCCCATTGTGCAATATTCCCCACTGCTGCCTCCCGTAGGAGTCTGGGCCGTGTCTCAGTCCCAGTGTGGCCGGTCGCCCTCTCAGGCCGGCTACCCGTCGACGCCTTGGTAGGCCATCACCCCACCAACAAGCTGATAGGCCGCGAGCCCATCCCCCACCGAAAAACTTTCCAACACCCACCATGCGGCAGATGCTCATATCCGGTATTAGACCCCGTTTCCAAGGCTTATCCCGAAGTGGAGGGCAGGTTGCTCACGTGTTACTCACCCGTTCGCCACTGATCCACCCAGCAAGCTGGGCTTCACCGTTCGACTTGCATGTGTTAAGCACGCCGCCAGCGTTCGTCCTGAGCCAGGATCAAACTCTCCGTAAAAGAGAGAAAACAACCAACAACCCCCAAAGAGGGCCACCAGTCGCCTATCGATACTGGCCAGACCAAACAGACTAGCTGTTCAATCCAGTCCAAAGGAACCAAAAAGGTTCAAAATTTGGCATTGACTATCAAGCACACTGTTGAGTTCTCAAACAACCGACGCACACCATCCAAGACCGGAACTTCCCGTCCCGACCCCGTCCGGGGCAACCCTTCAACCTTACCCGGCTTCCTCCGTGTCGTCAACCGCTCTTCCGAGCCGTTATACACGGGATCTACCAGGCCCTCGATCGACCGGGCACACAACTGTACCTGATCCGAAGGTCCGAGGTCATCCACCCTGGGATCGGCCACCGGTACCCAGCCTCAGCGGCTGTCTCCTCGGTGTTCGTGCCTCCCTGCCGGGCGAACGACCAGAACATTACACAGCCCCTGGCCCGCGTGCCAAATCCGCAGGCCAGGGCCCGATCTGCCGGTCGCCGGGTCAGCCGGCGACGGCGACGGCGAGGGTCTTCTTGCCACGCCGCAGGACCGCGTAGCGCCCGTGGAGCAGGTCCTCGCTCGTCAGGACGGCGTCCTCGGTGCCGACCTTGACGTTGTTGACGTACGCACCGCCCTCGCCGATCGCCCGTCGGCCGGCCGCGCGTGAGGCCACCAGACCGGCGTCGACGAACGCGTCGAGCACCGGCGTGCCGACCGTGACGTCCGCCCGGGGCAGCTCGGCCGTCGCGGCGCCGAGCGTGTCGGCGTCGAGCGTCCCGAGCTCACCGCGGCCGAACAGGGCACGACTCACCGCGACCACGGCATCCGTGGCGTCGGCTCCGTGGACGAGCGTCGTGACGTCCCCGGCGAGCGTGCGCTGCGCCTCCCGCGCTCCAGGGCGTTCCCGGACCGCCGCAGCGAGCTGGTCGATCTCCTCGCGCGTGCGGAACGTGAAGATCTTCAACCAGGCGACCACGTCGGCGTCGGCGGCGTTGAGCCAGTACTGGTAGAAGGCGTACGGGCTCATCATGTCCGGAGCCAGCCACACGGCCCCGCCTTCCGTCTTGCCGAACTTCGTCCCGTCGGCCTTCGTGATCAGCGGCGTCGTCATGACGTGCACCGCCGCGCCCTCCGCCTTCCGGATCAGCTCCACGCCGGACAGCAGGTTCCCCCACTGGTCGTTGCCACCCGTCTGCAGCGTGACCCCGTGCCGCCGGTAGAGCTCCAGGAAGTCGATGCCCTGCAGGATCTGGTAGCTGAACTCGGTGAAGCTGATGCCCTCGTCGGAGCGCAGCCGGCGCGCCACGGTGTCCTTGGCCAGCATCGTGCCCAGGCGGTAGTGCTTGCCGACGTCGCGTAGGAAGTCGATGGCGGAGAGCCCGTCGATCCAGTCGAGGTTGTTGACGAGCACGGCGGGGTTGTCGCCGTCGAACTCGAGGAACCGCGAGATCTGGCCCTTGAGCCGCTGCGACCAGTCCGCCACGACCTCCTTGGTGTTCAGAACGCGTTCGCCGGAGTCCCGGGGGTCCCCGATCATCCCGGTGGCTCCGCCGACCAGCGCCACCGCACGGTGGCCCGCCTGCTGCAGGTGGCGCAGCAGGATCAGCTGGACGAGGTGCCCGTGGTGCAGGCTCGGCGCCGTCGGGTCGAAGCCGCAGTAGTAGGTGACGGGCCCCTGCGCCAGCGCGTCCCTCAGCGCGGCCTCGTCGGTGGATTGCGCCACCAGGCCCCGCCACTGCAGCTCGTCGACAACGTCGGTCACCGTGATGCTCCTTCAGTTCAGCGGGTGCCGCCCGGACCGGCGACGGCCCCTAGTCTGCCCGACGTCGTCGGCAGTGCGTCCACTCGTCGTCGCCGAATCCGTCGGAGCCCACAGGGCTCGACGGGTCGATCCCCGCCGCACCCATCACGCATGCACTGTGACGAGCGCCACTCGGCCTGCCGTCACAGATCACTCCCCCGGCGGTCTGTCGGCTCGAGGGACGACGGTGTCCCGGCCCAGCCCGATACTCGTCACCTGCGAAGGACCACCATGATCGAGCACTTCACCTACGGACTCCTGACACCGGCGCTGTCCTTCGTCCTGTCGTGCCTCGGCTGCGCGGCGGGCCTGTCCTGCACCGCTCGCGCCAGGCTCTTCAGCGGTCGCGCCCGACGGTGGTGGTTGTGGCTGGGAGCCCTCGCCATCGGCGGCACCGGGATCTGGGTGATGCACTTCGTGGCCATGCTCGGGTTCTCGGTGTCGGGCGCCGAGATCCGTTACGACGTCCCGCTGACGATCGTCAGTGCGGTGCTCGCCGTCGTGGTGGTCGCCGCCGGGTTGTTCCTCGTCGACCGCAGCGCAGGCCGTGCCGGGGCGATCGTCGGAGGAGGGGTCGTCGCCGGGTTCGGCGTGTCGAGCATGCACTACCTCGGCATGCGGGCCATGCACACCGACGTGCCGCTCCACTACGACGCGTGGCTCGTGACGCTGTCCGTCATCATCGGCGTCGTCGCCGCCTCGGCCGGGTTGTGGCTCGCGTACACGGTGCACACGACCCTGGCCGGCGCCGCGGCCGCCGTGGTGATGGGCGTCGCCGTCTCCGGCATGCACTACACGGGCATGGCTGCGATGGAGGCCCAGGAGCACGGGAGCCACCAGGGCGGCGCGACGGCAGCTCAGACCGGCCTGACGACCGGCGAGCTCGTCATCCCGCTGGGCATCTTCCTCACGCTCTCGACGCTCGCCCTGCTCGTCACGGTCATGCTGGCCCCGAGCCCCGCGGAGATCACCGCGGGCCGCGAGTTCGACCGGTGGCGCAGCGAGCTGCGCCGCACCGACCAGGAGCCTGGGCCGCACGCCGCGACGGCGACCGTCCGTGGCGACGCGCGAGACACCGGTCAGCGGCGGCGACGTCCCACGGGACGGTAGGCCGAGACGGTCGGCTCGTCGACGAGCCACGAGCGCCACGCGAAGCGCTCGATGTCCGCGCCCTCGCCACCGACGCCCACGCGCGGGCCTGACGCGATCGTGCGCGGCAGCGGGTCCACGGGCAGGTGCACGACGACGGCGCCCTGGGCGTCGGTGATCCCCACGCCGTCGTCCTGCCGGTCGATGGCGAGCGCGACAGCGAGCCGCGCCGGCCCCCGGGCGATCTGCCGGTCGGAGTCGCAGCGCCCGACCCGCGTCCGTCGCGAACGCGCCAGCTCGGTGCCCGCGACGACCTCGCCGGCCCGCAGCAGGACACCCGAAGCGGTCCCTGCGGGGCCGCACACCACGTTGGCGCAGTGGTGCAGCCCCAGGTGCCGGTAGACGTAGAGGCGCCCCGGCTCGCCGAACATGGACCGGTTGCGCTCGGTGCGGCCCCGGTACGCGTGCGACGCCGGGTCGACCGCACCGGCGTACGCCTCGACCTCCGTGACGCGCAGCGTCACCTCGCCCTGCGAGCTCCGGCGTGTGACGAAGGCGCCGAGCAGGTCCCGCGCCACGTCGTGCACGTCGCGGGCGTACCAGGACGGCCCGGGGACCTGCCACGGCGTCGCCGCGGACGGTGCAGCGCCCGCTCCGGTCCCCGTCATGTCACCTCCGCCGAACCTCTCACCGCGTCCTCCACCAGGCCCTCCGTCGAGCCCTGCGCCGTGGTGCGCGGCCGGCCGAAACCGTCGAGGTGGACGTCGGCCCGCGCACGCGTCTGCTCGGCAGCGTAGTGCGCGGCCTCGTCGGCCATCCAGCGCAACCAGTGCGCCCGCTCCGCGACCCCGTCGCGAGCGAGCCCACGGCGCAACCGCTCGTCGTCGCCCGCCTCCACCCAGACGCGCAACGCCGCCCACTGGTCCACCGACCGGGCGGCCGCCCCGCACCCCTCCACCACGAGGAACGGCCCGGGATCGACGCGGTGCGCCTCGGCATAGGTCCCGGCGACCCAGTCGAACCGCCGGTACTCCCCCGCCTGCCCGGCGACGAGCGGTTCCAGGACCCACGAGCGCAACCGTGCCGCACCGCCGTCGGGCCCGGCCGCCCACCCCTCGTAGAGGTCGTCCATGTGGACGACCTGGCACGCGAGCTCGACGGCGAGCTGGGTCGCCAGCGTCGTCTTGCCGGACCCGGCCGGCCCGTCCACGCACACCAGGCGTGTGCGCCGCCACGGCTGCGGCGCCTGCACGCCGGGCAGCCGGGGCGGCGCCGACCGCACCGCCCGCACGAGGGCGGCGAGCACGTCGGGACCGACCGTCACCGGGTCAGGCCTCGGCCCAGAACCGGTACTCCGTGGCGCGCTCCTTGGCCGCCTCGAGCTGTTCCGCCACCCGCACCGGGGCCGTGCCGCCCACGGCGTCGCGGGAGGCGACCGAACCCTCGACGGACAGGACCGAGCGCACGTCCGGGGTGAGGTGCGCAGAGACGTCCGCGAGGTCCTGGTCCGACAGGTCCCACAGCTCGATGTCCCGCTCCTCGCAGACCCGCACGCAGGCACCGGCGACCTCGTGCGCGACACGGAACGGCACGCCCTGCCGCACCAGCCACTCGGCGACGTCCGTGGCGAGGGAGAACCCCTGGGGGGCGAGCTCGGCCATCCGGTCGGTGTCGAACGTCAGCGTGCGGACCATGCCGGCGAACGCCGGCAGCAGCACGGTGAGGGTGTCCACCTGGTCGAACACCGGCTCCTTGTCCTCCTGCAGGTCCCGGTTGTACGCCAGGGGAAGGCCCTTGAGCGTCGAGAGCAGCCCCGTGAGGTCACCGATCAACCGCCCGGACTTGCCCCGCGCCAGCTCGGCGATGTCGGGGTTCTTCTTCTGCGGCATGATGCTCGACCCGGTCGACCAGGCGTCGTCGAGCCGCACGAACCCGAACTCCTTGGTGTTCCACAGGATGATCTCCTCGGAGAGCCGCGACAGGTCCACGCCGATCATCGCGGCCACGAAGGCGAACTCCGCGACGACGTCACGTGCGGCGGTGCCGTCGATCGAGTTCTCGACCGGCCCGTCGAAGCCGAGCCCCGCTGCCACCGCGGCAGGGTCCAGGCCCAGGGACGAACCCGCGAGCGCCCCGGAGCCGTAGGGCGACCGTGCCGCCCGAACGTCCCAGTCGACGAGCCGGTCCACGTCACGCAGGAGCGGCCAGGCGTGCGCCAGCAGGTGGTGCGCGAGCAGCACGGGCTGGGCGTGCTGGAGGTGCGTGCGACCGGGCATGACGGCCTCGCCGGCGGCCTCGGCCTGGGTGATGAGCTCGTCCACCACGGTGAGCAGCTGCTGGGCGATCGTGCGGCCGTTGCGGCGCAGGTACAGCCGGACCTGCGTGGCGATCTGGTCGTTGCGCGAGCGCCCGGCCCGCAGCTTGCCGCCGAGCTCCTCGCCGGCCCGCTCCATGAGGCCCCGCTCGAGCGCGGTGTGCACGTCCTCGTCCCCCAGCCGGGGCAGGAACGCACCGGACTCGACGTCGGCCTCGAGACGGTCGAGCGCGTCGAGCATGCCCGCGAGCTCGTCGTCGTCCAGCAGGCCCGCGCCGTGCAGCACGCGAGCGTGGGCCCGGGAGCCCGCCACGTCGTCCTTGGCGAGGCGCCAGTCGAAGTGGGTCGACTGCGACAGCGCCTGGAGCTCGGGCGCCGGGCCGCCGGCGAACCGGCCGCCCCACAGGCTCGTCGACGCGGGTGCGGCCGAGACGCCGACGGTCCCGTCCGCGTCCGTCCCACCCGTGGTGGCGGAGTGCTTCTCGATGCCGGCCATGTCAGAGATCCCCGGTGCCGAGGTCGACGCCGTTGCCGAACCGCTCGTCGCGAGCCGCGGCCTGCTTGGCGGCCAGGCCGTAGATCTCGATGAACCCCTTGGCGTGCGACTGGTCGAACGAGTCGCCCTCGTCGTAGGTGGCGAGGTTGAAGTCGTACAGCGCCGCCTCCGAACGCCGCCCGGTCACGGTCGCGCGGCCGCCGTGCATCACCAGGCGGATGTCGCCGGAGACGTACTTCTGGGTCTCGTCGACGAACACGTCGAGGTTCTTCTTCAGCGGGCTGAACCACATGCCGTCGTAGACCAGCTCGGACCAGCGCTGCTCGACGCCCTTCTTGAAGCGGGCCTGCTCGCGCTCCAGGGTGACGTTCTCGAGCTCCTGGTGCGCGGCGATGAGGGCCATCGCCCCCGGCGCCTCGTAGACCTCGCGGGACTTGATCCCCACGAGCCGGTCCTCGACGATGTCGATCCGGCCCACACCCTGCGCACCGGCCCGGCGGTTCATCTCCATGATCGCCTGGAGCGGGGACACCTCGACGCCGTCGAGGGCGACGGGCACGCCCCCGGCGAAGGTGATGACGACCTCGTCGGCGACCGGCGGGAACGTCGGGTCGTCGGTGTAGGAGTAGACGTCCTTGGTCGGCTCGTTCCAGATGTCCTCGAGGAAGCCCGTCTCGACGGCCCGTCCCCACACGTTCTGGTCGATCGAGAACGGGTTCTTCTTCGTCGTCGCGATCGGCAGGTCGTTCTTCTCGGCGTAGTCGATCGCCTTCTCACGCGTCAGGGCGAGGTCGCGCACCGGGGCGATGGTGCGCAGGTCCGGGGCCAGCGAGGTGGTGGCCACCTCGAACCGGACCTGGTCGTTGCCCTTGCCGGTGCAGCCGTGGGCCACCGTCTGCGCACCGAACTGCCGGGCGGCGCGGACCATGTGCTTGACGATGACCGGCCGCGAGATCGCCGACACCAGGGGGTACCGGTCGAGGTACAGGCCGTTCGCCTTGAGGGCGGGCATGCAGTACTCGTCGGCGAACTCGTCGCGCGCGTCGGCGACGTACGCCTCGACGGCGCCGCAGTCGAGGGCGCGCCGACGGATCATCTCCATGTCCTCGCCGCCCTGGCCGACGTCGACGGCGACGGCGACGACCTCGGCCCCGGTGGCCTCGGCGATCCAGCCAATCGCCACGGAGGTGTCCAGGCCGCCCGAGTAGGCGAGCACGACGCGTTCAGTCATGAGTGTTCTTCCTTGCTGTGCGGTGGGTGTCGAGTCTGGCAGGCTCAGGCGTCCGGTGACGCCGTGAGCTCGAGGAACCGGGCGGCGAGCTCGTCGCCGCCCGCCGGGTCCCGGGCGATCACGAGGATCGTGTCGTCACCGGCGATGCAGCCGAGGACCCCGGGGAAGACGGAGTGGTCGATGGCCGAGGCCAGGTAGTTCGCGGCGCCGGGCGGTGTGCGCAGCACCACCTGGTTGCCGGACGCCTCCGCGGAGACGAGCAGGTCGGCGCAGAGCCGGGCGAGGCGGGCGGCGAGGTAGCCGTCGTCGTGCCCGCCGACGCCGGCCGCCCGGACGCTCCGGTCACCGCCCTCGCCCGGCACGGCGTACACGAGGGCGCCCGAGTCGCTGCGGACCTTCTCGGCCCGCAGCTCGATGAGGTCGCGCGACAGGGTGCCCTGGGTGACGGAGAGCCCTTCGTCGGCGAGCTCGCGGGCGAGCTCCGCCTGCGAGTGGATCGCCGTGCGCCGCACGATCGCGACGATGCGGGCATGGCGGGCCGCCTTGGTGGTGAGCGGTCCGTGCGCGGGCGCGCTCATCGCTGCTCCAGCAGGAACGTCAGGACCGCCTTCTGCGCGTGCAGACGGTTCTCCGCCTCGTCCCACACGACGGACCGGGGCCCGTCGATGACCTCCGCGGCGACCTCCTTGCCGCGGTAGGCCGGCAGGCAGTGCAGGAAGATCGCGTCCTCGCACGCCACCGCCATGAGCTCGTCCGTCACCTGGTACGGCAGCAGGTCGGCGACCCGCTGCGCGGCGGACTCCTCGTCCCCCATGGAGACCCAGGTGTCCGTCACGACCACGTCCGCGCCGGCGACAGCGGCCCGCGGGTCCGTCTGGACGGCGACCGACCCGCCCGTGGTCGCCGCGATCGCGCCTGCCCGCGCTACGACGTCGTCGGTCGGCAGGTAGCCGTCCGGACCGCAGACGACGACGTGCAGCCCGGCGGTCGCGCCGGCCAGCAGGTAGGAGGCGGCCATGTTGTTGGCCGCGTCGCCGACGTAGACGAGCCGCTGGCCCGGCAGGTGGCCGAGACCACCACGGTGCTGGGCGATCGTGACGAGGTCCGCGAGGAGCTGGCACGGGTGGTAGTCGTCGGTGAGAGCGTTGACGACGGGTACGCGCGAGACGGCCGCCATCTCCTCGAGCCGGTCCTGGCCGAACGTCCGCCACACGATCGCCGACACCTGCCGGTCCAGCACCCGGGTGACGTCCACGACGGACTCGCGGACCCCGACCTGGGCGAGCCGACCGTCGACCACCGTGGGAAAGCCGCCCATCTCGGCCACCCCGGTCGCGAACGAGAGCTGGGTGCGCAACGTCGGCTTGTCGAAGATCAGCGCCACGCCCTGCGGGCCGGCGAGCGGCGTACGGAACGTGCGGTCCTCGCGGAATGCCATGGCGAGCTCGAGCACCTCGTGCTGCTCGGCCGGGGTGAGGTCGTCGTCACGCAGGAAGTGGCGGGTCATCGGTCGTCCTTCTCGGGCACGGGATTCTCGGGCACGGGATTCTCGGGCACAAGGCTCTCCGGCACGGTGCTCTCGGGGATGGCCACACCGGCGAAGAACCGCGCGGCGTCGAGCGCCTGGTCGATCGTCAGCACGAGCGGGGGCGCCAGGCGGATCGCGTCGGGAGCGACGGCGTTGACGATGAGGCCGGCCTCAAGGGCGGCCGCCGCGACCTGGGGTGCGACCGGCCGGGAGAGCTCGACGGCGAGGAGCAGGCCGTGCCCCCGCACCCCGGCGACGAGCGGGTTCTGACCTGCGGTGATCGCGCGACGCAGCACCTTGCCGACCTCCACGGCGTGGGCGATCAGACGGTCACGCTCGATCACACCGATGGTGGCCAGGGCCGCGGCGGCGGCCACGGGGTTCCCGCCGAAGGTCGTCCCGTGCTGTCCGCGACCGAGCAGCGTGGCGGCGCGCTCACCGAACGCCACGACGGCGCCCACGGGGAAGCCACCACCGAGGCCCTTGGCGAGCGTGACGACGTCGGGCACGACGCCTCCGCCGATCTCGGGCTGCTGGAAGGCGAACCAGGAGCCGGTGCGTCCCATGCCGGTCTGCACCTCGTCGAGGACGAGCAGCGCGCCGGCATCGCTCGTGAGCCGGCGCCCGAGTGCCAGGTAGCCCTCGGGGAGCGCCCGGACACCCGCTTCGCCCTGCACAGGTTCGACGACCAGGGCCGCGACCTCGCCCCGTTCGGCGACGGCGGCCGGGGAGAAGGCGGCCTCCAGCGCCTCGGTGTCCCCGAACGGCAGGTGCTCGACGCCGCCGGGCAGCGGTGCGAAGGGCTCCCGGTAGGCCGGTTTGTGCGTGAGGGCGAGCGCGCCCACGGTGCGCCCGTGAAAACCGCCCTCGAGGGCCAGCACCCGGGTGCGGCCCGTGCGGCGGGTCATCTTGAAGGCCGCCTCGTTGGCCTCCGTGCCGGAGTTCGTGAAGAAGACCTTCGAGCCCTCCGGCGCCTCGGCGAGCTGCAGCAGCCGCTCCGCCAGCGAGATCTGGGTGGGCGTGCCGAAGAAGTTGGACACGTGGCCGAGCGTGCCGAGCTGCGCGCTCACGGCCGCCGTGAGCGTGGGGTGGGCATGCCCGAGGGCGTTGACGGCGATCCCGGCGAGCAGGTCGAGGTACCGCCTGCCGTCGGCGTCCCACACGGACGCTCCCTCACCGCGCACGAGAATGCGCTGCGGCGGGCCGAACGTGTCCATCACCGAGCGGGTGTACGCCTCGGTCCAGCCCTGGGTGCCGAGGTCTCGGCCGGTGCCGGTGATCTCGCTCATGCGGTGCTCTCCTCGCGGGTTCGCAGCGGGACGTCGGGGACGTCGGGGACGTCGGGGACGACCATCGTGCCGTTGCCGCGGGAGGTGAAGACCTCGAGCAGCACCGAGTGCGGCTGGCGGCCGTCGATCACCGAGGCGCGCGGCACACCACCCTGGACGGCCCGCAGGCAGGCTTCCATCTTGGGGACCATGCCGGCCGTCAGGCTCGGCAGGAGCGTCGCCAGCTCCCCGGCCGAGATCTGCTCGACCAGCGAGTCCCGGTCGGGCCAGCTCGTGTACAGCCCCTCGACGTCGGTGAGCACGATGAGCTTCTTCGCGCCGAGCGCCACCGCGAGCGCCGCGGCCGCCGTGTCGGCGTTGACGTTCAGCACCTGCGTGGGGTCGTCGACGTCGGGGGCGATCGTGGAGACCACGGGGATCCGCCCGGCGTCGAGCAGGTCCTGCACCGCGGACGGGCTGACCTGCACGACGTCGCCCACCAGGCCCACGTCCACGGGCTCGCCGTCGACCGTGGCGTGCCGGCGCACGGCCCCGAACAGCCCGCCGTCCTCCCCCGACAGCCCGACGGCGCGCGGCGCGTGCGCGTTGATCAGCCCGACCAGCTCGCGCGAGACCTGCCCGGTCAGCACCATCCGCACGATCTCCATCGCCTCGGGCGTGGTGACGCGCAGCCCGCCGCGGAACTCGGAGGCGATACCGACGCGGTCGAGCATCCTGGAGATCTGCGGACCGCCGCCGTGCACGACGACCGGGCGCAGGCCAACCTGGCGCAGGAAGACCATGTCCTGGGCGAACGCCGCCTTGAGCTCGTCGTCGACCATGGCGTTGCCGCCGTACTTGACCACGACGAGCGCGCCGGCGAACTCCTGGAGCCAGGGAAGAGCCTCGACGAGCACCTCGGCCTTCTGGTCGGGACGCAGGTCGGTGCGGGTGTCGAAGTCGCTCATGACGAGTACGCGCTGTTCTCGTGGACGTAGGCGTGGGTCAGGTCGTTGGTCCACAGCGTGACCTCGGCGTCGCCGGCGTGCAGGTCGACGCTGATCGTCACGTCCCGGTCGGCGGCCATGTCGACCTTCTCGGGCGGCTCGTGGGCACCGCCGGCCCGGCAGACCATGACGCCGTTGATGCTGACGTCCAGGTCGGCCGGGTCGAACGGGGCGACCTCCTCGGGCACGGTGCCGACCTGCGACAGGATGCGCCCCCAGTTGGGGTCGTTGCCGAAGACGGCGGCCTTGACGAGGTTGGACCGGCTGACGGCGCGGGCGACGGCCAGCGCGGCGTCCTCGGTGGTCGCGTTCGTCACGGTGATGGCGATGTCGTGGGACGCGCCCTCGGCGTCGGCCACGAGCTGACGGGCCAGGTCCGCGCAGACCGCGGTGACGGCCTCGGTGAGCCCCTGAGGCTCGGCGGGGACGCCGGAGGCACCCGAGGCCATGAGCACCACCGTGTCCGACGTCGACATGGCGCCGTCGGAGTCGACGCGGTCGAACGTGGCGCGCGTCGCTGCCCGCAGCGCCGCGTCGGCGTCCTGCGCGGGCACGACGGCGTCGGTCGTCACGACGCACAGCATGGTCGCCAGTGCCGGGGCGAGCATGCCCGCGCCCTTGGCCATCCCGCCGACGGTGTACGTGCCGGACGGCGTCTCGACGGTGCGCACGGCCGTCTTGGGCACGGTGTCGGTGGTCATGATGGCCGTCGCCGCCGCCTGCCCGGCCGCGTCACCCCCGGAGAGGGCACCGACCGCCACGGGCACGCCCGCGAGCAGCTTGTCGGCGGCCAGGCGGACACCGATCAGCCCTGTCGAGGCCACGAGCACGTCGATGGCGCCTATCCCGAGCGCGTCGGCCGCCTTCTCGGCGGTGGCGTGCGCGTCCTGGAAGCCGCCGGGCCCGGTGCAGACGTTGGCACCGCCGGAGTTCAGCACGACGGCGCGGGCGGCGCCGTCCTTGACGGCCTGTCGCGACCACAGGACCGGAGCCCCCACCACACGGTTGCTCGTGAAGACCGCGGCAGCGGTGTGCTCCGGCCCGTCGTTGACGACGAGGGCGAGGTCCGGCTTCTGGGAGGCCTTGAGCCCTGCGGTGATCCCGGCGGCCCGGAACCCTTGTGCGGCGGTGACGCTCACGGCGCGACTCCTTCGGTGGTGAGGCCGGCCGTCTCCGGCAGGCCGAGGGCGATGTTCATGGCCTGGACCGCCTGTCCGGCGGTGCCCTTAGCGAGGTTGTCGAGGGCGGTGACGGTCACGACGCGGCCGGCGGCCTCGTCGAGCGCGACCTGGACGAGCGCGGTGTTCGCGCCGAGGGTCGCCGCCGTCGAAGGCCACTGCCCCGCGGGCAGGAGGTCGACGAAGGGCTCGTCGGCGTAGGCCCGCTCCCACACCGCGCGCACCTCGTCGGCCCCTGCTGCCTCGCGTCCGGGCGCGAGCCGCGCGGTCGCGGTGGCGAGGATGCCGCGCGCCATCGGCACGAGCGTGGGGGTGAAGCTGATGGTCACGTCCGTGGCCCCGGCGGTGCGCAGGTTCTGGGTGATCTCGGGGATGTGCCGGTGGGTGCCGCCGACGGCGTACGGCGCGGCGGCCCCGAGCCCTTCGGCCGCGAGCAGGTGCGGCTTGAGCGCCTTGCCGGCACCGGAGTACCCGTTGGCGAGGACGGCGACGACGTCGGTGGGGTCGAGCAGCCCGGTGGCCACGCCCGGCTGCAGACCGAGGGTGACGGCGGTGACGTTGCACCCGGGGACGGCGATGCGGCGAGCCCCGACGAGGTGATCACGCTGCGACCCCGTCACCGCGCCGTCGGCGCAGACGATCAGCTCGGGGAGGCCGTAGGGCCACGTGCCGGCGTGCGAGGTCCCGTAGAACTGCTCCCAGTCGGCGGCCGAGGCGAGCCGGTGGTCGGCGCCGAGGTCGAGGACGAGCACGTCGTCGGGCAGCCGGGCCGCGATCTCGCCCGACGCCCCGTGCGGCAGACCGAGGACGACGACGTCGTGGCCCGCGAGCGCCTCGGGCGTGGTCGGCTCCAGGACCCGGTCCGCGAGCGATCGCAGGTGCGGCTGCAGGTCCCCGAGACGGCTCCCGGCGTTGGAGTGCGCGGTGAGCGTGCCGACCCGGAGGTGCGGGTGCCGGGCGGCGAGCCGCAGGAACTCACCGCCGGCGTAGCCGGTGGCGCCCGCGACGGCGACCGTGAGGGGCTCGTTGCTGACCATATGCAGCACTATACATACCTATGCAGATCGCCGACAGGTGTTTCACGATGCGGTCCCCGCCCGAGTCAGCGCAGCGGCAGATACATCACGTGCAGCCCGACGAACCCTGCGACGGGGCTGTGGAACGCCCCGGGAACCGTCCCGACGATCTCGAACCCGAGCGAACGCCACAACCGCACGGCCGCCCTGTTCGACTCGACCACGGCGTTGAACTGGATGCCGCGGTACCCCTGCTCGCGATGCCAGCCGATCACGTGCTCGGCCAGCGCCCGGCCGACGCCCCGGCCCCGCGCGGCGTCGGCGACCATGAACGACGCCGTGCCGACGTGGTCGCCGTTCCCCGGGCGGTTGGGCCCCATCTTCGCGGTGCCGAGCACCTCGCCCTCGTCCGCGGCCACCACCGTCCGCCCGGGCGGGCGCTCCATCCAGAGCTCGCGCGCCTGCTCGGACGTCAGGTCGAGCGGGTAGGCGTAGGTCTCGCCGGCCCGCACGACCGGTTCGACGACGGGCCAGATGCGGGGCCAGTCGTCACGGGTCGCGGTGCGGATCTCCAGGGTCACCGCGCCACCCTACGGGCGGGTCGTAGGCTCGGACCATGCGTGCAGTCGTGGCCCGCGCGGCGGGTGGCCCCGAAGTCCTGGAACACACCGAGCGTCCCGACCCGGAGCCCGGGCCGGGACAGCTGCTCGTGCGGGTGGCCGCGGCGGGGGTGAACTTCATCGACACCTACCGCCGCTCCGGCGTCTACCCGATGGAGTACCCGCACGTGGTCGGCGTGGAGGGCTCGGGCACGGTCGAGGCCAGCGGCCCCGAGGTGGACGGGTTCACCGTCGGCGACCGCGTCGCCTGGCACCAGGCTCCCGGGTCGTACGCCGAGCTCGCGGTGGTCGACGCCGACGTCGCGGTGCACGTGCCCGCCGGCCTCGACCTGACGACGGCCGCGGCCCTCCCCCTGCAGGGCATGACGGCGCACTACCTGGTCGCCTCGACCTTCGAGGTCGGCCTGGGTCACGACGTCCTCCTGACGGCCGGCGCCGGCGGCGTCGGGATCCTCGCGACACAGCTCGCCACGGCACGGGGCGGCAGGGTCATCACGACGGTGTCGTCGCCGGAGAAGGCGGCACTCTCGTCGGGAGCAGGTGCCGCCCACACCATCGACTACGAGGCGATGGACGACCTCACCACGGAGCTTCCGGCCGTCGTGCACGAGCTGACCGACGGAGCCGGCGTGCACGTGGTGTACGACGGCGTCGGCGCCGCCACGTTCGACGCCTCGCTGGCGTCCTTGCGCCGGCGCGGCACCCTGGTGCTGTTCGGCGGCGCGTCGGGACAGGTGCCGCCGTTCGACCTGCAGCGGCTCAACGGCGGCGGGTCGCTGTACGTCACGCGCCCGACGCTCGCCCACTACACCGCGACCCGCGCGGAGCTGGAGTGGCGGGCGGGCGAGGTGCTCGGCGCCGCGGCCGACGGCGACCTCGAGGTACGGGTCGGGGCGACCTACCCGCTCGCGGACGCCGCGTCCGCGCACGCCGCCCTCGAGGGCCGGGCGACCACGGGCAAGGTGCTCCTCCTGCCGTAGCGGTATATCTTGACGTCAAGACACTTGACGTCAAAGGAGCCTGCCGTGCCCGACTGGTCCCCCACCGCCTACCTGCGGTACACCGACGAGCGGTCCCGTCCGTTCACGGAGCTCCTCGGGCGCGTCGCCGCGGAGCCCGACAGCGTGGTCGACCTCGGCTGCGGTCCCGGGCATCTCACCGCGCTGCTGCGCGCACGGTGGCCCCACGCGGACATCGTCGGCATCGACGACTCGCCCGCCATGATCGAACGGGCGGCGGCGGACAACACCGATCCCCGAGCGCAGTACCAGCGCGCCGACCTGCGGGACTACGCCGCCGGGCACGTCTCGCCGACAGGTGCCGACCTCGTCATCAGCAACGCGGCACTGCAGTGGGTCCCGGGCCACCGCGAGCTCCTCGCACCGTTGGCCGCGACAGCCGCCCAGGTCTTCGGGTTCCACGTACCCGGCAACCACGACGCCCCCGGCCATCGTCTGCTCCGGGAGGTCGCGGCCCGCTCGCCGTACGCCGCCGTCGTCGGGCCGGTGCCACGACGTGCGACGGCCGACCCCGCCGAGTACCTGGACCTCCTCGCCGCGCCCGGCTGGACCGTCGACGCCTGGGAGACCACCTACACGCACGTCCTCGACGGGCCGGACCCCGTGCTGCGGTGGATCTCGGCGACCGGCGCACAGCCGACGTTGCAGGCCCTGACGGCGCACGACGACGCCCACGGCACCACGTTGCGGGTGGCGTTCGAGGCCGAGTACGGCGCCGCCCTGCGGGACGCCTACCCGCCGCGGGCCTTCGGGACACCCCTGGAGTTCCGCCGCGTCTTCGCCGTGGCGACCCGCACCGGTTGACCGACCGTTGAGTCGGAACCCACCGCGCGCTAGCGTGCCCGCATGGCCTCACGACCCCTGCGCATCGCCTACCAGCTCGGACAGCAGCACGGCGACTACGCCACCATCCGCGACACCGTCCTGCGCGCCGAGGACGCCGGCGTCGACATCGTGTTCAACTGGGACCACTTCTTCCCCCTGTCCGGCGACCCGGACGGGAAGCACTTCGAGTGCTGGACCATGCTCGGCGCGTGGGCGGAGCAGACCGAACGAGTGGAGATCGGCGCGCTGGTCACCGGGAACGGCTACCGCAACCCGGACCTGCTGGCGGACATGGCCCGCACGGTCGACCACATCAGCGGAGGGCGCCTGATCCTCGGCATCGGCGCCGGATGGGCCGAGAAGGACTACCGCGAGTTCGGCTACGAGTTCGGCTCGGCCGGCACCCGTATCGCCGACCTCGCCGCGGCCCTGCCGCGCGTGCGTGCACGCCTGGCGGCGGGCAACCCCGCCCCCACCCGCGACATCCCGCTGCTCATCGGCGGCGGCGGGGAGAAGAAGATGCTGCGGCTCGTCGCCGAGCATGCCGACGTCTGGCACTCGTTCGGCGACGCCGCCACGCTGCGCCACAAGTCGCAGGTGCTGGACGCGCACGGAGCCGACGTGGGCCGCGACACCGCCACCGAGGTCGAGCGGTCGATCGGGGTGAAGCGGCCGCCGCAGGAGGTCGCGGACGGGCTCGTCGACGCCGGTGCGACGCTCTTCACGATCGGCACCAGCGGCCCCGACTTCGACCTGGACCTCGTGCAGCAGTGGGTCGCCTGGCGCGACGCACGACGCTAGCGGCCCGTCAGGTCCTCACCGAGCGGGTCGTCCTGGGCGGCAGGCAGCACACGCAGGTGACGCGCCGTCGGCCCCGTACCGGCGGCGAGCATCTCGCGCAACGACGACGGCGTGTCGTGCGTGACCCGCACGTACCAGCCCGAGCACCCGTCCAGGGCACCGCCGGCGATGGCGACGACCATCTCCACGGTGCGCTCCACGGGCGTCCACTCGGTGCGGTCGGCATGCATCGGCATCGATGCCGTCATATCGGTCGCGACCGTGCCCGGCGCCACCTCGAAGACCCGGAGCCCGTCCGCGTGTCCCGCGGCGTGCAGGTGGTGACCCATCCGGAGCAACGCCGTCTTGCTCACGTTGTAGGAGCTCGCCACCGCCATGTCGTGCGTCCCGGCACCGCTGCTGAGGTCGACGACGCGTCCGCCGCCCCGGGACAGCATGCCGGGGACGACGTTCCGCGCGAGCAGGAACGGGCCACGCACGTCGGTCTCCAGCACGGACCACCACTCGTCCGGGTCGGCCTCCCACAGCGGAACCTCGGCATCGATCCGACCGGCGTTGTTGACCAGCAGGTCCACCGACCCGAGCCCGCCGTCGCTCACGGGAGCCTCAGCCTGCGCCACGGCGGACCGGACCGCGGCCTCGTCCGTGACGTCACAGGTCAGCACGACGGCGGTCCGGCCCAGGGCGCGCACCTCGCCGGCGACCTCCTCGAGCCGGGCGGTGTCACGCGCCAGCAGGGCGACATCGAGCCCCGCGCCAGCCAGACCGAGCGCGACCTCGCGGCCGATGCCGCGGGTCGCGCCCGTCACCAGGGCGGTCCGGGAATCGGGGACCTCAGCCACGCAGCTCGGCCCCCACCCGCTCGGCGGCCGAGGCGACGACGGCGTCCCGCACCGCACGTACCTCCTCGGCCGACATCGTGTGGTCGGCGGCCCGCAGCCGCAGCGAGTAGGCCAGCGACTTCTTGCCCTCGCCGACCTGGGCACCGGTGAAGACGTCGAACAGGGTGACGTCCTCCAGCAGGTCGCCCCCACCGGCCACGACGGCGGCACGCACGTCCGCGGCCGGGGTGGCGGCGTCGACCACGAACGCGAAGTCCTCCTTGGCCACCGGGAAGGACGAGACCGGACGCGCGGCCACCGGCTCGCCGCTGGCGGCATCCAGCAGCACCGACAGGTCCACCTCGAACGCACAGGTGCGCGGAGGCAGTCCCAGCGACTCGAGCACCTTGGGGTGCAGCTCGCCGGCATGGCCCACGAGAGTCCCGTCGGTCAGCATGATCCGTGCGCACCGGCCGGGGTGCCAGGGCATGTGGTCGGCGTCGGCCTCCACGGTGACCTCGACGTCGGCGATGTGGGCCACCAGCCGGGCGGCCTCGACGGCGTCGGCCCAGTCCACCGGACGGCCTTCGCCCCACCAGCCGGCTGGCAACGCGTTGCCGGTCAGCACGCCGGCCACCCGGCGCGGCTGGTCGGGAACCGCCGCCGCGAGCCGGTCGAGCTCGGCCGGCGTGGGCCGCACCGCCACCGGGAGCTGTGGCGCGCCCGGGGCGTCCGCCGTCGGGCGGGTGACGAGCCCGATCTCGAAGACCGCGACGTCGGTCAGCCCGCGCGAGACGTTGCGCCGCGCCGCCTCCAGCAGCGTCACCAGCAGGTTGGTACGCAGCAGCGGCTTGTCGTCGGCCAGCGGGTTGGCCATCCGCAACGCCCGGCGTCGCGCGTCGTCGGCGGGCAGGCCGAGGGCGTCGAGGTCCGCGTCGCCGATGAACGGGTAGGTCAGCACCTCGACCAGGCCCGACTCGGCGAGCGCCCGCGCGACCGAGCGGCGGGTGCGCTGGGACAGGTCCAGGCCCCGGCCCCCCGGGGCGGCAGGCAGCACCGAGGGGATCTCGTCGTAGCCGGCCACCCGCAGGATCTCTTCGACGAAGGTCACCGGTTCGGTCAGGTCGGGGCGCCAGGTCGGGGGCGTGACGTTCACGTACCCCGCAGGACCCTCGGTCACCGTGCACCCGATGGTGCGCAGGATGCCGACCACCTGGTCGCGGGTGTACGGCACGCCCGCGATGCGTGACGGGAGCGTCACGTCCAGCGCCATCTTCGGCGGCGCCGTGGTGTGGTTGAGGTCGGTGACGGCAGCGTCGGCCGTGCCGCCGGCGAGCTCGACCAGCAGGTCCACCACGCGCTGGGCCGCGACGGCCGGGAGCCGGGGGTCGACGCCGCGCTCGAACCTCTTGGCCGCCTCCGAGGGCAACCGGTGCCGTCGCGCCGTGCGGGCGATGCTCACCGGGTCGAAGTGCGCAGCCTCGACGAGCACGTCCGTGGTGGTCTGCGAGACCTCGGAGGACTCGCCGCCCATCACACCGGCCAGCCCGAGGACCCGTGCACCGCGGGCGCCCTGGGGCGAGTCGGTGATGAGCAGGTCCTCGCCGTCCAGGGTGCGGTCGACGTCGTCGAGCGTCGTCAGCCGCTCCCCCGCTGCCGCCCGGCGCACCACGACCGGTGCGGCGACCTGGCCCAGGTCGTAGGCGTGCAGCGGCTGGCCGAGGTCGAGCATGACGTAGTTGGTCACGTCGACGGCCAGGGAGATGGACCGCATGCCCGACCCCTCCAGGCGACGCTTCATCCACGCCGGGGTCGGGGCCGACGGGTCGATGCCCCGCACGATCCGGGTGACGAACCGGTCGCACCCGACCTGGCCGTCGAGGGGTGCGGCGTCGTCGACCTCCACGGCGAACCCGTCGGGCGTCGCTGCGGGCGGCGGCGTCGGCAAGGACTCCGGTAGACCGCGGTCGGTGAAGGCCGCACCCGTGGAGTGGGAGTACTCGCGCGCCACGCCGCGGTAGCTGAAGGCGTACCCGCGGTCCGGGGTGACGTTGATCTCCAGGACCTCGTCACCCAGGCCCAACAGCTCGACGGCGTCCTGGCCGGGCTCGAGGTCCGCGGCGTCGAATCCGGCCTCGGTGAGCACCAGGATGCCGTGCCCGCCGTCGTCGCCCATGCCCAGCTCGGCGGTCGAGCAGATCATGCCGTCCGAGACGTGGCCGTAGGTCTTGCGAGCGGCGATCTCGAACCCGCCGGGCAGCACCGTGCCGGGCAGCGAGACGGCCACGAGGTCACCGACGCCGAAGTTGTGCGCGCCGCAGACGATGCCGCGCGCACCACCGGTGGGGACGTCGGCGTCGTCGACCCCCTTGATCTGCGTGGCGTTGTGCTCCGGGCCGACGTCGACCAGGCACCAGTTGATCGTCTTGCCGTTCTTCTGCTCCTCCGGCGTGACCTCGAGGACGCGGCCCACGACGAGCGGCCCCGAGACGGCCGCGGGATGGATCTCCTCCTCCTCCAGGCCGACCTTGACCAGGTCGTGGGCGAGCTGGTCGGCAGTGAGGTCGTCCGGCAGCTCGACGTGGTCGGCGAGCCAGTCGGTGACGATGCGGGGCATCAGTAGATCTCCGTCCCGAACTGGGTGGAGAAGCGGATGTCGCCCTCCACGATGTCGTGCATGTCAGCGATGGAGTGGCGCAGCATCAGGGTGCGCTCGATCCCCATCCCGAAGGCGAAACCGGTGTAGACCTCCGGGTCGATGCCGGCCGCGCGCAGCACGTTGGGGTGCACCATCCCGCAGCCGCCCCACTCGATCCAGCCCGGCCCGCCCCTCTTCTGCGGGAACCACAGGTCCATCTCGGCGCTCGGCTCGGTGAACGGGAAGAAGCTGGGCCGCAGCCGGGTCTTGGCCTCCGGGCCGAACATGGCGCGGGCGAACGCGTCCAGCGTGCCCACGAGGTTCGCCATCGTCAGGCCCTTGTCGACCGCCAGCCCCTCGACCTGGTGGAACACGGGGGTGTGGGTGGCGTCCAGCGCGTCGGTGCGGAAGACCTTGCCCGGGCAGGCGATGTACAGCGGCACACCACGGTCCAGCAGCGTGCGCGCCTGCACCGGTGAGGTGTGGGTCCGCAGGACGAGGTTGCTCGTGGCGCCGTCGTCGGAGTCGGCGATGTAGAAGGTGTCCTGCATCTGCCGCGCCGGGTGGTCCGGACCGAAGTTCAGCGCGTCGAAGTTGAACCACTCGGCCTCGACCTCGGGGCCGTCGGCGATCTCCCAGCCGATCCCGACGAAGAAGTCGGCGATGCGCTCCTGGCGCAGCTCGATCGGGTGCCGCGCGCCCCGCGGGATCCGGTTGGTGGGCAGCGTGACGTCGACGGCCTCGGTGCGCAGCACCTGCTCGTCCCGCTCGACCTCGAGCTCGGCCTGGCGGGCGGCGACTGCCTGCGCGACCCGGCCCTTGCGGGGTCCGAGGTTCTTGCCGGCGGCAGACTTGTCGGGCCCGGGCAGCGTGCCGATGGCACGGTTCGCCAGTGCCAGGTGGCTCTTGTCGCCGACGTGCTGGGAGCGCACGGCCTTGAGCGCGTCGAGGTCGCCGGCGGAGGCGATATCGGCGAGCGCGGCGTCGACCGCGGCGTCGAGTGCGGCGGTGTCCAAAGGGTCGGGCAGCGGTTCAGGCGCAGACATGCGTGCCTTCCTGGAGTTGTGCGTGGCGGCAGAGGTCAGTCTAAGTGCCCACCAGCGCCGGTCCGGCCGAGCGGCAGGACTGCGACGTCGTGGTGGGCCGGGCCGCCGGAGCGACCGGCACCCAGCTCCGAGGCGACGACGCGGACCGCGTCGACGGGCCATCCCGGTCCCGTGTACACCGCCAGGGCCCGCGCCCAGGCGGTGAAGGGGGACGTCTCGGCGTCCGGTCCACCACGACGGCGGGACCGGTCGCGCCGTCCGCGCGACACGCTGCGGTCCCCCGGCGTCCGTGACGTCGAGGCGCGTGCCACCGTCAGGTGAGGTCGGCCGGTGGCCCGCCCCTCGGCGGGGAGCCCGACCGCGTCGGCGACCTCGGTGACGGTCTCGCCCAGGCGACGCAGGACGGACACCTCGTCGCGCAGCCCGACCCACAGCGTGCGACCACCGAAGGTCCCGCTGCCCGCCAACGACAGGCGGAACGGGTCGACCTGCGTCAGTGCCTCGTCGAGCGCCTCGACGTAGCCGGGCACCGCGCCGTCGGGCACCGACCCGTGGAAGGCGAGCGTGACGTGCCGCTGCTCCGTGGGCACCCAGCGGAGCCCGGCGCCCGGGTCCGAGAGGGCGTCCCCGCCGACTGCGCCCAGGGCGAGGTCGAGGTGCGCCAGGGCCTGCGGAGACGGGTACACGGCCGTGAAGAGTCGCACGCGTCGATGGTAGGCCCGGCGGACCAGGGCCCAGAGGACTTTTCTCGTCCGAGGTGCATCCGTCCGGCCCCTCGCGACCGAAGAACAGGTGTACAGCCCCCGAAGGAGAGGACAGTGCCATGCACCGCACGATCATCACCGGAGCCTCGGCCGCGTTGGCGGCGCTCGCCACGGTCGGCCTCGCGGCCGGGGCGGTCGCCGCGCCGCCGGAGGGCGCCGGCCAGGGCGGCAAGCCCGCCGGCGTCACCTGTCAGCAGTTCGGCGTCGGCGTGCTGCGCGACACCGGCGTGCTCCCGGCGGTCGCGAAGGACGGCCTGGAGTACCCGATCGGCAGCGGGGAGACGATCCCCTTCAGCACCGTCCTGGAGATCCACCGCACGGACACTTCCACGGCCAACGCCGTGCTCAAGGACTACGCCGAGGTCCTGCTGCCGGGGGTCGACGTGGCGGCCGCGGTCGACGCCGCCTGCCCGGCCTGAGCACTCCCGTGGGGTCGCGGCGCCGCGACCCCACGGGGCTGACCGTCAGCGCTGCGCCCGGGACGAGGCGTACAGGCACACGGTGGCGGCGGTCGCGAGGTTGAGGGACTCGGCCCGGCCACGGATCGGCACGCGGACGACGGCGTCGGCCAACGCCCGGTCGGCCTCGGGCAGACCCCACGCCTCGTTCCCGAACACCCAGGCGGTCGACGCCGCGAGGTCAGGCGTACCCTCCGGGCGGGCCTGTCCCGGGCCGGCCACGTCGAGCAGGTCGTCGAGGTCGTGGTCACCGGCGCCGTCGGCAGCCAGGACCGTGCAGCCGGTGTCGCGGAGGGCGGCCACCGTCTCGGCCAGCGACGGACCCGTCACCACCGGCAGGTGGAACAGCGACCCGGCGGTGGAGCGCACCACCTTCGGGTTGTGCACGTCGACGCTCTTCCCGGCGAGGACGACCAGGTCCGCACCCGCGGCGTCCGCCGCGCGGATCACCGTTCCCGCGTTCCCGGGGTCGCGCACCGTCGCCAGGACGGCGACCGTCAGCGGTCGCCCGCTCTCCTGCCGAGACCCGGCCACCGAGGCCACGACCGCGGCGAGGGGCCACGAGCGTGCCCGCAGGACAGCGACGACTCCCTGGGCGTCGGGGCTCATCGCGTCCAGCACCTCGGGGGCGCCGACGTGGACCCGCAGACCCAGGTCGCGCGCGTCGTCGAGGATCTCGTCGTACCGGGCCGCGGCCGGTTCGCTGAGGTAGACGTCGCGGACGTCGTCCGTGGCGTGCCGCACGGCCTCGCGCACGCCCTGCGGACCCTCGACGAGGAACTGACCGTGCTTCGAACGCGCCGAACGCCCGGACAGCGCCCTGACCTGCTTGACGCGATCGGCTCGCGGGTTGGCGAGTGTCACGTCAGGGATGCGAGGCATCGACAGGCGGGCTTGTCCGGGCGTCCGGGTGGTGCGTCGCAGGCTCAGGCGGCCTTGGGCGCGTTGACGTCCTCGGGGAGGGCGTCCTTCGCGACCTGGACCAGCGCGTTGAACGCGGCGATGTCGTTGACCGCGAGCTCGGCGAGCATGCGGCGGTCGACCTCGACGCCCGCGGCCTTGAGGCCCTGGACGAAGCGGTTGTAGGTCAGACCCTGCGCGCGGGACGCCGCGTTGATCCGCTGGATCCACAGCTTGCGGAAGTCGCCCTTCTTGGCCTTCCGGTCGCGGTACGAGTAGACGAAGGAGTGGGTGACCTGCTCCTTGGCCTTCCGGTACAGGCGCGAACGCTGGCCGCGGTAGCCGCTGGCGCGCTCGAGGGTCGTACGGCGCTTCTTGTGGGCGTTGACCGCCCGCTTCACGCGTGCCACGTGATGCTCCTTGCAGTTCGGGTCGGAAGTGGGCTACCGGCGGGATCGGCCGCCGGCCAGGCTCACTTGCCGAGCAGCTTCTTGATTCGCTTGACGTCGGCGGGTGCGACGTCCTGGTCCACGGCGAGCCGACGCGTACGGCGGCTCGACTTGTGCTCGAGGTAGTGGCGAGCGTTCGTCTGCTCGCGCATGAGCTTGCCCTTGCCGGTCACCCGGAAGCGCTTCTTGGAGCCGGAGTGCGTCTTGTTCTTCGGCATGACTGCCGTCTCTCCTCGTGTCGGTCACCCGCCCGAGGGCGGGGACGTGATGCTGACCGCGGCCGGTGCGCCGGCCCGGTGCCAGATGGTCTGTCGAGCGTTCAGCCCGCCTGCGGGCGCGGCTTGGGGCCGGGGCGCGGCGCCGCCGTCCCGGCCTGCTCGGGAGCCGAGGTCGCCGTGGCCGGCTCCGCAGCCGGTGCGGGCTTCTCGGCCGTGGCGGCAGTCTCCTCCGGCGCAGGCGTCTCGGCCGGCGTGTCGTCCGAGGCGGCCTTGGCGCGGGCCTCGGCCTTGACCTCGGACTTGGTCTTGCGCTGGGCGTTGACCTCGGCAGAGCGCTTGCGCTGCTCGTTCTTGGCGTCCGCCTTCTTCTTGACCGGCCCGAGGACCATGGTCATGTTGCGGCCGTCCTGCTTCGGCATGGACTCGACAAAGCCGAGCTCGGCCACGTCGTCCGCGAGCCGCTGCAGCAGCCGGACACCCATCTCGGGGCGGGACTGCTCACGACCACGGAACATGATCATGACCTTGACCTTGTCGCCGGCCGACAGGAATCGCTCGACGTGGCCCTTCTTGGTGGCGTAGTCGTGCGGGTCGATCTTGAGGCGGAAGCGGATCTCCTTGAGGAGGGTGTTCGCCTGCTTGCGACGCGCCTCACGCGCCTTCATGTCCGACTCGTACTTGAACTTGCCGAAGTCCATGAGCTTGGCCACGGGCGGCCGGGCGTCCGGCGCCACCTCGACGAGGTCGAGGTCGGCGTCCTGCGCCAGCTTGAGGGCGACGCCCGTGGCGACCACGCCGACCTGTTCCCCGCCCGGGCCGATGAGCCGGACCTCGGGGACGCGGATCCGGTCGTTGATGCGAGGCTCGCTGATGGTGATGCTCCTAGAACTCGTCGTGAGACCGCCAGGAACGAGGAAGGCCCCCGACCTGAGCGAACAGGTGGAGGCCATCGGTCCGGTGACGCCGACGCGGATGACGTCGACGACCGGGGCAGGACGGCGTGCGCCGTCCGACCGGACCCGGCCCCTGTCGGCGCTACGCTCTCGGCGCGGCACCCGTCGGTGCTCGGGTGGGATGTCTCCACTTGCGGCACCCGGCCGTCGAACGGATCGAACGGTCGGGTCGGTCAACACACGAGACTAGCACGATCCCCCCCGGGTGACCGCCAGGCCCGGACTAGTCCCCGCTGTCGCGTGCGTCACCCTCGCAGACTGGAAGGATTCCAGAGAACGCCCTAGGCTGCGGACATGACCAGCACCACTCCCGCCGCTCCGGCCCCGACGGAGCGCGAGCTCCTGCGCGGCGCCGGCCTGCGGGTGACCGGTGTGCGGCTCGCCGTGCTGCGCGCGCTCGACGGCCACGAGCACTCGACCGCCGACGACGTCGTCCGCGCCGTGCGCGCCGACCTCGGCACCGCCTCGGTGCAGGCCGTCTACGACTCGCTCCACGCACTGTCCGCCGCGGGCCTCCTGCGCCGCATGGAACCCGCTGGGCACCCGGCACGCTACGAACGGCGGGTCGGCGACAACCACCACCACATCGTGTGCCGCGGCTGCGGCGCCGTCGCCGACGTCGACTGCACCGTCGGCAGCGCGCCCTGCCTGACGCCGGGCGACGCCAGCGGCTTCGCCGTCGACCTCGCCGAGGTGACGTTCTGGGGCCTGTGCCCCACCTGCACCCCGGCCCACCGACCACCCGACCCCCCAGAAGCCCCCGAGAAAGGACGTCCATGACGACCCCGTTCACGACGACGCAGACCGGCACCCCGGTCAGCAGCGACCAGTACTCCCTCACGGTCGGTTCCGACGGCCCCACGGTGCTGCACGACCGCTACCTGGTCGAGAAGCTCGCCTCGTTCAACCGCGAGCGCGTCCCCGAGCGCAACCCGCACGCCAAGGGTGGCGGCGCCTTCGGGGAGTTCGAGGTCACCGAGGACGTCTCGCAGTACACCTCCGCCGCGGTCTTCCAGCCCGGCGCCAAGGCCGAGACCGTGCTGCGGTTCTCGTCCGTGGCCGGCGAGCAGGGCTCCCCCGACACCTGGCGCGACGTGCGCGGCTTCGCCCTGCGCTTCTACACGACCGAGGGCAACCTCGACATCGTGGGCAACAACACGCCGGTGTTCTTCCTGCGTGACGCGATGAAGTTTCCCGACTTCATCCACTCCCAGAAGCGGCTCGGTGCGTCCGGCCTACGTGACGCCGACATGCAGTGGGACTTCTGGACGCTGTCCCCGGAGAGCGCGCACCAGGTGACCTACCTGATGGGCGACCGCGGGCTGTCGAAGTCCTGGCGGCACCTGAACGGCTACGGCTCGCACACGTACCAGTGGATCAACGCGGCCGGGGAGCGCTTCTGGGTCCAGTACCACTTCATCTCGAAGCAGGGCGTGGAGAACATGTCCGCCGCCGACGCCGAGCGCATCGCCGGCGAGGACGCCGACTACTACCGCCGCGACCTTTACGAGGCGATCGAGCGCGGCGAGCACCCCTCGTGGGACGTCAAGGTGCAGGTCATGCCGTACGAGGACGCGAAGACCTACCGGTTCAACCCGTTCGACATGACCAAGGTGTGGCCGCACGCGGACTACCCCCTGATCAAGGTCGGCACGTTCACGCTGAACCGCAACCCGCGCAACTTCTTCGCCGAGATCGAGCAGGCCGCGTTCTCGCCCGGCAACCAGGTGCCCGGCACGGACATCTCGCCGGACAAGATGCTCATGGCCCGCGTGTTCGCGTACAACGACGCGCACCGCCACCGCATCGGAGCGAACTTCAACCAGCTGCCGGTGAACCAGCCGCACGCCGCACCGGTGAGCAACTACATGCACCAGGGCCCGATGGCCTACCACTTCAACGGCCCCGAGCACCCCGTCTACACGCCGAACTCGTTCGGCGGGCCGGCCGCGGACCCGGCGCTCGCCTCCGAGGGCAGCTGGGAGACCGACGGCGAGCTGCTCCGCTCGGCGTACACCCTGCACTCCGAGGACGACGACTTCGGCCAGGCCGGCACGCTCTACCGCGAGGTCTTCGACGACGCCGCCAAGGCGCGCTTCCTGGAGAACCTCACCGGCCAGGGCCGGTCGATCACCATCGACGAGATCCGTGAGCGGTTCTTCCAGTACTGGACGAACGTGGACGCCGAGCTGGGCGCCAAGCTGCGCTCCGAGGTCGCTGCCGGCTGAGCCGGAGCGCAGCAGCGGGTGGGGGCCGAGGAACGAGGCACCCGCCCGGCGCGGAGCGCAGGTTCAGCCGGCCGCGCGAGAACCGGCTGAGCCGGAGCGCAGCAGCGGGTGGGGGCCGAGGAACGAGGCACCCGCCCGGCGCGGAGCGCAGGTTCAGCCGGCCGCGCGAGAACCGGCTGAGCCGGAGCGCAGCAGCGGGTGGGGGCCGAGGAACGAGGCAACCGCCCGGCGCGGAGCGCAGGTTCAGCCGGCCGCGCGAGAACCGGCTGAGCCGGCGACACGCCGCACCCGAGGCCGGGTCCGCCACGTGCGGGCCCGGCCTCGGGCGTCCGAGCGCCCGGGAGGTGCCAAGATGGACCCCATGAGCCACACCACCGATCCCGGTGCCACGTCGGACCCCGGCACGGCGACCCGGGACATCGCCGACGTCGCGGCCGTCGAGGTCATCACCACCGCCGCCGTCCACCTCATGAGCGCTGCGGCCGTCAAGTGCGGCCTGGCCGAGGACGACCCCGCCGAGCACCTCGACCTCGACGAGGCCCGCAAGCTCATCACCGCGCTCGCCGCGCTGGTCACCGCCGCCGCACCCGACATCGGCAACCAGCACGCCCGCTCGCTGCGGGACGGTCTGCGTTCGCTCCAGCTCGCCTTCCGGGAGGCGTCCGTCGTCCCCGACGAGCCCGGTGAGGGCCCCGGCGAGAAGTACACGGGCTCCGTCGTCTGAGATGACGCAGGCCCCGGGACCCTGGGAACCGGCTCCGTCGCCCGTGCCCGGCGACGCTGCGCCGGCCCGCACGGGACGGCGCGGGCGCGACCGTGCCCGGGGCCGGACGGCTCGTGTCACCGCCGTGGTCCTCGCCGTGCTGCTCGTCGTGACGATCGCCACCGCCGGCTACCTCTGGCGGGCCACGTCCGCCTGGGAGGACCACGCGGAGCGGTGGGAGGCCGAGGCGCACGGCTACGCCGAGGAGGTCTCCGCCCTGCAGGCGGAGCTGGACGGGGTCACAGCCGAGCTGGTGGCGGCACGCGAGCAGCTGGACACGGCCACCGCGCGCATCACCGACCTGGCCGACGAGAAGGCCCAGCTCGGGGACGAGAACGTCGCCAGCCAGCAGTACCTCGACTACCAGCGACGCGTCAGCGAGGCGGCCGGCGTGGTCGCGACCGCCCTGGGCCAGTGCACCAGCGCCCAGTCCCAGCTCATCGGCTACCTGAAGGACCGCGAGGCCTACGACCCGGAGGACCTGGAGAGGTTCGCCACCGACGTCGAGGCCCTCTGCGACGAGGCGAACGACGCGAACACCCAGCTCCAGCAGGAGCTCGCCCAGTGAGCAGGCGAGCCGACGTGGTGCCGGACGGTGCGGCTCGGCGCACGGCGGTCGGTTCCAGCCTCGTCGGCGCGCTCGCGCTCCTGCTGGGCGCGTGCTCGGCCCTGCCCGAGATGCCACCGCCGGTCCCGCAGGACATCGTCCCGTCCGTCGCGGCTCCGTCGTTGTCCGCCGAAGGGTCCGCCCAGCTCTCCCCCGACGGCTTCGACGCCGTGCAGCGCATGGCCGTCCGCATCCGCAACGTCGGCTGCGACACGCTGTCGACCGGTTCCGGGTTCGCCCTCGACGAGCACACGCTCGTCACCAACCGGCACGTCGTCGCCGACTCCTCGGCGTTGCAGGTCAGCACGTACGACGGGCGGGACCTGGACGTGTCCGCGGCGAGCACGGCCACCCTGGCCGACCTCGCCGTCGTCCGCACCACGGACCCCCTGCCGTCGTTCCCGCGGCTCGCCGACGACGACCCCGCGCCGGGCGACGACGTGACGGTCGTGGGTTACCCCGCCGGCGGTCGCCTCACCGTGACGGCGGGGCGGGTCATCGGCACGACGACCGACCCCCTGCACGAGAATCTCGGCGAGGTGCTGGTCACGGACGCGCCGGTCGAGCCGGGATCGTCCGGGTCGGCGGCTCTCGACGAGGCGGGGGACGTCATCGGCGTCGTCTACGCCAAGACGACCGACGGACGGTCCTTGCTCGTGCCGCAGTCGACCCTGCGCGAGATGCTCGACGACACCGCGGCGTTCACCGAGCTCACCCCCTGCTGAGGAACCGGACCGACCGCACGGGCCGGTGCGGTCAGCGTGCCGCCGCGATGCGCAGCTCGAGCGAGTCCACGCGGTCCGCGACCACCTTCGCCGCGGCCAGCCGGGCGTTGACCTGGCCGAGGACGGCGTCGAGCCCGGCCCGGTCCAGGCCCGGGTCGAGGGCCAGGACGACGGCGACCTCCGCCTTGCGCCCGGGTTCGGCCGAGGCCCGCACGACGTGCTGGACCGGGGCGGCGGCGTCTCCGATCGCCCGGGCGATCTCGGCGTCGACCTCGACCCCGTCCGCGGTGGGGACCAGCGCCGGCCGCCACTCGACGCCCTGGGCCAGCGCCCACACGGCGGGGCGCGGCACGAGCGCCGTCACCGGACCGGCCGGGTCGACCACCAGCAACGACCACTTCTCGTTGACCGCGGACAGCGCCGCCCGCGCGGCCTCCACCGGGACGGGACGGGCGTCGGAGCGCCAGGTCTGCATCGCGGCGACCGACGTGAAGACCGGCAGGGCGCGCCGGCCGTCCGCGGACTCCAGCGCCACCACGCCGGACGAGGCCTCCTTGTCGACGGTGTGCTCCACCCCGTCCCGCTCGACGGTGCCGGTCGCCTCCACCTCGGCGAGCACGGGCACCAGGACCCGGGTCTCGGCGAGGCGCGCGACGACGTCACGCAGCGGCGTCGTGCCGGCGCGCAGGCCCTCGAGCCGGCGGGCCAGCTCGACGTCGGCCGAGCCGTCGTCCCCGGCGAACTGGCTGGTCGGCTGGATCGACCTCATGGGCGACCCGCGACGTCGAGCGCCTCGGGCAGCGTGAACGCGCCCGCGTACAGGGCCTTGCCCACGACGGCGCCCTCGACCCCCTCGCCCGTCAGCGCCCGCAGCGCCTCCAGGTCCGCGAGGGAGGAGATCCCGCCCGAGGCGACCACCTTCGCCGGGGTGCGGGCGGCGACCTCCCGCAGCAGATCGACGTTCGGGCCGCGCAGCGTGCCGTCCTTGGTGACGTCCGTGACGACGTAGCGCGCGCAGCCGGCGTCGTCGAGGCGCGCGAGGACCTCCCACAGGTCGCCGCCCTCCTGCGTCCAGCCACGGGCGGCGAGCGTGGTCCCGCGCACGTCCAGCCCGACGGCGACCTTGTCCCCGTGCTCGGCGATGACCCGGGCCGTCCACTCGGGGTCCTCCAGCGCGGCCGTGCCGATGTTGACGCGGCGGGCGCCGGTGGCGAGCGCGCGCTCCAGCGAGGCGTCGTCGCGGATGCCTCCGGAGAGCTCGACCTGGACGTCGACCTCGGCCACGACGCCGGCGAGCAGCTCGGCGTTGGACCCCCGGCCGAAGGCCGCGTCGAGGTCGACCAGGTGGATCCACTCGGCGCCCCCCGCCTGCCAGTCGAGGGCGGCGGCCCGCGGGTCGCCGTACGAGGTCTCCGAGCCGGCCTCCCCCTGGACGAGGCGGACGGCCTGGCCGTCGGCGACGTCGACGGCGGGTAGCAGCACGAGGCGTTCGGTCATGCGTCAGGACTCCAGTCGTGAGGGGATGGTGGTGCGGCCGGGACGTCTCACAGCGATCGCACCCAGTTCTCGAGCAGGGTGGCGCCGGCGTCGCCGGACTTCTCGGGGTGGAACTGCGTGGCGGCCAGCGGGCCGTCCTCGACGGCGGCGACGAACCGTGCCGCCCGGTCGTCCGGCCCGTGCGTGGCCCAGGTGACACGCGGCGGCGTGTACCGCGGGTCCGCGGCGTCGTCGTGCCCCTGGGTGAAGGACTGCGCGGCGTAGGAGTGCACGAAGTAGAACCGTTCGTCCTCCACGCCGCGGAACAGGGTGGTGCCCTCGGCCGGCTCGACCGCCGACCATCCCATGTGGGGCACCACGGGGGCCTCGAGCCGGTCGACGACGCCGCTCCACTCCCCCAGCCCGTCCGCCCGGACGTCGTGCTCCACGCCGGCGTCGAACATGACCTGCATGCCCACGCAGACACCCAGGACAGGCCGGCCCCCGGCGAGGCGGCGGTCCACGACCTGGTCGCCGCCGACGGCGCGCAGCCCGTCCATGCAGGCCGCGAACGCGCCGACTCCGGGGACCACCAGGCCGTCGGCCTCGGTCGCCGTCCGGCGGTCGGCCGTCAGCTCGACGTCGGCACCGACACGTTCCAGGGCGCGGACCGCGGACCGCACGTTGCCGAAGCCGTAGTCGAGCACGACCACGCGCGGGCGACCCGCCGGCCGTTCGCGCTCTGCCGGCCGGGCGTTGAGCTCGGCCGCGGCGCCGTCGTCGGGCAGGAGTCCGGACGGGTCCGTCATCCCTCCCTCCTCCGTCCCTTGCGGGCGACCTGGGAGAGCAGTCGTGCGGCCTTGAGCCGCCCGATGCCCGACGACGGGACGACGCCCGGCAGCTCGTCGAGCGCGACGTGGCCGGTCAGCAGGTCCTCCAGGGCGTCGGGCGCACCGCCCAGCACCAGCCCGGCGGGAAGCTCGCCGTCCTCCGTGCCGTCGGCGAACCGCCGGCACGTGAGCTGTTCGCCCTGGCGTGTGACGAGGATCAGCGGCACGCCGGTCACGAGCCGCGAGATCTTGGCGGCCGCCTGCCGGGGCGCGTCACCCGTGCGGTCCCGCAGGACGGCGAGCGCACCGACCGGCGTGGGCACGGCGTCGACCTCCACGTCCGCGAGGACGCACGCGGCCGCCAGCGGCTCGGCGTCCGCCACCTGCGTGATGAGGACGGCGATCTCGGGGTCCTGGGACAGGCCGAGACCGGAGAGGTCGTCGGGGACCTCGAAGTCGTCGGGGATCTCGATCTCGGCGGGGACGTCGGGCAGGTCCCGGCGTCCCGGCTGGTCGGGTGTGGAGGGGCTGGGCACCTTACAGCGCTCCCTTGGTCGACGGGATGCCCTCGACCCGGGGGTCCGGGGCGACGGCGGCCCGCAGCGCGCGGGCCAGGGCCTTGAACTGGGCCTCGACGATGTGGTGCGGGTCCCGGCCGGCCAGGACGCGCACGTGGAGGCAGATGGCGGCGTGGTGCGCGAGCGACTCCAGCACGTGCCGGGTCAGGGAACCCGTGAAGTGCCCCCCGATCAGGTGGTACTCCTGGCCCGCGGGCTCGCCGGAGTGCACGAGGTACGGGCGGCCGGAGACGTCGACGACCGCCTGGGCCAGCGCCTCGTCCAGGGGGACCACGGCGTCGCCGAACCGGGAGATGCCCGTCTTGTCGCCGAGCGCGGCGCGCAGCGCCTGGCCCAGGACGATCGCGGTGTCCTCGACCGTGTGGTGGGCGTCGATGTGTGTGTCCCCGGTCGCCTGGACGGTGAGGTCGAGGAGCGCGTGCTTGCCGAGCGCGGTGAGCATGTGGTCGTAGAACGGCACGGTCGTCGAGATGTCGGTGCGCCCGGTCCCGTCGAGGTTCAGCTCGACGACCACGCTCGACTCGCTGGTGACACGCTCCACGCGTGCGGTGCGGTCTGCCATCAGTTCTCTCCGATCACGTCGGTCAACGCGTCCTTGAACGCCTGGTTCTCTGCCGGTGTGCCCACCGAGACCCGCAGCCAGCCCGCAGGGCCGGTCTCGCGGACGAGCACACCACGGTCCAGCAGGCCCTGCCAGACGGCGTGCCGGTCGTCGAAGGTGCCGAACAGGGCGAAGTTCGCGTCGGTGTCGGCCACCCGCAGCGGCCGGCCGTCGACGCGCTGCGCGCGCAACCATGCCACGAGCTCGTCGCGTCCCGCACGCAGGTCCGCCACCTGGGCGAGCAGCGACCCGCGGTGCGCGAGCGCGGCCCGAGCCGTCGCCTGGGTGACGGCGGACAGGTGGTACGGCAGCCGGACGACCCGGAGCGCGTCCACGAGCTCGGACGACGCCGCGAGGTACCCCAGCCGCAGACCCGCGGCGGCGAACGCCTTGGACATGGTGCGGGTGACCGCCAGGAGCGGGTACCTGTCCAGCAGGGCGAGCGCCGACGGCGTGCCCTCGCGCCGGAACTCGGCGTAGGCCTCGTCGACGACCACGACAGCGGGGACCTGCGCCGCGGCGTCCAGGACGGCCTCGACCGTCCGGGTGTCGAGGGCCGTGCCCGTCGGGTTGTTCGGGCTGGCGAGCAGGACGACCGACGGCCGCTCGGCCTCGATCAGCGCGACCGCGGCGGCCGTGTCGATCGTGAAGTCCTCGGCCCGGCGGCCGGTCACCCACCGGGTGTGCGTGTCCCGGGCGTACTCGGGGTACATCGAGTAGGTGGGAGCGAAGGACACCGCCGTCCGGCCGGGTCCGCCGAAGGCCTGCAGCAGGTGCAGCATCACCTCGTTCGACCCGTTGGCCGCCCACACCTGGGACCGGTCGAGGCGGACCCCCGACTCGACCGCGAGGTAGCTCGCGAGGTCGTCACGCAGCGCGTCGAAGTCTCGGTCCGGGTACCGGTTGAGCCCTCGCGCCGCCTGCGCGACGTGCTCGGCGATGGTCGCCACGACCGCCTCGGACGGCGGGTACGGGTTCTCGTTGACGTTGAGCCGGACGGGCACGTCGAGCTGGGGGGCGCCGTAGGGCACCTCGTCGGCGAGCTCGGGGCGCAGCGGCAGGGCCGGAGCGTCGGGAGTGGTCACCGCACCAGTCTACGAGCGGCCGGGTGATGACCCGACCGGTGTGGCCCGCCGCGGGGGTCAGGCCACCACCACGTCGGTGCCCGAGATCTCGACCGCGATCTCCCCGAGCGGCTCCGGCGCCGGGCCGGACTGCACGGAGGCGTCGGTCAGGGAGAAGACGGACCGGTGGCACGGGCACTCCAGCACGCCGTCGCCCGGCGTGACGGTGCACCCCTGGTGGGTGCAGGTAGCACTGAAGGCGTGCACCTCCCCCTCGGTGGGCTGCGTCACGAGCACCGCTACCCCGGCGACCTCGGCGCCGACGGCCCCGCCGACCGGGACGTCCGCGAGCGCCACGACGACCTCGCCGGCGCCGGCGGAGGAGACGTCGTCGACGGACTGCGCGGGGTCCGTGCCCTCCGCGCACGCCGCGAGCACGCCCCCGCCGGCGACGGCGCCCGCCACGACGCCGGCGCCGCGCAGCACCTGGCGTCGCGAGCAGCACGCGGTGAGGGGCGGGGCCGGGTGCCGGCCGGGGGGACGGCTCGGCGGTAGGTCGAGCTCGGTCATGGCGGTTCCCCTCGGAGTTCTGGTCGGGTCGTGAGTGTCGCGGAGCACACCGGGGTGGCAGCATGTCCATCATGGACGCCCCCACCGGTCGGGTGCCAGCGCCACGCGGCCGCCCCGCCGTCGACCCTTCCTGGGTGTGGCGTTCCCTGGCCGCGGCCGGAGTGCTCGTCTCGGCGGTGGTGCACCTGGTGCTGTGGACGCGCGGCTACGACGACATCCCCCTGGTCGGCCCGCTGTTCCTGGTCAACGCGATCAGCGGTGTCGTCATCGCGGTCCTGCTGCTGACCTGGCGACACTGGCTGCCGCTGGTGGGCGGCATCGTCTTCGGCGCGGCGACGCTGCTGGCGTTCATCACCTCCACCACGTCGAACCTGCTGGGCATCTCGCCCGAGATCGTCGGGCGCGACGAGCTGATCGCCGCGGCCGCGGAGCTCGTCGCGGTCGTCGCCGCCACCATGGCGCTCGTGCGAGAGCAGGCTCGCTGACCCTGTGGACCGGCGCCGTGCGATGTCGTCGGTTCCCCCTACGATCGCAGGGTGACCTCCTCGGACGACCCGTACGCCGACCTCGTGCCCGCCTGGACCGACGCCGACGAGCCGCCGGCCGACGACGCACCCCCGCCGCCCGACGAGGCCGCACCGCCCCGCCCGGTGGACCCGCGGGAACCGGCGGAACCGGCGGACTCGGCCGCGCCGGTCGACCGGGCCGACGCCACCCGACGCGCCAAGCTCGCCATGCTCCGCGGGCTGATGGACACCGCGGGCGGTGAGGGTGGGACCCTGCGTGAGCAGGCCACGGAAGCCCTGCGGGCGCTCGTCGGTCGCGACGACGCCGAGCTGCGCGAGGACCAGTGGAGCGCCATCGAGGCGCTCGTGGCGTTCCACCGCCGCGCCCTGGTCGTCCAGCGCACGGGCTGGGGCAAGTCCGCCGTGTACTTCGTGGCGACCAGCCTGCTGCGCTCGCGCGGCGCCGGCCCGACGGTGATCGTCTCGCCGCTGCTGGCCCTCATGCGCGACCAGGTCGCGGCCGCGGCGCGGGCCGGGATCCATGCCGTCACGATCAACTCGGCCAACGTCACCGAGTGGGAGCAGGTCCACGCCCAGATCGCCGCGGGCGAGGTGGACGTGCTGCTGTGCTCGCCGGAGCGTCTGAACAACCCGTCGTTCCGCGACGAGGTGCTTCCGCGCCTGGCGGCCGACGCGGGCCTGGTCGTCGTGGACGAGGCCCACTGCATCTCCGACTGGGGGCACGACTTCCGCCCCGACTACCGGCGCATCCGCACCCTGCTCGCCGACCTGCCGCCCGGGATCCCCGTGCTCGCCACCACGGCGACGGCGAACGAACGCGTGACCCGGGACGTCGCCGAGCAGATGGCGGTCCGGGCCGGCGCGCACGGCGGTGGTGTCGCCGCGGTCGACGGTGCCATGGCTTCCTCGGACGAGGTGCTGGTGCTGCGTGGCGGGCTGGACCGGGAGTCCTTGCACCTGGCGGTGCTCGAGCTCGGCGACCAGCCCACTCGCGTGGCGTGGCTCGTCGAGGCGCTGCAGGAGATCGACGGCTCGGGGATCGTGTACTGCCTCACGGTCTCCGCCGCGGAGGAGGTCGCCTCCCAGCTGCGGTCCGCGGGTCTCGCGGTGGCCGCCTACACCGGTCGCACGGATCCGACGCAGCGCGCCCAGCTCGAGGAGGACCTCAAGGAGAACCGGGTCAAGGCGTTGGTCGCGACGTCGGCGCTCGGCATGGGCTTCGACAAGCCCGATCTCGCGTTCGTCGTCCACCTGGGGGCACCGTCGTCCCCGATCGCCTACTACCAGCAGGTCGGTCGCGCGGGCCGTGGCGTCGACTCCGCGGTGGTGGTGCTCCTGCCCGGCCACGAGGACAAGGCCATCTGGGACTGGTTCGGGTCCCAGGCGTTCCCCGCCGAGCCGCAGGTGCGCGCGACGCTCGCGGCACTTGGCGATTCGGGCGAGACCCTCTCGACGGCGGCGCTGGAGACCTTCGTCGACCTCAAGCGCTCCCGGCTGGAGTCGATGCTCAAGGTCCTCGACGTCGACGGCGCCGTCCGCCGCGTCAAGGGCGGGTGGGTCGCCACGGGCGCGGAGTGGGTCTACGACGCCGCCCGCTACGAGCGGGTCGCCGAGACGCGCCGGGTGGAGGCGCAGGCCATGCTCGACTACGTCGCCACCGACGGCTGCCGGATGCGGTACCTGCGCGCTCAGCTGGACGACCCGGCGCTCCCGGAGGGCTGGACGTGTGGACGCTGCGACCGCTGCGGCGGTGTCGCGCTGCCCCCGCCCCCGTCGTCGGAGTCGGTCGCCGAGGCCCGCACCGAGATGGACCGCCCCGGCGTCGAGGTCGAGCCCCGCAAGATGTGGCCGTCCGGTCTCGCGGCGCTCGGGCTGGAGGTCAAGGGCAAGATCCCCGCGGCGGAGCGCGCCGAGCCCGGCCGCGCCGTGGCCCGGTTCGACGGTCTCGGGTGGTCAGGGCCGGTGCGGGAGCTGTTCGCGCCGACCACGCCCGACGGCGAGACCCCCGTCGCGCTCCGCACCGCCGCGGCACGGGTGCTCGGCGACTGGGACGCCCTCCGGGCAGCGGCGGACGGCGCCGAGAGCGCGGTGCCGGACGAGGGACCCGAGCGTCCGTTGGTCGTCGAGGGTGTCGTGGCGGTGCGGTCGGTCACCCGGCCGCAGCTCACCTACCACCTGGCCAACGGCCTGGCCTCGTACCTGGGCGTCCCGCTCATCGGGGCGGTCGGTCCGGTGCCCGGGCAGGAGGAACCTGGTCGTCACGACGTCAACTCCGCGATGCGGCTGGCCGGCGTCGCCCGACGCCTGCGGCTCGAGCTCGGGGAGACGGCGCTGGCGGGGCTCCCGGGACGCACGGTCCTGCTGGTGGACGACTGGACGGAGTCGGGGTGGACCCTCACGGTCGCGGCCCGGTTGCTGCGCCAGGCGGGGGCCGCCGCCGTCCACCCGTTCGTGCTCGGGGTCCGCTAACCGTCCAGCAGTCCGCGCACGTCGTCGGCCGCGAGTGACCCGGCGAACGCGCCGGCGTCGTCGTCGACCACGGCGTCGAACAGGGCGGCCTTGCGCCGTGCCAGAGCCAGCACCTTCTCCTCGATCGTGTCCGCCGCGACCATCCGCGTGACCGACACCCGGCGGGTCTGACCGATCCGGTGCGTGCGGTCGACGGCCTGCGCCTCCGCCGCCGGGTTCCACCACGGGTCGAGCAGGTAGACGTAGTCGGCCTCGGTGAGGTTGAGCCCGAAGCCGCCGGCCTTGAGGCTGATGAGGAACACGGGGGCGTCGCCCTGCTTGAACCCACGGATCACCGCGGCCCGGTCGCGGGTGCTCCCGTCCAGGTAGGCCGCGGGCAGGTCGGCCTCGTCGCACCGCTGCTGCACCCGCCGCAGGAACGACGTGAACTGGGAGAAGACCAGCGCCCGGTGCCCCTCCGCCGCGATCTCGACGAGCTGGTCGAGCACCAGGTCGAGCTTGGCCGACGACACCCCGGCGTACGCGTCGTCCACGAGCGAGGCGTCGAGCGCCAGGCGCCGCAGCGTCGTCAGCGACCGGAAGATCGCCGCCCGGTTGGCCTCGAAGTCCGTCAGCAGCCCGAGCAGCCGCTGGCGTTCGCGCTGCAGGTGGGTGTCGTAGACGCGGCGGTGGTCCGGAGTCAGCGGGACGCGCAGCACCTGATCCTGACGCTCGGGCAGCTCCGGCGCCACCTGGTCCTTGGTCCGGCGCAGCATCAGCGGTCGGATGCGGCGGCGGAGCCGGGCCAGCGCCCGGTTGCCCGCCGCGACCACCTTCGGGTCGCCGTCCTGGGCCGCGGCGTCCACGGGTCGGACCGTTTCGGCGCGGAAGCGATGCAGGGACGGATAGAGGCCGGGTGCCACGATCGCGAGCATCGCCCAGAGCTCGGTGAGGTTGTTCTCCAGCGGCGTGCCCGTGATCGCCAGCTTGAACGGCACGTCGAGCCGACGTGCCGTCTGGTTCGCCCGGGTGCGGGGGTTCTTCGCGAACTGTGCCTCGTCGAGGATCAGCCCGGACCACTCGAGCTCCGCGAAGGCCTCGAACTCCAGGCGGTAGACGGCGTACGAGGTGACGAGGACATCGGCTCCACGGGCGACCTCGGCAAGGCTGCGCCCGAGCTTCTTCGTCGTGGCGGGCATGGCCACGACGTCGAGCGCGGGCGTGAACCGCGCCGCCTCGTCGGTCCAGTTCCCCACCACGGAGGCGGGCGCCACCACGACGAACGGGGGCGCGCCCGCGGCCTCGGCGCGCGCCCGGGCGAGGAAGGCGAGCGCCTCGACCGTCTTGCCGAGCCCCATGTCGTCGGCGAGGATCCCGCCGAGGTCGTGCTCCCACAGGTAGGTCAGCCACTCGTACGCCTGGTGCTGGTAGGGCCGCAGCTCGGCGTGCAGGCCGGCAGGTGCCTCCAGCGGCCGCGGCGTCCGGCCGTCCTCGGCGAGCGTGCGCAGCCCGGCGGCCGCGCGGCGCCACCGGTCCGGGACGTGCACGTCGTCGGCCGCGTCCTCGAGCTCACCGAGGAGCTGGGCGTCGTAACGGCTGAGCCGGACCCGGCCCGTCCGGTCGCCGAGGGTCGTGGCCTCCTCGATGAGCGAGCGCAGTCGCACGAGCGAGGGCTGGTTCAGCAGCAACCACGAACCGTCGACGAGGAGCAGCCGCTTGCGCCCCTGGGCGAGCGCCGTGAAGAGCCGCGTGAAGGGGACCTCCCGGCCGGCCACCGTCACGGAGAGGCCGAGGTCGAGCCAGTCGGCGTCCCCCGACGGTGCCCCGTCGACAACCACGCGCGCCGGGCCGTCGAGATGGTGGTAGTCGGGTGCGGGGTCACCGTCGACGACGACTCCGGCTGTCGTGAGCGCGGGTAGCACGTCGTGCGCCAGGTCGAGGGCGTCCAGCCCGGTGAAGCGGTGCTGGTCGTCGAGCTCGAACCTCTCGAACCCTGCGATCCCGCGCACCACGGACGTGGCCTTCTCGCCGATCTCCAGCTCGGCCTCCGGGTCGCGGGCCGGGTCCAGCACCCCGCCCGTCAGCGGGACGGTGGACGTCTCCCGCTCGCCACGCGGGTAGCGCCACGTCCAAGTGACCTCGGCATGCTCGGGCGAGTCGAACCGGAGGGTGGCGACGAGCTGCGGCCGAGGGTTCTCGGGCAGGTCGACGCTCCCATCCGAGACGACGCGGGCCGCGCGGCGCAGGGCGGGCAGGTGCTCGGTGAAGAACTCGTCGACGTCGGCTGCCGGCACGTCCGTGGGGCCGAGCGCCACCAGCTCACGCGCCCCCTCCCCCAGCCGCCGCGGGGTGGGGCCGATCCGGAGCACCGTCCGGCCGTCCTCGGCCTCGGCGGCGTACAGACCGGTGTCCCCCACGGCGCCGAGCCGGGCCTCGGTCGTCGCGTCGGAGCCGTCGTGCGCGACGACCGGGGACAGCCGCACGCCGTCGGTGGTCGCCGCGACCTGCAGACGGACCGTCGCCGTCCTCGCCAGGTGGACCTCGTCGCGGACCCCGTGCCCGACGAACGGGATGCTCAGGTCGACGGCCTCCGCGAGGAGCGCCCAGAGTCCCCGCCCACCGGCGCCGAGCGGGCGCCACCCGTCGCGGGACCGTCCGGAGCCGTCCCCGAGGCCGGCCCCCAGGTCGGCGAACCAGCGACGCACCTCGGGAGCGGGCGTGGCACGGACGCCGGCGAACGCGTAGAGACCACGCGCCAGAGCGTCCCAGCTCGCCTCGGGAGCGGTCTTCCAGCCCCCGTTCCGCGACGGGACGACCGGTCGGACCGACAGCCCGGGGGCCGCTTCGCCCAGCGCACCGTCGAGGCGGAAGCGCAGCGCGACCGGCAGCACACCGCCCGACGCCGGTGCCGCCGTCGGCCCGGTGACCCCCGTGACGGTGGCGAGGCGGCCTCGCCAGTCGGAGCCCCGCACGCCACCGGGGCCCTCCTCGCCGTGCGGGCGCACGTGGAGCAGCGTGGCCGCGACATGCTTGCAGTCCACACCGACGGGGCACGAGCACGAGGACTCCTCGAGGACGTACCGGTCGGCGTCGTCGACAGCGAACCACATGCGGCATGAGTAGGGACGGGGACCGCTGCCCGCCACCTGTGCGGTCAGCAGCATGGCCTCGCCGTCCCAGCGCCACGAGGCGACCATCCCGGCACGTTGGTAGCCCTGCGCCCGCCGGAACGTCACCGTGCCGACGATCCCGCCCACGACGAGCGGGTCGAGGCGGGGCGGGGCCGACGGCATGGGTCCATGCTCGCACCCGGATCCGACACCGTGCGCCGAGACGGGTGTCGCTTGGCACACTCTTTCGCGACGGGAGACGTCCGGGAGGGAGGATGAGGGGATGGACGACGAACCGTCCCGGTGGCGACGGCGGCTGCTCGGCGGTCTCGCCGTGGTCGTGCTGGGTGCTGCGGCGCTCCTCGCCGCCACCTGGGCCGGGCAGCGCCACCTCGTCTACCACCCCGACCGCGACGACCCCGGCCCGGCGGCCGTGGCCGTCGACGGCGCCACGGACCTCACGCTGCGCACCGCCGACGGCCTGGAGCTCACCGCCTGGTTCGTCCCGGCCGCCGCCACGGGCCGCGACGCCGCCGTGCTCGTGGCCCCCGGCAACGGCGGGAACCGGATCGACCGTGCCGGGCTCGCCGAGCACCTCGCGAACCGCGGCTTCGCGGTGCTCCTGCTCGACTACCGCGGCTACGGGGGCAACCCCGGCCGGCCGGACGAGGCGGGGCTGCTGCTCGACGCCCGGGCCGCCCAGCGTGCGCTCGAGGCGCAGGGCTTCCCGGCCCGTCGGACGGTCCACCTCGGGGAGTCGCTCGGCGCCGCCGTCGCGACGGCACTCGCCGCCGAGCTGCGACCCGCGGCCCTGCTGCTGCGCTCCCCCTTCACCTCGCTCGCCGACACCGCCGCCCATCACTACCCGCTGCTCCCGGTCGACGCGCTGCTGCGCGATCGGTACGACGTCGTCACGCCGCTCGCCGACGTCCCCGTCCCGGTCACCGTGGTGCACGGCACCGCCGACACGATCGTGCCCCCGGAGCAGTCCACCACGGTCGCACGCGCCGCCCCCCACCTGGTGGAGCACCTCGTCCTGCCCGGTGCCGGGCACAACGACCCCGTGATGTTCGGTCCCGAGATCGCGGACGCCGTCGTCCGCCTCGCCGACCGGGCCGGGCTGTGACGGCGAGCCAGGCCGGCAGGGCCACCGGGCACCAGGACGGGGAGCCGTCGCGGCTCAGAACCGGCCGCGCACCGCCTCGCCGTGGGCGGGCAGGTCCTCGTCGTTCGCGACGGCGACGATGCGGTCGGCCAGCTCGGCGAGCGCCTCACGCGAGTAGTCGACCACCTGCACCGACTTCAGGAACGCGTGCACGCCCAGCCCGCTGGCGAAGTGGGCCGTGCCACCGGTGGGCAGCACGTGGTTGGAGCCGGCCATGTAGTCGCCCAGCGAGACCGGCGCGTACGGACCGACGAAGATCGCTCCGGCCGAACGGACCCGCTCGGCCCGGGCCGCGGCGTCCACCGTCTGGATCTCCAGGTGCTCGGCGCCGTAGGCGTCCACGACCGCCAGGCCCTGCTCGAGGTCGTCGACCAGGACCACCGCCGACTGCGGGCCGGCGAGCGCCGTCGTGACCCGGGCGGTGTGCTTCGTCGCGTCCGCCAGGTCCACGAGCTTGGACTCCACGGCACCGGCGAGCTCCACGGACGGGGTGACCAGCACCGAGGCCGCCATCGGGTCGTGCTCCGCCTGGCTGATGAGGTCGAGCGCCACGTGTCCGGCGTCCGCCGAGTCGTCGGCCAGCACCGCGATCTCGGTCGGCCCCGCCTCGGCGTCGATCCCGACGACGCCTCGTACCAGCCGCTTGGCGGCCGCGACGTACACGTTGCCCGGTCCGGTGACGACGTCGACCGGCTCGCAGAGCACGTCGCCGTCCACCGGCTCGCTCCCGGCCGCGCCGTAGGCGAACATCGCCACCGCCTGCGCTCCCCCGACGGCGTAGACCTCGTCCACGCCGAGCAGCGCGCACGCCGCCAGGATCGTCGGGTGCGGGAGGCCGCCGGAGTCCTGCTGCGGGGGCGAGGCCACCGCGAGGGTGGGCACGCCCGCCTCCTGGGCGGCGACGACGTTCATGATCACCGACGACGGGTAGACCGCGAGCCCTCCGGGCGCGTAGAGGCCCACACGGTGGACGGGGATCCAGCGCTGACGCACCTCCGCGCCGTCCGCGAGGACGGTGGTGTGCCCGGTCGGCACCTGGTCCGCGTGCACGGCCCGCACCCGGGCGATCGCCTCCTCCAGCCCGTCACGGACGACGGGATCGAGGCCGGCCAGCGCCTCGTCGAGCGCGTGAGCGGGCACCCGCAGATGGTCGGGGCGCACCCCGTCGAAGCGTTCGCCCAGGTCACGCAGCGCGGCGGCGCCGCGGGTCCGGACGTCGGACAGGATCGGAGCGACGGCGTCGACGGCCTGCTCCACCCCGACCTCCGGGCGCGGCAGCACCCGCAGGAGCTCGGTGCGGGACAAGACCTGCCCGCGAAGGTCGATGCGTTGGATCACGGCACCAGTCTAGGTCGTCGGCGCCGGACGGCCCGGTGCGGTCCGTCCCCCGGTCGCCCACCGTGCCGACCCTGGACGTCCGGCCGCCCAGGGCTGGGAGAATGGATGGATGGACACCCCGATCGAGGTCCCCATCCGCGACGACGTCATCCGGCTCGGCCAGTTCCTCAAGCTCGCCGGCCTGGCCGAGTCCGGGAACCACGCCCGCGACCTCGTGGCCGACGGCGACGTCCGCGTCGACGGCGAGACGGAGACCCGCCGCGGCCGCCAGCTGCGCGCGGGAGCACGCGTCACCGTCGCCGGCCCCGAGGGCGAGGAGACCGCGGTCGTCGTTCAGGACGACATGTAGGCCGACGCCATCACCCGGTCGGGGGTCAGCCGCAGCACGATCCGGTCCGGGTCGTGCTGCAGCTGGCGGAAGCGCTTCGCGTACCGCCGCACGGCCTCGGCCACCTCGTCGGCGTCCTCGACGACGGTGATCGTGCCCTCGAGGGTCATCCAGCGGCCACCGTCGACCTGACACACCGCGGCCCGCGGGGGTTCTCCGTCCGGCCCGCGCCGGCGGGCGTTGCGCGCCTTGACCGAGGTGCGCCGCGCGGTGATCCGCACGACGCCGTCCTCCGCGTCCCAGGTGTACGCCACGGGGACAACGTGCGGCGTGCCGTCGGCACGCAGCGTGGTCAGCGTGGCCAGGTGACGTTCCGTGACGAAGACGAGCTGTTCGGGGTTCAGGCGGATCACAGGTGCGAGCCTACGCGGTCGGGCCCGCGGTCCCGTCCGGAGCCGAGAACCCGCGCTCGAGGTAGCGCGGGACGGCGCCGTCGTGCAGAGCGCGCAGGACGACGGCCTCGTGCGGGACGACCGGCTCCGGCAGCCGGACCAGCGGGAACCAGCGCAGGTCGGCGGCCTTGTCTGCCTCCTGCAGCGCCGGGTCCCCGTCCCAGCGCGTGGCGGCGAAGAAGAAGTCCACGCGCTGCTCGAGGGCGGGACCGCCCGGCAGCCCCCGGTGCTGCACGGTGAGCGCCTCGAGGTCCGACGGCGCCACCGTGACGCCGAGCTCCTCGCGCGCCTCCCGCACGGCCGCGTCCCGTGCGGACTCCCCCTCCTCGACGTGGCCGGCCGCACCGGCCGCCCAGTACCCGTCCATGAACCCGGTGCCGGACCGCAGCTGCAGCAGCACCTGGCCCTCGCGGCGCAGGAGCACGTAGGCGGCGGGCACCACCCGGAAGCGGTGGTCCGCGCTGCCGTCGTTGTGGCGGACGTGCTCGCTCATGACAGACAGCTCGGGCCGAGCAGCGCCTTGAGGTCCCCGAACAGGGCCGGCGACTTCTCCACGCGCAGGCGGTCCGCAGCCCGGACCACCGTCGTCTTGCCGGGCTCGGCGACGTGCACGTGCACCTCGGCAGGCCCCGGGTGCGAGGCCAGCACCTCCCGGAACCTCACCATCACCGGTTCGACGCAGCGGGTGTGCGGCACGGTCACCTGGACCGGCGAGTCGGCCACGGCCGAGGTGTCCGGCAGCGTCACCTCCTGGGCCTGCAGCTGCATCTGCTCGTCGCGGCGTCGCACGCGACCCTTGAGCGTGACGACCTGGTCCTCGGCGAGCACCGTGGAGTACGCCAGGTAGGTCTCCCCGAAGAACATCACCTCGACCGAGCCCTCCAGGTCCTCGATCGTCACCGCGGCCCACGGGTTGCCGTTCTTGCTCATCTTGCGCTGCACCGAGGTCAGCAGCCCGGCGACCGTCACCGACGAACCGTCCGGCCGGCCCTCGTCCGCCACGAGCGACGCGATCGAGGTGTCCGCCGCGCGGGCCAGCACGTGCTCCATCCCCGACAGCGGGTGGTCCGACACGTACAGTCCCAGCATCTCGCGCTCGAAGGCGAGCCGCTGCTTCTTGTCCCAGTCGGGCAGGTCCGGGACCTCGACGGCGAACGTCACCGCGTCGTCGGCCGCGCCGCCGCTGCCGCCGAAGTCGGCGAACAGGTCGAACTGTCCCTCGGCCTCCTTGCGCTTGACCGAGATCACCGAGTCCACGGCCTGCTCGTGGACCACGAGCAGCGCACGTCGCGGGTGCCCGAGGGAGTCGAAGGCGCCTGCCTTGATCAGCGACTCGATGGTGCGCTTGTTGCACACGACGGCCGGCACCTTGTCCAGGAAGTCGGTGAACGAGGTGAAGTCCCCGTGCTCCTCGCGCGCGGCGATGATCGCCGAGACCACGTTCGCCCCGACGTTGCGCACCGCCGTGAGCCCGAAGCGGATGTCGTCGCCCACGGCGGTGAACTTCGCCGCGGACTCGTTGACGTCGGGCGGCAGGACGGTGATGCGCATCCGACGGCACTCGCCGAGGTACAGCGCCATCTTGTCCTTGTCGTCCCGCACGGACTGCAGCAGGCCCGCCATGTACTCCGTGGGGTACTTCGCCTTGAGGTACGCCGTCCAGTAGGCGACCAGGCCGTAGCCGGCGGAGTGCGCCTTGTTGAACGCGTAGCCGGCGAACGGGACCAGGACGTCCCACACGGCCTTGATCGCGGCGTCGGAGTAGCCGCGCTCCTTGCAGCCCGCCTCGAAGTTCACGAACTCCTTGGCGAGCACCTCGGGCTTCTTCTTGCCCATGGCCCGGCGCAGCAGGTCGGCCTGACCCAGCGAGTAGCCCGCGAGGATCTGCGCGGCCCGCTGCACCTGCTCCTGGTAGACGATCAGGCCGTACGTCTCGTCGAGGACCTCCGACAGCGGCTCGGCCGTCTCCGGGTGGATCGGCTCGATCTTCTGCAGACCGTTCTTGCGCAGCGCGTAGTTGACGTGCGAGTTCATGCCCATCGGGCCCGGGCGGTACAGCGCGATGACGGCGGAGAGGTCGTCGAACTTGTCGGGACGCATCTGCCGCAGCAGCGAGCGCATCGGGCCGCCGTCGAGCTGGAACACCCCCAGCGTCTCGCCCCGGGCCAGCAGCTCATAGGTGGCGACGTCGTCGAGCTCGACGTGCTCGATCTCGACCGCGTACTTGCCGTTCATCGTGATGTTCTCGAGCGCGTCGTCGAGGATCGTCAGGTTGCGCAGCCCGAGGAAGTCCATCTTGATCAGGCCGAGACCCTCGGACGTCGGGTAGTCGAACTGCGTGATGACCGCGCCGTCCTGCGGCCGGCGCATGATCGGGATGACGTCGATGAGCGGCTCGCTGGACATGATCACGCCCGCGGCGTGCACGCCCCACTGCCGCTTGAGGCCCTCGATGCCCCGGGCCGTCTCCACGACACGCTGCGCCTCCGGATCGGTGTCGTGCACCTGGCGGAACTCGGCGGCCTCGGAGTAGCGCTCGTGCTGGGGGTCGAAGATCCCCGACAGCGGGATGTCCTTGCCCATGACGGGCGGCGGCATCGCCTTGGTGAGCTTCTCCCCCATCGCGAACGGGAAGCCGAGGACCCGCGAGGCGTCCTTGAGGGCCTGCTTGGCCTTGATCGAGCCGTAGGTGACGATCATCGCCACCCGGTCGTCGCCGTACTTGTCGCTGACGTACCGGATCACCTCGGAGCGCCGGCGCTCGTCGAAGTCGACGTCGACGTCGGGCATCGAGACCCGCTCCGGGTTGAGGAACCGCTCGAAGATCAGCCCGTGCTCCAGCGGGTCCAGCTCGGTGATGCCCATGACGTAGGAGACCATCGAGCCGGCCGCCGAGCCACGGCCCGGGCCGACGCGGATCCCCTGCTCCTTGGCCCAGTTGATGAAGTCCGCGACCACGAGGAAGTACCCCGGGAAGCCCATCTGGATGATGACCTCGGTCTCGTACTTCGCCTGCGCGCGGACCTCGTCCGGGACCCCCGCCGGGTAGCGGCGGTGCAGGCCGTGCTCGACCTCCTTGACGAACCAGGAGATCTCGTCCTCGCCTTCCGGCACGGGGAAGTTCGGCATGTAGTTGGCGCCGGTGTCGAAGGAGACCTCGCACCGCTCGGCGATGAGCAGCGTGTTGTCGACCGCCTCCGGCATCTCCGCGAAGAGCCGCCGCATCTCGGCACCGGACTTGACGTAGAAGTTGTCGCCGCTGAACGCGAACCGGCTGCCGCCCTGGTCGTAGGTCGGCTCGTCGAGGGTCGAGCCGGAGTTGACCGCCAGCAGCACCTCGTGCGCGTGGGAGTCCTCCTGCTTGGTGTAGTGCAGGTCGTTCGTCGCGACCAGCGGCGCGCCGATGTGCTCGGCGAGGCGCAGGAGGTCCTTGGACGTGCGGGACTCGATCTCGATCCCGTGGTCCATGAGCTCGACGAAGTAGTTCTCCTTGCCGAAGATGTCCTGGTACTCCCCGGCGGCCCGCACGGCCTCGTCCCACTGGCCGAGGCGCAGGCGCGTCTGGATCTCGCCCGACGGGCAGCCCGACGTGGCCATCAGCCCCTCGGAGTAGGTCTCGAGCAGCTCGCGGTCCATGCGCGGCCACTTGCCCATCTGACCGTCCAGGGACGCCAGCGACGACGCCCGGAACAGGTTGTGCATGCCCGTGTTGTCCCGCGACCACAGCGTCATGTGGGTGTACGCGCCGCCCGCGGAGACGTCGTCGCGCCGCTGGCCCTGCTCGCCCCACAGGACCTTCGTGCGGTCGTGCCGGCTCGTGCCCGGCGTGACGTACGCCTCGACGCCGATGATCGGCTTGACCCCGAACTTCTGCGCCGTGCTCCAGAAGTCGAACGCCCCGAAGAGGTACCCGTGGTCGGTGATCGCGATCGCCTTCTGGCCCAGCCGCGCCACCTCGGTGAACAGGTCGTTCATCCGCGCCGCGCCGTCCAGCATCGAGTACTCGGTGTGGACGTGGAGGTGGACGAAGTCGTCCGCCTTGTCTCCGGTGTGGGCAGGTGCAGCGGCGTCCGACATGGCCACGAGTCTAGGTCCCGACGGTGACATCTCCGACGAGCCGCGCGGTCCCGGCAGCCGCCCGCCGACACGGGGCCGCGCCGCCGCGTACAGTGCTGCCTCGACCGACCTGCCCGGCCCGAGAAGGAGGAACGGTGGCCTCAGTGACGAGCGCCGACGTCGCCCGCGCCGCGGGGGTCTCCCGCACGACCGTCAGCTACGTGCTCAACGACACCCCGGGGGCGTCGGTCTCCGAGGCGACCCGCGAGCACGTGCGGGCGACGGCCGCGCGGCTCGGCTACGCGCCGTCGGCGGCCGCGCGGACGCTGCGGCGCGGACGCAGCGACCTGGTGGTCTGCGTGCTGCCCGACTGGCCGACGGGGCCCGTCGTGGACTCCCTGCTGGACCACCTCACGGACGTGCTCGCCGAGCGCGGGCTGTTCGTGCTCGTCCACCACCACCGCGACTCCCGCGCGCTGGCGGAGCTGTGGCGGGCCGTGACGCCGCGCGCCGTCGTCGGGCTGGCGCCGTTCCCCGCCGAGGACGTCCGGGCGATGGAGCAGGCCGGGATCGCCGTCGTGGGATCGGTGGAACCGGCCGACGGCGGCGCGTTCGACCGCTCGCAGCACGACCTGGCCGTGCTCCAGGTCGACCACCTGGTGTCCCGCGGGCACCGGTCCGTCGCGTTCGCCACGACGACCGACGACCGGCTGCGCCGGTTCGGTGACGCCCGGTTCGCGGGGGTCCGGGACGCCTGCGCGGCTCGTCGGCTCCCCGCACCGCGGCAGGCTGCCGTGCCGGCCGACGAACCGGCCACCGGTACGGTCCGCGCCTGGTGTGCCGAAGGCGTCACCGCCGTCGCCGCGTACAACGACGAGGTCGCGCAGGCCGTGCTCGCCGGGGCGCGGGACGCCGGTCTGACGGTCCCCGACGACCTCGCGGTGATCGGCGTCGACGACGCTCCCGCCGCCCGGGTCACGGCTCCGCCGCTGACCACGGTGGCGCAGCCCGTCACCCCGCAGTCGGAGCACCTGGCGGCGAGCGTGCTCGCGGCCCTGGACGGGCAGGCACCGCCACACTGGCCGGACGACCCGGCGCGCGTCGTCGTCCGCGCCTCGACGTGACGTCGGGCCGGGAGGATCCTCAGGCGTAGGCGCCGCGCACGACCTCGAGCGCCGCCTGCAGGTCGTCCGGGTACTCGCTGGTGACCTCCACCCGGCCGCCCGTCAGCGGGTGGTCGAACGCCAGGCGCATGGCGTGCAGCCACTGGCGCTCCAGCCCCACCGTTGAGGCGAGCACCGGGTCCGCGCCGTAGGTGAGGTCCCCGACCAGCGGGTGCCGCAACGCGGAGAAGTGCACCCGGATCTGGTGGGTGCGCCCGGTCTCGAGGTGCACCTCCACCAGCGACGCCGCCGGCAGCATCTCGAGCACCTCGTAGTGCGTCACGGACGGCTTGCCCTCGGCCACGACGGCGAACCGGTAGTCGTGGTGGGGGTGACGGCCGATCGGCGCGTCGATCGTCCCCGTGGTCGGCTCGGGGTGGCCCTGCGCCAAGGCGTGGTAGACCTTGTCCACGGTGCGTTCCTTGAACGCCCGCTTCAGCCCCGTGTAGGCCGCCTCGCTCTTCGCGACCGCCATCAGCCCGGACGTCCCGACGTCCAGACGGTGCACGATCCCCTGCCGCTCGGCGGACCCCGACGTGGAGATCCGGAAGCCCGCCGCGGCCAGGGCGCCGACGACCGTCGGCCCCGTCCAGCCGGGCGACGGGTGGGCTGCGACGCCGACCGGCTTGTCGACGACCACGACGTCGTCGTCCTCGTACGCGATCGCCATGCCCTCGACCGGTTCCGCCACCACCGCCGGCGCGGTGGGCGCCTCCGGGACGTCGACCTCGAGCCAGCTGCCCGGGGCGACCCGGTCCGACTTGCCGACGTCGCGCCCGTCGAGTCGGACGGCCCCCACCGCGGCGAGCTCCGCGGCCTGGGTGCGCGAGAAGCCCAGCATGCGCCCCAGGGCGACGTCGACCCGCTCGCCGGCGAGACCGTCCGGCACGGGCAGGGTCCGCAGCGTCATCAGGAACCGTCCTTCCCGGCGGCGTCCGGCTCGGCAGTGTCCTGAACGGCTGCGTCCTGCTCGGCCGTGTCCTTCTCCGCGGCGGCGTCCTCGTGGCGCGTGCCGTCCAGGGCGATGCCGCGGAACGAGAGCACGACGATCAGACCGGCGGCCACGACGATCGCGATGTCGGCCACGTTGCCGACGAAGAAGTCAGCGTAGGCGATCATGTCCACCACGTGGCCCCGGGCGAACGCCGGGTCACGGAACAACCGGTCGAGGAGGTTGCCGACCGCGCCACCCAGCAGCAGCCCGAGCGCGACCGCCCACGCGACGGACCCGATGCGGCGCACCGCGCGCAGGATCACCACCACGACGGCCACCACGACGATCGTCAGGATCCCCGTGTACCCGGAACCGATCGACAGGGCCGCGCCGTCGTTGAACACGAGGGTCAGGCCCAGCAGGTCACCGACCAGCGGCACGCGCTCGCCCTCGGTCAACGCCGACAACGCCCACCACTTGGCGAGCTGGTCGACCGCGAGCACGAGGGCGGCGAGGGCTAGGGCCCACGCGCCGAGACGGCGGCGCAACCGGGCGGTGCCGGCAGGCGCGGGCGGGGCGTCGTCAGGGACCGCAGAGGCCGGCGGGAGCCGGCAGGCGTGGAGGACATCGCGCCCGATTCTACGGTCAGCGACGTTCCTCGCGCGCCTTCGCCTCCACGGACAGCGTGGCCCGCGGGAACGCCTGCAGCCGGGCCTTGCCGATCGGGTGCCCGGTGATCTCGCACGTGGCGTACGTCCCGTTGCGGATCCGGCCGATCGCATGGGTGGTCTGCGCCAGGAGGTCGCGCAGGTTGTTCACCAGCGTCAGCTCCTGCTCGCGCTCGAGGGCGCTGGAGCCGTAGTCGGCCTGGTCGTCGCCCGCCCCGTCGCCGGAGTTGCGCAGCAGGTCGCTCAGCTCGGCGTCGGCGGCCGCCAGCTCGCGCGTGAACCGCTCACGGTCCTCGAGGAGGAGCAGCGCGAGCTCGGAGACCTCCTGGAGCGTCCAGGGGTCCTCACCGTCGCGGACGGGGAACGTCTTGACGTCCTTCGCGAGGTGCGGGAACTCCTCGCGGACCGTTGTCCGCTGGGAGGTGGAGAGCTTGGTCATTCGCGGCCCTTCCGTTCGTGAGGTCACCGCAGCGTAAGTGCGCGGACCGGCCCGCACAACAGCACGCGCCGACGTGGCGTGTCTGCGGTGGGGCCGGTCCGCGCGTGGACCGCTCCGGGTGGTGCTCAGAGGTCCTGCTGCCGCCCGGCGTTCGCGTTCTGCCGCTGCGGCGGCAGGGCCGAGCCCCGCGCGTCGAGGTCGCCGAGGAGGTTCTGCAGGAAGCTCTTGAGGCGCGTGCGGTAGTCCCGCTCGAACAGGCGCAGCTCGTCGATCTTGCGCTCCAGCAGCGAGCGCTCCTGCTCGAGCTGGGAGAGCGTGCGGTGGCTGGTCTCCTCCGCCTCGCGCACGATCCGGCTGCCCTCGGACTTGGCCTCGGAGATCAGGCGGTCGCCCTCCTCCTGGCCGGAGCGCACGTAGTCGTCGTGCAGCTTCTGGGCGAGCTGGAGCATCCCCGTGGCGGACTCCGGCTCGGCGTGCGGCTTGTCCCCGGCCGGCGGCGCGGCAGCGGCGGCGGCCGCCGCGGCCTGGACCTGCGCCGCGACGTCGGGCTGCTCGGCGGACTGCTGCGCGGCATCGCTGCGGCTCAGCTCACCCACGCGACGCTCGGCCGCAGCCAGCTTGGAGCGCAGGTCATCGTTCTCCTCCTGCACGGACGTGAGCGTGCGGACGACCTCGTCGAGGAAGTCGTCGACCTCTTCGACGTCGTAGCCCTCGCGGAACTTCGTCGCCGAGAACTTCTTGTTGAGGATGTCCTCTGCCGTCAGCAGTGCCATCGTGTCACCTCGTTGCCGTAGCGCGGTCCAGTGCACGGACCCGGAGCGTCCGTGGATGACCACGGTAGCGGACACCCGCAGCGGGGGCCCTCCGGGGACCGCGCACTCACGGTCTCTTCACAGGTCGGACGGGAGTTGGTCCCGCGTGTCGCACAAGCCCCGGGTCAGCCCGCCAGACGGCTCGTGACGTTGAACAGGATCGACGTGGCGAAGAAGAGCACGAGGAAGGCCAGGTCGAGCCGGATGCTGCCCAGGGTCAGGGGCGGGATGAGGCGCCGCAGGGCGCGCAGCGGCGGGTCGGTGACCGTGTACACCGCCTCGGCGATGATCAGCACGACGCCGCGCGGGCGCCAGTCGCGGGCGAAGACCTGCACCCAGTCGAACACCAGGCGCACGATCAGGCACACGAGGAACAGGAACAGGGCGAAGGACACGACGCCGAAGATGAAGCTCACGAGGGCAACCTACCGGACGCAGCACGCGCGACCCGGGGGGCGTTCCCGGGTCGCGCGTGACGAGATCGGTCAGCTCTGGTTGTAGAAGGCGCCCGCACGAGGGTCGGGGCGCTCCGCCACCTGCTCCTCGCCGGCGATCTCCACGTGCTCGGGCGAGAGCAGGAAGACCTTGTTCGTCACCCGCTCGATCGAGCCGTGCAGCCCGAAGATGAGCCCGGCCGAGAAGTCGACGAGGCGCTTGGCGTCGGCGTCGTCCATGTCGGACAGGTTCATGATGACCGGCGTGCCGCCGCGGAAGGCCTCACCGATGAGGCGGGCGTCGTTGTAGGAGCGAGGGTGGATCGTGGTGATCCGTCGCAGGTCCCCGCCGGCGAACGCGTCCACCGGTGCGCCGTCCCGGTGCAAGGGCGTGACCTCCGCCTGGTAGTCGTCGTCACGCACCGGCTCCAGCTCCTCGTCGTACTCGTCGAGGTACTCCCCGTCGGGGCGCTGGTCGTCGGCCAGCCCCAGGTACAGCATCGTCTTGCGAAGCGCTCCGCCCATCGCCCTGCTCCGTTTCGTCGGTAGGTCAGTGACTTGACGGTAACCACGGCGACGCGCTAGGCCGCACACGACACGCCGACGACCGGCCGGAACCGGAGAGCCACCTCACCCGGTCCACGGGCGTCCCGAGCGGCGCGCGGCCCGACGCCCCTGCCGGAGGGCGCGGGTCCTGTCAGGCCAGCACGACCACGCCCGCCTGCCGTCCCGTGACCTCGCCCGCCGCGGTGGCCCGCCGGTGGGAGAAGAGGTCCGGGTCGGTGCGGGTGCACCGTGCGACGTGCGTCGCAGGCACGCCGTGGGCGGCGAGCCGGGCGAGCACGCCCGCCGGCAGGTCCAGCGCGGGGGTGCCGGCCTCCGTGGTGGCCCACGTCTCGGGCACGACGGCGGACACCTCGTCACGCAGTGCGTGCGGCACCTCGTAGCACGCCCCGCACACGGCGGGCCCGACGGCGGCCCGCAGGTCGCCCGCCCGCGCACCGCGGGCGAGCATCGCCTCGACCGCACGGTCGACCACCCCGAGCACGACGCCGCGGCGACCCGCGTGGACGGCAGCGACCACGCGGGCCACCGGGTCGGCGAGGAGCACGGGCACGCAGTCGGCCACCAGGACGCCCAGGCCGAGGCCCGTCTCGGCCGTCACGAGCCCGTCGGCCTCGCCGGCGCTGAGCGGGGCGGCCACGGACTGCCACTCGGCACGTTCCGCCGCGCCGAGCGACAGCACGGTGGATCCGTGCACCTGCGTCGCGAACACGACCGGCGCGCCGACCCAGGCACCCACCTGCTCCCGGTTGCGGCGCACCCGGGCCTCCTCGTCCCCCGTGGACGTCGCGAGGTCCAGCGAGGACCAGGGGGCGGGCGAGACCCCGCCGTGCCGCGTCGTGAACCCGGCCACCACGCCCGGACCCAGGTCCGCGCGCAGCAGGCCGGCTCCGAGGTCCGCGGGCAACAGCGCCTCCTGGGCCCAGGTGGCCGACGACGTCACTTGAGGAAGTCGGGCACGTCGAGGTCGGCCTCGGGCCGGGTCCGCTCGGCGACCCGCGGCACCTCGACGGGTCGCTCCACGGTCACGCCCTCGCCGTCCTCGACGACCGTGAAGGCGGGACGCGCCTGCCCGGAACCGACCGGCTGCAGGCTCGCCGGGACGTCGTCCGGGCCGGCGGGGATCGGCCGCGGCCGGGCGTGCGCGGGCTCGGCCGCGGGCACCGGCGCCGTGGCGGGCGACGCGCCGGCGGGTGAGGCACCGGACGCCCCGGCGGCCGTGCGTGCGCCGTCGGCCGGGGACGCGCTGGCCCCGCTGACCTGGCCAAGCGCCCGCGAGTCCTCGCGCGCCTTCGGCAGCCCGCCGTCGAAGCCGGCCGCAATGACCGTCACGCGGACCTCGTCGCCGAGGGCGTCGTCGATCACGGTGCCGAAGATGATGTTCGCCTCCGGGTGAGCGGCCTCCTGGACCAGGCGCGCCGCCTCGTGCACCTCGAACAGCCCGAGGTCGCTGCCGCCCTGGATCGACAGCAGCACGCCGTGCGCCCCGTCGATCGAGGCCTCGAGCAGCGGGGAGGAGATGGCGAGCTCGGCGGCCTGGACCGCGCGGTCCTCGCCCCGGGCCGACCCGATGCCCATCAGCGCCGAGCCGGCGCCCTGCATCACGGACTTGACGTCGGCGAAGTCGAGGTTGATCAGGCCCGGGGTGGTGATGAGGTCCGTGATGCCCTGGACGCCGGAGTGCAGGACCTGGTCGGCCGAGTGGAAGGCCGCGATCGCGGAGACGCTCTTGTCCGACATGGACAGCAGCCGGTCGTTGGGGATCACGATGAGGGTGTCGACCTCCTCACGGAGCGCCTCGATCCCCTGCTCGGCCTGCACGGACCGGCGCCGCCCCTCGAAGGTGAACGGCCGCGTCACCACACCGACCGTCAGCGCGCCGAGCGACCGGGCGATGCGGGCCACGACGGGAGCACCGCCGGTGCCCGTGCCACCCCCCTCGCCCGCGGTGACGAAGACCATGTCCGCCCCGCGCAGGACGTCCTCGATCTCCTCCTCGTGGTCCTCGGCGGCCTTACGACCCACCTCGGGGTCGGCGCCGGCGCCCAGGCCGCGCGTGAGCTCGCGACCGACGTCCAGCTTGACGTCGGCGTCCGACATCAGCAGCGCCTGCGCGTCGGTGTTGATGGCGATGAACTCGACGCCCTTGAGGCCGACCTCGATCATGCGGTTCACGGCGTTCACGCCGCCACCGCCGATGCCGACCACCTTGATCACTGCCAGGTAGTTCTGCGGAGTTGCCACGTCGTTGCCTCTCGGGTCGTTCCGGGTCCTGACCTCACCGTCGCCCAACCCTCAGGTTATAGTCGAAGGTGAGAGTTATGTCAGGTTGCTGCTGTGACGACGGTAGGTCGCCCGGACCGGCGCCCGCCGGACGTGGCCCGGCGTGTCGCGTGCGCCTGCGGCTCACCTCGTCACCGGCAGCTCGGGCGAGGAGACGTCGATCACGCCGGCGTCCGGGGCCACCTCGCGCAAGGTCCGGACGACCTCGAGCTTGAGCTCGAGGCTCCCCCGACCGCCCCACCGCACGCTCACCCCGTCGCGCAGCACGGTCTCGACGTCGTCCTGCGTCTGTGCGCTGACCTGCTCGACCTCGCCCGCCAGGTCGGGCGGGAGCGCCGAGACGACCGACAGCGCGGCGCGCAGGCTGCCGGCCGACTCCTCGTCCAGGGGCACCGAGACCACGGGCAGCTTCGCGGGAGCCTTCTTGCGCGACCCGACACGGACGCCCTCGGCGTCCAGGAGCACGTAGCGGCCGTCGTCCGGGACCGCCGCCACGGGCACCCGCGCCGTCAGGACGACGTCCAGCCCCTGGGGCCACGACCGCGTCACCGTGACGTCCTTGACACCGCGCATCTGCAGGATCTCGTCGCGCATCGCCGCCGTGTCGACCCGCAGCAACGGGGTGCCCACGGCAGCCTCGGCCACCGCGCGCACCGCGTCCGGGTCCACCGTGCTGCCCTCGCCGCTCACGGAGACCTCCGCGCGCTCCAGGGCCAGCAGGTCCGACCAGCCCACGACCCATCCCGCACCGCCCAGCATCGCGAGGACGAGCACGACGGCGACGACCGCGCGCCAGGACCGATGGCGTCGCATCGCCGAGCGTTCGGCGAGCCGGTCGGCCATCGTCGCCGAGACACGCGCCGGGGAGTCCGCACCGCCGGACGCCCCGCCTCTGCCGGTGGTGCCCTGGCCGCCGGCGCGCGCGGCCGGACGAGAGGACCGTTCGACCGCACGACCGGGAGACGGCGCCGGGCGCCGTGGTGCCGACGACGCGCTGCCCGCCGACGCGGCACTGGACGACGACCCCGCGCTGCTCGCGGAGCCGTTGCTCGCGGAGCCGCTGCTCGCCGACGCCGTGCCGGTCCCGCCCGCGGGACGCGACGGGCGCTGGGGCGTGCGAGGGCGAGGTGGCGGGCGCATCACCCCATGGTCGCGCCGTCGGCCCCGGTGTCCGGGCTCGCCACGCCGTGCCGCCGGGCGAGGTGGTCGAGGATCACCCCACCGAGCTCGGTCACGTCCCCCGCGCCGACGGTGAGGAGCACGTCGCCCGGACGAGCCAGGTCGGCGGCGGCCCGTGCGGCCGCCAGCCGGTCCTCGACCGGGCGCAGGCTCCCGCCCGACGCGGTCCCCCGCGACAGGTCCGTGATGGTCCGGGCGGTGACAGCCGGGTCGTGGTCCTCACGGGCCCGGTACACACCGGTCACGACCACCTCGTCCGCGAGCGCCAGGGCCTGGGCGAACCGGTCCGCGAAGGCCTGGGTGCGCGAGTACAGGTGCGGCTGGAACAGCACGATCATCCGCCCCTCGCCGGCGACCGGCCGTGCCGCGCGCAGCAGCGCCTCGATCTCGGTGGGGTGGTGGTCGTAGCTGTCGAAGACCCGCACCCCGTCGGCGGCGCCCCGCGGCTCGAACCGGCGCCCGGTGCCGACGAACCCTGCCGCCCCGCGCACGGCGTCGACGGCGGTCACGCCCAGCAGGGCGGCGACGACGACCGCGGCGGTGGCGTTGAGTGCGTTGTGCACGCCGGGGACCTGCAGGTCGAGCGACAGAGGGTCGGGGCCGAGCGGACCGCCGTGCACCGTGGCGCGGACCGTCCCGGCCCCGACGACGACGTCCCGCACGGCGACGTCGGCCCCGTCGCTCGTGCCGTAGGTGACCACGCGCCGCCCGCCTGCCCGGTGGGCGGCGGCGAGCCGGGCGGACCCGGGGTCGTCGGCGCACGCCACGAGCCAGCCGTCGGCGGTGATTCCTGCCGCGAAGTCGACGAAAGCCTGCTCGAACGCGGCCTGCGACCCGTAGTGGTCGAGGTGGTCGGCCTCGACGTTGGTCACGACCGCGACCGTCGGCGCGTAGTTGAGGAACGAGCCGTCGGACTCGTCGGCCTCCGCGACGAGCACGTCGGAGGTCCCGGCGTGCCCCCCGGGCACCGCGTGCTCACCGTCGCCGGCACGGACCCGCACCGTCCCCCCGATCGCGAACGACGGGTCCAGACCCCCGGCACGCAGCACCACCGCTACCATCGCCGACGTGGTGGTCTTGCCGTGGGCCCCGGCCACGGCCACCGCGCGGCGGTCGGCCATGAGCGAGGCCAGCGCCTCCGAGCGGTGCAGGACCCGCAGCCCGGCCGTGCGGGCCGCCACCAGCTCGGGGTTCGACTCGCGCACCGCCGACGACACGACGACGGTGTCGACCGACGGGCTCCCGTCGGCGGCGAGGACGTGGGCGGCGTCGTGACCCACCCACACCCGGACGCCGTCGGACCGCAGCGCCGCGAGCGCCGGGCCCTCCGCGGCGTCGGAGCCCTGGACGGGCAGTCCACGAGCGGCGAGCAGCCGCGCGACCACCGACATGCCTGCCCCGCCCACACCCACGAGGTGGACGCGGCCGAGGTCGTCCAGGGGCACCGGACGCCGGTCCCGGTCCGCGCGGGGAGAGCTCATCGTGAGCTGCCGTCGACGGCGCCGGCCACGAGGTCGGCCACCCGGGCGGCGGCGTCGCGCACCCCGACCGACCGGGCGGCGGCGGCCATGGACGCGAGCCGCTCGCCGTCGCCCACCAGACCCGGCACGTAGTCCGCCACCCAGGCGGCGTCGAGCTGGGCGTCCTCCACGAGCAGGCCGCCGCCGGCCCCGACGACCCCGGCCGCGTTGAGCCGCTGCTCGCCGTTGCCGACGGGCAGCGGCACGTAGACGGCCGGCAGACCGAGGGCCGCGAGCTCGCACACGGTCCCCGCACCGGACCGTGCCACCACCAGGTCGCAGGCGGCCAGGCCCTGGTGCATCTCGGACAGGTACTCGCGCACCTGGTACCGCGCCGCCTCGTGCCCGCCGGCGGCCACGGCGCGGTCGACGGCGTCACGCACGGCGCCCGCCTTGCCGCGTCCGGTCAGGTGCAGCACCTGCACCCCGGCGCCGAGCAGCGCCTCGGCTGCTCCCGCCACCGCCTCGTTGACGCGCACGGCACCGGACGAGCCGCCCGTGACGAGCACCGTCGGCAGCGACGCGTCGAGGCCGAGGGCGTCCGCCGCCCGGGTGCGGGCACCCACCGGGTCGGCCTCCCGCTCGTCGACGAGCGCGGCGATCTCCGCACGCAGCGGGAGCCCGACGCAGGTCGCCCCGGGCAGAGCCGTCTGCTCGAACGTCGTGGCGACGGCCGCGGCCCACCGCGCCCCCAGCCGGTTCGCCAGCCCCGGCCGAGCGTTCTGCTCGTGGATGACCACGGGCACGCCGCGCCGCCGCGCCGCCAGGTAGGCCGGCGTGGAGACGTACCCGCCGAAGCCGACGACGACCTGCGCGCCGATCTCGTCGATCGCCGCCTCGGCGGCCCGGACGGCCGAGCCGAGGCGCCCCGGCAGCCGCAGCAGGTCGACGCTCGGGCGGCGCGGCAGCGGCACCCGGGGGATCTCGCGCAGCTCGTACCCGCGGGCCGGGACGAGGTCCGCCTCCAGGCCGGACGCCGTGCCCAGCACGAGGAAGGACGCGTCGGGCTCACGAGCACGCAGCTCGTCCGCGACGGCGAGCAGGGGATTGACGTGGCCGGCGGTCCCACCGCCGGCCAGCACGACGGATCGCACAGAGGAGCTGTTCACCCCACGGACCCTACCGGGCGCGCGACCGTCCACGGCCGAGCACGGTCAACGACCGCCGCACGACGCTGCCACGGGCCGCGAACGCCTCGGCGGCACCCGGCTCGTCCCGGGCGAACGAGATCACCATGCCGAGCGCCACGAGCGTCGCGATGAGGGCCGAGCCGCCCGCCGAGACGAGCGGCAGCGGGACGCCGATGACGGGGAAGACCCCGACGACCACCCCGATGTTGAGGAACGCCTGGCCCACGATCCAGCAGGCGACTGCCGCGGTGGTGATCTTCACGAACGGGTCCGGGTGCCGGCGGACCACCCGGGCCATCGCCACGCCCAGCACGGCGAACAGCGCGAGCACCAGCAGGGTCCCCAGGAGCCCGAGCTCCTCGCCGATGATGGCGTAGATGAAGTCGTTGTGCGCCTCGGGCAGGTAGCGCCACTTCTCGCGGCTCGCGCCCAGCCCGACGCCGAAGAGCCCACCGGTCCCCAGCCCCCACAGCCCGTGCAGCGACTGGTAGCACTCGTCCTGCTTGTCGGCGCACCCGTTGTAGACCGTGAGGATGCGCTCCATGCGGTTCTGGTTGCCGTACACGAAGAAGTACCCGACGACGAAGGCTCCGGCGGCGGCGCCCAGAGCGAGCAGGCGCGACGGAGCACCCGCCACCCAGAGCGCGCCCGCCACCAGTCCGGCGATGACCAGGACGGTGCCGAGGTCGTTGCCCGCCATCACCAGCCCGAGCACCAGGAGCGACCCCGGCACCGCCGGCACGAGCGCGTGACCCCACGACCCGAGCAGGTGCTGCTTGCGCCCCAGCACGAAGCCCAGCCACACCGCCAGGGCCAGCTTGCTGATCTCCGCGGGCTGCAGCGAGAACCCGCCGCCCAGGTAGATCCAGCCCACGTTGCCGCCGGCGCCGCGGGCGAGCGCCGGCACGAGGGTGAGGGACTGCAGCGCGACCGCCGCGACGAGCGCCGGCCAGGCCATCCGCCGGTACCAGCGCACGGGGATCCGGGTCGCCACGACCGCCAGCGGGACACCGATGAGGGCGAACCGCGCCTGCTTCAGGCCCTCGGTCCACGCCGGGTCCCCGGCGGCGATCGACGTGACCGTCGAGCTCGAGAACACCATGACCAGCCCGATGACGAGCAGCAGTCCGGTCGCCCCGACGAGCAGGTAGTAGCTGGTCACCGTGGAGTTCCACTGCCCGAGCCACGGCCGGTCGGTCGTGCGCGACCCCGTGGTGGTGGCCATCGTGCTCCCTACGCCAGGTCCCGCACCGCGGCGGTGAAGGCGTCACCCCGCTCGGCGTAGGACGAGAACTGATCCATGGACGCCCCTGCCGGTGCGAGCAGCACGGTGTCGCCGCGGACGGCGAGCTCCCGCGCGGCGCTGACCGCCCGGTGCATCACCGTCCCAGTGTCGCCGGGATCGATCACCACGAGCGGGACCTCGGGTGCGTGTCGCGTCAGCGCGTCCGTCCACGGCGCCGGGTCGGTCCCGACGACGACGGCGGCCCGCAGCCGGTCGGCCCGGGTCGAGACCAGCTCGTCGAAGGACGCCCCCTTGGCGAGCCCGCCCGCGACCCACACGACGCTGCCCGGCGCGCAGGCCGCCAGCGCGGCGGCCGCCGCGTGCGCGTTCGTGGCCTTGGAGTCGTCGACGTACGCCACGCCGTCGAGCGTGCGGACGACGGCGGCACGGTGCGCGTCGGGGCGAAAGGCCCGCAGCCCGTCCCGGACGGCCCGTGACTCGACACCGTGGGCGCGGGCGAGCGCCGCGGCGGCGAGCGCGTCGGCGACGACGTGCGCCGCGGGGCCGTCCGGCCCGAGGTGCGCGAGGTCCGCCAGCGTGCCGAGCTCCGCGGCCGTGCGCTGCCGGTCGCGGGCGTCGGCGGGAGCGTGGAAGGCGCGGTCGACGAGCACGTCCTCGACCACGCCGAGCTGGCCGGGGCCCGGGGGGCCCAGCGTGAACCCGACGGCGCGGGCACCCTCGGCGACGTCGGCGTCCCGCACGAGCTGCTCGGTGCGCGGGTCGGCCACGTTGTACACGCAGGCCACCCGCGCGCCGTGGAAGACGCGCCCCTTCGCGGCGGCGTAGGCCTCCAGGGACCCGTGCCAGTCGAGGTGGTCCGCGGCCACGTTGAGCACCGCGCCGGCCTCGACGGCCATCGACGTCGTGTGGTGCAGCTGGAAGCTGGAGAGCTCGACGGCGAGCACGTCCAGGTCCGGGTCCCGGGCGGCGGCGAGCACCGGGGTGCCGACGTTGCCCACGGCGGCGGTCCGCAGCCCGGCCGCCGCGAGGATCGACGCGAGCATCTGCACCGTCGTGGTCTTGCCGTTGGTGCCGGTCACGGCCAGCCACGGGGCGCCCGCGCGCAGCCGCCAGGCGAGCTCGACCTCGCTCCAGACCGGCACGCCGGCGGACCGGGCCGCCACGAGCAGCGGGGCCGACGGCGGCCACCCCGGCGAGACGACCAGCAGGTCGGCGGCGGCCACCAGACGCGCGGCGACACCGGCATCGGTGGCGTCCGGCCCGACGACGTCGGCGTCGGCGGCCCGGGAGTCCACCGTCACGACGGAGGCGGCCCGGCCCCGCAGGGCGGAGACCACCGCGCGGCCGGTCACCCCCAGCCCGGCGACCACCACGCGGGCACCGTCCACCGGTCCGTCCGCGCCGCCGGCGCCGCGTGCGAGGACGGTCAACTGACGACCCACTCGGCGTAGAAGATCCCCATGCCGAGCGCGGCGAAGAACCCGGCGATGAGCCAGAAGCGGATGACGATCGTCACCTCGCCCCATCCGGAGAGCTCGAAGTGGTGGTGCAGCGGCGCCATCTTGAACACCCGTCTGCCCGTGAGCTTGAACGACCCGATCTGGATGATGTCGCTCATCACGATGATGACGAACAGGCCACCGATGATCGCCGCCAGGATCTCCGTGCGGGTGAGGATCGACAGCCCGGCCAGGGCGCCGCCCAGGGCCAGCGAGCCGGTGTCACCCATGAAGATCTTCGCCGGGCTCGCGTTCCACCACAGGAAGCCCACGCAGGCCCCCATGATCGCGGCGGCGACGATCGCCAGGTCCTGGGGGTCACGCACCTCGTAGCAGCCCGGCCCGGCCGCGGCGGCCCGCTGGCACGACTGGTTGAGCTGCCAGATCCCGACCAGGACGTAGGCGCCGAACACGATCAACGAGGACCCGGTGGCGAGCCCGTCGAGGCCGTCGGTGAGGTTCACGGCGTTCGACCACGCCGTGATGAGGAAGTTCGCCCACACGACGAACAGGATCAGGCCGACCGTCGCGCCCGCGAACGCGAGGTCGAGGTTCGTGTCGCGCAGGAACGAGATCCGGGTGGAGGCCGGCGTCCGCGAGTTCGCGTTGGGGAACTGCAGGGCCAGCACCGCGAACGAGATCCCGACGAACCCCTGGCCGACGATCTTGGCGCGCGCCGTCAGACCGAGCGACCGCTGCTTGCGGATCTTCGTGAAGTCGTCGAGGAACCCGACCAGGCCGAGCCCCGTCATGAGGTACAGCGCCAGCAGCGCCGAGGCGCTCGGGGGCCGGCCCGCGAGGACCATGGACGCGGCCACCCCGAGCAGGGTCGCCCCGATGATGACCACACCGCCCATGGTGGGCGTGCCGCGCTTGGTGAAGTGCGCCGTCGGACCGTCCTGACGGACGAACTGGCCGTAGTTGCGGCGCACCAGGAACTTGATGAACAGGGGCGTACCGAGCAGCGCGACGAGGAGCGACACGCCCGCGGCGACGAGGACGGCGATCACGCGCGGACCTCCACGAGCTGGTCGGCCAGCCGCCACAACCCGGACCCCTGGGACGCCTTGACGAGCACCACGTCGCCGTCGGTCAGCTCCGCGTCGAGCACCTCGAGCGCGGCCTCGAGATCGGGCACGAAGACCGACTCCTCTCCCCAGGAGCCCTCCTGCTGGGCTCCCTCGTGGACGTGGTACGCCCCCTCGCCGACGACGACGAGACGCTTGACGTTGAGCCGGACCGCGAGCCGGCCGATCGCGTCGTGCTCGACACGTGCGGCGTCACCGAGCTCGAGCATCTCCCCCACGACGGCGACCGACCGGCGGGTGCGCCCCGCCATCACCGCCAGGGTACGCAACGCCGCGCGCATCGAGTCCGGGTTGGCGTTGTAGGAGTCGTCAACGACCGTCACCCCGTCGGGACGCTCGGTCACCGCCATGCGGTGCGGGCTCAGCGGGGTCGCCGTCGAGAGCCGGGCGGCCACGTCCTCGACCGTCACCCCGAGCCGTCGCGCTGCCGCCGCGGCGGCCAGCGCGTTCGTCACGTGGTGCGCGCCCACGAGGCGCAGGGAGACCGGCGCCTCCCCGTCGGCGGTCACCAGCGTGAACCGCGCCCGTCCGGCGTCGACCGTGACGTCCCGCGCGCGGACGTCCGCCGCCGGGATCGTGCCGAAGGTGACGACCGTGGTGGACGGGTCGGCGCGCCCGGCCATCGCGGACACGCGGGAGTCGTCGACGTTCAGCACCACCGTGCCGCCGGGCCGCACCCCCTCGACCATCTCGCCCTTGGTCCGGGCGATCGCCTCCACGTCGCCGAACCGGCCGAGGTGCGCCGTCCCGACGGCCAGCACGACACCGACGTCCGGCGGGGCGATGCGCGTCAGGTCGGCGATGTTGCCGGGCGCGTCGGCACCCATCTCCAGGACCAGGACGCGCGTCGCGGGGGTGGCCCGCAGCACCGTCAGTGGCAGGCCGATCTCGTTGTTGAACGACCCGGCCGGCACGACGATCGCGTCGGCGCCGGTGTCCGGGGCGAGGAGCTGGCCGAGCAGGTCCTTCGTGGTCGTCTTGCCGACCGAGCCGGTCACGGCCACGACCCGCACGTCGCCGTCGGCGCGCAACCGGGCGAGCACCGTGCGAGCGAGCTCGCCGAGGGCGACCTCGACGTCCGCGACGACCACGCAGGGCACGCCGTCGAGCGCACGGGTGGTCAGGACCAGCGCAGCCCCCGCCTCCACCGCGGCCGCGGCGAAGTCGTGGCCGTCGGCCCGCTCCCCGGCCACGGCGACGAACAGCGCACCCGGCGCGACCTGTCGCGAGTCGACGACCACCGGCCCGGTCACGGGCACGGCGCCGTCCGCGTGCAGCGTCCCGGCGGTCGCGGCGGCGACCTCGGCGGCGGTGAGCTCGATCATGCGGAAGGGGTCCTCTCTGCGCGGGCACGCAGGGCGTTGCGTGCCTCGACACGGTCGTCCAGGGCGACGTCGACGCCCCGGACCTCCTGGATGGTCTCGTGGCCCCGGCCCGCGACGAGCACGGTGTCGGCCGGGCCGGCCTCGAGCACGGCGCGGCGGATCGCCGCGTCCCGCGGCGCGGTCTCCACGACGGTGACCTCGCGTCCCGCCGCCCGGGCCGCCTCCTGCGCGGCCGTCGCGCCGGCGAGCACCTCGCGGCGGACCTTCGCGGCGTCCTCGTCGTGCGGGTCGTCGTCGGTCAGCACGACGACGTCGGCACCCGCGACCGCGGCGGCGCCCATCGCGGGCCGCTTGCCGGGGTCGCGGTCCCCGGTGGCTCCGAACACGACGACGAGCCGTCCGGCCGTGGTGGGCCGCAGCGCCGCCAGCGCGAGCTCCAGGGCATCGGTGTTGTGCGCGAAGTCGACGACCACCCGCGGGTGCCCGTCGCCGCCGGCGCCGACCACTTCCATCCGTCCCGGGACCCGGGCCGACAGCCCGTCGGCCGCGGTGAGCGCCGCCGACACGTCGGCGAGCGGGACGCCGGAGGCCAGCACCATCACCACTGCGAGGGCGGCGTTGGCCACGTTGAAGGCACCCGGCAGCGAGGTCGAGGTCCGCAGCGTGCGACCGTCCCCGTGCGTGAGCGTGAAGGCCGAACCCGTGCCGTGCGCCGTGACGTCCGACACGCTCCAGTCGGCGACCGGGGCCTCCCCCTCGGCCGCGACCGTGCGCACCGTCTCGACGGGCACGCCGGCCGTCGCCGCCATCCGTTCGCCCCAGGCGTCGTCCACGACCACGACGCCCCGACGGGAGCGCGCGGGCGTGAAGAGCTCCGCCTTGGCCGCGAAGTAGGTCGGCAGGTCGCCGTGGAAGTCCAGGTGGTCCTGGCTGAGGTTGGTGAAGCCCGCCACGTCGTAGACGATCCCGTCGACGCGGTGCATCGCGACCGCGTGGGACGAGACCTCCATGGCCAGTGCGTCCACGCCGACCTCCCGCATGGTCGCCAGGAGCGCCTGCAGGTCTGCGGCCTCGGGGGTCGTCAGCCGGCTGGGCAGCACCCGGTCGCCCGCGCGGGTCTCGACGGTGCCGACGAGCCCCGCCCGGTGGCCCAGCGCCCGCAGCAGGTGGTCCACCTGATAGGTGGTGGTGGTCTTGCCGTTGGTGCCGGTGACCCCGAACGTGGCCAGGTGCTCGGCCGGCTCGCCGTGCACCCACGCCGCCACGGGCCCGAGCACCGCGCGAGGGTCTTCGGTGACCAGGACGGGCACGGTGAGGCCACCGAGCGCCGCGGCACCGTCGCGGTCCGTGAGCACGGCGGTGGCGCCGCGCCGGACGGCGTCCTCCGCGAACCCGGCACCGTGGCTGCGGGCACCGGGCAGGGCGACGAACAGGTCGCCCGGCGCCACCGCCCGGTTGTCGCTGGCGACCGCGGAGACCGTCGTCTCGGGCGGGACGCCGTCGGCCGCCTCCGTGCCCGTCGTGGTCGGGTCGGACGCCGTGGCCAGCGCGAACGCAGCAGCCAGGTCGGCGAGCCGACGCGGGACAGGATCCGTGGGACGGATGCGGTCGGTCGGGGATGTCACGAGGTAGAACTTACCTGCTGCGAGCAGGTCACCAGGTCAGCGGGAACTGGTCGACGGGCTCGGTCGAGGGCGGCACACCCTCCTTGCGCAGCGTGAAGCCCATGAGCTCGCGGAACACCGGGGCTGCGACCACACCGCCGTAGATCGACGACCGCGGGCTCTTGAGGAACACCGAGACCGTGAAGCGCGGGTCGTCCGCCGGGGCCACGCCGATGTACGAGGCCATGTAGGTCGTCCCCCCGTTCTCGAACATCTGCGCCGTCCCCGTCTTGCCGGCGACGCGGTAGCCCGGCACCTGGGCGGCCGACCCCGTCCCCTCCTCGCTGGTCGCGGCCTCCATCATCGTCAGCACGTCGGCCGCCGTCTCCTCGGAGACCACCCGGGTGCCCTCGCCCGGGTCGGCGTCGGTCAGCACGCCGTCGTCCGTCTGGGTGCCGTCCAGGAGGGTCGCGGGCATCTGCACGCCTCCGTTGGCGATCGTGGAGAACACCTGCGTGGCCTGCATGGCGCTGACGGCCACGCCCTGACCGAACAGGATCGTGTAGGGGGTGCGGTTCTCGATGTCGTCGATGTTCTCGTCCGGCAGCAGGCCCGCGCTCTCGCCGGCCATCCCCAGCGCCGTCCGCTCACCGAACCCGAACTTGCGCAGGTAGTCGTATCGCACGGCGAAAGGGATCTCCTGCCCCATCATCACCGTGCCGGTGTTCGACGACTGCGCGAGGATCCCGGCGAGCGTCCACCGCTCGACCGGGTGCGAGTGGGAGTCGCGGAACGTCTCGCCGTCCACGGTGTAGGTGTCGGGCACCTTGAACTGGTCGGTGGGCTCCCAGTACCCGCCCTCGAGCGCCGCCGCGATCGAGATCACCTTGCCCGTCGACCCGGGCTCGAAGACCACGCTCACCGCGCGCGAGCCGTCAGCGACGGCGGCCGTCGACCGGTCGTTCGGGTCGACGCCGCCGGAGTCGGCCATCGTGAGGACCTCTCCCGTGCGCAGGTCGTGGACGATGGCCATGCCGTACGCCGCACCGGTGTCACGCACCGCCTCGTCGAGGAGCTCCTCCGCCTTCCACTGCACGTCCGCGTCGATCGTCAGCCGGACGTCCTGGCCGGGCACCGCAGGGACCGACTCGATGTCGGAGCCCGGGATCGGCACGCCGTCCCTCCCACGCTCGAAGGTGCGGCTGCCGTCGGTGCCGGCGAGCACGTCGTCGAACGCGGCCTCCACACCGCCCTGACCGTCCATCTCGGAGTTCACGTAGCCCAGGATCGGTCCGGCGACCGCCCCGGAAGGGTAGGTCCGCTTCGAGCTCAGCTCGGTCCGGATGTACACCCGCAGGTCCAGCTCGACGACGGCCCGCTGCACCTCCGGCACCACACCCTCCTTCAGCTTGACGTACCGGTCCTCGCCGTTGAGCTTGGCCGCGAGCGTCTCCTTCGCCTCGCCCAGCACCGGACCCAGCAGCTGGGCGATGCCCAGGGCGCCGTCCTGCACCGGCTCGCCCTCGGCGTCGTGCCGGGAGTTGCCGCGGAAGTTCTGGATCGACTCCTGGTCCGCGATGATCGTGTATCGGTCGACCGACGTGGCCAGCACGGTGCCGTCGCGGTCCAGGACGTCGCCCCGGTGGGCGGGCGTGACCTGGGTGACGAGCCGGTCCTGCTGGGCCTCGGAGGCCAGCGTCGCCCCCTGGACCACCTGCACCTGGACCAGCCGACCGACGAACACCGTCAGCACGAGAGCAGCGAGCACGATGAGCCACCGCTGGCGGCGTGCCGGGTCACCCGGACCGCGGCGCGGCGCGGGTCGCGGGCCCGGACGCCGGCCACGCCCGGAGCCCCGGCCCGTGGCTCCCGCACCCCGCGTCGTCCGGCCCCGGCCGGTGGCTCGCCTCGTCACTCCTCGATCTTGCGTCCGCACGGCCCCGGACCCGCGGGGCCGCGCCGGGCGTGTCGCACTCACGGCTTCTCCGCGGTCCCCGCGACGACCTCGCCCTCGGTCACCGAGAGCATGGTCATGTCCTCGGCCGGGACCATGCCGAGCCGGTTCGCCTCCTCGGCGAGGGACGACTCGGCCGACCGCAGCTCCGCCTGGACCTCCTGGACGTCCTGGGCGACCAGGCCGACCTCACGCTGCAGGCGCGACATCTCGTACGAGCCACGTGCCATCGTCGTGTTGAGCAGCAGGGCGGCGAGCAGCGCACCGACGAGCACCAGCGCGCAGAGCACCATGAACGGCACGCCGGACGTCGCCTGCAACGGGGCCCGGACGGCGTCGAGACGACGCCCCGCGCCGCCCTCGACGGCGGTCAGCGGCGCACGCCGAGGTGTCGGGTCCCCGCGGCGCTCGGGGATGGTCGCGGGTGCTCGCAGGGCGCTCATCGCGACTCCTTCCGTGGGGTGCTGCCGAGCAGGTGGTCAGGGGTGGGGCGGAGGCGCCGGGCGGCCCGCAGGCGGACCGACGCGGAGCGCGGGTTGCGCTCCAGCTCGGCGTCGTCGGCCTCCTCGGCGCCGCGGGTCAGCGCCTCGAGGTACGGCCGGTGAGTCTCGGGCTCGACGGGCAGACCGGTCGGGGCGCTGGACGTGGTGCCGCGAGCGATCGCCCGCTTGACGATCCGGTCCTCGAGCGAGTGGTAGGACTCCACGACGATCCGGCCGCCGACCGCGAGCGCCTCGATCGCCGCGGGGACCGCACGCTCGAGCACCTCCAGCTCCCCGTTGACCTCGATGCGCAGCGCCTGGAAGGTCCGCTTGGAGGGGTTGCCGCCGGTACGGCGCGCGGCGGCCGGGATCGCTGCGCGCACGGTCTCGGCGAGCTCGGCCGTGCGTTCCCACGGCCGCTCCTCGCGCCGTCGGACCAGCGCACGGGCGACGCGGGGCGCGAAACGCTCCTCGCCGTACACCCGCAGGATCCGCGCGAGGTCGCGCTCGTCGTACGTGTTGAGCACGTCCGCGGCCGTCATCCCCCGCGACTGGTCCATCCGCATGTCCAGGGGCGCGTCCTGGGCGTACGCGAACCCGCGGTCCGCCTCGTCGAGCTGCAGCGACGACACCCCCAGGTCCATGAGCACGGCCTGCACGAGCCCGTCGGCGGTGCCCGCGTGCTCGGCCGCGACGTCGACGACCTCGTCGTACACGGCGTGGACCGGTCTGAAGCGGTCCCCGAACCGTGCGAGGCGGGCGGACGCCAGGTCGAGAGCCTGCAGGTCGCGGTCCACCCCCAGCACGCGAGCGGTGGGGACCTGCTCGAGGACGGCCTCCGTGTGCCCGCCCATCCCGAGGGTGCAGTCCACGAGCACGCTGCCCGGCTCGGCGAGCGCCGGGGCGAGCAGGTCGACGCAGCGCTGCAGCAGCACCGGGACGTGCCGGTCCCGCGCCGGCCGTGCGGCGTCGTCGTGCGTGCTCATGCTGCCTCCCCTCGTCCCTGCTGCGGGTCGGGCCCGCCCGGTCAGGTCTCCCTCCGCGTCGTTCTGCCGCCGGGGAAGTGGCGCCAGACCCTCGCGGGAGGAGGCCTCGCCGTGCGGGCCGCCGTCTCGTCGATCTGTTGTCGTGCTGTCGTCGTCGTGCTGTCCGCGCTGTCAGAACTGCAGGTCGGGGAAGATCTCCTCGGCCACGTCGGAGTACGACGACTCCTGCTCGGCCAGGTAGGTCTCCCACGCCCGGGCGTCCCAGACCTCCACCCGGGTGCCGGCGCCGATCACGGCGACGTCCCGGTCGAGACCTGCGTACTCGCGCAGCGCCGCGGGGATGACCACGCGGCCCTGCTTATCCGGCACCTCGTCGCTCGCCCCCGACAGGAACACGCGCAGGTAGTCGCGCGCCTGCCGGCTGGTGACCGGCGCCTGCCGGACCTGCTCGTACATGCGGGAGAACTCGTCCATCGGCAGCAGGAACAGGCAGCGTTCCTGTCCACGCGTCATGACGAGCCCTGCGGCGAGCCGGGCACGGAACTTCGCCGGAAGGATGAGCCGGCCCTTCTCGTCGAGCCGAGGGGTGTACGTGCCGAGGAGCAGCCCCGTGCCCGGGAACTGGTCCCCCAGTGCTCCTGCCACGGTCCGCACCTCCCCTCGGGCTCCCGCTCCCTCCACGCTACTCCACTTTGCTCCACCAGGCGCGCCGCACGATGGGTAGAGCTGCCCATCCGGCGCGCTCCGTCGTCATCGCCGCAGGTCAGCCACTGCGCGCCGTGGTGGAGGGCGGTGGAGGGCTCTGCGCGTCGCCACGTGACCGAGGTCACGCGCAGGTCACGGAGCGACTAGGCTGCTCACAGCACCTGACGCACGATCCGGAGGGCCACCTGTGCACACCGACCACCCCGCCAGCGCCGTCAGCGCGGGCCAGCCCCCGGCCGCACCGGTCGATCCCGGCCCCGACGCGCTCCGCGCCGGCCTGGGTGAGCTCGTCGCCGCGACCGGCCGGGTGCGCCAGGCGGTCGAGTCCGTGGTCACCGGCCGGCCCGACCTCGCCCGCGTCACCGTCGCCGTGCTCCTCGCCGGTGGCCACCTGCTCGTCGAGGACGTCCCCGGCGTGGGCAAGACCACCCTCGCCAAGGCCCTCGCCCGGACCATCGACTGCCGCGTCGGACGGGTCCAGTTCACCCCCGACCTGCTGCCGAGCGACCTGACCGGCGTGAACATCTACCGCTCCACCACCGGGGAGTTCGAGTTCCGCCCCGGACCGGTGTTCAACAACGTCGTGATCGGCGACGAGATCAACCGCGCCTCGCCCAAGACCCAGTCCGCGCTGCTCGAGTGCATGGAGGAGGGGCAGACGACGGTCGACGGCACCACCTACCCGCTGCCGCGACCGTTCCTCGTCGTCGCGACGCAGAACCCGGTCGAGATGGAGGGGACCTACCCGCTCCCGGAGGCCCAGCGCGACCGGTTCATGGCCCGCCTCGCGGTCGGCTACCCGGACAACGCCGCCGAGATGCGCATGCTGGACTCGCAGCAGGCTGCCGACCCGTTCGCGCACCTCGAACCCGTCACGTCCGCGGAGGCGATGACCCGGTACGCCGCCTGGATCCGCGCCGTGCACGCGTCACCTGCCGTCAAGCAGTACATCGTCGACCTCGCGGTCGGGACCCGCGACGACGCGGGTCTGCGGCTGGGCGCCTCCCCCCGTGCCTCCCTCCAGCTCCTCCGGGTCGCCAAGGCCCACGCGGCGATGGCCGGGCGCCTGCACGTCCTGCCCGACGACGTCCAGGCGCTCGCCGTCCCCGTGCTGGCGCACCGGCTCATCCTCTCGACGGAGTCGCGGCTCGCCGGGGTGAGCGCCACGGACGTCGTCCGGGACGTCGTGGAGCGGACGGTCGTGCCGGCAGAGGTCGCCGTGCCCGCCCCGACGCGGCGTCCGGCCTTCGGCGGGCCCTCCGGCCCGAGCCGCTGAGATGTCGCGGCAGCACCCGGGCGGGCACGACACCGCGCAGGAGCGTGCCGGGCAGCACACCGGACAGCGGGGCACCCGACGGAGCGTCGGCACCGTGCTGCGGCAGCTGACGCGCGTCCGTCCGACCGGTCGCGGCGGTGCGCTCGTGGTCGCGGGTGTCGTCCTCGCGGCCGCCGGCGTCGTCCTCGACCTGCCCGACCTGGTCGGGCTCGGGGCAGCGGGAGTCCTGAGCGTGGCCGCCGCCTGCGTCGCACTGGGGTGGCAGCGCCTCGACGCCGGCCGCGGTGCCCTGGACGTCGAGCGGCACATCGAGCCGGACCCCGTCGTCGCCGGCCGGTCGGCGACCACCCGGCTGACCGTGCGCGCACGGGCCCGGACCGGAGCCGCGTACGAGCGCCTGGCACGTCTGCGGCTCTCGGAGCAGGCGGCCCACGAGCTCGCGGGGCCCTCCGGCATCCGGGCACGGGTCCGCACCCACCCGGACCACATCGCGGTCCAGTACTCGCTCGCACCCGCCCGACGAGGACGGTGGCCGCTGGGGCCGGTCCTGACCACCCGGACCGACGTGTTCGGGCTCGCCCGGACCACCCAGCCGCTCGGCGCCGCGACCAGGGTGTCGGTCTGGCCCCGGACCACCGCGCTGCCGGCCCGCACGGCGGCGCTCGGCGACGTCGACCGTGCCGCCGTCGGGGCTCGCCTCGCCTCCAGCGACGACTCGGTGCTGCGGGAGTACGTCCCGGGCGACGATCCCCGCCGGGTCCACTGGGCGGGCTCGGCCCGGCAGGGCCGGCTCATGGTCCGTGCGGACGAGAGCGCCGGCCTGCGACCGGCGACCGTCCTGCTGGACCGCCGGCTCCTGGCCCCGCCTCCGGAGACCCGTCCCGGTGCGCGGCCACCGAGCCGGCCGCAGATCGACGACGGCGAGTGGGCCGTCGAGCTCGCCGCCTCCGTGGCGACGTCGTTCCTCGGCGCGGGGCACCCGACGAGGCTCGTCGCCACCAGCACCGTGCCCACGCGCACCGAGCACGCGTCCGGACGCCGGAGCGGCCACGCCCAGATCCTCGACGCGACGGTCGACCTCGCCGGGCTCCGTGGGGCCGTGGCCGACGAGGCGCTGACCACCACGGTCCGGGCGCTGCGGGCAGACCGGGTGCGTTCGGAGGTCACCGTCGCCGTGCTCGGCCCCCTCGGCGAGGGCCAGCGGCACGCGGTCGCGTCCCTGGGCGCCGACGGCACCTCCTGGGCGCTGCTCCTGGTCCCCCGCGAACCCGGGAGCCGCCACGACGTGGAGCCCACCGTGGACGACCTGCGCGCGGCCGGCTGGCGTGTCACCACCTGTTTCGCGGGCACTCCCGTCGAACGCGTCTGGGCGACGCTGACGGAGCACGTCGCATGATCCCCGCGTACGCGGGCCCGACGGCCCGGCTCGTCGCGGCCACCGCCCTGGTGGCGACGGCGGTGGCGGCCTCGATGTTCGCCCTCACCGCCCTGGTGCTCCCCGGTGACTGGGTACGCACCGGGCTCACCGGCATCGCGCTGGTCGCCGTGGCCACCGGCCTCACCCGCGCCCTGCTCGAGCGCAGGTCTCGGCGGCGCGACCGCCGCGACACCGGCACGGGCTCCGTCGTGCCGACCCTCGTCGGCACCGTCGTCGCCGGTTGGTACGTGCTGGCGCACTACGGCGGCCCCACCTCCCGGCCGGAGCTCCTCGTCGGGCCGGAGAGCCTCGCCCGGGTGGTCGACCGCCTCGGCGACGCGGGCGAGATCATCCGGTCCGAGGTCGCTCCGGTGCCCGGCACGCTGCCGATCACCCTGCTGACGGTGGGCGGGACGCTGGCGGTGCTGCTCCTGGCGGACGCTCTGGCCGGCGGCCTCCACTGGCCGGCCGCCGTGGGGCTCCCGCTGCTCGCCCTGTGGTGCCCTCCGCTGGTGCTCGTCGGCGAGGTGCCGACGGGTGTGTTCGTCGTGGTGGTCACCGCGCTGCTCCTGCTGCTGTCGGTCTCGATCGACGACCGCAGGCCCTCGCGGACCGAGAGGCCCCCCGCCTCCGTACGACGGGCCGAGGGCGCCCGGAGCGTCGCGACGACCGCGGTGGCGCTGGTGGTCGCCCTGACCGCGGGCGTGGTGGCGGCCGCCTCGAGCAACCTGCCCGGCTACGCCGGGGCCTGGTACCAGAGCTTCACCACGACGGGCGACACGATCCAGCTCGCCGAGGACCTCGACGTGCTGAGCAGCCTCACCGAGCGGTCCGACGAGGTGGTGCTGACGTACACCGGGGACGGGGAGGACCTGGGCCCGCTGCGCACGTACACCGCGAGCGCGTTCGACGGCCGGCGCTGGCAGCGCGGCGACGAGCGCGACGGCCAGCCCCTCGCGCCCGACACGCTGCTGTGGCCCACCGACCTCGACACCGGAGCGCTGCAGGAGCGGCAGGACGTGGCCGTCACCGTGGGGTCGTTGCGCGACGACCAGCTTCCCGTCGCCGTCGAGCCGCGCCGCGTCGACGCCGGGGGCACGTGGGGCTACGACCCCTTGCGCGACGAGGTGGTCGGCGACCGCACGGACGTGGGCGACACGTACGCCCTCGGGGTCCGCGCGCGGGACCTCGACCCGGCGCTGCTGCGCGACGCCGGGCCCGGTGTCGTCGAGGACGCCTATCTCACCGTGCCCGACTCGGAGCACGCGCAGGACGTGGTGGAGATCGCCACCGAGGTGACCGCCGACGCCGACAACGCCTACGACCAGGCCGTCGCCCTGCAGCAGTGGCTGCGCGACCCGGCCACCTTCACCTACTCCACCCAGCTCCCCCGCGGCGGCACCGGCGACCCCGTGTGGGACTTCCTGCAGCACCGCACCGGCTACTGCGTGCAGTTCGCGACGACCATGTCGGTGATGGCCCGCACCCTGGGCATCCCTACGCGGCTGGGCGTCGGGTTCCTGCCCGGCGACCCCGACGATGACCCGGCGACGGGCGAGGCGCGCTGGGAGGTGACCGGACAGGAGTCGCACGCGTGGCCCGAGCTGTACTTCGAGGGCGTCGGGTGGGTCCGGTTCGAGCCGACTCCCGCCACGCAGACGGGAGCCGCGCCCGAGTACACCACGGCGACCACCGACGCGCCGGCCCCCGCCCCGGACCCGCAGGAGGTCCCACCACCCGCGGCCGAGCGGCCGGACCCCGTCGAGACCGACCCCGCCCCGGCCGAGCCGGACGTCGCGGTGTCGTCGGAGCCGGAGTCCTCCTGGTCACCGTGGGCTGGGGTCGCCCTCGGCGGTGCGGTCGTGGCGGCGGCAGCCGCCGGCCTGCTCCTCTGGTGGCGGCGCCGCCGTGACCCCGGGCCGGTCGACGCCGAGAGCGCGTGGCGTCGGGTGATCACCGCACTCGACCGCGACGGCGTGACTCTCCCCGCACCGACGACTCCTCGGCAGGCAGCTCAGGCGGTGATCGACGCCGTCGAGCGAGCGCACGGCCGGGCACCGACGCGGGTGCGCGACGACCTGGAGACCCTGGCGCTGGCGGTCGAGCGGACCCGGTACGCAGCGCCTGCCGAGCAGGCCGACGATGCGGACGATGCTGACGAGGACGGACCGGACCTGGCCGAGGTCGCGGCGCGGGTGAGCGAGCGGCTGACGAACCGCGGGTGAGCGAGCGGCCGACGGGGCTGACGAGCCGGAGCCGCCGTGGGCCCCCGGGGGGGCGGTCCGGGAGACGTCGTGTGTGGATGCGGGTGTGCGGGCGTGGGTCGAGCGCCGTCAGCGACCCTGCTCGCGTCGTCGGTCCCACCGCTCCTCGAGCCGCGCCAGGAGCCCTGGCCCCTTGGCGGACGGTCCCTTGGCGGACGTCGACCCCGACCGCCGGCCACCGGCGGAGGCCTTCCCGGAACCGGTCGGCGGGTGGACCGTGCCGTCGGCGTCGACGACACCCTGGGGGCCCTGCTTGCGCGGAGCCGAGAAAGCGTAGACCACGCCCGCGAACATCAGGACGAATCCCGCGACACCGAGCAGCGTCAGCGAGGACGCCACGCCGATGACCAGGAGCACCAGTCCCAGCACCACGCACAGCCCGGCGAGGACGTAGCGCAGCGGGGAACGTCGGCTGGACCGCTGAAGCGTCGTGGCCAGCCGGGGGTCGTCGCTCTCCAGCGCGCGCTCCATCTGCTCCAGCACGCGCTGCTCGTACTCGGACAGAGGCATCGGGCCCCCCGATCTCGCTGTAGTTTCGTGGCCTGCCCCTAGGATATGCCTGCTGAGCCCCGGACGGTAGTCGACGGGGCGCCCAGCGCGATCACCGCCGAGCCGAACCTCTCCCGGACGGCGTCCACCGCGAGCTCCGCGTCGCGGCGGGACCCCCCGGGCGTCTCCTCCTCCTCGAAGAGCGTGGGCTGCAAGCTGGTCCGGGCACGGTCCCGGAGGTTCTCCCCCCGGACCCCGACGAGCCGCACCGGCAGGCCCTGCAGGTCGACCGCGACGAGCAGCTCGCGCGCGACGGCGTAGAGCTCCTGCGCCACGTCGGTCGGCACCTCCAGCGTGCGCGACCGAGACATGGTGCGGAAGTCGCTGGTGCGGACCTTCAGCGCGACCGTGCGGGCGACGACGCCCTGGTGCCGCAGCCGGCCGGCCACCCGGTCGCAGAGCTCCCGCAACCGGCGAGCCACCTCGTCGAGGTCGCGCACGTCCTGCCCGAAGGTCGACTCCGCGCCGATGCTGCGCTCGGCACGCCCCGCCACCACCGGGCGCGGGTCTCTCCCCCACGCGAGATCGTGCAGGTGCGCGCCGCTGACCCTCCCGACCGCTGCCTGCAGGACGTCCAGGTCGGTGTCGGCGAGCTCCGCCACGGTCGTGATCCCCCACCGTGCGAGCACCTGCTCCGTCTTGTCCCCGACGCCCCACAGCGCACCGACCGGCAGGGCACGCAGGAACTCCTCCGTCGCCGCGGCCGGCACGAGCAGCATCCCGTCCGGCTTGGCGTGCGTCGACGCCAGCTTGGCCACCAGCTTGTTCCGCCCCACGCCGACGGAGCAGGTGATGCCGTGCTCGGCGCGGACCCGTTCACGCAGCGCCGCCCCGATCCGCGTCGGCAGCCCGAGCCTGCGCCGGGCGCCCGCCACGTCGAGGAAGGCCTCGTCGACCGACACCTGCTCGACGACCGCCGTCACGTCGCCCAGGATCGCCATGACCGACCGCGACACGTCCCGGTAGAGGCGATGGTCGGGCGGCACGACGATCGCCTGCGGGCAGCGCCGCAGTGCATGGGTCATCGACATCGCCGACCGGACGCCGTAGGCGCGCGCCTCGTAGGTGGCCGCCAGCACCACCCCTCGTTCCCGACCGCCGACGATCACCGGCCGGCCTCGCAGCTCGGGACGACGCGCCAGCTCCACCGAGGCGAAGAACGCGTCCATGTCGACGTGCAGGACGGACGCTCCGTCCTCGTCGTGCCCCCAGTCGCGGCGTACGGCCGTCGACCGCGGCCCGCGGCTCACGACGCCGCCGTCGCGGCGCCCCGGCCGGACAGCGCGAAGCCGGCACCCGGGTCCACCCGCAGACCGACCTCGTCGCGGAAGTCCTCCGCGCACGCCAGCAGCTCGTCCGCACGGGCCGGGGGGACGTCGTCGCCGAAGCCCGCGTCCACCGCCGCACGCAGCCGCGCCCCCGAGGCGAAGTACACGCTCCAGGCGGCCAGCTCCGGCTCGACCCGGGTCAGCAGCTCCCACACCGCCCGCGCGCGACCGCGCGGGGCGTCGCCGTGGAGCGCCACGACCGCCGCCGCCGAACGCAGCGCAGCGAGGTGCGCATGGACGAACCGCTCCCCCGGGTCGGCGGCCAGCACCGCCGCCGCGAGCTCCGCGTCCGCCCGCGCCAGCAGGTCGTCCACGCGGCGGGACACCGGGACACCACCTCGTGCGGTCATCGTGCACCTCCTGACCCTGCCGGGGACCATCCCTCGACAGCATCTTCGAACGCCTGTTCGATCATGTCAAGGCCTCGCCCGTCTGTCCTGGCGGGCGCGAGAGACTGTCCTCATGGCCAGACGCTCCCGTCCCCGTCCGGACCGATCGTCCCGCGCGGCACCGACAGTCCCCACCGCACCGGTGCCGATAGACACCGGCACGGCGCACGTCGAGCAGGACCCCGACCATCCGGCACGGATGACCCTGCACGTCAACGGCGTGCCGAGCTCCTGCCTGGACCTCGCGGACCCCGGTTTCCTCGCCTTCGAGTACCTCCAGCAGATGGCCGCGGTGATCGACCTGCTGCCGCCCGGGCCGGTGCGCGCGCTCCACCTGGGCGCCGCGGGCTGCGCGCTGCCGCGCCAGGTGGAGCACGCCCGCCCGGGGTCTCGGCAGCTCGGCGTCGACATCGACGCGCGCCTCCTGACCCTCGTGCGCGACTGGTTCGACCTGCCCCGGTCACCCCGCCTGCGGCTGCGGGCCGAGGACGCCGGCCACGCGCTCGCCGGGCTCCCGGCGGCGTCCTTCGACGTCGTCGTCCGCGACGTGTTCGACGGCGACCGGACACCCGACCACCTCGTGGGAGCGGAGTTCGCCGCTGCCGCCCACCGCGTGCTACGTCCGGGCGGGGTGCTGCTCGCCAACTGCGCCGACCGGCCGCCGCTGCACCTGGCCCGCCGGGAGACGGCGGCTCTCGCCGACGCCTTCGGGACGGAGAGCGCCCGCACCGGCCGACTCGGCCTCGTCGCCGAGCCCGCCGTCCTCAAGGGCCGCCGGTACGGCAACGTGGTGCTGGCGGCCGTCCGCGCTCCCACCGACGACCCCGCCGGCCGCACGGGCGACCCGGCCGTCGTCGACCTGCGCGACGCAGGCCTCGCCCGCGACCTGCGCAGCCTGCCCGTCCCCGCACGGCTGCTCGTCGCCGACGAGGTCACCCGGTTCGCCCACCTGTCTTCCTGACGACGCCCGCGCCGGGGCCGTGCAGGCGGCGGGCCGCGGCCGACGCGGCAGCGGCTGGCCCGCGCCGTCGAGGCCCGGACGCCGCGAGGGCCGCCGCCCCGGTCCGGGGCGGCGGCCCTCGCGGGACGTCCAGCGGTCAGAGCGGGACGACCTGCTCCGCCTGCGGGCCCTTCGGCCCCTGCGTGATCTCGAACTCCACCCGCTGGGCCTCGTCGAGCGTGCGGTACCCCTGCGTCTGGATCGCCGAGTAGTGGACGAAGACGTCGGCCCCGCCGCCGTCCTGGGCGATGAACCCGTAGCCCTTCTCGGAGTTGAACCACTTCACAGAACCCTGCGCCATGCTGATCCTTCGACCTTCCGTCCGATGCACGGGTGCACCGGACGGGCACCCGCCGCCACCCCTGCCCGGGGTGCCGGCCCGTACGCCGGTGAGCAGGTGCGACGCCCGTCAGTGTGGCACGGACCACTCCGATCTGCACGGAGGACGTGGGCGGACGTCAGCCCTCGTCGCGCTGGGCCAGGAACCGCTCGAACTCCGCACCCAGCTCGTCGGCCGTCGGCAGCGCCGCATCCTCCGCGAGCAGGTTCGTCCGGCCGACCGATCGCGTGAAGGCGTCGTACTGCTCTTCGAGCTGGTGCACGACGGCAGCCACCTCGTCGTTCTGGGCCACCAGCTCGGCGACCTCCACCTGTGCCTCGGCGGCGGCCTCCGCCAGCCCGTCGGTGCCGAGCGCGAGGCCCGTCGCCTTCTCCACGTGCTGCAGCGCGACCACGGCGGCCGGCACGTACCTCGACTGCGCGAGGTAGTGCGGTACGTGCACGGTGACGCCCAGCGCGTCGTGCTCGGTCTGCCCGAGCCGCAGCTCCAGGAGCGCGCCGAGCGAACCGGGCACGCGCACCCGGCCGAAGAACGACGTGTAGTCCTCGACGAGGCCCTCGCGCGTGCCGTGCGCCGTCAACGACAGCGGACGGGTGTGCGGCACCCCCATCGGGATGCCGTGGACGCCGACGGTCAGGGACACGTCGAAACGCTCCACGAGCTCACGCACGGCGGCCGCGACACGCTCCCACTGCAGGTCGGGCTCGACACCGTGCAGCAGCAGGAACCCCGCGCCCTCGTCGTCGGTGAGGTGGTCCACGACGAGCGACGGCTCGTCGTACTCGGTCCAGCGGTCGGCGTCGAACGTCATCGGCGGCCGTCGCGAGCGGTAGTCGACGAGCCGGTCGACGTCGAACGTGACCAGACGGGTGACCGCGAAGCGCTCCAGGAGGTGCTCGACGGCCACCTCGCCCGCCGCCCCCGCGTCGACGAACCCGCGCAGCGCGTGGACGAGCACCGGTCCGGTCTGGGACGTCCCTGCGGACGCCGTGGACGTGCCGTCGCCCAGCGTCCGTGCGAACGCCTGGTCGTCGACCTCGTAGATCCCCTGCGGGTCCAGCACCGCGCCTCCTCCTCTCGACCACGGTGACGCAGCAGCGCCACTCATGAGGGTCAACCCGACGGTGCCGTCGGATCTTCCCGCGAGGTCAGTGACGCGGCAGCCGGACCACCGAGACGAAGAACTCGTCGATCTGCTGCACGACGTCGATGAACCGCTCGAAGTCCACGGGCTTGGTCACGTAGGCGTTGGCGTGCAGCGTGTACGAGCGCAGCACGTCCTCCTCGGCCTCGGACGTGGTGAGCACGACCACCGGGATGTGCTTGAGGACCGGGTCCTCCTTGACGAGGGCGAGCACCTCACGGCCGTCCATGCGAGGCAGGTTCAGGTCGAGCAGGACGAGGTCCGGACGGGGTGCGTCGGCGTGGTCGCCCTCGCGACGCAGGAACTCCATCGCGCTCACGCCGTCGGACACCACCGACAACCGGTTCGCGACCTTGTGCTCAGCGAACGCCTCGCGCGTCATGAGGACGTCACCCGGGTCGTCCTCGACGAGGAGGACCTCGATACCGACCTGCTGCTCCGTCATCCCGCCACCCTATGCGGACCCGGGAGCGTCCAGCGGATCGTGGTGCCCTGCGTGGCGCCGGTGTCGATCCACACCCGGCCGCCGTGGTGCTCCACGACCCTCTTGACGAGGGCGAGGCCGATCCCGGTGCCGCTGTACACCTCCTTGGGGTGCAGGCGCTGGAAGATGACGAAGACCCGCTCGGCGTACTGCGGGTCGATGCCGATGCCGTTGTCACGGCAGGACAGCTCCCACCCGGTGCCGTCGGCGGCCGGCGCCGCCGAGACGTGCACCCGTGGGGGGCGGTCGGGGTGCCGGAACTTCAAGGCGTTGCCGACGACGTTGCGCAGCAGCAGCTGGAGCAGCCCCCGCTCCCCGCGGACGACCGGCAGCGGGTCATGGGTGACCTCGGCGGCATGCTCCTCGATACGCTCCGAGAGGTCCGCGAGCACCTGGTCCATCAGCACCTCGAGGTCGACGTCCTCCGGGGGCGCCCCGGACCTGCCCACGCGGGAGAAGCTCAGCAGGTCCTGGATGAGGCGCTGCATGCGGTGCGCCCCGTCCACGGCGAAGGCGATGTACTGGTCGGCTCGTTCGTCGAGCTGGTCCCCGTAGCGCTTCTGCAGCAGTTGCGTGAAGCTGGCGACCTTGCGCAGCGGTTCCTGCAGGTCGTGCGAGGCGACGTAGGCGAACTGCTCCAGGTCGCGGTTCGAGCGCTCGAGCTCCTGGGCCTGTTCCTGAAGCCGCGCCTGCGCGTCCTCGGCCTCGGCGTGCGCCGCCAGCGCCTCGGCCACCTGCTGGACCAGCTCGCGGCGCATGTCCTCGACGTCGCGGCTCAGCGCGGCGACCTCGCCGGTGCCGACCCGGGGGATCTCGTGAGAGTGCTCCCCCGTGCTGGCCTTGCGCACCTCGGCCGCGAGGGTCCCGAGCGGCGCCGTCACGCCGCGCTGGAGCGCCTGCCAGACCATCCAGCCGAGCACCACCGCGACGACGCCGAGCACGCCCACGACGACCAGCACCACCTCGTTCCAGCGGCGGGCGAGCTCGATGGCCTCCGGGTCCGCCTCGGTGGTCAGCAGCCGCAACGACACCAGGATCGCGACGAACGCCACCACGAGAACCAGCAGCAGCACCAGGCCGGCGCCCCGCAGCAGGCGACGCAGGCCGTGCAGCACCGACGGCGCCGCGTTCACGGGCGCGCCCACTCCGCCGAGTCGGCGAGGGTGGAGGACCGCTCCCCGACCACCTCGTCCGCACCCGTCCATCCGACGACGAGCACGGCGGCGTCGTCGACGAGCGGGCCGCCGTGCACCGCCCGGACCCGGCGCAGTACTCGTTCCACCACACCGACGAAGCCCGACTCGTCGAGCTCCTGCTGCACGAGGTCGCGCAGCCCGTCCACCCCGACCCGGCGGGCACCTCGCCGACCTCTCTCCTGCGGCGGCGACCCCGCTCCCTCCGCGACGGAGGCCTCCACCAGCCCGTCGGTGTACATCAGCACCGCGAACGGACCGTCGACCTCCACGCGCTGCGGCGTCCAGCCGCCGTCCACCGGGACGCCGAGCGCCCGTCCGCGGGCCGTCGGCACGACGTCGTCGCACCGGACGTCGCCGACCGGACCCGTCAGGAGCATCGGCGCCGGGTGGCCCGCCAGGTAGACGTCGACACCGCGTCGGTCAGCAGCGACAGCCACCTGGCACAGGGTCACGAACGTCTCCGGGCGGGGTCGCTCGGTCACCAGGACGCGCTCGAGGTGGCCGAGCACGTCGGCGGGCGGGGTCCCCGTCAGGACGAGCGTGCGCCAGGCGGTGCGCAGCGTCGCGCCCAGGGCCGCCTCGTCCGGTCCGTGGCCGGCCACGTCCCCGATCATGGACAGCACCGTGCCGTCGGCCGTCTCGACGGAGTCGAAGAAGTCGCCGCCGAGCAGCCCGTTGCCCCCGGGGAGATAACCGACCATCACCGAGACCGTCGTGTCCTCGACGAGCGGCTTGGGCAGCAGCGCACGCTCCAGCCGTGCGGTCTCGGCCGCCCGCACCTCGCTGCGGTACAGCGCCCGCTGCTGGGCGGCCGACCGGCGGCGCTGGAGCGCGTAGCGCAAGGACCGCCCGAGCAGGTCGGCACCCGTCTCGCCCTTGACGAGGTAGTCGTCGGCGCCCGCGGCCACGGCCCGGACGCCCTGGTCGATGCCGGCGTGGCCCGTCAGCACGACGAGGGCCGGCGGGACGGGGTGCCGCTCGGTCGAACGGCGCAGCTGCTCGACCGCGTCGAGGCCGACGGCGTCCGGCAGGCCCAGGTCCACGACCAGGCAGTCCACGCGCCCCTGGTCCAGCTCCTCGGCCGCCTCGGCGACCGACGTCGCGCGGCGCACCTCGATCTCGACCTCGGCGTCCGCGAGCAGCTCCGTGACGAGGAGGGCGTCTCCGTCGTCGTCCTCCACGAGCAGCACGACCGCCGGCTCCGCCGACTCACCGTCCCCGGACCCGGCGCGTCCCCCGTCGCCGCTGATCATGACCGCGATCCTATGCCGTCGCCACCGCCCGCGTCATCGCCACCGGGGTCCGGCGCGTCGCCGACCGACCGTGCGGGTCGGCGCGCCGGGCCGCGCACTCGTGGAATGATGGTCGGCCGCACATCCGAGGAGCACCAGGAGGACGCGTGGCAGGCAGGCGCGAGGAGCTGGCACGCGAGCAGGCGGTCGTCACGAGGCTGTACGCCCGCCTCGACGAGCTGCGCGCCACCGCGCGCGAACGGCTCGCCGAGGTACGGCGGGTGGGGCCGTCGGGGTCGCCGCAGAACCGCAGCGAACGGGACGCCTTCGCGACCCTCTACGCGGACCGCGCCGCCCAGCTCGACGCCGTCGAGGACCGGCTCGCCTTCGGGCGGCTGGACCTCGACGACGGCGAGGTCCGCTACGTCGGTCGTCTCGGCCTGACGGACGACGAGCACCGCACGCTGCTCACCGACTGGCGGGCGCCCGCGGCCCAGGCGTTCTACCGGGCGACGGCGATGCACCCGGACGGTGTGCGCCGTCGGCGGCACGTGGTCACCTCGGCACGGACCGTCACCGGCGTCGAGGACGAGGTGCTCGACCTCGATGCCGTGACCGACGGGCTCGACGCCTCTTCCCTCTCCGGCGAGGGGGCCCTGCTCGCCTCCCTGGCCACCCGGCGCACCGGCCGGATGGCCGACATCGTCGCGACCATCCAGGGCGAGCAGGACCGGATCGTGCGTGACGACCTCGGCGGCGCCCTGGTCGTCCAGGGCGGGCCGGGCACCGGCAAGACCGCCGTCGCGCTGCACCGTGCGGCCTACCTGCTCTACGCCCACCGCCGGGTCCTCGAACGGTCGGGGGTGCTCCTCGTCGGCCCCAGCCGCGCGTTCCTGCGCTACATCGACCAGGTCCTGCCCTCCCTCGGGGAGACCGGCGTCGTCTCCACGACCGTCGGCGAGCTGCTGCCGGGGGTGCGCGCGGACGGAGTCGACGACGGCCCGGTGGCCGAGATCAAGGGGCGGCTGCTGTGGCGCACGGCGGTCCGGCGTGCCGTGCGGGCTCGCGAACGGGTGCCGGCCCAGGACGTCCCCGTCCGGGTCGACGGCGTCGACCTGACGATCCGGCGGCGGGACGTGCGCGAGGCGATCTCCCGGGCCCGGCGCACGCACAAGCCGCACAACGAGGCACGGGCGACGTTCGTGCGCGAGATCCTCGCACGCCTGGTCGACCAGTACCGCGAGCGCACCGACTCCGAGCTGTCCGAGCACGACGTCGCGGTGCTCCAGGGGGACCTGCGCGGCGAGCGCGACGTGCGGGTCGCCGTGAACCTCGCCTGGTTCCCCCTCTCGCCCGAGAAGCTCGTCGCCGACCTGTGGGCCAAGCCCCACCGGCTCGCCGAGGCGGCGCCGGAGCTGAGCGCCGCCGAGCGGCGGCTCCTGCGGCGCTCGCCCGACGCCGCGTGGACGGAGTCCGACGTCCCGATCCTCGACGAGGCGGCCGAGCTGCTCGGGGTCGACGACTCCGTGGCCCGTGCGGAGCACCGCGCCGCGGAGGCGCAGCGTGCCGCCGAGGTCGAGTACGCCCGGTCGGTGCTCGAGTCCACGGGCGCGGGCGGGGGGCTCGTCGACGCGCAGACGCTCGCCGACCGGTTCGCGCCGAGCGGGCCGGTGCTGACGACCGCCGAACGAGCCGCGGCGGACCGCTCCTGGACCTACGGGCACGTCGTCGTCGACGAGGCGCAGGAGCTGAGCCCGATGGCGTGGCACGCGATCGTGCGGCGCGTGCCGACCCGCTCCCTGACCATCGTCGGCGACGTCGCCCAGACGTCGTCCGCGGCCGGCGCCGGGTGCTGGCCCGACGCCCTCGACCCGGTCCTGCGCGACGGCTGGCGCCTCAGCGAGCTGACGGTCAGCTACCGGACGCCCGCGGCGGTGGCGGACGCCGCCCAACGGGTCGCCACGGCGGCAGGCCTGCCCGTCTCGCCGCTCACGGCGGCGCGGGACGTCCCCGGCGCGCTGCGGCTCGAACGCACCGACGACCCCCTCGGCCGCGCGGCCACCTGGGCGGCCGACCTCGCCCAGGAGCACGTCGCCCCGGACGGCTCCGGGCGCGTGGCGATCATCGCCGCCGGGGACGACGTCGCGAAGCTGCGCGAGCAGGTGCGCGGCTCGCTCGCCGACACCCTCGGCCCGCCCGAGGCCTCGCGGCTCGAGGCGCAGCGCGCAGAGGACGCCCAGGTCGTGGTGACTTCTCCGCGCGAGGCGAAGGGGCTGGAGTACGACGCCGTCGTGCTCGTCGAGCCGGCGGACGTCGCCGACGGCCCCGGCCGGTGGGGGGACCTGTACGTGGCCATGACGCGGCCGACGCAGGCCCTGGTGGTGGTGCACTCCCGCGAGCTGCCCGACGGTCTGGTGCACGAGGGGTGAGACGGGTTTGTGGGGCGGGGCGCGGTGGCGCACCATAGGTCCGTGCTGCGCGCCCTCCTCCTCGAGAACGTCCATCCTGCTGCCGTCGAGATCCTCCGTGATGCGGGGATCGAGGTCGAGACACGCTCCGGCGCGCTCGACGAGGCCGAGCTGATCGAGACGCTCGCCGACTTCCAGATCCTCGGCATCCGCTCCAAGACCCAGGTCACCCGCCACGTCCTGGAGTCCGTCCCGGGCCTGCTGGCCGTGGGCACGTTCTCCATCGGGACGAACCAGATCGACCTCGACGCGGCCGCCTCCCGCGGCGTCGCGGTGTTCAACGCACCGTTCTCCAACACCCGCTCCGTCGTCGAGCTCGCCGTGGCGGAGATCATCGCCCTGACCCGGCGCCTGACGGTGCGCGACAAGGCGCTGCACGACGGCGTCTGGGACAAGACCGCCGACGGCTCCCACGAGGTGCGCGGCCGCACGCTCGGCATCATCGGCTACGGCAACATCGGCTCGCAGCTCTCGGTGCTCGCCGAGAACCTGGGGATGAAGGTCGTCTTCTTCGACGCCGCCGAGAAGCTGGCCCTGGGCAACGCGCGCCGCGTCGAGACGCTGGACGAGCTCCTCGAGGTCGCCGACGCCGTGACGATCCACGTCGACGGCCGTGCCGGCAACGCCGGCATGTTCACCGGGGACATGTTCGCCCGGATGAAGCCCGGAGCCATCTTCCTCAACCTTTCGCGCGGATTCGTCGTGGACCTCGAGTCGCTGCGCGAGCACATCCTGTCCGGCCACCTCGCCGGGGCGGCCGTCGACGTCTTCCCGGCCGAGCCGAAGAAGCGGGGCGACCACTTCGACTCCCCGCTGCGCGGACTCGACAACGTCGTGCTGACCCCGCACGTCGGCGGATCGACCCTGGAGGCCCAGGAGTCGATCGGCTACTTCGTGGCGAAGAAGCTGCGCGACTACTTCCTGACCGGGTCGACGACGCTGTCCGTCAACCTTCCCAACCTGCAGCTGGAGCACACCGGCGTCGGGCGCATCGCCCTGCTGCACCGCAACGTCCCGGGCGTCCTGGCCGCCGTCAACCAGGTCTTCGCCGACCATGGCGCCAACATCGAGGCGCAGATGCTCGCTACCCGCGGCGACCTCGGCTACGTCGTCACGGACATCTCGGACGTCACCCAGCGCGGCGCGTCCAAGAAGCTCATGGCGATGGACACCACGGTCCGGCTCCGGATCCGGGACGCCTTCGACCGCCCGGAGTTCCCGCCCGGCCCGGCGGCCGGCTGACCGGCGCACGCCGATCACGACGCCACGAAGGGGGCCGGCACCACGATGGTGCCGGCCCCCTTCGTCGTGACGTGCCCTTCGTCGTGACGTGCCCTTCGTCGTGACGTGAACGTCACGTCGCTCGCGTCAGCCGGACTTCCGCCGGAACATCGGCTGGACAGGTCCGGAGGTCTCCGAGCCGTGCACCGACCCGGTGTTCCGCCCGGACTCCGTGGTCGGGTGGTGCGCGGCGTTCTTCTTCTCAAGCGCCGCCTTGAACCGTGCCTTGGCCTCGTCACCCGGCGCGGTCGCTCTCTTGTCATCGCTCATGGGACCAGCATGCCCCGCGCGGGGCTCCGTGGCGAGGGGAATTCGTGCAGCGTCGCGCGGGAGACCGACGACTCGACCCCGCCCGTCCCGGTCAGCGCTCCGTCAGCGCCCCGTCAGCCCTCGTCGGAGCCGCCGTCCGAGCGGGAGGACGCCTCTCGTTCGGCGCGCTCGGCACGCAGCGAGGTGATGGCCGCGTCGAAGTCGTCGAGCGAGTCGAACGCCTGGTAGACCGAGGCGAACCGCAGGTACGCGACCTCGTCGAGCTCACGCAGCGGGCCGAGGATGGCGAGCCCGATCTCGTAGGCGTCGATCTCCGCGCTGCCGGACCCGCGCAGCGTCTCCTCCACCCGCTGCGCCAGCAGGGCGAGATCGTCGGCACTGACCGGGCGCCCCTGGCACGCCTTGCGTACGCCCGACACGACCTTGTCGCGGCTGAACGGTTCCGTGACGCCCGAGCGCTTCACCACCGACAGGCTCGCCGTCTCGATCGTGGTGAACCGTCGCTGGCAGGAGGGGCACTGGCGGCGACGCCGGATCGACGAGCCGTCGTCGGCGGTTCGCGAGTCGACGACACGGGAATCGGCGTGTCGGCAGAACGGGCAGTGCATCCGGAGTCTCCTGCGGTCGAGGCCGAGCCCGTGCCCGGCGGCCCGACGAAAGTATGCGCCGGTGCCACCTCCGTGCAACATCAGGTCCGACCGTGCCCGACCCCACCGTCGGGAAGCACCACGACCTGCCCGACCTGCAACGCCGTGGTGCGCAGGCCGTTGAGCTCCTTCAGCTGCGCGACGACGTCGCGCAGGTCGTCGCCGGGCTCTGCCACGGACTCGGCGTACTGCCACAGCGTCTCCCCCGGCGCGACCGTCCTCAGCTGCACCTCCATGGCCCGTCCCGGGGCGTCCGCCACCGCAGCTGCGCCCCACGCCATCAGGCAGGCGGACAGCACGAGCACCGCGAGCGCGACGAGCACGCGCCGGCCACGCGCGGTCAGCCGCAGGTCGCCCAGCTCCCGCACCTCGTCGAACACTGCCGGAACCGCTGTGCGCGCTGTCATGCCGTACCCCTCTCCGCCGGAGACACTCCCGGACCGTCGGCCGCTTCGAACACCTGTGCTTCATACACCTGTTCGTCGAACACCTGTACCCATTGGTAGCACGTCACCCCGACACGCGTCGAGAGAATCTCGAACAAATGTTTGATGTCGGGGGCGATCTGACCTACGCTGGGTCCATCGACGGCAGGTTTGTCCGATTTTTGTCCGGCGCGGTGGGTTCGGTACTGACGGGAGAGACGCATGAGGACGACACGCGAGACGAGCGGTGAGGGCAGCACCGGTGCACGCGGCGGCGAGCTCGCGTCGGTGTCGGAGATCTCCCCCGGGCTGGACCGGCTCACCGCGCGCCAGCGCCGCGTCCTGGACACCATCCGCGACTCGGTCGAGACCCGCGGGTACCCGCCCACCATGCGCGAGATCGGCGAGGCCGTCGGGCTGGCGAGCCCGTCCTCGGTGAAGCACCAGCTGACCACCCTCGAGCGCAAGGGCTACCTGCGGCGCGACCCGAACCGACCCCGCGCGATGGAGGTCGTGGAACCCGGCACGGCCGCGGCGGAGTCGGCCAGCGCGACCCCATCGGTCCTGGCGGACCTGCGGGCCGTGGACGGGACCGACGGCGGGACGCCGGCGCCCTCCTACGTGCCGCTCGTCGGCCGGATCGCGGCCGGCGGGCCGATCCTCGCCGAGCAGGTCGTCGAGGACGTCTTCCCGCTGCCGCGCCAGCTCGTCGGCGACGGCGAGCTGTTCCTGCTGAAGGTGGCCGGCGACTCCATGATCGACGCCGCGATCTGCGACGGGGACTGGGTCGTCGTGCGTCGTCAGAACGTCGCGGAGCAGGGTGAGATCGTGGCCGCGATGCTCGACGGCGAGGCGACGGTCAAGACGTTCAAGCAGTCCGACGGCCGCACCTGGCTGCTGCCGCAGAACCCGGCGTACGACCCGATCGTCGGGGACGAGGCGCAGGTGCTGGGCCGCGTCGTCGCCGTGCTGCGCAGCCTCTGACGGGACCCGCGGCGAGGTCGACGTCCCTCAGAGGCCGAACCGCCGCTGCACGGCACGGACGCTCGCGGCCGACGCACGCAGCCCCTCGACCTCCTCGTCGGACAGCGGCGTGTCGACGACCGTGGTCGCCCCTCGTGCGTCGACCAGGGTGGGCAGCGACAGGCACACGCCGTCGATCCCGTGGAAGCCGTCGATCCGTGTCGAGACGGGCATGACGCGGTGCTCGTCGTTGAGCACGGCCTCCACGATGCGCGTGGCCGCCAGACCGACGGCGTAGTTGGTGGCCCCCTTGCCGGCGATCACTCGGTACGCGGACTCGACGACCTCGCGGGCGATCGACCGGCGCACCCGGGCGTCGAGGGGCGGGCGCCCCGGCAGCGGCTCCCACTCCAGCAGCGGGACCCCGGCGATCCGCGCCGAGCTCCACAGCGCGATCTCGGAGTCGCCGTGCTCACCGGCCACGTAGGCGTGCACGTTCGCCGTCGCCACGCCGCAGTGCTGCGCGAGCGCCGCGCGCAGCCGCGACGAGTCCAGGACCGTCCCGGAGCCGAAGACCCGCTCCGGCGGGAGCCCGGAGACCTGCTGCGCCGCCGAGGTCACCACGTCGACGGGGTTGGTCACGAGCAGGTACGTCGCGTCCGGGGCGACCTCGACCAGCCCCGGCAGGATCGACCGGGTCAGCGCGATGGTCGCCTCCGCCAGGTCCAGGCGGGACTGGCCGGGCCGCTGCTTCGCCCCGGCCGTGACGACCACGACGTCGGCGTCACGGCAGACCTCGACGTCGTCGGAGCCGATCACCTCCGCCTGCGGGACGAACATCCCGCCGTGCTGCAGGTCGAGCACCTCGGCCTCGACCTTGGCCCGGTTCACGTCCATCAGAGCCACGGTCCGGGCGGTGCCGCGCGCGAGCGCCGTGAACGCGAGCGTGGCGCCCACCGCCCCGGCACCGACGACGGCGAGCTTGGTCGTGCTGCGAGGTGCTGTCACGCGCCCAGGCTAGGGCTGTCGCCTGCCTCGCGCGAGGGGAGCCGGCGCAGCGCGGACCGCACCAGGTCGGCGTCGGTGGTGCGCCAGAAGTCGGGCATCGACCGGGAGAGGAACGAACCGTAGCGGGCGGTGACGAGTCGCGGGTCGAGCACGGCCACGACGCCCCGGTCCGTCGCGGACCGGATGAGGCGTCCCGCACCCTGCGCGAGCAGGAGTGCGGCGTGGGTGGCGGCGACCTGCATGAAGCCGTTGCCGCCAGCCTCCTCGACGGCCCGCGCCCGCGCCGAGCGCACCGGGTCGTCCGGCCGGGGAAAGGGCACCCGGTCGATGATGACGAGGCGGCAGGCGTCGCCGGGGACGTCGACACCCTGCCAGAGTGAGAGGGTGCCGAACAGGCAGGTCTCCGGCTCGGCGGCGAAGCGTTGCACGAGCGTGGGGAGCTGGTCGTCCCCCTGGCAGAGCACCGGCACGTCCAACCGCTCGCGCATCGCCTCCGCGGCGGCGTTCGCGGCCCGACGGGAGGAGAACAGGCCGAGGGTGCGCCCACCGGCCGCCTCGATCAGACCTGCGATCTCGTCGAGCTGCGCCGCCGTGGTCGGCTCGCGACCGGGGGCGGGCAGGTGCTTGGCGACGTAGCAGATGCCCTGCTTGCGGTAGTCGAACGGGCTGCCGGCGTCCATGCCCCGCCACGCACCGTCGTCGCCCGTGGAGGCCGCCATGCCCAGCGACCGCGCCACGGGGTCGAACGTCCCGCCCAGGGCCAGCGTCGCGGACGTCAGCACCCCGGTGCGTTCCGCGAGGAGCTGGGTGCTGATCAGCCCGGACACGGCGAGCGGGGCGGCGTGCAGGCGCCCGACGCCGTCGCCCCAGGGCGCGTCGGCCGGGGGCCGCGAGCACCACAGCACGTCGTCGCCCGTGTCCTGGGCCGCCATGCGTTCGGCGACCTCGAAGAGCTGCTGGGTCGCCGACTGCGCCATCTTCAGACCGGCATCGGGCTCGGCGCCCTTCTCCGGCTTGAGGTCGCTGAGCAACGACCGTGCGGCGTCGCGGACCGCTTCGACCGCGGTCCGCAGCTCGCCGGGGAGCCCCTGGGGGAATCGCTCCGCCGGGACGCTGGCGAGCAGCCCGGCCAGCGCCTGCGCCGCTGCGTCCAGGTCGTCGGTCAGCATGCCTCCGTGCCGACGCACCAGCCGGGCGGCGTGCTCCACGCTGCCGCCCGACAGGTCGACCGTGGCGGCCGCCGTGATCCGGTCGACGAGCTCGTGCGCCTCGTCGACCACCAGCACTCCGTGCTCCGGCAGGACGTTCGGGTTGCCGGACGCCGCGATGCCGAGCATCGCGTGGTTCGTCACCACGACGTCGGCCTCGCGGGCGGTGTTGCGGGCCTGCTCGCCGAAGCACTCGTCGATGAGCGGGCAGCGCTGGTTCAGACACTCCAACGAGGTCACGGACACCTGCCGCCACGCCCGGTCCGGCACGCCCGGCACGAGGTCGTCACGGTCGCCGGTGGTGGTTTCCTGCGCCCACGCGTGCAGGCGGCGGACGTGGTCGGCGAGCCGCGCGCCGTCGTCGGAGGCACCGCCGGCCGCGGTGGGGTGCTGCTCGGCCGAGGACCCCTCGCCCGGGCCGGGGTCGGCCGGCAGGTCGAAGAGCGTCGCCCCGTCCACCGGGTAGCCGCCGGTGACCTTGTGACGGCACAGGTAGTTGTGCCAGCCCTTGAGCAGGGCGACACGGGGTGGTCGCGGCAGCCGCGGCGCGACGGCCTCGGCCACCAGCGGCAGGTCGCGGGTGATCACCTGGCGCTGGAGGGCGAGCGTGGCCGTGGAGACCACCACCCGCTCCCCCGACGCGACGGCGTGCCGGACGGCGGGCACCAGGTACCCGAGCGACTTGCCCGTGCCGGTGCCGGCCTGCACGAGGAGGTGACGGCCGGACTCGACCGCCTCGGTCACCGCCCGGGCCATCCGGTCCTGCCCGTCCCGTCGCGACCCGCCGAGCGACGAGACGGCGAGGTCGAGCAGCTCGGTGACCTCGGGCACGGTCTCGGGAGGGTCGGCGGACGCGGCGGACGAGTTCACCGGACGATCCTACGGGCGCAGGCCGGAGCCCCCGACCTCGTCCACACCTCTCAGAGCGCGACGCCCTCCAGCTCCGCGGCCAGCGCGGCGTCGACACGGCCGCGCAGCCGCGTGCCGTCGGCGAGGTGCTCCTCGCCGACGAGCTCGCCGTTCTCGTGGACCCGGTGGACCAGGTCGCCGCGGTGGTACGGGACCACCAGGTCGATCTCGACCGCCGGGCGCGGCAGCGCGTCCGCGATGAGGGCGCGCAGCTCGGCGATCCCCTCGCCGGAGTGCGCCGAGACGACCGCGGTGCGGCGCTCGCGCCGCTGCACGCGTCCGACCACGGTCGGGTCGGCCACGTCCGCCTTGTTCAGCACGACGACCTCCGGGACGGCGTCCATGCCGGGGATCTCGCTCAGCACCTCACGGACCGCGTCGATCTGCCCCTCGGGGTCGGGGTGGGACGCGTCCACGACGTGCAGCAGGAGGGCGGCGTCGCCGACCTCCTCGAGCGTCGAGCGGAAGGCCTCGACGAGCTGGTGCGGCAGGTGGCGCACGAACCCGACGGTGTCGGCGTAGGTGAAGACGCGCCCGTCCTCGGTCCGCGACCGACGGACGGTGGGATCGAGCGTGGCGAACAGTGCGTTCTCCACCAGGACGCCCGCGTCGGTCAGCGCGTTGAGGAGCGACGACTTGCCGGCGTTCGTGTACCCCGCGATCGCGACATTCGGGATCGCGTGCCGCTTGCGGTCGTGACGCTTGGTCTCGCGCGCCGGTGCCATCGCCGCGATCTCGCGGCGCAGCTTGGCCATCCGGTTGCGGATACGGCGGCGGTCGAGCTCGATCTTCGTCTCACCCGGTCCGCGCGAGCCCATCCCGGCCCCCGCGCCACCGACCTGGCCACCGGCCTGGCGGGACATCGACTCGCCCCAGCCGCGCAGGCGCGGCAGGAGGTACTCGAGCTGCGCGAGCTCGACCTGTGCCTTGCCCTCCCGCGACTTGGCGTGCTGGGCGAAGATGTCGAGGATCAGGGCGGTGCGGTCGACCACCTTGACCTTGACGATGTCCTCCAGCCCGCGGCGCTGGGACGGGGCCAGCTCGGTGTCGACCACGACGGTGTCAGCGCCGGACGCCGCGACGATCTCCGCAAGCTCGGCGGCCTTGCCGGAGCCGAGGAAGGTCCCGGGGTCCGGCTTGACGCGCTTCTGGAGCAGGCCGTCGAGCACCTGCGAGCCAGCCGTCTCGGCCAGCGCGGCGAGCTCGCGCAGCGAGACGTCGGCCTCCCGGGCGGCGGCCTCGCCCCCCGGGAACAGGCCGACCAGCACGACCTTCTCCAGACGCAGCTGGCGGTACTCGACCTCGGTGACGTCGTCGAGCTCGGTCGACAGACCCGCGACGCGGCGCAGCGCCGCGCGCTCGGCGAGGTCGAGCTGGTCGCCGTCGTGGGCGGTGTGGACCGTGGTGCCCTCCGACCGCGCCGTCCCGGCCCGTGCCAGCACCCGGGCGACGACGTCGTTCGCGATCGACTGGGCGTCGCGGGACTCGCTCGGCTCGACGGGGTCGGCGGAAGTGCGCTCGGGATCGGTCGGGATGTAGGTCAAGATGGTCCTCTCGGTGGGGTACGCCGGTAGAACAAGGATCCCACGCGGATTCGTCCCGGCCGAGGACTTTTCCGGTGTCCCTCTACGATGCCGGTGTGAGCGACCACTACTTCACGGCCGAGCCCGCCTCCGACGCCGAGCGCCGCACGCTCGAGGTCCGCCTCGCGGGTGGCGCGGTCGAGGTCGAGGTCGCCGGGGGTGTGTTCTCCCCCGGCGGGATCGACAAGGGCACCCGCATCCTGCTCGACGAGGTGCCCGCTCCTCCTGCCGGCGACCTCCTGGACCTGGGGTGCGGCTGGGGCCCGGTCGCCCTGTCGATGGCGTTGCGCAGCCCGGCGGCGACGGTCTGGGCCGTCGACGTCAACCACCGCGCGCTCGACCTGGTGCGCCGCAACGCGGACCGGCTCGGCGTCGCCGCCCAGGTGCGCGCCGTCGCGCCCGACGAGGTGCCCGACGACGTCCGGTTCGCCGCGCTGTGGTCCAACCCGCCCATCCGGGTCGGCAAGCAGGTGCTGCACGGCATGCTGCGGCGGTGGCTGCCGCGGCTGGTGCCCGGTGGTGCGCCGGGCGGCGCCTGGATGGTCGTGCAGAAGAACCTCGGGTCCGACTCGCTCGCCCGCTGGATCGAGTCCGAGCTGGGGCTGGCGACGGCACGGACGACGTCGTCGAAGGGGTTCCGCGTCCTGCACACGACGCGCTGACGGGCAGCGGGCCCGGCGACGGCGAGGCCTCGGAGCGCGGCCTTGTCGCCGGCTACCGCTCGACGTCGCCACTGAACACGAGCTCGGCGGGACCGGCGAGCTCGACGTGGCCACCGTCGAGGAGCCGCACGCGGACCTCACCACCCGGGACCTCGACGAACCAGGTGGTCGGGACCTGGTCGGGGTCGGCGGCGCCGTGCGAGGCCCACGCGCGCACCGCGAGCGCCGCCGCGCAGGCACCCGTGCCGCAGGACTGCGTCTCGCCCACACCACGCTCGTGGACGCGCATGCGGACGCGGCCGACGGAGCCGCCGTCGGGTGTCGCCTCCTCGCCGAGCGGGACGACGAGCTCGACGTTGGTGCCGTGCGGCGGCACGGGATCGACGGCGGGCGTCCGGCTCAGGTCGAGCGCGTCGAGCTCCGCGGGCCGCGACAGCGCGACGACGGTGTGCGGGTTGCCGAGGTCGACACTCAGCGCCGGCCGCGGGGCGTCCCAGCCGGCCACCATGACCGCCGCGTCGGCGCCGGAGGCCACCGCGTCCGGCCCGCCGGGGTACACCCACGGGCCCATATCGACCGCGTACCAGCCGTTCGGCTCCTTGCGGACGCGCTTCACGCCGCCGCGGGTGCCGAGGGCGAGCTCACCGCCGCCGGACAGGTCGACCAGACCGAGGCTCTCGGCGAACGCGGCGAAGACGCGGACGCCGTTGCCGCACATCTCGGCCACGGTGCCGTCGGAGTTGCGGTAGTCCATGAACCAGATCGCCTCCGGCTCCTCGGCGAGGACGGCGTCGGCCGCGGCCTCTCCTGCGCGGGCCACCGCGGCCGTCGGGGCGAGGCGGATCACCCCGTCGGCGCCGATGCCCCCGCGGCGGTCGGCCAGGTGCCGCACCTGCTCGGGCGTGAGGTCAAGGTCTCCCCGGGTGTCGGCGACCAGGACGAAGTCGTTGTGCGTCCCGTGGCCCTTGGTGAAGCGCAAGGTCATGAGCCCAGACTACGGCGTACAGGCCCGTCGCCCGGTGGGGGCAGCTCGCCGGCGTCGGCGGCCCGCACGACGGCGAGCGCCTCGTCGAGCAGGCCCGGCGACCCGGCGTCGAGCCACCGCACGCGCGGGTCCCGCCCGAACCAGCCCATCTGCTTGCGGGCCAGGCGGCGGGTGTTGGCGACGACGGCCGCACGCGCCTCGCCCTCGGTCCGTTCGCCGGCGAACCAGCGCAGCACCTCGGCGTAGCCGACCGCGCGGGCGGCCGTGGCCCCGAGGCCCGGGCCGGTGCCGCCCTGGGCGGGCGAGGCGAGGCGCCGCACCTCGTCGACGAGCCCGGCGTCCCACATCCGGTCCACCCGGCCGGCCACCCGGGCGTCCAGCGTCTCGCGGTCGCAGTCGAGCCCGATCTGCACGGCGGGCCGGACGTACTCCTGCCGAGGCAGGTTCGCGGTGTACGGCTGCCCGGTGATCTCGACGACCTCCAGCGCGCGGACGATGCGCCGGGTGTTCGCCGGGCCGATCGACTCCGCGGCCGCCGGGTCGACGCGGGCGAGCTCGGCGTGCAACGCGTGCCGCCCCTCGGTCTCGGCACGCTCCTCCAACCGTGCGCGCACGGCGGCGTCGGTGCCGGGAAAGTCGAGGTGGTCCAGGAGGGCCCGCACGTAGAGCCCGGACCCGCCGACGACGACGGCACGCGCGCCACGTCCGCTGATCGCGTCGAGGTCGGCGCGGGCCTCGGCCTGGTACCGCGCCACCGAGGCGTCCTGGTCCGGGTCGAGGACGTCGAGCTGGTGGTGCACGACGCCGCGGCGCTGCGACGGCGGCACCTTGGCTGTGCCGACGTCCATGCCGCGGTAGAGCTGGAAGGCGTCCGCGTTGACGATCTCGGCCGGGACGGGCACCCCGCCGCGACCGGCGTGGGACAACGCCTCGGCCAGGTCCAGGGCGAGGTCCGACTTCCCGGTGGCGGTGGGTCCTACGACGGCGACGATCACGGGTCCACGCTAGCCGGGACCGGCGCCGGGTTAGGCTCCGCGGGTGCTGCTGCTGACCACCTTCGCCGTGAGCCTGCTGTCGGGGCTCGTGCCGGTCGTCAGCATCGAGGTGTACCTGGGCGGGGTGGCCGCGGCGACCGATGCCGCCGGGTCGCCGGCCCGCGTGGCCGCGCTGGCCCTGGCGGCCGGTGTCGGCCAGACGCTCGCGAAGGTCGCCTGGTACCTCCTGGCGGCGCGGTCGATGGAGTCGCGCCGCCTGCAGCGCAAGCTCTCCCAGGAGCGCTGGCGGCTGGCGTACGAGCGCTGGCACGGCCGGATCGCCGGCCGGCCGGTCCTCACGACCGCCGTGCTCCTCGCGTCCGCGTGCCTCGGGTTCCCGCCGCTGATGATCATCGCCGTCGTCGCCGGCTCGCTGCGGGTCCCGCTGTCGATCTACGTGCCGTCGCTCCTGGTGGGACGCACCGTGCGGTTCTGGCTGCTGCTGGCGGGTGTCGGCTGGTTCGCGGCGGCGACGCTCTGAGCGGTCCCGTCCCGGTGCCCGGACGTGCCCGGCGCACCCCACGAGACCACGTCGTACCGGTCGGGCAGGTGCGCACCGGTCACCGCGACCGGCCGGGTAGTGGCCTCCCAGCCGGCCCGGTCCGCGAGGCGCGCCACGACGGCGTCGACGGTGCCGCCGGTGCCCGTGCCGTCCGCCACGAGGAGGGCGTCGCAGCGCGCCAGGGTGTCGACGGCGGCCTGCCGGGCGAGCTCGCCGGCCGCGGGCGCCAGCTCGACGACGACTGCGTCCGCCGCCGTGGCCGGTCCTGCCGCCTCGGCGAGCACGAGCAGCACCACCGACGCGGCGAGACCGGCCGGGACCGGCGGCCTGGGGGTCCGCACACCGGCACCCGAGGTCTCGGCGTCCCCGGTGTCCCGCAGCAGGGGCACCCAGCGGTCGGCGATGCCCGCCGCCGCCAACGAGGGGCGACGCCGGCCGATGGTCGAGCGCCGGGCCGGGGCGAGCACGCCCCAGGTGCGCACCGGACCGCCGTCCAGGGCGGCGCACCGGCCGACCTCCGTCAGCACCGCGGCGCGGACCTCCGCCAGCGGGCGGGCGCCACCGGCGGCACCGGGGACGAGCAGGACGGTGGCGGGCAGGGCCACGGCGTGGACGGGCACGCCGCCACGGTACCCGGGCCGTGTAGCGTGGGTGGTGTGAGGTTCTTCGGATCACGTCGGGCCGACAGGTCGTCCACGCCCCCGGCTCCCGACGGTGGCGAACCGGACCGGCTGCGTTCCGACGTCCAGAACGTCCTGCTGGCCGGACCGGTCGGGGACGCCGTGGGCGCGCTGCCCGCCCCGGTGTCGCGGGAGCGGATCAGCGCCTGGCTCGACCAGTCGGGGTTCACCTACTTCGTCGACACCGACGGCGACCTCGGCGGGCTGTGGCACGGTCGGCTGTTCCACTTCCTCGCGCTGGGCCCCGACGGCGAGGTGCTCCAGATCCGCGGGCAGTGGCACCGCGAGGCGACCATCGAACGCCTCGGCGAGGTCCTCGAGGTCTGCAACGAGTGGAACGCCGAACGGATCTGGCCCAAGACGTACGCCCGCGTCCGCGACGACGGCGCCGTGGTGGTGTGCGCGGAGGTCACCATCAGCGTCGAGCACGGAGCGAACGACGACCAGCTCGGTCAGCACCTCCAGTGCGGCCTGTCCACCTCGGCCATGTTCTTCGAGCACCTCGACGAGGTCTTCGCCGACCCGCTGCGGAGCGCCCCGTGAGCGGCCCGCTGCGACGCGCCACGGCCGCCGTCCTCCAGGCCGCCCGTCGGCGGGGCCGCGACGGCGGCCGGCCCGGGGTGCGGCCCGCGCTGCCCAGCCCGGTGTCCCTGGCGCGCGTCGGCAACGACCTGGCGCGCCGCGGCTACCGCTTCCGCACGGACGACGACGGCGACATCACCGGCACCTGGGACGGCAACCGGTTCTGGTTCCTCCTCCTGGGCGAGGACTCCGAGATCCTCCAGGTGCGGGGCCGGTGGGCCGGCACCGTGCCGGACTCCGCCCGGCACGCGGTGCTGCAGGCCTGCAACGACTGGAACCGCGAGCGCATCTGGCCCAAGGTCTACACCCGCCCCGAGGGCGACGGCCTCGCGCTCTACACCGAGGTGTCGGTGGACCTGGAGCACGGCGCGACGGACGTCCAGCTCGCCGAGACGGTCTCGTGCGGCCTCGTCACGGCGTCGCAGTTCTTCGCGAGCGTCGGCCCGCTGACGGAGCTCTGACGAGGGCCGGCAGGCCCGCGCAGCGCGCTGCTGCTACGCCCTCGCGCGCAGCGTGGGCATGCCGAGCACCACGGGCCCGTCCGGTGCCGGGGCGCCGTGGGAGTGCTCGTCCTCGCCACCACCGAGGCGGGTCGTCTCGCGCTGCACCCAGGCGTCGCCCGAGCGGGTGCGCCGCACGGCGTACGTCCCGCCGTCGACGGCGGAGTCCGCGATGAGGTGGTGCGGCGCGGAGCGCGTGACCTCGACCGTGACCATGTCGCCCGGCCGGGGCAGCCGCGGGTCGAGGTGCAGGGCGTCGGTGAGCCGGGGGTCGTCGAGACCGGCGGGACGGTCGGCGAGCGTGGCCCCGTCCGGCAGCACTCCGGACGGCAGTGCGAGGTGGACCAGGCGGTTGTCCGGGGCGCGTCCGCTGACCCGGTGCGACGCCCCGTCCTTCTTGCCGGAGCCCTCGGCGACCAGCACCTCCAGCGTGCGGCCGACCTGCGTGGCGGACTCCTCGGCGCTGATGCGCTCCTGCAGTGCCAGGAGCCGCTCGAACCGCTCCTGGACGACCTCCTTGGGCAGCTGGTCGTCCATCGTCGCGGCCGGGGTGCCGGGCCGCGGCGAGTACTGGAACATGAACGCCGAGCTGAAGCGCGAGGCCTCGACCACGCGCAACGTCTCGGCGAAGTCCTCCTCGGTCTCCCCCGGGAAACCGACGATGACGTCCGTGGTGATGGCGGCGTCCGGGATCGCTGCCCGCACCCGGTCCAGGATGCCGAGGAACTTCTCGGACCGGTAGCTGCGACGCATCGCCCGCAGCACCTTGTCCGAGCCGGACTGGAGCGGCATGTGCAGCTGGGGCATGACGTTCGGCGTCTCGGCCATCGCGTGGATCACGTCGTCCGTGAACGCCGCCGGGTGCGGCGAGGTGAACCGTACGCGCTCGAGCCCGTCGATCTGGCCGCAGGCGCGCAGCAGCTTGGCGAAGGCCCCCCGGTCGCCGAACTCGACGCCGTAGCTGTTGACGTTCTGGCCGAGCAGCGTCACCTCGACGGCTCCGGCGTCGACCAGGGCCTGGACCTCGGCCAGGACCTCGCCGGGTCGCCGGTCGCGCTCCTTGCCCCGCAGGTGCGGCACGATGCAGAACGTGCAGGTGTTGTTGCAGCCCACGGAGATCGAGACCCAGCCCGCGTACACCGACTCCCGACGGGTCGGCAGGGTCGAGGGGAAGACCTGCAGCGACTCGGCGATCTCCACCTGCGCCGCCTCGTTGTGCCGCGCGCGCTCCAGCAGCACCGGGAGGGCGTCGAGGTTGTGGGTGCCGAAGACGACGTCCACCCAGGGCGCCCTCGAGACGATGTCGCCACGGTCCTTCTGCGCGAGGCAGCCGCCGACGGCGATCTGCATGCCCGGACGCTCCGCCTTGAGGCTCGCGAGCTGGCCGAGGTTGCCGTAGAGGCGCGTCGCGGCGTTCTCCCGCACCGCACAGGTGTTGATGACGACGACGTCGGCACGGCTCGCGGCGTCGTCCGCGGCGGAGGCCCGCGTGTAGCCGGCCTGCTCGAGCATCCCGGCCATGTGCTCGGAGTCGTGCACGTTCATCTGGCACCCGAGGGTGCGGACGACGTAGGTGCGCGCGTCCGCCTCGGCGCGGCCGGGCGTGCCGGTGGCGTGCGGTGGGGGCATGGTGGTGGACATCGCCTCCTAGGGTACGGCGGGCGACAGACGGCCTCCGCACGCGCGACGGCCGGTACGGCACGCCGAGCGGCGGTGTCGTTACCGATTCGTTGCCGACGCGGGACCAACGATGCTGGTGAACGTAACATCGACTGGTTAGGTTCGAGGGATGGATCACAGCGGATCGGCTCGTGCCGCGGGAGAGCACCTGGGTGCTCCGCTCGTGGAGCTCGAACGAGTCAACAAGCACTTCGGCGACCTGCACGTGCTGCAGGACATCGACCTCACTGTCCGCAAGGGAGAGGTGCTCGTCGTCATCGGCCCGTCGGGCTCCGGGAAGTCCACCCTCTGCCGGGCGATCAACCGGCTGGAGACCGTCGACGACGGCACGATCCGCATCGACGGCGAGGAGCTGCCCGCCGAGGGGCGAGAGCTCGCCCGCCTGCGTGCCGACGTGGGCATGGTCTTCCAGGCCTTCAACCTCTTCGCGCACAAGTCGGTGCTGGAGAACGTCACCCTCGGCCCGCGCAGGGTGCGCGGCCTGTCGAAGGCGCAGGCCGACGAGGAGGGCCTGGCGCTCCTCGACCGGGTCGGGGTGAAGAACCAGGCGAGCAAGCTGCCGGCCCAGCTCTCCGGAGGACAGCAGCAGCGTGTCGCCATCGCCCGCTCGCTGGCGATGCACCCCAAGGTGATGCTCTTCGACGAGCCGACCTCCGCGCTCGACCCCGAGATGATCAACGAGGTCCTGGACGTCATGGTCCAGCTCGCGCACGAGGGGATGACGATGATCGTCGTCACCCACGAGATGGGCTTCGCCCGCAAGGCTGCCGACCGCGTCGTGTTCATGGCCGACGGGCAGATCGTCGAGCAGGCCACCCCCGAGGAGTTCTTCACCCACCCGCGCAGCGATCGCGCGAAGGACTTCCTGTCGAAGATCCTCACCCACTGACCTCCACATCCAGCATCACGACGAAGGGAAGCATCATGCGACGCACACGCACCACCGGGGTGGTCGCCCTCGCAGCGACTGTCGCTCTGACGCTCGCCGCCTGCTCGGACGGCGGTGAGAACGGCAGCGGCGGCGAGACCGAGGGCGGCGAGACCGAGGGCGGCGACGAGTCGGTCACCATCGGCATCAAGTTCGACCAGCCCGGCCTCGGGTTCATGGAGGGCGACACGCCCACCGGGTTCGACGTCGAGGTCGCCAAGTACGTGGCGAACGAGCTCGGCTACTCCGAGGACCAGATCGAGTGGACCGAGGCACCGTCCGCCCAGCGCGAGACGCTGCTGTCGACCGGCCAGGTCGACATGATCTTCGCGACCTACTCGATCACCGACGAGCGGCGCGAGCAGGTCTCCTTCGCCGGCCCGTACTTCGTCGCCGGCCAGGACCTGCTGGTCGCCGCCGACAACACGGACATCACCGGACCCGACACCCTCGACGGCAAGAACCTGTGCTCGGTCACCGGTTCGACGTCGGCCCAGCGCATCAAGGAGGAGTACTCCGAGGGCGTCAACCTGCTCGAGCAGCCGGGGTACGCCGAGTGCGTCACCGCGCTCATCTCCGGGCAGGTCGACGCGGTGACGACCGACGACATCATCCTCGCGGGCCTCGGCGCGCAGCCGGCCAACGCCGGCCAGGTGAAGGTCGTGGGCAACACCTTCTCCGAGGAGAAGTACGGCGTCGGCATCCCGCAGGAGTCCGACCAGTGCGAGGCCATCAACGAGGCCATCACCAAGATGGTCGACGACGGCTCGTGGCAGGAGGCGCTCGACGCCGCCACCGAGGGCACCGGCTACGTGCCGAACGACGAGCTCAACCCGCCGGAGTACGAGCCCTGCGACATGTGACGCGGGCCTGACCGGCTCCGGGCCCGCCGCGCTCCGCGTGGCGGGCCCGGTCCACCTCGCGGGCGACGCCCGCACCGCGCACCACCGACCGACCCCTCCCCCGAAGGAGCGACTGCCGCGTGCAGGAGTACCTCGACATCCTCCGCGAGTACGACGTGCTCGGCGCGTTCTGGGTGAACATCCAGCTCGCGCTCTGGGCCGCCGTGCTGTCCCTCGCCCTGGGCTCCGTCCTGGCGCTGTTCCGGATCTCGCCGATCGGCAGCCTGCAGTGGGCCGGTACCGCCTACGTGACGGTCTTCCGGAACATGCCCCTGACGATCATCATGGTCTTCATGGTCCTCGGCGCCTGGGGACAGCTCGAGCTGTCCCTCGCCACCGACTTCAACACCAACTTCTTCTGGCTGGCCGTGGTGGGCCTGTCCGTCTACCACGCGGCCTTCGTGTGCGAGGCGATCCGCTCCGGCGTGAACACCGTGCCGGTCGGCCAGGCCGAGGCTGCCCGGTCCATCGGCCTGTCGTTCCTGCCCGCCGCGCGGCTGATCATCCTGCCGCAGGCGTTCCGTGGCGCGATCGCACCGCTCGGCAACGTGCTCATCGCCCTCATCAAGAACACGACGGTGGCGGCCGCCGCCTCGGTGGCCACCGAGACGTCGTCGGTGATGAAGACGATGATCGAGTTCCGGCCCGACTACATCTACGCGATCTTCTTCACCTTCGCGATCGGCTACGTGATCCTCGTGACACCGGTCGGCCTGTTGACCACATCTCTCTCGAGGAGTCTGGCGGTGGCCCGATGAGCGCCCAGTCCGTCCTGTTCGACGCGCCGGGCCCACGGGCCCGGCGGCGCATCCTGCTCGGCAACCTCGTCGGCGCCGTGATCGTCGCCGGCGTGGCCGCGCTCGTCCTGATGCGCCTCGCCGACAAGGGGCAGCTCGACCCCACCCTGTGGCTGCACGCCGTCGACGCCGACGCCTGGCGCTACTACTACTGGCCCGGGTTCCTCAACACCGTGCGGGCCGCCGCGCTGGCGATCGTCGGCGCGATGGTCTTCGGCCTGCTGTTCGGCGTGGGCCGCCTGTCGTCGCTCCTGCTCGTGCGCACCGTGTGCGGGACGGTCGTGGAGTTCTTCCGTGCCGTGCCCGTGCTGCTCATGATGGTGTTCTTCTGGCTGCTGCTCGCCAACGCCGGGGTGGAGAACTCCTCGTTCTGGGGCGTCGTCATCGCGCTCATCCTCTACAACGGGGCCGTCGTGGCCGAGCTGGTGCGCTCCGGCGTCCACGGCCTGCCGAGCGGTCAACGAGAGGCGGCGCTCTCCGTCGGTCTCACCCGCGGCCAGTCGCTGCGGACCGTGGAAGTCCCGCAGGCCCTCGTCGCGATGCTGCCGGCGCTCGTCTCGCAGCTCGTCGTGGTCCTCAAGGACTCGGCGCTCGGCGCGATCATCTCCTACACCGAGCTCCTGCAGTACTCGCGCCGTCTCGGCTCGGGCGAGGGCAACATCCTCCAGGCGCTCACGGTGGCGGCGGTCCTGTTCATCGTCATCAACTACAGCCTGTCGAAGCTCGCCGAGCGGCTCAGCCGAACGATGCGCCGCACCGCCGGCAAGACGGGGACGATGGCCGCCGGCCTCGACGCCGGTGTGGGCGTCGGCGCGACCGCTGTGGGCGGAGGAACCGCCGGCGGAGCCTCCAAGAGCCACGGGGCAGAGCCGGGCGATCGGGACCACCCGGAACGCTGGTCGTAGGGCGGGGCGCGCCGGCGTCGGAGCGGCCCGACCTCAGTCGTCGAGGAAGACGTCCTCGGTATCGCCGACTTCGTCGCCCTCGGCGACCAGGGCGTCCTTGACAGCGGCGAATGCCACGGACGGGCTGTGGCCCTTGCGGCTCAGCGCTCCCACGGCACGTCGCACCCTCTTGTCGCGGTCGAGACCACGCGTCCGCGACACGTGCTTGCGCGCGAGCTCGGCCGCCGCGGCCCGCTCGTCGTCGCCATCGACCTGCTCCAGGGCGGCGGCGGCGGTCTCGGGGTCGACACCGCGACGGTAGAGCTCCGCCGAGATCGCCCGGCGCGCCTGGCCCTTCTCGTGGTGCCGGGTCCGGACGATCATGTCGGCGTACTCGGCGTCGTCGACGAGACGGACCTCCTCGAACCGGTCGAGCACCGGGGCCACGACCTGCTCCGGGTATCCCTTGCGCGCGAGCGAACGGGCGAGCTCCGCCCGGCTCTTGGGAGCCGCCGTGAGCGTACGCAGCACCGCCTCGCGAGCGAGCTCGGCCGCCTCCTCGGTGCTGATCTCGCCCGCCTCGAGCCGTTCCCCCACGCTCGGGCGGCCGCGGCGCTTCCCCTCGCCGCGACCACCCTGTCCTCGGGCTGCCATCAGCGCACGCCCGTCAGAACGGCGCCTTCTTCGTCTTGGCCGCCGTCGACCGCGCGGTCGACCTCGCCTTGGCCGGGCTCTTGCCCTCGTCCGCCGACGAGGCCGAGGCCGCCGTCGCGACATCGCCGGCCGCCGGCGCGATGTCATCGCCCTCGGCCGGCGTGTCGAGCTTCGCCCCGACGCCGAGCTTCTCCTTGATCTTCTTCTCGAGCTCGTCGGCCAGGTCCGGGTTGTCCCGCAGGAACGACCGGGCGTTCTCCTTGCCCTGACCGAGCTGGTCGCCGTCGTAGGTGAACCACGACCCGGACTTGCGCACGAACCCGTGCTCCACGCCCATGTCGATCAGTCCGCCCTCACGGGAGATCCCGACGCCGTAGAGGATGTCGAACTCCGCCTGCTTGAACGGCGGAGCCATCTTGTTCTTGACGACCTTGACCCGGGTCCGGTTACCGACCGCGTCGGTCCCCTCCTTGAGGGTCTCGATCCGGCGGATGTCCATGCGCACCGACGCGTAGAACTTCAGCGCCTTGCCGCCGGTCGTGGTCTCGGGGCTGTTGTGAACCATGACGCCGTCGACGAAGTAGTTGTGGTTGCCCTCCACCTCGATGTCGAAGCGGTGCATCGATCTCGTCTGCGGCTTGACGTGGATGTCCAGGACCCGCGACGGAACCGGTACGCTGCGCGGCGCGACGAACTCCGGGCTGACGTCGAACCGTCCCCTCAGACCCGGCAGCAACTTGTACTCCATCGACGGGTGGACGTAGGGCGCGACGACCTCCTGCAGGCGCTTCGTGCCAGCCGTCGTGAGCTGGAGGACCCACTGCTGCCTGGTCCCACGCTGCCGCAGCGAGCACTCGACGCCGTGCTCGTCGCGCAAGTAGCCCGCCAGGCGCTCGCGTGAGCCCGTACTCATCGCGTCGACGCAGACCTCCGCTCGACCCGAACCACCGGCCGTCCGCTCCTGAAGACCCTTCGAGCGCGCCTGGAAGCTGAAGTCGTCCATGTACCACACAGCCAGCGCCAACGGGGTCAGCGCCTTGATGTAGTCGTCCGTGATGTGCTTCTTGCCGTCCCCGAAGTACACGACGTCGTGAAGCTCGGACAGCTCGGGCAGCGGCTGCAGGTCGACGTGCACCGCACCGTTCGGACGCTCGGAACGTGACCGACCGACGTTGCCGAACATCGAGGCCTTCCAGTCTACGTACTCGACCTGCTTCGACCCGTGTCCCATCCGGAACCGGACGCCGCGACGTCCACGGCGGTTCGGGGACAGGTTGGCGTCTCCCAGCAGTCCACCGAGCACCATCTGCCACTGCTGGTCCGAGAGCAGCACGTCCTCCGCGACCATCACCCGGTCTCCGGCAAGGATCTCGCCCGCCTCGCGCCAGCCACCAGGGGTACGGATGAGGTGGTTCTCCGTCGCGGCGAACTGTGCTCGCCCGTTCCTCCCGGACTTCTCCACCGTGAACTGCAGGAAGCGCTCGGCAGGACCGTTGTCGAACCAGTTGACGACCTTGCGCGGCACGGCCTGGCCGGACTCCGGGTCGTAGGACATCACGTCGACCGGCAGCTTCTGGTTGACGATCTTGCCGATCTTCTCCGTCGTCCCGTCCGCCAGAACGACGCGCGTGGAGTAGTTGAAGCAGCCGAAGAACACACCGATCTTCTCGCGGAGCTGGTTGATGAAGATCGCCGTGGTGCCCGAGGAGCTGAGGGCACCGGAGATCTTGCGCAGCGCCTGCGACATGAGCCGTGCCTGCAGACCCACGTGGCTGTCACCCATCTCGCCCTCGATCTCGGCCTTCGGCACCAGGGCCGCGACGGAGTCGATGACGATGATGTCGATCGCGCCCGACCGGATCAGCATGTCCGTGATCTCCAGGGCCTGCTCGCCGGTGTCCGGCTGCGAGACGAGCAGCGCGTCGGTGTCGACGCCGAGCTTCTTCGCGTAGTCCGGGTCCAGCGCGTGCTCGGCGTCGATGAAGGCCGCGATGCCGCCGTTCCGCTGAGCGTTGGCCACCGCGTGCAGCGCGATGGTGGTCTTGCCGGAGGACTCGGGGCCGTACACCTCGATGACACGCCCGCGCGGCAGACCGCCGATACCCAGCGCGACGTCGAGCGCGATCGACCCGGTCGGGATGACCTCGACCGGGGCACGCCCCTCCTGGCCGAGGCGCATGACGGAGCCCTTGCCGAAGTTGCGGTCGATCTGGGCGAGCGCGGCTTCGAGGGCCTTGTCACGGTCTTCCGGTGCTGGCATGTTCGTCACCTTCGTGTTCTGGGCGCGGCCGCGCGCCTTCGGCTTGCTGCTCATGTCGTCGACGACCGTACTCGGCGCCACCGACAACGGCCCGCGTCCCGACGTCCCGGTGTGGACGACGGCCGGGGATCTCCTGCTGTGGTCACACTCTAGCCGAACATCTGTTCGACCCGGGAGCTCGGCCCGGCGTGTCGGCCCTCCGCTCGCGGCACCCGCCGGTGCGGACCGGTACGGACCGGCCTCGGGCCGGCCTCTGGCCAGCGCAGCGGCTCAGCGCGGCGGTGGTGCCTGCCGGTTCCGGTCGGTCCCCCAGCGCCGCTCCTCCGGCACGTCGAGCGCGTCGCACAGCGCGTGCCAGACGTCCCGCGGCTCCATGCCCGCGGACAACGCCTCCGCCGGCGTGCGGTCGCCGAGCCGCGGCAGCACCTGCTCGCGCACGAGCGTGCGCCCGAGGGCACGCCCGAAGACCTCGTCGACGAGCTGGGAGAAGTCGGAGTAGCGCACGCTCCCAGGGTGCCACGGGTCCGCACGGGCGCGGCGCGCGCCTGTCGGTGTCCCGGTGCACGATGGGTCGGTGTCCCCCCTCCCCGACCCGTTCGCCCGGTTCAGCCCCGCCACCCGGGCGTGGTTCACCGGCGCGTTCGCCGGGCCGACGGCGGCGCAGTCGGGCGCGTGGGAGGCGGTCGCGGCCGACCGGCACGCCCTCGTGGTGGCCCCCACCGGCTCCGGCAAGACCCTGGCGGCGTTCCTCTGGGCGATCGACCGCCTGACCTCCGTGCCGCCGCCACCGGACCCGGTGCGCCGGTGCCGCGTGCTGTACGTCTCCCCCCTCAAGGCGCTCGCCGCGGACGTGCAGCGCAACCTCCGCGCCCCGCTGGCGGGCATCCGGCAGACCGCCGCCCGGGCGGGCACCCCGGTGCACGACGTGGACGTCGGCATGCGCACGGGCGACACCCCGGCCGCCGAGCGACGAGCGTTCGCGACCCGACCACCGGACGTGCTGATCACGACGCCCGAGTCCCTGTTCCTCGTCCTGACCTCGGCGGCCCGGTCCGGGCTCACCGGCGTCGAGACCGTGATCGTCGACGAGATCCACGCCGTGGCCGGCACGAAGCGCGGCGCCCACCTCGCCGTCACGCTGGAGCGCCTCGACGAGCTCCTCGAGCGGCCCGCACAGCGCATCGGTCTCTCCGCGACCGTCCGGCCCGTCGAGGACGTCGCACGGTTCCTGGGCGGCGAGCGTCCCCCGGACGACGGGGGGCGCGAGGTGGCGGTGGTGCAGCCCCCGGCCGACAAGCGCTGGGACCTGCAGGTGGCCGTCCCCGTGCCCGACCTCACCGACCTGGGCGGGAGCGAGGAGCCGGACCTGTCCGGGCCGGCGACGTCGCCCCGGACACCCCAGCGGCAGGCCTCGGTGTGGCCGCACGTCACCGACCGGGTCGTCGACCTGGTGGCCGCGCACCGCTCGACGCTCGTGTTCACCAACTCCCGGCGCGGCGCGGAGCGGCTGACGGCGCGGGTCAACGAGGCCTGGTCCGAGCGCCAGGGAATCGCTCTCCCGGACCCCGGTGCCGCCCAGGCCGCGGTGATCCCGGGCCAGTCCGGCACGGCCGTCGCCACGCCCGAGGACGCCCCCGTGCTGGCCCGCGCCCACCACGGGTCCATGAGCCGGGCCGAGCGCACCCGCACCGAGTCCGAGCTCAAGGACGGCCGGCTGCCCGCGGTCGTCGCGACGTCGTCCCTGGAGCTCGGCATCGACATGGGGGCGGTCGACCTCGTGGTCCAGGTCGGTTCGCCACCGTCGGTGGCGAGCGGCCTGCAACGCATCGGGCGCGCGGGCCACCAGGTCGGCGCCGTGTCCCGTGGCGTCGTGCTGCCGACGTTCCGGGGCGAGCTGCTCCCGGCCACCGTCGTCACGCAGCGCATGCGCGGTGGCGACATCGAGCCGCTGCACGTCGTGTCCAACCCGCTCGACGTGCTCGCCCAGCAGGTGGTCGCCGCCCTCGCGATGGACGACTGGCACGGGGACGACCTGCTCGCGCTCGTGCGCCGCTCGACGCCCTTCGCCGGGCTCGGCGACGCCACCTGGCACGCCGTGCTCGACATGCTCGCCGGGCGGTACCCCAGCGAGGAGTTCGGCGAGCTGCGTGCCCGGATCGTCTGGGACCGCGCCACCGGACGGCTCTCCGCCCGCCCGGGAGCCCAGCGCCTCGCGGTCACCAGCGGCGGGACCATCCCCGACCGCGGCCTCTACGGGGTCTTCCTGGCCGGGGACGACGGCGGCCGTGGGGGCAAGCGCGTGGGCGAGCTCGACGAGGAGATGGTCTACGAGTCCCGGGCCGGGGACACGTTCACCCTGGGGTCGTCCACCTGGCGCATCGAGGAGATCACGCCCGACCGCGTCGTGGTCACCCCCGCTCCCGGTCTGCCCGGGCGGCTGCCGTTCTGGAAGGGCGACTCACCCGGTCGGCCGGCGCCACTCGGGCGAGCGGTCGGGGCGTTCGTGCGCCAGGCGGACCGGGTGCTCGCCGACGACCCGGAGGCCGGGCGTGCTCACCTGCGCGAGGCGGGCCTCGACGACTGGGCCGCCGAGAACCTCGCCGGCTACCTCACCGAGCAGCGCACCGCCACGGGCCGGCTGCCGGACGACCGCACGGTGGTCGTCGAGACGTTCCGCGACGAGCTCGGCGACCGGCGGGTCGTGGTGCACTCGCCGCTCGGTGCGCGCGTGCACACACCCTGGGCGCTCGTCGTGGCGGCACGGCTCCGGGACCGGCTCGGAGCCGACGTCGCGGTCATGCCGGGCGACGACGGCATCGTGCTCCGGCTGCCCGGCGACTCGCCGTGGGACGTCGACGTCTCGAGCGCTCCGGTGCCGTCCGTCACCGCCGAGGACCTGCTGATCGACCCGGACGACGTGTCCGACGCCGTGCGCGCCGAGCTCGGCTCGTCGGTGCTCTTCGCGGCGAGGTTCCGTGAGGCCGCCGCCCGTGCGCTGCTCCTGCCGCGCCGTCGCCCCGACCGCAGGTCACCGCTGTGGCAGCAACGCCAGCGCGCGGCCCAGCTGCTGCAGGTGGCCTCGGCCCACCCCGAGTTCCCGATCATGCTGGAGGCGGCCCGCGAGTGCCTCCAGGACGACTTCGACGTCGCCGCGCTGCGCACCCTCATGGCCGACCTGGCCGCGCGGAGGGTGCGGATGGTGGAGGTGACCACCACCGAACCGTCGCCCTTCGCCCGCTCGCTGCTGTTCGGCTACACCGCCCAGTTCCTCTACGACGGCGACGCACCGCTCGCCGAGCGCCGGGCCGCCGCGCTGTCGCTCGACCCCGCGCTCCTGGCGGAGCTGCTCGGGGAGCAGGGCGCCACCGACCTGGCCGACCTCCTGGACCCGGAGGCCGTCGAACGCACCGAGGCAGAGCTGCAGTGCCTGGCACCGGAACGGCAGGCCAAGGACGCCGAGGCGCTGTGGGACGTGCTGCGCCGCACCGGTCCGCACCCCGTCGAAGCGTTGCGCGCACGCACCCGCGACGAGGCGCGCGGCGCCGTCGTCGGCTGGCTCGCCGACCTGGAGCGGGCGCGGCGTGTGATCGAGGTCCGGGTGGCGGGCGCCGAGCAGTGGGCCGTCGTGGAGGACGCGGCGCGACTGCGGGACGCGCTCGGGGTGGCGCTCCCCGTGGGGGTCGCCGAGGCGCACACCACCCCGGTCGCCGACCCGCTCGGGGACCTCGTGCGGCGCCACGCGCGCACCCACGGACCGTTCACGACGGCGGACGTCGCCCGTCGCCTCGGTCTCGGCGTCGCGGTCGTGGCCGCCGTCGCCTCGCGGCTCGAGACCGAAGGGCTGCTCGTGCGCGGCGCCCTGCGGCCCGAGGTCCTCGGCGGCACGGCCGACGACCTCTGCGACCCCCGGGTGCTGCGCACCCTGCGCCGGCGCTCGCTGGCCGCGCTGCGGGCCGAGGTGGAACCGGTCGAGCCCGAGGCGCTGGGAGTGTTCCTGCCCCGCTGGCAGGGCGTCACCTCGACGCCCCTGCGCGGGACGGACGGCGTGCTGCGGGTGGTCGAACAGCTCGCCGGCTCCGCGGTCCCCGCCTCGGCCCTGGAGACCCTGGTCCTTCCCGCCCGGGTGGCGGACTACTCCCCCGCGCTCCTCGACGAGCTGACGACCACGGGCGAGGTCCTCTGGGCGGGGCACACCGCGCTGACCGGCGGGGGCGGGGGCGACGGGCTCGTGAGCCTGCACCTGAGCGAGGACGCCCCGCTCACCCTGGCCACGCCGTCCGACCTCGAGCCGGACGGGCCGCTCGACTCCGACCGGCACCGCGTGGTGCTCGACCTCCTCACCGGCTCGGGCGGGCACTTCCTGCCGCGCCTGGCCGAGCTCGCCGACGCCACCGTGGCGGACACGCTCGAGGTGCTGTGGGACCTGGTGTGGGCGGGCCACGTCACGAACGACGGGCTGTCCGTGCTCCGCGAGCGGGTGGGTGCCGGCGGGGGCACGCACCGCGCGCCACGCACCACCGCACGTGCCCGTCCTGTCCGCAGGTCCCGGTTCGCCCTGACCCGGCCGACGACGCCGCGGGGCGGCGGCGGACGGTGGTCGGCCCTGCCGGCCCGCGAGACCGACACCACGCTGCGCACCCACGCGCTCACCCAGGTGCTCCTCGACCGGCACGGCGTGCTCACCCGCGCCGTGGCGCCGTCCGAGGGGGCTGCCGGCCGGTTCCGGGACGTCTACCGCGTGCTGTCCGGGCTGGAGGAGCGCGGCGCCGTGCGTCGCGGGTACTTCGTGGAGCGGCTGGGCGGCTCCCAGTTCGCCCTGCCCGGCGCCGTCGACCAGCTCCGGCGCGATGCCACCGACCGCGAGCGCCTCCGCGCGGACCCCGACGCGTCCCGCCGGGCCGTGCTGCTCGCCGCGACCGATCCCGCGAACCCGTACGGCGCCGCGCTGGGCTGGCCGCGCCAGCCCGACGGGACGGCCGACGGTCCGGGCCACCGGCCCGGACGCAAGGCCGGTGCCGTAGTGCTCCTGACCGCCGGCGCGCTGACCCTCTACGTGGAACGCGGTGGCCGCACCCTGCTGTCCTTCACCGACGACCCCGCCGACCTCGACGCCGCGGCCGCCGGGCTCGCCGAGGCGGCCCTCACCGGACGCCTGGGCAAGGTGCTGGTCCAGCGCGTCGACGGGGTCCCCGCGCTGACCGCGGCCCGCGACCGCCAGCCCGTCGCCGCGGCGCTGCTGCACCACGGGTTCGGCGTCACACCGCAAGGTCTACGGGTCGTGGCCCGCTGACGCCGGCCGCGGGCCCTGGCGGCATCGGTACGGAGTGCGTCTCCTCACGGTCCAGGGTGTCGGCCAGCAGGAACAGGTAGCCGATCATCAGCACGAAGCCCACCCTCTCCAGCAGGCCGAAGGCCACGATGCCCGAGCCGGCGGCGGCCAGCGGCAGGTGGACCGCGAGGAACGCCACCACGAGGACCGCCAGGCCGACGGTCGCCCGTCGCAGCCGTCGAGGAGCCAGGGACCGTGGCGAGGGCACCGCACGCGCCACGCAGTGCCCGACGACCGGGAGCACGACGAAGGCTGCGGCGGCGCTCGTGCGGTGCACCGCCGCGGAGAACGTGGTGGCCACGCCGGGCGGGTCGGTCGGGAAGACCCCCACGAGCACCATCGCGACGGCGAACGTCGTCATGGCGACCGCCGGCACCCGCCCCGTCGCCAGCCCGGCCCGGTAGGCCCGGACCACCAGCGCCACGCCGACCGCCGCGAGGATCGTCCCGCCGACCAGGATCGCCTCCCCGCCACCGGGCACGAACGCGTAGAAGCTCACCGGATCGATCAGCGGGTCCACGACCCCCGCCCCGAGCGTGTGGGCGGCAGCCATCGCCGCGAGCGCGGCGAGGCTCGACCAACCGACGCCGCGCACACTGCGGCGACCGGTCTGGTCGGGACGGTGGGCATCGACGTCGGGGCGCATGGCGCACCATCATGTCCGAAAAGTCCAGCACAAACCATCAGGTACTTCCCTGGTCGGTCCCTGATCGTCGCGTGTGCGACCCTGGTCGTCGCCGGACTGGCGGAGGGGAGGCCCCGTGCCCGAGGGTGACGTGCTGCGACTGACGGCGGAACGCCTCGACGAGGCACTGCGCGGCCGCCCGCTGGTGCGTGCCGACCTGCGGTGGCCCACCGCGGCCGGTGCCGACCTCACCGGCCGGGCCGTCACGGCGTGCGTGGCGTACGGCAAGCACCTGCTCACCCGGTTCGACGACGGCCGCACGCTGCACACGCACCTGCGGATGGAGGGCGCCTGGCGGGTGGAGCGCACCGGAAGCCGGGCCGCGGCGGCCCGGCACCCCGAGGTGCGGGCGGTGCTCGCCACCGACCGCTGGACCTGCGTGGGCTGGCGGCTCGGCATGCTGGACCTGGTGCGCACGCGCGACGAGCACGCGTTGCTGGCACACCTCGGCCCCGACGTGCTCGCTGACGACTTCGCCACCACGGGCCTCGCCGTCGGCCTCGACCGGCTCGGGGACCAGGGCAGCCGGCCCCTGTGCGACGTCCTGCTCGACCAGCGGGTCCTCGCGGGTCTCGGCACGATCTGGATGGCGGAGACGCTGTTCGCCGTACGTCGGCACCCGTGGACCCCGGTGAGCGCGCTCGACGCCGGGGCACGACGAGAGCTCCTGACGACGGCCCGGCGGCTCATGGGGCGCAGCGTCGACGTGGGCCGCGCCCACGGGTTGCAGCACGTGGAGCGTGCCGTGCACGGCCGACTGGGTCAGCCGTGCCGACGCTGCCGTACGCCGATCGCCGTCGGTCAGGCCAACGAACCTCCGTACGAGCGGCCCGTGTTCTGGTGCCCGACGTGTCAGGCGAGCGGGACCCACGGCTGAGCCGGGTGGCCTCGCGCCGTACGGCGGCTGGTCAGCCGACCGGCGTGAGGTCCTCGCGCGCCGCGCCGCCGCGCGCGTACATCCCCGCGAGGACGTCGGCAGGGATCGTGTCCGGGACGTGCAGCCCTTCGGCCACCGCGATCTTGTCGCTCACCTCGCGCAGCACCAGCGACAGCGGCACGTCCAGAGCCTCGCAGATCGAGGCGAGCAGCTCCGAGGAGGCTTCCTTCTGACCACGCTCGACCTCGCTGAGATAGCCCAGCGAGACCCGTGCGGCCGAGGACACCTCTCGCAGGGTGCGCCCCTGACGCTGCCGCGCGTCGCGCAGCACGTCACCGATCTCTCGTCGTAGGACGATCATGTCGCGCCCCCTCTCCTTGTCCGCCACCCCGTGTCGAGGAGTGGCACTACCGTACCCCGAGCCGGGGAGCGCACGCCGACCGGGACGCGCATCGATACGGGTTCGTGGCCTGTCTGCGATCACACCTGCCCAACGCCCCGCCGGCCCCCGGTGTTCCCGCACTCCGGTCCCGGACGGGATCCTCGCCGTCGGCGCACCGGACCTTCACCCGGCCACCAGCTCGACCGCCAGCCCCAGCACCGCGTCCAGCGCGCTCGCCCGGACACCGGCGCGGTCCTCGTCGACGTCCAGCCGGCGCACCGCGCTCGCACCCGGCGTCGCCACGGCCACGTAGACCAGCCCCGGCGGGTGCCCGTCCTGGGGCGCGGGACCGGCCACCCCGGTCGTCGCGAGCCCGACGTCGGACCCGGTCACCCGCCGGGCACCCTGCGCCATCGCCGCCGCCACGTCCGGGTCGACGGCTCCGCGCTCCGCGAGGAGACCGACGTCGACGCCGAGCAGCGTCGCCTTCAGGTCGGTCGCGTAGGCGACGACGGCGCCGCGCACGACGCCCGACGCCCCGGGCACCTCGACGAGGGTGGCGGCGACGAGCCCGCCGGTGAGGGACTCGGCGACCCCGACCGTCCAGCCGCGCCGCGCCGCCTGCTCCAGCAGACTGCGAGCGCTCACCGGCCCGTCCCCGTGCGGCGCGCGTCGCGCCGGATGCGCCAGCCCTGGACCAGGTAGTCGACGCCCGTCACCACGGTGACCACCACGGCGGCACCCATGGCGATCCACGCCACGACCAGCACGGCCTGGGGCAGGTGGGCCAGCGGCAGCAGGAACAGCAGGATCGCCACGATCTGCAGGACGGTCTTGATCTTGCCGCCGCGGGAGGCCGGCATCACCGCGTACCGCAGCATCGCCATGCGCATCACGGTGATGCCGAGCTCGCGGGCGAGGATGACGACGGGGACCCACCACGGCAGCTCGCCCAACGGCCACCACAGCAGGACGAGCGCGGACCCGACCAGCGCCTTGTCCGCGATGGGGTCGAGGAGCTTGCCCAGATCCGTGACCAGGCCCCGGGAGCGGGCCAGGTAGCCGTCGATCTTGTCGCTCAGCGCGGCGGCGGCGAAGATGCCCGTGGCCACGAGCCGCCAGGTCACCGACGTCCCGTCGTCCACGAGCAACGCCCACGCGAAGACCGGGACGAGGGCGATGCGCACCATGGTCACGACGTTCGCGATGTTCCACGGTGAAGGAGCGGGGTCGGTCATCCGTCCAGCCTACTGGCCCGGGGCGGTCCGACCTCGCCGGCCGCGGCGGCTCCTCGGTCCCGCCCGCACCGGCACCTCGGCCACCGGTAGTCTCACGCGGGTGCAGCACTCCACGGACTTCTCCGGTCCGGCGCACGCGCGCCGGCTGCCCGGTGCCACCCGTCGTCGAGGGATCCTGCTCGCGCTCCTCGCGGCCGTGGTGGTCGCGTTCGCCGCCTGGCAGGTGCTGGCCGACGGCCCACCCGCTCCCGGGCGCACCGTCACGGCCCCGCCCGACGTCGGCGTCGCGAAGTCCGACCCGCCGGCACCGGTCCCGCCCGCGCGTTTCACCGTGCTGGCGGCCGGCGACCTGCTGCCTCACGGCCCCGTCGTCCGCTCCGCCGACGGCGGCGACGACTTCGGGACGCTGCTGTCCGGCCTCGACGCGTGGGTCGCGGGAGCCGACCTGGCGCTGTGCCACATGGAGGTGCCGGTGGCACCCGAGGGGACCGCACCGAGCGGGTACCCGATGTTCGCCGCGCCGGCGGGGCTCGTGGACGCCGTCGCGGAGCAGGGCTGGGACGGCTGCTCGACGGCGTCCAACCACTCGGTGGACCGCGGGTACGACGGCGTCGTCGCGGCCCTGGACACGTTCGACGAGGCCGGTCTCGGCCACGTGGGCACCGCCCGCTCGGAGGCGGAGCAGGCCGCACCGCAGCGCTACGGCGTCGAACGGTCCGGGCGCACGCTCACCGTGGCGCACCTCTCGGCGACCTACGGGCTCAACGGGCTGCCGATGCCGGCGGACGCCCCGTGGGCCGTGGACATGATCGACGCCGGACGCCTCGTCGACGACGCCCGGCAGGCCCGCAAGGACGGCGCCGACGTGGTGCTGGTGAGCCTGCACGCCGGCGTCGAGTACACCGAGAACCTCACCGACCAGCAGGTCGACGTCGTCCGGGCCCTCGGCGAGTCCGGTGCGGTCGACCTGGTGATCGGCCACCACGCCCACGTCCCCCAGCGCATCGAACGGGTCGACGGCGGTCCGGCCGACGAGGGCATGTGGGCCGCCTACGGCCTGGGCAACCTGCTGTCGAACCAGAGCGCGGCGTGCTGCGACGCCCGGACCAGCAACGGTGTGCTGCTGTCGGCCACCTTCACCCAGGAACGCCCCTCCGGCCCCACGGTGCTGTCCGACGTCGGATGGACGGCGACGACCGTCGACATCGCCGCCGGGCACCGGGTGCACGCCCTGCCCGACGTGCTCGACGACCCCGGCACGACGACCTTGACGGCCGCCGAGCTGGCGACTCGCCAGGAACGCGTCGCGGACGCCGTGCGGGACGCCGCGAGCGAGCGTCTCGAACCGGTCGGATCGACCGGACCGGAACCCACGGTGCTTCCGCGCGCGAGCGACCCGGCGGACAACTGACCTGCTCGGTCCCGACCTGCTCCGTCCCGCCCGCTCAGCGCACCGGGTTCTCGGCGTCGGTGTCGGCGCCGTCGTGGTACTCCGTGGCGACCGGGGGCCGGTGCGCGTCGGTGCCGTCCGCGGACGGGTCCGTCCCCGCCCCGTCGGAGTCCTGGTCGTAGGCGGTCGCCGGAGCGGTCTCGCCACGGATCAGCGCGAGCGCCGCCGGCAGGTCGTCGGGCTGCACCAGCACGTCGCGTGCCTTCGAACCCTCCGAGGGCCCCACGATCTCGCGGGACTCGAGCAGGTCCATGAGCCGGCCGGCCTTCGCGAACCCGACGCGCAGCTTGCGCTGCAGCATCGAGGTGGAGCCGAACTGGGTGGAGACCACCAGCTCGGCGGCCTGCAGCAGCAGGTCGAGGTCGTCGCCGATGTCCTCGTCGATCTGCTTCTTCGCCGCGGCGGGTGCCGTGACGTCCGGACGGTAGACGGGTTTGAGCTGCGACTTCACGTGCTCGACGACGGCGTGCACCTCGGACTCGGTCACCCAGGCGCCCTGCACGCGCATGGGCTTGGCCGCCCCCATCGGCAGGAACAGGGCGTCGCCCTGGCCGATGAGCTTCTCGGCACCCGGCTGGTCGAGGACCACGCGGGAGTCGGCCAGCGACGACGTGGCGAACGCGAGCCGCGAGGGCACGTTCGCCTTGATCAGGCCGGTGACGACGTCGACCGAGGGGCGCTGCGTCGCCAGCACCAGGTGGATGCCCGCGGCGCGCGCCAGCTGCGTGATGCGCTGGATCGACGCCTCGACGTCGCGCGGGGCGACCATCATCAGGTCCGCCAGCTCGTCGACGACGACGAGCAGGTAGGGGTACGGGGCGATCTTGCGCTCCGAACCGGGCAGCGGCTTGACCTTCCCGGACCGCACCCCGGCGTTGAAGTCGTCGATGTGCTTGAAGCCGAACGTCGCGAGGTCGTCGTAGCGCGCGTCCATCTCCCGCACGACCCACTCCAGCGCCTCGGCCGCCTTCTTCGGGTTCGTGATGATGGGCGTGATCAGGTGCGGGATGCCCTCGTAGATCGTCAGCTCGACCCGCTTGGGGTCGACCAGGACCAGCCGCACCTGCTCCGGCGTCGCCCGCATGAGGATGGAGGTGATCATCGAGTTGATGAAGCTCGACTTGCCGGCGCCGGTCGCACCGGCGACGAGGATGTGCGGCATCTTCGCCAGGTTCGCGACGACGAAACCGCCCTCGACGTCCTTACCGACGCCCATGACCATCGGGTGCTCGGTGCGCCGGGCCGCCGACGAGCGCAGGACGTCACCCAGGACGACCGTCTCGCGGTCGGAGTTCGGGATCTCGATGCCGATCGCTGACTTGCCGGGGATCGGCGAGAGGATCCGCACGTCGGCGCTGGCCACGGCGTACGCGATGTTGTTCGACAGCGACGTGATGCGTTCGACCTTGGTCTTCGCCCCGACCTCGACCTCGTAGCGCGTCACCGTCGGTCCGCGCGTGAAGTTCGTGACCTCCGCGTCGACGCCGAAGTCGGCGAACACCTTCGTCAGCGACTCGACCACGCGGTCGTTCACGGCCGACCGCGTCTTGTGCGGCGCCCCCTCGACCAGCGCCTCCTCGCTCGGCAGCAGGTAGACCGTGTCGCCGGAGAGCATCGGTTGCTCCGCCCGTCCGGCCAGCGCCGGCGTCGGCTCCGGGGCGGTGCGCGCGACCGGCGCGGCCGCGGCCGTCGGCGCGGCCTTCGTGCCCGCGGGGACCCGCTGCGTGGCCGCCGCCCGGTCGACCGGCCCGGTCCCGCCGTCGGCGGCGGGGTCCAGCGTGGCAGCCTTCTCGAACGCCTCGTCACCGGCGTACCGGTCGAGCTCCGCGGCCGCAGCGTCCGCCGCCCGCTCGGCCTTGGTCCGGCGCTTGCGACGCTTGCGCGGCGCCCGCTCCTCCGACCCGTCGTGCGCCGAGACGCCGTCCGCGAGGCGCAGACCCTCGTCCGCCTCGCCGTCGGCCTCGTGGTGGTTGCCCGTCAGGCGGTCGTAGAGGCCCTGCACGCGCTCCGGGATGCGGTGCACGGGCGTCGCCGTCACCACGAGGAGCCCGAAGAAGCCGAGCAGGAGGAACAGGGGCACGGCGACCCACTGGGTCACGCCGATGACGACCGGGGTCCCGGCGAGATAGCCGATGATGCCCCCGGCGTCCTGCACGTCCGCGAACCCGTCCCGCGGCGAGGGCGTCCCCTCCGCGACCGCCACCAGGGAGCAGACCGAGACGACGATCAGGCTCAGGCCGATCGCGACACGGGAGTTCGCCCGCCCACGCTCCGGGTGGCGCATGATGCGCACCCCGAGCCACAGCAGCAGCACCGGCACCGCCACGCCGGCCAGCCCGACCGTCCCCGCCACGACGGCATGGACGACGTCACCGAACGTCCCCGGGATCCCCCACCACTCGCGCGCCGCCACGACGAGCGCGAGCGCGATGAGGAAGAAGGCGACGCCGTCTCGACGGTGCTCCGGTTCCAGGTCTCTCGCTCCCTTGGTGATCGTGCGGGTGACGGCGCCCAGGCCGTGCGCGACGCCCAAGTAGGCACCGCGCACCATCCGGACCGGCCAGGGCGGCCCGGCCGGGCGGCGCTTCGCCGCCGGACGTCTCCCCGACCCCTGGGACGACCCCGACCGGGCCGCGCCGCGTCCGGCTCCGGCGCGCGTCGACGACGCACGACGTCCGGAGGCGGACACCGAAGGTTTCCGCCCCGTGCGTGCCGCACCTCGAGGGTTCCCGCGGTTGTTCCGGGGAGTCGTCCGGGTGGCCATGATGCTCTCACGGTACCCGCGCGCACCGGCACGACGCCGCAGGTCGCGGACGCGTGTCACGCCGGTGTGGCGTGAGCACCGTCACGGACCCCGCACGCTCGCTCCGGGTCATGCCTCGCGAACCCTCTGGTCGGCACGCCCCTGCACTCGCATGCTCGCTCCGGGTCATGCCTCGCGAACCCTCTGGTCGGCACGCCCCTGCACTCGCACGCTCGCTCCGGGTCATGCCTCCACGACGACGGGGACGATCATCGGGCGACGGCGCAGCCGGCGGTTGAGCCACTGGCCGATCACGCGGCGCATCACCTGCTGGAGCTGGTGCGTGTCGGTGGCGCCGCCGGCGATCGCGTCCTCGAGCGCCTTGACGACGTCGGGCTGGATGTCGCCGAAGACCGCGTCGTCCTCCGCCATGCCGCGCGCCAGGATCTGCGGGCCCGCGAGCACCTTGCCGGTGGCGGAGTCGACGACGGCGAAGACGGACACGAAACCCTCCTCGCCGAGGGTGCGGCGGTCCTTGAGCTCGTTCTCTGTGACCTCGCCCACCGACGAACCGTCGACGTAGACGTACCCGCAGGGCACCGCCCCGACGACCGAGGCCCTACCGTCGACGAGGTCGACGACGACGCCGTCCTCCGCGAGCACGACACGGTCCGCCGGAACTCCCGTCCGGACCGCCAGCGCCGCGTTCGCCACGAGGTGGCGCACCTCGCCGTGCACCGGCATGACGTTCTTGGGCCGCAGGATGTTGTAGCAGTAGAGGAGCTCGCCCGCGCTGGCGTGCCCCGAGACGTGGACCTTCGCGTTGCCCGAGTGCACGACGCGCGCACCCAGACGCGTCAGGCCGTTGATGACGCGGAACACGGAGTTCTCGTTGCCCGGGATGAGGGAGCTGGCGAGGATCACGGTGTCGCCGTGGCCGATCTCGACGCGGTGGTCGCCGTTCGCCATCCGGCTCAGGGCGGCCATCGGCTCCCCCTGCGACCCGGTGCACATGTAGACCAGCTCGTGGTCCGGGACGTCGCCGGTGCGCTTGAGGTCGATCAGCACGCCGGGCGGCACGTCGAGGTAGCCGAGCTCGGCCGCGATCCCCATGTTGCGGATCATCGAGCGGCCGGCCAGGGCGACCTTGCGGCCGTGGGCGTGCGCGGCGTTGAGAACCTGCTGGACGCGGTGCACGTGCGATGAGAAGGACGCGACGACGATGCGCGTCTCGGCCTGGGCGAAGACGCTGTCGAGGACCGGCCCGATCTCGACCTCGTTCGTCACGAAGCCCGGGACCTCGGCGTTCGTCGAGTCGACCATGAACAGGTCGACCCCCTGCTCGCCGAGCCGTGCGAAGGCACGCAGGTCGGTCACCCGGCCGTCGAGCGGGAGCTGGTCCATCTTGAAGTCGCCCGTGTGCAGCACGGTGCCCGCACCGGTGGTCACGGCGACGGCGAGCGCGTCGGGGATGGAGTGGTTCACCGCGACGAACTCGAGCCCGAACACGCCCAGGCGGACCGTGTCGTTCTCGGCGACGACCCGCGTCACCGGCTTGATCCGGTGCTCCTTGAGCTTCGCCTCGAGGAACGCGAGGGTGAGCTGCGAACCGTAGATCGGGATGTCCCGGCGGCGACGCAGCAGGTACGGCACCGCCCCGATGTGGTCCTCGTGCCCGTGCGTCAGGACGATCGCCTCGATGTCGTCCAGCCGGTCGGCGATGTACTCGAAGTCCGGCAGGATCAGGTCCACACCCGGCTGATGGTCCTCGGGGAAGAGCACGCCGCAGTCGATGACGAGCAGACGGCCGTCGTACTCGAGGACGGCCATGTTGCGACCGACCTCGCCGAGCCCGCCGAGCGCCACGATGCGCAGGCCACCGGCCGGCAGCTCGGGAGGAAGGGGAAGATCGGGGTGAGGGTGGCTCACGGGGCCTCCTGGCCTGGGGGTGTCACGGGAGAGCGGGGGCGGCGTCCAGGACACCGCCGGCGACGAGGGCTGCGCGCACGGCCGCGACGTCGTCGTCCGTGGCGGCGACGTTCGGCAGGCGCAGCTCGCGGTTGTCGAGGACGCCGAGCACCTCGAGCGCGGCCTTGGTCATGACGGCCTGCGCACCGGCGCCGTTGATGGCCGCGACCACGGGCAGCGTCGTGGTGAAGACCTCCAGCGCGCCGGCGTGGTCGCCGGCGTCGAAGCGGCGCACGACCTCGGCGAAGGCACGACCCACCAGGTGCGCGGACACCGAGACGATCCCGGCGGCCCCGTGGGCGAGGAAGGGCAGCAGCAGGGTGTCGTCGCCGGAGTACCAGGCCAGCCCGGTGGCGGCGCGCAGCGCGGGCACGTCGGTGAGATCGCCGGTGGCGTCCTTCGTGGCGACGACGCGGGGGTGCGCGGCGATGCGCTCGTACGTCGACGGCGCGATCCGCACGCCGGCCCGGCCCGGGATGTCGTACAGCATGACCGGCAGCTCGGTCGCGTCCGCGACGGTGGCGAAGTGCCGGTAGAGCCCCTCCTGGGTGGGGCGGGAGTAGTACGGTGAGACGACCAGGAGCCCGTCCGCACCGGCCTCGGCCGCTTGCTCGGCCATGCGGACGGCGTGCGCCGTGTCGTTCGATCCGGCCCCGGTCAGCACCGCGGCGCGGTCCCCGACGGCGTCGACGACGGTCCGCACGAGCGCCGCCTTCTCCGGGGCGTGCGTGGCCGGCGCCTCGCCCGTCGTCCCCGACAGCACGAGGCCGTCGTTCCCGTCGTCGACCAGGCGGCGGGCGAGCGCCGCCGCGGCATCGAGATCGATCTCCCCCGAGCCCGTCATGGGCGTGACCATCGCGGTGAGGACGGCGCCGAACGGGCGCGCAGGGGTACCGGGCAGCGTCATAGGGTCACCGTACCGTTCTCGGGTGCTTCGGGGCGCCGTCGTCCAGCCGTTCCCGGGCCGGTGTCGTGAGACGTCGTCCCAGGGTGCGCACGTCGCCGGCCGGGGCTGTTGCGTCGGCACGGCACCGACACATACTGGACGGTATGACTCCGACGACTCCCTCCACCGCCCGCGACGTCCCCACCCAGGTGCTCGTCGGCGGCGAGTGGCGTCCGGCGACCGGCGGCGCCACCTTCGACGTGGTCGACCCCGCCACCGAGGAGGTGCTCACCAGCGTCGCCGACGGCACCGGAGAGGACGGGACCGCGGCGCTCGCCGCCGCCCACGACGCCGCCCCCGCCTGGGCGGCCGTCGCCCCCCGGGACCGCTCCGAGCTCCTCCGGGCGTGCTTCGAGGCGATCGTCGAACGCACCGACGAGCTGGCCGCCCTCATCACGGCGGAGGGCGGCAAGCCGCTCGCCGAGTCCCGGGCCGAGGTCGCCTACGGGGCGGAGTTCTTCCGCTGGTTCGCCGAGGAGGCGGTCCGGGCGCCGGGCCTGATGCGCACCGCCCCGGCCGGGGCCAACCGCCAGCTCGTGCACCGCCGGCCCGTCGGCCCCGCGCTGCTCATCACCCCCTGGAACTTCCCCATCGCGATGGCGACGCGCAAGATCGGCCCCGCACTGGCCGCCGGCTGCCCCGTGGTGATCAAGCCCGCCCAGCTCACGCCGCTGACGACGATGGCCGTCGCGGAGATCCTGCGCGCCGAGCTGGCCGAGCGCGACCTGCCGACCGGAGCGGTCAACGTCGTGCCGACGTCGTCGGCGAAGACCGTGACGGGACCCGTGATCGCGGACGGTCGCCTGCGCAAGCTCTCCTTCACCGGGTCGACGGGCGTGGGGCGCGTGCTGCTGGGCCAGGCCGCCGAGCAGGTGCTCAACTGCTCGATGGAGCTGGGGGGCAACGCCCCGTTCGTGGTGTTCGCCGACGCCGACCTCGACGCCGCCGTCGAGGGCGCGATGGTCGCCAAGCTCCGCAACGGCGGGCAGTCGTGCGTCGCGGCCAACCGGTTCCTCGTCCACGGGTCGCTCGCGCAGGAGTTCGCCGAGCGGCTCGCCGAGCGGTTCAGCGCACTGTCCGTCGGCCCCGGTGCCGAGGGCCACGACGTCGGCCCCCTGATCGGTGCGAGCGCCGTCGACAAGGTCGACGAGCTCGTCACCGACGCCACCCGTCGCGGCGCACGTGCGCTCGTCGGCGGGTCGCGGCCCGAGGGCAGGGGCTACTTCTACTCCCCCACCGTGCTCGCAGGCACCCCCGCCGACGCGCGCTGCGTCACCGAGGAGATCTTCGGCCCCGTCGCACCCGTGGTGGCCTTCGACGACGCCGACGAGGCGTTCGCGCTGGCCAACGGCACCGAGTACGGGCTCGCCGCCTACGCCTACACCCGGGACCTCGACCTGGCGATGCGGGCGGCCCACGAGATCGACGCCGGCATGATCGGGGTCAACCGCGGCATGGTCTCGGACGCCAGCGCCCCGTTCGGCGGTGTCAAGCAGTCGGGCCTGGGACGCGAGGGCGGCGCTGCCGGCCTGGAGGAGTACCTCGAGACGGTGTACGTCGCGATGTGAGCCCTCACGGGCGCGCGTGGTTTCCTGTGGCTCGTGGACCGACAGTTCTCACCAAGAGCCTCCCCCGAGGTCGCCGCCGCCGTCCGGCAGGGCGCGAGCGTCGCCGTCGCGACCGGCCTGTACGGCATCTCCTTCGGAGCCCTGGCCGTCGTCGCCGGGCTCTCGGTGGCGCAGACCGCCGCGCTGAGCCTGCTGCTGTTCTCCGGGGGCTCGCAGTTCGCGCTCATCGGCGTCGTCGCGGCGGGCGGGTCGCCGGTCGCGGCGATCGCGACGTCGACGCTGCTCGGGGTACGGAACATGCTCTACGGGGCGGTCGTGTCGCCGCTGCTGTCCCTGACCGGCTGGCGTCGGCTCGCCGCCGCCCAGGTCACGATCGACGAGTCGACGGCGGTGGCGGTCGGCCAGCGCACGCCCGCGGCGGTGCGAGCCGGGTTCTGGACGGCAGGGCTCGGGGTCTTCGTGCTGTGGAACGCGTTCACCCTGGTGGGTGCGCTCGCCGGCGACGCGCTCGGTGACCCGCGCGCCTGGGGTCTCGACGCGGCGGCCGGGGCGGCGTTCCTCGCGCTCGTGTGGCCGCGGCTCGCCGACCGCCGTGCCCAGCTCGTCGCCGGACTGGCCGTGCTGGTCACGCTCGCCCTGGTCCCGGTGACCCCGTCGGGCGTCCCGGTGCTCGCCGCGGCGGCTGCGGCGATCGTCGTCGGCCTCGTGGCAACCGCACGGCCGACGCCGGACGCGGGAGGTGGGCGATGACCATCACCGTGCTCTGGGTGACGGTCGTCGTCGCCTCGCTGGCGAGCCTCGCGCTCAAGCTCGCCGGGCACCGGGTCCCCGAGCACTGGCTGGCCACCGAGCGGGTGCAGCGCACCTCCACCCTCGTGACGGTCGCGCTGCTCGTCTCCCTCGTCGTCGTGCAGACCTTCGCCGACGGCACGTCCGTCGTCGTCGACGCCCGGGTCCCCGCCCTCGCGGTGGCCGCCGTGGCCCTGGCGCTGCGCGCCCCGTTCATCGTGGTCGTGGTGCTCGCGGCGGCCTCGGCAGCCGGTCTGCGGGCTCTCGGGTGGGGCTGAGACGGGCCTAGGCTGGCCCGATGCCCCCTTCCGGCCCTGCGCCGCGCCCCGCCTCCCCGCGCCTCGAGGTCACCCGGGCACGGTGGACGCTCCTGGTGCAGTTCTCGCTGTTCGGCGTGCTGGGCACGTCGTGGATGAGCCGCCTGCCCTCGATCCGGTCGGAGCTGGGACTCAGCGCCGGACAGCTCGGGTCGCTCCTGGTCGTGGGCGGCGTCGGCACGCTGCTCGCGGTCCTCGTCACCGGCGCCGTCGTCGCCCGCTTCGGCAGTCGGCGGACGCTCGTCGCGGCCACGGCGGGCAACGCCGCCGGTTTCGGGGTGCTCGCCGTCGCGACCGCCACGGCCAGCGTCCCGCTGTTCGCGCTGGGGGCGTGCGTGAACGGGATGTGCGGCGCCCTGACCAACATCCCGATCAACATCAGCGCGGCCGGGGTGGAGCGCGCCGTCGGGCGAGCCATCCTGCCCCACTTCCACGCGGCGTTCTCCGTCGGAGCCGCCCTGGGCGCGCTCGTCGGGGCTGCCTTCGCCTGGTCCGGCGCGCACGTCGCCGTCCAGCTCGTCGTGGTCACCGCCGTCGTCACCCTCGTGCGCGCCCTGCTCGTCGTGCCGTCGACGACGCTGGCTCCCGCCCACGGGCGCGCGACCTCCGACGGGGCCTCCGCCCGGCGCGGCAGCGGGGTGCGCGCCGCGCTGGCTGCCTGGCGCGAGCCCCGCACGCTGCTCGTCGGCCTGGTGCTGCTGGCCGCCTCCCTCTCCGAGGGGGCGGCCGGGACGTGGCTGTCCCTCGCCGTCGTCGACGGGTTCGCCGCCCGGGAGGCGGTCGGCGCCGTCGCCTACGGGACGTTCGTGGCCTCGATGACCGCCGTGCGGCTCGCCGGCACCGGCCTGATCGACCGGTGGGGGCGGGTGACCGTCCTGCGCGTCTCGGGGTTCGCCGCGCTGGCCGGGCTGCTCCTGTTCGGTCTGGCACCGACGCTGGCCCTGGCCTGGTGCGGTGTCGTCCTGTGGGGGTGCGGCGCCGCGCTGGCGAACCCGATCGCCATCTCGGCGGCGTCGGACGAACCGGTCCACGCCGCGCCCCGCGTCGCCGTCGCGACCTCGTTCTCGACGGTGTCGATGCTCGCCGCGCCACCTTTGCTCGGGCTGCTGGCCGACCAGGTCGGGGTGCGCTCGGCGCTGCTCGTCATCTGCGGCGCCGTGGTCCTCAGTCTCGCGGTGGCCGGGCAGGTCCGGCCACCGCGGGACGTCCCCACGACGTCCCGGGACCCGCTGACGAGCGCCTAGGGTGTGAGCCATGGCACTGTTCCGCGAGACCGCCGACGTCTCCGTCCGCCCGGCCGTCCCCGGCGACGAGGAGGCGGTGACCCGGGTCCAGGTCGACGCCTGGCGTGCCACGCACGCCGAGACGCTCGGTGACGCCGTCGACGCCCTGGACGTGCCGCGGATGCAGGAACGGTGGACGGACGCGATCGTCCGCCCACCCGGTCCGGGCTTCGCGGTCCTCGTCGCCCTCGACGGCCCGCGGGTCGTCGGCTTCGCCGCCGTCGGTCCCGGTCAGGTGATGGCGCTCGAGGTCGCGCCGGACCACCGCCTCGCCGGGCACGGGTCCCGGCTGCTGGCCGCCGCCGTCGACCGCCTGCGCACCGACGGCGCCACGGAGGTGGTCACCTGGGTGCTCGACGGTGACGAGGGCCGCGAGCGCTTTCTGTCCTCGTCCGGTCTCGGCCCGGACGGCGTCGAGCGGGCGCTCGCCACCGGCGCACGGGACGTCGTCGAGCGCCGCTGGTCGGCCGTCATCTGACGTCGTCGGTCCCCTCGCGCTCCGGACCGCGGTGCTCTGGCGCGTCACCCCCGGCCGGGCCGTCCACCGGGGTCGAGACCGACGGCGGGCCGCCCACGGAGCCCGGCGACGACGCCGTGCCCGGGGCGGCGGGACGCACCGACGGCCCGGCCGCCGCCGCCGGCGCCGCCTGCGGGTTCGCCGAGCCCAGCACCGAACCGCCCGTGACCACGACGCCCATCTTCTCCGCCTGCTCGCGCAGCCCCCACAGCTCACGGGAGACCGAGCGGACGGCGAACCCGGACACCAGGTGGATCGAGCCCGCGACGAAGGCGAACAGGGCGAAGACGATCGTCACGAGGCGCAGCACGTCCAGGGAGTCGAGCGGACGCGTGACCAGCAGCAGGCCGAACAGGCCCGCCGTGATGCCGAACGTGATCATCCACGGCCAGCCGAGGTCGCGGTTGCGGGCCAGCGCGGCGCCGCCGACGACGGCGACGATCCCGAGCACGATCGCCCAGCTGGCGAGGACGTAGTAGAGCGGCGTCGGCTCCAGGTCCGGCCAGAACGCGACGGCGACGCCGAAGAGCACGTTGACGGCCGCCTGGGCGAGCCACCAGGCGGAGCCCACCTGTCGGCGGTGCACGAACCACTGGACCACGACCAGCACCGCGTCGAGCACGAGGAACGCGCCGACGAGCAGCCGCAGCACCTCCAGCTCGCCCAGCGGTTCGATCATCAGCAGCAGGCCGAGCACCACGAGGGCGACCCCCCGCACGACGGGCAGCCACCAGACCCGCCGGAAGGGGTTGCGGAACGCGCCGACAGCGGCGTCGTCGGTGGCGTCCACGTCGTCGGTGGCGTCCACGTCGTCGGTGGCCATGCGTGGTCCTCTCGTCGTCGGCTGCTGACCTGCGGTCAGGCTACGAGCGTGGCCACCCTCGTGCACGACGGGCCGACGACGGACGGCGCCCACGCCGCGGGATGGCAGGATGAGGCGGTGCCACCGTCAGCCCCCACCACCCGCACCGTGCGCGACGCGGCCGGAGGGATCGCGGTCCTCGCGGTCGCGAACTTCGTCGCCATCACCACCGAGGTGCTGCCCGTCGGCCTCCTGCCGCAGCTGGCCCGCGGTGTCGGTGTCCCGGAGTCGACGGCCGGTCTGCTCGTCACCGTCTACGCCCTGGTCGTCGCGGCCTGCGCCGTGCCGCTCACGCTGGCCACGCAACGGTTCCCCCGCAAGCCCCTGCTCCTCGTCACGCTGGCTGCCTACGTGGCCGGCAACCTGCTCGTCGCGGTGGCGCCGTCGTTCGCCGTCATGGCCGCCGGGCGCACCCTCGGCGGGATCGGACACGCCGTCTTCTTCTCGGTGTCGATCGCGTACGCCGCACGCCTCGTCGGCCCCCTCTACACGGGCCGGGCGCTGACGCTCGTCACGGCGGGCGGGACCATGGGGTTCGTCCTGGGGGTGCCTCTGTCGACGTCCCTGGGAGCCGCCGTCGGCTGGCGGTGGTCCTTCGCCCTGCTCGGTGGCGTCTGCGCCCTGACGGCGCTCCTGGTGGCCCGGCTGCTGCCCGCCGTGGCCGTCGACCCGCCGCCACCACGCGACCGTTCGGCCGCCCGCCAGGGACGCCGGCGGCTCGGGGTGGTGGTCGGCACCAACACCGTGCTGTTCGGCGGGCACTACGCCGTCTACACCTACGTCTCGGTGCTGCTCCTGGCGACCGGGCTGTCCGAGGCCGCGGTCGGTCCGGTGCTCCTGCTCTTCGGTGCCCTGGGTCTCGTCGGGCTGTGGGCCGCGGCCCGCTACCTGGACCGCACGCCCCGCGCCCTAACGATCACCGCCATGGCCACGATCGTCGGCGCGTTGGCGGTCCTCGCGCTCGTCCTGCCCCACCCCGCGGGCGTCCTCGTCGCCGGCGGCGTGTGGCTCGCGGCGTTCGGCGCGATCCCCGCGACGTTCCAGGCGGCGGCGTTGCGCACGCAGGGCGCGACGGCGGACGTCGCCGGGGCGTTCGTCAACGCGACCTCCAACCTCGGCATCGGCCTCGGCGCGGCCCTGGGGGCCACCGTCGTGGCCGGACCGGGCATGCAGGCGCTGGCCCTGACGGGTGCGGGTGTCGTCGCGGTGGCGTGCGTCGCCGTCGTCGTGGCACGCGGCGCCTTCCCGCGTGACGCGGCTCGGGCGGACGCCGACCCGGTGCGGTAACCGCCGCGTGACCGCGCCGTAGCACGGGCGTGCCAGCCTGCCCCCATGGGCCACGTGGGCGGGGATGCCGGGTCGATCGTCACCGAGTACTTCGCTGCGCCGACGGACGCCCTGGCCGCGACCGTCGCCCAGCAGCCGGACGGGCCGTCGAGCTCAGCCCGTGGCTCCGGCGAAGCGCTGTTCGACACCGTCCGGATGCCGTCCGTCGAACCGTTCGTGACGCTGGGCAGGCTGGGCGGCCTGCTCTGCGGGCGCTCCTACGGCGAGATCACCGAGAACCCCCGGCACGGCAGGCTGCTCACCGGCGGGGCCGAGGGGCCATGGGTGGTCACCGTCTCGGACGTCGTCGCCGCGGAGCTCGCCGCGGCGGCGCCGGATCACCTGGCAGCCGTCGCCGCCCGTGCGGCGCGTCCGTCCGGCCCCGTCGGCACCGGGGCTCAGGAGCTCGCCGCCGCGCTGCGCGACCTCGGCGACCTGGCCGGACGAGCCCACGCCGTCCGGCACGCCCTGTACTGCTGGGCCGCCCTGCCGGGCGCCCTCAGCCGCGCGGTGTGAAGAGCGCCGACGCCCGACGCAGTGCTGCGCGAGCCCGACGGCGGTCCCCCGCGGCGTCGTAGGCGAACGCCAGGCGGTACCAGGACCGCCAGTCCTCGGGCGCCGCGTCGGCCGCGTCCCGGTACGCGGCGAACGCCTCGTCCGCCGCCGTGCGGTCGATCCGACCTCCCGGCGACCGGGGCAGGTCGTCCACCGGCAGCTCCCCCGCCGCGGCGAGCTCGTCCGCCATCCGCTGCACCCGTGCGGCCAGCCAGAACTCGCGGGCGACGAGGCCGAGGACCAGCAGCGGGATGATGAGCACGGCGACCCCGATGCCGATGAGGACCGGCTCACCGCTGGCCAGCATGGCCGCGCCCCGGCCGGCGATGGCCCACACGTACAGGGCGAGCAGCGCGGTGACGGCCAGGGCTCCCACGAGCCCGCGGGGCACCCGCCGCCGGGCGGGCGAGGCGGGTGCGCCGTCGGTCACGACAGGTCCAGCACGTTCTCGAGACCCACCGTGAGCCCCGGCCGCGATCCGACCTCGCGCACGGCCAGCAGCACGCCCGGCATGAAGCTGGCCCGGTCGAACGAGTCCTGGCGGATCGTGAGCTGCTCGCCCTCGTTGCCGAAGAGGATCTCCTCGTGCGCCACGAGCCCCCGCAACCGCACCGCGTGCACCCGCACGCCGTCGACGTCGGCCCCCCGGGCGTCCCAGCCGTCCTGCGTCGCGTCCGGGGACGGTGCGAGGCCGGCCTCCGCGCGCGCCGCCGCGATCGCCGCGGCCGTGTGACGGGCGGTCCCGGACGGGGCGTCGACCTTGTTCGGATGGTGCAGCTCGACGACCTCGGCCGACTCGAAGTAGCGCGCCGCCTTCGCGGCGAACGTCATCGCCAGGACCGCCGAGAGCCCGAAGTTGGGGGCGATGAGCACCCCCTGGCCGTCCGGCCTCCCGGCGTTGAGACGTCCGAGGTGCTCCACGACGCGCCCCCGGGACGCGTCGTCCCAGCCGGTGGTGCCCACGACCACGTGGGCACCGGCGTCGAGGGCCGCGTGCACGTTGTCCTCGGTGACGGCCGGCACCGTGAAGTCGACCGCGACCTGTGCGCCGGCGTCTCGGATCCCCGCCGCGACGTCGTCACCGGCGTCGAGCCGCGCGACGAGCTCGACACCCTGCGCCGCCTCGACGGCGTCGCAGGTCTGGGCTCCCATGCGCCCGGCGGCGCCGACCACGGCCACCCTGATGATGCTGCTGGTGCTCACTGGCACTACCTCACTCTCCGAAGGGGCCGACCCGCACGACCGAGCGGGGCCGCGACGCGAGGTCGGCGGCCAGCTCGCGGACGTCGGCGGCGGTGACGGCACGGACACGTTCCAGGGACTCGTCGACCGTCAGGAGCTCACCGAGCACCAGCTCCGCGCGTCCCAGGCGGCTCATGCGCGAGCCGGAGTCCTCCAGGCCCAGCACCAGCCCTCCCGAGAGCTGGCCCACCGAACGCTCGAGCTCCGCCCCGGTGATGCCGTCGGTGGCGAGCCGCTCGAGCTCGGCGACCATCAGGGTGATGACCTGGTCGATCTTCGCCGGGGTGCACCCGGCGTAGAGCCCGAAGAGGCCGAGCCCGCCGTGACCCTGGGCGAAGGAGTACGTCGCGTACGCCAGGCCGCGCTTCTCGCGGACCTCCTGGAACAGCCGGGACGACATCCCCCCGCCCAGGACGGCGTGCAGGACGGTCGAGGCGAACCTGCGGTCGTCGGACGCGCTGAGGCCCGTCCCGCCGACGATCACGTTGGCCTGCTCGACCTGCCGCCGGACGCTCAGCTCGACGCCCGCCGTCGGGACGCCGTCCGACTCCGCGGCGCTCGAACGACGGTCTCGCGGGACCGCCGCCGGGTCGAGGTCCCATCCGCCGGCGACGAGGGCGTCGCCCACCTGCTGGACGATCTCGTCGTGGTCCACGCCCCCGGCCGCCGCGATCACGAGCGTCTCCGGCCGGTAGTGCCACCGGTAGTGCTCCAGCACCGCCTCGCGCGGGACGGCGCGGATCGTGTCGGGAGTGCCCCCGATGGGGCGACCGAGAGGGTGCGCCCCGAGCACGGCGGCGGCGAACTCCTCGTGGACGACCTCCCCGGGGTCGTCGTCCGTCATGGCGATCTCCTCGAGGATCACGCCACGTTCGGTCTCGAGCTCGTCGGCGTCCAGGCGCGCCGACGTCACCATGTCCGCGATGACCTCGATGGCCATCGGCACGTCCTCGTCGAGCACCCGTGCGTAGTAGCACGTGTGCTCCTTGCCGGTGGCGGCGTTGGCCTCGCCACCGACGGCGTCGAAGGCCTCGGCGATGTCGAGCGCGGTGCGCCGGTGCGTGCCCTTGAACAGCAGGTGCTCGAGGAAGTGGGTGGAGCCGTGGTGGCCGTCGGTCTCGTCCCGGGACCCGACGCCGACCCACGCCCCGACGGTGGCGGAGCGCAGGCCGGGCATGTGCTCGGTGAGCACACGCACACCGCCGGGCAGGACGCTGCGACGGATCGTCGCACCGTCCTGCCCGGCGGTCAGCTCGGCACCCGGTTGGCCCGCTCCGACGAGCGGGAGGTGCTGGCTCATACGGTCGGTCAGGCCTCGCTCGGCTGCTCGGAGCCTGCGTCGGCGGTCTCGACCGACTCCTCGTCCTCGGTGACCGCGACGAGCGAGAGCTTGCCGCGCGGGTCGATCTCACCGATCTCGACCTGGATTTTCTGGCCGATGGAGAGCACGTCGTCCACGTTCTCCACCCGCTTGCCGCCCACGAGCTTGCGGAGCTGGCTGATGTGCAGCAGCCCGTCCTTGCCCGGGGAGAGCGAGATGAAGGCACCGAACGACGTCGTCTTGACGACCGTGCCGACGAAGCGCTCGCCGACCTCCGGCACGTGCGGGTTGGCGATCGCGTTGATCGCCGCGCGCGCGGCCTCGGCGGACGGGCCGTCCGTCGCGCCGATGTAGACGGTGCCGTCGTCCTCGATGGAGATGTCGGCGCCGGTCTCCTCCTGGATCTGGTTGATCATCTTGCCCTTGGGCCCGATGACCTCGCCGATCTTGTCCACGGGGACCTTCACCGCGATGACGCGCGGAGCGTTCACCGACATCTCGTCCGGGGTGTCGATCGCCTCGGCGAGCACGTCGAGGATCGTCAGACGGGCGTCGCGCGCCTGGCCGAGCGCGGCCGTCAGCACCGAGGCGGGGATGCCGTCGAGCTTGGTGTCGAGCTGGATGGCCGTGACGAACTCGCGGGTACCGGCGACCTTGAAGTCCATGTCGCCGAACGCGTCCTCGGCGCCCAGGATGTCGGTCATCGCGGCGTAGCGGGTGTCCCCGTCGACCGTGTCCGAGACCAGACCCATCGCGATGCCCGCGACCGGGGCCTTGAGGGGCACACCGGCGTTGAGCAGCGACAGCGTCGAGGCGCAGACCGAGCCCATCGACGTCGACCCGTTGGAGCCGAGCGCCTCGGACACCTGGCGGATCGCGTAGGGGAACTCCTCGCGGCTCGGCAGGACCGGCACCAGGGCACGCTCGGCGAGCGCTCCGTGGCCGATCTCGCGGCGCTTGGGGCTGCCGACGCGGCCCGTCTCGCCCGTCGAGTACGGCGGGAAGTTGTAGTTGTGCATGTAGCGCTTGCGCGTGACCGGCCCGAGCGAGTCGATCTGCTGCTCCATGCGCAGCATGTTCAGCGTGGTGACACCCAGGATCTGGGTCTCGCCGCGCTCGAACAGCGCCGAGCCGTGCACGCGTGGCAGCACCTCGACCTCGGCCGACAGGGTGCGGATGTCCGCGAGCCCGCGGCCGTCGATGCGCACGCCCTCGGTGAGCACACGCTGGCGCACGAGCTGCTTCTGCAACGAGCGGTACGCGGCCGACAGCTCCTTCTCACGGCCCTCGAACCGGGCACCGAGCTGGTCGAGCAGGTCGGCCTTGATCGCGTCGAGGCGGTTCTCGCGCTCCTGCTTGTCGGCGATGGCCAGCGCCTCGGTCGCCGGCGCGGACACCGCGGACTCGACGGCCGCGTAGGCGTCGTCGGCGTAGTCCGGGAACAGCGGGAACTCCCGCACCTCCTTGGCCGACTGCTGGGCCAGGGAGAGCTGCGCGTCGCACAGCGCGGCGATGAACGGCTTGGCCGCCTCGATACCCTCCGCGACGACCTGCTCCGTGGGAGCCGTGGCGCCCTCGGTCGTGATGAGGTTCCAGGCGTCGTCCGTGGCCTCGGCCTCGATCATCGCGATGGCGACGTCGGCGGAACCGTCGGCGGCCGTGACCTTGCGACCCGCGACGACCATCTCGAAGACGGCGCGCTCCTTGTCGGAGTGCTTCGGGAACGCGACCCACTGGCCGTCGACCAGGGCGATGCGCACCGCACCGGCCGGGCCGGAGAACGGCAGGCCGGAGATCTGCGTCGACGCGGACGCGGCGTTCATCGCCAGGACGTCGTAGGCGTCGTCGGGGTGCTGGGCCATGACGGTGATGACGATCTGGACCTCGTTGCGCAGCCCCTTGACGAACAGCGGGCGCAGCGGGCGGTCCGTGAGGCGGCAGGTGAGGATCGCCTCGGTCGAGGGGCGGCCCTCGCGACGGAAGAACGAGCCGGGGATGCGTCCCGCGGCGTACATGCGCTCCTCGACATCCACCGTCAGCGGGAAGAAGTCAAACTGGTCCTTGGGGTGCTTGCCGACCGCGGTGGTCGACAGCAGCATGGTGTCGCCGTCGAGGTAGGCCGCGACGGAGCCGGCGGCCTGGCGGGCGAGTCGGCCCGTCTCGAAGCGGATGGTGCGGGTGCCGAACCGACCGTTGTCGATGACGGCCTCGGCGAACTGGATCTCGGGACCCTCCACGGGTGCCCTCCTGATTCTCGAAGGCGCCGCTCCTCCGCTCGACGGTCTTCGATCGAGGCCCACGGAGCCGCGCACCGGACGGACCGGGCGGTTCGGGGGGCCACTACCGAGGACCGGACGACGGTCCGGCGGCGCGATGGTGTTCTTACCAGGACATCACATCAGACCGGCCCGGCCCCTGCGAGGGGGCCGGGCGGTCCGGGGATGTCAGCGGCGCAGGCCGAGGCGCTCGATGAGCGCGCGGTAGCGCACGATGTCGACCTTCTGCAGGTAGCCCTGCAGGCGTCGGCGCTGGCCGACGAGCAGCAGCAGGCCACGACGCGAGTGGTGGTCGTGCTTGTGCTCCTTGAGGTGCTCGTTGAGGTCGTTGATGCGCTGCGTCAGCAGCGCGATCTGCACCTCCGGCGAGCCGGTGTCACCCTCGTGAGTCGCGTACTCGGTGATGATGGACTGCTTGGTGGCAGCGTCGAGCGGCATGGCTCTCCTTCTGGTGTCGTTGCGCGGTGCTCCGGGACTTCTTCACCGGGCGCTCTGGGTCCGCGGCCGAACTACGGCACCGCCCATGCTACCAGCGCACCTGGTCGCTCCCGCGAGACGCTCCTCACCCGCAGACCGGTCCGTCGCCCGCCGGCCACCTGCTCAGGCGAGGATCTCCCGCGCGCGGGCGACGTCGTCGTGCATCTGGCGGACCAGGGGCTCGATCCCGTCGAAGCGCAGGGTGGGGCGCAGGTGCTCCACGAGCTCGAGGACGACCTCCTCGTCGTACAGGTCGAGGTCCGTGCGGTCGAGCACGTAGGCCTCGACGCGACGTTCGACGCCGTCGAACGTCGGGTTCGTCCCGATCGAGATCGCGGCCGGCAACCGCACGTCCGCGTGCCCGGGCTCGCGTGCCGCCAGCGCCGGACGGCGCAGCCAGCCCGCGTACACGCCGTCGGCGGGGACCATGCCGGCGATCCGGCCGAGGTTCGCCGTGGGGAAGCCCAGCTCGCGGCCGCGCGCGTCGCCGTGGACGACGGTGCCGCGCACCCTGTGCGGGCGGCCGAGGACGTCGGCCGCCTGGGCGACGTCACCCTCCGCGAGGAGCGCACGGGCCGCCGAGCTCGACCAGCGCTGCCGCGCACCGGCCGACTCCACGAGGCACTCGCCGACGTCGTCGATCGCCACGACCTCGAACCCGTGCTCGCCACCGAGCTCGACCATCGTCGCGAGCGTGCCGGAGTTGTCGCGGCCGAACCGGACGTCGTGGCCCACCACCACGCTGCGCGCGCCCAGCGCGCGCGTGAGGTACCGCGTGACGAACTCCTCGGGACCCTGGCCAGCGAAGCCGAGCGAGTACGGGATCACGAGGACGGCGTCCAGCCCCGTGGCAGCGAGCAGCTCCAGGCGGTCGGCCGGCCCTGTCAGCAGCTCGGGCGCGGCCTCCGGCCGGTGCACCACCGCGGGGTGCGGGTCGAACGTCACGGCGACGGCCGCGAGGCCGTCGGCCCGGGCCAGCCGGACCAGCCGGCCGAGGACCGCCTGGTGCCCCCGGTGCACGCCGTCGAAGTTGCCGATCGTCACGGCGGACGGGCCGAAGCCGTCGGGGACCTGCTCCAGGTCCGTGAACACCTGCACGCCGCTCGTGCTCCTCGCTCGTCGGGACGGCGCCGTCACCGGCACCGACGGACCAGGATAGTCCGGGTGGGACCGGCAGCGGCGACGACGACGCCGCCGCGCACCGTGAGGTACGCCTCGCGGCGGCCGTCCGATCCTCTCGTCAGCCGGCCGGGGCGAGCACGAGCACCGGCTTGGCCAGGCGCTCGCCCCGCCGCGAGGTGTCCTCCAGGAGCGCGACGAGCGCACCGTCCGGCCCGATCCCCGCGACCGTGCCGCCGCTGCCCGACGGCGGCACCCACTGCCCGTAGCCGAGCGCGCGCGCCTCCGCCTCGGTGAGCTCGCGCACCGTGAAGGTCGCCCGGGCCGCGTCGGCGAGCGGCATCGTGGACAGCACGCCGTCGCCGTCCGCCTGGGCCTCCATCGCCTCGAGCGTCCGGGCCCCGGCCAGCTCGTACCCGCCGACGCGCGTGCGGCGCAACGCGGTCAGGTGACCGGCGGTCCCGAGGGCCGCGCCGAGGTCGCGCGCGAGCGCGCGGACGTACGTCCCGGACGAGACGACCACCCGGGCGTCGACGTCCAGCACGGGCGTGCCGTCGTCGGCCGTCCCGGGACGGGTCGCGAGCACCTCGAAGCTGCTGACCGTGACGCGCCGGGCCGCCAGCTCGACGTCCTCGCCCGCGCGGGCACGGTCGTAGGCGCGGCGGCCGTCGACCTTGATCGCGCTGACGGTCGTGGGCACCTGCTGGATCTCTCCGGTGAGTGCCACGACCTCGCGGTCGAGGGCCGCGCGCTCCACGCCGGCCCCGACGCCCGGCGTCGTCGTGACCACGCCCTCGGCGTCGTCCGTCGTCGTGCCGACGCCCAGCCGGATCGTGGCGTCGTACGCCTTGTCCGCGCCGACGACGTAGGTCAGCAGGCGCGTCGCCCGGCCCACGCCGACGACGAGGACGCCGGTCGCCATGGGGTCCAGCGTGCCGGCGTGGCCGACCTTGCGGGTCCCTGCCAGACGTCGGCAGCGCGCGACGACGTCGTGGCTGGTCAGACCCGCGGGCTTGTCGACCACGAGGAGACCGTCGGGCGCGGTCGGCCGGCGCGGGGGCCGCGCGGCCCGCTGCTCCCCCGCGCCCGACCGGTCTGCCGGTGTCACTCGTCGTCGGTGCGGTACGGGTCCGCGTCGCCGGCGGGCTGCTTGCCCTCGCGCAGCGCCGCCAGCTCGGCGTCGCGCCGCCGGGCCTCGAGGAGGGCGGCGTCGAGGTGCGCCGCCGTCTCCGGCACCGAGTCCAGGTGGAACTCGACCGTCGGGGTCAGCCGCATCTGGGTCTGCTTGCCGACCTCCGAGCGAATCATGCCCTTCGCGCTCTCCAGCGCCGCGGCCGTGCCGACGTGCTCCTCCTCGCTGCCGTAGACCGTGTAGAACACCGACGCCTGCTGCAGGTCGCCCGTGACACGGACGTCGGTGATCGTGACGAACCCGAGGCGCGGGTCCTTGATCCGGGTGTCGAGCAGCTGCGCGACGATCTCCTTGATGCGGTCCGCCAGCTTGCGGGCCCGTGGGTTCTCACTCATCCGTGCTCCCTCTCCTGACGCCGACGGCGCCCCGCCACCACCGCTGGAACAGCGGGACGGGCGGGACGCCGTCGGCGATGTCGACCTCAGTCGCGCGGGATCTCGCGCATCTCGAAGGTCTCGATGATGTCACCCTCGGTGACGTCGTTGTAGGACCCGAGGCCGATACCGCACTCGAAGCCCTCGCGGACCTCCGTGACGTCATCCTTCTCGCGCCGCAGCGACTCCACCGTGAGGTTGTCCCCGACGACCTTGCCGTCGCGCAGCACGCGCGCCTTGGAGTTCCGTCGGATGGTGCCGGACCGGACGATCGAACCGGCGATGTTGCCGAACTTCGAGGAGCGGAAGACCTGGCGGATCTCGGCGGAACCGAGGGTCGCCTCCTCGTACTCCGGCTTGAGCATGCCCTTGAGGGCTGCCTCGATGTCGTCGATCGCCTGGTAGATGACCGAGTAGAACTTGACGTCCACGCCCTCGCGCTCCGCCAGGTCCTCGACACGCTCGCCGTAGCGGACGTTGAACCCGATGATCACGGCGTTGTCGACCGTGGCCAGGTTCACGTCGTTCTGCGTGATGTCGCCGACGCCGCGGTGGATGACCCGCAGGTCCACCTCGTCGCCCACGTCGATCTTGAGCAGCGCGTCCTCGAGCGCCTCGACGGCACCGGAGACGTCGCCCTTGAGGACCAGGTTGAGAGTCTCGACCTTGCCCTGCTCGAGCGCCTTGGTGAAGTCCTCGAGGCTGATGCGCTTGCGGCGCTTCGCCAGGAGGGCGGCACGCTCGGCGGCCTCCCGCTTCTCGGCGATCTGGCGGGCCGTGCGCTCGTCCGGTGCCACCAGGAAGGTGTCACCGGCGCCCGGCACGGACGCCAGACCCAGCACCAGGACCGGACGTGCCGGACCTGCCTGCCGGACGGACTCGCCGTGCTCGTCGAACATCGCACGCACCCGGCCGTGCGCCGTGCCGGCGACGATCGCGTCGCCGACGTTCAGCGTGCCGGACTGCACGAGCACCGTCGCGACGGAACCGCGGCCCTTGTCCAGGTGCGCCTCGATCGCCACACCACGGGCGTCCTTCTCCGGGTTGGCCCGCAGGTCCAGCGCGGCGTCCGCCGTGAGCAGCACCGCCTCGAGGAGGTTGTCGATGCCCTGGCGCCGCAGCGCGGAGACGTCGACGAACATGGTCTCGCCGCCGTACTCCTCGGCGACCAGGTTGTACTCGGTGAGCTGCTGGCGGATCTTGTCCGGGTTCGCGCCCTCCTTGTCCACCTTGTTCACCGCGACCACGATCGGCACGTCGGCCGCCTGGGCGTGGTTCAGCGCCTCGATCGTCTGCGGCATCACGCCGTCGTCCGCGGCCACCACGAGGATCGCGATGTCCGTGACCTTCGCACCACGCGCACGCATGGCGGTGAACGCCTCGTGACCCGGGGTGTCGATGAACGTGACCGCACGGTCGGCACCCTCGTGCTCGGTGTGCACCTGGTACGCACCGATGTGCTGGGTGATCCCGCCGGCCTCGCCGGCGACGACGTCCGTGGACCGGATCGCGTCGAGCAGCTTGGTCTTACCGTGGTCGACGTGACCCATGACGGTCACGACCGGCGGACGAGGCATCAGGTCCTCGTCGTCCTCGCCGGCCTCCTCCGCCTCGAGGTCGATGTCGAAGGACCCGAGCAGCTCGCGGTCCTCCTCCTCGGCCGAGACCATCTCGATCCGGTAGCCGAGCTCGACGCCCAGCGTAGCGAACGTGTCCTCGTCGAGCGACTGCGTGGCCGTGGCCATCTCGCCGAGGTGCATCAGCACCGTGACGAGGGAGGCCGGGTTCGCATCGATCTTGTCCGCGAAGTCGTTGAGCGAGGCCCCGTGGCGCAGGCGCACCGTGGTGCTGCCGTTGCCGCGGGGGACGCTGACGCCGCCGAGCGACGGCGCCTGCATCTGCTCGAACTCCTGGCGCTTCGCCCGCTTGGACTTGCGCCCGCGGACGGGACGACCGCCGGCGCGACCGAACGCACCCTGGGTGCTGCCACGACCCGCGCCACCGCGGCCGCGGAAACCGCCGCCACCGCCGGGGCGGAAACCACCGCGACCGCCGCCACCGGGGGCGCCACCGGGTCCACCCGGACCGCCGCCCTGGCCACCACGACCACGACCGCCGCCGCCACCGCGACCACCGGCCGCCGGGCGCTCGCCCGGACGCGGCATGCTCGTCTTGCCCGGCATCATGCCCGGGTTGGGACGCGGGCCACCGGGACGCGGCGCCGCCGGACGGGGACCGCCCGGACGCGGACCGCCGGGGCGCTCACCCTGGGCCGGGGCGCCCTCGCCGCGCTGCGGACGCTGCATCCCCTGCTGGGAGGCGTACGGGTTGTTGCCGGGACGAGGGCCACCCGAGCGCTGCATCCCCTGCTGGGAGGCGTACGGGTTGTTGCCCGGACGCGGCGAGCCGCCGCGTCCGCCGGAACGCTGCTGACCACCGGACTTGCCACCGGGCTTGGGCGCCGCACCGGGCTTCGGGGCCGCACCAGGCTTGGGGGCGGCACCGGGCTTCGGCGCCGCACCCGGCTTGGGGGCGGCGTCCGGCTTGGGGGCCTCCGCCACGGGCGCCGACTCCTGCTGCGGAGCGGCGTCCGGCGTCGGGGCCGGCGGGGACGCGGGCTCGGCCGGTGCCGGCTTGGCCGGTGCGTTCCGAGCACCCGGCTTGGGCGCTCCCGGCTTCTTCGGCGTGGGCTGGGAGCTCTTCGCACCCTGCTCGCCACCGGCGCCCTGGAACTTGCTGCGCATCGTGCGCTCGACCGGTGCCTCGAGCGTCGAGGACGCCGAACGGACGAACTCTCCTGACGCCTTCAGCTCGGCCATCAGGGTCTTGCTTTCCACTCCGAGCTGCTTCGCGAGCTCGTGGACGCGGATCTTCGCCACATCTCTCCTGTCTCGGCCCCACCGAGACAGGCAGGACCGTCGTTAGTACCGAGTACTCATCGCTGGGGACTCATCGGGTGCCCATCGGCTTCTGACCCGCTTCCTTGTCGATGTACGCGTGGTGCGGCCGGACGAAGACGTCCGGTCGTGTCGTGGGCGGCACCGACGGTGCCGCCCAGGGGCTCAACTGTCCTGCTGCTCCAGATATGCCCGGACGCCCGCCAGGTCGAGCGGGCCCGCGACACGCAGTGCGCGCGGCACGGCCCGCCGTCGGACGGCGAGATCCAGGCAGGCGAGGTCCGGATGGATCCAGGCTCCTCGCCCCGGCAGGTTCCCACGGGGGTCCACGACCACCTGGGGCTCGCCCGCAGGTACGCCGTCGGCCGCCGCGATCACGAGCCGCAGGAGGTCCGACCGCAGGTCACGGGCCCGGCACCCGACGCAGGTACGCACCGGTCCCGCCGACGAGGGCGGGGTGGGGTGCGAGCGTGCCGAGTACTGGGCGCGTGGCCCGGTCCCTGTCAGTCTAACGTGACTGCTCACGGCTCTCGACCAGCTCAGGCGTCCCCGCCCGGCACGGCCTCGGTGACGGGCCGGGTGGTCTCCTCGTCCGACCGGATGTCGATCCGCCATCCCGTCAGCTTCGCGGCAAGCCGGGCGTTCTGCCCTTCCTTGCCGATCGCCAGGGACAGCTGGTAGTCGGGGACGACGGCGCGCGCGGCCCGCGCATCGGCGTCCACGACCGTGACGGAGCTCACACGGGCCGGTGACAGGGCGTTGGCCACGAAGCGGGCGGGGTCGTCGTGGTGGTCGACCAGGTCGATCTTCTCCCCGTGCAGCTCGGCCATCACCGCCCGCACCCGCGAACCCATCGGCCCGATGCAGGCGCCCTTGGCGTTGAGCCCGGCCACCCGCGAACGCACCGCGACCTTCGTGCGGTGCCCCGCCTCGCGCGCGACGGCGGTGATCTCCACCGACCCGTCGGCGATCTCCGGCACCTCGAGCTCGAAGAGCTTCCGCACGAGCCCGGGGTGCGTGCGGCTCAGCGTGACCTGCGCCCCCTTCATGCCGCGCGACACCTCCACGACGTACCCGCGCAGCCGCTCGCCGTGGGAGTAGTCCTCACCGGGGACCTGCTCGTGCGGAGGCAGGACCGCCTCCGTGCCGCCCAGGTCGACCAGGACGACCCGGGGGTCCCGGCCCTGCTGGATCACCCCCGCCAGCACCTCGCCCTCCTTGCCGCGGAACATCCCCAGGACCTGGTCGTCCTCGGCGTCCCGCAGGCGCTGGACGATCACCTGGCGCGCCGTCGCGGTGGCGATGCGACCGAAGTTGGCCGGCGTGTCGTCGAACTCGGGGCCGAGCTCCACCAGGTCGCGACCCTCCGGGTCCTCGGCGTCCGGGGTCCGGATCTCCTCGCGGGCGAAGACCGTCACGTGCCCCGACCGGCGGTCGAGCTCGACCCGGGCGTTCTGGTACGCGTCCGGCGTCCGGTGGTAGGCGGACAGCAGCGCCTGCTCGATGGCCTCGACCAGGACGTCCAGGCTGATCTCCTTCTCGCGCTCCAACAGCCTCAGCGTGCTCATGTCGATGTCCATCGTCAGCCCTCCTCACCATGGCGGGCGGAGCCCGCTTCGTCGTCACCGTGGCGGGCGGAGCCCGCCTCGTCGTCCTCGAGCCGCTTCAGCTCGACCTCGACCTTGCCCTCGCGCACCCGCGACAGCGCGACGTGCGTCCCGTCGTCGAGCACGAGCACCTCGCCATCCGGCCCGTCGACCACGTCGACCAGTCGACCCGTCGTCGTCCCGCCGTCCACGAGGGCGAGACCCACGAGCCGCGTCCGCGCGCGGCGGAAGTGCCGGGGCGCCGTCAGCGGCCGGGACACCCCCGGCGTCGACACCTCGAGGGTGTACTGGCCACGGACGACGTCGGCGTCGTCGAGGGCGGCCGAGACGGCTCTCGAGGCGTCGCCGAGCCGGTCGGAGTCGAGGCTGCCGATCTCGTCGTCGGGCAGGTCGAGGGTGACCCGCACCGTCGACCGGCTGCCCGCGCGCGCCACCCGCACGTCCTCCAGGTGCAGTCCGGCCGACTCGACGACCGGCGCGACCACCGACCGGACACGGTCGTCCGAGGTATGGCTCCGCTCTGCTGGCATGGATGCCTCCCGTGGGTTCTCCCGCGCCGGGACGTCCCGCGGCCGGTGTGTCGTTGTACGTCGTGCGTGGTGCGTCGTCCAGCGTAACGAACGCCGCACCGCTCGCGTGCCGAACGACCCGCGCGGGCGGGTGGAGGAACGTCACACCGCGACATGGCAAGATCAGGCACGATGGAACCGCATCCTGTCCCTGCCCCGGTCTTCCGACGTCGCTCCCGGGCCGTCGTCGTCGGCGTGGTCGCCGCCGCGTTGCTGACAGGGTGCGGGCTGCGGCTGGAGACACCACCGCCCGCCGAGCCGGTCCCGGACACCGTCGAGATCGTGCGCCGGACCGCCGTGTCCGACGCCCTCTACGTCGCCGAGCAGGCCGAGGCCGCCGTCGAAGGGCTCGACGGCCGGCGGCCGAGGCTCACCGACGAGCTGGGACGGGTCGCCGCGGAGTCCCGCGCGCAGGCGGAGGAGCTCGGGGGCGAGTACGACTCCGGCCTGGAGCCGGAGGAGGGCCCCGACGGGTCCCCGGAGGCCTCGCCGAGCGAGGAGCAGGTGTCCCCGCAGGACGTCGTCGTGGCGCTCGTCGACGCCTCGGGTCGCAGCCGCACCGCTGCCGGCACGACGATCGACGGCCCGTTGGCACGACTGCTCGCCTCCGTCGGCGCCGCCCAGGCGGTCTCGGCACGGCGGGTCGTGGACTACACCGACGGCGACCTGCCCGCGCCGGTCGTCCCGGTGGTCCCCGCACCGGACGCCGTCGCCGACGGCGGGGGCGAGGACGACGCCGACGGCACGGAGGGCGTCGACGACCCACCGGCCGACGACGCCGGGTCCGCGCTGTCGCTGCTCGCCGCCCCTGCCGAGGAGGACCCGTCGCAGGAGCCCGCCGACGACGAGGCCGAGGAGGACGGCGTCTCCAGCACCGTCCCCGACTCCGACGAACCGGCCGTCATCCCCCGCGGGCTCACGGCCGCCGACCTGCGCACGCTCGTCGAGTCGGAGGACTCGGCCGGGTACGCGCTCCGGCTCCGGGCCGCGCTCGCCTCCGGCGACCTGCGCGAGCGCCTGGTCGACCGTGCCGACCAGCACGGGGCCCGCGGCGAGGCCTGGGCGCTCGTGGCGGGGACGAGCCGCACGGACCAGGACCCCCGGCAGGTCGCCTACGCCGTGCCTCGCGGACCCGGCGACGCCGCCCTGGTGCGGTCGGTGGAGGAGAGCCTGGCCACCGGCTACGCCAGCCTGATCGGCACCACCGCCCCGGACACCCGTGCGGTCCTCGTGGACCTCCTCGTCGAGTCGGCGATCACGCGCGACGAGTGGGGCGCCGAGCCGGTGCCGTTCCCCGGCCTGCCCGAGCAGCTGGAGGACTGAGGCCCGGCGGCCGGAGCCGCCGGGCCGAGGTCGCGGCCGCCGAGCGGCCGCCGAGCGGGCGGCGAGCGGGCGGCGAGCAGCCCTACCCGGCCAGGAGCTCCTCGACGCGCTCGACCACCGTCGTCACGGCGTCGTCCACGGGCACCTGCACGGCCTCGCCGCTGCGCGGGCGGACCTCGACCAGACCGTCGGCCAGCCCCCGACCGACCACCACCAGCAGCGGGACGCCGAACAGCTCGGCGTCCTTGAACTTGACGCCGGGCGACACCTTCGGCCGGTCGTCGTAGAGGACCTCCACGCCCTGATCAGCCAGCGCCTCGGCGAGGCCGGCGGCGGCCTCGAACACCTCGGCGCCCTTGCCGGTCGCGACGACGTGCACGTGGGCGGGCGCGACCTGGGCCGGCCAGGCCAGCCCGCGGTCGTCGTGGTGCGCCTCGGCGAGCGCGGCGAGCACGCGCGTGACCCCGATCCCGTAAGAACCCATGGTCACGGTGGTCTGCTTGCCGTGCGGGTCGAGCACGTTCAGCCCCAGGGCCTCGGCGTACTTGCGTCCCAGCTGGAAGATGTGGCCGATCTCGATGCCGCGAGCCAGCTCGAGCGGACCAGACCCGTCCGGCGCGGGGTCACCCGCGCGCACCTCCGCGGCCTCGATCGTGCCGTCGGCGGTGAAGTCGCGGCCGGCCACGAGGTCGAAGACGTGCTTGCCCTCCTCGTTCGCGCCGGTGATCCAGCGGGTGCCGGGGACCACGCGCGGGTCGAGGAGGTAGCGGATCGCCGGACGGGTCGGGGCGCCGTCACCGGGCGCGCCGTCGGCGCGGGACTCGTCGAGGACCTGCTTGCCCTGCGGACCCAGCACGCCCGGCCCGATGTAGCCCTTGACCAGCTCGGGGTGCGCGGCGAAGTCGGCGTCCGTCGCCGGTTCCGCCTCGGCAGGCGCGAGGCCGGCCTCCAGGCGCTTGACGTCGACGTCCCGGTCGCCGGGCACGCCCACGACCAGGAGGTCGCGGGTCCCGTCGGGCTGCGTCGCGGCCAGCACGACGTTCTTCAGCGTGTCGGCCGCCGTCCAGGGCCGGTCCGGCCGCGGGTGCTTCGCGTTGGCGACCTCGACCAGCGTGGCGATCGTCGGTGTGTCCGGGGTGTCCTCGACGTGCGCAGCCGGGGCGTCGTCGTACGGCAGGTCCGCGGGCACGGGGGTCACGACCGCCTCCACGTTGGCCGCATAGCCACCCGCGGACCGCACGAACGTGTCCTCGCCGATGGGGGACGGCGAGAGGAACTCCTCCGAGCGGGAGCCGCCCATGGCGCCGGACGTCGCCGACACGATGACGTGGTCCAGCCCCAGGCGGTCGAAGATGCGCTGGTAGGCGCCGCGCTGACGCTCGTACGCCGCGGCCAGTCCCTCGTCGTCGATGTCGAACGAGTACGCGTCCTTCATGATGAACTCGCGGCCGCGGATCAGCCCCGCCCGGGGCCGCGCCTCGTCGCGGTACTTGGTCTGCACCTGGTACAGCGCCAGCGGGAGGTCCTTGTACGAGGAGTACAGGTCCTTGACGAGGAGGGTGAACATCTCCTCGTGCGTCGGGGCGAGCAGGTAGTCCGTCTGCTTGCGGTCCTGCAGCCGGAAGAGGTTGGGGCCGTACTCGCTCCACCGGCCGGTCGCCTCGTACGGCTCGCGCGGCAGCAGCGCCGGGAAGTGCACCTCCTGCGCGCCGATCGCGTCCATCTCCTCGCGGACGATGGCCTCGACCTTCGCGAGGACCCGCAGGCCCAGCGGCAGCCAGGAGTACACGCCGGGAGCGGCGCGGCGGATGTAGCCCGCACGCACGAGCAACCGGTGGCTCGCCACCTCGGCGTCGGCAGGGTCCTCGCGCAGGGTGCGGACGAACAGGGAGGAGAGCCTCAGCAGGTCACCGCGGCGAGCGGCGGTGCGGGCGAACACGATCGACATGCGGCCCAGCCTAGCGGCGCGCACGGGATGCTTCGGCGACACTGGGTGCATGCCCGAGCTGCCCGAGGTCGAGGCGTTGACCCGCTTCCTCGACGATCGGACGTCGGGCCGCACCCTGGTGGCGGCCGACGTCGCGGCGATCGCCGCGCTCAAGACGCACGACCCGCCGGTGTCGGACCTGGTCGGCGGCACGGTGCGCCGGGTCGTCCGGTACGGCAAGTGGATCGACCTCGCCGTGGCCGGGGAAGGCCGTTCCGGCGCCGACGACGAGGCCGTGCTCCACCTGGTCTTCCACCTGGCTCGCGGCGGGTGGGTGCGCCGGCACGACTCCGCGCCCACCGCGCCGGTACGGCCACGGATGGGAGGCTCGTCCCGGGGTGCGGCGCTCGCGCTGCGGCTGCGGTTCGACGACGGCTCCGGCATCGACCTCACCGAGGCGGGAACCCGCAAACGGCTCGCGGTCCACGTGGTCCGCGATCCCCTCGACGTCGAGCAGGTGCGCACCCTCGGCGTCGACCCGCTGTCGCCGGAGTTCGACCCGGCCGCGCTCGCCGACCTCATGCGCGCGCGCAACCAGCAGGTCAAGGGCCTGCTGCGCGACCAGCACGCGATCGCCGGCATCGGCAACGCGTACTCCGACGAGATTCTGCACGTCGCAGGCGTGTCGCCCTTCCGGCTGACCCGGTCGTTCTCCGACGACGAGGTCGCGGCCCTGCACCACGCCGTCGTGACGACGCTGCACGACGCCGTGGCCGCCGCCGTGGGCAGGCCCGCGACCCAGCTCAAGGACGCCAAACGGGCGCAGATGCGGGTGCACGGCCGCACCGGCGACTCCTGCCCGGTGTGCGGCGACGTCGTGCGCGAGGTGAGCTTCGCGGACAGCTCCCTGCAGTACTGCGCGAGCTGCCAGACCGACGGGCAGGTGCTGGCCGACCGGCGCACGTCGAAGTTCCTGCGCTGACGCCGGACGGGTGCGCCGGCACCCGCTGACCCGACCCCGCTCAGAACAGGACGGTCGAGAAGGTACCGACCCGTTCGAAGCCGACGCGGCGGTACGCGGCCAGCGCGGGAGCGTTGTACGCGTTGACGTACAGCGACACCGTCGGGGCGACGTCACGTCGCGTCAGCGCGACGACGGCGGCCATCCCCGTGACGGAGAGCCCTTCGCCACGGCGACGCGGGTCGACCCACACGCCCTGCACCTGGGCGACGCCACCGGCGACCGCACCGAGCTCGGCCTTGAACTCCACGGACGGGCCGTCGTCGTGCGTGCTCGGCGCGACGCGGACGTAGGACCGCCCCTCGGCGATGAGCGACCGCACGCGCGCCGCGTACGCCGCTCCCCCGCCGGAGACCGGCGAGTAGCCGACCTCCTCGGTGAACATCCGCACGCAGGCCGGCAGGACGAGGCCGAGCTCGTCGGTGCGCGACCTGCGCACCGACGGGTCGGGGTCGACGTCCGGGTCGCGGTCGATGGCCATCGAGGGCTGGTCCACCCGCACCTCGCGCGGGGCCGGCCACGTCCGCGACAGCAGCCCCCACAGCCGCTCCACGACGCCCCGGTCCCCCACGATCGAGCTGGAGCGCCGGCCCCGGGCACGGGCCGTCGCCGCGAAGGCCTCGACCGCCTCCGCGGCCGTCTCGCGCCCCAGCCCGGCCGGCACCACGGGAACCAGGTTCGCTCCGGCCCAGCACACCGCCACCGGCGCCCCGGACGCCGGGTAGCCCCAGAGCTCGCCGCCGGCCGCGGCGAGACCCGCGCGGTCGGCGACGTCGACACGAGCCGCGGCGAGCACGGAGCCGACGGGCTCGGCGGCGCACACGCGACGGGCGGCGGCGAGGTCCGCGGGACCGAGCAGACGGGCCGTCGGACCGCGGCGGCCGACGGGCGACGTGGCGTGAGCGTCCCGCAACGCCGGTCGCCAGCCCATCCGCCCCGCCTCCTTCGTCCGTCCTCGACGACGCGTCAGGACACCGAAACGACCGGTGCGCCGGCCTGCGCGTCGTTCTCGGGTGCCGGCATCGACTCCGCGATGCGCATGGCCTCCTCGATGAGCGTCTCCACGATCATCGCCTCGGGGACGGTCTTGATGACCTCGCCCTTGACGAAGATCTGGCCCTTGCCGTTGCCGGAGGCGACACCGAGGTCGGCCTCGCGAGCCTCCCCCGGACCGTTGACCACGCACCCCATGACGGCCACCCGCAGCGGGACCTCCATGCCCTCGAGGCCCGCGGTGACCTTCTCGGCGAGCGTGTAGACGTCGACCTGCGCGCGCCCGCACGACGGGCACGACACGATCTCGAGCTTGCGCGGTCGCAGGTTGAGCGCCTGGAGGATCTGCGTACCGACCTTGACCTCCTCCACCGGCGGCGCCGAGAGCGAGACCCGGATCGTGTCGCCGATCCCCTGGCTGAGCAGGGCGCCGAAGGCCGTCGCTGACTTGATCGTGCCCTGGAACGCCGGCCCGGCCTCGGTGACACCGAGGTGCAGCGGCCAGTCCCCCGCCTGGGAGAGCAGCTCGTAGGCACGCACCATCACCACGGGGTCGTTGTGCTTGACCGAGATCTTGAAGTCGTGGAAGTCGTGCTCCTCGAACAGGCTGGCCTCCCAGACGGCCGACTCGACCAGAGCCTCCGGCGTCGGCTTGCCGTGCTTCTCGAGCAGCCGCTTGTCGAGCGACCCGGCGTTGACGCCGATGCGCAGCGAGGTGCCGTGGTCCTTCGCGGCCTGCGCGATCTCCTTGACCTGGTCGTCGAACTTCTTGATGTTGCCCGGGTTGACCCGGACCGCCGCACATCCCGCCTCGATCGCCGCGAAGACGTACTTCGGCTGGAAGTGGATGTCCGCGATGACGGGGATCTGGGACTTCTTGGCGATGATCGGCAGGGCGTCCGCGTCGTCCTGCGTCGGGCAGGCGACGCGGACGATGTCGCACCCGGCCGCCGTCAGCTCGGCGATCTGCTGGAGCGTGCCGTTGATGTCCGTCGTCTTCGTCGTCGTCATCGACTGGACGCTGACGGGCGCGTCACCGCCGACCTCGACCTTGCCCACCCGGATCTTCCGGGTCTTGCGGCGAGGGGCGAGCACGGGGGCGGGAGCGGCAGGGATGCCGAGGTTCACTGCAGTCACCTGCCCAGTATCGCGCGTCCCGGGGTGTGGTTCGCACGCGGGAGAGGGACCTCACCCTGCCAGGCCCGGGTGGTCACACGAACTTCACAGCAGCCGGACGGGATCCACCACGTCCGCCACCATGAGCACGACGCCGACGCCGATGAGCACCACGAACACGACGTAGGCCACCGGCATCATCTTGGCGACGTCGGCGGGGCCCGGCAGGGCCGCGCCTCGGACACGCGCGACGGTGCGCCGCGCGCCTTCGTACAGCGCGTTGACGACGTGGCCGCCGTCCAGCGGCAGCAGCGGGATCAGGTTGAACATGAACAACGCGATGTTCAGCGCCGCGAGCAGGCTCAGCATGAGCTGGACGCGGGCCAGCACCGAGTAGTCCTCCGCACCGGCGGCGTCCACCGCGACCCGACCGACGCCGACCACCGACATCACGGAGTCCTGGGCGCGCGGCTCGTCGGAGAAGGCCTGGTAGGCCGCGTCGTAGATGCGCACCGGCAACGTGACGATCGCGTGCGCGGTGCCGGAGACCTGCATCCACACCGCCTCCGGCACGCTGGAGACGGGCAGCGGCTGCCGCTCCACGCTCGAGGAGACGCCCAGCAGCGCGCCGTCGACGAGGACCGGTTCGCCGGCGTCGTCCGTCACGGGATAGCCCTCGTCGTCGGTGAGCGGTCGCTCCGCCGGCGTAGGTGTCACCGGCAGCGTGAGCTCCTCACCGCCGCGCAGCACCGTGAGTGGGACCTCCTCGCCCGCGGAGTCGTTGACCATCCCGACGAGCTGCGGCCACGCCTCGACCGGCACGCCGTCGAACGCCACGACCTCGTCACCGGCCTGCACGCCCGCCGTGGCGGCCGCCGAGTCCTCGCCGACCTCCGCGACCGTCGTCGTCGCCGCAGGCATCCCGATGCCGAGGAACACCACCGCCAGCAGGACCACGGCGATGACGAGGTTCATCACCGGCCCGCCGAGCATCACCACCAGTTTCTTGGGCGTCGAAAGGTGGTAGAAGGCGCGGTGCTCCTCCCCCGGCCGGATCTCGCTGACGCTGGCGTCGCGGGCGTCGGCGATCACCTGGCCGAACATGCCGCCCCGGGTGCGGGTCCCCGGCCGCGCCGGCGGCATCATGCCGACCAGGCGGACGTACCCGCCGAGCGGGATCGCCTTCAGCCCGTACTCGGTCTCGCCCCGCTTCCGTGACCACAGGGTCGGGCCGAACCCGACCATGTACTCGCTGACGCGCACGCCGAACTTCTTGGCGGGCACCATGTGACCCACCTCGTGCAGGGCGATCGACACGAGGATGCCGAGCACGATGACGACGATGCCGACGACGACGGGAAGGATGTCCACACCAGCAGGGTAGGCGACGAGCCTGGGAACCGGTCAGCGCCGGGCGAGCAGCTCGTCCGCGCGGGCGCGGGCCCAGCGCTCCACGTCCTCGACGCCCGCGAGCGTCACGTCCGCCGGGGCGACGCCGTCGTGCTCGCCCAGCACCCTCTCCACCGTGTCCACGATGTCGGTGAAGCCGACCCGACCGCTCAGGAACGCCGCGACGCCCTGCTCGTTGGCCGCGTTGTAGACCGCCGGGTGGGTACCCGACGCCGCGGCCGCGGCCCGCGCCAGCCGCACGGCCGGGAAGGTGGCGTCGTCGAGCGGCTCGAAGGTCCAGCTCGCCGCCCGGGTCCAGTCGCAGGGCGGGCTGACGGCGTCGAGCCGGTCGGGCCAGGACAGCCCCAGCGCGATGGGCAGGCGCATGTCCGGCGGGGAGGCCTGGGCGATCGTGGAGCCGTCGCGGAACTCGACCATGGAGTGCACCACCGACTGCGGGTGCACCACCACGGTGATGTCCTGCGTCGGCACGTCGAACAGCAGGTGCGCCTCGATGAGCTCGAGCCCCTTGTTCATCAGGCTCGCCGAGTTCACGGTGACCACGGGACCCATGGCCCAGGTGGGGTGCGCGAGCGCCTGGTCGGCCGTCACGGCCTTGATCTCGTCGCGCGTACGCCCGCGGAACGGCCCGCCCGAGGCCGTCAGCACCAGCCGGCGGACCTCGCTGCGTTCGGCCGTGTGGGCGCCACCGCGCAACGCCTGGGCGATCGCCGAGTGCTCGGAGTCGACGGGCACGATCTGACCGGGCCGCGCGGCGGCCTTGACCAGCGGCCCCCCGACGACGAGCGACTCCTTGTTCGCGAGCGCGAGCGTCGAGCCCGCCTCCAGCGCGGCCAGCGTGGGCCGCAGGCCCACCGAGCCGGTGATGCCGTTGAGCACGACATCGCTCCCGCGGCCGGCCAGCTCGGTCGCCGCATCCGGACCGGCCAGGACCTCGACCTCCCGGGCGCGTTCCCCGAGACGGTCGGACAGGGCCGCCCGCAGGTCCCCGGCGCGCGTCGCGTCCGCGACGGCGACCGCCCGCACCTCGAGGAGGGCAGCCTGGTCGGCCAGCGCCGCGACGTCCGAGCCGCCCGCGCTGAGGGCTTCGACCCGGTACCGGCCCGGATGGGACCGGACGACGTCGATCGCCTGTGTGCCGATGGAGCCGGTGGAGCCGAGCAGTGTGACTGAACGCATGGGCGACATCATCCCGCACCGCCCGGGGTCACTCGACGCCGAGCAGCACCTCGATCGCCCGGGCGAGGAACTTGTCCACCGAGGCCTCGGCGTAGGCGTCCGCACCCTTGGCCCGGCCGAAGGTGGCCGACCGCACGTCGGCCGCCGTCAACGGCTCTTGACGGTCGAAGTACCCCACCAGCCGGTCGCACAGGGCGTCCACGTCGTCGATGTCATAGCCCTGCTGGCCACGCTCGGCCGGCGCGAACTTCGCGCCGTCGGGGCGCCCGAGCCGGCCGTAGAGAGTGCGGGCACGCTCGGCTAGCGCCCCCATCCACGCCTCCTGACCGTGCTGGTTGACGAAGTCGGCCCGCTGGCGGGCGATGAAGGCACCCTCCAGCCGGTCGAGCGCGGCATCCACCTCGTGGGTGTTGTACCCGCCCCGCACCAGCTCGAACGTCGACGTCGCGATGTCGGCGTTCGTCATCGGTTCGGGTGTGCGTCCCTCGTACGCCTGACGGGCGTGGTCGAAGAACTCGTCGACCTCGTCCGGGTCGTAGCCCGAGCGCATCTTAGACACGGTGGAAAAGAGGGTGCTGCTCACTCGTCGTCCTCCTCGGCGGCCAGCTGCCCGCAAGCGCCGTCGATGTCGCTCCCGCGGGTGTCACGGATCGTGGTGGGGATCCCGTGCCCGCGCAATCGTGCCACGAACTCGTCCTCGACGGAACGCTCGCTCGCGGTCCAGATGGAGCCGGGCGTCGGGTTGAGCGGGATCGGGTTGACGTGCACCCAGCCCTTGCCGCGCGCGTTGAGCTTCTCGCCGAGCAGGTCGGCACGCCACGCGTGGTCGTTCATGTCCTTGATCAGGGCGTACTCCATGGAGACCCGACGACCCGTCACCTCGAAGTACCGGCGGGCCGTGTCGAGCGTCTCGTCGACGCTCCAGCGGGTGTTGATCGGCACCAGCTCCGAACGGAGGTCGTCGTCCGGGGCGTGCAGGCTCAGGGCCAGCGTGACCGGGATCCCCTCGTCCGTGAGCCGGCGCATCGCGGGCACGAGGCCGACCGTCGAGACCGTCACGTTGCGGGCCGACATGCCCAGGCCCTGCGGCGCCGGCGCCACGAGCGCGCGGACCGTCTCGATGACCGCCTTGTAGTTCGCCAGCGGCTCGCCCATGCCCATGAACACCAGGTTGTTCAGGCGGGCCGGCCCGCCCGGGATCTCACCCCGGTCCAGCGACCGGAAGGCCGCCCGCACCTGCTCCAGGATCTCGGCCGTGGACAGGTTGCGCGTCAGACCGAGCTGACCGGTGGCGCAGAACGGGCAGGCCATCCCGCAGCCCGCCTGCGAGGACACGCACAACGTCGTCCGGTTCGGGTAGCGCATCAGCACCGACTCGACCTTCGCGTCGTCGAACAGGTGCCAGAGCGTCTTGACCGTCGTGCCGCCGTCGGCCTCCATGCGCCGGGTGGGCCGGATCAGCGGCGGGAACATGGTCGTGGCGAGCGACTCACGGGTCGCCTTCGGCAGATCCGTCATCTCGGCAGGGTCCGAGGTGAAGTGCGTGAAGTAGTGCGCCGCGAGCTGCTTCGCGCGGAACGGCTTCTCCCCCATCTCCACCACGGAGGCGACCCGCTCCTCGGGGGTCAGGTCCGCGAAGTGCTTCGGCGGCTTGCCGCGGCGCTTGGGCGCCATCTGCAACGGCAGGGGCTTCGTCTCGTCCGACGGCCGGACGGCGGGGACGCCGAGCGCGGTCGAGGTGCGGGCGGGGGGTGTGGCCATGACGGTTCCTTCGGGGCTCAGACGGTCGCCTGCAGGACGAGATAGACGAACGGCGCGGTGACGACGAGCGAGTCGAGTCGGTCCAGCACGCCCCCGTGACCCGGGAGCAGCGAACCCATGTCCTTCAAGTCTAGGTCCCGCTTGATGAGGGACTCGGCCAGGTCGCCGGCGGTCGCCGTCACCGCGGTGAGCACACCGAGACCCGCACCGACCCACCAGGGAGCGTCCAGGACGAACAGGGCACCCGCGACGCCGACGACGACGGCGAGCGCGACCGATCCCCCGAGGCCCTCCCAGCTCTTCTTCGGGCTCACCGACGGAGCCAGCGGGTGACGGCCGAAGAATACGCCCGCGACGTAGCCGCCGACGTCGTTCGCCACGGCCAGCAGCACGAACAGCACCACCCGCAGCTCACCGTCGGGCTCGTCGAGGATGAGGAGCACGAAGCCCGCCAGGAACGGCAGGTAGGTCGCCGCGAACACCCCCGCGGCGGCGTCGCGCAGCGCTCGCGGCCCCGACCCGTCCAGCACCCGCCAGACGACGACGGCACCCACCGTCAGCACGAAGGCCACCAGCAGCGCCTCCGCGCCCGCGGCATAGGCCGACACCGCCATCCCGGCGCCGCCGAGCAGCAACGGCGTCAGCGGGATGATGATGTCGCGTCGCGCGAACGCCGTCCGCAGCTCCCACAGGGCGGCGCTCTGCGCCACGACGACGAACGCGACGAACGGTTCCGGGCGGAACCACAGCGACGCCCCCAGGGCCACGAGCAGACCGACACCGACCGCGACGGCCGCCGGGAGGTTGCGCCCGGCGCGGGACGGACCGCGCTGCGCGTCGACGGGTGACATCAGACCTCGAGCAGCTCGCTCTCCTTGCCGGCGAGGAGCTGGTCCACGAGGTCGACGTGCTTCTTCGTCAACGACTCGAGCTCCTTCTCGGCCCGGGCTCCCTCGTCCTCACCGACGTCGCCGTCCTTGACGAGCCGGTCGATCTGCTCCTTGGCCTTGCGCCGCACGCCACGCACCGAGATCCGGGCGTCCTCCGCCTTGGTCTTGGCGAGCTTCACGTAGTCGCGGCGGCGCTCCTCGGTCAGCGTCGGCATGATGATGCGGATCGCGTTGCCATCGTTCGACGGGTTGACCCCGAGGTCAGATTCGCGCAACGACTTCTCGATCGCGGCCATCGACCCCTTGTCGAACGGGGAGATCAGCACGGTGCGGGCGTCCGGGATGTTGAAGGAGGCGAGCTGCTGCAGCGGCGTGGGCGCCCCGTAGTAGTCCACCTCGATCGAGGAGAACATCCCGGCGTTCGCGCGGCCGGTGCGGATGCCCGCGAACTGCTCCTTGGCGAACTCGATCGCCGTGTCCATCTTCTCCTCGGCCTCGAGGAGGGTGTCGTCGATCACCCGGTGCTCCTTGTTCGTGTGGTGTGGCTTCGTCAGGACGTCTCAGCGGGTCGTGACCGAGGTCCCGATCTGGTCGCCGAGCAGTGCACGGGTCACGTTACCGGTCTCCTCGAGCCCGAAGACGCGCATCCGCACGTCGTTGTCCCGGCACAGCGACAGGGCGGTGGCGTCCATGACGTTCAGCCCGCGTACCAGGGCGTCGGTGTAGGTGAGGTGCTCGAGCCGCTCCGCGCCGGGGTCGGTGCGCGGGTCGGCGGTGTAGACCCCGTCCACACCGTTCTTGCCCATCAGCACCTCGTCGCAGTGGGTCTCGAGCGCACGCTGCACGGAGACGGTGTCGGTCGAGAAGTACGGCATGCCGGCGCCCGCGCCGAAGATGACCACGCGGCCCTTCTCCAGGTGGCGGATCGCACGCAACGGGATGTACGGCTCGGCGACCTGGCCCATCGTGATGGCGGTCTGCACGCGGGTCTTGACGCCGTCCTGCTCGAGGAAGTCCTGCAGCGCCAGGCAGTTCATGACCGTGCCCAGCATCCCCATGTAGTCGGCCCGTGCCCGGTCCAGGCCGGCGCGCGAGAGCTCCGCACCGCGGAAGAAGTTGCCACCGCCGACGACGATGGCCACCTGGACGCCCTGGCGCACGGCGTCGCCGATCTCCTGGGCGACGCGACGCACGACACCGGTCTCCAGACCGACGTTCCCCCCGCCGAAGGTCTCCCCCGACAGCTTGAGCAGCACCCGCCGGGTCCCGGACTCCTTGAGCGGGACCTCGGTCTGGACACGCTGGTTCTGGTCGATCTGGGTCATGCCACCGTCCGTCTCTCTGCATGGCCCGGGCGTCCGCCCGGGTCCGGTCTCCTCGCGCATCCTGGCACCGGATGCACCCACCCGCTCTCCCGGCCGTCCTGCACCGGTCCGCGAGCGAGCATGCGACGGCCCGGCCGCACCACGGAGGTACGGCCGGGCCGAGGGCGCGTCAGTTGCCGACGCGGAAGCGGACGAAGCCCTGCAGCTCGCCACCGGTGGCGGCGACGTGCTTGGCGACCGTCGTCTTCGGGTCCTTCGCGAGCGGCTGGTCCAGCAGGACGACCTCCTTGAAGAAGCCGTTCAGCCGGCCCTCGACGATCTTGGGCAGCGCCGCCTCGGGCTTGCCCTCGTTCTTCGAGGTCTCGAGCGCGATCTCGCGCTCCTTGGCGACCGTGTCGGCCGGGACGTCGTCACGCGTCAGGAACGTCGGCGCGATGGCGGCGACGTGCTGGGCGACGTCCTTCGCGACGGGCTCGGCGGCCTCGTCGGTGACCACGAGGACGCCGATCGACGGCGGCAGGTCCTTGGCGGTCTTGTGGAGGTAGGCCGTGACCTTCGGGCCCTCGGCACGCGCGACGCGGCGCAGGACGATCTTCTCGCCCATGGTCGCGCCCTGGGCGGCGACGAGGTCGGCGACGGTCCCGCCCTCGGCGGGTGCGGCGAGCGCGGCGTCGAGGTCGGCCGCCCCGGCCGCGGCGGCGGCCTCGAGCACGGCGTCGGCGAGCGCGATGAACTGGTCGTTCTTCGCGACGAAGTCCGTCTCCGAGTTGAGCTCGATCATGGTGGCGGTCTGGCCGGCGTCGCCGTCGGCGACCTTCACGGCGACGAGCCCCTCGGAGGTCGCGTTGCCCTCACGCTTGGCCGCGCGGGCGAGGCCCTTCTTGCGGATGATCTCGACGGCCTTGTCGGTGTTGCCGTCAGCCTCGTCGAGCGCCTTCTTGACGTCGAGCATGCCGGCGCCGGTGCGCTCGCGCAGGGCCTTGATGTCAGCGGCGGTGTAGTTCGCCATGGGGGATGTCCTCCGTGCTGGTGTCGGTGTGGTGGACCGGCGGGCCGGGCGGCGAGCGCCCGGCCCGCCGCCGATCACTCGGACTTCTCGGTCTTGGCCTCGGCCTCGGGCTCCGCCACGGCGGTGGCGTCGGCGGCCGGTGCCGCGTCGGCGCCCGGCGCGACGGCGTCCTCGGCTCCGGAGGCGCCCTCGGTCGCAGCGGCGTCCGGAGCCTGCTCAGCAGCCTCCACGGCGTCCTCGGTCTTCTCCGCCTCGGCCTCGGCGCCGGCGAGGAGCTCGCGCTCCCACTCGGCCAGCGGCTCGGCCTCGGCCGCGGGGGCGTCGCCCTTCTTGCCGGAGGCGCGCTGCATCAGACCCTCGGCGGCGGCGTCGGCGACCACGCGGGTGAGCAGCGTGACGGAGCGGATCGCGTCGTCGTTGCCCGGGATGGCGTAGTCGACCATGTCGGGGTCGCAGTTCGTGTCGAGGATCGCCACGACGGGGATGCCCAGCTTGCGGGCCTCGTCGACGGCGAGGTGCTCCTTGTTGGTGTCCACGATCCACACGGCCGACGGCGTCTTGGCCATGTCGCGGATGCCGCCGAGCGTGCGGGCGAGCTTGTCCTTCTCGCGACGCAGGACGAGCAGCTCCTTCTTCGTCAGGGACGAGGAGGCGACGTCGTCGAAGTCGATCTCCTCGAGCTCCTTGAGGCGCTGGAGACGCTTGTGCACGGTGGTGAAGTTGGTGAGCATGCCACCGAGCCAGCGGTGGTTGACGTACGGCATGCCGACACGGGCGGCCTGCTCGGCGACCGGCTCCTGCGCCTGCTTCTTCGTGCCGACGAACAGGATGGTGCCGCCGTGGGCGACGGTCTCCTTGACGAACTCGTAGGCGCGGTCGATGTACGACAGCGACTGCTGCAGGTCGACGATGTAGATGCCGTTGCGCTCGGTGAAGATGAACCGCTTCATCTTCGGGTTCCAACGGCGGGTCTGGTGCCCGAAGTGGACACCGCTCTCGAGGAGCTGGCGCATGGTCACGACGGCCATGACTGGTCCTTTCGCCGCGCGGGCACGGGATCCTCCCGGCGTCCGCGCGCATCAGGCGACCGCGCGCGGTGCGGGCGGTCGCAGTGCTTCGGTTGTCGGCGACGGGCATCTGACCCGGCACCCCTGGCGTCACGCCGAGCCGGCACCGTCGCCCCTCAGGGGCGTACGGACCGCTGCCGGTTCGACCGCACCCTCGACCACCGGTCCGGTTCGCGAGGGCACGTCCGTGACGCGCGATGTCGACCACGTCCGACGCCCGGCCGGGCACCAGCAGGTGACGGGTCCGGGCAGACAGGGGTGGTCGCAGAGGTGAGTCTACCCGACGGGGGGCGGCGGCGCGGCCACCGAGCACCAGCCACCGAGCACCAGCCACCGCGCAGCGGGCGTCGGGCCACGGGGCGCCGGCGGTCGAGCGCCGGTCGCCGGCGCGGCGACGGACGCCTCGGTGCTCGTCCACCGTGCCCGCCGTCCACGGCCCGACCGGCGCAGGGCGCCGCGCCCGGTGACCGATGCCACGGTGGGGCGATGCTCTCGCACCCACGTCACCGCACGCCCCGGCGTCCGCCCCGTCCCGCGGTCGCGACGGCCTGGAGCGTCCTCCTCGCCACGACCGCGCTGGTCGTCACGGGAGCCGGCGCGGGCCGCGCACTCGACGTGCCCCGGGACGCACCCTGGCACGCCCCCGTCGGCGGCGCGGTCGTGCGAACGTTCGACCCGCCGGCGCAGCCCTGGTTGCCCGGGCACCGAGGGGTCGATCTCACCGCGCCGCGGGGCACGCCGGTCACGGCCCCTGCCGACGGGACGGTGACCTTCGCCGGCCAGGTCGGGGGCAAGCCGGTCGTCGTCGTGTCCCACGGCGACCTCCGCTCGACCCTCGAACCGGTCGAGGCCCGGCGAACGGTCGGCGACCGGGTGGCGCGCGGCGACGTGGTGGGGGTGACGACCGACGACACCGTGGCGCACCACTGCGTCGCCACCGCCTGTCTCCACTGGGGCGTCCGCCGCGGTGAGGCGTACCTCGACCCGCTCGTCCTGCTCGGTCGCGCGGTGCCCGTCGTGCTGCTGCCGCAGCCGGCGGGGTGACCGGCCGAGTCGGTCGCCCGGGTCACCAGGGTCGGTCGCGCGGTCGCGTGGTCAGGCCCGCGGGAAGGCCTGCCGGAAGACCTTCTGCAGTCGTGCGGCGTCCACGTGGGTGTACCGCTGTGTCGTCCCCAGGTCGGCGTGCCCCAGCACCTCCTGCACCGAGCGCAGGTCGGACCCGCCCGCCAGGAGGTGGGTGGCCGCCGAGTGCCGCAGCGCGTGCGGGGCCACGTCGTCGACCCCGGCCCCGGCCGCCAGCCGGTGCACGGACTCACGGGCCTGACGCTGCCCCCACCGCCCGCCGCGGTCGCCCAGGAACAGCGCTGCCGGGGAGTCCGCCCGGTCCAGCTCCGGCCTCCCCTCGGCGAGCCACCGCTCCACGGCACGGGCCGCGGGCACACCGAACGGCACGACCCGTTCCTTGCCGCCCTTGCCGAGCACGCGGAGGAGTCGTTCGCGGGTGTCCACGTCCCGCACGTCGCAGGCGACGAGCTCGCCCACGCGCACACCCGAGCCGTACAGCAGCTCGGCGGCGGCCCAGACCCGCAGCGCCCCGGGACGTCGTGGCAGGTCCGACTCGTCGGCCTGCTGCCGTGCGGTGTCGAGCAACCGGCCCGCAGCCTCCGCCGTGAGCACGGTCGGCAACGATCGCGGGACGCGTGGGCTGGCGAGCCGGACGGAGGGGTCGGCGTCGATCAGCCCCTCGCGGTGCGCCCACCGCAGGAAGGCCCTCGCGGCGGCGCTCCGGCGCGCGAGCGTCGCCCGTGACAGCCCTCGGTCCGCCTGTGTCCCGAGCCAGGCCCGCAGCACTCCCAGGTCGACGTCCGCGAGGTCGGTCGTCCCGTGGCGCACCGCGTGCCGCAGCAACCCGGTGACGTCGGCGCGGTAGGCGCGCCGGGTGTGCGCCGAGTGGCCACGCCGTGCGGCCAGGTACCGCGTGAAGCCGTCCACCGCGTCGGCGAGCGCGGCGGGGAGCGGCGGGACGTCCGGGCTGGTCATCTCCCTCAGTCTGCCGCGTCACGAGAGGACGACTGCGCAGGTGACGCGGCGTTTCGCTGCTCGGCTCACCGCGGGGCGCCGCGCCACCGGGCGCCGTCACGACGGGCGAGCCGGCGCCGCTCCAGCCCACCGAGGACGCCCATGACCTGCCGGGGCGGCAGACCGGCCGTCCTCGCCAGCGCGTCGACGGTCGCTGCGGCGCGCGCCGGCAACGCGTCCAGCACGAGCAGGTCGTCCGGGCCGAGGCCGCGGCGCGGGTCGACGCCCCCCGCGTCGGCGTCGGACGGCGCGTCGCTCTCGGACCGCGAGGGCACCGCGTCGGGGCCGATGTCCCCCGCCAGCTCGGCGACCTCGCTCGCATCGGTGACGCACACCGCCGCGCCGTCACGGAGCAGCGCGTGGCAGCCCGTCGAGGCCATCGAGGTCACCGGCCCGGGGACCGCGCCGACCGGTCGCAGGAGCTCGGCGGCACGTCGCGCCGTGGACAGGGCACCCGACCGCCGGGCGGCCTCGACCACCACCGTGGCGCCGGTGGTCGCAGCGATCAGGCGGTTGCGGGACAGGAAGCGCTGGCGGAACGGTGCCGAGCCCGGCGGGACCTCGCTGACCACCGCACCGCCGCGGTCGAGGACGCGGCGCAGCAGCGCGTCGTTGCCCTGCGGGTAGAACCGGTCGACCCCGCCGGCGAGCACGGCGCACGTCACGCCCGCCGCCGCCAGCGCACCGCGGTGCGCGGCCGCGTCGATCCCGTAGGCCCCTCCGGACACCACGACGAAGCCGCGGTCGACCAGTCCGGACGCGAGCTCCTCGGCGACCCGCTCGCCGTACGAGGTCGAGGCACGGGCTCCGACGAGCGCGACCGATCGCGGTGCCGTGAGCGCGGGCTCCGGGTCTCCTCGCACCCACAGGGCGAACGGTGCGGCCGCGCCCAGGTCGGTCAGCGCGACCGGCCACCGGGCGTCCGAGGGCGTCAGCAGCACCCCACCGCAGCGGTCCAGCACGCGCAGCTCCCGCCGCGGGTCGAGACTCGCCAACCGCTGCGACCAGCGCCCCACGGCGTCGGCGAGCCGCCGCAGCGTGCTCTGCCGGACAGCCGCCTCGAGACGCTCGAGCTCCTCGCCGCGCAAGGTCCGAGCGGGTTCGGAGGCGACCTCCACGAGCCAGGCGAGGGCGCCGGGAGCCCCCAGGTGCGCCACCAGTGCGCCTGCCACCGTGTCCCCGGGCTCCGCCAGCCGGCTCCACGCGGCGGCCGCGAGCCGGGGGTCGTCGACGTCGAAGCGGAGGCGCACGGGTCGGCGCGGCGGGTCGACATCGAAGAGTCCGTCAGCCACGACGCTCCCCCGTCCTGAAGAGCATGGCGGCGTCCACGTCGGTCGTCGTCGGGATCTCCCGCCCGTCGAGGTCCGCCACGGTCCAGGCGACCCGCAGCAGCCGGTCGGCCCCGCGCATCGACAGGTCGCCGGCGTCGATCTGCCGCTCGACCTGCGCCAGCACGCCCGGCTGTCCGCGCAGGCGTTCACGCAACCACGGTCCGGGCAGCTCGACGTTGGTGCTCCAGCGGGTCCCGGTCCACCGTTCCCGGGCCGCAGCCCGCGCCTGGCGCACGCGTTCGGCCACGGCCGCGCTCGACTCGCCCGTGCCTCCGAGCACCCGTTCGGCCCGGGTCAGCCCGGCCAGGTGGACCTGCAGGTCCACCCGGTCCAACAGCGGTCCGGACAGGCGGCCCACGTAGCGCCGGCGGGCCACCGGGGTGCACGTGCACTCCAGCCCGGCGTTCGTGCTCGCCATCCCGCACGGGCACGGGTTCGCGGCGAGCACGAGCTGGAACCGGGCCGGGTAGCGGGTCGCCCCACCGGTGCGGTGCAGGACGAGCTCACCGGCCTCCAGGGGCTGGCGCAACGTCTGCAGCACCCGGGGTGCGAATTCGGGTGCCTCGTCCAGGAACAGAACCCCACGGTGCGCCCGGGAGACCGCGCCCGGCCGCGCCAGGCCGGTACCGCCCCCCACGATCGCGCTCGGGGTGGCGGTGTGATGCGGGTCCTCGAACGGCGGTCGCCGCAGCAGCCCTCCCCCGGGGTCGAACGTCCCGGCGACCGAGTGCACGCCCGTCACCTCCACGGCCTCGGCCTCCGTGAGGTCGGGCAGGATGCCCGGCAACCGCGCCGCGAGCATGGTCTTGCCCGCTCCCGGTGGGCCGATCATCAACAGGTGGTGGCCGCCCGCGGCGGCCACCTCCAGCGCCATGCGCGCCTCGCTCTGCCCGACGACGTCCTGCAGGTCGCCCTCCGGCCGCCGGGCGACCACCGTCGTCGTGCGCGGCACCGCCACGACGGCGCCACCGCCCTGCAGCTCGCCGCCGTGGAGACGGACGACGTCACCGAGATGGGTCGCCTCGTGCACGGTGGCGCCGGGGACGAGACGGGCCTCGGCCGCGTCGGCGGCCGACACCACGACGTCGGTGCACCCGCCGGCGACGGCGGACGCGACCGCCGGGAGCACCCCGCGGACCGGCTGGAGGCGGCCGTCCAGCCCGAGCTCGGCGAGGTGCACCACCCGTTCGAGACCCTGGTGCGGCACCACCCCGGCACCGGCCAGCACGGCGACCGCCACCGCCAGGTCGAACCCCGTGCCCGACTTGCGCAAGGACGCGGGCGACAGGTTCACGGTGATCTTGCGCTGCGGCCACCGCACCCCGCTCGAGAGCACCGCGGCCCGGACCCGGTCGCGCGACTCCGCCAGGGCGGCGTCCGGCAGGCCCACCAGCGTGAACCCGGGCACCGACGCCGCGAGCTGGGCCTGGACCTCGACGACGTGGCCCTCCATCCCGCTGAGCGCGACCGCGGCGGTGGTCCCCAGCCCCATCAGACGACCCCCTGCAGATGCTCCACACGGGCCGCACCGGAGCGTGGAACCACGACCGCGACGACGTCGATGCGGACCTCGCACCGTGGCATGTCATGGGTGTGCAACCATTCGCCGGTCAGCCGTCTGATCCGGGCCAGCTTGGCGTGGTTCACCGCCTCGGCCGGGTGGCCGAAGGCCTCGCCCCGACGCGTCTTGACCTCGACGACCACGAGCGTGCCGCCCCGGCGGACCACGAGGTCCAGCTCGCCGCGCGTCCCGCGCCAGTTGCGGTCGAGCACCTCGTACCCGCGGTCGCTCAGGTAGCGCGTCGCCACCCGTTCTCCGTATCGCCCGACGGCGTCCTTTGCCTGCACGGAACCACCTCCGCGCCCAGCCTGCGGGCCGCGGCGACACGCGGTCCACGGCCCGGAGCCGACCCGTGGACGTCCCTCGCCTGTGGACGGGCTCGGGGCCACGCGACCCTGCGGCGGCGCACCGTGACCCCTACAACGCGATGTCCGCCTTGGCGAGCTCCTCGACGTTGACGTCCTTGAACGTCACCACCCGCACCGACTTCACGAACCGCGCGGACCGGTACACGTCCCACACCCAGGCGTCGGCCAGCCGCAGCTCGAAGTAGACCTCGCCCGCAGCCGACCGCACCTGCAGGTCGACCTGGTTCGCCAGGTAGAAGCGCCGTTCGGTCTCCACCACGTAGGAGAAGAGCCCGACGACGTCGCGGTACTCGCGGTACAGCGCGAGCTCCATGTCGTTCTCGTAGTTCTCGAGATCCTCGGCACTCACGCGGACATCATCCCACCCGGGAGCGCAGGGGCACGCCCGAGCCGACGCTCACCTCGGCCAGGGTGGGCAGGGTCGGCTCCGCCGCGCCGTCACCCGGCACGGCACCGTCGCCCGCCGCGCCGGCGCCCGGCCCCGCCGGGGTCTCGTCGAGGACCCGCAGGTTCCACGACCGGCGGTGCTGCGGCGTCGGGCCGTGCCGCCGGAGTGCTTCGAGGTGGGCCGGCGCGGAGTAGCCCTTGTTCTGCTCCCAGGCGAAGGCCGGGTACTGGGCGGCGAGCCGTCGCAGCAGCCCGTCGCGCTCGACCTTGGCGAGCACGCTGGCCGCCGCGACGGACGAGCACTGCAGGTCGGCCTTGACGAGCGTGCGCACGCCCGGCTCGGGTGCGTCCAGCGTCCGGCTCGGGTCGTGGTCCGTGGCCTCGAACAGATCGGCGGCCGGACGGCTGAGCCAGTCGTGCGAGCCGTCCAGCAGGACCACGTCGACGTCGCCGGCGGACCGGCGAACCTGCGCCAGCGCGCGCCGGCCCGCGAGCCGCAGCGCCGCCACGATGCCGTGCGCGTCGATCTCTGCCGGTCCCGCGTGGCCGACCGCCCAGGCGACGGCCCAGCGCCGCAGCGGGTCGATCATGTTCTCGCGGGCCGCCGGCGAGAGCAGCTTGGAGTCGGTCAACCCGCGGGGGGCGGTGCGGGTGCTCGCGTCGACGACGACGAGACCCACGCTGACCGGCCCGGCGAGCGCGCCCCGCCCGACCTCGTCCATGCCGCCGACGAGCAGCGCGCCGTCGCCCAGCAGGGAGCGTTCGGTCCGCAGGGTGGGGCTGCGCCGGGCGCCGCGCGCGGTCACGGCTCCGGCACCTCGGCGAAGACGTCGCCCGGGTTGCGCAGCACGCGCGCGTCCCCGAACGGCCACACGATCACGAAGGCGGAACCCACGACGTTGTCCATCGGCACGAAGCCGCCGCCCGGGTTGCCGGTGTTGTACCGCGAGTCCCGCGAGTTCTGGCGGTTGTCGCCCATGACGAAGAGCATGTCGTCGGGGACGACCTCCTCGAACTCCTTCTCGCTGGGCTGCGACCCCGGCGCGATGTAGTCGGTCTCGTCGATCGCGACCCCGTTGACGCTGACTCGGCCTTCGGCGTCGCAGCACACGACCGTGTCCCCCGGCGTCCCGACGACCCGTTTGATGAGGTGCTCGCCGGTGTCCTGGGGCAGCAGCCCCACGAAGGTGGCAGCATCCCGCAGGGCGTTGCCCACCGGGCCGTCGTCCGGCTCCTCGGTGGGCGGCAGCCAGCCGCCGGGGTCCTTGAAGACCACGATGTCGCCGCGGTGCACGTCGAGGGCGTCCGGCACGAGCCGGGACACCATCACCCGGTCGCCGACCTGGAGGGTCTCCTCCATCGACGCGCTCGGGATGTAGAAGGCCTGGACGAGGAACGTCTTGATGAGCCACGACAGGACCAGCGCGCTGACCACGATGATCGCCGTCTCGCGCAGCAGACCGAGGCCGCCTCCCGACCGGGCCCGCGGGCCCGCGGCGTGCGCAGGCGCTCCTGCGGACCGTGGGGCGTCGACCGACGGACCCTCGACGGTCTCGGGGTCCGGGGTGCCCTCGGGGTCAGGGCGGCGCTCTGCGGATGTCACAGGGTCGGAGTCTGCCACGTCCTCACCCTGCCAGACGCACCGGTACCCCGCGAAACGCCGACGGGCGGCCCCTCTCGCAGGAGGGACCGCCCGTCAGGGCCGGCGGTCCCCCGCTGGAGGGACCGTCCGGCACGGCTCACTTGGCCGGGGTCTCGCGCTTCTCGCGGATCTTCGCCTTCTTGCCGCGCAGGGCGCGCAGGTAGTAGAGCTTGGCACGGCGGACGTCACCACGGGTGACGACCTCGACGGAGTCCACGGTCGGGGCGTGCACCGGGAAGGTGCGCTCCACGCCGACGCCGAAGCTGACCTTGCGGACGGTGAACGTCGAGCCCACGCCGCTGTTGCGCCGGGCGATGACCACGCCCTGGAAGGCCTGGACACGCGAGCGGCTGCCCTCGACGACCTTCACGTTGACCTTCACGGTGTCGCCGGCGCGGAAGTCCGGGATGTCGTCGCGCATCGCTGCCGCGTCGACGAAGTCGAGCGTCTTCATGGTTGTCTCCCCACCCTGCCACAGGTCAGAGCAAGCTCTGGGGCCCGCACGCGGCGGACCGAAGTCGTGTAGAGGTGGTGCACCGTCCTCGGCCCGACGGTCTCCCCTGTGGCAGAGTCCGGGCTGCGGCACACCGACCAGCTATTCTGCCACATGCTCCCAGCGCGCAGCGTGCCGAGAGCCCGCGAGGTGGCGAGGGTCACGCGTCACCCGCCAGCCGAGACCGGCGAGCACCTCGAGGTCGTGAGCGTCGAGCATCTCGGGGTCCAGCGCGGCGATCATGTCCGGACGTCGGGCGGCGGTCCGCTCGAGGGCACGGTCGCGCCGCCACCGGTCGATCCGCGCGTGGTGCCCCGACAGGAGCACCTCGGGCACCTCCGCGTCGCCCCACCGCGGCGGCTTGGTGTAGACGGGGTACTCCAGGAGCCCGGCCGCCCCGTGCGACTCCTCCACCAACGACTGCGGGTTGCCGACGACACCGGGCAGCAGCCTCGCCACGGCCTCGACCATGACCAGGGCGGCGACCTCTCCGCCGTTGAGCACGTAGTCGCCGATGGAGAGCTCGCTCACCCGGTGACCGGCCGCACGGTACCGCTCCACGACCCGGGCGTCGATGCCCTCGTAGCGGCCGCAGGCGAGCACCATCCCGTCCTCGGTCGCGAGCTCCTCGGCGCGGCGCTGCGTGAACACCTCGCCCGAGGGCGTCGGGACGACCAGGTGCGCACCGGCCGGCACCGCCGCGGGACCCGGGCCACCGACGTCGGGCGACGGCTCCGGCAGGAGGTCGTCCAGGGCACGGCCCCACACGTCGGGACGCATGACCATGCCCGCTCCGCCGCCGAACGGGGTGTCGTCGACGGTGCGGTGGCGGTCGAGCGTCCAGTCCCGCAGGTCGTGGACGCGCAGGTCGAGCAGACCGGCACGGCGGGCCTTGCCGACGAGCGACAGGTCGAGCGCGGCGAGGTAGTCCGGGAAGATCGTGACGACGTCGATGCGCACGTCAGGCCTCGTCCTCGGGCCGGTCGACGACGGCGGCGTCGGCGTCGCGCGCCAGCAGCCCGCCCGGAGGACTGAGCCGGACCCGCCCGCCGGGCACGTCGACCTCGGGCACGATCGCGTGCACGAACGGCACGAGGGTGCGCTCGCCGCCGGTCTCGCGCAGCACCAGGACGTCGTGCGCGGGAAGGTGCTCGAGCCCGACGACCTCGCCGACGACCGTGCCGTCGGTGAGCTCCGCGCGCAGTCCGGCCAGCTCGTGGGGGTACCAGGCGTCGTCGTCCTGCGAGTCGCCGGCCTCGACGACCAGCTCGACGCCTCGCAGGCCCTCCGCCGTCGTGCGGTCCGGCGACTCGGCGAACGCGACGAGCCAGCGGCCCTGGTGGACGCGCGTCGCGGTGACGGTCAGGGGCCCGGCGTCGGCCGGTACGGTCCTGAGCTCCGCGCCGACGGTGAACCGCTCCTCGGGCACGTCCGTGCGGACGTCGAGGGCGACCTCGCCCCGCAGTCCGTGGGCCTTGCCGATGCGAGCCACCACGAGCTCCATGTCTCCTCCTCGTTCCTGGGGCCGGTCGCCCCGGTGTCCGGCCGAGCATCGCCCGGCAAGCGCGACGAGGCCCGGTCCCGTGGCGGGACCGGGCCTCGTCGGTGCTGCTCGTCGCTCTCGGTGTCAGCGGCGGTCGACGTCCACGACGTCGACCCGCACCGGACCGTCGGTGGCCAGCGAGCCGACGACGGTGCGCAGCGCCTTGGCCGTGCGGCCACTACGGCCGATCACCCGCCCGAGGTCCTCGGGGTGCACCCGGACCTCCAGCAGGTCACCGCGCCGCTGGGTGCGTGCCGTGACCCGGACGTCGTCCGGGTTGTCCACGATGCCCCGCACCAGGTGCTCGAGAGCGTCCGCGAGCATCAGGCCTCGGCCTCAGCCTCGTCGGCCTTCTCGGCGGACTTCTTCTCGGCGGCCTTCGCCTTGGCCTTCTCGGCCTCGGCGTGGACGGCCTCGATGGCGGCGGCGCTGTCGCCCGCGGCCTGCTTGGTCCGCAGCGTGCCCTCGGCACCCGGCAGACCCTTGAACTTCTGCCAGTCGCCCGTGACCTTCAGCAGGGCGGCGACCTGCTCGGTCGGCTGGGCGCCGACACCGAGCCAGTACTGGGCGCGCTCCGAGCTGATCTCGATGAGCGACGGCTCCTCGGTGGGGTGGTACTTGCCGATCTCCTCGATCACCCGACCGTCGCGCTTGGTGCGCGAGTCGGCGACGACGACGCGGTAGTACGGTGCCCGGATCTTGCCGAGGCGCTTCAGACGAATCTTGACGGCCACTGGTGTGGACTCTCCTGGTTCTGTGGGTGCGACCCGGGACACCTGCGGGTGGGGTCCTGCGGGTGGGCGGGTCAGGACTGGGCCTGCGCAGGTGAGAGGGGCCTGGGCACGCCGAGTACCCCGCTATTGTGCCAGACGCGCGCCGGTGCCCCAACCCCCGACCGCGTCACAGCCCTCAGGGCGCGACCACACGTCCGCGCAGGACGACGGCGCTCGGGTGGCGCAGGACCTCGACGTCCTCGCGCGGGTCGGACGGGTAGACGACGAAGTCGGCGCTGGAACCCTCGACCATCGCGCCGTGGCCGAGGTAGGCGCGCGCCTGCCAGGTCGCCATCGCCACCACCTCGGCGTCCGGGAGCCCGGCCGCCACGAGCTCGGAGCACTCGTCGGCGATCCTGCCGTGATCGATCGTGCCGCCGGCGTCCGTCCCCACCAGGAGCGGGATGCCGGCGTCGTACATCGCCCGCACCTGTTCGTGGCGACGCTCGTGCATGCGTCGCATGCGCGCCGCGTACACCGGGTACCTGCCGTCGGCCTGCTGCGCGATGGCCTCGAACTGGTTCACCTGGAGCAGCGTCGGGGTGACGCGGATGCCTCGCTGGGCGATCTCCGGCATCAGGTCCGCGGTGATGCCCGTACCGTGCTCGATACCGTCGACCCCGGCGGTGAGCAGGTCCTCGATCACCTCCGTGGAGAAGGCGTGCACCGTGACGCGGGCGGCCTCGGCGTGGGCGGCCTCGACCGCCTCGGTGAGCACGTCGACGGGCCACAGCGGTCGCAGGTCGCCGTCGGCGCCCAGGTCCCGGTCGATCCAGTCGCCGACCAGCTTGACCCAGCCGTCCCCGGCCCGTGCCTGCTCGGCGACGACGCGCGGCAGGTCGGCCACGTCGTCGAGCTCGATTCCGTAGTGGCGCAGGTACCGCTTGGGGCGGGCCAGGTGTGCCCCGGACCGCACCAGTCTCGGCAGCTCGGTCCGCTGGGCCACCCACGAGGTGTCCAGCGGGGAGCCCGCGTCCCGGATCAGCAGGACCCCGGTGTCGCGGTCCGCGAGCGCCTGCCTGGTCGCGGCGGCCTCGTCGACCGCGCCCCCGGCGTCGAGACCGACGTGGCAGTGGACGTCCACCAGCCCGGGCAGCACCCAGCCCTCGACCTCCGTGGCGGCGCTGCCCTGCGGCGTCGGCCGCAGAAGGCTCAGCCGCCCGTCGCGCACCCACATCTCGCCGACCTCGCGGTCCCCGTCGAGCAGGATGTGACCCGTGACGTGCAGGGGGACGTGAGGCACCGACATGACGGCAGCCTACCGGGGCGTCAGCGTCCGCCGCCGAGCAGCTTGCCGAGGTTGCCGGGCAGCTCGAGGTTCTCGAGGTCGGCCGCGGTCGGCTGCTCGCCGTCGGCGGCGCCCATCCCGAACGCCGAGCCGGCGGGCGCCGACTTCTTCGCCCCGCCGCCCAGCGCCCGCTGCATGGCCTCGCGCTCCTGCTGGGCCCGCTTGGCGGGGTTCCCGGACTTGCCCTTGACCTTCTTCTTCGGCTGCTGCTTGCCGCGCGACTTCTTGCCGCCGCCCGGCATCCCCGGCATGCCCGGCATGCCTCCGGGCATCCCCGGCACACCGCCCCCGCCCTGCGACATCTGGCGCATCATCTTCTGGGCCTGGGAGAACCGGTCGAGCAACCCGTTGACGGCGGCGGTGGTCTGGCCCGCGCCGCGGGCGATCCGTGCCCGCCGCGAGCCGTTGATGATCTTCGGGTTCTCCCGCTCGGCCGGGGTCATGGACTGGATGAGCGCCTGGACCCGGTCGACCTCACGCTCGTCGAAGTTCTCGAGCTGCTCGCGCATCTGCGCCATGCCCGGCATCATGCCGAGCATCTTCTTCATCGAGCCGAGCTTCTTCATCTGCTGCATCTGCACCAGGAAGTCGCTGAGGGTGAAGTCCTCGCCGCCGGCGACCTTCGCCGCCATCTTCTCGGCCTCTTCGGCGTCGAACGCCTTCTCGGCCTGCTCGATAAGCGTCAGCACGTCGCCCATGTCGAGGATGCGCGACGCCATCCGGTCCGGGTGGAAGACCTCGAAGTCGGTGAGCTTCTCACCGGTGGAGGCGAACATGATCGGCCGCCCGGTGACCTGCGCGACCGAGAGGGCGGCGCCACCGCGGGCGTCGCCGTCGAGCTTCGAGAGCACGACGCCTGTGAAGTCGACGCCCTCGGCGAAGGCCTGCGCGGTGTTGACGGCGTCCTGGCCGATCATCGCGTCGATGACGAACAGGACCTCGTCGGGGGTGATCGCGGCCCGGATGTCCGCGGCCTGCTGCATGAGGACCTGGTCGACACCGAGACGACCCGCGGTGTCGACGATCACGACGTCGTGCTGCTTGGTGCGCGCCTCGGCGACGCCGTCGCGCGCGACCCCGACCGGGTCGCCCACGAGCGCGTCGTCGGCCGTGTCCTGGTCGGAGGTGTTGCCGGGGTGCGGCGCGTAGACCGGCACCCCGGCACGCTGGGCCACCACCGACAGCTGGGTGACCGCGTTCGGTCGCTGCAGGTCCGCCGCGACCAGCAGAGGCGTGTGCCCCTGCTCGCGCAGGGCCAAGGCGAGCTTGCCCGCCAGGGTCGTCTTGCCCGCGCCCTGGAGGCCGGCGAGCATGATGACGGTCGGCGGGTTCTTGGCGAGCTGGAGCGCGCGCGTCTGCCCCCCGAGGATCGTCACCAGCTCGTCGTTGACGATCTTGACGATCTGTTGGGCCGGGTTGAGCGCTCCCGAGACCTCGGCGCCGAGCGCGCGCTCGCGCACGGCCGCCGTGAAGTGGCGCACGACGGGGACCGCGACGTCCGCGTCGAGCAGGGCGCGACGGATCTCGCGCACGGTGGCGTCGATGTCGGCCTCGGAGAGGCGTCCCCGGCCGCGCAGGTTCTTGAAGGTCGCGGTGAGCCGGTCCGACAGGGAGTTGAACACCAGGTGGTCCTCTTCGCGGGGTGGATGACGTGCGGTCCCCTAGCCTACCGGCCCCCTCCGGTCGCCCTGGACGCCCCGCTCACCCGGGCGACCCGCTCGCCCCGCCGAGCTCGGCGCGGGCGTTGCCCGTCAGCTGGTCGACGAGGCTGGCCCGCCATCCCGTCCACCCCGCCGGGCCCAGGGACGCGGAGTCGCTCTCGGTCAGCGCCCGGAGCACCTCCAGCAGGTCCGGGCGGTGGTCGAGCACCTTGAGCAGTCGCTGCACCGTGCCGGGGTCGTCGGGGTCCGCCGACGTGGCGAGCTGGGCCAGGGTCAGGTGCTGGCGCACCAGCGTCGTGACGTCGGCGACGAACGTCTCGTCGAACCCCATGCGTCGCACGATCCCGGGGACGATGCGCGCTCCCTCCACCGAGTGGTCGGAGCTCTCGGCGCGGCGGCGCTTGCCGATGTCGTGCAGGATCGCGGTGACCAGCAGCAGGTCGGCGGGCAGGTGCTCGGCGGCCACGCCGCGGGCGAGCCGGTGCTTGCGCACCGCCGTGGCCAGCGCGGCGGTCTCGACGAGGTGCCGGTCCACGGTGTGCCGGTGCACGGCGGCCCGTTGCGGCTTGTTCCGGACGTCGGCCCACTCGGGGATCCACGTCGTGACGGCTCCGGCCAGGTCGAGGGCCTCCCACACGTGCACCTGCGCCGGGCCGGAACCCAGGAGTGTCAGCAGGTGGCTCCGGGCGGACCGCGGCCAGGGCTCGGGCAGCGGTGGGCACTCGGCGAGGGAGTGGACGGTCACGGGCGAGAGCGCGAGGCCGGTGCGAGCGGCCGTGGCCGCGGCCCGCAGCGACAGCAGCGGGTCCTCCGCCGGCCGGGCCGTGACGCCCAGGACGAGCTCGCCGTCGTGCTCCACGAGCCCCTCGCCGACCGACCGCAGCCGCGGCGGCTGGCGCCGACCTCGGACGAGCACGGGCCTGCGCACCGCGGGGCGCTGCAGCGCCTGACGTGCCCGGCGCACCGTGGAGTCGAGGGCGAAGGAGATCTCGCGTCCGGCCGCGGCCAGGCTCGCCAGCAGCTCGTCGGGATCCGGGTAGCCGGTGAGGTCCGCCACCTCGTCCAGGTCCGCCAGGAGCAGGCGGGTCGAGCGGCGCCGGGTGACGACCTGGAGCGCGTCGCGCACGTCGAGCAGGTGCGCGTAGGCCGTGTCCACCCGGCCGTGCGGCCGGTCGGTCAGCCAGGTCGCGGCGAGAGCGGACAGCACGACGGCGTCGCGGATGCCGCCCCGGGCCTCCTTGAGGTCAGGCTCGATGAGGTAGGCGAGCTCGCCCGACCGCTCCGCCCGCTCCCGCACGCTGGACAGCAGCTCGGGCAGCCGGCGGCGCGACGCCGACCGCCAGTCGGTGAGGATCCCCGAGGCCGCGCGGTGCACGACGACGGCGTCGCCCGCCACCGGGCGCACGTCGAGCCAGCCGACGGCGGCGGGCAGGTCGCGTCCGGCGAGCTGGCGTGTCTGGGTGAGCGACCGGACGGCGTGGTCGATGTCGACCCCGGAGTCCCACAGCGGGTACCAGAGACGCTCCGCCACCTCGGCCAGCTCCGCAGGCTTGTGGGAGCGGCCGTCGTGCACGAGCACCAGGTCGAGGTCCGACAGGGGGCCGAGCTCGCCCCGGCCCAGTGATCCGACGGCAGCCAGCGCCAGCCCCGCGGGGTCGACGCCGGCGGTCGCCTCGGCGTAGAGGGCGGCGAGCCGGTCGGTGACGACCTGCTGCAGGGTGGCGCGACGGGCGACGCCGGATCGCCGCGGGCCGCTGAGGTCGGTGGCGACGGCAAGCAGGTCGTCGCGCAGACCCACGACAGGGCCCCGCACCCCGGTGCCGGGGTACGGGGCCTGCTCCGCGGGACCGCCGCCCGTGGTCGGGTGGTCGGTCATCGCGTCAGAGCGCGGCGTCGCCGTGCTCGCCGGTCCGGACGCGGGCGACGTCGTCGACCGGGACCGTCCAGACCTTGCCGTCACCGATCTTGCCGGTCTGGGCGGCACCCACCACGACGTCGACGATGGCGGGGGCGTCCTCGTCGGCGATGAGGATCTCGATACGGACCTTGGGGACCAGGTCCACGGTGTACTCCGCACCGCGGTAGACCTCGGTGTGGCCCTTCTGCCGGCCGTAGCCGCTGGCCTCGCTGACGGTCATCCCCCGGACGCCGGCGGCCTCCAGGGCCGACTTCACGTCGTCGAGACGGTGGGGCTGGATGACTCCGGTGACGAGCTTCATGCGCGGACCTCCTTGATGACGGAACCCTGCTGGATCCCCTCGTACGCGGACTCGCCGTGGACGGCGAGGTCGATGCCGTTGACCTCGACCTCCTCGGAGACGCGCCAGCCCATCGTGGGCTTGAGGATGATCGCCAGGACGTAGGTGACGACTGCCGAGAACACGATGGCGACCACCGCGATGATCGCCTGCACGGCGAGCTGGTTGATGCCGCCACCGTAGAACAGGCCCGTCTCCGTGGCGAGGAAGCCGATCGCGAGCGTGCCCCACAGGCCGGAGACCAGGTGGACGCCGACGACGTCGAGCGAGTCGTCGTAGCCGAGCTTGTACTTCAGGCCCACGGCGAGGGCGCTCAGACCACCCGCGACCACACCGATCGCGATCGAGCCGAGCGGGCTGACCGACCCGGCGGCCGGCGTGATGGCGACCAGACCGGCCACGACACCCGAGGCCGCACCCAGCGAGGTCGCGGAGCCGTCGCGGAACTTCTCGACGACCAGCCAGCCGAGGACGGCGGCCGCGGTCGCGGTGGTGGTGTTGACCCACGCGAGACCGGCGAACCCGTCGGCGGTGAAGGCCGAGCCACCGTTGAAGCCGAACCAGCCGAACCACAGCAGGGCCGCGCCGAGCATGACGAGCGTCAGGTTGTGCGGGCGCATCGGCTCGGTGCCGAAACCCTTGCGCTTGCCGACGACGAGCGCCAGCACGAGGGCCGCAGCCCCGGCGTTGATGTGGACCACGGTGCCGCCGGCGAAGTCGATCGGCGCCGCGATGGACGCGAAGGGGCCGTCACCGGAGAGCAGGCCGCCACCCCAGACCATGTGCGCCATCGGGAAGTAGGCGAAGGTGACCCACAGGGCGACGAAGACCATCCAGGTGCCGAACTTCACGCGGTCCGCGATGGCACCCGAGATGAGGGCGACGGTGATGATCGCGAACGTCGCCTGGAAGCCGACGCCGACGATGCCCGGGACACCGTAGTCGTCGATGAGGAAGGCACCGGCGTCGTCGTAGATCGCCCCCTGCAGCGCGAACTGCTCGAACGGGTTGCCGACGATCCCGCCGCCGATGTCGCTGCCGTAGGACATCGACCAGCCCCACAGGACGTAGATCACGGCCGTGACGGCGATCGCGCCGAACGACATCATCATCATGTTCAGGACGGACTTGCCGCGGACCATGCCCCCGTAGAACAACGCCAGTCCCGGCGTCATCAGGAGCACGAGAGACGCTGACGTCAGCATCCACGCGGTTGCCCCGGTATCCAGCTCCATTGTCTTACTCCCCTCGCCAGCCCGTGTGGCCGGTCGAGGACCACCGTGGCGGCGCGGCGTTTCATCCCGAGTGAAGTGGTGTTACGTCCGTGTGACAGACCTCTCACCCGCGTAAACATCGGGTTTCCGTCCAGATGACGAGACGAATCGGGGCCGCCGTGACGTTCCCGTGACCTGACGGGAGTGCGCTCACGAGCGGCGCGCCGACCCGGGCCGGCGGGTCAGCCGAGCAGGCCGTCGACGAACTGCTCCGGGTCGAACGGGGCCAGGTCGTCCGGCCCCTCGCCGAGGCCGACGAGCTTGACCGGCACCCCGAGCTCGCGCTGCACCGCCACGACGATGCCGCCCTTGGCGGTGCCGTCCAGCTTGGTCAGCACGATGCCGGTGACGCCGGCCACCTCGCCGAAGACCTTGGCCTGCTGCATCCCGTTCTGCCCGGTCGTGGCGTCCAGCACGAGCAGGACCTCGCCGAGGGGAGCCTCCCGGGTGATGACGCGGGTGATCTTGCCGAGCTCGTCCATGAGCCCCGCCTTGTTCTGCAGGCGGCCCGCGGTGTCGACCAGGACGACGTCGACGCCGTCCCGGGCGCCGGTGGCCACCGCGTCGTAGGCGACGGCGGCCGGGTCGGCGCCCTCACGGTCCGCGCGCACCGTCTCGACCCCGACGCGCGCACCCCAGGTGGTGAGCTGCTCGGCCGCCGCGGCGCGGAAGGTGTCGGCGGCGCCCAGCACGACGCTGCGACCCTCGGCCACGAGCACGCGGGCCAGCTTGCCCACCGTGGTCGTCTTGCCCGTGCCGTTGACCCCGACGACGAGCACGACGGCGGGCCGGGCCACGCCGTCGACCTGCCGCGGTGTCGTCGCCAGGGTGCGGTCGGCCGTCGGGTCGACGACCTTGAGGAGCTCCGAGCGCAGCAGCTCACGCACGGCCCCGGGCTCGCGCGCGCCCTCGACCCGCACACGGGTGCGCAGGGCCTCCAGCAGCTCGCCGGCCGGCCCGGCACCGATGTCCGCCAGCAGGAGGGTCTCCTCCAGCTCGTCCCAGTCGTCCTCGGTGAGGTGGTCCCGCGACAGGACGGAGAGCAGCCGGGCGCCCAGCGGGGACCCCGAGCGGGCCAGCCGGTCACGCAGCCGGACCATCCGGCCGGCCACCGGTGCCGGCGTCTCGAGGACCGGGGCCGAGGGCGGTGAGGCGGTGTCGACGGTCGCCGTCTCCGGGACGTCGGGTCGGTCCCGTTCCGGCGCGAGGGTGGTGGCGTCGCCTCCCTCGGCAGCACGGTCGCGGTCGCGGCGACGCAGCCGGGGGACGACGAGCGCGGAGCCGGCGGCCGCGAGCAGCAGGACACCGAGGACGATCCAGAGCCAGAGAAGGTCAGTCACGGTCCCCCAGTCTCCCAGACGAGGGCCGTGCGGGGCGCCTCAGCCGCGTGGTCTGCCACCGTCGGCGCGCGGGGTGCCGTGGAACGGCGTGCTCATCCGGTCCTGGGCCCGCTGGAGCACGTCGGACAGCTCGTCGGCGTCGACGTACGCCGGAGCGTCCTCCACCGCTCCCGCGAAGAACGCGTCCATGTCGGTGTCCACGGGTTCGGGCGCCGCGGTGCGCCGGCCCCGGCTCAGCCCCGCACGGAAGTCGCGCAGGAAGGCGCGCACGCCACGCACGTCGTCGTCGTCGCGCTTCTCCATGACGTTGGCGACGAGGAAGACGGCCGCCGCGACCAGCAACGACACGAGAATCCACACGACGAGAGCCATGGCACCCATTGTCACCCCGTCTCCGCCGCCTCGCGCAGGCGTTGCGAGATGACGGTGGTCACACCGTCACCGCGCATCGTGACGCCGTAGAGCGCGTCCGCGACCTCCATGGTGCGCTTCTGGTGCGTGATGACCACGAGTTGGGAGTCCTCCTGCAGCTCGCGGAAGATCTCCAGCAGGCGACCGAGGTTGACGTCGTCCAGCGCGGCCTCCACCTCGTCCATCACGTAGAACGGGCTGGGCCGGGCCTTGAAGATCGACACGAGGAACGCCACGGCCGTCAACGACCGCTCGCCGCCGGAGAGCAGCGACAGCCGCTTGACCTTCTTGCCGGCGGGCCGGGCCTCGACCTCGATCCCCGTGGTGAGCAGGTCGCCGGGCTCGGTGAGGACCAGCCGGCCCTCCCCACCGGGGAACAGGCGAGAGAAGACCCGCTCGAACTGTGCGGCGGTGTCCTGGTACGCCTCGGCGAACACCTGCTGGACCCGCTCGTCGATCTCCGCGACGATCTGCAGCAGGTCCTCGCGCGAGCCCTTGAGGTCCGCCAGCTGCTCGGTGAGGAAGCGGTGCCGCTCCTCCAGGGCAGCGAACTCCTCCAGCGCCAGGGGGTTCACCGTCCCGATCCGCTTCAGCGCACGCTCCGCCGCGGCGAGACGCTTCTCCTGCTCCGCCCGCACGTACGGCACGGGCTCGGGGTCCGGGTCCTCCTCGGCGGCGTCGGGCGGCCGCGGCACCGGCACCTCCCGGTGGGGCCCGAACTCGTCCACCAGCGCCTCGGGGTCCGTCCCCAGCTCCTCGACCGCCCGGGCGTGCAGCTGCTCCAGACGGGCGACCTGCTGGGCACGGGCCACCTCGTCACGGTGGGCGACGTCGGTCAGGTCGCGCAGCTCGCGGGCGAGCCGGTCGACGTCGCCCCGCACCGTGTCGACCTCGACCCGCTGCGCGTCGCGGTCGGCCTCGGCGGCAGCACGCTCAGCCGCCGCGCGCTCAGCCGAGCGGGACAGCACGTCCAGCGCGGTGGCGACGTGCGTGCGCACCGTGGCGGCGCGGTCGGCCTCGGCAGCCCGGCGCCGTGCCCGTGCAGCGGCCTGCTCCCGGGCGCGCCGCTCCTGGGCGGCGGCCCGCGCGAGCCCCTGGGCGCGCCCGGAGACCGCACGGGCCCGTTCCTCGGCGGTGCGCAGGGACAGCCGGGCCTCGGTCTCGGTCTGACGCGCCGCGGTCGCCTCCTCCTGGGCCGCGTCCCGCGCCGTCGTCGCCGCGGCCACGTCGAGCTCGGCGGCGTCCGCGGAGTCCTGGCTCTCGGCCACCTCCAGACGTCGCACGAGCGCGTCGAGCTCGGTGGCGTCCGCCCGACGACGGTCGGTCGCCTCGGCCAGAGCGCTCCGGTGGCGTTCGGCCTCGGTCTGGGCGTTGGCACGCGCAGCACCGAGCGTGCCGAGCTGCTCGGCGACGGCCGCCATCGCGGCGTCGGACTCGTGCAGCCGCGCGAGCGTCGCGTCGTGGCGCGCCTGCGAGGCCTCCAGCTCGGTGCGCGCGTCGCCCAGGCCGGTGCGGGCGCGATCCCCCCGGCCGACGGCGTCGTCGAGGCCGGCGCGGGCCTCGTCGAGCGCGCTCGTCAGGTGCAGGACGCTCGGTGCGCCCGCCGATCCTCCGGACGCCCGGGTCGCCGCCAGCAGGTCCCCGGCCCGGGTCACCGTCACGACGCCCGGGTGCTCGGCGACGAGCGCGCGAGCCTGGGCGAGGTCCTCGACCACGACCACGCCGGCCAGGAGGGCGCGCAGCGCTCCGGCGGCCTGGCCGGCGGCCGTCACCACGTCCACCGCACGACGCGCGCCGGCCGGCAGCGGGACGTCGAGGTCTCCCGTGGCACCGCCGTCGGGCCCGCCCACGACCAGACCGGCGCGACCGGCGTCGTCGTCACGCAGGAGGCGCAACGCGTCGACCGCTGCCTCCAGGCTCTCCACCGCGACGGCGTCGGCGAGCGGGCCCAGGGCGGCGGCGACGGCCTCCTCGAAGCCCGCCTCCACACCGAGCAGCGCGGCGACGGAACCGAGGACGCCGGCCGGGTCGGCAGCGAGCAGCGCCCCCGCGCCGTCCTTGCGGTCGAGACTCAGGCTGAGCGTCTCGACGCGCGCCGCCCAGGTGGCCCGGTCCGTCTCGGCGGACGCGAGCTCCTCCTCGAGGCGGTCGACCGCCTGCCGCGCCTCCGCCAGCGCCGCCACGGCGTGCTCGTGCTCCGCGTCGAGTCCCTCCTCGCCGGCCTCGGCGCCCAGCACCTCGCGCTCCAGCTCCGCGAAGCGGTGCGCGGCCTCCTCGGCCCGGCGCTCCGCCGCCGCGAGCCCGGCGTGCACGCGCTCGATCTCGGCGTCGGCGGCCTCGACCCTGCTCCGCCGAGCGGCGACCTGCCCGGACAACCGGGCCAGGCCCTCGCGGCGGTCGGCGGCACCGCGCAGCAACGTGGCGAGCTCCCGCTCCGCGGCAGCGGCCGCCTCTTCGGTCCGGGCACGCTCGGCCTGGGCGTCGTCGAGGCGGGCCAGTGCGATCTCGACCTCGTGCTGCAGCTCGGTCTCCGACGCCCTGGCCCGCTCGGCCTGGGCCTCGAGCTCGTCAGGGTCCTGGCCGCGGTGCTCGGGCTCGGCCGTACCGAGCAGCCGGACCCGTTCGTCGGCCAGGGACGCCAGGCCGCGCAACCGCTCCCGGACGGCGCCGAGCGCGTGGAAGGTGTCGGCGGCCCGGGACGCGGCCTGCGTCGAGGCGGAGGCCGCGACCTCCAGCCGGGCGAGCCGCTGCCGGGCGGCGTCGAGCTCCTGCTCCGTCGCGGTCCGACGGCGGGCGAGGGCGGCCTCGTCGGCCCGTTCCTGCTCGAGCTGGGCGCCGAGCTGGGCGAGGTCGTCGGCGAGCAGCCGGGCGCGGGCGTCGCGCAGGTCGGCCTGCACGGTCCGTGCCTTGCGGGCCGCCTCGGCCTGCCGGCCGAGCGGACCGAGCTGGCGACGCAGCTCCGTGGTGAGGTCGGTCAGGCGCGCGAGGTTGCCGGCCATCGCCTCGAGCTTGCGCAGCGCCTTCTCCTTGCGCTTGCGGTGCTTGAGGACACCCGCGGCCTCCTCGATGAAGCCGCGCCGGTCCTCCGGGGTCGCGCGGAGCACCTGGTCGAGCTGGCCCTGGCCGACCACGACGTGCATCTCCCGGCCGATGCCCGAGTCGCTGAGCAGCTCCTGGATGTCCAGCAGACGGCACGAGCTGCCGTTGATCGCGTACTCCGAACCGCCGCTGCGGAACAGCGTGCGCGAGATCGTGACCTCGGTGTACTCGATCGGCAGCGCACCGTCGGTGTTGTCGATGGTCAGCGAGACCTCGGCGCGGCCCAGCGGCGGGCGGCCCGAGGTGCCGGCGAAGATGACGTCCTCCATCTTGCCGCCCCGCAGCGACTTGGCGCCCTGCTCCCCCATCACCCAGGAGAGGGCGTCCACGACGTTCGACTTGCCCGAGCCGTTGGGCCCGACCACGCACGTGATGCCGGGCTCCAGGTTCAGCGTCGTCGCCGAGGCGAACGACTTGAAGCCCCGGAGCGTCAGCGTCTTGAGGTGCACGTGCCGAGGGTATCCGCCGCCGGGCCGGATCCTGCGCATCTGGACCGGCTCCGCCGTCACCTGCTGTGGGTATGAGAAGTGCCGCCCTGGACGGGTCCAGGGCGGCACTTCTCATACCCACAGCGGGGAGGGGATGGTCAGGGCTGGGGGAACCACAGCGCGATCTCGCGCTCGGCGGACTCCGGCGAGTCCGAGCCGTGCACGAGGTTCTGCTGCACCTTCAGACCCCAGTCGCGGCCGAGGTCGCCGCGGATCGTGCCCGGGGCGGCCGCCGTCGGGTCCGTGGCACCGGCGAGCGACCGGAAGCCCGCGATGACGCCCTGGCCCTCGGCGACGACCGCCAGGACGGGCCCGGAGAGCATGAACTCGACCAGGGGGGCGTAGAACGGCTTGCCCTCGTGCTCGGCGTAGTGCTGGGCGAGGAGGTCGGGGGTGGCCCGCTTCAGCTCGACGGCGGTGAGCGTGTAGCCCTTGGCCTCGATGCGCCGCAGGATCTCCCCGGACAGGCCGCGGCGGACGCCGTCCGGCTTGACGAGGACGAGGGTGCGCTCGGGTGCGGGGGTTGTTGCGTCGGTCATGCCGCAAACACTATCCGGCCCGGTCAGGTGTTCGGTGCCGTCTCCGGGTGGGCGGCGTCGTAGGCGGCGCGCTCGCGGTCGATCCGTCCGCCGAGCCGCAACGAGACCACCCACATCGCCACGAAGATCGCACCGACCAGGAACATCATCGGCAGCAGCAGACCCATCGCCAGCACGGGCACCTGGGCGACCGTCCCGGCCACGTAGCCCCCGGGGCGCGCCACCGTCCTCGAGAGCACCACCAGCACCAGGAAGAGCACCCCGGTCACCGTCCAGAGCGCGGCCACGGAGTCGAGGACGAGCGGGCCGCGCTCGTACGCCGAGCCCCGCAGCCCGTACAGGGCGAGGGCGGCGAACAGCACGGCGAACGCCTCCAGCTGCAGCACCGTGGCCGTGAACTGCACCTTGGCGGGCTTGCGGGGCTTGATCGTCTCGCCGGGGCGGGGGCGGTCGTCCTTCTTGCTCACCGGTCCACGATATCCGTCGGAGCCTCGGTCCCGTGCCCGACGCCGGCCGGCTCGCGTGCCGCGACCTTTGCGGGGTCCTCCACGGCCTCGCCGCGCGCGACCATCCCGGCGACGTCGGAGAGCTTGATGACCGGCAGGAACAGCGCCAGGACGAAGCCCACCAGCACCAGCGGCACCAGGTACCAGAAGGACGGGGCCAGCGCGTCGGCATAGGCGTCGATGACGCCCGTGTGCAGCGGCTCGGGCAGCTCGGCGACCATGGCGGGCGTGAGGCTCGCCTCGGTGCCGGCGTCGGCCGCCCCGGGCACGCCCGCGAAGACCGTGCCGAGGTTGTCGGTGAGGCGGGAGGTGAAGATGGTGGTGAACAGCGCGACGCCGATGGAGGCACCGACCTCGCGGAAGAAGTTGTTCGCGCTGGTCGCGGTCCCGAGCTCGCTCGGGTCGACGGCGTTCTGGACGGCGAGCACCACGACCTGCATGACGAGCCCCATGCCGGCGCCGAGCGTGAAGATCATCGCGCCGAACACCCACATGGAGGTGTCGCCGGCGAGGGTGGTCAGCCACACCATGCCGACGGCGACCACGGCCAGACCGACGACCGGGTAGGCCTTGTACCGCCCGGACCTCGCCACGGCGAACCCGGAGACGATCGACGTCAGCATGACGCCGGCCATCATCGGCAGCATGAGCCAGCCGGACTCGGTCACCCCGGCTCCGGTGGACATCTGCAGGAAGGTGGGCAGCATCGCCATGGCGGAGAACAGACCCATGCCGAGCACGAGCCCGATCAGCGTGGTGATCGTGAACGTCCGGTTCTTGAACAGGCGCAACGGGATCAGCGGCTCGGCGGCGTGGTTCTCGACCACGACGAAGGCACCGACGGCCGCTGCGGTCAGCAGGACGAGACCGACGAGGCGGCCGTCGGACCAGTCGTAGCCGCCCTCGGCGAGCGACTCCCAGCTGGTGACGAGCACGATGCCGGTGGTCGCCACGGCCATGGTGGCGATCCCGGCCCAGTCGACGGGCCTCGACGACCGGTGCGACGGCAGCCGCAGCGTGAACCAGGCGATCGCGAAGGCGGCGATCCCCACGGGGATGTTGATCCAGAAGGCCCAGCGCCAGCCCGGTCCCTCGGTCAGCCAGCCGCCCAGGAGCGGGCCCAGCACGGCGGAGACGCCGAACAGCGCGCCGAGCGGACCCATGTACTTGCCACGCTCCGAGGCGGGCACGATGTCGGCGATGATCGACTGCGACAGGATCATCAGCCCGCCGCCGCCGAGGCCCTGGACCGCCCGCCACAGCACCAGCGTCAGCATGGAGTCCGCGAGCGCCGCGCCCGCGGAGGCGAGGGTGAAGAGCCCGATCGCGACGAGGAACGGCCAGCGCCGCCCGTACAGGTCGCCGAACTTGCCGTACAGCGGCATCCCGATGGCCACGGCAAGGATGTAGGCGGTGATGACCCAGCCCTGGTGGGCCACGCCGTCGAGGTCGCCGACGATGGTCGGCATCGCGGTGGAGACGATCGTCTGGTCGAGCGACGACAGGAACATCGACGCCATGAGGGCGCCGAAGATGAGCCAGATCGTGCGCTGCGTCAGCACGACGAGCGGCTTGTCCGGCGCGGGGGCGGGGGCGTGGGTCATGGCGGTACCTCGTTCGGGGGCGGTGCGGGGCGGTGCGGCGTGGGGCGGGGGCGGTGCGGTGCGACGTGGAGTGCGGTGGCCAGGGGTCGTGGGGTCAGGCGGTGACGACGGCCGCGATCGCGGTCAGCGCGGACCGGAGATGGTCGGTGACGTCGTCCTGCCGCCCGGCGCGGTCCCAGTCGTCGAGCGCGGCGCGCACCAGGAGGAAGACGACCGTGGTGCAGGTCGCCGGGTCGGCCGGCAGCGGGCGGTGGGCGTGCCGCTGGGCGAACAGGTCCTCGATCTGGTTCTTGTGCCGCTCGAACCAGGCGAAGTGGCTCGCCAGCAGCCGTGGTTCTGCCTGCACGAGCTCGAGGACCCGGGCGGGTGCGTCCGGCGCGGAGCCTGCCACGGCCCCGAGCAGGGCCGTCGCGAGGATCTCCAGGTCGGCGGTGAGCCGCCCGGTCGGGCCGCCGGCGACGAACTCGCCGCGGAACCCGGCATCGAGGTCGAAGGACCCCTGGCCGAGCACCGCGTCGTCCTTCGACTCGAAGTAGTTGAAGAACGTGCGCGGGGAGATCCCGGCCGCCTCAGCGATCGCCTCGACCGTCACCGCGTCGAACCCGTGGGCGAGCACAAGGCGTTGCGCGGCGTCGACGATGGCGTCCGCGCGGGCCCGCTTCTTGCGCGCCCGCAGGCCGAGGTCGTCCGAGGTCGGAGCATTCACACGACAATCATGCATCTACTGCAAGTTTGCATCAACTGCAATATTGCGTGGCCTGGCTCACACCTCGCCGAAGCCGCCCTCCAGCAGACCGACGACGACGGCGACGGCCGCCTCCGCCTGCGGACCGCGAGCGGTGACCCGCACCACGTCACCCGCCGAGGTGCCGAGCGACATGAGCTGCAGCACGCTCGTGGCGTCGGCGCCCTCGATGGTCACCGGCACGCCCAGGTCGGCGACCGCGCGCGCGACGACCGCGGCCGGCCGGGCGTGCAGACCCAACGGGTTGCGCACGGCGACGGTCACGCTGATCTCGTCCGCGGCCCCCGACGACGTCGGCCCCGGCACGGGCACCGCCTCCCCCGACGCCCGCGTCGCCGCCACCGCCGGGCTGTCCGCCGTCCCCGCCGTGTCCGCCTCGACGAGCTCCAGGACAGGTTCCGGACCGATGGACCGCACCGCGGCCTCGGCGGCCTCCGCGACGGCGTCGAGCGTCGCGCCCTGCTGCGCGGTCACCGCCGCGGAGACCGCACCCTCGACGAACGGGGCCGAGACGAACCGTGTGCGCGCCGGCAGGTCCGGGTCCAGCTCGAACGCCGACTCGACCGTCAGGACCGCCGAGCCCAGGTCTGCCAGGACCACGACCCCGTCTGCCTCGGCCAGCGCGCCGGCCAACGTCTCCTGCACCCGCGTCAGCGACGTGCCCAGGCCGCCGTCGACGTCGCCGGCCGCACACCGCACGACCACGTCCGGCGCCATCTGACCGGCGAGCTCCGCCACTCCCTCGGCGAGCCGGACCGAGTGCGCCACGAGGACCAGGCCGACCGTCACGCGCCGGGCCCCTGCGCCGCGCCGACGGCCGCGGCCAGGAGGATCGCGGTCGAGCGCGCCCCGGGATCCTCGGTACCGGCGCTACGCTCACCCAGGTACGAGGCCCGGCCCTTGGTGGCGACGAGCGGGACGGTCGCCTCCGCGCCGGCCGACGCCGCCTCGGCCGCCGCCCGCAGCACGTCGACCGCGTCCTCGTCGGTCCCGCTGCCGATGGCCGCCGCACGTTCGGTCGCCTCGGCCGCCGGCTGCCAGGCGTCGACCATCGTCTTCTCGCCCGGGGACGCCTTGCCGCGGGCGACGATGCCCTCCAGCGCCGCCTCGACGAGGGCGACCACACCGGAGGGACCGAGCACCGTGCGGTCGGTCACCTTCGAGGCGCGCAGCAGAGCGGTCCCGTAGAGCGGCCCGGCCGCCCCGCCGACCGTCGACATGAGAGTGGTGGCGGCGAGGTGCAGCACCTGCCCGACCGTCTCGCGGCGCAGGAGCGAGGGGTCGTCGAGCCGGTCGGCCACCGCCTGCATCCCACGGTCGAGGTTGACCCCGTGGTCGCCGTCGCCCACCCGGCGGTCGAGCTCGGTCAGCTCGTCCCGGGCGGACCGCACGTCCGCCGCGGCGACGTGCATCCAACGTTCTGCCCAGTCGACGTCCAGCACGCTCACCAGCGTAGCGCCGTCGTCCGGACCGGGGCGTCCCACAGCGCGGTCAGCTCCTCGTCCAGGCGCATGACGGTGACCGACGCCCCCTGCATCTCCAACGACGTGACATAGCTGCCGACCAACGAGCGCCGGACCTCCACCCCTCGCTCGGCCAGCATCTCGCGGGCACGGGCGTAGACCACGTACAGCTCGCTCGACGGCGTGCCGCCCATGCCGTTGACGAACAGCAGGACCGGCTCCCCCGCCACGAGCTCCAGGTCCTCCACGACCGGGTCGACGAGACGCCGGGTGATGTCGCTGGCCCCCGACGCCTGGACACGGTGCCGGCCCGGCTCGCCGTGGATCCCGATGCCGACCTCGACCTCGTCGTCCTCCAGGTCGAAGCTCGGCCGGCCCACGTGCGGCACCGTGCAGGCCGTCAGCGCGACGCCCATCGAGCGCACCGCGGACACCACCCGCTCGGCCAGCGCGGTCACGGTGGCCAGGTCGTCGCCCCGGGCGGCCGCCGCCCCCGCGATCTTCTCGACCGCGAGAGTGCCCGCGACGCCGCGCCGTCCGGCCGTGTAGAGGGAGTCCTCCACCGCGACGTCGTCGTTGACCACGACGCTGGTGACCTCGACGCCCTCGGCCTGGGCCAGCTCGATGCCCGTCTCGAAGTTGAGCACGTCGCCGGTGTAGTTCTTCACCACCGCGAGCACGCCCGCGCCGCCGTCCGCGGCGATGATCGCCGCGGCGACCTGGTCGGCGGTCGGCGAGGTGAACACCGCCCCCGGTACCGCGGCGTCGAGCATCCCCGCGCCGACGAACCCGGCGTGCAGCGGCTCGTGGCCCGAGCCCCCGCCGCTGACCACGGCCACCTGACCCGGCGGCGTCCCCCCCGCGCGCTGCACGAAGGTCGGGTCCTCGTGCAGCGTCACCTCGTCGGCGTGCGCCTGCGCGAACCCCCGCAAGGAGTCCGTGACGGCTTGTGCCGGGTCGTCCAGCAGCTTCTTCACTCGGACCATCCCCTTCGGTCGTCCCTGGGCCCATCCAACACCCACGGGACGAGCCCCGCAGCATCCGGGCTGCGCGACCGCCCGACCGTCAGCCGCGACCCAGCAGGATCCGCGCGTCGGCGACGGTGATGACCGAGCCGGTCACCACCACGCCGGTCCCCGTGCCGACGCCGACGACGTCGTCCGCCTCCGCGAGGTCGGTCGCCACCTGCAGCGCGGCGTCGAGCCGCTCGGCGGTGTGCACCCGGTCCTCGCCGAAGATCTCGCGGGCCACCTCCGCCACGGCGAACGGGTCGGCGGAACGCTCCGAGGAGTTGCGCGTCAGCACCACGTGCGACAGCGCCGGCTCCAGCGCCGCGAGCAGGCCTTCGGCGTCCTTGTCGGCCATCACGCCGACGACGCCGACCACGGCCCGCAGGCTGAACGACTCGTCCAGGGCCGCGACCAGGGCCTCGGCGCCGTGCGGGTTGTGCGCGGCGTCGACGAGCACGGTGGGGCTGGAGCGCAGCAGCTCGAGGCGACCGGGCACCGAGACGCCGGCGAAGGCCGTCTCCACGACGCCCCCGTCCAGCGACCGCCCACCGAGCATCTGCTCCACCGACACCAGGGCGAGCAGCGCGTTGTGCGCCTGGTGCTCCCCGTGCAGCGGGACGAAGATCTCCGTGTACGTCGCCAACGGCGTGCGCAGGGAGACCATCTGGCCGCCGACGGCGATCTGCCGTGCGACCACGTCGAGGTCGACGCCCTCGCGCAGCACCCGCGCACCGACGGTCACGGCCCGCTCGGCGAGCACCTCGTCGACCTCGGGCCGCTGCTCGGCCACGACGGCCGTCGCCCCCGCCTTGATGATCCCCGACTTGACCTCGGCGATCTCGGCCGGCGTCGACCCGAGCCACTTCTCGTGGTCGACGCTGATCGGGGTGATCACCGCGACCTCCGCGTCCACCGTGTTCGTCGTGTCCCACGTGCCGCCCATCCCGACCTCGAGGACGGCTACGTCGACCGGGGCGTCCGCGAACGCCGCGAACGCCAGCCCCGTGAGGACCTCGAAGAAGTTCAGCCGGGACTGGCCGGACTCCTCGAGCTCGGTGTCGACCACCTGGACGTAGGGGAAGACGTCCTCCCACACCTCGACGAACCGCGCGGCGCTCAGCGGTTCGCCGTCGACGCAGATGCGCTCGGTGACGCTCGTCAGGTGCGGCGAGGTGAACAGGCCGGTGCGCAGCCCGTGCTCGCGCACGAGCCGCTCGGCCATCCGCGCCGTCGACGACTTGCCGTTGGTGCCCGTCAGGTGGATGGCACGGAAGGACCGTTGCGGGTCGCCGAGCAGCTCCAGGAGCCGGGCGACCCGGTCGATCGTCGGCGACACGTCGTGCTCCGGGGCCCGGGACACGATGTGGGCGTAGACGCGTTCCAGGTCCTCGCGCGCGGCGGCGTCCTCCGCCGCCTCCCGGGCGGCCTTGCGCTCGGCGGCCTTCGCCTTCTTCGCGTCGCTCATGCGTCCCCCTCGTGCTTCGTGACGGCGACCGCGCGGTCGCCGCGATCGGTGCCGGTCACCGTCAGCGTGACGGCCAGCGTCTCGCGCGTCACCAGCTCACGGTGCGCCTCGACGTCGGCCACGTGCCCGGCCGGGACGTCGAGGGCGAGGTCGATCCGGTCGCTCACCTCGAGACCGGCCGCCTTGCGGGCGTCCTGGACGTCGCGGACGACGTCGCGGGCGTACCCCTCGGCGCGCAGCGCGTCGTCGAGCGCCAGGTCCAGGACGACGAACCCGCCGCCCGGCAGCACGGAGGCGGCCACGTTCTCGCCCGCCTCCTGCCCGACGACGGTCGTCAGCTCGTACTCGGTCTCCAGCAGCGGAACCTCGCCGTCGGCGGTCGCCACCACCACGACCCCGTCCGCGACGTGCCACGCACCGGACTTGGCGGCCTTGATGACGGCCTGCACGCCCCGGCCGAGGCGCGGGCCGGCCGCGCGGGCGTTGACGGCGAGCCGCTCGGTGATGCCGAACCGCTCGGACGCGTCGGCGTCGGCCGTCACGAGATCCACGGCCTTGACGTTGAGCTCGCCCGTCAGCAGGGCCGTGTAGTCGGCGAGCGCCGCCGGGTCCGGGACCGCCACCGTGAGACGGGACAGCGGCTGGCGCACCCGCAGCTGGTTCGCCTTGCGCAGCGCCAGCGTGGTGGAGACGACGGCGCGGACCTCGTCCATCGCGGCCACGAGCGCGTCGTCGGCCACCAGTGCGGCCTCGGGCACGCGGTGAACGGCCACGGCGTACGTGCCGTCGGCGCCTTCGAACCGCTCGCCGACCTCCTGGTCGGTGGCCGGCCAGTCGGCCAGGTGGACGGACCGCCCGCCGGTCAGGCCCCGCCAGATCTCCTCGGTCAGCAGCGGCGTGAGCGGTGCCATGACGCGGCACAGCACCTCGAGCGCCGTGTACAGCGTGTCGAACGCGTCGGCGTCCTCGGCCCAGAACCGGTCCCGCTGGGTGCGCACGTACCAGTTGGTCAGCACGTCGAGGTGCTCGCGCACCGACTCGCACGCCCCGGAGATGTCATAGGCGTCGAGCTGCGCCGTCACCGTGCCCACGAGGTCGTGCGTGCGTGCCAGCAGGTACCGGTCGAGGGCCGGCAGCCCGGCCACCCGCTCCGGCTCGACGGGCTGCGCGGCGTACCCCGCTCCGGACCCTTCGACGCCGGCCGCGCCCGCGGCGCTGTTCGCGTACAGGGTGAAGAAGTAGTAGGTGCTCCACAGCGGCAGCAGCACCTGCCGGACGGCGTCGCGGATGCCCTCCTCGGTCACGACGAGGTTGCCGCCGCGCAGGATCGGCGAGGCCATGAGGAACCAGCGCATGGCGTCCGAGCCGTCGCGGTCGAAGACCTCCGAGACGTCCGGGTAGTTGCGCAGCGACTTGCTCATCTTGCGTCCGTCCGAGCCCAGCACGATGCCGTGCGAGACGGCGGTGCGGAACGCCGGGCGGTCGAACAGCGCGGTCGCGAGCACGTGCAGCGTGTAGAACCAACCACGGGTCTGGCCGATGTACTCCACGATGAAGTCGCCCGGGTAGTGGTGCTCGAACCACTCGCGGTTCTCGAACGGGTAGTGCACCTGCGCGTAAGGCATCGAGCCGGAGTCGAACCAGACGTCGAGGACGTCCTCGACCCGGCGCATCGTCGACTTCTCGGCGTCGGGTCGCGGGTCATCAGGGTTCGGGCGCGTCAGGTCGTCCACGAAGGGGCGGTGAAGATCCGGCTCGCCGGCGGCGTTGCGCGGCAGGCGGCCGAAGTCGCGCTCGATTTCGGCGAAGGAGCCGTAGACGTCGGTGCGCGGGTAGGCCGGGTCGTCGCTCTGCCACACCGGCACCGGGGAGCCCCAGAAGCGGTTGCGGGTGATCGACCAGTCGCGCGCGTTCTCCAGCCACTTGCCGAACTGGCCGTGCTGGATGTGGTCAGGCGTCCAGGAGATCTGCTCGTTGAGCTCGAGCATCCGGTCCTTGACCTTGGTGACCTCCACGAACCACGAGGACACACCCATGTACATCAGCGGCTGGCGGCAGCGCCAGCAGTGCGGGTAGGAGTGGTCGTAGGACTCGCGGCGCAGCAGCACAGTGCCGGTCGTGACCGACCCGGCGTCGGCCTCGCCCCGGGTGCGTGCCTTGAGGTGGTCGATGATCGGCAGGTTGGCGTCGAACACCTGCAGGCCGGCGTACTCGTCGACCGGGTGCGTGAACTTTCCGTCGGCCCCGACGGGCATCACGGAGGCGACGCCCTCGCGGTCGCAGACGATCTTGTCGTCCTCGCCGAAGGCGCCGGCGGAGTGCACCAGGCCCGTTCCGTCGGTGGTGGTGACGAAGTCCGCCGCCACGACACGGTGCGCGCGCTCGCGACCCTCGTAGTAGGAGAACGGCGGGCGGTAGGCGGCCTCCAGCAGGTCGGCGCCCGTCAGACGGCCGACGACGCGCGGCTCCTCGGCACCCTCGTCGGTCAGCTCGCGGGCGTAGTGGCCCAGCCGCGCCTCGGCGAGGACGTACCGCTCGGTCGAGCCGCTGTACGCCGACTCCACGACGACGTAGTCGATGTCCTCGCCGACCATGACCAGCAGGTTGGAGGGCAGCGTCCACGGTGTCGTGGTCCACACGAGCAGCTTGTCGCCGGGGCGCACCGCTTCCGTGCCGCCGTCAGGCACCGACGTGACCTCGAAGCCCACCGTGACCGCCGGGTCCTGGCGGTTCTGGTAGACGTCGTCGTCCATGCGCAGCTCGTGGTTGGACAGCGGCGTCTGGTCGTTCCAGCAGTACGGCAGCACCCGGAAGTCGGAGTACACCAGCCCCTTGCGGTACAGCTCCGCGAACGCCCACATGACCGACTCCATGTAGGTCGGGTCGAGCGTCTTGTAGTCGCCGTCGAAGTCCACCCACCGTGCCTGACGGGTGACGTAGTCGCGCCACTCGGAGGTGTACTTCAGCACCGAGCTGCGGCATGCGTCGTTGAACGTCTCGATGCCGAGCTCGAGGATCTCGTCCTTCGTCTTGATGCCGAGCTGGCTCATCGCCTCGAGCTCGGCCGGCAGGCCGTGGGTGTCCCAGCCGAACCGGCGCTCGACCCGCTTGCCGCGCATCGTCTGGTAGCGCGGCACGACGTCCTTGGCGTACCCCGTCAGCAGGTGGCCGTAGTGCGGCAGCCCGTTGGCGAAGGGCGGGCCGTCGTAGAAGACGAACTCGTTCTCGCCGTCCTGCCCGGCGTCGTTCTTTGCCACCGAGGCGCGGAACGTGTCGTCGGACGCCCAGTAGGCCAGGACGTCCTGCTCGATCGCGGGCAGGCGGGGCGAGGCGGGGATGCCGAACGCCTCGCCGGGTGTCCCGGAGGACGAGGGGGCCGAGCGGTGCAACGGGTAGGCCATGGGTGGGCTCCTGGGACGAGCGACGGTGGTACGACGACGGCACTGCTGCACGAGGACGACGTCGGTGCTCGCGGCGTCCCGTTCCGGACGCCGCGCGGACCGTGCCGCGGTACCACCCCGCTTGCGGACCCCTCGTCGAGCATCAGGGTCCGCCGCTCGTTGACGGCTGTGACGGGCCTACCCGTCCGGTTCTACTGGGAGCGACGTGTCGCCCCGTTCTTCCGGAGGCTCGCCGGTGATGGCCGGGTCGATGCCTGTGCTCCGATGATAGCGAGCCGCGCAAGCCGCCGGCGTCAGCGGCGTCCGGCCAGCACGCCGGCCCCGCTGCCGGTCAGCTCCTCGGCACCCACCGGTCGTCCGGACGCCGCGAGCAGCAACGAGATCGCCGCGCCCCGGACCGGTTCCCCGTCACCGATGCTCCCGTCGGCGTCCACGGGGTCGAGGCGCAGGCGGTCGACGCGCTCCCGCCCGCCGCCGAACGACGCTCCTGTCCGGGCGACGTAGCGCAGCGCCTGCATGACCCGCTCCGGCGGGTAGGACGCCCCGATCCCGAGCGGTCGGCGGATGTCCTCGCCGTGCACGTACGCCTCCACGAGCCGAGCCGCCAGCGGACCGGGAGGAGTGTCGGTCCGGTCGATCACCGCGCGGAGCGACGCCAGGGTGCGCCGCGGGTCGTCCGCTCGGTGCCGTGCCACCCCGCGGTCGTTCACGCGGTCGAAGTCGAACCGGGCGGTCACCATCTGGCGCAGGAAGCCCCGCCTCGTCGTCGTCGCGGAGTCGACGAGGTGCGCCACGACGTCGTGCACGGTCCACCCCGGGCACAGGGACGCCGTCTGCCACCGCTCTTCGGAGATCCCGTCGAGATCGTCGACGAGGCGGCGCCGTTCGGCGTGCACGGCGTCCCAGACGGTCGCAGCGTCGTTCATGGATCCAGCCCCTTCCGACGGACGCTGCCGACGTCCGGCAGCGTGTTCCGCAGCACAGACCGCGCGACGCGACCATACTCATCGCTGCCGACCTCGGCGGGCCCTCACCGCGACGGGTCTAGGGTCCTGCTGACACGACCGCACGAGGAACACCGACGCCCACGGAGGCAAGCACATCGACCGCCCCGGGACCTCCACGACGACGCCGCACCGGTTCGTGCGCCGTGACGGCGTCGACCTCGCCGTCACCGACCGGGGCGGCGACGGCCCGCCGGTGATCCTCCTGCACGGCCTGGCCGGGAGCTCACGCGAGCTGTGGCCCACCGCCGACGCGCTGACGGACCGGTTCCACGTGCTCCTTCTCGACCAACGAGGCCACGGGCACAGCACCCGGCGGCCCAGCGACGTGTCCCGCGATGCCTTCGTCGCCGACGTCGTCGCGGTGATCGAGGAACTGACCGACGAGCCGGTGCGCCTCGTCGGACAGTCGATGGGCGCCCACACAGCGTTCCTCACGGCCTCGGCCCGTCCCGACCTGGTCGACCGCCTCGTCCTGCTCGAGGGGCACGTCGCCGGTTTCGCCGATCCCGGTGCGGCGCGCGCGATCGGCCGGTCTTTCGCCTCCTGGCCCCTGCCGTTCGCCGACGACGGCATGTTCACCGCCGAGGCCAAGGACGAGCTGGTCCGCCGTCGGCCCGCGACCAGGCGTGCCGACCTGGCGGACGCCGGTCACGACGCCCACCTCGACGCCCACCTCGACGCCCACCTCGACGCCTTCGACGACTGGATCGCGGTCCTGCGCGACGACCTCGACCGGGACGTCGACGATGCTGCGACGCTCGACGAGTAGCAGCCGGTCGCGAGAGACCACGTGGAACCGGGCCGTGCTGGTCACCGGGTCGGCGAAAGATCTCCGTCAACGTCCCCCGAATTCGTGCCGATCAGTCGTCGGCGGACGCGACGGACGGCTCGGCAGCCGTACTGTCAGGGGCAGACGTCACGACACGAGGAGCACCCCATGACCGACCAGGCGCGAGCCGCGGCGGACCCCGCGCCGCCCGTCTCCCGGGTGGACCCGCAGCAGCGCCGGACGGTGCTCGTCCTCGTCTTGGCGCAGGTGCTCTCGGGCGCCGGGCTCGCGGCCGGGATCACCGTGGGCGCCCTCCTCGCGGCCGACATGCTCGCCACGACCGCCTACGCCGGCCTGCCCGCCGCCCTGTTCACCGCCGGGTCCGCCGCGGCGGCGCTGGTGGTCGGACGCCTGTCGCAGCGCTGGGGGCGCCGGGCCGGCCTGACCTTCGGCTACCTGACCGGGGCGGTCGGCGCGGCCGGCGTCGTGGTCGCGGCCGTCCTCGACGACGTCGTGCTGCTCTTCGTCGCCTTCGCCGTCTACGGTGCGGGCACCGCGACGAACCTGCAGGCCCGGTACGCGGGTGCCGACCTCGCCTCGCCCCGGCACCGCGGCCGGGCCGTGAGCACCGTCCTCGTGGCGACCACGGTCGGGGCAGTGGCCGGCCCGAACCTGGTCGGCGTCATGGGTGACCTCGCGGCCGGCTGGGGCATCCCGCCGCTCGCCGGACCCTTCCTCCTCGGCGGCGCGGCCTACGCGGCCGCCGGGGTGGTGCTCTGGGTGCTCCTGCGGCCCGACCCGCTGCTGCTCGCCCGCGAGCGCGCCGAGCAGGCCGCCCTCGCGCCGCAGGCGGCACCCACCGAGCCCGCCGCCGGCTCGTCCGCGCCGTCGACGTCGACGGCGACCGCGGTCGCTCCCCCGCCGCAGGTGACCGAGCCGACCGACCGGCAGGTGCGCCGCACCGTGCTGCTCGCGGGCACGATCATGGTGCTCACCCAGGGCGTCATGGTCGCCATCATGACGATGACCCCGATCCACATGGAGCACCACGGGCACGCCGTGGCCACCGCCGGGTTCGTCATCGCCGTGCACGTCGGGACGATGTACCTCCCCTCGCCACTGTCGGGCTGGCTCACCGACCGGTTCGGTCCCGTGCGCGTGGCCGTGGCGGCCGCCGCCACCCTGCTCGCGGCGGGCCTGGTCTCGGCGCTCGTTCCGCCGTCGTCGGTGGTGGGGCTCGCCGTGGGTCTGGGTCTGCTCGGGCTCGGCTGGAGCCTCGGCCTCGTCTCCGGCACCGCCCTGCTCACCACGATGGTGCCGCTGGAGGTCCGGGCGCGCACACAGGGTTCCGTCGACCTGGCCGTCGCGCTGGCGGGCGCCGCCGGCGGGCTCGGCTCAGGGTTCGTCGTCGCGTCGTCGAGCTACGCGACCCTCGCGCTCGGCGGCGGGGTGCTCGCCCTCCTCGTGCTGCCCGTCATCGCGTTCGCGGGCCGCGCCCCGCGCCGGACGTCTCCGTCCGGCACGATATGACGCCGTGAACCGGTCCGGGTCGACAGGTTCGGCGGACGGTCAGACCCCGGTGCGGGCGATCTTGGAGTTGTGCACCTGCGCACGGGGCCGGATGACCATGAGGTCCAGGTTGACGTGCGGCGGCCGGGTCAGGGCGTACGCGATCGCGTCGGCGACGTCGTCCGCCACCAGCGGCTGGTAGCCCTCGTACACGGCGGCGGCCTTCTCGGCGTCGCCGTCGAACCGCACCAGCGAGAACTCCTCCGTGGCGACTGCGCCCGGGGCGATCTCGACGACCCGGACCGGCTCGCCGGCGAGCTCCCAGCGCAGCGTCGTCGACAGCATCCGCTCGCCGTGCTTCGCCGCGGTGTACCCGGCACCACCCTCGTAGGCGCCGTGCGCGGCGGTCGAGGTGACGACGACGACGTCCGCGCCGGTTCCCTCGGCACCGCCGTGACGCTCGGCCGACGCCCGCAGCAACGGCAGCACACCTTTCGTCACCCGCAGCGTGCCCAGCACGTTGAGCTCGTACATGTGCCGCCACTGGTCGACGTCGGCGTCCTCGACCCGGTCGAGGCCGAACGCTCCCCCGGCATTGTTGACCACGCCGTCGAGACCGCCGGTCTCCCCCAGGTGAGCCACCAGGGCGTCGACGGCCGCCTGGTCCGTCACGTCCAGGGGGAAGGCCTCGGCACCTGTCTCGGCCGCGAGCGCCTCGAGCCGGTCGGCACGCCGGGCCGCGGCGACGACGTCGTAGCCCTCGGCGCGCAGCCGGCGGACGGTGGCGGCGCCGATGCCGGACGACGCTCCGGTGACCAGGATGCGGCGGGTGTATGCGGTGCTGGTGCTCATGGGGCGCTCCTCGGAAAGTGGTCGGCGCGGATCGTCCGGACGTCGCGGGCGGGTGCGACGCTACCGTGGCGTCGTGACCGTCGCCCAGGCCCTGCTGGCCTTCACCGTCGTGGCCGCGCTGCTGACCGTCATCCCGGCATGGACACCGCTCTCGTGCTGCGCAGCACGCTGACACGCTCGCGGCGGCACGGGTTTGCCGCGCTCGCCGCCATCCAGGTCGGCACCCTGCTGTGGGGCGCTGCCGCAGCCGGAGGAGCCGCCGCTCGACCGGGTCACCGGGGGGCTGCTCGTCGCGCTCGGGGCGCGGCTGGCCGTCGAGTCGCGCGCCTGACGGGCCGCGCGTGGCGACGGCCGTCAGCCCACGCTGACCTGCACGGTGTGCCAGCCGGTCGCGCCGTCGGGGGCCGGCGGCGCCTCGTCGCTCGTCTGGACCTGGCCGTCCGCGTCGGTCGCTCGGACGGCGACCGTGTGGTCGCCCGCCGGCGCGTCCCACACGTAGCGCCACTGGCGCCAGGTGTCGGGCCCGACGGTGTCGGCGATCTCGGCGGCCTGCCAGGGGCCGTCGTCGACGCTCACCTCGACCGCGGCGATGCCCGTGTGCTGGGCCCAGGCGACCCCGGCCACCACCACCTCGCCCACCTCGACGTTCCCGCGCGGCACGTCGATGCGGGACTGGAGCTTGACGGGGCCGAGCGCCGACCAGCCGCGGGGCGTCCAGTAGCCCTGGTCGTCGGCGAACCGGGTGACCTTGAGCTCGGTGACCCACTTGGTCGCCGAGACGTAGCCGTACAGGCCGGGCACCACCAGGCGGGCCGGGAATCCGTGCTGCTCGGGCAGCGGCTCGCCGTTCATGCCGATCGCGAGCAACGACTCGCGGTCGGGGTCGGTGAGGACCTCCAGCGGGGTGCCGGCCGTCCAGCTGTCGGCGCTGGTCGAGAGCACCATGTCGGCGTCCGCCTGCGGCTTCGCCCGGGCCAGCAGCTCACGGATCGGGTAGCCCAGCCACCGGGCGTTGCCGATGAGGTCCCCGCCGACGGCGTTGGACACGCAGGCCAGCGTCACGTGGTGCTCGGTGAGCGGCAGCTCGAGCAGCTCGTCCCAGGTGAGCTCGAACGGCTCCTCGACGAGCCCCGTGACCTTCAGGGACCACTCGGCGGGGTCGACCTGGGGCACACGCAGGGCGGTGTCGATGCGGTAGAAGTTGTCGTTCGGGCTGATGTACGGCGCGACGTCGGGTATCCCGAGGTCGGCACCGGCCGGGACAGCGGGGGCCGGCGTGGCCGGTGCGGGCAGCCGGATCGCCTCGCGGACCACCTCGACCGCGCGGCTCCCGGCGGACACCACCCGGGCGGCGGCCAAGGCCACCACGGCGCCGGCGGCGGTCGCGCCCGTCCACACGAGGAACGAACGGCGGGTGGGGACGTCGTCAGGCGGCGGGCCACCGCCCGGCAGCCCGTCGGGCGCGACCGGCTGCGGCACGCGGGACACGATCACCCGCAGCAGGACGACCGCCGCGCCGACGCCGAGCACGCTGGGCAGCATCCAGACGACGGTGGCGCCCGGTCGGTTCATCGCCACCAGCGCGAGAGCCAGCCCCACGGCCGCCAGCAGGACGGCGCCGGACGGCGGTCGGCGCCGCTCGAGCCATCCCGCCAGGGCGGCGCCCGCGGCCAGGACCAGTCCCATCGACGCCAGCAGCACCGCCTTGTCCGCCGTGCCGAACCACTCGACGGCGAAGTCCTTCAGCCACGGCGGCACGACGTCGACGAACGCCGCGCCCAGTGCCAGAACGGGCGAGGACGCCGGGTCGACGACGGCGGCGACCAGCTCCGCGCCCGCCAGCCCCGCGCCCGCGGCGACGACGCCGCCGAGAGCGGCCCAGCGGCCCCCTGTGCTCTGCTCCATGCCGCCCACTCTGTCACCATCGAGCGCGCTCACCAGGCCGACGACGCCGTCGGACACCGACCGTCACGGCCTCGTAAGGAGTCGGGTCCTCGCGGCCGCGCCGGGCTCGGGCCGGCCCGGGACCCGGCTCAGGAGCTGCCGAGCCGGGGCAGCTCGATGGCCGGGCAGCGGTCCATCACCATGTCGAGGCCCGCTGCCCGCACGCGGTCGGCGGCGTCGTGGTCGATGACACCGAGCTGGAGCCACACGCCGCGGGCGCCGATCTGGACCGCCTGGTCGGCGACGTCGCCCGCCAGCTCGGACCTGACGAAGACGTCGACGACGTCGACGGGGAAGGGGATCTCGGCGAGGGACGCGTACCCCTGCTCACCGTGCACGGTGGCCGCCGAGGGGTGCACCGGGACGATGCGCTTGCCGTGCCGCTGCAGCGTCCTGGCGACGCCGTAGGCGGCGCGCGCGGTGTTGGTGGACAGGCCCACCACCGCCCACGTCGTCGTGTCCTGCAGCAGGCGCCGGATCGTCTCGTCGGTCGCCGAGGTCGTGGAGCTGGTCATGCTGGTGCCAACCGGGCTCCGGCCGGCTCTGTTCCCGCCGTCCCCCCCTCGGACACCGAGACCGGACGACCTGGTGGACCGGCTGGCACGGACGTCGTGGAAGGCTGCCGGGACCTGACGGCTCGGCGTCGTACTAGGCTGGACGGCACGGACCACGGGCACCGATGAATCGCCCGTCGGCGCGGCCCCTCCCTCTGGGTCGCAGGTCCGGCCGGTGCGAGATGACGCACCCCGCCCACCCTGCACGGCCCTGCCCGTCGCCGTGCGCCGTCCGCTCTGAGGGAGCCCTCCGCGTGCCTCGTCCGCACCTTCTCGCCCTGCCCGTCATCACCGTCCTGACCCTTGCCGCCTGCTCGTCGGGCACCCGCGCGGCCGACGACGGCGGTTCCCCGGACCCGGCCGGTTCGTCCGGTCCGGACGGCGCCGGGACGTCCGCCACGCAGTACCCGCTCACGCTCGACAACTGCGGGACCGAGGTGACGTTCGAGGCGGCCCCCGAGCGCGTGGTGACCATCAAGTCCTCCACGGCCGAGACCCTGCTGGCCCTCGGGCTCGGGGACCGGGTCGTCGGGGCGGCGTTCCTCGACGGCGAGGTGCCCGACTGGCTCGCCGACGCCGCCGCGGGGACCGCGGTGGCCGAGCCGGTCAGCGACGAGGTGCCCGGCACCGAGGCCGTGCTCGAGCTGGAGCCGGACCTGGTCTACGCGGGCTGGGAGTCGAACGTGTCGGCCGACGGCGCCGGCGACCGCGAGACCCTCGCCTCCCTGGGCGTGCAGAGCTATGTCGCCCCGGCCGCGTGCAAGGACCCGGGCTACATGCCAAACCCGCTGACGTTCGAGGACGTGTGGGCCGACATCCGCGAGGTCGGCCGAATCTTCGACGTCGCCGAGGAGGCCGAGGCTGTCGTCGTCGAGCAGAGCGCCGTGCTCGGTGCCCTCGCCCCCGACGACCGCGACCTCGACGCCCTGTGGTACTCCTCCGGCAGCGACGTCCCGTACGTCGGGGCGGGCATCGGTGCGCCGCAGATGATCCTCGACGCCGTCGGCCTGGACAACGTCGCCGGCGACGTCGAGGACACGTGGACGTCGATGGGCTGGGAAGAGGTCGTCGACGCCGACCCGGACGTCATCGTCCTGGTCGACGCCGCCTGGAACAGCGCCGAGGACAAGATCGCCCGCCTCGAGGAGAACCCGGCCACCGCCCGGCTGACCGCCGTCGCCGAGGAGCGCTACCTCGTGGTGCCGTTCCCCGCCTCGGAGGCGGGGGTACGCAACGCCGACGCGGCGCTCGACCTGTCCGAGCAGCTCGCGGAGATCGACATCGATGGCTGAGACGGCCACGCGCGCCAGCACCGGGACGACCCCGGCGGCCCCGGGTGCCGCGGACGCACCCGGCACGCTGTCGCGCGGCCGGCTGCTCGCGTGGCTCGGTGGCACGACGGCGGCGCTGCTGGCGACCGTGGTCGTGACGGTCGCCATCGGCCCGGCCGGGCTGACGCCGTCGGACGTCGCACAGGTCGTGGCCACGCGGCTCGGCCTGGGCGACCTGCTGGGGCTCGCCGCCCCCGACACGCTGGCCGACGGCATCGTGTGGCAGCTGCGGATGCCGCGGGTGCTGACGGCCGCGGCCGTGGGGGCCGGGCTGGCGGTGTGCGGCGTCGTCATGCAGTCACTGACCCGCAACCCGCTGGCCGACCCCTACCTGCTCGGGCTGAGCTCGGGGGCGTCGTTCGGCGCGGCGTGCGTGCTCATCCTCGGCCTCACGGCCCTGCTGCCGGTGGCGGCGTTCATCGGCTCGACGGCGGCGCTCGTGACCACTCTCGCCCTGGCCTCGGCGTCGGGACGGGGGGCCGGCGGGCTGTCCCCGGCACGCACGGTGCTCGCCGGGCTGGCGGTGTCGCAGCTCGCCGCGGCGGCCACGAGCTTCGTCATCTTCTGGTCCGCCAAGGGCGACCAGTACCGCGAGATCCTGTCCTGGCTGCTCGGGTCCGTCGCCGGGGCCACGTGGGCCTCGGTGGCCGTGGCCGCCGGGGCGGTGCTGGTGCTCGGCACCCTGCTGGCCTCGACCGGGTCGGTCCTGGACGCCTTCACGTTCGGCGACACCTCGGCGGCCGCGCTCGGTGTGCCGGTCGCCAGGGTGCGCTGGGGACTGCTGCTCGCCGTCGCGCTGCTGACCGGGGCGCTGGTCTCGCAGTCGGGCGCGATCGGCTTCGTCGGGCTGATCCTGCCGCACGCCGTGCGCCTCCTCGTCGGCGCCCGCCACCGTGCCCTGCTGCCCCTGTCCATGCTGTGCGGGGCGACGTTCCTCGTCTGGGCCGACACCCTGGCGCGGACCGTCTTCGCGCCCCGTGAGCTGCCGGTCGGCATCGTCACCGCGGCGATCGGCGCCCCGGTGTTCGCGCTGCTGCTGTGGAAGGGACGGGCGCGCTCATGACGCAGACCGACGAGCGGTCGGCACGGACCGCGGACCACAGGTCCGACGCCTCGGGGGCCGGCACCGACGTGCGGGGCGGCCTGCTGGCCGAGCGGGTGCGCTGGTCCGTCGGCGGGCGACTGATCCTCGACGACGTGGACGTCGACGCGCCGCCGGGTGCGGTGACCGGTCTGCTCGGCCCCAACGGCACGGGGAAGTCGACGCTGCTGCGGCTGGTCGCCGGGGTGCAGCGGCCCGACGGCGGACAGGTGTCGCTGGTCGGCGCCGGTGCGGTCCCGGGAACGTCCGAACCTCCGGCGGCGGCCCTCCGCGAGGACCTGCTCGCCATGCCGCGCCGCCGGCGGGCGCGCACGCTGGCATTCGTGGAGCAGGACGCCGGCACCGAGCTGCCCGTCACGGTGCTGGACGCGGTCCTGCTCGGCCGCACCCCCCACCGGTCGCTGCTCGCCGGGCCCACCGAGGACGACCACACGATCGCGTGGGCGGCCCTCGACCGCGTCGGCGCGACCGACCTCGCCGGCCGGGAGATCTCCACCCTCTCCGGCGGGGAGCGCCAGCGCGTGCACATGGCCCGGGCGTTGGCCCAGGCGCCACGCGTGCTGCTGCTGGACGAACCGACCAACCACCTCGATGTCGCGGCCCAGCTGGCGACGATGCGCCTCGTGCGCGATCTCGCCGCCGAGGGTGTCACCGTGCTCGCCGCCCTGCACGACCTGTCGCTGGCGGCGTCGACGTGCGACCACGCCGTCGTCCTGGCCCCGGGAGAGGCCGGGCACGTGGTGGCGGCCGGTCCCGTCGAGGAGGTGCTCGTGCCGGAGGTCATCGACCCGGTGTACGGGGTACGGACCACGGTGCTGCGCCATCCGGGCACCGGCCGACCCGTGCTCACGTTCGACGAGCGCTGAGGCGGTCACGGGCCCTCGGTGAGCTCGACGACGTACCAGCGCCCGTCCGGGCCGTGCAGGAGGGTCGCCCGCAGGCCGTACTGCCCGGCCGGGAAGGTCTCCTCGCCCTCGGCGGTCCGCAGGACCATGTCCGTGGTGCGCACGCGGGTCTCCAGCAGGTAGACGTCCTCGTCCATCTCCGGGTCGAGGTCCTCGGGCGCGAGGACCTCCTCGGCGGGGACGCGCCGCACGAGATCGACCCGGGACGGCCCGGCCTCGATCTCGAACCCCGCGGCGAACGCCTCCACGGCGAGGTCACGGTTCGTCCGGCAGGCTGCGCAGTCGGGAGCCGACAGCCTGTCCAGCTCCTCGATCTCGCCCGTGCGGTACGCGTGCTGCTCCAGGGCGAGAAAGTGCTCCAGCGCCGCGACCGCGCCGTCGACGTCCCCGCGGGACATCGCGGGCAACGGTGCCGGCTCCTGGGCCGCCCCGGCCGACCCGGCGGTCTCCGCACGCGCGCCGTCACCGCCCGGCACGGACGTGACGTCCGCGACCGTCCACCGCCGGCCGTCGTGCGTCATCGTCACACGCGCCGGCTGCGGGCCCGACCCGCCGTCGAGGTCGTAGCTCGTCGCATCCACCGTGCCGTCCGGCCCGATCATCTGCGGCGAGACCGGGACGAGGTCGCTCAGGTGCTGCTCGAGCTCGACGTCGACGTCGACCGTCCGCTCGTCGCTCCGTGCGGCCTGGAGCACCTCGACGTCGAACCCTGCGAGACCCAGCTCCTCCAGCGTCACCTCGGCATCGGTGGCGCGGGCGTCCTGGGCACCCGCGGTGAACCCGAAGGTGGAGGCGAACCCCGCCATCGCCCCGCAGTAGAAGCAGTCCGGCGAGGAGCGGTCCGTCCAGTGGCTCTCGTCCCCGGACAGCACGATCTCGTCGAACGCCGCGAAGAAGTCGACAGCGGCGTCCGCCGCCGCCTCCGGGGTGTCCGGGTCGACGGCGTCCCGGGAGACCGGGCCTCCGGATCCGTCGGAGGTGCCGGCGGGCCCTGACCCGTCGTCCGTCGGACCGGCACAGGCGCTCACGACCAGCACGATCGCGACCGCCACCAGGGCGGCGGCCGCCCGGGGCGGGCGACCGGTCGGGCGGACGGGCGATACCTCGTGTGCTCTCATGCCCGGCGACGGTAGGGCCCCGGCGTGCCGCGGCGCCGTCGTCGTCCACAGCCTGTGGACGACCAGGTCCGCTCAGTGCTGAGCGGTACTGCCGCCCGTGCGCGCCACCCGCCACGCCCAGGCCACCAGCCGCACCTGGAGCGGGAGGCGGCCCCAGGCCACCGCCGGCTTCCGTGCCCAGGACCGCGCACCCGGGCGCGAGTCGAGGGCCATCTTGACGTTGCCGGGGAAGACCGCGACGAAGAGCGCGGCCGCGGCCAGGCCCCCGGCGCGCCGGGTGGCCGGCACGGCGACCGCGGCCGCGCACGCCAGCTCGGCGGCACCGCTGCCGTACACCCAGGCGCGCGGTGAGCCGAGGGATGCGGGGATCAGCGCCTCGAACGGGCGGGGGCGCCAGAAGTGCAGCGTGCCGGTGACGGTGAGTGCCGCCGCGAGGCTGCCGGCCAGGACGTTCGGGTGTCGAGCCATGCGGCTGAGGCTATCCGCCGCGACGCCGGCCGCGATCCGGCAGGATGGAGGCATGGCTACCGACCTCTGGATCACCGGTGACGCGGACACGGACCGCCTGCTCAGCGACGACCCGTTCGCGCTGCTGGTCGGGATGCTGCTCGACCAGCAGTACCCGATGGAGCACGCGTTCGCCGGACCGCGCAAGATCCTCGACCGGCTCGGCACGGTGGAACCGTCGGCGATCGCCGACGCCGACCCGGACGAGTTCGTGACGATGGCGACCACTCCCCCGGCGATCCACCGCTACGGCCGGTCCATGGCCGGACGCGTGCAGGCCGTCGCACGCGCCATCGTCGACGACTACGACGGCGACGCCTCCCGGATCTGGACCGACCCCGGCCCCTCCGGCGACGCGCCCACCGGCACCGAGGTTCTGCGTCGGCTCCATGCCCTGCCGGGCTACGGCGAGCGCAAGGCCAAGATCTTCCTCGCCCTGCTGGGCAAGCAGTGCGGCGTCGAGCCGGCCGGCTGGCGCGAGGCCGCCGGCGAGTTCGGGGAGCAGGGCTCCCGGCGCTCGATCGCGGACGTGACGAGCGCCGAGACGCTGCAGGAGGTCCGGGCGTTCAAGAAGGCGGCCAAGGCGGCGGCGAAGGAGGCGAAGTGAACGACCACGCGACGACGGCACGTCCGGAGCACTCCCAGGGCGGCACGTACACCGTCGAGGGCCAGGAGTTCGTGCGCGACGCGAACTACCTCTCGACCCGCATCACCCGCGACGGCGCGGACGGCTACCCGGTCGAGGCCGACCGCTACCGGCTCATCGCCGCACGCGCCTGCCCGTGGGCCAACCGCTCGATCATCGTGCGCCGGCTCCTGGGTCTGGAGGGCGTCATCAGCCTGGGGATGCCCGGCCCGACGCACGACGAGCGCAGCTGGACGTTCGACCTCGACCCCGGCGGCACGGACCCCGTACTCGGGATCGAACGGCTGCAGGAGGCGTTCTTCGCCCGCGACCCCGACTACCCCCGCGGCATCACCGTGCCCGCGATCGTGGACACCCGTGACGGCGCCGTCGTGACGAACGACTTCGCGCAGATCACGCTCGACCTGTCGACCGAGTGGACCGCTTTCCACCGCGAGGGGGCACCGCGGCTGCTCCCCGAGGACCCGGCCGAGCGGGACGAGATGGGCTCCGTGATGCGCCACGTCTACACCGAGGTCAACAACGGCGTGTACCGGTGCGGTTTCGCCGGATCCCAGGAGGCCTACGACGAGGCCTACGTGCGGCTGTTCGCGGCACTCGACCGGCTCGAGGAAAGACTCACCACGCGACGGTTCCTGATGGGCGCCGCGATCACCGAGGCCGACGTGCGGCTGTTCACGACGCTCGTGCGGTTCGACGCCGTCTACCACGGCCACTTCAAGTGCAACCGGAACAAGCTCACCGAGATGCCCGCGCTCTGGGCCTACGCGCGCGACCTGTTCCAGCTGCCCGGCTTCGGCGACACCGTGGACTTCGCCCAGATCAAGGAGCACTACTACGTGGTGCACACCGACATCAACCCGACACGGATCGTGCCGGCCGGCCCCGACCTGCGGGGATGGCTCGAACCGCACGGCCGCGAGGCGCTCGGCGACGACCCGTGGGGCGGCGGCACGCCGCCCGGCCCCGTGCCCGACGGCGAACAGGTGACGGCCGGGCACAGCCCGCTCGCTCCCGCCTGAGCGCCCCCCTGGCGAGCCGACGCGGCCCGCCCCTGTGAGACCCGTCACCACCGACCGTGGGGCGTTGCGCACCGCATTGCGACGACCATAGGTTAGGCAAGGCAAGCCTCACTGAGACGTCCGGCGACGGACGCACGACGACGGCTGCCGACAACCTCGCCGCCACGCGGCTCACACCTGTGGAAGGACACCATGTCTCGCACCGCCCGCCTGACCGCGCTCACCGCGGCCGCCGCCCTCACGCTCGGGCTCGCCGCCTGCTCGACCGACGGCGCCGAGACCGCCGCCGACGCCGACGCCGCGGCCGGATCCACCGGGTCCGACGACGCGTTCCCGGTGACCGTCGAGCACGCCTTCGGCAGCTCCACCATCGAGGAGAAGCCCGAGCGGGTCGCCACCGTGGCCTGGGCGAACCACGAGATCGCCCTCGCCCTCGGCGTCGTCCCGGTCGGCATGGCTGCCACCCCGTGGGGCGACGACGACGGCAACGGCGTGCACCCGTGGGTCGAGGACGAGCTCGAGGACCTGGGTGCCGAGATGCCGGTCGTCTTCGACGAGACCGACGGCATCGACTTCGAGGCGGTCGCCGACACGAACCCCGACGTCATCCTCGCCGCGTACTCCGGGCTGAGCCAGGAGGACTACGACACCCTCAGCCAGATCGCGCCCGTCGTGGCGTACCAGAGCGGCCCGTGGGCGACCACGTGGCGCGAGATGATCGAGATCAACGCGGCCGGGCTCGGCATGTCCGCCGAGGGCGACCAGCTCGTCGCCGACCTCGAGGCCGAGATCGCCGACACCGCCGCCGCACATCCCGAGCTCGAGGGGAAGTCGGCGATGATGGTCACCCACGTCGACCCCACGGACCTCAGCGAGATCAGCTTCTACTCGGCGAACGACCCCCGCAGCATCTACTTCGAGGACTTCGGCATGACGATGCCCCAGAGCCTCGTCGACTCCACCGAGGGTGATGCCTACAACGGCAGCGTCAGCACCGAGAACGCCGACATCTTCTCCGACGTCGACATCTTCGTCACCTACGGGGGCGACGAGCTGATCGAGGCGCTCGAGGCCGACCCGATCCTGTCGCAGCTGCCTGCTGTGGAGAACGGCGCCATCGTGAACCTGCCCGGCGACGGACCGATGGGAACCGCGGCGAACCCCACCCCGCTGCAGATCCCCTACGTCCTGGACGACTACCTCGGACTCCTGGCGGACGCCGCGACCGCTGGTGACGACGCGGACGCCCGGGACTGAGCCCGCCTCCCGTGACCACCACCACCTCTCCGCCCGGCGCGGCGCTCGCAGCACTGCGAGCCCCGCGCCGGGCGCGCGTCCTCGCCCTGGCGGCACTCGCCGTGGTGCTGGTCGCCCTGGTCTGCCTGTCGGTGGCGTTCGGCTCCCGCGACGTCGGGCTCGGCGACGTCCTCGCCGCCCTCGCCGGCTCCACGGACGGCTACGACCACGCCGCCGTGGCGAAGCGCATCCCCCGCACCCTGATGGCGATGCTCGCCGGAGCAGCGCTCGCCGTCGCCGGTGCCGTCATGCAGGGCGTCACCCGCAACCCCTTGGCCGATCCCGGGATCCTGGGGGTGAACGCCGGAGCGGCGCTCGCCGTCGTGGTCGGCATGGCCTGGTTCTCGATCAACACCGTGGGGCAGTACATCGGCTTCGCGATCGCCGGTGCCGCCGTCACCGCCGTCGTCGTCTACGTCATCGGATCCCTGGGCCGCGACGGCGCCACCCCGCTCAAGCTGGCCCTGGCCGGCGCCGCCGCCTCCGCGGCCCTCATCTCCCTCGTCAACGCCGTCGTGCTGCCCCGCCGGGACATCGCCGACGGCGCCCAGTCCTGGCAGGTCGGCGGTGTCGGTGGTGCCACGTCGGCCACCATCACGTCCGTGCTGCCCTTCCTGCTCGTCGGGTTCGCCGTCTGCTTCCTGGCCGCGCGGGGGCTCAACACCCTCGCCCTCGGGGACGAGCTGGCCACCGGCCTCGGGGAGAGGGTGGCGCTCACCCGCGCGACGGCGAGCGCCGGCGCCGTGGTGCTGTGCGGGGCAGTGACCGCGGTCACCGGGCCGATCGGGTTCGTCGGACTGGTCGTGCCGCACGTGGTCCGCCTGCTCGCCGGACCGGACCACCGGTGGCTGCTGCCCCTGACCGCCCTCGGCGGCGCCGCGCTGGTCACCGCCGCCGACGTCATCGGCAGGGTCGTCGCGCCGCCCGCCGAGATCGACGTCGGGATCATCACCGCGCTGGTCGGCGCCCCGTTCTTCATTGCCATCGTGCGCCGACAGAAGGTGCGTGCCCTGTGACCGTCACCACCCCCGCACACCGCGCCGTCGCGCCGCCGTCGGACGGGCCCGACGCCCGCGCCGTCGTCGTCGCCGGACGCCGGAGGCGGTGGCGCCGGTGGCGCGTGGTCACCGGCGCGCTGCTCGTCGCCGTCCTCGCCGTGTACACCGTCAGCCTCATGGTGGGCCACACCTTCTACCCGCTCGAGGACGTGCTGCGCGTCGCGGCCGGGCAGGACGTCGAGGGTGCCTCCTTCACGGTCGGCACCCTGCGGCTTCCCCGCGCCACCCTCGCCGTCGTGTGCGGGATGGCGTTCGCGATGTCGGGCATCACCTTCCAGACGATGCTGCGCAACCCGCTGGCCAGCCCCGACATCATCGGCATCACCGCGGGGGCGAGCGCTGCCGCTGCCGTAGGCATCGTCGTGCTCGGCCTGACCGGATGGGCCGTCTCCGGCGTCGCCATCGGTGCCGGGCTGGGCACCGCGCTGCTCGTCCACCTGCTCGCCGCCAAGAACGGGGTGGCCGGCAGCCGGCTCATCCTCGTCGGCATCGGCCTCGCCGCCATGTTCGACTCCGTCACCCTGCACGTGCTCGACGGCGCCGCCGAGTGGGACCTGCAGACCGCGATGCGCTGGCTCACCGGGAGCCTCAACGGTTCGCAGTGGGAGAACGTCGCGCTCGTGGCGGTCGCCCTGGCCGTCCTCGGCCCCCTGCTGCTGGCTCAGTCCCGCGACCTCGCCGCCACCCAGCTCGGCGACGACACCGCCGCCGCGCTGGGGGTGCGGGTGCAGCGCTCCCGGCTGACCGCCGTCGTCGCCGCGGTCGTCCTCATCGCGTGCGCCACGGCCGCCACCGGGCCCATCGCGTTCGTCGCGTTCCTGGCCGGGCCCATCGCGGCCAGGATCGTCGGCCCCAACGGGCCGCTGCTCCTGCCCGCCGCGCTCGTCGGTGCGCTGCTGGTCCTGGTGGCCGACCTGGCCGGGCAGCACCTGTTCGGCACCCGGTTCCCCGTCGGGGTGGTCACCGGAGTCCTCGGCGCCCCCTACCTCGTCTACCTCGTCATCCGGACCAACCGCACCGGAGGTGCGCTCTGATGGGTCATGACCTGCGCGTCGACACCCTCACCGTCGGCTACCACGACCACGTCGTCCTCGATGCCCTCGACCTCGACGTCCCCGCGGGGGCGATCACCGCGATCGTCGGCGCCAACGCCTGCGGCAAGTCCACGTTGCTGCGCTCCATGTCCCGCTTGCTGTCGCCCCGCGGTGGGCGGGTGCTGCTCGACGGACGCGCGGTGCACACGATGCCCGCCAAGGAGCTCGCGCGCACCCTCGGGCTGCTCCCCCAGTCCCCCACCGCCCCCGAGGGGATCACCGTCAGCGACCTCGTCGGCCGGGGGCGGCACCCGCACCAGCGGCTGCTGGCGCGGTGGAGCGCCGCCGACGACGAGGCGGTCGCCGACGCCCTGGAGGCGACCGACACCGTCGCGCTCGCTGACCGGTCCGTGGACGAGCTGTCCGGTGGGCAGCGCCAACGCGTGTGGATCGCCATGGCGCTCGCCCAGCGCACCGACGTGCTGCTGCTCGACGAGCCGACGACGTACCTGGACGTCAGCCACCAGGTCGATGTGCTCGACCTGCTCACCACGCTCAACCGCGAGCGGGGCACCACGATCGTCATGGTGCTGCACGACCTCAACCTCGCCGCCCGGTACGCCGACCACCTCGTGGCGCTGACCGAGGGGCGGGTGCTCGCCACCGGCACCGCCGAGGAGGTCCTCACCGCCGCGACCGTCGAGACGGTGTTCGGGCTGTCCTGCCAGATCATCCTCGACCCCGTCTCCGGGCGGCCGATGATGCTGCCGCGCGGGCGGTACCACGACTTGGCGGCAGCCTGAGCGGCAGACTCGCGCCGCCCGCCGGGTGGTGCGCCGCGCGCCGTGCGGGCCCGGCGGCAGGGCCGCCCTAGACTCGGGCGTCATGGACTCCCTGCTGCCCCTCGGTACAGCCCCGCGCCCCGCGACGGGTGACGACCTCGCCGCCCGGCTGCGCGACACCCTGCGTGACGCCGCGCGCGGCCAGGTGCACGGACTCGACCAGGCGCGGATCGAGGCTTCTCTCGACGGCGCGGACGTGCACTCCCTCGAGATCGACCTCACGGGCGTGGCGGTCGTGCCCGGCCAGGGCGAGGCCCCGCAGGCCCCGTCGTGGACACCGGACGTGGTCTCGCGCGACGACGCGGTGCTGCGCACCCTGCACCTCGGCGCGCACCCGCTGACCGCGGTCGACCTCCCGGTGGACCTGTCCGCCGAGCTGCAGGGTGCGCGGTTCTCCTGGGTGGCCGGTGCGGACGGGTCCGTCGGGGCCGAGCTGGTCGAACCGTCCGAGGACTCGCCCGTGACGGGGAACGCGCGGGTGGCGGTCTCCCGCGAGGGTCTGGCCGGCACCGTGCGCGGGCTGCTCACCGTCGCCCTGGCCGGCAACGGCATCCAGCTCACGGACTTCGACCTGCGGATCGACCAGACCGGCCCGCGAGACGCCGCCATCGCGATCGACGCGTCGATCAAGAAGGGCATGTTCCTCTCCGCGAAGATCACCGCGACCGCGTCGGCCGCCGTGGACGACGCGATGGTGGTGACCGTCGGGGACATCCGGCTCTCCAGCGGCAACCCGATCGTCGGCGCGCTCCTCGGCACGATGAAGGGTCGTGTCGAGGAGGTCGCCGGCCGACGGATCGACCTCGCCGAGGCGCTGCCTCCCGGCGTGCGGCTGACCGACGTGCGTCTCGACGTCGGCGAGGAGATCGTGCTGTCCGCCGAGCTCGGCTGACGCGACCGCCCGCCAGCCGGCGACGACGAACAGCCCCGCGGCCAAGCCTCCCGCGGCGGTGCGCACGTGGTTCCACCGCAGCCAGGGCCCCACGAACCGCTGCCACTCGGCGCCCGGGTCCTCGGCGGCCTCGAGCCGGTCGTTCAGCGACACGTTCCCGATGCCCGTCACCCCGAGCACGCCGAGCACCGCGACGGCCGCCCCGGCGACCGCCCAGGCGGTGCCGGGCTCCGAGCCGACCAGGCCGACGACGGCCGCCGCCACGGGCAGCCCCGTCGCGGCCAGCAGCAGCGCCATCAGCGGGGCACGCACCGCGTCGCGGTTGATGCCCCGCATGGCCGCGGCGCCGTCGTCGGGCGGCAGGCGCCGCAGGCCGGCCATGACGAAGGCCGAGAACGCGTAGAGGACGCCGCCGGCCATGCCCGTCGCGACCGCGGCGGCGCCGGCGAGCACCGTGTACGGGGTCACGACCCGGCCTCCGGCACCCAGTCGGACGCCTCGCGTGCGGCGTAGTCACGGAAGTCGCGCGCCGGCCGGCCCAGCGCCCGCTGCACGCCGTCGGTCACGAACGATCCCCGGCCGTCCAGCACCTCGGTGAAGAGGTAATCCAGGAGGCCGACCTCCTCGGTGGGAACGCCCACGGCCGCCAGACCCGCGGTGAAGTCGGCCATCGTGATCGGCACGTAGCGCACGTCCCGGCCGCAGGCCGCGCCGATCTCGGCCACCGCCTCGGCGAACGTCAGCAGGCGCGGCCCGGTGAGCTCGTGGACCTGGCCGGCGTGCGCGTCGCCGGTGAGGGCGGCGACGGCCACGTCGGCGACGTCCTCCAGGTCCACGAACGGTTCGACGACGCCGTCGACGGGCAGAGCCAGCTCGCCGCCGAGCAGCGGCTCGAGCAGGAAGCTCTCGTCGAAGTTCTGCGCGAAGAACGCGCACCGCAGCACGGTGCGGCCCGGGAAGACGTCGGCCACCATCTGCTCGGCACGCTGTGCCTCGGTCTCGCCGCGCCCGGACAGCAGCACGAGCCGCCGCACGCCGGCGTCGCGGGCGGCCGCGGCCAGCCGGGTCACGGTCTCGGGCGCGCCGGTGACCGCGAGGTCCGGTGCGTAGGCCACGTAGACGGCGGTGGCGCCGTCGAGCACGGGCGCCCAGGTGGCCGGGTCTTCCCAGTCGAAGCGCGGTGTCGTGCCGCGGGACGCGCGGCGTACGGGCACGCCGAGCGCCTCGATCCGCTCGGCGACGCGCCGCCCGGTCTTGCCGGTCGCGCCGAGGACGACGACGGTGCCGCGGTCGGCGCGGGTGGTGGTGGACGAGGGGGCGAGCGTGTGCTGCTGAGACATGGTGACCTCCGAGGAGCGGTGAGTTGTCATCACCGAGTCAAGCGGCACCCGACGAGACGATCCATCCTCTAGACGCTCGTCCTCATACGAGATCGTCTCGTTCGACGGCCTGGTGCGCTCCGGGGCGCCCTAGGGTAGCCGCATGGACGTCGTCTCCGGACTGCTCGACGGGCCCCGGGCCCGCGACGCGTTCCTCCTGCGCAGCCACCTGCGCGCGCCGTGGGGCATGCGGATCGAGGACGAGGCCCCGCTGACGATCATCCCCGTGCTGCGCGGGTCGGGCTGGGTGGGCCCGGACGGTTCCGGGTCCGACGACGGCACCACCGTCGAGGCGGGCGACGTCGTCCTGCTCCGCGGACCCGAGCACTACGTGGTCGCCGACTCCCCCGCGACCACCCCGACCGTCGTCGTCGGGCCGAGCGACGTCTGCCGTGCCATCGACGGCGGTCCGTCGCCGATGACGGTGTTCGGCGTGCGGTCGTGGGGCAACGACCTCGACGGCGAGACCGTCATCATCACCGGCACCTACCCGCTCGACGGAGCGGTCGGGCGGCGGCTCCTGCGGGTGCTCCCGCACCGCGTGGTGCTGCGCCGCGGTGACGTCGACCCGACCCTGGTCGACCTGCTGGCCCGCGAGGTGGTCCAGGACCTGCCCGGCCAGGAGGCCGTGCTCGACCGGTTGCTCGACCTGCTGCTCATCACGTGCCTGCGCGCCTGGCTCGACCACCCGCAGGGCCCGGGGTGGTACCGCGCCGATGCCGACCCCGCCGTCGGGACCGCGCTGCGGCTCATCCACCACGACCCCGCGCGGCCGTGGACGGTGGACACCCTCGCCCGCGAGGTCGGCCTGTCGCGCGCGGCGTTCGCCCGCCGGTTCGCCGAGCTGGTCGGCGAACCGCCGATGTCCTACCTCACCGGGTGGCGGCTCGACGTGGCCGCGGACATGCTGCTCGCCGACGACGCCGCGACCCTGACCTCCGTCGCCCGCGCCGTGGGATACGCCTCGCCGTTCGCCCTGAGCGCCGCGTTCAAGCGGGTCCGGGGCATCAGCCCCGCCGAGCACCGCCGTCGGACCGCGTGAACAGCGCCACGGTTCTCGCAGCATCGAGCCGACCGCCGCGCGTCCGACGTCGTGGAAGTTCACGCATCGGCGGCTGATGCGTGATCGACCACGACGTCGGCTGCCCGGCCGAGCCGCCAGTTGACCGCCGCGGCACCCGCGACGACCCCGGCGGCGACCATCGGCACCGCCAGCGCCGCCGTCGTGCCCGCGGCGTCCGCGAGCGTCCCGGTGACCGCCGACGCGGCCGACTGGCCGAGGATGATCGCCGAGCCCAGCATCGTCATCAGCGTCGCGCTCCGGCCGACCGGGCTGCGCTCCGAGCCCAGCGAGTAGATCGTCACCAGGCTCGGGCCGATGCCCAGCCCCGCCAGGAGCAGCCCGGCGAGCAGCACGCCCGTGGACGACGCCGTCGCCACGATCACCGCACCGGCGAGCTGCACCACGGCGAACACCAGCCACCGGGCCCGCAGGCTGAACCGCGCCGGGAAGACCGACACCGCCAGCGCGGTCACCGCCGACCCGATCCCCATGCACCCGTACAGCAGACCGGCCCGCTCGGAGTGCCCGGCGTCGCCGGTGTACGCGGACAGCGCGGTGAGCACCGAGCCGAAGAACAGCCCGATCCCCACGAAACCTGCCACGAGCACCAGCACCCGCGGGGTGAACAGCTCGCCGGCCGGGGCCTGCACGACCGGTCGCTGCGAGCGTGCCGCGCGCTCCGTCGTCGTGCCCTGTGCCGTGCCCTGTGCCGCGCCCTGCCTCGTGGCCGGCGTCGCACGCCCGGAGGCGTGCAGCGCGAACGCTCCGACCGCGAGCGCCGTCAGCGCGGACGCGGCGAGGATCGGTGCCGCCGGTCCGAACAGGGTGGCGAGCGCCCCGACCACGAACGGGCCGAAGACGAAGACGACCTCGTCGACGGTGGCCTCGTACGACATGGTCCGGCTCAGGGCCCCGGGCTGTCGGGCCGCGGGGAGACGGGAGCCGATCACACCGGTGAGCCGGCTGCGCGACATCGGTGGGACCTGCGGGGCACTCGCACCGATGCCGAGTGCGACGACGAGCACGACGGCGTCAGGCACGGCGGCGTAGACCGCCAGCGTCAGAGCCAGCAGGAGGGCGCTGTGGACCGCTGCGGCGGCCAGCAGCGCGCGGCGCTGACCGGCCCGGTCCGCCCAGGCACCGATGAGCGGCCCGCAGACGGCGGCACCCAGGCCCACCATGCCCGAGGTGGCCCCGCCGAGCGTCAAGGAGTCGCGCCCGGCCACGACGAGAGTGAGCACGCCGACCACCATCATCGCGAACGGCAGCCGGGCGACGAACGCCAGCGGGAAGTAGGTGCGGCCCATCACCTGCCAGAGGGTGGGACCGGACTGCTCGGACGTGGTCCGGTCCGGGGTGAAGGTCGTGCTCATGCTGTGGTCTCCTCCGCGGCATCGCCGCACGATCGTCGTGCCGCCGTGGGCGCGAGGAGCACCTGGTAGATACACAAGCCTTCCCGGTGTCGGGGTGCCGACCCGGGACGTCCAGGCTAGCCCTTCCCGACGGGGACCACAGTGACGCAGGTCCCCGCTGTCACAGGGCCGTGGCAGGTTGGACCCATGCCTGATCGTCCGGACGTGCCGCCCGAGCACGTTCATCGACTGCGCCGACTCCTCGACTTCTCCGAGTGCGTCGAAGAGCCTGCCTGGACGGGCGTGCGCTGGCGGGTACGCCGCGCCACGGTGGCCCACGTGTTCGGCGGCGAGGACCAGCTGTTCCGGGTCGTCTTTCGTGCCGAGCCCGACGAGGTGGTGGCCTTCGAGCACCTCGGCGGCCCGTACTTCAAGGCCGGGTGGGGAACCAACGTGGTCGGCATGCTGCTCGACGACGGCACGGACTGGGCTGAGCTGGGCGAGCTGCTCACCGACTCCTACTGCATCCAGGCACCCGAGGTGCTGGCAGCGAGCGTCGCCCGACCGGCCTGAGCCCACCGCCGCGTGGCCGAACATACCGTGCACACATAGTCCTATCTGTGTGCGATTTGACGCGGGAGGCGCACGATGATCGACGCACTCAGGCCGACGCACGCGCATCGACTCGGCCTGTCCCGAAGCAGCCGTTGTCGAGGCGAACACTGTCGGACAGGTCACGTCGCGGGTGTGGGAGAACGTCCAGGGCCACGAGGCAGCGCTACGCACGCAACGCAAGATGTTCAGCGACCACGTGCAGAGTCATACCGTCGAGCTGGCCCGGCTCGAAGGTCACCAAGAGCGCCGGCAGTACATCGAGAGGAACGGCGAGGCGATGGTCCTCGACGTCCACAGCCTGCTGCTGGCTCACAAGGCCTGGTTCGAGTATCAGGCCTTGCGTGCGGGCCGGGTCAAGCTCGGCGCGGCCCAGGACCCCCACGACGAGAAGCTGCCGCAGTCCATCGTCGACCACGCCCGCGCCGAGTACGACAGGGTCGTCGAGGAGACGGCCGAGCTGCTCGATGTCCTGAACCGCGAGCTCATGATCCTCGTGGAGCTGCCCGCCAAGCTGACCATCCCGTTGACCGGTGCTCGCCGGGCCAGCAGCGACGTGACGGCCATGGCTGCCCAGCCCCTCACTGCGGTCCAGCATCTCTCCGCCACGGTGCGGCCCCGGCCCGAGCTGGAACGGCCTGACACCGTCTTCGTCGAGGACACCGAGGGACAACTCACACGGGACCTGCGGATCCTGCGCTGGCTCCTCGACGGAGACGAAGAGCCCGTCGCCATCGCCGAGGCGAAGGAACGCGGCACAGGCGACATCGTCGTCGTGGTGACTGAGCGGCGTGTGCTCGCCACCAAGGCTTCCGACTTCCGGAACCAGGGAGTGGTGACCCGGTCCATTTCCAACGACCAGGTCCGCTACGTGCGGTTCCGCGACGACGACGCCTCTGGTCGCGCCGAGTTGGATCTGATCACCAGGGACGAGAACCTCACCTGGCGTTTCGCCAAGGGATCTGCTGTGGAACCGTCGGTCCGTGCCCTGAGCGCGCTGCTCGCGGACCGCATGGAGATCCCCGCCGCTGAGCGCGAGGTCCTGAGGACCGGACTCCCGATCGCGTCCGAGAGCAGGGAGCTGGCTGGCTGGCTCGCCTGGGTCCGCATGAGGCAGGAGCAGGCGGCTCCCTCGAGCACAGTGGCTGTCACGGCAGCCGCCCCGCGCGTCGACGCCGTCCTCACCGAGGTATAGCAGGCCCGCTATGATCGTGCCCATGAGCACCTTCGGCGAGCTCGTCCAGGTCCGGCGGCAGGCCGCGGGACTGACCCAGCAACGCCTTGCCGACCTGAGCGGCGTCCAGCAGTCCACGATCGCCGCCATCGAACGTGGACGCCGCGATGCCTCGGACGACGCCCGCCGCCGACTCACGGCAGCTCTTCGCGTTCGGCCGCGGAACATCCTGCTCAACAAGCGTGCCGACGTCGTGAAGACGGCGGCTGCTCACGGCGTCACGGACGTCAAGGTCTTCGGATCAGTAGCGCGCGGAGACGACACCCCGTACTCCGATGTCGATCTGATGGCCACCTACCCGGACGGCTTCGACCTGGTCGACAAGGCCGAGCTCGTTACCGCCATCGAGCGCTTGCTGACGGTCCGTGTCGACCTGGTCTCGAGCGAGTCCAGTGGTGCTGCCGCCGCCGAGGCGCGGCACGAGGCGGTGCCGTTGTGACGACGGGTGCCGAGGCCTTCGGCCTGGACGAGGCAGAGTACGTCGATGCCGACGAAGAGCGCCGATATCGCGAGACGAAGGGGTATCCGAAGAACGCTCGCGCCTACTCGGAACGGCAGACACTTCGCCGCCTGGAGGATCTCCGGCAGATCGCGGCACGTTGCGCCCGCCTCGTCGCCCGGGGCTACGGAACCTTCATCGCCCCCGACGACGACGGCGAGATCCTGCGTGCCGCCGCCGAGCGGTATGTCGTCTCCGTCGGCACCGTGGTCGAAAAGCTGCACAGCGACTACAAGGATCAATTCCCCGACATACCGTGGCGAGCCATCACCGGCATGCGCAACCTCGTTGCTCACCACCACGACAAGGTCGACCACGAGATCGTCTGGCAGTCCTTGAAGGACCGCGTCCCGGCGCTGATCTCGGCTCTCGGTCTCTCCGACGGGCCTTCCGACCAGAACGTGCTCCCGGCAGCCCTGCGCCCCAACGTGCCACCTGCCGCGGATCCGTTCCCGCAGCGCTGACCCCCGGGTCAGGACGCCCGGCGGCCAGCGGTATCGGTCACGGGCGACCGGTGCACGCCGACCGGCAGGTCCGGCCAGGTGCGGGTGCCGTCCACGAGCTCGGTCATGTGCGAGCGAAAGTTCGGGCAGGCGGCAATGTCGTGCGCGCGGCAGGACATGGCGTGCTCGGTCATGTGCCGGGAGCGCTCGATCTCCGCCTGACGGCGGTCGAGCTCGGCCAGGTGCGCTGCCAGCACCCGGTGCCGCTCCGGCGCACCGGTGCCCTCCGGGCCGGCGTTGAGGAGCACCTGGATCTGCTCGAGGCTCATCCCGGCGACCTTGGAGCTGAGGATCGTCGCCACGCGGACCACGTCGTCGGCGTCGTAGCGTCGCCGTCCCGCCCCGTCGCGTGCCGGAGCGAGCAGCCCGACCTCCTCCCAGTAGCGCAGCACATGCGTCTCCAGGGCGAACCGTGCCGCGAGCTCTCCGACGGTGAACGACGGGACGCTTGACTTCATGTCAACATGAACTCACAGGCTGGGGCCTGACGCAACCACCTGCAAGGAGACCCCCATGGACGAGATCCTCCACGACGCGATCGTCATCGGTGGCGGCCCCGCCGGCCTGCAGGCCGCCCTCACGCTCGGCCGCACGCACCGCGACGTCGTCGTCCTCGACTCAGGCGCCTATCGCAACGACCCCACCGACGCCATGCACAACGTGCTCGGTTTCGACGGCACGCCGCCCGCCGAGTTCCGCGCCGCCGCCCACCGCACGCTCGCCGCCTACGGAACGGTCGAGATGCGCCGCACGAACGCGCACGAGGTCACCCGGCTCGACCCGGGCGACGAGTCCGCCGCGTTCGTCGTGCGCACCGACGACGGGGAGGTCCGTGCGCGGCGCCTGCTGCTCGCCACCGGGCTGCGCGACGAGTTGCCGGACACCCCGGGCGTCGCCGAGCTGTTCGGCACCGTGGCAGCGCACTGCCCGTACTGCCACGGTCACGAGTTCTCCGGGACGCCCGTCGGGATCCTCGGCACGGGCGCGCACGTCGCACGGGTCGCCGGGCTCATGGAACGCATCGCCAGCCGGCTGGTCGTCCTGGCCGACGGCGGCACGCTGGACCCGGACGTCCGTGCTGCACTGGAGGGCCGCGGAGTCACGGTGCGGGACGAGAAGGTGCTGAAGGTGGAGCGTGCGGTGCTCGACGGCGGTCACCAGGGCGCGCTGGCCGTACTCGACGGCGGCGAGCCCGAGCTGCTCGGCGGGCTCATGGTGATGCCGACGCTGCACCAGTCCGCGCCCTTCGCGGGCCAGCTCGGTCTCGAGCTGCGCGAGTCCGGCTGCGTGGCGGTCGACGCCATGGGCCGCACGAGCCTGGCCGGGGTGTTCGCTGCCGGCGACCTGGCGCACACCGCCGACTTCCCGATGCCGATGGCATCCGTGACCGCCGCGATGAACGCCGGGCAGGTCGCCGCCGCGGCGATCGACGGCGATTTGCTGGGCGTCTGAGGCGACCGGTCAGACGCCCCACCAGGCGGACCGGCCGACGAGGGTGCGCAGCTCCTCACGGTCGGAACGCTGCGCCACCGGGGCGAAGGGCACGACGTCCTGGGTGCACGTGACGCCGTCGTCGGCCTCGACGTCCACGAGGTAGCGGGCGATGGCGGCGTCCGCGCACGCGCTGACGCCGAGGGTGGTGTGCCCCCAGCCCTCGACCGTCATCACCCGTGCGTCGTCGTAGTGCTCGGCGTACGGCGCGGTGAAGTGGTACGGCGTAGCGGGGTCGTAGCGGGTTCCGATCACCAGGACCGGCGCCTGCGTCGCCTGTTCCCACGGGCCGGTGTACGCGTCCTCGTCGCGCAGGACCATCGGGGCGCACCCCGCACCGGTCCACCCGCGGAAGCGCCCGAAGTGCGGGTACGCCGCGTCCAGCTCGTCGACGTACGCGGGGTACTGCCAGAGGCGCAGCGGCTCGGCGGTGTCCATGCACTGGGCGGCCAGCGCGTTGCCGACGGACGGGTAGTCCTCGACCACGCCGAGCTCGCGCAGCAGGTCGTCCAGCGACGGACCCTGCGACCGGGCCGACGGCGGCTGCTCGCCGATGCCGGCGGCGACCGCGACCTGGGTGAACGCGAGCGACAGCTGCGGCCACGTCGACGTGCCGTACATCGCCTGGAACGAGGTCGACACCATCTGGCCGTAGGTGACCGTGACCGTGGTGCCGTCACCGGCCGGCACCTCGACCGGCCCCTCGCGCAGCGTGGTGAGGACCTCCTCGGTGACGGTGGCGGGATCGCCCAGCGCGGCGAGCGGGCACGCCCCGGAGCCGGCCTCGGCGCACAGCCGGTTGAACTCGGCGAACGTCTCCGTGGCGGCCTCCGCTTGGCCGAGGCGGGTCGCGATCGGGTCCGGCGAACCCTTGCCCGACCAAGCCACCGGGTCGATCGTGCCATCGAGCACCAGGGCGCGGACCCGCTCGGGGAACATCGCCGAGTAGGTGGCGCCGAGGATGGTGCCGTACGAGTACCCGATGTACGTCAGCCGCTCGTCCCCGAGCGCCTGCCGCAGCACGTCCATGTCGCGGGCCACGTTGGCCGTCGAGGACGTCGAGAGGCGGTCGCCGGAGAGGACCTGGCACCCGGCAGCGATCCGCGCGAACCCGGCGACGGCACGGCGTTCCTCCGTGCGCGTGATCGGCATCTCGGGCAGCCCGGCGACGTAGTCCTCCTCCCGCTCCGCGTCGCGGAAGCACGTCACCGGGTCGGACCCGCCGACACCGCGCGGGTCGAAGCTCACCAGGTCGAACCGCTCCCGGACCTCGGGATCGACCATCACCTCGCCGACGGCGTGCAGAGTCTCGACGCCGGGGCCGCCCGGGCCGCCGAAGTTGACCAGCGCACTGCCGATCCGGTTCTCGGCGTCGGTGGCCGGCAGCCGGGTGAGCGCGATCGTGGTGGTGCGGCCGTGCGGGCGGACGTAGTCCCGCGGGACCTGGACCTCGGCACAGTCGTAGCCCTCGGCGTCGGCGCAGGGCTGCCAGTCGATCTCGGGCACCGGCGCGTCGACCTGGAGCGCGCTCGTGGCCGGCAACGACGGCGGCGGGCCGGCGGACGGCGTCATCGTGGCGGGTGCCGCACGTTCAGCGGCGCCGGCCGTGCCCGGGAGGCCGGCGGCGAGCAGTGCGCCGGAGGCCAGGGCGGCGACCGTGGTGGTGAAGGGGCGGGGGCGGCGGGGCGTCGTCGACCGGTTCATCGCCGCCTACGATCCAGGACGGTTGCTCGGGGCGCCACTCGGAGCGCGTCAGAGGCCCGCGCGGCTGGGCGAGGGACACCGTCGTGCTGTCGAACGCCGGGAGCTCGTAGCGACCCCGGCGGTCCGTCGTCGTGACGTCGCGGCCGTTGGTGACGGTGACGCCGCGCAGGCCGCGCTCGTCGCGATCGTGGGGCAGGCCCCGTGCCGACCCCCCGAGCACGCTGGCGCCCGAGCGTGAAGCCCGGCTGGACTCGCCACGACGACTCGGGGGAACTTCACCCGTCGCCAGGGCAACTATCCGGTAGCCCGAGCGTTCCCGCCATTTCGTTCGGCAGTCTGCGCTCTGTTCGGCAGTTCGAACTGCCGAACAGAGCGCAAACTGCCGAACAGCCGCGAGTCGGTGTCAGTCGCGCTGGCTGAGCAGGTGGTATACGCTTTCCAAACGGCCTTGAATCGATTCACGGTCGGGACTCAGACCGACGACGCCGTCGATCCAGGCGACGTCGTCGGCACGCACCGATGGAGGACGACGTTGTCACCCACCCACCGCAGCACCACCCGATCACCACGTCGAGCGATCGCCGTCGCGGCCGCCGCGACGGTCGCGCTCGCGCCGCTCCCCCTGGCCGCCAGCGCCACGGCGGACGAGGGCGCCACCGAGGCCGCGACCGTCGACCAGCGCTTCGACTTCGGTTCGACGAGCTCACCCGTGGCTGACGGCCACACCCGCGTGGCGCACACCACGGTGTACGACGACGGCGCGGGCTACGGCCTGTCCCGTCAGGTCGCGGTCCGCGACCGCGGCGCCCCGGACGACCTGCGCCGCGACTTCACCGTCGGCACGACGACGTTCTCCACCGACGTGCCCGACGGCACCTACTGGGTCACCGTGGTCAGCGGGGACCAGATCGCCGCCAACTACACCGAGCTCACCGTCGAGGGCTCCGACGAGGGGACGCTCGAGCGTTCGCCACCTGGGCCGACGTCGTCACCGTCGACGACGGCCGGCTCGACCTCGACGTGGCCCGCGACGGACGGATCAACGGCATCACCGTCTCCTCCCAGCTGCCGCCGTCGAACCTCGCCTCCGACGTCGAGGTCGACGGCACGGCGGTCGAGGTGAACCTCACCTGGGACGCCCGCCCCGACGCCGCCCGGTACACCGTGTACCGCAGCATGAACGACGGCGAGGCGGCGGCCATCGGCACGACCACCGAGCCGGCCTACACCGACACCGACCCGAGCATCCGCCTCGGCGACTCCCTGACGTACACCGTCACCCAGACCGACGGCTCAGGCATCGAGTCCGGCCCGTCCCAGCCCCTGGCCATCGAGGCCGCGGACGAGGAGCAGGCTCCGCCGTCGGCCCCCACGAACCTGCGCGTCGAGGGCGCGGAGGACGCCACGACGTCGATCCTGCACTGGGACGCCCCCGACGGCGCCGTCGCCTACGACGTCTACCGCACCGACCATGTCTCCCACGACTGGCAGCTGCTGGAGCGCACCGAGGACACCTCGAGCGCGCTGGACGTCGGGCCGGGCACCGCGTGCTGCTTCACGTGGACGTACCAGGTGCGCGCGGTCGGGTCCGGAGGCATCTCCGAGCCGTCCGAGAACACGGTGCTCGAGAACATGATCGAGCCGACCACCATCGCGGACATCGACACGAGCGGTGCCGGCGACGGCGCCCGGCCGTGGTTCGGCGACCTCACCGGCGACGGCCGGCCCGAGATCGTCATGGTCCAGCCGCACCACATCAACGCCGGCGCACTGCGTGACGGGCCCATGGTCGCCTCGATGACGGCCTTCACGGCCACCGGCGAGCAGCTCTGGCAGATCGGCGAGGTCGACCCCGACGGGCGCAACAACAGCCAGGACATCCCCGCCCAGGTCGTGGACACCGACGGCGACGGTGACCTCGAGGTCGTCGCGGTCATGTACCCGGACGGCGACACGGAGGCCGAGGGCCGGTTCTACGTGTTCGACGGCGCCACCGGCGAGCACGTGCGCGACTTCGCCCTGCCGGACCCGCAGGCGCACGATGCCATCGTCTTCGTGGACGCCGACGGCGAGGGCCACCCGGACGAGATCCTGCTCAAGAACCGCTACACGAAGGCCTGGCTGCTCGAGTCCGACGGCACCGTCATCTGGGAGCACGAGGGCAACACCGGGCACTACCCGTGGCCGTACGACTTCGACGGCGACGGTCGTGACGAGATCATGATCGGCTACGACATGGTCGACGCCGACGGCAACCTCCTGTGGTCCGCCGACCTGCCCGACCACGCCGACACCATCTGGGTCGCCGACATCGACTCCGACGGCACCGCGGACGTGCTGCTCGGCGGCGCCTCGACGTCGGCCCACCGCTGGGACACCGGCGAGACCATCTGGGTCAACGACGACACGGTCGAGTCGCAGAACATCATGGTCGGCGAGTTCCGCGCCGACCTTCCCGGCCTGGAGACGTTCGGGCTGGACCGCATCAACCGGTCCTCGAACGGCCTGGACGGCCTGTTCATGATCGATGCCCAGGGCGAGACCGTGTGGGCCGAGGAGCGCCAGACCCGCGGCTGCTACGGCACGATCCCCGAGCCCATCCACAACTGGACCGGTGACGGGACCGACCAGATCATGGTCTGGAACCGCGGCTGCGGCGAACCCACCGGCATCCATTCGGGCGACGGTGAGTTCGTCACCGCACTCGACGACGCCCGCCTGTGGCACGTCGACATCTGCGGTGACGACAAGGAGGAGGTCGTCGAGTACGTGATGGGCGAATGGCTGCAGATCGAGGCGAACGGCGAGTGCGACCTGCAGGCGAAGGTCACCGGCGAGCAGCGTCCGCAGTCGCCGCGGGAGTACAACTTCACGCGGTACACGGCGGGCCAGACGCCGGTCGCGGCCGTGGTGACCGAGCAGCCGCAGGACGTCTCGTCGCGCCCCGGCCGTCCGGCCACGTTCGACGTCGAGGCCGTCGCGGCGACGGGCTACCAGTGGCAGCGTTTGGTCGACGGCGAGTGGACGGACCTGGCGGGCGAGACGTCGTCGTCGCTCACCGTGCGCGCCGTGCCGCCGCACTCGGGCGAATACCGGGCGCTGGTCGCCGGGGAGACGGGCGCGACACCGACGGTGTCCGCGCCGGCCACCCTCGAGGTCCGCACCGGCAGGCCCTGACCTGCCCCGCGGGCAGGTGCGGCGCCTCGGCGCCGTGCCCGCCCGCGAACGTCCGGTCACACCCCGGCGGATCGCATGTGGCGTGCCTGGGACCCTTGACCACCGTCTACAACGATGTAGAGTATCCGCGATACATCGTTGTAATGGCCCCATCGCCGGGGCCGACGTTCGACGACGAACACCAAGGAGCCGCCATGACCCGCAGACGGTCACGACGCATCGCCGCCCTCACCGCCACCGCTCTGGCCCTGCCCCTCGCCGCCGGGGCGACGAGCGCCGCCAGCGCCGCCCCGCCCACTCTCGCGGATCCGGCACCCCCGGTCTTCGTCGACGCGGAGACCCACGACCCCTCGTTGGTCACGGTCGGGGACGAGCACTACGTGTTCGGCTCGCACCTGGCCGCCGCGAAGACCGACGACTTCCAGCAGTGGGAACAGGTGGCCAACCTCGTCACCCCTGAGAACCCGTTGTTCGACGACGTGACGACCGAGCTGGCCGAGACGTTCGCCTGGGCCGAGTCCGACACCCTGTGGGCCGCCGACGTCCTCCAGCTCGAGGCGGACGGCAAGTTCTACATGTACTACAACGCGTGCGAGGGCAGCTCGCCGCGCAGCGCGCTCGGCGTCGCCGTCGCCGACAGCGTCGAGGGCCCCTACGAGGATCTCGGCATCCTGCTGAGGTCAGGGCACCGCGACGGCGAGGGGCCGAGCGAGGACGGCACGCCCTACGACGCGCTGGTCCACCCGAACGCCATCGACCCCGACGTCTTCTACGACGCCGAGGGCCGGCTGTGGATGGTCTACGGCTCGTTCTCCGGTGGCATCTTCATCCTGGAGATGGACCCCGCCACCGGCGTCCCGCTGCCCGACCAGGGGTACGGCACGCACCTGACGGGCGGCAACCACAGCCGCATCGAGGGTCCGGCGATGATGTACAGCCCCGAGACGGAGTACTACTACCTGTTCACGTCGTTCGGCGGGCTGGACGCCGACTCCGGGTACAACATGCGCGTGATGCGCTCGGAGAACCCGGACGGCCCGTTCGTCGACGCCGCGGGGAACGACATGCGCGAGGTCCGCTCGGACCCGGCCCTGCCGGTCTTCGACGACGTCACGATCGAGCCGTACGGCGTCAAGCTCATGGGCAACTACCTGTTCCAGCGGGAGGTCGGCGCGCCCGGCACCGGCATCGGCGACGGCAAGGTCTCCCCCGGTCACAACACGACCTACGTCGACCCGGAGACCGGCGAGATGCTGCTGATCTTCCACAGCCGGTTCCCCGAGCAGGGCGAGCGCCACCAGATCCGCGTGCACGATATGTCGATGAACGCCGACGGCTGGCCCGTGGTCGCGCCTTACCGCTACGCCGGGGGGAACGACACCGCGAAGTTCCTGCGCAAGCAGCTCGTCGGCGACTACCGGTTCATCGAGCACGACAAGACGATCAGCCGGGAGATCCGCACCGCCTCCACCGTGACCCTGCGCCAGGACGGGCGCGTCAGCGGTGCTGCTGAGGGACGCTGGCGCCTCTACGACAAGAACCGGCTGCGCCTGACCCTCGACGGCACCGGGTACGACGGCGTCGTCTCGCGCGAGTGGGACCCCACCGCCGCGGCCTGGGTCGACACGTTCTCCGTGCAGTCGGCCGACGGCGTCTCGCTGTGGGGCAGCGCGCAGGCGCCGCTGGGCGACCAGGAGATCGTCGACGCCGTCGTCGCCGACCTGACCCTGCCGGGCACCGGATCGGTGGTGGCAGACCTCGACCTGCCGACCGTGGGCACCCACGGCGCGACCATCACCTGGGCGTCCAGCGACGAGTCGGTCGTGACCGCGGACGGCACGGTCACGCGCCCGTCGGAGCAGGTCGGCGACGCCGGCGTCACCCTCACCGCCACCGTCACGATCGGCGGCGTGACAGCGACGAAGGCGTTCGAGCTCACCGTCCCGGCGATGCCGGAGCCCGGGCTGGTCGCGCGCTACGCCTTCGACGGCGACCTGAGCGCGACGGGTGGCGCTGCGGCGGGCACGGTCACGGGCGATCGCGTCGACGCCGAGGGCGGCCAGGTCTCCTTCACCGACGGCGCGCACGGCCAGGCCGTCCACCTGGACGGCACCAGCGGGGTGCGCCTGCCGGACGGGCTGATCTCCGGCCAGGACTACACGGTGAGCCTGTGGCTGCGTCCGGAGCGGCTGACGGACTACACGACAGCCTTCTTCGCCGCTCGCGACGACGTCAACTGGCTGAGCCTCGTGCCGTCCGGCTGGGACCAGCACCGCACGATGCTGTGGGCCGGATCGAGCACCTTCTACGACGGTCTGACCGGGACGCAGGTCCCGACCGGGGCCTGGTCGCACGTCGCCTTCACGGTCGAGACGGGCGGTGCGGTGACCATCTACCTCGACGGTGAGGTGGTGCACACCGGGACCGGCTTCCCGGACGTGCTCACCACCGACGACGGCGTGTTCGCCCTCGGGGTCAACTGGTGGGACACGCCGTTCCAGGGTGACGTCGACGACCTGCAGGTGTACGTGGGTGCCCTGACGGCGGACCAGCTCGCCACCGTCGCGGACGGGGAGGTCGCGGACCTCACCTCGCCGTGACGCCCCCGGTGTCCGGTCCATGAGCGGCTGCCCGTGTCCCCCGGTGGGGTACGGGCAGCAGCTCATCTTCGGCGGCGAGGAACCGCACGATCCGCGCCACGGCTTCCCGCCCGGCGCGGTTCGCCCCCACGGTCGACGCCGACGGCCCGTAGCCCACCAGGTGCACCCGCGGCTCGCCGGCCACCTGCGTGTCGTCCATCCGGATGCCGCCGCCGGGCGCCCGCAGCCGCAACGGTCGAAGGTGGTCCAGGGCCGCGCGGAACCCGGTGTTCCAGAAGATCACGTCGACGGGCAGGACCTGGCCGTCCGCCGCGACGACACCCTCGGGCACGATCCGGGTGAACATCGGCCGCCGCTCGAGCACACCACGCTCCGCGGCGGCATGCAGCGATGGTGTGCGGATCAGGCCCGTCACGGACACGACGCTCTGCGGCGGCAGTCCCTCGCGCACCCGCTGGTCGACCATCGCGACGGCACGCGACCCGTCGTCGGGCCCGAAGTCGTCGCGCCACACGGGTTCGCGCCGCGTGAACCAGAACGTCTGCGCCACGTGCGAGATCTCCTCCAGGAGCTGCACGGCGGAGATCCCGCCGCCCACCACCGCGACCCGCGCACCGGCGAAGTCCTCGGCCCGCACGTAGTCGGCCGTGTGGAGCTGGCGGCCGCGGAACGTCTCCTGACCCGGGTAGGCGGGCCAGAACGGCTTGGACCACGTCCCGGTGGCGTTGATGATCGCCCGCGCGGTGATCGCGCCGGACCGGTCGCCGGAGGCCCAGCGAACCAGAAGGTCGCCGGGCCTGCCCGTCGCGCTGCCGTCGGCCTCTTCCACGCGGCGGACCCGGACCGGCCGCACGACGGCGAGGCCGAGCTCCGTCTCGTAGTCGCCGAAGTACGCGGGCAGCACGTCCACGCTCGCCGCCTCGGGGGCGACCCCCGGCTGCTCGATGCCGGGCAGGTCGTGGATGCCGTTCACCGTGCTCATCCGCAGCGACCGCCAACGGTGTCGCCACGCACCGCCCGGCCCGTCCTCGGCATCGAGGACCAGGTACGTCCTCGCGTCGCGGCGGCCCGACAGCGGTGCACCGGCGGGCACGAAGCCTCGCCGCTGCAGGTGGTAGGCGGCGGACAGGCCCGCCTGCCCCGCACCGATGACGACCACGTCGGCCATCTCGGGCACGGTCGGCGCAGCGGTCGGGGTCACACCGGCGCCAACACCGCGGGCACCGGCCGTCATCCCCGTCTACCGCACGGCGGCTGACGGACGTCAGCGGCCGGCCACGGGGTCCGTGGGCTCGGACGTCGCGGTCGCCGGCCGGTGCCCCTTCTTCGTCCCGGTCACCTCGACGGTGATCCGCTTGCCGACGTCGGAGGTGTCCGGCTTGTACGTCCGCCGCTTGCCGGCGGCGACCTCCTCGCCGTCTGCCCTCCACACGAAGGTCAGCTGGGTGCCGGGGGTCCACCGGCCCGGGTCGACGCGCAGCGGCTTGCCCTCGCGAGGCCCGCCACGACCGGAGGCCACCACCTGGGGCGTGCCCGGCTCGACGACGGGCCCCGCGGCATCCTGTGCGGTGAACGTCCGCACCGGTGAGGCGACGACGCCGCCGAAGGGACCGGTGACCTCGGCGAACCACCCGTGCTCGCCGGGCTTCACGTCCGACCACGTGCCGGACGCCGTCTCATCGCTCGCCACGCCGGTGACCGTGTCGATCGACTCGGTGGTCAGCACGTCGATGCTCAGGGCGTCCGTCGCCAGGGTCTTCGTCGTCGGGGTCAGCCCGAGGGCTGCGTACGGGATCTCGAAGTCCTGCATGCCGGACGGGTCGTTCAGCGCCGCGTCGTCGGAGTCGAAGTCGTCCAGCGACGGCGAGTACGTGCGCACGACGATCCGCCCGGTGCCGCCCGCGCCCCCGTCGTTGTCGAAGTGCAGCAGCCGCAGGTAGCCGAGCCCGCCCTCGGCGAGGCCCTGGTAGTCGAACAGCATCGAGTAGACGGTCCGGTCCGCCACACCGTCGCCGTCGTCGTCGAAGTCGTCCGTGCGGGTGTAGGCGTCGTGGTAGTGGCCGGAGCTCACCATGGCGACGTTGGGGTTCGGGGCGACGACCTCGTCGAGGATCTGCTGCGGGACCGGGCCGAGGCCACCGGTGGTGAGCATGTACTCGTGCAGGTTGAGCCAGACCGTGCGCTCCGGGTACTGCGCGATCACCTCGTTCATCCAGTCGATCTGCTCGTCACCCGGCGCCCAGCCCATGGACAGCAGGAGCAGGTCCACGCCGTCGACGCTGACCAGGTCGTAGTGGCCGCGGTTGTCCTGGTGGTCGCCGCCGTACCAGGGGTTCCCGGAGAACCGGTCCGCACCGAAGTGGCGGGAGAACGGGCCGTAGTCCGCGAGCGCCCCGCCGACGTCGTGGTTGCCGGCCAGCACCCCGTACGGCAGCCCGGCCTCGTCGAGCATCCGGTACGACGGGTCGGCGTTCGCCCACTGGTACTCCTGGTCCCAGTCGTCGACGACGTCGCCGGTGTGGACCACGTACTGCAGGTTCAGCTCGTCACGGCGGTCCAGGAAGAAGTCGTGGATGGCCTCCTGGTGCGAGTACCACTCCTCGCCCGAACCGTCGGTGGGTTGACCCTCGTTGTCGTTGTAGTACTGGGTGTCCGACTCCCAGCCGATCGTGAAGTCGTACTCCGAACTCGGGGTGGCGTCCGGGTGGAACGGCGCGGCCGCGTCCTCGCGCGGCGACCGCTCCGTGCCCGCGAAGCCCTCCGAGTGCTGCACCAGCACGGTCACCGCGCCGTCGCGGACATGGTCGGCCAGCGGGACCGTCCCACCGAGCTCGAGCTCGGTGACCCCGTCGGTGGTGACGTGCCGGTCGATCTCGTCCCAGGAGTCGTCGGCGGTGTCCAGCACGGACAGCAGCACCTTGGCGTCCGCGTTCGCCGACCCCGTCCACGAGATGCGGACCTGCCCGTCGGTCCCGGCGTCGTCGGGCACGTCCACCGTGAAGAGCTGGTACGGCAGCTCGCTGTCGGAGCTGATCTCGCTCGCCGTCCCGTCGGCGGTCACGGTCCGCGCGGCCTCCTCCTCGGTCAGCGCAGTCCGGCCGTCCCGGTCGGTGGCGGAGGCGTCCGTCGTCGTGCCGGCGAACGCACGCACCTCGGCGTCGGCGGCGTCGTACGCGAGGCCGCGGCGGAACTCGACGTCGACGACGTCGCCCGTCGCGGTGCCCGGGGTGGCGGTCAGCACCACGTCGCCGGCATCGACCACGGCACCGTCCGCCGGCTCGCCCAGCGCGACGCCGGGTGTCTCGTCGGGGGTGCTGAAGCCGACCGTTCGCGTGGTGGTGTTGCCCACCTCGTCCTCGGCCTCCAGCACGAGCGCGTGCTCCCCGGCCTCCAGGGCGAGCGAGCTCGTCGTGTGGGGCAGCTCGACCTCCTCGCCGTCCAGGGTCGCGGTCAGCGTCGCGACACCGGAGCCGGCGTCGGTGGCCCGGGCGTCCACCACGATCTCGCCGCGGTACGTCTCGCCGTCGGTGAGGTCGGTGGCGACCTCGGGCGCCGTGTTGTCCACGACGACGGTGCGCGTCACCGTCTCCTCCCCTGCCGTCGCGGTGATCGTGTGCTCCCCGTCGGGCAGCGCGGTGGTGTCCCACACGTGCGCCCGGGAGTCGAAAGCATCGTCCGGCGCGTCGAACGTGGCCGTGAAGTAGACCTGGTCCGCGTCGGAGAAGCCGATCCGTGCGCCGGGCGCCGGGCAGTCGCGGACCGTCTCCTCCTGACCCTCGCCAGCACCACCGCACGCGACGGGGAGCAGCACGCGCCCGTCGGGCAGCGCGAGGCGCACGTCGAAGGCGCTGAAGTCGTCGTTGTTCTCGTCCGGGTCGGGCTCCGGCCACGCCTTGGTGCCCGCGTAGATGCCGAGCGTGACGCTCTCGCCGGGTACGACCCGGTCGATCGGGACCTCGCTCGCCACGGTCTCGACGAGCTCGTAGAAGCCCTCGTCGAACACCGTGAGCACCTCGTCGTCGATCTTGACGCCGTTGCGGAAGAACGCGTCGGTGCTCGTGGCCTCGAAGGCGAACATCGCGGGCGCCTCGAGCGACGGCGTCGCGGCGACCTCGACACCGTCGACCGCCAGGCGTAGCGCGGCGGCGTCGCCCGCCGTCGTCGCCGTCACCCGCGTCCGTCCGCCGACGTGCTGCCCGTCGGTCACGTCCAGCCGCACCGGGGCGGGCTCGCCGTCGGCCAGGTCGACGCGCACCGGTCCGAGCGTGCTGGTGCGCACGCCGTCGGACGCCGTGAGCGTGTACTCGACCCAGGCCTTGCCGTAGAGGTCCACGGCCGGCACGTCGTAGACGTAGCCGCCCTCCTCGTCGAACCGCAGGTTCCGGGTGCTGGGCTCGCCGACGTCGGTGGCGAGGGTGAGCTCGACGGTGGTCACCCGGCGGTCGTCGGTGACGTCGAACCGCAGCGGCAGGTCCTCGCCGGTCTCGCCGCCGTCGCCGGTGAGGTCGGTGATCACCGGGTCGGCGGCGTCCTCGGGCACCACGACGAGGCCGGCGGGCACCTGGTCCGGCGACGCGTAGCCCGGGGTCGCGAGGCCGGTGCCGACCAGCGTCTGGTTCGTGCCCTCGTCCCACCGGTACTGGATCGGCCGGTCGGCCACGGTCTGGTCGTCGTCCATGTAGTCCGCGCGGGAGAGGACGTGACCGCTGTTGGTCACCACCTGGATGCCACGCTGTCCCCCGTTGGCCATCCCGGCCGCGTGGATCTCGACGAGGTCGACGCCCGCGGTCAGGCGGCTGCCGAAGTGCGCGTTGAAGTCCGCCGCCGTCAGGTCGTCGTTGGACCCGTTCTTGACCCACAGCACCAGCGTGCGACCGGGCTCGATCACCGGGTCGTGCGGGACGGACGGCCACGTCGCGCTGTTGGTGACGAGGTGGGACCCGTCGAGGTACAGGTAGTCGATCGTGTGTGCGGAGAACGGCACGGGGGCGTCGGAGGCGTTGTAGACCTCGATGAACTCGTACCCGTCGGCACCGCCGACGTTGGTCGTGTCCGGTGCCACCTCCGTGACCTGGAGCTCCGGGGCGTCCAGGTCCGGGTCCGACGGCGGCGGCGCTCCCTGCTCGGGTACGCTCGGCTCCGGATCCGGCTCGGGCTCCGTCGGGGTGAGCTGGTCGGGGTCGACCACGCCGGGCGAGTGCGGCCCCGACGAGAGCTCGACCATCGCCGCGACCTCCGGCTCCGCGGGGACGGCGAAGTGCGTCGAGACGTCCGGGGCGGTCGAGACCCGGTCGTACACCGACCAGCTCACCGTGTCGCCGCTCGCGTCGTCGACGCGGATCCCGCGCTCGGCGCTGTTCGCCATCCCGGCCTGGCCCGTGACGTGGAAGAGCGGGACGTCGGCCTCCGCGCCGACCGCCGCACGGAAGTCGTCGTCGGACCGGGCGAAGCTGTCGACCGTGGAGCTCGTGTACTGCAACCAGAGCACCGCGCTGCCACCGGCGGGCACGGTCGCGGTGTCCTCGGCGAGCGTCAGCGGCCGGTCGCTGCCCGACGAGCCCTCGTTCGTGTGGACGTACGTGAACGTGTGCTCGGCGAGGTCCACGGGCTCGTCGGTGGTGTTGGTGACCTCGAAGAACTCGAAGTGGTCGGGCCCGCTGTTGTCGGGGGCGATCTCGGTGACGACCAGCGGCCAGGGCAGGTCCACGGAGGGACCCGGTGAGGGTGCGGCGGCGGCCGGGACCGCGGCGGCCAGCGCCCCGGTGGCGAGGGCCGCGGCGGTCAGGGCGGACGTCAGACGGACGGGGAGCTGGCGGGACGACGGCATGCGACAAGGCACCTTCGGCTCGGGAGCGTTGCCCCGCACGTTGCCCGCCGTGGGCGAACTCCAGGACCCGACCGAGTGAACGTCGGACGACGACCTGCTGTCCGTCGGGGGCCGGCATGCCATCATCGCGGGCATGACTACCGCACGGACGCACTCGCAGTCGATCGAGATCGCCGCGCCCCCGGTCGAGGTCTACGCCCTCGTCTCGGACGTGACCCGCACCGGGGAGTGGTCCCCGGTCTGCAAGGCCTGCTGGTGGGACGAGGCGGACGCGCCCGCGGCGGGTGCGTCGCCCCGGATCGGCGCGCACTTCACCGGCCGCAACGAGACCGCGGACCGCACGTGGGAGACCCGGTCTCAGGTCGTCGTGGCCGACCCGGGCCGGGAGTTCGCCTGGGTGGTCGGCCAGGGGTTCGTGCGCTGGGCGTACACGCTGGAGCCCGCCCGGGACGGCGAGGCGACGGTGCTCACCGAGTCCTGGGAGTTCACCCCGGAGGGTCAGGCGGCGTTCGTCCAGCGGTACGGCGACGACGCCGACGCCCAGATCGAGGCGCGCACGGCGATGGCCCACGAGGGCATCCCCGCGACGTTGGCGGCGATCCGGCGCATCGCCGAGGCGTGAGCGTGCGCGCCCTCGTCTTCGACCGCTTCGGCGGTCCCCTCACCGTCCGTGAGCTGCCTCCGCCGTCGGCGCCCGACGGCGGGGTGGTCGTCCAGGTGCACGCGACCGGTCTGTGCCTGTCCGACTGGCACGCCTGGGCGGGCCACGACCCGGACATCACCACCTTCCCCCACGTCCCCGGTCACGAGCTGGCGGGCACCGTGGCGGCGGTGGGCACCGGCGTCGGGCGCTGGCGGGTGGGCGACCGGGTCACCGCACCGTTCGTCAACGGCTGCGGGCAGTGCTCCTGGTGCCGCGCCGGGGAGTCGCAGGTCTGCCCGGACCAGACCCAGCCGGGCTTCACGCACCACGGCTCCTACGCCGAGCAGGTCATGCTGCACGCCGCCGACCACAACCTGGTGGCGCTGCCCGACGACGTCACCTCCGTCGCGGCGGCGAGCCTCGGCTGCCGCTTCGCCACGGCCTACCGCGCCGTCGTGCACCGTGCGCGGGTGCGGCCCGGCGAGCGGGTCGCCGTCGTCGGTGCCGGCGGGGTCGGCCTGAGCGCGGTGATGGTGGCGGCCGCCCACGGCGCTCGGGTCGTCGCCGTCGACCGCAGCGCCGACGCCCTGCGCGCCGCGCGCGACGCCGGGGCGGAGCACACCGTGCTCGCCGACGGCAGCGCCGACGTGGCGGCGCAGGTGCGCGAGGCGTCCGACGGCGGCACGCACGTCGGGATCGACGCCGCCGGCTCGGAGGCCACCTGCGCCGTCTCGGTGCACGGGCTGCGTCGCCGCGGCCGCCACGTGCAGGTCGGTCTGATGCCCGCCGTGACCGGCGCAGGCGGGGAAGGCGGGCATCCCCGGGTGCCGATGGACCGCGTCATCGCCTACGAGCTGGACCTGCTCGGCTCGCACGGCATGGCCGCGGCCGACTACCCCGAGATGCTGGCTCTCGTGGCGGACGGTTCCCTGCGACCGCAGGACCTGGTGGGCCGGGTCGTCGGGCTCGACGAGGCCGCGAGGCTCCTGCCGTCGATGCGGGACGAGCCGCGGACGGGCATGACCGTGCTGGATCCCCGTCGCTGACCACCCCTCTCCTGCTTCCGTAGTGCCGATGTCGGTAGTTCGTCTTGAGGTCGGCAGTGCGCGGTGCCGACCTCGACACGAACTACCGACATCGGCACAACGGGCATACGGTCGCACCGTGACCCGACTCATCGTCCGCCCGCCGTCCCCGCACCTCGCCGAGGGCGAGCTGACCCACCTCGACCGGGTGCCCGTCGATGCCGCGCACGCCCGTCAGCAGTGGGACGACTACGTCGCCGTCTTCCGCGAGCGCGGCTGGGCCGTGTCGGAGGCCCCCGCGGCCGACGAGCACCCGGACGGCGTGTTCGTCGAGGACGGCGTCGTCGTCTTCGACCGCCTGGCCGTGATCACGCGGCCCGGGGCACCGTCACGCCGCGGCGAGCTCGACACGCTGACCCCCGTCGTCGCGGTCCTCGGGCTCGACACGGCCACGATCGAGGCACCGGCGACGCTCGACGGCGGTGACGTTCTCAAGGTCGGGCGGACGGTGTACGTGGGCCGCAGCTCGCGGACCAACGACGCCGGGGTCGCCGCCCTGCGCGAGCTGCTCACGCCCCGCGGGTGGCAGGTCGTGGCCGTGCCGGTGTCCCGGGTGCTGCATCTCAAGAGCGCCGTCACCGCGCTGCCGGACGGCACCGTCGTCGGGCACCCTCCCCTGGTGGACGACCCGACGGTCTTCGAGCGGTTCCTCCCCGTCCCGGAGCCGGAGGGCAACGCCGTCGTCGTGCTCGACGAGGTCACCGTCCTGATGTCCGCGAGCGCCCCACGCAGTGCGGAGCTGTTCCGCACCCGAGGTCTCGAGGTCCTCACCACACCCGTGTCCGAGCTCGAGAAGCTCGAGGGCTGCGTGACCTGCCTGTCGGTCCGCCTCCGCTGATCCTCGCGCCCGTGAGTCAGGTCACCCGGCGCCTCCCGGGCACGTCCGGGCAGGTCGGAGTAGACTGACCGCGGCCCGGAGCACGCGGTGCACGCACCGCCCGAGAACGAAGGAGGTATCGCGCATGACTCGCAGCGAGCCTCCTAGTAGTCCGAGCCGCGACTGACCTCGGCTCGACACCGTCCGGTGCCCGCACCGGACGACGCCGTCGTCCCCCCATCGATCGCGTCCCCGACGCGACGCCGCCTCAGTCGCGGGATCCACAGCACGCAGACCATCGTTCCTGCACGCCTGGGAGTCCCTCATGGCCTTCAGCTCACCTCGTTCGGCACGCCCCCGTCAGGTCCTCGGTGCCCTGCGCCCGCGACGCGGCGGGACGCCGGCCCCCACCCCCGAGCCGTCGCCCCCGACGCCGCTCCGCCCCCGCTCGGCGATCGTCGCCGCGGCGGTGTACGACGACGAGGGTCATCGCACCGCCTCGTTCACACGCCTCGCGGACACGTTCCGGACGCTGCGCTCGGCACCGGGCGGCATGGCGTGGATCGGGCTCGAGCGTCCGGACGAGCGAGAGCTGGCCGCGTTGGCGCGGGAGTTCGACCTGCACCCCCTGGCCGTGGAGGACGCGATCCAGGCGCACCAGCGTCCCAAGATCGAGAGGTACGGCGACACGCTGTTCGTCGTGCTGCACGCGGCGCGCTATCTCGACTCCGTCGAGGAGGTGGAGTTCTCCGAGCTGCACGTCTTCATCGGGCCGGACTTCGTCGTCACCGTGCGGCACGGCGACTCCCCCGACCTCGCCACCGTCCGGGCACGCCTGGAGTCCACGCCCCAGATGCTGGGCCGCGGTCCCGAGGCCGTGCTCTACGCGATCATGGACCGCATCGTCGACGACTACGCGCCGGTCGTGTCCGGGCTGGACTACGACATCGACCAGATCGAGGGCGAGGTCTTCTCCGGCGACGCGCAGGTGTCGCGGCGCATCTACGAGCTCTCCCGCGAGGTCGTCGACTTCCAGCGCGCCGTGCGACCGCTGCAGAACGTCTGCCAGTCGCTGGCCAAGGGCGCCGAGAAGTACCGGGTGGACGACGAGATGCAGGCCTACCTGCGCGACGTCGCCGACCACCTCATCGAGGTCGCGGAGTCCGTCGAGACGTTCCGGGTCGCGCTGCGCGACATCCTCACCGTCAACGCCACGCTGGTGGCCCAGCGCCAGAACGAGGAGATGACGCACCTCACCGAGGTGTCGATCAAGCAGGGCGACGAGGTCAAGAAGATCTCCGGCTGGGCGGCCATCCTCTTCGCACCGACCCTCGTCGGAGCGATCTACGGCATGAACTTCGACGCCATGCCCGAGCTGCACTGGGCGTTCGGCTACCCGTTCGCGCTCGTGCTGATGCTCGCCGTGAGCATCGGCCTGTACGGGGTGTTCCGCTGGAAGAAGTGGATGTAGCCGGGAGGCGGGCCTGCGGGCTCAGGCGTCCAGCCAGCCATGGTGGCGCGCGATCTGCTCGACCGCGGCGCGCACGGCCAGGACCTGCCGTCCGGTGAGGTCCCCGGCCGCGGCGAGCAGGCGCTCGGTCAGCTCGGCACGCAGCTCGACAGCCGACAGCACGTCGGCGAAACCGTCGTGGGCGCGCTGGCCGGCAGTGTCCGGCCCCTCGTCGGGCCGTGACCCGAGGGCCGCCTGCACGGCGTCGGCGACGGGAGAGCTGACGAGTGCTGCGCCGAGCGCCCGGGGCCCGCGGTCGCCCATCTCGTGGGTGACGTCGACGACCGTGCCGACGGCCATCAGCGCCTTGTCGAAGTCGATGTCGTTGACGTGCAGGAAGACGTCGTCGTCCAGACCGTCCACCGCGACGAAGGCGTAGCCCTTGATCGCGTCGTACCGCACCACCTCACCGCGCACGGCCACCACCCCTCTCGACACCGTCCTGGGAGCATATCCCCGCGCAGGGGCACCGGCCCGACGGCGCGGCTCGCCTCGCCGCCGCCGGCCCGCCCGCTAGGGTCGGAGCGTGACCTCGACGCCCAGCGCCCCGGCCGGCCCGACCGTCCCTGTCCTGTCCCCGGCACTGCGGACGCTGCTCGTCCTGGCCGCGGGAGCGGTCGTCCTGGCCGCGGTCCACGCCGCCGCCGGGGTCCTCGCCCCCCTGTTCCTCGCCGTCGTGATCGTCATCATCTGCCATCCGGTGCGGTTCCCGCTCGAGGCCCGGGGCTGGCCGCGCTGGGCGGCGAGCACCGCGGTGATCCTCGTCGCCTACCTCATCCTCGCCGCGCTCCTGGCGATGCTGGTCTGGGCCGGGTTCCGGTTCGCGGCACTCGTGCAGAGCTACATCCCCCAGCTGGCCGACTCGGTCGCCGAGATCGAGGAACAGCTCGCGGCGACCGGTATCGACACCCAGATCACCGAGACGGTGACCGCCTGGCTGCAGCCGGCCAACGTCCTGTCCGTGGCCGGCACCGTCAGCGGGACGGTCGTCACCGTCGGCACCGCGTTCTTCTTCGTCCTGGCGTACGCGGTCTTCATGGCCGTCGACGCCGCGCGCTACTCCACGGCGGCCCAGCACTTCGGTGCCACGCGCGCCGACGCCATCGACCGCACCACGCGGTTCAGCACCGGCGTGCGCCGCTACTACGTCGTCAACGCGACGTTCGGAGCGGTCGTGGCGATCATCGACGGCGTCGCACTCTGGCTGCTCGACGTCCCGGGCGCGGCGATCTGGGCGATCCTCGCGTTCGTCACCAACTTCGTGCCCAACATCGGGTTCGTGCTCGGCCTCATCCCACCGATGGTCATGGGCTTCGTCGTCGGCGGCTGGCAGCTCGCGCTCGCCGTCGTCGCCGTGTACTGCGTGGTCAACGTGGTGCTGCAGGTCTTCGTCCAGCCGAAGTTCGTCTCCGACGCCGTCTCGCTCTCCCTCACCCTGAGCTTCGTCTCGGTGGTGTTCTGGACGTTCGTCATCGGTCCGCTCGGCGCGATCCTGGCCATCCCGCTGACGCTGCTGCTGCGAGCGCTCGTCCTGGAGGGCGACCCGCGGAACAACTGGCTGCGCTGGCTCTCCGGCGACGACGTCACCGACAGCGTGCCGACCGGTGACGTGCCGGCCGACGGCGGAAGGGCTCCCGCGTCTGCCGACGCGACGGGTTCGGACGACGATCCCGCGGCCGCTCCCGGCACGCGGGACACCGAGCCCGAGCGGGACACCGCGGGATAGTCGGCCGTCGTCAGGCGTCGTCGCGGACGAAGCGCACGATCCGCTGCGCCATGGCCTCGGGCTCCCAGGAGTGCTCGGCGCCGGGGACCTCTTCCACCGCCCCGCGCGTGACGGCTCCGGCGATCCGCTCGGCTGCCACCGGCATCTCCGCGAAGGTCTGCGAGCCGTAGGTCGCCAGCACCGGGATGGCGAGCTCACGCAGACGTTCGGTCTCGAGGAGGTCCGTCGCCCGGACCAACGCCTGGCCGTCCGCGCGCTGGCTGGCCGAGGCTCGCGCCAGGACCTCGAAGTCGGGCGAGGCGCGCATGCCCTCGAGCCACTCGGGAGGCATGTCCTTTATGAACTGCTCCGTGGCGCCGACGTAGTCCTCGGCGTCGAGGCGGCGCTCGAACTCGGTGATCCACCCGGCGACGTCGTCCGCCGGCGCGGCGAGCGGCGCCTCCCACAGCAGCAAGCCCGCGACCGGCAGCTCCGCGTCCGCGGCGCACAGGGCGAGCGCGGCGCCGGACGAGTGCCCGACCAGCACGGCGGGCGGCCCGGCCGCGTCGATCACCGCGGACAACGCGTGCAGCTCACGGTCGAGGTCGAGCACGCCGTCAGCGGGGCTGTCCCCTCGGCCGAGACGGTCGAGGACGATCCCCGTCAGCCCGTGCTCGGCGCAGAGCCTCGCCGTCCGGTCGGTGACGGGGTCGACCGCCCGGAACGGACCCGCGCCGGCGACGAACACGACGGCGGGGCCGCCCTCGCCGTAGCGGTCGAAGCCGATGCGATCACCGGTCACGCTCGTGACGTGCTGGGTCATCCGTGATTCCTCCCTCGCCGGGCGGTGGCGCCCGGATCTCCACCGCGACCGTAGCGCCTGTCACCCACACCGGCGACGTCAGCACGCGGGACGGCGTGGGCCGGTGCGTCCGTCGGCGGCCATCGCTACGATGCGACGGCATGAGCCTCCCGGCGTCCCACTCCGCGGTCGACCAGGTCCGGACCGCCCTCGTCTCCGCCGACGCCGCGTCCGCCACCGACGGCATCCGGTGGTTCGACGACGCGGTCACCACGGCCTCGGCCGCCGCCCAGGCGCTGGGGGGGGTCGAGGTCGGCGCGATCGCGAACTCGCTGGTCTTCACCCTGGACGGCGAACCGCTGCTCGTCCTGACCTCCGGCGCGCACCGCGTGGACACCGCCCTGGCGGCCTTCGACGAGATCTGGGCCGCGGCCGGGCACGCGCGCACGGTGTTCCCACCACGTTCGACGATCTCGTGCGGATCACCGGCGGCGAGCCCACCCCGGTGGAAGCGCCTGCCGTCACCACGGACTGAGAGGAGAAGAACCATGGCGTGCCGTCTCAGCGAGCTCGTCCTCGACTGCCACGACCCGGAGAACCTTGCCCGGTTCTGGTGCGAGGTCCTCGACTTCGTCGAGCTCGACCGCGAGGAGGACGGGTCGATCGAGATCGGGCCGCGGGCCGGGTTCGGCGGTCCGCAGCCGACGATCGTCCTCAGCCGCAACGACGACCCGAGGCGGGGAAAGCTCCCGCTGCACCTCGACGTCAACGCCACCGACCGTGACCAGGACGCCGAGCTCGAACGCCTCCTGAGCCTCGGTGCGCGCCGGGCTGACGTCGGCCAGAGCGGCGACGAGCCCTGGCACGTCGTCGCCGACCCCGAGGGCAACGAGTTCTGCCTGCTCCGGGCCCGCCTCGAACCCGTCTGAACCGCCCTAGCTGTACCCGGTCATGAGGTTGGTGCCAGCCGACTGGTCGGGGGTAGGCCGTCGAGGGCTTGGTGGCGGCGTCGGGTGTTGTAGTACTCGATCCAGGGTGCCAGGGCTGCGGTGCGTTCGTCGTTCGAGGTGAAGACCTGCCGGTAGGCCCATTCGGTGGCCAGGGTGCGGTTGAGGCGTTCGACCTTGCCGTTCTGCCAGGGGCAGTGCGGCTTGATGAACTTCTGCCGGATGCCGTGGGCGGCGCAGATCTCGCGCAGGGACCAGCGGTAGGCCCAGGCGTTGTCGGTCATGAGGCGTTCGATCCGGGTGATGCCGTGGGCGGCGAAGTAGACGATCGCACGGTCCAGGAACGCGGCGCAGGTGGTGCCCTTCTCGTCGGTGAGGATCTCGGAGTAGGCCAGGCGGGAGTGGTCGTCCACGAGGGAGTGGACGTAGTCGTAGCCGGTCCCGTTCTTGCGGTCCCGGTTGTCCCCGGCGCCGCGCCCGTGGGCTCGCCAGCCGCCACCGTCGGGGATGCGGCCGAGCTTCTTGACGTCCATGTGGACCAGCTCACCGGGTCGGTCTCGTTCGTAGCGCACGGCAGTCGTCTTCGAGGCGCGCAGGAGTTCGCCGGTCATCGGGTCCAGCAGCGCCAGGTGTGGCATGCCGTGACGGGCCAGGATCCTCGAGACGGTCCGGGCCGGCACCCCAAGCTCGGCCGCGATCTGGTCGCGCCCGCGCCGCTCGGCCCGGCGCATGGCGACGACCCTGGCCTCGACCTGACGTGGGGTCCTGGTCGGGCAGTGGTGCGGGCGCGAGGACCGGTCGGCCAGGCCGGCCTCGCCCTCGCCTGCGAACCGGTGCAACCAGTAGCGGACACACTTGCGCGAGACGCCCATCGCCGCAGCGATGTGGGCCTGCTTCCAGCCCCGGCGGCGACGCTCGACGATCAACATCCTGCCGCGAGCGGTCAGACGGGCATTAGCGTGGGACACGAGGACCTCCGGGTTGTGAAGACTTCAGACATCTCCACTAAGCCCGGAGGTCCTCCCTCTCGCCAACCGGAACTGGCACCAACCTCATGACCGGGTACACCTAGCGCGACCCGGGCGACGTCTCGTCCGGCACTCCGGCGAGGACGCGACCGTCGGGGTCGCCGGAGCGTCGTTCGCGCAGGCGGGACGGCGCCGGCCACGGCAGCACGTGCCGCTCGACCGGCGCGTCGATCGCGCCGAAGTCGTCGGTCTGCACCACGACCTGGTCGGGGGTGACCTCCACGATCCGGACGCGCAGCGGCCCGCCCTCGGTCTCGAGCATCCACGGGTCGGCGAACCACGCCAGGCTGGTCGCGTCGAGCGCCTCCTCGGCGGCCAGCCAGTCGACCGGCCCGGTCAGGTCGTGACCCAGCAGCGAGACGGCCACCCAGTCGTCGCCGTCGGGGCGGATCCAGCCGATGACCTCACGGTCGCCGGGTCGCCGGTGCTCGATCCACTCCGCAGGCAGCATGCGGCTCACGCTAGCGACAGGGCCGCCGTCCGGCCATCAGTTTTCCTGCGGTGCCGCCTCGGTGCGGCCGTCCGCGAGGCCGCGCGCGTACGCCTCGGCCGTCCCCTCCCGGAAGAGGTCGTCGGGTCCACCGCGCACGAGGCTGCGTGCCCCCGCGCCGTCGCCCGCCGGACCGTCCCCCGCCAGCACGTACCGTCCCACGCCGCGCACCACCGCCACGGCTCGTCCGCTCGCCTTGCCACGGACCAGCTCGGAGGCCGCGGCGATCTCGTCGGCGACGGCGGCGACGGTGACCGACAGCTCCCTGCCGTGGGTGTCGGCCCCGCCCCGCAGGTCGTCGACGACGGACACGCCGGCCGCACCGATCGCGATGTCGGTCAGCCCGTCCCGCCACGGGCGCCCGGCGGTGTCGGTCACGACCACGCCGAGGCGGTCGACCCCGAACCGTTCACGCAGCGCCTCACGCAGCGACCGGGCGGAGGCGTCCGGGTCGGTGGGCAGCAGCAGCACCGTGCCCTCCGGCGTGTTCGACGCGTCGACCCCCGCCGCGGCCATCACCAGGCCGAGCCGGTTCTCCACGATCCGCAGCGGCGGCAGCCCTCCGGGCCGCTCGCGCACCGCCACCACCCGCACGGTCTCGTCGGTGATCGCCTGCTCCCGGTCGTCGGCACGGACCACCCGGCCCTCGGCCTTCGAGACGATCTTGGACGTGACGACGACGACGTCGCCCTCGGCCAGGGCGTCGCCGGAGCGTTCCGCGTCGCTCGCCAGCAGGTCGCCGACCAGCACCGCGAGATCGTCGCCGGGGCGCACCTCCCCGAGGCCGGCCGGCGCCCAGAGCGTCAGCCGGGCGCCGTCGAGCGGAACGGTGCCGGGCACACCCGGGGAGGGCGGCCGGTTCACCGGACGAGCTTCGGCAGCACCTCGCGGCCGAAGGTCTCGATCCACTCGCCCTGGTTGCGGCCCACGTTGTGCAGGTAGATGCGGTCGAAGCCGAGGTCGACGTACTTCTGGATGGCCTCGCGGTGCTTGTCCGGGTCGGCGGAGACCACCATGCGGCCCTCGAAGTCCTCCGGACGGACCAGCTTGGCCATCTGGGCGAAGTCGTGCGGTGAGCGGATGTCCGCCTTGGGGAACTTCATGCCGCCGTTGGGCCACTCGGTCATGGCGTTCGCCATGGCCTCCTCGTCCGTCTCGGCCCAGGACATGTGCACCTGCAGCACCTTGGGCATCGGCTCGGGGTCGCGACCGGCCTCGCGTGCCCCGGCGTCGAACCGGCCGAACAGCATCTCGATCTTCTCCAGCGGGGCGCCGACCGTGATGAGCCCGTCGGCGTGCTTGCCGGCCCGCTTGGCGGTGACCGGCCCGGCGGTGGCGACCAGGATCTCCGGGGCGACCTCCGGCATGGTCCACAGCCGGGTCGACTCCATCTTGTAGAACTGGCCCGAGTGCTTGACGTCCTTGCCCTCCAGCCCGGAGGTGAAGAGCTTCTTGATGATGTCGATGGCCTCGAACATCCGGTTGATGCGCTCGGGTGCCTCGGGCCAGTAGCCCGCGGTCACGTGCTCGTTGAGCGCCTCGCCCGAACCGAGGCCCAGCCAGTGCCGGCCGGGGTACATCGCGGCGAGCGTCGCCGAGGCCTGCGCGACCATGGCCGGGTGCCAGCGGAAGGTGGGAGCGGTGACCCCGGGGCCGAGATCGCCGCGCGTGCGCTCGCCGAGGGCGCTGAGCACGTTCCAGACGAACGCGGCGTGGCCCTGCTGCGGCACCCAGGGCTGGAAGTGGTCGGCGGCCATGACGCCGGAGAAGCCGTGCTCCTCCGCGTAGGCCGAGAGGTCGACGACCTCGGTGGGGTGGAACTGCTCGAGCATCGCGGCGTAGCCGACGGTGAGATCAGAAGCCATGCGTCCGAGCGTATCCTTCACCACGTCGCGGCCGGTCGTGGAGGTCCTTGGCGAAGAAGTGCGTCGCGTGGGGGTTGTCGTTGTACCGCTCCACCGTGCGGTACCCCGCGCGCTCGTACATCGCGACCGCCTCGGCCAGCGTCCCGTTCGTGTCGAGACGCACGGTGGTGTGGCCCAGGTCCCCCGCGACGCTCTCCAGGTGTCGTAGCAACCGCGAGCCGAGGCCGGCGCCGCGCCACGCCGGGTGCACCCACATGCGCTTGATCTCGCCGGCGCCCCCGCCGAGCGGTTGCACTCCCCCGCAGGCGACCGGGACACCGTCGCTGGTGGCGACGACGAAGGCACCGTCCGGTGGCCGCAGGCCCTCCGTGCCCGCGGCGAGGTCCCCCACCGCGAACCCGCCGGGGAACCGCTCGTCGAGCTCGTCGACGTAGGCCTGGACGGCGGCGAGCGCAGCCGGATCCGTCGGATCCACCTGCTCGATCCGGACCGTCGCCGCACGGACCAGCAGGTCGGCCTCGGCCAGCGCGGCCGCCAGCCGGGCGCGCTGGCGATCGGTCAGCGGTGCGATCAGGTGTGTCGCGCGCTCGCCCAAGCGTCGCTCGAGCTCGTCCCATGCCCGCCGTCCGGCCGGGGTGAGGTCCACGCGTCGCCGACGGCGGTCGTCCAGGTCGGGCTCCACGGACACCAGGGCGTCGGACTCCAGGCGCCGCAGCAGCCGGCTCAGGTAGCCCGAGTCGAGCTGGAGGCGGGCGCGGAGGTCGCGGGTGGTACCCGCCTCGACGCCGATCTCGTAGAGCAGCCGAGCCGTACCGAGCGGCATGCCGAGGCCCAGGAACGACTCCTCGAGCACACCGATGCGCTGGGTGTAGCTGCGGTTGAAGCGACGGACCACGTCGACGTGCTGCACCACGTCGGGCACGTCGGGGCCGGTCGGCACGGAAGGACGAGAAGCCATACCTCTGATCATAGTCAGAGAATTTCGTGCAGCGGAATCCGTGACGAGGACGGAGCGCGATCTGGGACAATGGCTGACCATGAGCGACTTCCCGAGCACCGGGGCCCGCGCGCAGTCCGACGCGGCCCTCGCACAGACCTCCGCACCCACCACCGGTACCGGTCAGGCCGGCGACGTCGTGCGCGCGGTGGTCCGGGAGGTACCCGAGAAGGTCAGCACGGACGGTCTCGAGCAGAAGTTCGACGAGCGCTGGTCGGCCGAGGGCACCTTCGCCTTCGACCGCGCAGCGACCCGCGAGCAGGTCTACTCGATCGACACCCCGCCGCCCACCGTCTCCGGCTCCCTGCACGTCGGTCACGTGTTCAGCTACACCCACACCGACGTGGTCGCCCGCTTCCAGCGGATGCGGGGCAAGGAGGTCTTCTACCCCATGGGGTGGGACGACAACGGCCTGCCCACCGAGCGTCGCGTGCAGAACTACTTCGGCGTGCGGTGCGACCCCTCCCTCCCCTACACCGAGGGCTTCCAGCCTCCGCACCAGGGCACCGACGGCAAGAACGTCAAGCCCGCGGACCAGGTCCCGGTCAGCCGCCGCAACTTCATCGAGCTGTGCGAGCGCCTCACCGCCGACGACGAGCGTCAGTTCGAGGAGCTGTGGCGCCGGCTCGGACTGAGCGTCGACTGGTCGCAGACCTACCAGACGATCGACGCGACGTCACGCGCGGCCTCGCAGCGGGCGTTCCTGCGCAACCTCGCACGCGGCGAGGCCTACCAGGCCGAGGCGCCGGGCCTGTGGGACGTGACGTTCCAGACGGCCGTCGCCCAGGCCGAGCTCGAGGCGCGCGAGTACCCGGGCCACTACCACCGCGTGGCGTTCCACCGCGCCGGGTCCGAGGGCGCACCGGCCCAGCCCGTCTACATCGAGACGACCCGGCCGGAGCTGCTGCCCGCCGTCGTCGCCCTCATCGCCCACCCGGACGACGAGCGCTACCAGGACCTCTTCGGCACCACGGTGACGTCGCCGCTGTTCGGCGTCGAGATCCCCGTGCTGGCGCACCCGGCCGCCTCGATGGACAAGGGTGCGGGCATCGCGATGTGCTGCACGTTCGGCGACCTGACCGACGTGCAGTGGTGGCGCGAGCTGCAGCTGCCGACCCGCTCCGTCATCGGGCGCGACGGGCGGCTGCACCGCGAGACGCCGGAGTGGATCGCCGCGGGCCCCGGTGCCGCGCTCTACGCCGAGGGCCTCGCCGGCAAGACCACCTTCAGCGCCCGCAAGGCCCTCGTCGAAGCGCTCGTCGAGTCCGGCGACCTGGACGGCGAGCCGAAGGCCACCCAGCGCATGACGAACTTCTACGAGAAGGGCGACAAGCCCCTCGAGATCGTGACCTCGCGCCAGTGGTACATCCGCAACGGCGGCCGGGACTGGGACGAGCGCGACCTGAAGGCCGAGCTGCTCGCCCGCGGCAAGGAGCTCGACTTCCACCCCGACTTCATGCGCGTGCGCTACGAGAACTGGGTCGGCGGGCTGAACGGCGACTGGCTGGTCTCCCGGCAGCGCTTCTTCGGCGTGGCCGTACCCGTCTGGTATCGCGTGGACGAGGCCGGCGACGTCGACCACGACCGCCCGATCGTGCCGGCCGAGGCCGACCTCCCGGTGGACCCGACGTCGCAGGCGCCCGCGGGCTACGACGAGACCCAGCGCGGTGCGCCCGGCGGCTTCGTCGGCGACGCCGACGTCATGGACACCTGGGCGACCTCCTCGCTGACGCCGCTCCTCGTCTCCGGCTGGGAACGCGACGCCGACCTCTTCGAGCGCGTCTACCCCATGGACCTGCGTCCGCAGGGCCAGGACATCATCCGTACCTGGCTGTTCTCCTCGGTGGTGCGTTCGCACCTCGAGTGCGGCGTGCTGCCCTGGAAGAACGCGGCGATCAGCGGCTGGATCCTCGATCCGGACCGCAAGAAGATGTCCAAGTCCAAGGGCAACGTCGTCACCCCGATGGACCTGCTCGTCGAGCACGGCTCGGACGCGGTGCGCTACTGGGCCGCCGCGGCGCGCCTGGGCACCGACGCGGCCTTCGAGGTGGGGCAGATGAAGATCGGTCGCCGGCTGGCGATCAAGGTCCTCAACGCCTCGAAGTTCGCCCTCACCTTCGGCGTCGACCCGGAGACGGGTGCGGGCGAGATCGTCCTCGACCCCGACGCGGTGACGGTCCCGCTCGACCGCGCGATGCTGGCCGGCCTGGCCGACGTCGTCGACCAGGCCACGGCGGCGCTGGAGGCCTACGACCACACGCGGGCGCTCGAGATCACCGAGTCGTACTTCTGGGCGTTCTGCGACGACTACCTCGAGCTCGTCAAGGACCGCGCCTACGGCGCGGGCGCCACCGCGGACGACCTGTCGGCCGAGACCGTGTCGGCACGGACCGCGCTGGCGATCGCCCTCGACGTGATGCTGCGCCTGCTGGCACCGTTCATCCCGTTCGCCACCGAGGAGGTCTGGTCCTGGTGGCGCACCGGGTCCGTGCACCGCGCCGAGTGGCCGACGGCGGAGCCGCTGCGGGCGGCGGCCGACGGCGCGGACGCGCTGGACCTCACCGCGGCCGGGCATGCACTCGCCTCGCTGCGCAAGCTGAAGTCCGCGGCCAAGGTCTCCATGAAGACGCCGATCCTGTCCGCGACGGTCGCGGTACCGGCCGGGCTCCTGCCCGGGGTGCGTGCGGCGATCGACGACGTCCGCGGCGCCGGCCGCGCCACCGGCGATCTCGAGCTGGTCGAGGCGGCCGCGGGCCAGGGCGACCCGGACGTGCAGGGCGGGATCGTCGTCCTGCGGCACGAGCTCGGCGAGCCGCCGGCCAAGAAGCCTCGCGGATGACGACCGGCTCCGCTCCGGGGGAGGCACGACCGCGCACGGTCGCGTTCACGGGCGCTGCGCGCCCTCCACTTCCGGTCTGACGACCGCGCGCGGTCGCCCCTCCCCCGGACCTCGGTTCGTCGTCAGAGAGCGCTCGTCAGAGCGCTCTGAGCCGCCCCCCGTCACCGCTCATCGAGGCGGCCGACTCGTGCGGGGTGCCGTCGTCCTCCCACCGGAGCGTCGCACCGACCCCGTCCATCAGCTCCACCGACCCCTGGGGGGCGAAGACCAGGCCGGAGTCCTGCCCCACCGCCGCTCGCATCAGGGCCGAGGCCACGGGCAGCTCCTCCAGGCCCTTGTTGACCCCGAGCCCCTCGAGCTGAGCCCTGGCGACACCGATGTGGAGCGGGTCCGGGCCGATCCAGAGCTGTCGGCCGTTCAGCAGCGAGCCGGCGTCCGGACCGTTCTCGGCGCCGTCGGTCCACGACCGCAGGGCGCGCGCCGCGTCGTCCGCCAGCTGCTCGGACAGCACGAGGTGCTTGACCTGGCCCCGTGACAGCACGGCGACGACGTCTTCGACACCGGCGACGGCGCCGCTGTCCCGCCCGAGCCCTTCGCGCAGCTCCGCGAGCACCTGCTCGCTGCGCCGGGCACGGAACGAGTCGAGGGCGTCGGCCACGGCCTCGGCGAACGCCTCCTGGTGCACCCCGGCGTCACGGCCTCCCCCGGCGACCTCGACGGTCACCTCGGTCGCCTGCTGGCCGAGCTCGCCGCGGACCAGGTTGACGGCCCGGACGTCTCCGGTGAGCAGCACGACCTCGGGACGCTGGGAGGCGACCCTCCGGTCGATCTCGCCGGCGACCGCCTCGGCGTTGCGGCGCCAGGAGTCCTCCGCCCGCGACTCGATGGTGGCACGCTTCGTCGACGTACTCGACGTCTTGGACAGCTCGTCGTGCCCACCCTCGAACGTGTCGGGCTCACCGGTGCGGGCACCGTCGGTGCCGACCGGGAAGAAGTCCGCGCCCTGGCGGTCCACCGCGACGCAGAGGGCGTCCACCGCCTCGTCGGCGGAGCGGGCCGCCTGGAGCAGCGAGGGCACCCGGTGCCAGACGGCGGCCATGACCGAGGGCGGTTCGCGCAGCACCCGGTCGACGAGCACCCCGCCGGCGTCCGCGATGAGCACCCTCCCGTGGGGTCCCCGGACCCTGGTGGGGCGGTCGACCGCCTCGTCGAGCTCGGCAAGGACGGGGTCCGGTGCGCCCTGCTTCGACAGGTTCTTGCGCAGCGCCCGCCAGCGGTTCGCCACGTCCCGGTCGCCGGCCTCGACCGATCGCGTCGCGTCCAGATAGACGGTGGCGAACGGGCCGGGGTGGCCGACCAGGGGCTTGATCCATTCGATCGTCATGCAGGGTCTCCCTCGCGTCGGTCGACTGTGTCTCCCAGCGTGCGACGGATCCCCGCTATGCGCCACCCGCGATGCGGGGGCGCTTCCCTGCACGCTCCGCCAGGCCCGCGACGAGCGCGGGTCCACCGTGCCGGACTGCTACCTCGGACCCCTTCAACTGTAGGTGTCCAGCGGAGGCGCGTTGCCCGCGCGGCGCCCGGCCTCGTGCTCGGCAGCGATGCGCTCGTGGTGGCGGATGACCTCCGAGACGATGAAGTGGCGGAACTCCTCGGCGAACTGCGGGTCGAGGCCCGCGCCGGCGGCGATCGTCTTGAGCCGCTCGATCTGCTGGCGGTCCCGCTGCGGGTCGGCCGGCGGGAGACCGTCCGTCGCCTTGAGCTCGCCCACCCGCTCGGTCGCCCGGAACCTCTCGGCCAGCAGGTGCACCAGCGCCGCATCGATGTTGTCGATGGTGCTGCGCAACGCGAGAATCTCGGGCGGGAGGGCCCGGCCGGTCGCGGGGACGGGTGCTTCGTCGAAGGGCTGAGCCATGCCTCGATCCTACGGTCGCCGGTCCCCGCCCGCGGGCGTGACCGGCATGTGACCTTCACCGTGTAGTGTCCTGCAGGCTCCGCGCCCGGGGCCGCACCGTCCGTAGCCGGAGACACTCTCGATGAACCATGCCGCGACGCCCAGCCTCGTGGAGGTGCCCGCGGGTACCAGCATCACCACCCTCCTCGCCGACCGGGTCGACCGGACCGGTCACGGACCGCTCCTCGAGCGGCGTGACGGGGACGGCTGGACTCCCGTCTCCGCCCACGAGTTCGACGCGGACGTCCTCGCCGTGGCGCGCGGCCTGGTCGCCCTCGGGGTGGGCCCCGGCGACCGGGTGGCGATCATGAGCCGCACCCGGTACGAGTGGACGCTGCTCGACTTCGCGATCTGGACGGCCGGCGCCGTCCCGGTCCCCGTTTACGAGACCAGCTCGCCCGAGCAGGTGCACTGGATCCTGTCGGACGCCCGGGTGCGGCTCGCCGTCGTGGAGACGCCCGCCCACGCCGACGCCGTCGGGCAGGTCGACGCGGACCTGAGCGACCTGGAGCGGGTCCTGGTGCTCGACGGCGGCGCCTGCGGCCGGCAGGACACAGCGTTGGCGACCCTTCGCGCGGCCGGTCGCAGCGTCTCGAACCGCGACCTCCTCGCCCGCCGTGATGCCGTCGGCCCCGACGACCTCGCCACGATCGTCTACACCTCCGGCTCGACCGGCCGGCCCAAGGGCGCCGAGCTGACGCACCGGGCGTTCTGCCACCTCGCGCTCAACGCCCAGCAGGCGCTGCCCGACGTCGTCGCCGCCCGGGACGCGCGGACCCTGCTGTTCCTGCCGCTCGCGCACGTCTTCGCCCGCCTGATCCAGGTCGCCGCGATCGCGGGCACCACCGTCGTGGGCCACTCGGGCGACGTGAAGAACCTGGTGCCGGACCTGCGCGCGTTCCGGCCGACCTATCTCCTCGCGGTGCCCCGCGTGTTCGAGAAGGTCTACCACTCCGCCGAGCAGTCGGCGGGTGGCGGGCTGCGGGGCCGGCTCTTCGCCTGGTGCGCGCAGGTGGCGACGGACTGGTCGCGGGCCCTGGACGACGGCGGGCCGGGCCTCGCGCTGCGGCTGCGGCACGCGCTCGCCGACCGGCTCGTCCTCGCCCGCCTGCGCGCCGCCATGGGCGGCCGGGTGCGCCACGCGATCTCCGGGGGCGCGCCGCTGGGCGAACGGCTCGGGCACTTCTTCCGGGGCGCGGGCCTGAGCATCCTCGAGGGCTACGGCCTGACCGAGACGACCGCCCCGACGGCGGTCAACCTGCCGGGGTCGATGTCCGTCGGGACGGTCGGCCCGCCGTTCCCCGGCACGGAGATCCGGATCGCGGCCGGCGGCGAGGTCCAGGTCCGGGGACCGCACGTCATGCGCGGGTACGCGAACGACCCCGCGCGCACGGCCGAGACGTTCGACGGCGACTGGTTCCGCACGGGCGACCTGGGGGCTCTCGACGCGTCCGGCCACCTGAGGCTGACCGGCCGCGCCAAGGAGATCATCGTGACGGCCGGCGGGAAGAACGTGGCTCCCGGCCCGCTCGAGGACCGCGTGCGTGCCCACGCCCTGGTGTCCCAGGTGGTCGTCGTGGGCGACGACCGGCCGTTCGTCGCGGCGCTGCTCACCCTGGACCCCGAGCTGCTCGGCGGCTGGCTCGCGGCGCGGGGGCTGCCCCGGTCCGACGCCCGCACGGCGCGGCACCGGCCGGAGGTGCTCGCCGCGTTGCAGGCAGCGGTCGACGACGCGAACTCGACGGTCTCGCGGGCCGAGCAGATCCGCGCGTTCCGGGTGCTGGACTCCGACCTCACCGAGTCCCGCGGTCACCTCACCCCGTCGATGAAGGTCCGCCGGTCCGCCGTCGTCAAGGACTTCGCCGACGAGATCGACGCGATCTACGGCTGATCCGGGGCGCGGCGTCAGGCGGACTTGCGGTTGCGCACCGGACCGGAGGACCGCGGCACGATCGTCGGGTTGACGTTCTCCTCGACGACGTCGCGCGTGATGACGACGCCCTCGACGTCGTCGCGGCTGGGCACGTCGAACATCACCTGCTGGAGGACCTCCTCCATGATCGCCCGCAGCCCGCGGGCGCCGGTGCCGCGGAGCAGCGCCTGCTCGGCGATGGCGTCGATGGCGTCGTCCGCGAACTCGAGGCGGACCCCGTCGATCTCGAACATGCGCTGGTACTGCTTGACGAGCGCGTTGCGGGGTTCCGTGAGGATCCGCACCAGGGCTTCTCGATCGAGCGGGGAGACCGAGGCGATGACCGGCAGGCGACCGATGAACTCGGGGATCAGCCCGTACTTGTGCAGGTCCTCGGGCCGGACCTCGGAGAACAGGTCCTCGTTGACGCTCGACTCCATCGGCGCGGAGAACCCGATGCCCCGCTTGCGGGCGCGGGCGGCGATGAGGTCGTCCAGCCCCGCGAACGCGCCGGCCACGATGAACAGCACGTTCGACGTGTCGATCTGGATGAACTCCTGGTGCGGGTGCTTGCGCCCGCCCTGCGGAGGCACCGAGGCGCTGGTGCCCTCGATGATCTTCAGCAAGGCTTGCTGCACGCCTTCGCCGGAGACGTCACGCGTGATCGACGGGTTCTCCGCCTTGCGGGCCACCTTGTCGACCTCGTCGATGTAGATGATGCCCGTCTCGGCCTTCTTGACGTCGTAGTCGGCGGCCTGGATGAGCTTGAGCAGGATGTTCTCGACGTCCTCGCCCACGTAGCCCGCCTCGGTGAGGGCCGTGGCGTCCGCGATCGCGAACGGGACGTTGAGCAGCTTGGCGAGCGTCTGGGCCAGGTACGTCTTGCCCGTACCGGTGGGGCCGACCAGCAGGATGTTCGACTTGGAGATCTCGACGGAGTCGTCGTCGTCCTTGGCCGGCGGTGGTGCCTGGACCCGCTTGTAGTGGTTGTACACCGCGACGGCGAGCGCCCGCTTCGCCGGCTCCTGCCCGATCACGTACTGCTCGAGGAACGCGAAGATCTCCCGCGGCTTGGGCAGCTCGGTCATCCCGACCTCGGTGGCCTCGCCGAGCTCCTCCTCGATGATCTCGTTGCACAGGTCGATGCACTCGTCGCAGATGTACACGCCCGGCCCGGCGATGAGCTTCTTGACCTGTTTTTGAGACTTGCCGCAGAACGAGCACTTGAGCAGGTCTGCGCCGTCACCGATTCGAGCCACCTCGGGCCTCCTTGTCTCGTGCAGGGCCGTCTCGTGCAGGTCCTTCGCCCATTCCACACCACCCGGGCCCCGTTGTCAGCACGATATGCCCGGTGTGGCGCGACCCGGGGCGACCGACGATCGTCGGCGCCCCGGGTCGCGGCCCGCCGAGGGGCCGCTGCGGCCGCTCAGCTCTCGAGCTGCGGGACCTTGCGGGACTCGAGCACCTGGTCGACCAGACCGTAGTCCTTGGCCTGCGCGGCCGTGAGGATCTTGTCCCGCTCGATGTCGTCGCGGATCTCCGTGACGTCCTTGCCGGTGTGCTGCGCGAGCGTCGTCTCCAGCCACTCCCGCATCCGGATGAGCTCGTTGGCGTGGATCTCGATGTCGGAGGCCTGCGCGTAGCCACCGTTCTCCATCGCCGGCTGGTGGATCAGCACGCGGGCGTTGGGCAGCGCGAGACGCTTGCCCCGCTGCCCGGCGGCGAGCAACACGGCCGCCGCCGACGCCGCCTGACCCAGGCACACCGTCTGGATCTGCGGCTTGATGAACTGCATCGTGTCGTACAGCGCCGTCATGGCCGTGAACGACCCGCCCGGCGAGTTGATGTAGATCATGATGTCGCGGTCAGGGTCCTGGGACTCCAGGACCAGCAGCTGCGCCATCACGTCGTCGGCGGAGGCGTCGTCGACCTGGACGCCCAGGAAGATGATGCGGTCCTCGAACAGCTTGGTGTACGGGTCCTGGCGCTTGAAGCCGTACGGCGTGCGCTCCTCGAACTGGGGCAGCACATAGCGTGCGGACGGCGCGGCGGTGCTCGATCCGTACGGCATCGCGACGCCACCCGGGCGTGCGGCACCACCGGCGAGGCGCTCGGCCGTCATGGCGAACTGGTACTCGGGCGAGTGGCTCATGGTTCTCCTCGGAACAAGAATGGTCTGGCGACCGGAGGTCGATGGGTGGTGTCAGCCGGCGTTGGTGCCACCGCCACCGGCGACCGACGACGCCGTGTCGACCACGCGGTCGACGAAGCCGTACTCGAGCGCCTCGGCCGCCGTGAACCAGCTGTCGCGGTCGTTGTCCTTGAGGATCTTCTCGAGCGGCTGCCCCGTCTGCTCCGCCGTGAGCTCGGCGAGCACCTTCTTCATGTGCATGATGAGCTGGGCGCCGATGCGCACGTCCGTCGCGGTGCCGCCGACGCCGCCCGAGGGCTGGTGCATCAGCACGCGGGCGTGGGGCGTGATGTAGCGCTTGCCCTTCGCACCGGAGGACAGCAGGAACTGCCCCATCGACGCGGCCATGCCCATGGCCACCGTGGCGACGTCCGGCTGGATGAACTGCATGGTGTCGTAGATCGCCATGCCCGCCGTGATGGAGCCACCCGGGGAGTTGATGTAGAGGTAGATGTCCTTGTCGGGGTCCTCGGCCGCCAGGAGCATCAGCTGGGCGCAGATCGCGTTGGCGTTGTCGTCGCGCACCTCCGAACCCAGCCAGATGATGCGCTCCCTGAGGAGCCGGTTGTAGATGGAGTCGTTGAGGCCCAGGCCCTGTCCTTCGGACCGGGCCTGGGGTGCCGCCTGGTCCACCTGCAGCAGGTCGTTCACGTCCGTCTCCTTCGGTTCGCTGTCGCTCGACCCTAACGCGCCCTGGCGGGCCGAAGAGTCCCCGGTACGCCCTGTTTCGCTGCGGGCGCACAGCGTCCCGGATCTGGTCACTTGCTATACGCACGTTTTTACTTGTCAATAACAAGCAAACTCGGTAGGGTCACCGCATGCGAACGTATGCCGATGCCTGCGGGATCACGCGGGCGCTCGACGTCGTCGGCGAGCGCTGGGCGATTCCGGTCGTGCGGGAGCTGATCTTCGGTCCGCGCCGCTACTCGGACCTCGCTGCTGCCATGCCCGGAGTGAGCACGAACATCTTGGGCGCGCGGCTCAAGGACCTCATCGAGGCGGGGGTGGCGACCAAGCATCGGCTGCCTCCGCCGGCCGCCGCCACCGTCTATGAGCTCACCCCGTGGGGCGCCGCGCTCGAACCGGTGCTGCTCGCCCTGGGGCACTGGGCGGCGCACACTCCGACCAACCTCACCGAGCAGGCCTTGAGCGCCTCCTCGTTCGCACTGTCGCTGAGGACGACCTTCGACCCCGGTGCTGCAGCCGCTGTGGACGTCGATCTCGTCCTCGTCCTCGGCACGGACGTCTTCGAAGCCCGGGTCGCCCGGGGGTCGTTCACGATCCGACGCGTCGACCCGACGGGCACTGGCGCAACCGGACGCCCGCTCGCCACGGAAGCGCGGGTGGAGGCCGATCCGAAGACGCTCGCCGCCCTGGTCTTCCAGAACCTCGACCCGGCCCGGGCGAGCCGCGAAGGGACAGCCCGTATCGACGCGCCGCCGGGCACGTTCGAGACCTTCGCTCGATGCTTCATGCTGCCCAGCCCGCCTGACGAGAGGAACCACATGAGCACGGCTGCCACCGACACCTCGATCCCCCGCTCGCAGACCTCCCGCGCCCGCGAGCAGGCGCGCTGATGGGCCGCCTCATCGTCTGCGAGTTCATGTCCCTCGACGGCCGGTTCGAGGGCCCTCCCGGCCAGGAGATGGACTGGGTCCGGCGCGCGTTCAGCCCGCAGCTCGAACAGGATCTGGCCCGGCAGTACGCGCTGCTCGGCGCATTCGTCATGGGCCGACGGACGTTCGACGCCCTCGCCTCCTACTGGCCCACGCCTGACGCCACGCACGAGTACCTGGTCGATGCCATGAACGACATGCCCAAGCTCGTGGTCTCCCGCCACACCGACGTCAGCGCATGGCAGCACTCCCGCCACCTCGGGCCCACGCCCTTCGTCGCGTTGGAGCACGAGCTGGCCGAACGCGGAGACATCATGCTCATCGGCAGCCGCGACATCGCTCATCAGCTCGCCGAGGCCGACCTCGTCGACGAGTATCGCCTGCCGGTCTTCCCGGAGACCCTGGGCCGAGGTCGGTCGCTCTTCCCGCAGAGCGGCCCGCCGAGCTCCTGGGTGACGACCCGTGCCGAACGGTTCGACTCCGGTGTGACGGCCCTCGACGTCGTGAGGCCCGCCCTCGCACCCTGACGAACGGGACCAGTCCCGGCACGACCCGGGACGACTACGGCCCGCACCTTCCGTGCGGAAGGTGCGGGCCGTCGTCGTCGTGAGGGGAGGCTCAGGCCTTGGCCTGCTCCTCGGTCGACTCGCCCTCGGAGGTCTCCTCCGTGGCGGTCTCCTCCTCGGCGGCGTCCTCCGCCGCTGCGGCCTCGGCCGCGTCGTCCTCGGCCGTGCCGATGAACTCGGTCAGGTCGACGACGTTGCCGTCGCCGTCCTTGACCTCGATGTCGCGCAGCGCGACGGCGAGGGCCTTGGAGCGCGCGACCTCGCCGACCATCGCGGGGATCTGCCCGCCCTGGTCGAGGGTCTGGATGAACTGCTGCGGCTCCATGCCGTACTGCTGGGAGGCCTGCACCAGGTACTCGATGAGCTCACCCTGGCCCACCTGGACCTTGAGCTCCTCGGCGAGGGTGTCGAGCAGGATCTGGTTCTTGATCGCCTTGGTGGCGTCGACCGTGACCTCGGCGCGGTGCTCCTCGTCCTCCAGGCGGCCCTCCTGCTCGAGGTGGCGGTGCACCTCGGCCTCGACGACGCCCTGCGGCACGGGGATCTCGACGGCCTTGAGGAGCTTCTCGAGCAGGGCGTCGCGGGCGGCGACGGCCTGGTTCGAGGTCTTGGAGGACGCGACCTGCTCGCGCAGGTCCGCCTTCAGCTCGTCGAGGGTGTCGAACTCCGACGCCATCTGCGCGAAGTCGTCGTCCGCCTCGGGCAGCTCGCGCTCCTTGACGGAGGTGGCGGTGACCGTGACGGTCGCCTCGTCACCGGCGTGCTCGCCGCCGGCGAGGTTCGAGGCGAACGTCGTGGTCTCGTCGGCGGACAGGCCGGTGAGTGCCTCGTCCAGGCCCTCGAGCATGTTGCCGGCGCCGATCTGGTAGGAGACGCCGGAGACCGAGTCGATCTCCTCGTCGCCGATGACGGCCTTGAGGTCGATGACGACGTAGTCGCCCTCGACGGCGGGGCGGTCGACGCCCACGAGGGTGCCGAAGCGCTCGCGCAGGGAGTCGAGGCGCTCGTCCACGTCGGCGTCGGCGACCTCGGTCGACTCGACGGTCAGCTCGAGGCCGGACAGCTCGGGCAGCGTGAGCTCGGGGCGGACCTCGACCTCGGCGACGAAGGCGAGCTGGCCCTCGCCGGCCTTCTCCGGGATCTCGGTGACCTCGACCTCGGGCTGGCCCAGCGGGCGCAGCTCGCTCTCGTTGACGGCGTCCCGGTAGAAGCCCGACAGGCCCTCGTTGACGGCGTGCTCGACGACGGCACCCCAGCCGACCCGCTGATCGATGATGCGCGGGGGGACCTTGCCCTTGCGGAAGCCCGGGATGTTCACCTGCTCCGCGATGTGCTTGTAGGCGTGGTCGATGCTCGGCTTGAGCTCGTCGTACTCCACCTCGACGGTCAGCTTGACCTTGGTGGGGTCCAGGGTCTCGACGGCGCTCTTCACTTCGATGGTCTCCAACGTGTCGGGTGCGTGCGCGCGCGTCTCGCCGGTAGGTGCCGGGCTGTGTGCTGCGGCGCTGGATGCTGTGCTGTGGACGTGCTCTGTGTGAACCGGAGCCCTTACGGCAGGCGTACGGGCAACCCATCGATCATACGCCACATGGCCTTGCGGCCGGCACGGCCGGACGGCGTGCGGCGGTGGCGTCCGCCACTGCCGCGTGCGAGGTGCCGTCAGCCCTTCGCGCGGGGCCGGACTCGCGTGTGCGCACGCTGCCCCTGCTTGCCGAAGAGGCTGAGCAGCTCGACCGCACCGTCGTCGGCGGGCCCGAACCAGTGCGGCACCCGGGTGTCGAACTCCGCGGCCTCGCCCGGGCCCATGACGAGGTCGTGGTGCCCCAGGACCAGGCGGAGCCGGCCGCTCAGCACGTAGCACCACTCGTAGCCCTCGTGGGTACGCAGGTCGGGATCGCCGGACCGGGCGCCGGCCTCGATGATCAGCTTGTAGGCGCCGATCTCGGCGGCACCGGGGGTCAGCGCGAGAGAGGTGACCCCGTCGGCCGTCACCGGCTCCGGATGCACGCGCGGGTCACCCGTGGCCGGTGCGTCCACCAGGTCGTCGAGGGCGACCCCGTGCGCCCGCGCCAGCGGCAGCAGCAGCTCGAGGGAGGGCTTGCGCAGACCCGACTCGAGGCGCGACAGGGTGCTGACGGAGATGCCGGTCTGCGCGGCCAGCGTCGCGAGGGTCACGCCGCGCTCGGTGCGCAGGGTCCGCAGCCGCGGGCCGACGGTACCGAGGGTCGCGGCGAGGTCGGTACCGGTCCGGCCGTCGTGGTCGTGGTGCGCCATGCCACCATCTTGCTACCCCAGCAACACTGCGTGCGCTCGGTGAGGGCGGTTCTCAGGCCAGGTCCGTGAGCGGCGCACCGGCCCTCGTCGTGACCCGGGGCGCACGACGGCCCGCCACCGGCATCGTGCCGAGGCGGGCCGTCGCGGGCAGCGGGTCAGCCGCAGGTGTAGGTGACGCCGTTCTCGATGTGCGTACCCGGCCCGAGGTCGTTGCACACCTCGAGGACGTGCGCCACACCGAGGCCGATCGCGATCGATGCGATGATGACGCCGACGAGCACGAGGCTGCTCACGATGATGCCCGCCACCGCGATGCCGTTCGACTGGCCGGCCTTCTTCGACTTGCGCAGGCCGACGATGGACAGGATGAGCCCGACGAGCGAGAGCGGCCCCAGGAACCCGAGGACCAGGCCGACGATGCCCATCGTCTTGCCCGGGTTCTCGGCCGGGGGCTGACCGTAGGCGGGCGCGGGCGGACCCGCGGGGTAGGAATCCTGCGCACCGGCGGGGTAGGACCCGTCAGGGCCGGTGGACGGGTTCTGCGGGACGTTCGGGTCCGGCGTGGTCATGGTTCTCCAGGTGAAAGTCGGCCGAAAATGGTCGAAGTCAGACGGCGAGGATCATGCCAGAGGTGCGCCGTCGGGGCGAGGACCCGCGCCGGGGGCCAGTGATGGTTCCTCCGGGGTCGACACCGTGAAGACGGCACCACTGATCGGGCCCACCCGCACCGCTGGCCGTTCGAGCTCGTCGAGCCGCCGGGCCACCGCCACCTCCTGCTCGTCGCCGAGCAGGTCGACGCTGGCGGTGAGGTAGAGGGACCGCGGGCCGACGAACTCCAGGCGCAGATAGGTGACGCGCTCCACCTGCGGCAGCGACTACAGGTGGCGCAGCACGGCGTCGCGCGTGGCAGGCTGGGCCACCTCGCCGACCAGGAACCGCCGGTTGCGGTCGACCAGGACGACGGACACGATCGCGAGCAGCACGCCGATAGCGATGGACCCGACCGCGTCCGGCACGGCGGACCCCGTGAGCTGATGAGCGAGGATCCCGGCGAACGCGACCTCCAGGCCGACCAGTGCCGCGGCGTCCTCGGCCACCACAGCGCGCAACGTGGGGTCGGACGTGACCACGACGTGCCGCACGACGTCGCGTCGCACCTCCCGCGCCTCGGCGCGGGCCTGCCGCCACGCCCGTACGAACGACACACCCTCGAGCACGAAGGCCAGTGCCAGCACGCCGTAGGCGATGCCGAAGTCCTCCGCCGGCTGCGGGTCCAGCAGCTCCTGGACCCCGTGCGTGATCGACACGCCCGCCCCGACGGCGAAGAGCCCGATCGCGGCGAACATGGACCACACGTACGCCTCGCGACCGAACCCGACGGGGTGGTCACGGTCGGCGGGCCGACGCGACCGCTTGTCCGCGACGAGCAGGAACACCTCGTTGCCGGTGTCGGCCCAGGAGTGCACCGCCTCCGCGAGCATCGACGCCGACCCGGTGAGCACGGCGGCGGCGGACTTGGCGAGGGCGACCAGCGCGTTGGCGGCGGACGCCACGGCGACGGTGACCGTGCTCGCGGAGGACTCGTCGCGCCCGCTCGCCAGTCGGGCCGTGGTGTCGGTGCTCATGTGCGCCCCCTCCGCTCGTCGCGCCCAAACTACGGTGCGCGGGCCGCCGGTGCTCGGTGGACACCGCCGTCGCACCGCACCGCCGCGCCGTCCGGCTCGCCAGGTGCCAGGATGGCGGCGACGCATCGCGTGAGAGGAGACGGGTCGACCCATGGCCGCCGAACGCTTCCCCCGGTGGGTGTACTCCCGGGGCACCGAGCCCGACGCGCGGTTCTCCCTGGCCAACGAGCGCACGATCCTCGCCTGGGTGCGCACGTCGCTCGGGCTGCTCGCCGGGGGCACGGCGCTGGAGGCCCTCGACCTGCCGATGGAACCGACCCTGCGCCTGGCTGCCGCGATCGTGCTGCTCGTCGCCGGATCGACGGTCCCCGTGGTCGCCGCCGTCGAGTGGGCGCGGACCGAACGGGCCATGCGTGAGGACGCACCCCTGCCCGGCGCGATCACCGGGTTCGTGCTCGTGGTGACGGTGACCGTGGTCGGGGTCCTGGCACTGCTCGCCCTGCTGCTGCGATGACCGACCCGGCCGAGGTGCCCGACCGGTCGGCCGAGCGCGGACTGGCCGCCGAGCGGACCGCACTCGCCTGGCGGCGCACCCTGCTGTCGTTCATGGCGGCCGCCCTGGTGACCGTGCAGGTCTTCCCGACCGTGCAGGGCTCGCGGTCGCTCGCCCTCGCCGTCGGCGTCCTGCTGGTGGCCACTCCCCCGCTGTGGTGGTTCGCCCAGCAGCACGCGCGCCACACCGACGCCCGCCTGCGGCAGGAGACGCCCCGGCTGCGGCACGGCCGGCGCATCGCGATCATCTGTGCCGGGACCTGCCTGCTCGGCCTCGGCGGCGTGGCGCTGGTCCTCGCGTTCTGACGTCCGCCGAGGTCGCGCAGGCAGGTCCCGAGAGGATCAGGGCGTGACGATCGCGAAGTCCTTGTCGCCCGGTTCGAGCACGGCCAGGAGGCGGCCGAGGACGGCAGGGTCGCCGGAGAGCTCGATGCCGACGGCGGCGAGCTTCTCCGGCGGCAGGCCACCCATCGCGAGCACCGGCAGCGCCTGCTTCGACGCCGTCAGGGTCGCGTCCGCCTCGCCGCGCTGGGGCGCCGCGCTGTAGGTCAGCACGCCGTGGGCCAGCCGCAGGCGGTAGCGCTCGTCGGTGTCCGCGATAACGACATCGACGGTCAGCCGCTCGTCCCACGCCAGCGGGCCGTTCACCTGGACCGCGAGCGCGTCGAACAGCATCTCCGGGGACAGGTTGGCGACGACGTCGGGGGCGCTCGACTCCGTCGGGGTGCCGAACTGCCCGTCCCGCAGCTCGGTGGCGCCCGAGAGGTAGAAATTGCGCCAGGTGCCGTTCTCGGAGCCGTAGCCGAGCTGCTCGTAGGTGTCGGCGAGCAGTTCTCGCGCCGCGGCGTGGTCAGGGTCGGCGAACACCACGTGGTTGAGCAGCTCGGCCACCCAGCGCAGGTCCCCGGCGTCGAACGCCGCCCGCGCCTTCTCGACGACGGCGTCCGCGCCGCCACCGAGGTCGACGTGGCGCTTGGCCCTCTCGACGGGCGGGTGCTCCCACAGGTGCGCCGGGTTGCCGTCGAACCACCCCATGTACCGCTGGTAGATCGCCTTGACGTTGTGGCTGACCGACCCGTAGTAGCCGCGGGCGTTCCACGCGTTCTCGAGCACCGGCGGGAGCTGGATCTCCTCCGCGATCTCCGGGCCGGTCATGCCCTTGTTGATCATCCGCAGCGTCTGGTCGTGCAGGTAGGCGTACAGGTCTCGCTGGTTCTCCAGATACCCCACGGCCCGCTCCCGGCCCCAGGTGGGCCAGTGGTGGGAGGCGAAGACCACCTCGAGGTCGGCGCCGAACAGGTCGACGGTCTCCGTGAGGTACCTGGCCCATGAGTTCGGGTCGCGGACGACGGCGCCGCGCAGGGTGAGCAGGTTGTGCAGCGTGTGGGTCGCGTCCTCCGCGGCGCACAGCGCCCGGTGCGCGGGGAAGTAGAACAGCATCTCCGAGGGCGCCTCGCTGTCGGGCGCCATCTGGAAGACGATGCGCACGCCGTCGACGACGTGCTCCTCGCCCGTGGTGGTGATCTCCAGGGTCGGGGGGATGAGCGTCACCGTCCCGGTCGACGTCGTCTGCCCCAGCCCTGCACCGACCTGGCCCTGCGGACCGCGGGCCAGCGCAGCGCCGTACATGTACCCCGCCCGCCGGCTCATCGCCGTCCCGGCGTACACGTTCTCCGCCACGGCGTGCTCGACGAACCCGGCCGGGGCGATGACCTGCGTGCGTCCGGCGTCGACGTCCGCCTGGTCGACCACGCCCCGGACTCCCCCGAAGTGGTCCACGTGCGAGTGCGAGTAGATGACCGCCGTGACCCGGCGGTCGCCGCGGTGCTCGCGGTAGAGCGCGATGGCTGCGGCGGCCGTCTCCTGGGAGATCAGGGGGTCGATGACGATCACACCCTCGTCGCCCTCGACGAACGAGACGGTCGACAGGTCGAGCCCGCGCACCTGGTAGATCCCGGGCACGACCTCGAAGAGGCCGTCGGTCGCGACGAGCCTCGACTGGCGCCACAGGCTCGGATTGACCGTGCCAGGGGCCTCGTCCTCGAGGAACGCGTAGGCGTCGTTGTCCCAGAGAACCGTTCCGTCGTCCGCCGTGACGGCGTTGGGCTGCCGACGGCCGATCAGCCCGCGGGTGGCGTCCTCGAAGTCCTGCGTGTCGGAGAACGGCAGGCTGTCGCGGACGGCCTGCTGCTGGTTGACGATGCTGGCTGCCGGGGGCTTGGACTCTGTGGCCATGGCCACACGATGGCACCGCGGGGGACGTCCCGCGCGGCGAGCGGTCAGCCGGTTCCGGCCCTGCTCGCAGCTGGCGCACTGCGGCCCGCCTCCGCCGCCACGAGCAGCAGCGTGGCCGGCAGCACGCCGGTCCCCACCTGGTCCCAGGCCGCGGGGAGCGCTGCCAGCACCGCCCTCCCGATGCCGAACGCCAGTGCGGGACCGCGACCGGGACCGTGCAGGTGCGACCTAGCCGGGTGTCGGCCCCGCGAAGGACGCCTGCAGCGCGTCGACCGTGACGGTGCGCTCCTTCACGGCGATCCGGCGCAGGAGCGGGGCGCCCAGCCGCCAGATGCCGTGCGGCACCAACCGGCCACGATGCCGGACCATCGTCGCGTCATCGCCGGACGGGCGCAGGTGGTAGCTCGGCCACCCCTCGATCGTGGTCCTGCCCGCCGCGGACCTCTCCCACCAGTGGAAGACGACCAGGGTCGGCGCCTCGAGCTCGACGATCTCACCGGGCATCGTGCCCGTGCGGGTCACGTCGACGAAGGTCGTGCCGACACGGGGTGGCCCGGGGGAGGTCTGCCGGGTGTGCTTCAGCATGGTCCGCGTGCCGGCCAGCCAGTCGTTGTGCCCGTCGATGTCAACGAGACGCGCGAAGACATCGTCGATCGGCGCCTGGACCAGGCGCTCGAGCTCGATGGGCCGCACACGGCCAGCATCCTCGCCGGTCCGCGCCACCACAAGAGAAGGTCCGCGCCGGGCGGGCCGGCCGCCCTTCGGTCGGGGTGACAGGATTTGAACCTGCGACCCTCTGCTCCCAAAGCAGATGCGCTACCAAGCTGCGCCACACCCCGTGGTACCTGTCCGCCCGAGGACGGCAGGCCCGGCGCAAGTGTAGTGCCCCGGAGCACGCCACGACCTTTGCTAGGCTGGCGCCCGCGTTCCGACGCATGCAGCACCCACCGGTGCGCCACCGTCGGGCACGTGCGGGCGTAGCTTAATGGTAAAGCCTCAGTCTTCCAAACTGATGACGCGGGTTCGATTCCCGTCGCCCGCTCTTCCTGTCGAAGCCCAGGTCCGCGTCGCGCCGACCTGGGCTTCGCCGTCTCCGGGGACGAGCGCCTGCTGAGACCTCCCCGCGCCACCTAAACGGTTCGAACCGTGGCCCCCGGTGTCCTCCCGTGTCCTCATGGCATCTGTCCGGGCCGCTGCGCAGCGGCCGCCGTACGAGCACCAGGAGGACACCGATGTCCCGCACAACCCGATGGCGCAGGGCGGCGATGGCTGCCACGGCCGCCCTCGTCGCGCCGTTCGCGTTCGTGGCCGTCGCCACGGTCGGCGCGAGCTCGGCCGCCGCCCACGGGTCGGTCACCGACCCGCCCACCCGTAACTACGGCTGTCTCGAGCGCTGGGGTGACGACCACCTCAACCCGGAGATGGCCGAGATCGACCCCATGTGCTGGGGCGCCTGGCAGGCGGAGCCAGCCGCCATGTGGAACTGGAACGGCCTCTACCACGAGGGCATCAACCACCGTCACGAGGAGCTCATCCCCGACGGCCAGCTCTGCTCCGGCGGGCAGACCGAGGGCGGCCGGTACGACTACCTGGACACGCCCGGCGGGTGGTACGCCACCGGGGTCGACCACCAGTTCACGCTCACCCTGACCGACGGCGCCAACCACGGCGCCGACTACCTGCGGATCTACGTCTCCAAGCCCAGCTTCGACCCCACCACCGAGCGGCTCGGCTGGGACGACCTCGACCTGCTCCAGGTGACGGACTCCTATCCGACCACGTCGCCGTACCAGGCCGAGGTGGATCTGACCGGCTACGACGGTCGCGCGGTGCTCTACACCGTGTGGCAGGCGAGCCACGCCGACCAGCCGTACTACCTGTGCTCCGACATCAACATCGGTGGCGGCGACATCGTCGGCGACGGCCCTGCCGACGGGGAGGACCCCGGCGACGGCGAAGACCCGGGGGACGGTGAGGACCCCGGCGACGGGGAGGACCCCGGCGACGGCGAAGACCCGGGGGACGGTGAGGACCCCGGCGACGGTGAGGACCCCGGTGACGGGTCCGGCGGCGACTGCACGGCCGAGGTGACCGTCACCAACGCCTGGTCCGGCGGCTACCAGGCCGACGTGACGGTGACCGCCGGTGACGCGGCGATCGCCGGCTGGGACGTCGTCGTCGACGGCGCGACGATCACCCAGGCGTGGAACGGGTCGGTGTCCGGCGGCACCGTCTCGAACGTCGGGTGGAACGGCAGCCTCGCGGCCGGCGCGTCGACCTCGTTCGGCTTCCTCGGCGACGGTGACCCCGCCGCGCTGTCCGCGGAGTGCTCGGCGGCCTGACCCTCCGCTTCCCCGCCGGCCCCGGCCCGAAGACGGCCGGGGCCGGCGTGCGCGTCCATCGAGGCCGTCGACTCATCGATGTTCTCGATCAGTGAGACTGGCCTTGTCGATCTGTCGGGCCATGGATAGGCTCGGCGCCGCAGGGCACGTTAGCCCTGCACGAGAGCCGATGCACGCGGCGCACGCCGCTCACGAGGGAGGAACGCACGATGCCCACCGCGCTCCCCCGCACGGCTCTCGCGGCAGCCTCCCGTCCGCGCACGTCGACGTGCTCGCCGGCCTGCGCCGCCCCCATGACGGCCTGCCGCTGTCGGTAGAGCGTCCACGCCACGCCTGACCCCGACCTGACGGGCCGCGGCGACCGTGCGACGCTCGCAGTGCACCGCTTCCCACGGTTGCCCGCACCAGGGGCACCGCCACGACCGGTGCCGCACCCCTGCTCTCACCAGCCAGCCTCACCGCTACCCACGGAGGAACAACCGCTCATGGTCATCTACGACGACGCGACGAAGCTCATCGGCCGGACCCCGCTGGTCCGCATCAATCGCCTCACCGAGGGCTCCGCGGCCACGGTCGTCGCCAAGCTCGAGTTCTACAACCCCGCGAGCTCGGTCAAGGACCGCATCGGTGTCTCGATCATCGACGCCGCCGAGGCGTCCGGCGACCTCAAGCCCGGAGGCACCATCGTCGAGGGCACGTCGGGCAACACCGGGATCGCCCTGGCCTTCGTCGGCGCGGCCCGCGGCTACAACGTCGTGCTCGCGATGCCCGAGACCATGTCGAAGGAGCGCCGCGCCCTGCTGCGTGCCTACGGCGCCGAGCTGGTGCTCACCCCCGGCTCCGAAGGCATGAAGGGCGCGGTCGCCGCCGCCGAGAAGATCGCCGCCGAGCGGGAGGGCGCCGTCCTGGCCCGCCAGTTCGCCAACGAGGCCAACCCGAAGATCCACCGCGAGACCACGGCCGAGGAGATCTGGGCCGACACCGACGGCGGCGTCGACATCGTCGTCGCGGGCATCGGCACGGGCGGGACCATCACGGGTGTGGGCCAGGTGCTCAAGGAGCGCAAGCCCGAGGTGCAGATCGTCGCCGTCGAGCCCGAGGAGTCCCCGATCCTCAACGGCGGCGCGCCGGGACCGCACAAGATCCAGGGCATCGGCGCCAACTTCGTCCCGGAGATCCTCGACACCGACGTCTACGACGAGGTCATCGACATCAACGCCGAGACCGCCGTCGAGTGGGCGAAGCGCGCGGCGAAGGAGGAGGGCCTGCTCGTGGGCATCTCCTCGGGTGCTGCCCTCGCGGCGGCGGCGCAGGTGGCCGCTCGTCCGGAGAACGCCGGCAAGACGATCGTCGTCATCATCCCGAGCTTCGGTGAGCGCTACCTGTCCACCATCCTGTTCTCCGACCTGCTCGACTGATGGCAGGCTCCTCGGCGCGCGCGCTCCTGCGCCTCCTGCGGGAGGACGCAGAGGTCGCGCGCGCCCAGGACCCGGCCGCGACCTCGCTCGCCGCGGTCGTCCTGACCTACCCGGGCGTCCACGCCGTGTGGCACTACCGCATAGCGCACGCCCTGTGGCAGCAGCCGGCCCTGCGTCTGCTCGCCCGCGTCCTGTCGCTCGTCTCGCGGCTCCTCACGGGCATCGAGATCCACCCCGGCGCACGCATCGGCCGCCGACTCTTCATCGATCACGGGATGGGCGTCGTCATCGGCGCGACCGCGGAGGTCGGCGACGACTGCCTGCTCTTTCACGGCGTGACGCTCGGCGGGCGCTCCATGAACCCCGGCAAGCGGCACCCGACGCTCGGCGACCGGGTGATGGTCGGGTCCGGCGCCAAGGTCCTCGGCCCGCTCTGGATCGGTCATGACGCCAAGATCGGCGCCAACGCCGTGGTGACGCGGGACGTGCCCGCGTCCGCGGTCGCGGTGGGCGTCCCGGCACGGCTGCGCACGCCTCCGGCGCCACGACCGACCAACGGGCAGACGTTCGAGGACCCCTCGCAGCTCATCGAGTACGTCATCTGATTGCGATTCGGCAACGGGGCCTCCCAGCCCTTGCCCGGTGTGGCCCACACCACTAGAAAGGATGGCGGTGCGGTGCAATGGGGCACCGCACCACTGAAGCCGTCACGAGGCCCGGTGGTTCGCCGCCGCGCCCCGCGGCGCCCTGGCCAGCCAGGCGTCCTCCACGGTCTCGGCGAGCGTGCCGTCGCCGACCGCGTCGAGGCGCACCAGCACCACCGCATAGCCGTCGAGGTGCTCGATGGTGAAGTGGGTATCGGCGTGCGCCGCGAGCACCGCCTCCTTCTCGCCCAGGTCCTCGACCACTGCGGCGAGGATCGGTCCCGCAGGCACCGGGGCGTCCCCGAACCGCCGCAGGTCTGCCTGCGTGAAGGGCCGCTCCCAGACGAACTGCCGGCCGCCGACCTTCCACACCCGCCAGCCGCGCGAGGTGCCCTCGGTCGTCTCCGGCAGGGCGAGCGCCAGGCGGGCGACGTCGTCGTAGGTGGCCATCTGCCCAGGATCCAAGACGCCGTCCGCCGCCGCCACCTCGGCTAGGGTGGCCGTTGTCCGGGACCGGACGTCCCAGGTATCACGACTCGACGAGGAGACCCATGACCACCCTGCGCATCGGCATCCAGACCGGCTACTGGTCCCGCAAGCCGCCGGCCGGCATCGTGGAGGCCTTGCAGCAGGCCGAGGCCGCCGGCCTCGACTCCGTCTGGACCGCCGAGGCCTACGGGTCGGACGCCTTCACGCCGCTGGCCTGGTGGGGCTCGCACACCTCGCGGCTGCGGCTCGGCACCGGGATCGCCCAGATGGCCGCCCGCACGCCCACGGCCACGGCGATGCAGGCCCTGACCCTGGACCACCTCTCCGGCGGTCGGTTCGTGCTCGGCCTCGGAGCATCAGGCCCGCAGGTGGTCGAGGGCTGGTACGGCCAGCCGTACCGCCGCCCCCTGGCCCGCACCCGCGAGTACGTCGACATCGTGCGCCAGGTGATCGCCCGCGAGCGTCCCGTGACGTTCGACGGCGACTTCTACCGCCTGCCGCTGCCCGCTGACGCCCCCGGGGCCACCGGGCTCGGCAAGGCCCTCAAGCCGACGGTGCACCCCGTCCGGCCGGAGGTCCCGATCGTCCTCGCGGCGCAGGGCCCGAAGAACGTGGCGCTGGCGGCCGAGATCGCCGACGGCTGGATGGCGGGCTTCTACGCGCCCCGCACGGACGCCGAGCATCGGGAGCTGCTGGCCGAGGGCTTCGCACGACGGGCCGACGAGCGCTCGCACCCGGAGGGCTTCGAGGTCGCGGCGGCCGTGCCCGTCGTCGTGCGCGACGATGTCGAGTCGGCAGCCGACGTCGTGCGCCCGCACATCGCCCTGTACGCGGGCGGCATGGGCGCCAAGGAGGCGAACTTCCACAAGGCCTCGCTCGACCGCCTCGGCTACGGCGCGGTCACCGACGAGGTCCAGCGGCTCTACCTCGAGGGCCGCAAGGACGACGCCGCCCGCGCGGTGCCGACCGAGCTCGTCGAGGAGATCGCGCTCGTGGGTCCGGCGGCGAAGGTCCGCGCCGACCTCTCCCGGTGGGAGGACACCGCCCTGACGACGCTGCTGGTCCAGGGTGACGCCGCTTCCGCGGCCGCGCTGCTCGGCTGACGACGGGACGGCCGAGTCCTGCGGGGAGGTTCAGGGCAGCCAGACGGCGCGGCGCAGGTCGACCCGTCGCCCGTCGCGGGTCAGCGGGCAGCCCTCGGCGCGCAGCTCGGTGAGCGCCCGGTCCAGGTGCCGCGCGGGCGGTGACCCGGCGGCATTGACGACCCGCCACCAGGCCACGCCCGAGCCCGCGCGCGCCATCACCTGACCGACCTGGCGCGGCCCGCCACGGCCGAGCACCTCGGCGACGGCCTCGGCCACCAGACCGTAGGTCGTCGCGCGCCCCGAGGGGACCCGTTCGACGACGGCGAGCACCTCGTCCAGGTACTCCTCGGCAAGGCTCGTCCCGGCGCTGGTGGCGGCGTCGTCGGTCACGCCGCGACCCTACCGCTGCCGAGATCGTCTGGCGCCGCACCCGGCCAGGCGGCAGGATCGGCCCGTGACCATCGACGCTTCCGCACCCCCCGGGTACCGATTCCGCCAGCTCACCGCCGACGACCGCCGCGCGGTCACCGAGATGGACTCCTGGGCCTTCCCGGCCTCCGTCGACCCCGACGTGATCGAGAAGGGCCCCTCGCCACTGACGTGGGAGCGCACCGTGGGCGTCGAGGTGGACGACGCGACGACGTCGGCCCCCGGGCTGGCGGCCATGCACGCCTCCTACCCGTTCGGCCGCTTCCCGGTGCCGGGCGGGACCCTGCCCACGGCGGGGCTCACCTGGGTCGGGGTGCACCCGCAGCACCGTCGCCGCGGGATCGCCTCGGCGATGATCGACCTGCACCTGGCCCGGTGTCGCGAGCGCGGCGAGCCGCTCTCGGCGCTCTTCGCCGCCGAGTACCCGATCTACGGCCGCTTCGGCTACGGCAAGGCCGCCGACGACGTCCGCGTGACGATCGCGCGGGGTGCCGCGCTGCGGGAGGTCCCCGGCGCCTCCGATCACAGCGTGCGCATCGAGCACGCCGACCGCGAGCGCCACGCGGCGCTGGTCGACGCCGTGCACCGTGGTGCCGGGGAGTCCGTGGGCGACACCGGGCTGAACCGGCCGGGCTGGGCGACCCGAGAGTCCCCCGAGCTGCAGGCCGCCTGGTGGCACGACGCGCCGGCCTTCCGCGACGGGCAGGAGTCCCGTCGCGTCGTCGTGGTCGAACGCGCGGGCGCACCGCGCGGCTATGCCCTGCTGCGCCGCAAGCTCGACTGGGCCCCCTCCGGCGCGCAGGGCACGGTGAGCGTCCAGGAGGCGGTCGCCCTCGACGCCGCGGCGGCACGGGCGCTGTGGGGCGTGCTCCTCGACCTGGACCTCATGACCGAGACCAAGCCGTTCATCCTCTCCCCCGACGACCCGCTGCTCTCCCTGCTCGCCGACCCCCGGGCCGTCGGGCAGCAGCGGGTCGACAACGTGTGGGTGCGACTCGTGGACGTTCCCGCCGCGCTGGCCGGACGGCGGTACGCGGCACCCGTCGACACGACCCTCGCGGTGACCGACACCCGGCTCGGGGCCAACGACGGTGTGTGGCGGCTGCGGGCCGCACCGTTCGGCGCGGCGACGTGCGAACGCTCCGACGTGCCGCCGTCGGAGGCGGATCTCGCGCTGGACGTGCGTGAGCTCGGTGCCGCCTACCTGGGCGGGACGTCGCTGGCCGCGCTGGCCGCCGCGGGGCTGGTGACCGCGCGCACGCCCGGCGCCCTGGCGACGGCCGGCGCGGCGTTCGGGTGGCCGGTCGCTCCGGTGTGCAGCTGGGTCTTCTGAGCTATGCCTGGCACACGCCGCACCAGAAGAGGTTGCGTCCCGCCAGCTCCTTGAGCAGCACGGGGGTGCCGCAGACCCGGCACGGCAGCCCGTCGCGGTGGTAGACGTAGAACGCCTCGTCGGCGGGCACGGCCGCGGGGTCGCCGTCGGTGTTCTGGCGGGTCCGTCGACGACCCTCCTCCGGCGGGAGCGTCCCGCGACCGCGGTGCTCCGGCCGGGTGGTGACGATCCGCCCGGTCGCGGCGCCGTCGCGCATGAGCTCCACGAGGTCGTCCCACATCCGGGCGAGGACGTCGGCGGGGACCTCGCGTCCTGGGCGCAGCGGGTCGACACCGGCGCGGAACAGCGCCTCCGCGCGGTAGATGTTGCCGACCCCGGCGACCACGGCCTGGTCCATGAGCTGCTGCCCGACGGTCACGCGCGACCGCCGCACCCTGGCGACGAAGGCGTCGCGCGCCGCGGCCAGGGACGCCCGGGCCCCGTCGGGCCGGATCGGGTCCGGACCGAGCCGCGCCGCGACGTCCGCCTTCTCGGCCGGCGTGAGCACCTCGCAGGCGGTCGGACCCGTCAGGTCTGCCACGGCGTGCTCCCCGAGGAGGCGGACCCGCACCGCACCGCGCGGTTCCGGCGGGGTCCACGCCCCCGCCGACGGTGCGGGCGCCGGGAGCGAGTCCCGCTCACCGACCCGGCGCCGCGGCGCGCCGATGGCGTGCACGACGTCGGTGCTCGCGTCACCGGCGAACGTCCAGGCACCGTAGAGACCCAGGTGCACGCGCAGCCAGCGGTCGGTGCCCGAGGCCCCGGTCGCGAACCCGACGAAGAGCTGCTTGCCCCACGCCTCGGCCGCCACCACCGTGCCGCCGTCCAGCAGCGATGCCCCGGACGCGAACCGGCCCTGCGGGCTGGTGACGCCCACCTCGCGCCCGGCGAACAGGTCCCCCAGCATCCGGGCGAGCCGGTGGACGGTGTGCCCCTCGGGCACGTCAGGCGGTCGGCCGCGACGCCTCGTAGGCCGCGAGCTGGTCGATGCGGCGCTGGTGGCGCGCGTCGCCGCTGAAGGGCTCGGCGACGAAGGCTTCGACGAACGACGTGGCCTCCTCGAGGGTGTGCATGCGCCCGCCGACGGCGATGACGTTGGCGTCGTTGTGCTGGCGCCCGAGGCGAGCCGTCTCCAGCGACCAGGCGAGCACCGCGCGGACACCGATGACCTTGTTCGCGGCGATCTGCTCGCCGTTGCCCGACCCGCCGATGACGACACCCAACGAACCCGGCTCAGCGACGACGGCCTCACCGGCGGAGAAGCAGAACGACGGGTAGTCGTCCTGGGCGTCGTAGTCGTGGGCCCCGTGGTCGACGACCTCGTGCCCGGCGGCGCGCAGGTGCTCGACGAGGTGGGACTTGAGCTCGTATCCGGCATGATCGGCGGCGATGTGCAGACGCATGACCTCATTGTCCCCCACGGGACGGACCGGCCGCCGCCCCGTCTCACGTACCCATCTCACCGGTCGCGCGGGCCCGTCGCACGGGCGCTCGCGCGCGATGCGTAGTCTGGCGCCATGACGACCGACGCGACCGGGCTGCGGTCCGGCATCGACACATCCACGCTCGACGACTCCGTCCGCCCCCAGGACGACCTCTTCCGCCATGTCAACGGCCGGTGGCTCGACACCTACGAGATCCCCGCGGACCGGTCCATGGACGGCGCCTTCCGTGCCCTGCACGACGCCGCCGAGGAGCAGGTCCGCGAGATCATCACCGACGCGGGTGCGGCCGCCCGGCGGGGTGCGGCCACCGGCGCACAGGCCCAGGTGGGCGACCTCTACGCGAGCTTCATGGACACCGAGCGGGTCGAGGAGCTGGGCACCACCCCTCTGCACGACGAGCTCGTCGCGATCCGTGACGCCGACGACCACGCCGCGCTCGCCGGGGTGCTCGGTGCGCTCCAGCGGACCGGCGGCGGCGGAGCCGTGGCGTTCTACGTCGACAACGATGCCAAGGATCCCGAGACGTACGTGACCTACTTCGCCCAGGCGGGCATCGGGCTGCCCGACGAGGCGTACTACCGCGAGGACCAGTACGCCCCCGTCCGGGCCGCCTACACGCCGCACGTGGCCCGCATGCTGACGCTCGCGAGCGTCGGGCAGGACGCGTGGGGCACGACGGCGGCCGACGCCGCGGAGCGGGTCGTCGCGCTGGAGACGCAGCTCGCCGGGCACCACTGGGACGTGGTCCGCGACCGCGACGCCACGGAGACCTACAACCCGACGACGTTCGACGACCTGGTCGCCTCGGCCCCGGGCTTCGACTGGGCCGGCTGGGCGGAGGCGCTGGGCGCACCGACCGGGTCCCTCGACTCCCTGGTGGTGCGCGAACCGTCCTTCGCGACGGGGTTCGCGGCGCTGTGGGCGTCGGCCGAGCTGGCCGACTGGAAGCTGTGGGCCGCCTACCACCTGATCACCGCCCGCGCCCCGTACCTGGCCGACGCCGTCGTCGAGGCGAACTTCGACTTCTACGGGCGGACCCTCTCCGGCGCGCAGGAAGTGCGGGAGCGCTGGAAGCGGGCCGTCACCGTCGTCCAGGGGGCGATCGGCGAGGCCGTCGGCCAGGAGTACGTGGCGCGCCACTTCCCGCCGTCGCACAAGGAACGCATGGACGAGCTCGTCGCGTACCTCGTCGCCGCGTACCGCGAGTCCATCGAGAACCTCGACTGGATGACCGACGAGACCAAGCAGCGCGCGCTGACGAAGCTGGACAGGTTCACGCCCAAGGTGGGCTATCCCGTGAAGTGGCGCGACTACTCCGGTCTTGAGATCACCGCCGACGACCTGGTCGGCAACGTGCGCCGGGCCCACGCTTTCGAGCAGGACCACGAGCTGGGCAAGATCGGCCGCCCGCTCGACCGCGACGAGTGGTTCATGACCCCGCAGACGGTCAACGCCTACTACAACCCGGGGATGAACGAGATCGTCTTCCCCGCGGCGATCCTGCAGCCGCCGTTCTTCGACCCGGACGCCGAGGACGCGGTGAACTTCGGCGGGATCGGTGCCGTGATCGGGCACGAGATCGGGCACGGGTTCGACGACCAGGGCTCCAAGTACGACGGCGACGGTCGCCTCGAGGACTGGTGGACCGCGTCCGACCGGGCGGAGTTCGAGCAGCGCACCAAGGCGCTGGTGGAGCAGTACGGCGCCTTCCGCCCCGCCCAGCTCACCGGTCAGGACGCGTTCGTCAACGGCGCGCTGACGATCGGCGAGAACATCGGCGACCTGGGCGGTCTCTCGATCGCGATCAAGGCCTACCGGATCGCCCTCGGGGGCTCCCTCGACGACGCCCCGGTGGTCGACGGACTGACCGGGCTGCAGCGCGTGTTCCTCGGCTGGGCGCAGGTCTGGCAGGCCAAGGGCCGCGACGAGGAGATCATCCGACGGCTGGCCACCGACCCGCACTCGCCGAACGAGTTCCGGTGCAACGGTGTCGTGCGCAACCTCGACGAGTACTACGCGGCGTACGACGTCGCGCCGTCCGACGCGCTGTACCTGCCGCCCGCGGAGCGCGTACGGATCTGGTGACCGTGCCCGGCGTCGGGACCGGTCAGTAGGTCCCGACGCCGGCGCGCGCCAGCGAGAAGCCCTTGCCGCTCGGGTCGTGCTGGCAGTACATGCCGTCCTGCTCGCTGGTGCACGTGAAGTCGCCCTCGGTCGTCGACTCGCCGTAGGGCAGCTCGTCCAGACCGCCGGCGGCCGCCGTGGGCTTGTCGGCACCGGGCACGCACGGCAGGGCGACCTCGCCGTCTCCTCCCAGCGTCACCACGTAGCCGGTCGTCCCGTCGCAGCCCTCCACCGGGGCCGGCTGCTGGTTCAGCTCGGCGATCGCGCAGGAGACCTGGTTCTCGAAGACCTCGCAGGAGATGTTCCGCGACGGCGAGGCGAACTCGGCGACGGACGCGCCCGGGTCGGCGGCGGGCTCCTCCTCGGCGGCCTCGCCCTCCGCACCGCCCTGCGCGTCCTGCGTCGCGACGGCGTCCGGCTCCGCGTCGGCGACGGCCGGCAGGTCGGAGCCGCCGAGCATGTTGATCGCGAACGTGACCGCCACGACGATGAGGATCACGTCCACGACGATGAACACGATCCACCCCGGGGACAGCCGGCGGCTCGGACGCTTCGCGGTGCCTGCCGCGGCGGGGGCCTGCGACGTCCCGGTCGGCGGCGACGGCTGCTGGTAGGCGTACTGCTGGGGCGTGTACCCGTACTGCTGAGCCGCGAGCGGAGCAGCCGGCTGCTGGTAGTCCGGCTGGTGGTACTCCGGCTGGCGGTAGGCCGCCGGCTGGTAGGCGGGCTGACGGACGGGTGCGGAGTACCCGGCCGGTGCCGGGCTCGTCGGTGCATGGCCCGTCGGTGCCGGACCCGCGGGGCCGGGCTGGTGCTGCGAGGGAGCGGGCGGGACCGGCGCGTGCGGGCTCGCGGTGGGTTGCTGCACGGCCGTCGGTGGCGCCGGCGCGGTCGACGGGGAACCCGCCCCGCCGGCGCGCGGCGCGGAGCCGGGCGCGAACGACGGTGGGGTCGCCGCGGCGGTCGCGGGCCGCACGGGCTCCCGCGGCGAGTCGGCACCTGGCCCCTGCGGGGCAGGGCCGGGCGGCGGTGGCGGCGGCACGTTGCCGGACATCTGGGCTCCCTCCCGGGACGGACGGCCGTGACGACCGGCCGACGCGCTGACGCGCACAGCGCAGGATGTCACGACCGGGTCTCGTCCGTCGAACCCGTCCGCGCCGCCGCGTGGGTCGACGTCCGCCAGAGCTCCGTGCCATGCCCTCGCCGGACCGGCGTGGTTCCGCCGCGAAAGGGTTCGGCACGCCGGGTCCGAGGTGGCATGATCGACGCACGCGGCCGCGACGACCTCGTGGTCGCCGTCACCTGTCACCGTCCCAGGGAGCACCCGTGCCCGGAGAGAACCTGACCCGCGTCGAAGCCGTCGAGCGCGCCGGGGTCATCAGCACCGTCGAGTCCTACCGCGTCGAGCTCGACGTGACCACCGGGCCGACGACGTTCCAGTCCACGACCGTCGTCCGGTTCTCCGCGACCCCCGGAGCCAGCACGTTCCTCGACCTGGTCGCCCCGCGCCTGCGCGAGGTGACGCTCAACGGACGTCCCCTGGACGTCGCCGAGGTGTTCGCCGACTCCCGCATCGCCCTGGACGGTCTCGCGGCCGACAACGAGGTCCGCGTCGTGGCGGACTGCGGCTACATGAACACCGGTGAGGGGCTGCACCGGTTCGTCGACCCCGTCGACGGCGAGGTCTACCTCTACACGCAGTTCGAGGTGCCCGACGCCCGGCGGGTCTTCGCGACGTTCGAGCAGCCGGACCTCAAGGCTCCCTTCCAGCTCACGGTGACCGCACCGGCCGCCTGGCACGTCGTGTCGAACCAGCCGACACCCGCTCCGGCCCTCGCCACGCACGCCACGGAGCCCGAGATCGAGGCCGCCCGGTGGGAGTTCGGGCCCACCCCGCGCATCTCCACGTACCTCGCGGCGCTCGTCGCCGGCCCGTACGCCGTCGAGCGCGGCGAGGTCACGTCGTCGGACGGCCGGACCGTTCCCCTCGGCGTGTTCTGCCGGTCGTCGCTGTCCGAGCACCTCGACGCCGAGGCCATCATGGCCACCACCCGGCAGGGCTTCGCGTTCTACGAGGAGACGTTCGGCGTCCCGTACCCGTTCGACAAGTACGACCAGCTGTTCGTGCCCGAGTACAACATGGGCGCGATGGAGAACCCGGGCTGCGTCACCTTCACCGAGTCGTACGTGTTCCGCTCCCAGGTCACCGACGCCGTCCGCGAGCGCCGGGTCGTGACGATCCTGCACGAGCTCGCGCACATGTGGTTCGGGGACCTGGTCACCATGAAGTGGTGGAACGACCTGTGGCTCAACGAGTCGTTCGCCGAGTACGTCTCCACCCTCGCCACCGCCGAGGCGACCGAGTGGGAGGCCGCCTGGACCACCTTCAACGCGATGGAGAAGACCTGGGCCTACCGGCAGGACCAGCTGCCGTCCACGCACCCGATCGTCGCTCCCATCAACGACCTCGAGGACGTCCAGGTCAACTTCGACGGCATCACGTACGCCAAGGGCGCCTCGGTCCTCAAGCAGCTCGTGGCCTGGGTCGGCCGTGACGAGTTCATCCGCGGGGTGTCGGCGTACTTCCGCAAGCACGCGTGGGCCAACACCGAGCTGCCCGACCTCCTCGTGGAGCTCGAGGCCACCAGCGGGCGCGACCTGACCGCCTGGTCGAAGATCTGGCTCGAGACGGCCGGGGTCAACACCCTGCGGCCCGCGATCGAGCTGGACGACCACCGCCGGATCACGGCGTTCCACATCGAGCAGACGGCGCCCGCGGACCACCCCACCCTGCGCCCGCACCGTCTCGGGATCGGCTGCTACGACCTCGACGACTCCGGCGCCGTCGTGCGCACGCGCTCGGTGCAGGTCGACGTGGACGGCCCACGCACCGCCGTGCCGGACCTCGTCGGCCTGACCCGGCCCGACCTGGTCCTCGTGAACGACGACGACCTGGCCTACGCCAAGGTGCGGCTCGACGACGCCTCCCTCGCCTTCGCCGTCGAGAACCTCTCGCGCATCAGCGACCCGCTGGCCCGCTCCCTGGTGTGGGGCTCGGTGTGGGACGCGGTGCGCGACGGCGAGACCCCGGCGTCGGCGTACGTCGACCTCGTGCTGGGCAACATCGCGGCCGAGACGGAGTCCACGACGGTGCGCACCACGCTGGCTCAGCTCGGGCTCGCCGCCCGCTCGTACGTGGCGCCCGCGCGGCGCGCCGAGACCCTCGGGCGCGTCGGCGACACGCTCTGGTCGCTGGCGCAGGACGCCGCCGCGGGGTCGGACCTGCAGCTGCAGCTCGTGAAGTACTTCGCGGCGATGTCCTCCTCCGACGCCCACGTGGCCCCGTTGCGCGGGCTGCTCGACGGCTCCGTCGTCCTCGACGGGCTCGCCGTGGACACCGACCTGCGCTGGGAGCTGCTCCAGGGGCTCGTCCAGCTCGGCGCCGCCGGCGACGACGAGATCGACGCCGCCCTGTCCGCCGACGACACGGCGTCGGGCCGCCAGGCTGCGGCCCGTGCCCGTGCCGCCACGCCCACGTTCGAGGGCAAGGAGCGCGCGTTCGCCTCCGTGGTGGACGACGCGGACGCGCCGAACGCGATCATCCGCGCGACCGCCGCCGGGTTCGTGCAGGTCACCGACCCCGCCGTGCTGACGCCGTTCGCCCAGCGGTACGTGGACTCCCTGCTGCCGATCTGGGAGACGCGCAGCTACCACATCGCCGAGGAGCTCATCGAGGGGCTCTACCCGGCTCCTCTGGCGTCGACCCGGCTGCGGGACGTGGTCCGTGGGTGGCTCGAGACGCACCCCGACGCACCGGCGGCCCTGCGCCGGATGGTCGTCGAGGGGCTGGCCGGCACCGAGCGGGCGCTGGCCGCCCAGGCGGTCGACGCCGCCTGACACCGGGGGGGGAGCCCGCGAGGCCGGCGCCTCGCGGGCTCCCCTGGTCAGCGGCCCGCGCCCACCGCGGCGAAGAGCGACCGCAGCCGCGCGTTGTCGAAGAGGTCCTCGACCAGGACCACGTTGCCGGCGGAGTCCCCGAGGGGGACCTTCCAGTTCGGGTACTCGGTGTCGGTGCCCGGCTGGTTCTGCGAGCGCCGCTCGCCCACCGCGTCGACGAGCTGGACCCCCACGAGGGCTGCCTCCGACCGTCGCAGGTACCGGTGCAGCGCCTCGACGACCTCGCGCTCGGACGGGTTGTCCCCGACCAGCCCCTGCTCGGCGAGCACCGCCACGGCGGCGTTGCGCTCCGACCTGGCCTGCCCCCGCAACGCCTGCGCGTCCTCGGTGAGCAGGCCGAGCCGCTCGCGCAGGTCGACGTGCTCGCCGGCCAGGTAGCCCGCCGTCGGCGGCATGTCGTGGGTCCCCACCGTCGCGAGCGTCAGCCGACGGTAGTCCTGGGGCGCCCGCGGGCGTCCGCCGTCCTTCTCGAACCAGAACACGGACGTGCCGAGCACGCCGCGCCCGGCCAGGTAGTCGCGCACCCACGGCTCGAAGACCCCCAGGTCTTCGCCGATCACGACCGCCCCGGCCCGCTGGGCCTCGAGCGCCAGGATGCCCACGAGCGCGTCGTGGTCGTAGCGCACGTAGGCGCCCTGCGTGGGGTCGGCGCCCTCGGGCACCCACCACAGGCGGAACAGGCCGAGGATGTGGTCGACGCGCAGCGCCCCGGCGTGCCTCAGCGCGGTGCGCAGCATGTCGCGGTAGGGCGCGTAGCCGGCCCGGGCGAGCGCCCGCGGGTTCCACGGCGGCTGGGACCAGTTCTGCCCCTGTTGGTTGTACATGTCCGGCGGGGCGCCGACGCCGACCCCGCGGGCCAGCACGTCCGCGTGCGCCCAGGCGTCGGCCCCGTCCGGGTGCACGCCGACCGCGAGGTCGTGGACGATCCCCAGCCGCATGCCGGCGTCGACCGCCGTGCGCTGGGCGCCGGCCTTCTGCTCGTCGAAGACCCACTGCAGCCAGACGTAGAAGTCGATGCGCTCGGCGAGCCGCTCGCGGGCCGCGGCGACGGCCGGCGACGCGGGTTCGGCCAGCTCGGCGGGCCAGGGCCGGCCCCCGAGCTCCTCGGTGATCGCGCACCAGGTCGCGAAGTCCTGCAGCCCGGCGCCCTCGGTGGCGACGAAGTCCTCGAAGGCGGCCTGCCGGGCAGCACGCCGGGGAGCCGAGTAGACCACCTCGAGCGCGGCCTTCTTCGCCTCCCAGACGGCGTCGCGGTCGATGGGTCCGCCGTTGCCGTCGAGGTCCCGCACGGGGTCCGCCGCCCACTCCACGAGCGATCGGTCGGCGGCCGAGAGGTACGCCGTCTCCAGGATGTCCTCGACGCGCACGTAGATCGGGTTGCCGTAACGCCGCGAGGTGGGCAGGTAGGGCGAGGGGGTCATCGGCGTGACGGGTTCCGCCGCGGAGAGCGGGTTGACCGCCACGAAGTCGGCGCCCGCCCGGTGCGCCGTGAGCCACGCGAGGTCCGCGAGGTCGGCGAGGTCGCCGATGCCCCACGAGGTCCGCGACCGTACCGAGTAGAGCTGCGCGAGCACCCCCCACGCCTGGCCACGTTCGAGCTCCGGCGGCAGGACGAGCCGGTCGGGCGTGACCACGAGGGTCGTCGAGGACTCCTGCCCCTCGCTGAGCGCGTACAGGGTGTGCCAGCCGAGCGGGACGTCGGGCGGGACCACGAACGTCGCCCGGCCCACCACCCGCCCGTCGACCTCGCGTGGGGGGACGTAGTCGCCGGACTGCTGCAGGTCGCGCCGCGGCCGGACCGCGTGCCGCCGCGCGGCGGGCTCGGCGCCGTCCAGCTCCAGCCACACGTGCACCGACGCGCCGTCGCTGACGTGCACGGGCAGGAGCGTCTCGTGGCCCTGGCGCGCCACCACGGTCGGTGGCAGCACCGAGCGCCACTCCTCGTCGCGCACGCGGCGCAGGCCGTGCGCCACCTGCTGCGGCCCGGAGGCGTCGACCCCGAGCGCACCGAGGACCGCGACCAGGGTCGTGTCGGGCACCTGGGCGGTGCCGCCGCCGAACCGGTGGTACTCGGTGAGCACCCCGTGCGCCGCGGCGAGCTCGTGCAGCTCGGGGCGCGTGCCGTCGTCGGGCACGGTCTGGTCCATGTCCTTGATGCTCACGGGGACGATCCTGCCACCATCGGACGCCTGCAGCAGTCGCCCCACGCCAGCGGACGCCTCGTCGACGGTGTCGACAGGCGGCGCGGGCCGTTACGGTGGCGGGCGTGATTTCTCGTCTTCCGGCCCCCGCCTCCAGCACACCCGACCCCTCCCCCACGTCCGAGATCACGGACGGCCTCTCGGACGCCGGTGAGTCGTTCTGGTCCTGGTTCACCGGCTGGCCGCTGCGCGTCGCCGTCATCGTGGTGGTCGGCGTCGTCGTCCTGGTGCTGCTGCGTCGCCTCATCTCCCACGTCACGGAGCGGATCGCCACCGGCAAGCCGCCCACCGAGGAGAAGAGCGCGAAGGACTGGTTCCGCCGTTCACCGATCGTGGGTGAAGCGATCTCGGTCGCGAACCCGCTGGCCTCCGCGCGTCGCGCCCAGCGGGCGCGCACCGTCGGATCGGTCCTCAACTCGACGGCCAACATCGTCGTCGGCGTCATGATCCTGCTGATGGTCCTGACCGAGGTCGGCTACCCCGTCGGACCGCTGCTCGCCTCCGCGGGCGTCGCCGGCATCGCCCTGGGCTTCGGTGCCCAGTCCCTCGTCAAGGACTTCATCTCCGGCGTGTTCATCCTGGTGGAGGACCAGTACGGCGTCGGCGACGTCGTCGATCTCGGCTCCGGCGCCGACGGCGTCATCGAGGAGGTCCAGCTGCGGACCACGCAGGTGCGCTCCATCGACGGCACGCTGTGGTGGGTCCGCAACGGCGAGATCCTGCGGGCGGGCAACCGCACGCAGGGGTGGTCGCGGGCGCTGGCCGAGGTGCGCGTCCCCGTGGACGCGGACGTCGACGTGGTCCGCTCCGCGCTCGGCCGTGCGGCCGACGCCGTCGCGGCCGACCCGGAGCTGGCCGCGGAGTTCCTCGAGCCGCCGTCGGTGCGCGGCGTCGACGCCGTCACGGACTTCTCGATGACCTTCACCCTGCACGCGCAGGTCAAGCCCGGCGTGCAGTGGGACGTGTCGCGGGCGATGCTCCGCGCCGCGCAGGCGCAGCTCCGGGGCGCGGGCGTGCTGCGGGCCGAGACGACGGCCAGCGACGAGGGCTGACCCCGACGCGGACCGGGTCCCGCCGCGGTCCGCACGCACCCGGCTGCCTGGGCGCGTGCGGACAGTCCCCGGCTCAGGCCGAGGCGAGGCGCCCGTCGAGCTCCGCGGCGAGATTGTCGGCCTCCGGACCGACGATGACCTGGATGACGCGCCCCGAGCGGACGACGCCGAACGCTCCGGAGGTCTTCAGAGCGTGCTCGTCCACGAGCTGCGGGTCCGACACCTGGACACGCAGTCTCGTGATGCACGGTTCGAGCTCGACGACGTTGGTGGTCCCGCCGAGTGCTGAGAGGATGTCGTCCGCCTTGCTCATTCGGTGTCTCCCCAGGAAGTGGTTCGTCGGATCGCGTCGTTGCAGGTCCGTTACCAGCCTAACGTCTCGCACGAGCGGGTGTTCCCGGGTGACCACCGCCACGGACGGACGGCGGCCCGGCCCGTCCCCGATCTGGGAGGATGTGCCGGTGACGACACCCACCTTCTTCGACGACGTCGGCGGCCACACCACGTTCGAGCGCCTCGTGGACGTGTTCTACGACGGCGTCGCGCAGGACGAGGTGCTGCGTCCGATGTACCCCGAGGAGGACCTGGGCCCGGCCAAGGAGCGCCTGACGCTGTTCCTCGAGCAGTACTGGGGTGGTCCGACGACGTACAGCGAGCAGCGCGGTCACCCTCGCCTGCGGATGCGGCACGCGCCGTTCAAGGTCAACCCGGACGCCCGCGACCGCTGGTTGCGGCACATGCGCACCGCCGTCGACTCCCTCGACCTGGCGCCCGCGCACGAGTCCCAGCTGTGGGACTACCTGGAGCGGGCGGCCTTTAGCATGATCAACACCTTCGAGGAATGATGCGGAGCGAGCCTGCGAGCGCAGCACCATTCCGACCACGAGCTCGAGGAATGATGCGGAGCGAGCCCGCGAGCGCAGCACCATTCCGACCACGAGCTCGAGGAATGATGCGGAGCGAGCCCGCGAGCGCAGCACCATTCCGACCACAGGAGACAGAGGAGTGAGTCCGAGCGTGACCGAGAACCCTGGGCCCCTCGACGAGCTGCTGGCCGCTCTCGACCTGCGCGAGGTCGAGGGCTGGGGGCCGCGCGGCGAGGACGACCTGTGGCGCGGCGACTCCGTGCCGGGGCCCGGCCGGCGCGTGTACGGCGGCCAGGTGCTCGCCCAGGCGCTGATCGCCTGCGGCCGCACCGTGGAGGACGACCGGCTCCCCCACTCGTTGCACGCCTACTTCCTGCGTGAGGGAGCACTCGACTCCCCGGTGGACTTCGCCGTCGAGCGCCTGCGCGACGGCCGGTCCTTCAGCGCGCGGCGGACGCACGCGATCCAGGCCGGCCGGCCGATCCTGTCGCTGACGGCGTCGTTCCAGGTGGACCAGCCGGGCTACGAGGCGCAGGTGCCGATGCCCGACGACGTCCCCGCGCCGGAGGACGTCACCTCCACGTTCGAGGCCCTCGCGGGGGTCGACCACCCGGCGGCCCGGTACTGGTCGGAGGGCTCGGCGTTCGAGCTGGCGCACGTGGGCGGGTCTGTCTACCTCGGCGCGGCGTCCGACCCCCGCCCGGAGCAGCTGGTGTGGGTCCGCGCGCGTCACGAGATCGCCTCCGACGACAAGCTGCTGCACCGTGCCCTGCTGGCGTTCGCCTGCGACCAGGTCATGCTGGAGCCGGTGCTGCGCCAGGCCGGCACGTCCTGGCTGGACGTGGGAGGGAAGGTCCCGATGGCCTCCCTCGACCACGCGATGTGGTTCCACCGGGACGCGCGCGCCGACGAGTGGCTGCTGTACGTCCAGGAGTCACCCGGTGCACAGGGCGGCCGTGGCCTGGGGCTCGCCCGGGTCTACGACCGCGGGGGCGCCCTGGTGGCGACCATCGCGCAGGAGGGCATGGTCCGCCTGCCCGGCTGACCCGTACCCCGTGCGAGATGGCGCCGGTCGTTCCACACTGTCGAGGTGCGTCTGCGCCGTTCGTCTCCGTCCGACCCGGGTTGCTCGCGCCGTCGCAAGGGCGACGGCTGGGTCTTCCTGGACGTCGACGGCATGCCCCTGGCCGTTGCCGACGCGATCGAACGGTGCCGGCACCTGGCGATCCCGCCCGCGTGGCGCGACGTCTGGATCTGCCGCTTCGCGAACGGCCACCTGCAGGCTTTCGGGTACGACGACGCCGGACGCGGCCAGTACCTGTACCACCCGCAGTGGCAGGAGCGGCGCGCCCGGCGCAAGCACGACCACGTCCTGGAGGTCGGTCGCCGGCTGCCCGTGGCGCGGCGCGGCGTGAGCCGTGACCTGCGCCGTCCGGGCTTCCCGCGGCGGAAGGCTCTGGCGCTGGCGTTCCGGCTGCTCGACGACGCCTCCTTCCGCGCGGGCAGCGAGGTGTACGCACGACGCCACGGCAGCTACGGGCTGGCCACGATCCGCAAGGAGCACGCCCGGGTGCGCCGGGACGGCAGCGTCTGCTTCCGGTACCCGGCCAAGTCCGGCCAGGTGCGCGAGACGGTCGTGCACGACGCGACGGTGGCGCGGCACGTCACCACGCTCAAACGCCGTCGCGGTGGCACCGAGCTCCTCGCCTGGTACGACGACACGCGAGGCGGACGGACCTGGCACGACGTCACGAGCGCGGACGTGCAGGCCGACATCCGGGCACGGCTCGGCGAGGACGCCACACCGAAGGACTTCCGCACCTGGCACGCCACGGTGCTGACGGCCCGGGCGCTGGCCGACGTCGGGCCCGCTCCGTCGTCGCAGCGTGCCCGGCGACGCGTCGTCGCCGAGGTCGTGCGCGACGTCGCCGAGGAGCTCGGCAACACTCCCGCGGTGGCCCGGTCGTCGTACATCGACCCGCGGCTGTTCGACCTGTGGGAGCGCGGCGAGACGATCGGCGCGACACGGGTCCGCTCGCGGGCCGAGCGCGCGGTGCTGGAGCTGCTGGGATGAGGGCCGCCGTCACCGGTGTCACCGGGTACGTGGGCGGGCGGCTGGTGCCGGAGCTGCTCGCCGCCGGGCACGAGGTGCGGGCCATCTCCCGCGACCCGGCCCGCCTCGACGGCCGGGACTGGGCCTCGGACGTCGAGAGGGTCGCCGCGGATGTGAGCGACCTCGAGGCGACCCGGGACGCTCTCGAGGGCGCGGACGTGGCCTACTACCTGGTGCACTCGCTGGGCACGGGCCGGACGTTCGAGGCGGTCGACCGGCGCAACGCCCTCACGTTCGCGCGGGCGGCCCGGGAGGCGGGCGTGCGACGCATCGTCTACCTCGGAGGCCTGTATCCGGACGTTCCCGAGGGCGACCTGTCGGCGCACCTCGCCTCGCGCAAGGAGGTCGAGGAGGTCCTGCTGGCCTCCGGCGTGCCGACGGCGGTGCTGCGGGCCGCGGTGATCCTCGGTTCGGGCTCGGCGTCCTTCGAGATGATGCGGTACCTGACCGAGCGGCTGCCGGCGATGACGACGCCGCGCTGGGTCGACAACCGGATCCAGCCGATCGCGATCCGGGACGTGCTGCGGTACCTCGTGGGTGCGGCGACGCTCCCGGCCGACGTCTCGCGCGGGTTCGACATCGGTGGTCCCGACGTCCTGACCTACCGGGACATGATGCAGAGCTATGCCCGCGTCGCGGGCCTGCGGCGACGGGTGATCGTCGGTGTGCCGGTGCTCACCCCCCGGCTGTCGAGCCACTGGGTCGGCCTGGTGACGCCGGTGCCGTCCGGGATCGCACGGCCCCTGGTCGACTCGCTGCAGCACGAGGTGGTGTGCCGCGAGGACGACGTGCGCCGGTACGTCCCCGACCCGCCGGAGGGGCTCGTCGGCGTCGAGCGGGCGATCGAGCTGGCCCTGACCCGCATCCACGACGGCGAGGTGACCACTCGCTGGTCGTCGGCGTCCGTGCCCGGCGCGCCGTCGGACCCGCTGCCCACGGACCCCGACTGGGCGGGCGGTTCCCTCTACGTCGACGAGCGGCGCACGGTCGTCGACGCGCCGCGAGAGGTGCTCTGGCGCGTGATCGAGGAGATCGGCGGCCAGGGCGGGTGGTACTCGTGGTCGCTGGCCTGGCAGGCCCGAGGCCTGGTCGACCGCGTCGTCGGGGGGCCCGGCCTGCGCCGGGGCCGCCGCGACGAGCGCCGGCTGCGCGTCGACGACGTGCTGGACTTCTGGCGGGTCGAGGCCATCGAGCCGGGCGAGCGTATGCTGCTCCGCGCGGAGATGCGCCTGCCGGGCCTGGCCTGGCTGGAGCTGCGCGTGGACGAGGCCGCCGCGGAGGTGACCGACGAGGCGGACGACGCCCCGAGCCTGCGCGACGCCGCTGGGCCCGGCCGCACCTACTTCGCCCAGCGCGCGCTCTTCCACCCGCACGGGCTGGCCGGCCAGGCGTACTGGTGGGCGGTCGCGCCGTTCCACGGCATCGTCTTCGGCGGGATGCAGCGCAACGTGGCGCAGGAGGCCGAGCGGCAAGCGGGCCGCTCGACCTCCTGAGACCGGTTCGAGGGACGCCGGTCAGGCTCCCGGCACCACCCCCGTGCAGCCGAGCTCCTGCGCGGCCGGCGGTTCACCGGTGCCGACGAACCCCACGGTGGTGGACTGCCCGGCACCCAGGTCCGCGTTCCAGGACTCGGGCGTGATCACGCCGTCGTCGAGCCGGCCGCCCCACAGGTTGGACGTGGTCAGCCCGTCGGGGGCGGTGACCTCCCAGTCCTGGACGCCGTCGGCCCCGGCGGTGACGACGACCTGGCCCTGGTACCCGCCCGACCACGCGTTGGCGGTGGTGTACTCCGCCGTGCACGCCCCGGCGGGCGGGTCGGGCTCGTCGTCCCCGGTGGTCACCGTCGCGGGGGCGGACGCCTCCGAGACGTTGCCCGCGGCGTCGCGCGCCGTGACCGTGTACGTGTAGTCGGTCGTCGCGGCGAGATCCGAGTCCGTGAACGACGTCACGGTCCCCCCGACGCTGCCGACCTCGGCCCCGTCCCGGCTGACGTCGTAGCCCGCGACGCGCACGTCGTCGCTCGACGCCGTCCACGTGAGCTCCACCGTGGTGCCGTCGGCCGTCGCGGCGAGGTCCTGCGGGGCCGTCGGAGGCTCGGTGTCCTCCGGCGGCTCCGGCGCGTCACCGAAGAGTCGGTCGTAGTCGGCGAGCGCCGTGGCCACCGCCGTCTGTGCCCAGAACCGGTGGTAGGTGAACTCCGGGGCGGGTCCGCCGTCGAGGTGGGCCTGGACCTTGTCGAACTGCGGGTCGTCCTCGTAGAAGGAGCGGATGTCCAGGAACGACACCCCGGGCTCGATGACGTCGCCGTTCGGCATGGTGCCGCTCCAGCCCTCGGGCACGTAGATCCCGTCCCCGTCGCCGCCGGCGTAGACGTCGTCGAAACGCCCGTAGTCGCCGCGGGTCTCCGTGGTGGCGACGCCGAGGGGGTCGCTGTTCTGCGTCCAGATCGCCTCGAGCAGGTCGTGGGCGGTCTGCTGCGCCGCGATCTGCTCCGGGTCCTCACCCGGCCCTGCCGCGTAGTACATCAGCGTGCGGGCCAGGGCCCCGGCCACGCCGACGTCCTGGCCGTAGCCGGTGACCTCGACGCTCAGGCCGGCGTTGTCACCGGGGTTCGCGGGGTCCCAGTCGTCGGGCTGGCCGGACCAGGCGAGGTTCGAGGGGATCTCCCAGGTGTCCTCGGTGACGGTGATGTGGTCGATGACCCACGGCACCCAGTCGTCGAGGATGTCCTCGGCGCGCTCGTCCCCCGTCTCGTGGAAGAGCTGGGCGATGCGCTCGACCCCCCAGCCCTGCATGCCCATCCACTCGTTGGAGGGCGGGTCGTGATAGACCGGCGCCTCGGTGTAGGCCATGTCGTAGAACGTGGCCACGCCGTCGGGCCGCTCGGCGTAGTGCCCGTCCCAGCTGTTGGTGGACCCTCCGGCGATGCCGCCCTCAGGTGCCTGCAGCCACTGGAACAGCTCCACCTGGCGGTCGAGGCTCGCCGACCAGTCGTCCTCGGCGGTCGGCGACCCGGGCGCCAGCGCGGGGTCGTTGGCCAGCGCCCACGCGGCCATCGGGTTCTGGTAGCCGAAGTGCGCGTGGCTCGAGCCGATGCGCCACGCCCAGGGTGCTGAGGTGTCCAGGGCGCCGCCCCAGGCGTAGTACCAGCTCAGCAGGTAGTGGGCGCTCTCGCGGCCCGTCCCGGCCGGGCAGGACTCGGACTCGCAGCCGGGCGTCTTGAAGTACTTGTCGAACAGGGCGTACCGCAGGTAGTCGCCCATCTTCGACGCCTTGCCGACGGTGTCGGCCACCGCCTCGGGCTGCCCCTGCTCCGTGGCGAACTTGTTCGCCCAGTAGGCGGCCTCGACGGCGCGGGCGTCGGCGTCGGGGGCGTTGGTGAACTTCCACTGCTCCGTGTACGAGGAGTCACCGGTGAACAGGTCCAGGTAGCCGTTCTCGCCGCCGTACGAGAAGTCGTCGATCGACGGCTGCGGGATGGTCTCCCAGACGGACTCCTGCGGCCCGCGCTGGAACGTGTTGATGTAGCTGGTGCCCTCGTGGTCGGGCCCCAGCAGCTCGGAGGAGCCGGGGGCCGCCCCGAAGCCGTAGACGTTGTCCACGTCGGCGAGCCAGTGCATCCCGTAGATCTCCGGCGTGCCGTACGTCTGCTCCAGCTCGTCGCCGAGGGGATCGGTACCGACGCTGACCGACGTGCCCAGCTCGGACGGGTACTCGCTGGGGTGGATGGCCTCGGGGGCGTAGGTGGCGGGGCTGCCGGGGTCGTAGGCGCCGTTGGTCGGCTGGTTCTCGGTCGTGGGGATCATGTACGCCTCGAGGGTGTCCCAGGCGTGGTTGAACGGCTCCCAGTCACCGGTGACCTGCCCGTAGGAGGTCTCCAGCCACAGCCAGAACGAGTACGCCTCGCTGGTGGTCTCGTGGCCGTGGTCGGGCGCCTCGACCATGAGCGTCTCGGCGGCGTGGTACGGGATGCCCTGCGGCGAGAAGTAGCCGTTGGCGGGGTCGTGGACCTTGTCGTAGAGCTCCAGGAACCGCTGCGTGTACTCCCCGCCGGTGTCGAGGTCCTCGACGGCGGTGGCGACGGACGGCACCGGTGGCGCCGCGCCGGCCGGCACGGCGGCGACGAGGGCGGCCAGCGTGACCGACGCCGCGGCACCCGCCACCAGGCGGGTGCGGACGGTTGTGCGATGCATGGGAACCTCTCTTCGTTGAGCGGACATCCCGACGATCAGCCAGTGGGAGCGATCCCACAACGCGGCGAAACGTTTAGGGCCGGCGCCCCGCGAGGCTCCCGAGGCCCCGCGCGGCAGCCCGACGCCGCTCAGGCGTGGACGTCGACCGCGACCTGCCACCTCTGCGCGTCGGCGGCTCCCAGCGCGACCACGACACGGTCCAGCACGTCCGCCGCGACGAGCGTCGCCCCGGCCGGCTCGACGGTCGGCACCCGCCGCACCACGGCCCGTGGGCCGAGCACGGCGGCGAGGCGCGCGGCCCGATGCTGCGCCGAGCGGCCGTCCTGGCCGTCCAGCAGCACGGCGACCCCGCCGGTACCGACGGCGGTGGCGCAGTCGTCCTCGTCGAGCTCCCCGCGCAGCAGGTGCAGCGGTGGCCCGTCGAGGCTCTGCGGCAGCGCGACCGCCAGGACCTGCCAGGCGTAGGCGGGCAGCCTCCTGCGACGCCGGATGGCCCGGTCGAGGCGGTCGACGAACAGCTCGTGCGCGACCAGACCGGTCGCGACGTCGACGAACGGTCTCTCGGGCGGTGCGACGTCCCGACGCTGGTCCGGGGCCGGCTCGGCGAGCACCGCCATCGAACCCACCAGCCGGACGGGCCGGTCGCCGGCGTCGTGCACGGTCACCGCGCGGCAGCGCACCGGCAGGTAGGTGCCGTCCGCCGCCCGGATCCGGTGCTCGACGTCGAGCGGTTCCCGGGTCCCCGAGAGCTGAGCGGCCACGGCGGCGTGGACCCGGCGCAGGTCGTCCGGGTGCACCCTGGAGAGCCACTCGCGCGGGTCGTCGGCGAGGGACGCCCGGTCCTCGCCCACGAGCCGCGCCCACGCCTGGGAGTAGCGCACCGTGCCCGCGTCGACGTCCCAGTCCCAGGTGCCGTCGTGGGAGGCGATCGAGACGAGCGCCGACCGTTCCTCGCCCGCGGCGACGTCGAGCGCGAGCGCCCGCTCGCGCTCCGCCTCCTCGGCGAGGCAGCGTCGCTGCGCCTCCAGGGCAGTGAGCGACTCCTCGGCCTCGAGCGCGACGGCCAGCATCGCCGCCCAGTGGTTGTAGCGGGCCCGTGTGCTCGTGGCCCGCGAGTCGACCAGGCCGCCCACGGCCAGCAGACCGAGGTCGACCCGGCCGAACGCGACCGGCACCACGACCGTCAGCGAGCGCGGGTCCGTGAGCCCCGGCGGGGGAAAGTCCTGCGGTGCCACGCTCTGGCCCACCAGGTGCTCGCCGGCCGCACCCCGCGCCCCGACGATGCGCAGGACGCGTTCGGCGGGGCGGTCCGGGTGGTCCTCCCACAGCGCCAGGGCAGCCGTGGAGATCCGCGCCCTCGGCATCCAGTCCAGGCGTCGCAGGGACTCGCCGTCGGCGCGCATCAGCTCCAGGTCCACGAGGTTCTGGTCCACGAGATCCTGCTCGAGCCGACCGGCGCGGGCCAGGTCCCCGTGGGCGCAGCCGCGGCTCAGGGCGACGATGATCTGGAAGAGGGCCTCCTCCACGGCGTCGGCGGCTCCCCGGTCCAACCCGGGCAGGGCCGGTGCGTCGTCGTCGTTGCCGCGCGGTGCGGCGGGGCGGGCCGCGAGCCGCTCGCGCACCCGGACGCCCTCCGCGTGCAGGGCGGGCACGAGCTGCTCGAGCGCTCCGGGACCCGGGCGCAGCGACGCGGTCCGGTCCCCGAGCGCGCGCAGCGCGGCCGCGGGCGGCTGCTGACCCGTCGCGACGCTCGCCTCGACGAGCTGGCGCGTCAGGGCGAGCCAGGCGTCGGTCGCGCCGCGGCTGTGCATCCCCTCGGCACGGGCGAACACCACCCGGGCGACGGCCCCGAGCGGATCCGGGTCCCGCGGCGCCGTCGAGCCGGCCGTCACGACCGTGCTGCGGGTGCCCCGGGCGCAGCCGCACGACTCGCGCCGCACCAGCGCGGCCGTCTCGAGCCGGTGCACCCCGCCGAGCTGCTCGCCGCGGGCCCGGGCGAGCACCAGCGTGGCCGCGAGCTCACCGACGGCGTCGTGCAGCGGGTCGACGGAAGTGAGCCGAGGCCAGGTGCGCGCACCGACGTCGGCGTTGTCGAAACCGATCACCGCCTGCCCGGCGCCCCGGTCCGGGTCGGCCCCGTGCAAGCCGCGCAGGAACCCGATCGCGTTGCGGTCGGTGGCGGCCACCGTCGCCGTCGTGGTCAGCCCCTGCTCGAGCAGCCGGCGCCCGACCGTCTCGGCCGCCGCCTCCTGGTTGTCCCGGGTGCGGTAGACCTGCTCGGGCCGGTGCTCCAGCCCGTGGGCCGCCAACGCGTCCCGGAACGCGGCGTAGCGCTCGGCGATGTCCCGCTGGTCGGTGTTGCCCAGGAACCCGATGCTGTGGTGACCGTGCTCGACCAGGTGGTCGACGGCGGCGCGCACGCCACCGGCGTTGTCCGGCGACACCGCCGGGGCACGCAGGTCGTCGGGGGGCACCCCGAGGGTGACCATCGGGACACCGGTCGCGTCGAGCCGGCGCAGCTCCTCGTCCGGCAGCGCCGTCGTGACGACCACCAGGCCGTCGTACACGTCGAGGCCCGGTGCCGCCCGCCGGTACGGCGGCACGGGGAACTCGTCGCGGTCGACGTCGGCCGGGTACGTCTGCACCGCGACCAGCCGGTGCCCCTCCGCCCGGACGACCCGCGCCATCCCCGCCAGGACGCGGCCGAAGTAGTAGCCGCCGACCACCGGGCACAGCACACCGATCGTCGAGACCTTGCCTGGTCTGCCGCTCGCACGTGTCCACGTCGACACCTGCACCACCGTCCTCGTCGTCGAGTCCTGCGTGCGCCCCCGCAGGTGCATCATGCCCCGAAAACCGGCAGAGTGTGGGAGCGTGCCCAGAACCCAGCGCGGCGGCGACGCCCGACCGGCCCCCGGGCGTCGGGTGACGATCACCGACGTCGCCCGCGCGGCCGGCGTCTCGATCGCCGTGGTCTCGTACTCGCTCAACGGACGCCCCGGGGTCTCCGAGACCACCCGCCGCCACGTGCTCAAGGTGGCCCAGGACCTCGACTGGCGGCCCAGCGCCGCCGCACGCTCCCTGCGCTCGGCGGACACCACCAGCGTCGGGCTGCAGGTCCTGGACGGCACGGGCTCGGTGCACAGCCGCTCGGCCGGTCTCGACCTCGCGGCCGGGCTGCGCGACGTCCTCGGCGACGTCGCGCTGGCGCTCGAGGTCACGGCGGACCGGGAGACGGGCAGCGCCGACCTCGAACGCGCCTGGAGCGAACGGCGGCACACGGCGTTCGTCGTGCCGGACCTGCTCGTCGACGACCCCCGGGTCCGCATCGTCGGCCGGGTCGGCGCCCGCGTCGTCGCCGTCACGCCGCCGGACCTCGGGACCGCTGGCGCCGAGCACGCCGTGTGGTTCGACGGCGGGGCGGACGACGCGGTCGGGCGCTACCTGGTCGACCTGGGTCACCGCCGGACGGTGCTGCTCGTCGCGGACGCCGGCGCGGACGTCGCGCGCGCCCTGCACGCCGGGCTGCTGACGGCGACCGCGGGCCTGGCCGCGACGGTCTCCGTCCTGGAGGCGGCCACGGCGCCTGCGGCGGGAGCGGTCGCCGCCCGCCTCTTCGCGGAGGAGGACCCGCCGACGGCGGTGGTCACCGACGGGGACGTGACGGCGCTGGCCGTGCTGGAGGCCGCCCGGCACCGCGACCTGCGGGTGCCGTGGGACGTCTCGGTGGTCTCGGGGGCCGATGCCGACACGTGCCGCCTGGTGGACCCGCAGCTCACGGCGGTCGCCCGACCGTGGCGGGACCTCGCCCCGGCGGTGGCGGCAGCCCTGGGCGTCGGCCCGCAGGGGCCCGTCGACCCGCCGTCGGCACGACTCGTCATCCGGGGGACGACCGCCCCGCCACGCTCCGACGTCGGCACCTAAACGTTTTGGCGAGGTGCGCGTGGGAGCGCAACCAGTCCACGTTGGGGACGTCGGGCAGCTCGCTCGACGCACGGGCGACGAGGCCCGTGCCCCCGAACCCCTGGAGGATCCCGTGCGATCTCGATCCTGGCGACCGCGCAGAGCCGCGACGGTCCGACCGCTCGCCGTGGCCGCGACCCTGGCGCTGGCCGCGAGCCCGCTGATGGCCACCACCGCCTCGGCGGCAGAACGCGTCGACAACCCGTTCGTCGGCGCCGACCAGTACGTGAACTCCTACTGGTCCGAGAACGTGGTCGACGCCGCCGCGGTGGCCGGCGGCGAGCTCGGCGAGAAGATGCTCACCATCGCCGACACCCCGACCTCGGTCTGGATGGACCGGACCAGCGCAATCGAGGGCAACGTGGACGGGCCCGGCCTGCGGTACCACCTGGACGCCGCTCTGGAGCAGCAGCAGGGCGACACACCGATGGTGTTCAACCTGGTGATCTACAACCTGCCGGGCCGTGACTGCTACGCTCTCGCCTCCAACGGCCTGCTCGAACCGACACCGGAGGGCATGGCCGAGTACAAGAACGAGTACATCGACGTCATCGCGGACATGCTGGCCGAACCCCAGTACGCCGACCTGCGGGTCGTGGCGACCATCGAGCCCGACTCGCTGCCGAACCTGGTCACCAACATGTCCGAGCCCGCGTGCCAGGAGTCGGCGCCCTACTACCGCGAGGGCACGGCCTACGCCCTCGACCGGCTCTACGAGGCCGGCAACGTGTACTCCTACATCGACGCCGCACACGCCGGCTGGCTGGGCTGGGACTCCAACGCCGGCCCCGCCGTGGACGTGTTCCAGGAGGTCGTGACCAGCACCGAGCACGGGTACGACACCGTGGCCGGGTTCGTCACCAACACCGCGAACTCCACCCCGCTGCACGAGCCGTTCCTCGAGGACGAGCCCTTCGGCAGCGGCGGCGGCACCCAGGTGCGCCAGGCGGAGTTCTACCAGTGGAACAGCGACTTCGACGAGCTCGACTGGACCGAGCACCTCTACTCGCTGGCCGTCGCGGCCGGGTTCCCGTCGGACATCGGGATGCTCATCGACACCTCGCGCAACGGCTGGGGCGGCCCGGACCGGCCGACGGCAGAGAGCAGCTCCAGCACCCTGAACACCTACGTGGACGAGTCCCGCGTGGACCGTCGCACGCACCGCGGCGCGTGGTGCAACCCGGACGGCGCCGGCCTGGGCGAGCGCCCGACCGTCAACCCGACGGACAACGCCGCCTCGCACCTCGACGCCTACGTGTGGGTCAAGCCCCCGGGCGAGTCGGACGGCAACTCCGAGGAGATCCCGAACGACCAGGGCAAGAGCTTCGACCGCATGTGCGACCCGACGTTCGCCTCGCCCAAGCTCGACGGCGAGCTCACGGGCGCCCTCGGCGGCGCGCCGCTCGCCGGCCAGTGGTTCCAGGACCAGTTCGAGATGCTCGTCACCAACGCCTACCCCGCGATCGACGGCGGGACCGTCGACCCCGACACCGAGGCGCCCAGCGCCCCGGCGGGGCTCGAGGCCGGCCAGGTCACGTCGTCGTCGGCGTCCCTGACCTGGGACGCCTCGACGGACGACACCGGCGTGACCGGGTACACCGTGCTGGTCGACGGCGAGGCCGCTGCCACGAGCGCGACGACGTCGGCCACGCTCACCGGCCTGACGGCGTCGACCACGTACGAGATCACCGTCACGGCTCGCGACGCCGCGGGGAACGTCTCCGACGCGTCGGACGCCCTGTCGGTCACCACGACCGAGGGCGGTGGCGGCGAGGACACCGAGGCGCCCACCGTGCCAGCGGGTCTCGCAGCCGGTGACGTGACGTCGTCCTCGGTGGCGCTCGACTGGGACGCCTCCGACGACGACACGGGCGTGGCCGGGTACCTCGTGCACCGCGACGGCGAGCAGGTCGCGGACGTGTCCGGCACGTCCGTGACGGATTCCGGCCTGGCGGCCGGCACGGAGTACTCCTACACGGTCTCCGCCTACGACGCCGCCGGGAACGTCTCGGCCGCCTCGGCACCGCTGTCGGTGACGACCGAGGAGGACGACGTCACCCCGGGCGGCGGCTGCACCGTCGACTACACGGCGAACTCGTGGAGCTCGGGCTTCACCGGGTCGTTCGTCGTGACGAACGATTCCGACGCCGCCGTCGACGGCTGGGAGCTGACGTTCACGTTCGCCGACGGTCAGACGATCGACCAGATCTGGTCGGCGCAGGCGTCGCAGTCCGGTTCCGCCGTGACGATCACGCCGGCCGCGTGGTCGACCACCATCCCGGCCGGCGGTTCCGTGACCTTCGGCTTCAACGGGTCGCACTCCGGCACGAACACCGCGCCGGACGACTTCGCCCTCGACGGCGTTGTCTGCGACATCGCCTGACCCCCGGCGGGGGCGGCTCGCGCCGCCCCCGCCCCACATCCCCGCGGCCGGGGCTGCGTGCCCCGGCCGCGGGTTCCACCCTTCCTCGGAGGAAACATGCGACCACATCTCGAAAACGATTACCACGATGGTCGACGGGCCCGGCGGACCACCGCCGCCGCCGCGGCCACCGCTCTGGTCGGCGGCACGCTGCTCGCCGGAGGCCTGCTGCTCAGCCCCGCCCAGGCCGCCGAACCCGTCTACGAGCCGCTCCGCGACGCCGCCGAGCGCCAGGGAGTCACGCTGGGCTTCGCCCTCACGCCCGGCCATCTGAACGACCCCGGCTACCGCGAGATCGCCGAGCGCGAGTTCGACCTCGTCGTCGCGGAGAACGCGATGAAGTGGGACGCCACGGAGCCCAGCCAGGGCAGCTTCAGCTGGGGCGGGGCCGACCAGGTGGTGGCCTTCGCCGACGCGCAGGACGCCGACCTGTACGGCCACACCCTCGTGTGGCACTCCCAGCTCCCCGGGTGGGTCGAGAGCCTGACCGACCCGACACGGCTGCGCGACGCGATGTACGACCACATCGACGCCGTCGCCGGCCGGTACGCCGACGACGTCGACTCCTGGGACGTCGTCAACGAGATGTGGGCCGAGGACGGCAGCCGCCGCCCGAGCGTCTTCCAGCGGGTGCTCGGCGACGAGTACATCGCCGAGGCGCTGACCCGGGCGCGCGCGGCCGCCCCGGGCGCGGAGCTCTGCCTGAACGACTACAACACCGATGGCGTCAACGCGAAGTCCACGGCGATGTACGACCTCGTCGCCGACCTCCTCGCCGACGGCGTCCCGATCGACTGCGTGGGATTCCAGTCGCACCTCATCGTCGGGCAGGTGCCGAGCACCTACCAGCAGAACCTGCAGGGCTTCGCCGACCTCGGCGTCGACGTCCGCGTCACCGAGCTCGACATCCGGATGAACGTCCCGGCGTCGGCCACCGACCTGCAGCGGCAGGCGCAGGACTACCGGACCGTGGTCGAGGCGTGCCTCGCCGTCGACCGCTGCACCGGCGTGACCGTGTGGGGCGTCGACGACGGGCACTCCTGGGTTCCCGACGTGTTCGACGGCCAGGGCGCGGCCCTGCCGTGGGACGCGCAGTACCAGGCGAAGCCGGCGTACTCCGCGATCGCCGAGGCCCTCGGCGCGCAGGTCGAGGGCGACACCGACCCCGACCCGGACCCGACGGACCCCGGTGACCCCGGGGACGCCGCCTGCGCGGTGACGTGGTCGAACGCCGGCTGGGACACCGGGTACACCGGCACGGTCACGCTGACCAACACGGGCGACGACGCCTGGTCGTCGTGGACGCTCACCGCGGGTCTGCCCGCCGGGCAGGTCCTGACGAACGGGTGGTCCGCCGACTGGTCGCAGTCCGGCTCGACACTGACGGCCCAGAACGCCGCCTGGAACGGCACGGTACCCGTGGGTGGGTCGGTCCAGATCGGCTACAACGCCACGCACGCGGGTGACGCGTCGGTCCCGACCGACGTCGTGCTGAACGGAGCCGACTGCTCCTGATCCACCGCACCGCCCCACCCGTCGCTGTGGGTATGACATCTCCCGGATCTCGTCGCGCCATCCGGGAGACGTCATACCCACAGCGACCTCGAGCGTGCCCTAAACGTTTCAGGGCTGGGGCGGCACCGCCACCGTCGAAGCGCTTCGACTAGCGTGCGGCACGACACGACGACGTGTCACCCGGGCCCGCCACCGGCTGCGGCCCGGGTCAGTCCGCACCAAGGAGTGAGATCGGATGAGACTTCGACCAGCGGTCGCCGTGCTGGCGGCCACCGGGCTCGTCGCCGCGGGGGTGGGTGCCGCCGTCGCCCAGACCCCGGCCGCACCGCTCGCCGCACCACAGAGCGCCGCCGACGACTACGAGTGGGGCAACGTCGAGATGGTCGGCGGCGGGTTCGTCCCCGGCATCGTCTACAGCGAGACCGAGCCAGGGCTCGTCTACGCGCGCACCGACGTCGGCGGCGCCTACCGGCTCGACCAGGCCACCCAGCGCTGGGTGCCGCTGCTCGACCACGTCGGCTGGGACGACTGGGGGCACTCCGGCGTGCTCTCGCTGGCCACCGACCCCGTCGACCCCGACAACGTCTACGCCATGGTGGGCTCCTACACGAACTCCTGGGACCCGAACGACGGGGCCGTGCTGCGCTCGTCCGACCGCGGGGAGACGTGGGCGAAGGCCGACCTGCCGTTCAAGGTCGGTGGCAACATGCCCGGGCGTGGCATGGGCGAGCGCCTCATGGTGGACCCGAACGACAACTCGGTGCTGTACCTGGGCACCGAGGGCGGCAACGGCCTGTGGCGCTCCACCGATGCCGGCGCCTCGTGGTCCGAGGTGACGAGCTTCCCCAACCCCGGCACGTACGTCGCCGACCCCGACGGCGGCGAGTACCTCGACAGCATCCAGGGCGTCGTGTGGACGCTCTTCGACGAGTCCTCGGGATCGCCAGGTCAGCCGACGCCGACGATCTACGTCGGCGTGGCCGACACCGAGAACAACGTCTACCGCTCCACCGACGCCGGCGCGACCTGGGAGCGCGTGCCCGGTCAGCCCACCGGGTTCATCCCTCACAAGGCAGAGCTCGACCACACCTCCGGCCAGCTGTACGTGGCGACGTCGGACACCGGCGGCCCGTACGACGGCGGCTCCGGGGACGTGTGGCGCCTCGACACCGCCACGGACGAGTGGAACCGGATCAGCCCCGTGCCGTCCGACGACCCGGACGCCTACTTCGGCTACTCCGGCCTGACGATCGACCGCCAAGACCCCGACACCATCATGGTCGTGTCCCAGCTCTCCTGGTTCCCCGACAACCAGGTCTACCGCTCCACCGACCGGGGCGAGTCCTGGGAGCCCATCTGGGAGTGGACGAGCTACCCCGAGCGGTCGAAGCACTACGACCTCGACATCTCCGGGGCCCCCTGGCTCGACTTCGGCAGCGCCGGGACGCCGCCCGAGGACTCCCCCAAGCTCGGCTGGATGACCGAGAGCTTCGAGATCGACCCGTTCGACTCGGACCGGTTCCTGTACGGCACCGGTGCGACGATCTACGGGGGCGAGAACCTCACCGCCTGGGACGACGGCGGCACCGTCGACATCTCCGTCAAGGCGCAGGGCCTCGAGGAGACCGCGATCCAGGACCTGGTCGCCCCGCCCGGACCGGTCGAGCTGGTCTCGGGGATGTACGACATCGGCGGGTTCGTCCACCACGACATCACCCAGGTGCCGGACGCCTACGGCTACACGCAGCCCTACCAGAGCGGCGTGCTCAGCCTCGACGTCGCGTGGCAGGAGCCGGAGACGATGGTGCGCGTCGGCACCGGCGGTGACCAGCTCCTCGGGGTGACCACCTCGGGCGGCGACTCGTGGTGGGCCGGGCAGCAGCCGGCCGACGCCACCGGCCCCGGCAACGTGGCGATGGCCGCGGACGGCTCCGCCATCGTGTGGAGCCCGGAGGGCACCGGCGTGCAGGTCTCGACGTCGCTCGGCTCGTCCTGGACGCCCGCGACCGGCGTGCCCGCCGGCGCGACGGTGCGCGCCGACCGCGAGGACCCGTCGGTCTTCTACGCGCTCGCCGACGGCACCTTCTACACCTCGCGCGACGGCGGTGCGTCGTTCAGCACCTCGGCGGCGACGGGCCTGCCCGACGCCGGACGCCACCACGTCGAGGCCGTTCCGGGCCACGCGGGTCACGTCTGGGTGGCGGGCGGCGAGGCCGACGGGATCTACGGCATGTGGCGCTCGACCGACCACGGCGAGACGTTCGAACCCGTCGCCGGCGTGGACGAGGGCGATACCGTCGGCTTCGGCAAGGCGGCCGAGGGGCACGACCACCCGGCCGTGTACACCTCGAGCAAGATCGACGGCGTGCGCGGCTTCTTCCGGTCCGACGACGCCGGGGCCACCTGGGTGCGCATCAACGACGACGAGCACCAGTACGCCTGGACGGGCGGCGCCATCACCGGCGACCCGGACGTCTACGGGCGGGTCTACGTCGGCACCAACGGCCGCGGCATCGTGGTCGGCGAGTTCGGCGGCACCCAGCCGGAGCCGACGCCGACGCCGGACCCGACGGACGATCCGACCGGCGAGCCGACACCGGACCCCACGCCCGACCCGACGGACGAGCCCACGCCCGACCCGACCGACGCACCGGGTGAGGCTTCCTGCGCGGCGGCCTACGCCGTCGTCGGCCAGTGGCAGGGCGGCTTCCAGGGCGAGGTGCGGCTGACGAACACCGGGCAGGACGCGCTGGACCCGTGGGAGCTGGCCTGGGACTTCAGCGGCGGCGAGACCGTCGCGCAGTCCTGGGGCGGCGATCTCACCCAGGCCGGCGCGCATGTCTCCGTGACCGGTCCGTCGTGGCAGACCGCCCTCGCCCCCGGACAGTCCACCACCGTCGGCTTCATCGGCACGGGTGAACCGGCCGACGTCGTCGGCCTGACCGCCAACGGCGACCCCTGCACCACCGCCTGACCCCGCTGTGGGTATGAAATCTGCGCTTCTTCGACGCGGCGAACCGCAGATTTCATACCCACAGCGCTCGGGCGGGGGTCAGCGGCGGCGGAAGGCGATCGGGTCCCCCGAGAACTCTCCGAACACCGCGCGCTCGTCGGCCGTCAGCCGACGCGGACGTCCTGCCGCGGCGTCGAGGACCACGATCGTCGTCGTCGCGCGGGTGTAGGGATCCAGGCCCGAGGCCGGCCCCGTGCGCGGGAACCCGCCGGGGGCGCCGTCGTACACCTCGTAGCAGACCTCGAGCGACGCTCCCCCGATCGACCCGATCCACATCTCGATGCGTACCGGGTCGCGGGAGAACTCCAGCGGCCGCAGGTACTCGATCTGCTGGCCGGCCACCAACGTGTGCGACGTCGCGTGCGGGCCCGTGTCGAGGATCGCCGTCGGCCACGGGTCCTCCGCCTCCGGGTGCCGCCAGAACGCGGTGATGCGGGCATCCTCCAGCAGCCGGAACATCGCGACGTTGTTGACGTGCTGGTACGCGTCGAGGTCCGACCAGCGCAGCGAGACGGGGACGTGCAGACGAGTCATGCCTGGCATCGTCGCACGGCTCCACGGCCGGCCCGGGTGCGGCGGCGTCTCACCACGGGCCTCACGCCGCCGCGGTCGTCGCGTGCTCCCGGCACGACGCCAGCGCGGCCATCTCCGCCGCGACCGGCTCGCGCACCTGCTCGCGCGCCACGCCCTCCACCGACGTCCGCAGCCGACGGCGCACCCGCCCCGCCCGCCGTCGGGCACCCAGCGCGGCGAGCGGCCGGGAGACCAGCGCCAGGAGAAGGCCGGCGACGATGCCGCCCAGGGCGAGCACCGTCGCCCACGGCACGTCGAAGGTGCCACCGCCCCACCGGGTGAGGTCCAGCGTCAGGACCGGCATGATCAGCGCCGGGAGCTGGAAGTAACGCAGCGCCGCCGCGACACCCAGCCAGAGCAGCCCGAGCATCGCCGCCGCCAGCAGCAGCCACTGCAGGACCCCGACCGCCCGCCACCAGAAGGGCCGCCGCGCCTCCTCCAGCCGGGTCGAGGCGACGGCCTGGTCGAGGGTGTCCGGCAGACGCTCGACGGCCTCGGTCCCCCGCTCCCGCGCGGCGAGCACCCACGCGTCCGGCGCGCCGCCGGTGACCTGGTCGACGTAGGTGCGCACCGCCGTCGCCGCGGAGGCCCGCACGCTCGGGCGGGTCTGGGGCAACGACGTGCGGGCCAGGTCCGGCCGGTCGACCGGGACCCGCACCTGGTCGGTGCGCAGCCCGAGGCGTCGCAAGGGGTCCTTGCGGGCGCGGGCGATCCAGCGGGTCACGGGCCAGCCGGTCGCCAGGTGCGCGTCCCGCCTCGCCGTGCCGCGGACGGCGTCGACCACCGTGGTGACGCCGGCCGCCTCCTCCAGCGCATCGACGAGCGCACCGTGCGCCCGGTCCGCGGCGCGCACCGGCGGCACCTGACCGCACTCGTCCACCACGCGGCGCGCGACCGCCCGGGTGTCCGCGGCCAGGCGTGCCGTCGCCGCCTCCCGCCGCCGGGCCGCGTCGGCGAGCAGCCCGCGCAACCGGTCGACACCCTGCCCCGTCCGCGCAGAGACCCCGAGCACGCGCGCCCCGGAGAGCCCGTCCGCGGCGACGAGCCGGCGCAGGTCCGCCAGGATCGCGTCGGCCTCCTCCGGCGCCAGCCGGTCGATCTGGTTCAGGGCCACGACGACGACCTCGGATCGCCCCGCCAGCGGGCGCAGGTACCGCTCGTGCAGGGCCGCGTCGGCGTACTTCTGCGGGTCCACGACCCAGACGAGCAGGTCGGCGCGCTCCACCAGCCGCTCGGCGCGCACCCGGTGCTCGACCACCACCGAGTCGTGGTCCGGCAGGTCCAGGAGCACCAGTCCCGTCGAGATGCCGGCCGGCGGCCGAGCACGGCGCAGCAGCCCGGCCGACCGTCCCGTGCTCGCGTCAGGGTCCGGCTCCATCTCGTGCCGGCGTGGCACCTCCAGCCAGTCGAGCAGGTCGTCCGCGCCCTCCCCCCACACTGCCGCGAGCGCGTGCGAAGTGGTGGGCCGCTGCACGCCGGGCTCCGCTAGCTCCGTGCCGGCGACGGCGTTGAGGACGCTGGACTTGCCAGACCCGGTGGCGCCGGCGAGCGCCGCCACGGTGTGCTCGGCGCTCAGGCCGCCCCGCTCGCGGGCACGCTCGACGACGCCGCGGGCCTCGTCGGTCAGCTCGCGGTCCAGCCGCCCGGCCCCGGCCGCCAGGGCCTGCTCCAGGGCGGCGGTGCGGGTGGCGAGGTCCGGCTTCATCCCTGGTCCTTTCGTCGCCAGCGCCGCCAGAACGGCGTCTTGGGCTCGTCCGGCGAGCCCGCGTCGTCCGCCTCCTGCGCCGTGACCTCGCGGCCCGCGAGGGTTCCCGGGACCCCCGGGACGCCCTCGGGGCTCGTCGGTGGCCGGAAGGTCCCCGCCCCCCGCAGCAGGCCGCCGCTCCACGGGCGGGTGAGGCCGTCGTCGGTCCGGGAGCGGGTGGCCCGCTCCTGGCGGGCAGCATCCGCCACGTCGCGCGCGGCGTGACGCAGCCGGTCCCCCCGCACGTCGTCGGTGCCGAGCGCGTCGAGCTGGGCGGTGTACCGGGCGGACTGGCCGCGCAGGACGGCGTCGACTCGGGCCGTGAGGCGTTCCTTCGCCTGCGCGGCGAGGCGACGGACGGCGTCATCGCCGAACACCGCCTCGAGCAGCTTCTGGGCGACCACCGCGGTGCCGCCCGCGATACCCACCTCGAGGCCCGTCAGGCCGGCGGTGGAGGCGAAGACGACGACCATCAGGCTCACGCCCAGCGCGTTGACGCCGAAGGAGAGCGCACGGGCGGTCCCCCGCCGGCTCTCACCCTGCTCCCGGACCAGCTCCAGGACGTCGCCCTGCCAGGCGCGGATCGCCGCGGCGACCTCGCGACGGAGCCCGGGAGCGGTCCGGCTCAGCTCCAGCCCGTCGAGGAGCCCGGCGCCCGCGGCGTCGTCGCGCCAGGCGGCGTGCGTGCGCTCGGCGGCCTGCTCGGCGGCGTCCAGGATCACGGACTCGAGGCCGTGGGCGATCGCCTGCTCCACCTGCGGGGCTTCCTTGACGCGCCCGCGCAGGACGCGGCCGACGGCGTCGCGCACCTTGCCGGCACGAGCCTCCAGCGACCGGAAGAACTCGCCCGTCCCGATGAAGTCCTGCCACCGGGCGAGCACCTCGCCGCGCAGCAGCGCACCGTCCGACGTCGCGGCCTCGACCTGTCGCAGCGCGTCGGCGTGGTGGCGTGCGACGACGTCGCGGAGGCGCGCGTCGGCCGCGTGCTGGACGTCGGCCGTGCCGGCCAGCTCGTTCGTCCGCCGGACCAGGTCGTCGACGACGCCGTCACGCGTCGCGGCGATGACGCGCGCTCGTGAGTCGGGATCGCCGCCGAGGCCGGTCAGCCAGGTGGCGAGCTCACCGACCGCGTGTTCCGGCAGCAAGCCGTCCGCCATCGCGTCGTCGCCGCTGCCCGGCCCCGACTCCGGCACGACGAACAGCGCGGCCTCGCCCAGGCCGTGCTCCCCCATGAGCCGGCGCAGGTCGGCGGCCACCTCCTCGGCGCCCGGGTCCACCCGGTCGAGCACCAGGGCGACCTGGGCGCGGCGGGCCGCCGCCGTCGTCAGCAGCTCCCACGGCACCGCGTCCGCGTATCGGGCGGCCGTGGTGACGAAGAGCCACAGGTCGGCGGCCCCGAGAAGCTGCGCGGCGAGGTCGCGGTTCGCCTCCTCCACCGAGTCGACGTCGGGGGCGTCGAGGAGTGCGAGGCCTTGGGGCAGGCTGCTGGAGCTCACGAGGCGCAGGGCGCGGGGCCCCGCCGGTGCGCTCTCGTCAGGCCGGTCGGTCTGGGCGGGCGTGCCGTGCACGCTGGTCCGCGCCAGGCCGGGCAGCACCCGGTCGCCGGTGAACCAGCGGGCGTCGAGCGGGTGGTGCACGAGCACGGGCGCGCGGGTGGTGGGGCGCAGGACGCCCGGTGCCGTCGCCTGCTCACCGAGCAGCGAGTTCACGAGGGTGGACTTGCCCGCACCCGTCGAGCCGCCGACGACGACGAGCAGCGGCGCACGCTCGGCGCGCAGCCGCGGCAGGAGGTAGTCGTCGAGCTGGTCGGTCGCCCGCGCCAGGTCGGTGCGGGCGTGGTGGACCCCCGGCGTCTCCAGCGGCAGTCGCAGGGCGCCGAGCCGGGCGCGCAGCGCGTCCAGGGCGTCGAGGAGGGCGGCCGCGCCGGCGTCGGGCGTCAGGGCGGAACTCGCGGAGACGGCGCCCGCGGCGCGCTCGTCGGGGTCGGCGCGCTCGTCGGGGTCGTCGGGCCGGCCGGTCGCGGTCATGTGCCCAGTCTGCACACATCGGACGTTCGGTGCATGAACCTGGCCGCCTCGTCGTGTCGCCTCCCCCACCGCTGTGGGTATGGAATCTCCCGGTCTGCGCGGCGCAGACCGGGAGATCTCATGCCCACACGGGTCAGTCGCGGGTGAGGCGGCGGTAGGTCACGCGGTGCGGACGGGCGGCGTCCGCGCCGAGGCGCTCCACCTTGTTCTCCTCGTAGGACGCGAAGTTGCCCTCGAACCAGTACCAGTTCGCCGGGTTCTCCTCCGTGCCCTCGTAGGCCAGGATGTGCGTGGCGACACGGTCGAGGAACCACCGGTCGTGGGAGACCACGACGGCGCAGCCCGGGAACTCCAGCAGCGCGTTCTCCAGCGAGCCCAGCGTCTCGACGTCCAGGTCGTTCGTCGGCTCGTCGAGCAGCAGCAGGTTGCCGCCCTGCTTGAGGGTCAGCGCGAGGTTCAGGCGGTTGCGCTCACCGCCGGAGAGCACGCCGGCCTTCTTCTGCTGGTCCGCGCCCTTGAAACCGAACGAGGCCACGTAGGCCCGCGACGGGATCTCGACGTTGCCGACCTGGATGAAGTCCAGACCGTCCGAGACGACCTCCCACAGGGACTTCTCCGGGTCGATGCCCCCGCGGGACTGGTCGACGTAGGAGATCTTCACGGAGTCGCCGACCTTGAGCTCGCCACCGTCGAGCGGCTCCAGGCCGACGATCGTCTTGAACAGGGTCGTCTTGCCGACACCGTTGGGTCCGATGACACCGACGATGCCGTTGCGCGGCAGCGTGAAGGACAGCCCGTCGATGAGCTGGCGGTCGTCGAAGCCCTTCTGCAGGTTCTCGGCGTCCAGGACCAGGCTGCCCAGCCGCGGGCCGGCCGGGATCTGGATCTCCTCGAAGTCGAGCTTCTTGGTGCGCTCCGCCTCGGCAGCCATCTCCTCGTACCGGGCCAGACGGGCCTTCGACTTCGTCTGCCGGCCCTTGGCGTTGGAGCGCACCCACTCCAGCTCGTCCTTGAGACGCTTGGACAGCTTCGCGTCCTTCTTGCCCTGGACCTCCAGGCGCGCCTGCTTCTTCTCGAGGTACGTGGAGTAGTTGCCCTCGTAGGGGTAGAGGCGACCCCGGTCGACCTCGCAGATCCACTGCGCCACGTGGTCGAGGAAGTACCGGTCGTGCGTCACGGCGAGGACGGCGCCCGGGTACGTCGCCAGATGCTGCTCGAGCCACAGCACCGACTCGGCGTCGAGGTGGTTGGTCGGCTCGTCGAGCAGCAGCAGGTCCGGCTTCTCCAGCAGGAGCTTGCACAGCGCGACACGGCGGCGCTCACCGCCCGAGAGCACGGTGACGTCGGCATCCGGCGGCGGGCAGCGCAACGCGTCCATCGCCTGCTCGAGCTGGCTGTCGAGGTCCCAGGCGTCGGCCGCGTCGATCGCCTCCTGGAGCTCTCCCATCTCCGCCATGAGCGCGTCGAAGTCCGCGTCGGGCTCAGCCATCAGCGCCGAGATCTCGTTGAAGCGGTCGACCTTGGCCTTGATCGGCCCGACCGCCTCCTCGACGTTGCCCAGGACGGTCTTCTCCTCGTTGAGCGGCGGCTCCTGCTGCAGGATGCCGACCGTGTACCCCGGCGAGAGCCGGGCGTCACCGTTCGACGGCTGGTCGAGGCCGGCCATGATCTTGAGGATCGTCGACTTCCCGGCACCGTTGGGGCCGACGACGCCGATCTTGGCACCGGGGTAGAAGTTCAGCGACACGTCGTCGAGGATGACCTTGTCGCCGTGCGCCTTGCGCGCCTTGTACATGGAGTAGATGAACTCAGCCACTGGCTCGTTTCCACCGTTCGATCGCGCTGTTGGAGTGGGACCGGCGGCACGCCGGGAGAACCGGCGTACAGCCGGTCCCCCAGCCTACGCGACGTGCTCCCTCAGCCCGCGACCGACGCCGCCGTCTCGTCCGCACCGTCGTCGGCGGGGTCGTCGCCGGTGCCGGTGAGCTCGTCGACGACGGCGCTGCCCTGGTCGTCGGCCCCGCCGGTCAGCGCGCGGGCGTCGTCCGGCGCCGCGGCGGCGGCCCACGGGTCGGACCGGTCCGGCGCGCCCGAGGCGACGGCTCGCCCGGCGGGCTCGCCCGACGACTCGTGCACCACCCGGGTGAACCGGGTCATGCCCCGGGTCGCGTCCGGCCCGACGGCGTCCGCGTCCACGACCAGGCTGGTGCGCTCGCGCCCGTCCCGGTCGGTCCACTCCTCGGTGGACAGCCGTCCGGTGAGCACCACCGGCTGTCCCTGCACGAGCGACTCGCTCACGGTCCGGGCGGCGCCGCGGAACGCCTTGACCGTGAACCACGCGGTCTTCCCGTCGCGCCACTCACCGGTGCGCGGGTCGCGCACCCGCCGGGTGCTGGCCACCCGGAAGCTGGTCCAGGGCACGTCGTGGGGCGACAGGTGCAGCGCGGGGCTCGTGCCGACGTAGCCGGTCACCGTGACGATCGCATCGCTCATCGTTCCTCCTGAGGTCTCCGGCCGGCACCGTGCCGGCCGCAGCCCCAGGCTCAGGCCGAGGCGGAGGCCCTGTCGCCCTCCTCAGGGACATCTGTGGACGACGACCCCGCTGTGGGCAGCCTCAGCGCCCCCGTCAGCGGACGCGACGACGGCAGGTCACGCGCGGACCGTGCGAGCTCACGCACCCGCCGGTGGTCGACGAGCACGCGCTGCGTCGGCTCACCGAGATGCTGCACCAGCACGTCACGGACCGCCGCGCGGCCATGGCGGGCGACCTCCGCGGACCGTCGCCGGGCGAGCCGTCGCCGCATCGCCACCCGCACGACGGTCAGCACCACCGCCGCGACGAGGAGCAGCGCACCCGCACCCACGAGCACCTGGCCCCACGGCGCGGGGACGTCGAGCACCTCCGTCAGCGCGAGCGCTCCCACGACCCCCAGCACCAGGCCCAGGGCCGCGCACGCCCACGCCGCGCGGCGCATCGCTCGTGACGACGCCGGCCCGCGCACGTCCAGGTCGACACCCTTGAGCGCACCCGACACGGCGGTGCGCAACCGGTCCGCACCCGCCACCGACTCCGCGAGCGAGCGCTGCCACCCCGGCCGCAGGGCCGCACCGGCCCTCGTCAGCCAGCGCGCCCGGGACAGGGCGATCGTGTCCCGGTCGGGCGCCGGCAGCTCGGGCATGCCGTAACCGTTGCGCACCGCCGCGCCGACCTGGCTCGCGACGGCGTCCAGCCCGGTGGCCCCGACCACGGGCTCGAGCTCGCGCTCCACCGCCGCGTCCAGCTGCCACGGCACGTCCGAGGGGGTCTGCGTGAGGAGCGCGGCCGCCGCCCCGTCCAGCTCGGCGGCGGCCCGCCCCGCGGCCACCGAGCGTCGTGCGCACGCCTCCTCGAGGATCTCTCGCACCCGGGCGATCCCCAGGCCCGTCTTCGCGGAAGCAGGCTGCACGTGGACGCCGGTCAGACCGTCGTCGGCCACCAGGCGACCCAGGTCCTCGACCAGGTTCTCCCGCTGCGAGTCGGGCACCGTGTCCACCTGGTTGAGCACGAGCACCATCGAGGACTCGGAGCCGACCTGCGCCCGCAGGTACCCGGTGTGCAGCGCGTCGTCGGCGTACTTCTGCGGGTCGACCACCCACACCAGCAGGTCCACCAGCGGCAGCACCCGGTCCACGACCTCGCGGTGCGCCGGCTCCACGGAGTCGTGGTCGGGCAGGTCGAGGAGCACCAGGCCGGCGAGGCCGGCCGCACCGTCGCCCTCGAGGTCCTCGCTGTGGGTGATCCGGCGCTCGCGGTCGACGCCGATCCAGTCGAGCAACGAGTCCGCGCCGTCGGACCAGGAGCACGCGGTGACGCGTGCCGTCGTCGGCCGCTTGACCCCGACGTCCGCGAACGACAGCCGCGAGATCTTGTTGAAGAGGCTCGACTTGCCCGAGCCGGTACCTCCGGCGAACGCCACGACGGTGTGGTCGACACCGAGCTCGAGACGGCGCCGGACGCCCCCGACCGCGGTCTCGACCCGCTGGGCGGTGGCACGGTCGAGCCGGGGCCCCGCGAGCGCGAGCGCCTCGGCCAGGTCTTCGGTGCGCGCGCGCAGCGTCGCGTCGTGCGAGGCCGTCGTCATGTGAGTCTCCTCAGCTCGGCGAGCCGCAGACGCAGCGCGGTGGCGGCGTCGTCGGCCAGGTCGGGTGAGTCCAGCCGTTCCCGGACGGCGTCGATCTCGGCAGCGACGACGGCCGCGGCGCGGTCGGCGAGGTCGTCGCGCAGGACCTCCGCCGGCTCCGTCGCGGTGTCACCGACGACCCGGTCGAGGAGCCGGCCGGCGTCGTCGCTGCCCGCGGCGGCGGCGAGCAGCAGCGTCGCCAGACCACGCTCCCCGAACGCCTTCGCGGCCGCCGGGACCGCGGCGCCGGCGTCGGGTCCGAGCATCCCGGCGACGCGGTCGTCCGCGCCGGAGACCCATCCCGCCACCGTGCGCGCCACCGCCTCGGCGCGCGCGTCCGCCCGTGCGTCGACCTCCGGCGCGACGTACGACCCGCCGGCCGGCGCCGCCGTGCCCCCGAGGACGGCCCGCAGCCGCTCCTCGACGCGGGCCCCGGCCGCCGTGAGGGTACGCCGGGCGGCAGCCTCGACGTCGTCGCGCAGCACCTCGAGCGCCTCCGACCGGGTCCGTCCGGCCCGTCGCGTACTGCGCGCCCGGTCGCCGCGGACCTTGACCCGGTCGATGCCGGCCGTCCCGGACAGCTCGCGCCACCGGGCCTCGACGGACGCCCCGGCGACCACTCCCGCGGCCACCGCCTCCCGGGCGAGTTTCTCCGCGGCGGGGAGCTCGGCGTCGACCGCTCGCCGCAGCGCCCTCGCGGCGTCCGCCTGCGCCTCGACCGCGTCGGCGAGAGAGGTCACCCAACCGGGCAGCGCGGCGAGCGAACCCTTGAGGGTGCGCACGACCACGGCGCGGGAGCGGTCCGGGCCGGCGAGCATGTTGAGCCACCGCTTGATCTGCCGCACGACGGACTCGTCGAGCAGGCCCTCGTGGGGACCGACGTCCGGCACCACGAACAGCGGCGTGTCCGTCATGCCGTGCGAGCGCAGGCGGGACATCAGGTCGCCACGGACCGTGGTGAGGTCGGCCTGCGGCACCCGGTTGAGCACCATCGCCACGGAGGCGCCCCGCTCGGTGGCGCGCGCGAGCGCCTGCCAGGGCAGCGCGTCGCCGTACCGCGAGGCCGTCGTCACGAAGAGCCACAGGTCGGCGCCCTCGAGGAGCTGCTGGGCGATGGAGCGGTTCTCCTGCACGAACGAGTCGAGGTCGGGGGCGTCGAGCAGCGCGGTGCCGCGCGGCACCCCGCCGTGGTGGATCACGCGCGACAGGCGGGTGATGGGACCCTCGGCGATCACGTCCTCGTCGGCCGGGTTGAACGCCAGGACGGGCTCACGGGTGGTGGGCCGCAGGACCCCGGCCGCGGAGACCTCCTCGCCGAGCAGGGAGTTGTACAGGGTGGACTTGCCGGCGCCGGTCGATCCCGCGACCACGACGACGGCGGGTGAGCTGAGCTCCGCGAGCCGCGGCAGCAGGTGCTCGTCGAGCTGGGCCAGCAGACGGTCCCGGGACGCCGTGGCCTCGTCCGCGCCCTCGATCGGGAGCGGGAGTCGCACTCCGGAGACGTCGCGGCGCAGGTCGCGGGCGACGTCGTGGACGGTGAGGCCGAGCTCCTCGGCCGCAGCGGCGTCCGGCCGCCCGCCGCGGAAGCGGGAGGCGCGCGTGGAGGATGTCACGCGCTCATCCTGGCGTGCGCGGCGGTCGCTGCCAAACGCGCGCGCCGTGCGGACCGGACTTCTCTTCCTCGCCGACGGCGGAGGAGCCGTTCAGTCCTTCGCCCCCGAGCCGTCGGCCTTGCGTCCGGTCTCCCGCTCCCAGGCGTCGAGCTGCTGCGTGAGCGCCCGGGCGAGCTCGAACACCTGCTGCGGAGGGATCCGGACCCTGGACACGACCCGCGCGGGCATCACGCGGCCACCGGTCGGCGAGCCGGTCGACTGGTCGACGGCCGCCTTGGCCGGGGACTTCGCGGCCACGAAGTCCAGCACGAACGACGCCGAGGTGTGCCAGACCGACGCGAAGTCCGCCGGCACCCCCGCCTCGTGCTCGCTGGGCAGGTCGACCTGGAGCTTGAGCTCGGAGCTCGCCATGACGGTCCTCTCTTCGGCAGTCCGGGAGACGGTGCGGTCGTCCGACCGTACCCCTCGGCCGCGAGACGGCGTTGCCAGGGCACCCCGCACCGGCAGGTCTCATCGACGCCCGACACGATCCGCGAGACGGCGGAGATCTGGCCAGCATCGAGCATCCCGGTTCGCTGGCCGTTCCTGCTCGGCGTGATCCCGGGCGTGACCGACGCACCGTGGTCGCTCGGCCGGAGCAGTAGCACCCGTCGGCCTCAGGACTGTCGACGCCGACCACATCGATCGCGCTCTTGTCGACCGGCTTCACGTGAGTGCCCCGCCGGTCGTTCCGGACGAACCGGTCTCCCCTGCGGGCCTCTGGGCTAAACTCGGCACGCTTGCCTCCGTAGCTCAGTCGGATAGAGCGGGTCACTTCTAATGACCGGGTCGCGGGTTCGAATCCTGCCGGGGGCACCGAGCTGGTCGCGAACGTGGCGAGCCGCTGCCACCAGCGAAGCAGCCGTGTGCGCGACGTGCCGGGCGAGGGCTGTCGCCGCACGGGCCCATCGTCGTCAGTCCGCGACGGGGGCCGGGGCGCGCATCCGCAGCGCGACCAGGCCGCACACCAGGCACACGGCGACGTTGACGGCCACGAGGGCCCGGTGGTCGACGACGGCGAGCGCGGCCGCGCCGGCGAGGGTCACCAGCACGCCGGGCAGGTTGAGCACCACGTGGCTGGCGGCGCCGACGCGGCCCTGCATGCGGGCCGGCGTGAGCACCTGGCGCTCGGTGACGTAGGCGACCACGGCGCTGGTGACGGTGAAGCCCACGACCCCCATACCGAGGACGGCCGGGACGATCCACGAGCCGGCGAGCGGGACCAGGCCGAGCGCGAGGCCGACGAGCCCGAGGGCGAACACCCGCACCCGGCCGAACCTCAGCATGAGGCGGCCGACGACGAGCCCGGCCGCCAGCCCGGCGACGCCCTGCAGCGCCGTCAGCGGACCCAGCAGAGCCGCGTCGAGGCCCAGGTGCTCCAGGATCGCGAAGGCCACCGCGTTCACGAGGCCGACGGCCGCCATCGCCCAGAGGATCGCCGTGGTCATGCCCCCGAGCGGCGGTGTGGAGAACAGGAAGCGGAACCCCTCGGTGGCCTCGGCCCAGAACCCCACCGCGGTCTCGCCGTCGGGCCCGGACTCCGTGATGCGCACGACGGCGAAGACGGCGGCCGACGCGACGAACGCGACGATCGCCGCGACCACCAGCGGTGCCGGGCCGATCCACGCGTACACGGCGGCGCCGAGCACGGGCATCGCGATCCGGAACACCTGGTCGATGGCGGCCAGCCGCCCGTTGGCGTGGCCCAGGGCCTCGTCGGGCAGCAGGTCCTTGAGCAGGCCGGACTGGCAGGCGACCGTCACGTAGGCGACGGTCGCGTAGAGGACGGTGACGACGTAGACGACCCAGACGTGCTCCGCGCGCGAGACGGCGAGCAGCGGGACGAGCACCAGCGCCCCGGCCGCGTAGGTCCACACCAGCATCCGACGGCGGGACACGCGGTCGGCGAGGCGACCGAGGAACGGCGCCGCCAGCGCCGGGACGCCGAGCGCCGCGAAGGTGGCACCACCGAGCGCAGCGCTGCCGGTGAGGTCGGTGACCCACACCGCCAGGATCAGGACGAGCACCGAGTCGCCGAAGTTCGTCAGCGCCCAGCCGGCCGTCAGGGTCCTGAACTGCGCGGTACGGAGCGCGGCGACGGGCGCGGGTACGGGTGCGGGCACCTGACGCACGATACGGGAGCACGACCGGCGCGAGGCTGCTACCAGCGAAAAAGCCGTGCACCCGACCACGGGCACGGTGCATGCTCGGAACAACACCGCGGTGACGCCCGTCCGGTCAGATGCCGGACGGTCGGGTGGTCCCTGGCCCGGACCGACGAACCCACGTCACGAAGGAATCAAGCACCATGCACCCGATCGAAGCGCACGCCGTCGCGCGCGCCATCCACCACGAGCGCCTCGCCGAGGCCGAGCGTGCCCGACAGATGCGTCGGCAGCGCGAGGCCCCGCCGGCACCTCCCCGGGGCCGGCGGAAGCGCCGGTCGTCCCGGCTCCGCCTCCGGCTCGTCGCCGCCCCCGCCCGGGGATGGCGAGCCGCATGACCGCCTGTCCGCACGACGCCGAGAGCCCCGGCCGTCACGACCACAGCGTCGAGACCGCCGGGGCTCTCCGCGTCCGCTCGGCGCCGTGCCCCGTCCCGGACCGGACCGTCGGCGTCGGCGTCGGCGTCGGCGTCGGCGTCGGCGTCGGAACGTAGGCTGGCACCTGTGAGCCCGAGCAACCCGAACGACCGTATCGTCTGGATCGACTGCGAGATGACCGGCCTCGACCTGCGCGCGGACGCGCTCGTCGAGGTGGCCGCCGTCGTCACCGACTCCGAGCTGAACGTCCTGGGCGAGGGGGTCGACGTCGTCGTGCGCCCGCCCGCCGAGGCCCTCGAGCAGATGAACGACTTCGTCCGCCAGATGCACACCACCTCCGGGCTGCTCACCGAGCTCGACGGCGGGACCACGCTGGCCGACGCGGAGGCGCAGGTGCTGGCCTACGTCCGCGAGCACGTCCCCGAGGTCGGCAAGGCACCGCTGGCCGGCAACTCCGTGGGCACCGACAAGATGTTCCTCGACCGAGACATGGCGGAGCTCGTCGGGCACCTGCACTACCGGATCGTCGACGTCTCCTCGATCAAGGAGCTGGCCCGGCGCTGGTACCCGCGCGTCTATTTCGCCTCGCCGAAGAAGAACGGCGGCCACCGGGCGTTGGCCGACATCCTGGAGTCGATCGACGAGTTGCGGTACTACCGCGAGGCGCTGTTCGTCCCGCAGCCCGGGCCGGACACGAAGACCGCCCGCGCCGTCGCCGCGCGGATCGAGGAGACCTCGGTCACGAACCGTCCCGCGATGTCCTGATCGCCCGGCGGAGCATGTACACTTTTCGACGGCTGAGGCACTCGTTGTCATTCGTCTGTCGAAGCCATGGTGGCTATAGCTCAGTCGGTAGAGCGCCTGGTTGTGGTCCAGGAGGTCGCCGGTTCAAGCCCGGTTAGCCACCCCACCGCACGAGGCCCGGAACACGCCAGGATCACTCCTGGACGCGTTCCGGGCCTCGTTCTCGTTGACGGACGGGCACGCGCCGTCGCGGTGGTCAGGGGCTCCGGACGATCCGACGCCGGCACGCCCGCGCGGAGCCGCACGACACCGACACCGGATCTCTCGCCGCACCGGCGGGTTCTCTCGCGCCCTGCGCTCGATTGTGGTCGGGTAGGACGTCGGAACCCGCCGACCCTCGGGAGGCCACCCCATGATCGAGTTCCACTCGGTGACCAAGACGTACCCCGACGGCACCCACGCCGTCGCGGACTTCGACCTGGTCGTGCCTCCGCACACGACGACGGTCCTGGTCGGCTCCTCCGGCTGCGGGAAGACGACCCTGCTGCGGATGATCAACCGGATGGTGGAGCCGACGGCCGGGACCATCGAGATCGACGGCGAGTCGATCCTCGACCGTGACGCCGTCCGGCTGCGGCGCAGCATCGGGTACGTGCTGCAGAACGGCGGCCTCCTGCCCCACCACCGCGTGATCGACAACGTCACCACGGTGCTGCGGCTGGAGGGCGTGCCGAAGCGCGAGGCGCGCGACCGCGCCGCCGAGGTGCTGGACGTCGTCGGCCTCGACCGAGCCCTCGCCGAGCGCTACCCCAGCCAGCTCTCCGGCGGGCAGCAGCAGCGTGTCGGGGTCGCCCGGGCGCTGGCGGCCGACCCGAACATCCTGCTCATGGACGAGCCGTTCGGCGCCGTCGACCCGATCGTGCGCGCCGAGCTGCAGACCGAGACGCTGCGCCTGCAGCAGGAGCTCCACAAGACCGTAGTGTTCGTCACCCACGACATCGACGAGGCGTTCCTCCTCGGCGACCAGGTCGTCATCCTGGAGAAGGGCGCCCAGGTGGCCCAGATCGGCTCGCCGAGCGAGATCATCGAGAACCCCGCGAGCGACTTCGTCGCCAGCTTCATCGGTGCCGAGCGCGGCGCCCGGGCGCTGCACACCAAGCAGACCGACCGCGGCACCGTGCTCGTGGACGGCGTCGGCCGCACGCAGGGTGTCCTCGTCGAGGGGGACGGGCGGGGCGCTGCATGACCTGGGTGGCCGACAACCTCGATCTCGTCGGACGGCTCACCGTGGAACACCTCCGGCAGAGCGCGCTGCCCATCCTGCTGGGTCTCCTGCTCTCGATCCCCGCCGGCTGGGTCGCCTTCCGGTTCCGCCTGACCCGTGGGCTCCTGCTGACCCTCGTCGGCCTGCTGTACACCATCCCCTCGCTCGCACTGTTCGCCCTGCTGCCGCCGCTGCTGGGCATCAGCTTCCTCAGCGAGGTCAACCTCGTCATCGCCCTGACGATCTACGCCGTGGCGATCATGACCCGGTTCGTCGCCGACGCCCTCGGCTCGGTCGAACCCTCGGTGCGCCAGGCCGCCGTCGCCGTCGGGTACGGGCCCTGGCGCCGGTTCTGGCAGGTGGACCTGCCGCTGGCGGGCCCCGTCGTGCTCGCCGGTCTGCGCGTCACCGCGGTGTCCACCATCTCGCTGGCGACCGTCGGCATCCTCATCGGCATCGACAACCTGGGCTACCTGTTCACGAACGGCTACCAGCGCCAGATCGTCCCGGAGATCCTCGCGGGAGTGGTCGCCGTTGTCGTCATCGCCCTGCTGGTCGACTGGCTGCTGGTCCTGCTCGGCCGTGCGCTCATGCCGTGGACGAGGAAGGGGGCGTGATGGACCTCTTCGCCGAGGCCTTCGCCTGGATCTTCTCGCCGGACCGGCAGACCGGCTCGTTGCCGCTGTCCGAGGCGATCTGGACCCACCTGGCGTTCACCGCCGTCTCGGTGCTGATCGCCGCCGTGATCGCCGTGCCTCTCGGGTGGCTGATCGGCCACACGGGCCGCGGCCGCGAGGTGGCGGTCGCCCTGTCGGGTGCCGCGCGGGCGGTGCCGTCCTTCGGGCTGGTGCTCCTGCTCGTGCTCGTGCTCGGCGTCACCCACAAGGTCGGGGCGTCGACCACGGCGTTCGTCCTGCTGGCGATCCCGCCCATCCTCGCCGGCGCCTACGCGGGCGTCGAGGCGGTGGACCGGCGGGTGGTCGACGGCGCCCGCTCGGTGGGGATGACCCCGACGCAGGTGCTGCGGAAGGTCGAGGTCCCCCTCGGCCTGCCGCTGCTCATCGGCGGCCTGCGGTCGGCCACCCTCCAGGTGGTCGCCACGGTGACGCTCGCCGGCTACGTCGGCAGCTGGGGCCTCGGCTTCTACATCGTCCAGGGCATCCAGATCCGCGACTTCGCGCAGATCCTCGGGGCGGCACTCGTCATCGTCGTGCTCGCCGTCGCGCTGGACGCCCTCTTCGCCCTCCTCGAGCGGGTCGTCGTCCCGGCCGGGGTCTCCGCCCGGCGCACCCGCGAGAACTGACCCCACGCTCGTTCGTCCGACAGCCCACGAAAGGCAGACCATGAGCACCACCCGACGCACCACCACCCTCGTCGCCGGAGCCGCCGCGGCCCTGCTCACCCTGACCGCCTGCGGCGGCGACTCCGACCCGCTGGAGCAGGACACCGGCGAGCAGGCCATGGAGTCCGACACGATCGTCGTCGGCTCCCAGGCCTACTACTCCAACGAGATCATCGCGGAGATCTACGCCCAGGCCCTCGAGGCCGACGGGTTCACCGTCGAACGGAACTTCTCGATCGGTCAGCGCGACGCCTACATGCCGGCGCTCGAGAACGGCGAGGTGCAGGTCTTCCCCGAGTACACAGGCAACCTGCTGCAGTTCTTCGACCCGGAGACCACCGCGACCTCGACCGACGACGTCTACGTGGCGCTCCAGGAGGCCCTGCCGGACGGCCTGGCGGTCCTCGACCAGTCGGCCGCGACCGACCAGGACTCCTACAACGTCACGGCCGACTTCGCCGAGGCCAACGGCCTGACGGAGATCGGGGACCTCGCGGACGTCGAGGAGGAGATCGTCGTGGGCGGCCCCGCCGAGCTCGAGGAGCGCCCGTACGGCCCGCAGGGCCTCGCGGACGTCTACGGTGTCGACGTGTCGTTCGAGGCCACCGGTGACACGACGGTCCAGGACCTCGTGGCCGGCACCGTCAACGTGGCCAACGTGTTCAGCGCCGACCCGCGCATCCAGACCGAGGGCCTGGTCACGCTGGAGGACCCCGAGGGTCTGTTCCTCGCCTCCAACGTCGTCCCCCTGGTCAGCGCTGACGTGGCCGACGAGGTCTCCGCCGCCATCGACCCGGTCAGCGCCGCGCTCACCCCCGAGGGACTGGTCGGCCTCAACGTCCAGTCCACCGAGGAGCAGCGTTCCAGCGAGGACATCGCCGCCGACTGGCTCGCGGAGAACGACCTGAGCTGACCTCCGGCCGGCAGGACACCAGGTCCGGGTCGGTCCCTCTCGGCGCGGTCGTCAGACCGGAAGCGGAGGGCGCGCAGCGCCCGCGAGCGCGACCGCGCCGAGAAGGGACCGACCCGGATCGAACCGTCAGCCCAGCCGGCCGACGATGGCGTCCGCGAGCGCCCCGGCGGTCCCCGCGCCGCCGTCGTGCTTGAGCCACAGCGACGGCTCGGTGAGCTCGAGCTCGATGACCGTCGGGGACTCCTCGCCACCCACCAGGTCGACGCGCGCGTAGAGGAACGGTGCGCTCACGCCGAGCTTCTCGTGGGCGACGGCGAGCGCGCGCCGGGCGACCTCGATCTCGGCGCCGGTCGCCTCGACGGGGCGCATCTTCTCGCGGGCGTAGAGCCCCTGGGTGGGTCGGCTCGGGCCGGTCAGCAGAGCGTTCTTGCGCACGGAGTGCCGGATCTCGCCCTCGACGAAGACCAGGCAGGTCTCACCCTGGGTGTCCACGCTGGTCACGTAGGGCTGGATCATCACGGCGCGACCGTCGTCGAGCAACGCCTTGGCGTGCTGGATCGCGAGCGCCCGGGACGCTGAGCTGACCGGCTGGTACCGGCCCGTGTCCTTGGCCCCCGCCGAGACGACCGGCTTGACGACGAAGTCGCCGAAGGCGGGCATGCGCGTGTGGATCGCCCGCTTGGACAGGTGGCGTTCAGGGTCCAGCCAGATGGTGGGGATGACGGGCACGTCGGCGTCGTCGAGCGCCTGTAGGTACGTCTTGTCGGTGTTCCACGCGATGACGTCGGCGGTGTTGGCCAGGCGGGGCACGGAACGCGCCCACGCGACGAACTCGTCACGCCGGGGCGAGTAGTCGTAGGTCGAGCGCACGACGACGAGGTCGTAGTCCGACCAGTCGACGTCGGGGTCGTCCCACACCACCGGCTCCGCGGTGACCCCGCGGGCGGCGAGGGCGGGGACGAGGGCGCGGTCGTCCGTCTCGAGGTCGGGCAGGACGGAGCAGGTGGCGAGTCCGACTCGCTTCGTCGTCGTGGTCACGGCCACGACCCTATCCGGTGGGCGTCACAGCCCGAACTCCTCCAGGAACCGCAGCCACACCTCCGAGACGGTCGGGAAGACGGGCACGGCGTGCCACAGACGGTCGAGCGGCACCTCGCCGACGACGGCGATCGTGGCCGCCTGCAGCATCTCGCCAGCGTCGGGCCCCACGAAGGTCGCGCCCACGAGGACTCTGCGGTCGGTGTCCACGAGCACCTGCGCGCGGCCGCCGTACTCCGGGGAGGTGACCCCGGCCCCTGCGACGGCCGACAGGTCGTAGCCGACGGCGCGCACGGGCAGCCCGGCGGCCCGCGCCTCGGCCTCGGTCGGCCCGACCCAGGCGACCTGCGGACGGGTGAAGACCACCTGGGTCTGCGCGCCGTGGTCGGCCGTGGCGGCGTACCGGGTCCAGGCCCGCTCGCCCGGTGGCGGCATCGCGGCACCGCCGTTGTCCGGGCCGTACAGGGTGGCGACGACGTCTCCGGCGACACGGCCCTCATACTTGCCCTGGTGCGTCGTCGCCACGCGGCCGGTGACGTCACCGCAGGCGAACAGCCACGGTCGCCCGCCGGCGGCACGTGAGGCGCCCTCGACGGCCATCGAGTCGTCCGTGGTCAGCGGTGCGTCGGTGGCCAGTCCGACGCTGTCCAGGCCCGCGTCGCCCGTCCGGGGCCGCCGCCCGGTGGCCACCAGCAGCTCCGCGGCCGTGACCCGCTGCGTCCCCCGGCCGTCCTCGATCGTCACCGTGACCGGACCGCCGATCTCGGGACGGGACACCTCGGCCACCTCGGCACCGAGCCGGACCTCGACCCCCGCCGCGCGCAGCGCCTCGGCCACGGCGTCACCGGCGAACCGCTCGGCCCCGCTCAGCAGCCCGCTGCGCGCCACCAGGGTGACCCGCGAACCCAGGTAGGCGTAGGCGGTCGCCATCTCGCAGCCGACCACACCGCCGCCGAGGATCACGAGCGACTCGGGCACCTGCTCGGCGGCCGTGGCCTCGCGCGACGTCCACGGGTTGGCCGCACCGAGACCCGGCACCGGCGGCAGCACCGGTGCGCTGCCGGTGGCCACCACCACGGCGCACCGGGCGTGCAGGAGGCGCGTGCCGCCGTCGTCCACGGGTCCGGGCCCCGGGGTGACCTCGACCGTGCGCTCGCCCACCAGCCGACCGTGGCCGCGCACCAGCGCGACCCCGACCGACGCGAGCCACTTCTCCTGGCCCGAGTCGTCCCCCTCGCCCGTCATCCGGTCACGCCAGGCGAGGACGGCCGCGGCGTCGAGCGGTCCGGGGTCGGCCACGCCGGGCGTCGCGCGGGCCGCCGCACGCACCGCACCGGGTCGGAGCAGCGTCTTGGAGGGGATGCAGGCCCAGTAGGAGCACTCCCCGCCCACGAGCTCCGCCTCCACGACGGCGACCGAGAGCCCCGTGGCGGAGGCCCGGCCCGCCGCGTTCTCCCCGACGGGTCCGGCACCGATGACGATCACGTCGTACGTCTGATCCATGCGGGCATCGTGTCGTGCCTGGACCGTGCCCGCCACCGCGTCGGCGCCATGGCCGGTGTCGCCAGCCCTGCCGGGGGTGGTTTGGTGGTTCCCGCAACCGCTTGTGGGATTCGTGCACGACGGCGGCGCACCGGTGGGCCCGGTGCCCGGCGCCTCGTGGGGACCGGGCCAGCAGAGTGGTTCCTGCACCGACCGGCACGGACGGTCCGCAACCGACGACCCAGGAGCACCGATGACCGAGACGACCGGACCGACCGGGCCCGCCACGACCGACGCGGTGGAGCGCGGGGTCTCCCGCGGCCTGGACGCCGCCGACGCCGCGCGCGTCGCGACCTTCGCGGCCCTGATCGCCGTGCTGGGGATGCCGGGGTCGTTGAGCCTGTTCGGCAACGCCGTGCCGATCACCCTGCAGACGCTCGGGGTGATGCTCGCCGGTGCCGTGCTCGGATCCCGGCGCGGCGCGCTGGCGGTGCTCACCCTGCTGGCGCTGGCCGCCGCCGGGTTGCCGCTGCTCGCCGGGGGCCGTGGGGGCCTCGGAGTCTTCGTCGGGCCCTCCGCCGGCTACCTCGTGGGCTTCGTCGCGGGGGCGTTCGTCGTGGGACTGATGGTCGAGCGGCTCCGCCGGGTCTCCTTCATCGGAGTGCTCGTCGCGGCGCTGGTCGGCGGCGTCGGCGTCGTCTACGCGTGCGGCGTGCCCGTGCAGACGCTCGTCACCGGGGTGCCCCTGACCCAGACCGCCTGGCTCTCGCTCGCCTTCCTGCCGGGCGACCTGCTCAAGGCGCTCGCCTGCGCCTCGATCACCGTCGCGGTGGCGCGTGCCTATCCGGCGGCGCTCCGCGGGCGCACGCCGGGCCACCGAACCGCAGGCCACCGAACCACAGGCCACCGAACCACAGGCCACCACACCGCGGGCCACGACACCCAGGAGGGCTGAGGGTGCCGGTCGCCCACCACGTCCTGCGCCACGCGGCCGGTCCCGGCGGGGCCCGGCCCGCGCTGCGCTGCGGACCGCGCACGCGGAGCTATGCGGACCTGGCCGCCGACGCCCGCGCCGGCGCCGAGCACCTGGTCGCCACCGGCACGCGCCCCGGCGACCTCGTGGCCCTGCTGCTGCACGACCCGATGGACGCGGTCGTCGCGCTCCTCGCTGTGGACCTCGCGGGCGGCACCGCCCTGGTCGCCGACCCCGCCTGGCCCGTGCACCAGCGCGCCGAGGTGCTGCGCACGCTGGCACCCGCCGCCGTCGTGCACGTGCCGCTGCCCCGCGCCGCCCCCGGGGTGCCGGTCGGCGACCCCGGCCCCGCACCCGACGACGACGCCGTGGCGTGGGCCGGGTTCTCGTCCGGCAGCACGGGCCGGCCCCGCGCCGTGGCGCGCACCCGTGGGTCGTGGACCCGGTCCTTCGGGCACGTCACCGACCTGACGGGCACCCGACAGACCGACACGGTGGCCGTGACCGGGCCGCTCGCCAGCTCGTTGCACTGCTTCGCCACGGTCCACGCCCTGGCCGTCGGCGCGTGCGCGCAGCTCGCGCCCGGGACCACCGCGACCACCGCGGCGCTCGCCACCAGCGACCTGGTCCACCTGGTCCCCTCCCGGCTCGACGACGTGCTCGACGCCCTCGACGCCGGCATGCCCTCACGCCTGCGCACCGCCGTCGTCGGCGGCGCCGGCCTGGACCCCGTCCAGCGGGAGCGGGCCGCCACCCACGACGTCGACGTCGTGGCGTACTACGGAGCCGTCGAGCTGAGCTTCGTCGCCATCGACACCGGCGACGGCCTGCGCCCCTTCCCGCGGGCGGAGATCACCGTGCGCCCGCAGGAGGGCACCCGCCTCGGCGAGGTCTGGGTGCGCTCGCCATGGGTCTCGTCGGGGTATCTCGCCGGCGCTCGCGGACCGCTGCGCCGCGACGGAGCCTGGGCCACCGTGGGCGACCTCGCCGAGGTGCCGGACGGGCCCGACGGTCCCCTGGTGCTGCGCGGCCGCGGGGACGGGGCCGTCCTCACCGCAGGGGCGACCGTCGTGCCCGAGGACGTCGAGGCGGCGCTGCGACCCGTGCCGGGCGTGCGCGACGTCGTCGTGGCGGGGGCGCCGCACCGGCGTCTCGGCGCCGTGGTCGTCGCCGTCGTGGAGGCGGACGACCGTCCCGGCCTGCGCGTCCACCTGGAGCGGGTCGCACGGGCGACGCTCGCACCCGCCCAGCGGCCGCGCCGCTGGTACCGGATGGACACGCTGCCGCGGACCGCGGACGGCAAGGTGGCGCGGGCGGTGCTCGCGGCCCGGCTCGCCGGGACCGACCCGGCGGCGGACCCGGGCGACCTGGCGGTGCTGCGGTGAGCGTGATCGTCGCGGCACGACGCACCTGGCTCGCCGTGGCCGGCCGCGGCCACGCCACGCTGGACGAGACGGTGCTGGCCACGGCGGCGCTGACCGCCGCGGTGCGGGACGCCTGGCCGGGCGCCGCGCCGGGACCGGACGCCGTCGACGACGTCGTGCTCGGCAACGCTGCCGGCCACGGCGGCAACGTGGCCCGGCGTGCCGCCCTCGCCGCCGGGCTGGCCGCACCGGGCGTGACCGTGGACCGGCAGTGCGCCTCGGGCCTGGCCGCCGTCGCCGTCGGTGCCGCGCTGGTGGACTCCGGGCAGGCGTGCGCCGTGCTCGCCGGTGGTGTGGAGAGCGGGTCGCGGGCGCCGTCGCGCGCGCACGGGCCGCTCGCCTACGACCGGGCGTCGTTCGCCCCGCCACCGTGGGCGGACCCCGGCCTCGGGTCGGCCGCGGACCGGCTGGCCCGTGCCCGCGGGATCGACCGCGAGCGCCAGCACGCCTGGGCGGTCCGATCTCACGCCCGGGTCCGGGCGGCGCACGCCGCGGGCCGGTTCGCGCCCGAGACGCTGCGGGTCGGCGGGCTCTCGCGCGACGAGCACGCGCGTCCTCTCGACCCCCGTGTCCTGGACCGCCTGCCCGGGGCCTTCGCGGCCGACGGCACGGTGACCGCTGCCTCTGCCGCGCCGTCCGGCGACGGGGCCGCCGCTGTCGTGCTCGTGCGCGAGGACGCGCGCGGCGCGCTCCCGGGGCTGCGCGTCCGGTCGGTCGCCACGTGCGGGGTGGACCCCGCGCGGCCGATGCTGGGCCCGGTCGCCGCCGTGCCCGCCGTGTGCTCCCGAGCGGGTGTCCCGCTCGACGACGTCGCGGCGGTCGAGCTGGTCGAGGCCTTCGCCGCCCAGGCGATCGCCGTCACGGACGACCTGGGCGTCGGCGACGACCCCCGGTGGAACGCCGACGGCGGCACACTGGGCCTCGGCCATCCCTTCGGCGCGAGCGGGGCGGTCGCCGTCGTGCGGTTGTTCACGCGCCTCGTGACCGACGGCGCACCCGCGGGCACCCTCGGACTGGCGACGGCCGCCGCGGCGGGCGGGATCGGGGTCGCCGTGCTCGTGGAGGTGGTCCGGTGACCGACGTCGTCCTCGACGCCGTGCACGTGCGACACGGCGAGCGCGAGGTGCTGCACGACGTCTCGCTGCGTCTGACCGAACGCCGGGTCGCCGTCATCGGGGCGAACGGCTCCGGCAAGTCGACCCTGGCCCGCCTGCTCAACGGCCTCGTGCTGCCCTCCTCGGGCCGGGTGCTCGTCGACGGCCTCGACACGCGCCGGCGGGGGCGCGAGGTGCGCCGCCGGGTGGGGTTCGTCTTCACCGACCCGGACGCGCAGATCATCATGCCGACCGTCGCGGAGGACGTCGCCTACTCGCTGCGCCGGGCACGCCTCTCCCCCGCGCAGGTCTCCGCCCGGGTCGCCGCCGAGCTCGAGCGGCACGGGCTCGCCGGGCACGCCGACCACCCCGCCCACCTGCTCTCCGGCGGCCAGAAGCAGCTCTTGGCGCTGACGAGCGTGCTGGTGACCGACCCGCGCCTCGTCGTGGCGGACGAACCCACCACCCTGCTCGACCTGCGCAACACCCGGGCCGTCGCCGCCCGGCTGGCAGCCCTCGACCAGCACGTGGTGCTGGTCACGCACGACCTGGACCTGGTGGCCGGCTACGACCGCGTCCTCGTGGTCGACGGCGGACGGGTGGTGGTCGACGACGTCCCCGCACGCGCGGTGCCGGCCTACCGCCGGCTGATGGCATGAGCCCGCTGCACCGGCTGGGTGCCGGGACCAAGCTGCTGGGGCTGTGCGCCTGCTCCCTCGCGCTGCTCGCCGTGCGGACTCCGGCCGAGGTCGGGGTCGCCGTCCTCGGCGTGCTGGCGCTGTACGCCGCGGCCCGGCTGGGGCCGCGGGCGCTGTGGTCGCAGGTGCGTCCGCTGCGCTGGTTCGTGCCGGTGCTGGTCGCGGTGCAGTGGGCCACGCTCGGCCCGACAGCCGCGACCGTGCTCACCACCCGTCTCGTGGCACTGGTCGTCCTGGCGGGGCTCGTGACGCTCACGACACCGACCTCGGCGATCCTCGGCGCCCTGGAGCGTGCCCTGGGTCCGCTGCGACGATTACGGGTCGACGCCGAACGGGCCGCGCTGGTGCTCGCGCTGGCGGTGCGCTCCGTCCCGGTGCTGGCGAGCCTCGCCGGTGGTGTGCGTGACGCCCAGCGCGCCCGCGGCCACGAGCACGACGTCCGGGCGCTCGCCGTCCCGCTCGTCGTCGGGGCGCTGCGGCGGGCCGACGCGCTCGGCGAAGCACTGCGGGCACGCGGCCTCGACGACTGATGCAGGACCTCAGACGCGGACGTACTCCAGGTCGGTGATCTCCCGGCCGGCGTTGAGCCCCTTGCGCTCGAAGCTCGTCATGACCCGTCCCTCGAAACGCGGCGCCCGCTCCCCCGGTCCGTAGGCGTTGCGGAACCCTTCGGCGGCGTCGCCGACCTTGAGCATCACCTCGCCGTACTGGGCCCAGTCCGTGGCCAGCCGCCAGCGGCCGCCGGGACGCAGCACGCGGGCGGCCAGCTCGGCGAGCTCCGGCGAGACGAGGCGCCGCTTGTGGTGGCGCTGCTTGGGCCACGGGTCCGGGAAGAACACCCACAGCTCGTCCAGGCTCGCCGCGGGCAGGCCGTGACGCAGCAGCTCGGCGGCGTCGACCTGCATGATCCGCAGGTTGGCGAGCTCCTGGCCGGGGGCGCCGCCGGCGTCCGCGGGGTCCGCCCCGGCGTGCCCCGCGCGGACGATCGTCTGCGCGACGCCGGGGGTGTAGACCTCGACCGCGAGGTGGTCACGCTCCGGGTGGGTCGCCGCCGCGTGGACGACGCACTCCCCCAGCCCCGTCCCGATCTCCAGCACGAGCGGGGCCCGTCGCCCGAACTCGGCCACGGCGTCGAACGTCCAGCCCGGGTCGACGGACAGCTCGCGGTGCTCGCGCGGCACGTCGACGAGGTACCGGTGGCGCCGGGTGTCCCAGGCACGCTGCTGCCCGACGGTGAGGCGCTCGGTGCGGCGTACGTAGCTGAGCGGACGACGGAAGAAGTTCTCGCCGGCCCGCCGCTCGGTCGGCGGTCGGAGCTCGTCGGGTCGCGATGGTGTCTCGGGCACCGCACCAGGGTACGGCGCACGGGATCAGTCTCCCGACAGCTCCACCAGGGCGAGCAGCGCCTGCCCGTAGGCGTCGGCCGCCTCCGGTGCGGCGAAGCTCCGCGGCCGGTCGAGGAGGACGACGTCGACGACGTACCCGCCGTCGTCGTGCCGCAGGGAGCGGAAGGTGCTGCCGAGCAGCGAGCGCAGCTGGTCCTCCCTCGGGAGCCAGAGGGTGTCCTCGATGTCCACCGAGTCCAGCGCCCACTCGGTGGTCCCGTTGAAGCCGAGCACCGTGCCGGTGGAGAAGTGGTGGGCCTCGATCGTCAGGGTGGAGACGGTGAACACCTCGGCCGCGAGCTCCGGGGCGTCGATGTGGAACCTGTCGCCGTCCGCAGGCTTCCAGATGAGCCCCGCGTCGCGCAGGCGGGTGGCGAGGTCGGTGGAGATCATCCGTCCATCGTGCGCGCCCGCGGCACGGGCGCAACCCTCGCGCGTCGTGGCCCGCTCAGCCGTACAGGGCCAGCACGCCGACGATCGCCGTGGCGTTCCAGAGCATGTGCGCCACCATCGGGGCCGTGAGGCGGTTCGTCGTCGTGAACAGCACCGTGTAGACCAGCGCGGCCACGAGGATGGAGACGGCGTCGGGCAGGTTGGCCGGCAGGTGCAGCGCGGCGAAGAGCACCACGGAGACGACGACGGCGACGCGGCGGGCACGACGGCGGTCGCGGAAGACCCGGGGGACGCCGCCGACGAGGAACCCGCGGAAGTAGAGCTCCTCGGCGATCCCGCCGCCGATCATGCCGAGCACCAGCGCGCCCGTGAGCGACCAGCCGTTCGTGCCGACGTTGCGCAGGACCTCCTGGACCTCCGCGTTCGAGGCACCTCCGGCCAGCGGGACGAGCACCCCGAACTCGAGGAGGGCACGTGGCGGGACCGTCGCGGCGCCGAGGAGCGCGTCGCGACGCCACCTCGCGCGGTCAGCACCCACCGCCCGCCACCCGAACCGGTGGCGTCGCAGCCACCAGCCGACGAGCAGGAGGGCGCCCACGAGCTGGCCCGCGGCGAGCAGGACGAGCACGCCAGGCCCGTGGTCGCTGAAGACGTCGACGGTCAGCGGCAGCGCGACGAAGCAGGCCACGACGCCGACCGTGAAGGTGGCGACAGCGCCGGCACGGGGTCGGGCCGGCGCCCGGGTCGTCGACGGGGTCATGGCAGGAGTCCTCACTCGGGTCGGGCGACGGGACGGCACCCGCCATATCGATTATCATGATGGAATGACACGAGCACATCGATTGTCGATACGGCCCGACGTCCCCGACGACGCCCCTCACCCTCGCCGACGGCGGACGTCTGCCCGCGCGGCGGTGCTGACGGCGCTCATCGCGCTGGCCGCCGTCGGACTCCTCGCGACGGGCGTGGGGTCTCTGGTCGCCGACAACCTCGTCGTGCCCGTCTCCTGGGCGACCGAGCAGGTCCCCGCCGGCGACGGTGCGCTGCTCCTCGGTGGCCCGACCACGACGACCCTGACGATCACCGCACCGACGGTCGTGCAGCGGCTCCTCGTCTTCGCGCCGGCAACCGCGCTGTGCGCCACCGTCGTCGTGTGCGGCGTGCTCCTGCGCCGGATGCTCCGCTCGGTCGAGGCGGGCGACCCGTTCCACCGCGACAACCCGCGACGGGTGGCCGCCATGGGCGTGGTCGTGCTCGTCGGCGGCGTCGTGGCGGCGGGGGTCACGACCGTGGGACGCCTGACCGCCCTGGACCCCACGACGCTGGGCCTGCAGACCCCCGCGTCCGCCGTCGGCGGGCCGAGCGGTGCCGTCGAGCTCCCGGTGACCGCCCTCGTCGTCGCCGCGACCCTCTGGGCGGTCGCCGCCGTCCTGCGTCGCGGCAGCAGCATGCGCGCCGACCTGCAGGGACTCGTGTGAGCAGGACGCACCGCACGGAGGAACCAGCCGCCCCGCACCGGGTCGTGTCCCACCTCGACACGCTCCTCGAGCAGCGCGGCATGACGCTCGCCCAGCTCGCCCAGGAAGCCGGGGTCACGGTGGCGAACCTCTCCGTGCTCAAGAACAACAGGGCCCGCGCGATCCGGTTCTCGACGCTGACGGCCGTCTGCGACGTCCTCGACTGCCAGCCCGGCGACCTGCTGAGCGTCGAGCCACCGGCGCGCGACGCGTGACGGGACGCGAAGAGGCCCCGTCGCTGCTGCGACGGGGCCTCGGTGGTGCGCCATCAGGGACTCGAACCCCGAACCCGCTGATTAAGAGTCAGCTGCTCTACCCATTGAGCTAATGGCGCGCGACGAAGCGGGGACGACGGCCGGTCGACCGGCCGAACATCCTCGCTGGTGCGCCATCAGGGACTCGAACCCCGAACCCGCTGATTAAGAGTCAGCTGCTCTACCCATTGAGCTAATGGCGCGTAGCGGTGTGAAACATTACCAGGCCCGGACCTGGGACGGGAACCTCGATCCCCGTCCAGCGGCTGTGACCTGTACGACAGCCCGTCGTCGACGGCTCCCGGCCCGCGGAGCAGCAGGGCTCAGAGGTACAGGCCGGTGGTCCCGGCGTCGGCGGACCGCTCGGCCACGGCGTGCACGTCACGCTCGCGCAGCAGCACGTAGTCGGTCCCGCCCAGGTCGACCTCCGCGCGGTCCTCGGGGTCGTACAGCACCCGGTCGCCCACGGAGACCTGCCGCACGTGCTCGCCCTGGGCGACCACGGTCGCCCAGGTCAGCCGCTTGGGTCCGGTCGCCGTGGCGGGGATGACGAGCCCGGCCGACGACTGGCGCTCGGAACGATCCGTCTCCGGGTCCACGAGCACGCGGTCGTGGAGCATGCGGATGGGCAACGGCTCGACGCTCCGCCCGGGCGTGGTGCCGGCGGGGGACGTGGCGCTGGATGCTGCGGGACTCACGGGCACCACGCTACGCGAGCGGCGGCGCCGGGCAGGCACCAGGCCGCCACCAGGCCGCCACCAGGCCGACGGCGAGACCGGTGGACGCTAGGCTCGGGCCAGTCCCGCACCACCTGCCCGAGGAGTGTCCCGTGCCCCGTCTCGCCGTCGGCGACCCCGCCCCCGACTTCACGCTGACCACCGCCGACGGCGGCAGCGTCTCACTCTCCACGCTGCGCTCGCAGGCAGACCGCGGCGTCGTCGTCTACTTCTACCCGGCGGCCATGACACCGGGCTGCACCACCGAGGCGTGCGACTTCCGCGACTCGCTCGCCGCCCTGCAGGGCGCGGGCTACGCCGTCGTGGGCATCTCCCCCGACGAGCCCGCCAAGCTCGCCGAGTTCGTCGAGCGGGACGCCCTGACCTTCCCGCTCGCCTCGGACCCCGAGCGCGAGGTCCTGGAGGCCTACGGCGCCTGGGGCGAGAAGAAGAACTACGGCCGAACCGTCGTCGGCGTGATCCGCTCGACCGTGGTGGTCGGCCCCGACGGCACGGTGGAGCTCGCCCAGTACAACGTCAAGGCGACCGGGCACGTGGCGCGGCTGCGCAAGGCCCTCGACGTCTGACGTGACGTCCCGGTCGTAGACTCGGGACGCACGCGCGAGTGGCGAAATCAGGCAGACGCGCTGGGTTTAGGTCCCAGTGTCTTCGGACGTGCGGGTTCGAGTCCCGCCTCGCGCACCGGGAACAGCAGGTCCGGACGGGCCGAGGTTGCACGTGTCACCCGACTGCGCCAGAGTGTTGGGATCGCTTCCACACGTCTGCCCCGGGCCGATCAAGGACGTCGGCCGTGGGACGTGGGCCGACGTGCTCGACGAGGCGACCGACCTGCGAGGTGAACGATGACGTTCTCACAACCCGCGCGACACCGGCGGACCGCCCGCGTCGCGGCGCTCGCCCTGCTCGCCGGCGGCGCAGTCACGGCAGTGGCCCCGCCGGCCTCGGCCGACGTCGTGGACGTCGGCGAGGGCAGCTATACGACCGACCCGGTCGGCCCCACGCCCCAGGGGTGCGACGCCGTGGAGGCGGACCCGCGCGCCTTCGTCACCGACGACGCGCCCGACACCCCGCTGCCCACCAACGACTGGTGGACGTCGCTGGCGTACAAGGTGTTCGACTGCTCCTTCAGCGCACCCCTGCACGCGCACCCGGCCTCCTACCTTCCGTCGGCCGGCGGCCTCGGCATCTCCTACACGACCGAGGCGGCCATCAGCGGCAGCGGCGCGGGGGTCAGCGAGTACCACTACCCGTACACCGAGGACCTCCGCGCGGGCGTCGTCGGGATGGACGCCCCGCACGTCGCCGTCGCCGACTGGACCGACTGGACCGTCACCCCGGTGTGGGACGACGGCGACCAGTCCCTGCGCGCGACCATCGGCCACGGCCTGCCGCTCGCCTGGTTCGAGGCGACCGGCGGCGACGCGCAGCTGACGTTCGCCGGCACCCCGGAGGTCTGGCTCGACGAGCCCGGTCGGCTCGGGGTGCGCGTCGGCGGTGCCGACTACCTCGCCGTGACCCCGGACGGCGTCCCGTGGTCCGTGAGCGGCACGTCCGCGACCGCACCCACCGGCCGCTACGCCGTCGCCGTCCTGCCCGACGTCCCCGCGGCGGAGCGCGCCGCGCTGGTCGACGACTACACCGCCGCCGGCCGCACCCCGGTCACCGGCACGCGCGCCGACTACACCTACGACGTCGACGACTCGGTGGTGCGCACCACCTACACGTTCGAGACGACGCCCTGGCCGGGAGCGCCCGACGGCGGCACCGTCGCCGCCCTGTACCCGCACCAGAGCGCCCACCTCACCGAGGCGTCCCCGAGCGGCCCCACCTACGTCTCGCCGCGCGGCGACATGGTGGTCCTGACGGACGCCACCGAGTTCACCACGACCACCCCCTACGGCGGGGTCCTGCCCGAGCTCCCGGCCGTGGCGACGTCGGCCGGCGCCGACCGCGCCACCCTGGAGGCCTACCTCGACGAGGTCGGCGACCCGCTCGACCAACGCCAGGCGGACACGTACTGGACGGGCAAGGCCCTCGGCCGGGCCACGCGGATCGTGGAGATCGCCGACCAGCTCGGCCGGACCGCCCAGCGCGACGAGGCGCTCGACGCCGTGCGCGACGTCCTCACCGACTGGTTCACCGCCACGCCGGGCAAGACCGAGCAGGTCTTCGGCTACGACGACCGCTGGGGAACCCTCATCGGCTACCCGGCCTCGTACGGGGCGGACACCGAGCTGAACGACCACCACTTCCACTACGGCTACTACGTCGCCGCGGCCGCCACCCTGGCCCGCTTCGACCCGCAGTGGGCCGCCGACTACGGGCCGATGGTCGACCTGCTCATCCGCGACGCGAACGGCTACGACCGTGACGAGACCCGGTTCCCGTACCTGCGCGACTTCGACGTCTACGCCGGGCACGACTGGGCCTCCGGCCACGGGGCGTTCGCGGCCGGCAACAACCAGGAGTCCAGCTCGGAGGGCATGAACTTCGCTGGTGCGCTCGTGCAGTGGGGCGAGGCGACGGGCGACGACGAGGTCCGTGACGCAGGCGCCTACCTGTACGCGACGCAGGCGGCCGCGATCCAGCGCTACTGGTTCGACGTGGACGGTAGCGCGTACCCCGACGCGTTCGAGCACCCCGTGGTCGGGATGGTCTGGGGCGACGGCGGCTCCTACTCCACGTGGTTCAGCGCCGAGCCGGAGATGATCCAGGGCATCAACACGCTGCCGATCACGGGGTCGCACCTGTACCTCGGGGACTCGCCGTCCACCGTGCGCGACGCGTACGACCACCTCGAGGCCGTCAACGGCGGTCCGCCGACGGTGTGGCAGGACATCCTGTGGAGCTATCTGGCGCTCGGCGACGGGCAGCGGGCGCTGGACCTGCTGACGTCCTCGTCGTTCGAGCCGGAGGAGGGCGAGACACCCGCGCACACGTTCCACTGGGTGGCCAACCTGGCCTCCCTGGGCACGGTGGCCGACGACGTCGGCGCGGACCACGCGCTCGCGGCAGCGTTCGACGGCGACGAGGGGCGCACGTACGTGGCGGCCAACGTCACCGCGGCTCCCCTGACCGTGACGTTCTCCGACGGGACGGCCGTCGAGGTGCCCGCCGGGCGGACGGTCGCGACGGGGGCGCACCAGTGGTCCGGCGGCGGTGCGCCGGGCGGCCCCGGCCCGGACCCCGACCCGACGCCGGACCCGGACCCCACGCCGGACCCCGAGCCCGGGGACTTCGAGCCGGTGCGGCACCTCGGGCAGGACGGCACGCTCGACGCCGCCGCGGGCACCGGCGGGCGCGTCGAGCTGGCCGGCGCCGGCGGCCAGAACCGTGACGGCACCCCGCACCAGCCGGCCGTCTTCGAGGCGACCGGGCTGACGGCGGCGCACACCGGGCAGGACACGGCGTTCTCGTTCGCCGTCGACGCCGGGACCGAGGTCGGGCTGGCCGTCCAGGCGCGTGTCACCTACGACCTGGACGGCGACGGCGACGCTGAACGGACCGAGACGTACGCGTACTTCGCGACGGACCCCGTGCCGGGCGACGAGACCTACACGGCCACCGGGCGACTGACCTCGTCGCAGGGTGGGCTCGGCGACCTCGACGACGGCACGGTGCGCGTCGAGCTGTGGAGCGTGCTCGGCAGCGGCAGTCCCACGGTCGCGACCGGAGCGGCGTCGTCGCTCAGCCTCCCGTTCTCCTGAACCGCGTCCTCCAGCCCTTGCAGGAAGCACGACGGCCGCCGCCGGACCCGAGGTCCGGCGGCGGCCGGTGCATCGTGCGGGAAGCGCTCAGCCCTGCTGCTCGCCGTTGGACGCGGCGGCGATCTGGGATCGCACCTCGTCCATGTCGAGGCCCTTGACGGCGTCGACGACCTGCTTGAGCTGCGGGGCGGGCAGCGCACCCGCCTGGTTGAAGACGAGCACGCCCTCGCGGAACGCCATGAGCGTCGGGATCGCGGTCACCCCGGCGGCCGAGGCGATCTGCTGCTGCGCCTCGGTGTCGATCTTGGCGTGCACGACGTCGGTGTTCTCCTCGCTCGACGCCTCGAACACGGGCGCGAACTGGCGGCAGGGGCCGCACCAGGAGGCCCAGAAGTCGACCAGCACGATGTCGTTGTCCTTGATCGCCTGCTCGAACGTGGTGTCGGTGAGCTCGACGGTAGCCATGCGTAGTCCTCTCGTGGGGGGGTTGCCTCTTGGGCACAGCGCCCGCACGCGCCCAGGTATTCCGCCGCGCGTCGCGACCGCGGACCGAGCGTGTCCCACGTCACCGCGACCGGGGCACCAGCGCGGGCCGGGACGGCCGTCGGGCTGGTAGAAACGAAGGGTGACCGACACCGCCGAGTTCCCACCGGACGACGAGAACGAGCACCCCACCGGGCAGGCCGGATGGTTGACACCCGAGGAGATCGCCGCGGTCCGGGCCCAGCTGCCGCTGGTGTACGTCGACGCCGTACCCGTGCGGGTCGACGAGTCCGGCGACGTCGTCTCCGTCGGCCTGCTGCTGCGTGCCACCCCGCTCGGCAGCATGACCCGTGCGCTCGTCACCGGCCGGGTCCTCTACCACGAGCGCGTGCGCGACGCGCTACTGCGCCACATCGAGAAGGACCTCGGCCCCGTCGCCCTGCCTCAGGTCCCGGCGTCGCCGCAGCCGTTCACGGTCGCCGAGTACTTCCCCACCCCGGGCATCACGCCGTTCCACGACCCTCGTCAGCACGCGATCTCGCTGGCCTACGTGGTGCCGGTCAACGGCGACTGCCGCCCTCAGCAGAACGCCCTCGACCTCGCCTGGCTCACGCCGGAGGAGGCGTGCAGCGATACCGTGCAGGCGGAGATGGTCAACGGCCAGGGCACGCTCGTGCGCCAGGCGATGGCCCACGTCGGACGTCTCGACTGACCCCGCCGCGATGGTACGCCGCGAGGTAGCGCACGGTCCGTCGAGGTAGCGCTCACCCCAGCCCGAGGACCGGCCAGTCGGACAGGTCGGCCCGCATCCGGCGGTCGTGGGTGGCGACGACGACGGCCGCCGACGTCCGCTCGAACGCGATCGTCAGCGCGTCCACGAGGTCCACGGACAGGTGGTTGGTGGGCTCGTCCAGCACCAGCAGGTGCGGTGCGTGCAGCAGCGCGAGCGCGATGTCGAACCGTCGTCGCTGTCCCACGCTCAGCTCACGCAGAGGTCGCTCGAGCTCGTCCTCAGTGAGCAGCCCCAGTGCCGCCACGGGGACCAGGTGGTCAGGGTCGAGCTCGCCGCGGTCCAGCAGGGCGAGCGCCTCGGTCGCGTACGCGTCGAAGCCCGACGGCGACGAGCCCCCCTCGATGCCTGCGCTCGCCGTGCGACCCTCCTGCCCGACGACGCCGATCCGCACGCCGTCGCGGGACGCCCGGGTGCCGCGGGCGAGCGGCAGCGTCCCGGCGAACGCGCCGAGCAGCGTCGACTTGCCGGTGCCGTTGGGCCCGACGACGAGCAGGCGGCCCGACGGCGGGACGGCCAGCCGCGTGCCGGGCAGGTCGAGCCGCACACCGCCGTCGGGCGCCTCGACGCGCGGCGATCGCAGGTCGACGAGGGGATCGGTGGGGTCCCAGCCGGCAGACAGGGCGGGCAGGTCCGGGAAGGTGAGCTCCAGCGGTGGGGGCGGGACGTCGACCGCCTCGGCCTTCAGCTTCTCGACGAGACGGTCGGCGGCCTTGACGTGGATGCGGGCGCGCGTCCCCCGGCGGTGCTTCTGGGATCCCTTGGGCGGGCGCCACTCGTCCGACAGGCCCTCGTAGGACCGGTCGAGCCGGTACGCGAGCTCGGCGGCGCGCTGCTCCTCGGTGCGGTAGCGCTGCTTCCACCGCTGCAGCGCCTGGTTCTTCGCGAACCGGTAGGACAGGTACCCCGGCTGCCCGTAGAGCACGGGGATGCCGTCCATCGACGGGTCGAGGTCGTAGACGGCGGTGACGACGTCGTCGATGAGCTCGCGGTCGTGGGTGACGAGCACGACGCCGCCGTGCCACCCCAGCACCGTCTCGGTCAGGTACGCCAGGCCGGAGTCGTCGAGGTGGTTGGTCGGTTCGTCGAGGAGCAGCAGGTCGGCGCGCTCGGCGAGGCGGCAGGCGAGACGCACGCGGTACCGCTGCCCGACGGAAAGCGTCGCGAGCCGCCGGTCACGGTCGCGGACCGCGCCGAGCCGCGTCAGTGCCTCGTCCACGCGCCGGTCAGCGTCCCACGCGGCGAGGTGCTCCACCCGGGCCAGGAGGTCGCCGAGCTCGCGCAGGTCGCCGCCGTCGTGATCGAAGGCTGCCGCGGCGGCCTCCAGGTCGGCCGCGAGACGGCGCAGGTCCGCCAGCGTGGCGTCGACCAGGTCACCGACCGTCAGCCCGGACGGCACGGTGAGCTCCTGCTCGACGAGCGCCACCGACCCGCTGCGGCGCACCTCGCCCGCCGACGGCACGAGATCGCCGGCGAGCAGGTGCAGCAGGGTCGACTTGCCCGACCCGTTCTCGCCGACGACGCCGAGCCGCACGCCGTCGGACACCCGCAGGTCGACGCCCGCCAGGACGGGACGGCCGGGGTAGCCGAAGGCGAGGTCCGAGGCGACGAGGTGCACCGCACCACCCTACGTACCCCGCACCCGCTCCTCCGCCGCACGCCCTCGTCCCGCCTGCCCGCTCCGGACCGAGAGAGGGCACAAGGACGGGGGCTCCCTGCTCCGCGCGGTCGTCAGACCGGAAGCGGAGGGCGCGCAGCGCCCGTGAGCGCGACCGCGCGGAGCAGGGAGCCCCCGTCCTTGCCGCAGACCTACTCCGCAGCAGGCGCCTCCACCCGCGCGGCCGGGTAGCGGATCCCCTCCACCATCTCCTGGACGTGCTCCGACGGTGGCGCCGTGAGCCTCGACACCACCACGGTGACGATGATGTTCACCAGCGCACCGATAGCACCGATGCCCTCCGGGGAGATGCCGAAGACGTGCTCGTTCGCGGACGTCCCGAACACGTCGAGCGTGTAGATCATGTACGACGCCGTGAACACCAGGCCGGAGATCATGCCGGAGGCCGCACCGATCGCGTTGGCGCGCTTCCAGAAGATCCCCAGCACCAGGATCGGGAAGAACGTGGAGGCCGCCAACCCGAACGCGAAGGCGACCACCTGGGCCACGTACGCCGGCGGGTTGATGCCACCGTAGATCGCGACCACGACGGCGAGACCCATGGCGATGCGGCCCACGAGCAGTCGCCGCGACTCCGAGGCCTCCTTCTTGACGACCCGGAAGTACAGGTCGTGCGAGACCGAGGACGAGATGACCAGCAGCAGGCCGGCCGCCGTCGACATCGCCGCCGCGAGACCGCCCGCGGCGACCAGCCCGACGATGGGCGCGGGCAGGCCCGCGATCTCCGGGGTGGCCAGCACGAGGATGTCGTTGTTGACGATGAGGTCGGCACCCGACTCGGGGTCGTTGCTGAGCGAGGTGATCGTCGACGCGCTGTCGGAGACGGTGACCAGTCCGGTCGCGGCCCAGTTGTTCACCCAGGCGGGCAGCGAGGCCACGGCCACGCCGTCGACCGACTGCATGAGGTTCAGCTTGGTGAACGCCCCGACCGCCGGCGCGGTCGTGTAGAGCAGACCGATGAAGAACAGCGCCCAGAACGCGGAGAACCGGGCCCCGCGCACCGACTTGGTCGTGTAGAACCGGATGATGACGTGCGGCAGCCCGGCCGTGCCGATCATCAGCGACATCGTCACCAGGAACACGTCCAGCTGCGGCCGCGCGGCGAACGCCTCGGTGTACTGCGCGAGACCGAACTTCTCGCTCAGCGCGTCGAGCTCGGCGAGGATCTGCCCGAACGTCACCTGAGGCACGGGGAAGCCGGTCATCTTCTGCGCGATGGTCCACGCCGGAATGAGGTAGGCGACGATCATCACCGTGTACTGGGCGACTTGGGTCCAGGTGATGCCCTTCATGCCGCCGAGGACGGCGTAGAGGAAGATGATCGCTGCGGCGACGGCCACGCCGCCCTCGATGGACAGGTTGAGGAAGCGGCTGAAGACGATGCCACCACCGCGCATCTGCCCGACCACGTAGGTGAACGACACGATGATCGCGGCGACCGCGGCGATGAGCCGCACGTACTCCGAGTACCGGTCCCCGACGAACTCGGGGACGGTGAACTTGCCCCACTTGCGCAGGTAGGGGGCGAGCAGCAGCGCGAGCAGCACGTAGCCGCCGGTCCACCCCATGAGGTACACGGAGCCGTCCGACCCCATGAAGGCGATGAGCCCCGCCATGGAGATGAAGGAGGCCGCGGACATCCAGTCCGCCGCCACGGCCGCGCCGTTGGCCACGGCGGGGATGCCCTGGCCCGCCACGTAGAAGCCCTTGGTCTCCTTCACCCGGCTGCGCCAGGCGATGGTCAGGTAGACGGCGAAGGACAGTCCCACGAAGACGAGGGACCACATCTGGATCTCGCTCACAGCCGGTTCCCCTCTCCGTCACGCTCGGCGACGCCGTACTCGTCGTCGAGCCGGTCCATGCGCAGCGTGTACACCAGGATCAGGATGATGAAGGTGTAGATCGATCCCTGCTGCGCGAACCACAGACCCAGCGGGAAGCCGAGGACCACGATGGTGTTCAGCTGCTCGATCAGCAGGATCCCGCAGACGAACGAGACCACGAACCAGATGCTGAGCAGCACCACCATCAGCCGGAGGTTCTTCTTCCAGTACTCCTGCCGCCAGCCGTTGACCGGTGGCCCTGGATCTGACGAGCTCTCGTGCACGCTGTCCGTCATCGGACGCTCCCTTCGTCGCGAACTCCCGGGCACCGTCGCCCGGGATACGTCCCACCGGGTGAGCGAATCGCACCGTTCGTGCTGGTCACAAGGCCTGGTCTCCCGACGGCGCGGACGGTCCCGCGAGCGGTGGCGGGAGACCCGTGACCGGCACGACCACGCGGCCCGACCGCTCGCGCCGCCTGATCGACCGCTCGCCGGACGAACCGCACCGCTCACCGACCGGCGGGGTCGAGGCGAGGTGGAGCGCGCCTAGAGTCGGCCCATGGCCTCGACGACGAGCACGCCCCTCGGCAACCTGCTCCGCGCGGGCGGCCGAGCCGGAAAGCCGCGCAAGCAGATCCTGCACCCCGGCAGCGTCGGCCTGCTGGTCGGCGCCCTGGCCGTCATCGTCGGGAGCATGCTGCCGTGGGTCCTCACTCCCCTCGGGAACATCAACGGCCTGGCGGGCCCCGGTCAGCTCACCCTGTGCGGCGGGTTCATCGCCGTGGCGGGCGCCCTGATCCCCCGCCGCTGGGTCGCCGTGTCGCACAGCTTCCTCGCCGGCGGTGGCGTCGCCTTCGTGGCCGTCTGGCAGCTCCTGCGGCTCGTCCAGGTCAGCGAGGCGACCGACGCCTGGGGCCAGGCGATGCCGGGCATCGGGCTCGTCATGGTCCTCGGCGGCGCCGTCATCCTCCTCACCACCGGCGTCCGGCTCGTCCGGACGCCCGCGGTCGCGCCGCCGTCGTGAACCGCCTCCCGCCGGGCGCAGCACAGGGGGCGGCACTGTTGCTGGGAGCCTGCGCTCCGTAAGGTGCTCGTTCATGGACGACGACGTCGACGCTCGGCACACCCCCGCGGAGGTGGACGCCACCTTCCGCACGCTGCGGCGCGTGGCCGTCGGCTACTTCGTCGTCTTCCTCCTCGCCGTGGCCGCCTTCCCCGTGCTCACCCTGACCCTGGACTGGTGGTCCGAGGCCCGGCTCGCGGGCGGCATGAGCCCCGGCTTCCTCGTCGCAGCGTTCGGCCTCTACGTCTTCTTCGCCGTGCTGGGCGTCGCCGTCGCGCGGCTCTCGTCCGCCGTGGAGCACCGCATGCTGGGCGACGCCCGCGACGACCCGGCCGACCCCCGGCTCGACGGGACCGGTGAGGTTCCGTGACCACCTCCAGCGCCCTGACCCTGGCGGCCGTGCTGGCCGCGCTGACCGTCGTCGCCGTCGTGATGCGTCCGCGCGGAGCGTCGACCGTCGACTTCTACCTGGCCGGTCAGCGGGTCGGGGTGGCGACGAACGCCTGGGCCATCTGCGGCGACTACTTCTCCGCGGCGTCGTTCCTCGGGGTGGCCGCGGCCGTCTACGCCACCGGGCTGGACGGCGCCTGGTACGCGGTCGGCTTCGCCGCCGGGTTCATCCCCGTGCTGCTGTTCGTCGCGGCACCGCTGCGCCGGTTCGGGGAGTTCTCCATCCCGGACTTCCTCGGGCGTCGCCTCGGCTCGGAGCGGGTGCGCCTGGTCGCCGTGGGCGTGGTCCAGCTCGTCATCCTGTCCTACCTCGTGCCGCAGACCGTGGGCTCCGGGATCACCTGGGAGCTGCTCGTGGGGTCGGGCGTCCTCGGGCTGTCCCCCTACGCGACGGGGATCCTCGTCTCGACGGCCGTCGTCGCGGGACTGGTGGCGTTCGGGGGCATGCGGGGGACCACCTGGACCCAGGCCGTGCAGTTCCTGCTCCTGCTCGGCGCGCTGATCTGGCTGGCCGCGACCGTCGTGGGCGCGGGCTTCCACTACGGCGACGCCGTCGCGGAGCTGTCGAGCACCCCGCTGGAGAACCCCGCCACCGACGGGGGCCTCGCCTCCGAGGAGAACGCCCTGCACCCCGACGAGCCCGCCGTGTTCGGCCAGCCCGGCGCCCGCTACGGCGGCCTCGGCCAGTTCGCGCTCATCATCACCCTCGCGATGGGCACCGCCGGGTTGCCGCACGTCATGAACCGCTACTTCACGTCCCCGACCGGCGCCGCCGCCCGCACCACCACGGTGTGGGTGCTCTGCCTGGCCGGCGTCTTCTACTCGCTGGCCGTCATGCTCGGCACGGCGGCACGGGAGATCGTCCCGAGCGCGGTCGCGGACCATCCGTGGCTCGCGGAGCTCACCGTCGACGGCGTGCTGCAGGTCCCCGAGCACGCCCTGCCCGTGCTCGGCCGCATCTACGGCGGCGACACCGGGCTCGGCGTGATCGCCGCTGGTGCCCTCATCGCGGTGATGTCCACCATCGCCGGGCTGCTGCTCGCCGCCGCGGCCTCCTGGGGTCACGACGTCTACGAGCGGCACATCAACCCCCGCGCCACCCAGCGCCAGGCGGTCCTGGCCGGCCGGGTCACCACCCTGGCCACCGCCTGCGCCGCGGCGGGCCTCGGTCTGGTCATGCGGCCGGAGGCCTTCACCGCGGCCACCCCGTCCATCGTGGCGACCATGGTCACCTGGGCGTTCGCGATCGCCGGCTCCGCGCTGACGCCGGTGTTCCTGCTGGCGATCTGGTGGCCGCGCACGACGGCGGCAGGAGCCGTCGCCGGCATGTCCACCGGCATGGTGGTCGCCGTGAGCATGTTCACCGCCGGGCTGTTCGCCGCCGGCGGCCTGCTGCGCGAGGCGCTGGTGACGCCCACGCTCGTGGCGGCCCCGCTGGCAGCCGCCGTCACGGTGATCGTCTCCCGCCGGACCGTGCCGCCGGCGGACGTCGAGAGGTCGTGGCTGATCATGCACGGCACCGCCGCCGACCGGCACGCCGAACGTCTCGCCCGCCTCGTGCTGGCGGAGAACAGGCGACGCCGCGCCGCGGCACGGGCACCGCGCACCGCGCGCACCGCACGAGGGGTGCGCCGTGCGCGGGGGTAGCCGGTTGCTCGCCGGTGTCCTGGCGGCGGCCTGGGCGGTGGTCTACCTCGTCACGCAGGTCCTCGTCGACCCGTCGCTCGGCGTGCTGCCGACCCTGGCGGCCGGCGTCGTGGTGAGCACCGTCGTCGTCCTCGGCTACCCGTCCGCGCTGCGGGGACCACGGGGCGGGCCACGCGGTGGAGCGCGCGGTGCCGCCGCGGCCACCCGCCGGTCGTGGCGGCCGTCCCGTCAGCGCGACCCCCGGGGCGTGCGCGACGGGCTGACGATCGCGGCCGCCGGTCGGTCGATGCCGCTGCGCAACGGGCTCACGGCGGACGCGGCCCGGCGCACCGCCCAGCTCATCAAGCCGTTGCTCGGCGGCGACGCCGTGGCGATCACCGACACCGAGCAGGTGCTCGCCTTCGTCGGGCCGGGTGCCGACCACCACCACGTGGGCGGCACCCTGCAGACCCGCGTGTCCCGGCTGGCGCTCGACAAGAAGCGCACCGTCGTCATGCACGCGCGCGACGGGATCGGCTGCCCGGAGCCCGACTGCCCGCTGCGGACCGCCGTCGTCGCCCCGCTCGCCGTGGCCGACAGGGTCGTGGGCACCCTGAAGGTCTACCGCGTCCACGACGAGCCGGCGCCGCGCGTGCTCGTCGACGACATGGCCTCGATGCTGTCGCTGCACCTGGAGCTCGCGGAGATGGACCGCGAGCGCCACCTGGCCTCCGACGCCAAGCTCGACGCGCTGCGGGCCCAGATCAACCCGCACTTCCTGTTCAACATCCTCAACACGATCGCCTCCAAGTCGCGCACGGACCCCGAGGAGTCGCGCCAGCTCCTGCTGCGCCTGAGCGACTTCTTCCGGTACGCGGTGCGCCAGGACGGCCACTTCGCCGAGTTCAGCCAGGAGTACTTCTTCGTGCGGACGTACGTGTCGCTGGAGCAGGCACGGTTCGGCGACCGCTTGCGCGTGCGCTACGACCTCGACCCCCAGGTGCTGACCTCGCGGGTGCCGGTGCTGGTCATCCAGCCGATCGTGGAGAACGCCGTCAAGCACGGCATCGCGGACTCCGTGACCGGGGGGACGGTGCAGCTGCGCGCCCGGGTGGACCCGTTGACGCGGACCACGTCGATCCGTGTCAGCGACGACGGCGCCGGCATGGACCCGGAGGTGCTGGAGCGGCTGCTGGCGGGCAGACGTCCGGGCACGGCGGGCCCGCGGCACTCCGGCGTCGGGCTGTGGAACATCTCCCAGCGCCTCGACTCGCTGTTCGGCGACCGGTACTCGTTCGACGTGGCGTCCACCCCGGGCAAGGGCACCACCGTGGACCTGCAGATCCCGCTAAGGTGACCCGCGATGCGACCCAAGGCCCTGATCGTCGACGACGAGGCCCCGGCACGGGCCGAGCTGCGCTACCTGCTCGAGGAGGTGGGGCAGGTCCAGGTCGTGGGCGAGGCCACGAACGGCGAGGAGGCCCTGCTCCTGCTGGGGTCGCTCGACTACGACCTGGTGCTGCTGGACGTGCGCATGCCCGGTGGCTCCGGTCTGGAGGTCGCCGCGGCGTTGCGGGACCGGCCCGACCCTCCGAAGGTCATCTTCACCACGGCCTACCCGGACCATGCGGTCGACGCGTTCGACCTCGCCGCGGCGGACTACCTGCTCAAGCCGTTCGACGCGGACCGGTTGCGGCGTGCCCTCGACCGAGCGCTGGCCGACGACGGCACGGCGTCGGGGTCCGGTGCGGCCAGCGCGGCCTCGGCTCCGTCGTCGGACGGCGCGAGCCCCGGCGCCGGCACCGCGAGCTCGGCCGGCACGGCAGACCCGCCGTCGCGGGGCGGCGTCGACCCGCTGGTGCGGATCCCGGTGCAGAAGGACGGGCGCACCGTGCTCGTGGACGGGGCGTCGATCGTGTACGCCAGCGCGGCGCGCGGGTACTCCTACCTCAAGCTGGCCGACGAGCGGCTCCTCGTGACGATGTCCCTCAACGAGCTGGAGCGACGGTTGCGGGGACACTTCTTCCGGGCGCACCGCTCCTACCTGGTGAACCTGGACCACGTCCGCGAGCTGGTGCCGGACTTCCAGGGCGCGCTGGTGGTGGTCATGGCGGACCGCCAGCGTTCGCGTGTGGAGGTGTCGCGGCGGCACGCGCGCGAGCTGCGCCGCCGGTTCGGCATGTGACACCCGCCGAACAGGAACCTGGTCCCGGATTCGCCGCCGAAAGCGGGACCAGGTTCCTGTTCGGCGGTGGATAGGGTGTGCGGCATGACGCTTCGCGAAGACGGCCGTACGCCCGACCAGCTCCGACCCGTGTCGTTCACCCGCGGGTGGAGCGAGAACGCCGAGGGCTCCGTCCTCGTGGAGTTCGGCAAGACCCGCGTGCTGTGCACCGCCTCGTTCACCGAGGGCGTGCCGCGCTGGAAGAAGGGTTCCGGCGAGGGCTGGGTCACGGCCGAGTACGCGATGCTCCCCCGGGCCACCAACTCCCGCAGCCAGCGCGAGTCCGTCAAGGGCAAGATCGGCGGCCGCACCCACGAGATCTCCCGGCTGATCGGCCGGTCGCTGCGCGCCGTCGTCGACATCACCGCCCTGGGCGAGAACACCATCGTGCTGGACTGCGACGTCCTGCAGGCCGACGGCGGGACCCGCACCGCGGCGATCACCGGCGCCTACCTGGCCCTCGTCGACGCGGTCGCCTGGGGTGCCCGCCACGGGCACGTCAAGGGCGGCAAGCAGGTGCTCACCGACTCGGTCGCCGCAGTGAGCGTCGGCATCATCGACGGTGTTCCCATGCTCGACCTGCCGTACGTCGAGGACGTACGCGCCGAGACCGACATGAACGTGGTCACCACCGGCTCCGGGGCGTTCGTCGAGGTGCAGGGCACCGCCGAGGGCGTCCCCTTCGACCGGGCCGAGCTGGACGCGCTGCTCGACCTCGCCACCGCCGGCACCGCCGAGCTGACCGCGCTGCAGCAGTCGGCGCTCGCGCAGGAGCTCTGAGCATGCCCCTCGCACGTGCGGACGTCCCGTCGTCGGCCCGGATGGTCCTGGCCACGCACAACCGCAAGAAGCTCATCGAGCTGCTGGCGATCCTGCGCACCCAGCCGGGGCTGGACTCGCTGCCCGACGGCGCCGTCGTCACCGCGGGCGACCTCGGCGCCCCCGAGCCCGTCGAGGACGGGGTGACGTTCGCCGAGAACGCCCTCATCAAGGCGCGTGCGCTCGCCGCGTCGTCCGGGCTTCCCGCCGTCGCCGACGACTCCGGGCTCAGCGTCGACGTGCTCGGCGGTGCCCCCGGGATCTTCTCGGCGCGCTGGGCGGGCCGGCACGGGGACGACGTCGCGAACCTCGGCCTGCTGCTGGCCCAGCTCGGGGACGTGCGCGACGACCACCGTGGCGCGGCGTTCGTCTGCGCGGCAGCCCTGGTCACCCCGGACGGGCGCGAGGAGGTGGCGATGGGTGAAATGCCGGGCGTGCTGGTGCGCGAACCGCGCGGTGCCCACGGGTTCGGCTACGACCCGATCCTGGTGCCCGCCGAGCAGGAGCCGGGCCCGGACGGACGGCCGGGCACGCGCACGTCGGCCGAGCTGACGCCTCAGGAGAAGAACGCGATCAGCCATCGCGGCAAGGCGCTGCGCACCCTGGCCCCGATGATCGCCGAGGCCCTCTGACCCACCCCGTGCACTGTGGGTAGGGAATCTACGGTCCAGCGTCGCGCTGGACCGTCGATTCCATACCCACAGCGACGAAGGACACGATCGCCCGCCAGCCGAGCATCGTGATCGCGAGGAACCCCGCCGTCACCAGCGCGAAGGACCACGCGAAGCCGCCCTCGAACAGCGGCCGCAGCGCCAGGCCGAGGACGACCGTGGTGAACCAGACGACGACGCCGACGGGCCACACCCGCCAGGGAGATCGCCAGGCGCGACCCACCATCCAGCCCACGGCCAGGGCGACGACGAACGGTGCACCCACCGCGAGCACGTGCTCGAGCGAGCCCCCGGAGCCGTGGTTCGAGGTACCCACCAGGGTGAAGGCCACCACGCAGGCCACGTCGCCCGCCAGCGCAGCCGCTGCGCCACGACGCCCGAGCGCGCTCACAGCTCGTACACCTCGCCCGGCACGGCCACGTCCAGCGGTCCCGCATAGGTGCCACGGGCCTCGGCGAGCGGCACCTCCGGATCGGTCCAGATCGTCAGGTGGGTCAGGAGCAGACGTCCGGCCCCGGCCTCGGCGGCGACCCGACCGGCACGCCGGCCCGTCAGGTGGATCCCGGCGACGCCGTCGTCCCGTCCCTCGGTGAACGCCGCCTCGCACAGCAGCAGGTCCGCGCCGCGCGCACCCTGGACGAGCGAGTCGCAGTAGTCGGTGTCGCCGGAGAACACCAGGGTGGCCTGCTCCCCCGGCCGTCGCGCCGACGGTCCGGTCACCCGGATGCCGTAGGCCTCGACCGGGTGCCGCACCGGGAACGGCTCCAGGGTCAGCGGACCGACCTGGACCGACCGGCCCGGCTGCCAGCTCCGGAAGTCGTACTCGGAGTCCATGTCCTCGCCGGGTGTCAGGCCGTACATCGCCGCGGCCCGCTCCCGGGACGTCGTCGGGCCGTGCACGGCCAGCCGCCGCGGGATCCCGGTGCGGTGCGAGCCCCGCTCGGGGTGGTAGCGCAGGTACACGTACAGCCCCGACAGGTCGGCGCAGTGGTCCGGATGCAGGTGCGACAGCCCGACGGCGTCGACGTCGAGGGGGTCGACGTAGCGCTGCAGCGCGCCGAGCGAGCCCGAACCGAGGTCGAGCACGACGCTCCAGTCCCGTTCGCCGTCCGAGGCCTGGACCAGATAGCTGGAGGCGGGCGAGTCCGGGCCGGGCAGGGATCCGGAGACGCCGACGGGCACGAGCCTCATGCGGCCTCCACCAGGTTGACCTCCGGCCCGAGGAACCGGCGCGCGAGGTGCTCGAACTGCTGCGGGTCGCCCGTCGTGGCGAAGCGGTGCGTGGGGGCGGGCGCGTCGAGGGGTCGCTCGAGGTCGTGGGCGACGAGCTTGCGGTAGACGTCCATCGCGGTCTCCTCGGCGGAGGACACCAGGGTGACGTCCTGCCCCATCACGTACGAGATCGGCCCGGTCAGCAGCGGGTAGTGCGTGCATCCCAGCACGAGGGTGTCGACGCCGGCGGCCTTGACCGGCGCCAGGTACTCGGCGGCGATCTCCAGCGCCTCGGGTCCGGACGTCGTGCCCTCCTCCACGAGCCGGACGAACTCGGGGCAGGCCTTGCTCGTGAGCTGCAGACCAGGGGTGACGGCGAACGCGTCGTCGTAGGCCAGCGAGTCGACCGTGGCCTTGGTCCCGATGACGCCGATGCGCCCGGAGCGGGAGGCGACGACGGCGCGGCGGGCGGCGGGCAGGATCACCTCGACCACGGGGATCCCCCGGCGCACGGTGTAGCGCTCGCGGGCGTCGCGCAGCGCCACGGCCGAGGCGGAGTTGCAGGCGATGACGAGCATCTTCACGCCGTCGTCGACGAGCCGGTCCATGACCGCGAGCGCCATGGCGCGCACGGCGGCGAGCGGCTTGGGCCCATAGGGGCCGTTCGCCGTGTCGCCGATGTAGTGCAGCTGCTCGTGCGGGAGCTGGTCGAGCACCGAGCGGGCGACCGTCAGACCGCCCACCCCGCTGTCGAAGATCCCGATGGGGGCGTCGTTCACGGCTGGCAGCCTAACGGCGTGAGGCCCGGAGCACGTGGTTCGTGATCGGCGACACGCGTGGTGGTGACCACATCGCCGCCCGGGCGGCGATCGCGTGAGGTTGCGTGCTCGGCCGATGCTCCGTTCTCTGAGAAGGCAGGGGGCACTCGGGGGTCGTTCCGCTCGTGACCACCCGAAGAGGTGAGGAGTGATCGATGACGAGGACGAATCCCCTGCGGTGGGTCGGGCGGCAGGCTCGACGTGGGTTGACCGACCTTCCGCGCAACGTCGTGTGGGCGCTCGACACCGCGGTGAAGAACCCGGCGGAGTCTGCCGGCGACACCGTCCGGGCCGCTGGTCGACGGGCCGCGTCGACCGTCGCGGACGCCAACCCGTTCGTCGACGGTGCGGACAGCCGGCTGGCTCGCGTGGACGCCGCGATGGAACGGGCCCACGAGCTCGAGGCGCTCGCTCACGAGGAGGCGCAGAAGGCCAAGGAGCAGTCGGAGGCGGCTGCGGCCACGAAGGCGGAGGGCGACCGCCTGGTCGCCGAGTCCCGTCAGGAGGCGGATCGCGAGGTCGCCCGGGTCGCCGCCGACGCACGGCACGAGGCCGACTCTTACGTCGCGGCGAAGCGGGCCAAGGCCGAGCAGGTCACCGCCCAGCGGCTGGCCGAGACGCAGTCCGAGGTGACCCGACGGCTGGAGCAGGCCGAGGACCGGGCCGAGAAGGCCCAGGCGCGCGCCGAGCACGCGATCGAGCGTGCCCGCGAACAGCTCGGCCATGCCCGCGAGCTGGCCGAGGAGGCGGCTGCCGCCGCCCGGCAGGCAGCCGACGAGGCCAGCGCGCGGGCCGAGCGCATGGCCGGCGAGGCCGAGGAGGAGGCACGGGCCGCCCGACGGCGTGTCGAGTCGGTCGAGGGCCGGAAGGAGGCGGTGGCGTCGCAGGGCCGAGGGCTGGGCGCCGACGCCGACGTCGACCCGCTGGACCTCGACGACATGACCAAGGACCAACTGCTCGCCCTGGCGACCGAGATGGGCCTCGATCTGAAGCGCTCCCTGCGCAAGCAGGACGTCGTCGCGGCGATCCGTGATCGCGCACCCCGGCGCGGTCGGAAGGCGAGGGCATCATGATCATGCCGTTCCGGAAGAAGTCGCTCGTCGACCGCGCCCGGGCCGCGCTTCCTGGCAGGAGGCGTTCTCGTGCCGGCGCCACGCGCTCCGGCCTGATCTCGCTCGGCGCGGTCGCCGGGGTGACGGCACTCAGCGCGGTCGTCTCGGCGATCCGGCAGCGGCAGGGAGAGGAGGGCCAGGATGATCAGGCGTAGGACGCTCGGCCGCGCGGTCTTCTTCGGTCTGGGCTACGTCGCCGGAACCCGGGCGGGCCGGGAGCAGTACGCCCGCATCGAGGCCGGGGCCAAGGCTCTCGTCGAGACGCTCCGCCACCGCTACGGCGTTGCCGCCGCACCGCACTCTGGGGCCGGTCCGTCGTCGGCGGCGGAGCCCGATCCGTACCAGGACATCAGGCTCGGCACGCCGTGAGGTGACCATGCTCATCGAGATCCGCCTGCTGGCACGCCTGTTCCGCATCCCGTTGCTCCGGGTCGAGGGCGTCGTGGCCATCCGCGACGCAGCGGGTACCGCGACCGAGGGTCAGGGCATCGGCACGTCCGGTCACGGCGGACGCCCGTCGTCGGCGATCGGCCGCGACCTCGCCGTGGCCGAGGCCATCATGGCGGAGCTCGGCACGCAGGCAGGACCGGGCAGCGCTCGCTCGCCCGCCGACCGGTCGTGAGGGCTCAGCCGCCGGCGCGGCCGGCGCGCAGCTCGGCGAGCATCTCGTCCATGAGGGACTCCTGGGCGAACCCCGCGGCGACGAACACTCCGCCCCAGTAGGACCGCTGCTCGGCGTCCAGCCCGGCGGCGTCCATGGCCTCCGGGTCGGCGCCCCGCGACCCGGTGCCGCCGTCCTCGACGACGCCCAGCCCCGTGAGCACCTCGTGGTGCAGGTGCTCGACGTCGGCGTCGTCGTCGAGGCCGAGACGCTCCCCGAGCACCAGGCGCACGTCCGTGAGGGCCCCGGCGAAGTCCTGCGCCGCCTCGCGCGTGACCAGCACCTCGCCGTCACCCTCGACCGTGTCGGCGAAGTGGTGCAGCCGCGTCAGCTTCCCCGCCGCGAGGTCGGTCTGCGTCAGGTGCCGGAACTCGGCGGCCACGTCGGCGTCCTCGCGGTGGGCGTCCGGCAGCAACCGCTGCACGGCGGGGTCACGCGGGACCCGGGCCACGCCGGTGAACGCCACCGCCTCGTCCGTCACCTCGTCCGGCAGGCCGGCGTCGGCGCTCAGCAGGCCCGCGACGTCGCGGGCGACCCGTGCCAGCACCTCGCGCTCGACCGGCTCCCAGTGCGCGACGAACCCTGCGGGCGTGGCACGGAACGGCGTCACGCGTCCTCCCCCGCACCCGACAGACCGCTCGTGCCCGGGGCCCCGGACTGCTGCATCGTGGCCCACAGCCCGAAGCCGTGCATCGCCTGCACGTCGACCTCCATCCGTTCGCGGGGGCCTGTCGAGACGACGGCCCGCCCTTCGTGGTGCACCTGCATCATGAGCTTCTGCGCCTTGGCCTGCGGGTAGCCGAAGTAGCTCTCGAACACGTAGGCGACGTAGCTCATGAGGTTGACCGGGTCGTTCCAGACGATCGTCACCCAGGGGTCGGCCAGCCGGGACACCTCCTCGGTGCGGGTGTCCTCCTGCGTCGCCGAGATCGTCGTCACCACAGCACCAGGGTAGGGGGACACGCGCCGCTGATGCTGCTCCCGGGCCTGCCGAGCCCTACGGTAGGGGAATGAACGACGCGTACCGGGGCGACGGGGCCTCGTCGCCCGAGTCCCTCGTCTCCCCGCTGTCGCTGCCGGCCGCGCCGTTGCCGACGCTGCGACCGTCGCTCTCGCTGCTGACGGACCGGTACGAGCTGACGATGCTGCAGGCGGCGCTCGCCGACGGGACCGCGCACCGGCACTGCGTGTTCGAGGTCTTCACCCGCCGGCTGCCCGCGGGGCGCCGGTACGGCGTCGTCGCCGGCACGGGCCGGGTGCTCGAGGCGCTGCCCGCCTTCCGGTTCGGCGACACCGAGCTCTCCTACCTCGAGCAGGCGGGTGTCGTCGACGAGCGCACGCTCGACTTCCTGCGCAGCTACCGGTTCACCGGGACCATCACCGGCTACGCCGAGGGCGAGACGTTCTTCCCGGGCTCCCCCGTGCTGCAGGTCGAGGGCACCTTCGCCGAGGCCGTGCTGCTCGAGACGCTCGTGCTCGCGATCCTCAACCACGACTCCGCGATCGCCTCGGCGGCGTCCCGCATGACGAGCGCCGCCGTCGACCGGCCCGTCCTCGAGATGGGTTCGCGCCGCACCCACGAGCAGGCCGGCGTCGCCGCCGCCCGGGCCGCCGTCGTCGCCGGCTTCACCGGGACGAGCAACCTCGAGGCGGGCTTCCGCTACGGCCTGGACACGATCGGCACGGCCGCGCACGCCTTCACCCTGCTGCACGACGACGAACGCGCGGCCTTCGCCTCCCAGGTCGAGGCGTTCGGGCCCGGCACGACCCTGCTGGTCGACACCTACGACGTCGCCCGCGGCGTCGAGCGTGCCGTCGAGGCCGCCGGCCCCGGGTTGGGAGCCGTGCGGCTCGACTCCGGCGACCTCGGGGCGCTCGCCGTGGAGGTGCGCGAGCAGCTCGACGCGCTGGGCGCCACGGAGACGAAGATCGTGGTCACCTCCGACCTCGACGAGCACGCGATCGCCGGTCTGGCCGCCGCGCCGGTGGACGTCTACGGCGTCGGGACCTCCCTGGTGACCGGCTCGGGCGCGCCGACGTGCGGGATGGTCTACAAGCTGGTCGCACGGACCGACTCGACCGGCGTCATGCACCCGGTCGAGAAGGCCTCGAGCCGCAAGTCCAGCCGCGGTGGGCGCAAGGCTCCCGCTCGGCGCCTGGACGACCAGGGGCGCGCCCTCGAGGAGGTGCTCGTCACCGGGCCCGACGAGGACGTCGTCGCCTGGGAGCCGGACGGCTCCGACGGCGACGACGGCGGGCGGTTGCGTCGCCTGCACGTGCCGCTCGTGACCGACGGCGCGGTGGACTCCCGCTGGGTCGGTGCCTACGGCGTGGCGAACGCCGCCACGCAGCACCGCACGTCGCGCGCGGAGCTGCCGCGCGGTGCCCGGCGGCTGTCCCACGGTGACGCGGCGATCCCGACCGTCGAGCTGACGCTCTGACGGGCGCGGGCGGCCGGAGCCGCCCGCGCCCACCGTGCCGGAGGTCAGTCCCGCAACGTCAGCAGTCCCGGTCGGTACGGGAGCAGGCCGTAGTCCACCCCGTCGGAGCCGGGGTGGCGACCCTGGTACAACAGCTGCAGGTTGCACGGGTCGACCGTCATCGTCTGGTCGGCGCTGCTGCGGATGAGCTCACCGTGGCTGATGTCGTCCGTCCAGGTGGCGCCGCTGTTGGCGCGTCCGGCGAACGGGTCGGCCTCCGTGGCGGCCTGCGGCGTCCACTGCCCGTCGAGGCTGTCGGCGGTGAACGAACGGAAGTAGCGGCCGTTCGCGCCGATCGCCTCGACGATCATGAGGTACTGGTCGCTGCCGTCGACGGTGTACACCTGGACGGCCTCGAACAGGTTGTTCGTGGTGTCGCTCATGATGACGTCGTACGACGACCCGAAGTTGCCCGGGAAGTCGCCGATCGGCATCCGGGACCGGTAGATGTTGCCGTTGTCGCCGGCGAAGAACAGGTACATGTGGGTCTCGTCGGCGATCAGCGCCTGGTCGATCGGACCGGTGCCGGAGTTCTGGATGGACCCGGTGAACAGCGGGCTCGGCTGCGACCAGCCGTTCGCGTCCGTGGGGTCGTCCGACGTGCGGTAGATGAACGGCCAGGCTCCCCACTGGTAGGCGAGCACCCACGTGTCCTCGGGCTCGAAGTAGAACAGCGACGGCGCCACCGTCGGCGACTTCATGCCGTGCTGAGCGGCGGAGCCCATCTGGGACCAGTCCCCGAAGACGTCGAAGTTCATCGAGCCCCACGAGTCACCGAAGTCGTGGGTGGTGGCGTAGACGAGGTGCCCGCCGTCGTAGGGGGCGGTGGTGAAGTCCTTGAGCGACGCCCACCCCGGGCCCGGCTGCGCGAGCGGACCCGTGGAGGACCATTCGTACGACGACGGCAGCTCGCAGGCGGAGCCCCCGCCCGTCCCCCCGGCCACGCGGACGTCGTCGATGCGGAAGTCGTCGGTGCCGCTGGTCGTCTCGACGTACAGGGTCGCCGACTCGAGCGATCCTGACCAGGACACGGTGGCCTCGCCGGTGAGCTCCGTCCAGCTTCCCGGGCTGACGCCGCCCTGGGCGAGCGTGACGTAGTCGGTCGTGCCGCCCGCCGTGACGCTCAACGTGACCTTGCCGTCGGGGGTCCCGGTCTCTGTCCGCATCCAGACGCTCGTGGAGTAGGTCGCTCCGTTCGACAGCGCGGCGGTCACGTCCTGGGCCGGACCGTTCCAGGAGGCGCCCCGGCCGATGGACCGCAGCGCCATGCTGCCGTCGTGGACGGGGTACCAGCCGGGCTCCACCGCACCGTCACCGAACGCCGTCCAGCCGTTCGTGCCGTCCTCCATGTCTCCGTTGCTCACCAGGTTGACACCGTCGTCGGCGACGGCGGGCGCCTCGGTCTGTGCCGCGAGCATCGGGGCCAGCACCAGCGCGGCGGCCATTCCCAGTGCGAGGCGGGCTCTGGACCTCTTCATCCTTCACTCCTCCTGGTTCGGGGCCACGTCGTCGTGGCCCGTGATGTGATCGCTAACATCCTGCCCCGACGGCCGCCCCGAACGGCGGAACCGAAACGTTTAACGTTCAACCTGAGACAGGATCTCGTGTGCGGGAGCCTTCCCGGGCGGCGCTGCCCACCTCGGCGCGCCGGGCGGCGGCATAGGGCGGCGGCATAGGGTGGCTGGCCATGGCGATCCTCCACCAGGCAACCATCGTGCCGAGCAAGCGCGAGATCCTCGCGGGCTGGCTGCCCGACCGGCCGTGGTACCCCGGAGGAGAGGTTCAGACGATCGGCGGGTTCCGGCTCGACGACCCTACCGGGGAGGTGGGTGTCGAGCTGCTGCTCGTGCGCGCGGAGGACGGCAGCGTCGTCCACGTCCCGTGCACCTACCGCGGCACCGCAGCACCCGAGCTCGCCCACGCGCTGGTGGGCACGGCGGAGCACTCCGTCCTCGGCACCCGCTGGGTCTACGACGCCACCGCGGACCCCGTCTACCTGACGGCCGTGCGGCAGGCGATCCGTACGGGCCCGGCGCAGGCCGCGGAGACGGTGCACCACACTGACTGGACGGTCGCTGCTCGAACCCCCACGATCCAGGCCCAGCGCCTGGCAGGCGACCCGGCCGACGACGCCACCGTCCGGACCGTCCGGCTGCCGCACGCGCCGGAGCCCGAGGTCGCGACACTGGTCGCATGCTGGGACGGTCAGGACGCGCCGCTGGCGGTGGCCGTCCTCGACTGAGCGGCATGGTGCCCGCCGCGCACCCAGCAGCGCGGTTCGCGACGGGCGGCCTACTTCTTGCCGACGAACCAGCCGCGCACCATCTCCACCCGCTCGGCGAGCTGGTCGGCCGTGGCGAGCGGCACCTCCGGTCCCCCGCACCGCCGGCGGAGCTCCGTGTGCACCGAGCCGTGCGGGCGGCTGGACTTGCGCGCCCAGGCGGAGACCAGCTTGGACAGCTCCTTGCGCAGGGCGGCGGCCCGGCGGTGCTCCTGCTCGGACTGCTCGAGCGCGGCCTCCGACGCCGTCGCCCCGGCCCCGGACCGACCGCTCGCCTGGGCGGCCTGGCGCTGCCGCAGGAGCGTGGTGACCTGGTCCGCGTCGAGCAGCCCGGGGATGCCCAGGAAGTCCTGCTCGGCCGCCGAGCCGATGTCGCCCCCGGTGCCGAACTCACCGCCGTCGAACAGCACGCGGTCGAAGGACGCCTGGGCCTCGAGCGCCTCGAAGGATCCGGTGAGCTCCCCGGAGGCCTTCTCCTCCTTGTTCGCCGCGGCGAGCAGCGCCGCCTCGGGGTCGTACTCGATCCCCTGCTCCTCGGCCGTCTGGGGCCGGTCGAGCGCGTGGTCCCGCTCGATCTCCATGCCGTTCGCGAGCTCGAGCAGCAGCGGCACGCTGGGCACGAAGATGGAGGCCGTCTCACCGCGCTTGCGGGCACGGACGAACCTGCCGACCGCCTGGGCGAAGAACAGCGGCGTGGACGTGCTGGTGGCATAGACCCCGACGGCGAGCCGCGGCACGTCGACGCCCTCGGAGACCATACGGACGGCCACCATCCAGCGCTGCGAGCCCGCCGCGAACTCGTCGATGCGGGCGCTCGCGCCGTCGTCGTCGCTCAGCACCACGGTGGGGCTCTGCCCGGTGACGCGGGCCAGGTGCCCGGCGTAGGCGCGGGCGTCGGTCTGGTCGGAGGCGATGACCAGCCCGCCGGCGTCCGGCACGGCGCGGCGGACCTCCGTCAGGCGCTTGTCCGCCGCGGCGAGCACGGACGGGATCCACTCGCCGTTCGGGTCGAGGGCCGTGCGCCACGCCTGCGCGTGCATGTCCTTGGTCATGGCCTCGCCGAGACGCGCCGAGACCTCGTCGCCGGCCCGGGTGCGCCACCGCATCTCGCCCGAGTACGTCATGAAGAGCACGGGCCGCACGACGTGGTCGCGCAGGGCCTCGCCGTAGCCGTAGGTGTAGTCGGCCTTGGAACGCCGGATGCCCTCGTGGTCCGCCTCGTAGGTCACGAACGGGATGGAGGCCGTGTCGCTGCGGAACGGGGTCCCGGTCAGGGCCAGACGGCGCGTGGCGTCCTCGAACGCGTCGCGGACGGCGTCACCCCAGCTCAGCGCGTCGCCGCCGTGGTGCACCTCGTCGAGGATGACCAGCGTGCGGGCCGCCTGCGTGCGGGCGCGGTGCAGCGCCGGCTTGGCCGCCACCTGGGCGTAGGTGAGCGCGACGCCGTCGTAGTGGGAGCCGTGCCGACCCTGCGAGTTCTTGAACGACGGGTCGATCCGGATGCCGACCCGGGCCGCGGCGTCCGCCCACTGGTGCTTGAGATGCTCCGTGGGCGCGACGATCGTCACACGGCGGACGACACCCGCCTCCAGCAGCTCGGTGGCGACCCGCAGCGCGAACGTCGTCTTGCCGGCGCCGGGCGTCGCGACGGCGAGGAAGTCCCGCGGCGAGCGCTCGTGGTACAGCTCGAGCGCCTCGGCCTGCCAGGCACGCAGGTTGGACGCGGTCCCCCACGGCGCCCGGCGCGGGTAGGCCGGGCTGAGGTGGGAGGCGGCGGAGACCGACGGTGACTGCGGCAGTGGCTTGGCAGGTTCCTGCGGCTCGAAGGCGGCTTCGAAGAGGTCGACGGACTCGGGCTCAGGGAGCGACGCACTCACGTGTCGGAGTCGCCGTCGCCGTCCTTGCCACCGTCCTGCGGTTCGCGCAGACCGTCGTAGATCTCCTTGCAGACGGGGCACACGGGGAACTTCGACGGGTCGCGGCCGGGGACCCACACCTTGCCGCAGAGGGCGATCACGGGCTTGCCCGACATCGCCGAGGCCATGATCTTCTCCTTGCGCACATAGTGCGCAAACCGCTCGTGATCGCCCGGCTCCGCGGCCTGCTCACGGGTGTCCGGCCGTTCCAGCACGCTGGTGCCCGATCCGGTCTCCTGGGCAGGATCCGCGGGTGGGGTGGAGAGGGGCTCGCTCATGGCTCCATCCTACGTGCCGGCCACCGACACCGACGGCGCGGCCGACGGCAGCAGGACCGCTGCGGGGCGTGTCACAGGCCCTGCCAGGACGGCTTGGACGCGTACGTCTGGCGGTAGTACCCCGCCAGCTGCAGGCGTGACGCCGCCGCCTCGTCCACCAGCACCGTGGCGTGCGGGTGCCACTGCATCACCGTGGCCGGCCACAACGCCGAGACCGGGCCCTCGACGAGCTGATGCACCGCCTGCGCCTTGTGCCGCCCCGTGGCCAGCAGCACCAGGTGCCGGGCCTCCATGATCGTACCCAACCCCTGCGTCAGGCAGTGCCGTGGCACCTGGTCCACGTCGTCGTCGAAGAACCGAGCGTTGTCCACCCGCGTCTGCTCGGTCAGCGTCTTGATCCGGGTGCGCGACGCCAGCGACGAGCCCGGCTCGTTGAACCCGATGTGACCGTCCGTCCCGATCCCGAGGAGCTGGAGGTCCACGCCGCCGGCTGCCGCGATCGCCTCCTCGTAGGCGGCGCACGCCGCCGGCAGGTCGTCGGCGAGACCGTCGGGACCGTTCACCTGGCCGGCGGGCCAGTCCACGCGATCGGCGATCTCGGTGGCGATGACGTTGCGGTAGCGCTCGGGGTGATCGGCCGCCAGCCCGACGTACTCGTCGAGCATGAATCCTCGCGCCTGGGCGAACGACAGCCCTTCCGCGTCGTGACGCCGGGCCAGCTCGTCATACACCGCCAACGGGCTCGACCCCGTCGCCAACCCCAGCACCGGCTCCGCCCGCGAACCCAGCACCCCCTCGACCGCATCAGCAGCCAGCACCGCCAGCTCCCGCGCCGGAGCGATCACGACCTCCATCGAACCATCCTTCCAGTCAGGCTTGCAGTCCACCCATCGGGTCCGTACGGACGACGGGGGCCGGCTCATTCCTCCTCGACGGTCCCGTCGAGGAGCGGGGTGATGCGGGCGTCGTACTGCTGGGCGAGCGCGGGGACGCTGCCGCCGCGCGCGATCTCCTTGAACAGCTCCTCGTAGATGCCGCGGGCCTCGATGTCGGCCCAGCCCGGTGCGGGTGGGGTCAGCTTCGACGCCTCGGCCGTCTTGACCAGCGTGCGTCCGAACTTGTCCCCGGTCATCAGCTCGGTGAGCTCGGTGTTCGCCGGCCCGAGCCCGGCCTCGGCGAGCATCGTCTGGTACTCCTCCGAGTACACCACCCGCAGCAGGTCCTCGGACAGCGCGACGTTGCGGGTCAGCGCGGAGACCGCCATGTTGGATCCTCCGGCGAAGACCGGCGCCACACCGCCGTCCACCCCGGGCAGCGCGAAGATCCCGAACTTGTCGGTGTCGGCCATGCCGTCGCGGACCTCGGCACCGTCGTCGTCGCGCACGATGTCCCCGACCGACCATCGGGCCCACGACGGCGCCATCATGCTGGCCGCCGCGGGCTCGCCGGTCGCCAGCCCGTCGTTGATGAAGTCCCAGTAGTCGACGTCCACCTCCGTGGCGGGCAGCTGGGACGCGCTCTCGTAGATGTCCTGCCACTCCTCCAACCCGCGGATCGTGTTCGGGTCGGACAGCGTCGAGACCCAGCGTTCGCCCTCCTTGACGGCGAGCTCGCCGCCGTGGGCGAACACCCACGAGATGCCGTTGCGCCAGTCCTGACCACCCATGGCGAAGCCGGCCTGGTTCCCGTCGCGGAGGTCCTTGACCGTCTCGCCGAACTCCTCGAGCGTGCGCGGCACCTCGGCTCCGGCCGCGTCCCAGACGTCCTTGCGGTAGAAGACGTAGCGCGAGCCGAAGTAGTACGGCAGCGCGTAGACGGTGCCGTCCACCGAGCCCGCCTCGACGAACGACGGCAGCAGGTCCTCCCCGCCGAGCTCCTCGTAGAGCGCGGGCGAGATCGCGCGGAACGCCCCGGCGTCGGCGAACGTCGGCGCCTGGGTGTTGCCCAGCTCGACGACGTCCGGCGTCGCTGCCGGGTCGACGAGCGAGGACTCCAGATCGTCGACGAGGGTGCCCCACTCCTTCTGCTCGATCGTCAGCGTCGCACCCGGGTTGCGCGCCTCGAACGTCTCGACGAGGTGCCGGCGCAGGTCTTCCCCGGTGTCGGCGCCGACGAGCCACAGGACGATGTCGTCCGAGCTCTCCGGGACGACCTCCTCGGGCCCGCACGCGGCCAGCACGGGGACGAGGGCGAGGCCTGCGGCAAGTGTGGTCGCGAGGGCCCTGGCTCGGGATGCAGCGCGTCGTCGGATCACGGTGGAGGTTCCTCTCGTCATGACGGGTGGGTCGGCGCGAGGATCGCCCGCGCAGGGCCCGGTGTGGTGGTGCGGCTATCCCGCCAGGTCGCGGGAGCGGGCACCGGCGCCTCGGCCGACGACGGCGGCACCGACGGCGCCGACGGCGACCCGCCCGGGCGCCAGGCGCACCCGCCCCGGCAGGTCCAGCGAGCGCAGGAACGCCGACGCCGCCGACTCGTCGTCCAGCGCGTCGCGGACGACGTCGAGCAGGGGCTGACCGAGCTGGGACACGCCACCGCCGAGGACGACGTGCTGGACGTCGACGGTGAGCACGAGCATCCGGACGGCCGCGGCGACGGCTCGCGCGTACGTCGAACGAGCCGCCACGGCGTCGAGGTCACCGCGGGCGGCGGCTTCGAACAGCTCGACCGGCGCGGGCCGCCCCGTGGTCGTGGGCCACAGTGCGGTCACCGCGGAGCCCGAGGCGTACAGCTCCAGGCATCCCCGCTGCCCGCAGGCGCAGGGTGGTCCGGCCGGGTCGACGGGCACGTGCCCGATCTCCCCGGCGGCACCGCGGCTGCCACGCCGCAGGCGGCCGTCGAGGACGATCCCGGCCGCGAGCCCCGTGCCGAGCGCCAGGAAGGCGAGGTCGGTCGGCGCGTGCCCGACACCCTCGGCCTCGACGAGGTGCGCGGCGCCGACAGCGGCCACGTTGAGGTCGTTCTCGACCTCGACCCCGATGCCGCCGAGCCGTGCGGACAGGAGGGTGGAGAGCTCCAGGGGGGCACCGTCGACGCCGACGTTGACGGCGTGCCGCACGGTCCCCGCACCCGAGTCCACCAGGCCCGGTACCCCGACCCCGACGCCGGTCACGTCGCCGAACGGCACGCCCGCCTGGCGGACGACGCCCTGCACAGCGCCGACCGCGCCGTCGACGACCCCGACGGGTCCCCGGACCGTGGCGAGCCGGGTCTGTGCCAGCACCTCGCCGTCGCCGCCGAGGAGCACCGCCAGGGTCTTGGTGCCCCCGATGTCCAGGCCCACGCTGAACCCTGACAGCGCCGTCCGCGCCGTCGTTCTCGCGTCGCTCACGTCAGCCCTTCACCGCACCCGAGACCAGGCCGGACGTCATCCGCCCCTGCACGAACAGGAAGAAGACGATGACCGGCACCGCGATGAGGGTGGACGCGGCCATGACCTCGGCCCAGTTGATGCCCCGGTTCGCCGAGGCGGACAGGAAGCTGCGCAGCCAGATCGGCAGGGTCTGGGCCGACTCGGCCGGCAGGATCACGAGCGCTGTCGTGAACTCGTTCCACGCCTGCAGGAACGCGTACACGCCGGAGGCGACGAGGCCGGGGGCGAGCAGCGGGAAGGTGATCCGCAGGAACGCCTTCGGGCGGGACAGGCCGTCCACCATGGCGGCCTCCTCCAGCTCGATCGGCACACCGGCGACGAACCCGCGCAGCATCCACACGGTGAACGGCACCAGCATCGCGACGTAGAGCACGGAGATCCCGATGACCTTGTTGAGCAGCCCGAGGCTCGACATCATCTGGTACTGCGCGATGAAGAGCCCCTCGGCCGGGAGCATCTGGATGAACAGCACGGCCAGGATGAAGCTCGTCCGGCCGCGGAAGCGCCACCGGCTGATGGCCAGCGCGGCGAAGAACGCGAAGGCGAGCACCAGGGTGATCGTCAAACCCGTGACCATGAGGCTCATGCCGAGGGCGTTGAGGAAGCCCGAGTCGGTCAGCACCGAGGACAGGTTGGTCCACGTGAAGTCGGCCGGGAGGAAGTGCGGGGTCGAGCCGCCGAGGATCGCGTCCGGCGTGACGGCCGAGAGCATCATCCAGTAGACGGGGAAGACCCAGACCAGCGCGAGGCCGAGGCCCAGCGCGCTGAGCAGGACCTTGCCCGGCCGGAGCCGACGACGACGCAGCGGCGTGCGGTCGGCCTGGGCGGCCGGCGTGGTGGCTGTCAGGACGGCGCTCATGCCGCGTCCTCCTTCATGAGATAGCGCACGTACGGCCCCGCGAGCACCACCGTGAGCACCAGCACGAACAGGGAGACGGCGGCGGCGCCGCCGAAGTCCTGGCTGCCAACGCCGAGCTCGTAGATGTAGTTGCCGAGCAGGTTGGTCTCGGAGATGGGCGCGCCGGCGTCCTGCAGGAGGCGGATCTGGGCGAAGACCCGCAGGTCCCAGATGATCTGCAGCAGCAGCACGATCGCGATGACCGGACGGACGAGCGGCATGATGATGAGCCAGAGGATCTTGCGCGGGTTGGCACCGTCGATCCGCGCGGCCTCGAGGACCTCCTCGGAGACCTGGGTCAGCCCGGCGTAGATGGACATCGCGACGAACGGCACGGACATCCAGATGACGACGAACGACGCCACGAGGAAGAACGTCCAGACGTTGCCCAGCCAGTTGTAGGAGTCCATCTGCTCGGCGCCGAGCTGGACGAAGAACCAGTTGACCACGCCGGTGCGGTAGTCGAAGAGCCAGCGGAACACGGTGACGGCGGCCACGAGCGGGGTGGCCCAGGCCAGGAGCAGCGTGATCTGCATGGTGATGCGCACCCAGCCGTGCACCCCACGCATGAGCACGGCGAGGCCGAGCCCGATGCCGACGGTGAGCAGGGCGTTGACGAGGCAGAACGCGATCGACTTCGCCACGACCGCCCACACCTCGGTGTCGGTGAAGATGCGGGCGAAGTTCTCGAGCCCGACGAAGGCTGGCGGGGCGCCGAACTGCTGCATCAGGCCGTACTCCTGCAGCGAGGTGACGACCTGCCAGTACACGGGGTACCCGAGACCGACCAGGAGGGCCGCGACGGCGGGGATCAGCAGGAGATAAGGGGTGGCCGGCCTGCGCCGACGGCGGATCGCGATGCCGTCGGTGCCTGCGGTGTCGCCGGTGGTCGTGGTCATGCGGTCCTCCTTCCCGGGTCATGGGGCGGGCGGGGCGGCAGCCGTTCGGCAGCGCCGCCCCGCCCGTCGTGATCAGTCGGTCGTGCGGACGAGGACCGTCAGCCGGCCTGGCCGTTGAGCATCGGCGTGAGCTTCTCGTCGTACTCGGCGGCGAGCTCGGCCACGTCACCGCCCTCGGCGATCTTCTGGAAGAGCTCCTCGTAGACGAAGGCGCCCTCGACGGCGGCCCAGCCCGGCGCGGCCGGGGTGAGCTGGGAGGCCTCGGCCGTCGCGACGGTCACCTCGCCGAACGTGTCGGTCTCCATGATGCTGTTGAAGTCCGCGTTGGCCGGGCCGAGCCCGTTCTCCGCGAGCATCGTCTGGTACTCGTCCGAGTAGATGATCCGCAGCAGGTTCTCGGAGAGCTCGGGGTGCTGGGACTGGGCCGAGACGGCCACGTTGGAGCCACCGGCGAAGACGGGGGCGATGCCGCCGTCGAGACCCGGCAGGGCGAAGATGTCGTACTTCTCCGCGTCGGCCATGCCGTCGCGGACCATCTCGCCCTCGTCGTTCTCGACGAGCTCACCGATGGACCAGCGGGCCCAGCCCGGCGCCATGATCGTCGCGGCCTCGGGGGCCCCGCCGTCCTCGGCGTCGTTCAGGAAGTCCCAGTAGGCGACGTCACGCTCGGTCGCGGGCAGGTTCGAGGCGCCCTCGTAGACCTCCTGCCACATCTCCAGGCCGGCGACGGTGTTCGGGTCGGCGAGGGTGGAGACCCACTGGTCGCCCTCCTTGACCGCCAGCTCGCCGTCGTTGGCGAAGACCCAGGAGATGCCGTTGCGCCAGTCCTGGCCGCCCATCGCGAACCCGGACAGGTCGTCGGTGGTGAGCTCGGTGACGGCCTCGGTGAACTCCGGCAGCGTCTCGGGCATCTCGACGCCCGCCTCGTCCCAGAGGTCCGCGCGGTAGAACATGTAGCGCGAGCCGAAGTAGTACGGCAGCGCGTAGATCGTGTCGTCCACGGAACCGGCCTCCACGAAGGACGGCAGCAGCTTGTCGCCGCCGAGCTCCTCGTACAGCTCCGGGGAGATCTCGCGGAACGCACCGGCGTTGGTGAAGGTCGGCGACTGGGTGTTGCCGATCTCGACGACGTCCGGGGTGTTCTCGGCGTCGGGCAGCGCCGTGGTGAGCTTGGTGACCAGGTCGCCCCAGTCCTGCTCCTCGATGGTCAGCGTCGAGCCGGGGTTCTCCTCGGCGAACGTGTCCACGAGGTAGGTGCGCAGCTCCTCGGGCGTGTCGGCGCCGGCGACCCAGAGGGTGATGTCACCGGGCTCCACCTCGGCGCTGTCGGTGGTCTCGCCGTCCGAGGTGTCGGCCGGCTCGTCGGTGCCGCAGGCGGCGAGGGTGAGGGCGAGCGTGATGGTCGACGCCGCAGCGACGACGGTGCGTGTTCTCTTCACTGCTTCGGTTTCCTTCCAAATTGGGGTACGCGGGGGCCGGTACCAGGTGGCACCGGCTGTGGTCGGTCGATGGAGCTGGTCAGGGACTGCTGTCGAGAGCCGTGTCAGGAGTCATGTCAGGAGACTCCGAGCTGGGCGCCGAGGACGAGCACGGCGGCGCCGGCCAGCACGACGTCGTCGTCCAGCGACGCCATGCGCAGGTTGAGGCCGGCCGCGGTGGCCGGCATGGTCCGTGCGACGAGGGTCTCGTGGGCCGCGGCGCGCAGCGCCCCGGCGAGCAGCTCCGGCGGGCCGGAGAGCAGCACCTCGCCCAGGTTGAGCGCACCGACGACCGGTGCGAGCGACTTGCCCAGCGTGCGGCCGACGTCGGCCAGCACGGCGTCCGCCGCCGCGCGGTCGAGACCCTCGACGGCGCGTCGCAGCGCGGGCGCCGACAGCACCGTCTCCAGGCACCCCCGGCGCCCGCAGGCGCAGGGCAGGCCGTCGTCGACCGCGGTGACGTGCCCGAGCTCGCCGGCGGCGTCGGCGGAGCCGTGCACGCGCGCGCCGTCGACCATGACGCCGGCGCCGACGCCCTGCCCCACGGTGAGGACCAGCATCGAGTCGGCCGCTCCGCCGTAGGTGTACTCGGCGAGCGCCGCGGAGTTCGCGTCGTTGGCGACGTGCACCGGCAGCCCGAGCCGGTCGGTGAGGGTGGCCGCGAGCGGCAGGTCCCGCCACTCGACGTTCGGTGCCTCGACGACGCGCCCGGCGTGGTCGACGACACCCGGCGAGCCGATGCCCACCCCGATGACGGGACGCGTGGCAGCGGCCACCAGGCGGCGGGCGAAACGGGCGATCAGATCGACCAGGTCGTCGCCGCGGCGGTCGCCCACCTCGAGCTCCTGGCGGACGACGGCCTCGCCCGTGAGGGTCAGGACGGCACCGCGCAACACGGTGTCGTCGGAGAGGTCGACGGCGACGATCTGGTAGGCGTCCGTGCGCATCCCGACGAGGATCGCCGGCTTGCCCACCCGGCGCCCCGGCTGGGTGCCGAGCTCCTCGACGAGGTCCTCGGCCAACAGCACGCCGACCAGGTCCGAGATGGTGACGCGCGTGAGGCCGGTGGCCCGCGCGAGACCGGCGCGCGACGTGGGGCCCTCGTGGAAGAGGTGCTGGAGCACGAGCGAGCGGTTGTGGGCCCTCGCGTGCTCGGGCAGCACCTTCGAGGTGGCTCGCAGACCGCCACCCAGTCCCCGTCGGCTGGTGCGCGTCGTCGTCGTGGTCATGTTTGTTAGTAGAGCGTCTTAACAGACCCGTTGTCCATCGCCCGTTCGCCTTCGTTACTCGATCGTAACCATCGGTCGCCGGCCGCTCGTCCCACTGTCCGGGACGGAGGTCACGGTCGCGCCACGGTCCCATCACGATCCTGACCACGGCGCGCGTCGGGCCAGGTCAGCCACCTAGAGTCGGGGCCATGCCGATCCGATCCCTGCCTCGTCGCGCCGTGACCGCCACGGTCGCTGCGGTCCTCGCCCTCGGACTCGCGGGGTGCTCCGGCTCCGGGGCGGGGGACTCCGGCGACGCCGGCGCCGAGATGTCCGCGCAGGACTCCGCCGGGGAGGCAGCCGCCGTCGCGGAGGCCACCGCGGCGACCGAGGAGGACGACTCCGCCTCGTCGGTCGTCGACCGCGAGGTCGTCGTCACCGGCTACCTCTCGCTCGTGTCGGAACAGCCCACGACGACGGCGGCCGAGCTGGTCCGCCTCGTCGAGCAGGCCGGCGGCCACGTCGAGGAGCGCCACGAGAACCCCGGCGACGAAGACTCCCCCGGCTCGGCCAGCCTGACCGTGAGAGTCCCCGCTGACCGCACGTCGAGCGCCGTGGACGCGATCGGCGACCTCGGGACCGTCCAGGACGTCGAGCTGTCCAGCACCGACGTCACCAGCCGCGGCCAGGACCTGGACGCCCGCATCTCTGCGCTCACCACGTCGACCGAACGGCTCACCGAGCTCCTGGCCGCCGCCGGCTCCACCGCCGACCTGCTCGAGGTCGAGCGAGAGCTCTCCGAGCGACAGGCCGAGCTCGACTCCTTGGTCGCCCAGCGTGACGCGCTGAGCGACGAGGTCGCGATGTCCACCCTCCACGTGCAGATCGACGCGCCGGAGGCCCAGATCTCTGCCCCGCGCGGCGGGTTCACCGGCGGGCTGGCCACCGGGTGGGAGGCGCTCGTCGCCACGGTCGAGACCGTGGTGCTGGTGCTGGGGGTCCTGCTGCCGTGGCTCGTCCTCGCCGCCGTCGGCTACGTCCTCTACCGGCTCGTGCGCCGCCGCCGGGCCGGCTCGCCACGCGACCCCGAGGCCCGGCCGCGGGACGACGCACAGGACGGCGCGCACCACGGTGCGCAGGACAGCGCGTCGTCGGCGGACGACGGGCGCTGACCGGCGCCCCTCACGCCGTCACGGCGAACCCGTCGATCTCCACGAGCATCTCCGGGCGCGGAAGCCCCACCATCACCGTGGTGCGGCTCGGCAGCACCCCGGACGGGCAGTGCCGGGTCACGAAGGTCCCGTAGGCCTCGTTCATCGCCGCGAAGTGCTCCCGCGAGGTGAGGTAGACCCGCAGCATGACGACGTCGTCGAACGTCGCCCCGGCCGCCTCGACGATCGCGCGCACGTTCTCCAGGGTCCGCGTCGTCTGGGCGGCGACGTCGTCCGCGAACACGTACTCCCCCGTCACCGGGTCCACAGGACCCTGCCCGGAGACCTGCACGAACGGCCCGCGGCGCACCCCCTGGTGGAACGTGTGGGCGGGCGCGGGGGCGTGCGGGGTGGACACGGCGGTCTTGGTCATGGTTCCTCCGAGAAGTCGAACGTCAGGGTCTCGACCACCACGTCGGCGTCGGTGAGGACGCCGGTGCGGTACTTGTCGAACGTGGTACACGGGTGCGAGACGCCGAACCCGACGACGTCGCCCGGCGACAGGTCGTCGTCCGGCACCCGCAGGTAGGCGTGCTGGTCGTCGAGCGCGGTCACCCGAGCGTCCAGCGCTCGGGGGTCGGCGAGCCGGCCGGTGGGACCGGTCCCGCGGGCGACCAGCGGGACCGGCAGGTGCAGGTCGAACGAGACGTCGCGCCGTCCCAGCCCGCACACCGCCAGGCCGGGCTCGGGAGCCGAGAGCACGGCCGCCCACACGGTGATCGCCGGGCGCAGGGCCGCGACGCCGAGGCGTGTCCACGGGTCCGCGTGCGCGTAGTGACCGTGGTCGTGCGCGACGTAGGCCCCCGAGCGGACGACGACGCGGGCACCCGCCACCGCGGTGAGCTGCCGGACGACCACGTCGGCGAAGGCGCTGCCGCCCGCGGACAGCACGACGGGGCCGTCCACGAACGGCGCGACGGCGGCCCCGGCGTCGCGCAGGAGGCCGCACCAGCGCGCGACCGCGTCGAGCTCGGCCGCGGTCGTCCCGGACGCGACCGGGCCCTCGTAGCCGCTGACACCGACGAGCCGCAGCCCGGCGTCGACGACGGACCGGGCGAGCAGCAGCGCACCGTCGACGGTCCGGACCCCGGTGCGCCCGGCGGCGACACCCAGCTCCACGAGCACGCCGAGCTGCCGGTGCGTGACGCCGTCGAAGGCCCGCCGCAGCACCTCGACCCCGTGTGGGGAGTCGACGCAGACCCAGACCTCCTCGGCGGCGCCGGCGTCGAGCGCGGCGCGCAGCCGGGCGGCGTCCCGGGCATCGACCAGCTCGTTGGCGAGCAGGAGCCGCCGCGCGGTGCCCCACCCCAGCACGGTGCGCAGCTGCGCCGGGGTCGCGACGGTGGCGCCCCAGGCGCCCGCCGCGCGCTGACGGTCCCACAGCTGGCGCGACATGTGGGTCTTGACGTGCGGGGCGTGCTCGACGCCGGCCCGGGCCAGCGCGGCGGACGCGGTGGCGACGTTGTGCTCGACGGCGCTGCGCTCGAGGGCGAGCAGCGGCCACGTCCGGTCCGGGTCGTCGATCCTCATGACGGGCTCCTCTCGGTGGGGCGGGTGGCGGCCCGCAGTCCGCGGCCGGGACGGGCACCGGTCAGCTCACCGCCGGCGAGCACCGGCTCGCCGGCGACGAGCACGTCGTCGATCCCGACCGCGGGGGTCCGGGGCGCCTCGTAGGTGGCCCGGTCGGCCACGGCGTCAGTATCGACCAGCACGAGGTCGGCGACGGCCCCCGGCGCGACGCGTCCGCGGCCGGCCAGCGCGAAGCGTCGTGCGGCCCGACCCGCGAGGTGCTCGGCGGCGGCGTGCCACGTCCAGTCGCCGGTGCCTCGCACGCGCTCGGCGAGGAACCGGGCGAAGGCACCCCAGCCGCGCGGGTGCGACCGGCCCTCCGTGGCGGCCGCGCCGACGGGCTGGTAGATCGCGTCGGAACCCGCGAGGTGCCCGGGATGGTTCGCCAGCGTGCGCACCGCGGCGGCCGTCCCGGTGGGCGGCTGGGCGAAGACGCAGCTCGCCCGCAGCCGGGACGCCCGCAGGATGCGCAGCGCGGCCTCCGCCGGCGGCACGCCCCAGCGCGCGGCGACGTCGACCAGCGCCCGGCCCGCCACGTCGCCCTCGTGCGGGGCCAGCCCCGGCACCCAGGCGAGGGTGACGCGCGGCCAGAGGTCGGCCAGCCCGTCGAGGTGGGCGCGCAGCCGCCGGGCGTGGGCCGGGGCGTCGAGGGCCGCGGCGGTGGCGTCCGGGTCGGCGAGCGGCAGCCACGTCGGCAGGGCCACCATCGACAGCAGCGAGCAGCCCCGCAGGTACGGGTAGGAGTCGAAGGTGAGGTCGGCGCCGGCGGCACGGGCCTCGTCGAGCTGCGCGACGATCGGTGCCGCCGGGCCGTGCAGGTGCGACACGTGGGTAGCGGCGCCCGTCGCCGCGGCCAGCCGCAGCAGCTCCTCGAGCGCCGGGACGGCACGGTCCTCGTAGCCCCGCATGTGCGAGACGTGGGGCAACCCGTGCTCGGCGGCGACCGCGACGACGGCGCGCAGCTCGTCCTCGTGCGCCCAGGCCGCCGGGACGTACTCGAGGCCGGTGGACAGTCCCACCGCGCCGTCGGCGAACCCCTGGCGCGCCAGCGCCACCATCCTCGCCGTCTCGGCGGAGGTGGCAGGACGCCGGTCGACGCCCACGACGGTGCGGCGCAGGGTGCCGTGCGGCACCAGCGCCGCGACGCTCACCGGGGTCGTCCCGTCGTAGCCGGCAAGGAGCTCGGCGACGCTGCCGCCGTCGAAACGAGGGTGCTCGCCGTCGATGCCGGCGAAGTAGCGGCCCGCCCAGGCCGCGGAAGTCCGGTCCGACGGCGCGTACCCCACGCCGTCGGCCCCGGTGACGATCGCGGTGATCCCCTGGCGCAGCAGCGCGTGCTGGACCTCCGGCTCGAGCACGGCGGCGCCCCCGTGGACGTGGGCGTCGACGAAACCCGGCAGCACGAGGCGGCCACCGCCGTCGAGCACCGTCCCGCCGCGCCGGTGCGAGGACCGCACGACCGCGCGCACCCGGCCGCCGTCGAGGAGGACGTCCTGGGGGGAGGTGAGGCTGCCGTCGGGACGGGGCAGCACCACTCCCCGCACGACGTCCACCGTCCGGGCGCTCACCGGCGGGCCTCCGGCTCGGCGCCGTCCCGACCCGGGACCCAACCACCCATCCCGTCCCAGCCGGCAGCGGCACGCTCGGCCACGAGGTCCCGCGGGTGCCCGGCGACGCCCGGACGCCGTTGCCACGGGTGCGGACCCTCGGGCGGGCGGAACTCGACCCCGGCCGCCGCGAGGCGCGGCAGGTGCGCACCGTGCAGCCGGTCCAGGAACGCGGCGGACGCCGGGCCGCCGGGTGCGCGAGGCGCGGGATCGGTGGTCCAGACGGCCTCGGCGAAAGCCGCCAGCCGCGGGAACGCCGCATAGTCGACGCGGCGCGCGGAGTCGAGGTGCTCGGTCCACACCTGCGCCTGGGCGCCCAGCAGGCGGCCGTGCCGCTCGTCGTCCGGCACCCCGGGGCGGGCCGCGAGCGCAGCCGCCGGCAGCGGCTCGAAGCCGTACACGTCGGCCGTGGTGCGCACGAAACCGACCGGGACGGGCTCCTCCGGGTCGTCGGCGGCGCGGTGGTCGAGGTACACCTCCTGCTCGGGCGCCATGACGACGTCGTGGCCCGCCGCCATCGCGTCCAGCGCGACGGTGTGGCCACGCCAGCAGACGACGACGGCGTCGCGGGGCAGGTCGGGGCCGAACGCCTCGTCCCACACGACGGTGCGACGCCCCCTGGTGCGCAGGTGGTCGGCCAGCCGGGCGAGGAACCAGCCGTGCAGCCGGGCCACGTCGGGGCTCCCGTCCCCGCGGGTCAGACCGAGGCCGGCGGCCCGCTCCGCGAGATCCGGTCGCTCGCTCCACGCGGTGGTCGGCACCTCGTCGCCGCCGAGCGCCACGAACGGCGCGTCGAAGATCTGGCAGACCTCGTCCAGGACCCCGCGGAAGAAGGCCAGGGTCCGCTCGGACGGGTCCAGCACGTCCTCGCTGATGCCCCACGTGGTCGAGACCTCGTGGGGCCCGGAGCGGGCGGCGAGCTCCGGGTAGGCGGCGAGCGCCGCCGCGACGTGGCCGGGGACGTCGACCTCGGGGACGACCATGACCCCGCGCTCGCGCGCGTAGGCGACGATCTCGCGCAGGTCGTTGGCGCTGTAGCAGCCGCCGTGGGGCCGGCCGTCGAGCGTCCCGGTGCGCCACGTGCCGACGGTGGACTCGCGCCGCCAGGCACCGACCTGCGTGAGCCGGGGGTACCGCTCGATCTCGATCCGCCAGCCCTGGTCGTCGGTGAGGTGGAGCTGGAGCACGTTCAGGTGGTGCGCGGCGGCCAGGTCGACGAACCGCAGCACGTCCGCCGTCGGCAGGAAGTGGCGGGCGACGTCGAGCAGAACCCCGCGCCAGTGGTGGCGCGGGGCGTCGGTGACGCGCAGGGCGGGCAGCACAAGCGGGGTGGTGCCGGCCCGACGGAACGCGGCCGCGCCGCCGAGCTGCCGGAGCGTCTGGGCGGCGGCGAACGCGCCCGGCAGGTCGGCGGCGCGCACCTGCACGACGGCGGGGCTCACGTCGAGCGTGTACGCCCCGCCCGTCAACGTGTCGTCAAGGTCGAAGCGCACGCTCGCACCGTCATCGACGGGCTCGGCGGCGGGCTCGGCGGCGGCCGTCGTGCCGGGCGTCGGGACCAGCTCGATCCCGGTGCTCTCCTCGGTGACGCGGCGCCACCACCGCGCCGCGGGGGCGAGCAGCGGGTGCGTCGCGACGAGGGCGCCGGCGGCCAGGGCGTGCTCGCCCGGGTCGAGCGCCGCCGTCAGCGGTGCGGGGACGGTGGGGACCGGCGTCGTCGGCGGTGTGGCGTGGGGCACACCACGCACCCTAGCGAATTGGGTAGGCCCCCTGACAATCAGACCCGGTCGGTGCCGTCGTCCGCGTTGTCGCCGTCCTCGACCGGCACGAGGGGCTCTTCGCTGCCCTCCCGCGCGCGCCCCTGCCCGGCGACCTTCGGGCGCCCGCGCATCGCCCGGTCCCGCTTGGCGAGCACGCCAGCGAACTGTGCCTCGATCGCCGCCCGTCGCTCCGTGGACAACGCCTTGATCATCGAGAAGATCATGAGGAACACGAGGACGAAGATCGGCAGCCCGATCACCGTGATGACCTGCTGGAGCGCGGCGAGGCCGTCGGCGTTGGTCACGCCGCCGAGGATGATCAGCGATGCGGCCAGCGCCCCCTCGCTCACCCCCCAGAAGACCCGCTGACGGGTCGGCCCGGCGTCCGGTGTGCCGGCGCAGAGCATGTCCACCACCAGCGACGCCGAGTCCGAGGACGTGGCGAAGAACAGGGCGACCACCACCACGGCGATGCCGGAGATCAGCGTCGCGGCCGGGAACTGCTCGAAGAACGTGAACATGGCCAGCGCCACGTCCACCTCGACCGCCTCGGAGATGATCCCGCCGTCCCCGCCGATCCCGTCGAGCTGCATCGCCGACCAGCCGAACACGACGAACCACACGATCGTGAACAGCGTCGGCGCGAGGAGCACGCCCGCGACGAACTGGCGGATCGTGCGCCCTTTGGAGATGCGCGCGAGGAACACGCCCATGAACGGTGCCCAGGTGACCGTCCAGGCCCAGTAGAAGACCGTCCAGTCACCCTGCCAACCCCAGCCGCCGTCCTTGGTGAAGGGCGACATCGCGTCGTTCCAGAACGCCAACCCTGTCAGGTCCTGCAGGTAGACGCCGATGCTCTGCGGGACCTGACGCAGCAGGAACACGGTGTCGCCGCTGATGAGGATGAAGATCATCAGACCGACAGCCATGAGGATGTTGATGTTCGACAGCCGTTTCACGCCCTTGTCGAGGCCCGCGACGATCGACGCCACGGCGACGGCCGTCAGTACCGTGATGATGCCGACCTGCAGCCACGTGCTGTTGTCGACCTCCGGCAACAGGTGGTTGATGCCGGCCCCGATCTGGGACGTGCCCAGGCCGAGCGACACCGCCAGGCCGAAGAGCGTGCCGAGAACCGCGAAGATGTCGATCGTCCGGCCGATCGGCCCGTGGATCCGCTCCTTGAGGAAGGGGTAGAACACGGAGCTGACGCGCAGCGGGAGGTCGTGCCGGTAGACGAAGTACCCGAAGGCGAGGCCGGGCAGCGTGAAGATCGTCCAGGTGTGCAGGCCCAGGTCGTACAGCGAGACCGACATGGCGTCCTCGGCCGCCTCCGCCGAGTACGGCTCCACCCCGGCGAACGGTGGCGTCCCGAAGTGGGAGATGGGCTCGGCCACGCCCCAGAACATCAGCACCGTTCCGATCCCGCCGGCGAACAGCATCGCGAACCACGAGAGGTTGCCGTACTCCGGCTTCGCGTCGTCGGGCCCGAGCCGCAGGTGGCCGTAGCGGCTCAGCGCCACCCACGCGAGGAAGACGAGCCAGACCGTCACGCCCAGGATGAAGAACCAGCCGAGATTGGTGACGATCCACTCGCGGCCGTTGCCGAAGGCATTGCGGATCGGCGTCGGGAAGATCATGAGGACCACGAGGAACAGCACCATGAGTGCCGCGGAGACGAAGAAGATGATCGGGTCGGTCCGGAGACCCAGCCGCCTCGCGACGACGTCGAGCTTTCCCTCGGCCATGGCTACCACTCCCCTGTGACGGTCATCACGTCCACCCTGAGGGTGCAGAAGTCGATAGTCCAGCACCTGGCCGTTCCCCGCGCGTCGGGAGGCGGAAGGAGCGGCGTCCCGACGCGCTGCGAGGTCAGCCGCGCGAGGCCCTCTTGGTCCGCGTCGTCGCGCTGGCGGCTGCGGGATCCTCGGGCCACGGGTGCTTGGGATAGCGCCCGCGCAGCTCGGACCGCACCTGCGGGTACCCCGTGCTCCAGAACCCGGCGAGGTCCGCGGTCACCGCGGCGGGCCGCTGCGCCGGGGAAAGCAGTTCCAGGACCAGCGGCACGCGCCCGTCGGCCAGGGCGGGCGCACCCTGCCAGCCGAAGACCTCCTGGATCCGCGCGGCCAGCGTGGGCCGGTCCGGGTCGGAGTAGTCCACGCGCAGCGCCGAGCCGGTGGGGACGGTGACGCGTTCGGGGGCGAGGACGTCGAGCCGGGACGCCTCGGGCCACGGGAGCAGCCTGCGCAGCGCCGTCGTCGTGTCCACGCGGCGCAGGTCCCGACCGGTCCGCACCCGGTCGAGGTCCGGCCCGAGCCAGGCGGGCACGTGATCCTCCAGCGCCTCGTCGGACACGTCCGGCCACGGCTCGCCGAGCGCTGCGTGGAGGAAGGCGAGCCGGCGCCGCAACGAGACCGCTGCCGGGGGCCAGGGCACCAGGTCGAGCCCTTCCGCGCGCAGGCCCTGCTGGACGGCCGCCGCCACCAGCTCGGACGGCGGGCTGGACAAGGGCTTCGCCGACAGCTCGATCGCCCCCAGCCGCACGACGCGGCGTGACACCAGACGGCCGTCCCGCCAGGCGACGTCGTCGACCGTCCTCAGCAGGCTCGCGCCCGCCTCGCGGGCGGTGGCCTCGTCGATCGGGACCGCCGACCGGACGAGTGCGTCGGGCTGCCCGGGCGACCGGGTCGCCTCCGCGACGGCGAGCCATTCGCTGCCCGCCAGCGCACCCCCGGGCAGGCGCGCCCCCGCTCCCCCCGCCATGAGGTACCGGTCGGCCCCCGGCCGCTTGCGGGCGATGCGGTCGGGATGGGCCAACGCCGTCACGATCCCGACGGCAAGGTCCAGGCTGACCCCGTGCGAACCGGCCGACGTGCCGGCCCGGTCGTCACGACGCGGGCTCCCGTCCCGTCGCGCGACGACCCGCTCCCAGCGATCCGCCTCGCGCCGCCACGGGTTGCTCCGCCCCGGCGCGGAGCGCTGGCGGCGCAACGCGGCCGCCAGGTCGACGTCGCTCGGGCCGCCGTCGGCCGCGAGCAGCGCGACCGTCTCCGCGGCGACCCGCGGACCGACCGCCTCGGCGCCGTCGAGCAGAGCGCGCGCCAGCCGCGGGTCGGTCCCGACCGCGGCGATGGCCCGGCCCCGCGCGGTGACGACGCCGTCGGCCGTCACGGCGCCGAGCTCAGCGAGGACGGCGTCCGCAGCGGCCGCCGCGGCGGGCGGCGGCGCGTCCAGCAGCGCGAGCCCCTTCCCGCCCGGCGCGCCCCACACCGCGAGCTCGAGCATCGGACCGGTCAGGTCGGCGGTCTGGATCTCGGGACGCGGGTGGGGTTCCAGCCGGGCGTGCTCGGCCTCGGACCAGCACCGGTACACGGTGCCGGAGCCCTGACGCCCGGCACGTCCGGCGCGCTGCTCGGCCGCGGCCTGGCTCACGCTGCGGGTGACGAGCCCCGCCAGTCCCCGGTGGTGGTCGGTGCGGGGCTCACGCACCAGGCCGGCGTCCACCACGACGCGCACTCCCGGGACGGTGAGCGAGGACTCCGCCACCGCCGTGGAGACGATGACCCGCCGGCCGGACGTCGTCTGCAGCGCGCGGTCCTGCTCCGCCCCCGGGAGGCGACCGTGGAGGGGCAGCACGTCGACCCGGGGGAAGGCCGCGCGGGCGAGACGCACCACGTCGTCGACCTCCCGGGCGCCGGGGAGGAAGACCAGGACGTCCCCGGCCTGCTCCTGCAGCGCCCGTCCCAGGACGTCGGTGACATGGCCGAGGAACTCACGGCTCGTGCCCCCGGGCGTCAGGCGCGGTGCGGTGCGCGGCGCCGGGCACCACACCGTCGAGACCGGGTGCAGCGCACCGGGCACGGTGACGACGGAGGCGTCCTCCCCGAGCAGCGCGGCGACCCGCCCCGCCTCGACCGTGGCGGACATGGCCACGACAGCGAGGTCCTCACGGAGCGCCGCACGCGCCTCGACCAGCATGGCGAGCAGGAGATCGCCGTCGACCTGACGCTCGTGGACCTCGTCGAGCACGACGGCCCGGACCCCGGGGAGCTCCGGGTCGTGCTGCAGGCGGCGCAGCAGGGTGCCCGCGGTGACGAACTCCACGAGGGTCTCCGGGCCGGACTGCCGGTCCCCGCGCACCGCGAAACCAGCCGTGCGCCCCACCGGCTCGCCGAGGAGCCCGGCGAGCCGGCGAGCACCGGCGCGGGCGGCGATCCGGCGCGGTTGGGTGACGACGACGCGACCACCCTGGGCGACCGCGAGCGCAGGAGGGACCAGGGTCGTCTTGCCGCTGCCGGGCGGGGACTGCAGCACCGCGGCACCCGAGGCGCGGACCGCGGCGGACAGCTCGGCGAGGCCGCCGGCAACCGGCAGCGCCGGCGGGGCGGCGAGAAGATCAGCGAGCACGGCCAGGGTCATGGGCTCCAGTGTGCCGTGCCCGGCCAGGGACGCAGACAAGGCCCGGACTCCTGCCGGCGAGTCTGCTGGCAGGAGTCCGGGCCTTGGGCACGGGGTGGAGCTGCCGGGAATCGAACCCGGGTCCGGTGACGCTGTTCCAGGACTTCTCCGGGCGCAGTCTGCTGCGCTTTTCTCAGCCCCCACACTCACGCAGACAAGGTGTGGACGGGCTCAGCCGTCTGAGAGTCCCCGCAGCCCCGACGACGAGGGCTACGAGCAGTGGCTCTCTAGATGACGTGAGCTACCGGGTCGAGAGCAATCCCGGGCTCACGGACTTCGAGGCTCGCTCAGGCGGCGAGGGCGAAGTCGGTGCGCTTGTTATCGGCACCTATAGGTTTGCAGGCATCGTTCACGAGATGAGCCTGCCTCCTCGGCCCGCTTCTCCTGGAATCACGACCACCGTCGAAACCGATCAGCCCCTGTGGTGTTGTCAAGCGCCGGCCCGCAGGCCGACGGTCTCACTGTAGTGCACCAACGACACCGTGCGCACGGATATTCCGGCCCGCAGGACCGGCGGCGCGCGCCGGTCCTGTCAGCTGAGGAGCTCCTTCTGGCGGATCGCCCGCTGGGCCTCGCGCATGTCCTGCTTCTCCCGCAGCGTCTGGCGCTTGTCGTACTCCTTCTTGCCTCGGGCCAGGGCGATCTCCACCTTGGCCCGGCCGTCCAGGAAGTACAGCCGCAGCGGCACGATGGTGTGCCCCTTCTCCCGCGACTTCACACCGAGGCGGTCGATCTCGTCGCGGTGCAGCAGGAGCTTGCGCTTGCGCTTGGGCGTGTGGTTGTTCCACGTGCCCTGGAAGTACTCGGGGATGTGGACGTTCTCCAGCCAGGCCTCGTCGTGGTCGATCGCGACGTAGCCGTCCACGAGCGAGGCGCGGCCCATGCGCAGCGCCTTGACCTCCGTGCCGGACAGGACGATCCCGGCCTCGAAGACGTCCTCGATCACGAAGTCGTGGCGTGCCCTCTTGTTGTTCGCCACGACCTGGCGCGGGTCGTCCGCCTTCTTCTTGGCGCCCTTGGCCTTGTTGGACACGGCTCCCCCTCCCTGGTCGCGATACCGCAGCGTCCCAGGATACGCGGCCGACGACGGCGATCCAGGCCTTTTCTGCGCTCGGCGATCAGCGCGCCAGGCGATCAGCTCGTCAGGCGATCAGCGGGTCAGTTGAGCCAGCCGCCCATCGGGTCGACGGTGCTGCCGTTCACGTACACCTCGAAGTGCAGGTGGCACGCCGTCGAGCTGCCGGTGGTCCCGGAGTACCCGATGATCTCGCCCTTGTCGACCTTCTCCCCCACGCTCACCACGTCGCGCGACAGGTGCAGGTAGCGGGACATGACGCTGTCGCCCTGGTGCCGGCCGTGGTTGACGAGCACGTTGTTGCCCGGGCCGCTGCCGTAGTAGGCCTGCTCCACGTACCCGCTCTGGGCCGCGTAGATAGGTGTGCCGCAGTACGAACGGATGTCGGTGCCCGCGTGCAGCCGCCACGCGTTGTAGAGCGGGTGGAAGCGCTGGCCGTACGAGCTGGTGACCACGTGGTAGTTCGTGGGCCAGCCGAGGAACGGGCCGGAGGAACCTCCGCCGCCGGAGCCGCCGCCACCACCGCCGGAACCGGAACCACCGCCTCCGCCGCCGGACCCGCCTCCGCCGGACCCGCCTCCGCCGGAGCCACCACCGCCGGACCCGCCGCCACCGGAGCCGCCGCCCGAGCCGCCCTTCTCGGACTCCTTCTGCTCGGCACGGCGTTCGGCCTCTCGCTCGGCCTGCCGCTTCGCCTCGGCTTCCCGCTGGCGGCGCTCCTCGGCCTCGCGGCGCTTGCGCTCCTCCTCGAGGCGACGGTCGCGCTCCTCCTGCTTGACGATGATCTGCTGGATCTCGTCCTCGAGGGTCGCCCGCTGCGCCTCGTTCTCCTCGAGCTCCGCGACGGTCTCGTCGCGCTGCTCCTCGATCGAGGCCTTGAGCCGCTTCTGCTCCTCGATGAGCTGTTCGACCTCGGCCTTGCGGTCCGCGGCGTCCTGCTCCGCCTGCTCGGCGACCACGACGTTGGCGTCGGCCTCCGCCTTGAGGTCGGCGATGGTCTCGCGGATCGCGACGAGGCGGGCCTCCTGGTTGCGCGCCACCGTCTGCGCCTCCTGCAGCTCGGCGACGGCCCGTGACTGGCTGCGCGCTGCGGAGGAGTTGACGGACATGTCCTCGAGGAACTCGCGCGTCGACTGCGCGCCGGTGACGAGGCCCAGCGCACTGACGTCGTCGCCTCGTCGATACGCCTCGCGGGCCATCGCCACGACGTCGGACCGGGCCTCCTCGGACTGCCCCTCGCCCGCCGCGATCTCCTCCGAGATCCGCGTCTCCTCGTCCTCGGCGTCGGCGAGGCGCTGCGCGAGGACCTCGGCCTTGCGCCGCGCCTCGGCGAGGGCGGCCTGGGCCTCGGCCAGCTCGGCCTGGGCCACGGGCAGTCGCGCCTCGACCGTGTTGAGGTCGAGCACGGCCTGGGCGAACTCGGCGTTGGTGTCCTCCAGGGCGAGCTCGAGGTCTTCGCGCTCGGCGTCCTTCTCGCGCTTCTCCTGCTCGGCGGCGGCACGCTGGTCGTCGATCTCGTCGGCGAGCGCCGGTGCCGACGGCCCCAGGACGAGCAGGCCGACGACGGCGGCGCCGATGATCCGGCGCAGGCGGGAGGCGGGACGCGGGGTCATGGGATCACACCCTCGTGTAGCGGTGCAGGGTGACGACGGAGGACACGACGGCGAGGGCGACGGCGACGCCGAGCAGCAGCGGGGCGATGGCCAGCACGTCAGCGGTCGTGACGTAGTTGACCCAGTCGACCGACTCGGCGAGCCAGTCGACCACCAGGTACTGCACGGCGAGCCACAGCCCGCCCACGGCCAGCACGGCGCCCACGAGTGCGGCGATGGCCCCCTCCAGCATGAAGGGCAGCTGCACGAAGAGGTTCGACGCACCCACGAGACGCATGATGCCTGTTTCTCGCCGTCTCGACACGGCGGAGAGCCTGATCGTGGTGGTGATCAGCAGTGCCGCAGCCAGCAGCATGACCGCGGCCAGGCCCACCGCGACCAGGGACGCGCGGTTGAGCGCGAGGAAGAGCGGCTCGAAGGCCGCGCGCTGGTCCTCGACCACCTCGACGCCGTCGCGACCGCCGAGGACGTCGTCGACGACCTGGTACTGCTCGGGGTCGGCGAGCTGGAGCCGGTAGGACGCCTGCATGTCGTCCTCGGTGAGCTGCGTGCCCTGGTACCCGTCCGGGTAGCGGGCGGAGAAGGCCTCGAACGCCTCCGCCTGGGACTCGAAGTAGGTGGTCGACACGACGTCGTCCAGCTCGGTGGCGATCGCCTCCTCGACCGCGGTGATCTGGTCCTCGGTGGCCTCTCCCTCGGCGCAGGTGGGGACCGTGGAGCCGTCGGGGCACAGGAAGACGGACACCTCGACCAGGTCGTACCAGTCCCCCTTGAGCTTGGTCACCTGCGTCTGCAGCAGAGCGGCCGCGCCGACGAAGGTCAGGGACACGAACGTCACCAGGACGACGGAGACCACCATGGTGGCGTTGCGCCGCAGGCCCTGGAGGACCTCGACGAGGATGAACTGCAGACGCACCGCTCAGACCTCCTCGGCGCCGGCGCGGGACATCGCGCGGCGCGACCGGGTCAGCCGGTCCTCGAGCGGCTCGGGTTCGGCGGGCGCCTCGGCCGGCGCGGTGCCGACGGGGTCCTCGGCCAGGGGGGCGACGGCGTCGTGCGCGTCCTCCTCGAACGCCCCGTGCCCGACGGCGGCCTCGGCGGCCTCCTCCGCGGCCACGTCGCCCGGCTCGGGCTGGACGACGATGCGCGGCGTCGCCGTCCCACGCCGAGGGACGCCACGGCCGGGAGCGTCGAGCACCGGTGCCGGCCCGACGAGCGGCAGGATGTCCTCTCGGCGCCCGTAGACCGCGTCGGCCTCGTCCCGCACGACGTGCCCGGTGGAGAGCTCGACGACGCGACGGCGCATCTCGTTGACGATCTCGTCGTCGTGCGTCGCCATCACCACGGTGGTGCCGGTGCTGTTGATGCGATCGAGCAGTCGCATGATGCCGAGCGACGTCGTCGGGTCGAGGTTGCCGGTGGGCTCGTCGGCGAGCAGGATCTGCGGCCGGTTCACGAACGCGCGGGCGATCGCGACGCGCTGCTGCTCGCCGCCGGACAGCTCGTGGGGGCGGCGCTTCTCCTTGCCGTCGAGGCCGACCCATTCGAGCACCTCCGGCACGGTGGTGCGGATCGTGTGCCGCGGCCGGCCGATGACCTGCAGCGCGAAGGCGACGTTCTCGTAGACGTTCTTGTTGGGCAGCAGCCGGAAGTCCTGGAAGACCATGCCGATGCCGCGCCGCAGCGACGGCACCTTCCATGCCGAGAGCCGGGTCAGGTCGCGGCCGGCGACGTACACCCGACCGCCGGTGGGCCGCTCCTCGCGCAGCACGAGCCGCAGGAACGTGGACTTGCCCGAACCGGAGGCGCCCACGAGGAACACGAACTCACCGCGCTCGACGTCGACGGAGACGTCGTCGAGCGCGGGTCGCGCCCCCCGGGCGTAGACCTTCGAGACGTTCTCGAACCGGATCACTGCGTGCCCCTCCCCCGCGCGGACGCCGCTGTCTGCGGCGCTCGCCTGATCGAGAGTCGCACGACGCCTCGGGTGGGCCGTCGGACGACACGCCGGTGTGTCGCGGGTCGACCTGTTGCTCGGCGCAACTACGACAAAAGGCTGAAACCCGCCAAACACCAAGGTAGCGCCCATTCCAGCGAGGTAGCGCAGCCTGGCCCGAGGTAGCGCACGACGGCGCGAGGTAGCGCGAGGTCGTCGCGCTCGGGTCAGCTCTCGCCGCCCGAACGACGCCAGCGGATGCCGGCCTCGATGAACTCGTCGATCGCGCCGTCGAACACGTTCTGAGTGTTGCCCGACTCGTGCTCGGTGCGCAGGTCCTTGACCATCTGGTACGGGTGCAGCACGTAGGAGCGCATCTGGTCGCCCCAGGACGCCTTGATGTCTCCGGCCATCTCCTTCTTCTGCGCCGCCTCCTCGGCCTGACGGATCAGCAGGAGGCGCGACTGCATGACGCGCAGCGCGGCGGCGCGGTTCTGGATCTGCGACTTCTCGTTCTGCATCGACACGACCGTCCCCGTGGGGATGTGCGTCATGCGCACCGCGGAGTCCGTGGTGTTCACCGACTGGCCGCCCGGGCCCGAGGAGCGGAAGACGTCGATCTTGAGCTCGTTGTCCGGGATCTCGATGGAATCCGTCTGCTCGATGAGCGGGATCACCTCGACCGCGGCGAACGACGTCTGCCGGCGGCCCTGGTTGTCGAAGGGCGAGATGCGCACCAGGCGATGCGTTCCGGCCTCGACCGAGAGGTGGCCGAACGCGTAGGGCGCATCCACCTCGAACGTCGCGGACTTCAGGCCCGCCTCCTCGGCGTAGGAGGTGTCCATCACCTTGGTGGGATAGCCGTGGCGCTCGGCCCAGCGCAGGTACATGCGCATCAGCATCTCGGCGAAGTCCGCGGCGTCGACGCCGCCGGCGCCGGCGCGGATCGTCACGACGGCGGCACGCGCGTCGTACTCACCGTTGAGGAGGGTGCGGACCTCGAGCGAGCGGAGGTCCTTGCGGATCGTGGCCAGCTCGGCCTCGGCCTCCTCCAGGGAGTCGGCGTCCTCCATCTCGTTGCCCAGCTCGACCAGCGTTTCGACGTCGTCGATCCGGCTGGCGAACCGCTTGACCCGCTCGAGCTCGCTCTGCGCGTGGGAGAGCGCGGAGGTGACCTTCTGCGCGTTGTCCTGGTCGTCCCACAGGTCCGGCGAGGCCGCCTGGTCGGACAGCATCTCGATCCGCTCCTGCAGCTCCGCAGGGTCGCTCACCGACTCGATGGTCTTGAGGGTGGAGCGGAGCGCCTTGATCTCGGCGGGAAAGTCGATGGTGGCCACGATGTTCAAGCCTACCTGTCGCTCAGGAGGCTCCCGGCAGCACCCTGCCGAACATCGCGGCCGTCGCGCGGGCGCTCGGCTCGCCCGCCTCGGGATCGGCGCCGGCCGCGACCAGCACCTCGATCACCGCGAGCTCACCCTTGAAGACCGCGCCCGCCAGGGGCGACTGACCGCGGGCGTTCAGGCGGTTCACGTCCGCACCACGGTCGGCCAGACCGCGGACGAGCGTGGCGTGGCCGTGGTACGCGGCCAGCATGAGCAACGTGTTGCCCTGGGCGTCCGCGTGGTCGGCCGGGACGCCGGCGTCGACGAACTCCAGCAGCAGGCCTTCGCCCGCGCGGGCGAGGTCGAACATCTGGTCCAGGTCCACGGGCAGCTTGTCGTTCATGGTGGCCAGTATCGCGCGGGGGGCGTCGCGTGGGCCCCGCGGCGGCGGACGAGGCCCGCTTCGCCGTCTCCGGACACGCCGGGGCGACTCACTCCAGCGCAAGGTCGCCGCGCTGCTCGACCAGCTGAAGGCACTCAACGAGGTCGAGTACGCACCCAAGATGCCGGAGGCCCACAACGACGGCGAGGTCGTCACCTTCCGGGAGGGCCGCCTAGCGACGCTGACCCGGTCGGCAACGCTGCACGAGATCCGCGAGGCAGTGCTGCGGTACACCGCCGCCAACGACCGTCTGCCGGCAACCGCCCATGACGTGAGCACCCACGCGGGCCGGATGCGCCTCGGCGGCCTGTACGCCTGGGAGCAGGTGTCCGGCGAGCAGGTGCCCGCGACCGCCCGGGAGTACGTCGCAGCGGTCCGTCCGGAGCCGGTGGCAGTCGAGTGACCGACCAGCCTCACACTGCCTACCTCGACCTGACCGGCGCGCTGGACCTCGCTGGGCAGGTCGAGCGGATGCTCGCCGCGCTACCGCCCGACAACACCGACGCAGCAGACGTCAACACCCGTGCGCTGCTGAGGGCCTATGCACGGGGCGTGCGAGACGCCGTCGCAGCGTTGCAGCAGTAACGGAGAGACCACGCGGAACCATAGTCGCGCTAGACGCCCGGCACGGGCATGAGAACCTGTTGGGCCTCTCCACCCATCCGGTCCTGGCATTCAGCCCGCGCCTAGAGGTTCAGACATCCAAGTCCTTCTCCACGGCTCCGTTGGGCGGCCGATGTATACGGCCAGCGGGTCACGGGGCCCGCTCAGATCCGTACCGTCCTCTTGGTTCGTTCCTGCAACTTGGCGGCTGCCGTCCACGCGGGCCTGGCGTGACCAACAGCGAGCATGCGGGTGAAATCGGCTCATTCTCGGGAGAGTGTCAGGGGTCTCCTCTAGCATCGCCTCCGTGTCTCAATGTACAGCGCCCGTCTACGGCCACCGTTCCTCAGCAGCTGCCGCCAACTGCCCCGCGTGTCGTGGGCGGTCATCTCGGTCTTCCTCGTACGCCTACTACGAGCCCCGAAGGTCCTACCGGCCAGTTGGCGCTGGCGGTCCGAGCAGCGGGTCCTCGGGTGGTTCGCGGTCGCGACGCACGCGACAAGGGAAGTCCGTCTCGTTCTCCCCGTCCGAGTGGCGCTCGGTAGAGCCGTTCGCACGCGAGGCCGAGAAGCAGGCACATAAGCACCCCGAGAAGCGCGACCTCTTCCTTTGCCATGCCTGGGATGACCGCCAGGATGCCGCAACCGATCTTTACAACCACCTCAAGTCGAACGGCGCAAGCGTCTGGTTCAGTGAGGTCGAAGTCGGACTAGGAACCTCCTTGATCCGCGAGATTGACCGAGGACTCAAGAATTCACGAATTGGACTCGTGTTGGCAACTCCCGCTCTGCTCAGGAGCCTGGATGCGCAGGGGATCGCAGACAAGGAACTCTCAGCGCTCCTCGCAACTGACCGGGTGATCCCGGTCACGCATGGCATTACGTTCGAGCAACTACGCGACGTGAGCCCGTTGCTCGCTTCGCGATCCGGAGTGAGTACGGCAGGCTCCTCCCTGGAAGAAGTCTCGGCCAAGATTGCCGCCACAGCAGCAGCGATTCCCGCCTAACCTACCCGAGGCGCGACGCCGTCAACCTGGTAGCTGCCAGCTGTCGCCCGTCTACCCCATATGCCATCCTTGACAAATGGACTCCCCGGAAGAATCGGCCGGCAAGCGGCTCGCTATGACTGCGCTCCGAGACTTCTCTCAGCCGATCCCGTATCGAGAGCGCGACCTGAGCCATCCGTCATACCGGGTGTCGATCACGCCTGACGAAGCTCCGGTGCCGGTGCTTTTGAGGCATGCGCTCAATCTCGTCGGCATCCAGCACCACGGACCTGGCGAGAAGGTGGCTTGGTGGACTCCATTTGCATACAAGGGATACCCATGCGAGCTTGCTCACCAGAAGTTCGGCCTCCGACTGCGCATCGCCGGAAATCTCTCAGAACAGCAAGCAGAGGAGATGCTGGCACAGATGCGCAAGAAGCTAGTGTCAGCAGTTCGGACGGTAGAGGATCTACTTGCTGTAACCGCAGGCGAAATACTGAACGCTGGAGACGTCACTGTTGCGAACCAGTATCGGCAGTTACGTCGTGCATATGAATACTTTCGAAAGCGAGCAACAGACCCCGACACGGTCGAAGACGTGAGCGAGTCCGGGGAGGGAGAGAACGGTAGGTGGTGGACGTTCGTTTCGGGCAAGAATGTGATGCGGTTAAACGGGCTCAACGCAGATGAGGGTGTAGCAGCGGTCTGAAGCCGCCGGCTTCGAGCAGTGATCTGGCGATGTAGTGGGTCAGGTTGCGGAAGCCGAGGGCGGAGCCGCGCAGGTTTTCGAGTCGGCCGTTGATCGCCTCCGTCGGTCCGTTGCTGGTGCCGGGCAGGTCGAAGAACGCGAGCACGTCGGCGGCACGCTTGGTCAGGGTCCGCCCGAGCGTGACGAGTTCGCTCAGCGCGGCCGGAACTCCGCGGGCCAGGGAGTCGATGACCGCGACCATCAGGGCGCGGCCGTGTGCGCGGTCGTGGTGGCGGTATGCGGTGATCATGCGCTGGTAGATGCCCCAGGTCGCCTCGACCTCCACGTGCTCGGCGATGGCGAACAGCGCCTGGATCCTGGCCGTCTGCTTGTCGGTGAGCAGCTCGGCGCCGGTGTGCAGGGTCCGCCGCGCGCGATACAAGGGGTCCTTGGCGCGGCCGCGGTGGCCGTGCAGATCGAGCTGGACCCGGCGTCGGCAGCGATCCAGGGCGTCGCCCGCCAGGCGCACGACGTGGAACGGGTCCATCACCGCGACCGCGTCGGGCAGCTCCTCAGCGGCGGCGGTCTTGAAGCCGGTGAAGCCGTCCATCGCGACGACCTCCACCGCCTGTCGCCAGGACTTGGGTCGGGCGGCCAGCCACTGCTTGAAGGCCTGCTTGGAGCGCGCCTCGACCATGTCGAGCAGCCTCGCTGGGCCGGTGCCGTCCCGGATCGGGGTCAGGTCGATGACCACCGTGACGTACTTGTCACCGCGCCGCGTGTGGCGCCATACGTGCTCGTCGACTCCGATGACGGCCACGCCGTCGAACCGGGCCTCGTCATCGATCAGCACCCGTCGGCCCTCAGCCAGGACGGCGTCGTTGACGGTGTGCCATGCCACCGCAAGGGCCTCGGCCACCCGCGCGACCGTCAGATGCTGGGTGACCAGACCCACCAGGGCCCAGCGCACCGCCGCCCGCGAGAGCTTCGCCCGCGGCTCGGCCGCCCTCGAGATGTCCTGGCGCCACACCCGACGACAGCCCGTGCAGCGGTAGCGGCGCACCCGCACCAGCAGCGTGACCGGCCGCCACCCGAACGGCTCATGCGCCAGCCACCGGGTCACCGTGCCCCGCGGCGTGCCCTCGGCCCCGCACCCGCGGCAAAACGCATCATCGGCGCGCGCCACGACCCGGCAGCACAGCGTCGCCCGGTCGGGCTCCAGCCGTTGCCCGACCACGACGAGCCCGAGCTCGTCCAGGCGCGCGAAGGTCGCAAGGTCAGGGGCAGCGAAGGTAAGTTCAGGCACGTCGAGGTCTTCCAGATGGTGAGCGTGAGAACTTCCATCCTGGGGGACCTCGACCCATCCCCGGAACCGGCTCAGCCAGCCAGCGCTACACCCTCATCTGCGTTGAGCCCGTTATCCATTAGTACCTCCCGGTACTCAGAACGCATACCCGCCCGGTGAACACAGCCAGCGGGGTCGTGCCAAACACGACGTCGGAGCGATCGTGAGCGGCCGATCACAATCTACGGCCGCAGCTACTATCGCGCCCGACCAAACCGTAACCAGTCGTACAGCAGCACGCCTTTCGCCCATTGGGTCTGCTGAAAAGGATGCCCCTCAACCCACTGGTCATCCCGATGATCCAGTAGAAAGCAGCGAAGCGCTTCCGCATTTTGTTTATCATCCGGCAGGCGCGGCGCGAACAGCAAAACGTGGTGCGGCTCCATACCCTGCGCGAGCGCATCAAAGTCCTCATACTGCGCAGCAATGGCGTCGCCTCGCGCGTGATACGACGACGGCGGCTGCCACGAGTCGGCACCCCTGGCCATACGATCCACAATCTTTTCGCTAACCTTGCTCGGATCGTTGAGATTACCGTATTCGTCAAGTAAACCTTCGGCCCGCAAGTACTTGTAGATCGGAGCCGCATGGCCCACCGGGATCGCTGGAAGGACGTCCGCAATCACGCGACCTGGCACCAAATCCCCGCCCGCAACAACGTCCTCCAAGAGATCCCGGCGAGTCTTCCCTGCATACGACTGGGTAATCTTCGCAAGAGCCCCGACACCCAAGACTACGTCGACGTCATCCAAGGTCTCCCCGGGCTCGATGTCCGCTACATAGATTCTGCGTTGCGGGTCCTGGTCGCGAACGAGCTCGTAGACGTGTTCCTTCAGATGCCGCAGGTAGCGAGCCGGGAACCTTCGTTCCAGGTCACCCAGCGCCTCGAAGACCTCCACGAAGTCCCGCACCTGGACGTGCTGGACGGGGATACTGAACCCACCCTCCACCGGCACTACGGTCGCACCCAGCCGAGATTCTGGTTCAGCGCTCGGGTTCCACTCAATGAAGACGAGACGATCCTGCAGGTCCCCGACTCGTTCCCTCGTTAGCGCCGTCGCGATTGACCGGAGAATACTGAGGACGTTCTCGTCCGACAAGGAGTACCCGATGAAGACAATCGGACGCTCGACAAAGATCGTCAGGAGCTTGGCAGCCAAGTAGGGTCGCCGCTCGGAGAATCGCTCATAGTCAGCTGTAGTCAGGATGAGAGAGTCAGGGTCTCCGTGGTCACCATGTATCTTGTAGATTTCACCCACTCCCTGAATGTCAGAGAACAGCAGGTCCTCCTCACCTACGAAGACTTTGAAATCTCCGAAGATGTGTTCCATGAGCGCGTCGTAGTTGGTCGTGATGACACCATCCACCACGGCCCTCCGCAGGAGATCTATCTCCCGCACCAGAGCGTCTTCCTTGGTGAGATCGTCCAGCTTGTTCCCGACGAAACTCGCGACCTCTGCCTTAAATGCCGAATCCTTGCCGAGCAGCTTCGCCTCCGCGTACTTGGCTCGGGATTCAGCGAACTCACCGTCCTTCCACCACCGCTCGTGGATCACGCTGGCCAACAACGAGGCGACCTCTGGGAGACGGCCATCTGCCGACGCGTAAAGGAAGTCGTAGTTCGACCCGAACTCCTTCGCGAAGTGCCGCAGCAGCCCGTCCCAGCTAGGGACACCTAGGTATCGACGCGACAGCCCCGACCCCACGAAGAGGAACGGGGCAGGGCCGACGCTGCGAAGGTGGGAGACGAGCTGATCACGTAGCACCAGTTCATCATCCCGAAATCCACCCGCTACTCCCACCCGCCACGCAGGGCAGGTCGTCAAACCACCCAAGACTCGTAGTCGCCCAGAGGCCACCGCTGAAACGCCCAGCGAGGGTCTCCGCAGTTCAGGTCTGCGCCCACTCCGCGAGCGTCTCGTCGTCCGGCGTCTCTACTGGCCCCAGGACCTCGGGGAACTTCCACGTGAATGCCAGCCGCGACGTGTCCAGCCCACGCCCGACGCGCCCCCGCCGCACCACGATGGACTCCAGCGCGTCGTCCAGCACGGCCCGCTGGTCTTCCACCGCCTCCGCAGCTGCCCAGTCCTGGCCGTAGGTCTGGGTGAGCCTGACCGGCTGCATGCTGACCACGGGCGCCTTCTGGCGGGCCTCGCGGCGCATTGCCCGCAGGGAGCCGATCTGTTCGGTGAGCCGGTCAGCCTCGTCATCGTCGTCCGTGGCCTGCAACTGCTGGCTGAGTTCCGATAGCCGGTGCTCAATCTCGGGCAGCATCGCCGCGCCGCCCTCGCGCACCTCTCCTCAACCACCGACCAACGTACCTGCTCCCCCTTCTGCCGTAGGAACTCACCCACCACGTAGTCCTCGACGTTGGAGATGGTCTGGTGGCAGCGCGGGCACGAGTACGACGAGCGCCCGTTGGTCGTCCCTCGGTGCATCCGTCGCGGCGCGCCGTCGTCGTCGCAGTGGCCGCAGAACACGAGGCCCGACAGCAGCGCCGAGGTCTTGGAGCGCATGGCCCGAGGGCGGGCACGGGCGGAGGTCTCCTTGCGGTCATCCAGGCTCTTCACCAACGCGCGCCACTCCCCCGGCGAGAGGATCGCCACGGGCTCGTCCACCACGGGCAGCCCGTCCCCGTCGCGCAGCACATCATCCCCGCGAGACTTGGTGGTGTTGCCAGGGTTGTAGGCGGTCATGCCGGCGAGGATGGGCGAGCGTAGGAGCCGCTCCACCGTCGAGTAGTTCCAACCCGTGCGCTTCCGTGTCGTCTGAGAGGCGCGCGGCAGCGGCGCTCCCACCTCGTCCAGCCACTGCACCACGGAGTACACGGTGTCTCCTCGCCGCACGCGGTCGGCCGCCTCGCGCACGTAGTCGATCCGGTCGGGGTCTCGCTCCAACACGAGCCCGGGGCCGTCCGCACGGGACACCGAACGCCAGCCATAGGGCACCGTGCCACCTGTCGCGCGTCAGACTTAGTGGCAGGGCCCGTTGCTTTCGGGCCTGACCTGTGAGGAGTCTGATCGTTCATGGCGAGACCACCAGCCGTTCCGTCTGAGGAGAAGACCAGGATCGTGTTGTCGGTCCTGGCCGGGGAGGTCACCGTCGCCGAGGCCGCCCGGCGGGCGAAGGTGTCGGAGCAGTCGGTCGGGAACTGGAAGCGGCAGTTTCTCGAGGCCGGCAGAACGGGACTGGCCGCCGGGAAGTCCGGTCCCTCGACCCGCGAGCAGCAGCTCGAGGCCGAGATCGCCGAGCTGACCCAGGCGCTCGGAGAGGCGCACCTGGAGGCCCGGGTGTGGAAGAAGTCCGCGGAGGGCCGCCTGGGCCCTTCGAGGACCTCGAGGTGATCCGCGTCGAGGCGGGCATGCCGACCACGAGGTTCTGCTCCTTGGTCGGCGTGCCCGAGCGGTCGTGGCGACGCTGGCAGGCTCGCGCCCGGGCCAGCGCGCCGGTCAAGGGCCCGTGGCCACGTCCCGCGCGAGAGGGCGTGCGAGAGGCGGCCCGCCGGCACGCGCTCGCCCATCCGGCGTGGGGGCACCGCAAGGTGTGGGCGATGGTGCGTCACGACGGGCACCGGGTCTCCCAGGCCACGGTGCTGCTGCTGCTGCGCGACGAAGGACTGATCCTGCCGGCGGCCTACCAGCGTGAACGCCGCCAGCTCGCCCAGCGGCGCAAGGCCGCGTTCGCGACCGAGCCGACCGGCCCGAACCAGGTGTGGCAGCTCGACTTTTCCGAGTTCGAGACCACGACCGGAGGCACGTGGCGGATCGCGGGCTGCCGGGACTACTGGTCCAAGTACGAGCATCCGTGGCACGTGTCCCCGACGGCGAACCAGCACGACGCGATCGCGGCGATCGAGCTCGCGCTAGCGGACTACGAGGCGATGTTCGGCAGCCCGCTGATCGGCACCTGCTCACGCGACGCCGACGGGAACGTGATCCCGGCGGTCACGATCGTGACGGACAACGGCGGCCCGTTCCGCTCGTTCCGGTTCGAGGCGTTCATCATCGCCCACCCCGAGCTGCGGCACGTGCGCACGAGGGTCAAGACCCCCGGACAGAACGGCTCACGCGAACGCGGCTTTCAGTCGTTGAAGTACGAGCGGCTCTACCTCGAGGAGGTCGACGACGTCCTGGCCCTGGTCGCCCACGCTGACGACTACCGGGCCGAGTACAACACCGTGCGCCCCCACGAGGCCATCGCCTGGAACCGGCCCCTGGAGGTCCACCTCGGCTACGCCGACCCCCTCATCCCCAACTTTCCCGAGACCCAGAATCTGCCAGCAGCTTGACGCGGGACAGCTGCCCGAGCACCTGGGACTGTCAGACCCCTGGGCGATCCGCTCTGCGAGCAACTGTCGGACAGCGGCCGGACACAGGGCCTGGAGGCCGCTTGACGCGGCAGGTGCGGACACGACCGACCGCCACTCCCACCTGGCTTCTTCGCGAGCGATCGCCTTGCGGCTACCCTCTGAGCACTCGGGCAGGCACCTTTCGCGCGCTCACGCAGACCCTTCGGCACGCTCGCGCAGCGCCTGGAGACGGCGGTCCCAGCCCGCGGCGACGGACTCGAGCTGGCCGACGACGGCGCTGAGCCTCGCGCCGACCGGCTCGTAGCGCACCTCGCGGCCGTGGCGGCGACTCTCGACGAGCCCGGCACCGGCCAGCACGTCGAGGTGCTGGGCGATCGCCTGGCGGCTGATCGGCAGCTCGGCGGCCAGCGCCGACGCGGACCGAGGCCGCTCTCCCAGCATCCGCAGGATTAGCCACCGGTTCTCGTCACCGAGCGCCGAGCAGACCTGGACGACGGTCGACGTCGTCACGCGGCACCGTCCTCGGCGTCGGCGCGGGCCAGAGCGAGCTCGGCGGCCCAGCCCTCGGTGTTCTCCTCGAGCATCGCCCGGCGGGCCGCCGCGTCCTCGTCGAGCGCGTCGAAGCCGGACTCCACGACACGCAGGCGGGTCTCGGTCGGCGACAGCGCCGTGAGGTGGAACTCGACCAGCGTGGACGCCGTCGCGTCGAGCGCGCCCCGCCGCCGCGCGCCGTCGGCCCCGCTGTACCAGCGGAAGGCGACGTACTCCTGGGGACGCTCGGACACCGTCCGCACGGCGAAGGCGCCGTGGACCGGGTCGTGCACGACCACCCGACCGTCGCCGTCGGGCTCGAGACGGTGCTCGGTCAACCGGCCGTCGTTGATCCACCAGCCCGGCTCGGTGACCAGCTCCCAGACCCTCGCGGACGGTGCGGCGATCGCGGTCTCGCGCTCGATGCGGTCGGTCGGTGACGTCATGCAACCAACCTATTGCAGAACGCGTGCAGCTGCAATACGTTGCTTGCACATCTCGAACACCGGAGGCCTCATGCCCGCACCCACGTTCCGCGGTGGAGTCAACATCGCGATGAAGATCCCCGCCGCCCGCTACGACGACACCGTCGCCTTCTACCGCGACATCCTCGGGCTCGACGTCGAGCCCGAGCCCGACACCCCCGGTGAGCAGGTGAGCCGGACGGCGCGCGTCCGCTTCGGCCCGTGCACGCTGTGGCTCGACAAGGTCGACAGCACCGCGCACCACGACCTCTGGCTCGACGTCGAGACCGACGACATCGACGCTGCGACCCAGCACCTCGCCGCCCACGGCATACCGACCCGCGACGAGCTCGAACCGCTGCCGCCACGCCACCACTGGATCGTCAACCCTGCCGGAGTGCCCCACATCCTGCGCGAGATGTCGACCTGAGGAATCCTCGATGGCGCGACGCGACGCCACGCGCGACGCTGGAATCGACAAGCTCGAGAGCGACGAGGAGGGAATCTCGTGACGACGGCGGTGTGGCGCGGCATCGCGTCCGACAGCCTGGAACGCCTCGACCTGACGATGCGCGACGGCCGCCACGAGGCTCGGTCGGTCGTCGACCTCGGGCCGCAACGGCTCGAGTACACCGTCGAGCTCGACCCGGCCTGGACCTTCACGACGCTGAACCTGAGATCGTCCGACGGGCGCACGCTGGAGCTCGCTCGCCACGACGGCGGATGGTGGTCGGGCAGTTCGGCCCGACCGGACCTGGCCGAGGCCGTGGACATCGACCTGGCTTTCAGCCCCTTCACCAACACGCTGCCGATCCGCCGCCTCGACCTGGCGATCGGCGAGTCCGCGGACATCGTGACGGCGTACGTGGACCCCGAGTCGTTCACGGTCACCACCGACCCGCAGCGGTACACCCGGCTCGCCGTCGACCGGTACCTCTACGAGTCGCGCGACAGCGACTTCCGGCGCGAGGTCACCGTGGACGACGAGGGGCTCGTCGTCGACTACCCCGGCCTCTTCGCCCGGGCCGGCACGACGCCGTCACGGTGAGACGACCGCAAGGACCGAGCGAACCGCACGCCACAGCAACTGGTCGCACCTGATCGTCAGAGTCGCATACCGGTGCGGAGCTACCAGGCCGCCGTCGTGCCGGCGATCAGGGATCAGCCCGCCACCATGTCGCCGGAAGTCGTCGCCGAGGCGGAGCACGCCGCACAGGAGATGAGCCGGTTCGATGCCGAACTCGGTGGCGAGCTGGCCCCGTTCACCACCGTCCTGCTGCGCAGCGAGTCCGCGGCGTCGTCGAAGATCGAGCGCCTGACGGCGTCGGCACGACAGATCGCCCTGGCCGAGCTCGGACCCGCCAAGCACGGCTCCAACGCACCGCAGATCGTCGCCAACACGACCGCGATGCAGGCGGCGCTGGACATGGCAGACACGATGAGCCCCGACGCGATCCTGGCGATGCACCATGCCCTCATGGCCCGTCACGACCCCGACGAGGCCGGCCGGTGGCGTCGAGAGCAGGTCTGGATCGGCGGATCGGACTACTCTCCGGCCGGGGCGGACTTCGTCCCGCCCCACCACGACCACGTGCCGGCGGCGATCGACGACCTCGTCCGCTTCATCCGGCGCAGAGACGTCCCCGCCCTCGCCCACATCGCCGTCGCGCACGCCCAGTTCGAGACGATCCACCCGTTCATCGACGGCAACGGACGGACCGGTCGCGCCCTCGTGCAGGCGATGCTGCACGCCCGTGGACTGGTCCGGAACGTGACGATGCCGTTGTCGGCAGGCCTGCTCGCACAGGTCGAGGACTACGACCGGGCGCTCGACGCCTACCGCGAAGGCAACCCCGAAGTCCTCGTGCGGATGTTCAACGCCTCCACTCATCGCGCGCTCGCGAACGGACGGACACTCGTCGAGGACGTCCGCGCGATCCGTGAGTCCTGGAACGACCGGATCATGGTCCGACGCGGAAGCCGCACCTACGACGTCGCGGACCTGCTCACCCGCCAGCCCGTGATCGACTCCGGCGTCCTCGGGGCCGAGCTCGGCATCGCCCGCGGGCACGTGCGGCGCCACATGGACGCCCTCACCGAAGCAGGCGTCGTCTCCGAGACGAAGGTCCACCGCCACCACATCACCTGGTCCGCGCTGGAGATTCTGCACGCCCTGGACGACTTCGCAGAACGGGCGGGCAAACGGCGCGCCGTGCGTTCCGGGTACGCACCCGGGACGAAGGATCCGCACTGACGGTCCGCCGCACGCCCCTATCCGGCGCGGGCTGACGCGGTCGCGGTGACGGTGATCCCGCCGCCGAACGCGTCGGTGAACCACCGCACCAACGGCGGGTGGGACGTCGCGACGAGGCTGACTCGAGCACCACGCCCGTCCGGGCTGACGGCCTCGACGACCTGCACGTCCCGCAGGCCCGGCGCGCTCGGTGCCGGCTGCCGCGCGAGGTGCTCGCCCACGGCCCGGCGGACGTCCTCGTCGGACAGCACCACGGCGCCGGTCGTGCCCGTGTCGCCCGCGGCCAGCGGGTCGTAGTACGTGGTCACGCTCGTCGCGTCCGCCCCGGCGACCGCCAGGGAGTCCGCGAGGTCGAACAGGTGCTTGCGGTCCAGGTGCACCGCCGCCGCCGACGCCACGACCCCTACCAGCATCAGCCCGACCGCGACGAACCCGGCGGTGAGGAGCATGATCCGTCCGTCCTCGCGCCCCCTCACGGGCGGACCGCCACGTGGTCCTCGACGGCAGCCACGTGCGCCGACTCGACCGGTACGACGAGCGGTACCCATCCGCGCAGGCCGGACGGCACCAGGGGCAGCGGCACCTCGTAGCGCACCGCGACCCCGATCGTCGCCCCGGGGGTGAGGCACGGGTCGGCCGAGCACTCCAGCGTCAGCAGGTCCGCGCCGTCGACGTCGAACCCCTGGTCGCCCAGCGCGATCCGCGTCGCCGCCGCCGCGCGCGCCGCACCGGCCGACGACGAGTCCGCCGTCAGCATCGCCCGCGAGGCTTCCCGGGCTGCGCCCTCCACGGCGAAGGCCGCGGCGTGCACCTGGGACAGGGTGACCACGAGATACACCAACGGCACCAGCAGCAGGACGCTCACGCCCAGGAACTCCACGACCGCCGCCCCGGCCTCCGGGTCGCGGTCGTGCTCCTCCTCCGCGGGGCTCATCCCGGCTCCTCCAGCGCGTGCCCGCTCACCGTCATCGCGCCGGACGGCCCGAGGACGCCCACGACCGGCAGCGGCGCCCGCACCGTCACCTCCACGACGGCCAGTCCTTCCCGGACCACGTCGCGCGCGACCACGTCGTGGGCGTACCGGCTCCCCAACGAGGCCGTGAGCAGGTCACGGGTGCGCTGCGACCCCGAGGACAGGTCCCGGTCCGCCCGCGCGGCGATCCGGGCGCCCTCCGCAGCGGCATCGATGGTCAGCGCGCGCACGTGGAGCGCGAGCGTCACCTGCACCACCCCCAGGAACAGCGCGACCAGCAACGCCGAGACCAGCGCGAACTCCGCGACGGCCGAACCGTGCTCGCCACGGGCGCCGCCCCGGTCGCCGCCCCGGTCGTTGAGACGACTCACCGGTACGACATCACGGGCCCGTGACACTCTGGATCGCCTCGGTGAACGCACCCTCGAGCAGCGGGCCGGCCAGCGCCCAGAGGGCGACCACCAGGCCGGCGGTCATCAACGTCACGAGCACCCAACCCGGGACGTCCCCGCGTTCCGGGTCGTCGGCGGCAGGACGCCAGGCGCGCTCCGGCGGCGACACCTCGGACGAGCAGCGGGCGGGAGATCCGTGGAACATGGTCAACCTTTCACGAGGGTCAGAGACCGATCTGCAATGTGGCCAGCGAGGGGAACACGGCGAACACGACGGTGATGGGAAGGATGAGGAAGACGACCGGCACGAGCATGACGACCTCCTTCTTGCCACCGGCCTCCATCAGGGCTCGACGACCGGACTCGCGCACGTCCTGCGCCTGGGCACGCAGCACGTCCGCCAACGGGGTGCCGCGCTCCAGGGCGACCGCCACCCCTTCGGCGAAGCGGGTCAGCGACGGGAGGTTGGTACGGTCGGCCATCGCCGACAGCGCCGCGGCGATCGGTGCCCCGGCCCGGACGTCCGCGAGCATGGTGGAGATCTCCGCCGACAGCTCGCCGCGCGCCGTCGAGGCCACCCGCTCCAACGCCGGCATCGGGCCCTCCCCCGCCGTGACAGCCAGCGCCAGCAGCTCGGCCACCGTCGGGAACTCCGCCAGCATCTGCTCCTCACGCCGCTGGGCCGACGTGCTCAACCACCGGTCGCAGGCGACGAACCCCACCGAACCGGCCAGCAGCACCAGGGCGACCAGCGGGATCACCGCGGAGTCGCGGGTGGCGGCGAGCAGCACCGACACCGCCAGACCGACCACGAGACCACTTACGGTCCACACGAGCTGCCGCGCCCGGAACTGCTCGACCGTCTCGGTCCGACCGGCGCGGTCCAGGCGACGCTGGACCTCCTCGCGCGTCGATCCGAACCGCTCGAACCAGTGGGCGGCGTCGGACACCCAGGGGGCGACGATCCTCTCGACCACACCGAACGGTGTGTGGGCGACCTGGGTACGCAACAGGCCCGAAGACGCGTCCCGCGGGCGCAGGGCAGGGGCGAGCCGCTCGTCCAACGAGATCCGTCGGCCCCGCCAGCCCGCCCACACCAGCACCAGGCCCACCCCGCCCAGCAGCCCGAGCAGACCACCCGTCACCGCCAGCGTCATCGCAGCACCCGGCTCTCCTCGGGCAGGCGCCCGATCCGTCGCATCACCTGGTACGCGAGCACCGAGCACCCGGCACCCGCCGCGAGCACGGCGACACCCGCCGCCGAGTCGTAGGCCTGCGCCGTCTCCGGTCGCGTCGCCAGGAACGCCAGCACGACCCACGGGCCGGCGGCGGCCAACCGAGCTCCGTTCACCGTCCACGACTGGCGTGCCTCCAGCTCGCCGCGCGTCCGCGCGTCCTCGCGCAGGAACTCCGAGAGGCTCTTGAGCAGTCGGCCGAGATCGGTCCCGCCGACCTCGCGGGTCAGGCGCAGCGCCTCGATGATGCGGTCCGCCACCGGGTCCGCGAGGCGTGCCTTGAGCAGGTCGAGGCACTCGCCGAACCGGCCGGTGGCCCGGTAGTCGGCGGCGAACTGGGCGAACGGCTCGCGCAGCTCGACCGGCCCGCGCTCACCGAGCTGGGCGACGGCCTCGGGCAACGACAGACCGGCGCGGACGCCGGAGGCGAGGTGGTCGACGGCGTCCGGCCACACGTCCCGCAGGCCCTCACGACGACGGCGCGCCCGCACCCGGAGGAGGACCTCCGGGGCCGCGGCGGCCATGAGGGCGAAGCAACCGGCGATGGCCGGGGACCGCGTCAGCGCGATCCCGACGAGAAGCACCACGACTCCCACGCCGACGCTGAAGGCGTACAGCGCACCAGGCCCGACCGTCGGCACGCCGGCCTGGACGAGCACGTCCTGCAGCACCTGGCTGCGCCGGCTGCGCCGTCGTCTCGCCGTCACGGGCTCCCAGCAGGACAGCCAGACCAGCACCAACCCGACGCCGGCGACCAGTCCGATCAGGACGCCCATGCGTGCTCCCCGCCCAGGAGAGCGTTGACGTCGATACCGGCGCGCTCGAAGCGCTCGGCACCCGGCGGGAACCCGTCGCCGCGCACGAGCTCCCCGCCGAGCGCGACCGGACGCCGCTGAAAGATCTGCGCGGTCTCCACCCTGCTCTCCTCGACCCGTCCGGTGACCGCGACGATCTCGCGGACCTGGCGAACGCCGTCGGCCGACACCCCCAGGTGGACGACGAGGTCGATGGCCGAAGCGACCGTCGGGGTGACGAAGCGGTCCGAGACGTTCTCCCCGGCGAGCAGCGGCAGGGTGCACATCTTGGTGACCGCCTCCCGGGCGGAGTTCGCGTGGATCGTGCACATGCCCGGAACACCGGCGTTCAACGCCACCAGCAGGTCGAGACTCTCGGCCTCGCGGACCTCGCCGATGACGATACGGTCGGGGCGCATCCGCAGGGACTCCTTGACGAGTCGGCGCAGCGGGATCTCACCGGTGCCTTCGAGGCTCGGCTGACGGCACTGCATCGCGACGTGGTCGCGGACAGGCAGCCGCAGCTCGAACACCTCCTCGCAGGACACGACGCGTTGCCCGGCGGGGATCGATCCCGCCAGCGCGTTGAGCATCGTGGTCTTGCCGGCCTGGGTCGCCCCGGCGACCAGGATGTTCAGCCCCGCCAGGACCGCGGCGTCGAGGAAGGCCGCCGCGTGCGGGGTCAACGACCCCAGCCGGGCCATGTGGTCGATATGGTGGGCCCGCACGACGTGCTTGCGGATGTTGACCGCCATGTGCTCGCGGGTGACGTCCGGGATGACGACGTGCAACCGCTCCCCTCCGGGCAGCGTCGCGTCCACGAACGGGCTGCTGAGGTCCAGGCGTCGCCCGCTGGAGGACAGCATCCGTTCGACGAGCTCGCGGACCTGAGCGACGGTGAGCAGCGTGGTGGTCAGCTCGCTGACCCCGCGGCGCGCGACGAACACCTGCGCGGGCGCGTTGATCCAGATCTCCTCGATCTCCGGGTCGTCGAGGTACGGCTGCAGCGGCCCGAGGCCGCCGAGTGCGTCGGCCACGGCACGTACCGACGCCGCGGTGTCGGCCAGCGGGGGCACCACGCCGAGCGACACACGTTCGGCGTAGTCGGCGGCGGCCTCGACGACGAGGCGCTCGAGACCGGCACGGTCGCTGACGGGGTCGAGGCCACGACGACGGATCAGCTCGCGCACCTCGTGCTGCAGGATGCCGGTCGCGTCGTCGCGCAGCGGCACGTCGATGGTCACCGGGCGAACCTCTCGGTCGGGGACATTCCGGGCCTTCAGGCGTCGCCGAGCGTAGCGAACATCGCCACGGCCCCGCTGCCACCCTGTGGACGACCCGCGCCGCGGTGTCGCCGGTCTGTCGCCGCAGCCTCCCCGGGACGACAAGATCCCTGGTCAGCGCGCTAGATGCCGCACCGTGCACCGTGCCACCGACCTCTGACCACGGTCCGAATCGTGGACACGCCAGGCAGCACCTGCTGCGACGCGTCGCGGCGATCGCACGCACGTCGCGGACCGGACCGCCGGCCCCGACGGCGGTCGATGTCCCCGGAACGATCGAGGCTACGCTGAGCCGTTCCAGCCCTCGGTTCCGGATCGGACCGGGGATGGCGGCCTGCGAGGAGAACGATGTCGGACCAGCCTGCACAGCCCGTGCCGCACTCGGCTGCACCTGACCCGACCGGTCGCGGTGCAGCCGACGGCTTCGCACCGCAGGTGAGCGCGTCGGGCCCGCAGCAGTGGGAAGCCGAGCTGCGCCGTTCCGGGCGCGTGGTCATCCAGGCCCCGAGGACCTTGCGCACCGTCGCCATCGCCCTGACGGCCGGCACGATCGCGCTCTGCCTCGGTGCGGCCATCGGCCTGCCGATCGCGTTCGGGCCCCTGGCCCTGCTCGTGTCCATCGGCCCGCTCGTCCTCGTCGCCGTGCTGGCCGGGGTCGTCCTCGCGATGCAGATCAGCTACCTGAAGCGCGACCTGGTGGTGACCTCGTACGGGGTCCGGATGGGCGGCAGGCCCACCGTGCCCTGGCACGAGATCGCCGGTGTGTCCACGTACCGCGGTGCCCTGCGGATCCGCGTCCTGCACTCGGGACACCCTGCCACGCTCCAGTTCGGTGACCTCCGGGCCCCGACCGATCAGCTCGTGTGGTGGCTGCAGCGCAGGTCCTCGTCCGCCGCATGTCGCTGAACGTCTCCCGCGCCGTCAACGACGGCTTCGCTCACCGCGCCCGGGCGGCCGGCTCGTAGGACGACCAGGCCGGCTCGCGCAGGCCGGGGCAGTGCTCGGGCGTCGGGTGGTTCGCGACGTCGATCATGTGGTCCAGGGCATCGCGCGCGGCAGCGAGGTCGGCCATGGCGGCGGTGATGCGGTCTCGCTCGGCTGCGAGCACCTGGAAGACCTCGGGCGCGGCCTCCCCGGTCTCGATGCAGGGCATGAGCTGCAGGACCGTGCGACTGGGCACACCGGCGGTGAAGAACTGCTGGATCAGCCGGACACGTTCGACGGCCGACTCGGGATAGGTGCGCTGGCCGCTGTCGGTGCGCTCCGCGGCGAGCAGCCCCTGCTCCTCGTAGTAGCGGAGCGCTCTGGTGCTGACGCCTGCCCGGCGTGCCACCTCGCCGATTCGCATCCGTGCCCTCCTGTGATCCTGGCCTCAGTACTTGCCCTTGACGTCAACGTGAACTCTTAGCGTAGCCGACATCGGGCCGATCAGTCCCGGTCGGACCCGCCACCACTCATCGAGAAAGCTGAGAACCCCATGGACGTCACCGGTCAGATCGCCCTCGTCACCGGAGCCAACCGCGGCATCGGCCGCGAGTTCGTGCTCGAGCTGCTCGACCGTGGAGCGAGCAAGGTCTACGCGACGGCTCGCCGCCCCGAGAGCCTCGACGTCGACGACAGCCGAGTGGTGCCGCTGCGGCTCGACCTGCTCGACCACGAGTCCGTCGTCGCGGCCGCCGACGCGGCACGCGACGTGACCCTGCTCGTCAACAACGCCGGCATCGCGACCGGCGCCTCGCTCACCACGGGCGACCTGGCGGACGTGCGCCGCGAGATGGACACACACTTCTGGGGCACGCTCGACGTGATCCGCGAGCTCCGCCCCGCCCTGGCGGCGAACGGCGGCGGCGCGATCGTGAACGTCCTCTCGGCCCTGTCGTGGTTCGTCGCGCCGGGCACCGGCTCGTACGCCATCGCCAAGGCGGCCGAGTGGAGCATGACCAACGGCGTGCGCCTCGAGCTCGCCGCGCAGGGCACGCTCGTCCAGGGGGTGCTCCTCGGCGCCGCCGACACGGCCATCGCCGCGGGCTACGACGGGCCGAAGATCGATCCGCGCGAGGTGCCGCGCACGTCCCTCGACGGCCTGGCCACCGGCTCGATCGAGGTGATCGTCGACGACTGGACCGCGATGGTCAAGGCGTCCCTCGCCGGCGACCCCGCCGCGTTCTACGCCGAGCTCGACGCGCTGCTGGCCGGCTGAGCAGCGACAGCTGTGCGTCCGGGCCGCGGCTCACGCGGCCCGGACGAACAGCAGCCCGACCCACAGCCACCCGACGGCGATGGTCGCCTTCTGGAGGAGGCCGGCCCGCGGGGAGTCGTCCTCCCACGCCTGCCCGAAGACGATGAGCCCGGCGCCCGACAGGACGGCCGTCGTCCCCGAGTACCCCTTCCAGCCGGCCTCCGGCAGCACGACGGTCGCGACGACGGCCGCCAGCGGCACGGCCGCGAACACGACGGCCCCGGCGTGGTCGTGGAGCCGGTGGTGCCACGACGTCTCCTCGGGCGTCGTGTCAGGGGTCCCGGGCGGGTACGCGCGCATCGGGTCCATCCGGAACAGCCCCGACGCCACGAGCGCCAGGCCGAACACGCCGACGACGACGGCGAGCAGCCCGTTGCCGAGGTCCTCGCGCGCGACGAGCGCCCCGGCCGTGACCGCCCCGCCGCACACCAGGAAGTTCACGGTCTGCAGCCAGCCGCGCCTCCCGAGGGCGAGCGCGCTCACCGGCTGGCGCACCCACCCGTAGCCCGGGCGGGTCCACCCGTCGACGAGGAACACGACCACGAACGACCAGCAGCACACGGCGGGGAACCACATCGACATGTCACCACCCTCCCCGACGCGCCCACCGCTCCGGGAGTGCCACCGGTCACGGGCCGGGGACGTCCACCGGCGTCACCGGCTGCCGGATGATCGTGCGCAGCCGCTCGGGCGCCGTCTTCCGGGGGTCCGACAGGTAGATCTCGTGGTGCCGCCCGGTCAGCTCGCGCCCCGAGGCGGTGACGAACGCGTGCAGGGCGTCCACCGTGGGCGCTTCCTCGGCGTACGGGCCGACGTGCAGCACCTGCGCCGCCTCGCCGTCGCCGAACTCGTCGAGCCGCACGGCCGCTCGCAGGCCGCGTTCCGCCGTCGTGCGCGCGACGACCTCGACCGCGTCGACCTGCGCGACGTCGTCGGGCAGGCTGATCATCAGCGTCCAGCGCCACACGGAGCGGGGCAGGTCGCGGAACCGCTCGACGTCGTCGGCCCACCACAGTCCTTCGAGGGGCATCACCGTGTAGGCGGTGCCCGTGGCGTCCTTCACCGCGGCGCGCAACGCGTACGCCAGGGGGTACAGCGACGTGACGGCCTCGCCGTACGCAGGAGCGGTGTTCGGGTCGCCCGCCCCGTCGACCATGAGGTGGGGGCGCGGCGGCACCGTCACGAGCTCGGGGTCGCGCGGCGCCCGGTACAGCTCGCGGTACGTCGTCTTGAGGTCCACGCTCGGCATGACCCCAGCATGCCCGCCGTCACCGACGGCGGCGACAGGAGGGCGATCGGTAGGGTCGGGCGCATGACGTCCACCCCGCGCTGGCGCCAGGTCGCCGCCGCGACCGGTCTGCTCGCGCCCGACGGCGGCGTCGGGCAGACGATCTTCGCGGAGATGACGGTGCTGGCGAACCGCACCGGGGCGATCAACCTGGGCCAGGGGTTCCCGGACGTCGACGGGCCGGACTACATCAAGGAGGCCGCGAAGGCGGCCATCGACGCCGGTCGCAACCAGTACGCCCCGGGTGACGGCGTCCCCGAGCTGCGCCGGGCGATCGCCGCGCACCAGCACCGCCACTACGGGCTCGTCGTCGACCCGGACACCGAGGTGCTCGCCACCACCGGGGCCACCGAGGCGCTCACGGCCGCCATCCTCGCGCTGACGGGGCCCGGCGACGAGGTGATCACCCTCGAGCCGTTCTACGACTCGCACGCCGCGGCCATCGCCCTGGCCGGCGCGACGCACGTGCCCGTCCCGCTGACCACCGACCTGCGCCTGGACGTGGCGGCCCTGCGCGCCGCCGCCAGCGACCGCACGCGCCTGCTCCTGGTCAACACGCCGCACAACCCCACCGGCACCGTGCTGACGCGCGCCGAGCTCGAGCAGCTCGCCGCCGTGGCCCGCGAGCGCGACGCGGTCGTGCTCACCGACGAGGTCTACGAGCATCTCGTCTACGACGACGCCGAGCACGTCCCCGTGGCGACCCTGCCCGGCATGGCCGAGCGCACGCTGACCGTGTCCAGCTCGGGCAAGACGTTCAGCCTGACCGGGTGGAAGGTCGGCTGGTTGCACGGCCCCGCGGAGCTCGTCACGGCGGTGCGCACGGTGAAGCAGTTCATGACGTACACCTCGGGCTCGGCGTTCCAGCCGGCGATCGCGCTGGCGCTCGCCGACGACGAGACACCGCGGGCACTGGCAAGGTCGCTCACCGCCCGCCGGGACCTGCTGTGCGAGGGGCTGGAGGCGGCGGGCTTCGGCGTCGTCGTCCCCCGCGGCACGTACTTCGTGGTGGCCGACGGCGCGGCGCACGTCGAACGGCTCGGTCTCGACGACGGCCACGACCTGTGCCTGCGCCTGCCGGAGCTCGCCGGTGTGGTGGGCGTGCCGGTCTCGGCGTTCTGCCGGCAGGGGTCGACGGCGGCCGAGGCGTGGCGCTCGCGCGTGCGGTTCACGTTCGTCAAGCGCCCGGAGGTGCTGCGCGACGCCGTCGGCCGCCTGGCCAGGCTGCGCCGCTGACGCTACCTCGCACCGTCGAGCGCTACCTCGCGCTGCGCTGCGCTACCTCGCGCCGTCGAGCGCTACCTCGCGGCGACCAGCGAGACCGCCACCGCCAGCATGACCAGCGCGATCACGCCGTCGACGACCCGCCACGCGCCGGGGCGCCGCAGCATCGGGGCGAGGTACCGCGCGCCGTAGCCGAGACCGACGAACCACAGCACGCTGGACACCATCGCCCCGGCGGTGAACCAGCCGCGGTCGGCCCCGTACGTCGCGGCCACCGAGCCGCCGAGGATCACGGTGTCGAGGTAGACGTGCGGGTTGAGCCACGTGAGCGCCAGGGCCGTGAGCAGCACGGGCCGCAGCCGGCGGCCCGCGTCGGGCACGGCGCCGTCGTCGGCGGCCTCGAGCTCCTCCCCGCCGCGCCAGGCGCGCCGTGCCGACAGGATGCCGTACCCGAGGACGACGGCGGCGCCCGCCCAGCGTGCGACGTCGACGACGGCGGGTGCGCGCTCGAGGAGCGTTCCGAGCCCTGCTCCCCCGGCGGCGTACAGGATCGCGTCGGAGGCGGCGCACACGGCGACGACGACGCCGACGTGCTCGCGGCGCACGCCCTGGCGCAGCACGAAGGCGTTCTGGGCGCCGATGGCGACGATGAGGGACAGCCCGAACCCGAGGCCGGCGAGGAAGATGAGCACCCCACGACGCTAGACAGGCCTCCCGGTGAAGTACAGCGAATGTTACTGCGCCTGATGAAGGCATACTTCATCTATGATCTGGGACTCCGGACAGCTCGCCGCCCTCGCCGCCGTCGTCACCGAGGGGTCCTTCGAGGGCGCGGCCCGCGCGCTGCACATCACGCCGTCGGCGGTCAGCCAGCGGATCCGGGCCCTCGAGAACACCGCGGGCACCGTGCTGGTGCAGCGCACCCGTCCGGCGACACCTACCGCACCGGGTCGCACGCTGCTGCGGCTCGCCCGCCAGGTCGAGCTGCTCGGCGCCGAGGCCGCGGCCGAGCTCGGACCCGCCGGCACGCCCGACGCCGCCGGGACCACCGGACGCCCCGTGACGGTCCCGGTCGCGGTCAACGCCGACTCGCTGGCCACCTGGCTGATGCCGGCCCTGGCCGCGGTGGACGGCGTCTGCCTCGACGTGCACGTCGCCGACCAGGACCGCACGGTCGACCTGCTGCCGGCCGGCGCCGTCATGGCCGCCGTCACCTCCCACCGGGAGCCCGTGCAGGGGTGCACGTCCGTCCCGCTCGGACTCACGCGCTACCGTCCCGCGGCGACGCGCTCCTTCGTGGACCGCTGGTTCCCCGGCGGCGCCACCCCCGCGGCGCTCGACGCCGCTCCCGTGGTCGTCTTCGACCGCACCGACGACCTGCAGGACCGCTGGCTGCGCACGGTGGCCCGCGACCTCGGCACCGCCGTCCCCTCGCCGCCCCGGCACCACGTGCCGTCCACCGTCGCGTTCCTCGCGGCCGTCCGTGCCGGGATGGGCTGGGGCATGTGGGGTCCGCTGCCCCGGGCCGGCACCCGGTTCGACGTCCTGGAGCCGGCCGACGACGTCGTCTGGCTCAGCGAGGACTCCGTCGACGTCCCGCTCTTCCTCCAGCAGTGGCGGCTGCGCTCCACGGTGCTCGCCCGGGTCACCGACGCGCTGCGCGAGCAGGCGCGACGCACCCTGCCCCAGCCGAGCTGATCAGGCGCAGACCCCCGGCCGCAGCGACGGGCTCGGCGACGGCGAGGGGTCGTCGCCCTCCTCGTCCTTCTCGTCGTCGCCGTTCTTCTCGTCGTCCCCGTCACCGTCGTCGGAGGCGGTCGGCGACGCGCTCGGCTCGGGCTCGTCGACCAGGGGGTCGTCGGCGGCGAGCCGCTCCCAGATCTCGTCCGCCTCGGCGGTCCACACGACCCGGTTGGCGTCGTTGACGGCCTCGACGACGGGCACCGACCGGAACGAGATGCCCGAGGGGTCGACGTCCCGCACGCTCCACGCGAGGCCCGCGAGCGCGCGGGGGCTGGCCAGGTCCGGGCTGGTCGACATCGCACGCAGCGACGCCTGGACCATCCGGTACAGGGCCGGGGTGTCGGTGATGACGTTCTGGTCGAGGACCTCGCGCAGCATGGAGTCGATGAAGGCCTGCTGCCGCTCGATGCGCATGAGGTCGCTGCCGAGCTCGAGCCCCATGCCCTCGCCCTTGCGCACCCGCAGGAACTGGATCGCGGTCTCGCCGTCGAGCACCTGGCGTCCCGCACCGAGCTCGAGGTCGCTGTAGCGCTTGTCGCCGACCACCGGCTCGGGCAGGCACATGGGGACGCCACCGATGGCGTCGACGATGTCCACCACACCGTTCATCTTGACGACCACGTGGTCGTCGATCGTCAGCCCCGTCAGCGCCTCGACCGTGAGGATCGTGCACGCCGCGGCGCCGGTGATGTCCTTCTCGGGACCGCCGCCGAGCGCGAAGGCCGTGTTGAACATGGCCCCGTACTGGGGCGAGGTGGTGCTGCCGTCCGGCCGGGGACAGGCGGGGATGTCGACGAGCGAGTCGCGCGGGATCGACACCGCCTCGATCCGGCTGCGGTCACCGCTGACGTGCACCACCAGCGTGGTGTCGGAGTTGAACTCGTCGCCCTTGCCGGCGAGCTCCTCGTTCGCGGCGTCGCGGAAGTCGGTCCCCATGACCAGGAGGTTCAGCGAGTCCCCGGCGAACGGGTCGCTGGGATCCTCCGGTTCCTCGGGCTCGGCCACGGGTTCGGGGTCACCGTCACGCCCGAGGAGGGCGTCGACGTCGGACACCTCGATCTGGTTGCGCAGGTCGATGTAGGCCGCCACCCCACCAGCGGTGCCGAGTGCCAGGATCCCGGTGAGCCCGAGGGCGGTCCACCGCAGGACCCTGTGCCCGGCATGAGGTCCCGCGTGCCGGGGACTGACACTCTCCATACCGACACCTTAGGTCGGGCGTCCGTTTCAGGCCTACCCGGCGAGTCCGGACAACGTCCCTTTCACGGCACCTTCACCACGAGGGAACGTCCTGACGAGGCGCCGTGGCGGCGCGGTCGGCTCAGGCGAGCTGCACCCAGCCGCCGCGCCGGAACGCCGGCGTGGCGAACGCGAGTACGGCCATGGCGCAGATCCAGGCGCCCATCATGACCGACGTCATCGCGACGGTACCGCCACCGAGCGCTCCGGCGAGCGGCGAGACGAGCCCGGCGACGCCGGACTGCACGGCACCGATCACGGCGGCCGCGGTCCCGGCGCGCTCGCCGTGGCGGGACAGGGCGATGGCGGAGGCGTTGGCGGGGATCAGGCCGGTGAACGCGAGCACCATCCACAGCGCGGCGAGGAGCCCGATGAGCCCGCCAGCGCCTGTGATGGCCACGACGAGCAGGATCAGGGCGCACCCGCCCTGCAGGACCAGCGCGGTGCGCAGGATGCGGATCGGGGCGACCCGGCGCACCAGCGACGCGTTGATCTGGGCCGAGGCGACGAGCCCGACGCCGTTGAGCGCGAACAGCAGCGAGAACTGGCCGTGGCTGAGCCCGTAGACCTCCTGGAACACGAAGGGCGAGGTGACGACGTAGCTCATGAGCACGGCCATGCCGAGTCCCGGCAGCAGCGCGAGCGCCATGAAGTGCCGGTCGCGCAGAAGGTGCCGGTACCCGCCGACGACGGAGCGCGCCCCGCCGGTGGACCGGCGCTCGACGGGGTGGGTCTCCGGCAGGAACCGCCACACGATCACGCCCATGGTCACGCCGAGGATCGCCAGGAAGCCGAAGACCCAGCGCCACGAGGCGAGCTCGGCGACCGCCGAGCCGAACGTCGGTGCCAGCAGCGGCGCGATCCCGATGATCAGCATGAGGCGCGACAGGATGCGAGCCGCCTCGGAGCCGACGAACCGGTCCCGCACGATCGCCATCGCCGCGACACCGCAGGCGGCGTTGAAGAATCCCTGGAGCAGCCGCAGCCCGACCAGCGCGAGCATGTTCGGGGCGACAGCGCACAGCAGCGAGGTGACCACGTGCATGGCCAGCCCGACCAGGAGCGGCGCACGACGGCCGTACCTGTCGGACAGCGGCCCGATGACGAGCTGTCCGGCCGCGCCGCCGACGAGCATGATCGAGACCGACAGCGCCGCGAACGATGGGCCGGAGCCGAGGTCGGCGGCGACCTCCGGCAACGACGGCAGGTACATGTCGACCGTGAACGCCGGGATCGCCGCGAGGGACCCGAGCATGACGACCCACCGGAAGGACGAGCGGGCACGCTGCGGCGGGGCGGGGTTCTCGGGCATGACCGCCATGTTATCGAAACGATACGACGGTCGCGACGCGTTCGCCCGTGACGCCTCTCACCCGCCCTGTCGGTGGCGTGCGCGACCATGGGTTCCATGTGCGGCAGGTACGCGTCGTTCACGGACGCCCAGTCACTGGCCGACGACCTCGCGATCGCCGAGGTCGCCGAGGACGCGCGCGTACTCGGCCCCCGCTGGAACGTCGCTCCGACCGACGACGTCCGCATCGTCGTCGAGAAGCCGCGCCGCGAGCGCCTCGCCGACGGCCGGACCACGGCCGGGGAGATCACCCGCTCGATGCAGGCCGCCCGGTGGGGCCTCGTCCCGTCCTGGGCCAAGGACCCCGGCGTCGGGCCGCGGATGATCAACGCGCGCAGCGAGACCCTCCTCGACAAGCCCGCGTTCGCCCGCCCGCTGGCCGTGCGGCGCTGCCTGGTGCCCGCCGACGGCTACTACGAGTGGCGCAGGCTCGACCTGCCGACCACCACCAAGAAGGTCCCGAAGCAGGCGTACTGGATCCACCCGGCCGACGACGGCGTCGCGGCCTTCGCGGGTCTCTACGAGTTCTGGAGGGACCGCAGCCGCGCCGGCGACGACCCGGACCGGTGGCTGGTCTCGGCCACGATCGTGACGCGGGCCGCCGTCGGGGAGCTCGGACGCATCCACGACCGCACCCCCGCGGTCCTCCCCCGCTCCGCCTGGGACGCCTGGCTCGACCCGGCCGTCGGCGCCGAGGAGGCGTACGGCCTCCTGGACACGACCGGCACACCGATGGCGGTCCGGCCGGTCCGCTCACGCGTCGGCAACGTCCGCCACGACGACCCCGGACTCATCGAGCCGGACCCCGAACCGCTCGACCCCGACGTCGTCGGCGACGGCTGAGCTCTGCTCAGGTGCCGAGGCCGCCAGGCCCTAGGGTGACCGCCATGAGCCACGTGACCTGCGCCGTGTCCGACGGCGTCGCCGACGTCCGCCTCGACCGCCCGGACAAGCTCAACGCCCTGTCGTTGGCCATGGTGCACGACCTGGGGGCCACCGCTCACCGGCTGCGTCGCGACCCGGCGGTGCGCGCCGTCGTCCTCTCCGGCACCGGGCGGGCGTTCTGCGCCGGGATGGACCTCGGCTCCGCCGCCCGGGACCCGCGCGGGACCGCCCGCGCGTTCGTGCCGACGTGGCGCGGCACCAACCCGCTGCAGGAGGCCTGCTGGGCCTGGCGTCGCCTGCCCGTGCCCGTCGTCGCGGCGACGCACGGTGCCGTGCTCGGGGCGGGACTGCAGCTCGCGCTCGCCGCGGACCTGCGCGTCACCGCGACCGACGCGCGCTGGTGCGTCATGGAGACCGCCCGCGGTCTCGTTCCGGACATGACCGGGGTCCGGTCGCTCTCCCAGCTCGTCGGGATCGAGACCGCCAAGCGGCTCACCTCACCGCCGACGAGGTCAGCGGCAGCGACGCGGTCGCGCTGGGACTGGCCGGCACGGCGTCGGACACCCCGTACGACGACGCGCACCACCTCGCGGCCCGGCTCGCCGAGCGGCGTCCCGAGGCGCTCGCGGCGGCGAAGCAGCTGTTCGACCGTCGGTGGTCGGCGGGCGACCGGCGCACCTTCGCCGCCGAGCGGCGCGCACAGCTCCGGCTGCTGCCGGGGGCACTGGGACCGCTGAAGGGCCTGCGGGGTGGGAGAGGCCCGCGGTCGGGACGGACGGACGTCCCGCCGCCACGTCAGGACGCCGTGTAGGCGCGGTGCAGGCGCACAGGCGTGATCTCGCCCAGCCCCTGCACCTCCTGCGGCGCCTGTGCCGTCAGCGCGTACCGCGACGACGACGCCAGCAGCGCCGCCGTGGGCGGGTCCACCAGGACGCTGGCCGGCTCGGCCAGCTCGGTAATCCGCGAGGCGAGGTTCACGTCGGGGCCGAACACGTCGCCGAACCGGGACAGCACCCGCCCCCACACGAAGCCCACGCGCACCGGGATCTCCTGCGCGGTGGCGTGCGGCGCGGCGAGACCGAGGGCGCACTCCGCACCCGTCGCGACGTCGTCGGCGACGAAGAGCACCGCGTCACCGATCGTCTTGACGACCCGGCCGCCCGCCTCGGTGATGACGTCACGAGCGCGTGCCTCGAACTGCTGGACGAACTCGGACAGCTCCTGCGACCCGAGCCCGGCGGTCCGCTTCGTGAACGACACGATGTCGGCGAACCCGACCGCGCGCCGCAGCGGGAGCTCGTCCGGTACCGGGCGCGCCCCCTGCACCCCGCCGAACTCGGTGGCGAACCGCCCCATGAGGGCCGCGAGCTGGCGGCGCCACGCGTGCTCGAGCTGGCGCGCGAGGATGTCGGCGAACCCCGGGATGCGCTCGAGCGCCGCGAGGCGGGCGCTGACGTCGTCCAGCTCGAACCGGCGCCCGAGGTGCTCGACGAACGCCTCCACCTGCCACAGCGCGAGCCGGTCGGCCGTGTGCCCGAGAGAACGGACGAGCGTCATCTGGGCCTGCTCGTCCAGCTGGCCCTCGTCGATCAGCGCACCGATCTCCCGCAACGACTCCAGGTCCGCGGCGGTGAAGCGCGCCTCGTCGTCGCGGGTGATGGGCAGCCCCAGCCACCGCCAGTAGGACTCCACGAAGCCTCGCGACAACCCGGTCCCCGCGACGAGGTCGTCGAGGGTGTAGGTGCGGGGGCCGCCGAGGATCGCCTCGTCGACCCGGCCGGCCGTGTCGTCGGACGCCGGGACGTCGTGGTCGTGGGGGGTGTCGCTGGTCACGGGGCCACTGTAGCCAGCGGCACCTGGGCGGCACCTGGGTGTCCGCGCTACGGGAGCGCCCGCAAGTGGTGCACGTCGCCCGCGGTGACCACCCGCTCGCCGCCGGCGGTGGCCAGGACGAGCGCACCGTCGTCGGCGACCCGGTCCGCCCGCCCCACGACGACGTCGTCGCCGCCCGCGAGCTCGGCCCGCACCCGGGCGCCCAGCGTCGCGGAGACCGCGGCGTACTCGGCGGCGAGCCCGGCGGCGACGGCGTCCCCGGCCGCCGCCTCGAGCCGGCCGACGACGTCCGCCAGCTCTCGTGCGAGGCCGACCAGCAGCGCCTCCCGGTCGGCGGCGGCGCCCGCCAGGGCGAGAGACGTCGCCGTCGGCACGGGCAGCTCGTCCGCCGTCTGCGAGACGTTGATCCCGGCGCCCACGACGACGGCGGGCGTCCGGGCCGCCGGTGCGCCGACGTCGGGCACCACCTCGGCGAGGACGCCGCCGACCTTGCGATGGCTGCCCAGCCCCTCGACCGGCGTCGCCGCCGGGAGGAGCACGTCGTTCGGCCACTTGAGCCGGGCACCGCAGCCCAGGACGGCGAGGGTGCGCACCACCGCCAGGCCGGTCACGAGGGGAATCCAGCCGAGCGCGGCGGACGGCACCTCGGGGCGCAGCGCGAAGGAGACGGTCAGCGCGGCGCGCGGCGGCGTCTGCCAGGAGCGACCCGCGCGACCCCGGCCCGCGGTCTGGTGCTCGGCCACGAGCGCCGCCGGCCCCCGGACGTCGCCGGAGCGCACGCGGGCGGCCAGCTCCGAGCTGGTCGACTCGGTGGTGGTGACCACGTCCAGGCGGGCGAGCGGCCCGTCGGTGTGGCACAGGGAGCGACGCAGCGCCTCGACGTCGAGCGGTTGACGGTCCATCGGACCATGGAACCACCGACGGGGCCCCGACGACGGTCCGACGGGAGCGCCGAGCCTCGCGTTGTACGGTCCCCACAAAGAACCACGGGTGCTCACGGCCTGTCGCGCATCGATTCGTCGCTTCCCACCATCTAGGGTCGCTGGGGTGAACACCACTGCCGCCAAGCTCGCCGAGCTCGAACGCCGTCGCGCCGCCGCCGTCGCGGAGCCCGAGGAGACCGCCCGGACCAAGCAGCACGCGCGCGGCAAGAAGACCGCCCGCGAGCGCATCGACGCCCTCCTCGACGAGGGCAGCTTTACCGAGCTCGACGCGCTGGCGACCCACCGCAGCCGCAACTTCGGCATGGACGCCAAGCTCCTGCCGGGCGACGGCGTCGTCGTCGGGCACGGCACGATCGACGGTCGTCAGGTGTGCGTGTTCTCCCAGGACTTCACCGTGTTCGGCGGGTCGCTCGGGGAGGTGCACGGCGAGAAGATCGCCAAGGTCCAGGACCTCGCGCTGCGTACCGGCGTCCCGATCATCGGCATCTCCGACGGCGGGGGCGCACGTATCCAGGAGGGCGTCGCCGCGCTCACCCAGTTCGCCGAGATGTTCCGGCGCAACGTGGCCGCGTCGGGCGTCATCCCCCAGATCTCCCTCATCCTCGGCCCCAGCGCCGGCGGCGCCGTGTACTCCCCCGCGCTGACCGACTTCATCGTCATGGCCGACAAGACGTCCAACATGTTCATCACCGGCCCGGACGTCATCAAGACCGTCACCGGCGAGGACGTCGACTTCGAGACCCTCGGCGGCGGCCGCACCCACAACGCGACCTCGGGCGTCGCGCACTACCTCGGCGAGGACGAGGACGACGCGATCGACTACGTGCGCCACCTGGTCGGCTACCTGCCGCAGAACAACCTGTCGGACGCACCCGCCTTCCCGCCCGAGGACCAGCCGGAGCTCGAGGTCACGGCCGACGACGAGGCCCTCGACGAGATCGTCCCCGACGGCGACAACCAGCCGTACGACATGCGCGCCGTCATCGCGACGGTGCTCGACCCGGACTCGTTCCTCGAGGTGCAGCCGCTGTTCGCACCGAACGTGCTCGTCGGGTTCGGGCACGTGGAGGGGCAGAGCGTCGGCATCGTCGCCAACCAGCCCCAGTCGATGGCCGGCACCCTGGACATCAACGCCTCGGAGAAGGCGGCCCGGTTCGTCCGGACCTGCGACGCGTTCAACATCCCCGTGCTGACCTTCGTGGACGTGCCCGGGTTCCTGCCCGGCGTCGGCCAGGAGCACGACGGCATCATCCGCCGCGGCGCCAAGCTCATCTACGCCTACGCCGAGGCGACCGTCCCGCTGGTCACCGTCATCACCCGCAAGGCCTACGGCGGGGCGTACATCGTCATGGGCTCCAAGCAGCTGGGCGCGGACGTCAACCTCGCGTGGCCGACGGCGCAGGTGGCGGTCATGGGCGCGTCCGGCGCGGTGAACATCCTGCACCGGCGGGCGCTGAAGGCGGCGGCCGACGGTGGGCAGGACGTCGAGGCGGAGCGCGCCCGGCTGACCGGCGAGTACACCGAGGCGATCGTGAACCCGTGGGACGCCGCCCAGCGCGGGTACGTCGACGCGGTGATCCGGCCCTCGGAGACCCGCGTCCAGGTGGTGCGGGCGCTGCGGGCGCTGCGCACCAAGCGCGCCAGCCTGCCTCCGAAGAAGCACGGCAACATCCCGCTGTGAACGTCTGAGAAGATCGACCGATGAGCCACGAGGACGCCACCCACGGCCCGGCACCGCTGGGTGACGTGGACCCGGAGCCGATGCACCGCGCCGTCGACGCGCTGACGGCCGCCCTGCACGAGTACGTCGACGTGGCGGTCGGGGTGCGGGCGGAGTTCGGCGCCTCGGAGGCGGACGACGACCCGCGCATCCTCGCGCTGGAGAACCGCGTCGGCACGCTCAACGCCACCGTGTTCGACCGGCTGCACGACGCACTGGGGATGCACCCGGACCTCACCACGTCCGTGTGGGGGCCGGGACCGCAGGCGGAGCACACCGACGACGACGCCGACCTGCCCGAGGGCACCGTCCCGGCCGAGGTCTTCTACCTGGGCTTCGTCGTGGCGGACCCGCCGGCCGGGGCGTCGATGACGCTCGACGGCGTCATCGAGGAGCTCGACGAGGCGGGTGAGCAGGCCGCCGCACGGCTCGTGGACGGCGGCTACCAGGTGCTGGAGTGGGCGGCGTCCCGTGGCATGGCACCAGGCTTCGGGGACGACCCTGACGACGAGGAGGACGACCTGTGAGCGCACAGTTCCGCGTGGTGCGCGGCGAGCCCGACGACGTGGAGGTGGCCGCCCTGGTGGCCGGCCTCGCCGCCGTGTCGGCCTCGGGCGACGAGCCGGCCGACGTCGCCCCGGTCGAGGAGTGGACGAACCGCGCCCGGTCGCTGCGCGGCAACGGCGCGGCCACCGCCCGGAGCTTCGGCGGCCGCGCGGGACGGCACAACGCCGACGCATGGCGCTGGAGCCTGCGCTCGTGAGCGTCGTCTGGCGGCAGGTCCCCACCGCGGCCGACGTCGAGGCGCCGCTCGGCGACGTGCCGGCGCCGGACCGCCCCGGCTGGTTGCGCCGGTGGCTGTGGCTGCCGGCGGTGCTGGTGACGGCCGGGGTGTACGCGGCCCAGCGGCTCGTGGAGGACCCGTCCGGCGAGCTGGAGATGTGGCTGATGCTGGCGCTGATGGCCGGACTGGCCGTGACGGCGGTCGCGACGCTGGTGCGGTACCGCGACGACCAGCGCCTCGCCGCCGCGACGAAGGCCGCCGCGGCGCTGCGGACCGACGCCCGGTCCGTGACCGGGTCGGTCACCGTCTCGGAGCGCGAGCTCAAGGGCGGCACGATGCTGCGCGGGCTGCTCACCTACCCGCGGGACGCCGAGACCGCGGAGGACACCTGGTCGTTGCTGGTCGCGGACGGTGACGAGCCCGGTCCGCGCCCCGGCGACCCGGTCGCCGTGTGGTGGGCGCCCGGCTCGGACACCGTCGTCGTCCGCTACCACCGCGGCTGGGCGGACGACGTCCGCCGCTCGCAGCGACCGACGTAGCGGGGATCTGGCATCCGGGGCTCGTGCGTGAGTCCCCGCGACGCGACCCGACGGCGTCGCCCTCCGCACGTGCGTGATCAGGCCCTTCTGGTGATGATCGAGGGGACGGGCGCACGCGCGCCCGGGACGGGAGGCACGCTGATGGGTATCGGAAGCGGCATCTTCCTCATCGTGGTGGGCGCGATCCTCGCCTTCGCGATCGCACCGGACACGTGGGAGGTCGTCAACCTCAACATCGTCGGCTACATCTGCATCGCAGCGGGTGTGCTGGCACTGATCCTGGGTCTGGTCTACAACAGGCAGCGCTCGCACACGAGCCACCGGGTCGAGCGGTACGACGACCGCACACCCCCGCCGGCCTGACCCACACCTCAACCGCGAGCGTCTCTGTTCGTCAGGAATCGAGCCTCGATTCCTGACGAACAGAGACGCTCGTGCGTGATGACGCGTTAACCTCGGGCGCGTGACCCACGACATGGCCGCCGGCCGCTCCAGCACCCCGCTCGACGACGTCGCCGACGCGTACGTCCGCGACGCCGCGGCCCTCCAGCCGATCGACGCGACGATGATGGGCCTGCCCGGCCACGACCACGAGCTGCCGGACCTCTCCCCCGCCGGGCACGAGGCGCGCGCCGAGCTCGACCGCGCGCTCCTGCGCCGCCTCGACGAGCTGGAGGGCGCCGGCGAGGCCCCCGCCGACGAGGTCGACCGGGTCACCCTGGCCGCGATGCGCGAGCGCGTCGGCCTCGCCGTCGAGCAGCACGACGCGGGCGACCCGCAGTGCGCGCTCAACAACATCGAGTCCCCGGTGCAGCAGCTCCGCGACCTGTTCGACGTGATGCCCACGGACACGGTCGAGGCGTGGGAGAACGTCGCGGCCCGGCTGAACAGCGTCCCGCAGGCCCTCGACGGCTACCGCGAGTCCCTGACGTGGAGCGCCGAGCGCGGGCGCGTGGCCGCGATCCGCCAGGTGCGCGCCGTCGTCGAGCAGTCCCGGGACCTGGCCGGCGACGGCTCGGCGTTCGCGGCCCTCGTCACGGGCGAGCAGGTCGACCGCGTGCTCGACGGCTCCTCCGCGTGCTCCCTGGTCCGTGCGGAGCTGGAACGCGGTGCCGCGGCGGCCCGTCGCGCCTATGCCGAGCTCGCCGACTTCCTCGAGCGCGAGCTCGCGCCCCTGGCACCGCAGGACGACGCCTGCGGTCGCGAGGCGTACGCGCGCTACTCGCGGGAGTTCCTGGGCGCGGCCGTCGACCTCGACGAGACCTACGCGTGGGGCCTGGCCGAGCTCGCACGGATCGTCGCCGAGCAGGAGGCGGTCGCCCGGGAGATCGCCGGTCCGGACGCGACGGTCGCGGACGCCGTCGCGGCGCTCGACGCCGACCCGGCCCGCACGCTCCACGGCACCGACGCGCTGCGCTCATGGATGCAGCAGACGGCCGACCGCGCCGTCGAGGACCTCGCCGGCACGCACTTCGACATCGACGGGCCCGTGCGGACCATCGAGTGCCTCATCGCCCCGTCGCAGACCGGCGGGATCTACTACACGCCGCCGAGCGACGACTTCTCGCGACCGGGCCGGATGTGGTGGTCCGTCCCGGCGGGCGTCACGGAGTTCACGACCTGGCGCGAGACCACCACCGTCTACCACGAGGGCGTCCCGGGGCACCACCTGCAGTGCGCGGCCGCCGTCGCCGCCCGCGACACCCTCAACTCCTGGCGTCGGCTGGCCTGCTGGGTCTCCGGGCACGGCGAGGGCTGGGCACTCTACGCGGAGCGGCTGATGGCGGACCTCGGCCACCTCGACGACCCCGGCGACCGGTTCGGCATGCTCGACGCGCAGCGGCTGCGTGCCGCCCGCGTGGTGCTCGACCTCGGCGTGCACCTGCGCAAGGAGTGCCCCGAGCAGTGGGGCGGCGGCACCTGGGACGCCGACAAGGCCTGGGACTTCCTGCGGGCCAACGCCAACGTGGAGGAGTCCTTCCTGCGGTTCGAGCTGGACCGCTACCTCGGCTGGCCCGGCCAGGCGCCGTCGTACAAGGTCGGCCAACGCCTGTGGGAGCAGGCGCGGGACGACGCCCGCGAGGCCGCCACCGCCCGCGGCGAGGACTTCGACCTGCGGGCGTTCCACGCCCGTGCGCTCGGCCTGGGATCGGTCGGTCTCGACGTGCTGCGCGACGCCCTGAGCTGACGCGGCGCCGGGCTGACGTGCAGGGGATCCTCACCGGCTTCGCCATCATCGGCGTCGTCATCGCCGCCGGGTACCTCGCGGCGCGGCTGCGCGTCGGTGGCCCGGACGCCCGGGAGGTGCTCAACCGCGTCGGCTTCTTCGTCGCCAGCCCGGCGCTGCTGTTCACCGTCGTGGCGGACGCCGACCTCGGCGAGCTGCTCGTCGCCCCGCTGCTGGTGCAGGCGGTCGCCGCGGCGAGCACCGCCGCGTGCTTCGTCGTCGTGAACCTGCTGTGGTTCCGGCTGCGCGCGCCGGAGGCCACGATCGGATCCCTCGGCGCCGGCTACGTCAACGCCGGCAACATCGGCCTGCCCGTGGCGGTCTACGTGCTCGACGACGCCACGGCCGTGGTCCCGGTGATCGGGATGCAGCTGCTCGTCGTCTCCCCGCTGGTGCTGCTCCTGCTCGACTCGACCACGTCTGCGCGCCGCGTCTCCGTCGGGTTCGTCCTCAGCCAGCCGGTGCGCAACCCGATCATCCTGGGCGCGCTGGCCGGCGCGGCGGTGTCCCTGACCGGGGTGACGGTCCCCGACGTCGTCCTCGCTCCGCTGGAGATCCTCGGTGGCGCCGCGATCCCGATGATCCTGCTCGCCTTCGGCATGTCGCTGCGCGGCTCGCGACCGCTGCGGGGTGCGGAGGGGCGCGGTCCCGTCGTGGTGGCCGCCGTGCTCAAGGCGGTCCTCATGCCGGCCGTCGCGTTCGTCGTCGCCCGCTACGGGTTCGGGCTCGACGACGCCGCGGTCGTCTCCGCGGTGACCCTCGCCGCGCTCCCCACGGCGCAGAACATCTACAACTACGCGGCGCGGTTCCGCCGCGGCGAGGTGCTGGCGAGGGACACGATCCTCATGACGACGCTCGCCTCTCCCGTCGTCCTGCTCGTCGCCGCCGCGCTGCTCTCGTGACGCTCGGCGTGTGACCATGGGCTCGCCGTCGCGCCACCACCCCCGGCCGACGGCGTCACCCGCCCCGACCCCGGAGGGACCCCATGAGCAGCGCACCCCGCCAGTCCGACCTCAAGCCGGAGAATGTCAGGCACAGCCTCCTGGAGGACGCCCTCGGCCTGCTCACCGGGACGTTCGTGGTGTCGCTGGGCCTGTACCTGCTGCAGTCCGTGCAGGCAGTCACCGGTGGCACCGCTGGCCTCGCGCTACTCATCAGCTACGCCGTCGAGATCCCGTTCGGGTGGCTCTTCGCCCTGGTCAACGCACCGTTCTTCCTCCTGGCGATCTGGAAGAAGGGATGGGACTTCACCCTGCGCACCGGCCTCTCGATCGCCCTGGTCTCGTCGTTCAGCGTCCTGCAGTCCGCGATGTTCGGGGTGGTCGACGTCCCGACCCTGTACGGCGTGCTCGGCGGCAACGTGCTGGCCGGCGTCGGGCTGCTCATCGTGTTCCGGCACCGCTCGAGCATCGGCGGGTTCAACATCGTCGCGCTCCTGGCCCAGGAACGGCTCGGCTGGCGTGCCGGCTACGTCCAGATGGCGCTGGACACGGCCGTGGTGCTGCTCGCCCTGGTCGTCGTCGCGCCGCTCACCGTGCTGGTCTCGGCGGTCGGCGCCGCGCTGCTCAACCTCGTGCTGGCCCTGAACCACCGCCCCGGCCGGTACATGGGCTACTGAACCCGGCCCCCCGCCGGTCAGGTGCTCGAGCAGGTCATGTCCGGCGTCGTCGGCTGACCGCTGGCGAGGAATCCGAACGTCGCCGTGCCGCCGGCCGGAAGCTGGCCGTTCCAGGACGAGCTGCGGACGACGACGGTCCCACCCTGCGTGGTGACCTCACCGTTCCACACCTGGTCGACGCTCCCGCCGGTCTGATCCCAGGTGACGGTCCAGGACGACGTCGGCGAGTCGGCTCGGACCGCGACCTCACCCTGGAAGCCGCCCGACCACGAGTTCACGGTGCTGTAGGTCGCCGTGCAGTCCTCGCCCGGCGCCGGGTCCGTGGGATCCGGGTCCGGCGTGGGGTCCGGGTCCGGCGTGTCGGACGCCAGGGCGGTGAAGAACTCCCAGATCTCGGCCGGTACCCAGGACTGGTTCTGCCCCTGGTCGCGCGGGTCCCACACGTGCCCGCTGTCCGAGGCGATCCACACCACCGGGTAGCCGTCCTCGCACGAGTAGGTCGTCTTGAGGTGGGTACCACTGCCAGGAGCCGGCTCGGGCGCGTTCTGCGCCTGGCACCCGTTGGTCTGCAGGACGCGGTCCCGCAGCTGCCGGCCCTGGGAGATGTCGAGCACGTCGTCGACGACTCCGTGCGAGCCCAGGTAGGCGATCGGCTCGGACCCGCCGTCGCAGCCGGACAGCCGGGCGCCGTTCAGCACCGCCACGGCGCGGAACTCGTCGGCGCGCGCGCACGCCAGCGCGTTGCTCATGCCCCCGCCGTAGCTGAAGCCGGTGGCGAACCGCTGAGAGGTGTCGATGCACAGCGCCGACTCGACGGCGCTCAGCACGTCGTCGATGAACGCGACGTCCTGGCCGCCCGAGTTGGGCCACGCGTTGTCGATGCCCTGCGGCGCGACGAACACGGTGCTGTCGCCCGACAGCGGCTCGAGGCCGTAGTAGCCCTGGTTCTCCACGTCCGCCGAGGTGCCGTGCCACCAGTGCAGTCCCACCACGAGGCGGTACGGCTGGTTCGGGTCGTACCCGCCCGGCACGTCGAGGCGGAACGACCGGGCCTGCCCGCCGCTGGTGATGGTGTGGTTGCCGGTGGACAGGCCCGCAGGCTGACCGCAGCCGTCCGTGGTGGCCTGGGTGATGACACCGGCCGGTACTGATGCGCTGGGCGCTGACGCCGCCACGGGTGCGGACAGCCCGCCGAGGGCGAGCAGCGCGGCAGCGGCCGACGACAGCAGCGCCCGTCGGCCTCGGGTCGGGTTCGGTCGTTGCATGGTGCTCCTCCGTGGTGGTCCTCGGCGGCACTGCCGGGTCACCGTCCGCGGACCAGGTCCGCGCGGGTCGAACGTGACATACGTCGACAGAGAGGGGGCAGGTGGTGAAACGGTTCGGGAGCCCCTGGGCCCTGTCGACTAGGCTCCCTGACGTGCCTCGCCTGGTCCTCGCCTCGAAGTCCCCCGCCCGTCTCGCCACCCTGCGTTCCGCCGGGGTCGAGCCGGAGGTCGTCGTCTCCCGGGTCGACGAGGACGCCGTCCTGGCCGCCGCGCGCGAACGCTTCGACGACCTCGGCCCGGTCGATGCCGTCCTGGTCCTCGCGCAGGCCAAGGCCGAGGAGGTCGCCACGCGCACGGCCGGCGCGCTGGTGCTCGGCTGCGACTCGATGCTCGAGATCGACGGCGAGGTCGTCGGCAAGCCCGGCACCCCCGACGTCGCCCGCGAGCGCTGGCGCCGGATGCGCGGCCGTTCGGGCGTGCTGCACAGCGGGCACTGGGTGGTGGACCGTCGCACCGACGACGACGGCGGCACCACGGCCACGCTCGGCGCGACGTCCTCGACCACGGTGCACTTCGCCGACCTCGACGACGCCGAGATCGAGGCCTACGTGGCGACCGGCGAACCCCTGGAGGTCGCCGGAGCCTTCACGATCGACGGGCTGGGCGGGCCGTACGTCGATCGGATCGAGGGCGACCCCCACGGCGTGGTGGGGGTCAGCCTGCCGCTGCTGCGCGCGCTGCTGGCCGAGGTCGACGTCCCGTTCCGGGACCTGCGCACCCCGCAGGACGACCTCCCCGGCGAGCCTGCCTGACAGGGTCGCCTGACGAAACCGCCAACGCACCACCCGCCACGGCGGGCGAGGACCCCCGGTCCATGTGGGATCCGCACAAACGGCCTCGATGCGCGTTGGCACCCGGCACAGACTTCCCGGACGGGGTGCACGAAGTGGCGGAGGGGGGTCCGCGGCACGTTACCGTGAGCCGTGCCCACCATCACGAAGGTCCTCGTCGCCAACCGCGGTGAGATCGCCGTCCGCATCGCCCGCGCCTGCGCCGACGCAGGCATCGCCTCCGTCGCGGTGTACGCCGACTCCGACCGGCAGGCCCTGCACGTCCAGCTCGCGGACGAGGCGTTCGCCCTCGACGGCGCACGCGCCGCGGACACCTACCTCGACGTGGACAAGCTGCTCGACGTCGCCCGCCGGTCCGGCGCCGACGCCGTCCACCCGGGCTACGGGTTCCTCTCGGAGAACGCCGGCTTCGCCCAGGCGGTCCTCGACGCGGGGCTGGTGTGGATCGGCCCGCCGCCGGCCGCCATCGAGGCGCTCGGCGACAAGGTGAGCGCGCGGCACATCGCCCAGCGCGCCGGCGCCCCGCTCGTCCCCGGCACCAAGGACCCCGTCGCGGACTCCTCGGAGGTGCGCGCGTTCGCCGCGGAGCACGGGCTGCCGATCGCCATCAAGGCGGCGTACGGCGGAGGCGGTCGGGGTCTGAAGGTGGCCCGCACCCACGACGAGATCGACGAGCTCTACGACTCCGCGGTGCGCGAGGCCGTCGCGGCGTTCGGTCGGGGCGAGTGCTTCGTGGAGCGCTACCTCGACAAGCCGCGGCACGTCGAGACCCAGTGCCTGGCGGACTCCCACGGCGACGTCGTGGTGGTCTCGACCCGCGACTGCTCGCTGCAGCGCCGCCACCAGAAGCTGGTCGAGGAGGCGCCGGCACCGTTCCTCAGCCCCGAGCAGGAGGCCGAGCTGGACCGCGCCTCGAAGGCGATCCTCGCGGAGGCCGGGTACGTCGGTGCCGGCACGTGCGAGTTCCTCGTGGGGACGGACGGCACCCTGTCCTTCCTCGAGGTCAACACCCGGCTGCAGGTCGAGCACCCCGTGACGGAGGAGGTCACCGGGATCGACCTCGTGCGCGAGCAGCTGCGCATCGCCGCGGGCGAGCCGCTCGGGTACGACGCCACGACCGTGCGGGGGCACTCGCTCGAGTTCCGCATCAACGGCGAGGACCCCGCCGCCGGGTTTCTGCCCGCGCCGGGCACCGTGTCCACGCTGCGGTGGCCGTCCGGCCCGGGCGTCCGCGTCGACACGGGCGTGGTCGAGGGCGACACGGTCTCGGGCCTGTTCGACTCGATGATCGCCAAGCTGGTCGTCACCGGGGCCACCCGCACCCAGGCGGTGGAGCGCGCCCGCCGCGCCCTGCGCGAGCTCGAGGTCGCCGGCATCCCCACCGTCGTCCCGTTCCACCGGGCCGTGCTCGACTCGCCGGACTTCGTGCCGACGTCCGGCGAGGACGCCACCGCCGACGAGTTCGGCGTGCACACCCGCTGGATCGAGACCGACTTCGCCGAGACGGTCGCGGCGCTCGGCCCGAGCGCCCCGCCGGTCCCCGACGCCGCCGAGGGGCCGGAGGAGCCGCCGGAGCGCGTCGTCGTCGAGGTCGGCGGCCGCCGCCTCGAGGTGGTCCTGCCCGCCGGGCTCGGGATGGGCCGTGCGGGGGGCGGCGCCCGGCCGACGCGGCGCCCGGTCCGCCGCGCGACCCGCGGCACCGGGACGGGAGCCGCCGGCACCACCCTGGCCTCCCCCATGCAGGGCACCATCGTCAAGGTCGCGGTGGCCGAGGGCGACGAGGTGGCCGAGGGCGACCTGGTGGTCGTGCTCGAAGCGATGAAGATGGAGCAGCCGATCACGGCGCACCGGGACGGGACGATCAAGGGCCTCGACCTCGACGCGGGCGCCGGGGTGTCCGCCGGCACCGCCATCTGCGAGATCGCCTGATCGACGTGTCGGGCACCGTGCACCACCGCCACCCCGGTGACGGCTGGGTCGCGTGCGGTGACCACCGGCACTGGGGGCTGCACGGCGCGGCCGGGCTGTTCCTGGTCCGCCGCGCCCCGGCCGCGCCGGACGGCACGCCGGGGCCGGTGACCGACGTCGTCCTGCAGCACCGGGCGACGTGGTCGCACCACGGCGGCACGTGGGGCATCCCGGGCGGCGCCGTCTCCCCCGGCGAGACGCCCACGCAGGGCGCGCTGCGCGAGGCCGCCGAGGAGGCCGGCATCGACCCCGCGGCGGTCCGGGTCGTCGCGGAGCACGTCCTCGACCACGACGTGTGGTCGTACACCACGGTGCTCGCCGAGGCGGTCGACGGTGCCCGCACCGAGGTGGCCGCGACCGACCCGGAGAGCATCGAGGTGCGCTGGGTGCCGCTCGCCGCGGTCGCGGGCCTGGACCTGCACCCGGCCTTCGCGGCGGCCCTGCCCCACCTCGTGGGCCTGCTGGAGGACCGCGGGTAGGGCCCTCGGCGTGTCCGCCCGGAAGGAGCGGCACCCGCACAGAGCGGGCGCCGCCTGCGGTCAGCGCGGGGTGAGCTGGCCGTGCAGCACCCGCGCCGCCTCCCCGATCGTCCCGGACAGCGACGGGTAGATCGTGAAGGTCTCGGCGACGTCGTCCACGGTCAGGCGGTGCGACACCGCCAGGGTCACGGGGAAGATCAGCTCGCTGGCCCGGGGCCCGACGACGACGCCCCCGAGGACGATCCCCGCCTCCGGGTGCGCGAACAGCTTGACGAACCCGTCGTGCACGCCGTGCATCTTCGCGCGCGGGTTGCGGGCCAGGGGCAGCGTGGTGGTCACGTAGCGCGATCCCTGGGAGCGCAGCGCCTCCTCGGAGTAGCCGACCGTGGCGATCTCCGGAGCCGTGAAGATGTTCGCCGCGACGTTGCCGAGGTGCAGGGGCGCGACCGCGTCACCGAGGGCGTGGGCCATGGCGACCCGGCCCTGCATCGCCGCGACCGACGCGAGGGGCAGCACCCCGGTGCAGTCGCCGGCGGCGTAGACGCCGCGCACCGACGTGCGCGAGACCTTGTCCACCTCGATGTGCCCCGAGCGCGTGACGTCGATGCCCGCCTCGGCCAGCCCGAGCCCCTCCGTGTTCGGCACCCCGCCGACGGCGACGAGCACGTGCGACCCCTCGACGACGCGCCCGTCCTCGAGCGTCACCGTCACCCCCGTGTCCGTGCGGGCGGCCGACGCGGCCCGTGACCGCGACATGACGGTCATCCCGCGGCTGCGGAAGACACCCTCGAGCAGCTCGGCGGCGTCCTCGTCCTCCCCGGGCAGCACCCGGTCGCGCGAGGAGACCAGCACGACCTCGGAACCGAGCGCGAGGTAGGCGCCGGCGAACTCCGCACCCGTGACGCCGGAACCGACCACGATGAGCTTCTCCGGCAGCTCGGCCAGGTTGTAGAGCTGGGTCCAGGTGAGGATCCGCTCGCCGTCCGGCTCCGCCGTGGGCAGGGTGCGCGGCGTCGCCCCGGTGGCCAGCAGGACGATGTCCGCCTCGAGCGTGACCTCCGCGCCGCCGTCGGACGGGGACACGACGACCCGGCTCGGACCGTCCAGGCGACCGCTGCCGTCGACGACGCGCACCCCTTCGCGGTCCATGCGGGCGCGGATGTCGTCGGACTGCGCGGCGGCGAGCGCCAGCACACGCTTGTTGACGGCCTGGAGGTCGACCAGCGAGCGTCGGGCGTCCGGGTCGTCGCCCGGCGTGACGGTGCCCCCGGTGCGGATGCCCAGCTCGGGCGCCGACTCGGCGATGGTCAGCCACTCGGCCGTGGCGATGAGCGTCTTGGAGGGGACGACGTCGGTCAGGACGGCGGCGCCGCCCAGCCCGGAGCGCTCGACGATGGTGACGTCGGCACCGGTACGACGCGCCACCAGGGCGGCCTCGTAGCCTCCGGGGCCGCCGCCGACGACGACGACAGAGCGGTTGGGACCGGCGGGGATGGTGTTCTCGGCAGGCACGGTGCCATTGTGGCAGCACCGGCAGGTCCTCGCGGGCAGGGATAGTCTCGGGTCCATGAGCACCACACCTGCTACGACGCCGGACCTCGACGACCCGAGGACCGACCCGTTCGACGTCGCGCGCGCCGCCGCCGACCACATCGCCGAGGCGACGGGGGTGGCCGGGCACGACGTCGCGCTCGTCCTCGGCTCCGGCTGGGGCGGTGCGGCCGAGCTGGTGGGCGACGTGGTCGCCGAGCTGCCCACCCACGAGATCCCCGGGTTCGCGAAGGCGGCCGTCATCGGTCATGCCTCGACGACCCGGTCGATCCGGGTCGAGCGTCCCGACGGTTCGACGCGTCAGGCCCTCGTCATCGGGGGCCGGACGCACCTGTACGAGGGGCGGGGGGTGCGACGCGTGGTGCACGGGGTACGCACCGCGGCAGCGACCGGCTGCGAGTCGGTGGTGCTCACCAACGGCTGCGGCGGCCTGCACATGGCGTGGCGGCCCGGCCAGCCCGTGCTGATCCGCGACCACCTCAACCTCACGGCGACCTCCCCGCTCGAGGGCGCGACGTTCGTCGACCTCACCGACCTGTACTCGCCCCGGCTGCGCGAGCTCGCGCGCTCCGTCGACCCCGAGCTGCCGGAGGGCGTGTACGCCCAGTTCCCCGGGCCGCACTACGAGACGCCGGCCGAGGTCCGGATGGCCGGGATCCTCGGCGCCGACCTGGTCGGCATGTCGACCACGCTCGAGGCGATCGCGGCGCGGCACGCCGGCATGGAGGTGCTCGGCGTCTCCCTCGTGACGAACCTGGCGGCCGGGATCTCGCCGCAGCCGCTGTCGCACGAGGAGGTCCTCGCGGCGGGGCAGGCGGCCGGCCCACGGATCAGCGCCCTGCTCGCCAACATCGTCAAGTCGCTCTGAGGAGGGCGTGATGAGCGAACAGCCGAAGGCCGCGCCGGCGGACGCCCCCCTGGACGAACCCCTGGACGCGCTGCTGGACCGGGTCGAGGCCTGGATGCGGCACGACGTGGACGACGACGACGTCGACGAGCTCACGCGCCTGGTCGGCTACGCGACCGCCGACGACGGCGCCCGGCACCCCACGGCGCTGGCCGAGCTGCGCGACCGCTTCGCGGGAACCCTGCAGTTCGGCACCGCCGGGCTGCGCGGGGCGATGGCGTCGGGGCCGAACCGGATGAACCGCGCGGTCGTGATCGCCGCGGCCGCGGGCCTGGGGGCCTACCTGGGCGACGCGCTGGGTGGCGTGACCGACGGCACGTCGCCGCGGGTCGTCGTCGGGTACGACGCGCGGCACCGGTCGGCCACCTTCGCCCGGGACACCGCGGCGGTGCTGGTGGCCGGGGGCGCCGAGGTGATGCTGCTGCCCGGTCCCCTGCCGACGCCGGTGCTCGCGTTCGCGGTGCGGCACCTGGCGGCCGACGCCGGCGTCATGGTGACCGCGAGCCACAACCCGGCCGCCGACAACGGCTACAAGGTCTACCTCGGCGGACGGGTCGTCACGGACGCCGGTCAGGGCGCCCAGATCGTCCCTCCCCACGACGCGTTGATCGCCGAGCGGATCGCCGCGGCCGGTCCCGCCGACGAGGTCCCGCGTGCGCAGGACGGCTGGACGGTGCTCGGGCACGACGTGGTGGACGCTTACCTCGCCTCCGTGCGCGGCGTCGGCGCGAGCACGGCGACGGCCCCGGAGATCGCCGACCGGCTCCGGGTGGTCACGACGTCGTTGCACGGCGTCGGCGGCCGCACGCTCGCCCGCGCCCTCGCGGACGCCGGGTTCTCGCAGGTGGTCCCTGTGGAGGAGCAGGGATACCCCGACCCGGACTTCCCGTCGGTGTCGTTCCCCAACCCGGAGGAGCCCGGCGCGCTCGACATGGCGCTCGGCCTCGCCGTGGACACCGGTGCGGACCTGGTGATCGCCAACGACCCCGACGCCGACCGGTGCGCCGTCGCGGTGCTGGACGTCACCCAGGGCACGCACCTGGGGGTCGAGACCGCGCGGTCGAGCGGGTGGCGCATGCTGCACGGCGACGAGGTCGGGGCGCTCCTCGGGGCGGAGGCCGTGCGGCGTGCGGTCGCCGAGGGCGCCGGCGGCGTGGCTCCCGACGGCGCCACGGTCGCTTCCTCGGTGGTCTCCTCCCGGCTGCTGGGACGCCTCGCGGCAGCGGCCGGCGTCGCCCACGCGACGACGCTCACGGGCTTCAAGTGGATCTCGCGCACACCGGGCCTCGTGTTCGGCTACGAGGAGGCTCTCGGATACTGCGTCGACCCGGGGCACGTGCGCGACAAGGACGGCATCAGTGCCGCCGTCGTGGTCGCGTCGCTGGCGGCCCGGCTCAAGGCGGAGGGCCGGACCCTGGTCGACGCGCTCGACGACGTCGCGCGCGCGCACGGCCTGTGCGTGACCGACCAGCTGTCCGCCCGGTTCGACGACCTCGCGCAGATCCCGGCCACGATGGCCCGCCTGCGCTCGGCGCCGCCGACGTCGCTGGGCGGGTCACCGGTGCGGACGGTCGCCGACCTGTCGGACGGCTACGACGGCCTGCCGCCCACGGACGGGATGCTCCTGCTGGCCGACGACGACACGCGCGTCATCGTGCGGCCGTCCGGTACGGAACCCAAGGTCAAGTGCTACCTCGAGGTGGTCTCGCCCGTCCCGTCCGACGCGCCCCCGCTCCAGGTCGGCAAGGCCCGGGTCGCCGCGCACGAGCGTCTCGACGCGCTCAAGACCGAGCTGGCGGGCGCCCTCGGGCTCTCGTGAGCCCGGGCCGGCGTCAGAGGGCGGCGTCGTCCTGGGCGACGGCCGCGTTCCACTCGCCCTTGACGGCGCGCCACGCCTCGTCGTCGTGCCCGCGGCGCCAGTAGCCGGACGCCGACAGCCGGTCCGTGCCCACGCCCAGCTCGGCACGGACCCACCGGCGCAGCTCCCGGACGCACGACGCCTCGCCGTGCAGGAACGCGTGGGGGGCGCCGGCGGGCAGCTCCCCCGCGGCGTGCGCGGCCCGTACGGTCTCGACCAGGTCGGCGGAGCCGCGGTGGACCCACGTCAGGCGCAGGTCCGCCGCCGTGTCGATCGGCTGCTCGTCGGCCGGGCCGGGCACCTCGACGACGGCGTGCGCCGTCGTCCCGGCGGGCAACGACTCGATCGACGCGGCGATGGCGGGCAGCGCCGCGTCGTCCCCGACGAACAGGTGCCAGGGGGCGGTGAGGTCGGGGGCGTAGGTGCCGCCGGGGCCGAGGAACGTCACGTCCGCACCGGGGCGGACCTGCGCGGCCCAGGGCCCCGCGAGGCCTTCGTCGCCGTGGACGACGAAGTCGACGTCCCACTCGCCGTCGCGGACGGCACGGACCGTGTAGCTGCGCACGACCGGGCGAGCGTCCGGGGCCGGCGGCGGACCGACCACCAGCTTGAGGTACAGGTCCGTCGCGGCGGGGCGCTCGATCGCGTCCAGGTCCTCGCCGGCGAGGGTCAGCCGGACCATGTGCGGGGTCAGCCACCGGACGGCGGAGACGGTGGCGTGGTGCGGGGTGCGCTGGCGACGGGGAGACCTGTCGCGACGCTCGGTGGGGCCAGTCATCGTAGGTAAGCCTAACCTCCTCCCGGGTCGCTGGCCACGCCCTCCGCCGTCAGGCCCGTCCGAGCCGCCGGACGGTGGAACGCACGCACCACACGGCCGCCAGCAGGACCAGCGCCCCGGCGCCCAGCAGCACCACCAGGCCCGCACCCGCTGCGGCGTGCAGGGTCCACGCGAAGGCGGCCACCGTCAGCCACCCGCGTACGAACCAGGCCACCACCAGCAGGGTGGAGGCGTCCCCGCCCCCCGGAGCGCTCACCGGCGTGAAGAGCTCGGCCGGGACGGTCGTCGCCCCGGCGACCCAGCAGCGCACCGCGAGGGCGGTCACCCCCGCGCACCCGGCCGCCACCAGTGCGGTCGCCCCGTCGCCGGGCAGCCCCGCGACACCGCCGAGTACGGCGAGCCCCAGGCCCGCCGCGACGGACACGGCCCCGAGCAGCGTGGGCACCACGAGGTGCCCGCCCACGACACGCCCGACGCCCCCCGGCAGGAGGCCGCCGGGCCGGGGCTGGGACGCCATGTCGCGCAGCCCGCCCGCCCAGGCCGCCGACGCGGCGTACAGCACCACGGTCCCCAGGACGACGGCGAACGAGGAGCCCGGGCCGCCGGTGGGGACACCCAGGAGCACGAGCAGCGTGCCCCCGGCCCCGGCGAGCACGGAGCCCAGGACGGCCCCGAGCCGACGTCGCACACCCAGCAGGTCGCGCGCCACGAGCGGCGCCCGGCGCAGCAGCGGCGCCCAGAGGGTCCGGCGGCGGGCGCGCAGGCGGCGCGGACCGAGCAGCTCCGCCATCCCGGAGGCCTCCCCCGCCTCCAACGCCTGGGAGGTCGCCACCGTGCTGCGCTGGGCCGACGCGGTCGCGTCGACGTCGATCTCGGCCGGCAGCACGCGCAGCACGACCCACACGCTGACCACCGCCGCCGCGCCGGCGATCCCCAGCAGGCCCGCCCCAGGTCCGGTCGCCAAGGAGCACGCCGTCCCGCCGGCCACGTCGAGGCACGCGCTGCCGACGACGGCGCGCAGCCGGGGAGAGACGACCTCGAGCACGGGCGCCAGCACGCCGAGCCCGACCAGCACCCCGGCGGCCTGCAGGGCCCGCGGGCGCCACCGCGGACACTGTGCCGCCACGCCGAGCATCAACGGCACCTGGACCGCGACTGCCGCGACCAGCACCCAGCCGGCGACGTCGAGCGGGGTCGCCCCGTGCACCGGCTCGGCACCCCGGACCACACCGAGCGCCCCGGCCACGACGGCCGACGCCACGAAGCCGGCGACCACCGCCGCACCCGCGACGAGCAGCACGGCCCGCCGCCGGAGCACCACGACCGGCGGGAACTGACCAGCGAGCACGAACGTCGCCTCGGGCGGGCTGGTCCACAGCGGTCCGCCGGCCCGGGCCGCCGCGACCGCCAGCAGGCACACCAGACCCCCGAGGCAAAGCCCCACCACGACGAGGGCGTCGAAGGCGCCCGAGCTCCACCGGCCCACCGCCGCCACGGTCTCGCGCTGCCCCAGGGGCAGCCCCGTCCGGGCCAGCGCCGACCACAGGATCGGCCCGTAGACGAGCGCGAGCAGGACGACGCCGTAGACGAGGTAGACCCGCTCACCGGCGTCACCGCCGTCGGCCGTCGCGCGGGCGAGCGCGGAACGCCGGCGCACCCGGGTCATCCACCGCCGCCACGGCGGGTAGGCCACCCGCAGCACTTCCGCGGCCTCGCCGCCGTCGGCCTGCGTGTCGTCGGCCTCGGCGTCGGCGATGCCGCTCATCGCCGACCCGGTGCCGACAGCTCGACCACCGCGCCGCGGGCCGCGACGTCGTCACGCAGGTCACCGTCGTGGGTGGCGACGAGCAGGGTGCGCCCCTCGTCGAGCGCCCGCCCCACCAGGCGGCGGGCGACGGCGCGCCACCGGGCGTCGAGGCGCTGCTCGGGCTCGTCGAGCAGGACGAGCCGGGCGGGCCGATACAGCGTGGTCGCCAGCGCGAACAGCTGCCCCTCCCCCGAGGACAGCTCGGAGGGAAACTGGTCGCGCACGCGGTCCAGCTCCGCCTCGGCGAGGACGTCGTCCACGTCGGGCAGCGTGTGCCGACCGGCCCAGGCCGAGCCGACGAGGCGCAGGTGCTCTGCCACGGTCAGGTCGCGGTAGGTGGGCAACCCGCCGAGCAGGAGCGTGATGTCCTCGCGGCGGCGCAACCGGGCTCGCCCGGCCGGCAGACCCAGCGTGCGCACCCGGCCCGACGTCGGCTCGTCGGTGCCCGCCACGAGCCGCAGGAGCGTGGACTTGCCGCTGCCGTTCGCGCCCACGACGGCGGCGGCCTCGCCCGCGCGGAGAAGCAGGGACGTCGGGTCGAGGACCTGCACGCTGCCGTGCGTGCGCGTGGCCTCGTGCACGTCGACGAGCAGGTCCTCCGGGTCGGCGCTGGTCATGGCGCCGACGCTAGCAGCCGGTCAGTACCCGCCGACGCCCCGGGGCGCCGCGTCGCGCACCGCGCCACCGTCGTCGTCGAAGCCCGCCAGGACGGCCGCCGTACCGGACAGCCCGAGCCGCGTGGCACCCGCCGCGATCATCTCCAGGGCGCTGTCGAGCGTGCGCACGCCGCCGGACGCCTTGATCCCGAGCCGGCCACCCACCGTCCGTGCCATCAGCCCCACGGCGTGCACGGTGGCACCCCCGGCCGGGTGGAACCCCGTGGAGGTCTTGACGAAGTCCGCACCCGCGGTCTCCGCGGCCCGGCACACCGCGACGATCTCCTCGTCGTCCAGCGCGGCGGACTCGATGATCACCTTGAGAACCTTGTCGGCGGGCACCGCGGCCCGCACGGCCGCGACGTCGGCCTGCACCAGGTCGAACCCGCCGGCCTTGGCGGCCCCGACGTCGATGACCATGTCGACCTCGTCGGCGCCGTCGAGCACGGCACGGGCGGCCTCGGCCGCCTTGACGTCGCTCGCGTGCTTGCCCGACGGGAACCCGCACACGGTCGCGACGGCGAGGCGCCCGGCCGCCGTCTCGGCGGCGTGCGCCACGAACGTCGGCGAGACGCAGACGGAGAAGACGCCGAGCCCGGCGCCCTCCTCGACGAGCGCCGTCACGTCGGCCGACGTCGCCTCGGGCTTGAGCAGGGTGTGGTCGACGTAGCGGGCCAGCTCGTCGGGCGTCGTCGGCACCGTCGGTGTCACGTCCTCGGCGTTCATCGGACAGCCCCCTCGATCTTCTGGTAGCCGGGCAGGATCAGCTCGTCGACGAGGTCACGGCGCTCGTCGTGGTGCATGAACGCGCTCCACGCCGCCGTGAGGGTCACGTCCGCGAGGTCGTCGATGGTCCAGCCCGCCTCCGAGACGAGCCGTCGCATCTCGTGCGACATCGACGTGCGGGACATCAGCCGGTTGTCGGTGTTGAGGGTCACCGCGAACTCCAGCTCCTTGAGCCGGGTGATGGGGTGCTCGGCGATCGACGTCGCGGCGCCCGTCTGCAGGTTCGACACCGGGCAGACCTCGAGGGCGATCTGGTGGTCGCGGACCCAGTGGGCCAGCTCACCGAGCTCGGCGGTGCCGGCCTCGTGGTCCACCGTGATGTCGTCGGCGATGCGCACACCGTGACCGATGCGGTCGGCCTGCCCCAGGTGCACGGCCTGGGCGATCGACTCCAGCCCGGCGGCCTCGCCGGCGTGGATCGTCGTCGGGAAGTTGTGCTCGGCCAGGAAGCGCCACACCTCGGCGTGCCGGTCCGGCGGGAACCCGTCCTCCGGTCCGGCGATGTCGAAGCCGACGGCCCCGGCGCCGCGGTAGGCCACCGCCAGCTCGGCGATCTCGATCCACCGGTCCGTGTGCCGCATGGCGGTGACGAGCTGGCCGACGCGGATGGTCCGTCCCGTGGCCGCCGCCTCGCGCACCCCTTCGTCGATCCCCGCCTGCACGGCCTCGACCGTCTCCGGCAGGCTCATCCCCCGCCCCAGGTGCTGCTCGGGCGCCCACCGCTGCTCGGCGTACACGACGCCGTCGGCGGCCAGGTCCAGCACGGCCTCCTTCGCGACCCGCGCGAGCGCCTCGGGCGTCTGCATCACCGCAAGGGTGTGGTCGAACGTCTCGAGGTAGCGCGGCAGCGACCCGGAGTCAGCGGCGTCACGGAACCAGGTGCCCAGCGACTCGGCGTCGTCGGCCGGGAGCTCGTGGCCCACCTCGGCGGCCAGCTCGAGCACCGTCTGCGGGCGCAGACCGCCGTCGAGGTGGTCGTGGAGGAGGACCTTGGGAAGGTCGGGGATCGCGTCGAGGAGGGCTTGCGTCATGGGCCCCAACCTACCGGTTCAGGCCGTGTCCGGGTCCTCGTCGGGGGTGGGGACGATGCTCGCCTGCTCGGCGACGTCGGCCTCCGCGGCCTCCCCGTCCAGGTCGGGGCGCGGCGTGTCGGGCCGGTACTCGTCGGTCTCTGCCTCGTGCTCGGGGACGGGGTCGGTCGCCCTCGCCTCCTCCACGAGGCTCGTGGTCTCGTCGGGCGCTTCCAGGCCGGCGTCACGCCAGGCGTCGGACGGTGTCGTACTCATGCATCCATGCTGGCGCCGATCACCGCTCCTCGCGAGGCAGGACCGCCCACACGACGTGCGGCCAGCCACCGAGCGCCCGTCGGCGGCTCGCCCGCATCCCCGGTGCCCCGTCGACGCTCCGCAGCGCGCCGACCGGCAGGGCGTGCAGCGCGCCCGACGACGGCTCGTACAGCGTCGCCGTCGGGCCAGTCGCGCCGGTCCGCACCGCCGTGAGGAGGACCACGTGCCGCGGGACCGCCGTCGTCGCGCCGTGACCGAGGTCTCCACCGGTGTACAGCGGCACCGGGATCCCTGCCGACGCCGCGTCGACGGCCGCGCGCAGCACGGCCCGCGGCCCCGTGGACGGCTCCTGGCTCCCCACCACCCGGTGCGTGTAGCGCACCGGTCCGTACCGCGCGGCGCGCGCCGCACCCCACGGCGGGGTGCCCAGGCGCCGGGGCCAGACCCGCCGGGTGCGGGCCTGGGTGGCGCGCTGCAGCGCGGCGAACCCGTGCCCCGCACCACGGGGGTCCCGGGCGAGGGCGAGCGTTGCCGCCGGGTCGCCCGCCAGGCGGAGCATCGCGAGCACCGCCGCCCCGCACGTGGTCTCGTCGACCTGGCGCGCCTCGGGGGCGAGCAGCGTGGGCCGCGCGCCCGGCCGGGCGGCACCGACCAGCTCAGGCAGGAGCACGGGCACCGGCCGACCGGGGCGCGGGGCCGCCTGGGCCCGTCCGAGCGGGTCGAGCACACGCGCGCGGACCACCGGGTCGATGCCCCGCAGCGCGGTCTCCACGGGGTACGGGACGTGCGGCGCGGTGCGCGCGCCCGCGGGCAGCCGCGGCACGGGGCCGCAGAACAGCCCCACGGCCTCCAGCACGTCGGTCAGCCGCTGCGCGTCGTGCCGCCCCCGCACCGTGTGCGCCGTGTCAGTGGATCCGGTCGAGGACGACCGGTCGCCGCGGCACCGACGTGCCCGACGGCGCGACCCGCCAACCGTCCTCGAGCGCTGCCCGGGCTCGGTCGAACCGTTCCGGGGTGTCGGTGTGCAGCGTCATGACGGCCTGGCCGGCGACGACCTGCTCGCCGGGACGGACATGGATCTCCACACCGGCGCCCGCCTGCACGGGGTCCTCCTTGCGCGAGCGCCCCGCGCCGAGACGCCACGCCGCCACGCCCACGGCGTAGGCGTCGAGCTCGGCCAGCACGCCGTCGCGGTCGGCGCGCACCGTCTCGGTGTGCTCGGCCACCGGCAGCTCCGCGTCCGGGTCGCCGCCCTGGGCGCTGATCATCCGACGCCAGGCGTCCATCGCCCGGCCGTCGCCGAGCGCGGCGCGGACCTCGTCCTCGCCGGTGGGCCGGCCCGCGGCGTCCAGCATCTCCACGGCCAGCGCCACGGTGAGGTCGACGACGTCGGCCGGGCCGCCGCCGGCGAGCACCTCGACGGACTCACGGACCTCCAGGGCGTTGCCCGCCGTGCGGCCCAGCGGCACGGACATGTCCGTCAGCAGCGCGACCGTGCGCACCCCGGCGTCGGTGCCCAGCGCGACCATCGTGCGGGCCAGCTCCCGCGCCTGATCCGCGTCCTTCATGAAGGCCCCGGAACCGACCTTGACGTCCAGCACCAGCGCGCCCGTGCCCTCGGCGATCTTCTTGGACATGATGGAGCTCGCGATGAGGGGTATCGACTCGACCGTCCCCGTGACGTCCCGTAGCGCGTAGAGCTTCTTGTCCGCCGGCGCCAGTCCGGCACCCGCCGCACAGATCACGGCGCCGACGTCCTCGAGCTGGGCGAGCATCTCGTCGTTGCTCAGGGCGGCACGCCAGCCCGGGATCGACTCCAGCTTGTCCAGGGTGCCCCCGGTGTGCCCCAGGCCGCGGCCCGAGAGCTGCGGGACCGCCACCCCGAACGCCGCGACGAGCGGGGCCAGCGGCAGGGTGATCTTGTCGCCCACCCCACCGGTGGAGTGCTTGTCCGCCGTCGGGCGCGACAGCCCGGAGAAGTCCATCCGCTCGCCGGAGTCGATCATGGCCCGCGTCCACCCGGCGACCTCGTCGCGGCTCATCCCGTTGAGCAGGATCGCCATCGCCAGGGACGACATCTGCTCCTCAGCGACGGCGCCGCGCGTGTAGGCGTCCACGACCCAGTCGATCTGCGCGGCGGTCAAGGGGGACCGGTCGCGCTTGGTCCGGATGACGTCCACGACGTCGAAGGCTTCGTTCATCGGTTCAGGTCCTCCGCGCCGAACGCCTGGGGCAGCATCTCGGCCATGGTGACGACGCCGCGTGGCGTCTCGACGAGCAGCTCGGCTCCGCCGTGCTCCCACAGGAGCTGGCGGCACCGGCCGCAGGGGGTCAGGAGCTCGCCGTCCCCGGCCACGCAGGTGAACGCCGTCAGGCGGCCTCCGCCGCCGGTGACGAGCGCGGAGACCAGCGAGCACTCGGCGCAGAGCGTCACGCCGTAGCCCGCGTTCTCCACGTTGCACCCGACCAGCAGCCGGCCGTCGTCGGCGTAGGCCGCCGCCCCGACCGGGAAGCCCGAGTACGGGACGTAGGCACGCCGGGAGACGTCACGGGCGGCGGAACGCAGCGCGTCCCAGTCCACGACGAGCTCGTGCGGGGCCACCGCTACTCCTTGGTATACGGGGTCGCCAGCGCCGCCGGCGGCCGGGACCGGCCCACCAGACCCGCCACCGCGAACAGCGTGACGATGTACGGCAGCATCAGCATGAACTGGCTCGGCACCGGGGAGCCCACCACGGAGAGCACGTTCTGCAAGTTGGTCGCGAACCCGAAGAGCAGGCCGGCCAGCGCCGCACGGATCGGGTTCCACTTGCCGAAGATCATCGCAGCCAGCGCGATGAAGCCCGCTCCTGCCGTCATCTCGCGGTTGAACTGGTTGATGGACACCACGGTGTAGAAGGCCCCGCCCATGCCGCCGATCGCGCCGGCGACCAGCAGGGCCCGGTAGCGGGTGCGGAGCACCCCGATGCCGACGGTGTCCGCCGCGCGGGGGTGCTCCCCGACGGCCCGCAGGCGCAGACCCCACCGCGTGCGGAAGAGCGCGAACCACACGCCCGGGACCATGAGGTACATCAGGTAGACGACGATCGTCTGGTCGAACAGGACCGGACCGATGACGGGGATGCGGTCCAGCAGCGGGATGGGGATGCGCTCGAACCGCGTCGTGGCGTTGAGGGCCTCGGTGTTCGGCACGAGCACGAGCGAGTAGAAGAAGCTCGTCAGGCCGATGACCAGCACGTTGAGCACCACACCGACGATGATCTGGTTGACGCGGTAGGTGATCGAGAACAGCGCCAGGACCAGGGACACGAGGGCCGAGGCGGCCATCGCGGCGATCAGTCCGACCCACGGACTGTTGGTCAGGGAACCGGCGACCGCGGCGGTGAACGCCCCGGCCAGGAGGTTGGACTCGATGGCGATGTTGATCACGCCCGAGCGCTCGCCGATGACACCGGTCATGGCGCCGTAGACCAGCGGCACCGACAGCACCAGCGCACCACCCAGCAGCCCGACGACCGACAGGTCCCGCGGACTACCCGCCGCGGCCCAGGCGAGGAAACCGATCAGCAGCGCCGCGGAGTACAGGCCGACCACCCAGGGCGGCGTCCTCCGGCGGGCACCGGTGGCCATCGCGGAGACGACCACGAGGACGGCGGCGAGCGCCCCGCACAGCCAGGCCGTCAGCATCCCCGGGACGACGTAGACCGGGATCTGGAAGAAGTCGCTGGGCGTCGACAGCGCGAAGCGCGCGCTGCCCTCGTGCGGCACGAGGAGCAGGAGCACGGCGTAGAGGGCCAGGACCACGCCCAGGGCGACGGTCGTTTTCCGGGAGACCGTGCTGACCCGGCGCGGAGCGTCCTGCGCCTCGGCGGGTGCGGAACCGACGGTGGGTGCGGTCATGCCGACACCTCCTTCGCGGCCGTCGTCGGCCGCTTCTTCTTCGAGGCCTTGCCCGGCTGCGGCAGGCGGAAGATGGCCCGCACCAGCGGTGGCGCGGCGATGAACAGCACGATCAGCGACTGGACGACGAGCACGATCTCGATCGGGATGCCCTCGGCGGCCTGCATTGCCGAACCGCCGGCCTTGAAGGCACCGAAGAGGATGCCGGCACCCAGCACGCCGATCGGGTTGGAGTTCCCGAGGAGTGCGACGGTGATGGCGTCGAAGCCGATCCCGGCGTCGATGTCGGCGCCGAAGCCGGTGGTCGAGGTGCCGAGCACCTGCGAGACGCCGGCCAGGCCGACGAGCGCACCCGCCACCAGCATCACCGACACGGTTGCGCGGGAGACGTCGATGCCCGCCACCCGGGCGGCTCGCGCGTTCTCTCCGACGGCGCGGTAGGAGAAGCCCACGGCCGAACGGTTCAGGATCCACCACACGACCGCGACGGCCACCAGCGCGAGGACGAAGCCCCAGTGCAGCGGGTAACGCTCGCCCAGGAGCGGCGGCAGGATGGCCGACTCCTGCATCGGGGGCGTCCGCGGGTTCCCGGAGCCCGGCGCCTGCATGAGCCCGGGTGTCGCGAGGAAGTACGACAAGAGGTAGTACGCGACGTAGTTGAGCATGATCGTCACGATGACCTCGTGGGCACCGGTGCGCGCCTTGAGCAGACCGGCGATGCCCGCCCAGAGCGCACCGGCGAGCATGCCCGCCACGACGGCCAGGATCAGGTGCAGGGGGAAGGGAACGCCGGTCACGCCGAAGCCGATCCAGCCGGCCGCGCTGGCTGCCATGAGCATCTGGCCCTGACCACCGATGTTGAGCAGCCCCGCCTTGAACGCGATGGCCACGCCCAGCCCCGCCGCGATGAGCGGCGTGGCGTTGGTGAGCGTCTGGGTCAGGGGCCTGATCCCGGCGGCGAAGGTGTCCGCCCGGAAGTTGTAGACGGCGCCCTGGAACAGGGCGGAGTACGCACCGCTGACAGCCTGCCCGACCGCGGCGAAGGTGTCGGCCGGCCGGGAGAAGAAGTACCCGGCCGCGTCCTGGACGGCCTCGTCGGTGACCACGATCATCAGCGACCCGGCGAGGACCGCGAGGAGCACGGCGCCGAGCGAGACCGCCCAGCCTCCCGAGGCGATCCGGCGCAGCGCGTCCTGCCACCGGTCGTCCAACTCCTGGTCGACCGTCCCGACCTCCCGGGCGCGCTCCTGCTGGAGCTCCTCGGCCAGCCCCGGCTCGGCGGCCGGGTCGACCTGCTCGAGCTGCTCGTCGAGGGGGTCCTCGGACGACTCTGGCGAGCGCTTCGGCGTGTCGCTCACGCGGCGTCTCCTTCGCTGGTCTCGGGCGCGATGCCGGCCATCATCAGGCCGAGCACGTCGCGGGGGGTGCCCGCCGGGACGATGCCGACCACCTTGCCGCGGTACATGACCATGATCCGGTCGGCGAGCGCCACGGCCTCGTCCAGCTCCGTGGAGACCACGACCACGGGGATGCCCGCGTCCCGGGTCGCCACGACCTGCTGGTGGATGAACTCGATGGAGCCGACGTCGACGCCACGCGTGGGCTGCGCAGCGACGAACAGGCGCAGGTCTCGCGAGAGCTCACGCGCCAGGACGACCTTCTGCTGGTTGCCACCGGAGAGCCGGCCCACCGGGAGGTCGATACCCGTCGTGCGCACGTCGTACTGCCGCACCTTCTCACGGGCGAACTCGTCGCGGGCAGCGAGCTGCAGCGACCCGGCGCGCACGAACGGCGGCCCGTCGGTCCGGTCCAGCACCAGGTTCTCGGCGATGGTGAACTCGCCGACCAGCCCGTCGGTGCTGCGGTCCTCGGGCACGAACCCGACCCCGGCGTCCAGCACCTGGCGCACGGACCGTCCGACCAGCTCCGCACCGTCCAGCCTCACGGAACCGGTCACGTTCTCCTGGAGGCCGAGGATCGCCTCGGTGAGCTCGGTCTGGCCGTTGCCCTGGACGCCGGCGACCACCAGCACCTCACCACCGCGCACGGTGAAGCTGACGCCGTCGACGACCACCTGGCCGTCGGGCTGGGCGACGACGAGGTCCGACACGTCCAGCGCGTTGTCGCGCGGGCGGGCGGGCTCCTTGTGGACCGTCAGCTCGACGGCGCGCCCGACCATGAGGGCGGCGAGCTCGTTGTCGGACGCCGTGGGCTCCGCCTCGCCGACGACCTTGCCGTGCCGGACGACGGTGATGCGGTCGGCGACCTCGCGGACCTCGCGGAGCTTGTGGGTGATGAAGACGATCGCGGTGCCCTCGTCGCGGAGCTGACGCATGATCATCATGAGCTCGTCGGTCTCCTGCGGGGTGAGCACCGCCGTCGGCTCGTCGAAGACGAGGACGCGCGCGTCCCTGCTCAGCGCCTTGATGATCTCCACGCGCTGCTGGACGCCGACGGGCAGGTCCTCGACGAGCTGGTCGGGGTCGACGTGGAAGCCGAAGCGGGCTGCGGTGTCGCGCACGGCGGCACGCGCGGACTCCAGGTCGAGCACCCCCGCGCCCCGGGTCTCCTCGTGCCCGAGCATGACGTTCTCGGCGACCGTGAACACCGGCACCAGCATGAAGTGCTGGTGGACCATGCCGATGCCGGCTGCCATCGCGTCCCCGGGACCGGCGAAGTCCTGGACCTCGCCGTCGAGGACGATCTCGCCCTCGTCGGCCGAGTAGAGCCCGTAGAGCACGTTCATCAGGGTGGACTTGCCCGCCCCGTTCTCACCGAGGAGGCAATGGATCTCCCCGGGCTCGACCACCAGGTCGATGTGGTCGTTGGCCACCAGCGCACCGAAGCGCTTGGTGATGCCTCGCAGCTCGAGCCTCATCGCGGTGCGTCCACCCTTCCTCACGATCCCCTGGTCAGCCTAGGCCGGACGTGGCGGCGGGACACGGGGGGACCCCGTGTCCCGCCGCCACGGCGGTCGAACTCAGTCCGCGGTCACTGGTCCAGGTAGGACGTGACCTCGAGCTCGCCGTCGATAATCTGCTGCCGCAGATCGTCGACCTCGGTCACGAGCTCCGGGTCGACCTTGTCCTCGAAGTCGTGCAGCGGGGCCAGGCCCACGCCCTCGTTCTCCAAGGTGCCGACGTAGGCCTCCGGGTCGAAGGAGCCCTCGCCGGACGAGAGCACGGCCTCGTAGGTGGAGACGTCCATCTTCTTGAGGATCGACGTGAGCACGTACGGCTGCGTGGTCGGGTCCGTCTCGTAGAAGTCGGCGTCCACGCCGACGAGCGCGACGTCGCGGCCGGAGTCCTCGATCGCGGCGATGGCGGACTGGTAGATCGGGCCACCGACGGGCAGGATCACGTCGACACCCTGGTCCAGGATGTTCTTGGCCGTGGTCTTCGCGGTCTCGTTGGCCGCGAACCCGCCCGTGAAGGCACCGTCCTCGCCGCCCTCGTAGCCGATGACCTCGACGTCGGCGCCGTTGACCTCGTTGTAGTGCTCCACGCCCTGCTTGAAGCCGTCCATGAAGATCGTGACGGTCGGGAACGGCTGGCCGCCGAACGTGCCGACCTTGCCCGCCTCCGAATATCCCGCCGAGAGGTAGCCGGCGAGGAACGCCGCCTCGGCCGTGTTGTAGAGCAGCGGCTTGACGTTCTCCGCGTCCTTCTCGCCGTCGAAGTCGTTGTCCGCGGCGTCGTCGACCAGGATGTAGTCGGTCTCCGGGTTGGAGTTCGCGGACTCGACCGTGGCCGGCGACAGCGCGAACCCGACGGCGACGATGGCGTTGCAGCCCTGGTCCACGAGCGACTGCACGTTGGGCTCGTAGTCGGTCTCCGACTGCGACTGGACCTCGCGGAACGCCGCGCCCAGCTCGTCGGCGGCCTTCTTGGCGCCCTCGTAGCTGAGCTGGTTGAAGCTCTTGTCGTCGAACCCGCCCTCGTCCGAGACGATGCAGGTCGTGAAGTCGGACTCCGCCGCAGCGGTCTCGGTCGATTCCCCGGTGGTCTCCTCGGGGGCCGAGCCGCACGCCGCGAGGGTCAGCGCGGCGGCACCGGCGAGGGCGGTGAGCTGGATGGCTCTCTTCACCTGTCACTCCTGTCGATGAGGGTGGGTGAGGGCGGGCGCACGCCCGTCTCACGATCAGAGACGGCAAGCGTAACCACCGCTCGGCGTTCCCGATGCTGTCAGGACCTCCCGTGGCCGAGTCGTTACCGAAGCGGTACGTGCGGCGACGGCTGCGGCCCGAGGACGAAACGAGCCAGCAACCTGGCGCCGACACCGATCGCCCGCTCGTCGACGACCAGGTCACCCTGGTGGATGTCGTAGCGGCGCCCGCCGGGGGTCGCCGTGCCGAGGCGAGCCATCGCACCCGGCACCTTCGTCAGGTACCACGCGAAGTCCTCGCCGCCGAGCGACTGCTCGGTCAGGACCACGCCGTCGTCGCCCAGGACGGCGGCGCCGGCCTCCTCGAGCCGCGCCGTCACCTCGGCGTCGTTGTCGACCGGCGGCACGCCGCGGACGTGGTGCACGCTCACGTCGACGTCGTAGGGGGCCACGACCTGCTCGACGGCGTCGTGCAGGACCTGACCCGCCTTCTCCCACGCACGCACGTCCAGGCAGCGCAGGGTGCCCCTGGCGACGCCCGACATCGGGATGGCGTTGTGCGCGTGCCCCGCCTCGACGGCGCCCCACGTGAGGTTCACCCCCGAGCGCGGGTCCAGCCGCCGGCCCAGCACGGCGGGCACCTGGGTGATCACCTGGCCGAGCGCGTAGACCACGTCACCGGTCAGGTGTGGGCGCGACGTGTGCCCGCCTCCCGAGGAGAGGGTCACGGTGACGAGGTCGGACGCCGAGGTGATGGGGCCGATGCGCGTGCCGACGCGCCCGACGTCGAGCTTCGGCTCGGCGTGCACCGCCGCGATCCGCTCGACGCCGTCGAGCACGCCCTGGGCGATGACGTCGTGCGCACCGCCCGGCATGGTCTCCTCGGCGGGCTGGAAGATCAGGCGCGCGCCGACCTCGAGGAGGCCCTCGGCGTCCAGGCGGGCCAGCGCGAGCCCCGCGCCGAGCACCACGGCGGCGTGCACGTCGTGGCCGCACGCGTGGGCGACGCCCGGCACCGTGGAGGCGAAGTCGCAGCCGCACAGGTCGTCCAGCGGCAGCGCGTCGATGTCGGCGCGCAGGGCCACCCGGCCGCGGCCCGGGACGTCGGGGCCGACGTCGCACACGAGCCCCGTGCCCTCGAGCAGCCGGGGACGCAGACCAGCCGCCCGCAGTCGGTCGGCGAGCACCGCCGTGGTCCGGACCTCCTCGCGCGCGATCTCCGGGTGGGCGTGCAGGTCGCGCCGCACCGCGACCAGCTCGTCCTCCAGGCCGGCGACGACCGCGTCGAGCCGGGCGGCGGCCGCTCGGCCGGGTGCGCCGCTCACAGCAGGTCCTCACGGCCGTGGTCGCGCACGGCGTCCACCATCCGCCGCACCTGCTGGGCGCGCGCGCGAGTCGTGACCAGAAGGGCGTCCGGGGTGTCGACGACGACGACGTCGTCGATCCCGAGCAGCGTCACCGTGCGCCCGCCGGCCGGGACGACCACCGACCCCGCGCTCTGCACACGCACGACGTCCGCGCTGTCGCCGAGCACCTTGGAGCCCGCGTCGTCGTCCGCCGGCAGCAGGGCCGCGAGCGAGTTGAAGTCCCCGACGTCGTCCCAGCCGAACGACCCCGGCACCATCGCGACCCCACCGGCCGCCGCCACCGGCTCCGCGACGGCGTGGTCGATGGCGATCTTCTCCAGGCCCGGCCACACCTCGGCCAGCACCTCGTCCCGTCGCGAGGTGTCCCAGACCTCCGCGACACGGCGCAGGCCGTCGTGCAGCGCAGGCCGCTGCTCCGCCAGGTGGCCGAGCAGCACCCCGGTGCTCGCGACGAAGATCCCCGCGTTCCAGCGGTACTCCCCCGACGTCAGGTACTCGCGCGCCGTGCCCGCGTCGGGCTTCTCGGTGAAGCCCCGCACGTGGACGGCGCTCGGTGCGCCATCGACCCCGAGCGGCGCCCCGCCGCGGACGTACCCGAAGGCCGTCGACGGGCGCGACGCGGCGATGCCGATCGTGGTCACGTACCCGGCGCGGGCCGCCTCCACCGCCTCGCGCACCGACCGCTCGAACTCCGGGCGGCCCGTGACCATCTGGTCGGCGGCGAAGGAGCCGAGGACGACGTCGCCGACGCGGTGCTCCAGCACGGCGGCGGCGAGCCCGATCGCGGCCATCGAGTCCCGCGGGGACGGCTCGGGCAGCACCTGGTCGGCGCCCAGGCCGGGGAGCTGCTCGCGGACGGCGTCGACGTGCCGCCGGCCGGTGACCACGACGATGCCGTCCTCGCCGGTGAGCGGGGCCAGCCGGTCGGCCGTCCCCTGCAGCAGCGTGCGCCCCGAACCCGTGAGATCGTGCAGGAACTTCGGGTGGTCGGCGCGCGAGACGGGCCACAGCCGGGTGCCGGAACCTCCCGCCGGGACGACGGCGTGGAATCCGGGGATGGCAGAGGAGGGCATGTCCGCAGCATAGTGACGCGCTCCCGCCGACCGACACGAAGCCTGTGGAATGTGTCACAGAAACCGCACAGAGACGCCGTTTTCGGACACTCCGTGACCCGTTCGCGACCCGGTGTCACTACAGTGTCTTCACGTAACCCGCCCGCATCCGCCAATGGAGGCTCCCCCCGTGCCGACTGCTCCCGCTGGCACGCTCTACCGCGGCCGAGAAGGCATGTGGTCCTGGGTCGCGCACCGCGTGACCGGCGTGCTCATCTTCTTCTTCCTGCTCGTGCACGTGCTGGACACGGCACTCGTGCGGGTCTCCCCCGAGGCGTACAACGCCGTCATCGGCACGTACCAGACGCCGATCATGGGGCTGGGCGAGGCCGGCCTGGTGGCCGCCATCGTCTTCCACGCCTTCAACGGCATCCGCGTGGCGCTGGTCGATTTCTGGGCCAAGGGCCCCCGGTACCAGCGGGTCATGCTGTGGGTCGTCCTCGGTCTCTGCGTGGTCACGATGGCCGGCTTCCTGCCCCGCCACCTGATGAACGTCTTCGGAGGCCACTGATGAGCACCCAGACCTCGATCCCGACGCCCCGGTCCCCCTACGCGCGGCGCAAGACCACCCGCGGCAACTACGAGCTGTACTCGTGGGTCTTCATGCGGGCCTCTGGCGTGCTGCTGGTCGTCCTCGTCTTCGGCCACCTGTTCGTCAACCTCATGGTCGGCGACGGCGTCAAGGCGATCGACTTCGCCTTCGTGGGCGGCAAGTGGGCCAGCCCGTTCTGGCAGATGTGGGACCTGGCCATGCTGTGGCTCGCCCTGATCCACGGCACCAACGGTGTGCGCACCATCATCAACGACTACGCCGAGCGGGACGTCACGCGCGGGATCCTCAAGAGCCTGCTCCTGGTGTCCTTCACGTTCACCGTCGTGCTCGGCACGCTCGTGATCTTCACGTTCGACCCGTGCCCGGCGGACGCCCCGGCCGAGCTGCTCGCGTCGTTCTGCTCGGCCTGAGCCCAGGCATCCCCCCAGCCCGCTGATCCACCACTCGCCGCAGGAGGCATCGGAACCGATGCAGACCCACCAGTACGACGTCGTCATCGTCGGCGCAGGCGGCGCCGGCATGCGCGCGGCGCTCGAGGCCTCGAAGGGGGCCCGCACCGCGGTCATCTCCAAGCTGTACCCGACGCGCTCCCACACCGGCGCCGCACAGGGCGGCATGTGCGCCGCCCTGGCGAACGTCGAGGAGGACAACTGGGAGTGGCACACCTTCGACACCATCAAAGGCGGCGACTACCTCGTCGACCAGGACGCCGCCGAGATCATGGCCAAGGAGGCCATCGACGCGGTGCTCGACCTGGAGCGGATGGGGCTGCCCTTCAACCGCACGCCCGAGGGGCGGATCGACCAGCGCCGGTTCGGCGGGCACACCCGCAACCACGGCGAGGCCGCGGTGCGCCGCGCCTGCTACGCCGCGGACCGCACCGGGCACATGATCCTCCAGACGCTGTACCAGAACTGCGTGAAGCAGGACGTCGAGTTCTTCAACGAGTTCTACGTGCTGGACCTGCTCACCGACCACGACCTGACGAGCGAGCAGATCGAGGACGGCGCCGAGGTCAACGCGACCGGCGTGGTCGCCTACGACCTGGCCTCCGGCGAGATCCACGTCTTCCAGGCGAAGGCGATCATCTTCGCGACCGGTGGGGCGGGCAAGATCTTCAAGACCACGTCGAACGCCCACACCCTCACCGGTGACGGCATGGCCCTGGCCTACCGCCGCGGGCTGCCGCTGGAGGACATGGAGTTCTTCCAGTTCCACCCCACAGGCCTCGCGGGGCTCGGCATCCTCCTGTCCGAGGCGGCTCGCGGTGAGGGCGGCATCCTGCGCAACGCCGACGGCGAGCGCTTCATGGAGCGCTACGCCCCCACCATCAAGGACCTCGCACCGCGTGACATCGTCGCCCGGTCGATGGCCAACGAGGTGCGCGAAGGGCGTGGCGCCGGGCCGAACAAGGACTACGTGCTCCTCGACCTGACCCACCTGGAGCCGGCGCACATCGACGCCAAGCTGCCGGACATCACCGAGTTCGCGCGGACGTACCTCGGCATCGAGCCGTACACGGAGCCCGTCCCGGTCTACCCGACGGCGCACTACGCCATGGGCGGGGTGCCCACGAACATCAAGGGCGAGGTGCTGCGCGACGGCCACAACGTCGTCAAGGGCCTCTACGCCGCCGGCGAGGTCGCCTGCGTCTCGGTCCACGGGTCGAACCGCCTGGGCACCAACTCGTTGCTCGACATCAACGTCTTCGGCAAGCGCTCCGGCCGGTCCGCGGCGGCGTACGCCCAGACGGTCGAGCAGCACCTGCCGGTCCCCGAGGCCCCCACCGCCCGTGTCGAGGCGCAGCTCGCCGAGATGCGGGACCGCCCGGAGGGCGAACGGGTCGCCGAGGTGCGCCAGGCGCTGCAGGAGACCATGGACGCGAACGCCCAGGTGTTCCGCACCCGGGAGTCGCTGGAGCAGGCCGCCGCCGACATCCGTGACCTGCAGAAGCGGTACCGCAACGTGTCCGTGCAGGACAAGGGCACGCTGTTCAACACGGACCTCCTCGAGGCGATCGAGCTGGGCTTCCTGCTGGACATCGCCGAGGTGACGGTCGTGGCGGCGCTCAACCGCCGCGAGTCGCGCGGCGGCCACTACCGCGAGGACTTCCCGGACCGCGACGACACGAACTACATGTTGCACACGATGGCGTACCGCCGTCCGACGTCGGCCCCCGACGCCGCCGACGGGCACGTCGAGGGCTACTTCGACCACGTCGAGGACTTCGGGGACTACAAGGTGGTCCTCGGGTCCAAGCCCGTGACCCAGACGCGCTACGAGCCGATGGAGCGGAAGTACTGATGACTGCTGTTCTTGAAGACACTGCCAGCACCGCTCCGGAAGGCCAGTCCGGTGCCGTGGTCTCCTTCGACGTCACCCTGAGGATCCGTCGGTTCAACCCGGAGGTCTCGGCGGAGGCGTACTGGGAGGAGCACACGGTCACCGCCCACGGCACCGACCGGGTCCTGGACGCGCTGCACAAGATCAAGTGGGAGCTGGACGGCTCGCTGACGTTCCGGCGCTCCTGCGCCCACGGCGTCTGCGGTTCGGACGCTGTGCGGATCAACGGCCGCAACCGGCTCGCGTGCAAGACGCTGCTCAAGGACGTCAACCCGGACAAGCCGATCACGGTCGAACCCATCAAGGGTCTGCCCGTGATCAAGGACCTCGTGGTCGACATGGAGCCGTTCTTCGCCTCCTACCGCGAGATCATGCCGTTCCTCATCACCTCCGGGAACGAGCCGAGCCGCGAGAACATCCAGTCCCAGGCCGACCGCGAGCGGTTCGACGACACCACCAAGTGCATCCTGTGCGCCGCGTGCACGTCCTCGTGCCCGGTGTTCTGGACCGACGGGCAGTACTTCGGCCCGGCGGCGATCGTCAACGCGCACCGGTTCATCTTCGACTCCCGCGACGAGGGCGCCACCCAGCGCCTGGAGATCCTCAACGACAAGGAGGGCGTGTGGCGCTGCCGCACGACCTTCAACTGCACCGAGGCGTGCCCGCGCGGCATCGAGGTCACCAAGGCGATCCAGGAGGTCAAGCGGGCGATGATCACCCGCGCCTTCTGAATCTTTCGTCCGCTCGGCACGCCCGGTGTCGAGACGATGTGCACGGTCGCGTTCACGGGCGCTGCGCGCCCTCCACTTCGGGGATGACGACCGTGCACATCGTCTCGACACCGGGCTTCGTCGTCCGCCCCGGCGAAGGCGCCAGGTAGCGCACGACCGCGCGAGGTAGCGCACGACGCCGCCAGGTAGCGGCCCTCAGTAGTCGTAGAGTCCACGGCGGACGCCGCGGACGACGGCGCTGTAGGGGCGCCCGCTCCCGCGGCCCCGGTGCACCTGCCGTTCGATCTCGGCCTCCCGCTGCATCGCGGCGACCGCCTGCTCTGCCCGCTCGATCTCGTCCAGCCGCGGAGGGTCGTACACCCACGCGCACACCAGCAACAGGACGCGGGCGACGAAGTTGACGAGCACCAGCACCGCGGCGAGCGTCACGAACGACGCCAGGATGGCGTTCCGCGACGCGGTGGCGGACACCAATGACGTCCCGACCAGGCGCAGAGCGCTCGTGGCCAGGCCCGCGACGAGACATCCCAGGACGAGGTCCCTCGTGCGGCGCGGGCGCACCTGCGCGACGATGCGGACGATCAGGTAGACCAGCACCGCGTCCAGCACAAGACTCACGGCATAGGAGCCCAGGCTGAGCGTCCAGCCCAGCACGATCGAGTCACCGAACCAGCGGGTGATCTGCCCCCTGACCGTCTGGGAGACGATGCTCGCCGCGGCGGTGGTCACCAGCATGACGCCGAGGAGCAGGAACCCGACGAGCTGCCACACCTTGGACAGGACGAAGTTCACCCCGACCACCGGGGCGTCGAACATCGAGCGCACCGAGTGCCGGAGCGCACCCATCACGCTGATCGCCGTCCACAGGAAGACCACCGCGGCGACGGCCGTGGTCCAGCTCCACGCCGAGTCCAGCACGAGCGACGCGGGATCGACGAGGCCGGGATCGTCCGGGTCGCTCGGGTCCTCCTTGAGCAGCCCCGGCACCCACGCGTCGATCTCCTTGAAGACCTGGTCCTTCAGCTCCGGACGGCTCCCGAGGGTGGCCGAGAAGACGCTGACCCCGATCGTGAGGGCCGCACCCAGGGAGAACAGGGCCGAGTAGGCGATCCCGCCGCAGAGCAGGTTCCCGCGGCGGGCCAGGTACCACTTGACGGCACGGACGGAACGCAGGTCGAACGCCCACTGGACGATCCCGACCACCAGGTCACGGAGGCGGGCGAGTCTGTCGGGCACGCCCCGACCCTACCGAGCCGTCCCGCGGTCGGCAGGTCGGTCAGGCAGGTCGGTCAGGCAGGGTCGGTCAGGAGTGGCCGGCGGCCGGGCTCCCACGGAGGGTGAACGACCGCTGCGGCCGCCACACGCCGTCGTCGCCGTGCTCGTACATCCACACCGAGGTCACGTCGAAGAGCGCCTCGAAGTCGCTCATGTCCCGGAACGCGCGGTCCAGCGCCTCGTCCGGCACCTCGTGGGCGACCGTGACGTGCGGGTGGTAGTTGAAGCGCAGCTCCTGGGCGAGCACACCGGAGCGCGCCTGCTCCTCCAGGAGCTCGCACTCGGCGATGCCCTCGGCGAGCGCCACGAACACGACCGGTGAGATCGGCCGGAAGGTCGCCGTGCCCCGCAGGTGGATCCGGAACGGAGGCGTCTCGGCGGCGATCTTCTCGAGGTGCTCCCCCACGGCCGGCAGCAGCGAGGAGTCGACCACCGTCGGACCGACCACGGTGATGTGTGGCGGGATCGCCTCGGCGAGGGGGTCGCCGACGTCTGCTCGGGCTCCCTGCAGGCGGGCGGCGTACGGGTCGGGCACCGCGATGGCGATGCCGATCCGCACCTGGTCGGGACCGCGGGGAGGGAGGTTCACCGGGCGCCTCGCGGCAGCAGGCCGAAGCGGTCGAAGTACCGGTCGCGGACCCCACCGGCGATCTCGCGGGCCCGGGCCGCGCCGTCGTCGAGCACCATGTCGAGCTGCGCCGGGTCGGCCAGGTAGGTGTTCGCGCGCTCCTGGAACGGCTCGAGGAAGGCGACGACGGCGTCCGCCAGGTCGACCTTGAGGTAGCCGTAGCCGCGACCGTCGTACTCGGCCGCGATGTCGTCGAGCGTCCGTCCGGTGACGGCGGAGAAGATCGTCAGCAGGTTGGAGATGCCCGGCTTCTTCTCCCGGTCGAAGAACACGGCGTAGGAGTCGTCCGCGTCGGTCACCGCGGACTTGATCGCCTTGGCGGCCTTCTTCGGGTCCTCCAGCAGCCAGATGACGCCCTTGCCGCCGGCGTTGGACTTCGACATCTTGGCGGCCGGGTTCTGCAGGTCCTGGATCTTCGCCGTGGCGGTGACGATGTACGGGTCCGGCACGACGGCGGTCCCGGCGCCGAACCGTCCGTTGAGCCGCTCGGCGAGGTCGCGCGTCAGCTCGAGGTGCTGACGCTGGTCCTCCCCGACCGGGACGAGGTTGGCGTCGTAGACGAGGATGTCGGCCGCCATGAGCACCGGATAGGTGAACAGGCCCACCGTCGTGCCCTCGGTGCCCTGCTTGGCGGACTTGTCCTTGAACTGCGTCATCCGGCTCGCCTCGCCGAACCCGGTCTGGCAGCTCAGCAGCCAGGCGAGCTCGGTGTGCTCCGGCACGTGCGACTGCACGAAGAGCGTCGAGCGCTCCGGGTCGACGCCACCCGCGAGGTACTGGGCGGCCGTGGCACGCGTGCGCTCACGCAGCGCGACCGGGTCGGGGTTGACCGTCAGGGCGTGCAGGTCCACGACGCAGTACAGCGCGTCGTGGTCGTCCTGCAGCGCGACCCACTGGGTCAGGGCACCGAGGTAGTTGCCCAGGTGCAGGGAGGTGTCGGTCGGCTGCATGCCGGACAGGATGCGGGGCCGGGGCGTCGTCGGCGCGCCCGGGGTGACGTCGGACATGGGGCTCATTCTGGCAGGAGGGACGGGCGGTCCGGAAACCGCCCGTGCTGTCGATGGCGACGGTGTCACGTCGCCTCGTCGTCGAAGGGAACAGGTCGCGCCGGCGACGCGTCGGCCGCTGCCGGGGCGGCTGTCGGGGCCGCTGCGTCGGCGTAGCCCGCGGTGCGCCGCGTCGTCCGCGGAGCCGGCTCGTCGTCGAGCAGGGCCTCCTTGACGATGCGTCGTGGGTCGTACTGGCGCGGGTCGAGCTTCTGCCAGTCGACGTCCCTGAGCTCGTCGCCGAACTCGTGGTCCATGCGCTCCTTGGCGCTGCGCAGGGCCACCTTGCCCTGGCGCACCAGAGCCGCGAGCTGCCCGGCGTAGTGCGGCAGCCGCTCGGGCCCGATGAGCACGAGCGCGAGCACCACGATGACGATCAGCTCGCCACCGTTGATCCCGACGAAGTTCACGGCCGACAGCCTAGCCCGCGACGGACGTCGTCCGACACCGGGTCACTCGCTGGACCGTTCCTGGAGCACGACCCGCACGTCACGCTCGTCCTCCCCGGTGCGGACGGTCAGGTTGACGGCGTCGCCCGGCTGCGCGGCACGGATCGCGACGATCAGCTCGTCGCTCTGCGACACCGGCCGGCCGTCGATCGCCAGGATGACGTCGCCCGCACGGATGCCGGCCAGGTCGGCGGGGCCGCCGTCCGTCACCGGGGCGTTGCCGTCCTGGGGCTCCTCGGCGACCTTGACCCCCTCGCCGGTGTAGCTCGTGTCGAGCAGCACGCCGATGACCGGGTACGTCGCCTCGCCCGACGCGATGAGCTGCTCGGCCGTGGTGCGCACCTGGTTGGCGGGGATCGCGAACCCGAGGCCGATGCTGCCCGTGGCCTGCATAGCGCCCGGGGGCTGCGCGATGGCCGAGTTGATGCCGATCACCTCGCCGGCGGCGTTGACCAGCGGCCCGCCGGAGTTGCCGGGGTTGATGGCGGCGTCCGTCTGGATCGCGTCGATGAACGCGGTCGTCGCCTGGTCACCGGCCTGGACGGGACGGTGCAGCGCGCTGACGATCCCGCTCGTGACCGTCGAGTCGAGCCCGAGCGGCGCCCCGACGGCGAGCACCTCGTCGCCGACCACCACGTCGTCGGAGTCGCCCAGCACGAGCGGCGTGAGGTCCTCGACGTCGATCCGCACGACGGCCAGGTCGTAGTCGGAGGTCCGGCCCACGACCTCCGCCTCGTGCTCGCTGCCGTCGGACAGGACGACGACGACGTCACCACCGCGCGCCCCGCCGGCCACGACGTGGTCGTTCGTGACGATGTAGCCGTCGGACCGCAGCACGAAGCCGGAACCGCTCGACGCGCTCCCGTCGCCACCGGTCACCTCGAACGACACCACGGAGGGGAGCACCTCGGCCGCCGTCGCCGCCACCGTGCCCTCCGCGCGCGCGAACCCGGAGGTATCGGTCTCGCCCGTGGCGGCGGGGAGCTGCGCGACGGGCGAGTCGTCCGACGTCGCGTCCGCGACCCGGTCGCCGGCGAACCCGCCGACGAGACCGACCAGCAGGGCGAGCACGAGGATGCCGGCGACGCGGCCGCCACCCAGACGCGCCCGGGCGGCCGCCGGAGGGGCCTGCCGCTCCCCGTCCGCGGACGACGGCGGAGCCGAGGGCGACGGCAGGGGCACGGCACCGGGCGCAGCGCCGGGCGATGTCGGAGACGCCGGAAGGTACGGTCCGGGCACCGCGGGCGACGGTGCGGGGGGCGCCGCGGGCGACGGTGCGCCGTACGGCGCACCAGCCGGTGGCGCCGGAGCGGGCGCCGGAGCAGGATCTGGTCGCCGGGCCGGCGGGTCGGGCGTGGCGAAGAGGTCCGAGGGGTCCTGGTGCGTCATGGGCGGGTGAGTGCTCCTGTCACGGTGGACCAGCCACGGGTGATCCGCGGCAGGACCCCCGCATCGTAGTCGGCGTCGGGGAAGGCGGACACGACGTCGACCAGCACGTCCTGGGGGGCGTCAGTGGTCGCCTCGACCACCGTGTCACCCGCCTGCCAGGCGACGTGCCAGGGGTCACGCATGAGCACGTGCACGCCGTCGCGGCCCGGGACGTCCAGCTCGCTCGCGCCCCCGCCGAGGTCTCCGAGCTGCCCGGGACGTTCGCGCACGACCACGGTGCCCTCGGGGCCCGTCAGCTCGATCTCGACGACCTCGCCGTCGGTCCGCACGCTGGTGAGCTGGTACCCGTCCGGCAGCGCCCCCGGGGAGACGTAGTCGTCGGGCACGACGTCGCTCGACACGCTCGCCGCGATCTCGTCCGTCCCGGCGAGCATGCTGAGCGCCGCGGCACGCGACGTCTCGGGGGCCACGACGGGCGCCTGGCCGAGCACGAACAGCGCGCAGCCCAGCACGCCGACACCCCCGACCCCCGCCGCGGCGATCCGGCGACGACGGCGGCGGCGGGCCGACCCGGCGATGTCGCCGGTGAGGGTGGTCCGCCAGGCCTCCGGCGTCTGCCAGGTGGTGTCACGGTCCGGCGCGCGCAGCGGGTCCTGCTCCGCCGACGGGATGGACGCGGACAGCGCGAGCAGACGTTCGGTAAGCTCCGCCGTCGGCGTCACGTCGCAGGCCTGGGAGAGCCGACGGCGGGACGCCCGCGCCGCCTCGAGCTCGGCCGCGCACAGCCGGCACGCGGCGACGTGGCAGAGGGCGCGGTCGGTCTCGGCCGGCCCCAGCTGACCGTCCGCGAGCGCGCTCACCAGGTCTCCGAGGTGGCCGCTCATCGCACCACCTCGGCGCGGCGGTGCTCCAGCGCGTCCCGCAGCTGGGCGCGTGCCCGGTGGATCCGCGACCGGACGGTGCCGATCTTGATGCCCAGCGTGACCGCGATCTCCTCGTAGCTGAGACCCTCGATGTCGCACAGGACGACGGCGGCACGGTACTCGGGACGCAGCGCGTCGAGCGCCGCCTGGACGTCGTGGTCGAGGTGGGCGTGCTCGTACCCGCGCTCCGGGCGGGCGCGGTCGTCGGTCGCCTCGACCCGGGAGGCGTCCTCCCCCATTGCCTCGAACCGGATGCGCTTCTTGCGCCGGACCTGGTCCAGGAAGAGGTTGGTGGTGATGCGGTGCAGCCAGCCCTCGAACGTGCCGGGCGTGTAGCTCGACAGCGACCGGAAGACCCGCAGGAACGTCTCCTGGGTCAGGTCCTCCGCGTCCTGCTTGTCGCCCGTGAGACGGTAGGCGAGGCGGTACACGCGTGCCGAGTGCTCGCGCACGATCTGGTCCCACGTCGGGGGGACCCACTCCGCGGCGGACGGTGCGGAAGGGTCGGTGCGGGCGGTGCTCTCGGTCATCAAGGCCATCGTCCCATGCGAACGTGTGAGCACCCTGGGTGGTTCCCACGTACGATCGGGCGCAGCAATTCGAGGGGGCCGCCATCACCACCGGGGTCGGTGCCCAGGACGACCCGACGGCCGCCTGGGCCTTCAGCGAGACGTACCTCACCGAGGACGTGACGCTCCTGCGCGCCCGGGAACGGGCCGCGGAGCTGGGCTGCCCCGCCGTCTCCCCCGGCACCGGCGCCCTGCTGCAGGTGGTGGCCGCGGCCCTGCGTGCCCGTGCCGTCGTCGAGATCGGGACCGGCAGCGGCGTCGCCTCGCTGTGGCTGCTGCGCGGGATGGCCCCGGACGGGGTGCTCACGACGATCGACCCCGAGTCGGAGCACCAGCGCGCCGCGAAGCTGGCCTACGCTGAGGAGGGGGTCCCCGCGCACCGCACCCGCACGATCGTGCGGCCCCCGCTGGACGTGCTGCCCCGCCTGACGGACGGCGCCTACGACCTGGTGCTGGTGACCATCGACCCCCAGGCCTACGCGGAGTACGTGGAGGCCGCGGTACGGCTCCTGCGTCCCGGCGGGGTGCTCGTCGTCGTGGACGCGCTCCCGGCGGGTCGCGTCACCGACGGGGACCGGCACGACGACGGGACCACGCTCGTGCGCCGCCTCGCCTACGCCGTGCGCGAGGACGACCGTCTCACCACCGCGATGGTGCCGGTGGGTGCCGGGACGCTGCTAGCCGTGCGCCGGTAGCGGCCGGTAGCGCTCGGCCCGCCGAGCGGTGCCGGTCGCGCGGCCCGGCACGCACGACGGGTGCGGAGCAGGAATCCCGCTCCGCACCCGTGAGATCGTGCGCCTTCAGCCCAGGTGGACTCAGCCGGTGACGGCCTGGAGGGCCTCGCCCAGCTCGCCGGCCTCGGTCGCGTTCAGCTCGACGACCAGGCGACCGCCGCCCTCCAACGGGACCCGCATGACGATGCCGCGTCCCTCCTTGGTGACCTCGAGCGGTCCGTCGCCCGTCCGCGGCTTCATCGCAGCCATGTGTGGCTCTCCATTTCCGTTGTCCGGTTCACTAGCCCCAACCACCCCAGCCCTCGCCCGTCGCCCCCGGCGACGGATCGACGCCACCGGCACGGCCGCGCAGGTTGAGGCGTGTCTCACCATTCTACTGCGGGCGTGGTGCGGTCCCGTCACGCCATTCCGCGCGTTGCCGCGCGCGGCGGCGCCTCGTCGCGCACGGCGGCCACCATGTCGAGCGCCTGCCGGGTCGCGGCCACGTCGTGGGTCCGGAACACGCGCGCCCCGTGCCACGCCGCGAGCGCCGTCGCGGCGAGCGTGCCGGGCAGCCGGTCGTCGGGGGCGAGCCCGAGGGTCTCGCCGACGAAGTCCTTGCGGCTCAGCGCCATGAGGACCGGGTGGCCGAGCCGGGCGAGCTCCTCCGTGCGGCGCAGCAGGTGCAGCGAGTGCCAGGTGTTCTTGCCGAAGTCGTGCGTCGGGTCGACCAGCACCGACGACGGCGGCACGCCGCACGCGACGGCTCGCGCAGCGGCGCGGCGCAACGTCCGCACGACGTCGTCCGTGACGCCGTCGCGCGGGTCGCGCGCCCCGGAGCCGTCCGCAGGATCACCGGGGTCGTCCGTCGCCGTCGGGTACGCCACGCGCCACGGGTCGGTGCGCGGCACCGCACCCCCGGTGTGGGAGCAGACCACGCCGACCTCGGCGCGGCCCGCGACCTCCACGAGCTCCGGGTCGTGGCCGGCCCACGTGTCGTTGAGCAGATCGGCACCGGCCTCGACGGCCGCGCGGGCGACGTCCGCGCGCCAGGTGTCCACGCTGATCAGCAGGTCCGGCAGCTCCGCACGCACCCGGGCCACGAACGGCACGACCCGGTCGATCTCCTCCGCGACGCCGACCTCGGGGCCGACGCCGGCACGCACGCCACCGACGTCGAGCACGGCCGCCCCGTCCTCCTGGGCGCGGTGCGCGGCGGCGAGCGCGGCGTCGTCGTCGGCGTACCGGGCGGGCGCGTAGAACGAGTCGGTGGTGCGGTTGACGATGGCCATGACCACCGGGCGCACGGCGCCGTCGGCGTCACGCCCGACCTCCCGGCCGCGGAGCACCAACGGCGCCCCGGCGGGCGGGATCACGCGCGGAACTCGGCGGCGAGCGCCCGGCCCCGCTCGACGACGTACGCCACCGCGTCGTCCGCGGAGTCGGTCAGGTGCAGCAGCTCGAGGTCGGTGGGGCTGACCATCCCGCGTTCGACGACGGCGGTCCGCACCCACTCGAGCAGCCCGCTCCAGTACTCGGTCCCGACGAGGACCAGGGGGAAGCCGGTGACCTTGTGCGTCTGGACGAGAGTGATCGCCTCGAAGAGCTCGTCGAACGTCCCGAACCCGCCGGGCAGCACGATGAACCCCTGGGCGTACTTGACGAACATCGTCTTGCGGGCGAAGAAGTACCGGAAGCTCACGCCGCGGTTGACGTACTCGTTCATGCCCTGCTCGAACGGCAGCTCGATACCCAGCCCGATCGACGTGCCGCCGGCGTCCGAGGCGCCCTTGTTGGCGGCCTCCATGATGCCGGGTCCGCCACCGGTGATCACCGCGTAGCCCGCGTCGACCAGCCGGCGGCCCACCTCCACGGCGAGGTCGTAGTCCGGGTGGTCGCTGCGCGTGCGGGCGGAGCCGAAGACGGAGACGGCGGGACCGACCTCGGCCAGGGCACCGAACCCCTCGACGAACTCGGCCTGGATGCGCATGACCCGCCACGGGTCCGAGTGCACCCAGTCGCTCCCGTCACCGGGCGCCAGCAGCCGCTGGTCGGTGGTCGTGTCGGGGATCTCGGTGCCGCGCAGCAGGACGGGTCCCTTGCGGTAGCCCCGCCCAGTCTGCTGGACGCCCTCGTCGGTACGCTCGCTCATGGGGCAGACACTACGCACCACGCAGCCAGGTGCGCAGCGCGTCGCGGCAGACGGTGAGCTCTCGCACCGGGACCCGCTCGTCGTCGGCGTGGGCGAGCGAGGGGTCACCGGGCGCGAAGTTCACCGCCGGGATGCCCAGCTCGGCGAACCGGGCGACGTCGGTCCACCCGAACTTGGGCTTCGGCACCCCGCCGGTGAGCGCCAGCACGGCGGCGGCGAACTCGGCGGCGAGCGGGTCATCGAGCCCCGGGCGCGCGGCCGGCGAGGCGTCCGTGACCGTCACGTCGTACCCGTCGAACAGCTCCCGGACGTGGGACTCCGCCTCGGCGAGGTCCCGCGACGGCGCGAAGCGGTAGTTGACGGACACGGTGCAGGAGTCCGGCACGACGTTGCCCGCGATGCCGCCCCGGATCCCGACGGCGTTCATGCCCTCACGGTAGACGAGCCCGTCGACCTCGACCTCGGCCGCCTCGTACGCGGCCAGGCGCTCCAGCACCGGCGCCGCGGCATGGATCGCGTTCTCGCCGCGCCAGGATCGCGCCGAGTGGGCTGCGACCCCGCGGGTGCGCACGTCCACCCGGATCGTGCCCTGGCAACCTCCCTCGATGTCGGCGGACGTCGGTTCGCCCAGGACGGCGAAGTCCCCGGCGAGCAGCTCGGGGCGGTTCCGCGCCAGCCGGCCCAGCCCGCTCTTGGACTCCTCGACCTCCTCGTGGTCGTAGAAGACGTACGTCAGGTCCACGACCGGCTCGGTGCTCTGCTCGTGGCCCTGCCGTCCCAGCTCGACGGCGAGCGCCAGCATGACGGCGATGCCCGCCTTCATGTCCACGGTGCCGCGCCCCCACAGGACGCGATCGTCGCCCGTGCCCTCCAGCCGCGTCGGCAGGTTGGGCGGGTCGGTGAGCGGGACGGTGTCGAGGTGCCCCGCCAGCACGACCCGGCGGTCCCGACCGAGCAGGGTCCGCGCGACGACGGCGTCGCCGTCGCGCGTGACCTCCAGGTGCGGCTGCTCGCGCAGGAGTGCCTCGACGGCGTCCGCCAGCGCCCCCTCGTCACCCGAGACGGACTCGATGTCGCACACCGCGGCCAGCACGTCGACGAGGTCGGACGTGGAAACCGTCGCGGGGTCGAACAGGCCGGGAGCGAAGCGGTTCTGCTGGCTGGTCACCCGTTCATCCTGCCACCTCGCGCCGATAGGCTGGTGCCATGACGACGCCCACCACCTCCTCCCGTCCTGCATGGGGCCTCGGCCTGGCGACCGTGGCCGACGACGGCACGACGCTCGACGTCTGGTACCCCGCGCCGCGGGTCGGGCAGGCGCCCGACGACGTCGACGTCCCCGTCGAGCTCTCCGCCCTCTCCCAGCGCGACGACGCCCGGCGCGTGGACGTGTCCGTGGTCCGGACCGAGATCGACCTCGACGCCGCGCCGGCGGACGCCGCGGACGCCTACCTGCGCCTGCACCTGCTGTCGCACCGTCTCGTGACGCCGCACGGCCTGAGCCTCGACGGGCTCTTCGGCAAGCTCGCCAACGTCGTGTGGACGTCCCACGGCCCGTGCAGCGTCGAGGGCTTCGAGCTGACACGGCTCCGCCTGCGCGCCTCGACGGACCGGCCGCTGACGGTGTACGGCATCGACAAGTTCCCCCGCATGGTCGACTACGTCGTCCCGACGGGCGTCCGCGTCGCCGACGCCGACCGTGTACGGCTCGGCGCGCACCTCGCCGAGGGCACCACCGTCATGCACGAGGGCTTCGTGAACTTCAACGCGGGCACGCTCGGCGCCTCGATGATCGAGGGCCGGGTCTCGGCCGGGGTCGTGGTCGGTGACGGTTCCGACGTCGGCGGCGGCGCCTCGATCATGGGCACCCTGTCCGGCGGCGGCAAGGAGATCATCTCGATCGGCGAACGGTGCCTGCTCGGGGCGAACGCCGGGCTCGGCATCGCGCTCGGCGACGACTGCGTCGTCGAGGCAGGTCTGTACGTCACGGCCGGCACCAAGGTCACCGTGCTCGACGACATGGGCGACGAGGGCGAGCCGCGCGTGGTCAAGGCCGTCGAGCTGTCCGGCCGCAGCAACCTGCTGTTCCGCCGCAACTCGCGCACGGGCGCGGTCGAGGTGCTGTCCCGCGCCGCGGGCGTGGAGCTCAACGCCGCTCTGCACGCCAACTGATGGGCCGGCGACGGCGCTCCGCCGCCGGTGCGGCGGGCGCCGTCGCCGCCGTCGTGGCGGTCGGGGTGCTCGCCACGGGCGGCGTGGTCTGGTACCTCTCGGAACAAGAGCCTGCGCTGTCGCGGCAGCGGTGCGCCGCCACACTCGACGGCACGTCGTGGTACCTGACGCCGGTCCAGGCGCAGAACACGGCCCTCGTCGTCGGCACGTCGATCCAGCGCGACCTGCCGGCGCGGGCCGGCACGATCGGGGTGGCGACCGCGCTGCAGGAGTCCAGCCTGGTCAACATCGACTACGGCGACCGCGACTCGTTGGGCCTGTTCCAGCAGCGACCGTCCCAGGGATGGGGCAGCCCGGCCGAGATCATGGACCCCGTGTACTCCACGAACACGTTCTACGCAGGGCTCGAGGACGTCGAGGGCTGGGAGCAGCTGGAGGTCACCGTGGCCGCGCAGGCCGTCCAGCGCTCGGCGTTCCCGGACGCCTACGCCCAGCACGAGACGCTCGCCCGGGCGTGGACGTCCTCCCTGACCGGCCACTCCCCCGGGTCCGTGACCTGCGAGCTGTTCGCGGTCACCGAGGACGAGCCCGTCGCCCTCGCCGAGCGTCTCGCGCGCGACCTGGGCGTGCCGTCCTCCGCCCTGACCGACGACGGGCCGACCGGCGCAGGGCAGGCGACGACCGTCGACGCGACGGTCCTGCGCTACGAGGACACCGAGCGGTCGGTCTGGGCGGTGGCCCACTGGGCGGTGGCGACGGCGAGCCGCACCGACGTCGTCGAGGTCCGTGCCGGGGACCTGGTCTGGACCCGCGAGGCGGCGGCCTGGACACCGCTCGACGGCGGTGCCGACGACGCACCGGCGGCCGGCACGGTGCAGGTCACGGTGGGCGCACCGGCCCCGTGAGGTAGCGCTCCGCCGGGTGTCGGGCCCCGCGCCCGGTCGCGTTCACGGGCGCTGCGCGCCCTCCACTTCGGGGTTGACGACCGGGCGCGGGGCCCGACACCCGGCTTCGATCCTGCGGCGTGCGCTACGTCAGCGGTTCTCGAACGAGACGTAGTCGCGCGCCGTCGGCCCCGTGTAGATCTGGCGGGGGCGACCGATCTTCGTCTGCGGGTCCTTGGACATCTCGCGCCACTGGGCGATCCAGCCGGGCATGCGGCCCAGCGTGAACAGCGGCGTGAACATCGCCGGGGAGAAGCCCATGGCCTGGTAGATGAGCCCGGTGTAGAAGTCGACGTTCGGGTAGAGCTTGCGCTCGACGAAGTAGTCGTCGCTCAGCGCGATCTCCTCGAGGCCACGGGCGATGTCCAGCAGCTCGTCCTTCGCGCCCAGCTCGTCGAGCACCGCGTCGGCGTGCTTCTTGACGATGGCGGCCCGCGGGTCGTAGCTCTTGTAGACGCGGTGGCCGAAGCCCATCAGCCGGACGCCGTCCTCCTTGTTCTTGACCTTCTTCATGAAGGTCTCGACGGAGTCGTCGCCGGAGCGGATCTTCTCGAGCATGAGCAGCACGGCCTCGTTGGCCCCGCCGTGCGACGGCCCGGACAGCGCGTTGATCCCCGCCGACACCGAGGCGTACAGCGTCGCGTTCGACGAGCCCACGATCCGGACCGTCGACGTGGAGCAGTTCTGCTCATGGTCGGCGTGCAGGATGAGCAGCTTGTCCATCGCCGAGACGACCGTCGGGTTCGCCTCCCACTCCTCGTAGGGGCGTGCGAACGTCATGCGCAGGAAGTCGTCGACGTAGCCGCGCGCCGCGTCCGGGTAGAGCAGCGGCTCGTCGCGCATCGAACGGTGCACGTACGAGGTGATCGTGCGGATCTTGGCGAGGATGAGCACGGTGGCCAGCTCGACCGCCTCGTCGTCGTGCGGGTCCAGCGACTCGGGGTAGTACGTGGCGAGCGCGTTGACGGCCGAGGCCATGATCGCCATCGGGTGCCCGCCCCGCGGGAAGGTGCCGAGGAAGGTGCGGAACGCCTCCGGCACGAGGGTGTGCCGGTTGATGCGGTCGGTGAACGCCTCGAGCTGCTCGGCCGAGGGCAGCTCGCCGTGGATGAGCAGGTAGGACACCTCGAGGAACGACGAGCTGTCCGCGAGCTGCTCGATCGGGTACCCGCGGTAGCGCAGGATGCCCTGGTCGCCGTCGATGTACGTGATCGTCGACTCGCAGGACGCGGTGTTCGTGAAGCCGGGGTCGACCGTGACCATCCCCGTCTCCTTGAGCAGGGACGAGACGACGATGCCGTCGTTCCCCTCGGTGGCCGGCACCACGGGCAGGGTACGCGCCTGGCCGTCGACGGTGAGCTCGACCGTGGGGGTCTGCTGGGTGGACGTCATGTCTTCCTTCCCTGACGGGCCACCGCGACCCCGTCGTCGGGGCCCGGGACACGTGAACTCATGGCAATGTCATGGACTACCGCACGGGACCACCTGAGGGCGTCTCCGCAGGGCAGCCTCGGCCTGCGGATAAAACTACCCTCCCGATCCCATGCGGTTCCAATCCCTGCGTCAAGGTGATGTGATGCGTGCCACAGCAGTCGAGACGTCGCCGTCGCTGGCCGTCAGCGCCACCCGGACGTGCCGGGCGCCCGCCGCTCCGTAGAACTCCCCCGGCCCGACGAGCACCCCGCGCCCGGCGAACCAGCGGGCCAGCTCGCGTGACGCCGTCGGAACTGCGGCGTCGTCGCCCGAGCGCGTCCAGAGGTAGAGCCCGGCCTGCGAGTCGTCGACGACGAACCCTGCCTCCCGCAGCGCCGGGAGGAGGGCCGCACGGCGGCGGCCGTACCGTGCGCGCTGCGCCGCCACGTGCTCATCGTCACCCAGGGCGGCGATCATCGCCGCCTGGACGGGCGCCGGGACGATCATGCCGAGGTGCTTGCGGGTGGCGACCAGGTCGGCCACCAGCGCCGGGTCGCCGGCGACGAACGCCGCCCGGTACCCGGCGACGTTCGACTGCTTCGACAGCGAGTACGCCACGAGCAGACCGTCGTGGGAGCCGCCGCACACCCGCGCGTCGAGCAGGCTGGGCACCCGGCTGGTGCCCCCGGCGCCGACCCACCGCGGCTCCCAGGGCAGCTCGGCGTAGCACTCGTCGCTCACGACGACGGCACCGATGTCGCGAGCGGCGTCCACGACGGCACGCAGGTGCTCGACGTCGGCCACCGCGCCGGTGGGGTTGGACGGCGAGTTGACCCACACCAGGCGCACGTCGCCGCGCCCGGCCCACGTGGCGACGTCGTCGGCCGGCAGCGCGGTGGCGCCAGCGAGCCGCGCACCGACGTCGTAGGTCGGGTACGCGGTCGCGGGGTGCACGACGACGTCGCCCGCGCCGAGCCGCAGCAGGCTCGGCAGGAGGCCCACCAGCTCCTTGGAGCCGACGGTGGGCATGACGCCGGCAGGGTCCAGCGACGGCACGCCCCGGCGCCGTGCGAACCAGGAGGCGACGGCCTCGCGCAGGGCGGGAGTGCCGTACGTCGCCGGGTACCCGGGGGCGTCCGCGGCGCCGGCGAGGGCACCGCGGACGACCTCCGGGGTCGGGTCGACGGGGGTGCCGACCGAGAGGTCGACCATCCCGCCCGGGTGGGCGGCCGCCGTCGCGCGGACGTCGTCCATCGTGTCCCACGGGTAGGCGAGGGACCTGAGGTCAGCGAGTCCCATACGTGCGACGAGGGTGCTCAGGCCTGCGGGGGCAGGCCGGCGATCATCGGGTCGTCCTTCTCGATGACCCCCATCTTCGCCGCGCCCCCGGGCGAGCCCAGGTCGTCGAAGAACTCGACGTTCGCGCGGTAGTAGTCCTTCCACTCCTCGGGGACGTCGTCCTCGTAGTAGATCGCCTCGACGGGGCACACCGGCTCGCAGGCGCCGCAGTCGACGCACTCGTCCGGGTGGATGTACAGGGAGCGGGAACCCTCGTAGATGCAGTCCACGGGACACTCCTCGATGCACGCCCTGTCCTTGACGTCGACGCACGGCTGAGCGATCACGTAGGTCACTGCAGTTCCCTTTCGGTGACGGGGATGGAGCGAGCTCCGGGGTGGTACTGGGGGCACTCTAGTATCGCTCACGTGACTGACCGGCATGCGCTCCCTGGATCGTCCGACTGGCGAGACTGGCCCGTCGGTACCCGGGCCGTGGTCCGCCGTCGCCTCAGCCCCACGGAGGCCGCCGCGACCGGGCGACGCTGGACCGACGTCATCGGCGTCGTCGTCGCGGTGGACGGCGCCGGCGTCACGCTGCGCCGCGACCCCGCCCGGCGCGACACGCCCGGGGCGGGGACCGAGGTCCGGGTGGCCGCCGACGACGTCGCAGCCGCCCGGCCCCTGCCGCCCCGCCCGGAGCGACGGACCCCGCGGGCACGCTGACCGCGGACTACGCGAGCGCGGGCACGACCTCGGCGTCGGTGGACGTCAGCCTGACGACGACGGCGCCGCCCGTGCAGCGCTCGACCAGCACCGCCGGCCACCCCGGAGCCAGCGGGACGCGCTCGACAGCCTGGTCGTCTCCGGCACCGTCACGGCGCGGGACGCGGCCGTCCTGCCGCACGCCGTCGGCCGCGTGGAAGAACGCGTGGGCCGACCCGTTGCTCTCCAGCGAGGCCACGACCAGCTCGAGGTCACGCACCACCTTGCGCAGCGCCGGTGCCACCCAGGCGGCGTTCTGGGAGACCATCGCCTCGGTTCGCGCCGGGTCCGTCAGGGCCACCCGCGTCCCGTCGCGGAAGCTCCCCGCCGCCAGCCCGAGCGCCACGTCCCGCACCGGCGCGCCGGCGACGGCGTTGAGGAGCTGCGTCGCGAGCACGTGCGGCACGTGGCTGACGAGCGCCGCGGCCTCGTCGTGCACGTCGTCGACGAGCACCGCGGCCGTGCCGGCGCACGAGCCGGTCACCAGGTCGAGGACCGTCGCCAACCGGCCGGGGTCCGTCCCGTCGTCGACGGTCACGGCCCACCGCACACCGTCGAGCAGCCCGGCGTCGGACGCGTCGAACCCGCTGTGCTCCGTCCCCGACATGGGGTGCGCGCCGACGTAGCGTCCGGCCAGGCCCGCGGCGGCCATCTCCGCCCGGACCGGGCCCTTGACGCTGCCCACGTCGGTGACGGTGGCGGCCGCGGGAGCGTGCGCCGCCACGTCGGCCGCCACCGCGGCCATCGCCCGCAGCGGCGTCGCCAGCACGACGAGCGCGGCGTCGGCCACGCACGCGGCGACGTCGTCGGCGACGGCCAGGCCCGCCCGGCGCGCGGCCGCACGCGTGGCGGGCGAGACGTCCGTGGCCACCACGTCGACGTCGCGCGCCGCCAGCAGCCGCGCCAGGGACCCGCCGATGAGACCGAGCCCGACGACGGCGACCGGTCCGGGCGTGACGCCCACGGCGCTCACCACAGCAACCCCTCCTCGACGACGGCGGCCGGGTCGTCGGCGCGCACGCTGCCGGCCGGGGCGTGGTCGGCGAGCCGGCCGTCCAGCCCGCCCTCGCCCGGTGCCGCCGGGTACGCCCCCAGCACCTTCAGGGCGTCACCGGCGGCCAGCAGGTCGCCGAACAGCTCGCGCACCTCCGGCTCCCAGGGCGCCGCGTCGAGCGTCACGACGAACACGTACTGGCCCTCGCGCGCCTTCAACGGCCGCGTGACCAGGCTCGACATGTTCACGCCGCGGGCACCGAAGGCGTCCGTGATGCGCGCCAGCACCCCGGGGCCGGTGACCACGGGCGTGATCGCGACCATGGTCCGCCACGTGCCGTCGTCGTGCGCGCGACCCGACGCGAACCGTCCGCCGGCTCGCTCGCGGCGGTCCAGGACGGCGAACCGCGTCCGCGCGCCGGGGTGGTCCTCGACGGCCTCGGCGAACGTCTCCAGCCCGTACAGCTCGCCGCAGAGCCGCGGGCCGAACGCCACCTGGTGCTCGCCGACGTCGCGGCAGGCCGCCCCGTTGGACGCGGCCGGCACCTCGACCAGCCCGTGCCGGGCCACGAAGCGGCGGCACTGGGCCAGGCCGTGCGGGTGCGCGGTCGCCTCGCGGAGCTCGCCGTGCCCCGGGCGGACGAACGCGTCGAACGACACGTCGAGCACGACCTCGTCGACGGCGACGACGTCCGCGCTGGCGAGCAGCACGTCCAGCGACGGCATGACGTGGCCCTCGACGGAGCTCTCGATCGCGACGACGCCCACCTCTGCCGCGCCGGACGACACCGCGTCGTGCACGTCGCCGACCGTCGTCAACGGCAGGCTGTCGAGCGCCTCGACGCCCAGACGACCCGCCCACGTGCGGACCGCCTGGTGCGTGAAGGTGCCCTCGGGCCCCAGGTAGGCGACCCTCACTCGCCCGCCCACCGGGGACGCAGGCTGCGTGGTCCCGGCTCGAACCGTTCGCCAGGGAGCACCGCCAGGGTGCGGTGCGCGACCGACCGGGCGTCGAGCTCGGCCACCAGGGCGTCCAGCACGGCCGTCTCCGGGCAGCGGAACGAGGTGAGGAAGACGTGCGGACCGTCGGCGGAGGGACGGCTGCGCAGGTGCTGCAGGTCCACGCCCGCCTCGGCCAGGACACCCAGCGTCTGGCGCAGGGAGCCGCGGTGGTCGTCCGACGGCCCGAACGCGAGCCACACCTGGGCGGCGCCGTCGAACCGGGGCCGGGTCGGGGAGGCCTGCAGCAGCCCGTACCAGACCGGTCCCTGGGCGGCGACCCGCTCGCTGCCGGGCACCTCCACCCAGCCCGCCGGGACGCGGGGCCGCTCGACGACCAGCGACCCGTGCTCACCGGCCAGGGCGGCGCGCTCGGCCACGGGCGTGGCCGTCGGGACGAGCCGCGGGCTCACGCCCATCGCCCGCAGCGCATCGGCGCAGTCCCGCATGCCCGACTCGTCGACCACGACCTGCCCGCCCACGCCGCCGGGCGGGGCCACCCAGACCCACTGCGGGCGGACCGTGGTGGCGGCCGTGACCAGCAGGGCCGGGTCGCCCGCGAGGAGCGCCTGCTCGAGCTCCGGCGAGGGCTGCTCGGGGTGTCCCAGGTGGACGACGGCCGCGAGGTCGTCGATGCTCGCGACCGTGTCGAGAGCCTGGGTCGTCGTGCCCAGGTCCAGCAGCTCGCCGGACTCGTCCCGGACGACGGACGTCACGGTGGAGCCGACGGCGACGCCCGACCAGCCGGCCTCGTGGGCGGCGAGCGCGGCGTGGGCCGACGACTCGCGGGTGGTGCGGCCGAGCATCAGTCGTCCTCCTTGTCGTCCTTCGGCGCCGTGCAGCTCACGGCGTCGTCCGGCTTGTACCGCCAGAAGTCCGACTCGTCCTTGACGAGCTCGCCGTCCAGGTACACCTTGCGGTAGACGGTGATCGCGAACCCTGCCTGCCCGCCGCCGTACGGCTCGCAGTCGGGGCTGCCCGACTTGTCGACCGTCTTGACGGGCACGACGTCCTGCTTGCCCGAGCTCGACTCCTCGACGTCGTAGTGCTCCGTCGACCAGATCTTCACGTGGAGCCGGCCGCCGGAGACGTAGCTCTGCATGAGCGCGCCGTACGGGGTGTCGTTCTTGAACTTCATGTCGATCGCGCCGACGTAGATCGTGGCCTCGCGGCCCGCCGGGTACCGGCTGAACCAGTAGCTGTGCTGGCGGTGCTCCACGTCGTCGTACCCGGCGAAGAAGCCCGCGTTGTAGGTCGTGGTGGCCATCTGCGACAGCCCGCCGCCGACGGCGTCCACGTGCACGCCGTTGCTCACCACTCCCGCCGCGTAGAACCCGTTCGAGGTGTCGATCGGGGAGAGCGTGTCGATCAGGGAGAACGTCTCCCCGGGCTTGACCAGCGTCTCGTTGACGAGCTCCGCCCCGCGGACCAGGTTCTTGGTCCGGACGGGCTCGCTGGTCAGGGGGGTGGAGAACTCCGAGACGACCTCCTTGACGCCCAGCTCCTCGAGCGAGGCGACCGAGTCCTCAGGGTCCTCCTCGACGAGCTCCACGCTCGCCTGCCGCTCCTCGCCCTGCGCCGCCTCGCCGACGGCCGAGGCCACCGCCTCGGGGTCGAGGGTGGTGCCCGTCTCGCCACCGACGATGGTGGGCTCGCCGCCGGAGAACTCGAAGCGGGCGTCGTTCGGCTCGCTCAGCAGGTCGTCGGTGCGGTCGATGAGCGCGCTGGTCAGCCGGTCGCCGTCGAGCTCGGCACGCAGGGCGCCGTCCTCGGGGACGAACGCGGTCGAGCGTGCGAGGACCCGGGCGGGCAGCTCCGGGTTCTGGTCGTCGACGGCCACGGTCACCGGGCCGGACACGATCTCCTCGGCGACGGCGAGGGCCGCGTCCGTGGCGTCCTGGTCGATCTGCGGGGGCACGGGCTCGGTCGGCAGGTTCACGGGGCCGGTGGTGACGAGCCACGACGCGACCACCTCGTCCTCGGCGGCGTCGACGACGACCTCGGTCCCGTCGACCGCCTCGGTGGCGGCGGGCTCGCCGTCGGCGAACCGCACGGTGCCGTCCACCGGCTCCGTGGCGAGCGACTCCGCGACGGACGACACGGCCGCAGTGAGCGCGGCGCGGTCGACGTCGATCTCCGGGGCGACCTCCCCCGCGCCCGCGACGTGCTCGACGAGCCGGACCGGGCTCAGGGAGAACCCGGTGAGCTCGTCCACGGTGGCCTGCGCGTCGAGGGTCAGGCCCGCCTCGGCCGGGTCCAGGGTGCTCGAGACGTCGCCGGCCTGCACCGTGACCGGTTCCGCCGCCCGCGGACCGAGACCGTCGTCGAGCGCCGCCACCGCGTCGGCCGCGTCGAGCCCGCCGATGTCCACCCCGGCCACGGTGGTACCCGACGGCACGGAGTCGGCCACGAACCACTGCGCCCCGACGTAGAGACCGCCCAGCACGACGACGCCGGCGCCGACGCCGAGGAGCACCTTCGGCCAGCGGCTCGGTGCCCCGTCGCCCTGCAGCCCGTCGAGCGGGGTACCGCCCGTGGGAGGCGATCCCTCCCCCGGCGTCGTGGACGCGTCCGGCGCCGTCGCGGACCCGGTGACCGACGGGATCGCCTCGGTGGGCGGCGCGGACGACGCTCCCGACGGGGACCGCCCCGCCGCCGCTGCGGCGCGCCGCTGCTCGTAGGCGCGCACCGTCGGCTGGTAGGGGACGTCGGGCTCGTCGGGTGCAGAGGGGGGCACGGGCGCGTGCGGTGCCTCCGGTGACGCAGAGCCGCCCTGCGCGGGCGCGTTCTCGTCGTTCTCGGCCGGCTTGCCCATCGACACGCTCCGTGCTGGTCTCGTGGGGGCCAACCGTGCCCCCCGGGTCAGGTCTGGACGCGGCAGCACCGCGCGAGATCGAATCCTACTCGGCGCGCCTGGTCGTCACGGCTGCCGTCCGTCGCCGCCGTCCCCGCCCTCGACATCGACGGCTTCGTGAGCGACGGCCGTGTCCGCGACGACCTCCTCGGCGACGACGTCGTCGACGAACCAGGTGCGCGGCAGGAACGCGGTCGCGGCGACCAGGACGAGACCGCCGTAGGTCCAGACGTAGCCGACGGTCTGCGCCGGCACGAGCACGTCGCCTCCGGGACCGGTCGCCGCGAGCACCTGGACGGCGACGAGCCACCCCGCGCCGGCCGCGAGGAGCGTCACCGTCCCGGACCATGCCCGGCACAGCACCGCCGTGGACAGCGTCAGCACGAGTGCCATCAGCAGGCCGGTCGGCAGCCCTGCCCACACCGCGCGGTGCGCCACGGTTCCGATCACCCCGACCGTGCCGCCGAGCAGCAGCGCCAGCACGGCGCGGCCCAGCAGGGACCGTCGCCGGGTCGTGGGCGCGACGGACGCGTGGTGCGGGGCGGACGACACGTCGTACGGGGCGGGCGAGCTCACCGGGCCGAGCCTACCGGCGTCGTCCCGGCCATCGGCGCCCGGCGCAGGTGCGCGGTCGCCAGGAGGGGCGCGAGCACGCCGTTGCTCAGGGCGTAGCGGGCCAGCACGTGCCGGTCCGCGACGGTCGTCCGACCGGCGTGCTGGACCTGTGTGGCGTGCGCGGCGAGGGCGGCGAGGACCTGGTCGAGCACCGGCGCGACGTCGACCGTGACGCGGCCGGACCGCTCGAGCTCCGGCTCCGCCACCGCGACCGGCGGCAGGGTGCCGTCCGGGTCCGCCAGGGCCAGCCCGTGCGCGTCGACGAGCCGGCCTACCGCGGCGTCGTCGCCGAGGGCGCGGCGGGCGGACCGCACGACCTCCGCCGGCTCGACGACCTCCCAGCGTTCCGGGACGGCCCATGGCGTGCCGACGACGGCGGCCGCGGGGTCGGCCGCGAGCTCCAGTGCCCGGACGGTCACCTGGTGCGCGCGCACGTGGTCGGGGTGGCCGTACCCGCCACCGGCCTCGTAGGTCACGACGACGGCCGGTCGGCGGGAACGGACGACGCCGGCGAGGCGTGCGGCCGCGTCGTCGAGCGGGACCCGGGCGAACGCCGTCGGACCGGAGTCCGGTGCCGGACCGGCGATGCCGGGACGGACCCAGGCCATCCCCGAGTCCTCGAAGCGTCTCTGCCCTCCCCCGGCCGCTGTGGGTGGGAGATCTCCAGACTGCACGTGTTCAGCCTGGTCGATCTCATACCCACAACGGTCGAGGAACAGGTGGTCGCGGACGCCGAGGGCCTCCAGCGCCGCCGCCAGCTCACGTTCGCGGTGCGCGGCCAGAGCCGGTCCGTCCCCCTCCAGCCGGGCGAGACCGGTGGGGTGCGACGGGGTGTCGATCACCTCGCCGCGCTCGCCCCGCGTGCAGGTCACCAGGGTCACGGGCGCCGTCGCTGCCCAGGTGGCCAGGAGCGCCCCGGTCGCGAGGGACTCGTCGTCCGGGTGCGCGTGGACCGCCAGGAGGGTGCCGTGCGGGCGGACCGGGCCCGCCGGGACGGCAGCCCGCGGGGGCGCCGTGCCCGTCGGGACCACCGGGATCAGCCGCGCTTGGCCCGCGCCGTCGCCCGTGCGCGCGCCGTGGCGTCGAGGTTCACCTTGCGGATCCGGACGATCTCCGGGGTGATCTCGACGCACTCGTCCTCGGCCGTGAACTCCAGGGACTCCTCGAGCGTGAGCTTCTTCGGCGGCACGAGGTTCTCGAAGCTGTCGGCGGTCGAGGACCGCATGTTCGTCAGCTTCTTCTCCTTGGTGATGTTGACGTCCATGTCCTCGTTGCGCGAGTTCTCGCCCACGATCATGCCCTCGTAGACCTCCTGGGTGGGGTCCACGAAGAAGGTCCCGCGCTCCTGCAGGTTGATCATGGCGAACGGGGTCACCACGCCGGCGCGGTCGGCGACCAGCGAGCCCGTCGAGCGGGACTCGATCGGGCCGTGCCACGGCTCGTAGCCCTCCGCGTACGAGGACGCGATGCCGGTGCCGCGCGTGTCGGTGAGGAACCGGGTGCGGAACCCGATGAGACCCCGGGCCGGGACCACGAACTCCATGCGCACCCAGCCGGTGCCGTGGTTCGCCATCGTCTCCATGCGCCCCTTGCGGGCGGCCAGGAGCTGGGTGACGGCCCCGAGGTACTCTTCCGGCACGTCGATCGTCATGCGCTCCATCGGCTCGCACGTCTTGCCGTCGATCTGCTTGGTGACGACCTGCGGCTTGCCGACCGTGAGCTCGAAGCCCTCCCGGCGCATCTGCTCGACGAGGATCGCCAGCGCCAGCTCGCCGCGGCCCTGGACCTCCCAGGCGTCGGGACGGTCGGTGGGCAGCACGCGCAGCGACACGTTGCCGACGAGCTCGGCGTCGAGACGGTCCTTGACCTGACGGGCCGTGACCTTGTGGCCCTTGCCGCCCTTGCCCGCCAGCGGCGAGGTGTTGATGCCGATCGTCATCGAGATCGCCGGGTCGTCGACGGTGATGAGGGGCAGCGGACGCGGGTCGTCCGAGTCGGTGAGTGTCTCGCCGATCATGATGTCGGAGATCCCCGCCACCGCCACGATGTCGCCCGGACCGGCCGACTCGGCCGGGACCCGGGTGAGGGCCTCGGTACGCAGCAGCTCGGTGATCCGCACCTGGCCCAGCGTGCCGTCGTGCCGCGCCCACGCGACCGTCTGCCCCTTGCGCAGCGTGCCGTTGAAGACGCGCAGCAGGGCGAGACGCCCCAGGAACGGCGAGGCGTCGAGGTTGGTGACGTGCGCCTGCAGCGGCATCGAGTCGTCGTAGGTGGGCGCCGGGATGGTCTGCAGGATGGTCGAGAACAGCGGCTCGAGGTCCTCGTTGGCGGGCAGCTCGCCATCGCCGGGCTGCTCCGTGGAGGCGCGGCCGGCCTTGGCCGACGCGTAGACCACGGGCACGTCGAGGACCGCGTCGACGTCGAGGTCCGGCACCTCGTCGGACAGGTCGCTGGCCAGACCGAGGAGCAGGTCGGTCGTCTCCGCGACGACCTCGGTGATCCGCGAGTCCGGGCGGTCGACCTTGTTGACCACGACGATGACCGGCAGCTTGGCGGCCAGCGCCTTGCGCAGCACGAAGCGCGTCTGCGGCAGCGGGCCCTCCGAGGCGTCCACGAGCAGGACGACGCCGTCGACCATGGACAGCCCGCGCTCCACCTCGCCACCGAAGTCGGCGTGACCGGGGGTGTCGATCACGTTGATCGTGATGCCCTCCGGCTCGCCCGCGTCGGCGGCCGCCGGACCGGCGTAGCGGATCGCGGTGTTCTTGGCGAGGATCGTGATGCCCTTCTCACGCTCCAGGTCGCCGGAGTCCATGACGCGGTCGTCCACCTGCTGGTGCGCGGCGAAGGCACCGGCCTGCCGCAGCATGGCGTCGACCAGGGTGGTCTTGCCGTGGTCGACGTGGGCGACGATCGCCACGTTGCGCAGGTCGGAGCGCACAGACATCTACGGTTCTCTTTCCGTGGGAGGGGGCACCCGGGAACCCGGGGCCGCTCCATCCTACCTGGAGGTGCCCCGCCTCCATCGCGAGCGCCGCGGAGCGGGGTCCGCGCCGCGTTCCGCCGACTGCCCGCTGATCTCGGCGAAGTTCTCGGTGACGTGCTCCGTCACCCGGTCGGTGACGTGCTCCGTGAGCTCACGACGCCGGAGCCTGCGCTCGGCACGAGTGATCTGGCGGTACTCGGCGTCGAGAGCCTTCCACACCGAGATGGCCGACCCGATCATGACCAGGGAGAACGGTAGCGCGGTGAGGATCGCCGCGGTCTGCAGCGCGCTCAGCCCGCCCGCGTAGAGCAGCGCCGCCGCGACACCGCCCTCGAGGACCGCCCAGAACAGCCGGCTCCACAGCGGTGGGTTCTGCTCCCCGCCGTTGGCCAGCATGTCCACCACGAACGAGCCCGAGTCCGACGAGGTCACGAAGAAGACGACGACCAGGATGATCGCGATGACAGCCATCCACGCCCCGCCACCGGGCAGCGACTCGAAGAGCTGGAACATCGCCGTGTCGGTGTTCACCGTGCCGTCGGCAGCGAGCATCGAACCCGGGTCGTTGCGTTCCTGGTGGATCGCCGAGCCGCCGAACACGCTGAACCACACCGTGGTGACGAGCATCGGCACCAGCAGCGTGCCCAGGACGAACTCGCGCACCGTCCGGCCGCGCGAGATGCGCGCGATGAACATCCCCACGAAGGGCGCCCACGACATCCACCAGCCCCAGTAGAAGATCGTCCAGTCGGACTCCCACGCCAGGCCGTCCTCGCCCTGGAACGCCAGGGTGTCGAACGTCATCATCATGACGTTCTGGAAGTAGTACCCGATCGACTGCACCCACTCACGAGCGAGGAAGAGCGTGGACCCCATGATCAGGACGGCGACGACGAGCGCACCGGCCAGGATCATGTTGCCGTTGGAGAGCCACTTGATGCCCCGCTCGAGGCCCGAGGCCACCGAGATCGCCGCCACGGCCGTGATCCCGGCGATGAGCCCCAGCTGGAGGGCGAGCGTGGCATCGGCCACCTCGAGGTACTCGAGCCCGGCGGCCACCTGCTGGACACCGAGCCCCAGGGAGGTCGCCACCCCGAACACGGTGCCGAAGATCGCGAGCACGTCGATGAGGTTGCCGAGTCCGCCCTGGACCCGCTCCTTGCCGAGCAGCGGCTCGAGCGCCCACCGGATCGAGGCCGGCCTTCCCTTGCGGTGGATCGCGTAGGCGAGAGCCAGGCCGATGACGACGTAGATGCCCCACGCATGGAAGCCCCAGTGCACGTAGGTCTGGCCCATCGCCGCCTGCGCCAGCGCGGGAGCGTCTCCCGTGACCCCGGGCTTGGGCGTCTCGAAGTGCGACAGCGGCTCGGCCACGCCGTAGTAGACGAGCCCGATCCCCATCCCGGTGGCGAACAGCATCGCGAACCAGACGGGGAGCTTGAAGTCGGCCTCCTCGTCGTCGGGTCCGAGGGTGATCTCACCGAACCGGCTCACGCCCATCCAGATCGCGAACACCATGAAGGCGGCCACGATGACGACGTAGTACCAGCCGAACCCGTTGATGGTCTTGGCCTGGAGCGTGGTCAGCACCTCGGCGACGGCATCGGTCGCGAAGAACGCGAGCAGGACGAACAGCACGATGAGCCCGCCCGCCGGGTAGAACACGGCGGGCGCGAGCGTGGAACGTCGGCGTGTCATCCCTTCACACTTCCCTGCCGAGACCGGCACGGCAACCGCACACGCCGCCGGTCCTCGTCATGAGGTCCGGCGGCGTGCGCTGCGGTTCTGCTCGGTCGAGCGCGTTCAGCCGGCGATCTCGTCGCCGACGAGACCCGCGCCGGGGATCGCCGCCAGCAGATCGCGGGTGTACTGCTCGCGCGGGGTGTCGAAGACCTCGTCGGTGGTCGCCTGCTCGACGACCCTGCCGTTCTGCATGACGACGACGTCGTCCGCGATCTGGCGGACCACCGCGAGGTCGTGGGTGATGAACAGGTAGCTCAGCCCGAGCTCGTCCTGCAGGTTGCCGAGCAGCTCGAGGATCTGCGCCTGGACGAGCACGTCGAGCGCCGAGACCGCCTCATCGAGCACCACCACCTCGGGCTTGAGGGCCAGCGCCCGCGCGATCGCGATGCGCTGGCGCTGCCCGCCCGACAGCTCGTTCGGGAAGCGCCGCATGGCCGACTGCGGCAGCGAGACCATGTCGAGCAGCTCGCGCACCCGGGCCTCGCGCTCCTTCGCCGTCCCCACGCCGTGCAGCTTGAGCGGCTCCTCGATCGACCGGAAGATCGAGAACATCGGGTCCAGCGAGCCGTACGGGTTCTGGAAGACCGGCTGGACGCGACGACGGAACGTGAACGCCTCCTTGGTGTTCAGCGAGCCCACGTCGACGCCGTCGAACTCCACCGTGCCCGCCGTCGGTTCCAGCAGCCCCAGCACCATGTTGGCCACCGTCGACTTGCCGGAACCCGACTCCCCCACGATCGCGAGCGTCCGCCCGCGGGCGAGCGTGAACGAGACGTCGTCCACGGCCGTGAAGTCGGTCGACGTCCCGGGTCGTGCGCCACGGATCGAGAAGACCTTCGTGACGTTCTTCGCCTCGACGACGGCGGCGGGACCGGTCGCGGCCGGCGTCTCGCCGGTGTGGTGGGCACGCAGCTCCGCGGACTCCTCGCCGTGGACGTGCGCCGTCTGGATGCGGCGCGACGCCAGCGACGGCGCGGACGCCACCAGGCGCTGCGTGTACGGGTGCCGCGGGTCCGCGAGGATGTCGCGGGCCGGGCCGGACTCGACGACCTTGCCCTTGAACATCACCAGCAGGTGCTCGGCACGCTCGGCCGCCAGGCCCAGGTCGTGCGTGATGAACAGCAGCGCCGTGCCGAGGTCGCGCGTCATGTCCCCGAGGTGGTCGAGGATCTGCCGCTGGACGGTCACGTCGAGCGCCGACGTCGGCTCGTCCGCGATGAGGAGCTGCGGACGCGACGCCAGGCCGATCCCGATGAGGGCGCGCTGGCGCATGCCGCCGGAGAACTCGTGCGGGAACTGGCGGGCGCGACGCGTCGAGTCCGGCAGCCCCGCCTCGGCGAGCACGTCGGCCACGCGCTCGCGCAGCTCCGCCTTGGACCCCTTGAAGCCGTTGGCCTTGAGGGCCTCCTCGACCTGGGTGCCGATGCGCCACACCGGGTTGAGGTTGGACATCGGGTCCTGGGGGACGAGCCCGATGGCCCGTCCGCGCAGGGCCTCCTTCTCGGCCCGGGGCGCCCCGACGAGCTCCCGGCCGTCGAACCGGATGGAGCCACCGGTGACCTTGCCCGTGCCGGGCAGCAGGTCGATGATCGCCGCGGCCGTCGTCGACTTGCCGGAACCCGACTCGCCGACGATCGCGACGCTCTGCCCGGGGTAGACAGTGAGGTCGGCGCCGCGGACGGCCCGCACCTCACCGACGGCGGTCGTGAAGGAGATCTCGAGGTCGTGGATCTCGAGGAGCGGCTTGCTGGGGTCGATGGGCGCGGGACCAGTGGTGCCGTCGGCGCCCTCGTTCGTCACGGGGAACTGGGTGGTCATCGCTTGCGAGCCTTCGGGTCGAGGGCGTCGCGCACGACGTCGCCCATCATCATGAAGCCGAGCACCGTCAGGGCCAGGCCGCCGGCCGGGTAGAGCAGGATCTCCGGGGCGGTGCGGATCGCACCCTGTGCCGCGGAGATGTCACCGCCCCAGGAGACCGTCGACGGCGGCAACCCGATGCCGAGGAAGCTCAGGGTCGCCTCGGCGACGATGAACTGCCCCAGCGCGACGGTCGCGTAGACGATGATCGGTGCCGCCGAGTTCGGCAGGACGTGGCGCCAGAGGATCTGCAGGCGGCCCATGCCGAGCGACTTGGCCGCGGTGACGAACTCGTTGTTCTTCACCGACAGCACGGTGCCGCGCGTGATGCGGGCGATCTGCGGCCAGCCGAACAGCGCCAGCACGAAGGCCACGGTGAACGAGGTGCGGTTGGTCGTCACCGACATGATGACGATCGCCGCGAGCACCAGCGGGATGGCGAAGAAGATGTCGGTGATGCGGCTCAGGATCGTGTCGAACCACTTGCCGAAGTAGCCGGCGACGGCACCGAAGACGGTGCCGATGATCACGACCATGGACGTCGCGAGCACACCGACGACGACGGAGGCCCGCGCACCGTAGACGGTGCGGGTGTAGATGTCGCAGCCCTGCCGGTCGAAGCCGAACGGGTGACCGGCCTGCGGACCCTCGAGAGCCTTGGACAGGTTGCAGTCGAGCCGCGGGTCCAGGGAGGTGAACAGGCCCGGGAACGCCGCGACGAGGACGACGAGGACGATGATCGCGGCCGAGACCCAGAACAGCCAGCGGCTGCGCATCTGGTGCCAGGCGTCGCGCCACAGGCTGGTCGGGGCCTCGTCGGTCGCGACCGCGTCCACGGCACCGAGGCCGCCCTCGTCGACCGGCGCGACGTAGCGTTCCTGGCCGGGGCGCGGCGTCACCGTGCCGCCCGGGTTCTCGTAGCGGTTCTCAGGCATAGCGGATCCTCGGGTCGAGGGCGGCGTACAGCAGGTCCACGAGGAGGTTCGCCCCGATGTAGACCAGCACCAGCACGGTGGTCAGCGAGACGACGGTGACGCTCTCGCCGCGGATGATCGCGTCGTAGAGCGTGCCGCCCACGCCGTTGATGTTGAAGATGCCCTCGGTGATGATCGCCCCGGACATCAGGGCACCGATGTCGGCGCCGAGGAACGTCACCACGGGGATGAGCGAGTTGCGCAGCACGTGGCGTCCGGTGACCTGCGAGCGGCTGAGGCCGCGGGCGCGGGCGGTGCGCACGTAGTCCGCGGACAGGTTCTCGGCCACCGACGTCCGCGTCAGTCGCAGCACGTAGGCGAAGGACACCGCGGCGAGCACCATCGCCGGCATGAGCAGACTGACGAAGTCGGGATCTCGTCCCGCGGTGGCGGGCAGCCAGCCGAGCCGGACGCCCACGATGATCTGCATCACGAAGCCGACCACGAACGTCGGGACGGCGATGAAGAGCAGGCTGACCACCAGGGCCGTGCCGTCGAAGATGCCGCCCTTGCGCATCCCCGCGACGAGCCCGAAGCCGATCCCGAAGACGGCTTCGATGACCAGCGCCATGAGGGCGAGCTGGATCGTCACCGGGAAGGCGTTCGCGATCACCTCGGTGATCTCGCGGCCGCGGAAGTCGACACCGAAGTCGAGCGTCACCACACCGCGCAGGAAGAGCAGGTACTGGATGATGAACGGCTGGTCGAGGTTGTACTCGGCGCGGATCTGCTCCTGCACCGCCTCGGGAAGTCCCCGCTCACCACCGAGCGCCGCCACCGGGTCGCCAGGCCTCAGGAAGACCATGGCGTAGAGCAGGAGGGTAGCCCCCAGGAACACAGGGATCACCTGCAGGAGCCTGCGTCCGAGATACCAGAGCATGCGAAATTGTCTCCTCGTGGGCCCGGAGGTTCTCCCCAGGCTACGGGCTTCTTCTCGTCACGGCGTGGCCGCGAGCGGGGTGGGCCGTGGCGCGTCGGGTGGGCGCGGCCACGGCTCAGCGCGTCGAGTGATCGACGTCAGACCGTACCGGACGTCGCCGACCACACGGAACTCTCGCGACAGGACGCCGCCCTCGCCGGAGCGAGGGCGGCGTCCTGTCAGCGGGGTGTCACTCCTTGGTGATCTGGTACAGGATCGGGTCGCTGTCCCAGCCGAACTCGACGTTCTCGACCGTCTCCGCGTAGCCACCGGTGGCGTTCTGGTACCAGAGCGGGATGCCCGGGACGTCCTGGAACAGGATCTCCTGGGCCTCCTTGTACAGCTCGGTCGCCGTCTCGGTGTCCGGGGCCGCACCTGCCTCGGCCAGCTTGGCGTCGAACTCCTCGTTGGAGTACTGCGCGTCGTTGGAGCCGGCTCCCGTGCCGTAGATCGGGCCCAGGAAGTTGCTCATCGACGGCCAGTCGGCCTGCCAGCCACCACGGAAGAGCCCGTCGACCTCGCCCGAGTCACGGGCGTTGAGGAACTCGTCGAACGTGGTGTACGGCGCGAACTCGCAGCCGATCTCCAGGTCCTGGCGGATGGTGTTGCACGCCGCGTCGACCCAGTCCTGGTGGTCGGAGTCGGCGTTGGAGGCGATGTTGAGCGTGTAGTCGCCGATCGGGTCCATGCTCTCGGCCTCGTCCCAGAGCTCCTTGGCGGCCTCCGGGTCGTACTCGGTGATCTCCGAACCGGGGATGTCCTCGGAGTAGCCGTCGATGACCGGCGACGTGAAGTCGTGCGCCGGGGTCCGCGAGCCGTTGTAGAGCGTCTCGGTGATGGTCTCGCGGTCGATCGCCATGGAGATCGCCTGGCGACGCATGACGCCGGCCTCGCCCTGGAACTCCTCGAGCCACTCGGGCACGTTGACGACCTGGGTCAGAGCCGCCGGCTGGTTGACCGCACGCTCGCCGAGCTGCTCCTCGAAGGTGCCGAAGGCCGACGACGGCACGTTCGGCAGCACGTCGAGGTTGCCGTCGAGCATGTCGTTGTACGCCGTGTCCTCCTCGGTGTACGCGACCATCTCGACGCCGCCGTTGGCCGGCTCGCGCGGACCCTCGTAGCCCTCACGCGGGATGAGCGTGATGAGGCTGTCGTGCTCCCAGCTCTCCAGCTCGTACGGACCGGCACCGATCGGCGTCTCACCGAAGGTGTCCGGGTTCTCGAAGAAGGCCTCGGGCATCGGGAAGAACGCCGTGTAGCCGAGCCAGAGCGGGAAGTCGGCCGACGGCTCGGCGAGCTCCGCGGTGAAGGTCGTGTCGTCGACGACCTCGACCGCGATCTCCGAGGCCTCGTCGGCCGAGAAGCCGGCGAACCCGTTGAAGAAGTACTGCTGGTTCTGGCCGTTGTCGAGGTTCGCGATGTAGTTCCACGCGTCGACGTAGCTGCTGGCCGTGACCGGGGTGCCGTCGGAGAACGTCCAGCCGTCCTGGATCGTGATCGTCCAGGTCTTGTTGTCCTCGGACTCGATCGACTCGGCCATCTCGTTCTCGACTCCGCCTTCGGAGTTGTAGTAGACGAGGCCGGAGTAGATGTTCTTGACGACCAGACCGCCGTAGACCTCGTTGGTCATGCCGGGGGTCAGGGGGTTCTGCGGCTCGCCGCTGCTGACGGAGACGACGCCGGTGCTGGCGCCGTCGCCCTCCGCGGTCGAGTCGCCGTCGTCGGAGCCGGAGTCTCCGCACGCAGTGAGCAGCAGCGCCGAAGCCAGGGTGAAGGCCCCGATGCCTGCTAGACGTCGTCGAGGTGTCACGTGTCCTCCTGAGTAGGTGTGCACGCCTCCGGCATGGATGTCCGGCGGCGGTGGTGCCCGGGCGCGGATGGGCGCTCGAGGCACGGTGCGGGAAGGAGCCTAACCCCTCGATCGTGTCCCGGGTCACCCTTCCGCGGCCCGTAGCCCCGATCGTGACCCGATTGGAACGCATCCGAAACCCGAGGACCTGCGCAACCGCTTTCCGCCCGTACCGCCTGTGATGTCCGTCACCGACGGAAGCGCGCAGACAAGCATCGCCCCGCTGGTCGCCGCGACCACGGTGACGAGGAGGGCGACGAGGCTCAGCAGACCGCGGTGCGCCCTGGCCCGCCGCCGCAGCAGACTCACTAGCCGCCGACGCGCAGCTCGACCACCTCGTCGCCGAGCTCGGCGAGGAGCCGGTGCCGGGCCTCACGCCGCTGCTTCTGCTCGGCCGGGTCCGGGACCGGGGCCGCGGCGAGCAGTCGCCTCGTGTAGTCCTCACGCGGGTTGCGCAGCACCGTGTCCCGGTCGCCCTGCTCCACGATGCGGCCGTCCTGGAGCACGACCACCTTGTGGGCCAGGAGGTCGACGACCGCCAGGTCGTGGCTGACGAACAGGCAGGCGAACCCGAACTCCTGCTGCAGCGAGGTGAAGAGCTCCAGGACGGAGGCCTGCACCGAGACGTCGAGCGCCGACGTCGGCTCGTCCGCGACCAGGAGCTCCGGCTCCAGGGTGAGCGCCCGCGCGATGGAGACGCGCTGTCGCTGCCCGCCCGAGAGCTCGTGCGGGTAGCGGTTGTAGAACGAGCGCGGCAGCTCGACGGCGTCCAACAGCTCGAGCACCCGCCGGTGGCGGGAGGCGGCGTCGCCCACCTGATGGACGGCGAGCGGCTCCGCGATCGCCTCGCCCACCGGGAACCGGGGGTTGATCGAGGCGGCCGGGTCCTGGAACACGACACCGATCCGTCGGCGCAACGCCTTGAGCTGCTTCTTGTCGAGCGCTTTGAAGTCCTCGCCGAGGATGCGCACGCTGCCCGAGCGCGCCGGGATGAGCCCCAGCGCGCACTTGCCGATCGTGGACTTGCCCGAACCCGACTCCCCCACCAGTCCGACGATCTCGCCCTGCCCCACGGTGAAGGTGACGTCGTCGACGGCGCGGAACGCCGGCTTGCCGAGGCGGTGGTACTCGATGACCAGGTTGTCGAGGGCCAGGGCCGGCTTCATGCGACCGGGCTCGCTCGCCCGTCCCGCGGCGACCTCGGCCTGGCCGACGCCCTCGCCCAGGTGGGGCACCGCGCCGAGCAGCTGCTTCGTGTACTCGTGCTGCGGGTTCGTCAGGACCTGCTCGGCGGTCCCTGTCTCCACGAGGTCGCCCCGAAGCATGACGGCGACCCGGTCGGCCATGTCCGCCACCACGCCCATGTTGTGGGTGATGAGCAGGATGCCCGTGTCCAGCTTGTCCTTCAGCGATCGCAGCAGGTCGAGGATGTCCGCCTGCACCGTGACGTCGAGCGCCGTCGTGGGTTCGTCGGCGACGATGACCTTCGGGTCGCAGGAGATCGCCATCGCGATGACGACGCGCTGCCGCTGCCCGCCGGAGAGCTCGTGCGGGTACTGCTTGAGCCGCCGCCGGGGCTCCGGGATGCCCACCATCTCGAGCAGGTCCGCCGCGCGGGCCATCGCCTGCTTGCCGTAGGCGATGCCGTGCAGCTGGAGCGCCTCGGTGAGCTGGTCGCCGATGGTCAGCACCGGGTTGAGCGCCGTCATCGGCTCCTGGAAGACCATGGCGATGTCGTTGCCGCGCATTTTGCGCAGCCCCGCCTGGTCGAGGTCCCCCACGACCTTGTCGCCGACCCGGACGGTGCCCGCGACCCGGGCGTTGCCCGGCAGGAGGCCCAGCGCCGTCGTCGAGGTCACCGACTTGCCGGAGCCCGACTCGCCCACGAGGGCGAGGACCTCGCCGGGGTGGACCTCGAGCGAGACGCCCTTGACCGCGTGGACGTCGCCGAACTCCGTGCCGAACGTGACCTCGAGGTCGGTGAACGACAGGACGGCGCCGCCGGTGGACGTGGCGTCGGAGGAGGAGGTGATGTCGAGGGTGGTCATCAGGCCTTGGTCCTGTTCTGGCGGGGGTCGAAGGCGTCGCGCAGGCCGTCGCCGATGAAGTTCACGGTCAGGGCGATGGTGAGGATCATCAGACCCGGCCACCAGAAGAGCCACGGACGCGTGGTGAACGCCGTCTGGTAGTCGGAGATGAGCAGGCCCAACGACGTGTCGGGAGCCTGCACGCCGTAGCCGAGGTAGCTCAGCGACGTCTCGAGAAGGATCGCCGAGGAGATGGTCAGCGTCGCCGAGACGATGATCGTGCCGATGGCGTTGGGCAGGATGTGCTTGAAGATGATGCGGCCGCTGCCCGTGCCGACGGCGGTGGCCGCGACGACGAAGTCGCGCTCGCGCAGCGAGAGCATCTCCCCGCGCACCAGGCGGGCCAGCGACGTCCACAGCACGACGCCGAGCACGATGGTCAGGCCCCAGATCCCCCACCCGCTGGCCATCTTGCCGAGCACGGCCGCGAGCACCAGCAGCGGGATGACCAGGAGCAGGTCGGTCAGGCGCATGAGCACCGACTCGAGCCAGCCGCGGAAGTACCCGGCGACGGCCCCGATGAGGGTGCCGATGAGCGTGGAGATGAGACCCACGCCGAAGGCGATGATGAGCGACTTCTGGGTGCCGAGCATCACCAGGGCGAAGTAGTCCTTGCCGATGGTGTCCTGTCCGAACGGGTGCTCCCAGCTGGGGGCACCCGTGCCGATCTTCTCGTACGGCGCCTCGGGAGCCTTGTCCCACCACCCCGGGATCGGGCCGATCCCGATGGAGGTGAAGGCGACGAGGACGACGACGGCCAGGACGACCATGGCGACGATCGCGCCCTTGTGGCGGAAGAACCGCATCCGCACGAGCTGGCCCTGGCTGTAGGACCGCTCCTGTGCCGGAGGTGTCTGGAGGTCGGTCATGGCTCGCTCCGCGGGTGTGAGGCGTACGGGTTTCCGGTCATGGGTCTCACCGCCGGATCCGTGGGTCGAGGTAGGCGTAGGCGATGTCGGCGAGCATGTTCATCAGGATCGCCGCGGTACCGGTCACCAGGAAGAACGCCATCACCGGGTCGGGGTCCACCCGGTCGAGACCCGCGCGGAACATCGCGCCCATGCCCTTCCAGCCGAACACGCTCTCGGTGATCACCGCGCCGCCGATGAGGCCGGCGAAGTCGAACGCCACGATCGTGGTGATCGGGATCAGGGCGTTGCGGAAGGCGTGCTTGGTCACCACGGCGCGTTCCGACAGGCCCTTGGACCGCGCCGTACGGACGTAGTCCTGGTTCATGACCTCGAGCATCGAGGACCGCGTGTAGCGCGAGTACGACGCGACCGAGACGAGGGTCAGGACCACGGTGGGCAGGACGAGCTGCATGCCGGTGTCCAGCGCCGTCTCCCAGAAGTCCCCCGTGAAGTTGGGAGTCTCGGAACCGATCGTGGAGATCGGTCGCGACTTGAGCTGCAGGAAGCTCGACCAGTTGGCCACGAGGATGTCGAACACGATGACCAACGACGTGATGGCGCCGGTGACGCCCGAGATCAGCATCGCCTGCTTGCGTGCGTAGCCGCCCCAGGCGGCGCCGATGCCGACCGAGACGAGGATGGCGAGGACGAACAGCCCGAAGAGGACCCACCACGACGACGGCTCCAGCAGGATCCCGGCGAAGGCGAGGTAGCTGAGGGTGCCCACGACGGCGGTGGTCAGCGCGGCGTACAGGACCCGGCGGTTGCCCAGGCCGGCGACGATCGCGGTCACGAGGACGGCGGCGCCCAGCGAGGTGAGCAGCACCATGCCGATCCCGAAGAACGGGTTGCGGTACCAGTCCAGGATGTTCAGCACCCACAGCACGAGGGCCACGAACGCGAACGTGACCGCCCCGGTGGTCAGGATGCGCCGCCAGGAGCCGCCCATCACGGCGCCGACGACCACGCCGACCACCACGGCTATCCCGAGGATCATTGGTGGTGACATGTCCCCGGCGGCTATCCAGTCGTTGAACCGGATCGCGCCGTACTCCTTGAGGAGCACCGCCGCCCAGAACACGGGCAGCGAGAAGAAGAGGAAGGCGAGGAACGTCACCGAGTAGTCGAACCCCGAGTACTGGCGGATGGCCGAGATGATGCCGACGGCGATCCCGACGACGATGGCCAGCAGGGTGGCCGCGGTGACCAGGCGCAGCGTCGAGGACGCCGCCTGTGCCGTGAGCTCGACCACGTCGGCGCCGGTGACGGTGGTGCCGAGGTCGCAGCTGCCGGTGAAGCACTGGCCGACGCCGGTCAACCAGTCCCAGTAACGCACCACGTCCGGCTCGTTGAGGCCCATCTGGGCCTCGCGGGCGTCGATGAGCTGCTGCTTGTTGTCCGCGTTGCTCTCGCGGAGGTCCTTCAGCGGGTCACCGGAGTTCACGGTGAGGATGAACATGAGGAACGACGCCGCCAGCAGGACCAGGGCGGAGATGCCCAGGCGGCGGAGGATGAACTTGAGCACGAGGTGCCCCTTTACGATCGGGCAGGCGTGCGGGGACAGGGGAGCTCCCCTGTCCCCGCACGCGTGCCTCTCAGGCGGTCAGGACGTCAGGACGCGCGAGCCCACTGCTCCGCGTTCCACACGATGCCCGACTGCGCAGCCGTGTCGCGCACGTTCTCCAGGTCGGAGCTGTACGCCCCGACACCGGGGTGAGCGAACAGCGGGATGCCGAACAGGGTGTCCCAGAGCTGCTTCTCGATCACCTTGGTCTGCTCGACGTGGACCGACTCGTCGGCGGTCGAGGCGAGGGTGTCCCACGCCTCGTCGACGACCTCGTCGGAGTAGCCGCCGTAGTTCTGCGGCTGGTTCGTCGCGTAGATGTTCTGCCCGGAGGCCTTCTGACCCGAGCCCGCCCACGCGAAGAGCGCGACCTCGTAGTCACCGTTCGGGAGGTCCTTGTCGAAGAACTCCGGCGAGCCGGCGTCGACGACCTCGAAGCCCACCTGGTCGCAGGATGCCTTGATCGAAGCGACCTCGTCGGCCCGGCGGGGGTTCGGGGCGGAGTAGCCGATGCGGACCTCCGTGCCCTCCTCGAGACCAGCGGCGGCGAACTTCTCCGCTGCCATGTCCAGGTCGACCTCGTCGTAGCGACCGTCGTAGGACTCGGCCACGATCTCGTCGTACTTCTCCGTCTGGAACGGGAACACCTCGCGGGCGTTCATGACCACGGCGGTGTCGTCGATCGGCTTGATCAGGTCGTCGACGATCTTCTGGCGCGGCACGCAGTAGGCGAACGCCTCACGCGCCTCGAGGCTGTCGGAGAACACGCCGTTGTTGAAGTTGAAGTCGAGGTGCTCCCACGTCAGTGTCTGACCCGTCGTCACGGTCACGGCCGAGCCGAGCTGCTCGAGCTGGTCCACCGTGTCGACGGTGGCCTGCGGCTCGATGACGTCGAGGTCACCGTTCTGCAGCGCCTGGACGTGGGTGTCGGCAGCGGCGAACCGGAAGGTGATGTCCCGGGTCGCGGCCGGCGCGCCCCAGTAGTTCTCGTTGGCCGTCAGGGTGATGGACTGTCCGGCAACCCAGCCGTCCTCCTTGAACATGTACGGGCCGGAGGAAGGCACCAGAGCCGGGTCGGGCAGCTCGCCCGGCGTCTCCGAGAGCCAGCCGGTGGCCCAGAACTCGGCGGCCGGCTCCAGGACGCTCATGTCGAGCTCCTGGATGGCGGTGACGAGCTCCTCGGTGGTGACGCCGATCTGCTCGGCGACCACGTGGGCCGGCAGCGGAGCCTCGATGACGATCTCCCAGTCGGCGTAGATGCGCTCGTAGTCGTACTGGAACGACTTGGCGTCCGCGGCATCGGCCTGCGGGCCCTCGGGCGTGTAGTCGCCCAGCGTGAGACCGGAGACGCTGTTGAACAGCGGGGTCTCGGTGCCGTCCTCGGTCACCGTGCCGTCGGCGGTGATGGCCTTCGTCGCCCACTCGAGCAGGAAGTCCGCGTAGGTGATGGGTGTGCCGTCCGACCAGGCCGCGTCGTCCGCGATCGTGTACTGGACCTGCAGCGGGTCCTCGGAGAGGGCCTCGTAGGTGCCGAACGTCTCGTCGCGGCAGATCGTGCCGTCGACGCCGAAGTACCAGAAACCACCCTGCATACGCTCGGTCACGGCGCTGTTGTACGTCGAGTACGTCTCGGGCGTGAGGGTGTTGTAGCCGAGGAACTCGTCCTCGCCGACGGAGTACTTGACCTCGCCCTCCGCCGTCTCCGTGGTGCCGGTGTCGACCTTGCACGGGTCGCTGATCTGCTCGGCGTCCATCGACTCTTCCGCCGTCGACTCCTCCGACTGCGGCTCGTCGTCGGCTGCCGGGCTGGAGCACGCCGAGAGCAGCAGGGCGCCCGCGGCGACGGCCGCGACGGCTGCGCTTGCTCGCCTGATCTTCACTGGGTTCCTCCTCAAGGGGAAGGACCCCCCGCCGTGCGCGACCGGTACGCAGCTCGCTGTGTCCGGTCTCACCCTCGGAGGGTCCGTGGTGTTCGCCACACCGTACCCAGCCCCGGGTGACCGGATTCACCTTCCCGACACTTTGGGACTTGATCGTTACCGATCTGAGACTGCCGAGAAGCATGGTGCGCGATTTCGCCGGTTGCATCGGAACACAAGCGAAACAAGCAGGTCCTGTTCCATCATGCCGTTGTCATATAACCGTGTTATGGAAAGAGCGGGAAAGGGGAATCCGAGCGGAAACTTCCGCCTCAGGACCGGTGACCACGCCTCTCGTTCCCGCGCCGGTAGTTGCCGGTGGCCCGAGCGAGCAGCTCCTGGTCACGCTCCTCGTCCTGCCCGAGCAACGCGATCAGGCGCGCTGCCTTCGCCCCGGACACGACGACCACGAGCCGTCCACCGCGGCTGACGAGCACGCGGCCGTCCTTCGTGACCCGATGGTCGAACGGGTCCTCCTGGAGACTCATCGGCGTTCCGTCCCCGGACGGCGCCAGCGGTAGGGCGTCGTCGTCGAGACCTTGAGCATGCCGGAACGTTCCAGGATCGGCCGGGAGCACTCGGTGGAGTCGCTGTGCATCAGGGTCCTGCCCGCCGACAGCGCAGCACGGGCGCGCGCCGCGGTCAGCGCCCGGTAGATGCCGCGTCCACGCCACGCGGGGCGCGTGCACCCGCCCCAGACCCCGGCGAACTCCGTGCCGGCGACCGGCTCGAGCCGCCCGGCGCTCACGATCTCGCCGTCGGCCTCGGCGACCCACATCTCCACGCCCGGGTCCGCGGCCTGCCGCCGGAGCATCTCCTCGGCGTTCCCAGCCGACAGCGGGTCCCCGAAGACCTCGTCCGCCATCGCCTGCATCGCCCGTATCTCGGCCTCGGAGCTGATCCTGCGCACCGTCACGCCGACGGGCAGCGGGGTGTCGGCGGCCGCGAGCGCCTCGGCCGGTCCGATCATGATCGACTCGGTGGCGTCCGCGGCGAACCCGGCACCGGTCAGCGCCTCGTGCAGCCCCGGCGCGTGGTCATGGCCGCGCGCCTTCCATTCGACGCGGTCGATCTTCCCGTCGGCACGGAAGTGCTCGACCGCAGCGCCGACGAGCTCGCGGACCGTCACGGCGTCGGCACCGCCGAGGTCCCGGTAGGTCACGCAGCCGTGCCCGCCCGCGAACGTCACGAGCCACAGCTGGCCGAGCCTCCGGACGCGAAGGGCGGACGAGCACTCGGCGTCGGTGCGGAGCCGTTCGTCATAGGCGGCGAGGAGCCGCGCGGGGTCTGTCACGTCCGCGACGCTGCCAGGGCCGCCGCCCGGAGGCAACGCAATTCCCGGCGTCGAGCCGGCGGACCGGCGGCGGGGAGTCGATGATGGCGTCCGTGAACGCCAGCTCGACCGATGGCGCGAACGAGTTCGACACCGGCTACACGGACATCGCCCCCACCCGACCTGACCGACGGGCAACGCGAGTTCCGCGCACTGCGCACGAAGCGCGCCCGGCGAGAGCACGAGGAGGTGATCGCGAGGAACTGCGGATCACCTGCTCGGGTTCTGAGATCAGAGTCTTCGACGATCTCGCCGGGTACCTGGATTCTTGGATCCAGAGCCCGAGCAGACCGAGCGCCTGCCATCAGGCTGAGTTCTCCGTACTGCGCGGAGAATTCCTTCGGGTGGCACACGAGAGCAGACATGTCCTTGCCTCGACAGGCACAGTTGTATTCGAGCGAATGCCGATTCCTGGCGGTGACCCGACTCGCGGCCGTACGCTCGCCGAATGGGGCTCCTGACGTTCGCCATCAACCTCACCGTGGACGGCTGCGTCGATCACGAGGAGGGGATCGCCGACGACGAGACGCACGCTGTCTTCACCCGGCTCATGGACGACTCCGGGGCGATGCTGTGGGGCCGCGTCACCTACGAGATGATGGAGGACTCCTGGCCCGCCGTCGCCCGCGGCGAGCAGGCAGCACCGCCGGCGATGCGCGACTGGGCCGTCGCGCTGGAGGCGAAACCCAAGTACGTCGTGTCGTCCACGCGCCAGGACTTCCCGTGGACCAACAGCCACCACCTCACGGGCGACCTGCACGCTGGCGTGCAGCGGCTGAAGGACGCGACGCCGGAGGGCGTGCTGCTCGGCAGCGGTCACCTCGCGGTCGAGCTGGACCGTCTGGACCTGATCGACGAGTACCGGTTCCTGATCCACCCGAGGATCGCCGGGCACGGCCCCACGCTGTACCAGAACGGTCTACCCAGTACGCGCCGGCTCGAGCTGGTCTCGGCGGAACCGCTGAGCAACGGAGCGGTCGCCATGCACTACCGGCGCGTTCCCTGATTCACCCGGAGCGCGCCGGACGTGTGAATCCTGCGACGCTCGCCGACGCGCCACCACATCGACAACCCGGCGGGGACGCTCTCCGCTCCGAGGTCGGCCTCGAGTAGGAAGCTGTCGACATACTCGTCGAACCCCGGTGCCCGCGATCGGGAGCAACTGATCGAGGTCGACGTGCTCGGAGAGCCACCCCTCGCTTCGCGCACGGTATTCGCCCAGCAACGTGCCCCAGCCGTACTCGTCCGACTGGTCGCGCCCGAGACGGTAGATGTCACTCACCAGATCACCTCCGCGTCCGCGCGTACGCCGCGACGCGCACCTGCCGCCCGGACGGCGGTCCGCAGGCGAGAACCGGCTCCTCGACCGCGTCGAGGGACAGGCGGACCGATCCCGTCACGGCGATGTCCGCCTTGTCTGGGTCAGTACAGCTAGACGTTGAACCGGAACTCCACCACGTCGCCGTCGGCCATCACGTAGTCCTTGCCCTCGATGCGCGCCTTGCCGGCCGCCTTGGCGGCCTGGACCGAACCGTGCTCGACCAGGTCCTCGAACGACACGATCTCGGCCTTGATGAACCCGCGCTCGAAGTCGGTGTGGATGACGCCGGCGGCCTGCGGGGCGGTCCAGCCCTTGCGGATGGTCCAGGCGCGGGCCTCCTTGGGCCCCGCGGTGAGGTACGTCTGCAGGCCCAGGGTGTCGAAGCCCACGTGGGCGAGCTGGTCGAGCCCGGCCTCCGCCTGCCCCGTCTCGGCGAGCATCTCCGCGGCCTCGTCGGGCTCGAGCTCGACGAGCTCCGCCTCGAACTTCGCGTCGAGGAAGATCGCGTGGGCCGGTGCGACGAGTTCGCGCATGCGGTCCTGCATCGCCGTGTCGGCGAGCCCGGCGTCGTCGGTGTTGAAGACGTAGATGAACGGCTTGGCCGTCATGAGCTGCAGCGAGGCGATCTCGGCGAGGTCGAGACCGGCGGCCCGCGCCCCCTGGAACAGGGTGGTGCCGGCCTCCAGGATCTCCTGGGCCTGCTTCGCCGCAGCGAACAGGACCGGGTCCCCCTTTTTGATCTTGACCTCCTTCTCCATCCTCGGCAGCGCCTTCTCCAGCGTCTGGAGGTCGGCGAGGATGAGCTCGGTCGAGATCGTCTCGATGTCGCCGGCGGCGTCCTGCGAACCCTCGACGCGCACCACGTCACCGTCGTCGAAGGCCCGCGTCACCTGGCAGATGGCGTCCGCCTCGCGGATGTTGGCGAGGAACTTGTTGCCGAGCCCCTCCCCCTCAGAGGCGCCCTTGACGATGCCCGCGATGTCCACGAAGGACACGGTCGCGGGCAGGATGCGGTCGGACCCGAAGATCTCGGCGAGCTTGCCGAGCCTCTCGTCCGGCAGGGGCACCACTCCCACGTTCGGCTCGATCGTCGCGAACGGGTAGTTCGCCGCGAGCACGGTGTTGCGGGTCAGAGCGTTGAACAGGGTGGACTTGCCGACGTTGGGCAGGCCGACGATGCCGATAGTGAGTGCCACGTCGGCCCAGTCTACGCATCGGCCGGGCGGCCGCCCGGACGCGTGCTCAGAGGGTCAGGTCGCGGTGCCACGACTCGGTCGTGTACTTCGTGCGCCAGCCGAGGTGGACGTACAGGGCCTCGGCGCCCGTGGGGCTGTCCGCGTCGACCTCGAGACCGACCCGGTTGCGCCCGCGCGCCGCGGCGTCGGCGACGACGGCGTGCAGCAACGACGTCGCCACCCCGCGCCCGCGGGCCTGCGGGACCGCGCCGAGGTAGTCCACATAGCTCCCGCGGACTCCGGAGTCGTCCGCCGAGAGCTGCGAACCCACGAGCGCGCCGGCGACGACGGGCTCCGCGTCCGGGTCGGCCGGGTCGTCCATGAAGGCCAGCCACCAGTGGTCCCAGCGGTGCCCCGGGTCCTCCCGCAGGCGTTGGGCGAACTCCGCGAAGCTCTCGGAGTAGGAGTTGAAGTGGTCGGCGAACGCCTCCTCGAGCACCCGGTGCACCGTGTTGAGGTCCTCGGCCACCGGCATCCCGTTGTCGTGGCGGGCGACCTGCCGCACGGTGACGCCGGCCTTCGGCCCCGGCAGGGCGCCCGGCTCCGCCTCCTCGGCGACGACCGGCCGGGACATCTGCCACCAGGTGCGGGCGTGCGCGAACCCGGCCTGGGTCAACCAGCCCTTGGCCGCGTCGTCGCCGGCGTACGCCCCCGCGTCGAGCTGCGTGGTCGCCACGTCCCGCTGGCCGGCGAGCTCGCCGCCGACCTCGGCGAGCCAGCCGTAGCACCAGCCCGCCAGCACGTCCTGGGTCCGCGGTTCGAGCGACCGGTCCATCTCGAGGCCGATCACGGTGCGGCCCGCGGCCCGGTCGTGGGCGTGGGCCCAGGCGCGGATCAGGCCCTGCGGGTCCTGCACGGCGATCTGGCGGCGGGTCCATGACGCGGCACCGGCGACCTCGGACTCGATCGTCGCGGCGTCGTAGCCGGCGGACCCCGTGAAGGGCGCGGCCTGAAGGCCTCGCAGCTCACCCAGCCGCGGCGCGTCCGCCAGCCCGGGAACCACCGCCGTCCAACCGTCGGGAAGGGTCACGGACGTGCGGTCGTTCTGTGGATTCACGCCGACCAGTGTGGCAGGTGGCTGCGACACGCCCGGGCGCGGGGCGCGTCACGCGAACGCGGTGACCTGCGTGAGGAGCTCCGGCAGACGCCGCTCGTACACGCGGGCGCCCCAGCGCACTCCGAGCACCAGGACGGCGCCCGCGCTGACCAGCCCCACAATGAGCGCGGCCCACCCGTACGCCGCCCCGACACCGAAGATCCCCAGGGCCGCGAGGACGACGGTGGGGGCCGTCAGGACCGCGACGACGAGGAAAGCCACCATCTGCGCCACGAGGGTGGCCATGGTCGCCCCCTGGGGCGTCTTGAAGGCGCTCTCGCCCGGCTTCGGCACGGGATAGACCAGGCGCGCCGAGGCCACGCTCGACACCCCGAGCCCGACGCCGAGCACGCCCAGGCTCAGGCCCAGCAGCGCCGGCAGCGCGTCCCAGCGCTCCGAGACCAGCACCGCCGCCACCGCGAACGCCACGACGAGCGGGACACCGACGGCGGCCACCGGGATCACCCGGCCCCAGCGGTCCGCGCGTCCCGGGACACCGGCCGACACGTGCAGCGCGAACGCGGTGTTGTCGAAGCCGACGTCGTTCGACGGCCCGATGGCGAGGATGAACGCGGCGATCGGCGCGACGACCAGGAGCAGCCCGGTGCCGGCACCGCTGCTCATCCCGACGGCGACCATGACGACCGGCAGCAGCGGCACCATCGCGAGGCTGGCCGCGTACCGGGGGTCGCGGATCCAGTAGGTGGCGCACCGTGCGGCGACGGCCCCCGTGGGGGTCGCGGGCATGCGTGCGAACCAGCCCAGCCCGCGACGGGAGGCGGTGGCGGCGCCGTCGCCGCGCGGCGTCACGAGCGTGCGCGCGAGCGACCGGTCCCACACGAACGCCGCGACCGCCAGGGTGACGACGACGACGGCGAGCCGGGCCAGCGCGGCCCCCCAGGCGCCGTCGTGCACCGCTCCCGCGAGCGCCCACGGGGCACCGAACGGCGTCCACGAGGCGAGATCGGCCACGGTGGCGAGGCCGGCGAGCAGCTCCTCGCCGGGCCCGGTCGCCGTGACCGTGACACCGGAGGCGTCCACCTGCCTGTCGGCGCCGGAGCCCAGCCAGGCGAAGAACGGGCCGATGGCGAGCAGCGGGACGATGGCGACGACCATGAGGACCTCGCGGTACCGGCGCGAGTCCAGCAGCGGGGCGAGCAGCGTCGTCGTCGCCCGGGACCCGACCACGCACAGCGCGAACGCCGCGACGGCACCGAGGAGCGCGGCGCCGAGCGCAGCGGGGTCGCTCGCCCAGGCGAAGGCGGCCCCCAGCCCGGCCAGCAGCGTCACCACGGCCGGGACGGACACCGCCCCGGCGGCGGCCAGCCCCGCCAGCAGCCGGCGGCGCGGGATGGCGAACGTCACGAACCGCAGCGGGTCCAGCGTCGAGTCGACGCCGAACGCGAAGAGCGGCACCACCCACCAGCCGAGCACGACGACGGCGCCCACCACGGTGAGGACCTGTCCCGTCAGCTCGGGGTCGGTCCGGCCGCCCGCGACGGCCGCGCCGACGAGGAACGTCACGACGGTCAGCCCGTAGAGCAGAGCGACGGCCAGCCCGATCGTCTGCCACACGCTGCGCCGCAGCGTGTTCCCGAGCAGCGTCAGCTTGAGCCGGACGAAGTGCGCAACCACTCGAGACCCTCCGACTCCTTGCGTCCGCCGACGAGGTCCACGAACCGGTCCTCGAGCGTCTGCTCGCCGCGCACCGCGTCGACGGTGCCGACGTCGAGCACGTGCCCGCCGGCGATGATCGCGACGTGGGAGCACGTCCGCTGCACCAGGTCCATGACGTGGCTGGACACCACGACCGTGCCGCCGTCGTCGACGTAGCGGTGCAGGATGTCGCGGATGTTGGCGGCGCTGACGGGGTCGACCGCCTCGAACGGCTCGTCGAGCACGAGCACCCGCGGGGCGTGGATCATCGCCGCGGCGAGCGCGATCTTCTTGGTCATCCCGGCCGAGTAGTCGACGACGAGGTTGTCCCGGTCGGCGACGAGGTCCATCGCGCGCAACAGGTCCTCGGTGCGGTCGGCGACGGTGGCCCGGTCCAGGCCGTGCAGCAGCCCGGCGTAGGTGAGGAGCTGGGCGCCCGTGAGCCGGTCGAAGAGCCGCAGCCCGTCGGGCAGCACGCCGAGAATCGCCTTGGCCTCGTCGGGCCGGGCCCACAGGTCGGTGCCGTGGACGACGACCGTGCCGAAGTCCGGTCGCAGCAGGCCGGTCGCCATGGACAGGCTGGTCGTCTTGCCGGCGCCGTTCGGGCCGACGAGCCCGAAGAACGACCTGGCCGGGACGTCGAGGTCGACGCCCGCCACGGCGATCTTGTCGCCGAACCGCTTCCACAGGCCGCGCACGGACAGTGCTGCGGCCGGGCCCGGGGCTGGCGGCTCGGGGTGGTTCGGGGTCGTCGGGAGGCTCACCCGACCACCGTAGAGGGTCATCCCGGTGCAGGTCACGGCAGATCAGCGCAGATCCTGGCCGACGACGGAGCGTCGGGCGCGCGTTGTCGGACCCTCGTGACAGCCTGACGTGCATGGAGACGACGACCGCACTGCTGATCGCTCTCGGGACCCTCGTCGTGGGGGTGCTCGTCGGCTGGCTCTGGCACGCGACCCGCGCCGCCGGTGCGCGTCGTTCCGAGGAGTTCGAGCTGGTGCGGGCGCGCGGAGACCTCGACGCCTCGCGGCGCGACGTCGCCGAGCTGCGAGACCGGCTGGAGGCCACCGCGGCCGAGTCGCAGCGGCGGCTCGAGGCGGAACGTGCCCAGTACGCCACCGAGCTCGAGCGGGCCCGCCAGGAGGCGGACCGCCGGGTCGCCGAGACCCGTGAGCAGGCCGACCGGTTCCTGCAGCAGGTCCGCGCGGACCTCGAGCGGCAGGTCACGGAGGCCAAGGGCGACCAGGAGGAGATGGCGCAGCGGTTCCGCGCGCTCGCCGGCGAGGCCCTGCAGTCGTCCAGCAAGCAGTTCCTCGACCTGGCGGAGCAGAAGCTCTCGGCGAGCACCGTCAAGAACGACGAGACGCTCGCCCAGCGCGAGCAGGCGTTCCGCGCGCTGCTGGACCCCATGAGCAAGACGCTCGACAAGGTGAACCAGCGCGTCGACGAGGCCGAGCGGGCGCGCAGCCAGGGGCAGAGCACGCTGACCGAGCAGCTGCGCCACCTCGAGGCCGTCAACACCGAGCTGCGCACCGGCACCACCGACCTCGTCGCGGCCCTGCGGTCGAACCAGACGCGCGGCGTGTGGGGCGAGCTGCAGCTCAAGCGCGTCGTCGAGGCCGCGGGGATGCTGGACCACGTCGACTTCGACGTCCAGGTGCACGTCACGAGCGCCGAGGGCGACGCTCTCGTCCCGGACCTGGTGGTCAACCTCGCCGGCGGCAAGAAGATCGTCGTCGACTCCAAGGTGCCGCTCAGCGCCTACCTCAAGGCCCAGTCCGCCACGGAGCGCGACGAGGTGGACAAGCAGCTCGACGCCCACGCCAAGGACCTGCTCAAGCACGTCGACGTGCTGTCGGCGAAGGCCTACTGGTCGCAGTTCGACGCCGCCCCGGAGTTCGTCGTGCTGTTCGTCCCCGCCGAGCCGATCCTGGCCGCGGCGGTCGAGCGCCGGCCTGACCTGCTCGAGGCCGCCGCCCGCAAGAACGTGCTGGTCGCCACCCCGATGACGCTCATCGCGATGCTGCGCACGGTCGGCTACGCCTGGCAGCAGGAGGCCATCGCCGAGGACGCCCAGAAGGTGCTCCAGGTGGGCAAGGAGCTCTACAGCCGCATCATCACGATGACGGACAAGATCTCGCGGCTGGGTCAGTCCATGACGACGGCGACCAAGCGGTACAACGAGTTCGTCGGGTCCCTGGAGACCCGGGTGCTCCCGCAGGCCCGTCGCATGGTCGAGCTGAAGGTCGTCGACGCGACGAACACGATCGAGCCGCTCAAGGTCGTCGAGGAGACCACCCGGCCCGTCACCAAGCCCGAGCTCCTGGCCGCCGACGACGGCGGGATCGTGGCGATCGACACGCTGTCCGTGAACGGTTCGCGCACGGACCGAGCCGTCGAGGACCTGGTCGAGTCCGACCGGCGCGCGTTCGAGCGGGCGTCGGCGGAGCACGACGAGGACGACGCCTCGGGCACGGCCGTCGGCTGATCCGGACGGCCGTCGGCTGACCCGGCGAGGACGTCTCGGGTCAGACCGGCTGGATCGGCAGCTCGCGCCGCTTCTGCGGCCGCGGCCGGTCGTCCTGGCCGCCGGACTCCTTGAGGCCCGCCCGCAGCTCGCGCGGCAGCGAGAACATCAGGTCCTCCGTCGCCGTCCGGACCTCCTCGACGTCGCCGTACCCGCGGTCGGCGAGCGTGCGCAGGACGTCGTCGACGAGGATCTCCGGGACGGAGGCGCCCGACGTCACGCCGACCGTGGTGACGCCGTCGAACCAGGCGTCGTCGATCTCCGTCGCGCGGTCCACACGGTACGACGAGCGGGCACCCGCCTGCAGGGCGACCTCCACGAGCCGGACCGAGTTGGAGGAGTTCGCCGAGCCGACCACGATCACCAGGTCGCACTCGGGGGCGAGCTTCTTCACGGCGACCTGACGGTTCTGCGTCGCGTAGCAGATGTCGTCGCTCGGCGGGTCCTGCATCTCGGGGAACTTCTCGCGCAGCCGGCGCACCGTCTCCATCGTCTCGTCGACGGACAGCGTCGTCTGCGAGATCCAGACGACCTTCTCCGGGTCACGGACCACGACCTTGCCGACCTCGTCGGGCGAGTTGACGACCTGCACGTGGTCGGGCGCCTCGCCGGCCGTGCCCTCGACCTCCTCGTGACCGTCGTGGCCGATCAGCAGGATGTCGTAGTCGTCCTTCGCGAACCGCACGGCCTCCTTGTGAACCTTGGTCACCAGCGGGCAGGTCGCGTCGATGGTGTCCAGGCTGCGCGCGGCGGCGGACTCGCGCACCGCCGGGGAGACCCCGTGCGCCGAGAACACCAGGCGGGCGCCCTCGGGGACCTCGTCGGTCTCCTCGACGAAGATCGCACCCCGGTCGCGCAGGGTGTCGACCACGTGCTTGTTGTGCACGATCTCCTTGCGCACGTAGACGGGCGCGCCGTAGGCGTCGAGCGCCTTCTCCACGGCGACGACGGCGCGGTCCACCCCGGCGCAGTAGCCCCGGGGGGCGGCGAGCAGCACGCGCTTGGTCGAGGTGCGGGCGGGGGCGGGAGCTGTCGTCGTCACCCGGCCAGTCTAGGAGGCCGGTGTGGAGACGCTGTGACGGCCCGGCACCGACCGTCGATGCGCTGTGGGCGGCGTACGGCATCCTGGGGTGCGTGATCGACGCCAGCCCCGGACCGGGAGCCCCCCGGCCCCTGCCCGAACGAGCCGCGCAGACGACCGCGGAGCAGCCGTGGCCCGTGCGTCTGCTGTCGACCAAGATCCGCGACTATGTCGCGCGGATGTCCCCGGTGTGGGTCGAGGGCCAGGTGGTCGAGCACACCTACCGGCGCACGTCCGGGATGCAGTTCGTCACCCTGCGCGACACGGACGTCGAGGCGTCGCTGCCGGTGCACATGCTCACCCGGGCGTTCGACGCGCTCGACGCGAGGCCGGAGGTCGGCCAGCACGTCGTGGTGCAGGCCAGGCCGGAGTTCTGGGTCAAGACGGGGCGCATGTCGTTGCGCGCCTCCGCCATCCGGCAGGTCGGTGTCGGGGACCTGCTCGCCCGGATCGAGCAGCTGCGCCGGGTCCTCGCCGCCGAGGGTCTCTTCGACGCCGACCGCAAGCGGCCGCTGCCGTTCCTGCCCGCCGTCGTCGGCCTGGTGTGCGGGCGCGAGTCGAAGGCGGAGCACGACGTGGTCGTCAACGCCCGGGCGCGGTGGCCGCAGGTCCGTTTCGAGATCCGCGAGGTCGCGGTGCAGGGCGTCGACGCGGTGCGCGAGGTCTGCGCGGCCGTCGCCGAGCTGGACGCCCGGCCCGAGGTGGAGGTCGTCGTCGTCGCCCGCGGCGGCGGGTCGGTCGAGGACCTGCTGCCCTTCAGCAACGAGACGCTCGTCCGCGCCGCGGCAGCGTGCACCACTCCCCTGGTCAGTGCGATCGGCCACGAGACCGACACCCCGCTGGTGGACCTCGTGGCGGACTACCGGGCCTCCACCCCGACCGACGCGGCCAAGCGGATCGTGCCCGACGTCGCCGAGGAGCGGCACCGGGTGACCCAGTCCCGCCACCGGCTGCGGGGGGCGGTGGAGGCGCTGCTGGACCGCGAGCGCCGCGGCCTCGACGCCGTCCGCTCACGCCCCGTGCTCCGCCGCCCGCTGACCATGGTCGAGGCCCGAGAGACCGAGATCTCCCAGCACCTGCGCCACGCCCGCCACTGCCTGGACGCCGCCCTGCTCAAGGGCTCCGGCGAGATCGGCCGCCTCGCCGGACAGGTGCGGGCGCTGTCGCCGGCCTCGACGCTCGACCGCGGCTACGCCGTCGTCCAGCGCGGCGACGGTGCGGTGGTCCGGGACGCCGCGGAGGTCGCGGCGGGTGACGCGGTCCGCGTCCGGCTCGCCACCGGTGCCCTCGACGCCGAGGTGACGGGCGTCTCGCCGGCGTAGTGCACGACGGCGGCGCCGGGCTTCAGCGCACCCGCTCGACCCGGCCCTCGTCCCAGACGGGCTCCGGCGTCTCGCGCACGGCACCGTCCGCGCCGAACACCAGGAAGCGGTCGAACCCGCGGGCGAACCACCGGTCGTGCGTCACGGCGAGCACCGTGCCGTCGAACGCCTCGAGGCCCTCCTGCAGCGCCTCCGCGCTCTCGAGATCGAGGTTGTCCGTGGGCTCGTCCAGCAGCAGGGCCGTGCATCCGCCCAGCTCCAGCTGCAGGATCTGGAACCGCGCCTGCTGCCCGCCGGAGAGCCGGTCGAAGGGCCGCTCGGCCGCCGTCGTCAGCTCGTAGCGACGCAACGCTGCCATGGCCTTGCCGCGGTCCTGCGCATGGTCCTCCCACAGGATGTCGCGCAACGTGCGACCCGCCAGCTCCGGGTGGGCGTGCGTCTGCGCGAAGTGGCCGGGCACCACCCGGGCGCCGAGGCGCGCGCTGCCCGTGTGGGCGACGTCGTCCCCGGCCAGCAGGCGCAGGAAGTGCGACTTGCCCGACCCGTTGGACCCGAGCACCGCGACCCGCTCGCCGTAGAAGACCTCCAGGTCGAAGGGCTCCATGAGCCCGACGAGCTCCAACGCCTCGCACATGACCGCCCGCGTGCCGGTGCGGCCGCCGCGCAGCCGCATGCGGATGTCCTGCTCGCGGGGAGGCTCGGGCGGCGGACCGGCCTCCTCGAACTTGCGCAGCCGGGTCTGCGCCGCCCGGTAGCGCGAGGCCATGTCCGGGCTGTTCGCCGCCTGCTGGCGCAGGGTGAGGACCAGCTTCTTGAGCTGGGCGTGCTTCTCCTCCCAGCGCCGGCGCAGCTCCTCGAACCGTGCGAACCGCTGGCGCCGCGCCTCGTGGAACGTGGCGAAGCCCGCGCCGTGCACCCACGCGTCCGACCCGGCGGGGCCCGGCTCGAGAGCGACGATCCGGTCCGCCGAGCGCGCCAGGAGCTCACGGTCGTGGGAGACGAACAGCACCGTCTTGCGGGTCGCCCGCAGCTGGTCCTCCAGCCACCGCTTGCCCGGCACGTCCAGGTAGTTGTCGGGCTCGTCCAGGAGCAGGACCTCGTCGGGCCCGCGCAGCAGCGCCTCGAGCACCAGCCGCTTCTGCTCCCCGCCGGACAGCGTGCGCACCTCGCGCCACTGGGCGCGCTCGAACTCCACGCCGAGCGCCGCCGTCGTGCACACGTCCCACAGGGTCTCCGCCTCGTAGCCCTGGACCTCGGCCCAGTCGGCGAGTGCCTGGGCGTACCGCATCTGCACCGCCGTCCCGTCGGTGCCGGCGTTGACCTCCATGACGGCCAGCTCGGCCTCCTCGACCGCTCGCGCGGCGTCACGGACCCGTGGCGGGGCGACGCTCGCCAGCAGCTGACGCACGGTGGTCGCGTCCCGCACGGACCCCACGAACTGCGGCATGACGCCGAGGCCGCCGCTCACCGTGACCGACCCGGCGTCGGGACGCAGCTCGCCGGTCACCAGCCGCAGCAGCGTCGTCTTGCCGGCCCCGTTCGGTCCCACGAGCGCCGTCGCGCTCCCCTCCCCCACGCGGAAGGAGACGTCGTCGAGCAGTGCGCGCCCGTCCGGCAGCACGTACTCGACGTGCGCCACCTCGAGATGACCCATGGCGCCGATCCTCCCCCGCCGGGCGACCGCGGGGCAACGAGATATGCCTCCGGGCGCGAGACGGCTCGACACGATGTGGGTACGGTGCGGTTCACTGGTCCCCGTGACCGACGCAGATCTCTCCGCACCGTCCGGCGTCCCCGACGTCGGGACGCTGACGTACGAACAGGCCCGCGACGAGCTCGTCCAGGTCGTCGCACGGCTCGAGGCCGGCGGCGAACCGCTGGAGGCCTCCCTGGCCCTGTGGGAGCGCGGTGAGGCGCTCGCCGCCCGCTGCCAGGAATGGCTCGACGGCGCCCGCGAGCGTCTCGCCGCCGCGCAGTCGGCCGCGAGCCCCACCACGGAGGAGACCTCATGACGCAGCACGTCCTGGCCGTGGGCGAGGCGCTCGTCGACGTCGTGCGCCGGGCCGACGGGTCCGTCGCCGAGCACCCCGGCGGCTCGCTGGCCAACGTCGCCCTGACCCTCGGACGGCTCGGCCGGGACGCCCGGCTGGCCACGTGGCTGGGACGCGACACCCGCGGCGACACCGTCCGTGACTGGCTCGCCGCGTCCCACGTGACGACGACGCCCGGCAGCGACGGCGCCGAGCGCACGTCGGTCGCCCGGGCCACGCTCGACGCGACCGGCTCGGCGACCTACGAGTTCGACCTGGACTGGCGAGTCCCGTCAGGGGCCGCGGCGACCGCGGAGACCCTGGCCGTGCACACCGGGTCGATCGCGGCGGTGCTCGAACCCGGCGCCTCGGACGTGCGGGCCCTGGTCGACGCGGCACGGTCGACGTCGACGATCACCTACGACCCGAACGCCCGCCCGGTCCTCATGGGCGAGCCGGCGCAGGCCCGCACGCACGTGGAGTCGCTCGTGCGGCTCGCGGACGTCGTGAAGGTCAGCGACGAGGACCTGGAGTGGCTGGCCGCCGGGACGGCCCCGCTCGACGTGGCCCGCGGCTGGGTCCACGACCTCGGTGCGGCGCTCGTCGTGGTGACGTTCGGCGGTGACGGCGCGACGGCGGTGACGCGCTCGGGCGAGGTGCACGTGGCATCGCGCGCGGTCACGGTCGTCGACACCGTGGGCGCGGGCGACTCGTTCATGGGTGCGCTGCTGGACGGGCTGTGGGCGGCCGACCTGCTGGGTGCGGACCGCCGCGAGGCCCTGCGCGGCATCGACCCGACGACCGTCCAGGCGCTGCTGGAGCGCTGCTCCGCGGTCGCCGCCGTCACCGTGTCCCGGGCGGGGGCGAACCCGCCATGGTCCGACGAGCTGGAGGAAGCATGACCCCGAAGGAAGCCTGGGCCACGTTGCGGGCCGGCAACGACCGTTTCGTCCGCGACGAGCCCGCCGAGCGGTCCCAGATGTCGGTCCGGCGGGCGGAGCTGACGTCCGCCCAGCACCCGCACACGGTGGTGTTCGGCTGCTCCGACTCCCGGGTCGCGGCCGAGATCATCTTCGACCAGGGTCTGGGCGACGTCTTCGTGGTCCGCACGGCGGGCCACGTGGTGGACACCACCGTGCTGGGCTCGATCGAGTACGGCGTGGAGGTGCTGGGCGCCCCGCTCGTCGTGGTGCTCGGTCACGACTCGTGCGGCGCCGTCGGCGCCACGGCGCACACCCTGCGCACGGGCGAGCAGCCGCCAGGATTCGTGCGCTCGGTGGTGGACAAGGTGATCCCCTCGATCGCGGACCTGCCGGACGGGTCCACCGAGGACGAGGACGGCGCGCCGTTCGCCGACCGGCTGCGCACGGCCCACGTGCGTCACACGGTCGAGACGCTGCGCGGGTACTCCCGGGCGCTGGACGCCGCGGTCGCCGAGGGGCGGTTGGCGATCGTCGGCGTCGAGTACGACCTCGCCGAGGGGTCGGCGCGGCTAGTCGAGGTCGCCGGCGACGTGGCCGAGGAGCCGCTGCGCTGAGCCGGTGCGCCACGCGGTGCGCCGGGCCCGTCCCCGGGACCCCGCGCACCGCGTGACACCTCTCACACGTCGACGCCCCGACGGGTGCGGCACGATAGATCCATGACTTCCGACACCGTCGCCGGCGGCGCCGACGCGCCCGAGACCGAGTACCGCATCGAGCACGACACGATGGGCGAGGTCCGCGTGCCGGCCCACGCCCTGTACCGCGCGCAGACGCAGCGCGCGGTGGAGAACTTCCCGATCTCGGGCACGCCGCTCGAGCGGGGGCACATCCAGGCCCTCGCCCAGGTGAAGAAGGCCGCGGCACTGGCCAACGCCGAGCTCGGCGTGCTCGAGCAGGACGTGGCGGACTCGATCGCCGCGGCGGCCGACCGGGTCGCGTCGGGCGAGCTCGACGAGCACTTCCCCGTGGACGTGTTCCAGACGGGCTCGGGGACGTCGTCGAACATGAACACCAACGAGGTGCTGGCCACCCTGGCGAGCGCGTCCCTGGGCCGCGACGTGCACCCCAACGACCACGTCAACGCCTCGCAGTCCTCGAACGACGTGTTCCCCACCTCGGTGCACGTGGCCGCGACGGCCGGCGTCGTGCGCGACCTGGTCCCCGCGCTGGAGCACCTCGCAGCGGCGCTGGAGGCCAAGGCCGCGGAGTTCGCCGGCGTGGTGAAGTCGGGCCGCACGCACCTGATGGACGCCACGCCGGTCACGCTCGGCCAGGAGTTCGGCGGGTACGCGGCCGCGGTGCGCTACGGCGTCGAGCGGCTCGAGGCAGCGCTCCCCCGCGCCGCCGAGGTGCCGCTGGGCGGCACGGCCGTCGGCACCGGGATCAACACCCCCGCCGGGTTCCCGCAGCGGGTGATCGCACTGCTGCGCGAGGACACGGGCTTGCCGCTCACCGAGGCGCGCGACCACTTCGAGGCGCAGTCGGCGCGGGACGGGCTCGTCGAGCTCTCCGGCGCGCTGCGCACGGTCGCGGTCTCCGTGACCAAGATCTGCAACGACCTGCGCTGGATGGGGTCCGGCCCCAACACCGGCCTGGGCGAGATCGCGATCCCCGACCTGCAGCCCGGCTCGTCGATCATGCCGGGCAAGGTGAACCCGGTCATCCCGGAGGCCGTGCTCATGGTCGCCGCCCGCGTGGTCGGCAACGACGCGACGGTCGCCTGGGCGGGGGCGACGGGCACGTTCGAGCTCAACGTGCAGATCCCGGTGATCGCGCAGGGCGTGCTGGAGTCGATCCGGCTGCTCGCCAACGCGTCACGGGTCCTGGCGGACAAGACGGTGGCGGGTCTGACGGCGAACGAGGAGCGGGCACGGGCGTTCGCCGAGTCCTCGCCGTCGATCGTCACGCCGCTGAACCGCGTCATCGGCTACGAGGCCGCGGCGAAGGTGGCGAAGAAGGCGGTGGCCGACGGCATCACCGTCCGCGAGGCCGTCGTCGCACTCGGGTTCGTCGAGCGCGGCGAGGTCAGCGAGCAGCAGCTCGACGAGGCGCTCGACGTGCTCTCGATGACGCGCCCGCCGCAGGCCTGACTCCCTACTCCCCTGTGGGTGCACGACACGCCACTGACACGCATCGCAGAGTGGCGTGTCGTGCACCCACAGGGCTTCGTCTCAGGGGGCGGACGAGGGCTTTGGTAAGCCTTACCTCACCTGCTACTGTCGGCGGCACGCGGGAGGCGCGCCGCCGAGCGAGCGGGGCTGGGGGGTTCCACCTGGGCCGGCGCGCCTCCCCGGCCATGCCGGGCCCGGACATGCCCGGCCCGGCCGGCGGTCAGATCTCCAGGGACTCCAGCATCTCCGTGACCAGCGCCGCCACCGGCGACCGCTCCGAACGCGTGAGCGTGACGTGCGCGAACAGCGGGTGCCCCTTCATCGCCTCGATGACCGCGGCGACCCCGTCGTGCCGGCCCACGCGCAGGTTGTCCCGCTGCGCGACGTCGTGGGTCAGCACCACGCGCGATCCCTGGCCGACGCGCGACAGCACCGTCAGCAGCACGTTGCGCTCCAGCGACTGGGCCTCGTCGACGATGACGAACGCGTCGTGCAACGACCGCCCGCGGATGTGGGTCAGCGGCAGGACCTCGAGCATCTCGCGGTCGATGACCTCCTCGACCACCTCGGGCGAGACCAGGGCACCGAGGGTGTCGAACACGGCCTGCGCCCAGGGGTTCATCTTCTCCGACTCGGTGCCCGGCAGGTAGCCGAGCTCCTGGCCGCCGACGGCGTAGAGCGGTCGGAACACGAGGATCTTGCGGTGCTGGCGCCGCTCCAGCACCGCCTCGAGCCCGGCGCACAGGGCCAGGGCAGACTTGCCCGTCCCCGCTCGGCCGCCCATCGACAGGATGCCGACGTCCGGGTCGAGCAGCAGGTCGATGGCGATCCGCTGCTCCGCCGACCGACCGTGCACCCCGAACACGTCCTGGTCGCCGCGGACCAGGCGGACCTGCTTGTCCGCGGTGACCCGGCCGAGCGCCGACCCCGCGGAGCCCTGGATCACCAGCCCGGTGTGGCACAGCAACGGGCCGGCCTCCTCCACCACCTGAGGGTCCAGGGCGGCGAGCTCGACCGTCCCTCCCTCGTAGAGCGCGGCGACCTGGTCGTCCGCCATCGCGATCTCCCGCATGCCGGTCCAGCCGGAGTCGACGGCGAGCTCGTGGCGGTACTCCTCGGCCCGCAGACCGACGGCCGAGGCCTTGACGCGCATCGGCAGGTCCTTCGAGACGACGGTGACGTCGCGCCCCTCGGCCGCCAGGTTCGCGGCGACCGACAGGATGCGCGTGTCGTTGTCCCCGAGCCGGAAACCGGCCGGCAGCACCGCCGGGTCCGTGTGGTTCAGCTCGACCCGCAGGGTGCCGCCGTCGTTCCCGATGGGGATCGGGGCGTCCAGGCGGCCGTGCCGGATACGCAGGTCGTCCAGCGCCCGCAGGGCGCTGCGGGCGAAGTAGCCGAGCTCGGCATGGTGGCGCTTGGCCTCCAGCTCGGTCACCACGACGACGGGCAGCACCACGTCGTGCTCGGCGAACCGGTGGATGGCTCGCGGGTCGGACAGCAGGACGGACGTGTCGACGACGAACGTCCGCAGGTCGGTGCTGGTGTTCTCAGTGGCCACGATGTGCTCCTCGCGCAGAGCGGGACGGTGGACGGGGCGGGCGACCGGCCGAGCGCACACCGTGCGACAGAGCCGGGGCCGGCCCTCCTGCACGGAGCGAGCACTCCATCAGATGGCCTCCCGGGAACGCACAGGGCGTGCGTCCTGAGCGTCACGCTACGACCCCGTCGGCGTGACGGACGTCACGGGACCGGCGCGTCGCGAACTCGTCATCGAGAGTTCACACGCAGGCATCCCGGGCACGGCGGCCGGTAGGCTGTGCCGAGGTGAGCCGGGAAGACTGGTCGGCGGTACCGGCTGCGACGCCGGCTCGAACCCGCCCGAACGAACAGGAGCTTCCCCTGAGCACCGACGTCGACACCCAGACCTTCGGACACCGCCTGTCACGCTTCCTCTCGCGGGAGACGACCGGCGGCGCCCTTCTCATCGGTGCCGCCGTGGTGGCGCTGATCTTCGCGAACTCTCCCTGGCGGGAGGCGTACACGACGCTCACCGAGACCGTCGTCGGCCCGGCCTACCTCGGAGACGTGTACATCCACCTCGACCTCTCGCTGGCCGCCTGGGCCGCCGACGGGCTGCTGGCGATCTTCTTCTTCACGGTCGGCCTCGAGCTCAAGCACGAGTTCGTCGCGGGCTCGCTGCGCAGCCCGAAGCAGGCCGGCGTCCCGATGCTGGCCGCCGTGGGCGGCATGGTCGTGCCCGCCGCCTTCTACGTCGTCGCCATCCTCGTCCTGGGTGACTCCAGCGCGCTGCACGGTTGGGCGATCCCGACGGCCACCGACATCGCCTTCGCCCTCGCGGTCCTCGCCGTGTTCGGCAAGGGCCTGCCGGTGGCGATCCGCACGTTCCTGCTCACCCTCGCCGTCGTGGACGACCTGCTCGCGATCATCATCATCGCGGTGTTCTACACCGAGGCGATCCACGGTGCCTGGCTCGGCGCCTCGCTCGTCGTGATCGCCGTGTTCGCCTGGTACATGCGCACCCGGTCGCCGAAGTGGTGGCTCCTCGTCCCGCTGTTCGTCGTCGCCTGGGCCTTCATGCACGCCTCGGGCGTGCACGCCACGATCGCGGGCGTGCTCATGGGCTTCGCGGCGACCGCCCGTCCGATCCACGGCGAGACCGAGACCCGCACGCACCACTACGAGCGCGCGATCAAGCCGTGGTCGCAGGGTCTGGCGCTGCCGCTCTTCGCCTTCTTCTCCGCGGGGGTCAACCTCGTCGACGGCGGCGGGCCGGCCGAGATCCTCGGCCAGCCGATCGTGCTGGCGATCGTGGGCGGCCTGGTGATCGGCAAGCTGATCGGCATCCTGGGCGCCACCTGGCTCGTGACCCGGGTGACGCCGTTGCGACTGGCGCAGGGCATCGGCGTGCGGGACCTGCTGCCGGTAGCGCTCCTCGCCGGCATCGGCTTCACGGTGTCGCTGCTCATCGCGGAGCTGTCGTTCGGGCATGGCTCCGAGCACACCCTCGGCGCGAAGGCGGCTATCCTCATCGCGTCGGTCATCGCCGCGACGCTCGGTGCCCTGACCCTGCGGTGGGACGCCAAGAAGGAACGTGGCCCCGACATGAACCGGGACGACCTGCCGGACGAGGTCACCTCGGTGATCGGCGACGAGGACGACCGCAAGGAGCACTGAGCTCCGTCAGCGGCCGAGCAGCGCGTCCCGCTGCACCTCGACCTGCCGTCGCAGCGCCTCCAGGACGGCTGCGACGGCGGGCCGGCGCCACGACTCGGGGTGCACGAGCGCCCGGTACGGCAGCCGGTCACGAACCTGGTCGGGCAGCAGCCGGACGAGGTCCGGGTGCCGGTCGGCGGCCAGGCACGGCACGAACCCGACGCCGGCCCCCGCGCGCGTGGCCTCCACGTGCACGAACACGTTGGTGGACGTCATGGCGTCCCGGATGCCCGGCACGAGCCGGCGCGGCGTGTCGAGGTCGTCCACCTGCAGCATCGAGTCGATGAAGTGCACGAGCCCGTGCCCGGCGAGCTCGGCGACGGTCCGCGGCGTCCCGTGCTCGGCGAGATAGTCGCGCGAGGCGTACATCCCGAGCTCGAACTGGCCGAGCGGCACCACCTGGGCCCGTGGCGCGGGGGCGTCGCCGACCACCACCTCGATGTCCACGCCCGACCGGTGCTGGGCGGGGCGCCGGGTCACGGTGATGGCCTCGACCGCGAGGTCGGGGTGGTCCCGTCGCAGCCCGACCACGGCGGGCGGGACCACGTAGGCGCTGAACGCGTCGGTGGCCGTCATCCGCACCACCCCCGTGACCGGGTCGGCCTCGCCGTCGTCGGCGACGAGACGGCCGACGGCGTCCGAGACGGCCTCGGCGGCACGCGTCGCCCGCTCCCCCAGCGCGGTGAGCTCCCATCCGTCGGTGCCCCGCACGAGCACCCGGTCGCCGAGGCTGCGCTCCAGGGCCGCGACGGTCCGCGCCACGGTGGTGTGCGTGACCCCGAGCTCGGCGGCTGCCGTCGTGTAGCGCCCGGTGCGCGCGACGGCGAGCAGCACGAGCAGGTGGTCGGCTGACGGCGTCGGCATGCCGCCACGCTAGTCGATCGTGCATCTGTGCACACCGGGTGTGCCTCGATGAGCGTTGCGCGCACATCGCGTGCCTGTGACCATCGAAGGACGATCGCACGTGACGCCCTGTCGACGACGCCGGAGGTTGCCATGCCCACCGCCCTGCACCCGGGACCCGACAAGGTCGTCGCCGCGGCGGCCGACGCGGTGGCCGACATCCCCGACGGCGCCTCCCTGGCCGTCGGCGGTTTCGGCCTGTGCGGCAACCCGGTCGCCCTGATCGAGGCCCTGCTCGCGCAGGGCACGCGCGACCTGTGGGTCGTGAGCAACAACTGCGGCGTCGACGACTGGGGCCTCGGCATCCTGCTCGCCGCCGACCGCATCCGGCGCATCACGGCGTCGTACGTCGGCGAGAACAAGGAGTTCGCGCGTCGCTACCTCTCCGGCGAGCTCCAGCTCGAGCTCACCCCGCAGGGCACGCTCGCCGAGAAGCTGCGGGCCGGCGGCTCCGGCATCGCCGCCTTCTACACCCGGGCCGGCATCGGCACCCAGGTCGCCGACGGCGGACTCCCGCAGCGCTACGACGGCGACGGCGGCGTGGCGCTCGCCTCACCGGCGAAGGACGTGCGGACCTTCGCCGATCCCGCGGCGCCGGACGGCAGCGCGACGGAGTACGTCCTCGAGGAGGCGATCAGCACCGACTTCGCGCTCGTGCACGCCGCGAGGGGCGACCGGTACGGCAACCTGGTCTTCCACCGCTCCGCGCGCAACTTCGCACCGCAGGCCGCCATGGCCGGACGCGTGTGCGTCGCCCAGGTGGAGGAGCTCATCGAACCCGGCGAGCTCGACCCCGACGAGATCCACCTGCCGGGCGTCTACGTGCACCGCGTGGTGCCGGTGGGCACCGGGATCGAGAAGCGGATCGAGAAGCGCACCACCCGGCCCGCCGGGGCGCCGTCGTCGGCCGCGGCTCCTGGCGCCCCGCCGTCGGAGCCCGACGCGCCCCGCCGGGGCCGCACCCGCGACGAGATGGCCGCGCGCGCCGCCGCGGAGCTGGTCGACGGTTCGTCGGTCAACCTCGGCATCGGGATGCCCACGCTCGTGCCCAACCACGTCCCACCCGGCCGCCACCTCGTCCTGCAGTCCGAGAACGGCCTGCTCGGCGTGGGCCCCTACCCCACCGAGGACGAGGTCGACCCGGACCTGATCAACGCCGGCAAGGAGACCGTGACGCTGCTGCCCGGGGCGTCGGTGTTCGACGCCGCCACCAGCTTCGGGATGATCCGCGGCGGCAAGATCGACGCCGCAATCCTCGGCGCCATGCAGGTCTCCGCCACCGGCGACCTGGCCAACTGGATGATCCCCGGCAAGATGGTCAAGGGTCCCGGCGGCGCGATGGACCTCGTCAACGGTGCCCGCCGGCTCATCGTCCTCATGGACCACACCGCCCGAGACGGGTCCCCGAAGATTCTGCCCGAGTGCACCCTGCCGCTCACCGGACGCGGCGTCGTCGACCGCATCATCACCGACCTCGCCGTCATCGACGTGACGGACGACGGCCTCGTGCTCCGCGAGCTCGCCCCCGGGGTGACGACGGACGAGGTCGTCGCCGCCACCGGGGCACCGTTGCGCATCGACGCGGGCACCGACTCACCGAGAAAGGCTCAGCCATGACCAGCGCTCCCCGACCCGACGACGTCGTCGTCGTCTCCGCCGCCCGCACCCCGCAGGGGCGTCTCGGCGGCTCCCTCGCCACGCTGTCCGCCGTCGAGCTGGGCACCGTCGCCGCCCGTGCGGCGCTCGCCGGCGCCGCGGACGCCGCCGCGGCGGTCGACGCCGTGATCGTCGGCCAGGTGCTGCAGGCCGGCGCCGGGCAGAACCCGGCCCGGCAGACCGCCGTCGCCGCCGGCGTCCCGATGACCGTGCCCGCCGTCACCGTCAACAAGGTGTGCCTGTCAGGGCTGACGGCCGTCGTCGACGGCGCGCGTCTGCTGCGCACCGGCGAGGCCACCGCCGTCCTGGTCGGTGGTCAGGAGTCGATGACCCACGCCCCGCACCTCCTGCCCGGTGCCCGCTCCGGCTTCCGGTACGGCGACGCGACGCTGCTCGACGCCGTCGCCCGCGACGGGCTCACGGACGCGTTCGACGGCCAGGCGATGGGCCTGAGCACGGAGGAGCACAACACCGACGACGTGTTCGTCTCGCGCGAGGAGCAGGACGCCGTCGCGGCCGCCTCGCACCAGCGGGCGGCTCGCGCCGCCAAGGACGGCGTCTTCACCGCCGAGCTCGCACCCGTCGAGGTGCCGCAGCGCAAGGGCGATCCCGTCGTCGTCTCCTCCGACGAGGGCGTGCGGCCCGACACCACCGCCGAGAGCCTGGCGCGGCTGCGTCCCGCGTTCTCCCCCTCCGGGACCCTGACGGCCGGCAACTCCTCGCAGATCTCCGACGGTGCCGCGGCTCTGGTCCTGACCACGCGGGCGCGCGCCGAGGCGGCCGGGGTCCTGGTCCTGGCCACCGTGCGCTCGGCCGGTCAGGTCGCCGGTCCGGACACCTCGCTGCACTCGCAGCCCGCGCACGCGATCTCCGCGGCGCTGAGCCGTGAGGGCTGGTCCGCGCAGGACCTCGACCACGTCGAGATCAACGAGGCGTTCGCGGTCGTGGCCGCGGTCTCGACGCGGGCGCTCGGGCTGCCGTCGGACGTCGTCAACCCGCACGGCGGCGGCATCTCGCTCGGTCACCCCATCGGGGCGTCCGGAGCGCGCCTGGCCGTCCACGCGGTGCACGAGCTCGCCAGGCGTCGCACCGCCGGCCAGGAGGACGCGCGGGCCGCCGTCGCGCTGTGCGGCGGCGGCGGGCAGGGCGAGGCGCTGCTGCTGGAGGCGTGAGCCTCAGCGCACGAGGGAGCGCAGCTGGCGCAGCGCGACGGAGAGGGCCGCCAGGCCTGGCCCCTCCACGGCGTGCGCGGTGGCCAGGGCGTCCATCGCCCGCCGTGTCGTCGCGCCGCCGCCGTCGAGCCACGTCTCGATCCGCGCGGCGGCGTCCTGCCCGGCGTCCGTGTGCTCCAGCACGGACGCCGTCAGCTCCACCGTCACGGCGTACAGGTCGTCGCGCAGCGCGGCGCGCGCCATCGAGTCCCACCGGTCGTCCTGCCGCAGACCGGACACGGCGGTGAGCAGGTCGGCCAGGCCGATGCGACCCGAGAGGGCGAAGTAGGTCTGCGCCACCTCGTCGAGGTCGCAGTCCCGGGTGGCGGCGATCTCGGCGACGTCCAGCAGGGGCAACGACCCCAGCAGACCCGCCCCCCGGCGGGCGAGCGCCGGGTCGCAGCCCGCCTCCTCCAGCTCGGCCACCCGCTCCGTGTACTCCTCCAGCTCCGTACCGCGCAGGAGCTCGTCCAGCCGCGACGCGTACGTGCGCACCGGGCCGGAGAAGGCCTCGATCTCCGCACCCACGTCGACCCGGTCCGCGCGGTGCTGCACGAACCAGCGGGCGGCGCGGTCGAGCAGCCGGCGGAACTCGAGGTACAGGTCGGTCTGCACGCTCGTGGCCACGACGTTGTCGGTGGACTCGACCGCGTCGACGAACCCGTGCAGGTCCAGGATCTCCCGCGCCGCGACGAACGCCCGCGCGATCTGCTCCGTCGGCGCACCCGTCTCGTCCGTGGCGCGGAAGGCGAAGGAGATCCCCCCGCGGTTGACCATCGAGTTGACCACCGCGTTGACGACGATCTCGCGGGCGAGAGGGTGCGACGGAAGGTCGTCGGCGTAGCCCTCGCGGATCTCGCGGGGGAAGTAGGCGGCCAGCGTGCGGGCGAACCAGGGGTCGTCCGCGAGGTCCGACTCGGTGAGGTCCGCCTTCAGCGCGAGCTTGGCGTGCGCCATGAGGACCGCGAACTCCGGTCGGGTCAGGCCCTGCTGCTGCTCGATCCGCACCGCGATCTCCGCGGCGTCAGGCAGCGCCTCCAGGTCCCGGTCGAGCTCTCCGCGCGCTTCCAGAGAGGTCATCAGCCGGACGTGCACCGGGAGCATCACCGCGGCGTTCGCCCGGGAGTTGCCCAGCAGGACGTTCTGCTCGTAGTTGTCCCGCAGGACCTGCTCGGCCACCTCCTCGGTCATGGACTCGAGCAGCACGTTGCGGTCGGCCGGCGTCAGCCGACCGGCACGCATCACCGTGCCGAGCAGGATCTTGATGTTGACCTCGTGGTCGGAGGTACTGACCCCGGCCGAGTTGTCGATCGCGTCGGTGTTGATCTGGACGCCGGACATCGCCGCCTCGATACGTCCCCGCTGGCTGACGCCGAGGTTGCCGCCCTCCCCCACGACCTTCACGCGCAGGTCGGCGCCGTCGACGCGGATCGCGTCGTTCGCCCGGTCGCCGATCTCGGCGTGCGACTCGCCGACCGCCTTGACGTAGGTACCGATCCCGCCGTTCCAGAACAGGTCGACCGGGGCGAGCAGCACGGCCCTCTTCAGCTCGTTCGGGGTCAGGGCGGTCACGTCCGGTTCGAGGCCGAGCGCCTCGGCCATCTGCGCGGTCACCGGGATCGACTTGGCCGTCAGCGGGAAGACCCCGCCACCCGCGGAGATCAGGTCGCGGTCGTAGTCGGCCCACGTGGACCGCGGCAGCACGAAGAGCCGGCGCCGCTCGGCGTACGACGTCGCGGCGTCGGGGTCGGGATCGACGAAGACGTGCCGGTGGTCGAACGCCGCCACCAGCCGGATGTGCTCCGAGAGCAGCATGCCGTTGCCGAACACGTCGCCCGACATGTCCCCGACGCCGACCACCGTGAGGTCCTGCGACTGTACGTCGTGGCCGAGCTCGCGGAAGTGCCGCTTCACCGACTCCCAGGCCCCGCGCGCCGTGATCCCCATCGCCTTGTGGTCGTAGCCGTCCGAGCCGCCCGAGGCGAAGGCGTCGTCGAGCCAGAACCCGTACTCCCGGGAGATCTCGTTGGCGATGTCGGAGAAGGACGAGGTCCCCTTGTCCGCCGCCACCACGAGGTAGGGGTCGTCGCCGTCGTGACGGACGACGCGGTCCGGCGGGACGACGTCGGTGCCGGCGCGGTCGTCGGTGATGTCCAGCATCCCGCGGATGAAGGTGCGGTAGGCCTCCTGCCCCTCGGCGAGCCACGCCGCGCGGTCGCCGGCGTCCGGCAGCCGCTTGGCCACGAACCCGCCCTTGGAGCCGGTGGGAACGATCACGGCGTTCTTGACCATCTGCGCCTTGACCAGACCCAGCACCTCGGTGCGGAAGTCCTCGCGCCGGTCGCTCCAGCGCAGACCGCCGCGCGCGACCTTGCCGAACCGTAGGTGCACACCCTCGACCCGCGGCGAGTACACCCAGATCTCCACCATCGGGTGCGGGAGCGGCAGGTCGGGGACCCGGGCGCAGTCGAGCTTCATCGACACCCAGGGCTTCGGTGACCCGGCGGCGTCCCGGGTGTAGTAGTTGGTGCGCAGCGTGGCGTCGACGACGCCGACGAACGACCGCAGGATGCGGTCGTGGTCGAGGCTCGCGACGTCGTCCAGGGCGTCGACGAACGCGTCCGTGGCCCGCCGGACCGCCTCGTCCCGACCGTCGGCGAGCTCGGGGTCGAACCGCAGCGCGAACAGCCGGACCAGGTCGGCAGCCTTGTCCGGATGCGCGATCAGCGCCTCGTCGATGTACTCCATGGAGAACGCCGAGCCCGCCTGGCGCAGGTAGCGCCCGACCGCCCGCAGGATCACCACGTCCCGCCAGGACAGCCCCGCCTGGAGCACGAGCGCGTTGAGCTCGTCGCTCTCGGCGGCACCCGACCACACCGCGCGGAAGGTGTCCTCGAGCGCCTCGGCGGCGTCGTCGGCCTCCCACAGCGCCGGGTCGGGCGCGGTGATCCCGAAGTCGGAGATGTACCGGGTCGTGCCGTCCGCGAGACGCAGCGCGTAGGGCCGTTCGTCGAGGACGTCGACGCCGAGGTCGGTGAGCAGCGGGAGCACCCGGGTGAGCCGTTGCTCGTGCAGGGAGGCCACCGTGAGGCGCCGTTCGCGCGGGTCGTCGTCGTTCGGGTCGTACAGGTGCACCGCGATGGGCCGATCCTCGGACAACGAGTCGAGCCGGGCGATGTCCCCGACGGCCGCCGAGGGTGCGACCTGCTCCTTGTACGCCTCCGGGAACGCCGATCCGTAGCGGGCCAGGACGTCGGCGGTCTCCTCCTCGCCGTGGACGTGGTGCAGCTCGTCCACGAGCGCCGCGCTCCACGTGCGCACGGCGTCCTCGAGCCGCCGCTGCAGCTCCTCGTCGTCGATCTCGCCCACGACCGTGTCCCGGGGCACCCGCACCACGAAGTGCAGCTGGGCCAGCGGGGAGTCGCCCACCCGGGTGGCGTGCTCGACCCGTTCTGCACCGAAGGCGTCCCGCAGCAGCGCCTCGATACGCAGGCGCACGGTGGTGTTGTAGCGGTCGCGCGGCAGGTAGACGATCGCCGAGACGAAGCGGCCGAACTCGTCGCTGCGCAGGAAGATCCGTGTCCGACGACGTTCGCGCAGCCGGGTGACCTGGCTGGCGACCTCGTAGAGGTGCTCCGGCGTGTCCTGGAAGAGCTCGTCGCGCGGGTACAGCTCCAGCACCTGCTGGAGGTCCTTGCCGGAGTGCGAGTCGCGTGCGAACCCGGACGCGCGGAGCACGGCGCGCGCCTTGGCCGCGACGATGGGCACGGTCAGCACCGAGGACGCGTAGGCCGCGGAGGTGAACATCCCGAGGATCCGGCGCTCACCGGTCACGTTCCCGGCGTCGTCGAACGTGCGCACGCCGATGTAGTCGAGGTAGACGTCCCGGTGGACGGTGGCGCGGGAGTTCGCCTTGGTGATGGTCAGCAGCCGCGGTTCGCGAGCGGTGCGCCGCGCCTCGGGCCGCAGGTGCACGACGGCGGAGGTCGGCCGGCGCAGGATGCCCAGGCCCGTGTCGGGCAGGGGGCGCAGCACGTCCTCGCCGTCGAGCGTGTCGAGGGTGTACTCCCGGTAGCCGAGGAACGTGAAGTGGTCCTCGGCGAGCCAGGTGAGGAACTCGATGGTCGGCGCGATGCTGTCCGGGTCGGCGGTGGGAGGAGGCTGGACCCGCAGGTCCGTGCAGATGTCGAGGCAGGCGCGCCGCATCGCCGACCAGTCGCCGACGGCGCGGTGCACGTCACCGACGACGCCCTGGATCCGCTCGACCAGCGCGTCGCGGTCCTCCTCCCCGGCGATCCGGTCCGTCTCCAGGTGCATCCACGACTCGGGTCGGCCGCCGTGCGCGCCCATCTCGAGCAGCTCGCCGCGCTCGTCCCGGCGGACCCCGACCACGGGGTGCTGGAGCAGGTGGACGGTGCAGCCGTGCCGGGTGACGGCGGCATCCACGGAGTCGACGAGGAACGGCGCGTCGTCGGTGCAGACGTCGACCACCGTGCGGCGCGACGTCCAGCCGTCCTCCCGCAGCGTCGGGGTGAACGCCCGCACGAGCGTCCGACCGGGTTCGCGGTGACCGGCGAAGCGGACCGTCGAGACCACGGCGCCGACGATGTCCCGTGGCTCCCGCTCGGCGAGGTCCTCGGCGGTATAGGCCGTCAGCAGCTGCTGCGCGCGGCGGCGCACCTCGTCGGGGTACGCCTCGAGGGCTCGGAGGATCTGCGGGTCCGAGGCGGCGTCGTCGGTCATGAACCTCTTCGTTCTGCATCGGTGGTGCCGACCGTGGCTGGGTCGTCTCGATGCTATCCAAGGGCCGCTCTCTCCACCGGTCAGCCCTCCCGGCCTGTCAGATCCTGGTCGGTGCGTACCGGGTCGTGGGTCTGACAACTGGGCACTGCCCCGAGCTGTCAGGACGAGGACGGGGTGGACGCCGACGAGGGCCTGACAGCTCGGGAGGGAGGGTCAGACGTCGCGCGGGGCATGACGCTCCAGGAACTCGTACACCGCGGTGGTGTCCACGCCGGGGAACGCCCCCGAGGGCATCGCGGCGAGCATCGAGGCGTGCGGGCGCGCGCTGGGCAGGGCGTGCCCGTCCCACCGTTCGGCCAGCGGGCGCGAGGGCTGGCGGCAGCACGACTCGTCAGGGCAGCGCGAGGTGGAGCGCGCCGTCGTCTCGCGTCCCAGGAACCACTTGACCTGCGCGTACGGCACACCCACGCTGACAGAGAACCGGCCGTCGGGCGTGTCCGAGACCCGGGAGGTGCACCAGTAGGTCCCCGTCGGGGTGTCGGTGTACTGGTAGTAGGGACTGAGCCGGTCGGCGATGTCGAACACCACCCGGGCCGTCCAGTGCCGGCACACGTGCTGACCCTCCACGGTGCCGAGCGCGTCGCCCGGGAACCGCACACCGTCGTTCTCGTACGCCTTGTGGATCGCTCCCGACTCGTGGACCTTCATGAAGTGCACCCCGATGCCCAGGTGGCGGGTGGCGAGGTTGGTGAACCGGTGGGCGGCCGTCTCGTAGGACACCGCGAAGGCGTCGCGCAGGTCCTCGATGGAGATCGCCCGGGCGTCCTTGGCCTCGCGCAGGTGCTTCACGGCCTCGCGCTCGGGCAGCAGCAACGCCGCGCACAGGTAGTTGGCCTCGACACGCTGACGCAGGAACTCGCCGTAGTCGCGCGGCTCGGCGTGCTCGAGGACGTGCGAGGCCAGCGCCTGCAGCAGCGCCGAGCGGGCGTCGGACCGGCCGCGGATGCCGTTGCTCGGCAGGTAGACCCGGTGGTGGCGCTGGTCGATGACGGCGCGCGTCGAGTGCGGCAGGTCGGACTCGTAGTGGATCGAGAACCCCAGGTGCGAGGCGATGTCGACCGCCGCCCGCTGCGGCACCGGACCGCGCGTGTGCCCGACGTCGTCGAGCAGGGAGCGGGCGACGATCTCCAGGTCCGGGAAGTAGTTGTCCTGGGCTCGCATGTCGGCACGCAGCTCGGTGTTCGCCCGTCGCGCCTCCTCGGGGGTGAGGGCGCGCTCGGAGTGCAGCCGCTCGAGCTCGGCCTGCAGCGACACGATCGCTTCCAGGGCGTCGGTGGGCAGCGACTTCCCGACCCGGACCGGCTTGACGCCGAGCGCGGAGAAGAGCGGCCCTCTTTGCACACGCTCCAGCTCGATCTCGAGCGCGTCGCGCCGCGAGGGGGCCTCCGGGGAGAGCAGGTCGTCCACGCTGGTGCCGAGCGCGCGGGCGATCGCCTGCAGGCGGGCGATGGTCGGTTCCCGCTTGCCGTTCTCGAGCATGGAGATCTGCGACGGAGCACGTGAGACAGCGTCTCCGAGCGCCTCGAGCGTCATCCCCCGCTGCTGACGCAGGTGCCGGACACGGCGCCCGATCGTCAGCGCGTCCGGTTCGTCCGTGGCCGGGGACGGCGCGGGAGGCGCCGCCGGCGGCCGATACGTCGTCGTCATGGCCATGCCCCAGCGTGACATGCGCCACGGTTTCTGCCAACCAGAAGAACCGCGAAACTTCTTCCCCCAGATCCTCGCCGCAGGGGTTGTGCAGGCCGCAGAGTCGGTCTCGAGGGCGATTCCCTCGGCAGGCCGAACGACGAAAGGCAGGACCATGACCGCGATCCTCGAGACCGAGGCCCAGACGGCCGGCACCACCGCGACGACGCGTCGTCCCGGCGACCAGGTGACCACCGCCGCCGCGCTCGCCGAGCAGTGGGCCACCGACCCCCGCTGGGCCGGCATCACGCGGGACTACACGGCCGAGGACGTCGTCGCCCTGCGAGGCTCCGTCGGCGAGGAGCACACCCTCGCCCGCCGCGGCTCCGAGCTCCTGTGGGAGCTGCTGCACACCGAGGACTACGTCAACGCCCTCGGTGCCCTGACCGGCAACCAGGCCGTGCAGCAGGTCAAGGCGGGCCTCAAGGCGATCTACCTCTCGGGCTGGCAGGTGGCCGGTGACGCCAATCTGTCCGGGCAGACGTACCCCGACCAGTCGCTCTACCCCGCCAACTCCGTGCCCGCCGTCGTGCGTCGCATCAACAACGCGCTGCTGCGCGCCGACCAGATCGACGTCTCCGAGAGCGCGGGAAACCCTCCGTCGCGCAACTGGCTGGCGCCGATCGTGGCCGACGCCGAGGCGGGCTTCGGCGGTCCGCTCAACGCCTACGAGCTCATGAAGTCGATGATCGCGTCCGGCGCGTCGGGCGTGCACTGGGAGGACCAGCTCGCCTCGGAGAAAAAGTGCGGCCACCTCGGCGGCAAGGTGCTCATCCCCACCAAGCAGCACGTGCGCACCCTCAACGCGGCGCGCCTGGCGGCCGACGTCTCCGACGTGCCGAGCGTCATCATCGCCCGCACCGACGCCGAGGCTGCCACCCTGCTGACCTCGGACGTCGACGAGCGCGACCGGCCCTTCCTGACCGGCGGGCGCACCGGTGAGGGCTTCTACGAGGTGCGCAACGGCATCGAGCCGTGCATCGCCCGTGCCCACGCCTACGCGCCGTACGCCGACCTCATCTGGATGGAGACCGGGACGCCGGACCTGGACCTCGCCCGGCGCTTCGCCGAGGCCGTCAAGGCGGAGTTCCCCGACCAGATGCTGGCGTACAACTGCTCGCCGTCGTTCAACTGGAAGAAGCACCTCGACGACGACACGATCGCGAAGTTCCAGCGCGAGCTCGGCGCCATGGGCTTCAGCTTCCAGTTCATCACCCTGGCGGGCTTCCACGCCCTCAACCACTCCATGTTCGACCTGGCCCACGGCTACGCCCGTGAGCAGATGACGGCCTACGTGGAGCTGCAGGAGGCCGAGTTCGCCGCCGAGACCCGCGGCTACACCGCCACGAAGCACCAGCGAGAGGTGGGCACCGGCTACTTCGACCGCGTGTCCACGGCGCTCAACCCCGACGCCGCCACCCTCGCGCTCGCCGGCTCCACCGAGGCCGCTCAGTTCTGACTCGCTCACCACCCGTCGCGGCGGGACGCTCCCCGCGTCCCGCCGCGGCACCCTGGAGGTACACCATGACCACGATCGCCGACCCTCCCCGCACCCTGGCCCGCTCGACCGGCTCGCCCGCGACGCCGCCGCGCGGCACCGCCCTGGCCGACTCCGCCACCATCGCTGAAGGAACCATGGACGTCGTCGGACCCACGGTGCCCGGCTCCGAGGAGATCCTCACCCCGGCGGCGCTGGAGTTCCTCGCCCTGCTGCACGACCAGTTCGCCGACGCGCGCACCGAGCTGCTGCTCACCCGGCAGCGCCGCACCCGCGAGATCGCCGACGGCGCGGACCCGGACTTCCTGCCCGTCACCCGCCCGGTGCGCGACGACCCGTCGTGGCGCGTCGCGGGCTGCGCCGGAGCGCCTGGGCTCTCGGACCGCCGTGTCGAGATCACCGGGCCCACCGACCCGAAGATGACGATCAACGCGCTCAACTCGGGGGCGAAGGTGTGGCTGGCCGACGCGGAGGACGCCTCCAGCCCGACGTGGGCGAACGTCGTCGGCGGCCAGCGTGCGCTGCGCTCCGCGATCCGGGGCGAGCTGACGTACGAGGCAGCGTCGTCGGACGGCGGACGGACGCCGGGCAAGCGGTACGCGCTGCGGACCGCGGAGCTCACCGAGATGCCGACCATCGTGTTCCGGCCGCGCGGGTGGCACCTGTTCGAGTCGCACCTGGCCTACACCGGCACGGACGGCTCCACGCAGCCGGCGTCCGGCTCGCTGGTGGACTTCGGGCTCTACCTCTTCCACAACGCCCACGAGCTGATCGGACGCGGGCGGGGGCCGTACTTCTACCTGCCGAAGCTGGAGGGCCACCGTGAGGCCCGGCTGTGGAACGAGGTCTTCGAGCTGGCGCAGGAGGCGCTCGGCATCCCGCGCGGCACGATCCGCGCCACGGTGCTCATCGAGACGCTCCCGGCCGCGTTCGAGATGGAGGAGATCCTCTACGAGCTGCGCGACCACTGCGCCGGGCTCAACGCCGGCCGCTGGGACTACCTGTTCAGCGTCATCAAGTGTTTCCGCAACCGCGGCGACTCCTACGTGCTGCCCGACCGCGCCCAGGTGACGATGACCGCGCCGTTCATGCGGGCCTACACCGAGCTGCTGGTCGCGACGTGCCACCGTCGCGGGGCGCACGCCATCGGCGGCATGAGCGCCTTCATCCCGGACCGTCGGTCGCCCGAGGTGACCGAGCAGGCCTTCGCGAAGGTCCGCGCCGACAAGGAGCGCGAGGCCGGCGACGGGTTCGACGGGTCGTGGGTGGCCCACCCCGACCTCATCCCGGTCGCGCGGGGGGCGTTCGACGCCGTGCTCGGGGAGCGCGAGAACCAGGTCGAGCGGCTGCGGGACGACGTGACGGTCGGCCAGGCGGAGCTGCTCGACGTCGCCTCGGCCCGGCGGGAGGGCGCCACGATCACCGAGGCCGGGCTGCGCACCGACATCTCCGTCGGGGTCCGGTACATCGCCTCCTGGCTGCGGGGCAGCGGGGCGGCGGCCCTGGACTCGCTCATGGAGGACGCCGCCACGGCGGAGATCTCCCGGTCCCAGGTGTGGCAGTGGATCCACTGCGGCACGGTGACGGACGACGGCGTCGCCGTGACCCGGGCGCTGTGCGAGTCGATGCTGCGCGAGCTGCTGCGCTCCACACCTCGGACGGCCGGCGACCGGCTCGACGACGCCGCGGCGATCTTCCGCGAGGTGGCGATGGGTGACGAGTTCCCGCCGTTCCTCACGACGAGCGCGTACGCCCGCTACTTCTGAGCGGGTGCCGAACAGGAGGTTGGGCCCGCTTTGACCTTGCAAAGCGGGCCCAACCTCCTGTTCGGCACCGGACCTGGAGGGGGCTGTCCACAGGCTGTGGATGACGGCGGCGGGGTGGGCGCGGGTTCGCGAGGGTGGACGTCATGGACCTCACCACCGCTTCCTTCCACCCGGGCGACAAGGTCGCCGACGACGCCGCCCTCCTCGAGCTCGCGACCTTCCTGTGCGGCGGAGTCCTGCCCCGACAGCGGGTGCTCACCCTCGCCTGGCTCGACGCCGACGACCGCGTCACCGGCATCGCCGTGCCCGTCCGCGACGTCCCCGACCGCCCCAGCGACGACGACGCCGCCCGGTTCGGGGGCGTGATCGCCTCCGTCACGCGGCAGTCCGTCCCCGGCGGCTCCGTCGTGGCCATGCTCGAACGCCCCGGCGAGCGGTCCGTCTCCGCGGCCGACCGCGCCTGGAACGACGCCCTGCGCGCCCAGGCCGCCGAGCACGGCTTCCGGCTGCACGGGCTGTTCGTCGCCGCCGGCGGCGCAGTGCGGCCCCTGGCTATGGACGACGCCGGCTGACCCCTCCGTGGACCGCATCCCGACGTAGCGTGGACGGGTGTCGAACCCCTGGAGCTCCAGCAGGGCCGGCGAGCTGTTCGCGATGGTGGTGGCCGACCACGTCCGGCGCATCGAGCAGCGCGTCCCGGCCGCGCTGGCCGACGAACCGGACGCCGTGCACCGCCTGCGGACCGCGGTCCGCAGGCTGCGCACGGTGCTCTCCGTCTATCGCCCGGTGTTCGGCAAGGCACCTGCGAACGCGCTGCGCGGCCGGCTCCGGGTACTCGGCGACCTGTTGGGCGCGGTGCGGGACCTGGAGGTCCGGATCGCCGACGTCGACGCCGTCGGCGCGCACGCGCGGGTGTCCCGGCAGGCCCGGACTCGGCTGATCGATGACCCGACGGTCCGCCACGACGACGCCCATCGGCGGCTGGTGGAGTGGGCGAACGGGCCGGTGATGGCCGACCTCACTGCCGACCTCGTGCGCTGGGTGGCCGACCCTCCCCAGGGCCCGAAGGCCGACCAGCCGGCACGCAAGGTGGCGCGGAAGCGCCTCGACAAGGCGGTCACCAAGGCGCTGAGGGCCGCGGAGGAGGTCGACCTCGACCGGCTGCGGGAGGCGCCCACGGACGAGCTGGAGGAGCTGTCCGCCACGGCCCACGAGCTGCGCAAGGCCGGTCGTCGCGTGTCCCACGCGGCACGCGCGGTGACGCGGCAGCCCACCAGGGTCCTCGGCAGGGCCGCGCGGGAGCTGGGTGCTGCCGGCAAGCTGGTGCAGTCCGCTCTGGGCGACCACCGCGACGCGCTGCTGCTCAGCGCCCAGGTCTCTGCGTTCGCCGACACGGTGGCCGACGACGGCGGTGACCGCGCCCCGTACGACAGGCTCGCCCGGGCAGCGGCCCGCCGGGGGCTCGAGCACCTCGACGCGGCACAGGAGGCCGTCGAGCGCCTCCGAGAGGTCGCCGCCGGTCGCTGATCTCCAGGACCGCCCGCGCAGGGCCGCGACGGCGTCGGTGGCGGGCGGCCGGCTCAGGTCCGCACCGGCCGAGCCGTGGCGACGTCGTCCACCACGTCGACGATCATCTGCAGGTTCGCGATGAGCGCGCCGTAGAGCGGCCAGAGCTTGCCCGAGAGATCTTCCGTCGACAGGTCGTTCGCGAGAGCCTGCAGATCGTCCCGCAGCGCGGCGAGCTCGGGCTCCGGCTGCGCCACCCGGCGCCCCGCCTCCGCGAGCAGGTCGGTGTAGCGCTCGAGGAACATCGGCTCCCACGTCTGGGCGTCACGGTCGGACTCGCGGACGAGCCGGGCGATGCTGCGCGCGTACGACACCCCCTCCTCGAGGCGCACGAGCACCTGCGGGTAGCTCTCGAGCTCGTCGCCGGGATGCCGCCGTCGTCGAGGGTTCCACGAGCCGCTCTCCCGGGCCGTGCGCACGAGCGACCAGGCGTCGTCGACGTCGGTCGAGAGGTCACGCGTGCGCTCGATCCAGTCGTCCTCCTCCTGCTCCTCCGAGGGCTGCCGCAGCTGCGTCGCCATGTCGCCGAGGAGCTCCCCCAGCCCGCGGTCGATCGCGTCGATCTGCTGCTGGGCGCTGCGGTCGTTGAGCGGGGGGAGGACGGTGACGTTCACGACCAGTGCGACGAGCACGCCGATGGCGGTCGCGAGCAGCCGCTCGGGCAGCAGGTCGATCGTCTGCTCGGTCGAGGAGTCGTATCCCACGGTGATGATGAACACCACCGTGGTGGCGATCGTCATGCCCTCGTCGCGGTAGATCTTGGCCCGGGCGAGGACCAGCCCCACCACGAGCGCCAGCCCGAAGGACAGCACCGTCGTGCCGAACGCCTGCACGACGACGAAGGACACCAGGATGCCCGTGCCGACGGCCAGCACCGTCTGGGTGCCGCGCCAGAACGTGCGGTACACGGTGGCGTGCACCGTCAGGAGCGCCATCCAGGGCGCGAGGAAGGCCTGCTGGAGCTCGAGCACCATCTCGGCCAGCGCCCAGGCGACCATCGCCGCGACGGCTGCCTTGGCGGTCTGCAGGATGTCGACCTGGTTCGTCGGCGACCGCAACCATGCGCTGGTGCGTGCGCGCACCGTGCCGTGATCGGTGTCCATCGACCCAGTCAACTCGATGTCGCTCATCGACGCCCGGAATGCCGGGCTCGCCACGCCGCACGCATCGGTCCGGGCCGTTCTGGAGCCCAAACCGTGCCGAACCGGGACGTTCGGCCACCGGGGGGACGCAGACCCACCGCCAAAGCCCTGGACCTCCGCGCCGTGGACCCTTACATTTTCCGTGACGGACGCCACAGCGCGCCCGTCCGGCGGGCCTGCCCGGGCCCGTCGCGACCGTGACACCGAGACGTCGAGGGAGCCGCCCAGACCGCACCGGCCCGGCCAGGCCGGTGCACCGCAGGAAGGAGCAGGACCGTGGCCGACGTGCTGGTCCTCAACGCCGGCTACGAGCCGCTGCACCGAGTGTCGGTCAAGCACGCCATCACGATGCTCGTGCGCGAGGTCGCGGTGGTCGAGGAGTTCGTCGAGGGCGAGTCGTTCGGCCCGTACCCGCTGCCCCGTGTCCTGCGACTGGTGCGGTACGTGACCATGCGGTGGCTCTACCGCGGCGGCGGACGCCCGGCAGTGACCAAGGACGGCATCAAGCGGCGAGACGGCGCGTGCGCCTACTGCGGCGGTCCGGCGCAGACGGTGGACCACGTGGTCCCCCGGTCGCGCGGGGGCGAGAGCTCGTGGTTGAACCTGGTGGCGGCGTGCCGGCCCTGCAACCACCGCAAGGCCGACCGCACACCGCTGGAGGCCGGGATGCCGTTGCGTCTGGCGCCCTACGTCCCGCCGTTCGACCACGGCCTGGTTCGGCGCCACCGGCGCGCCCGGCCCGTCGCCGCCTGAGCGGCGGTCGCGGCTCAGATCCCCTCGACGGGCTCCCACCGCGGGTCCGCGGCGTCCGGCTCGTCCGCCGTGGCACCGAGGTCGTTGTCGCCCACGCGCGCGATCGCCCCGGTCACGGGCTGCGGCACGGCCGGGCCCTCGGAGTCGAGCACACGCGACGCGACGACGGTGGAGCCGAAGTTGGCGTGGCACTCGGTGCAGTACCAGTCCGGGGCCGGCACCGGCACCTCGAAGCCGCCGTAGACGACGTCGGGCTCGGAGCTGACGACGTCGTCGGAGAACGTCATGCCCCACACGATGCGCTTGGTCTTGCCGCGCACGCCGCAGCCGGGGCACTGCGGCCGCAGCCGGGCACGCTGGGCGGAGACGGAGTGGGCGTGCATGAGGTCGTGGCACTGCGGGCACATGAGGTGCACGTCGCGGATGACCTGCTCCAGGGTGCGCCCGCCGGCCGTCGTCGTGCCCAGCCGCACCGCGCCGTCGTCGTGCGCCTGCAGCTCGTGGACGTCGACGAACCGCTCGCAGGTGGCGCAGCGCTCCTCGCGGCGCATCGCCCAGCCGGACACCGCCCGGTGGCCGAGCACGCGCAGGACGTGCACGTCGGGGGCCGCGGTGCCCTCGGCGCAGTCGCCCGGGTCGATGGTGTGGACGGGGCCGTCGTGGAACTGGTTGGCCACGCCGTCGAGCACCGCCCGCGCGTGCTCGGCGGGCAGCCACCCCGAGGAGCCGATGTAGGCGTCCGCGCCGTCGAACAGGTCGGCCCACACGATGGGCCGGTCCGGCCCGAACAGCTCGTCGGTCACCCAGGAGTCGCCGTCGGAGGACCCCATCAGCTCCACGGACGCCACGACGCCCGCGTCGCCGAGCACGGTGACCACGACGTCGCCCCGCTTGGGTCCGTCCGGGCCGCCGGGCAGCGAGTGCTCGTGGGAACGGGTCGCGATCGCGATGGACTCGTTCAACCAGTCGGTGGACCAGTTCAGGTACACGGACGGCACGAGCCATGCCGGCAGCGACGAGACGGACGGGAAGGCCTCTGCTTCGGTGCTCACGGAGTGCAACATAGCCGGTCCGGGCCCTGCTGCGGTACCCCGCGGCGGCACCTCGTGAGCCGCACCTCAGCCGCGCAGCGCCTCCGCCTCGGCGTCGGTGAACAGTCGCGAGCGGATGAGGAACCGCACCCCCTCGGGCGCCTCCACGCTGAACCCGGCGCCGCGGCCGGGCACGACGTCGATGGTCAGGTGGGTGTGGCTCCAGTACGCGAACTGGGCCCGGCTCATCCAGACCGGCACGGTGAACGTCGCCGTGCCGTCGGCCCCGGAGGTGTCCGCCACGGTCAGGTCGCCCAGGTGGACGTCCGCGTCACCGGTCAGGAAGTCCCCGGCGGGGTAGCACATCGGGCTGGACCCGTCGCAGCACCCGCCGGACTGGTGGAACATGAGGTCGCCGTGCCGGCGCCGCAGCCGAGCCAGGAGCTCGGCCGCGGCGTCGGTGACGGCGACGCGGGTCGCCTCGGCCATGGCCTAGAAGAACCCGTCGCGCACGCCGGAGTAGCTGACGAGCAGGTTCTTGGTCTGCTGGTAGTGGTCGAGCATCATCTTGTGGTTCTCCCGCCCGACGCCGGAGCCCTTGTAGCCGCCGAAGGCCGCGGCCGCCGGGTAGGCGTGGTAGCAGTTGGTCCAGACGCGTCCGGCCTGGATGTCCCGGCCCGCGCGGTACGCCGTCGTCCCGTTGCGGGTCCATACCCCCGCGCCGAGGCCGTAGAGCGTGTCGTTGGCGGTCTTGATGGCGTCGTCGTAGTCGCCGAAGTCGGTCACGGACACCACGGGACCGAAGATCTCCTCCTGGAAGATCCGCATGGAGTTCTTGCCCTCGAACACGGTGGGGGCCACGTAGTACCCGCCGGACAGGTCGCCGCCGAGGTCGACGCGCTCGCCGCCGGTGAGCACCCGCGCGCCCTCGGCCCTGCCGATGTCGAGGTAGGACAGGATCTTCTCGAGCTGGTCGTTGCTGGCCTGGGCGCCGATCATCGTCTCGGTGTCCAGGGGGTTGCCCTGCACGGCGGCCTTCGTCCGCTCGAGCGCGTCGCCGAGGAACTGGTCGTAGATGTCGGACTGGATGAGGGCGCGCGACGGGCACGTGCACACCTCGCCCTGGTTGAAGGCGAACATGGTGAAGCCCTCGAGCGCCTTGTCGTAGAAGTCGTCCCGCGCGTCCGCGACGTCGGAGAAGAACACGTTCGGGCTCTTGCCCCCGAGCTCCAGCGTCACCGGGATGATGTTCTGCGACGCGTACTGCATGATCAGCCGGCCGGTCGTCGTCTCGCCGGTGAAGGCGATCTTGCGGATGCGCGGCGAGGACGCGAGCGGCTTGCCGGCCTCCGCGCCGAACCCGTTGACGACGTTGAGGACCCCCGGCGGCAGCAGGTCGCCGATGATGTCCATGAGGTAGAGGATCGAGGCCGGGGTCTGCTCGGCGGGCTTGAGCACGACGGCGTTGCCGGCCGCGAGCGCCGGCGCCAGCTTCCAGGTGGCCATGAGGATCGGGAAGTTCCACGGGATGATCTGCCCGACGACGCCGAGCGGCTCGTGGAAGTGGTAGGCGATGGTGTCGCCGTCGATCTCGGAGATCGAGCCCTCCTGCGCACGGATGGCGCCGGCGAAGTAGCGGAAGTGGTCGACCGCCAGCGGGATGTCGGCGCCGAGCGTCTCGCGCACGGGCTTGCCGTTCTCCCAGCTCTCGGCGACGGCGATCCGCTCGACGTTCGCCTCGATGCGGTCGGCGATGGCGTTGAGGACGTTGGCCCGCTCGGTGACGGACGTGCGGCCCCAGGCCGGAGCCGCGCCGTGGGCGGCGTCGAGGGCGCGCTCGATGTCGTCGGCCGTCCCGCGGGCGACCTCGGTGAAGGTCCGGCCCGTGACGGGGCTGGGGTTCTCGAAGTACTCCCCGCCGGCGGGTGCCACGTACTCGCCGCCGATCCAGTGGTCGTAGCGGCTGCGGTACTCGACGATCGACCCGGGCTGTCCCGGGGGCGTGTAGACGGTCATGCTGGCTGCCTCCTCGCAGTACGCACCTCGCCTGCGGCCAGGTCCTTGCCCGGCGGCCGACGACGGCGCCTCCTCGCGCCGTGGCCGTCACGCTAGGCGGCGCAGGGTTGCAGCAGCGTTGCAGCCGCAGCCCGGCGCATGACCGTGCGCCCGGTGGACGCTCAGCGCAGGGCGGCGTCGAGCACGGCGTGGTGCGCGCGGGCGCGGTGCCACAGCGGGCTGCCGTGCTCGGCGACCCGCACGAGGAGGGACCAGGCCGCCAGGTCGTCGGCGCCGTCGCCGGTGCGCGTCCAGGCGTCCAGGGCGGCCGGCTCGGCGCCGCCCAGGACGGCGGAGCGGACCTCGGCGGCGAGCTCGACCCGGGCACGCTCGACGCCGGGGGCGAGGGAGCGCGGCAGGAGCGGGCCGGAGTACGCGGCGAGCGCCGCCGTCGTGCGTCCGGCGGCGAGGTGGGCGCGCACGTCGTCGACGTCGCTGCGGACGCCCGGAGCAAGCCGGTAGGGGCGCGAGCCGGTGACCGCCGCCCCGGCGACGCGGCGCAGGCGGGAGATCTCGGCACGGACCGCGACGTCGGACAGGGCGCCGGGGTGCAGCAGCACGGCCAGCTCCTCGGCGGTGAGCCCACGGGGGTGCTCGCCGAGCAGCGCGAGGATCTCGGCGTGCCGCGGCGAGAGTCGCCGCTCACCGTCTGCCGCGTGGAGGGAGGGCGTGCCGAGCAGCCGCAGGACGGGCCGGGCCGGTCCCCCGGTGGGAGCCGGCGCGGAGATCCGTCCACGGAGCTCGCGCTCGAGGCTGGCCACGGTGGCCCGCACCAACGACAGGGCCACGTGCGAGGCGGCGGCCCGGCCACCGGTCACATCCAGCACGCCGACGAGCCGGCCGTCGGCGGCCCGAATCGGGGCGGCGGCACAGTTGAGGGACTGCACCGGCCGGGAGAAGTGCTCGGCGCCCAGTACCTGCACGGCGCGCCGGATGGCCAGCGCGGTGCCCGGGGCGTTGGTGCCGACGTTCTCCTCGCGCCAGACGGCCCCGGCGACGAACCCGACCCGCTCCGCCGTCGCGCGGGTGCGGGTGTCGCCCTCGACCCACAGCAGCCGGCCGATGTCGTCCGAGACCGCCACGACCAGCCCGTCGTCGCGGGCGGCGTCGACCACGAGGTCGCGCACGAGCGGCATGAGGGGCGCCAGCGGATGGGCCGCTCGGTACTCGTCGAGAGCATGGTCGTCGATCCCCGCCTCGGCGTGCGGCACGTCCGGGTCGACGCCGGAGCGCAGGCTGCGCCGCCAGGAGGCGGCGACGAGAGGGTCGAGGCGAGGTGAGAGCGTCCCGGTGCCGAGGAAGGTGTCGTAGGCGGTGCGCACCGACCGGCGGTCGCGCACGACATCACCGCGCGCCGGTGGGGCGGTGCGATCCTGCGCGGCAGGGCGGTCCAGCATGGCGCCTCCGACGTCGTCGTGCGGTGGTCCGGCCAGTGTAGGCCGCGTGCCGGGAGGTGCGTCGTGAGCGCCGGGAGGCTTCCGGACGGCGTCTCAGATCGTGGTCCCACATCATGGACGCCGGGTGTCGTCGCTGGTCGATGCCTGCCTAGGGTGTGGGCAGGCACCCACCTGGGACGACACCCGCTCCCCGTTCACCCGCTGGAGGACACCATGCCCGCACCCCTGGACCCGACCCCGCGCCTGCAGGAGTACGCCCACCCCGAGCGCCTCGTCACCACCGGCTGGCTCGCGGACCACCTGGACGACCCGGGCCTCGTCGTCGTGGAGTCCGACGAGGACGTGCTCCTCTACGAGACCGGGCACATCCCCGGCGCCGTGAAGATCGACTGGCACACCGACCTGCTCCTGCCGGTCGAGCGCGACTACCTCGACGGCCCCGGCTTCGCCGAGCTGCTCGGCTCCAAGGGCATCGGACGCGACACGACGATCGTGCTGTACGGGGACAAGAACAACTGGTGGGCGGCCTACACCGCGTGGGTCTTCACGCTGTTCGGCCACGAGGACGTCCGCCTGCTCGACGGCGGCCGCAACCTGTGGGTCGCCGAGGGCCGTGAGCTGACCACGGACGTCCCGAGCCCGGCCCCGGCCGACTACCCCGCCGTCGACCGCGACGACTCCACCTTCCGCGCCTTCAAGGAGGACGTGCTCGCGCACCTCGGCACGGGTCCGCTCGTGGACATCCGCTCCCCCCAGGAGTTCACCGGCGAGCGGCTGCACATCCCGGACTACCCCGAGGAGGGCGTGCTGCGCGGCGGCCACATCCCCACCGCGCACAACGTCCCGTGGGCCACCGCCGTGGCCGAGGACGGCACCTACAAGCCGCGTGCCGAGCTCGAGCAGATCTACCTCGCCGACCCGTCCGCCGGGGGTCTGGGCATCCAGGCCGACGACCGGGTCGTCACCTACTGCCGCATCGGCGAGCGCTCCAGCCACACCTGGTTCGCGCTGCACTACCTGCTGGGCATCGAGGACGTGCGCAACTACGACGGCTCCTGGACCGAGTGGGGCAACGCCGTGCGCGTGCCCATCGTCGCGGGCGACCAGCCGGGCGAGGCGCCGAAGGCCGCCTGAGCGAGCGAGCCGCCTGAGAGACTGGTGCCATGACCGACGACGCCACGACCGCCGAGCTGCCCGCCTCGCTGGCCGAGATCCGTGACGACTTCCTGGCGCTGACCGAGCCCGACCGGCTCCAGCTGCTGCTCGAGTTCTCGCGCGAGCTGCCCGACCTGCCGGAGCGCTACGCCCTGGCGCCGGGACTGCTGGAGAAGGTCGAGGAGTGCCAGTCGCCCGTCCGGGCGTTCGCCGAGGTCGACGACGGCGTGGTGCACTTCTACGCCTCGGCCCCGCCCGAGGCTCCCACCACCCGGGGCTTCGCGTCGATCCTCGCCCAGGGGCTGTCGGGCCTGACCTCGCAGCAGGTGCTCGACGTCCCGGAGGAGTTCCCCCTGCAGCTCGGCCTGACACGGGCGGTCAGCGCCCTGCGGCTCAACGGCATGGCCGGGATGCTGACCCGCGCCAAGCGCCAGGTCGTCGACCAGCTCGCGGCGGCCTGACCCGGACCGACCACCGGCTCCGCCGCGGCGAGTCGCCGGCAGCCGCGGAGAGCCGTGGGGAGTCACCGAGAGGCTCACGCGCCCGTACGCTGGGCGCGTGAGCCTCTCGAGCGTCCTGCTCCTCCTCGCCGGGTTCGTGCTGCTCGTCGGCGGCGGGGAGGCCCTGGTCCGCGGCGCGGCGTCCCTGGCGCGGACCATGGGCATGTCCGCCCTGGTCGTCGGACTGACCGTGGTCTCTTTCGCCACGTCGAGCCCGGAGCTGGCCGTCAGCGCGGGGGCCGCCCTGTCCGGGTCGCCCGGCCTGGCCGTCGGCAACGTCGTCGGCAGCAACATCGCCAACGTCCTGCTGGTGCTGGGCCTGTCCGCCCTCGTGGTCCCGTTGGCCGTCACCTCCCGCGTGGTGCGCACGGACATCCCCGTGATGATCGCCCTGTCGGTCCTCACGCTCCTGCTCGCGCTCGACAGGACCATCAGCACCGTCGACGGCGTCGTGCTGCTCGCCCTGCTGGCCGCCTATGTCGTCGTCACGGTGCTGCGCTCACGACGCGCGCACACCGACCGACCAGCGCCGGCCGCGTCGACCGACGCCGCCACCGGTGGCCCGGGCGCACCGAGCCGCCTGCGGTCGACACGCGCACGATCCGTCCTGGTCGACGTGGTCCTGGTGGCAGTCGGCGTGGCCCTGCTGGTCGGCGGTGCCCAGCTCCTGGTCCGCAGCGCCACCCAGATCGCCTCCACGTTCGGCGTGAGCGACCTGGTGATCGGCCTGACGGTCGTCGCGGTCGGCACCTCCCTGCCCGAGCTCGCCACGAGCGTCATCGCCGTCCGGCGGGGCGAGGGCGACCTCGCCGTGGGCAACATCGTCGGCAGCAACATCTTCAACATCGGCGCGGTGCTGGGGCTGACGGCGGTGATCGCCCCCGACGGGATCGGCGTGGACCCGGCCGCCGTGCACTTCGACCTGCCGCTCATGGTCGCCGTCGCGCTGGCCCTGCTGCCCGTGGCGTTCACCGGGCAGGTGATCAAGCGCTGGGAGGGTGCGCTGCTCGTCGCGCTCTACCTCGCCTACGTCGCCTTCGTCCTGCTGGCCGCCACCGAGCACGCCGCGCTGCAGCCCTTCAGCACCACGATGCTCTGGTTCGTGCTGCCGGTCACCGCGGTGTGGCTGGTCGCCCTGGCGGCCTACGAGCTCGGGCTGCGCCGCGGGCGACGACAGGTGTGACAGAGTTGACCCCATGACGGTGCTCGTGGCCTACAACGTCTCCCCGCACGGCGAGGCGGCAGTCCGCACGGCGCTGGTGGAGGCCGAGCGCCGCGACCTGCCCCTGCACGTGCTCGTCCTCGACCCTCAGCCCGCCGACGCCCCGGCACCACGCGAGCTGACGGACCTGCTGGGCACGGCCGGCACCGCTCCGGTCGTGACCTCCCGCGACGAGCACACCGAACCGGCCGACGCCATCCTCGACGCGGCCGAGGCCACCGGCGCGACGCTCGTCGTCGTCGGCTCGCGCAAGCGGTCCAGCCAGGGGACGTTCCTCATGGGCACCACCACGCAGCGCGTCCTGCTCGACTCCCCCGTGCCCGTCCTCGTCGTCAAGGACGCCTACGGCGTCTGACCGGCTTCAGCGCAGCCGGCGCAGGAACTCGCGCGTCCGGTCCCGCTGCGGGTCGTCGAGCACCTGCGCGGGCGCTCCCCGCTCGTGCACGCGTCCGTCGTGCAGGAACACCACCTCGTCGGCCACCTCCCGCGCGAAGCCCATCTCGTGGGTGGCGACCACCATCGTGGTGCCCTCGTCGCGCAGCGCGACGAGCAGGTCCAGCACCTCGCCCACCAGCTCCGGGTCCAGGGCCGAGGTGACCTCGTCCAGGAGCAGCAGCTCCGGACCGCTGACCAGCGCCCGGGCGATCGCCGCCCGCTGCTGCTCTCCCCCGGACAGCTCGTCCGGGAAGGCCTGCGCCTTGTGGGCCAGGCCCACCTTGGCCAGCATCGCCCGGCCCGCCTCCGACGCCGCGGCGCGGCCACGGCCGTGGACCAGCCGCAGGGCGAGCGTGACGTTGTCGAGGACGCGCAGGTGCGGGAACAGGTTGTACTGCTGGAACACCATCGCCATGCGGGCCCGGGCGGCGTCGGCGTCCACCCACGGGTCCGCCACGTCGACCCCGTCGAGCAGGACCTGCCCGTCGTCGACCTCCTCGAGCAGGTCGATCACCCGCAGCAGCGTCGACTTGCCCGACCCGGAGGAGCCGACGAGCACCACGCACTCGTGCTCGGTGACGTCCAGGTCGACACCGTCGAGCACCACCTTCTGCGGTGCTCGACGACCGGCACCCGGGTAGGTCTTGCGCACGCCGCGCAACGACAGCAGCGGGCCGGCGCTCATCGGATCACCCCGCCACCGCTCACGCCGCGCAGCCGGCCGCGCCAGCCCTGCCGTGCGGACCAGGCGTCCACCAGACGCGTCAGCGGGATGGACAGCAGCAGGAACAGCACGCCCGCGACCACGTAGGGCGTGAAGTTGTAGTCGCCGGTCGTGGCGATCTGCGCCGCACGGATCGCGTCCACGGCTCCCAGGATCGAGATCAGTCCGGAGTCCTTCTGCAGGGAGACGAGCATGCTCGCCGTCGGGGCCGCGACGTTGCGGACCGCCTGCGGCAGGACGACCCGGCGCACCGTCTGACCGCGGGACAGCCCGAGCGACCGGGCCGCCGCGACCTGCGAGGGGTGGACGGACTCGATCCCGGCGCGGAAGATCTCCGCCAGGTACGCCGTGTAGGTCAGCACGATCGCCAGCCCGCCGAGGAACGCCGCGCTCACCGGCAACCACTCCAGACGCAGCGCCGGCAGGCCGAAGCCGGCGAGCAGCAGGACCAGCAGCACTGGCACGCCGCGGAACACGTCCACGTAGACCACCGTCAGCACGCGCAGCGGGAAGAGCGCCGGGAGCCGGGAGGTGCGCACCACCGCGAGCAGCAGGCCGACGACGAGCCCGACCACCGAGGCCACGACCCAGACCCGCAGGTTGAGCCACAGGCCCTCGGCCACCTCGGGCAGGACCTCGACGGCCCGCTCCGGGGAGAAGAACGCCTCGCGTGCGCGCTCCCAGCCCGGTGCGGTCGCCACCACGTACCCGACCGCGACGACGACGACGGCGGTCGCCACGGTCGCGACGGCGAGCGCCCTGCGCCGCTGGGTCCGGCGAAAGGCGTCCCGCTCGCGTGCGTGCGCCGAGGGCTGCCAGTCCGTCACGAGGTCAGGAGAGCTGCTCGATGTCGTCGGAGGCGAGCCAGGTGGTGCGCAGCTCCTCGAGCGTGCCGTCGGCCTCCAGCTCCTCGACGGCCGCCGAGACGCAGGTGGTGAGCGCCGAGTCCTTGTCGAGGACGAGACCGAGCTGCTCGGGCTCACCGGGGTCCGGCAGCGTGCCGATGACCGTGGTGTCCGGGAAGTACACCGTGGAGGCGGCGACCCCCTGGTCGACGTCCATCACCATCGCGTCGACCGTGCCCGAGGTGAGGGCCGTCATCCCGTCACCCGCACCGTTGAACGGCACCACCTCGACGTCCTCGCCCCAGGCCTGCTCGGCGGCGTCCAGGGAGGTCTGCGACGCGGTCACGCCCACCTTGGACCCGGTCAGGTCCGCGAGGCCCGTCGCGTCCGCGAAATCGCCGTCGTCGGCGACGATCACGCCCTGGCGGCTGGTCAGGTACGGGCTCGAGAAGTCCACCGCCTCCGCGCGCTCGTCGGTGATCGTCGTCTGGTAGGCGGCGACGTCGAACGGCTTGATCGCCGGGGAGACGATCTGCTCGAAGGTGACCGACGTCCACTCGACGTCCTCGGGCTCGTAGCCCAGGCGGTCCGCCACCTCGTACACGAGGGCGGACTCGAAGCCCTCGCCGCTCGACGGGTCGCCGACGTACCAGGGTTCGAACGGCTCGGAGGCGCCGACGGTGAGGGTGCCCTCGGTCAAGGTCGGCAGCTCGGCGGCGTCGCAGTCGGCGGTTCCGGCGGACGCCTCGGTACCAGCCGACGTCGCGGGTTCCGCGGGTGAGCCGTCGGAGCCGCACGCGACCAGGCCGAGGGCGACGACGGGGGCGAACGCTAGGGCGAGCACAGGACGGGGTCGCACAGGAGATCCTCCAGGTCACGGAGCGGCACGGGGTCGCACTACCTGATGCATCACAACACGTCACGGTACCGCTGACATCCCTCGCGGCCGTGCGCCTCGTCACAGTGCCGGACGATGTCGATCGGGGCGGTCCTCGTCCGTCATCAAGATGTCAGTGCACCCCGCAGGAAGGACGATAGTCACCATGACCACCTACACCGTGCTGCTTCCCGGCAGCGACGACTCCTGGGAGAACGCCACCGCCGAGCAGCAGGCCGCCGTCGTCGGCCTCCACGAGACGTTCGCGCGGCTCATGGCCGAACGCGGCCACCGGATCACCGGCGGCGAAGAGCTCATGCCCGCGCACACCGCGAAGACGGTCCGCAAGGACGCCGCCGGAATCATCTCCGTGACCGACGGCCCGTACGCCGAGGCCGCCGAGCACGTCTCCGGCTTCTACACCGTCGAGTCCGACGACCTCGACGACCTGCTGCAGGTCTGCGGCGTCCTCGCCGGCACCACCATCCCGGGCACGCAGGACGTCGTCGAGGTCCGCCAGGTCGTCGACCACTCGGGTGACGCGGGGGCGTGACGTCCACCGACGACGTCGCCGAGCGTCTGGCGAGCGCGCTGCGCGACGAGTGGGGCCGGCTGCTGGCCCTGCTCGTCGCGCAGCTGCGCAGCCTCGACATCGCCGAGGAGGCGCTCGCCGACGCCTTCGAGGCGGCCGCCCGCACGTGGCCGGCAAGCGGCGTGCCGTCCAACCCGCCGGCGTGGCTGCTCACCGCGGCCCGCAGGCGGGCGATCGACCGGCTGCGGTCCGAGCAGGCTCTGGCCCGGTCCATGCCGCGCCTCGCCGTCGAGGCCGAGCTGACAGCACGAGCCCAGCGGGTCATGGCCGACGCCGGCGAGGAGGTGGTCGACGAACGTCTCCGGCTCGTGCTGCTCTGCGCACACCCCCGGCTCTCCCGCGAGGCGGCCGCCGCCCTGACCCTCCGGCTCGTGCTGGGCGTCCCCACCCAGGACGTCGCCCGGCTCTTCCTGCAGTCGACGTCCACCATGGCCGCACGACTGACCCGTGCGCGCAAGCAGATCGCCGGCGAGCGGTTCGAGGTCCCCCGGGGCGAGGCGCTGACCGCGCGCACCGCCGTCGTCGCCGACATCGCCTACCTGGCCTTCACCGCCGGGTACGCGCCCGGCTCCGGCGACGCCGTCGTCCGGGTCGATCTGGCGGGCGAGGCGATCCGCCTGGTCCGCGTGCTGCGTGACGTCCTGCCGCCCACGGCGGAGCGACGCGAGCTCGACGCGCTGCTGGCCCTCATGCTGCTGCAGCACTCCCGCCGCGACGCTCGCAGCGCAGACGGCCTGCCGGTGCTCCTCGCCGAGCAGGAGCGCAGCCGCTGGCATGCCGACGAGATCACCGAGGCGCTGGGTCTGCTGCAACCGCTCGCCACGGCCCCCGCCACGCCCTACCTGCTGCAGGCCCTGATCGCCGCCGAGCACGCCATCGCCCCGCACTCGTCGGCGACGGCCTGGGACCGGATCCTCGCCCGCTACGACGAGCTCGTCGAGCTGACAGGCAACCCCGTCGTGCGGCTCAACCGGGCCGTCGCGGTCAGCGAGGTGCACGGTGCGGAGGCCGGGCTGGACGCACTGGCCGGCGTCGTGCTGCGCGGCCACCGGCTTCCCGCCGTCCGTGCCGAGCTGCTGGTCCGAGCGGGACGCAACGACGAGGCGCGCGACGCCTACGACGCCGCCTGTGCCCTCTGCGAGAACGGGGCCGAGCGTGCACACCTCGAGCAGCGAAGGGACGCGCTCGCCTGAGCCTGCGGTACGACTCAGGTGTGCACGTGGCCCTCGTGGCCCGTCGCCGCCGCGATGTCCGACTCCGCCTGGCCGAGCAGCGCGTCCGCCAGCCGCCGCAACGCACGGCCCGCCGCCACCTCGTCGCCGATGACGGGCACCTCGGCGTCGTGCGGGTCCTTGCGGGCATGGCCCACCGCCCGCAGAGCCCCGACGTCGGCGTGCTCAGGAGGGCCCGCCACCAGCACGGCCTCCGCCGTCGTGCTGCCGGCGGCCTCGACGAGCATCACCTGCACCTGCCACGTCACCGCGCGTGCCGGGCGGGCGTCGGCCTCTCCCGTGCCGGCCTCGTCGGCCGGCTGCACGAGGGAGTCCGGGCCGGGGAAGACCAGCGTGTCCTCGCCGGTGTCCGACCAGCGCACCCGGAACGGCGGGGACCCGTCGCCGTGCGGGCACTCCACGACGACGCCGTCGCGCACCGCCCCACCGACCACTCCGGCGGCCGTCACGATCCTGTCGCCCACCGACGCCCTCATGATGTTCCCTCCGTCGCCTCGCAGCACTGGTGCTCCTCCATGGTGCGCCTGCACGCAGGAACTCGCGTGCCGGCACGCTCCGGCCGCGCGACGGCGAGGGCGCCCGGCAAGGGACAGGTCAGTGCGAGCGCAGCGCCTCGATCAGCTCGTCCTTGGTCATCTTCGAGCGGCCCTCGATCCCGATCTCCGCGGCACGCTCGTGCAGGTCGTCGACCGTCCAGTCCTCGTAGGACCCGGAGCTGCCGCCGCGGGAACCCACCTCGCTGCGCCCCTGGTTCGCCGACGCGTTCGCGATGCGCGCCGCCTTCTCCTTGCTGTTGCCCTCGTCCCGGAGCTTCTCGTAGAGCTCGTCGTCCTTGACGCTGGGGCCCGGGTCTCGCTGCGGCATCGGATGACTCCCTTCGCATCGGTGGTGCGCCGTCCGACGACGGCACCTCGTCATCATGGTCACCCCGGGCCTGCGGCGGTCGCATCCCGAGCCCGGCGACGCCCAGAGCTTCGATCTCCGGGGCCAGCGCCGCGGAGAACGCGGCCGCCGGCCGCGCTCCGTGCCGCCACTCTCGCGCGCAGCGGCGGATGCCGGGAGGCCGGGCCGCACTCTGGGAGCAGCACACCCCCGGTAGACGTCGAGAGGCCCCCGGGAATCCCGAGGGCCTCTCGACGAGAACCGCCTGCGCGGTTCTCCGTGGTAGCGGGGGCAGGATTTGAACCTGCGACCTCTGGGTTATGAGCCCAGCGAGCTACCGAACTGCTCCACCCCGCGGCGACCTGGTGAACACTACGACATGCGCCGCTCTCGACGCCAACCGGCAGAGGAGACGCCGGACACAGCGAAAGGCCCCCGGGAATCCCGAGGGCCTTTCGACGAGAACCGCCTGCGCGATTCTCCGTGGTAGCGGGGGCAGGATTTGAACCTGCGACCTCTGGGTTATGAGCCCAGCGAGCTACCGAACTGCTCCACCCCGCGGCGATGTCTGCAACATTACGTCATGGATTCGGTCGAAGTCCAACCGATCCGGGCGGATGGGACGCACGTCACAACGGCGTCCCATCCGCCCGGAGGGGTCGTCAGCCCTCGAGCTCCCCCTCGGCGGCGAGCGCCTGCTCCAGCGCCGTCTGGAGCCGCTCCTGCGCCTCGCCGTAGGCCGTCCAGTCGCCGCTCTGCAGCGCCTCCTGGCTGTCCGTGAGCGCCTGGTTGGCATCGGCCAACGCGGCGTTGAGGCGAGCCTGCGCGTCGCCGGTGGGAGCCGCAGGTTCCTCCGTCGGCTCGGCCGGCTCGGTGGTCTCGGCCGGGTCCGGCTCGGCCGTGGGCTCCGCCGCGGGGTCCACCACCTCGTCGGTCGGGACGTCCGTGGGAACCTCCGTCTCCGCCTCGTCGGCGTCCCCGGCCTGAGCGCCGGAGTCACCGCCGAACACCTGGTCCAACGCGTCGTCCAGCGTCTCCGCGTACCCTGTCTGGTCGCCGAAGGCCACCAGCACACGACGCAGCAGCGGGAACTGGGTCCCCTCCGCCGACTGGATGTAGACCGGCTGCACGTACAGCAACCCGCCGCCGACCGGCAGCGTCAGCTGGTTGCCACGCACCACCACGGAGTCCCCGCGGCCCAGGATGTTGAGCTGTTCGGAGATGGTCGGGTTGGAGTTGAAGTTGTTCTGCACCTGCCCCGGACCGGGCACCGTGGAGTCACGTGGCAGCTCCAGCAGGCGCAACGTGCCGTAGCCCTCGGCGACCTGACCGCCCTCCGTCCCGGCATCCGCGTCAGCGGCGAGATAGCCCGTCAGGATCTCCCGGTCGGTGTTGCCGCCCGGGATGAACGTGCTCGTCAGCGAGAAGGACGAGTCCTCCTGCTCCGGCATCTGCAGCGTCAGGTAGTACGGCGGCTGCTTGGACGCCGCCGCCTCGGACGTCGCGACCGGGTCCTCCGGGGTCACCCACTCGTCCGAACCCGAGAACAGCCCCACCGCGTCCGTGACGTGGTAGCGCTCGAGCAGCGTGCGCTGCACCTTGAACAGGTCCTCCGGGTAGCGCACGTGCGACATCAGGTCGCCCGAGATCTCCTCGATCGGCTCGAGCGAGTCGGGGAAGACCTGGCTCCAGGCCTGCAGCAGCGGGTCCTCGGTGTCCCACGCGTAGAGCGTCACCGTGCCGTCGTACGCGTCGACGGTCGCCTTCACCGAGTTGCGGATGTAGTTGACCTCGGGCGGCAGGTCGACCGGGACCCCCTGGGCGGCGAGCGTCAGGGAGTCGGTGGTCGCCTCCTGCATCGGCGTGGCCGTCGAGTACGGGTAGGCGTCGGTGGTCGTGTACGCGTCGACGACCCACTTGACGCGACCGTCCACGACGGCGGGGTACACCTTGTTGTCGAGCGTGAGCCACGGCGCGACCTTGGCCACGCGGTCCTGCGGGTCACGGTCGTAGAGGATCTGTGACTCCTCGGTCACACGCTCCGAGAAGAAGATCTGCTCGTCGCCGAACTTCAGGGCGTAGAGCAGCTTCTCCACGAACGTGCCGATCTCCGGGCCCGCGGACCGCTCGTCCGTCGGGAACTCCGTGAGCACCTGCTGGCCACCCTCGTCGTCGGCCTGGTAGTCGAGCTCCCAGGGCTCCTGGCCATCCGGAGCGCCCACGATGGAGTACTCCGGCGCCTCCGGGCTGAAGTAGATCCGGGGCTCGTACCCGCCGGAGAACATGTCGGTCAGCGCGCCCTGGGTGGGGATGCCGCCCTCGAAGAACGCCGGCTGGCCGTCCGGCCCCGGCTGGTTGCCGTAGGCCGCCACCACGCCGAAGCCGTGCGTGTAGATGGTGTGGTCCGTGGTCCAGTTGCGGGAGGCCAGGCCGTCGAGGTTCAGCTCCCGCACCGCGATCACCGTGTCGCGCGACTCCCCGTCGATCTCGTAGCGGTCCACCGACAGGTTGTCGGTGAAGTTGTAGAACTGCTTGTTCTGCTGGAGCTGGCGGAACGACGGGCTGACCACCTGCGGGTCGAGCAGCCGCACCGAGGCGGTCGTCTCAGCGTCGTCACGCAGCTGGCCCTCGGTGGCCTCGGTCGTCGCCTCGTACGGCTGCGACTGGACGTCGGCGATCTCGAACGCGTCGCGCGTCGCGTCGATGTTGCGCTGGATGTACGGGGCCTCGAGCGACTGCGCGTTCGGGTCCACCTGGAAGCGCTGGACGATCGACGGGTAGATGCCACCGATCGCGATCGCGGAGACGACCATGAGACCCACGCCGATGGCCGGGAGCCGCCACGTGTCGCGGAACGCGGCCACCACGAACAGCGCGGCCACCAGCACCGCCACGCCCATGAGGATCTCCTTGGAGGGGATCACGGCGTGCACGTCCGTGTAGGAGGCACCGTCGTAGCGCTCGTTCGAGTTCGTCAGGATGCTGTAGCGGTCGAGCCAGTAGTTGGCCGCGATCAGCAGCATCAGCACCGCGCCGAGGACGGCGAGGTGGACGCGGGCCGCCGTCGTCGTGCGCGACATCCCGGCCGGCAGCGCACCGATCCGCAGGCCGCCGTAGAGGTAGTGGGTCACCACGGCCGCGATGGCGGAGATGACCACGACCGCCATGAGGAAGCTGACCGCGAAGCGGATGACCGGCAGCGTGAAGACGTAGAAGCCGATGTCGATGCCGAACTCCGGATCTGCCTCGCCGAACGACTGCCCGTTGAGGGCCAGCATCACGGTGCGCCACTGCGACGAGGCCGCCACGCCGGCGAAGAAGCCGATGAGCACGGGACCGGCGTAGGTGACGATCTTGCGCAGCGGTTCGACGGCCTCGCGGTACTGGTCGAGCGTCGCCTGCTCCGGCGTCGACGGCGCGTAGACCGGTCGCGACCGGTAGCCGACGGCGAACGAGCTGTACACCGCCGCGCCCATGACGAGGAACGCGACCACGAACAGCACGGCGCGGGCGATCCACTGCGTCCAGATGACGTTGGCGTAGCCGACCTGCGTGAACCACAGGACCTCGGTCCAGAAGGTCGCCAGGAAGATGAGGGCGGCGACCAGGGCCGCCAGGACGACGACCGTGATCAGCAGCGGGCTCCGACGCCTCGCTGGTGGCGGTCCGTCCGGTCGACGGGGTGGGGCGAAGGACACGGTGCGGGCACCTCATTCGTGCTCGGGACGGGACACGTGCAGGCACGCGGGGACGTCAGGACAACGTTCCTGCGTCTCCCCAGGTTCCCACGATTCCCGCACAGAGGGGCACCGGGTCCCTCACGAAGCGGTCACGATCCCGCTTCAGGAGCAGCGGGGCAGGTCCGCCCCCTCCCCCGCCCCGATGGCCTCCATGGCGGCGCGCGCCTCGGACAGCGTGCTCACGGACACCACCTCGAGGCCCTCGGGCTCGTTGCCGGCCACCTCGGCGCAGTTCTCCGACGGCGCCAGGAACCACTGCGCACCGTCGCGCAGAGCGCCGTACATCTTCTGCCCGATGCCGCCGATGGGCCCCACGCGGCCGTCGACGTCCATGGTCCCCGTGCCGGCCACCGAGGCCCCGTCGAGCTCGTCCTGCGGGGTCATTAGGTCGATGATCCCCAGGGCGAACATGGTCCCGGCGCTGGGCCCGCCGATGTCCTCGATCTGGATCGTCACGTCGACCGGGAAGTCGTACACCGGGTCGATGAGGACCCCGAGCAGCGCTCGGCCGTCGCCCTCGCCCGTCGTGATGGTCAAGTCCAGCGGCTCGCCGTCGCGCTCGACGCCGAGGACGACGTCGTCCCCCGGCGTGACGCCGTCGAGCACCGCGAGCAGCTCGGGGTAGCTCTCCAACGGTTCGCCGTCCAGCGACACGATCACGTCGTCCGGCTCGACCGCGCCGTCCGCACCGGTGCCCTCGGCGGCGGCGACCACGGTCATCGTGGTGGGCACCTCGTAGCCGAGCTCGGTGAGGGCCGCGACGGTCGCCGACTCCTGGGAGCTGATCATCTGCGCCTGCCCCTGCTCCTGCTGCTCCTCCTGCGTGACCGGCTCGGGGAAGATCAGCTCGACCGGCTGCACGGACCGCTCCCGCGACGTCCAGCCCCGCAGCACGTCCCCGACGAGCACGTCGCCCCCCGGGCCGCCGTACACGGACACCGTCGTCAGGCGGAGCTCACCCGACGCGGGATACGTCTCGGCACCGGAGATCTCGATGAGCGGCAGCTCGCCGGCACTCTGCCCGGCCCCCTGGTCCTGCACGCCGAGCGTGTCCTCCGTCGGTCCCGGCGTGCGGACGGCGTATGGCGTGGGCAGGACCATCAGCACCGCGGCGAGGACCGCGGTCACCAGCATCGACACGACGAGCGTCACCGACCGCCGGCCCGCCCGGGGCTGCCGGGACCACGGGGGCCCGCCGTCGGCGCCGCGGGGGTCACCGGGTGCCGGGTGCGCCGGGGCGCGCCCGAACAGCTCGGCGGGTCGAGGGCTGCGGTCGAAGCTCACGACCCCATCATCGCCGATCCGCCGTGCGCCGTGAGCGAACGGCGGAACCATGGCCGCCGCGCCGTCGTCGGACACGGATACCGTGAACGTGCGGCACACGCCGTACCGGAAGGAGCCGAGGACTGCGATGAGCGACCTGCCCGACGACCCCGACGAGCGCGAGCGCGCCCTGCGCGACGCCCTGCACGGCATCTTCGGCGACCGGACCGACGAGGTGCTCGACCAGATGCGGTCCCAGGGCCTCGACCCGGCCGCGCTGCTCGGCGGCGCCGCCCCGGACCCCGCCACGATGCAGCACCTGATGAACCAGCTCCAGCGTCTGTTCACCTCCGGAGACGGCCCCGTCAACGCGGAGGTGGCGCACGACCTCGCCCGTCAGGTGGCGGTCGCCGAGGGCGACCCGTCGTTGACCGCGGCCCAGGCCCGCTCGGCCCAGGAGGCGCTGAGCGTCGCCGAGCTGTGGCTCGACGCCGCGACCGACCTCCCGCCGTCGGGGGGCCCGGCCCGTGCGTGGAGCCGCAGCGAGTGGGTCGAGGCCACCCTTCCCGCCTGGCAGCGGCTCGTGGCCCCCGTGGCGTCCTCGGCGGCCGAGGCCCTGGCCACCGTCCTCGGCGACCAGCTCGGCGACGACGCCGCTGCGGGGCTCGAGCTGCCCGGGATGCCCGGCATGCCGGTGTTCCCCGGCGGCAGCCTGAGCAACCTGGACCCGGCCACGATGATGCGCAGCCTCGGCTCGGCCGTCTACGGCATGCAGGTCGGCCAGGCCGCGGGCACCCTGTCCCGGGAGGTCTTCGGCGCCACGGACGTCGGCGTCCCCCTGCTGAGCGAGCCGGCCACCGTGCTCGTGCCCACCAACGTGCGGGCGTTCGCCGAGGGCCTCGACTCGCCGTTCGACGAGGTGCAGCTCTACATGGCCGTGCGCGAGGCCGCCCACGCACGGCTCTTCGTACACGTGCCCTGGCTGCCGGCGCACCTGCACGCGCTCGTCGAGCAGTACGCGCGCGGGATCACGATCGACCTCGACGCGCTCGAGTCGCAGGTCCGCGACATCGACATGTCCGACCCGGAGTCGCTGCGCGGCGCCCTGTCCGGCGACGTCTTCGGCCTGCACAACACCCCGGAGCAGCAGGCGACGCTCCTGCGCCTGGAGACGGCGCTGGCTCTCGTCGAGGGCTGGGTCTCCGAGGTCGCGGCGGCCGCGTCGCTGCCGCACCTGCCGCACTCGGTGCCGCTGCGGGAGATGATCCGCCGACGGCGCGCGGCCGGCGGACCCGCCGAGCACACCTTCAAGTCCCTCGTCGGCCTCGAGCTGCGACCGCGCCGGTCCCGCGACGCAGCGGCCCTGTTCGCCCACCTGCTCGCCACCGGCGGGCCGGAGACGCGCGACGCCGTCTGGGACCACCCCGACCTGCTGCCCGGCACCGAGGACCTGGACGACCCGACGGGCTACGCGGCACGCCGCGCGGCACAGGCGGACCAGCAGTCCGACGTCGACGAGGCGCTCGCCCAGATCTTCTCGGAGGACTCCGGCACGGACGAACGGTGACGAGGCGAGCTCAGGAGGCCGAGGACCCGGAGTCCGCGTCGTCGTCCCGTGACCCGTCGCTGGTGAACGCCACACCCTCGAGGAACCCCCGGGCGCGCTCGGTGCGCGGATAGCTCTCGAGCAGCCGCCAGAAGTCCGGCCCGTGCCCGGCGTGCAGCAGGTGCGCGAGCTCGTGCAGCAGCACGTAGTCGATCACCCACTCGGGCATGCCCTGCAACCGGGTGGACAGCCGGATCGAGCCGTCCACGAGGGTGCACGAGCCCCAGCGGCGTTCCTGGTTCGTCACCCAGCGCACGCTCGTCGCCCGGGCCCGGCCGTCCAGGTACTTGACCGACAGCTCGCGCGCCCGCTCCACGAGCTCGGCGTCGGAGGGCCGGCGGCGGCGTTCCTTGTCCTCCAGCCGCGCGACCATCTTCTCGACCCACTCCCGCTCCTGGGCCGGTGAGAAGCGCGCGGGGATGGCCACGACAGTGCGGTCGCCGTCGCGGAAGGCACTGACCGTCGCAGTCCGACGACGGCTCCGCCGGACCTCGACGGACGTCAACGTGTCGCGGGCCACACCATGACCATACCGGGATCGCGTCAAGTCGGTGTGACCGGACACACCCGCACCGCCCCTCCACAGCCTGTGGAAGTGCCCGGCAGGGAGGGCCGAGGCCGTGTCATCGTGCCGTCATGACGTCCCCCTCCGGCACCCGGCACCACGACGGTCTCAGGCTGCGCCCCGGCGCGCCGGTGCTCGAGCGCGGTCCGGGAGAGGTCCAGCTCGGCACCGACCCGCGCTGGGCGCTGGTCGTGTCCGGGCTTGAGGAGGCCGAGACCCGATGGCTGTCGGCAGCCGCCGGGACGCCGCACGCCTCGCTCGACCGGACGGCGGCACGCTTCCACGTCGACGAGGAACGGCGCGAGGAGATCCGCTCCCTGCTGGCCGGCTGCGGCTTCCTGGTGCCCACCGCCCGGCGCGCGCCCGATGTGCTCGCCACCGCCGGCGGGTCCGCGGACGCTCCGGCGCTCGGCGCGCTGCTGCCCGACGGTGCCGGGATGGTCACGCTCGCCCGGAGGGCGCTGCGGGGCGTCGGGGTCAGCGGGCTCGGCCGCATCGGTGCGTTGCTCGCCGCCCACCTCGCCACGGCGGGCGTCGGCACGCTGCTGATCGACGACGACGCACCGGTCCGGCTCAGCGACCTCGGCACTGGCTCCTACGAGCAGACCGACGTCGGCCACCGGCGCGCGGGACGGCTGCGCGAACGGCTGGGCGCCAGGTACCCGCGCACGGCCCTGGCCCGCACCTGGCACGACGACGCGCCTCCCGACGTCGTCGTCGTGGTCCGCGACCGGATCGCCCGGCCGGAGGTGTTCACGCTGCTGATGAGCTCCGGCGTCCCGCACCTGCCCGTGGTGGTCGGGGAGGCCGACGTGACGCTGGGTCCCTTCGTCCTGCCGGGGACCACGGCCTGCACGGCCTGCTGGTACCTGCACGCCAAGGACGTCGACGAGCGGTGGCCGGCACTGGCCGACCAGCTCGTCGACGCGCCCGGGGTGACCGGCCAGGAGACAGTGCTGTCCACGACGGCCGCCGCGCTGGCGGCCGGGCAGGTGCTGGCCCATCTCGACGGCGCCCGGCCCGCCGCAGCCGGTGCCGTGCTGGAGGTCGCTCTGCCGGAGGGACTCCCGCGCGTGCGCTCCGTGCCGGTGCATCCCGACTGCGCCTGCACGACGCCGCCGGGATAGGGCGATGCCCCGCGAGGTCCTGCCTCACGGGGCATCGATCGATGGTCAGGCCGCGGCCTGGTCCGTCTTGCGGGGACGGCCACGACCCCGCTTGCGAGCGACGACGACGCCGTCGACGAACACCTCGCCGCCCCAGACTCCCCACGGCTCGGAACGCTCGAGGGCACCGGCCAGGCAGCCGGACTGCAACGGGCAGACGCGGCAGAGCGCCTTCGCCCGTTCCACCTCGTCGGTGTGCTCGGCGAACCAGAGCTCGGGGTCGTTGGTGCGGCAGGGCAGGAGAGCCGCGAACTGCCGTTCGAGCTCGGCGGCTTCCTCGGGGGTCTGCGCCACCGGTTGATGAGGGGTCCAGCGACTGGTGCCACCGGCGGGGGCAGCGTCGAGCAGCCGCTCGTCCAACAGCTGTGCGAGACGCACGATGTTCCTCCGTCAGGTCCTGAGTGTGGTGTGAACGTCGGTGTTCAGGACCTGCGGACGGCTCTCTGGTTGACAGAGAGCCGGATCGTCCGGCCGAAGTAGGCCGCTCTCCGGGTGAGGAGAAGACGAAGGCCGCGGGTCCCGGTGGACTCCGCGGCCTGAATCGGTCAGAGGACCGGTGTTCTCCAGGGAACGGAGTCGGGTGCGAGATCGACGAGGGCTGCCCCAGCGCCGAGACGCGTACGGAAACGGAAGGCTGGCGTGCACGTGCTGAGGGCAGAGTTCTCCCCCGCCGCGATGTGCTTGCCGCCCATCATCTGCTGGGTGATGATGTCCATCTTGTGCGCACCTCCTCCGTCATCTCGGGTCCCTGCCTCTCGGCAGGCACCGCTCCAACTCGGTCATGACGAGCATAGACGGCTCGGTCGGACCTGCCACATCTTTTTCCGAAGTTTTTTCTGACGACTTGTCCGAGCCCTCTCAGGCGCCCGCCGGAGCGCTCTCCACGAGCGCGATCAGGGTGGGTCCGTAGCGGTCGATCTTGGCCGGCCCGATGCCGTTGATCCGGGCGAGCTGGGAGGTCGACGTCGGCCGCAGCTCCGCGATCGCGGCCAGGGTCGCGTCCCCGAGCACCGTGTAGGCCGGCTTGTCGGTCTCCCGGGCCACGGACAGCCGCCACTCACGCAGCGCGTCGAAGAGCTGCACGTCGGCCTGCCCGGTCAGCCGTGCGCGTGCCTGCCCCTTCGACGGACGCGTGCGACCGCCGCCGCGACCGTCGTCGGGCCAGATCCCGTCGAGGAACCGGGTCCGCTTGCGGGTCGCCCGCCCACCGGGGTTCCGGGAGCGCGCGTAGGAGATGTCCAGGTGCTCGCGCGCTCTCGTGACGCCCACGTAGAGCAAGCGGCGTTCCTCGGCGACACCCTCGTCCGTCTCGGCGAGAGAGATCGGCATCAGCCCCTCGCTCATGCCGGCGAGGAACACGGCGTCCCACTCGAGCCCCTTCGCCGCGTGCAGCGAGGCCAGCGTCACGCCGTCGACCGTCGGGGCGTGCTGGGCGGCGGCACGCTCGGCGAGCTCGTCCACCAGGTTCTGCAGTGTGGCGGGCGCGTCCTCCGGCGCCGCTGCCGCGAGGTCGTCGGCCAGCCCGACCAGAGCCTGCATCGCCTCCCAGCGCTCACGGGTCGCGCCCCGCGCCGCCGGCGACTTCTCGGACCAGCCGGCGGAGAGGAGCACGTCGCGCACCTGCTCCGGCATCGGCTGGTCCGGGTCCGCCGATCGTGCGGCGCCGCGCAGGAGCACGACGGCGTCGCGCACGTCCTTGCGCTGGAAGAACCGTGCCCCACCACGCACCTGATAGCTGACCCCGGCGTCGGACAACGCGGACTCGAACGCCGCCGACTGCGCGTTCGTGCGGTACAGCACCGCGATCTCGCTGGCTCGCACACCGTCGGCGACGAGCCGCGCGGCACGGGCCGCGATGCCGGTCGCCTCCGACTCGTCGTCGTCGTAGGTCGTGAAGCCCACCGGCGGACCGGCCGGGCGCTGCGCCAGCAGCTCGAGGGCGCCGGTCACGCGGCCACGCCGCAGGACGTCGTTGGCGAGGTGCACCACCTGCGGCGTCGACCGGTAGTCGCGGACGAGCCGCACGACGTGGGCCTCGCGGTACGTCCGGGTGAAGTCCAGCAGGTAGTGCGGCGTCGCTCCGGTGAACGAGTAGATCGTCTGGGACGGGTCGCCCACGACGCAGAGCTCCTTGCGGCCGCCCAGCCACTGGTCGAGCAGGAACTGCTGCAGCGGCGAGACGTCCTGGAACTCGTCGACCACGAAGTGCCGGTACTGCGAGCGCACCTGGTCGGCGACGTGCGGGTGCGAACCCAGCATGTCGGCGAGCATCAGCAGCACGTCCTCGAAGTCGATGACGCCACGCTCGGTCTTGACGTCCTCGTAGGCGGCGACCAGCCGGGCCACGGTCTGGTGGTCGTAGCCCGACGGCGCGGGCCGGTCGTCGGCCGCGGCCGCCTTGACGTAGTCCTCGGCCGTGACGAGGGAGACCTTGGCCCACTCGACCTCGCTGGCCAGGTCGCGCACGGCCACGCGGTCGACGCTCGCCCCGATCCGGCGCGCCGCCTCGGCCACGGCCGGCGCCTTGTGCTCGAGGATCTGCGGCGGTGCCCCGCCCACGATCCGCGGCCAGAAGTAGCCCAGCTGGCGCAGCGCCGCGGCGTGGAAGGTCCGGGCCTGGACACCGGCGACGCCGAGCTCGCGCAGGCGCGTCCGCATCTCCCCCGCGGCGCGCGCGGTGAACGTGACGGCGAGCACCGACGTCGGCGGGTAGGCACCCGTACGGACCCCGTAGGCGATGCGGTGCGTGATCGCCCGCGTCTTGCCGGTCCCGGCGCCGGCCAGCACGCAGACCGGTCCGGCCAGGGCGAGCGCGACCTCACGCTGCTCCGGATCGAGTGCGTCGAGGATCGCGTCGGGATGAAGCGGGGCGCCCGGGGAGTTGGTCAGAGCTGACATCGTCTGCGATTGTCGCAGGCGTCGCCCACACCGCTCCGCCCCATCCACAGGAGGACCCGATGACCGCCCGCCCCGCCCTGCCCGACCTCGGCACCGTCACCATGTACTCGACCGCGTGGTGCGGGTACTGCCGCCGGCTGCGCACGCAGCTCGACTCCGCCGGCATCGGGTACACGGTGATCGACATCGAGGAGCACCCGGAGACGGCGGAGTACGTCGAACAGGTCAACGGCGGCAACCAGACCGTGCCGACCGTCGTCTACCCGGACGGTTCCGCGGCGACCAACCCCTCGCTGGCAGAGGTCCAGGCAGCGCTCGCCCGCTGAGTCCCGCGGCGGCCCGCCGCGGCGGCGTCGCTACCGCGCGGGAAGCTCCCTGCCGAACCACTCCTCGATCAGCGCGCGGGCGATCGAGTGCCGGCCGGGCAGACCGACCTCGCCGGAGGCCGCGGCCGCCGCCAGCTCGTCCCGGGTGAACCAGCGGGCGTCCGTCACCTCCTCGTCGTCGGTCTGCACCGCCGTCGCGACCGCCCGTGCCCGGAACCCGAGCATGAGCGAGGCCGGGAACGGCCACGCCTGGCTGCCCCGGTAGACCACGTCGCCAGGTGTCGTGCCGACGACGACCCCCGTCTCCTCCGCCACCTCCCGGCGGACGGTGTCCTCCAGCGCCTCGCCGGCCTCGACGAACCCGGCCAGCGTCGAGAACCGCCCCGCGGGCCAGGTCGCGGCGTGCCCCAGGAGGATCCGGTCCGCGTCGTCCACGACCGCCATGATCACCGCCGGGTCGGTGCGGGGATAGGTCTCGCGCTCGTCGACGGGGCAGTGGCGTGCCCACCCGGCCTGGACGACGGCGGTCGGCTCGCCGCAGCGCCCGCAGCGGCGGTGGGTGGAGTGCCACCCCGCCAGCGCGACGGCCGCGACCGAGAGCCCGTGCACCAGCACGACGTCCGGCTCCGCCGCCGCCAGCGCCACGGACTGCCCGAGGACGATCTGTCGCAGACCCGCCCAGGCCTCGGCGCCCGGAGGCAGCGTCTCGTCGCCGTCGGGCAGGACGACCGAGAGATAGGCCGTCCCGTCCGCCTCACCGAGGAACGCCCAGGACGCCTCGGCCGGCGCGTCGAGGAGGGCGGTCGGCGGCAGCAGGGTCGCGCGCGGGAACTCCTGCCCGACGACGGCGAGCCGGCCACCCTGCAGCGCCAGCACACGGGTGCTCGGGGCTGCGCGCAGCCGCCCGACGAGGTCCGGCTCGGTGCGGCGGTGCGCTGCCCGGTCGTGGCCGGCGCGGGAGAACGGGAGCTCGAGAGGGTGCACGCCACGACGCTACGTCACCCCGTCCCGAGAACATGAAGACCCACCGACTGCTCCGTGGCGTCGGACACGCCGGCCGGCGGGACACGCCCGGCGACGCAGCGGGGCACAGGCCAGCAGCCGCACTACGGTGGGCCTGTGCCCCGCAGCCCGCTCGCCCTCGCCGCGTTGTCGACGGCCGCCGTGCCCGGTCTCGACGCCCGGACCGTGCGGCGCGAGGACGTGCCCGGCGACTACGACGTCGCGGTGGTGACGACCGGGTCCGGGGACGAGTGGATGGTCCGTGCCCCGGCGACCACCCTGGCGGGGGCTGCCCTCGAGGCGGAGATCGAGCTGCTCGAGTCGCTCCACCTGTACGTCGACGCCGGGGTGCTGCCGTTCGCCGTGCCGCACGTCGCCGGCTCGGCGCTGCTGCCAGAGGGCGGACGCGCCGTCGTCCACCAGCGGCTGGGTGGTGCGCCGCTGGACATCTCGACGCTGCGCCCCGGTCCGGGCCTGGCCGCCGACCTGGGCCGGACCCTCGCCGCGGTGCACGAGCTGCCGACCGCGGTCGTCGAGGCCTGCGGGCTGCCGTCGTACACCTCGGCGGAGTACCGCGAGCGCCGGCTGGTGGAGCTCGACGAGGCCGCGGCGACGCGCCGGGTCCCCGGCGACCTGCTGCGTCGGTGGGAGACGGCGCTGGAGGACGTGGGCCTGTGGCGGTTCCAGCCGGTCGTCGTGCACGGAGACCTCGCGCCCGACCAGGTGCTGGTCACCGGTCAGCGGGTCACGAGCGTCAGCGGATGGTCGGACGCACGGGTCGCCGACCCGGCCGACGACCTCGCGTGGCTGCTCGCCGCCGCCCCGCCGGACTGCGTCGACGCGATCATGGAGGCCTACCAGCTGCGGCGCACCGAGCTCACCGACCCGCGCCTCGTCGACCGCGCGCTGCTGGTGAGCGAGCTGGCGCTCGCGCGATGGCTCATGCACGGCGTGCGCCGCGGGCTGCCCGACGTCGTCGCCGACGCCGAGTCGATGCTGGCGGACCTGGACGAGGCCACCCGCGAGGACACCCCCGCCTGAGGCGGAGGTGCAGCGCAGCGTGAGGGCCGAGGAACGAGGCACTCGCGCGCAGCGGAGCCGTCGCCTCGGGCGGAACGGCACCGCCTGAGGCGGAGGTGCAGCGCAGCGTGAGGGCCGAGGAACGAGGCACTCGCGCGCAGCGGAGCCGTCGCCTCGGGCGGAACGGCACCGCCTGAGGCGGAGGTGCAGCGCAGCGTGAGGGCCGAGGAACGAGGCACTCGCGCGCAGCGGAGCCGTCGCCTCGGGCGGAACGGCACCGCCTGAGGCGGAGGTGCAGCGCAGCGTGAGGGCCGAGGAACGAGGCACTCGCGCGCAGCGGAGCCGTCGCCTCGGGCGGAACGGCACCGCCTGAGGCGGAGGTGCAGCGCAGACCTATGCCCCGCGCACCAGGGCCTCCAGCCCGTCCTCGTCGAGCAGCTCGGCGGGCCGCACCGTGGTGCCGGACGCCACGTACACGAACGCCGCGCTGACCTTCTCCACGGGCAGACCGGTCCACCGCGCCCAGGCCAACCGGTAGGCGGCGAGCTGCACCTCGCGCTGGGCCCGGTCGGCGGGGTCGCGTGGTTCGCGGCCGGTCTTCCAGTCCACGACGACGACGTCGTGCGGTTCGCTCGGGTCCGGCGGCGGCGCGTCGGGGTCGAGGAATACCGCGTCCATGCGTGAGCGCACCATGACGCCGGCGACGGGTGTCTCGACGTCCTGCTCGACGGCGACCGGTGTCAGCCTCGCCCAGGGTGTCTGCTCGAAGCGGGTGCGCAGGTCGTCCAGCGCCAGGTCGGTCGCGACGTCGGGCTCGTCCGCACCCGGCAGGTCCTCGACGTCCAGGAGGGAGGCCGAGGAGTAGAACTGCTCGACCCAGGCGTGGAACAGCGTGCCCCGACGTGCGTGCACGGTCGGTTCGTTCGGCACGGGGCGGCGCAGCTGACGAGCGAACTCCTCCCGGTCACGGGCCAGTCGCACCAGCCCCGACGCCGAGACGTGCGCCGGCATCTCCACGGACGGTTCGACCCGCTCGGCCCGTTCGGCGAGCAGGATCTCCGTGAGCTGGACGAGGTCGTGCCCGGCCCGGTCGAGCAGCACGCCCTCCCGGGGAACCGCGTCGGACGCGTCCGCCACCCGGGCCGCGGTGGCGCGCAGCAGCACGCGAGGGGTGTCGGCGCGGTCGGTGGCGGTCGCTGCCGAGGCGTCGTCGGGCCGTTCGACCGCGGCGGGCCACACGTCGGTCCGTTCGATCTCGTCGCGGGGGTTGGACGCTGCCGCGTCCGGGGCGGGTTCCCAGCCCTCGGCCTGGACGATCCCGGCCTCCGCGAGCTCGACGAGGAACGGCGAGACGCGCCGCGGCCGGCTGCCGGTCCCCCACCAGTGGGCGGTGCAGAAGAGCTCGCGGCGGGAGCGGGTGAACGCGACGTAGGCCAGGCGCCGTTCCTCCGCGAGCTGATGCCCTCCGCAGTCGAGCCGGAACTCGTCACGCCGGGTGAGGAGGTCCTTGGTGTCCGTCGCGAGGTCGAACCGGAAGCGCGGCAGGTCGCCGGCGTCGCCCCGCAGGTGGTACGGCAGCTCCCCCAGCCCGGTGAGCCATCCGCTGCTCGTCCGTCCCTTCGACGACTCGGCCTCGGTCGGGAAGATCCCGTCGACGAGGCCGGGCACGGCGACGACGTCCCACTCCAGCCCCTTGGCGGCGTGCGCGGTGATGACCTGGACGGCGTCGGGGTCGGGTTCCCGGACGGGCATGTCGAGCCCCCGCTCCTGGTCGTCGGCCACGCCCAACCAGGCGAGGAACGCGCCGAGCGTCGCCACGTCCGCCGACTGCGCGAAGCTCGCGGCCACGTCGCGGAACGCGTCGAGGTGCTCGCGCCCACGGCGGCTGATGCGCTCGGCGGCCGCCATCCCGTCCGGGCCCGACCCGACGGCGAGCGCGAGCGACTCCGCGGTCGCGACCTCGACGTCGAGCCCGAGGGCGCGCTCGGCGGTGACGACGAGCTCGGGCAGCGAGAGGTAGGTGAGCGAGCGCAGCTCGCGCAGGAGTCGTGCCAGGGCCGTGAGCCGCGTGTGTCCCTCGGAGGTCAGGACGCGACCGTCCGTGGCGGCCTGGCCCGGTGCGGGGAGGTCGTCGAGCGCGTCGACGACCGAACGGTGGTCGACGACGTCGCCCTCGACGACCGCCGGCCCGTCGTCGTCGGCCGTGCCGGTGCCCGACCGGCGGGCGCTGCGGGGCGCGTCCCGCCGGGCGAGGTCGGCGGCCCAGGAGCCGAGAGCGTGCAGGTCGGCGGCACCCAGGTTGACCCGCGGCCCGGTGAGCAGCCGCAGCAGCGAGTCGCCGCGGGACGGGTCGTGCACGGCCTCGAGCAGCGCCACGACGTCCACCACCTCGGGCGTGGTGAGCAGGCCACCGAGACCGACGACCTCCACCGGCAGCCCGCGGCGGCGCAACGCCGTCTCCAGGGCGGCGAACTGCGAGCGTGCCCGGCACAGCACGGCCGCCGTCACCCGGTCGGACGCGTCCGGGCGCGAGGCACGCCGCCACCGGGCGGCGACGAAGTCCGCCACCGCCTCGGCCTCCTCCTCGAGCGTGGCCGCGACGTGCGCCGCGACGGAGCCTGCCCCGGCGCCGGGACGCAGGTCGAGCGGCGGCACCGGCACCGCGGTCGCACCCGGCGCCTCCCGCAGGGGGCCCGAGGCGACGTTGGCCGCGGCGAGCACGGCGGCGTCGTTGCGCCACGACGTGCTGAGGTAGCGCACCGACGCGGCGGCACCGTCGGCGTGCCGGAAGCGCTCGGGGAAGCGGGACAGCCCGGAGGCCGACGCTCCCCGCCAGCCGTAGATCGACTGGTGCGGGTCGCCGACGGCGGTGACGGCGTGCCCGTCGCGGAACAGCCCGGCCAGGAGCTCCACCTGGGCGAAGGACGTGTCCTGGTACTCGTCGAGCAGGACCACCCGGTACCTGGCGCGCTCCGCGGCGCCGACCGCGGGCACCGTCCGGGCGAGCTCGGCGGCGAGCGCGACCTGGTCGCCGAAGTCGAGGGAGTCGGTGTGTCGCTTGCGCCGTCGGTACTCGGCCACCAGGTCGAGGAGCCGGGAGCGCGCGGCGACGGAGCCGACGAGCTGGTCGACGTCCTTGGTGCGGGAGCGCTGCTTCGGCCCGAGGGGCAGCGTGTCGAGGCGCTCGACCAGGTCGTCCAGGGCGTCACGGGCGGCGTCGACGTCGAGCAGGTGCTCCCCCAGCGCGCCTGACAACGACAGGACCGCGCCGACGACGGTGCTCACGGCCTTGTCCGTCCCCAGGTCCCCGTCCCAGGACTCGACGACCTCGGCGGCGAGCTGCCACTGGTTGGCCCCGCCCAGGAGCCGCGAGCCGGGCTCGACCCCGAGCCGGAGGCCGTGGTCCGCGACGAGCGACGCCGCGTAGGCGTTGTACGTGGCGATCGTGGGACGCGCCAGCAGGTCGAGGTCCGCGGCCGACCGTCCGCGGGCACGGGCGAGCTGCCCGAGCCGCGACTGCACCCGGGTCGACAGCTCGCCGGCGGCCTTGCGCGTGAACGTCAGGCCGAGGACCTCCTCGGGCTCGACGAGGTCGTTCGCGAGGAGCCAGACGACGCGCGCGGCCATCGTCTCGGTCTTGCCCGAGCCAGCTCCGGCGACGACGAGCACCGGCTCGAGCGGCGCCTCGATGACGGCGACCTGCTCGTCGGTCGGCGCCGGACGGCCGAGCAGCTCCGCGATGTCGCGGGCCGACAGCCGGGGGACGACGGCACCGGCCCCGTGCGCCCCGTCGCCCGCCGGGTCGTCCAGCTCCGGGAACCCGAGCTCGGCGCTGCGCCGCTCGCCGCCGAGGGCTTCGCGCTCGAGCCCCTCGAACGCGAGCTCACCGAACCCGTCACCGGGTCCTGGCTCGGAGGCCTGCGGCGTCGTCACGAGATCACGCTCCGTCCCTCGGTCTGCACGGGACAGCTGCGCCGCACCGGGCACATCCCGCACAAGTCGTTCTCGCGAGCCCTGAAGGCGGAGTCCGCCATCGTGTCGGCGGCCTGCTCCACCAGAGCCCGCGCCCAGCTCGAGCCGTCGGCGCCGGTGCCGAGTGCCGGCTGGTCACGCAACGACGGCCCCTTGGTAGGGGTCCCCACGAACACGAGGCGGGCGCCGGAGCTGCGGGTACCCTCCGGCAGCTCGAGCGCACCGCCGTCCACGGCGAGCTGGTACGCCCCGAGCTGCGGGTTCTCGGCCGCCTTGTCCTTGGAGGGTGCGCTGCGCCCCGTCTTGAGGTCGGCCACGACCACACCGTCGCCGCCGTCGCTCTCGACGCGGTCGATCTTCCCCCGCAGCCGGGCGCGGCCCAGCGTCAGGTCGAAGGACGGCTCGACGAGGACCGGCTCACCGGATCCCTGGAAGTAGTCCGCGAGGCGGCCGACCATCTCCTCGGCCCGACGGCGCAGCTGGCGGCTCGGCCAGCCCTCGGGCAGGGCCAGCTCGGGCCACCGTCGGTCGAGCTCGGCGCGCAGGACGTGCACAGGCGCCGACGGGTGCATCTCGGCGATGCTGTGCACGAGCGTGCCGAGGGTCTGGTGCGTCGCGTCCGGCGCCGTCCCGCCCGCGGACTCGAACGCCCACCGCAGCGCGCAGGTGGTCACGGTGTCGACCTTCGACGGCGAGACGACGACCTCGTCCTGCGCCCCCCACAGCGGCGCGTCGCTGGACGCGTGCGCCACCCCGTACCAGGTCCGTGGGTCGGCCTCCGGCACCCCGGCCTCGGCGAGCCGGGCGAGCAGCGCCGCGGCGGTGTCGGCCCGCGGCTCCGGACCGTCGCCGCCGGCCGCCTCCCGCACGAGCTCGGCGCGCGCAGCGGCCACGACGCCGCGCAGGTCGAGCGGCTGCCCCACCGGGACGCGCCGCGGGTCGGGGCCCTCCTCCGAGCTCTCGGGGCGCGGGGCGACCAGGTCACAGAAGACCGACGGGCTGTCCTCGGCGTCCTCGACCGCGGTGACGAGCAACCGCCGCCGTGCCCGCGAGACCGCCACCGCGAACGCGCGGAGCTCGTCGGCGAGCACCTGGGCGCGCGCCTCCTTGCCCACTCCGTGCGCATCCTGGGCCCGCCCGGCGAGCAGCTCGACGAGGGCCTGGGAACCGAGCAGCGAGTCTCGCAGGCGCAGGTCCGGCCACACCCCGTCCTGCACCCCGGCCACCACGACGACGTCCCACTCGCGCCCGGCCGCGCCGGCGGGCGTCAGTGCCTCGACCGCGCGGGCGCCCGTGGCGGCCGCGGCGAGCGAGTCCGCCGGCAGGTCCTGCGACGCGACGTAGTCGACGAACGCGGCCACCGGAGCGCCCGGCATCCGTTCGACGTAGGTCTCGGCGCCGCGGAACAGTGCGAGGACCGCATCGAGGTCGCGGTCCGCGCGCACCCCGGCGGGTCCGCCCGTCAGCGCCGCGTCGCGCCACCGGTCCGCCAGGCCGGTGGCCGCCCACACGGCCCACAGGACGGTCTGGGCGGTGGCGCCGTCCACAGCCGCCGCCTCACGACCGGCGGCGAGCACGCGCGCGACCGCCACCGGGCCGCGACGGACCGCCGACGGCAGGGTCGCGGCCCGTGCGGGGTCGCCCAGGACCTCGACGAGCAGCGCGTCGGACGACCGCCCGCCGCCGCCGGAGAGCTCCTCGGCCCGCAGAGCCCGGCGCAGCCGGCGCAGGGAGACCGCGTCCAGGCCTCCGATCGGCGAGGTAAGGAGCAGCGCCGCGGACTCGGCGTCCAGCGTGGGCAGCGGATCCGGGCGGGACGCCTCGTCGACGTCGTCGGGCGACGACGTGCGCTCCGCGGGCTCCAGGTCGGCCAGCATCCGGTCGAGCGCGCCGGGGCCGGCGCACACCCGCAGCGCGGCGAGCAGCGGTACGACGGCGGGCTCGTCCCGCAGCGGGACGTCCGAGCCGAGGAGCGCCACGGGCACGGAGGCCGCCACCAGGTCGCGGCGCAGCGCGGCAAGCTGGTCCCCGCTGCGTGCCAGCACCGCCATCCGCTCCCACGGCGTGCCGTGCAGCAGGTGCTCGGCCCGCAGCTCACGAGCGATGTAGGCCGCCTCCTGCGCCGTGCCGGCCAGGACCGCGACGTCCGCACGTGGTGTCGGCACGCCGTCGGCGGCCGCGCCCGGACGGGACGCCGCGCCCCGGTGCAGCGCGCCGGACACCGTCGCGACCCGGGAGGTGACGGCGAGCGTGACCTCGCGCAGCAGCTCGGGCTGGCGCCACGCGGTCCCGAGCACGACCGTGCGGGCGTCGAAGGCGCCGACCTCACCAGGCCGGGCACCGGCCCGGCCGACCAGCGCGGGGGCGGCCCCCCGGAAGCCCTGGACCGCGACGTCGGGGTCGGCCAGCAACGCGAGCCGCGCTCCGGCGTCGTGCAGCACGCCGAGCAGACGGGCGGTCGCGACGGTCGCCTCCTGGTAGTCGTCGACGACGACGAGGTCCCACGACGGGGCGGGCGTGCCCGGCACGTCCCACGTCGCCAGAGCGTGCGCCGCCTCGTCCACGACGACCGCCGGGTCGTACCGCGCGCCCGCGTCCGGGGTGCCGATCCGCAGGGCCGTCACGTCGAGGTACTCCTCGTAGAGCCGGGCGGCGAGCCGCCACTCGGGCCGCTCGTGGCGGCGCGCGAGGTCGTCCAGGTCGACGGGTGCCAGCCCGCGCTCGGCGGCGCGCATGAGCAGGTCGCGCAGCTCCTGGCGCAGGCCGCGCAGCCCGAGCGACTCCTCGGGCAGGCCCTCGGGCATCGGGAGCGGCGCCCCCTCCCCGGCGAGGTGCCCGGCGAGCAGCTCAGCCAGCACGAGGTCCTGCTCGGGCCCCGAGACCAGGGTGGGCGGGGGCTCGCCGAGCGCCGCGGACCGCGTGCGCAGGACGGAGAAGGCGGCGGACGCGGCCGTGCGCACCATCGGGGCACCGATCGTGCGCCCCGCGCCGGCCGCGACCTCGTCGCGCAGCCGGGCCGCCGAGCGGCGGGTCGCCGCGAGGACCAGCACGCGAGAGGGGTCGGTGCCGGCCTCGATCGCACGGACCGCGATCTCCCGCGCCACGGTGGTCCGACCCGTTCCCGGGGCACCGACCACGAGCGTGGCAGGTCCCTCGAGCGCCGCCTCCACGGCCGCCGTCTGGGTCTCGTCCAGCACGACGGCGGCACCGGCGGTCTGCGCGGGGGCCGGCGGCACGAGGCGGACGGAGCTGCTGGGTGTCACGGGGGCGATTCGACCACGAGCCTCCGACAGCGGCGCTGCACCGGCGCGGCCCGCCCGGAGCGCCGGTCGCTCGCGTTCACCCTGCGCGGACGGTGCCGCCCGCACGCTCGCCCGTGCATAGGATCGGGGCAGACCGTCCATCCGGCGTCGCAGGTCGCGGCGCCTCGCGCGAAGGAGTCAACGTGGAGATCACGATCGGTGTGCAGAACCTGAGCCGCGAGCTGGTGGTCGAGACCGACCAAAAGGCCGACGACGTCGCGAAGGCCGTGCGCAAGGCGCTCGACGGCGGTGCCGCGCTCGAGCTCACCGACACCAAGGGCCGCCAGATCATCGTCCCGACCGCCACCATCGGCTACGTCGAGATCGGCAGCGGCGAGCAGCGCCCGGTGGGCTTCGGCAACCTCTGAGCGGGACGCGGCTCGCCGTCTCAGGCGGCGAGCCGCATGCGGTCCATCCGGCGCGTGTGCTCGCCGGTCAGTCGGGCCACCAACCAGGTGCGCACCGCGTCGTCGCGGTCCGGGGCGGGCGGTACGTCGGCCCCGGACCGGGACGCCGCTTCGGTGGCCAGCGCGGCCAGCTCCGGCCGACGGCCCAGCAGGGCGGTCACGACGCCCAGCGCCTCGCCGACCACCCGCCGGCCCCACAGCGCCAGCCGCGAGCCGAGCACGTCGTCGGCGGCGGCGAGCCGGGCCAGCAACCAGATGGCCTCCGCGTCCGCGCCGGCGTCGGCGCCCGCCTCCGGCCCGGGAGCGGGCCGCTCCAGCACCTGGCGCACGGCCCGGCCGCTCGAGCCGTCGAGACCGCCGGCGAGGACCCGGCAGAAGTCCTGGGCCACCCCGTGGCCCACGACGCCCTTGAGCAGGCCCTCGGCCCAGTCGTCGGTGTCCGTCCGCGCGTCGAAGTCGGTGAGGACGTCGTCGAAGGGAGCCATCACGGTGGCCCCCACCACGCCCGGCACCACGCCGTCGTCCGCGCTGACCAGGGCCAGCAGGGCCCGCTGGCGGCCGAGAGCACGGTCGGCGCCGTCCGCCAGCGCCTGGCGGGTCGCGAGGTCCGGGGCGTCCACGGACCGCGCCGCCAGCAGACCGAACTCCGCGAGCTCGGTGTAGGCGGCCAGCCCCACCAGCTCGACGGCCGGTGCGGGCACGGAGGAGTCGACGCCAGCGGCGGTGCGGGAGGTCTTCACCGGACCAGGATAGGTCGCACCGTGACCGACGCCTCCCGCCGATCGGCGTGCGTTCCGATACGATGGTGTGGTACTTCGGTTGCCCGGTCGTCTCGTTGCAGACCCCCCGTGCTCACCGCGCGATGTCCTTTCGCGATCGGCTGCCGACCACCTCGGCGCAGCGTGCGACCCGCGGCAAGCCCTCTGGTCAGCCCTCGCGGTCCGTCGCGCCGACGACATGCGAAGGCACCCAGTGACCACCACAGACCTCACCCCGGACGGCGCCGCCGAGGCCCCCGCGGGCAGCGACCAGGCCACCGACGACCTCGACTACTCGAGCGCGGCCGCCATCCAGGCCCAGGACGTCAGCTTCGCGGACTTCGGTGTCCGCGAGGAGATCGTCCGGGCGCTCAACGACTCCGGCATCACGCACCCGTTCCCGATCCAGGCGATGACGCTCCCGGTCGCGCTGCAGGGACACGACATCATCGGCCAGGCCAAGACCGGGACGGGCAAGACCCTCGGCTTCGGCGTGCCCCTGCTGCACCGCGTGATCGCACCGGGCGAGCCCGGGTTCGACGAGCTGCCCGCCCCGGGCAAGCCGCAGGCCCTCGTCGTGGCACCGACGCGCGAGCTCGCCTCGCAGGTGGCCCGCGACCTGGAGACCGCGTCGAAGCACCGCAGCGTCCGGATCGTGCAGATCTACGGCGGCCGCGCCTACGAGCCGCAGATCGAGACGCTGAACACCGGCGTCGAGGTCGTCGTCGGCACGCCGGGACGCATGGTCGACCTGCTCAACCAGGGTCACCTCAACCTCACCCGCGCCGCGACCGTGGTGCTCGACGAGGCGGACGAGATGCTCGACCTCGGGTTCCTGCCCGACGTCGAGAAGATCCTGTCCCGCACGCCCGCCGTGCGCCACACCATGCTCTTCTCCGCGACCATGCCCGGCCCCGTCGTCTCCATGGCCCGTCGCTACATGTCCCAGCCCACGCACATCCGCGCGGCCGACCCGGACGACGAGGGCGCGACGGTCAAGAACACGCGCCAGGTGGTCTACCGCGCGCACGCCCTGGACAAGGTCGAGGTGCTGGCCCGCATCCTGCAGGCCGAGGGCCGCGGTCGCACCATCGTGTTCGCCCGCACCAAGCGCACCGCCGCGAAGGTCTCCGACGAGCTGCGCACCCGCGGGTTCGCCGCCGGCGCGATCCACGGCGACCTCGGCCAGGGCGCCCGTGAGCAGGCCCTGCGGGCGCTGCGGCACGGCAACATCGACGTGCTCGTCGCGACCGACGTCGCGGCCCGCGGCATCGACGTCACCGACGTGACGCACGTGGTCAACTATCAGTGCCCCGAGGACGAGCGCACGTACCTGCACCGCATCGGTCGCACCGGCCGTGCCGGCAACAAGGGCACCGCGATCACGTTCGTCGACTGGGACGACGTCCCGCGGTGGCAGATGATCGACCGCACGCTGGACCTCGGCCACCCCGACCCGGTGGAGACCTACTCGTCCTCGCCGCACCTGTTCAGCGACCTCGGCATCCCCGAGGGCACCAAGGGGCGCCTGCCGAAGGGCGCCCAGAAGCTCGGCGGGCTCGACGCGGAGGAGCTCGAGGACCTCGGGGAGACGGGCAAGCGTCCGAGCGGCGGACGCGACGGCGGCCGCGGCGGCTCGGGCGGCGGTCAGGGCAAGGGCCGGCGTGAGGGCGGCCGTGGCCGTACCGGCGACGGCGGCCGTGGTCGCGAGAGCGGACGTCGCGGTGGCTCGGCCTCCGGCAGCTCCCGGCCGGACGGCGAGCAGCGGTCGAGCGAGCCGCGGTCGAGCGAGCAGCGCACGGGTGACGAGGGCTCCGGCGAGGGCCAGCGCCGCCGTCGGCGTCGCCGTCGTCCCCGCACCGGCTCCGAGGGCCAGGCGGGCGGCGCGGAGGCCTGAGCGCCCCAGCCCCACCACCACGCCGAGCAGGAGCCTGGTCCCGTATTCCCTCCGGATTGCGGGACCAGGCTCCTGTTCGGCACCCGGGGGCGTACGGTGCTGCCCATGCAGCTGAGCTTCACGGCCCCGATGTGGCAGTGGGCGGCACGGCAGGGTGACGCCTGGTGGTTCGTCACGCTGCCGCCGGAGGAGTCCGACGTGCTCGCCGACATCCCGCTGCCACCGCACGGGTTCGGGTCCGTCCGGGTCCGCGTGACGGTGGGGGCCACGACGTGGCAGACGTCCGTGTTCCCCTCCAAGGAGCACGAGGCCTTCATCCTGCCGATGAAGAAGACCGTGCGGCGCGCCGAGAACCTCGGTCCCGACACCCTCGTCGAGGTCACCCTCACCCCTGTCGACGTGTGACTGCGGCGCGGCCGCGCGGCTACGCGGTCTGCACGAACTCGATGACCGCGTCGGCGATCTGCTGCACGGCGATCGCCGCGAGCAGGATGCCCGCGATGCGGGTGATGAGCGTGACCCCGGAGTCCTTGAGCACCCGGTGCAGCACGTCGGCGAAGCGCATCGCCAGGTAGAGGCAGACGTGCACCAGCACGATGGCCACCGAGATCGCCACGATCGCCGGCACCCCCTCGTCCTCGGCCCTCGCCTGCTGGACGAACACCATCGTCGCCACGATGGCGCCCGGCCCGGCGAGCAGCGGGGTCCCCAGGGGGACCAGGGCGACGTTCGCGCCCGGGGTCGCCGCCGTGGCCTCCCCGGACTCGAACTTCCCCGTGAGCAGCTGCATGGCGACGATGAGCAGCAGCAGTCCCCCCGAAGCCTGCAGCGCCGCCAGCGAGATGCCCATGTACTGCAGCAGCTGCTGGCCGAACAGCGCGAAGGTCACGATGACGCCGAACGCCACCAGCACCGCCTGCAGGGCGGCCCGGCTGCGCTGCTTGGAACCCATCGTGGACGTGAGGGCCAGGAAGACCGGGATGGTGCCGGGCGGGTCCATGATGACCCACAGGGTGACGAACGCCTGCGTGAACAACGTCAGGTCGATGACGTGACTCACGGCCGCAGCACCTCCAGGCGCCCGCGTCGTTCGATCTCGGACAGCACGTCGGGATCGGTCACGTTCTCCCCGATCCGGTTCAGCTTGCCGGTGCCGTGGTAGTCGCTCGACCCGGTCGCCAGGAGCCCCAGGTCCGCCGCCAGGACTGCCAGCCGTCGACGGTCGGCGTCCTCGTGGTCGCGGTGGTCGACCTCGAGCCCGGCCAGCCCGGCGCCCGCGAGCGCCTCGATCGTCTCCTCGGTGACGACGCGGCCGCGCTTGCCGGCCCGGGGATGGGCCATCACCGGCACACCGCCGGCGGCCAGGACCGCCCGGACCGCGTCCGTGGTGTCGGGGGCGTAGTGCGGCACGTAGTACCGGGCGCCCGGGTGGAGCATGGTCGCGAACGCCTCGTCCCGGTCGCCGACGACGCCCACGGCCACCAGGGCGTCGGCGAGGTGGGGCCGCCCGACGGTCGCTCCGTCGTGCGTCTGGGCCACCACGTCGTCCCAGGTCAGCGGGAAGTCCTCCGCGAGCAGCTCGGCCATTCGACGGGCCCGGGTGACGCGGTCGTCGCGGGTGCGGGCGAGCTCGGTCAGGAGGGCCGGGTGGGCGGGGTCGTGCAGGTAGGCGAGCAGGTGGACGCTGAGCCCACCGCCCGAGACGGCGACGCGTGTCGAGATCTCCACGCCCCGCACCAGGGCGACGCCGGTGCTCGCCACGCTCGCGGCGGCGTCGGCCCACCCGCTGGTGGTGTCGTGGTCGGTGAGGGCGACGGTGGTCAGGCCGGCCGCGGCCGCGGCCTCCATGACCTGACGAGGCGTGTCCGTGCCGTCGGACGCCCGCGAGTGCGTATGGAGGTCGATCACCCGGCAAGTGTACGGACGCCGATGCTCACAACGTCTCCACGGGGCCCGACGCAGGCTTCCGCCAGCAGTCCCTGGTCGCAGGCGACCATCGAAGGGATGGACCAGCACCCCGACCCGTACGCCGGGCCACAGAGCGACGCCCGGTCCACGCGGTCTGCCCGCACGGCGGCACCGCCGGCGGGCGTCGTGTTCGTGCACGGCATGCGGACGTCGTCCGCGATCTGGCGGGTCCAGGTCGACCACGTGCGGCGTGCCGGCCACGAGGCGGTCGCCGTCGACCTGCCCGCCCACGGGACACGACGCGCCGAACGCTTCTCCATGCAGCGTGCGTTCGAGGTGCTCGACGGCGCGGCGGCCTCGTTCCGGCCCGGCTCCCCCGTCGTGGTCGTCGGCCTGTCCCTGGGCGGCTACACGGCGCTCGCCTGGGCCGCGCACCGCAGCCGGGCGGCGGCCGGCGGCGGGCCGGACCTGGCCGGTGTCGTCGCCGCCGCGTGCACCGCCGACCCCCGCGGCAAGCCCGTGGCCCTCTTCCGGGACGCCGCACGTCTCGCCGTCTCGGGCACGACGACGGTGCGTCAGGCCGCGCTGCGGACGTGGCGGACCGCCGCCGGGTGGGATCGCGGCCGCCCGGGAGGCACCGACGTGCCGGCGTTGACGGGCGGGCCGAGAGGCGCACCGGGGAGCGGGTGGACGGACGAGGGGTACCGACCGGGCTGGGACGTGGTGACGGACGCCCTCACCGGGCTCGTCGGCCGGTCCTCGGTGGCGAGCCTGCGCGCGATCCAGGCGCCCGTCTGGCTGGTCAACGGTGCCCGTGACCGGATGCGCCTGGAGGAGTCCCGGCACCTGGCGGCGGCCGCCCGTGGCGCCCTCGTCGTCGTCCCGCGGGCCGGGCACGACGTCAACTCCGACGCACCCACGGCCTTCAACGACACCCTGACGAGGGCGTTGCGCGAGTTCGGCCGCCGGTGAGACGGGGGCGCCTTCGTCGGCACCGCCGGTGCCGTCGGCAGGTGGGAGGATGGACGTCATGAGCGACACCACCCCGGTCGACCAGACCAGTGACGACACCGTCGAGGACCGTGGGAGCAACCGTTCCCACCGCCCGGACTCCCAGGCGTTCAAGGACTTCATCACCTCGCGCTGGGGACCGCGCCCGGACCTCGGCACGACGCCGGGTCGCGCGGCCCCGTTCACCGCCGAGCGCCGCGCGAAGCTGTCGGCCCGCTTCGCGGGGACGCGACTGGTGATCCCTGCGGGCCCGCTGAAGCAGCGCTCCAACGACACGGACTACCGGTTCCGGCCGCACTCCGCGTTCGCCCACCTCACCGGGCTCGGGACCGACCAGGAGCCCGACGCCGTGCTCGTCATGCACCCCGTGGCGGACGGCGAGGGCGACCCCGGCGCGGACGGCTCCGGCTCGCACCACCACGCCGTGCTCTACGTGCGCCCGCTGGCGCCCCGCAACACCGAGGAGTTCTACGCCGACTCCCGCTACGGCGAGTTCTGGGTGGGCGCGCGCCCCAGCCTGGACGACGTCACGACGCTGACGGGCATCGAGGCCCGGCACGTGGACGAGCTGCGGGAGGCTCTCGCCAAGGACGTCGGGGCGGACGGCGTGCAGGTGCTGGTGATCACCGAGGCGGACGAGGAGATCGCCGCGCTGATCGAGGCGATCCGCACCGAGGCCGGAACCCAGGAGGACGCGTCCGACGAGTCGCTGGCCGAGGCCGTCTCGGAGCTGCGCCTGGTGAAGGACGAGCTCGAGATCGAGCTCATGCGCGACGCCGTCGACCGGACGATCGCCGGGTTCGAGGCCGTCGTGCTCGCCCTGCCCCGCGCGGTGGAGCACCGTCGTGGCGAACGGGTCATCGAGACGACGTTCGACGCGCACGCCCGCCTCGAGGGCAACGCCGTGGGCTACGAGACGATCGCCGCTGCCGGCGAGCACGCCACGACGCTGCACTGGATCACCAACGACGGCCAGGTCCGGTCCGGCGAGATGGTGCTGCTCGACGGCGGCGTCGAGATCGACGAGCTCTACACGGCCGACGTGACCCGGACCCTGCCGGTCGACGGCGAGTACACCGACGTCCAGCGCCGCATCTACACGGCGGTGCTCGACGCCGCGGACGCCGCGTTCGCCGCCGCGCGGCCCGGGGCGAGGTTCCGCGACGTGCACGCCGCGGCCATGGAGGTCATCGCGGCCCGGCTCGAGGAGTGGGGTCTGCTCCCCGTCTCCGCGGAGGAGGCGCTGACCCCGGAGGGGCAGCAGCACCGCCGCTGGATGGTGCACGGCACGTCGCACCACCTCGGGCTGGACGTGCACGACTGCGCGCAGGCCCGCCGCGAGATGTACCTCGACGGCGTGCTGGAGCCGGGCATGGTCTTCACCATCGAGCCGGGGCTGTACTTCAAGGCCGACGACCTCGCGGTACCCGAGGAGTACCGCGGCATCGGCGTACGGATCGAGGACGACGTGCTCGTCACCGCCGACGGCAACGAGAACCTGTCGGCGGCGCTGCCGCGCCGCCCGGAGGACGTCGAGGCGTGGATGGCGCGCCTGCGGGCCTGACCAGCAGTGCTGCGGTGGGCCGCGGCCGGTGCCACCGGTCGCGGGTCACCGCCGATGGTCACCGGTCGCGCGGGGGCGCGTACGGGTCGTCCGGGTCCACCGTCGAGTCCGGGGCGGCCGTGGCCGAACCGGTCGGCGGCTGCGGTCCGGTCCGCGAGGGGTCCTCGGGCAGGTCCGGACCGGTGGCGGGCGGCTGGGGGTGCGACGGCCCCTCGCCGCCGGCGACCGAGGACGTGGAGGAACCGCTCGCGCCGGCCTCACCCGCGCCGTCGGACCCGCCGGGGCCTTCCGGACCTGCGGAACCCTGGGCCCCGCCCGGGCGCATCGCCCCGTAGCGCGGTGCACCGTCGGGCATCGTCCAGCGGGGGTCCGGCGCCGAGGGAGCGGCGGGAGCCGCCGGCCGCTCCGGGGTGCGCTGCTTGCCGAGCCCGCTCGGCGAGCTCGCGAGCATCCGCCGGGCCTCGCCGGCCTGCTCGGTGGCGCAGAGGATGGCGTACGTCGAGGCGACGATCTGCGACTGGGACGTGAAGTCACGTCGTCCGCCGGTGAAGGCGTAGGACAGCACGGAGAACATCAGGCCGAAGCCGGCACCCAGGGCGAGGGCCACGACGAGCACCCCGGCCTCCCCACCGGCGAAGAGCGTGAGGAGCAGGCCGACGAAGAACCCGAACCAGGCGCCGGAGAGCGCCCCGGCGAGCGCGACCCGCCCGTAGGTGAGCCGGCCGGTGACCCGCTCGACCATGCGCAGGTCGGTCCCCACGATGGTGACGTGCTGGACGGCGAACTTCTCGTCCGACAGGTAGTCGACCGCCTTCTGGGCCTCCAGATAGGAGTCGTAGGCGGCGATCTCCTCCCCCTTCGGCAGGGTCGGCACGCGGGGCACGACGGACTGGCGACTCATGCTCATCTGGTCAGTATCCCGCACGGGGCGCTCGGCCTGCTACAGCAATCGCGCGGGCGGCCCCTAACGCCCCCTGGTGGGCCGGCTCAGGCGTGTCACAGGCCCTGCCAGGACGGCTTGGACGCGTACGTCTGGCGGTAGTACCCCGCCAGCTGCAGGCGTGACGCCGCCGCCTCGTCCACCAGCACCGTCGCATGCGGATGCCACTGCATCACCGTCGCCGGCCACAACGCCGAGACCGGACCCTCGACCAGCTGATGCACCGCCTGCGCCTTGTGCCGCCCCGTGGCCAGCAGCACCAGGTGCCGGGCCTCCATGATCGTGCCCAACCCCTGCGTCAGGCAGTGCCGTGGCACCTGGTCCACGTCGTCGTCGAAGAACCGAGCGTTGTCCACCCGCGTCTGCTCGGTCAGCGTCTTGATCCGGGTGCGCGACGCCAGCGACGAGCCCGGCTCGTTGAACCCGATGTGACCGTCGGTCCCGATCCCGAGGAGCTGGAGGTCCACGCCGCCGGCTGCCGCGATCGCCTCCTCGTAGGCGGCGCACGCCGCCGGCAGGTCCGTCGCCGCCCCGTCCGGGCCCGCGACGCGCTCGGCGGGCCAGCCCACACGGTCGGCGATCTCCGTGGCGATGACGTTGCGGTACCGCTGAGGGTGGTCCACGGCCAGCCCCACATACTCGTCGAGCATGAACCCGCGAGCCCGCTCGAACGACAACCCCTCCTCGAGGTGACGACGCACCAGCTCGTCATACACCGCCAGCGGGCTCGACCCCGTCGCCAACCCCAGCACCGGCTCCGCCCGCGAACCCAGCACCCCCTCGACCGCATCAGCAGCCAGCACCGCCAGCTCCTGCGCCGGAGCGATCACGACCTCCATCACGTACCCCTTCCTCGGTCGGGTCAGGCGTCGCCCGCTGGCGCGGGTCGACCTGTCACAGCGTCACCTGGGCGACCACCTCGAGCACGTGCCGGTAGGTCCGGCCGGTCGCCCGGGTCATCGCGATCTCGCACGCACGGTTCGACGACGCGTGCACGAGCGCACCGAGCCGCCCGACCTCGGCGGACTCGGCCGCCGTCGCCGACGCCGTGAGCTCCGGGTGCAGCATGCCGCGGTCCCCGGCGAACCCGCAGCAGGCCCAGTCGACGGGCACGTGCACGGTGCGTGCCACCGCCTGCGCGAGGGTGTGGAGATCGCCGGTGCCCCCGGCCTTCGTCGAGGAGCAGGTGGGGTGCAGCGTGATCGAGTCGATCCGTCGCGCGTCGTCGATCCGCAGCCGCGGCAGCACGTGGGTGGCGACGAACGACGTCGCGTCGACCACGTCGGCCGCTCGGGGGTCCCCGGCCTCTCGCGCGTCGGCCATGATCCTCGCGACGCCCTCGGTGCACGAGGAGGCGTCCACCACCACCGGGACGTCGGTCCCGGCCTGCTCGCGCGCCGCGGCCCGCGCTGCGTCCACGGCGGTCAGCACCCGGTCGGCCATCACGGCGTGGCCGTCCGCGTAGCCCTTGGAGGACCACGGCGTCCCGCAGCACAGTCCGTCGAGGCCGTCGGGAACGGCCAGTCCCACCCCCGCCGCGACGCACAGCCTCGCGAACGCCGCCTGGGCACCGCCGTCCTGGGCACCACCGTCACCGGGGGCCGCGGCGGCGAACATCGCCCCCTGGCAGCTCGGCAGGAACACCGCGGCCGGTACCCCGGGGGTCCCCCGGCCGCCGTCGTGCCCGCTGCGGCGGTGTCCGCCGCGCGGCAGGTCGGGCGACCACAGGGGCACGGCGTCGGCGCCCGCCACCGCCCGTGCCGCCCGGTTGGGCGCCTGCACCACCGGCGCCGGGAGCCGGGAGACCACGTCGAGCGCCGTGCCCGCCACCGTGGTGGCCGCGTCCCAGTGCCGGGCCGCCGTCCGCCAGGCCCGCTGCCCGGCGCGGCCACGATCCTCCCGGCGCAGCCGCTTGACCAGCGCACCCGTGTCGATCCGCACCGGGCACGCCGTGGCACACATCCCGTCGGCGGCGCACGTGTCGACGCCGTCGTAGCGGTACTGCTCGTCGAGCTCGGCCACCAGCGCGTCGTCCCCCTCCGCCGCGGCACGCGCCCGGGCGCGCCGGACGACGATGCGCTGCCGGGGCGTCAGCGTGAGGTCACGGCTCGGGCAGACCGGCTCGCAGTAGCCGCACTCCACGCACCGGTCGACCTCCTCGTCGACCCGGTCGACCGGCTTGAGGTCCGTCAGGTGCGCCCGCGGGTCGTCGGTCAGCACCACGCCGGGGTTGAGGATGCCCGCGGGGTCGAACGCCCGCTTGACCTCGCGCAGGACGGCGACGAGGCCGGCCGAGTACTGGCGTTCGACGAACGGTGCCATCGCCCGCCCGGTCCCGTGCTCCGCCTTGAGGTTGCCGCCGTGCCGCAGCACCAGCTCCACGAGGTCCTCGGTGAACTCCGCGAGCCGCCGGGTCGAGGCCGGGTCCGCCGGGTCACCGACGTCCTCGGTGACCATGAAGTGCAGGTTGCCGTCCTTGGCGTGGCCGAAGATCACCGGGTCGACGTACCCGTGCGTCGCGAGCAGCTCCCCCAGCTCCCGGCAGGTGTCGGCGAGCCGCTCCACGGGGACGACGACGTCCTCCAGCAGGGCGGTCGTGCCCGGGGGCCGGGCTCCGGCGACCGTCGCGTAGAGCCCCTTGCGGACCGCCCACAGCGCCGCCCGGTCGGCGGGGACGCGGGTGAGGTCGGGCGGGACGACGGCGGGGAGCGTCGCGAGCACCTCGGCCGCGGTGGCGACGCGCTCGTCGAGCGCCTCCTGCGTCCCGGCGCGGTACTCGATCAGGAGGGCGGCGTGCCGGTCGATCGCGAAGCCCTGGACCGCCGGCGGCGCAGCGGGGTCCCGGCGCGCGACGCGCAGGGAGGTCGCGTCCATGAGCTCGAGGGCCGCGGCCCCGGTGGCGACGAGGGCGGGCAGGGCGGCCGCGGCCCGTTCGACCGAGTCGAGCACGAGCAGACCGGTCGCCGCGTGCGGCTCCACGGGCACCGTGCGGAAGACGGCCTCGGCGACGAACCCGAGGGTGCCCTCCGAGCCGACGAGCAGGTGGACGAGCAGGTCGAGGGGGTCGGTGTAGTCGCAGAACGTGTCCAGGGAGTAGCCCATGGTGTTCTTCAGGGCGAACCGCTCCCGGATCTCGGCGACCGCCGCCGGGTCGGCGCGCACCTCGTCGCGCAACCGCTCCAGCGTCTCCACGAGGTCCGGCTCCTGCTCGCGCAGCCGGTCCGCCGCGTCCGGAGCGGCGGTGTCCACCACGGTCCCCGACGCCAGCACGACGGTCAGCGACTCCAGGGTGCGGTAGCTGTTGTGCTCCGTCCCGGCGGCCATCCCCGAGGAGTTGTTCGCGATCACGCCGCCGACGGTGCACGCCGCCTCGCTGGCGGGGTCGGGGCCGAGCGCCCGGCGGAAGGGGGCGAGCCGGGCGTTGACGGCCCGCACCGTCGCACCGGGCTGGACGCGGACGCGCGCACCGTCGTCGAGCACCTCGATGCCCCGGAACCCTCGCCGGGTGTCGAGCAGGAGCCCGCTGCCGGACGCCTGGCCGGACAGGCTCGTCCCCCCGGACCGGAACGTCACCGGTGTGGCGTGCCGGGCGGCGACCCCGAGAGCACGGGCGACCGCCTCGGCGTCCTCGGCGGTCGCCGCCACCTGCGGCACCAGCAGGTAGTGCGACGCGTCGTGCGCGCGGGCGTGCCGGTCGATCGCCCGGTCGTGCACCTGGGCGGCGCCGAGCGTCGCCCTCAGGTCCTCGGTCAGATCCATACGAAGTCCTCCTGTGCGACGACGGTCCCCTCGGCCGCGAGCCGGGCGAGGTGCAGCGCCCCGTCGAGCGGGTCACCCTGCGCCTGCCGGACCTCGACGTCGGGGCGCCGCGCGGCCACGCCGTCCGCGAAGGCCGCGGTGAGCACCCCGCCCGCCTGCGCCATCCCGCCGGTGAGCGCCACCCGCGGCGGCAGGTCCTCGCCGAGCGCGGCGAGCACGCTCACGGCGGCCTCGTCGCCGGCCGTCGCGAGCAGCGCGCGCGAGGCCGGGTCGCCGGCCGCCGAGAGCCGCGCGACGTCGGCCGCGAAGGCCGCGAGGACACCGGCCCGGTCCGGCCGGGTGTAGAGCTGCCCGGGCCAGGTCGCCGGCTCGCCGAACCGTCGCCGTCCCGCCGCCAGGAGCGCCGCACCGTCCGTGTCGACGCCGTCCGCCGTGCGCAGCGCGGCCTCGAGCCCCTGGCGCCCGATCCACGCACCGCTCCCCCGGTCACCGAGGAGGTGTCCCCATCCGTCCACGCGACGCCATCCGGCGGTCCCCCGTCCGCCGTGGCCGACGGCGATCGCCCCCGTACCCAGGGCGACGACGGCACCGCCGGCACCGCCGAGGGCGCCGAGGTGCGCCGTCACGGCGTCGGCGGCGACCGCGACGGGAGCCGACACCTCCTGCGTGACCGCACCGGCCAGGGACCCGGGGTCATCGACCAGGGACGTCAGGCCCGTCGCCCCGATGCCCACGCCGGTCAACGTCGCCGTCTCGCCGGGCCACCGGGCGGCCGCGTCCCGCAGCAGCGTGCGGGCCACGTCGGCGACGCTGCTGCCGCGGGCGCCCACCTGCGCGCCGGGACCCGCGAGCTCGTCACGGGTGCCGCCGTCGTCCCGCCGCAGCGCGACCCGGCTCCCGCTGCCGCCGACGTCGATCCCGAGGACGCTCACGGACGCTGCCCCTCGTCCGTCCGCGCGGCGTCGAGGGCCGCGCGGACCGTGCCGGCGTGCCGGTCGAGCAGCTCCTGGGACCGCTCGACGGACACACCGCCCAGCGCGACGACGATGGCGGCCTTCAGGTCGCCGCCGGTCCTGCCGAGCAGCTCGCTCGCCGCCTCCGGGTCGAGCCCGGTCGCCTCGCACAGGATCCGCACCGTGCGCTCGCGCAGCTTGGCGTTGGTGGCGACCACCGACACCATGAGGTTCTGCCACGTGCGGCCCACCGCGATCATCAGCGCCGTGGAGAAGGCGTTGAGGACGAGCTTCTGGGCCGTGCCGGCCTTCAGGCGGGTGGAACCGGTCACGGCCTCCGGCCCGGTCCGCAGCGCGATGCTGGTGTCGGCGAACCGGGCCAGCGGGGCCCGCGGGTTGCTGGAGACAAGCACCGTGGCCGCCCCGGCCTCGCGGGCCGCCTCCAGGGCACCCCCCACGTACGGGGTGGACCCGCTCGCCGCGAGACCGATCGCCACGTCGTCCGGGCCCAGCCCGGCCGCGGCCCGCCGGCCGTCCTCCACCGAGTCCTCGGCGTTCTCGACGGCCCGCACGAGCGCCTCGGCACCGCCCGCGACGTGCCCGACGACGCGGCCCGGCTCGAGGTTGAACGTCGGCAGCAGCTCGCTGGCGTCCAGCACGCCGAGCCGACCCGACGTCCCGGCGCCGAAGTAGTGGACGTTCCCGCCCCGACGGAACCGCTCGGCCGCGAGCTCGACGACGGGCGCGAGCTCGGGCAGGACCTCCGTGACGGCGTCGACGGCCACCTGGTCCTCGGCGTGGAGCAGGCGCAGCACCTCGAGCGTGCCGAGCGCGTCGATCCCCTGCGTGGCCGGGTTGCGCGCCTCCGTCGGCGGCAGCGGGTCGGGCCGGTCGGTGTCCATGTCTACCTGCTCTCTCGGGTCGGGGGTGAGGCCGGGTCTGCCCGGTCTCAGCGGGTGGTCACCGGCTCGGCGGGCTCGGTGACCGGGGCCGGGTGGCGCAGCGACAGCAGGCCGCCGACGACGAGGGTGACGATGACGCCGAGCAGCGGGTACCACTGCCAGGCGACCCACACCTCGCCGGTGACGTACTTCTCCTGCACGAAGAAGAACGCGTTGACCGCGACGGCGGCGACGAACGCGACGTTCGCGTCGAGGGTGCGCGCCCGCTTGTTGACGATGCCGAACACGAACGCGCCGAGCAGGCCACCGTAGGTGATGCCCGCGACCCCCAGCGCGAGGATGACGATGTTGCCCTCGTCCGACTGGAACACGGTGGCCGGCGCGATGAAGGCCAGGCCCCAGCCGATCGTGGCCCACCGGCCGGCCCGCAGGCCCTGGACGTCGGTCAACGGCGTCTTCTTCAGGCGGCCGTAGACGTCGGTGACGGTGGACGACGACAGGGCCGACAGCGACGAGGAGAGCGTCGACATCGCGGCGGCCAGGATGCCGGCCAGCAGCAGCCCGGAGACTCCCTGCGGGAGTCCCTCGATAATGAACAGCGGGAAGATCTCGTCGTCGCGGCCCAGGCCCAGGTCGGCGGCCGCGGCGCCCTCGTAGTAGCCCCACAGCGCGAGCCCGACCAGCAGGAACACCGCGAACTGGAAGAACACAATCACGCCGGACCAGATGAGCGCCTTCTGCGCCTCGACCTTGGACCGGCAGGTGAGCAGGCGCTGCACCACGAGCTGGTCGGCACCGTGCGAGGCCATCGCGAAGACGGCACCGCCGACCAGCGACGGGATGAAGGACGACGCGTCCGAGATCGGGTTCCCCGAGAAGACGAACATGGTGAGCTTGCCGGCGTCGGCCGCCTCGGTGAACCAGCCACCGCCCGTCTGGGCGGAGATGATGACGACCGCCAGGACGCCGCCGAGGACGTAGAGGAACATCTGGGCCACGTCGACCCACACCACGGCCTTGATGCCCCCGATGAACGTGTACAGGATCGTGACGACCGCGAGGACCACGATGATCGTGAAGTAGTTGGCCTGGATGCCCATGCCGTCGAGGATCAGCTTGAGCGGGATCGCCGCTGCCAGCACGCGGATGCCGTCGGCCAGCAGACGCGTGAACAGGAACGTGACGCCCGCCGTCGTCTGGGTGCTCTGCCCGAACCGCTTGCCCAGGTAGGCGTACGCGGTGACCATCTCGCCGTCGTAGTACCGCGGCAGCATGAAGAACGCCACGATCACGCGACCGATGATGTAGCCGAGCGCGAGCTGCAGGTAGGAGATGTCACCCAGGTAGCTCATCACCGGGATGCCGATGACGGTCAGGGCGCTCGTCTCCGTCGCCACGACGGATAGGCAGACGGCCCACCACGGCAGGTTGCGCCCGCCGAGGAAGTAGTCCTGCAGGCCCTTCTGCTTGCCGCTGAGCCTGAGGCCCAGCCAGGCCGTGGCGCCGAGGTAGGCGATGATCACCAGCAGGTCGAGTGTCTGCAGCATGCCGTGTCTCCTTCGTCAGGATGCGTCGTCGAGGGTCGTGGGGTCGTGCGGGTCGTGCAGGTCGTGGGGGTGGTGCGCGGTCTCGGGCGCTCAGCGGACGACGCGCAGGTGCGCCGGTCCGCGGTCGAGCGGGACGGGGAGCCGGAGCGGCGTGGCGCCGGGGCTGATCCGCCCGGCGACGGTGCCGTGCGACGCACCGGTCACGCTCGGCAGCGTGGCGGGCAGGCCGTGCCACGTCAGCCAGCCGACGAGCGCCATGAGGCACGCCTCCTTGGCACCCTCGGGCAGGCCGAACGCCTCGTCGGTGGTCCGCACCGGGACTGTGTCGCCGAGCTCGTAGCGCAGCGCTGCCATGAGCGTCGGGTTGCGGGTCCCGCCGCCGGAGGCCACGACGGCGCGGACGCCGTGCCGTCGGCAGGCGTCGGCGACGGTGCGGGCGGTCAGGGTGGTGAGGGTGGCGACGACGTCGTGGTCGCCGACCTCCGGATGGGACGCCAGGAACCGGTCCAGGTAGGTCGCGTGGAAGAGCTCCTTGCCGGTCGACTTGGGCGCCGGCAGGGCGTAGTACGGGTCGTCGAGCAGCGCGTCGAGCAGCACGGGGTCCGTGCGTCCCCGCGCGGCCATGACGCCGTCGCGGTCGAACCCGCGCGGGTCTCCGCTGATGCGCCGGGCCATGAGATCGATCAGCGCGTTCGCGGGGCCCGTGTCGAAGGCGACGGTGTCGCGACCGGGCGCGACGACGGTGACGTTGGCGATGCCGCCCAGGTTGAGCGCCGCCGTCGGCTCGTCGGCACCGGCCAGGAGCAGGTGGTCCAGGATCCCCGCCAGCGGCGCGCCCTGGCCGCCCGCCGCGACGTCGCGCGCCCGGACGTCGGACACCACGGGCGCCCCGACCCGTTCGGCGACCCACGCGGGCTGCCCGAGCTGCCAGGTGCCGGTGACGACCCCGCCGGTGACGTCGTGGCGCACCGTCTGGCCGTGCATGACCACCAGGTCCGCGTCGGTCCCGGCCCGCGCGCAGGCGTCGGCGACGGCGGTGGCGCACGCCTGGCCGAGCCGTGCGTCGACGCTGCTCACCAGGGACAGCGGCACGTCGCGCGGCTCCAGCAGCCGCAGGATGTCGATCGCGAGGTCCTCGTCGAAGTCGACCTCGCGGACGTCGAGCAGCCGCATCGCGAGGCCGGCGTCGGCCCCGTCGGGGGTGGACGCGTCGGAGGCGGAAGCGTCGGGGCGCAGGTCGACGAGCGCGACGTCGAGGGCGTCGGCCGACGTTCCGGCCATGAGTCCGGCGACGATCATCGGGCGTCCTCCTCGGCTGCCGGCGTGGTGGCCGGGATGGTGAGCTCGGTGCGGATCTTGTAGCGGTCGCCCCGGTACACGGAGCGGACGAACTCGATGACCTCGCCCCCGCGGCCCCACGAGGTCCGCTCGAACTGCAGCGCGGGCGTGTGCACCGGGACGTCGAGGTCGCGCGCCTCCTGGGCGTCGACGACCGTGGGCTCCGCGGTCTGCACGGCGCGCGCCAGCGAGACGCCGTACCGCTCGCCGAGCAGCTCGTAGAAGGAGCGGTCCTCGAGGTCGGCGGCGACCAGGCCCGGCACCAGCGCGGCCGGCACGTGCAGCTCCTCGACGGCCATGGGTTCGTCGTCGGCGAGCCGCAGCCGGGTGATCTGGACGACGTCGTCGGACGGCGAGACCTTCAGCCGCCGGCCGATCCGGGCGCCGACCGGCCCGATCTCGAACGTCAGGGTGCGCGCCCCGGGGCGCAGCCCGCGCGTCCGCATGTCCTCGGAGAAGGAGCTGGCCATGAGGCCCTGGGAGAGCTTGGGGCCGAGCGCGAACACCCCCGCCCCGTGCCGTCGCCGCACGGCGCCGCGCACCACGAGCTCGTCGATCGCCCGCCGCAGCGTCATGCGGGACACGCCCAGGCTCTGGGCGAGGTCCCGCTCGGGCGGGAGCTGTTCGCCGGCGGCCATCGCGTCGAGGCGGTCGAGGAGCTGGTCGCGGACCGCGTGGTACTTCGTCACCCGCACATTGAGTCACAGACGCCGACCTAAATCAAGACCACTGGACTAGATTTACCATCGCCGGTGGATCGTTCCCGGCGGCACGGTCCGTAGGATCGGAGCATGGCGTCACCCACCCCCGACCTCGAGGCACGCGTCCGGGACGCGCTGTCCGCCGTCGTCGACCCCGAGATCCGCCGCCCCCTGACCGAGCTGAACATGATCCGGTCGGTCACCGTCGACGCCGCGAGCGTCGCGGACCCCGGCTCCGGCGCGCACGTCACGGTGGGTGTGGACCTGACGATCGCCGGGTGTCCCATGAAGTCGACGCTGGTGCGCGACGTGACGGCCGCGACGGCGCGGGTCGAAGGGGTCGGCACCGTCGACGTGGACCTCGGTGTCATGACCCCCGAGCAGCGCAAGTCGCTGCGCTCCCAGCTCCGTGGCGGTGCAGGCGACCCGGTCATCCCGTTCGCCCAGGCCGGGTCCCTGACGAAGGTCTTCGCCGTCGCCTCCGGCAAGGGGGGCGTCGGCAAGTCCTCCGTGACGGCCAACCTCGCGGCGGCGATGGCCGCCGACGGGCTCAACGTGGGTGTGCTCGACGCCGACATCTACGGCTTCTCGATCCCGAGGATGCTGGGTGTCGACCGGCAGCCGACCCGCGTCGACTCCATGCTGCTGCCCCCGATCGCGCACGGCGTCAAGGTGGTCTCGATCGGCATGTTCGTGCCGGCCGGTCAGCCGGTCGTCTGGCGCGGCCCGATGCTGCACCGCGCTCTCGAGCAGTTCTTGGCCGACGTGTTCTGGGGCGACCTGGACGTGCTGCTGCTCGACCTGCCGCCCGGCACCGGCGACATCGCCATCTCCGTGGCCCAGCTCCTGCCGGGCAGCGAGATCCTCGTGGTGACGACTCCCCAGGTCGCCGCGGCCGAGGTGGCCGAGCGTGCCGGGTCCATCGCCACCCAGACGTCCCAGGGCGTCGTCGGCGTCGTGGAGAACATGTCGTGGCTGGCCCAGCCCGACGGGACCCGGCTGGAGATCTTCGGCTCCGGCGGTGGCACGCGGGTCGCAGAGCGCCTCACCGAGACGGTCGGCACCGAGGTGGGGCTGCTCGGCCAGGTGCCGCTGGACGTCTCCGTCCGCGAGGGGGGCGACGAGGGCACCCCGGTCGTGCTGAGCGACCCCGAATCCCCCGGTGCGCTGGTGCTGCGCGACGTCGCGCGCCGGCTCGCCGGGCGCGAACGCGGGCTCGCGGGGCGGCAGCTGGGCGTCACTCCCGTCGGCTGAGCCGGAGGCGCAGCGCCCGGTGCGGGCCGAGGGACGAGGCGCTCGCCGGGCGCGAAGACGCAGACTCAGCCGACCGATAGCTCGGCTGAGCCGGAGGCGCAGCGCCCGGCGGACGGCCGGCTCGTCGTTGTGGGCATGAATTCTGCCGCCCCGGCCGAGACAACACCGTAGATCTCCTACCCACAACGCCCGGGGGCCGGTGCGCGGGACGGGTGGTCGACGCACCGACCAGGTCGGCCATACTGGGGGCCATGACGTCTCCCCAGTGGCTCGATTCCTGGTCCGCCGACGACGGCGCCGCCCGCGTCCGCACCCTGTTCGACGAGGCCTTCGGGGACGACGGCGACCCCGACGGCGTGTGGTCCGCGCCCGGTCGGGTGAACCTCATCGGCGAGCACACGGACTACAACGCCGGGCTGGCACTGCCCGTGGCGCTGCCCCACCGCACCTACGTCGCACTGCGCTCCCGGGCCGACGGCCTGGTCCGCCTCGCCTCGGCCCAGGCCCCCGACGAGCGGTGGGAGACGTCGCTCGACGAGGTCACCCCCGGAGTCACCCGGGGCTGGGGCGCCTACGTGGCCGGCGTCGCGTGGGCGTTGCGCGAGGCGGGCCACGACGTCACCGGCTTCGACGCCGTCGTCGACTCCTGCGTCCCGTTCGGCGCCGGGCTGTCCTCCTCGGCGGCGCTGGAGTGTGCCGTCGCGGTGGCCCTCGACGCGGTGCACTCGCTCGGGCTGGCCGGCGACGACGCCGGCCGGGCCGAGCTCGTGACGGCCTGCGTCCGGGCGGAGAACGAGATCGCCGGAGCCCCCACGGGGGGCATGGACCAGGCCGCCTCGCTGCGCTGCTCGGCCGGGCACGCCCTGCTCCTGGACTGCCGACCCGGACTGTCGGCGCTCGAGTCCGCGGACCGGGTGCCGTTCGACCTCGCGGCCGCGGGCCTGACCCTCCTCGTCGTGGACACCCGGGCCGAGCACGCTCTCGTCGACGGGCAGTACGCGCAACGCCGCGCCACCTGCGAGCGCGCGGCCGAGGTCCTCGGCGTCTCGTCGCTGCGCGAGATCGCTCCGGAGGAGCTCGACGTCGCCCTCGACAAGCTCGTGGCGCTCTCGAGCGACGACGACGGCGACGTGCTGCGCCGCCGCGTCCGGCACGTCGTGACGGAGATCGCCCGGACCGAGGAGTTCGCGGACCTGGTGCACGGCGGGCGCGTGGGCGACGTCGGCCCCCTGATGAACGCCTCGCACGTCTCGTTGCGCGACGACTACGAGGTCTCGGCCCGCGAGCTCGACCTCGTGGTGGAGGCGGCGCTGGGCGCGGGCGCCCTGGGTGCGCGGATGACCGGTGGCGGGTTCGGCGGCTCGGCCATCGCGCTGGTGCGGGAGCGCGACGTCGACAGCGTCACCGCGGCCGTGCAGACGGCGTTCGACGAGGCCGGGCTCGCGGCGCCGGGGTTCCTCCTCGCGCCGCCGTCCGACCCCGCGCACTGACGACCGCAGGTCGGTGACCCTGGTCGGACGTCCCGGCCGGGACGTCCGACCAGGGTCACCGGCCCGCGGCAGTCAGTACCGGATCGCGTCGATGGGGCGAACCCGGACGGCGTAGACGGCGGGGATCAGCCCGGCCAGCGCCCCGATGCCCACGGCGCTCGCCATCCCGGTGAGGGCGGCGCTCAGCGGGAAGGGCGGCTTGTCCTGGAGGGCGACGCCGAACACCGCCTCGACGGGGATCGACTTGACCAGCGCGACCGCCACGACGACCCCGACGACGCCGGCCACCGTGGTCGCCACGACGGACTCCATCATGACGCCGAAGAAAACCCGCCCGCCGGTCGCGCCGAACGACCGGCGGATGCCGATCTCGCGGATCCGGTACCGCACCGTCACCAGGGCGATGTTGAGCAGACCGAGGCCGCCGAGGAGCAGGGCGAACCCGCCGACCCCGAGGACGACCCACCGGGCGGCGCTGTCGAGCGCGAAGCCGTCGTCGAACGGTGGCTCCACCGAGACCGGTACGCCCGCGGCGGCGAGGTCGCGGTCGAGCACCGCCGCGAGCTCGTCGGCCGACTCCGGCGGCACCCAGAAGCGGTAGCTGTCCGCCGCGACCGCGTCCGGGAACCAGCGCGCCGCGTGGTCGAACAGCAGGAAGGCACGCGGCCCCTCCTGCGCGTGCTCGACCGGTAGCCGGCCGATCACCGACGCCGTCACCGGGGTGGCACCCTGCAACGTCACGGTGGGCCGCGACGCGACGTGCGCGCCACCGGCGTAGCTGTCGAGGAACGCCTGGTTCACGACGAGCACCGGTGCCAGCCGCTCCGGGTCCTGCTCGGTGAACCAGCGCCCGTCCTCGACCTGCCGGCGCAGGATCGTCCCGTAGTCCGGGTCGACCACGACGAACTCCGGACCGTACCCCGTCGCCCCGTGGACGGACAGCTGCGCCCAGGTCTCCACCGTGTGGTAGCTGATGTCGTAGCGCTCGGCGACGGCGTCGACGGCGGCGTCGACCTCGGCGGCGTCCTGCAACCCGCCCGACATACCCGTTGACCACGCGGTCAACGTCGTGTCGCGACCGTTCCAGCGTTCGTTCTGCTCGGCCATCCCCTGGCTGAGCATCGTCACCGCCGCCGTCACCGCGGTGATCGCGGTGACGGCCACGGCCACGCCGACCAGGGCGAGCAGCACGCGGACCTTGTGGATCCGCAGCTCGTCCCACGCCTCGACGACCGCCCCCACGAGCCCCGTCATGCGACCGCCTCCGTCGTGTCCCCCGTGGCGTCCGGCCGGGCCGCGGACGGTGCGGCGGTGGCGTCGGGGACGGGCACGGGGACGCCCAGCGGATGCTCGACGACGGCGGCCGGCTCCAGGACGATCGGTGCGAGCACGCCGGCGTCGAGCCGGTACTGCCGGTCCGCCCGGGCAGCGATCGCCAGATCGTGCGTGATCGTGACCAGCGCCGCACCGGTCGACGTCGCCGCCTCCTCCAGGAGACTCATCACCGCCCGGCCGGTGTCCACGTCGAGGGCACCGGTCGGTTCGTCGGCCAGGATGACGCGAGGGGTCCGGACGAGCGCCCGGGCGATCGCGACCCGCTGCTGCTCACCACCGGAGAGCTTGTCCGGCATCGTCTCCCAGCGGTCCCCGAGGCCGACCTTCTCGAGCATGCGGGCCGCTCGACGACGGCGTGTCCAGAAGTCCTTGCCCCGCGCGTACAGCAGAGGCGCGGCGACGTTCGCCAGCGCCGTGCGGCCCACCAGCAGGTTGAACTGCTGGAACACGAAGCCGAAGTCGTCCCCGCGCCGACGGGCGCGGGCCCGCTGACCGAGCTGCTCCACCGGCGTGCCGTCCAGCAGGTACTCCCCCGCCGTGGGAGCGTCGAGCAGCCCGAGGATGTTCAGCAGGGTCGACTTGCCCGTCCCCGATCGCCCGACCACCGCGACGTGCTCGCCCGCGTCGACGCTCAGGTCCAGGCCCCGCAGGATCGGCAGCACCCGTCCGTCCGGCAGCACGACGTCGCGGGTGACGCCGCGCAGGTCCACGAGCGCACGCGTCATCCGAAGCACGTCTCCTCGAACGCCGTCATGGTCGCCGTGTCGCCGGACATCGCCGCCTCGTCGTAGGCCGTCATGTCGTCGCAGTCGACCGCACCGCCCTCGGTGGAGTCGTCGACGGGCGTGAACTCGAGGATCTGGTCGCCGACGTCCAGCCCTTCGGTGACCTCGACCTGGACGCCGTCGGTCAGCCCGAGGGTCACCTCCTGCTCCCGCGGCTCGCCGCCCTCGGCGTCGTCGACCACCCACACCTTGCCGGACTGGGTGGTGCCGAGCACGGCGCTGATCGGGGCCACGACGACGTCCTGCGCGTCGCCGTTCGTGATGACGATCTCGGCGCCCTGGCCCGCGAAGGCCGTGATCTTCTTCGGGATGCGGCACGTCACGGTGCCCGTGGCGGCGCCCGCGTCCGCCTCCGTCTCGGCGTCGCCGGCGCCCGCACCGACCGTCACCTTCTTGCAGGTGAACGGCGCGGGGCCGCCCTTGAGCGTGACCTGGGCGTCGTCCGACGCACCGATCAGCCGGTACTGCTGCTCGGCGGTGAGCGTGCCATGTGCGGACAGCGTGCCGGGCGAGACCGTGCCGATCTCCTCGCCGACGGACACCTCCTGGTCCTTCAGCACGGTGAGGTCCAGGGTTCCGGCGCGCGGCGCCTCGACGGTCGTGATCGTGACCTTGGGCCACTGCTCCTCGACGGTCTCCTCGCCGGTCTCCGGGTCCACGGTGACCACGGGCTCGCGGGGCTCCTCGAGGCGTACCCGCAGGATCTCGTCGCCCTTGGCCACGCGCCCGCCGTCGACCATGATCTCGGAGACCTTGCCGACACCCGTCGAGCGCACCGGGACGGCGGCGTCGGCCACGACGGAAGCCGGGACGGTGACGGCGTTGGTCACGGTTCCCGAGCTCACCTCGATGACCGACTCGGTGGCCTCGCCCGTGGGCTGCAGGGCGTCGGGCGGGTCGAGCTCGGCACCGGTGAAGGCGATCTTGACCAGGGCGGCGGCGATGACGGCCCAGATGACGATCCGCAGAGCAGGAAAGACGTACTGGCGGGTGATGCCCACGATGCTCCTCGCGACGATGCGTTGTCGAGGACGGAGCCTAGCGCCTCACCGGATCATTCGGACACTTCGCCCGACGGGTCCTCGCGGGCGTCGCCGCGTCGCAGCTGGGCGAGCACGTCGTCGAAGAAGGAGCGCACCTCTTCCCACCGCACGGTGGCGTTGGCCAGGTGCTCCTCGAGGCGGTCGATCTCGGCGTGCTGCGCGTCCTGACGACGCCGCTCGGCGAGCTCGCGCCGCACCTCGGCGAGCTTGGCCTCCGCCTCGCTGACGATCCGCTCGAGCTCGCGCTCGACCGCGGCCGCGTCCTCCGGCTTCCCGCTCGTCATGGGGTTCCCTCCCCATCCGTGCGGGCTCACAGCACGGCGGTGACGCCGATGAGTGCCAGCGGGATCCCGACGAACACGCCCAGCACCCAGGCCGCGGCCCACAGCTTGTTGGTGGCGGCGACATTACCGAGCCAGGTCGCGCCACGCAGCGGGAGCTGGCGCAGGAGGGGCAGACCGAAGACGACGAGCGCCGCGAACACGTTGAACAGCACGTGCACGAACGCCGCCTGCAGGGCCAGCGTGCCCTCCGCCCCGGTGAAGGCGAAGGCGGCGATCAGTGCCGTGATGGTGGTGCCGATGTTCGCACCGACGGTGAACGGGTAGATCTGCTTGAGGCTGAAAGTTCCCGATCCCGCGAGCGGGATCATCAGGCTGGTCGTCGTCGAGGAGGACTGCACCATGACGGTCATCGCGGCACCGCTGGCGATGCCGGTGAGCGGCCCCCGTCCCACGGAGGAGTGCAAGACCTCGGCGGCCCGTCCGACCATGAGGACCTTGAGCAGGCGGCCGAGCCAGTTGATGACCAGCAGGATCAGCGCGATCCCGAGGACGATCATCGCCACGCCGTGCCAGGCGCCGGGCAGGAACGACGTCGACCAGGCGAGCGCGTCTGCCAGGGGCTGGGTCACCGCGTCCACGGCGGTGCCGAGCCCGGAGAACACCGTGGCGACGAACCCGCCGTCGGAACCGGAGGTCGCGTCCGCGAGCCAGGCCGAGGACTTCTCGAGGAACCCGGTCGCCAGCTCGAGCGGCAGGAAGATCGCCACGGCGATGAGGTTGAAGAAGTCGTGCACCGTCGCCGCGGAGAACGCCCGCCGGAAGCTCTCCTTGTCGCGGACCATGCCGAGGCTCACGAGCGTGTTGGTCAGCGTGGTGCCGATGTTGGCGCCCATGAGCATCGGGATCGCGATGCTGATGGGCAGACCGCCCGCGACCAGCCCGACGGTGACGGAGGTGGTGGTCGAGCTGGACTGCGTGGCCGCGGTGAACAGCACACCCACCATGAGCGCGACGAACGGGTTCGACGCGAAGGCGAACAACGACTCGGCGGTGTCCCCCGTGGCCACCTTGAAGCCGGAGCCGATGAGCTCGACCGCGGTGATGAGGACGTAGACGCCGACGACGACACCGAGCCAGTTCGCGGTGCGCAGAGCACGGCCCGACAGTCCCAGGCGTTCGAACGGGCTGACCAGCCGCACCTCGCGGTCGGTGGTACCGGCCGGTGCGGCGGAGGTCACGGACGCCTGCGGCAGGACGTCGGTCATGGAGTCTCCCGTGAAGATGGAGGTGACCGCCCCGACGGCGGCCACCACTCGTCATTGCTCCTCCGAGACAACCAGGGCCGGATGACGTCATCACGGACCTCAGGTGAACAGAAGATGAACGCGCACGGTCTCGTGCATCACACGTTCACCTCACACCTGCGCACCGCCACTCAGGCGTACGTGGCGACCACCGCGGCGTGGTCGCTCCACCGCTCCTCGTACGACGGCGCCCGGTCCACCTCGACCTTCACCGCCCGGCCCGCGAGCGACTCGTTCGCGAGCTGGTAGTCGATGCGCCAGCCCCGGTCGTTGGTGAACGCCTGCCCGCGCCAGGTCCACCACGTGTACGGGCCCGGACCGTCGCCACCGTGGGCACGTCCGAGGTCGCTCCACCCGCCGTCGAGCCAGCGGTCGACGTAGGCACGCTCCTCGGGCAGGAACCCGGCGCTCTTGCGGTTGCCCTTGAAGTTCGCGATGTCGACCTCGCGGTGCGCGATGTTCAGGTCGCCCGCGACGAGGGCCGGCACGTCGCCCACCGCCAGCTCGGCCAGCCGTGCGGAGACCCGGTCCAGGTGGGCGTACTTGGCCACCAGGGTGTGCTCCTGGCCGGGGGCGTTCGAGGCCGAGTGCAGGTAGGCGGACACGACCGTAAGGGACCCGCCGTCGGGCAGGACGAGGTCCGCCTCGAGCCAGCGCCCGGTGTCGACGTCCGGCTCCTGGCCGCCGTCGGGCAGGTCGAGCCCGCCGCGCACCGCGGTGAGCGGCAGGCGCGACGCGACCGCGACGCCCGCCCGTCCCTTGAGCTCGGACGGCAGGTGCGCGACGTGCCAGCCCTCCAGGTAGTCGCGCACGAGCGCGTCGGGGGCCCGGACCTCCTGCAGCAGCAGGACGTCCGGCGAGCGGCGGGAGATCCAGTCGTGCATGCCGCGGCGGAAGGCGGCGCGGATCCCGTTGACGTTGGCGGTGGCGATGGTCAGCACGCCGGCCATACCACCACACGCCTCCGACAGTCGTCAGCGGCGCACGTCACGTCACCCTGCCGGGACGTCACCTGCCCGCGTACGCGGCCTCCAGCGTGGGCACGTCGATCTTGGACATCTTCAGCATCGCCTGCATCGCCCGCAGGTTCGCCGCGGTCGAGTAGTCGCCGCACAGCTCCTCGAGCTGGCGCGGGATGACCTGCCAGCTCACGCCGAATCGGTCGGTGCACCACCCGCACGGGCCCGGCTCGCCGCCGTCGGCCGTGAACAGGTCCCAGTAGTGGTCGACCTCGTCCTGGCCGTCGCAGAGCAGGTAGAAGGTGAAGGCCTCGTCGAGCCGGAGGTCCGGCCCGGCGTTGAGGCCGACGACGTCGATGCCGCAGACGGTGAACTCGACGATGAACGGCTCACCCGCCGTGGCGCCGGGGACACCCTCGGGCGCTCTGAGGACCTTGCCGACGCGTGAGTCGGGGACGTGCTCGGCGTAGAAGTCGGCGGCCTCGTGGGCGTTGTCGTCGGCGAACCACAGGTGCGGTCTCACGGTGACCATGTCGCTCCCTCCTGGGCCCCGCGGGTCGGGGTCTCAGGAGGTACGACGGCGGCGGTCCGCCGTACTCATCGGTGCTCAGGTCGCCGCGAGCCGCCGCTTCTCGGCCGCCAGGTCATAGGTGGTCACCGCGGGCCACCGGGGGTCGATGTCCTCCAGGGCGGTCACGAGCAGAGCCTGGACCGCGAGCCGCGCGTACCACTTCGAGTTCGCCGGCACCACGTGCCACGGTGCGTGGTCGCTCGACGTCCGGTCCAGGACCGTCTGGAACGCTTCCATGTAGCGCGGCCAGAGCAGCCGCTCGTCGACGTCGCCCGGGTTGTACTTCCAGTGCTTGTCCGGCCGCTCGAGCCGCTCCATGAGACGCGCCTTCTGCTCCTCGGACGAGATGTGGAGCATCACCTTGACGACCCTCGTCCCGGAATCGCTCAACCGCTTCTCGAAGTCGTTGATCGCGCCGAAACGCCTCTCGATCTCCCCCGGAGGTGCGAGCTCGCGCACGGCGCCGATGAGGACGTCCTCGTAGTGCGAGCGGTCGAACACCCCGATGAAGCCTGCCTCGGGGACCTCCTTCTCCACCCGCCACAGGAAGTCGTGCGCGAGCTCCTCGGCGGTCGGCTTCTTGAACGCCTTGAGCCGGATGCCCTGCGGGTCCGTGGCCCCGATGACGTGGCGGACGATCCCGCCCTTGCCCGCGGAGTCCATCGCCTGCAGGACGAGCAGCACGGCCGGTGTCGACGCGTTCACGGTGCTCTGGGCGTAGAGGCGCTCCTGCAGGGCTGCCAGCTCCTCGGCCCCGGCGCGCAGGTCGGACCGGCCGTGCTTCTTGCGACCGTCGTAGCCCGGGGTGGCGTCCGGGTCGACGTCGGCCAGGCGGAAGCCCTGCCCGACCCGGAGCAGCTCGCCGGGGTGAGCGGTCCAGCGGTCCTCGCGTGTCACGGTCATCCCGTCATCATCGCAAGGTCGGGGCGGCGGCGTCGGCCGTGCGGCACGGCCGACGCCGGTGCGGTCAGGCGACCGAGCGCTCCGCCGCCTCCACCGCGCTGCGGAACAGCATGGCGATCGTCGTCGGTCCGACGCCGCCGATCCGCGGGGTGATCGCGCCGGCGACCTCCTCGCAGGACTCGTCCACGTCGGGCAGCAGCCGCCGCCCCTCGTAGCGGACGCCGCCGCCGACGACCGTCACGCCCGGCGTGAGGTGCTCCGGGCGCAGGATGCCCGGCACGCCCGCGGCCGCGATGACGATGTCGGCCCGCCTGGTGTACTCCGGCCAGTCCGGCACCCCGGTGTGGACCACGGTGACGGCCGCGTTCGCCGTCGGCCGCTTCTGCGAGAGCAGCAGCGCGAGCGGGCGGCCGAGCGTGGTGCCGCGCCCGAGGATGCACACCTCGCGCCCAGACACCGGGATCTCGTAGTGCGCCAGCAGCGTCTCGATCCCCGCCGGCGTCGCGGGCACCGGTCCCGGCATCCCGAGCGCGAGGCGTCCCATGTTCACCGGGTGCAGCGCGTCGACGTCCTTGTCGGGGTCGAGCGCGAGCAGCGCCGCGTCGAAGTCGATCTGCGGCGGCGTCGGGTGCTGGATGAGCACGGAGTCGACGTCGTCGGCGTCGTTCATCTCCCGGACGGCCGCCAGGACGTCCGCCTGGGAGGCCTCCTGCGGCAGGTGGATGTGCGGCGAGCTGAAACCGAGCTCGGTCGCCTTGTCCATCTTCATCCGGATGTAGCCGGCGCTCGCCGAGTCGTCCCCGACGAGGATCGTGCCGAGCCCCGGCCGGTGACCGGCGGCGACGAGCGCCTCGATCCGCGGCGCGAGGTCGGCGAACACGGCCTCCGCGACCGGCTTGCCCGGCAGCATGCGGGCGGTCACTGCTGCAGCTCCGGGTACAGCGGGAAGTCGGCCGTGAGCTTCTCGACGCGGGCGGACAGGGCCGCGGTGTCCGCGCCCTCGCCGTCGCGCAGCGCGGCCGCGATGATGTCCGCGACCTCGGTGAACTCCTCGTCGCCGAAGCCACGGGTGGCCAGCGCCGGGGTACCGATGCGCAGGCCGGAGGTGACGCGCGGCGGGCGCGGGTCGAACGGGACGGCGTTGCGGTTGACGGTGATGCCGACCGAGTGCAGGAGGTCCTCCGCCTGCTGGCCGTCCATCGCCGAGTTCCGCAGGTCGACCAGCGTGAGGTGGACGTCGGTGCCCCCCGTCAGCACCGAGACGCCGGTGCCGGCGACGTCGGCCTGGGACAGCCGCTCGGCGATGATCCGGGCACCGCGCAGGGTGCGCTCCTGGCGCTCCTTGAAGGCGTCCGACGCCGCCAGCTTGAACGCCACGGCCTTGCCGGCGATGACGTGCATGAGCGGACCGCCCTGCTGGCCGGGGAAGACCGCGGAGTTCAGCTTCTTCGCGTACTCCTCCTTCGCCAGGATGAAGCCGGAGCGGGGGCCGCCGATCGTCTTGTGGACGGTCGAGGAGACGACGTCGGCGTGCGGCACCGGGGACGGGTGCAGCCCGGCGGCCACCAGGCCCGCGAAGTGCGCCATGTCCACCCAGAGCTTGGCGCCGACCTCGTCCGCGATCTCTCGGAACGCGGGGAAGTCGAGCTGGCGCGGGTAGGCGGACCAGCCGGCGATGATCACGTCCGGGCGGTGCTCGAGGGCGCGCTTGCGCACCTCGTCCATCTCGATGCGGTGGGACTCCGGGTCCACGCCGTAGCCGGCGACGTCGTACAGCTTGCCCGAGAAGTTGATCTTCATGCCGTGCGTCAGGTGGCCGCCGTGGGCCAGCTCGAGGCCGAGGATCTTGTCGCCCGGGTTGATCAGGGCGTGCAGCACGGCCGCGTTGGCCTGGGCGCCCGAGTGCGGCTGGACGTTCGCGTACTCGGCGCCGAACAGCTCCTTGGCGCGGGCGATCGCCAGGTTCTCCGCGACGTCGACCTGCTCGCAGCCGCCGTAGTAGCGGCGTCCGGGGTAGCCCTCGGCGTACTTGTTGGTGAGGACGGAGCCCTGGGCCTGCAGGACGGCGCGCGGCACGAAGTTCTCCGACGCGATCATCTCGAGGGTGTCGCGCTGGCGGGCCAGCTCGCCGTCGAGGACGGCGGCGATCTCCGGGTCCACCTCGGCCAGAGGGGCGTTGAACGTGGGGTCGGGTGCGCTCATGGCGGCGTCTCCTGCTGTGTCGGCGGTTGCACGGGTTGTCGTTACCGACCGGGCCCAGGCGACCGACCCGTCGTCAGCACAGCGCGTCGCTCCCCGGTGGTGATCCACCTGTACGCCAGTCGCGACGCGTCGATCCTAGCCGATGGGTCGTCGGCGGGTCAGCCCTCCGGTCGGCCCGGGTCTACCCCGGCGAGGCGGGGACCTCGGTCGTCGCGACGGGCCAGCCGCGCGACCAGCCCAGCTCCTGGATCGCCAGCCGGTGCAGCCCCTCGGCGTCGCCGTCGTAGAAGTGGTACCCGAGGCGTCCCTGCGAGACGGACTGCCCGCCCGGCCCGATCATCGGCCCGTCCGAGCCCAGCACGAGCGTCCCGCCGCCGTCGGCCATGTCCTGCCCGTCGGCGTCGAGGTACGGCCCGGTGACGTCGCGCGACCTGCCCACGTGGATCGAGTACGTGGAGCTCACGCCCGAGCAGCACTTCCCCCAGGAGACGAACAGGTAGTACCAGCCGTCGCGCTCGACGACGTACGGCGCCTCGATCTGGTTCTCCCCGTCGCCCCGGCTCGCCACCAGCACGGGGTCGGCACCGGCGACGGGCGTCCCCGAGGGCCACTCGAGCGGGACGGCGTGGATGCCGTCCCAGAACGACCCGAAGAACAACCACGGCTCACCGTCCTCGTCCTCGACCACGCCGGGGTCGATCGCGTTGTACGACGACTCCCCCGCCTGCGACCGCCACACCGGGCCCTGGTGGGTCCACCCGTACGTCGGGTCGTCGGGGTCGAGGGTGGGCGACGTCGCCAGCCCGATGGCCGAGGTGTTCGAGCCGAACGTCGACGCCGAGTAGTAGAGGTACCAGGTGCCGTCGTGCTCGACGAGCTCGGGTGCCCAGTAATGCTTGACGCCCGCGACTCCGTCGGGGTCGCGCACCCACTGCGGGTCCTCGTCGCTCGACCAGGCCGGGCCGGCCTCCTCCCAGGTGGCCCCGCCGTCGTCGGACCGGTGGACCATCGGGGCACCGAGCGCCTTGTTCGGCACGCCCGTCGAGTAGACGAACCAGGGTTCGCCGTCGTCGCCGACGACGAGGGCGGGGTCGTGCGTGGACAGGTCGCCGTCCAGGGCGAGCGCCACCGGTTCGCTCGACCCCTCCCAGGGACGGACGACGCCGAGGGAGACCCCGGCACCGATCGCGAGCACACCCAGCACGGCGACCACGACGCGCCCCCGACGCCGGCGCCGCCGCTCCACGGGGCGCGGCTCCGCCGTCGGGGGCGCGGGTGCCGGGTCGTCCGCCGTCACGCGCTGCCCAGCCGGATCATCGTCCACGACACGGGCGGCAGCTCGGCGCGGGCCCGGCCGTCGGCGATCTTGGCGGTCGTGTTCGGCCGCGGCGCCACGGTGGTGTCGTCGTCGGCGGTGGCGGTCCAGGTGTGGTCCGGGTTGGACAGGGTCAGCGCTTCGCGCACGACGAGCCCGGGGAAGCCGCGCAGGTCGATGTCCAGGACGACGTCGTCCGTGGCGGAGCGGTTGGTCGCGAAGATCACGACCTCGCCCGTGGCGGCGTCGTGCGTGGCCACCGCGTCGAGCACGTCGACCTCGCCGAAGCGGGCGGTCTCGGTCACGGGTGAGTCGATGGCCAGGCGCAGCACCTCCCCGGCGGCGTGCCGCGAGGTGAGGGCGAACGGGTGGAAGATGGTCTGCTTCCAGCTCCGGCCACCCGGTTCGGTCATGATCGGGGCGATGACGTTGACGAGCTGGGCCTGGGAGGCGGCGTGCACCCGGTCGGTGTGGCGCAGCAGGCTGATGAGCAGGTTGCCGACCACGACGGCGTCGGCCACGTTGTAGCGGTCCTCGAGCAGCACGGGCGCGATGGGCCAGTCGTCGCCCGACGGTGGGCGGGACTCGGCACGCTTCTGGTACCAGACGTTCCACTCGTCGAACGAGATGTTGATGGACGTGCTGTGCTTGCCCGCGGCCCGCACGGCGTCGGCGGTGGCGGCCACGGAGTCGATGAAGTGGTCCATGTCGACCGCGGAGGCGAGGAACGAGGCCAGGTCGCCGTCGGTCTCGTAGTAGTAGGCGTGCGCCGAGACGTGGTCGACGTGCTCGTACGCCTCGGTCAGGACCGTGTGCTCCCAGGCGCCGAAGGTCGGCATGCCCGAGTTGGACGACCCGCACACCACCAGCTCGAGGTCCGGGTCGATCATCCGCATCGCCCGCGCGGCCTCCGTGGCCAGGCGGCCGTACTCGTGGGCGCTCTTCGCCCCGATCTGCCACGGCCCGTCCATCTCGTTGCCCAGGCACCACATCTTGACGCGGTACGGGTCCTGGGCACCGTTCGCCCGCCGAAGGTCGCTCCACTTCGTCCCGCCGGGCACGTTGCAGTACTCGAGCAGGTCGAGGGCCTCCTGCACGCCCCGCGTGCCGAGGTTGACCGCCATCATGGGCTCCACGCCCGTGCGGCGCGCCCACCGCATGAACTCGTCGACACCCACCAGGTTCGGCTCCGTGGAGTGCCACGCCAGGTCCAGGCGCCGCGGCCGCTGCGCGACCGGTCCGATGCCGTCCTCCCACCGGTAGCCGGACACGAAGTTCCCACCCGGGTACCGCACCGTCGAGACCCCGAGCTCACGGGCGAGCTCGACGACGTCACCGCGGAACCCGTCGGCATCAGCGGTGGGATGACCAGGGTCATGGATACCGGTATAGACGCACCGACCCAGGTGCTCGACGAACGAGCCGAAGGTACGACGACGCACGGGCCCGACGACGAAAGCCGGGTCGACGGTGACGGTGGCGGGCAGCATGAGACCTCCCGTGGAGGGGTGGATGGCGGGGTCGACGATGGAGCCCGGTGTGCACCGTGCCGGTGCCCACCGGGAGCTGGGAGGGAGCGGTCTACTTGACCGACCCGAGAGAGAGCCCGCCCTGCCAGTACTTCTGCAGGCCGAGGAAGGCGGCGATCAGCGGGATGATCGAGACCAGTGCACCGGTGACGATGAGGTTCCAGACCTGCTCGCCGCCGGCGCTGGCGTTCGAGAGGGCCTGCCACTGGTTGAGGCCGACCGTGACGGGCAGCAGGTCGGTGTCGCGCAGCACGGCGAGCGGCAGGAAGAAGTTGTTCCAGCTGAACACCGTGGTCAGCAGCAGCACCGTGACGATCGCCGGCCGCAGCAGCGGCAGGGCCACCTGGAAGAAGAGCCGCAGCTCGCCGGCTCCGTCGACGCGCCCGGCGTCGAGCATCTCGCTGGGGATCGCGTCCTGGGAGTACACCCGCACGAGGTAGACCCCGATGGGACTGAGCAGCGACGGCAGGATGACGGCCCACATCGTGTTGATGAGGCCGATGTCGCTCAGCAGCACGAAGGTCGGGATCGTCAGCGCCGTCAGCGGGACCATGACGGACCCGAGCAGCACGGTGAAGTATGCGGTGCGCCCCCTGAAGTGGTACTTCGCGAGACCGTACCCGGCGAAGATCGCGAGCACGGTGGCACCGACGCCGCCGGCGAGCGCGTAGATGAAGGAGTTGCGCAGCCAGATCCAGTAGATGCCGCCCTGGTGCTCGAAGAGCCCCCGGATGTTCTCGACGAGGGAGAAGTTGTCGTTGAACCACAGCGCCCCGCCGGAACCGACGAACAGACCGCTGTTCGTCTTGGTGGACCCGACCACGAGGAACCACAGGGGGACGAGGAAGTAGAGGGCCATGAGCACCAGGAAGGCGTGCGAGCCGATCCGGCGGCCGCCGTTCGCACCCGTGCCAGGGCGGCGGTCACGCTTCGTCGGGGCCGGGCTGGTGGAGGTGTCCGTAGTCATCACTTGAGTCCACTCTGCTTGCGGGTCAGGTACAGGAAGATGTACGACCCGATGAACACGAAGATGCCGAGTGCGAACGCGATCGTGGACGCGTAGTTGAACTGGCTGTAGGAGAACGCCAGGGAGTAGGCGTACATGTTCGGCGTGTAGTCCGAGGGGATCGCACCCTGCGCCACGGACCGCAGCACCGTCGGTTCGGTGAAGAACTGCAGCGTGCCGATGAGCGAGAAGACGACGACCATGACCATGGACGACGACACCATCGGCACCTTGATGCGCACCGCCGTCTGGAGACCGTTCGCCCCGTCGATGCGCGCGGCCTCGTAGATCGACGGGTCGATCGTCCGCAGCGCCGCGTAGATGATGATCATGTAGTAGCCCACCCACTGCCAGGTCACGATGTTGACCAGGGAGGTGAAGATCATCGACGAGCTGAGGAAGTTCGGCGCGGTCATGCCGAAGAGTCCGAAGAGGTCGGTGGCCGGGCCGAACCGCGGGCTGTAGAGGAAGCCCCACATCAGGGCGCCGATGACCGCGGGGACCGCGTACGGCACGAAGATGAGCAGCCGCGACGCCTTGGACAACCGGGTCGCCAGGGTGTCCAGCACCAGGGCGCACAGCAGCGCCAGGCCGATCTGGATCGGGACCATGACGGCCACGAACTTGGCGACCCGCAGCAAGCCCTCGAGGAAGACGGGGTCGGTGAACGCCCGCACGTAGTTGTCGGCGCCGACGAAGACGGACTCGCCGCCGGTCGCGAGCCCCTTGTTGTGCAGGCTCATCCAGAACGCATAGCCGAGCGGGATGATGAGGAACAGCAGGAACACGACGGTGAACGGGGCGACGAAGAGCCATCCCCACCACTGCCGCTTGCTGTCGATGGTGCTGGTCGAGGCCGTCCGGCGGGGTCTTGTGCCCCGCCCGCCCGCGGTGGCGGGTCCGGTGCCTCGGTCGACTGCTGCCGACGACGTTGTCATGGTCTACTCCCTGCGCGATCCTGACCGGACGGAGGGGTCGCCGGCCCGGTGACCCGGGCCGGCGACCCGTCGGTCACTTGACGGTGAAGCCCTGCTGCTGGGCGTAGGACACGAGAGCGTCCTGGATGGTCTGCAGCGTGGTGGCGGCGTCACCACCGGACTCCACCATGTCGAACAGCGCCTGCGTCTGCTGGTCGTAGGCGTAGACCTGGAACGGGCTGAAGGAGAAGCCCTCGTAGCCGTTCGCGGCCTCGAGGAACACGTCCTTGTTGATCTGCTGCCCGCCGAAGAACTCGTACTCCTTGTTCACGAAGAAGTCGGACTCGAGCGCCTCGTTCCACTGCGGGAAGAGCGCGGCCTCGTCGATGCCGAGCTCCCAGGCGTCCATGTTGCCGAACAGCTCGGACGCCACCGTGTACGCGGCCTCCTTGTCGGACGCCTGCTCGGTCACCGCGAAGGTGGAGCCGCCCCAGTTGACCTGGGTGGGGTCGTTCGTGTCCCACTGCGGCAGCGGCGCGGCCTTCCACTCGGCCTCGGAGTCGGCGTCGGACAGCCCCTGGAGGTAGCCCGGGCCCCACGCGGCCGCCAGGTAGACGGCGTAGGTGCCGTCGACGAGGCTGGTGTTGTAGTCCGAGGTGAACGCGTCGTCCGTGGACACGAGGCCCTCGTCGATCAGGTCCTTCCAGTACGACAGGACCTGCTCCGCCTCCGGCGTGGCGACGTCGATGCCGATCTCCTGCGGGTTCGCGGCGTCGTACTCGAACGGCGTCCACCCGTTCTGCGCGAACAGCGCGTAGTTCATCGCGTTGCCGTTGGTCGGGTAGTTGGTGATGTACCCCTCGTAGCCGGCGTCACGCAGGTCCTGGCCCGCCTGGGCGAACTCGTCCCACGTCGTCGGCGCCTCGACGCCGTACTCCTCGAAGATGTCGGCCCGGTACAGCATGCCCATCGGGCCGCCGTCGACGGGGACGGCGTAGACCGAGTCGCCGCTGACGACATCGGACCAGGCGCCGGTGGTGAACTGGCTCTCCAGCTCGTTGGCGCCGAACTCCGACAGGTCGGCGAGCGAGTTCAGGATCGTGTAGGTCGGCAGGATCTCCGACTCGAGCATGATGACGTCCGGCGCGCCGGAACCGGCCTCGATGGTGGTCGAGAACTTGTTGTACTCGTCCGCACCCTGGCCGGCGTTCGTCCAGCAGACCTGGACGTCGTCGTGCGTCTCGTTGAAGTGGTCGACCACGGACTCGAACGCGGGGTACCAGGCCCACACGGAGACCTGGGTGGCGTCCGGGTTGACGACCTCGTTGGTGCAGGTCGCGTCGCCGCCCGCTGCCTCCGTGCTTCCGTCGCCGCCTTCGCCGGAACCGTCCGACGAGCAGGCGGTGAGCAGCGCTCCGGCCGCCAGCGCGGCCACGGCGACCTGTGCTCCACGGCGTTGTGAGATGCGCATGTGTACTCCTCCTTGATGTGCGCGGGGGCCGCCTTGGCCTCCAGCGAGGGATGCCCGCTCCGGCACCCTCTTCTCCAACGTTGCACATCGGAGTAGGGCTATGTTTACACCGTTGTATATCGCTGGGCAAGCCCCGCCTCCGCATCGTGACCGGTTCGTCACCGACCACTGGCGGCGGGACGTTCAGTGCACGGTTCGTCCCAGCAGGCAGGACTCCCGGGCGACGATCTCGAACGAGGCAACCACGCGGCGCGGCTCCACCGTCGACCCCTCGATCCGCTCCAGCAGCATGTCCACGGCCGTGCGGGCGATCTGCTCGCGCCCCGGCGCGACGGAGCTCAGCAACGGCTCCGAGTAGCGGGCGTCGTCGATGTCGTCGAAGCCCATGACCGCGACGTCCCGCGGCACCGAGACACCACGGGAGTGCAGCACGTGCAGGGCGCCCAGGGCCAGGGCGTCGTTCATGCCGAACACCCCGTCGAACGCCGTCCCGGCGTCCAGCAGTCGCGACATGGCCGCCGCCCCGGTGGAGCGGTGCCAGAGACCGGCGTCGGCCACGAGGTCCGGGTCGAACGGCAGCCCGGCCTCGGCCAGCGCCTGGCGGTACCCGTCGAAGCGAAGACGGGCGGACCCCATCGTCTCGCCCGGATGGGCGCCGATGACGGCGATCCGGCGGCACCCGCGTTCGACCAGGTGCAGCGTCGCCGCCCGGGAGGCCTCGACGTTCGCCATGGTCACGTGGTCGACCGGGCCGAACATCCGCTCGCCCAGCAGGACCATCGGGTAGTCAACCTCCAGACGCTCGGTCTCCTCCGGCTCGAGGGCCAGCGGGGAGAACAGCAGCCCGTCGGTCAGCCGTCGCTGCGCCGAGTCGAGCGCCTGCAGCTCCCGCTCACGCTGGGCGCCCGTCTGCTCGAGGAGGACGACGACCCCCCGCTCCTCAGCGGCACGCATGACCGAGTCGGCCAGCTCGGCGAAGTACGGCAGCGAGAGCTCCGGCAGCGCCAGGCCGATCATCCCGGTCCGCCCCTGGCGCAGGTTGCGCGCCGTCGTGTTGAGGCGGTACCCGAGGGAGTCGATCGCCTCCTGCACGCGTCGGCGCGTCTCGGCGCGCACGTGCGGGTAGTCGTTCACGACGTTCGACACGGTCTTGATGGAGACGCCAGCGCGGTGCGCGACGTCGTGCATGGTCACTGCCACGTGACATTCCTCCTGCTCAACGCGCCCTAGCGTAGGCCACGGAATCTCCGCTGGTGCCGGACAGCACTGTCGTGGTTCACTCTACATCGTTGTAACCATTGGCGGCACACCCGCACCCCGTTCACAGAGGAACACCGAGAACCATGGCTGACGCCCGCATCACCCTGCACCCCGACTTCCGTCGAGGGACCGTCGACCGGCGCCTGTTCGGCTCCTTCGTCGAGCACCTCGGCCGCGCCGTCTACACCGGCATCTACGAACCCGGCCACGCACAGGCCGACGAGCACGGTTTCCGTCGCGACGTGGCCGACCTGGTCCACGAGCTCGGCGTGCCGATGGTCCGCTACCCCGGCGGCAACTTCGTGTCGAACTACGTCTGGGAGGACGCCGTCGGCCCCGTCGAGGACCGCAAGCCGTTCCTCGACCTGGCCTGGCGGACCGTCGAGCCCAACCTCGTGGGCACGGACGAGTTCCTGCAGTGGGCAGAGCGCGAGGGCATCGAGCCGATGATGGCGGTCAACCTCGGCACCCGCGGGGTCGACGCCGCGGCCGCGCTGGTCGAGTACTGCAACGGCGAGGCCGGCACCCGCTGGGCCGACCTGCGCATCGCGAACGGCCGGACCGAGCCCTACGGGGTGCGGCTCTGGTGCCTGGGCAACGAGATGGACGGCCCGTGGCAGATCGGCCACAAGGACGCCCACGAGTACGGCAAGCTCGCCGCCGAGGCCGGCAAGGCCATGAAGCTCGTCGACCCGTCGATCGAGCTCGTCGTGTGCGGCTCCTCGTCCATGCAGATGGAGACCTTCGGCGCGTGGGAGCGCACCGTCCTGTCGTACACGTACGACCTGGTGGACCACATCTCCATGCACGCCTACTACGAGGAGCACGACGGCGACCGGGCCTCGTTCCTCGCCTCGGGCACCGCGATGGACCGGTTCATCGACCGCGTGGTCGCCTCGGCCGACGCCGTGGGCGCCGAGCGCCGGTCGGACAAGAAGATCACCATCTCGTTCGACGAGTGGAACGTCTGGTACCTCGAGACGCGCTTCCCCGGCGAGTCCAACCTGCCGATCCAGCGGGACGCCCCGCGGATCATCGAGGACGTCTACTCCGGCCTCGACGCGGTCGTCGTCGGCGACCTGCTCGTGACGCTGCTCAACCACGCCGACCGCGTCCCGGTCGCCGCCCTGGCACAGCTCGTCAACGTCATCGCGCCGATCATGACCGAGCCGGGCGGGGAGGCCTGGCGCCAGCCCACCTTCCACCCGTTCGCGACGACGGCGCGGCTCGCCCGGGGCACGGCGCTCGACGTCCGCGTGGAGGCGGCGTCCTACGAGACCGAGCGCCACGGCACGGCGCCGACGGTCACGGCCGCGGCGACCGTGGACGACGACGGCTCGCTGGGACTGTTCCTGACCAACCGGTCGGACCACGTCGTCGAGGTGGACCTGGCCCACGTCGGGGCGTCCCTGTCCCTGGCCGAGGGCCACCGGATGGTCGCCGACCACGAGAGCGCCGTCCACGGCCCCGAGCACGCGGCGAAGGTCGCCGAGGCGTGCTGGTCGGCCGTCGACGTCGCCGACGCCGTCCTGGCCACCGGCGGCGGTACGACGACCGTCCGGCTGGCACCGGAGTCGTGGACGGCCTTCGCCGGGACGTTCGCGCGCCTCTGAGCTGCCGACGAACGGACCCCTCGGGTCCGGGCCGGCGGCCGCCGGTCCGGACCCGGGTCCGTCGTCCGGGCGACGGTCAGGCCGGGGCGAGCGCCAGCTCGTCGCCTGCCTGCTCCGAGCCGGGCTTCTGGTCCTCGTAGCGACGCAGCACCCGGCTCACGGTCGACCGGGAGGCCTGCACCTCGTCGGCGATCTCGCGCTGGTTCTTCCCCTGGCGTGCCAGCTCGAGGATGCGCTGGTCGCGGCCGGAGGTGGGCTCGTCGCCCGCGCCCTCGACCGCGGTCTCCCCCGGCCGGTCGCCCGACGCGTCCAGGCGGTCGGCCTGAGCGCTCGCGGTGACGACCGGGATCTCCGAGGTCCCGTGCAGGTTCGACCAGGTCGGCACCCGCGGCGTCGCCCCGGTGGCCGTCTGGTCGCCGTGGCGGCTCAGCCCGAAGGCCTCGACCCGTCGGGTGTGCCCCGTCTCCGGGAGCGGCTCCGTCGGCTGCGGAGCCTCGCTGAGGGCCTCGTCGGCCGGCCCCTCGGGCGCCTCGTCCGCGGGGGCGGTGCCCGCAGGCTCGCCACCCAGCGCAGCGCCGAACTCCTCGGCGAACGGCTCCGTACCCTCCGCAGCACCGGGCTCGGTGGCGACCTCCTCGGGTACGGATTGCGCGACGTCGGTCTGCGCGACGTCGGGCTCGCTGGCGACCGGCTCGCTGGCGACCGGCTCGAGGACGGGCTCGGCAGCGACCGGGGCTGCGGCGACGACGGGCTCGGCGGTGGCCGGCTCCTCGCGGCGGTCGGCAGCGACCGCCACCAGGTCCTCGACGGCGAACGTCCCACGGGCGGTACCGCGCTTCGCCGAGCTCGCTCCGATGGTGTCCAGCCGGCTGCCGTGACGCTCCGCGGCCTCCAGGCGCTCGACCCACACCTGCATCCGGCGCTCGAAGTCCTCCACGGTCAGCAGCTTGAGGGCGCGGTCACGGGCCGCGCGCTGCCGCTCGTGCGCCGCGCGGATCTTCTTCGTGCTGCGTCGGCTGCCGGAGCTGTCCAGGCGCGCGTCGCGCCACATCTCCAGGGCCGTGACGTACTGGTGCACCCGGTGCTCGCGCCGACGCTCGTCGAGCGTGTGGCCCGTGACGAGATGACGCTCGCCGACCAGTGCCAGGTGCCACATCATGGCCGCCACGAGCGGCGGCACGAACCGGAAGACCACCATGTACGGGGTGCTGGCCGTGGGGACGGCGACCTCGTGCAGGGCGGCGAACACGCCGGAGGTCCCCGACAGGATCCAGGTCAGCGTCAGCAGGACCCCGTACGGGCGGCCCTCGAGGGCGGCGTTGCGCGCCATGAGGGCGACCGCGATCAGGCTCACCTCGAGGAAGCCCGCGAGCGCGTAGGCCTCGAGCGGCTCCATGTTCGCGACCTCGAGGCCGAACAGGACCATTCCGCTGTAGGCCAGGGCGGTGGCGATGAAGGCCGCGACGACCACGGCCACCATCGGCAGGTGCCGACCGCGGTAGCGAGGCCTCGAGGGAGCTTCCTGCTGAGTCACGTATTCCTCCGAAATATGGTGATGGCTCCATATATCAACAGGTCTACGCTCGGGAAGTCAACGCTCCGGAGACATCGGGAGCCGATCGTGACCAGGGAGGACGCCGACTCGCGCATACCGGCCGGTCGGTTCGCTATCGTGGTCGCACGCCGTCGAGGAGGACGCCATGACCCCGAGCTCCACCACCCAGCAGGACGCCGGCCCGGCCGGCGAAGCCATCGCTCTCGACACACCGCTGGGATCCTTCGCCGCCCTGCGTCACGACGGCGTCGTCCGGGTCCGCAACATCCGGTACGCCCGGGCAGGACGCTTCGCCGCCCCCGAGGCCGTGGATCCCGATCCGGGCGAGTCCGCAGTGCTCCAGCGCACGCTGCTCGCCTGCCCGCAGCCGCCCAGCGCCGCCGACGAGGTCTACGGGCCGCAGCTGACCGGCGCGACGTTCACCGAGGACTGCCTGCGCCTGAGCATCACCCGACCGACCGACCTCACCGCTGCGGCGCCCGTGCTCGTCTGGGTGCACGGCGGCGCCTACGTCTCCGGCGCGGGCGACCTGCCGGGGTACGACCCCACCACGCTGTGCCGCGAGCACGGCATGGTCGTCGTGAACGTCACGTACCGGCTCGGGGCGCTGGGGTTCTTCGGGTCGCCCGCGCCGGGCCGCGGTGGCCGGCCCGGTGGCCGGCCCGGTGGCCGGCCCGGCGGCCGGCCCGGCGGCCGGCCCGGCGGCCGGTCGGCGAACCTCGGGCTGCTCGACCTCGTCGAGGCGCTGCGCTGGGTCCAGCGGCACGTCGAGGCGTTCGGCGGCGACCCCGAGCGGGTGACGGTGCTCGGCCAGTCCGCGGGAGCCGACCTGGTCGCCCACGTGCTCGGGGCGGACGGCGCTGAAGGGCTCGTGAAGCGGGCGATCCTCCAGTCGGCACCGTTCGGGATCCGCGGCGGCCGGACCGAGGTCCACGAGCGGATGGCCGACACCGTCGGCGACCTGGACCCGACCGGTGCCGTCGAGGAGGTCCTCGACGCCCAGGGCCGCGCCGCCGCCGCCGTCGCCGGCATGAACGACCGCTCCGGCATGCCGTTCGCCCCCGAGTACGGACGGGCACCGCTGCCTCCGGAGGACCAGTTCCGGGCCACCTGGCGCCGTCGGGCACCCGGGACGGAGCTGTTGGTGACGTGGATGGCCCAGGACGGGGCCGCGTTCGTCCAGCTCGACCCGAAGGGACGTGCCCTGCGGGCCAAGCCGCTGTTCGGCCCGGCGCTGTTCCGGCTCGTGTCCCGCCGGGTGACCGACGCCCTGTTCCGCCGGGGCGCCCGGGCCTTCGCGACGGACATGGCCGACGCGGGGGCCGCCGTCGTCTGCGCCGAGCTCTCTGCCCGACCCGTCGGTAACCCGCTCGGGGCGACGCACGCCGTCGAGCTCGGACTGCTCTTCCCGAGCACGGAACGGTGGGCAGAGGCCCCGGTGATCGGGCCGGACGGCGCAGCCCACCTCGTGGAGGCGGGCCGCGAGCTGCGGGCGGCGTGGGCAGAGTTCGCCACCACCGGACGTCTCACCACCGACCAGGTCCGCACCGGACCGGGCTGGAGCGGCGGGCTGCGCGTCGTCACTCGCTCCTAGCCACTGCCGAGCAGGAGGTTGGGCCCGTATCCCCGGCGGATAGCGGGCACAACCTCCTGCTCGGCGGGGGTCAGGACGTCACGGACACCCACGGGCCGTGCTTCGACCCACCGGGCTCCTGGTTCCGCGTCCACCACCGCGCCTCGTACCTCTCCCCCTCGTGGGAGACCACGTCACCCGCGACGAAGATCCGCGACGCCGTCCACACCGCCGTGCCGTCCGAGGTCTCGGCGACCTCCTGCCACGACCCCCACGGCGACGACCCCGGCTCGTGGTTCTGCGTCCACCAGGTCGCCTCGAAGGCCGCAGCGTGGAAGGCGACCCGGTCCCCTGCGCTGTACGCCGTGCCGGCGTCCCAGACCGAGAGCTCCGGCGTTGCCGCCACCTCGCCCAGGACCGTGACCTCCCGGACCTTCAGGTACGAGCCCGGCGTCGAGAGGACCAGGCGCACCCCCGTCACGCTCACGGGGTCGAACGGCACCGTGGTGGACTCCCCGTTCGCCGCCGGCGTGACGTCGGTGGCGACCTCGTGCCAGCTCCCGTCAGCCTCGCGGACCAGGACGTCGGCCGCCGTGACGGTGCCCTCGGTGTTCGTCCACGACACCTCGTCCACGACGAAGGCCGTCTCGGTGGTGACCTCGAAGGTCGCCTCGTCGTGGTGCGTGTCCCCGTCCCACGTCGACCACGCGGTGCCGTCGTCGCCGTCGCACGCGTGCCCCGCCGGCATCTCGTCGTAGCGCGTCTGGTGGAACGACGCGCTGGCCTCCGTACCGCCGAGCGTGCACAGGTCGATTGGTCCGGGCGAAGGCACCGTCAGCTCGGTGATCTTCAGGAACGAGCCCGGGGTCGTGAAGGTCAGGCGCAGCGCGGCAGTGGTGACGGCGTCGAAGTCGACCGCGGTGAGCGCGCCGTTCGCCTCCGGCGCCACGTCCTGCGCGGTCGTGGGCTGCCAGCTGCCGTCGGCGGCGAGACGGTCGACACTGACTCCCGTCACGGTTCCCTCGACGTTGGTCAGCTCGACCCGGTCGGCCTCGAACGGGCTGTCCGACGCCACCGTGAGCGAGGCGGACTCGTGCACCGTGTCGCCGTCCCAGGTCGACCAGGCGGTGGCGACGTCGTCGTCGCAGGCGTGCTGCGGCGGCATCTCCTCGTACCGCGTCTGGTGGAACGACGCGGTGAGCGTCGCCCCGGTGGCGCCGCACACGTCCGGACGCCCCGGCTCTCCCCAGACCTCGAGCTCGGACACGGACTGCCAGGTGTCGGTGTCCGTGTGCAGGAGAACCCGCAGCCCCCGCGTCGCCGGGACCGACGTGGCGTCGAGCTCCACGACCGGCGCACCGGCGGCCGGGTCCTGGACGACGGCAGCGCTCACCCCGGCGTCGACCCAGTCTCCCGTCGCGTCCTGGTACTGGAGGGCGACCGAGCTGGGCCAGGTCGCCCCCGCCCCGTCGGCGTAGGTGTGCAGCACGACCTCGGACGGCTGCTGCGGCGCGTCCCAGGTCAGCTCGAGCCGGCTGTCGAGGGGGTAGCCGTCCCCCGACCAGTCGTCCCAGCCCTTGGAGCGGGTGTCCCCGTCGACGACCGTCGCGACGAGGTCGTCGCGGCTGGACGCCGAAGCCGTCGCGTCACGGGCCAGGTTCACCAGACCCTCGTCCCATACCTGGATCTCGCGGGTGATCCGTCGACCGGGCCCGAAGCCGTCGGCAGCGGCCAGGTTGCCGACGACCGTCTGGCGACCGAGCCGGTCGAGGTCGGGAGCGTCCCACTCGACCGCGACGTCCGAGGTCGCCTCCCCCACCTGGACGGAGACCGTCGTCGGGAGGGCTGCCTCCGGGTCCGTGCCACGCCGGACCGTCTCGGGCAGCCCGTCGTCGACGACGGTCCAGATCTCCTCGCCGACGCCCTTGTCGTCCCAGTAGCCGGCGTCCCAGCCGGTCTCCCACGCGGCGAGGTCCTCGTCGGCGGGGTTGCGCATCTCGAGGCGGCCGCCCTCCCCGACGGTGATCGGCAACCAGACGTAGGTGGAGTCCGCCGCACCGGCGTTCCACCGGTCGCCGAGGTAGACGTGCTGGCCCGTGCCGAGGGTGAGGACGTCGGTCGACTGTGACCCGAAGGTGGTGCCGCGGACGTCCCCGATCGACAGCCGCCCGTCCCCGCCCTCCGGGATCGCGTCGTAGCGGATGTCCTCGGCCGGGTCGTCGGCATCGACACCTCGCACCCACGTGCCCAGGAGGTCGTCGGTCGAGTAGTAGGTCTGCGAGTTCGGCGCCCAGCCGGTCGCCCCGGACGCGATCACGTAGTACCTCCCACCGTGCGTGAACATCGCCGGCGCCTCGAGGTGACCGCACTCCTTGACGATCTGGAAGTCCTCGCCACGCACGGGCGCGTCGGCCGAGCCGTCGGCGAAGAGGTACGGGTACTGCCCGTCCTCCGCGTACTGGATCCCGATCGGGTCGTCGGTGGTGGTGTGCTCGACGTTCGTGTAGTCCGCGTTCAGCCGCGCGACGTAGAGCGAGTGGTTCTCCTCCGAGGAGTAGACGATGTAGGCCGAGCCGTCGTCCTCCTGGAAGACGGTCATGTCCCGCGCCTGACCGGGCACCGCGGAGTCCGTGCACGCCTGGTGGTCGGCGCGGTTGTAGAGGCGGAAGGACCCGGTGAGGCGGAACGGACCGGTGGGGCTGTCCGAGACGGCGACGGCGGCCATCGACCGCGCGTAGGTGCTGCCACCCGGGCTGGTCTGCCCGTCGGCGTGCCACCACATCACCCAGTTGTCGTTGGCCTCGTTGTACAGGACCTTCGGCCGCTCGAAGATCGCCGTGTAGTCCGACGCCTGCGCGGAGTTCAGGTAGTAGTTCAGGTCGTCGACGCGCGCGGTGTCGACCGTCCCATCGTCGGCCACGGTGTCGTACAGGTCGTCGAAGTACCGGCTCTCGAGCTCGTCCTTCGTCGTCACGCTGCGCAGCGCCGTGCCCTCGTTCGTCCAGCTCAGGGTGTCGGTGGAGCGGTACACCGCGACGCCCGGGCTGCCCCAGTAGCCGTTGCTCCGGTCCTCGCCGTACCAGTAGTAGACGGTCTGCCCGTCCTCCTCGGTCGTGACGACCTGACCGCCGTGGGCCTGGACGTGGCGACCGTCCGTGTCGTACCAGTGCGGCTGGAAGTAGTCGGGGTCGGCGGCGCCAGGGTCGGCGATCGCCCCGTACTGCGTGTACGTGGGCGGATCGTCCGTCGTCGGCACCCCGTCGGCGGCCTGTGCCGCCGGCGCACCGGCGGCCGACAGGGCCAGTGCGGCGACCGCCGACACGGTCCATGCGTGACGAGACCTCATCGTCTCTCCGTTCGTTCGCGCTGCCCGGGAGCAGCTGGCGTCGATGCCGATGTTCACGTCAACATCGGACGCGACGCTACTGAGGCAGTCGACGGTTCTCAACCGGTCGAGCACGTCGCTCGCTGGAACGAACAGAAACGAACCTGCAGCGCGGCAGGCGTTCCCGAGGGACGCGCGAGCGCCTCCTGCCCTCCGGCAAGCACACCGCGCCGCCCATGCCGCTGTGGGTATGAGATCTCCGAAGATCTCGCCTCGAGATCCGGAGACTTCATACCCACAGCGGCACGGGCGGCGCTTCAGGGGTCAGAGCGCGTCAGCCGGTGGTCAGCTCCCACGGACCCCACGCCGAGGCGCCGGGCTCCTGGTTCCGCGTCCACCACCGCGCCTCGTACCTCTCCCCCTCGTGGGACACCACATCACCCGCCACGAAGATCCTCGACTCCGTCCACACGGCCGTCCCGTCCGAGGTCTCGGCGATCTCCTGCCACGACCCCCACGGCGACGACCCCGGCTCCTGGTCCCGCGTCCACCAGGTCGCCTCGAAGACCGCACCCTCGTGCATCACCCGGTCACCCGCGGTGTACACCACCGAGGCGTCCCACGCCGGGTGCTCCGGGGCGACCTCGACCGGTGCGACGCTGGTCAACGTCGGCACCACGGGCTGCATCAACCCGTCCTCGTCGAACGTCAACCGGTCGATCGTGGTCTCCCGGTGGGTGCCGTCGCCGCCGGGGACGGCGAACCGGTGGTAGGCGATGTACCAGTCGTCGGTCCCGTCCACGTTGAGGATCGAGCTGTGCCCGGTGCCGAGGAGTCCCTGCGAGGTGTCCTTGGACAGGATCACGCCCCGGTAGGTCCATGGACCGGTCATGCTGTCCGCCGTGGCGTACCCGACCCGGTAGTTCTCCGAGCCGGTGTCGTCGATCGAGTAGGTCAGGTGATACATGCCGTCGCGGTGGTTGACGAACAGACCCTCGCGGAAGTCCTGGAGCCCCTCGATCCGCTGCAGCGTGGACTCGTCGATCGAGACCATGTCGTCGTTCAGCTCGGCCATCACCGGGCCGTCGGCCGGCCCGCCGTTGCCCCACAGCAGCCAGCGCTTGCCGGTCTCCGGGTCCTCGAAGGCGGCCGGGTCGATCGCCTGACCGGACTTGACGTCCTCCGCGTTGGTGATCATCGCCTCCGGCTGCGCGGTGAACGGCCCCTCGGGGTCGTCGGCCACGGCCACGCCGATGGTCTTGCGGTCGTAGGTCGGGTTGTGGCCGGAGAAGTAGAAGTAGTACTTCCCGTCGCGCTCGGTGATGGTCGGAGCCCAGGCGTTGCCCGTGGCCCACGGGACGTCGCCGTCCTCGCCGTCCAGGGTGAGGAACGGCTCGTCCGACCGCTCCCAGTCCACCAGGTCGGCGGACTTCCAGACGTAGAACTCCTTCCCTCCCCAGCCGGGGTAGCCGTCCGAGGTCGCGTAGAGGTAGAACGTGTCGCCGAACTGGGCGATGTTCGGGTCCGCGTAGAGCCCCGGCAGCACGGGGCTGCGCATCTCGACCGCCCGCACGGTCCACGTGCGCTCCGCCCCCTCGGGGCCGGTCACTGTGTACACCACCGGGTCCGTGAAGTCCTGGACCGACCCGTTCGACGGCGTCACCTCCGCGGCGGCGGAGACCTCGAGCGTCGGGGCGAGGGCGGTGACGTCCGTGCCCGGCTCGACGGGCAGCGTGACGGTGCTGCCGGCGTCGTCGACGATCGCGTCCACCTTCAGCTCGTCGAGCGTCGCGCCCGTGACCCCCGTGTGGTCGACGCCGATCGAGGCGACCTCGTCCGGGTCCAGCGCCCGGTCGTAGAGCCGGAAGTCCGCGACGTCACCGGCCAGGTAGCGGTCACCGGAGTAGAGCGACCTCCCGAGGTAGTTGGCGGCGGTCCGCCCGTCACCGATGTCGGCCGGGTCGATCGTCACGCCGGCCTGCCGGGCGACCTCGACACCGTCCTCGTAGAGCACGGCCGTGTCCCCTTCGAGCGTGTACGCCAGGTGCTTCCACACGCCGCGGGCGAGGTTCGACCCCTTCGTGACGGTCTGCTCGGTGCTCCAGTTCCCGGTCGCGATCGACGTCCGGTAGGCGTTGCCGGTGCTGAACAGGTAGCCGTCACCGGCCGACCCGCTGGTGTTGCCCAGGCCGTACACGAAGTAGGGCGTCGGCTGGGCCTCGTCGATCCGTACGTCCAGCGCCACCGTGACGTCGTGCACGCCGGCCAGCACGTCGTCCGGCAGGTCCACGAAGTCGTCGGCACCGTCCAGCGCCACGCCCTGCCCGGTGAACGACGCGCCGTTCTCGAGCGTCGCGTCGCCGAACGCGCTGTCCGGCGCGGTGTTGGCCGCCGTCGTCCCCTCGGACTCGTCGAGCGGGTAGCGGACCACCAGGCCGGGGATCTCCGTCGTCACGGTGACGGGCACGTCGACGGCGAACGAGTCGTCCGCCGTCGTCGCCGTCGCCGTCGTGGCGCCCTCGGCGACGCCCGTCACGACGCCGTCCGCGCTGACCGTGGCGACCGCCTCGTCGGCGACCGACCAGGCGACCTCGCGCCCGCTGGCGTTGGCCGGTGTCACGGTCGCCGTCAGCGACCGCTCCCCGCCGACCGCGAGCTCCAGGCTCTCCGGTGTCACCGAGAGCGCCTCGACCGGTACCGGGTCGGTGGTGACCGTCACCACCGCCCGGGCCGGGAGCGAGGCACCCTGTCCCAGGGCACCAGCGACCTCGAACGTCCCCGCCTGCGCGTAGGCAGCCGGCTCGACGTCCTCCCAGGTGACCGGCGTCGTGCCCGCGGTCCCGTCGGCGAAGGTGACCGGCACCTCGTCCGGCAGCACCGGGGCGTCGCCCACCTGCACGGTCACCGCCACGTCGTCGACGGACTCGACGAACGCGTCGGGCTGGTAGGTGCGCAGCAGCCGGTCGTGCTCGGCCTGGGTGACCGGCAGCACGGTGCCGTGCCGCGGCCTGGACGGCATCTCGTAGTCGGTGGACATGACCCACTCGTCAGCCTCGAGGTCGGTGGTCTCGAACGGCACGTAGCCGCGGCCGCCGAACTCGTCGATGAACAGGTACCACTTCTCCTCGGTGTTCGACGCGAAGATGGTCGGGCCCTCACCCTGGCTGATGCCGTCCGAGACGGAGTTCGCCTTGCCGAGGCAGTCGGTGATGAACTCGTAGTCGGTCGAGCGGAGCTCTGTGGACTTCTCCGCGGTGATGAACTTCGAGCACGGGGTGGACGAGGTGTTGTTCCGCTCGTCCTTGGTGAACCGGTAGTACTCGCCGTCGTGCAGCGTGACGGTGGAGTCGATGACGGAGTAGCCCGGGTCGATCCACACCTGCGGCTCGGTGAAGGTCACGAAGTCGCGCGTGGTGGCGTACATCATCCGGTTGTAGGAGCTGCCGGTGTGGTCCGGGTCGTCCTCGGCGTAGAGCTTCGAAGCCCAGAACACCACGTACGCGCCGATGGACTCGTCGTAGAACGCCTCGGGCGCCCACGTGTTGCCGGCCGTCTCGGGCGAGACCTGCACCAGCCGCTGGTCGGTCCACGTCACCAGGTCGGTGGACTCCCACACCATGATGGACAGCGAGCCCTGCCGCTGTGCGGCGTCCCAGCCGTTGCCGTCGTAGATCCGCAGGTCGGTCGCGATCTGGTAGAACTTGTCGCCCTCCGGGGACCGGATGATGAACGGGTCGCGCAGACCTTCCTCACCGAGCTCGGACGTCAGGACCGGCTCGTTGTCGTTGAGGTCCCGGTAGTTCAGCGGGTCGTTGCCCTCGGACAGCCCGAAGTAGACCTGCTCGCCGTCGGCGTACCCCTCGCCGACGAAGTACGAGAACAGGTAGCCCTCGAAGTCCTCCTCGGCGGGCAGTGCCGGGACGCGCGCGGAGAACGTCCGCTCCGCCGTCGCCTCCCCCACGGTCACCGTCGCCGTGAGCTCCACGTCCTGCGCCGGCTCGCCGTGAGCAGGACGGCTCACCTCACCCGTGGGGGCGATGGTGTCCGACGACGATGCCCAGCTGACGCTCGCGCCGTCGTCGCCCGCGGTGGGCAGCGTGAGGTTGCCCCGGACGTCGTCGAGGTTCGTCACCTGGAGGGTCTCGGCCGCTGCCTGCGCCTTCTCGGCGTCTCCCGCGGCCGGCAGCACGGTCACGGCGAAGTCCGCCGTCGCGGTCGCGCCCCGGCTGTCGAGGGTCGCCGTGAGCGTCACGTCGGCGGCCTCGGGTGGCGCCCCGTAGGTGCCGTCGGCAGCGAGCACCGACTCGTCGGAGCTGGCCCACGTCACCGTCGAGCCGCCCGGCGCGGTGGTCGGCAGGTCGAGGTCGCCGCGCACCGCCGTCGTGTCCCCGAGATCGAGCGCCGTCGCGTCCGCGGCGAGCACCGGCGCCGCGTTCGCGACCACCAGGTCCGTGACCTCGGTGCCGTCGAGCGCACGGTCGTAGAGCCGGACGTCCTTCATCCGGCCCTCGAAGAGGCCGTCGGCGTCGTACGCGGACCGCCCGAGGAAGTTCGAGGCGGTCGACCCGCCACCGATGTCGGCCGGGGTCAGGGTGACGGTGTCGTTGCTCGCGACGACCTGGCCGTCCCGGTAGAGCGTGCCGGTGCCCTCGGTCAGCGTGTAGGCCACGTGCACCCAGGCGCCCCGGGGCAGGGCCTCGTCGGCCGTCGTGTTCTGCTCGGCGCCCCACGCGGCGTCGGAGATCGTGGCGCGATAGCTGGCGTCTCCCGTGCTGAACAGGTAGCCGTCGCCGGACTGCGGGCTGCCGACGGCGGGGTTGCCGAACGTGTAGAGGAAGTAGCTGCCGGTCAGCTCCGGCTCGATCCAGACGTCGGCGGCGACTGTCACGTCGGTGACCCCGGCGACCATGTCGTCCGGCAGGTCGACGAAGGTGTCGCCGTCGAACCCGAGGCCGAGACCGCCCCAGTCGGCGGTGCCGTCCACCGTGCCGTCCGCACCGTGGCCGGAGGCGTCGTTCGCGTCGCCGTCCAGCGGGTACCAGGCGACCAGGCCGTCCTCGCTGGGCTCGGCGGCGTGGGCCGTGGGTGCCGCGGCGACCACCGGGGCCGCCAGGGCCGCCAGGGCCGCCAGGGCCAACCCGAGCAGGCCGGCCACCGTGCGGCGGCCCCGACCGGTCCGGGCGCGTGGAGAGGGTGGACGTGAGGTCATCGATGACTCCTCATGATCGTGCCCGGCCTCGTCGCCGGTGCGGTTCGCGTCCGCCGTCGGACGCCGTTGTTAACGCTAACAGGTCCGGACGTGCGGCCCCGGACGGGTGATCAGAACCGATCACCCGTCTGGGCTGCCCAGACCGCTCATGGTCAGCCGGTGGTCAGCTCCCACGGGCCCCACGGCGAACCACCCGGCTCCTGGTTCCGCGTCCACCACCGCGCCGTGTACGTCGCGCCGTCGTGGGACACCACGTCACCCTCGACGAAGATCCTCGACTCCGTCCACACGGCCGTGCCGTCGCCCGTCGAGGCGATCTCCTGCCACGACCCCCACGGCGACGACCCCGGCTCCTGGTCCCGCGTCCACCAGGTCGCCTCGAACACGGCACCCTCGTGCATCACCCGGTCACCCGCGGTGTACACCACCGAGGCGTCCCACACCGGGTGCTCCGGCTCGCACTCCTCGTCCGAGTCGCCCTTCGTCCACGTCCACGACTCCGGGTTCATCGTCGACGACGGCTTGTCGGTCAGGACGTAGCCCTCCAGCGGAGTGGCCACCACCTTGACCCCGCCATCGTTCTTGCGGGTCTCGACGTACTCCACGCCCTCCACCACGGGCAGCGGTGCTCCCGTGACGTTCGCCGGGCCGCACTCGTCGGTCCACGTCGGACGCTCCGGCGTCACCTCGATCAGCTCCGCGGCCTCGGTGAGGCGGAGGAACGTCACCGAGTGGGCCGGGAAGTCGTACGAGAACTCGTTCGCTCCCCCGTCCCAGCTGCGGTCGACCGGGACCACAGCGGTCTTGTCGGCCTTGGTGTTGGCCGCCGACGGGTCGGCGACCATCTCGGTGACGGCGACGTCGGAGGCGACCTCGAACGCGCCGGTGACCGACACGTCGGTGCGAGCGGTCGAGGCACCGGGGTTGACGACCTTGACGATCATCTCGCCGGTGTCCTCGTCGTGGGTGACCACCTGGTAGAGCGACTTCTCCGCCGGCTCGGTGTATGTCATCTGGAGCTCACCGTCGAGGTACAGCTCGATGGTGCGCCCCTCGACGACCACCTTGACCCGGTAGTCCTGGCCGGTCGTCAGGGACTCGCCCTCCAGGGCCTTGACCTCACCGGCGCTGCCCCCGTCGGCCTTCTGCAGGACCGACCGGGTGTTGCCCCAGCCACCGAGGTTCCACCAGTAGTAGTCGTCCGCACCGCCCGCGGCGAAGCCGACGAGGAAGCCCTCGTTCCCGGAGAGCTTCCGGGCGTCGAGCTCGAGGGTGTAATTCGACCAGTCGACGTCGTAGGCACCCGTGGGCACGGACCGGGCGTCCTCGGCCGTCCCCGACTGGACGTACTCGCCGTCGGCGGCGGCCCACGACCCGGCGGCCGGCTCCCAGTTCTCGGACACCGCCGCGGCGTCGTCGAAGGAGTCGGAGAAGAGCACCTCGCCGGACTCGTTGTCCGTCACCACGACGTCGTCGTAGGCGGCCTGGGTGGCCCAGGTGGACAGGAAGACCCCGCCGTCCAGGTCCGAGGCGTCAGTGGCACCCGAGTGGGTGCTCGGGACGACCTCGTCACCGACGTTGTTCATGAACAGACGCTGGTTGTAGTAGTTCGCCGTGCCCCACGACTCGTCGTTGTCGAAGTACATCATGTTCGCCGCGGTCCACTGGACGTAGTCCTCGTTGGCGAACATCGGGGCGTAGGAGGCGAGCTCGACCAGGTCGGAGTTGCGCTCCAGCCCGGTCATGTAGGCGGCCTCGGCCAGCGCGTTGCCCCACGTGTTGCCCCGCGAGGCGTACTCACCGAGGAACACGTGCGGGCCCTCACGGTCGTAGGAGTCGTACCGCTCGGTGTTCTGCAGGAACCACGACGGCTCGTTGTAGTAGTGCTCGTCGACCATGTCGACGCCCTGCTCACGGTTGAACTCCCACAGCTCGTCGAACCGGGCACCGGTGTCGTCCGGGCCGGAGTTCGAGATGATCTCGATGTCCCACCCGTGCTCGGCCGCGGCGTCCTCGATGGCGTCGCGGAACGCCGGGAAGTTCTCCTCGAACGTCGAGGTGTTCTCCTCGTTGCCCAGGCCGATGTACGGCAGCTCGAAGGGCTCCGGGTGGCCGAGCTCGGCGCGCACGGCCCCCCACTCGGTGTCGACGTCACCCCTGGCGAACTCGACGAGGTCGACGGTGTCCTGGACCCAGCGGTCGAAGTTCTCGTCGCCGGGGTGCATCTCCGGGATGTTCGAGCCGCAGCCGTTGGCGCCCACGGACACCACGGGCAGCGGGAACGCGCCGAGGTCCTCGGCCCACTCCATGTACTCGAGGTACCCGATGCCGTACGACTGGTTGTAGCCCCAGAAGTTCCAGTTCGTCGGGCGCTCCTCGACCGGTCCGATGGTCTCCTTCCACTGGTAGGTGCGCCGACGATCCTCCCCGTCGGAGCCCAGGTACGTGTCGAAGGTCCCCACGTTGGTCACGCAGCCACCCGGGAACCGCAGGAACTCCGGGTTCAGCTCGGCGACCATCTCGGCGAGGTCCTTGCGCAGCGGGCTCTTGCCGTTGACGGGACCGACCCAGGTGTCCCGCGGGAACAGCGACACCATGTCCAGGCGCAGCGTGCCCTCGGCGCTCGAGAGCACCTGGAAGCGGGCGTCGTTCGCGTCACCGGTCACCGTCAGCGTGGTCTCGTACTGCTTCCACTCGTCCGAGCCGTCGACGGTGATCGTGCCGGTGGCGTAGGTGGTCTCGCCGCCGGCGGAGACCACCTGCACGGTCAGGTCCTGCGCCACGGGCGTGCGGGCCCAGACCGAGGCGTCGTACGACGCTCCGTCCTCGACGGCCACACCCTCGTTGTACGAGGAGTTGGCGACGCCGGTGGTGCCGTCCGAGTCCACCGTGAGATAGAAGCGGTTGGACTCGTTGAGCCACTCGGCCTCGTCCGACTCGACGGCGACGTCCCCGCCACCGACGCGCTCCCAGCCCGTGAGGCCGGTGAACGATCCGTTGTCCGCGCTGTTGAACTCGAAGGACCGGTTGCGGACCAGCTCGGCGTAGATACCGCCGTCGGCCGCGTAGTTGATGTCCTCGTAGAACGCGCCGTAGAGGTCGTCGCTCATCTCGGTGCGCTCGGCGTCCGCGTCGACGGAGATCGTGTTCTCCTCGACGGAGACCGGGACGATCAGAAGACGAGCGGCTTCGGCCGGGTCACCCAGGGCGAGCACCCCGTCCGCACCCTCGACGAGCGCCTGGTCACCGACCAGCACGGCGGTCTTGCCGCCACCGACGTCGGCGAGCCGCACGACGGCGGCCTCGTCACCCTCGGCGCCGACCGTCAGCCGGTCGCCGTCGAGCACCAGCGGCAGCCCGGCGGGCGTGGCCAGGGTGACCGGCGACGTGCCCTCCTCCCCCTCGACGGTCGTGGCCTCGAAGCTCGTGACGCCCGCGGGACGCTCGTCGACCAGGGCGAGACCGCCGTCGTCGACCAGGGAGCGGCCGCCGGACCCGGCGAGGGTGAACTCGCCCTCCGGCACGAGGTCCGCACCGTCCGGCTCCACGAGCGCGAAGTAGTCGAAGACGACCTCGTGGCTCGGGGCGCTGCCCGCGGCGAGCGCGTACAGGCCGATCTGTGTGGTGCCCGGAGCCAGCGTCGTCGTCGCGGCCTCGGTCCACCCCGTGCCGTCCCAGACGGAGACGGTGAAGTCGTCGCCGGCGCGCTCCATCCGGAGCGTCTCCCCCGTGGAGCCCTCACGGGCCAGGAACGTCGCCGCATAGGTCGCGGCGGTCTCGGTGCCGGTCTCGACGCCGACGGGGCCGGTGTCGAACACGGACGCGTGGGTCAGGCCGGCACGCACGTAGTTGTCGGCGTTCTGCCACGCCATGATGCCGGCGCCCTGGAAGTCCGCCGTCGGCGTGGCCGCCAGCGACGTCTGGGCGACGAAGTCCCCGGCGGGGACGTCGACGAGGAACATGTTCTCGTAGTTGTTGTCGCCCTGGTAGGTGTCGCCGGGCTGCGACTGCAGCGTGAGCGCACCGTCACCGAGGGACCAGGCCGAGGCCTCCTCGCGGTCGATGGTCCACCGGGAGTCCAGCTCGTCGGAGTCGAACTCGTCGACCCAGGCACCCTCGGGCAGCGGGGCGGGTGCGGCCGCCGCGACGGTGACGGTCGCGGACGCCGCGCCGTGGCCGCCGTTCGACGTCGCGGTGATCGAGACCGCGCCTTCCGCCACCGCGGTGACCACACCGTCGGCGTCGACCGTGGCGACCGACTCGTCGTCGGAGGACCACGTCACCGTCTGGTCCTCGGCCGTGAACGGGGACACGGTCGCGGTGAGGGTCGTGGTCGAGCCGGGCTCGAGCGAGAGCTCGGACCGGTCCAGCGTGACACCCTCGGTGAGGAGGTCCGGCTGGTAGGCCTCGATGATCGCGGTCTGCTCCGAGGCAGTGATCGGCAGGACCGTGCCGTGCCGCGGGTTGCTGGGCAGCTCCACCTCCGGCAGCGACGTCCAGTCGCCGGACGCCAGGTCCTGGGTCTGGAACAGCATGTACCCCTCGCCGCCGTGGTAGGACGGCTGGTCGATCATGAGGTACCAGGAGTCGTCCGTCAGCGACGGGAACATCGTGGGGCCCTCGCCGGACGTGAACTCGCCGCCCCAGGGGTTCGGCTCGCCGACGCCGATCTGCTCGCCGATGAGGTCCCAGCCGTCGCCCTCGGTGACGCCCTGGGTCAGGTGCAGGTCGTCCGAGACCTCCTGACGGACGGTCATGTCCGCCTCGTCCTTGGTCAGCCGGTAGTAGGTGCTGCCGTCGCCGTCGGTCAGCTCGGCCACCGTGGAGTCGATCATGCCGCGGCCGGTGCCGCGCTTCATGTCGATCCACACCTGCGGCTCGGAGAAGCTGCCCTCGGTGAAGTCCGGGGTGGTCGCGGACATCATCCGCTGGTAGGACGTGTTGATGTCGCGGTTCTCGGGGGCCACGTCGTCCGGGTAGAGCGCGGAGGCCCAGTACACGACGAAGGCGCCGGCGCCGTCGTCCGCGGCGGGGTCCCAGTGCGCCTCGGGCGCCCACAGGTTGCCGGCGTTCTCGGGGGCGAGCTCGATCTCACGTTGCTCGGACCAGGTGACCAGGTCCGGCGACTCCCAGACCATCATCGACCGGCTGCCGGTCTCCTGGGCGTCGCCGAAGTTCCCGCCGCCGTAGATCTGCAGGTCGGTGGCGATGAGGTAGTAGACCCCGGTCTCGGGGTGCCGGATGAGGAACGGGTCGCGCAGGCCCTCGGTGCCCAGGGTGGACTCGAGGATCGGCTCGCCGTCGTTGAGGGTGTGCCAGGCGGTCGGGTCGTCCGACTCGCTGACCGCCAGGTAGATCTTCTCGCCGTCCTCGCCCTCGCCGGCGAAGTACGGGAAGACGTAGGCGTCGTACGCGGCGTCGTCCACATCGACGGCCGTCGGGACGACGGCGGAGCCCGCCGTCGGTGCGGAGGGTGCGCCGGCTGCCGGTCCGGCCAGGGTGGCCGGTAGCGCCAGGGCCAGGGCCAACGCCACGGGCGTCGATCGTCGTACTGCTCTGTACATCGTGACTACTCCTCGCTGAGCGTGTCTCGGTACTGCCCGGACGGTGCCGGGCGGGGCGACGGTGCGTCGTCGCACGGTCGCGGGTCAGGATGTTAGCGCTCACATTTCGTGCCACGTCACCTCCGATCGATCCGGACGGAAGAGGTGGGTCCGGCCCGCCGCTGCTGCGGCGGGCCGGACCGGACGGACGCTACGTGCGCCGCAGGGTGAGGACCCGCTGCAGGACCACGAACACCAGCAGCAGCACGCCGATGACGATCTTGGTCCACCACGAGCTCAGGGTGCCCTCGAACGTGATGATGGTCTGGATCAGCCCGAGCACGAGGACGCCCAGGACGGACCCGAGGACGAACCCCGTCCCGCCCGTCAGCAGCGTGCCACCGATGACGACGGCGGCGATCGCGTCGAGCTCCATCGCCACGCCGGTCAACGAGTAGCCGGAGCGGGAGTACATCGCGAACAACAGCCCGCCCAGCCCGGCGCAGGTGCCCGAGACCACGTAGACGAGCACCTTCGTCCGCGCGACGGGCAGACCCATGAGCTTCGCAGACTGCTCGCCCCCGCCGATCGCGTAGACCGTGCGCCCGAACTGCGTGTAGTGCAGCAGGTAGAAGGCGAGGGCCACGACGACGAGCGCGATCACCACGCTGGTGGTCATCCGCCACTGCCCGCCGACCCACGTGTCCCAGCCCGCGATCGCGACGAAGGTCTCGTCCGTGATCGGGATGGACTCGGGGGCGATGACGAAGCACAGGCCGCGGGCGAAGAACATGCCCGCCAGCGTCGCGATGAACGGTTGCACGTCGAACACGTGGACCATCAGACCGATGAGGAAGCCGATGATCGACCCGATGAGGATCACCGCCGGCAGGACGACCACCGCGGGCAGGCCGGCGTCCAGCAGGTAAGCCGCGCTCACCGCGGACAGCGCCAGCACCGCGCCGACCGACAGGTCGATCCCGCCGGTGAGGATGACGAACGTCATCCCGACCGCGAGGACGATGAGGAACGAGTTGTTGATGAACAGGTTCGCCAGGACTCCGACGGACAGGAAGTTCTCGTAGCGCATCCCGCCGATCACCAGGATCAGGGCGAGCACCACGAACGTGCCGAGGACGGGCATGTACCGTCGGTCGACGTGCAGCCGTCGTGCGATCGTCTGCATCGACGAACCTTCCTTCCGTGGCCGCGGGGCGGGGGACGAGCTGTCGGCGGAGCGCTCGGGGGCGACGGCGGCCATCAGGCGGACACCTCCTCGGGACGGGCGACCCGTCGTCGGGCCCGGGCCGCGAAGGACTCCCGGATCCGCGGCGACTGCAGGAGGGTCACCGCGATGACGACGAGGGCCTTGAACAGCGGCGTGACGAGCGGCGAGATCCCCACGATCGTGACGGTCAGCGTCAGCGTCGTGATGATGAGCACCCCGACGAGCGTGCCGGACAGCGAGAACTTGCCGCCCTGCAGCGACGTCCCGCCGATGACGACGGCGAGGATCGCGTCGAGCTCGATGAACAGCCCGGCGTTGTTGGCGTCGGCGGCCATCACGTTGGACGCCAGGATGAGACCGGCGAGGCCGGAGAACAGACCGGACAGCGCGAACACGGTCCACACGATGGTGCGGGCCTTGACACCGGCGAGCCGGCTGGCCGACGGGTTGATACCGACGGACTCCACCAGCATCCCCAGCGCCGTGCGGCGGGTCAGCAGCGCCACCAGGAGGAAGACTCCCCCGGCGACCAGCGTCGCGACCGGCAGCCCGAGCCAGAAGCCGGCGCCGAGCGTCTTGAACGGCGGGCTGGTGACGGTGGTGATCTGCCCCTCGGTGATGAGCATCGCGATGCCGCGGCCGGCGGTCATGAGGATCAGCGTCGCGATGATCGGCTGGATGCCCACCACCGAGACCAGGAACCCGTTCCAGACGCCCAGCACCAGCGAGACCCCCAGCGCGATGGCGATCGCCAGGAGCACCGTCGAGACCGAACCGGGATCCGGTGAGGTCGCGATGAAGCTGAGCGACAGGGCTCCGGAGATGGCGACGACGGCGCCCACCGAGAGGTCGATGCCCCGCGTCGCGATGACGAGGGTCATGCCGAGAGCCACCAGCATCAGCGGTGCGGCGTTGCGCAGGATGTCGATCGGCGCACCGAAGAGGTGCCCGTCCAGGACGGAGACGGCCAGGAAGTCCGGACGGAAGGCCGTGTTGGCCGCGAGCAGCGCGATGAGCGCCACCACCGGCCAGAACAGGGCGTGGTGCGAGGCGCGCCGGAGCGCGCTCTCCGTGGTGCGTGGACGCACCGGGGTGGTCGTGGGCATCAGTGCTTCCCTCCGCTGGCGATGAGGTCGACGACGTCGTCCACGCCGACACCCTCGGTGTTGACCACCTCGGCGACCTTCTCACGGTCACGCATGACGGCGATCCGGTGGCTGAGCCGCAGGACCTCCTCGAGCTCGGCCGAGATGAACAGGACGCCCATGCCCTGCCCCGCCAGCTCGGCGACGAGCTTCTGGATCTCCGCCTTGGCCCCGACGTCGATGCCACGGGTGGGCTCGTCCAGGATGAGCAGCTCCGGCGCGGTGGCGAGCCACCGTGCCAGCAGCACCTTCTGCTGGTTGCCGCCGGACAGGTTGCGCAGCAGGGCGTCCGGGTTCGCCGGTCGGATGTTCAATGCCTCGACGTACTTGGCGACGATCTCGTCCACCTGGCGGCCGGGCAGACGTCGCATCCAGCCACGACCGGCCTGCAGGCCCAGGACGATGTTCTCGCGCACGGTCAGGTCACCGACGACGCCCTCGGCCTTGCGGTCCTCGGACGAGAAGGCGATGCCGTGCGAGATGGCGGCCCGCGGGGTCCCCAGCCGGGCCGCCCGCCCCTTGACCTGGGTCGAGCCGGCGTCGGCCCGGTCGGCACCGGCCAGCAGGCGGGCGACCTCCGTGCGGCCGGAGCCGAGGAGCCCGGCGAGGCCGACGACCTCGCCGGCGTAGACGTCCAGGTCGAACGGCTGCACGCTGCCCTTGCGCCCGAGGCCCACGGCCTGCAGGAACGGGTCGGAGCCCCGCTCGATCTCCACGGTCCGGTCGGCCGTGACGTGGAGGTCCTCGAGGACCTCCATCGAGCGCCCGATCATGGTGGAGACCAGCTCGACACGGTCGGTCTCGGCGGTCCGGTACTCCCCGATGAACTGGCCGTTGCGCAGCACGGTCATCCGGTCGGAGATCTCGTAGACCTGGTCGATGAAGTGGGAGACGAACAGGATCGCCACCCCCTCGTCGCGCAACCGCCGGACGACGGCGAACAGCTGCGCCACCTCGTCGGCGTCCAGGCTCGACGTCGGCTCGTCGAGGATGAGCACCTTCGCCTCGACCACCATCGCACGGCTGATCGCCACGAGCTGCTGCACCGCGATCGAGTGCGCGCCGAGCGAGGACGCCGGGTCGATGTCGAGCCCCATGGTGGCGAGGTGCCGCGCGGCCGCGCGCCGGGTGGCACGCCAGTCGATGGCGCCCAGTCGCCGGGGCTCGTTGCCCAGCATGATGTTCTCCGCGACGGTGAGGTTCTCGCAGAGGTTGACCTCCTGGTACACCGTCGCGATGCCGGCGTCCTGGGCCTCCCCCGGTCCGGAGAAGTGCTGCAGGTCGCCGTCGACCCGGATCTGGCCGGCGTCGATCGCGTAGACGCCTGTGAGCGCCTTGATGAGGGTGGACTTCCCGGCGCCGTTCTCGCCCATGAGGGCGTGCACCTCCCCGGGAAAGAGCCTGAAGTCGACCTGGTCGAGCGCCTTGACGCCGGGGAACTCGATGGAGATCCCGGACATCTCGACGACCGGTCGCTCCGCGGGATCGGGGCTCGTCATCGTTGACCTTCCGTGGGACGCGGCGGGGTGCGATCGCACCCCGCCGCGGGTTCGAAGGACGACCACCCGGCGGGTCCGTGGCACGGGCCCGCCGGGCGACCGATCAGTACTGGCGGTCGGGCAGGGCCTCGGCGGCCGCCTCCTGGTCGAAGGCCAGGTCCTCGACCACGATGCGCTTCTCGACCTCCTCGCCGGCGACGACCTTCTGGGCGATCTCCGCGAGGTCCGGTCCGAGCAGCGGGTTGCACTCGACGATGTAGTTGATCTTGCCGTCGGCGAGCGCCTGCATGCCGTCCTTGACGGCGTCGATCGTGATGATCTTGATGTCCTCGCCGGGGACCATGCCGGCAGCCTCGATCGCCTCGATCGCGCCCAGGCCCATGTCGTCGTTGTGGGCGAAGACGAGGTCGATGTCGTCGTACTTCTGCAGGAAGCCCTCCATCACCTGCTTGCCCTCGGTGCGGGTGAAGTTGCCCGTCTGGGAGTCGATGACCTCGATGTCGCTGCCCTCGATCGCGGCGGCGAAGCCTTCCTTGCGGTCGATCGCCGGAGCCGAGCCGGTGGTGCCCTGCAGCTCGACCATCTTGTAGCCCTCGCCGTCGTACTGCTCGACGGCCCACTCGCCGGCCATCTCGCCCTCGAGGACGAAGTCGGAGCCGATGAACGACTCGTAGAGGCTGTCGTCCGCCGAGTCGACGGCGCGGTCGGTGAGGATCACCGGGATGTCGGCCGCCTGGGCCTCCTGCAGGACCGGGTCCCAGCCGCTCTCGACGACCGGGGAGAAGGCAATGACGTCGACGCCCTGGGAGATGTAGGAGCGGATCGCCTGGATCTGGTTCTCCTGCTTCTGCTGGGCGTCGGAGAAGCTGAGGTCGAAGCCGTTCTCCGCGGTCAGGGTGTCCTGGATGGACTTGGTGTTCGCTGCGCGCCAGCCGGACTCCGCGCCGACCTGGGAGAAGCCGATCGAGATGACGCCGTCACCCTCGGCCATCTCCTCCTCGCCGCTCGCGGTCTCCTCGCCCGAGCTGGACGGTGCCTGCTCGCTGCTGCAGGCGGCCAGTGTCAGCATCGCCGCCGCCGAGACGGCCGCCACCGTGCCGCGCATCCACATCTTGCGTGTCATGTCTGTTCTCCTCCTCGAGACGCCAGGCCACCGGTGCTCCCGGTCCGCGGGTCAGCTCCGACCCTTGGCTTGTGACCGCTAACATAGCGCAAATGTGACCGGTCACAAAGAGGGTGGGACCACCCCGCGCATCACGATCCCGTAACAGCGTCCGATCAGTCGGTGTCGGCCCCGCCGGGTTCGTCCAGCTCGGCCGCGATCATCTCGACGATGGTGTCCACCGTGACCCCGGGGCCGTTGCTCAGCTCGCCGATCTTCTCCCGGTCCTTGAGGACGACGATGCGGTCGCTCAGGCGGACCACCTCCTCCAGCTGGGACGAGATGAAGACGACCGCCACCCCCTCGCCGGCCAGCCTGGCGACCCGGCGCTGGATGTCGAGCTTGGCGCCGATGTCGATGCCGCGGGTCGGCTCGTCGAGGATCAGCACGTGCGGCCGCGTCGCCAGCAGGCGGGCCAGCATGACCTTCTGCTGGGTGCCGCCCGACAGCTGGCCGGCCGGCCGGTCGAGGTCCTCGTGCGACAGGCGCAGGGCGTCCAGGTAGGTGTCGACCACCGCGTCCTGCTCGGCCCGGGACAAGGGCCGTGTCCAGCCGCGGAGCGCCTGGAGGGCCAGCACGATGTTCTCGCGCACGGTCAGGCCCGCCACGATGCCCTCGTGGCGCAGGTTCTCGCTCGACACCGCGATCCGGTGCCGCAGCGCGTCGGCCGGGCCACGCAGCTGCACCCGCTCGCCGTCCAGCCAGAGCTCGCCCCGGTCGGCGCGCTCGACCCCGCTCATCAGGCGGGCGAGCTCGGTGCGACCCGAGCCGCGCAGACCGGCGAACCCCACCACCTCCCCCCGGGCGAGGTCGACGTCCGTCGGTTCGAGCGTCCCGCGGCGTCCGATGGAGGCCGCGCGCAACGTCACCCGGTTCGACTCCGCGTAGTGGTGCGAGAGCCGCTCGGAGTGCAGCGCCTGCAGGGCGTCGATGTCCTCGCCGATCGTCTTCGAGATGACCTCGGCCCGCTCCACCAGCTCCGTGCGGTACTCCGCGACGACGCGACCGCCGCGCAGCACCGTCATCCGGTCGCTCACCTCGAACACCTGCTCCAGGAAGTGCGAGACGAACAGCACGGCGACACCCTGGTCACGCAGGCGGCGGACGACCCCGAGCAGCCGGGCCGCCTCCGCCTCGTCCAGGCTCGACGTGGGCTCGTCGAGGACGAGCACCCGCGGCTCCAGGACGATCGCACGGGCGACGGCCACGAGCTGCTTGGTCGCCGGCGACAACGCCTCCAGCGGTGTGCGCGGGTCGACGTCGTCGATCCCCAGCGTGGCGAGCGCGGCCGAGGCGCGGTCCCGGTTCCGCGCCCACCTGATGCCGAAGCGCCCTCGCACCTCGTGGCCGATCATGACGTTCTCCGCGACGGACAGGTGCGGGCTCAGGTGCGACTCCTGGAAGACGGTCGCGATCCCCTCCGCCCGGCTGCGGGCGACGCTCGTCGGCGTGCGGGGCACGCCGTCGACGAGCACCTCGCCCGACAGGAGCGGCACCGTTCCCGTCAGCACGCCGATGAGGGTGGACTTGCCCGCACCGTTCTCCCCCATGAGCGCGTGCACCTCGCCGGGACGCAGGGTCAGGTCCGCCCCGTCGAGGACCCGCACGCCGGCGTACTCCACGGTGATCCCGTGCATCTCGACCACCGGTGCCGGCACCTGTGCCACCGGGACCTCCCGCGCGGCCATCAGTCGGCCTTCCGTGGTGGCGCGCTCGACGCGCGGGCGACGATCTCCGCCGGGATGCGCGTGGCGTCCGGGATGTCGCGACCCTCGATCGCCGCCCGCAGGACGTCGACGACCGCGACCCCGAGCGCGTCGAAGTTCTGCCGCACGGTGGTCAGCGGCGGGATGACGTGGCGCGCCAGCGGGATGTCGTCGAATCCGACGACGCTGATGTCCTCGGGCACCGAGAACCCTCGCTCGTGCAGCCCGTGGACGAGCCCCACCGCCATGTCGTCGTTCGCGACGAAGACCGCCGAGTACTCCGGGAGCTCGCGGATCCCGCGTGCGAAGTCGTAGGCGAAGTCCGCCGTCCAGTCGCCGACGACGATCGGGCGCTCCCGCAGGCCCCACGACTTCGCCCGGGCACGGAAGGCTCGTTCGCGCGTCCTGGCGTCGAGCCAGTCGAGCGGGCCCGCCAGGTGCAGGATGTCGCGGTGTCCCAGCGAGACCAGGTGGTCGACGGCGAGCGCCGTGCCCGCCTGCTGGTCGACGGTCACCGTGAGGAACGTCGGGTCCTTCTCGGGTTTGACCACGAGCACGGGGACGCCGACGGCGATGCGTCGCAGCGCCGCGATCGACGAGGAGCGGGGCGCGACGACGCACAGCGCCTCGACACCCAGCGCGATCAGGTGGTCCACGGCCTCCTGGGGCGTGATCTCCTCGCCGGCGCGCAGGAGCATCGAGCTGACCTCGTACCCCGACGCCCGGGCGGCGGACTCGACGGCGTACAACGTGCTGGTGGGACCGAACGTCAGGGCGCTCTCGACGAGGACGCCGATGCGGCGGCTGCGCTGCGTGGCGAGGGCGCGGGCCGTCATGCTCGGGCGGTAGCCGAGCTCCTCGATGGCCTCCTCGACGCGGCGCCGGGTCGCCTCCCGGATGTTCGGGTGGTCGTTGAGCACCCGCGACACGGTCATGTGGGACACACCGGCGAGTTGCGCGACCTGCCGGATGTTCGGCTTGTCGACACCGGGACTCGCCATCAAGACCCTCCATCGTGTTCCGCCAGCCCGCCGACGTGCGGCGCGGCGACCACAGACTACCGCCGCCCCGAGCTGTCAGACCCTCAGGGGTGCATACCCCCACCAGGGCCTGACAGCTCGGGAGCGGTCAGAGGCCCTGCGCGACCCGGTAGTAGACCTGGTTCCAGCGCACCTGGTCGGCGAACCCGCGCCGCGTGGTGGACTCGTCGATCACCAGCAGCTCGGTCCGGGCGATCTGGGCGAACACCTCGAAGGCCTCGATGCCGGCGGCGGTGGACATCACCGTGTGGTGGGCGCCGCCCGCGGTCAGCCAGGCCTCGGCCGACGTCGGGAAGTCCGGCCGCGGCTTCCACACCGCACGCGCCACCGGCAGGTTCGGCAGCTCCGCCGTCGGCGGCACCACGTCGACCACGTTCGCCGTGAGGCGGAAGCGGTCGCGCATGTCGGCCAGCGACACGACGACGGCGCCCTCGACGCTGTCCGCGTCGAAGACCATCCGCACCGGGTCCTCCTTGCCGCCGATGCCGAGCGGGTGGATCTCGATCCGCGGCGTCGACGTGGTCAGCGACGGGCAGATCTCGAGCATGTGGGCCCCGAGGATCAGCTCGTCGCCCGGCGTGAGGTCGTAGGTGTAGTCCTCCATGAGGGAGGCACCGCCGGGCAGCCCCTCGCCCATGACCTTCGCGGCCCGGACCAGCACGGCCGTCTTCCAGTCGCCCTCGGCGCCGAACCCGTAGCCCTTGGCCATGAGCCGCTGCACCGCGAGGCCGGGGAGCTGGCGCAGGGCGCCGAGGTCCTCGAAGTTCGTGGTGAACGCCTTGGCGCCGCGCTCGGTGAGGAACGCCTCCATGGCGATCTCCTGGCGCGCCGCGTAGCGCAGCGACTCGTGGCGCTCGCCACCGGCACGCAGCTCGGGCACGACGTCGTAGGACTGCTCGTACTCGGCGACCAGCGCGTCCACCGCCTGGTCCGCGACGGCGTCGACCGCCGCGACCAGGTCGTTGACGCCCCAGGTGTTCACGGAGACGCCGAACTGCAGCTCGGCCTCGGTCTTGTCGCCCTCGGTGACGGCGACGTTGCGCATGTTGTCGCCGAACCGGACCAGCGAGAGCTCGTGGGTCGCGGCCCAGCCGGCGGCGCCGCGCACCCAGGTGCCGACCCGGCGCTGCACGGCCGGGTTCGACACGTGCCCCACCACCGTGGTCCGTGCGACGCCGAGACGGGACAGCATGTACCCGTACTCCCGGTCGCCGTGCGCGGCCTGGTTGAGGTTCATGAAGTCCATGTCGATGTCCGCCCACGGCAGCTCGACGTTCGCCTGCGTGTGCAGGTGCAGCAGCGGCTTGCGCAGCGCGTCGAGCCCGGCGATCCACATCTTCGCGGGGCTGAACGTGTGCATCCAGGTGACGACGCCGAGAACGTTGTCGTCGCTGTTCGCGTCGAGCATCGCGCGGCGGATCGAGCCGGAGTCCTTCAGGACCGGCTTCCAGACCACCTTCGCGGGGACGTCGCCGGAGGCGTCGAGCGCCTCGGCGACCTCGCGGGACTGCTGGGCGACCTGCTCCAGCGTCTCCGGGCCGTACAGGTCCTGGCTGCCGGTGAGGAACCAGACCTCGCGGTCACCGTAGGGCTTGCTCATGTTCTTCCTTCCGAGAGATGGTCGGGCCGGCCGCACCGCGGGCGGTGCCGGGACGCGTCAGTGCTGGCCGTAGACGTTCTGGTAGCGGTCGTACAGGGAGTCGATGTGCTCCTGGGCGATCGGCAGCGGCTCGCCGAGCTGGCGCGAGACGTGCACGGCGCGGGCGACCTCCTCGCACAGCACGGCGGCCTTGACCGCGGCTTTCGCGTCCGTGCCGATGGTGAACGGGCCGTGGTTCTGCATCAGGACCGCGCGCGAACGGGACCCACGCAACGTCTCGACGATGCCCCGGCCGATCGAGTCGTCGCCGATGATGGCGAACGGCCCCACGGGGACCGGCCCGCCGAACTCGTCGGCCATCATCGTCAGCACGCAGGGGATCTCCTCCCCGCGGGCGGCCCACGCCGTCGCGTACGTGGAGTGGGTGTGCACCACGCCGCCCACCTCGGGCATGTGGGCGTAGACGTAGGCGTGCGCGGCGGTGTCCGACGACGGCGCGCGGTCGCCCTCGACGAGGTTGCCGTCCAGGTCGCACACCACCATGGCGTCGGCCGTGATGTCGTCGTACGACAGCCCCGAGGGCTTGATGACGAGCAGGTCGCCGTCGGTCCCGGCGGCCTGGTCGTCGGCCACCCGCTCGGAGACGTTGCCCGCGGTCCACACCACGAGCTCCCAGCGGGGCAGCTCGGCGTGCAGCGCGGCAACCTTCTCCTTGGCGGCGTCGACGGCGGTGCGCAGGTGCGCGGGCACCGCGGTGATCGGCGTTCTCGGCATCGTGATGCTCCGTTCAGGCTGTTGCTAGAGGGCTTCGGTCGCGGCGCGCTCGACCACGAGGCCGGCGCTGTACCGCTGCAGGTAGGTCGCGAACCCGGCCACGTCCTCGGCCTCGGGTGCGGCGACGTCGAGCGCGGCGTCGGCGAAGACGCGCTCGGCCAGGTAGGTGTCGAGCGCGGGGGCGGTGCCGTCGGCACCGTCCGCGTCGACGGCGGCCGCGTAGGCGGCGAGCACCGCGATGCCCCAGGCGCCGCCCTCGCCGGCGGTCCGGCCGACGGCGACGGGGGCGTCGACGGCGGCGGCCAAGAGGCGTTGGGCGACCCCGGCCGTCCGGAACACGCCCCCGTGGGCGAACATCGTGTCGATCGCGACGCCCTCGCCGTGCAGGACGCGCATGCCCAGGGCGAGCGTGCCGAAGGCGCCGTAGATCTGCGTGCGCATGAAGTTCGCGAGCGTGAGCCGGCTGTCCGGCGTGCGCACGACCAGCGGCCGACCCTCGTCGAGCCCGGTGATGGGCTCGCCGGCGAGGTAGTTGTAGGCGAGCAGCCCGCCGCCGTCGGGCGCGCCGTCGAGCGCGGCACGGAAGAGTGCGCCGAAGACGTCGTCCGCGGCGGCGTCGTGCCCCAGCGCGGCGGCGAACTCGCCGAACAGGCCCGCCCAGGCGTCGAGCTCGCTGGCTCCGTTGTTGCAGTGCACCATCGCGACCAGGTCGCCCGCCGGGGTGGTCACGAGGTCGAGCTCGTGGTGCACGCTGGTCAGCGGCTCCTCCAGCACGACCATCGCGAAGATCGACGTGCCGGCGCTGATGTTGCCGGTGCGGGGCGCCACCGCGTTCGTGGCGACCATGCCGGTCCCGGCGTCACCCTCGGGCGGGCAGAGCAGGATCCCGGGCTCGAGGGCACCGGTCGGGTCGAGCAGGGCGGCACCCTCGGCGGTCAGGCGACCGGCGTCGCTGCCGGCCGTCAGCACCTCGGGGAGCAGACCCTCGACCTGGAGCCCGGGTCGCTTCGCGGCGACGAGGTGCCGGAACTGGCCGAGCATGCGCTCGTCGTAGTCCCGCGTGGCGGGGTCGACGGGGAACATGCCGGAGGCGTCACCGACGCCCAGCACGTGCCGACCGGTCAGGGCCCGGTGCACGTACCCGGCCAGGGTGGTGAACGAGGCGATCTGGGGCACGTGCGGCTCGTCGTCGATGATCGCCTGGTACAGGTGCGCGATCGACCAGCGCAGCGGGATGTTGTACCCGAACAGCTCGGAGAGCTCGGCGGCGGCCGGCCCGGTGCTGGTGTTGCGCCAAGTGCGGAACGGCACGAGCAGCTGGTCCGCGGCGTCGAAGGCCAGGTAGCCGTGCATCATCGCGGACACGCCGAGCCCGGCGTAGGTGGTGGGCCGGACGCCGTAGCGCGCCTCGACGTCGGCCACGAGCGCGGCGTACGCACCCTGCAGCCCGGCGTGGACGGCGTCGAGCGAGTAGGTCCAGACACCGTCGACGAGCTCGTTCTCCCAGGCGTGGGACCCGCCGGCGACCGGCGTGTGGTCCGGGCCGACGAGGCTGGCCTTGATGTTGGTCGAGCCGAGCTCGATACCGAGCGTCGTGCGCCCGGCGGTGATGGCGTCGCGCACCTCGGCCACCCGGTCATGCTGCGTCATCGGGGAGTCCACTCCTTGGGGGGGTCGGATCGATTGATGTTAGCGCTCACATGGGGCGGATCTCAACCCGCTCCCCGCGCGAGCCGGTGGTCAGGCACGACGCGGCGGGCCGGTGGACGAGCGGACCACCAGCTCCGGCTCGATCCGCTCCACCGCGACGGTCTCGCCGGCCAAGGAGGCGAGCACCATCGCCACGCAGTGGGCACCGAGCGTGGCGAACGGCTGGCGGACCGTCGTCAGCGGCGGCACGAAGTACGCGGCCCCGGCGACGTCGTCGAACCCGACCACCGAGACGTCGTCGGGCACGCTCAGCCCGCGCTCCCACAGCGCCCGCAGGATGCCGAGCGCCAGCTGGTCGTTGCCCGCCAGCACCGCCGTCGGACCCTCCCCCGCCACGACCGCCTCGGCGAGGTCGCGCCCTGCCCGGTAGCCGTCCTCGGCCGACCAGGAGCACGTGCGCGGGCGGGTGGGCACCACCCCCCGGGCTTCCAGCGCCGCCCGCCAGCCCGCCGCCCGCTCGCGCGCGTCGAACCAGTCCTGCGGACCGGCGACGTGCAGCACGTCCGCGTGCCCCAGGTCGAGCAGGTGCTCCGTCGCCACCCGGGCGCCGGCGCGCTGGTCCACGGCGACCGACATGGTCCCCGACGGCTCGTCGCCCGGGGTGAGCCCCGCCGTCGGGCGCTCGTCCAGCGCCGCCACCACCACGACGGGCACCGGGGCGCGGAAGGACTCGACGGCCGCCGCCACGTCGTCGTGCGGCGCGATGACGACGATCCCGTCCACGCCCTGCGCCATGAAGTGCTCGAGCGCCTCGTGCATCGAGGTCGTGTCGTAGGTGCGCAACGTCGCCACCGAGACGAAGTAGCCCTTGTCCCGCGCCGCCTCCTCGACGGCGATGAGCGTGCTCGTCGGGCCGAACAGCGCCGAGCCCGTGGTCACCACGCCCAGCGTCGCCGACCGCGACGTCGCGAGCGCCCGGGCCGCGCTGTTGCGCCGGTAGCCGAGCTGCTCGATCGCCTCCTGGACGCGCTCCCGCGTCTCGCCACGGACGCTGGCGTGGCCGTTGAGCACCCGGGACACCGTCTGGTGCGACACCCCGGCCACGGCCGCGACGTCCGCCATCGACGGCCGTCCCGTGCGACGTGCGCCCGGGACGCTCACGACCCGTCGGCGGGTGACTCCGCCGGCCCCCCGGCGGCGTTCCGCGCGTCGACCGCGTGCAGCACCCGGCGCAGGTAGGTCATGGTGAGCTGTCCCGCTGCCTCGTCGTACTGGGCCTCGTAGCCGTGCTTGGTGTACAGCGCGAGGTTCTGCTTGGAGTCCTTGCCCGTGAACGCCCAGATCTCCGTCACCTGCTCGGGCAGGTAGTCGAGGATCGCGAACATGAGCGTGGTGCCCAGTCCGCGCCCCTGCTGGTCGGGCGCGACGGCCAGCCGTCCCAGGGTCGCCTTCGAGCCGTCGACCTCGACCCGGATCGAGCCGACCAGCCGGTGACCCTCCCACGCGCCGACCGTGACGATGTCGTGACGGGCCATGTCCTCGCGCAGCTCGGGCAGCGTCTGCGTCAGCGGAGGGATGTTCGGGTCGTCGTACAGCTGGGCCTCCGAGACGAACGCCGCACGGCGCAGCGTCAACAGCTCGCCGGCGTGGTCGTCGGTGACCAGGGCGATCCGGGTGGGCTCATCGGGCGCGGTGCCGCCGCTCGCTGTGTCGTCGGGGACGCCGGTCGTGTCGCTCATGGCCCCATCGTGGCAGACGGTGGGCCACAATGGCGTGCGTGACCACGCAGCCGACAGCACCCACGCCCTCGAGCACGACGGCAGCCGCCGGGCGACCCACCGAGTGGGTCCTGACCCTGTCGTGCCCCGACCGCCCCGGGATCGTGCACGCCGTGAGCGGGATGCTCGCCGGCCACGACGGCAACATCACCGAGTCGCAGCAGTTCGGCAACCCCGGGTCGGGGACGTTCTTCATGCGGGTCCAGGTCGAGTCGCACGCCTCGCGCGACGAGCTCGAGGCGGCGATGTCCGACGTCGCGTCCGACTTCGAGATGACGTGGACGCTCGACGTGGTCGGCCGCCCCGTGCGGACCCTCGTCATGGTGTCCCGGGCCGCCCACTGCCTCGTCGACCTGCTCTACCGCGAGCGCGACCAGGGGATGCCGATCGAGGTGGTCGGCGTGGTCGGCAACCACCGCGACCTGGAGGACATCGCCGCGTTCTACGGCAAGCCGTTCCACCACGTGCCGGTCACCCGGGACACCAAGACCGCGGCGGAGGACCGGCTCCGCGAGCTCGTCGACCAGCTCGACGTCGAGCTGGTCGTCCTGGCCCGCTACATGCAGATCCTCTCGGACGACCTGTGCCGCGACCTGTCCGGACAGGTGATCAACATCCACCACTCGTTCCTGCCGTCGTTCAAGGGCGCGCGCCCCTACGCCCAGGCGCACGAGCGAGGGGTCAAGCTCATCGGCGCCACCTCGCACTACGTCACCGGAGACCTGGACGAGGGGCCGATCATCGAGCAGGACGTCGAGCGGGTCGACCACTCGCGGGCCGTGACCGACCTCGTCGCCCTCGGCGAGGACGTGGAGCGGCGCACGCTCGCCCGGGCGGTGCGGTGGCACGCCGAGCACCGGGTGCTGCTCGACGGCCACCGCACGGTCGTCTTCCACTGACCGGCCCCGGGTTCCGCTGACCGATCCCCGGGGCCCCTCGGGTGGCCGAGGGGATGCCAGGCGTCAGCCCGCGTCGACCTCTTCCGCGGTGTAGTACCCGCTGTCGACGAGCACCTCGTCGATGTCGCGCCGGTAGACGGTCGCCACGTCGAGGAGGAACGTCGGCACGACCTTGACGCCGTTGTCGTACGTCTCGGTGTCGTTGACCTCCGGCTCGCCACCCTCGAGGTAGGCCACCGCGGCCCGCACGGCCTCGTCGGCCAGCGCGCGGGTGTCCTTGAAGACCGTCGAGTACTGCATCTTCTCGTTGATCAGCTTCACGGAGTCGGCCTCGGCGTCCTGGCCCGTCACGACAGGCATCCCGTCGGCGATCGTCGGGCCCAGGCCGTCCAGCGCCAGCGCCGTGATCGCACCCCGGGAGATGCCGTCGTACGGCGACAGGACACCGTCGAGCGTCGTGCCGTCCCCGTAGAACTGGGCGAGCAGCCCCGACATCCGGTCCTGCGCCAGGTCTCCCGACCAGCGCCAGGACTCGGCCTGCACGATGTCCGTCTGCCCCGACGGCACCTTGACGACACCGTCGTCCAGGTACGGCTGCAGGGTGTCCATCGCCCCCTGCCAGAAGATGTGCGCGTTGTTGTCGTCGAGCGACCCGGCGAACAGCTCGATGTTGTACGGGCCCTCGTCCCCGGTGGGCTCGCCCTCGTCGTCCACGACGCCGAGGCCCCGCAGCAGGGACGTCGCCTGGGCGACCCCGACCGCGTAGTTGTCGAACGTCACGTAGTGGTCGACGCCGTCGCTGTCGAGCAGCAGCCGGTCGTAGGCGATGACCGGGATGTTCTGCGCCGCGGCTGCCTCGAGCTGGTCGCCGAGCCCGGCCCCGTCCACGGCCGCGATGATCAGCAGCTCGGCGCCGCCGTCGATCATCGCCTGGACCTGGTCAGCCTGCTTGAACCCTGCGGTGTCGTCACCGGCGTACTGCAGGTCCACGTCGTACCCGGCCTCCTCCAGCCCGGACTCCAGCGTCTCCCCGTCGGTGATCCAGCGCTCGGACGACTCCGTCGGCATCGCCACGCCGATGGTGCCGGCGCCGCTGCTCGCTCCGTCGTCGCCGTCCGTCCCGCACCCCGCGAGGGTGAGCACAGCGGCCGTCCCCACGACGGCAGCACCTGCTGCCAGTCGTCGATTCATCGCGTTCCTCCGTTTCAGTCCGCCGCACCGGCAGGCGGACGCTGGTCGTCGGGCGCCGACCGTGGGGCCGACGCCGGTCGCCGAGATCTCAGGCGGCCCCCGTGATCGCGGCCAGGATCGACTCGTGGCTGGCGGACGCCGGGAACGAGCCGTTGTGACGGCCGTGCCGCATCACCTCGATGCGGTCGGACACGGCGCGGACGTCGTTGAGGTTGTGACTGATGAGGATCACCCCGAGGCCCATCTCCCGGAGACGCTCGATGTGCGTGAGCACCTCACCGGTCTGCGCCACGGACAACGCCGCCGTCGGCTCGTCGAGCACCACGATCCGCGGGTCGCCGATCAGCGTGCGGGCGATGGCCACCGCCTGCCGCTGCCCCGCCGAGAGGTTGCGCAACGGGGTGCGCACCGACGGGATGCGGACCGTGAGGTGCTCCAGGAGACGTCGCGTGTCGATCTCCATCCGCCCGTCGTGGAGCAGCCCGGCCCGGTTGCGGATCTCGTGCCCCAGGAACACGTTGGCGGTGACGTCGAGGTTCTCGCAGACGGCGAGGTCCTGGAAGACGCTCGCCACCCCGAGCTCGTTGGCGGCCGACGGCGAGGAGATCGTCACCGGCCTGCCCTCGATCTCGACCTGCCCCGTGTCCGGCGTGAGCACGCCAGACACGATCTTGGCGAGCGTCGACTTGCCCGCCCCGTTGTCCCCGACCAGGGCCACCACCTCGTGGGCGTGCACCTCCAGGTCGAAGCTGACAAGTGCCTCGACGGCGCCGAAGCTCTTCGTCACCTCCCGCAGGGCGAGCAGGGGGGAGCGCCGGCGCATGCCGTCCGTGGGCAGCGTCATCGTCCCGCTCCCTCGTCGTCGGTGCTGTCGGGTCGCTCGAACAGGTCGGTGCTCGCCAACGCCAACGCGATCGCACCGAGGAGCTCGGCACGCAACCCTAGCGCGGACGGCACCACGTCGGGACCACCCGCCTGGCTCAGCACGGTGCGACGTCGCAGCGCGTCCCGCAGCGGCCCGAGGAACGTCTCCCCCGTCTCGGCGAGGTCGCCACCGACCACCACCCGCTGGGGCCCGAGCCCGGTCGCCAGGGCGGCGACGACGGTGCCGACGGTCGCGCCGGCGTCGGCCACGATCTCGCGGCAGCCGGGATCGTCCTGGTTGGTCATCCGCACGACGTCGCGCAGGGTGACGTGCCCGTAGCTGGGGTAGAGCGGTTCGAGCAGCGCAGGGCAGCCCACCACCGTCTCGAGGCACCCCCGGCTGCCGCAGGCGCAGATGCGCCCGGCCGGGTCGACCTGCACGTGCCCGATCTCACCGGCGGTGCCGTCCGCGCCGCGATGGACCCGGCCGTTGAGCACCAGCCCGGCACCGACCCCCTGGGAGGCGTTGACGTAGATCAGGTCGCGCAGCTCTCGACCGGCGCCGAACGTGGACTCGGCGAGCGCGCCGAGGTTGGCGTCGTTGTCCGCGAACACCGGGCACGCCAACCGCTTCTCGAGCACCTGGGCGACCTGGACCGAGTCCCAGCCGCGCAGCACGCCGCGCACGCTGATCATGCCGGTCGCCGGGTCGACGGGCGCCGGCAGCCCGAGCCCGATCCCGAGCAGCTCGTCCAGGTCCGCGCCCACGCGCTCCACCAGGTCGACGATCAGCAGGGCGGCCCGGTCGAGGCTGGTGTCGGAGCGGTGGTCGGCCGGCAGGGGCAGGACCTGCTCGGCCAGCACCTCGTGGGACACGTCCGCCAGCGCCACCCTGAGGTGGCGGTAGCCGACGACGACGCCCGCGACCAGCCCCACGCGGTGCGCCAGCGTGACGAGCTGGGCCCGGCGCCCGGACCGCACGGTGTTGCGGACCTCGACGGCCCCGGCCGCCACGAGCTCCTTGACGATCGCCGAGACGGTCGCGGCCGACAACCCCGTGGCGCCGGCGAGCTCGACCTGGGTGAGCCCGCCGTGCTTCTTCACCGCGTCCACGACGCGGGCTCGGTTGGCCTCGCGCAGCGACGACTGGGATCCCGCCATGGGGTGCCGTCCCTTCACGCACCGGAGTGTAGAAGACGGCGGCGGGCAGGCGGTCCGACCGCCGGCCCGCCGCCGTCAGGCGGATCAGCGCGCGGCAGCGGCCCGGCGCTTGTTCCAGATGTCGAACGCGACGGCGAGCAGGAGCACGAGGCCCTTGACCACCTGCTGCATCGACTGCGGCACGCCCATGAGCTGCATGCCGTTGGACATGACCGCCATGATCAGACCACCGATCATGGCGCCGCCGACGCGGCCCACACCACCGGTGGTCGAGGCGCCGCCGATGAAGCAGGCGGCGATGGCGTCGAGCTCGAACATGTTGCCCGCGGCCGGCTGCGCGGCGTTCATGCGCGACGAGTACACGATGCCGGCCACGGAGGCCAGGACACCCATGTTGACGAAGATCCAGAAGTTGATGCGACGGACCTTCACACCGCTCAGCTGCGCGGCGTGCAGGTTGCCGCCGACGGCGTAGATGTGCCGGCCGAACACCGACTTCTGCGTCACCAGCGTGTAGACGATGACGAGCACGGCCAGGATGATCAGCACGAACGGCAGGCCGCGGCTCTGGGCGAGCTGGAAGCCGAACCACATGACGACCGCACCGACGAGGACGATCTTCAGGGCGAACATCGGGATGGACTCGACCGACTGGCGGTAGGCGATCTTGCCCTGGCGCGTGCGCCACTGGCTCACGGCGTAGCCGGCCACACCGATCGCGAAGATGACGACGGTGAAGACGTCGAAGCCCATGCCGCCGAGCAGGCCGTTGGAGAACCCGTTGGCGATCTCGTAGTAGGTGCCGCCGAACGGCGAGAGCGAGACGTTGTCGAGCACCAGGTAGGTCATACCGCGGAAGAGCAGCATGCCCGCCAGCGTGACGATGAAGCCGGGGATCCCGACGTAGGCGACCCAGAAGCCCTGCCACATCCCGACGAGCAGTCCGACCACCAGGGCCGCGATCACGCCCATGTACCACGGCATGCCCATTCTGATGACCACCACGGCGGAGACGGCGCCGGTCAGGGCGACCACCGACCCGACGGACAGGTCGATGTGCCCCGCCACGATGATCATGAGCATCCCGATCGCCAGGATCAGGATGTAGGAGTACTGCAGGATGATGTTCGTCAGGTTTCCTGGGCTCAGGAAGTTCGGGTTGAGCACGGAGAACAGGATCACGATCATCGCGAACGCGATGAAGATCCCGCTCTCGCGCAGGTGCCGGGTGACGAGGTCCCGGGCTCCAGCGATGACGTTCATGAGTTCGTTTCCTTCGTGGGCAGGGGCTGGTCGCGCTCGAGGGTCATGAGCTCCATGAGCCGTTCCTGCGTCGCCTCGGCGACGGGGACCTCACCGGTGATGCGTCCGAAGGCGAGCGTGTAGACGCGGTCGGAGATCCCGAGGAGCTCGGGCAGCTCGGAGGAGATGACGATGACCGCCTTCCCCGCGGCGACCATCTTGTTGATGATCGTGTAGATCTCGTACTTCGCACCGACGTCGATCCCGCGGGTGGGCTCGTCGAGGATGAGCACGTCGGGGTCGGTGTACAGCCACTTGGACAGCACGACCTTCTGCTGGTTGCCGCCGGAGAGCTTGCCGACGTTCACCAGGACGTCCGGCGTCTTGATGTTGAGCGACTCGCGATAGTCCTCGGCGATCTTCAGCTCCTCGTTGCCGTTGACCCAGCCGCCGGGCGAGAGCTGGCGCAGCCCGGCCGAGGAGATGTTGTGGCGGATGTCGTCGAGGAGGTTGAGGCCGTAGCGCTTCCGGTCCTCCGTCGCGTAGGCGATCTTGTGCTGGATCGCCTCGTCGACGTCGCGGACCTGGATCTGCTGGCCGTTCTTGAACACCTTGCCACGGATGTTGCGTCCGTAGGAGCGTCCGAACAGGCTCATCGCGAGCTCGGTGCGGCCGGCGCCCATCAGCCCGGCGATCCCGACGACCTCGCCCTTGCGCACGCTCAGGGAGGCGTCGGAGATGACGTTGCGCCCGGCCTGCGTCGGGTGGTCGACGCTCCAGCCCTCGATGCGCAGCACCTCCTCGCCGATGTCCGGCGTGCGATCGGGGTAGCGGCTCTCGAGGTCACGGCCGACCATGCCCCGGATGATGCGGTCCTGCGTGGACTCCGGCTCGGACATGTCGATCGTCTCGATCGTCTGGCCGTCGCGGATGATCGTCGTGTTGTCGGCGATCTCGGCGATCTCGTTGAGCTTGTGCGAGATGATGATGCACGTGATGCCCTGCTCCTGCAGCGTCCGCAGCAGACCGAGCAGGTGCTCGGAGTCCGTGTCGTTCAGCGCGGCCGTCGGCTCGTCGAGGATGAGCAGCTTGACCTTCTTCGACAACGCCTTCGCGATCTCGATGAGCTGCTGCTTGCCGACCCCGAGCTGGCCGACGGGCGTCGTGGGGTTCTCGTGCAGGCCGACCTGGTCGAGCAGCTCGGCAGCGCGGTGGTTCGCGCTGTCCCAGTCGATCAGCCCGAGCCGGTTGCGCGTCTCGTTGCCGAGGAAGATGTTCTCGGCCACGGACAGGTACGGCACCAGGGCGAGCTCCTGGTGGATGATGACGATGCCCTTGTCCTCTGAGTCGTTGATCGACCCGAAACGGACGGTCTCGCCCTCGTAGACGATGTCACCCTCGTAGGTACCGTGCGGGTACACGCCCGACAGCACCTTCATGAGGGTGGACTTGCCGGCGCCGTTCTCGCCGCAGATGGCGTGGATCTCGCCGCGTTCGACACCGAGGTCGACCCCCGACAGCGCCTTGACGCCCGGGAACTCCTTGGTGATGGAGCGCATCTCCAGGATCTTGCTCATGCGCGCCCTCGTCCCTCCTTCTGGGATGTGCCCGCCACCGGCCGACTGCCGGGGCAGAGCCCTGACCGGGCCCGCCGCCGACACTCGGGGGAAGCGTCGGCGGCGGGCCCGGGGTTCAGGATCGGATCACTCGGCCTGACCGGCGTCGATCTCGTCCTGGGTCCAGTAGCCGCTGTCGACCAGCAGCTCGGTGATGTTGTCCGAGTAGACGGTGTCGACCTCGAGCAGGTACGACGGCACGACCTTCACGCCGTTGTCGTAGGTCTCGGTGTCGTTCGCCTCGGGCTCCTCACCGGCGAGGTACGCCTCGGCCGCGATGACGGCCTGGTCGGCGAGCTTGCGCGTGTCCTTGAAGATCGTGGACTGCTGGACGCCGTCCTGGATCAGCTTGACCGACGCGATCTCGGCGTCCTGACCGGTGACGACCGGCAGGCCGTCCTCGATCGTGTCGCCGAAGCCCGCGCCCGTGAGCGCGGTGATGATGCCGCGCGAGAGACCGTCGTACGGGGCCAGCACGCCGTGCAGCTCCGTGTCACCACCGGTGTAGGTGGAGGTGATGAGGTCCTCCATGCGCTTCTGCGCCCGCTCCTGCTCCCAGCGCAGCGTGGCCGCCTGGTCGAACTCCGTCTGGCCGGAGGGGACGGTCAGCGTGCCGTCGTCGAAGAACGGCTGGAGGGTGTCCATCGCGCCGTTCCAGAAGAAGTGCGCGTTGTTGTCGTCCGGGGAGCCGGCGAAGAGCTCGATGTTGAACTCGCCCTCCTCGCCGGTGGGCTCGCCCGCGGCGTCGGTGAGCCCGAGGCCGTAGAGCAGGGCGGTGGCCTGGGCGACGCCGACCTTGTAGTTGTCGAACGAGACGTAGAAGTCCACGTTCTCGCTGTCACGGATCAGGCGGTCGTAGGAGATGACCGGGATGCCCGCGGCGGCCGCGGCATCGAGCTGGCTCGTGAGGGCCGTGCCGTCGATCGCGGCGACGATGAGCGCCTCGGCGCCACCGGTGATCATCGCGTCGATCTGCTGGGTCTGGGTGGGGATGTCGTCGCCCGCGAACTGCAGGTCGACGTCGTAGCCGGCCTCCTCGAGCCCGGACTTGACGGCGTCGCCGTCGGCGATCCAGCGCTCGGAGGTCTCGGTCGGCATGGCCACACCGATGGTGCCGCCTTCCGTCTCGCCGCCGCCGTCGCCGTCTCCGCTGCTGCTGCCCGCGCCTTCGCCCGCGCACGCTGTCAGGGTGAGCGCCAGCGCCGCACCCGCGGCGACCACGCCCATCTTCTTGCCGAGTCGCATCCTCGCGCTCCTTCTCGTCGTCGAGGGTCCGCCGGCGGCGACCTTCACCGCTGGTGCCCCGTCGGGGCCGGACCGCAGCCCTCCTCGTGGATGGCCGAGGACAACCTTCCTGGCTTCGAGTCTCGAAGTCAAAGGGTCGCAGCAAGAGAGTGATTACGATCTGGTCACGGCATGGAAGCGCGAACATCGGGCAAACCGGGCGCTCCCTCACGATTCATTCGTTCGCCCTCCAAACACAACCCGGAACGCCGAACGACCGTGTCCGGCACGTTCCGACGGTGCGGAAGGTGCCGGACACGGTCGTGCGGCGGGTGTCAGCGCTGGGGCTCGACCAGCACCGACACGGTGCGCGCCGGGACGGTCACGGTGCCGGCGACCTGGTCCCAGACCGTCTCGCGCACGACGGTGTCCCCGCCGTCGCGCTGGACCGGCGACAGCTCGAAGGAGCGCCCGGCCAGCTCGTCGAGCGTCACGGTCACCGGCTCCGGCGAGGCGTTGAACACGGCCAGCACCCCGTCCAGCGCCGGATCGACGTCACCGCCGACGGTGTCGTCGATCGACATCGCGACGACGCCCGGCACGGCGTCGGGCCCGGACGCCGGGAACGACACCTTCTGCTCGATCCGCTCCGCCGAGCCCAGGCGGAACAGGTCGGTCGACGAGCGCAGCGCCAGCAGCTCGCGTGCCCGCTCGGACGCCGCGTCGATGTCCGCCGGCCCGGGCTTCAGCGCCGGGTCCGCGAGCAGCGGCGCCATCAGCGGCCACTTCTCCTCGTTGTCGGCGGCCATCGGCAGCCCCCGGGCGAACCCGTTGTCCTGCCCCGACCAGTCGATGGCGTTGAACCAGTCCCCCGAGTCGTAGGAGTTGCGGTCCAGCGACTTCGACCGCAGGAGGTCCGTGCCCGCGTGCCAGAACGACGGCGTCTGGGCGAGCGCCGTCGTCGCGAGCGAGACGGTGTTCATGCGCACCCGGTCGTCCATCGACGTCTCGGTCGGCAGCTTGAGCGCCAACAGGTCGAAGAGCGTCTCGTTGTCGTGCGCGTCGACGTAGGTGACGACCTCCTCCGGGGAGTCGGCGTACCCCGCCGGCGAGCCGCGGTAGTCGAGGTCCTCACCCCGGGTGAGCTCGCCGTCGGACGCCGTGAAGGAGAACTCGCGCAGGTTCCCGGCGAGCCCGAGGCGCACCAGGTCGGTCTGGTGACCGAGGTCGGCCGCCTCGTCGCCGCCGCCGTCGTTCACCGTCCCGGGCTCACCGGTCCGGGCCTCCCGGCCGTTCGGGTCGGTGAACAGCCCGGTGCCGAAGCCCTGCGTGAACGTGGACGCGCCGTCGACGGGCGAGCCGCCGTGCACGGCGTCGCGCAGCCGGTCGCTGAACGTGCCGATCTCCGTACCGCCCAGGTTGCCCTGCGTGGCCTGCTCGAACAGCGCGCCGTCCGCCACCTCGCCGAAGTTCCACCCCTCGCCGTACAGGTAGACCGCGGAGCCGTCCACGCCGTCGTCGGCCACCGTCAGGGCGTCGAGCGCGTCGCGCACCGCCAGCAGGTTGTCCCGGCTGTGGTGGCCCATGAGGTCGAACCGGAACCCGTCGATCTTGTAGTCGCGCGCCCAGGTCACCACGGAGTCGACCATGAGCTTCTCGGCCAGGGCGTGCTCCGTGGCGACGTTCTGGCAGCAGGTGCTCGTCTCCACCGCGCCCGTGGTCGGGTCCTGCCGGTGGTAGTAGCCCGGCACGACGCGGTCGAGCACGCTCTTCGCGTCCTGGCCGCTGGCGGCCGTGTGGTTGAACACCTGGTCGAGCACCACCTGGAGGCCGGAGTCGTGCAGCGCGCCCACCATCGTGCGGAACTCCGCCACCCGGGCACCGCCGTCGGGGTCCACCGCGTACGAACCCTCCGGCGTCGTGAAGTGGTACGGGTCGTAGCCCCAGTTGAACGCGTCGGTGCCCTGGACCTCGGCCACGGCGGCCTGCTGCTCCGTGGAGTCCGGGGCGAACCCGGACAGGTCACCGGTCGTCTCCTGGTCCGCCGGGCTCTCGGGGATCGTGGCGATGTCGAACGTCGGCAGCAGGTGCACGGTCGTCATCCCGGCCTCGGCCAGCTTCCGCAGGTGCACCATGCCGTCCGAACCGTCCTCGGCGAAGGCCAGGTACTTTCCCCTGACCTCCTCGGGGACCGTGGCGTCGGCGATCGAGAAGTCCCGCACGTGGAGCTCGTAGATCGTCTGGTCCACGGGCCGTTCGACGACGGGCTGCTCCGCGGTGCGCCAGACCTTCGGCTGGAACCGCTTGTCGTCCAGCGACACGACGACGGAGTGCGTGGAGTCCGTGGTCAGCGCAACCGAGGACGGGTCGGTGACGAGGTTGGTCTCCACCCGACCGGCGCTCGGGACGTACACCTCGACGGCGTACCGGTACCGTGCACCGTTCCACGGGTACTTCTTGTCGGTGCGCTTGCCGTCGAGGGTCCAGGCACCGTCCGTCTGACGCTCGGTGTCGAACCGGTCCGGGTCGGCGTCCAGGTCCCGGCCCTCCGGCCAGACGAGCAGGTCGACGTCCTGCGCGGTGGGGGCCCACAGCGCGAACGACGCCCACCTCCGGTTCGGGTGCACCACGGCGCCGAACGTACGGTCGGCCGCAGCCTCGGCGTACAGGGCGTCCAGCACGCCGGGGACCTGCACGCCCGTGGCGGCGGTGAGGACGTCGCCGTCCGCACGGCTGACGAGCAGCTGCCCGGTCAGCAGGTCCTCGACCGTGGCCCGGTCGAGGGGTTCACCGTCCGACGTCGGCGCGAGGGTCTGGTGGTCCGCCAGCGCCGGGAGGTCCGCGGCGACGTCGTCGGGGATCTCGCCACCGGGCTCGAGCGGGTACGCGGCCGCGCCGTCGGGCAGGTCGCCGCCGTCCGGGCCGGTCACGCGGGAGCCACCGTCCGCCTCGGTGACCTCGAGGCCACCGTTCGGGGCGGTCCACAGGGTCCAGTCCTCGCCCGAGCCCAGGTCGCCCGGCGCGAGCAGCAAGTCCGGGCGCACCCAGTGCGCGGCCCGCTGCCCCCGGCCCTCCAAGGTCGGACCCTCGGTGCCGATGGTCAGCTCGTGGGTGGCGAGGTCGTAGGAGAACTCGACCGTCGCAGCGTCGCCGACGCTGAAGGAGTAGTTGGCGCCGTCACGCGCTCCCCCGACGCCGTAGTTCTCGGCCCAGCTCAGGCCGTGGGCGACCTTGGTCTCGTAGGCACCGGCGGCCAGCGCGCCGGTGGACCAGGTGTACACCCCGTCGCCGTCGGGGTCCTTGAGCCAGGTGGCCAGGCAGGCCGGGTCCCAGGCCGACGGGCAGAGCTGGTCCTGGAACGACCCGGGCAGCGTGACGACCGGTCCCTGGGCCGTCGAGGAGAAGTCCTTGCTCGCCGGGTCCCAGTAGAACGTGACCTCACCGCCGTCGTGCGTGTACATCGCGTTGGCGCCGCCCTGTACACCCCCGACGCCGTAGTTGACGTCCCACGAGCCGTTCAGCGCGACCTTGTACTCGTAGTCCCCGGCCGGCAGGTCGAACGTGGCCCCCCAGACGCCGTCGGCCCGCTCGGTGAGCCGGGCGCCCTCGCAGTCCGGCGTCCAGTCGCCCGCACAGCCCATCTCGCTGTTGTGGCTGCCGGGCACCGTCACGCTGTCGATCTCCGGCTCCGGCTCCGCGTCCCCGACCACACCGCTGACGTCCACGCCCACGGAGGCGTACGTGGAGGCCGCCGCACGGTCGCCGTCCGCGTCCACGGTCACGGCGCGGTACTCGACGAGGGTGCCTTCCGGCAGGCCCTCGACGTCGTGGAAGACCCGCGGCGTGGTGTCCTCCGCGGTGCCGAGCGGCTGCCAGTCCACCGTGCCGACCTCGCGCCAGGCGAAGGAGGTCTCGGCCCAGGCGTCGTCGATCGCCGCGCGCACGGGCGCCGAGCCGCTCACGGCGGCGCCGGCGCCGGGCACCTCGACGGCGATGCTGCCGTCGGTCCCGGCGCCCACCGTCCGGTCGGCGACCAGCACGACGGCGTCGGTCGCGCCGACGGCGAGCGTCACCTGGCCGGAGGCGTCCGCGGTGACCGGGGTACCGCTGTCGGACCCGTACAACGTGGAGTAGGTGGCGCCCGGGGTGAGGGTCGTGAACGTCGCCTCGCGCTCCTCGGACGCGTTGTTGAGCGCGACGAGGTGCTCGACCTTCTCGTCGCGGTCGACGCGGCTGAAGGCGTAGATCCCGGCACCGTCGGAGACGTGCCGCTCCACCTGTGCCCCGGTGGCCAGCGCGGGGTGCGCCTCGCGCAGCGCGGCGAGGTCGGCGACGTGCGTGTACAGCGGCGCGTCGGTGCCGTACCGGTCCACGCTGCCGGCGGTCTCACCGGTCACCAGCGGCTGGTCCGTGTAGGAGTCCACCTGCGAGGCGAACAGCGTCTGCCGGGCGTCCTTGTCCCCGCCCGTGCCGGCGAAGCCCTGCTCGTCGCCGTAGTACACGACGGGCTGGCCGCGGGTCAGGTACATCAGCTCGTGCGCGAGCTCGTCGCGGGCGAGGGGGTCGTCGGTGCTCGCCAGCATGAACCCGACGCGGCCCATGTCGTGGTTGCCGAGGAACGTCGGCAGCGCGGACGCCGACGTGTCCGGAGTCGTGTACCGGTCGTCGCTCGTGAAGAGGTTCGCCAGCCCCTGGGCGCTGTTGCCGCTCGCGAAGCTGGTCGCCGACGCCTGGAAGGCGAAGTCGAGCACGGAGCTCATGTCCGTCTCGCGCACGTACGGCGACAGCTTGCGGGCGTCAGCGTCGTACACCTCGCCGAACATGAAGAATTCGTCCTTGCCCTGCGCGCGGGCGTAGTCGAGCACCTCGGTGGTCCAGGTGTCCCAGAACTCGCGGTTCACGTGCTTGACCGTGTCGATGCGGAAGCCGTCGATGCCGAGGTCGACCCAGTCCTGGTACACCTCGACGAACCCGTCGACGACCGTCGGGTGCTCGGTCATGAGGTCGTCCAGACCGTCGAAGTCCCCGTAGGTGACGGACTCCCCCGTCCACGTCGAGTTGCCGCGGTTGTGGTACAGCGTGGGGTCGTTGAGCCAGGCCGGCACCTTGACGTCGGCGTCCTCGTCCGCGACCACCGGCGTGTACGGGAACGACGTCGCGGGGTCGAGCTCCGGGAAGCCGTCCGTCCCGGCGTGGTCGGCGGGGTCGAAGACGTTCCCGTCGGCATCCGTGTACGGCGCGTCGGCCTGCTCAACGTAGGAGTACTCCCCCTCGGCGTAGTCGATGACGTCGGCCGTGTGGTTGGTGATGATGTCGAAGTACACCTTGATGCCGCGGGCGTGCGCGTCGTCGATGAGCGCCTCGAGCTCGGCGTTCGTGCCCAGGTGCGGGTCGATGCGCGTGAAGTCGGTGATCCAGTACCCGTGGTACCCGGCGCTGACGTCGTCGCCGGTGCCCTGCACCGGGCGGTTCATGAACGACGGCGTCAGCCAGATCGCCGTGGTGCCGAGGCCCTCGATGTAGTCCAGGTTCTCGTGCAGACCGGCCAGGTCGCCGCCCTGGTAGAACCCCTTGTCCGTCGGGTCGAAGCCGTGGTCGAGCGCGTCGCCGTCGAGGCCACCGGTGTCGTTCGACGGGTCGCCGTTGGCGAACCGGTCCGTCATGACGAAGTAGAACCGCTCGTTCGACCCGGGCTGTCGCACGGGCGGGACGACCAGCGCGGCGTCCGCGGCGTCGTCGTACTCCCCCGCGAGCGTCAGCGGGGTGAGCGTGGTGCGGTGGGTCTCGTCGTCGTAGGTGACGCGGAGGCGGGCGTCACCGCCGAGGACGAGCGGGGCGTTCTCGTCGGTGCCCTCGCGCCCGTACGCCTCGTCCCAGGCGCCGTCGAGCGCGACCTTGTACTCGTAGCTGCCGGCCGGCACCTCGAGCTCGGCGGTGTAGGTGCCGTCGCCGACGGGTTCCAGGGTGCTGTCCGCGCACGTCGGGTCCCAGTCCTCGGGGCAGCCGAGCGCGGTCTGCAGGTCACCGACGAGGGTCACCGTGCGGCCGGCCGCCGCACCGGCCGAGGGCAGCGCCGTGAGCGCGACACCGCCGGCGGCGACGGGCAGCGCGACCGCTAAGGCCGCCAGCGAGGCGGTGCGGCGTCTGAGACGTGGGTAGGCACGGACCATGGCGGACTCCTTCGTCGACCGGGCGCGCGGATCGCGACCTGACGCGACTGTACCGTTGCTGCAAGTTTGCAGCAACGGTCAGTCGAGCCCGCTCATCCCGCCAGGTGCGACCACCGCCCGTCCAGCTCGCGCCACGGCCCGACGGCGGCCACCCGGCCCTCGTCCAGCACCACGACGCGGTCCGCGCGCTCCAGCGCCGCCCGCTTGGACGTCGACCCGACGACGGTCAGGCCCTGCTCCCGCAACGCGGTCCACAGCTCGACCTCGGTCGTGGCGTCCAGGGCGCTGGAGACGTCGTCGGCCAGCAGCACCTCCGACCCCGTGGCCAGCGCCCGGGCGAGAGCGAGCCGCTGCACCTGGCCCCCCGAGAGCCGCACTCCCCGGTGACCGACCAGCGCGTCCGCGCCTCCGGCGTCGGCCACGTCCCGGCCGAGCCGCGCCACGTCCACCGGTCCGGAGACCGCCCGGTCGTGGTCCAGCGTGATGTTCTCGGTGAACGTCCCCGACAGCACCCGGGGCACCTGGGCCACGTGCGCCACCCGGGCCGGGCGCAGGAACGCCTCGGCGTCCTGGACAGGCGTCCCGTTCCAGAGCACCTGCCCGCGGTGCGCCATGAGGCCGGCCAGCGCGGACAGCAGGCTCGACTTGCCCGCGCCCACCTGCCCGAGGAGCAGCACCAGCTCGCCCCGCTCGATGCGCAGGTCGACGCCGGTCACGCCGATCGTGCCGTCGTCGTGCACCGCTTCCACGCCTCGCAGGTCGAGGTGCTCGAACGGCGGGGCGGGAACCGGCACGTCCGGCGGCGCCGGCGCGGTGCCGGCGGTCAGGTCGACCCCCTCGGGCAGTCGCGTCAGGTCGGCCCCGGCGGCGAACGACGACGTCGCGCGCAGCCAGTTCCGCGTGCCGGGCGCCTCGGTGATGACCGCGCCCGCGACGACGCCGAAGTAGGCGAACCCGCCCACGGCGGCGGTGACGAGCAACGTCGTCGCCAGGTCCCAGGTCCCGACGAGCAGCAGCGCCCACGCCGCGACCACGCCCGCCTGCACCATGACGGTCGGGATGCCGTCCAGCACCGCCTGCACCCGGTGCTCCCGGATCGCCGCCCCGACCCGGCCGGCGTCGACCGTCCGCAGGTGCCGGTGCACGTCGGGGGTCCGGGCCGCCAGCTTGACGGTGCGCGCCGCGTCCAGCGCCGAGACGAGGGCACGGCCGAAACCCGCCCTCGCCTCGGCCGATCGCGTCGCGGTCCGACCGGCGATCGGGCGACCCGCCAGCGCGGAGACCGCGGTCACGCCCATGACCGCCAGCAGGACCAGCCCGGCCAGGGGCTCACCGCTGATCGCCCAGGTGGCCAGCACCACGACCAGCCCGTTGAGCAGGTCCACCCACCGGTCCACGTACAGCACGAACCGGTCCGCGTCGAGCGAGCGCGCCACGACCTCCCCGGCGGGAGCGCGCCGCAGGCGGTGCTGCCGGGTCTGGCCCTCCAGCACGGCCACCCGGACCCGCAGGAGCAGCTCGATCCACCACGACGGGTACAGCCGCACCGCGAGCGCCAGGCACAGCGGTGCCACGATCAGCATCACCGCAAGGACACCCGTCAGCACCCACGGCTCACCGCCGTCCGCCAGCGTCTCGACGGCGCGACCCCACAGGAACCCGGCGAACGCCCCCTGGGCGGCGAAGAGGCTGGTCAGCAGGAACAGTCCCGCGCCCGCCGCGCCCCAGCGAGGCTTGGTCACCAGGGCGTGCAGGACGCTGCGGGTCAGGCTGGGCCCGTGCCCGGGGTCGTCCAGCACGGGCGGCTCCCCGGTCCGACGGCGAGCGCCGATCGACGTGGGGAGCGCGCCGGCCGGGTCGCCGTCGTCGGCGGGGCCGTCGTCGGCCGGGCCGGCGTTGGCGGCGAGGCCTGCGGCGTCCGGCGCGACGGCGGGCCGGTCGAGCGCGCCACCGCCCTCGGTACGGCTGGCGAGCAGCAGGTCACGGAACGGTCCGTCGACGCGGGCCAGCTCCGCGCGCGGTCCCTGCTGGACGACGCGACCGTGGTCCAGCACCACGACCCGGTGCGCGCGCTCCACCGTGCCGAGCCGGTGCGCGACGACGACGCCGGTCCGCCCGGTCAGCAGGCGGTCGGCGGCCGCCACCACCCGGGCCTCGGTGTGCGGGTCCATGCGCGCGGTGGCCTCGTCGAGAACGACGACGCGGACGTCGCGCACAAGCAGCCGCGCGAACGCGACCAGCTGCTCCTCCCCGGCGGACAGCGAGGTCCCGCCGGGCCCGAGGAGCGTGTCGAGGCCGTCGGGCAGGCCGGCGACCCAGTCGGTCAGCCCGAGCTCGGTGACCGCCTCCTCGACGTCGCCGCGCGGCACGTTGGCGAAGAGCGCGATGTTCTCCGCGAGCGTCCCGGCGACGATCTCGGTGCGCTGCGTGACCACCCCGACGCCGGCCCGCAGGGCCTGCAGGTCGGCGTCGCGCAGGTCCACGCCCCCGAGGAAGACCGCGCCACGCGGCGGCTCGACGGCACGGGACAGCAGCGAGGCGAGCGTCGTCTTGCCCGACCCGGTGCGACCGACGAACGCCACGGTCTGCCCGGCCGGCACCGACAGCGAGACGTCCTGGAGCGTGAAGGTGCCCTCGGTGTAGGCGAAGTGCAGGTCCCGCACCTCGATCTCCAGCGGGCGCTCCGGCAGGTCGACCCCGCCGACCGGCTCCGGCTCGGAGTCGAGGAGCTGGCGGATGCGGACGACGGCACCGAGTCCCTCCTGCAGGTCGGGCAGGTGCTGGGCGAGCCGGTCGATCTGCCCGACGAACAGGGAGGTCACCAGGAACAGGGTGACGAGGCGGTCGACGGACATGCCGCCCGTCGTCGCGAGCGCCACCCCGGCCACGACGACGCCCGCGAGCAGCGCGTGCAGCAGGACCCCGACCCGGGCCATCATCCGCGTCTCCACCAGCACGACGTTCAGCAGGGCGCGGTGCACGGCCGCGGACATCTCGGCGAGCCGGCGCAGCGCGAAGGCCTGGCCGCCCGCCGTGCGCAGGTCGTCGCGCGCCGCGACGCCCTCCTCCAGCACCGCGGCGTTGTCCGTCCAGGCCCGCTCCTCGACGACCTTGCGGCGGGCGATCTCGCCGAGCAGCGACCGCACCGTCCACCACGTGCCCACGCCGAGCAGCGGGAAGAGGAACCAGGCCGGCCACCACGTGACGCCGGCCACCACCCAGATGGGTGCGACTCCCACCACCGTCCGGCCCATGCTCCACAGCTGGCGCCGGGCGAGCGAGCCGACGGCGTGCGTGTCATCGTCGACCCGGTCGAGGACCTCGCCCACCGCCTGCTCGCCGAGCACGCCGATCGGCTGGTGCAGCGCCGCGCTGAGCAGGTCGCCGCGCAGGCGACCCTCGGCCCGGTCGACGACGCCGGCCCACGCGACCTGGCCCGCGGCGTCCAGCAGCGCGCCACCCACCAGGCACAGGGCGAGCAGCAGCACGCCGGTCAGGTCCGGCGAGGCGGCCAGCCCGCCGGCCACCACCGTCCCGACGGCGGTGCCGACCGCGCCCACCGTGAGGGCGGCGACCGCCACCGTGGAGACCGGGCCGCGCAACCGTCGCCAGTCGAGTCGGCGCGAGGGGTCGGTGAGGGCCGGGGCGTGCGGCGTCGGAGGTGCTGTCGTGGGGGCGTCGATCACCTCCCGAGACTAGGTCGCGGGTGGGACAGATCTCGACGTGTTTTCCCCCGGACAGGTGCGGGCTGGCCCGGCTCAGACCAGCCCGAGGCTCCGCACCGCGTCGCGCTCCGCCGTCAGTTCGGCGACGCTCGCGTCGATGCGCTCGCGCGAGAAGTCGTCGATCTCCAGCCCTTCCACGACCTGCCAGTCTCCGCCCGACGACGTCACGGGGAACGAGCACACGAGACCGTCGGGCACGCCGTACTCACCCTTCGACACGACGCCGGCACTCGTCCAGTCGCCGTCGGGCGTCCCGAGCACCCAGTCCCGCGTGTGCTCGATGGCGGCGTTCGCGGCCGAGGCCGCCGACGACGCCCCGCGGGCGTCGATGATCGCCGCGCCGCGCTTGGCCACCGTCGGGATGAAGTCGTCGGTCAGCCAGGCCGTGTCGGCCGTCAGGGTGCCGCCGGGGGTTCCCGCGACGTCCGCGTGGAACAGGTCGGGGTACTGCGTGGCGGAGTGGTTGCCCCAGATGGTCAGGCGCCGGACGTCCGCGACCGGCACGGCGGCCTTGTGCGCCACCTGGGACAGGGCGCGGTTGTGGTCCAGCCGGGTCATCGCGGTGAACCGCTCCGCGGGCACGTCCGGGGCGTGCGCGGCGGCGATGAGCGCGTTGGTGTTCGCGGGGTTGCCGACCACCAGGACGCGGACGTCGTCGGCCGCGCCGTCGTTGATGGCCTTGCCCTGCGGGCCGAAGATGCCGCCGTTGGCCTCCAGCAGGTCCGCGCGCTCCATCCCGGGGCCCCGGGGGCGAGCACCGACCAGCAGGGCGATGTTGGTGCCGGCGAAGCCCGCGGCCGGGTCGTCGTGGATGTCGATGCCGTCCAGCAGCGGGAACGCGCAGTCGTCGAGCTCCATCGCCGTGCCCTCCGCGGCGCGCACGGCCTGCGGGATCTCCAGCAGCCGCAGGCGCACGGGGGTGTCCGGGCCGAGCATCGCGCCGGAGGCGATCCGGAACAGCAGCGCGTAGCCGATCTGACCGGCGGCCCCGGTCACGGTCACGTTCACAGGTGTCGTCATGGCCCTACTCTCGCGCACGCGGCCCGCGCCGTCACCCCCGGGGCCCGCGCCGTCACCCAGCGGCGCGGTGGGCTGCCGCGGACGGCGCGAGCCGGTAGCGTGCCCGGAGGGACCGCGCTGTGACCTGGGACTCGGGGAGTCGGAAGGCTCAGGGAGCTCACAGGAACCGGTGCCAGCATCGCCGCCGCGTCCCCAGAGCGCGACGAGACCTTCACCCGACGACCAGCAAAGGACCTCCATGTCCCAGGCAACCGCGACACAGACCGACCTCGAGGCCGCGCCCGTGCCACGGCTCTTCACACGCATGTGCGTGGAGGCGTTCGGCACCTTCGTACTGGTGCTCGGCATCGTCGGCACCGCGACGTTCAACGCGCTCAACGGCGGGCAGATCATCACGGTGGCACTGGCCGGGGGCATCGCGCTCATCGCCGTGATCGCCGGCCTCGGCCACCTATCGGGCGGCCACTTCAACCCGGCGGTGACCTTCGGGCTGACGCTCGCCGGGCGGTCCAGCTGGGTGGATCTGCTGCCCTACTGGGTCGCTCAGCTCGTGGGTGCTGCCGCCTGCGGTGCGCTGCTGCTGCTGATCATCCCGGACTCGTTCCCGCCGCTGGTAGGTTCCGCCTCCGCCGGCGACGTGCTCGCCGCCACGGCCAACGGCTACGGCGACCACTCACCGCTGAACACCCTCACGCAGGGCCAGGCCACGTTCGACCTCGCGACGGCCGCGATCGTCGAGGTGCTCATCGCCACGGTGTTCGTCGGCGTCATCCTCGCCGTGACGAACAAGCGCGCCAAGGTCGCCTACGCCCCGGTGGTCATCGGCCTCACGCTCGCGGCGCTGCACATCATCTCGTGGCCCGTCACGAACACGTCGTTCAACCCGGCCCGCTCGCTCGCCTCGGTGGTCTCCCCCGACGCCTGGGCCGACGGTGGGGCGGGTCGCCAGCTCTGGTTGTTCTTCGTCGCCCCGCTCGCCGGTGCGGCACTGGCCGCGCTCTTCGCCCGGGCGTTCGCCCCGGTGCCGCAGGTCACGCTGGACGAGGGCTGGGAGGAGCAGCCGGGCACGGCCACCTACCCGGCCGAGGGCACCCTGGAGACGGTCGCCGAGACGGCGGCCGCCAAGGCCGTCGCCGACGAGGCCGCCGCGCCGACGGAGGTCGAGGAGACCGAGGTCGTCGAGGAGACGACAGTCGTGGCGGACACCGCCACCGAGCCCGCCGCGGAGCCCACGGCCTCCGAACCCGAGGTCGTGGAGGCCGCCGAGGTCACCGAGAAGACCGCGTCCGACGCCAGGGACACGGACACGGACACGGACGAGCCGACTCCCCCGGCCCGCCCCTGACCGCCCGTCCCTCCCGCGGCGGACCCCGCCGGGCCGTTCGCGGGAGGGACCGCACGAGAGGCCGGGGACGACCCCTGGCGCATGGTCGTCAGACGCGAAGTGCAGGGCGCGCAGCGCCCGTGAACGCGACCGTGCGCCAGGGGTCGCCCCCGGCCTTCGGTCGACGTCCGAAGAAGATCACACCCCAGGCGCCGTGAGCGCCAGCACCCCGATCACGCTCGCCACCGACCAGCACAGGAACACGTCGAACCCCCGGCTGCGGATGGCCAGGCCGACAGGTCCCGAGGACGACGTCGCACGCCAGGCACCGGCGACGGCGAGCGTCGCGGCGATCGTCAGGGAGCCGAGCCGCGCGCCGACCACGAGGGCCAGCAGCACCGCGAGCAGGATGCCGGACAGGACGACGAGGATCGCCGGCACGGCGCTGCGCGGTGTGCGCACCCGGTCGGGCGTGACGGCGTCGACGGCGTGCCAGTGCGGCTGCGCGTGCGCGTCGGCTTCAGGAACCACATCGACGAGCCTACCCGGCCGGTGCGGCGCACGTCGTCGGCCGGGCACGTCGTAGGTTGGGCACGTGCCCGCCATGAACGACTCCCGCCCCACGCCGCCCTCCATCCCCGCCGCTCCTGGTGGCGCACCACGTTCCGTCGTCGTGGTGGGGGCGGGCCTGGCCGGCGCGCAGACCGTCGCCGCGCTCCGCGCCCACGGGTTCGACGGCCACCTGACGGTGCTCGGCGAGGAGGGCCTGCCGCCCTACGACCGTCCCCCGCTGTCCAAGGAGCTCCTGACGCGCCCGGAGCCGCTGTGGCTGCACGATGATCTCGGCGTCGACCTGGACGCCCTCGCCGACGAGGTCCACCTCGCCGACCCGGCCACCGCGCTGCACCCCGGGCCCGTGGTGGCCACCCGCTCCGGGCGCTCGATCACCGCCGACGTGGTCGTGCTGGCCTGCGGGTCGCGGCCGGTCCTGCCGGTCGGCTGGGAGGCGGACGTGCTGCACACGGCCGCCGACGCCGAGCGGCTGCGCACCGGCCTGCGCCCCGGTGGCCGGTGGGTGGTGGTCGGCGCCGGGTGGATCGGCGCCGAGATCGCCGGCGTGGCCGCGGGGGCCGGTGCGGACGTCACCGTGCTGGAGGCCGACGCCGCACCGCTGGCCCGCCAGCTCGGCGTCGAGGTCGGCGCGCACCTCGCCCCCTGGTACGCGGCGGCCGGCGCCCGCCTGCGGCTGGGGTCCGCCGCGGCAGCGGTACGACGGGACGGCGTCACGCTCGCCTCGGGCGAGCACCTGCCGGCCGACGTCGTGCTGGCGGCGGTCGGTGCCCGGCCGGCCACGGGATGGTTGCGCGAGAGCCTGCCGCCGGAGGTGTTCGACCCGGTGGGCGCGCTGCTGGTCGACGCGGGCGGTGCGGTGCCCGGCGTGCCGGGGGTGCGGGCCGTCGGGGACGTCGCCTCGCGCCCGCACCCGCAGCTCGGCCGGGTCCCGGGCGGCCACTGGTCGGCCGCGCTGCACGACCCGGACCTCGTGGCCCGGGCCGTGCTGGGCGTCGAGCCCGCGGCCGCGCACGCCCCGTACGTGTTCTCCCGCCAGCTCGGCCATGACCTGGCGCTGTTCGGCCTGCCGGCGGGAGCGCCGTCGGTGTGGCGCGGGACCCCCGGTGACGGCCCGTGGGCGGCGTTCTGGACAGGGTCGCCGGCTGGCGGCGAGGTGGGCGGGACCGAGCACGCCGGGGCGCCCGACGGCGCGGCGGGCTCCGCCGTCGTGCGGGCCGTGCTGCTGGTCGACTCCCCCCGCGACGTCGGCGCGGTGCGCCGGGCCTTCAACGGGCCCGGCCCGGCGCACCTCGACCTCGCGGCGGCTGCCGACCCCACGATCAGGCTGCGCGACGCCCTGCGCGCCTGACCCCGGCGCCGGCGGCCTCAGTGGGCGAAGTGCCGGGTCCCGGTGAGGTACATCGTCACGCCGGCCGCCGCGGCCGCCGCGACGACCTCCTCGTCCCGGATCGACCCGCCGGGCTGGACGACGGCGCGGACCCCGGCGTCGAGGAGCACCTGCAGCCCGTCGGCGAACGGGAAGAAGGCGTCGGACGCGACGACCGCGCCGCGGGCCCGCTCGACCGACCCTGACCCGCCGTCGGCCAGCGTGTTCGCCCGCTCGACCGACAGCCGGCAGGAGTCCACGCGGTTGACCTGTCCCATGCCGATGCCGACGGCGGCGCCGCCGTCCGCGAGCAGGATGGCGTTCGACTTGGCCGCCCGCACGGCCCGCCAGGCGAAGGCGAGGTCCGCGAGCGTGGCCTCGTCGGCCGGGGCGCCGGCGGCGAGGGTCCAGGACGCCGGGTCGTCGCCGTCGGCCTGGAAGCGGTCGACGGACTGCACGAGCAGGCCACCGGAGATCGGGCGCGTCTCGACCGGCGCCGACGGCGCTCCGGCCACGGTGAGCAGACGGATGTTCTTCTTGGCCTGCAGCACCTCGAGCGCCTCGGGCTCGAAGCCCGGGGCGACGACGACCTCCGTGAACACCGGGGCGATCTGCTCGGCCGCAGCCCGGGTGACCACCCGGTTCGCGGCGATGACGCCGCCGTAGGCGGAGACGGGGTCGGTCGCGTGGGCGCGGGCGTGCGCCTGGGCGATGTCGGCGCCCACGGCGATGCCGCACGGGTTGGCGTGCTTGATGATCGCCACCGCCGGCTCGGGGTGGTCGTGCGCGGCCCGCCAGGCGGCGTCGGCGTCCACGTAGTTGTTGTAGCTCATCGCCTTGCCGTGCAGCTGGGTGGCCTGGGCCAGCCCGCTCGCACCGTCCGTGCGGGCGTACAGCGCCGCTTCCTGGTGCGGGTTCTCGCCGTAGCGCAGCACGTCGCTGCGCTCCCAGGTGGCCCCGGTGACGTCGGGCATCCCGGACTCGGCCGCGGTCTCGTCCGGTGCGTACGACGAGGCGAACCAGGCGGACACGGCGACGTCGTAGGCGGCGGTGTGCGCGAACGCCGCGGCGGCGAGGCGCTTGCGCCGGTCGAAGGTGAAGCCGCCGTCCCGGACGGCCGCGGCGACGTCGTCGTACCGCGCGGGGTCGACGACGACGGCGACGCTCGGGTGGTTCTTCGCGGCGGCCCGGACCATGGACGGCCCGCCGATGTCGATCTGCTCGACCACGGCGTCCGGTGCGGCGCCGGACGCGACCGTCTCCGCGAACGGGTAGAGGTTGACCACGACGAGCTCGAAGGCGTCGATCCCGAGGTCCGCGAGCTGACGCAGGTGGTCCTCCTTGCGCGTGTCCGCCAGGATGCCCGCGTGCACCCGGGGGTGCAGCGTCTTGACGCGACCCTCGAGGCACTCGGGGAAGCCGGTGAGGTCCTCGACGCGGGTGACGGGCACCCCGGCGTCGGCGATCCGGGTCGCGGTGGAGCCGGTGGAGACCAGCTCGACGCCCGCGGCGTGCAGGGCGGTGGCGAGCTCGACCAGGCCCGTCTTGTCGTAGACGCTCAGCAGGGCGCGCCGCACCGGGCGGCGCGCGTCGTCGGCGAGCTGGACGTCGGGGGACGTGGGGACTGCGGGGGCGCCGGACATCGTGTGGTCTCCTCGGGTGGTGGCTCTCGTGGAAACCCTGGCACCCAGGCGGGCGGTGCGCACGGTGGTCCGGTCGGGCGGAACCGCGGCGCGGGCCGTGACCGGATCGGCCGCTCCCCGGTGGTTGTCCACCCTCGCCAGTCGCGACCGGACCCGATCCTACCGTTCGGTGCCGGGCGGCACCGTCAGCCCTTCACCGCCCCCGCGGTCAGACCGGCGGCCATCCGCGTCTGCACCGCCATGAACAGCGCGATCACGGGCAACGCGATGAGCAGCGACCCCGCCATGATGCCGCCCCAGTTGGTCGCCTGGTTGGCGCCACTGAAGTACTGCAGCCACAGCGGCAGCGTCTGGTTGCCGTCGCTCATGACCACCAGGGCCAGCGTGTACTCGTTCCACGCCAGGATCGTGGCGAAGATCGCGCCGGTCACCAGGCCGGGACCGAGCAGCGGCAGGGTGATGCGGAAGAAGGCCTGCACCCGGGTGCAGCCGTCGATCATCGCCGCCTGCTCCAGTTCCTGGGGCACCCCGTCCACGAACCCCTTGAGGATCCAGATGTTGAACGGGATGATGATCCCGACGTAGAGCAAGGACAGGCCGACCACGCTGTTCAGCAGGCCCCAGCCGTCGAGCATTTTGTACTGGGAGATGAAGAGCGCCTCGGCCGGGATCATCTGCACGACGAGGATGCAACCGATCACGGCCTTGCGGCCTCGGAACCGGAACCGCGAGATCGCCACCGCGGACAGGAAGGCGAGCGAGACCGCCACCACGACGGCGATCACCGTGACCTGCATGCTCACCGTCATCGCCGACCAGAACCGTTCGTCGCCGAGCACCCCGGTGAAGTGCTCGAACGTCGGGTCGGTGTTGACGAACGTGGGCGTCGAGGAGCGGAACTCGGCGTTCGGCAGCAGCGCCGAGCTCGCCATCCAGTAGATCGGGAAGAACCAGACCAGGGCGATGACCACGGCGAACGCGTTGGCCGCGCGCCGGACCCGGCGCCCACGGGACGGCCTCCGCCGCGTTGCCCTGCCGCTGTCGTGCGGGGGCGCGGCCTCTGCGGCCGGAAGGCTCGCCGGCGTCTGCGTCGTGGCGGTCATCCCGAGAGCTCCTTGTCGTTCTTGAACAGCTGGTGCACGTAGGGCAGCGTGACCACCACGGTCAGCAGCAGCACGATCATCGCCGTGGCCGAGGCCATGCCGAACTCGCCCTGCCCGATGCCAAGCCGGAAGATGTACGTTCCGAGCACGTCCGTCTCGTCCAGGGGCGCCCCGGCGTCCTGCAGGATCTTGATCTGCGTGAAGACGCGCAGGTCCCAGATGATCTGCAGCAGCCCGATGAGCAGCAGGACCGGTGCGATCACGGGGACCGTGACCCGGAAGAAGCGTGCCCAGACCCCGGCGCCGTCGATCTCCGCGGCCTCCTGGACCTCGGCGGGCACCTGGCTGAGACCGGAGTAGGCCATGAAGGCCACCAGCGGGACGGACATCCAGATGATGATGAGCGAGGCGATCGTCAGCATCCCCGTCGCCTGACCGAGCCAGTTGTAGTCGTCCGGCCACCACGGCACGACGCGTTCGAGGGTCCAGTTGACGACCCCGAACCGGGTGTCGAAGAGCAGCTGCCAGACGGTCAGGGACGACACGATGGGGATGGACCAGACCAGCAGCAGGACCGTCTGGATCAGGATCCGCGCCCACGTGGACATGCGCATCATGACGACGGCGAAGGACACCCCGACGACCATGGTCACCGCTGCGGTGAACAGGCAGAACAGGATGGATCGGACGAAGACCGCCCAGGTGTACGGGTCGGAGAGCACCTCGACGAAGTTGGCGAACCCGACGAACTCGGCCGGGGCGCCGAACTGCTGCTCCAGCCCGTAGTCCTGGAACGCGAGGACGACCTGACGCACGAGCGGGTAGCCGAGGGCGAGGAGCACGGCGACGGCGGCGCCGAGGAGCAGCAGGTAGGGCAAGGAGGAGCGGCGTCCGGCCCGGCGGATGGCCGGGGCGGCGGCGCGTCCTCGCGAGGACGTGGCAGGTGTGGCCACAGAAACCTCCCGGGAAGGCGGGGGCCGGGCGGGAGCGCGAGGCTCCCGCCCGGCCGGGGACGTCACTTGTTGAGCAGCTCGACCATCCGCGCGTCGGTCTCGGCCGCGACGGCGGCCGGGTCCTCACCGGAGGCGATCGCCTTCCAGAAGTCCTTGTCGAGGTTCTCGCCCTCGACGAGCGCCCAGTACTGGGCGGGTGGGGTGAGCTGGGAGTTGGCCGCCACCTCGGCGAGCAGCGCCGCGTTGTCGGCGGTGCCCTGCGCGTCGGCGAAGGTGGTGTTGCCGGGGACCCAGCCGTTCTGGGCCATCATGATCTGGAACTCGTCCGAGTAGATGAGCTCCATCACCTCGGCGGCGAGACCCTGATGCTGACTCTTGGCCGCGATGCCCAGGTTGGACCCGCCGGCGAACGTCTTGCCGAGGGTGCCGGACTCGAGCCCGGGCACGGCGAAGACGCCGACCTGGTCATTCTCGCGCAGCTCCTCGGAGATGTTCGGGTACGACCAGGTCAGCCCGGAGAACATCGCGACACGTCCCTCGTTGAAGTCGTTCCACGGCTCCTGGGCGGCGTCGACCGAGTCCTGCGCCCCGAGGATGCCGGCCTCGTACAGGTCGGCGACCTGCTCGATCGCGGCCATCGACTCCGGGCTGGACAGGTTGCCGACCCAGTCCTCGCCGTCCTGCACCGCGTATTGCCCGCCGTGGGTGTACAGCCAGGCCTCGAGGGTGTGCTGGTCGACGCCGGCGATGTAGGCCCCCTGGAAGTCGTCGGTGCCCTCCGGGTTGGTCTCGGTCAGGGTGGCGACGACCGCGGTGAACTCGTCGAGGGAGGTGGGCGGCTCGACGCCGGCCTTCTCGAAGAGCTCGGTGTTGTAGTAGAAGATCCGCGAACCCGCGTAGAACGGCACGGTGTAGACGGTGTCGTCGACGGAGCCGATCTCGATGAACGACTGGATGAGGTCGTCTCCACCCCATGCGTCGACCTGGTCGGTGACGTCGCTGAAGGCCCCGACCGCGGTGTAGGTCGGTGACTGAGTGTTGCCCACCTCGACGACGTCGGGGGTCTGGGACTCGGAGGCCATCGCCGTCTGGATCTTCTCGACGATCCCGTCCCACTGCTGGATCTCGATCGTGAGGGTGGAGCCCGGGTTCTGCGCCTCGAACTCCTCGACGAGCCAGGCCTGGGCGTCGTCCGGGACGGAACCGTCCATGAACCAGGCGGTCAGGTCTCCGGTCGAGGCCTCGGATTCGGCGGCGCCTTTGTCGTCGGTCCCGGCACAGGCGGTGAGAGCGAGCGCCGCGGCGGCGGTCGCGGCGGCCGCGCGGACGGTGCGGGTCAGCTTCACGTAGATCTCCTTCGAACACGCTCGGACGTCCCTCGTGGACGCCGTAACCCGGCGGCGGTGCCGGGTGCAGCCCCACTGTGACACATTGAAAGGAGAACTTACTAACCTAACCGGACCGAGACGTCGATCGTGGTGCGTCGCCGCAGGCCGGCCCCGCTCGCCTCCGGTGCGCGGCGCCGGTCGTCAGCGGGGCGCGGGGGTGACCTTGAAGCCGAGCAGTCGCCAGGCCCGGACGGCATAGCCCTCGCGATCGTCGGCCGGACGCCGCGTCAGCGCCGCGGCCACCAGCTCCACCCAGAGCCACTGAACCCGGGGCGCAACACTTCCACCCGCGCACCCTGGCCACGGCCGGGATGGTGGTGGAGGCGCCCGAGCTGGCCCGCGACAAGCGCGACCGAGTCTGGCGCAACGTCGCAAACTCCTATCGGATCGACAACGACGCCCCAGGGGCGACCCGGCAGGCGATGCGTCCGCCGACCGCCTGGCTCCAGGGTCTCGTGGACGCGGCGTCCTCCGGCGCGCGGCGCGACGAGGACGGACGGCACCGCGCTCTCGTGGTGAACACCGTCCCGCTGTCACCGGACGAGGCCGAGCAGTTCGCCAAGGAGTTCGTCGAGCTGCAGACCCGGTGGAGCGACGAGGCGCTGGCCACCGCCCGCAAGGACCCCTACGAGGTCAGGGAGATCTACCAGCTGCTCGTCCCGCTCGGCCCGGCCGACCCTGCAAAGAACGCGCGCCCCAGCCACGCCTGATCCGGGCGGTGCGCGGCCGCTCAGCCGAAGGTGGCGCGTCGCCCCTCGACGCGCAGTCCCTCGCGCGCGACGCGCCCGACGGTCTCGACGAGCAGTGACCGCTCGGCCACCTTGATCCGCTCGTGCAGCGTCCCGTCGTCGTCGTCGTCCAGCACGGGCACCGCGGTCTGGGCGACGATCGGGCCGGTGTCGACGCCGTCGTCCACGACGTGCACGGTGCAGCCGGTCACCCGGACCCCGTAGGCCAGGGCGTCGCGCACCCCGTGCGCCCCCGGGAACGAGGGGAGCAGGGCAGGATGCGTGTTGACCACCCGGCCCCTGAACCGGTCGAGGAACGACGGCGCGAGGATGCGCATGAACCCGGCGAGCACCACCCAGTCGGGCCGGAAGACCTCGACGGCGTCCCGCACCCCGTCGTTCCACGCGCCCCGGTCGGCGAAGTCGGACGGGGCGACCACGACGGACGGGACCCCTGCCTGGCGCGCCAGGTCGAGGGCGCCGGCACCCGGCTTGTCCGAGACGACGCCGACGACGCGGGCGCCGTAGGCCGGGTCCTCGTGGGCCGCGAGCAGCGCGGCCAGGTTGGAGCCCCCGCCCGAGACGAGGACGACGAGACGCGCACCGGGCGCCGGTTCGACGAGGTGGCCGGAAGGGGTCTGCACGGCCCCCACCCTACGTCGCGGGCGCACCGGCGCGACGACGGGCCACCAGCAGGCAGCCGGCCAGCACGACAGCGGCACCAGCACCGATCTCCGCCGCGACCAGGCCCGCGGTCACCCACACGTCGGCGCCCACGAGCGCGAGCACCCCGGCGCCCGCACTCCCGCCGGCCACCCACTGCAGGGTCGCCGTGATCGCACCCGCGGCGAGCACCACGCCCCCCAGGATCCATGCCACGTCGCGGGGGCGCACCAGGCTCGGTTCCAGCCGACCCCAGGCGAACCAGCCGCCGACGGCGCCGCACGCCACGACGAGCACCGGCGCCCACGCGGCGACGGGCGTCGACCACGACTCGCCCGGCAGCAGGCCCAGGAGCGGCACGGCGGGCAGCGGCCCCGACTCGGTCAGCGCCGGGGAGAACGTGCTCCCCTGCCCCACGGCGAAGCCGGGGCCCGCGAGCCACGCCGTCGCCCAGACCACGAGGTTGGGTGCGAGTGCGGCCTGCGCCAGGCCGAGCAGCACCGACCCGAGCCAGCTCGGACCGAGACCGGCCGCCAGAGCCGAAGCTGTCTCCCGCCCGAGCACCGCCCACGTCCCGGCGAGCAGGGCACCCAGCCCGAGCAGGACGCTCACGCCCACGACAGCGCTCCGCATCCCCAGACGCATCGTGTCGGGCAGGTAGGGGTTCATCCGCGGTGCCAGGCCGGCCAGGAGGGGACCGTCCGGCGCGGAGAACATGCCGAGCGCCAGGCCTCCGCCCCCGACGACCACTCCCCCCACGACGGCGGCACCTACCTGGACCAGCACGTCCCCGGCACCTCGGGCGGCCGCCGTGCCCCCGACGACGTCGAGGGCGAGGGCCAGCGCCGTGGTGACCGTGGCGTAGGTGAGGGTCCCCGCGACCCACGCCGCGAGGGTCGGTACGGCGGACCGCTTGGCCGCCACGTGCAGGGTGAAGAGCACCAGCGCGGTGATACCGAGCGGCACGATCGTCACGGTCGTCCCGGCGGCTGACAGCGGCACCCCGTGCCCGAGCAACCACATCCCCGTGGCGACGGCGACCCCCGCGCCGAGCCCGCCGTCGGCCCCCGAGGCCGAGGGGGCGTCCAGGACAGCGACCACCGCGAGCAGGGCGACCACCGTGTACGACAGGCCGACCGACTGCACCGCCGCCCACACCCCGCTGGAACCGAGGGCGAGACGCTCCCGCAGTCGCCCGTGCCCGGACGGCCGCGGCTCGACGACACGGGCGGTACCTGTCCGGGGTGCTGCGTTCACGGCCCCATGGTCCCCCGGGAGAGGTGCCTCGCCGTCGTCCCACGCCGTGGGCAGGCCGGGGACGCGCCGGGGACGACGACGCCCGCCCGGTCCGGAGGTCCGGACGGGGCGGGCGTGGTCGTGCGGTGCGGGCTCAGGCGTTCTGCAGGATCTCCCGCATGAGCTCGGCCGTCTCGGACGGCGTCTTGCCGACCTTGACGCCGACGGCCTCGAGGGCCTCCTTCTTGGCCTGCGCGGTACCGGCCGAGCCGGAGACGATCGCACCGGCGTGTCCCATCGTCTTGCCCTCGGGGGCGGTGAAGCCCGCGACGTAGCCGACGACCGGCTTGGTGACGTGCTCCTTGATGTACGCCGCCGCGCGCTCCTCGGCGTCGCCGCCGATCTCGCCGATCATGACGATCGCCTGGGTCTCCGGGTCGTTCTCGAAGGCCTCGAGCGCGTCGATGTGGGTGGTGCCGACGATCGGGTCGCCGCCGATGCCGATGGCGGTGGAGAAGCCGAAGTCCTTGAGCTCGTACATCATCTGGTAGGTCAGCGTGCCCGACTTCGAGACGAGGCCGACCGGACCCTTGCCCGTGATGGTGTGCGGGGTGATGCCCGCGAGCGACTCGCCCGGGGTAATGATGCCGGGGCAGTTCGGCCCGATCATGCGGGTCTTCTTGCCCTGCAGGTAGGCCCACACCTCGGCGGTGTCCTGGACCGGCACGCCCTCCGTGATGACCACGATGAGCGGCATCTCGGCGTCGACGGCCTCGATCGCCGCGTCCTTGGTGAAGGCCGGCGGCACGAACAGCACGGAGACGTTCGCCCCGGTCTCGGCCATGGCCTCCTTGACCGTGCCGAACACGGGCAACACGACCTCGTGCCCGTGCTGGTCAACGTGCTCGACGGTGGTCCCGGCCTTGCGGGCGTTGACGCCGCCCACGATCTGCGCGCCCGAGTCGAGCATCAGGGCGGTGTGCTTGGCACCCATCCCGCCGGTGATGCCCTGGACGATGATCTTGGAGTCGGAGTTCAGGTAGATCGACATGGTGTTCTTGTCTCTGCTCTCTCAGGTCCGGCGGCGGTCAGGCGTTGGCCAGCTCGGCGGCCTTCTCGGCGCCGCCGTCCATGGTCTCGGCGAGGGTGACGAGCGGGTGGTTCGCGTCGGCGAGGATCTGGCGTCCGAGGGCGACGTTGTTGCCGTCGAGGCGGACCACGAGCGGCTTGGTCGCCTCGTCACCGAGGATCTCCAGCGCGCCGACGATGCCCTTGGCGACCTCGTCGCAGGCGGTGATGCCGCCGAAGACGTTCACGAACACGGACTTGACCTGCGGGTCGTGCAGGATGACGTCCAGCCCGTTGGCCATGACCTTCGAGTTCGCGCCGCCCCCGATGTCGAGGAAGTTCGCGGGCTTGACGCCGCCGTGCGCGTCGCCGGCGTAGGCGACGACGTCGAGCGTGCTCATGACCAGACCCGCGCCGTTGCCGATGATGCCGACCTCGCCGTCGAGCTTGACGTAGTTGAGGCCGTTCGCCTTGGCCTTGGCCTCGAGCGGGTCAGTCGCGTCCTTGTCCTCGAGCGCCTCGTGGTCCGGGTGGCGCACCTCGGAGGCGTTCTCGTCCAGGGTGACCTTGCCGTCGAGGGCGATGATCTCGCCGTCCTCGGTGCGGACCAGCGGGTTGACCTCGACCAGGGTGGCGTCCTCGGCCGTGAAGACGGTCCACAGCTTGCGGATGGCGTCCGCGACGGGTGCCTTGAGGTCCTCGGCGAACCCGGCGGCGTCCACGATCTCGGCGGCCTTGGCCTCGTCGATGCCCACGATCGGGTCGACGGCGACCTTGGCGAGCGCCTCGGGACGCTCGACGGCGAGCTGCTCGATCTCCACGCCGCCCTCGACGGAGCACATCGCCAGGTAGTTGCGGTTCGAGCGGTCCAGGAGCACCGAGAAGTAGAACTCCTCGGCGATCTTCGCGCCGGCCGCCACCATCACACGGTGGACGGTGTGGCCCTTGATGTCCATGCCGAGGATCTCCTCGGCCTTCTGCGCCGCCTCGTCGGGCGAGTGCGCCAGCTTGACGCCGCCGGCCTTGCCACGGCCCCCGGTCTTGACCTGGGCCTTGACGACCACGGTCCCGCCGCCGAGCTTCTCTGCGCCCTCGCGGGCCTCGTCGGGCGTCGTCGCGACGACGCCGCCCAGCACGGGGACGCCGTGCTTCTCGAAGATGTCGCGCGCCTGGTATTCGAACAGGTCCACCCTGCTGCGTCCTTCCATCGGTTGAGCCCCTGGGTCGGCAGAGGCCGGCCTGAGCGATGTCTCGACGTCAAGACATCCTGTCCAGAGTAGCCCGCCGGACCTCTACGACGGTACGCCCGTCGGGGATTCGCGCACGGACCGTGACCCATTCCACAGGGCCCCGCGGGCCGTCCGGTCGCTCCAGGAGCTCGCCGACCGGCTCGGTGTCAGCAAGCGGGCGGTCAACACGAAGCACCGGAGGTAGAGACGTTCGAGGGGTCAGCAAGGAAGCGCGGTCCGCCGTCGAGCAGCGACGGCCGCCCGAGGCCTGTCGGTCAGTAGTGGAACCGCGCCTGCACCACCGTGATCGTGCCGTCGCCCACGTGGTAGACCAGCCGGTGCTCCTGGGTGATCCGGCGGGACCACACCCCCGCGCCCTCGTGCCTCAATAGCTCCGGCTTGCCCGTCCCCTCGGTCGGCGTGCGCAGGCACTCGGCGATCAGAGCGTTCAGCCGCTTCAGCACCTTGCGGTCGGTCGTCTGCCAGGAGACGTAGTCCTCCCAGCCGTGAGGAGTGAATGCCAACCGCATCACTCGGTGTCGAGCAGGTCGTGCTGGGACACCTCACCGGCACGCAACTGAGCCAGCGACTCGTCGAGGCGCCGGGAGTTGGCCGCCGTCGACCGCAGGTACAGGCTGGTCTGCAACGCCTCGTAGTCACTCTCTGACATGATCACGGCGTTCCCGTCCTTGTGGTGGACACGTACCGGCGCGTGATCCGCGTTCACCTGCGCGATCAACGGGTACAGGGTTCGGCGCGCTTCCGCAGCGCTGATGGTCTCCGACATGCAACCCTCCCTCAGGTACCTCTCACTGTACCCGACCGGTACGTCTTCCGGTACCTGCTTGGCCGCTCGGCCGCTCGGCCGGACGATCAGAGCTTGGTCACCGGGGAGAAGCGCAGCAGCAGCCGCTTGGTGCCGTCCGCGCCGAAGTCGATCTTCGCCACCGCGTTGTGACCGGCACCCTCCAGGGACACGACGGTCCCGACGCCGTAGGCGTCGTGAGTCACCCGGTCCCCCAGGGCGAGGGACGGGATGTCGGTGTCCTGGCGCGGCGTCGCCGACCCGAAGGTCGCCCCGCCCGACGACGGCGCAGCCGCCCGTGCGGTTCGCGTCGCGGACGCCCGGCGCTCGCCCGACGAGGTGGTCACGCGGCCGGCCCGCGGCCCGCCGTAGCCACCGCCCCACGCGGACCCCCCACGGCGCAGCGTCTGGGTGGCGGACTCGGCCCGTCGCCAGTCCCACAGCTCGTCGGGGATCTCGTCGAGGAACCGGCTCGGCGGGAACTCGTTCGCCATGCCCCAGGCCGAGCGGGTGCCCGCGCGCGAGATGTAGAGCCGCTCGCGGGCGCGGGTGATCCCCACGTAGGCGAGGCGGCGCTCCTCGGAGAGCTCGGCGTCGTCGTGCAGGGAGCGCATGTGCGGGAACGTGCCGTCCTCCAGACCGGTGAGGAAGACCACCGGGAACTCCAGACCCTTGGCGGTGTGCAGCGTCATCAGGGTGACGACGCCGGGGTCCTCCTGCGGCTCCTCGTCGTGCTCGTGCTCCGCCGCACCGTCGGCGACGTCCTCGTCGGGGATCTGGTCGGCGTCCGCCACCAGGGACACCCGCTCGAGGAAGTCCGCCAGGTCGCCCTCCGGGTCCATCTCCGTGAACTCCGCGGCCACCGCGTGCAGCTCGGCCAGGTTCTCCACCCGCGTGGCGTCCTGCGGGTCGTCGCTCGCGCGCAGCTCAGCGAGGTAGCCGGTGCGGTCCAGCACCGCACCGAGCACCTCGGCCGGAGCGGCGCCGTCGTCCACCAGGGCGCGCAGCTCGCCCATCATCGCGGCGAACACGCGCAGCGGCTTGAGCGAGCGTGTCGTCATGCCGGGGATCTCGTCGACACGCTCCAGGGCCGCGCCGAACGGGATGCGCTCGGCGGCCGCGAAACCCGCGACGAGCGACTCCGCCCGGTCCCCCAGCCCGCGCTTGGGCACGTTCAGGACCCGGCGCAGGCTCACGTCGTCGTCCGGGTTCGCCAGCGCACGCAGGTAGGCGACGGCGTCCTTGACCTCCTTGCGCTCGTAGAAGCGGGTGCCGCCGACCACCTTGTAGGGCAGTCCGACGCGGATCAGCACCTCCTCGAGCGCCCTCGACTGGGCGTTGGTCCGGTAGAAGATCGCGACGTCGCCAGGCCTGACACCCTCGTCGTCGCCGAGCCGGTCGATCTCCTGCGCGACGAACCGCGCCTCGTGGTGCTCGTCGTCGGCGACGTAGCCGACGATCTTCGCCCCCGACCCGGCGTCCGTCCACAGTCGCTTCGGCTTGCGGCCGGGGTTGCGCGAGATCACCTCGTTCGCCGCCGACAGGATGTTCTGCGTCGAGCGGTAGTTCTGCTCCAGCAGGATGGTCGTGGCGTCGGGGTAGTCCTCCTCGAACTCCACGATGTTGCGGATCGTGGCGCCCCGGAACGCGTAGATCGACTGGTCCGCATCGCCGACGACCGTCAGTTCCGCCGGGTCGAGGCCCTGCTCCGCCACCGCCCCGCCTGCGGGGCTCGCCAGCTCACTCCTCGCGGGGACGCCGGGCTCGTCGGGCGCCCCGCCTGCGGGGCTCGCCGGCTCACTCCTCGCGGGGACGCCGGTCAGCTCGCGGACCAGGACGTACTGCGCGTGGTTCGTGTCCTGGTACTCGTCGACCATGATGTGCCGGAAGCGTCGGCGGTAGTGCTCGGCCACGGCGGGGAACGCCTGCAGCAGGTTGACGGTGGTCATGATGATGTCGTCGAAGTCCAGGGCGTTCGCCTGGGCCAGGCGCGCCTGGTAGCGGCGGTAGACGTCGGCGAGCACCGCGTCGAACTGCGCGGCACCCGCGTCGGCGAGCCCGCCGCCGGCCAGCGCACGCTCGCGCCAGCCGTCCGGTGTCGCGTCGCCGCCCGCCTGCTCGGCGTACGCCTCGGGATCGATCAGCTCGTTCTTGAGGTCGCTGATCTTGTTCGCGAGCGAGCGCGCCGGGTACTTCTTGGTGTCCAGGTCGAGCTCGCGGCACACCAGCGTGATCAGCCGCTGGGAGTCCGCGGCATCGTAGATCGAGAAGCTGGACCGCAGACCGAGGGTCTTCGCCTCCCGGCGCAGGATCCGCACGCACGCGGAGTGGAAGGTGGAGACCCACATCCGGCTCGCCGCCGGGCCGACCAGCTGGGCGACGCGCTCGCGCATCTCCGCGGCCGCCTTGTTCGTGAAGGTGATCGCCAGGATCTGGCCCGGGTGCGCGCGCCGGGTGGCCAGCAGGTGCGCGATGCGGTGCGTGAGCACGCGGGTCTTGCCGGAGCCTGCGCCCGCGACGATGAGCAGCGGGGACCCGGCGTGCACGACGGCGGCCCGCTGGTTCGGGTTGAGGCCGTCCAGCAACGCCTCGGCCGCCTCGTCCGCCTCGGGCTCGCGCCGCTCCCCCGCGGCGGGCCGCGCCCAGTCCGGGGCAGCGTCGTCGTCCCACCGCGGTGCGGTCCGGGGCAGGCGGGCGGTGTCGTCGGACGGCGATGCGTCGAGGCCGGGCAGCGAGAGGCTGTCGAAGAGGGAGGTCATCGTGGACCAAGCCTAGGCGCCGGCGCCGACACCACCGGACCGCGCGTACCGGGCCCCGCGTGCCGTCCCGCCGGTGCTCCGCTACCGTCGCGTCATGGATCCTGAGGTCCGAGGTCCCGACCTGCTGCGAAGCCCCGGACGGTTCGTCAACCCGTCCACGGTCGGTGGCCTGGTCGCCGTCGCCATGGGCCTGGTGCTCGTCCTCGTCCCGGCCATCTCCGTCGACCTGGCCGAGACCGTCGTCGGCCTCGGGCTGCTCTTCTCCGGGGGCAACGACCTGTGGACCGCCACCCGGCGGCACGACGCCCGCGCCACGGCCCGCGCCGCCGCGCTCCTGCGCGGCCTGGCCTCCGTCGCCCTGGCCGGAGTGTTCCTGCTGTCGTTCCGGGACGCCCTGGACGCCACCCTCCTGCTCGGCGGCGCGTACCTGTTGTTCCGCAGCGCGGTGAACCTCGTGCTCGCCGCCTTCAGCCGCGATCACGACCGACGCACCCCGCGCGCCGCGAGCGGCGCGGTCGGGCTGGTCCTCGGGCTGCTGGTGATCGCCGCACCGGAGATCGTGGTCGACTGGTTCACCGTCGCCCTCGGCCTGGCCGCCCTCTGCGGCGGGGCCGTCACCCTCACCTACGGCTACCGGGTGGCGACGGGCATCATCGCGCCCCCCGAGGGCGCCTCCCCGTCGCTCACCGAGATCCTGTGGTGGTGGGTCGAGCACGTCGACGTGGGCACCCGCCGTCGCACCCTCCTGGCCGAGCAGCTCTACCTCGAGCGTCCCGAGCGGGCGGCGAAGCACGTGGCCTGGTGGACCATGCTCGTCCTCAGCGTCTGCATCTCCACCCTCGCGGTGCTGCAGGACTCGACCGCCGTGGTGATCGGGGCGATGCTCGTCGCCCCGCTCATGACGCCGATCCTCGGCCTGTCGGCCGCGGTGGTGAGCGGCTGGGCCCGCCGCGCGCTCGGGTCGCTGGCGCTCATCGTCGCAGGAGCCGCCGTCGCCGTCGTCATCGCGATCGCGATCGCCTCGTGGGTGCCCGCCGTGGTCCCGTTCGACACCAACAGCCAGATCAGCTCCCGGGTGGACCCCACGCTCCTCGACATGCTCGTGGCGGTGGCGGCCGGCGCCGCCGGGGCGTTCGCCACGGTCGACCGCCGGGTGGCGCCGTCGATCGCCGGGGTGGCGATCGCCGTCGCGCTGGTGCCGCCGCTGTCCGTGGTCGGGGTGACGCTCGCCGCGTCACGGCCGGGGGACGCCGCGGGCGCCATGCTGCTGTTCTCGACCAACTTCGTCTCGATCGTGCTGTCGGCGTCGGTGGTCTTCGTCCTGGCTGGGCTCGCGAACCCGGAGGGACTGCGCCGGCGCGGACGACGGGTGCTGCTCACCCTCACCCCGTTCGTCGCCGCGGCGCTGGTGATCCTCGTCCCGCTGCTGCTGACCACGGACGGTCTGCTCACCTCGTCCGCGGACGATCGCGCGGCCCAGTCCGCGGTGAACGACTGGATCGACGACCACGACCCGCCTCTCGGCCTCACGGACGTCAGTGTCGGCGACACCATGGTGACGGTCGAGCTCGTCGGCCCGTCGGAGGAGCTGCCACCGCTGGACGCCCTGCAGTCCGCGCTCGACGACGCCCTCGACGGGTCCTACGCGCTCGAGGTGGCCGTGACACCGGTGGTGACGCAGCGTCTCCCGGCCGCCGGCTGAGCCCGACCTGCGGTCGCAGCGGTACGACGACGTCGCGGCCGACGTCCGGGTCGCCGGTCAGCGCCGCAGGCGCATCGGCAGGTGCGGGATGTCGTCCTCGAGGTACTCCGGGCCGTCGACCGTGAAGCCGAACCCGCCGTACCACCCCGCGAGCGGGGCCTGTGCCCCGAGCACCACGTCGGCTTCCGGCGCCGCCGCCGACGCCGCGGCGAGCGCCGCGCGCATCAGCTCGCCGGACGCCCCGGTCCCCCGCACGTCCGGGTGGCAGACGACGCGACCGATCCGCTGGACGTCACCGTCGTCGAGGACCCGGGCGGTGCCGACCACGCGGTCGTCGTCCAGCAGGACCACGTGCCGGGTGGCGGGTTCGAGGTCACGGTCGTCGAGGTCCGGGTAGGCGCACTCCTGCTCGACGACGAACACGTCCTGGCGCAGTCGCCAGATGCCGAACGCGGTGCGGGGGTCGAGTGCCTCGACGGGGCGGGTGAGGATCTGCACGGCCCCATGGTCGCACCCGCGCTCAGCGGCTCGCGCACGGCGCGGGCGAGGTCGGCGCGACGGATCGAGTACCGCCGGCGCACGTTGCCGTCCCGCTCACGTCAGGAGCAGCCCGACCACCCAGATGACGGTCGCCGTCAGCCCGCCGAGGAGCTGGATGCCGATGGTGATGGCGGTCGCCTGCAGCGCGGCGACGGTGGCGCGCCAGGCAGCCCGGGCGTCGCGGCGACGCAGGTATTCCATCACCAGCACGGCGACGGTGAAGAACAGGAACAGCCCGACCACGGGGACCACGAAGAACCCCACCACCGCGGCCACGCCGGCGACGGCGAGGGTCGACCAGGGCACCTCGGCGCGGCGCATGTGCAGGCCGGCCAGGAGCCACTGGCACGTCTCCGCCGCCGCGATCACCAGCGCGGCGAGCACGAAGCAGACCCAGGCCGCCGGGCCGCCCGTGACCCACGCCCACACGAGCACGGAGCCGAGCACGAGGGCGTTGCCGGGCAGAACCTGGACGATGATGCCGACCAGCCCGACGGCGATCGCCACGCCGACGAGGACCTCGCCGAGGACGCTCATCGCCGACGCTCACGACCGGCGGGCGACGGCGTCGTGCCGCAGGTCACCAGAAGACGGCGACGACGATGTTGACCAGGACGAGCGCGCCGATCGTGTGCTTGAGGGCCGGGGCGACGGCGCCCGTGCCGTTGTCCGCCTTGCTGCCCTGCCGCTTGGCGACGAAGGCGAGGACCGCGATGACGAGGGCGACGGACAGCTTGACGCCGATCTTCGCCATGGAAGGCCCGCCGTCCGTCCACAGGTCACCCATCTCCGCGACCCCGACCATGAGGACGCCGGCGACCAGCGCGGTGAGCGCGCCGTGGAACACCCCGCGGTACAGGCCCGGGCTGCGCAGCGAGGCGAGGTACCCACCCAGCACGATGGCCCAGCCGACGAAGTGCAGCACGGTGAAGACGTTGTAGAGGAACTCCATGGCGACAGCCTATCGGCGGGCGGACGGCACCAGCACCGTCTCACCTGGTGACCCACGTCCCAGCATGCGGACCCGGGGTTTCGCGAGGTGGGCATCCCGGGTTAGATTCCTCGGCATGACCACGGCCGCGCCCCGCCTGCTCACGACCACCCGTCGTGAGATGTCGGCGCGCCCCTGCCTGCGTACGCGCATGTGCAGCTGTCAGTGCTGCTGTCGCTGATCGCGCCCCACCTCAGCCCCCACCGCACCTGCGGACCTGAGCATCGGCGCGCGCCGTCGGTCTCGGCCCACCCCTGCTGAGCCGTCGTCGTCGCGCGTCCCGCCCCCCGAGGACCCGAGGACCCCCCCCAGGATGACGACGCAGACCACCCCCGCCTCGCAGAACCCCGCCGACGCCCCGGCACCCCCCGCCCGCCCCGCCCGGGCTCCGCGCCCGAACGGCCAGTGGAAGATCGACGGCACGACGCCGCTGAACCACAACGAGGAGTTCAAGCAGGAGGCCGCCCCCCTGGGTGTGCGCGAGCGGATCGAGAACATCTACTCGCGCGAAGGCTTCGACTCCATCGCCGACGACGACCTGCACGGCCGTTTCCGCTGGTGGGGCCTGTACACCCAGCGCAAGCCCGGGATCGACGGCGGCCGCACCGCCACGCTCGAGCCGCACGAGCTCGAGGACCGCTACTTCATGCTCCGCGTGCGCACCGACGGCCAGGCCCTCGACCCCGCCGCGCTGCGCGTGCTGGGCGGCATCTCGGCCGACTACGGCCGCGGCAGCGCCGACATCACCGACCGGCAGAACATCCAGTACCACTGGATCGAGGTCGAGAGCATGCCGGACATCTGGCGCCGGCTCGACACGGTGGGCCTGGAGACGACGACGGCGTGCGGCGACTCGCCCCGCGCGTTCCTCGGCAGCCCGGTCGCCGGTGTCGCCGCGGACGAGATCATCGACCCCACCCCGGTGATCCACGAGATCAAGACGCGCTACATCGGCGATCCGGAACTGGCGAACCTCCCCCGCAAGTTCAAGACCGCGATCACCGGCCACCCGAGCCTCGACGTCGTCCACGAGATCAACGACATCTCGCTCGTCGGCGTGCGCCACCCCGAGCTCGGTGCCGGCTACGACCTGTGGGTCGGCGGCGGGCTGTCCACCAACCCGCGCCTCGGCGAGCGCCTCGGGGTGTTCGTCACCGCCGAGCAGGCTCCCGACGTCTGGCACGGCGTCATCCGCATCTTCCGGGACTACGGCTACCGCCGTCTGCGGAACAAGGCCCGCCTGAAGTTCCTCCTCAAGGACTGGGGCACCCAGAAGTTCCGCGACGTCCTCGAGGACGAGTACCTCGGCTACGCGCTCCCCGACGGCCCGCCGCCCGCCCCGGCGACGCGGCCCGGCGACCACGTGGGCGTGCACGAGCAGAAGGACGGCCGGTTCTACGTCGGCGCGGCGCCGGTCGTCGGGCGCGTGGGCGGCGGGACCCTCACCGGGCTCGCCGACCTCATCGAGTCGGTGGGCGCCGAGTCCGCCCGGCTCACCGCCCACCAGAAGGTCGTCGTCCTCGGTGTGCCCGCGGACCGGGTGGACGATCTGGTCGCGGGCCTGGAGCCGCTCGGCCTGACGGCGCGGCCCAGCCTGTTCCGCCGCTCGACCATCGCCTGCACCGGCATCGAGTACTGCAAGCTGGCGATCGTCGACACCAAGGACACCGCCGCGCGCGTCATCGGTGAGCTGGAGGAGCGGCTCGGCGACATCGAGGAGCGCCTCGGCAAGCCCATCGAGCTCAACGTCAACGGCTGCCCCAACTCCTGCGCCCGCATCCAGACCGCGGACGTCGGTCTCAAGGGCCAGATCATCACCGTCGACGGCGAGCAGGTCCCCGGCTTCCAGGTGCACCTGGGCGGCGGGCTCGTCGACCAGGGCCGCGACGCGGGCGAGCTCGGCCGCACGGTGCGCGGGCTGAAGGTGCCGGCGACCGACGTGGCCGACTACGTGGAGCGCGTCGTGCGCCGCTACGAGGCCGACCGCGACGGCACGGAGACGTTCGCCCAGTGGGCGCACCGGGCCGACGAGGAGGCCCTCCAGTGACGGCCGTCTCCGTCAGCCTCGGCGTGGGCCCCAACGCGTCGAGCGCTCCCGCCTCCTCCCTGGCCGGTGCCGCGGCGGCGGCCAGGCGCCGCGCCGCCGAGCGCGAGCAGTCGCGGGCCCGACACCGGGCCCGCGTCGACGGGCGCGAGCGGCGCCGGCGCTCGGACGCCGAGCTGTCGCAGATCGCCGCCCGTGGGCGGCGCGAGCTGGGCGGGTCCGGGATCGGCTCGGCGGACGAGGCCTCGGCGCACGAGGTCATCGCGTGGGCGGTGGAGCAGTTCGGCGACTCCCTCGCGGTCGCGTCCTCGATGACGGACTCGGTGCTGGCCGCCCTGGTCAGCGAGCAGCTCCCGTGGGTCGACGTGCTGTTCGGCGAGACCGGCTACCACTTCGCCGAGACGCTGGGCACCCGGGACGCCGTCGCGCACTCGCTCGACGTCACCGTCGTCGACGTGCGGCCCCGGCTGAGCGTCGCGCAGCAGGACGAGGCGTACGGGCCGGACCTGTTCGCCCGGGACCCCGAGGCCTGCTGCCGCATGCGCAAGGTCGAGCCCATGCGAGACCTGCTCGCCGGCTACGAGGCCTGGGCCACCGGCGTCCGACGTGCGGACTCCGGCTCCCGCGCCTCCGCCGAGCTCGTCTCCTGGGACGCGTCGAACAACCTGGTGAAGATCAACCCCATCGCCGCCTGGTCCGACGACGAGCTCGTCGGCTATGCGCTCGCCAACGGGCTCACCGTCAACCCTTTGCTCAACGACGGCTACCCGTCGATCGGGTGCGAGCCCTGCACCCGTCGCGTCGCACCGGGCGAGGACGCGCGCGCCGGACGGTGGTCCGGCGTCGACAAGTCCGAGTGCGGCCTGCACATCTGAGCCTGCGAGGATCAGCATCGTGAACGATCTCTACCCCCTGGGCCTGCGCGTGCGCGGCCGGCTCGTCGTCGTCGTCGGCGGCGGGCCGGTCGCCGCGCGCCGGGTGCGCGGCCTGGTCGCGGCCGGGGCCCGGGTGCGCGTCGTGGCCCCGGCGCTGGGCACGGATCTCGCCGCGCTCGTGGCGGACGGCGCCGTCGAACATCGTGCGCGCGAGTACGCGCCCGGCGACCTCGACGGCGCCTGGCTCGTGCACACGGCGACCGGCGTCCCGGCCGTGGACTCCGGCGTGGCCGACGACGCGGAGGTCTCCCGCACCTTCTGCGTCGTGGCCTCGGACGCCGACCGGGCCTCGGCCTGGGTCCCCGCCGTCACCCGGTCGGACGACGTCACCGTCGCGGTCCACGCGGGCCGCGACCCGCGTCGCGCCGTACGGCTCCGCGACGGCGTCGCCGCGGCCCTGGAGGCCGGCGAGCTGCCGCTGCGCCGGGTGCGCCCGCCGGCCGAGGCCGACGGGGCGGGTCGCGTCTCCCTGGTCGGCGGGGGGCCCGGCGCACCGGGCCTGGTCACCGGCCGCGGTCGGCGACTCCTGGCGAGCGCCGACGTCGTCGTCGTGGACCGTCTCGGCCCCCGGTCGTTGCTCCCGACCCTGGCGGACGACGTCGAGGTGATCGACGTCGGCAAGACCGCAGGCAACCACCCCGTCCCGCAGGAGCGCATCAACGAGCTGCTCGTGGAGCACGCCCGGGCCGGGCGCGACGTCGTGCGACTCAAGGGCGGCGACCCGTACGTGTTCGGTCGCGGCGGTGAGGAGCTGGCGGCCTGCCGGGCCGCCGGGATCGACGTGGAGGTGGTGCCGGGCGTGACGTCGGCCGTCTCGGTGCCCGCCGCCGTCGGCATCCCCGTGACGCACCGCGGTGTGGCCGCCGGGTTCAGCGTGCTGACCGCCCACGAGGCGGTCGGCGACGTCCCGCGCGGCACGGACCACACGCTCGTGCTGCTCATGGGTGTCACGCGGCTCGCACGGACGGCCGAGGCCCTCGTCGCGGCCGGGCGTCCGGCCGACACCCCGGTGGCGGTGGTCGAGGACGGGTACGGCCCCCGCCAGCGCGCGACCCTCGGCACGCTCGCTGACATCGCCGAGCGTGCCGCGGCCGCCAGTGTGCGCCCACCGGCCGTGACGGTCGTGGGCGACGTCGTGCGGCTCTGCCCCGACTGGGGCCCTCACGTCGCCCCGGACCCGGCTGTGAGCGCGCCGTGACACACGGTCATGCGGACGTCACCCCCGCGTTCGATCCGGCGCGTAGCGTGGCGGGCATGACCGCACCGACCCTCCTCGCGATCTCGCACGGCACCTCGTCACCCGTCGGGGCCGGGGCCGTCGCCACGCTGGTCGACGCCGTGGCGGCCCGGCTCGCGGACGAGGTGCCCGTGCACGCCGGGTTCGTGGACGTGCAGCAGCCCGACGTCGCGACGTGCCTGGACGGGCTCCGCGAGACCCGTTCGGTGATCGTCCCGCTGCTGCTCTCGGCGGGCTTCCACGTGCACGTCGACCTGCGCCACGAGATCGACGACGCCGTCGCCGCGGGCATCGACGTGCGGCTCGCCGGTGCCCTCGGCCCGGACACGCGCCTCGTCGACCTGCTGGAACGTCGCCTGACCGAGGCCGGCCTGGCCGCCGGTGACGTCGTCGTGCTCGCCGCCGCCGGGTCGTCCGACCCTCGCGCCGTGGCCGACTGCGAACGCACCGGCACGCTGCTCGCCGATCGCACCGGACACCCGGTGAGCGTCGGCTACATCGCCAACGCCACCCCTCGGGTGCCCGACGTCGTCACGTCGGTGCGGGCGGAGCACCCGGGTGCGCGCGTGGTCACCGCCAGCTACCTCATCGCCCCCGGCTACTTCCAGACACTGGCCGAGAAGGCCGGCGGCGACGTGACCACCGGTCCCCTGCTGCTGCCGGACGCCGAGGCGCCCGGCGAGCTGGTCGACATCGTCCTCGACCGCTACCGCACGGCCTGCCGTGGCTAGCCTGGTCTGGTCATCTTGACCAGACCAGGTCCGGCGCGGATCATGAATCACATGACCGTCGTGAACGTCCAGGAAGCGAAGACACACCTCTCCCGGCTGATCGCGCGTGCGCAGCACGGGGAAGAGATCGTCGTCGCACGCTCGGGCAGACCCGCTGTCCGTCTCACCGCCGTGGAACCGGTTGCGGCCCGCCAGTTCGGCACCGTCCCGATCTCGCTGCCCGACGACTTCTTCTTCGCGCCGATCGACGACGAGGAGCTGGCCGCGTGGGAGTGACGTACCTGCTCGACACCCACGCGTTCGTCTGGCTCCTCGGCACACCCGCACGGCTGTCCGATGCCGTCCTGAAGAATCTCACCTCGACCTCGAACAGACTCCTGGTCTCGTCGGTCTCCGCGATGGAGGTCGCCACGAAGGTCCGGCTCGGAAAGTTCGACGAGGCGGCGTCGCTGGTCGGCGCGTGGGATCGCCGGGTGGACGATATCGACGCCGATCCGCTGGACCTGACCACGGCGCACGCGCTCTACGCAGGCTCCATGGCCTGGCCTCACCGTGACCCCTTCGACCGGCTCCTGGCCGCTCAGGCCATGGTCGAGAACATCACGCTGGTCACGGCTGACCCGGCCTTCCGAAACCTCAGGGCCTTGCGGACCGTCTGGTAGGGGGCAGTCGCTCGCCCGTCGGGCCGCCGGCCGGGCCTGGTGGGTCCGTTCAGAGCAGCCGGCGTGCCGCCGCCCAGCGGGTGAGCTCGTTGCGGTTGGACAGCTGCAGCTTGCGCAGCACCGCGGACACGTGGGTCTCGACGGTCTTGACCGAGATGAACAGGTCCCCGGCGACCTCCCGGTAGGTGTACCCGCGGGCGATGAGCCGCATGACCTCCTGCTCCCGCTTGGAGAGCCGGTCGAGCTCGTCGTCGGCGACCGCGACGTCGCCGGCGGCCGTGCCGAACGCGTCCAGCACGAAGCCCGCCAGCCGGGGCGAGAAGACCGCGTCGCCGCCCGCCACCCGTACCACGGCGCCCGAGAGGTCCGCGGCCGAGATGTTCTTCGTGACGTAGCCCCGCGCCCCCGCGCGGATGACCGAGACGACGTCCTCGGCGGCGTCGGAGACCGACAGCGCGAGGAACCGCGTCCCGCCCAGCAGGTCGGCGCACCGGCGCACCACCTCGGCACCTCCCCCGCCGTTGCCGCCGGGCAGGTGGACGTCGAGCAGGACGACGGGCGGCTTCTCGGCGTGGACGACGGCGACCGCCTCGTCGACGTCGGCCGCCTCCCCGACGACGCGGACCCGCCCGTCGAGGCTGGCCCGCACGCCGGTGCGGAACATGTGGTGGTCGTCCACGAGGACGACGGGGACGGGGGACGCGCTCACGGGTGGGCTCCTTCGTCGCGGGTGGGCGGCGGGTCGGTGAGAGCGGCCGGCCCAGACGGCCCGGCCGGCTCCGGTGGCTCAGGTCGCTCGGCCGGCTCAGGCGGGCTCGACGGCGAGGCAGCGCCGTTCTCCTGGTCGGCGTCGCGCGGCACGGACAGCCGCACCTCGGTCCCCCAGCCGGGCCGGCTGACCACCTCGGCGGTACCGCCACGCCGTCGGACCCGGCCGAGGATGGACTCGCGCACCCCGAACCGGTCCGAGGCGATGTCGTCCAGGTCGAAGCCGTCGCCGCGGTCACGGACGAACACCTCGGCGGCGCCGTCCCTGACCTCCAGGTAGACGGTCACGGGGGGCGCCCCGTGCACGACGGCGTTGACCAGCGCCTCGCGGGTGGCCTGCAGCAGGGCGGTGGTCGTCGACGTGGGCGGGCAGTCCCCGACGGCGACGAGCTCGATCTCGGCCGACCGGCCGTCCTCCACCTCACCGACCAGGTCGCGCAGCTCGGTGGACAACGATGTCCCGGGCTCCTGCCGGTCGTCGTAGAGCCACTCCCGCAGCTCACGCTCCTGGGCGCGAGCCATGCGGGCGACCTCGTCGGCGTCGTGGGCGCGGGCCCGGATCAGCGCCAGCGTCTGCAGCACCGAGTCGTGCAGGTGGGCGGCGATGTCCGCCCGCTCGGCCTCGCGCTCGCGGGCCGCACGCTCGTCGCCCAGCTCACGCACGAGCCGCAGCCACCAGGGTGCCAGCACCAGCGCGACACCCACCAGCACGGCGAGCGACGCCAGCGTGACGGTCAGCAGCTCGGTGGCCGGCGTGCCCCGCACGAACAGCAGCAGCACGCCCGCCGTGACGAGCACCAGCCCGCCGATCAGCCGCAGCAGGGTGCTGGAGCGCGACGGCGCCGCACCGGTCTCCCGGGACCGCTGCACCGCGTCGAGCTGGCTCCAGGCCAGGCCCGCGCCGCCCGCGACGACGAGCAGCGGCAGCCACATGGTGGGCAGGTCCCACCCGGAGCGCAACGCGACCAGGAGCGCGGCGACCACCAGCAGCGTGACGCCGATCCCGACGTCGCGCCGCGACAGCCCGGCGACCGGTCCGCTGCGACGGAGCCTCGGGGCGAGGCGGGCCAGCGTCGCGGGGCGGGTCTCCTGCGCGGCGTCGTGCGGATCGCCCGCGGGCACGGTGAGCCACCAGAAGACGTAGAGCGCCAGGCCGATGCCACCGATCATGGCGAGCACGACCATCACTAGGCGGACGAGCCGCACCGACGCACCGAGGTGCACCGCGACACCCGCGCACACGCCACCGAGCCACCGCCCCTGCCGGGGGCGGCGCAGCGGCAGGCGCGCGGGGGCCTCGATCGTCGTCACCCTCTGATCGTGGCACGTCAGGGGGCCCGCCGGTGCGGAATCCGGGGTTCCTGGCGAGGGGATCAGGGTCGGTTCAGGGGATCAACCGATGGTTCGTCGACCCGGCAGGGACCAGCATGGAGTCATGACCACGAACGACACCCCTGCGCCGGACACCCCCGGTGGTGCCGCCGGAGCCGGTGGCACCGACGGCGGCTCCGCGCCGCCTCCCCCTCCTCGTCGCCCGGCCGGCGAGGGCTTCTTCGACTCGGTGCGCCGCATCGGCATCACCCGGTCCGACGACCGGTGGGTCGGTGGCGTCGCCGCCGGGCTCGCCGACCGGTTCCGCGTCGACCCGCTCCTCGTGCGCGGGCTGCTGATCCTCAGCTTCTTCGTCGCGGGTGCGGGTCTCGTGCTGTACGGCATCGCCTGGGCGCTCCTGCCCGAGCGGTCCGACGGTCGGATCCACCTGCAGGAGGCGATCCGGGGCACCTTCGACGTCGCCATGCTCGGTGCCGGCCTCGCCGTGCTGCTGGGCCTGATCTGGGGCGGCGGGTTCTGGCCGTGGTGGATCGGACCTGCCGAGTGGGTCGCCGCCCTGCTGTGGGTCGCGTTCTGGGTCGCCGTCGTGTGGCTGATCGTCAAGCTCGTCCGTTCCCGCCGGCGCCCCGAGGGCACGACGGCAGCCCCGCCGTACGGCACGCCGTACGCCCCGGGCGGGGGCCCGACGCCCGGGACGTACCCGCAGCACCCCGCGTCCGACCCGACGTACCCGACCCCCTATCGCAGCGAGGCCCCCGTGCACCCGTCCGAGCCGCGACCCGACTCGTCGTTCACCCCGGCGCCGCCCGCCCCGTACGTGGCCTCGGCGGCCCCTGCCGGCTCCGGACCCACGGGCTACGCCACCACCAGCGCGGCGCCCGTCGGCCCGGCGACCACCGGCCCGGCGCCTGCCGGTGCCGTGCCGGCACCGCCCACGCCCCCGTCCGGCGGCGGGTACGGCCCTCCGCCGGGACCGCCCGTCCCGCCGGTGCCGCCGACGCCGGCGCCTCGCCGCAGGGTCGGAGGAAGCACCGTCGGCGTCGTCGTCGGGCTCGCGCTGCTCGCCGGCGCCGCCCTGCTCGCCGCGGACATCGTCCTGGGCACCAGCGTGCCGGTCTGGCCCGCGTGGGTGGGCACCGCGGTCGTCGTGATCGGCGTCGGCATCGTCGTCGGCGGCCTGCGCGGCCTGCGCGGCGGCTGGCTCACCGCGTTCGCCTGGGGCGGCATCCTCACGGCGGCGATGGCCTGGCCGTACGCCACGCAGGACGACCCGTGGCCCTGGGACGAGGGGCCGCAGGTCACCACGATGTCCGGCACCGTGATCAGCGAGGGCACCGTCGCACCGCGGTCGATCGAGGCGGCCGAGGACGGGGTCCGCGTCCAGTTCGGCGACGCCACGGTGGACCTCACCGAGCTCGACCTGTCCGACGTGACTCCCGGCGAACCGGTCCGGGTGCCGATCGAGATGACCGCGGGGCGCACGGTCGTGGAGATCCCGGAGGACACCGCCGTGGAGATCTCCGCGGAGGTGAACGCGGGCAACCTCGTCGTCGACATCGACGACGAGCGGTCGGTCGCGTCCGGCTTCACCGGCGGCCCGTCCACGTATCAGACCGACGAGGTCGCCGAGCTCGGCGGTGCCGTGCTCGAGCTCGACATCGACGCCCGTGCCGGAGAGATCGTCATCCAGGAGGAACGATGAACAACGACCACCCGGAGCGCCCTGACGCGCCGGAGACCGCCGGGCAGTCCACGGCGGACAGCCCTGCCGTGCCGCCCACCCAGCAGCTCCCCTCGGGCGAGGTACCTGCCACGGCCGCCCTGCCGACCTCCCCGGGCCTGCAGGCCGCCGGGTCCACGGACCCACGGTCCACGGATCCGCTCGCCGTCTTCGACGAGCCCGTCCGGTCCGCCGGTTCCGCACCCGAGCCGGCCACCGCGGCCCGGCCCGAGCCGTCTGCCTCCGGCACCGCCGCACCGGCCGCACCGTTGGTCCGGTCGGGCCCCCGCACCACGACGATCGTCTGGGGCCTGATCGTCGTCGCGATCGGGATCGGCCTGCTGGCGACCACCGCGGGCGCGACGATCGACCTCGAGCTCGCCGCGATCCTGCTGCTCGGTGTCGCCGGGCTCCTGCTGGTCGTCGGCTCCGTGGCGGGATCGATGCGCCGCCGTCGGCGGGCCTCCGCCAGCTGACCAGCGCTGCACACGCTGCACCCGAGACGACCGTGGCCCCCACCCTGCCGGTGGGGGCCACGGTCGCGCTCGGGGCCGTCCGGCCCGTCAGGCCGGTGGCGTGTCGGACCGTCCCGACGGCGGGTCGGCCGGTCGGGTCGACGGACGCGCCGGCGGAGCGGCGGCGTCGGGCGGGGGTGACGCGCTGTGCCGGGGTGCCGCGGACAGGTCGCCCTGCGACGTGGTCCCCGGCGTCTCCACGGCGACCGCCGGTCCCCCGGCGAGGCGCCGCAGCGCGGCGCCGATCAGGATGAACATCAGCCCGAGCCCGATGACGAGGGCGCAGACGCCGAACGCCACGACCGAGGTGAACAGCGACGCCCGCAGGAACGAGGCGTTCATGACGGTGTCCCGGGTCGGGTCGTCCTGCTCGAGCTCGGCGTAGGTCGCGCCGCCGGACGCCTCGAGCGCATGCTTGTCGATCACCTCGGCCTGCGCGTAAGCGGTGAACGGTCCGGCGACCTGCTGCCCGGCGAACATGTTGGCATCCTCGGAGACGATGATCTTCTCGTCGGAGAGGGTCATCGAGACCACGATCCAGACGGCGACGCCGGCCAGGACGAGGATGATGCCGGCGATGATGGACAGCATCCCGATCCCGCGAACTCCCCTGGCGGGCCGGACGGTGACGGTGCTCGACATGACGGTGCCTTCCGACGGTGACGCTCGTGTGAGGACACCGCCAAAGTAGCGCCGTCGGCACCGGACAGCACGGCGAAGGCTCAGGTCACCGCCGCCGTCGGCCCCGGGTCACTCCCACTCGATGGTCCCCGGCGGCTTGCTCGTCACGTCGAGGACCACCCGGTTGACCTCGGGCACCTCGTTGGTGATGCGGGTCGAGATCACCGACAGCACGTCGTACGGCATCCGCGTCCAGTCCGCCGTCATGGCGTCCTCGCTGGAGACGGGGCGAAGAACGATCGGGTGACCGTAGGTGCGCCCGTCGCCCTGCACGCCCACCGACCGCACGTCGGCGAGGAGCACGACCGGGCACTGCCAGATCTCGCCGTCGAGGCCGGCGCCGGTCAGCTCCTCGCGGGCGATCGCGTCCGCCCGGCGCAGGATCTCGAGGCGCTCCGCGGTGACCTCGCCGATGATGCGGATGCCCAGACCGGGTCCCGGGAAGGGCTGACGGGCGACGATCGGCTCGGGGACGCCGAGCTCGCGACCCACCGCACGCACCTCGTCCTTGAACAGCGTCCGCAACGGTTCGACGAGGTCGAACTGCAGGTCGTCGGGGAGCCCGCCCACGTTGTGGTGGCTCTTGATGTTGGCCGCGCCCTCGCCGCCGCCGGACTCCACGACGTCGGGGTACAGGGTGCCCTGCACCAGGTACTCGACCTGCTCCCCGTGCTCACCGGCGTCGGCGACGATGTCGCGCGCCGCGTCCTCGAAGACGCGGATGAACTCGCGGCCGATGATCTTGCGCTTGGTCTCCGGGTCGCTGTGCCCCTCGAGGGCGTCGAGGAACCGCTTGCGCTCGTCGCGCACCACGAGGTTCACGCCGGTGGCGGCGACGAAGTCGCGCTCGACCTGCTCGACCTCTCCCTCGCGCAGGAGCCCGTGGTCGACGAACACGCACGTGAGCTGGTCCCCCACGGCGCGCTGCACGAGCGCCGCGGCGACGGAGGAGTCCACGCCGCCGGACAGCCCGCAGATCACCCGGGCGTCGCCCACCTGGGCGCGGATGGCCGCGACCTGGTCGGCAATGACGTTGTCCGGCGTCCAGTCGGGCCGCAGCCCGGCGCCGGAGTACAGGAAGTGCTCGAGGACCTGCTGCCCGTGCGCGGAGTGCTTGACCTCCGGGTGCCACTGCACGCCGTAGAGGCGGCGTGCGGGGTCCTCGAACGCGGCGACCGGCGAGCCGGACGACGTCGCCAGGACGTCGAAGCCCTCGGGGGCGGCGTGCACCGAGTCGCCGTGGCTCATCCAGGTGGTCTGCGTCGCCGGGGTGTCCGCGAGGAGCACGCCGGCGGAGCAGACCTCGACCTCCGTGCCGCCGTACTCGCGGGTGCCCGTCTGGGCGACCTTCCCGCCGAGCGCCTGCGCCATCGCCTGGAAGCCGTAGCAGATGCCGAGGACGGGCACGCCCGCCTCGAACAGCGCGGCGTCGACGAACGGCGCACCGGTGGCGTACACCGACGACGGGCCGCCCGAGAGGATGATCGCCGCCGGGTTCTTGGCGAGCATCTGCTCCGGTGTCCACGTGTGGGGCACGATCTCGGAGTAGACCCTGGCCTCGCGCACGCGTCGCGCGATGAGCTGGGCGTACTGGGCGCCGAAGTCGACCACGAGGACGGGGCGCGGGGTGGGGGCAGGGGCGGTGGCGGGAGACGTCACGGGGCCAGGATAGAGGTCCGGTGGAGGCCGGCGGGCGCCGGACCAGCACTCAGGACGTCGGGTAGGTCACCTCGACACGGCGGTTCAGCGCCCGGCCGGCCGGGTTGTCCTCCCCACCCGTCGTGTTGTCCGCGACAGGTTCGCTCTCACCGTGCCCGCTGACCTGCAGGTCCAGGTCGCCGCGCGCTTCCCCGAGGACGTCGGCGACCGCCTGCGCCCGTTCCTCGGACAGGGCCTGGTTGTCGGCCGCGGAACCCACCGCGTCCGTGTGCCCGTCCACCCGCACGGCGGCGTCCTGCGGGATCCGCTCGGCCAGCTCCGCGACCGCTTCGGCAGCCCGGTCGGTGAGGTCGGCCGATCCGAAGTCGAACAGGAGGTCCGAGGTCAACGTCACGACGGTGTCGTCCGCCTCCTCGACGGTGCGCTCGAGGGTCGTGGTGGCGTCCGCCGGGTCGAGGGCGAACGTCGGGTCGGCGGGATCGAGGGCAAGCGTCGCGTCCGCGGCCATCTCGGCCGTGATCTCCACGGACTCGAGCTCGGCACGCTCGGCCGCCAGCTCCTCGGCCACCTCGGCCACGGCCGCGCCGTGCGGGTGGGGGCTCGGGGACGACGTCGCGTGCGCCGGCCCGGCGAGCGTCGTCGCGGACAGCACCACGACGCCTCCCGCTCCTCGCGCGACGGCCGACCAGGTCCTCATGCCGGATCGCCCGCGGAGGTCACGGTGGCACCGGTGAACACGGGCAGCCCCTGGCCGAGCGCGACGTCGAGCGTCCCGGGCTCGCCGTCCGGCGCCGGCAGCATGGCCCAGCCCTCGTTCGTCGCGTGGTTGACGAACCCGTCGAACGGGTACTTGGGCGAGGCAGTGGCGCTGTACCCGCACTGCTGCTGAGAGATGGCGCCCTCCTGCCACGATCCCCTCGTGCAGAAGGGCCGGTACTGGACCAGCGCGGCGGTGTCCGTGACGGTGGGGATCCAGTCGACACCGAGGTCGCTGTGGCTGGCCGTCTCGTCGTCGGCCGCGCCGTCGTTCTCCCAACGGAGCGCGTACCGCACGGTCGTGACGTCGTCCCGTACCTCGAGCGTCCGCAGCGTGACGGTGATCGTGCCGCCCGCTTCGCCCGGGGTGTCGATCGTCTGCTCGGCCATCACCACGTCGGGCCCCGGCGCCTCGGCGGTGCCGACGGCCGCGTCCGCGCTCCCGGAAGCGCCCGGCGCCGGCTCGTCCGCGGTCGAGGTGGCGTCGGCCGAGGAATCCTCGTCGCCGCTCCCGGTACATCCGGTCAGCAAGAGGGCCGCGGCCAGCGCGGCCACAAGGCGAGGACGGACGTTCATGGGTGACTCCAACAGCGTCGGCGGGTGTAGCGGTGTGATGGTGCCACGTCTCCTGACCGGGAGACAGGTCTCGGGGGGCTATCCGGCGAGCCGCTCGCGCAGCTCGCGCGCCGCCCGCTCCGGGTCCGGCGCCTCGGTGATCGCTCGGACGACGACGACCCGCCGGGCGCCGACGTCGAGCACGTCGTCCAACCGCTCGGCGTCGATCCCCCCGATGGCGAACCACGGCGTCGTCGGGATCGTGGCGGCGACCTCGCGCAGGAGGTCCAGCCCCACGGCGGCGCGGCCCGGCTTGGTGGGCGTCGACCAGATCGGGCCGACGCAGAAGTAGTCGACGTCCGCGTCGGCCTCCGCCGCGGCCGCCTGCGCGGCCGAGTGCGTGGACCGGCCCAGCACGGGTCCCGGGCCGAGCAACGAGCGGACCGCGGGCACCGGCAGGTCGCCCTGCCCCATGTGCACCACCGGCGCTCCGGTGAGCGACGCGACATCTGCCCGGTCGTTCACCGCCCACAGGGCCCCGTGCTCGGCCGCGACGCGGGCGACGAGCGACTGCAGCTCCAGCTCGCGCGCCGCGTCGATCGTCTTGTCCCGCAGCTGGACGACGTCGACGCCGCCGGCGAGCGCCGCGTGCAGGAACCGTTCCAGGTCGCCGCGGTCCTCGCGGGCGTCGGTGCACAGGTACAGGCGGGCGTCGGCGAGCCGGCCACGGACGGTGTCGGATGTCACGCAACGCAGTCTAGGAGCCGCCACCGGCGTGCCCGGGTAGGCTGCGGTGAGCACGGGAGCCCCGGTCGGGGCTGAGAGGGCGCAGCGGCGCCGACCGTCCCACCTGATCTGGATCATGCCAGCGAAGGGAGCACCGAGTTGGACCGACGTCTGCCCGCACCGCCCGCCGGCACGCGCGACCTCGTCGTGGTCGGCGCCGGCATCATCGGCCTCGCCGTGGCGTGGCGCGCCCTCGAGGCGGGCCTCAGCGTGACCGTCCTGGACCCCGACCCCGGCGACGGCTCCACCCGCGCCGCCGCCGGGATGATCGCCCCCGCCACCGAGGCGGAGTTCACCGAGGACACGGCGCTGCACCTGCACCTGACCGGCGCCTCCCGCTGGCTGTCGTTCGCCGCCGACCTGGAGTCCGCGTCCGGCCTCGGGGTCGGGCTGCGGGAGTCCGGCACGCTGACCCTCGCCTACGACGACACCGACGCCGCACTGCTGCGCCGGATCCTGGCGCTGCACACCCGCCACGCCGTCGCCTCGGAGCGGCTGGCGATCTCCGAGGCCCGGCGGCGCGAGCCCTTGCTGGGCCAGCGCCTCACCGAGGCGGCCTGGGTTCCCGGCGACCACGCCGTCGACCCGCGTGCCACCCACACCGCGCTGTGGCGGGCGGTCGACGCCCACCCGCGCGGCACCGTGGCCGCCCGGGCGGTCGTCCGGCTCGAGATGGAGGACGACCGGGTCGTCGGCGCGGTGGACGAGACCCGGCACCTGCACCGCGCCGGCGCGACCGTCGTGGCGGCGGGCTGGGCGTCCGCGTCGCTGCTCACGGACCTTCCCGGTGTCGCGGTCCCCGTCCGCCCGGTCAAGGGGCAGACCCTGCGGCTGCAGGCCGACCCGGAGCTCGCGCCCCGGCACGTGGTCCGCGGCCTCGTCCAGGGCCGCCCCGTGTACGTGGTCTCCCGTGCCCCGGCCACCGAGGGCCCGTGGAAGGGGCACTGTGAGCTCGTCATCGGGGCGACCACCGAGGAGAACCCGGACGACCGCCGTGCCACGGCGGGCGGTGTGTTCGCCCTGCTGCGCGACGCCCGGGTGCTGCTGCCCGCGGTCGACGAGGCGGCCCTCGTCGAGGCGACACCCCGCGCCCGCCCCTCCACCCCCGACAACATGCCGCTCCTCGGCCCGACGCACGTGCCCGGTCTCCACCTCGCCACCGGGCACCACCGCAACGGCATCCTGCTGGCGCCGCTGACCGCCGACGTCGTCGTGGCGGGGCTGACGGGCTCGTGGTTCGACGTCGACGTCCGGAGCGCCGACCCGTCGGCCATGCTCGCGGCCCTGCGCGCGACCGACCCGCGGCGCTTCTCCCCCACCAATCCCCCGACCCAAGGAGCACCGTGACGAGACACGACCAGCGCACCGCCGCCCCGGCGACCGCCCGGGTCAACGGCGCGGAGCACGACCTCGGCCCGACCGGCGCGGTCCCCGTCACCGAGCTGGTGGCAGAGCTCATGCCCGGTCACGTCGCCGACGGCGCGCCCCGCGGCCTCGCCGTCGCGATCGACGACGTCGTCGTCCCCCGCGGTACCTGGGAGTCCACCGTGGTCCGGGCCGGGGACCGCGTCGAGATCGTCACCGCCGTCCAGGGCGGCTGAGGAGGAACATGACACGCACCGACGTGCAGCACCCCCTGGTCATCGCGGGCACCGCCGTGGGTTCGCCCCTGGTGATGGGCACGGGTGGCGCGGCCAACCTGCTCACCCTCGAGGAGGCCCTGGTGGCCTCCGGGACGGGGCTGACCACCGTCGCGATGCGCCGCGTCGCCCCGCGCGCCGGCGGCGAGGCGTCCCGCGACGCGGGGATCTGGGGGCTGCTGGAGCGGCTCGGGATCCGCGCGCTGCCCAACACCGCGGGGTGCTTCTCCGTGCGCGAGGCGCTGCTGACCGCCCGGCTCGCCCGCGAGGCCTGCGGCACGAGCTGGGTCAAGCTCGAGGTCATCGCCGACGACGTCACCCTGCTCCCGGACCCGGTGGGTCTGGTGGAGGCGGCCGAGGAGCTGGTGCGCGACGGGTTCGTCGTGCTGCCCTACACCAACGACGACCCGATCCTGGCCCGGCGCCTCGAGGACGTCGGCTGCGCGGCGGTGATGCCGCTGGGCGCACCGATCGGTTCCGGGCTGGGTATCCTCAACCCCCGCAACATCGAGGCGATCGCGGACGCCGCCCGGGTCCCGGTGATCCTGGACGCCGGCATCGGCACGGCCTCCGACGCCGCGCTGGCGATGGAGCTCGGCTGCGACGGCGTGCTCCTCGCGACGGCCGTCACCCGCGCCGAGGACCCGGTACGGATGGCCCACGCGATGCGGCTCGCCGTCGAGTCGGGCCGGCTCGCCGCGGGGGCCGGGCGCATCCCCCGCCGCGAGCGGGCGCTGGCGAGCTCGACCCCGGAGGGTCGGCTCGACCTGTCCCTCTGACCGCTCCTGCTCGGCGCGGCGTCAGCCGAGCAGGGCGGGCACGCCGCCGACGACGGAGCGCGCGTCGAGCCCCTCGGCCCGCGCGACCTGTGCCACCGCCGTCGACCGGGGCCCGGCCGCGCACACGAGCAGCACCGGCCGGTCGGTGGGCAGCGTGGCCAGCGCCTCGCGGGCCACGTGGTCCGGTCCGGCACCGGCGCTGCCCAGGAACCGGCCGCTCGGCACCAGCCGGGCGCCCTCGACCGGCCGCACCGACGCCTCCCACTCCTCGCGCACGTCGACGAGCACCGCGGGAGGGTCGGCCGTGAGCAGCTCCCGGGCGTCGGCCGCAGCAATCTCCGGTCCGCCCGGCAGCGGCGCGAGCCCGCAGAACGCGGCGTAGGCGTCGTCGCCGGCCAGCAGGGCCGTCACCGGTTCACGGGTCGGGTCGGGGCGCACCGTGAGCTCACGCCAGTCGAGCGCGAGGGCGTCGTACACCGCGAGCCGGCCCAGCAACGAGGTGCCGAGCCCGGCGACCAGCTTGACCGCCTCGGTGGCCATCGCCGAGCCGACCGCGCCGCACAGCACGCCGAGCACGCCGCCGGTGGCGCAGTCCGGCACGGTGCCCGGTGGGGGCGGGACAGGGAAGACGTCGCGGTAGGTGGGGCCGCGCTCCGCGCCCGCCGGGGCCCCCCAGAAGACGCTGACCTGTCCGTCGAACCGGTCGATGGACCCCCACACGACGGGCAGCCCGAGGATCTCGGCGGCGTCGGAGACGAGGTACCGCGTCGGGAAGTTGTCGGCCCCGTCGACCACCAGGTCGTAGCCGGCGAGCACCTCCAGGACGTTGTCGGGGTCGAGCCGCACGGGGTGCTCCACCACCTCGACGTGCGGGTTGACCTCCGCCACCGCGTCTCGCGCCGAGGCGACCTTGGCCCGGCCGAGGTCCGACTGCCCGTGCAGCACCTGACGCTGCAGGTTGGTCACGTCCACGGCGTCGTCGTCCACCACGCCCAGCGTCCCGACGCCGGCCGCGGCGAGGTAGAGCAGGACGGGGCTGCCGAGACCACCGGCCCCGACGACGAGCACGCGGGCCGCCGCCAGGCGGCGCTGGCCCTCGAGGCCGACGCCGGGCAGCGCCAGGTGCCGCGCGTACCGGTCGAGCTCGGCGTCGGTCAGATCACGGCCAGGAGCGACCAGCGGCGCGAGCCGGTACCGCCCGCCGCCCGCGACGCCGTCGCGGAGCGTCATGCCCCGTACCGTTCCGCGAGCGCCACGAGCTTGGCGTCGGCGTCGGCGTGCACCCGCTTCTCGAGGATGAAGGACATCACCGGGACGACGCCGGCGAACACCATCGTGGCGAGGCGCCCGTAGCCCCAGCGCATCTTGGCCCACAGGTCCAGCACGGTGACGAGGTAGACCACGTAGATCCAGCCGTGCGCGAACGGCACCCAGCCCATGTAGTCGATGACCGCGTCGACCGGCACGACGTACTTGAAGAACATCTCGACGCACAGCACGAGCAGCATCGCGCCGGTGATCAGTGCCATCACCCGGTAACGGGTCAGGGCCGCGCGGGCCTTGCGGATGGCGGTCGCGGCCTGCTCGGTGCTGACGGCGGAGGTGTTCTGCTCGGTGCTCACGCCACCCAGGATAGGCCGGGAAAATGCGGTGCCGGACGTGGGTGGGGCCGCCTACGCTGGACGACCGTGCGCCCCCTCCCACTGCCCGACCCGGGCACCCCTCCGCTGACGTCGGCGGCCCGCCTGCTCACCTGGCAGGCGTGGCGCCAGCGCGACGTGATGCTCAAGGCCGCGGTCGCGGGCAGCGTCTCCCTGCTGGCTGCCTCGGCCGCTCCCCTGCTGCTCGGCGGCGCGGTCGACTCGGGTCTCGGCAGCACGTCCGGGTCGGGCCCGGGCGGCGAGCTGCTGCTCTGGTGCACCGCGATGCTGGTCGCCGCGGCGGCGATCGTCGTCTCGGGGGTGCTCAGCCACACCTACGACGTCGAGAACTGGCTGCGGGCCTCGTTCTCGTTCACGGAGCTCGTCGGGGACAAGGCCACCCGTGCCGGTCACGCCGTGACGAAGAAGCTGCCCACGGGCGAGGTCGTCGCCGCGGTGGCCAACGACGCCCTGCGCGCCGGGGACATGTTCGCCATGTCCGGGCGGTTCATCGGTGGCGTGCTCGCCTATGTCGTCGCCGCCGGCTACCTGCTGTCCCAGGACGTGGTGCTGGGGCTGGTCGTCGCGCTCGGCGTGCCCGTGGTGGCGGCCGTGCTGGCCCTGCTCGTGCAACCGTTGCAGCGCCGCCAGCGCACGCACCGCGAGTCGGTCGGGCGGCTGACCGCCCTGGGTTCCGACACGGTGGCCGGGCTGCGGATCCTGCGCGGCATCGGCGGCGAGGACGTGTTCGCGGCCCGCTACGCCCGCCAGTCGCAGGAGGTGCGCCGGCGCGGTGTGCGGGTGGCCGGCGTGCAGTCCGTGCTCGACGGTCTGCAGGTGCTGCTGCCCGGGCTCCTCGTGGCCCTCGTGCTCTGGCTGGGGGCGCGGGCCGTGGTGCGCGGTGATCTCACGCCCGGCGAGCTGGTGACGTTCTACGGCTACGCCGCCTTCCTGTCGTGGCCCGTGCAGATGGCCACCCAGATGCTGCAGATGACCACCAACGCCCACGTGTCGGCACGCAAGATCCTCGGGGTGCTGCGGGTGGACGAGGCGACGCCCCCGGCCGCCGCGCCCGCCGACGCCCCACCGGCCGGCAGCGACCTCGTCGACCACGCCTCCGGGCTGGTGCTGCACCCGGGACGCGTCGTGGCCCTCGTGTGCGCCGACCCGGACGTGTCGGCCGCCGTGGCGACCCGGCTCGGTCGATTCGACGACGACGCCGAGGCCGCCACCCCCGTGACGCTCGGCGGGGTGCGCCTCGCCGACCTGGACAAGGAGGCGCTGCGGCACCGCGTCGTGGTCTCCGAGGCGACACCGCACCTGTTCTCCGGCGTCCTGGGCGAGGAGCTGGACGCCCGGGGGCGCGCCACCGAGACCGACCTGACCGCGGCGATCCTCGCGGCCGACGCCCGCGACGTGCTCGACTCCCTGCCCGGCGGCCTGACCGGCGAGCTGCCCGAGAAGGGCCGGTCGCTCTCCGGCGGGCAGCGGCAGCGTGTCGCCCTGGCCCGGGCGCTGCTCACCGACCCCGAGATCCTCGTGCTGGTCGAACCGACCAGCGCCGTGGACGCCCACACCGAGGCGCGCATCGCCGAGCGGGTGGCCGAGGTCCGCGCCGGGCGGACCACGCTGGTCGTCACCGCCAGCCCGCTGGTGCTCGACCACGTCGACGAGGTGCAGCTGCTGAGCCCCGACGGGCGTGTGGGGCCCCGCGGCAGACACGGCGAGCTGCTCGCCCGGACCGACGACGCCGGCGCCCGCTACCGCGCGGTCGTGGGCCGCAGCATGGCCGCGCCGGGCGCGGCGACGTCGGGCGACCTGTCCCTGGAAGGATCCGTCCGATGAGCGCCGCCACCGCCCCGCCGTCACCGGCGGCGGCGCAGCCGAACCAGCTGCCGATCGCCGACCGGCACGAGGTCCGGCGCACCGTCGGCCGTCTGTTCCGCCGCCACCGGGCCCGCCTCGGGGGCGTCGCGGTGCTGCACGCGCTCGCAGCGGTCGCCGGGCTTGCCGGGCCGTTCCTGCTGGGCCGGTTCATCGACGAGGTGTCGGCCGGGACCACGCTGACCCGGGTGAACCAGCTCGCGCTGGTGCTGGTGGCCGCCGTCGTCGTGCAGGCCGTGGTGACGCGGTACGCCCAGCGGCTGTCCATGGTGTTCGGCGAGCAGGTCTTCGCCGAGCTGCGCGAGGAGTTCATGGGCACCGCCACCCGGCTCCCGCTGTCCACGGTCGAGAAGGCCGGCACCGGCGACCTGGTCGCCCGGACCACCAACGACGTCAACAAGCTGCAGCACGCCGTGCGGTTCGGCGTGCCCCGGGTGCTGGTGTGCGTCGTCACGATCGGCCTGACGTTGGTCGCCTCGTTCCTCGCCGACCCGCTGGTCGCGGTGGGCCTGCTCGTCGGCGTGCCGATCATCGTCGTCGCCACACGCTGGTACCTGCGGCGGGCCACGCCCGGGTATCTGCGCGAGTCGGCGGCGTACGCGACGATCAACGGGACCATCACGGAGTCCGTCGAGGGTGCGCGCACCACCGACGCGCTGTGGCTCGGGCCGCGGCTGCGACGCCGCCTGCGCGGAGACCTGGCCGAGGCGTTCGCCGCCGAGCGGTACACACTCGGGCTGCGGCTGCGGCTCATCCCGGCGCTCGACACCGCCGTGGCGATCGCGCCGGTCGCGGTGATCGCCTGGGGCGCGTGGCTGGTCTCGCAGGACCTCACGACCGTGGGCGCCGTCGCGACGATCGCGCTCTACGCCTACCAGATGGGCGGACCGGTGTTCGACCTGGTGTTCTGGCTCGACGAGCTGCAGGTCGCCGCGGTCGCCCTCGCGCGCGTGGTCGGCGTGGGCCTCGTCGGGCCGGACCGGACGGCCTCCGGCGAGGTGCCGGCGTCGGACGACGTCCGTGCCCACGAGGTCCGGTACGCCTACCGCGAGGGTCACGACGTGCTGCACGGCGTGTCGGTGGACCTGCGGCCCGGTGAGCGGCTCGCCGTCGTCGGGCCGTCCGGAGCGGGCAAGTCGACGCTCGGCCGGATGCTGGCCGGGATCCACCCGCCCACGGGCGGGTCGGTGACCGTGGGCGGGGTCCCGCTGGTGGACCTGCCCCTGGAGGACCTGCGCGGGCAGGTGGCGCTGGTGACCCAGGAGCACCACGTGTTCGTCGGGACGCTGGCGGAGAACCTGATGCTGGCGGACACCTCGGCCACCGACGAGGACCTGTGGCAGGCGCTGGAGGCCGTGGACGCCCGAGGATGGGCGACGTCGCTGCCGTCCGGCCTGGCCACCGAGGTGGGATCGGGCGGCCACGCGCTGACCCCCGCCCAGGCCCAGCAGGTGGCGCTCGCCCGGCTGGTGCTGCTCGACCCGCACACCCTGGTGCTGGACGAGGCGACCTCCCTGCTCGACCCGCGGGCGGCCCGGCACCTGGAGCGCTCGCTCAACGCGGTGCTCACCGGTCGCACGGTCGTGGCGATCGCGCACCGGCTGCACACCGCCCACGACGCCGACCGGGTCGCCGTCGTGGACGGCGGGCGGATCACCGAGATCGGACCGCACGCCGACCTCGTGGCGGCCGACGGCGAGTACGCGCGCCTGTGGCGGTCCTGGCAGCACGAGTAGCCATCCCAACGCTGTGGGTGCACGACACGCCGTTGGTCGGCTCCGCCTGGCGGCGTGTCGTGCACCCACAGCGAGGGCGGGCGGCGCCCTACCGTGCCGCGACCACGAGCTGGAGGGCCGTGAGCACCACGGCCGTCGCGAGCCCGACGTGGTGCAGAGCCACCAGCCGTCCCAGGCCGGTGCGCACGTCGTCGAGCGGGCCGTCGGACGGGGTCAGCGCGACCGCGGCCACCCGCTCCCGCAGCTGCGAGAGCAGATAGCCCAGCCCGACCACCAGGCCGACGAGCACGGCCGTCGACGTGGCGTCGAACCCGCGCTGCCACGCCTGGGCGACGACGAGGAGGGTGCCGCCGCCCATGACCGACATCATGGTCGGCGGCAGCTGGTGGATGAGGCGGCGCAGCACGGCGTGCACCTCCCGGATGTCGGCGTCGGGCACCGAGGCCCGGGTCGCGCGACGCATCGTGGCCCGCACCGGTCGCTCCAGGAACGCCAGGACCGTGAAGATGCCTGTCGCCAGGGCGAAGCACGCCGTGGCGGCGGCGGTGACGAGAGGTTCCACGACGCTCACTCGCCGGCCACGGGATGGCGGACGTCGAGCGGTTCCGCCGCCAGGGCGTGCTCGCCGAGGAACGTCGCCACCTCGGGTTCCGTGGTCGGCCCCACGACGGCGACGAACCGCTGCACCAGGGAAGCGACCGCACAGGCGACCATGAGCTCGACCACCTGGTCCTGGTCGAAGCGCTCGGTCACCGCCTCGACGAACCGGCGCGGCGTCGTCAGCGGCGTCCGGGCCGACAGCCAGGCCAGGCGCAGCGCCGCTCGCTCGGCATCGTCGAACGTCCCGCCGTCGTCCCGGCCGAGAGCCGCGTCGTACGCCCGCCGGACCCTCTCGACCGAGCTGTCCGTCGCACCAGGCGCGCGGGTGGCGAGGTAGCCCTCGACGGCCGCGAGGTACGCGTGGTCGCGGGTGACCGCCGAGACCCGAGCCATGAGGTGCTTGAGCTCGGCGGGGACGCGGGAACCGTCGCCGTCGCCCATCAGCTGGGTGTACAGGTACACGTGGTGACGCCGGGAGGCCTCGGGCCAGCGCCGGACCCACGCCGGGGTCAGGCCGAGGTGCCGCCGGGCGTAGTCCTCGGGACCGCCGACCCGTGCGGCGTAGTCGGCGAGCATGTCCTCCAGTCCCGGCCCGCCCTGCGGCAGGTCGTGCGACAGGTTGTCCGGGTTGGCGGACTCGACGCCGTGGCGGCCGGCGTCGACGCCGCGGGCGGCCGCGGTGCCGGCCCAGTCGCCCTCGATCTCCAGCCCGCCGAGATCGTTGAAGACGTTGAGGAACCCGAAGGAGGCGGCGATCTGCGTGGCGGCCTCGATCGCGGCGTCGGGGTCGACGGCGCCGACGCGTGTCTGCGGTGCCGTCCTCCGCACGGCGTCGAGGCTCGAGGTCGTGACCGCGTGGCGGGTGGCGCGGGCCGCGAGGTCCGCGAGCGCGGCCTCGAACGGTCCGATGGGCGCTCCGTCGGCGCCGCCGTGGCGGCGGGCGTCGGACAGCGCGGCCGGGACGTCGAGGTCGGTACCGGCGTAGGCGACGGCGTGTGTCATGCAGTAGGTGCAGCCCTGGGCGGCCGAGGTGGCGTAGCCGATGGCGGCCATGCCGCCGTGACCGACGACGTCGACGGCACCGCGGACGGAGGCGAGGTTCTGGCAGTAGACGAACAGCTTGTAGGCGGTGGGCCAGCGGTGCAGGTAGGCGAACGTGTTCGGCCAGAACCCGAAGAACTCGCGGTAGAAGCGCAGGATCGGCCACGACTCCGGGTCCCCGTCGTGGGTTCCGTCGCTGGGCTCGATGCTCGCGTGCAGCGGGACGTCCTCGGCGCCCCGGGCGAGCCGGTCGGCGGTGGCGTCGTCGTGCGGCAGCCCGTCCCACGGGACGGGGGTGGTCACGGCGTCGACCAGCGCGGTGAGGCGCCCGGCGTCGGCGAGCGCCGTGACGTCGCCGGGGGCGTCGATCCAGGTGCTGCCGACGAACACCTGCGGCACGGTGTGCTGCCCGGAGTGGTAGGCGGCGGTGTCGGCGGTGCGTGCGGCCGCGGTGACGTCGTGCTGGTCGTAGGGGATCCCTGCCTGGTCGAGGGCGCGCTTGGTCGTGCGGCAGTAGACGCAGTCGGGCTTGCTGAAGAGGTGCACGGTCGGGTCGGTCATGGTCTCTCCTGACGTCGGTGGTGCAGCGAACCCTGCCTCTTCAGTACAGTACTGTTCTGTTTCAGAGTCAAGAGAGGACAATGGACGCGTGGCACACGACGGACGGCGACCGGACCCTCGCATCGAACGCACCAGGACGGCGGTGACCGCCACCGCCGCCGAGCTGCTGCTGACGGGCGGCGTGCGGGCCGTGACCATCGAGGCGGTGGTGGCGCGCTCCGGCGTCGCCCGTTCGACCATCTACCGGCACTGGCCGACCCGCTCCGACGTCGTCGCGGCGGCGTTCGCCCACCTGCTGCCCCCGGCGACCCCTCCGCCCGCGGACGGGGCGCTCGCCGCACGCCTCCGCGCCGTCATGTCACCCCGCGTCGCGGAGATGAACGGCGCCCGCTACGTCCCGCTCGTCTCGAGCCTGCTCGGTGAGGCGGCCCGCGACCCCGAGCTGGCCGGCCTGCACGAGGACTTCGTGCGCACGCAGCAGGCACCGCTGGTCACGGTGCTGACCGATGCCGTCGCCGCCGGCGAGCTCCCGCCGCTCGACATCGACGAGGCGACCTCCACCTTGCTCGGCCCGCTGCTGTTCGAGCGCGTGATCCTCGGACGGGAGATCGACCCGGAGTTCGCCGAGCGCACGATCGACGCCTTCCTCGCCCGGCACACCTGACCGGGCAGGTCAGGAGGGCAGCCCGGCGATGCCCCGGCCGACCGGGTCGTCGCGGCCGTCGCGGTCCCCACGACCGCGGCGGGTCCGCCGCTCCCGCACGCCACCGGCCATCTCGTCACGCACCAGGCGGACCCACAGAGCGACCGCGAACAGCCCGAACACCCACCACTGCAGGGCGTAGAAGAAGTTCTGCAGGTCGACGTCGGAACCACCCTCCAGCTCCGGTCGCGGCAGGAGCGCAGGGCCGCCCTCGGCGGCGGAGGCCTGCGGGGGCGTCGAGTCGGTGAGGACCGCGTAGGCGGTGTAGATCGGGCCCGACCACGTGTTGGCCAGCGCGCTGGACGCGATGTCCCGGGTCAGCGCAGGACCGCCTGGGTTGTCCGGGACGGTACCGGTGCGCGCCGTGGACTCGGAGGCCTGCAGCCAGCCGTGCAGCGACACCTCCCCCACGGGCACCTCCAGGGCGGCGGCATCCGGCGTCGGCGAGTCGACCCATCCGCGCACCACGGGGAGGACGGGCGCGCCGGACAGCGACGCCCAGCTCTCCCCGCCCGTGCCGTCGTCGGACACCCGCAGGGGGGTGAGCACCAGGTAGCCGTCGACACCGTCGAGGGAGCGTCCGGCCACGAGCAGCTGCCCGTCCGGCTCGTAGGTCCCGGTGACGGCGACCTCGCGGCCGACGAGCTCGCCGGGGAACGAGGACTGGGGCGCCAGGAGCTCACCGATCGCCACCGGGGCGGCGGCCACCGCCTCGGCCGCCGCCTGCTCGGACGCGAGATTGGCGCGCTCGTAGGCCCGGTCGATCTGCCACACCCCGAGCCGTCCGCACACCGCCGCCGCCGCGAGGAGGACCAGCAGGACCGCGACCATGCGGGGCTGGCGGGCGACCGCCCAGAACGGGCGGCGGACAGGCGAGGCGTCGGGCACGGGACCACGGTAGCGGCGCACCGTCCACCGCCAGGAATCCCGTGGGCAACCTCACTCGTCGACCGGCCACCCGCCCCCGCTCCCACGCTGCGCCGGGAACGCCCGTGCGGTGGAATGATCAGCGAGCACCATCGTCCCCTCTCCCGCAGGAGCGTCAGATGAGCAACTCGGCCCCCGACTCCCCGACCTGGCCCGCCACCGGCGTCACCGACCTGACCGACACCGACGTCGACCGGATCGACCAGTGGTGGCGCGCCGCCAACTACCTCTCGATCGGCCAGATCTACCTGCTCGACAACCCGATGCTGCGCCGCACGCTGGAGCGCGACGACGTCAAGCCGCGGCTGCTCGGCCACTGGGGGACGACGCCGGGCCTCAACTTCCTCTACGCACACCTCAACCGGGTGATCCGCGAGCGCCGGCAGTCGACGGTCTACGTCGCCGGTCCGGGACACGGCGGTCCCGGTCTCGTGGCGAACACCTACCTCGAGGGCACGTACTCCGAGATCTACACCGACATCACCCAGGACGACGAGGGGCTGCAACGGCTGTTCAAGCAGTTCTCGTTCCCGGGCGGCATCCCGTCGCACGTGGCCCCGGAGACACCCGGGTCGATCCACGAGGGCGGCGAGCTCGGGTACGCGCTGTCGCACGCCTACGGCGCCGCGTTCGACAACCCGGACCTGCTCGTGGCGGCCGTCGTCGGCGACGGCGAGGCCGAGACCGGGCCGCTGGCCACCAGCTGGCACTCGAACAAGTTCGTCAACCCCCGCACCGACGGCGTCGTCCTACCGATCCTGCACCTGAACGGGTACAAGATCGCCAACCCCACGGTGCTCGCCCGCATCAGCGACGACGAGCTGCGCGACCTCATGGTCGGCTACGGGCACACCCCGTACTTCTTCACCGGCGGGTTCGACGGCGAGGACCACGCCAGCGTGCACCGCCGGTTCGCACAGCTGCTCGACGAGGTGCTGGACCACATCGCGCAGATCAAGGCCGAGGCCCAGGACGCGACGGTGGACGACCAGGTGCGTCCGGCGTGGCCGATGATCGTCTTCCGCACCCCCAAGGGCTGGACCTGCCCGCCCGAGATCGACGGCCACAAGACCGAGGGCTCCTGGCGCGCCCACCAGGTGCCGCTGGCGAGCGCCCGCGACACCCCCGAGCACCTGGACGTCCTGCGCGGCTGGCTCCAGTCGTACCGGCCGCACGAGCTGTTCGACGACGGCGGCCGGCTGCGCGACGAGATCGCCGCGCTGGCCCCGGAGGGCGAGCTGCGCATGGGCGCCAACCCGCACGCCAACGGCGGGCTGCTGCTCAAGGATCTGCGGCTGCCCGACTTCCGCGACTTCGCCGTCGACGTGCCGCAGCCCGGCGGCGCGATGGCGGAGTCCACCCGGGTGCTGGGGACCTGGCTCACCGAGGTCATCCGTCGCAACCCGGACAGCTTCCGGATCTTCGGCCCGGACGAGACGGCGTCGAACCGCCTGCAGGCCGTCTACGACGTCACGGACAAGCAGTGGAACGCGGAGTATCTCGATCCCGACGTCGACGAACACCTCGCGCGGGCGGGCCGCGTCATGGAGATGCTCAGCGAGCACCAGTGCCAGGGCTGGCTCGAGGGCTACCTGCTGACCGGACGGCACGGGCTGTTCACCAGCTACGAGGCCTTCATCCACATCGTCGACTCGATGTTCAACCAGCACGCCAAGTGGCTCAAGGTCACCAACCACATCCCCTGGCGCCGGCCGATCGCGTCGCTCAACTACCTGCTGTCCAGCCACGTGTGGCGCCAGGACCACAACGGGTTCTCCCACCAGGACCCGGGGTTTATCGACCACGTGGTCAACAAGAAGGCGGAGATCGTCCGGGTCTACCTGCCGCCGGACGCCAACACCCTCCTCAGCACATACGACCACTGCCTGCGCAGCCGCCAGTACGTCAACGTGGTGGTGGCCGGCAAGCAGCCCGGGCCCCAGTTCCTGTCGATGGACGCGGCGATCGCGCACTGCACGCGAGGACTCGGCATCTGGGACTGGGCCGGCACCGAGGTCTCCGGCGAGGACCCGGACGTGGTCCTGGGCTGCGCGGGCGACGTCCCGACGCTCGAGACCCTCGCGGCCGCGGACATCCTGCGCCGTGAGCTGCCCGACCTCAAGGTGCGAGTCATCAACGTCGTGGACCTCATGCGCCTGCAGGACGAGCGCGAGCACCCGCACGGGTTGTCGGACAAGGACTTCGACGGGCTGTTCACCCCCGACCGGCCGGTGATCTTCAACTACCACGGCTATCCCTGGCTGATCCACCGGCTCACCTACCGCCGGCGCAACCACCCCAACATCCACGTGCGCGGGTACAAGGAGGAGGGCACCACCACGACGCCCTTCGACATGGCGATGCTCAACGACATCGACCGGTACCACCTGGTGCTGGACGTCATCGACCGGGTGCCGGGCCTGGGCTCGAAGGTGGCGGGTCTGCGCCAGCGGATGGTCGACGCACGCCTCGCGGCCCGCCAGTACACCCGCGAGCACGGTGAGGACATCCCCGAGGTGCGCGACTGGGTGTGGCCGGACGCCGGCCAGACGGCCACCGACGCGGCCGGCCCGATGTACGACGCCGCCACCGCCACCGGCGGGGACAACGAGTGAGCCGCCGCCGGGAGTGACCAAACCGACCCCGTGATCCGGTGCGCCGCCCGCCGCGATGCGATGGAATGGGCGTGACGTCCGACGCGAGCGAACAGGCGGCCAGTGAGCACACGCAGCATCTACATCGCGTCCCCCGAGGGGGACACCGGCAAGTCCACGGTCGCGCTCGGGGTCCTCGACCTGCTGGTCCGCCAGGTCCAGCGGGTCGGGGTCTTCCGAGCGGTCTCCCGGGTCCCGGAGCGCCCCGCGGCCGACGGCGGTACGGGTGTCCGGGACCACGTCCTGGAGATGATGCTCGCGCACGACGGCGTGGACCTGGAGTACGCCGACGCGGTGGGCGTCACCTACGAGGACGTCCACGCCGACCCGGAGGCCGCGCTGGCGAGGATCGTGTCGCGCTACCACGACGTCGCCGCCCGGTGCGACGCCGTCGTCGTGCTCGGCACCGACTACACGGACGTGTCGGGCGCGACCGAGCTGGCGTTCAACGCGCGCGTGGCCGCCAACCTCGACGCTCCCGTGCTGCTCGTCGTCTCGGGGCGCGGACGCGGGGTCGACGACGTCTCGACCCTGACCCGGCTCAGCGTGGCGGAGCTGCGTGCGGGCCACGCGCAGCCGATCGCCGTGGTGGTCAACCGGGCCGAGGACGCCGTGACGGACGCACCCGCGGCCGTGCGGGCAGGTATCAGCGGCGAGGACCTGCCCACCTGGGTCATCCCGGAGGAGCCGTTCCTCGGGGCGCCCACCGTCGCCCAGCTCGCCGACGCCGTCGACGGCACCCTCCTTCTCGGCGACCGGGACCTGCTCGCCCGCGAGGCGCTCGACGTGATCGTGGGTGCCATGACGTTCGAGCACATGCTCGGACACCTCGCGGACGGCACCGTCGTCATCACCCCGGGCGACCGCACGGACGTCCTGCTCGGGCTGCTGTCGGTGCAGGCCGCGCAGCGTTTCCCGTCGCTCGCCGGGCTCGTGCTCACCGGCGGGTACCGCCCGTCGGGCCGGTCCGGGCAGCTCGCGGCCGCCCTGGAGCCGCACGTGCCCATCATCGCCACCACCATGGACACCTACGAGGTGGCCGGCGTCGCGGCGCGCACGCGGGGCGCCATGACGGCGACGGCGCAGCGCAAGCACGACGTCGCCCGGGCCATGTTCGAGCAGCGGGTCGACGGCGCGGAACTCCTGGCCCGGCTCGCCGTCGAGCGCACCCCCGTGGTGACCCCGCTGATGTTCGAGCACGAGCTCGTCGAACGCGCCCGCGGCGACCGGCGGCGCGTAGTGCTGCCCGAGGGCGACGACGACCGCATCCTGCGTGCCGCCTCGACGGTGCTCGCGCGCGGGATCGCGGACCTGGTCATCCTGGGCGACGAGACGGCGATCCGGGCCCGGGCCACCGAGCTCGGCCTGGACATCGACGGCGCCGTGGTGCTCGCCCCCACGGACCCCGAGCACGTCGAACAGTTCGCCGCCGAGTACACCCGGCTGCGGGCACACAAGGGCATGACCGTCGAGCGCGCGCGCGAGATCGTCACGGACGTGTCCTACTTCGGCACGATGATGGTCCACCTCGGCCTGGCCGACGGCATGGTCTCGGGCGCGGCGCACACCACCGCCCACACGATCCGGCCGTCCTTCGAGATCATCAAGACCCGCCCGGGCGTATCCGTGGTCTCCTCGGTGTTCCTCATGTGCCTGCCCGACCGGGTCCTGGTCTACGGCGACTGCGCGGTCAACCCGGACCCGACGGCGGAGCAGCTCGCCGACATCGCGGCGTCGTCCGCGGCCACCGCCGCGCAGTTCGGCGTCGACCCGCAGATCGCGATGCTGTCCTACTCGACCGGCACCTCCGGCACGGGCGCCGACGTCGACAAGGTGCGTGCGGCCACCGACCTCGTGCGCGAGCGCCACCCGGGGCTGAGCGTCGAGGGCCCCATCCAGTACGACGCCGCGGTCGACGTGTCCGTGGCGGCCTCCAAGCTGCCCGAGTCGTCCGTGGCCGGCCGGGCGAGCGTGTTCATCTTCCCGGACCTCAACACGGGCAACAACACCTACAAGGCGGTGCAGCGCTCGGCGGGCGCCGTGGCGATCGGGCCGGTGCTGCAGGGCCTGAACAAGCCCGTCAACGACCTCTCCCGCGGCGCACTGGTCCCCGACATCGTCAACACCGTGGCGATCACGGCGATCCAGGCGCAGTCCGCCACCACCACGAACGGAGCGCCCGCATGAGCATCCTCCCGGAGGCCGAACGGCCCAACCCGTACAGCGCCTACGGGGCGCACGGCTCGGTGCTGGTGCTCAACTCGGGCTCGTCGTCGCTGAAGTACCAGCTCGTCAACCCGGTCGGGGGCGAGGCGATCGCCGCCGGCACGGTCGAGCGCATCGGGGAGTCCGGCGGCTCGACGGGCATCGTGACGCACACCTTCGCCGGCAACCGCACCCGCCGCGAGCTCGACGTCCCGGACCACGGGGAAGCGTTGCGCCTGGCGCTGGGGATGTTCGACGAGATCGGCCCGCGCCTCGCTGACGCCGGGATCTACGCCGTCGGCCACCGCGTGGTGCACGGCGGCGCCGAGTTCTCCGGTCCGGTGGTCGTGGACGACGGCGTCGTGGACCGCATCGAGGCGCTCGTGCCGCTCGCCCCCCTGCACAACCCCGCCAACGTGCAGGGCATCCGCGTGGCCCGCGAGCTGCTCGACGACGTGCCGCACGTCGCCGTCTTCGACACGGCGTTCTTCCAGGCGCTGCCCGCGGAGGCCTACACCTACGCCATCGACCGGGAGGTCGCCGCGGCGCACGACGTGCGCCGCTACGGGTTCCACGGCACCAGCCACCAGTACGTGGCCGGCAAGGTGGCCCGTGTGCTGGGCCGGCGCGTGCAGGACCTCAACACGATCGTGCTGCACCTGGGCAACGGCGCCTCCGCGTCGGCGGTGCGCGGGGGCGTGCCGATCGACACGTCCATGGGCCTGACGCCGCTCGAGGGCCTGGTCATGGGCACCCGCTCCGGCGACATCGACCCGGCCGTGGTCTTCCACCTCGCCCGCAACGCCGGCATGGACATCGACGATCTGGACACGCTGCTCAACAAGCGCTCGGGGATGCTGGGACTGTCGGGCGTCAACGACTTCCGCGAGCTGCGGCGTCTCATCGACGACGGCGACGAGGACGCGACGCTCGCGTTCGACGTCTACGTCCACCGGCTGCGCAAGTACGTGGGCGCCTACGCCGCCCTGCTGGGGCGGGTGGACGTCATCGCCTTCACGGCCGGCGTCGGCGAGAACGACGCCGTGGTGCGCGCCGCCGTCTGCGCGGGCCTGGAGAACTTCGGGATCGCCGTCGACGAGGACCGCAACGCGGCCAGGGGCGGTGAGCGCATCATCTCCCCCGACTGGGCGAAGACCCTCGTCATGGTGGTCCCCACCATGGAGGAGCTCGCCATCGCCCGGCAGTGCGTGGAGGCGGTCGACGGCCGGGAGCCGACGGCGGCGGTCACCACCGGCTGACCACCCTCAGGCTCAGGCGGATCCTGTCGTCGCCCGAGCCTGCGACTCCGCTCCAGGCGCGTGCCTCGTCCCTCGGCCCACACCCTCCTCTACGTCTCCGGCTCAGGCGACGGCGAAGACCAGGCCCGCGATCGCGAAACCCATCACGCCGATGCCCGTCTCCATGACGGTCCAGGTACGCAGGGTCGTGCGCACGTCCATGTCGAAGAACCGGCCGACCAGCCAGAAGCCGGAGTCGTTGACGTGGCTGAGCACGACGGACCCGGCCGCGACGGCGACGACGATCGCCGCGAGCTCGACCGCTCCGTAGCCTCCGGCGGCCACGGCCGGGGCGATGAGCCCTGCCGCGGTGGTCAGCGCGACCGTCGCGGAGCCCTGGGCGACGCGCAGCACCGCGGCGATGAGGAAGCCGGCCACGATGACCGGCAGGCCGAGGTCGCCGAGGACCTCCGCCAGGGCGTCGCCGATGCCGGTGGCCCGCAGCACCCCACCGAACATGCCACCGGCGCCGGTGATGAGGATGACCGAAGCGACGGGTCCGAGCGCGGAGTCCAGCCTCTTCTCCAGGGCGATGCCCTCGACCCCGCGCCGGCGGCCCAGCACCCACGCGGCCACGAGCACCGTGATGAGCAGGGCCACCGGGGTCGCGCCGACCAGCCCGGCGACGGCCACGGCCGCCGAGTCGCCGTCGACCCATCCGGCTGACGCCGCGGTCTCCAGCCCGGTGTTGGCGAAGATGAGGATCAGGGGCAGCAGCAGGATGGCGACGACGGTGCCGAAGCGGGGCGGGTTCGCGATCTGCGCGTCGTCGGCCCGGCCGAGGATCTCCGGCACGGGGAGCTGGAACCGGCGGCCGGCCCACCGGCCGAAGAGGTAGGCGGTGACGTACCAGGTGGGCAGCGCGGCCACGAGACCGACGAGGAGCACCATGGCGACGTCCGCGCCGAGGAACTCCGACGCCGCGACGGGGCCGGGGTGCGGGGGCACGTAGATGTGCATCACGGAGAACGCACCGGCGACCGGCAGCCCGTAGAGCAGCACGGAGCCGCCCAGCCGCCGCGCGACGGCGAACACGATGGGCAGCATCACCACGAGACCGGCGTCGAAGAAGATCGGGAACCCGAACAGCAGCGAAGCGATGCCCAGTGCGAGCGGTGCCCGGCGCTCGCCGAACCGGCGGATGAGCACGTCGGTCAGGGCCTGCGCGCCGCCGCTGGTCTCGACCAGCCGGCCGAGCATGGCACCGAGGCCGACGAGCAGCGCGACGGCGGCGAGCGTCGAGCCGAAGCCGTCGAGCAGCACGTCGACGATGCCGCCCGCAGGCAGCCCGGCCGCGACGGCGGTCAGGAAACTCACCAGGATGAGGGCGACGAACGCGTGCAGGCGCACCTTGATGATGAGCAGCAGCAGCAGCGCGACGGCGGCTGCCGCGATGGCGAGCAGCGGGCCGGCGGTGAGGGTCTGGGTCCAGTCGTCCGGTGTCATGACTCGCTCCTCGTCGTCGTGGTGGACCATCGCGCGACGACGTCGTCGACGAGATCCTCGGGCGCGGCGGCGACGTCGACGGTGAGGCCGTCCTCGTCGTCGTCCAGGGGTTCCAGGGTGGCGAGCTGCGAGGGCAGCAGCGAGGTGGGCATGAAGTGGCCGGACCGTCCGGTGATGCGTTCGGCGAGCAGCTCGGGCGCCCCGTCCAGGTGCAGGAACCTGACCTGGCCGCGGGCGGAACGCAGCACGTCGCGATAGGAGCGCTTGAGGGCGGAGCAGGTGACGACGGCGGTGCGTCCGGCGTCGGCCTCGGCGGTCAGCCAGTCGCGGATCGCCTCGAGCCACGGGGCCCGGTCGGCGTCGGTGAGCGGGGTCCCCGCGGTCATCTTGGCGATGTTCGCCTCGGAGTGGAACTGGTCGGCCTCGGCGAACGCGACGCCGATCCGTTCGGCGAGCAGGCGGGCGACGGTGGTCTTGCCCGAGCCGGCGACCCCCATGACGACGATGTGCACGACGGCGTCGGCCGCCTCGTCGCGGGGGTCCTGCTCGGGACCGTGTTCAGCAGGTGTGACGTCGGTGTCCATCGGTTCGACTTCCGTGTCGGCGGGTCAGTTCCCCGAGGATGCATGATTGGTAGCACCTTTGGCAAGCTATTGGTGTCACCAATTGCGGGAGCGGTGTGCCTCGGTAGGCTCACCCCATGCCGACCCCAGCCCTGCACAGCGCCGTCCTCGACGCAGTCGGGCGGGCCGTCACCAGCGGGGACGTCGCACCGGGCACCCCCCTCACCCTCGAGGCGATCGGAACACAGCACGGCGTGTCCCGCACCGTGGCCCGTGAGGTCATGCGGATGCTTGAGGGCCTCGGCCTCGTCCGGTCCCGCCGCCGGGTCGGCCTGGTCGTGCTGCCCATGACCGAGTGGAACGTCCTGGACCCCCGCGTGATCCGCTGGCGCCTCGCCGGCCCGGGACGCGACGACCAGCTCCGCACCCTCACCGAGCTCCGCCACGCCGTCGAACCCCTGGCCGCCGCCGGAGCCGCACGCCACGCGAGCGACGACGAGCGCGCCGAGCTCCTCGACTTCGCCGCCCGCATGCGGGTGCTCGGCGACCGCGGCGATCTCGCCGAGTTCCTCGACCTGGACATCCGGCTGCACGAGCTCCTGCTGCGGGCCAGCGGCAACGAGATGTTCGGCGCGCTGGCCGCCGTCGTCGCCGAGGTGCTCGCCGGCCGCACCCACCTGGGCCTCATGCCCGCCTCCCCCGTGCCCGAGGCCCTCGACCAGCACGAGGCCGTCGCGCATGCCGTGGCCCAGGGCGACGCCGCGGCCGCCGAGGCCGCGATGGCCGCACTCGTCGGGGAGGTTCGGCGTGCCCTCGACGCGACGACCGCAGGCACGGGGACACCATGACCGTCCTGCTCGACCCGCCCGCCTGGCCCGCGCACGACCGACTCTGGTCGCACCTCGTCTCGGACTCGTCGCTGCACGAGCTGCGCACGTTCGCGCGCGCGGCCGGCATCCCCGACCGCGCCTTCGACCTCGACCACTACGACGTCCCGGACGAGCGGTACGACGACCTCGTGGCCGCCGGGGCGACCCCGGTGGACGGCCGCGAGCTCGCGCGTCGGCTCGCGGGCTCGGTCCTGCGGGTTCCTGGCCGCGAGCGACACCAAGCGAAGCGTCCAGCCCTCCTCGCCCGCTGGGCCTCGCTCTGGCCGGACACCGCACTCTCCACCGCCGTCGGCGAGGACGTCGTCGACCGCTGGCGCGAGCCGCACCGCGTCTACCACGGTCGCCTGCACCTGGCCGCCGTCCTCGACGCCCTGCCCCTCCTGCTCCCCGAGTTGTCAGAAGCTCGTGGAGGCATACCGGGTCGTGGTTCTGACAGCTCGCGGGCGGGGTGGCTCGCGGCGGTCGCGCTGTGGTTCCACGACGCGGTGCACGACGGCGCCACCCCGGGCGACGAGGAGAGATCGGCAGCCTTGGCGGTCGAGCTGCTCACACCCCTCACGAGCTGTCAGACTCTCGCGCAGGTCTTCCCCCACGAGAACCTGACAGCTCAGGAGGTGGCGGAGGTCGAGCGGCTCGTGCTGGTCACGGTGACCCACAACCCCGACCCGGGCGACCTCGCGGGCTGTCTGGTCAGCGACGCCGACCTGGCGATCCTCGGTGCCGACCCCGGGCGCTACGCCCGCTACGTGGCCCAGGTGCGCGCCGAGTACGGGCACGTCGGTGACGCGGACTTCCGGGCCGGACGCGGCGCCGTGCTCGAGCAGCTGCTCACGCTGCACACCGGTCGCGGCCTGTTCCGCACGCCCGCCGCCCGCGGCCGCTGGGCCGCGCCGGCCGAGCGGAACCTGCGCGCCGAGCTCGACGGCCTCTGAGCTCGCCCGTCAGGGCAGGCGGAGCCTGCGCATCGCCCGCATCGCCTCGGTGAGCACCTTGCTGGGCACGTCCCCGCCGAGGGCGTAGAGGGTGTCCAGGGACAGCCCGGCGCTCAGGCCACGCTGCGCCACCACGCTCTGGACCTCGGTGACCGCCTCGACGGCCTCGCGGCCGTGCCGCCGTCCGAGGCCTGAGGCCTTCATGCCGCCCATGGGCGCGCCCGCGGAACCCCACGCCTGCAGGTAGCCGTCGTTGATGACCACCGTGCCCGCCTGGACGCGCGCGGCGACCTCTCGCGCACGCGCGACGTCGCGGGACCAGATCGAGGCGTTGAGGCCGAACTCCGTGTCGTTCATGACGTGCACGGCCTCGTCGTCGCTGGCGACTCGCGTCACCGCCACGACGGGTCCGAACGTCTCCTCGCGCAGGCAGACGGCGTCCTCCGGGACGTCGTCCAGCACCGTCGGGGCGTAGAAGTAGGGTCCGACGTCGGAACGGTGCACCCCACCGGCCAGCGCCCGTGCTCCCTTGGCCAGGGCGTCGTCGACGTGCGCCGCGACCTTCTCGAGCTGGTCGGCCGACACCAGCGAACCGACGTCGGCCGTGTAGTCGAGGCCCGCGCCGAGCGCCAGCGCGCGCACCGCCGGGACGAAGCGCTCCAGGAACTCGTCGGCGACGCGCTCGTGCAGCACCAGGCGCTCGATCGACATGCAGAGCTGGCCGGCGTTGGAGAAGCAGGCCCGCACCACGCCCGGCACGGCCGCGTCGAGATCGGCGTCGGCCGCGACGTACAGCGGGTTCTTGCCACCCAGCTCCAGCGTCGCGCCGATGAGCCGCTCCCCCGCCCGTGCGGCGATCTTCCGGCCCACCGCCGTCGACCCGGTGAAGGCGACGTGGTCGACGTGGTCCACGAGCGCGGCCCCGACCTCGCCGCCACCCGCCACGACCGCGAGCAGGTCGTCGGGCAGGCCGGCCTCGGCCAGGAGCTCGGCGGCCCACAGCGCGGACAGCGTGGTCTGCGGGTCGGGCTTGAGCACGACGGCGTTGCCCGCCAGCAACGCGGGGATCGCCTCCGACAGGGCGAGCGTCAGGGGGTAGTTCCACGGCGCGATGACGCCCACGACGCCCAGCGGCCGCCGGTGCACCCGGGCCCCGGTGAGCACCGACAGGGCACCGGGGACGCGCCGGTCGGCGAGGTAGCGCGGCCCGCGCACCACGTAGTGGCGGCACGTCTGCGCGATGTCGGCGACCTCTTCGAAGGCGCTGCGCCGGGACTTGCCGGACTCCATCTGGATCAGGTCGAGGATCTCGGACTGACGTTCCAGGACCAGCGAGCCGAGCCGGTCGAGCACCCGGGTGCGCGCGGCGAGCGGCGCAGCGGCCCAGTCGTGCTGGGCCGCCCGAGCGGCGTCGACGGCACGGGCGACGTCGTCGGTCCCGGAGAGCGGGACCGCGGCGAGCGGTGCGCCCGTGAACGGCGACGTGCTGCGGTGGGTGCCGGCGTCGTGCGACGTGACGACCCGGCGGACCAGTGGTTCGACGACGTCCGGTTCGAGGACGTACGTGGATGCCGGCAGCTCGGGGTCGATCACGTCGTCCAGAGCACCGTCGCTCTCGTGCGCAGTTGCCATGGGCGACACTCTATGCGGCGCTGGTGACGGCCCGGTGAACGATGCGTCAGATGTCCGTGTCGTTCGCTCTCAGCGCGAGGGGTCGAGCGTGCGGCCCAGCACCGTGCACTCGACGTCCTCGTAGCCGAGGGTCGCGCAGAACCCTCGGACCGTGGTGTTCGTGGAGCGGACCATCAGCCGCACCTTGCTCGCCCCGGCGCCCCGCAGCCACTCCTCCGCGGACCCGACGAGCCGGCGGCCGAGCCCGGTCCCCTGGAGCCCTGGCGCCACGGCCACGTAGTACAGCCATCCGCGGTGCCCCTCATACCCTGCCAGCACCGACCCGACGACGGCGGAGGTCGCGTCGAGCGCGACCAGCACCGTGGACGTGGGGTTGCGCCGCGCGTCGTCGATGTCCCGGTGCGGGTCGTTCCACGGCCGTGTCAGGTCGCACTCGCGCCACAGCGCGACGACCTGCTCGACGTCGTCGTCCGTGATCTCCCGCAGGTCCGTCTGCTGCGGGCCAGGCGCGGTCACCGCGGCTGGTAGGGCGACATGACGACCTCGACCCGCTGGAATTCCTTGAGGTCCGAGTAGCCGGTCGTGGCCATCGCCCGCCGCAGGGCACCGACCAGGTTCGTGGTGCCGTCCGCCTGGCGCCCGGGCCCGAAGAGGATCTCCTCCAGGGTGCCACCGGTGCCCACCGCGACCCGCTCACCGCGCGGGAGCTGCGAGTGGTGCGCCTCCGGGCCCCAGTGCCAGCCCTTTCCGGGCGCATCGGAGGCCCGGGCCAGGGCGGCGCCGAGCATGACCGCGTCGGCCCCGCAGGCCACGGCCTTGACGATGTCGCCCGAGTGGCCCACCCCGCCGTCCGCGATGACGTGCACGTACCGGCCCCCGGACTCGTCGAGGTAGTCGCGGCGTGCGGCGGCGACGTCGGACACCGCGGTCGCCATCGGTGCGTGGATGCCCAGGCTGACGCGGGTGGTGTGGGCCGCTCCCCCGCCGAAGCCGACGAGCACGCCGGCAGCACCTGTCCGCATGAGGTGCAGGGCCGCGGTGTAGGTCGAGGCCCCGCCGACCACCACGGGGACGTCGAGCTCGTAGATGAACCGCTTGAGGTTCAGCGGCTCGGCGTTGCCCGAGACGTGCTCGGCGGAGACGGTGGTGCCCCGGATGACGAACAGGTCCACCCCGGCGTCGACGACCGTCTGGTAGTGCTCCTGGGTGCGCTGCGGGGACAGCGCCCCGGCGACGGTGACGCCGGCCGCGCGGACCTCCTTGAGGCGCTGCGTGATGAGCTCCGGCTTGATCGGCTCGGCGTAGATCTCCTGCATGCGGCGCGTCGCCTGGTCGGCGGGCAGGTCGCAGATCTCCGCGAGCAGCGGCTCCGGGGACTCGTAGCGGGTCCACAGACCCTCGAGGTCCAGCACGCCGAGACCGCCGTGGTTGCCCAGCGCGACCGCGGTGTCCGGGCTCATCACCGAGTCCATCGGCGCCGCCATGATCGGCAGGTCGAAGTGGTACGCGTCGATCTGCCACTCCGTGGACACGTCCTTCGGGTCGCGGGTGCGGCGCGAGGGCACCACCGCGACGTCGTCGAAGGAGTACGCGCGGCGACCGCGCTTGCCACGTCCGATCTCGATCTCGTTGCTCACCCCGCAAGCGTACCGGCCGGAGCCCGGGCGCCCGGGCCCGTCACGCCACCCGCGCCCGACCGGAGCTTCCGCAGCTCCTGTCCCCGGGTGTCGGAGGCGGGTGGCATCGTCCGGGCCCAGGACGTGAGGAAGGACTTCCCCGACATGGACGACACCGCTGTCCACACCACATGGGCCGGCGGCCCGCTGCTCGGCTTCGACACCGAGACGACCGGCGTCGACGTGCACTCCGACCGCATCGTCACCGCCGCCGTCGTGCTGCGCACGGCCACGACGACGGACGTGCGCACCTGGCTGATCGATCCCGGGGTGGAGATCCCGGCCGAGGCCGCGGCCATCCACGGGGTCACGACGGAGCACGCCCGCGCCCACGGGGCGCCGCCGCGGCAGGCGCTGGCCGAGATCGCGGCGGTCCTCGCGGAGCACACGCACGCCGGGGTACCGGTCGTGGCGTACAACGCGGCGTTCGACCTGACCCTGCTCGACGCCGAGCTGGCCCGGCACGGGCTCCCCACGCTGCCCGAGCGGCTCGGCCGTCCGGTGGCGCCCGTGCTGGACCCCCTGGTCATCGACCGGTGGCGGGACCGCTACCGCCAGGGCAAGCGCCGCCTGGGCGACCTGGTGGACCTCTACGGCATCGCCGGGGAGGGTGAGCTGCACAGCGCCGACGTCGACGTCCTGGCGACCCTCGACGTGCTCGACGCCCAGCTCCTGCAGTACCCCGACCTGCGGGCCGTGGCCCTCGACGCCCTGCACTCCGCGCAGCAGGACGCCCACCGCCGCTGGGCGGACAACTTCAACGAGTGGCGCCGCACGCAGGGCCTACCGGGCCCGGGAGCCTCCCCGGCCTGGCCGGTCGAGCCGCCCGCGGCCGGCTGACTCAGGACACCTTGTAGTTGGGTGCCTCGACGGTCATCATGATGTCGTGCGGGTGGGACTCCTTGAGGGAGGCCGACGTGATCCGCACGAACCGGCCGTTGGCCTGCAGCTCCGGCACGGTGCGCGCACCGACGTAGAACATCGTCTGGTGCAGCCCGCCCACGAGCTGGTGCACCACGGTGGCCAGCGTCCCCTTGTACGGCACCTGACCCTCGACGCCCTCGGGCACGATCATGTCGTCGCTGGTGACCTCGGCCTGGAAGTAGCGGTCCTTCGAGTAGGACTTCTTGCCGCGCGAGGACATGGCTCCCATCGAACCCATCCCCCGGTAGGCCTTGAACTGCTTGCCGTTGACGAGGATCTGGTCACCGGGGGCCTCCTCGGTGCCGGCCAGCATCGAGCCGAGCATCACGGACTCCGCACCGGCGACGATCGCCTTGCCGATCTCGCCGGAGTGCCGCATCCCGCCGTCGGCGATGACCGGCACACCGGCCTCCCGCGCGGCCAGCGAGGCCTCGTACACGGCGGTGATCTGCGGCACGCCGACGCCGGTCACGACGCGCGTGGTGCAGATCGAGCCGGGTCCGACACCGACCTTGATGGCGTCCGCACCCGCCTCGACGAACGACCGGGCGCCCTCCTTGGTGGCGACGTTGCCGCCGATCACCTGGACGTCGCGCGTGGCCGGGTCCGACTTGAGCCGGCGGACCATGTCGATGAGCATCCGGACGTTGCCGTGCGCGGTGTCCGCGACCAGCACGTCCACGCCCGCGTCGATGAGGGTGGTCGCCCGCTCCCAGGCGTCTCCGAAGTACCCGATGGCCGCGCCGACCATGAGCCGGCCCTGCCCGTCCTTCGACGCGTCGGGGAACTGCTCGGACTTCACGAAGTCCTTGACCGTGATCAGCCCGGCCAGTCGACCCTCGTCGTCCACCAGCGGCAGGCGCTCGAGCTTGTGCTTGCGCAGCAGCGCCGTCGCGTCCTCGCGAGAGATCCCGGCACGCCCCGTGATGAGCGGCTGCGGCGTCATGACGTCGGAGACCGTCGTGGTGGCCCACTCGGCGACGGGGGTGAAGCGCAGGTCGCGGTTGGTGACGATGCCGACGAGCTTGCCACCCTCGTCCAGCACGGGGAACCCGGAGACCCGGTACTGCCCGGCGCGCTGGTCGAGCTGCTCGAGCGTCGCGTCCGGGCCGATGGTGACCGGGTTGGAGATGATGCCGGTCTGGGTCCGCTTGACCAGGTCGACCTGATAAGCCTGGTCCTGGATCGACAGGTTGCGGTGCAGGACCCCGAGCCCGCCCTGCCGCGCCATCGCGATCGCCATCCGCGACTCGGTGACGGTGTCCATCGCCGCGGACACCAGCGGCACCCGCAGCGAGATCTCGCGGGTCAGCCGCGACGTCGTGTCGATGTCCGTGGGTGCCAGGTCCGAGTACCCCGGCAGCAGCAGGACGTCGTCGTAGGTGAGGCCGAGGAATCCGAACGGGTCGTGCGCTGGCGAGGTCGTCTCCGTCATGTCCCGAGTCTACGGCGGGACGAGCGGGCTCCGGTGGTGCCGTCCGTCACCTGGTGAGAGCCGGTCGCCCGACAGCCGGTCGTCGCTCCGGCCCGGCGGTCGGGCCGGTGGCCCGGTTCACGAGGAGACGACGGCGAGGACCTCGTGGAGCAGCCCGGTGAAGGACCGCACGCGCTGCACCTGGGGCGCGAGCGGGATCTCGGTCGCGGCGTCGTCGCGGCGCAGACCGACGAAGATCGGCAGGTCGGGGAACCCCTCGTGCACCGCGTGCACGACGTCGAGGTCCGGCCGCCGCTGCGTCGTCGCCAGCACCAGGGCGGCAGGCCGGACCATGGTGACCAGCTCGAGCGAGCGCCGGATGCTGGCGGGGCCGGTGACGATCCGCGCGGTCTTCCCCTTGGCCGTCAGGGCGGCCGCCAACGCGTGCGCGGACAGCGGTACGACCTCGTCCGGGGCGGCGAAGATCAGCACGATGTTGCGCATGCGGCTCGGGTGGTTGGCGGGCGGCCCGCCGTTCTGGACGACGGCCTGCTCGAACGCCTCGGTGAAGGAGCGCAGCGCGTGCAGGGCCGCGGTGGCCAGCACCACCTCGGGGACGGCGCCGGACCCGGCGAGCACGGTGCGCTCGGCGACACGGTTCCAGGCCGGCTCCAGCAGGTGGGCCCACCACATCGCGGGATCGCCGTGGGCAGGGATCCGGAGCAGGTCGTCGCAGCGCCCCTGGTCGTAGGCGAGGGCCGCGTCGACGACGGCGGAGACCTTGCCGGACGCGTTCTGGCCGGCGGCCCCGTACCCGGTCGGGGCACCGGCGCCGCCCTGCCCGCCGCCGGGGAGGGCACGCAGGTGGGCACGGCCGGGCCGGCCGGCGGCTTCGTCGGGGTCCCCGGAGGAGCCACCGTCGGACTCCGACGGCTCAGGAGGCACGGGCGGCGCGGCCTTCTGCGCCCTGTCGAGCTCCTCGACGTCGGCGTCCAGGGCTGCCTCGGCGGCGTCCACCGGTGCCACGCCCTCGAGGGTGAGCCGTCTCATGACGAGCAGCCGGGCGACGTCGTCGGGGGTGTAGCGCCGGTGCGAGCCGGCCGTCCGGTCGGACGGGCCCAGACCGTAGCGCCGGTCCCAGGTCCGCAGCGTCGCCGGGGCCACCCCGAGACGCCGCGCCACGGCCGCGACGGCGAGTCCGGGTCCGGACGGGCGTGACCCGCCCGAGTCCTGGGCCGGTCGCGAGGAGGTCATGCCTCGATTCTGCCAGGGGTTCGCCCGACCGCCACTGCACCTCCCGGCGCGTCACGATCCGAGCCAGGATCTTGCCGCCAAGCAAGTCATCGCTCCGGGAAATCGGTTCATGGCCTGGTCAGATGATCCGCGTGCGACAGGTACGCCCAACTTGCATCGACCCCTTGAACAACCTCTGCACAACTTGTAGGTTGTTCGCCATGACGGAGATCTCGAGACTGCCAGGGCCGGTGATGGAGCTGTGGGAGTGGCAGTACCAGGGAGCGTGCCGCGACGCGGACGACACCCTGTTCTTCCACCCCGAGGGCGAGCGCGGTTCGACCCGCCGACGGCGGGCCGAGGCCGCGAAGGCGATCTGCCACTCGTGCCCGGTGATGATGCAGTGCCGCGAGCAGTCGCTGCGGGTCCGTGAGCCGTACGGCGTCTGGGGCGGGCTCAGCGAGGACGAGCGCAGCGCCGCGCTCGCCGGTCGCGAGCGCAAGGTCGGCTGAGCCGGAGGTGCAGCGACGGGTGGGGGCCGAGGCACGAGGCACCCGCACGGCGCGGAACCGCAGGCTCGGCCGACAGAGACACGGCTGAGCCGGAGGTGCAGCGACGGGTGGGGGCCGAGGCACGAGGCACCCGCACGGCGCGGAACCGCAGGCTCGGCCGACAGAGACACGGCTGAGCCGGAGGTGCAGCGACGGGTGGGGGCCGAGGCACGAGGCACCCGCACGGCGCGGAACCGCAGGCTCGGCCGACAGAGACACGGCTGAGCCGGAGGTGCAGCGACGGGTGGGGGCCGAGGCACGAGGCACCCGCACGGCGCGGAACCGCAGGCTCGGCCGACAGCGGCACCACTGACGTTCCCCGCACACGACGAAGCCCCGCACCACGGATGATGCGGGGCTTCGTGCGTCAGCGTCGAGAGCTGAGGATCAACCCACGACGACGGCGAGGATGTCGCGCGCGGAGAGCACCAGGTACTCCTCGCCCGCGTACTTGACCTCGGTGCCGCCGTACTTGCTGTAGATGACCTTGTCGCCGACCTTCACGTCGACCGGGACGCGGTTGCCCTGGTCGTCGAAGCGGCCGTCACCGACAGCCAGGACCTCGCCCTCCTGGGGCTTCTCCTTGGCGGTGTCCGGGATGACCAGGCCGGAAGCGGTCGTGGTCTCGGCCTCGACGGCCTTGACGACGATCCGGTCCTCGAGCGGCTTGATGGGGACCGACACGTCGGACCTCCTTGTTCGCGATGACTTGCTGGACTGGGACGCGCCCTGTCGCTGGCCGTCGTCGCGGGTGCCGGCTCAGCGTCGTGCGCTGGGACCAAATCTAGGCAGCCGTTAGCACTCTGACAAGTCGAGTGCCAGGATTCCTCTGCGGGCGTCATCGGCGCACGTCCCGCACGCCGCCTGAGACGATGGCTCCATGGACGCGGCCTCCCTCACCAAGCTGCTCAGCCCCGAGGGCTGGGCGCTGCTCAACGCCCTCCCGCCCTACGACGAGGGACAGGCGATGGTGCTGGCCACGCGGCTCCGTGCCGAGGGGGTCGATCCCGACCTCGCCGCCGCCGTCCTCACCCAGTCCCGGCTGCGGGCGAAGGCGCGGACCAAGCTCGGCTCCTTCGCCGACGGCATGCTGTTCACCCCCGACGGCGTCGAGCAGGCCACCCGGCTGATCGTCGCCGGCCTGCACGCCCGCCGCTACCTCGCGGCGGGCGTCGCCAAGGTCGCCGACCTCACCAGCGGCGTCGGCGCGGACGCCCTCGCCTTCGCGGGCGTGGGCCTCGACGTGCTCGCCACGGACGTGGACGAGATGACCGCCGCCATGGCGACCGTCAACCTCCGCGCCTTCCCCGAGGCCGAGGTCCGACACGCCGACGGGCTCACGCTCGACCTGGCCGCCGAGGGCGTGGACGGCGTCTACGCCGATCCCGCACGACGCACCCGCGGCGGGCGGCGCATCTTCGACCCGTCCGCCTACGCGCCCCCGCTCGACGCGGTGTGGGCGCTGCGGGACCAGGTGCCCGCGCTCGGCATCAAGGTCGGTCCCGGCATCCCCCACCACGGGCTGCCGGCCGACGCCGAGACGCAGTGGGTCTCGGTCGACGGCGACGTCGTCGAGGCCGGGCTCTGGTTCGGTCCGCTCGCCCCCGACGGACCGGGGCGGTCCGCGCACGTCCTGCGCACGACGGCGGAGGGCACCGCGTCGCGAACCCTGCGGACCGGACGCACGGAGGGCGCCGACGCCGGCGAGGAGACCGACGGCGAGCTCGTCCCCGAGGTCGGTCCCGTCGGCGCCTACCTGTACGAGCCGGACGGCGCCGTCGTGCGCGCCGGGCTGGTGGCGCACGCCGCCGCCGAGCTGGGCGGACGTCTCGTGGACCGCACCATCGCCTACGTGACGGCGGACGCCCCGGCCACCGCCCCGCCGTCGGGCACCGCACCCCTCGCCACCGGCTACCGGGTGCTGGACGTGATGCCCTTCAACCTCAAGAAGCTGAAGGCGTACCTGCGCGAGCGGGGCGTCGGGCGGCTCACCGTGAAGAAGCGCGGCACGGCCGTCACGCCGGAACAGCTCCGTGCGCAGCTCGCTCTCAAGGGCGACGCCTCGGCCACGCTCGTCCTCACCCGGGTGGCGGGCCGCCAGCACGTGCTCGTCGTGGAACCGCTCGCCGGCCGCGCGTAGGACACTCCGGCCCACGGCGTGGAAGCATGGGGCCATGTCGCTGGACTTCGCGCCGTCCCGGCGCTCGAGCGTCGGGCTCGAGTGGGAGCTCGCGCTGGTGGACGCCGACTCGGGCAACCTGCGCCAGGTCGCGCCCGCGGTGATGGAGGCGCTCGGCCCCGACCCCCGGTCGAGGCACGTCAAGCCGGAGTTCCTGCGCAACACCCTTGAGGTCGTCTCCGGGGTGTGCGACACCGTGGGTGCGGCGATCTCGGACCTGGAGGCGGGGATCGCCGCCGTCCAGGACGTCATCGGCCCGATGCGTGCCGAGATGATGGGCGCGGGCACCCACCCGTTCGCGCACTGGTCCCAGCAGCAGGTGACGGACAAGCAGCGGTACGCCACCGTGGTCGACCGCACCCAGGTGTGGGGGCGCCAGCAGGTCGTCTACGGGGTGCACGTGCACGTCGGCATCGAGGACCGCGCCAAGGTGCTGCCGATCGTGCGGTCCCTGCTCGTGTACGTCGCCCACCTGCAGGCGCTGTCGGCGTCGTCGCCGTTCTGGGGTGCGGACGACACGGGCTACGCCTCGATGCGGGCCCTCATCTTCCAGCAGCTGCCCACCGCGGGCCTGCCGTACCAGTTCGCCGAGTGGGACCAGCTCGAGCAGTACGTCGACGACATGCTCAGGACGGGCGTCATCGACGACTTCACCGAGGTGCGCTGGGACATCCGCCCCGCCCCGCACTTCGGCACGGTGGAGGTCCGGGTCTGCGACGGCACGTCCAACGTGCTCGAGTTGGCGGCTCTCGGGGCGCTCGTGCACTGCCTGGTGGAGCACTTCTCCACCCTGCTCGACGAGGGCCGGCCGCTGCCCACGATGCCCCGCTGGTTCGTGCACGAGAACAAGTGGCGCGCGGCCCGGTACGGCCTGGACGCGATCATCATCCTGGACGCCGAGGGCAACGAGGAGCTGGTCACCGACGCCCTGCCGCGCCTGCTCGACGAGCTCGCCCCCGTGGCCGACCGCCTGGGCTGCGCCGCCGAGCTCGACGGTGTCCGCGAGATCGTGCGCGCCGGGGCCTCCTACCAGCGCCAGCGCGCGGTGTCCGCGGCGCACGGCGGCGGGCAGCCCGGCCTCGAGGCCGTGGTGCGCTCCCTGGTCGCGGAGCTGCGGGCGGGGCGGCCCCTGCCGGTCGGCTGACGGGTCAGAGCCGGCGCTCGTGGCGGACGGGCAGGAGCCGCGCGGGCGCCGTCGTCGCCTCGGGGTACTCGCAGGTGAAGGTGCCGTCGTAGCCGAAGAGGAAGCCGAACAGGCGGTTGCGGACCTCGAGGTCGATGCGGAAGACGCCGGCCTCGTCGTCGTAGACCTCGCGCAGCGTCGCCCGGCCCGAGAACAGCATCGGGAAGCGGAAGCCGAGCAGTCCCTCGTAGAAGCGCTGGGCGCCCGAGCGCAGGAGCAGCGACCCGTCGGGTTCGACCCGCAGGTCGAGGTCCACGGCGAGGTGCTGGTGCGTGCCGAGGTAGTCGACGATCGTGCCGCGGGTCGCGTCCAGGACCATCGTCGCGTCGAAGCGACTGGGACGGGGGCGGCCCGGGACGCTGTACTCGCGCACGAACGTCACCGTCTCGCGCCCGTGGGGGTCGCGGTAGGGGTAGTTCTCCACGACGAACGGCACGTCCTCGCCGACGTCCGCGACGAGGATGTTGCGCAGGCGACCGATCTGCAGGAACGGCACCGTCCACCACGGGCCGCGGCGGATGCGCCGCATGGTGCCCCGGCCCACGCACGCGTACCCGCCGTCGGTCGACACCCCGAAGCGTCGCCGGAGCTGCGGGTGCAGCCGGTCGAAGTCCGAACCAAGCGCGCGGCGGAAGATGCTCGCACCGTTCCGGCCTGGTGTCTCGTCAGGCGTCTCGGTCACGGTGCCTCCAGGGTGTCGAGGGAGCGCGGGGCGTCGTGCATGGGGTCCCGCGCCGCGTCGCGGCCCGGACGACGGGTGCGGCAGCGGGACGCCCGGGGCCGGTCCCGGCGCCAGAACGCCAGGACGGAGCGCAGGGGCCATCGCTCGGGCGGCACGTCGGTCTCGGCCCAGATCCGCAGCCGGTCGAAGCTCCACGCCGTCATCCACAGCACCACGGGGCGCAGCAGCCGGTCCGCCGCGCGGCCGAGACCCGGGGTGTAGTCGTACCCGGTGACGAAGCGGACCCCGCCCTCGACCGGGGTGTACCGCCAGTACCCGCGCCCGTCCCGCAACGGCGAGCTGCGGTCGTCGGTGTCGAAGCGCAGCGCGGACGTGCAGGTGCCGTCGGGGCCGTGGCGCTCACCCAGGGAGGTGCCGGTGCCGCGGATCGTGTGCGGTCCCAGCGCCCGCTCGTACCGGAACCGGGTGGCGCCCGTGGCCGTGGTGCCGGTGGGCGCGATCCTGCTGAACCGCAGGTCCCAGCGCACGTGCTGCTCGGGGTCCTGGGTCAGCTCCCACAGCCGGTCGAGCGTCGTGCGCACGACCACCTCGACGTACAGCGCCCGCACGCGGTCAGACCGTGATGGCCGTCAGCGGCATCGAGGAGTCGACGCCGATGTCCAGGTCCGACGGCGCCACCCCGGCCCGCACGACGGCGGACCCCAGCGCGGCGATCATCGCCCCGTTATCGGTGCAGTAGCGGATCGGCGGGATGCGCAGGTCGATGCCCGCCTCGGCGCAGCGCGCGGCGGCCAGCTCGCGCAGCTGGCTGTTGGCGGAGAACCCGCCGCCGATGACGAGCGTGTCGACGTCGTGCGCCCGGCAGGCGGCGATCGTCTTGGCGGTGAGCACGTCGACGACGGCGGCCGCGAAGGAGGCGGCGACGTCGGCGACCGGCACCTCGCGCCCGGCGTCCTGGCAGGTCTCCACCCACCGGGCCACCGCCGTCTTGAGGCCGGAGAAGCTGAAGTCGTAGGCGTGCTTGGCCTGGTCCTTGCGGGCCGTCAGCCCGCGCGGGAACCGGATGGCCTCGGGGTCGCCCTCGCGGGCGAGCCGGTCGATGTGCGGGCCGCCGGGGTAGGGCAGGCCGAGCAGCCGGCCGACCTTGTCGAAGGCCTCCCCCGCCGCGTCGTCGAGGGTGGAGCCGAGCTCGGTGACACCGGTGGCGATGTCGTCGACGAGCAGGAGCGAGCTGTGGCCGCCGGAGACGACCAGCGCCATCGCGCGTCCGGTGAACGGGCCGTCGACGAGCTGGTTGACGGCGGCGTGGCCGATGACGTGGTTGACGCCGTACAGCGGCTTGTCGAGCCCGATCGCGAGCGCCTTGGCCGCGCTCGCCCCGATGGTCAGCGGGCCGACGAGACCCGGTCCGGCGGTGACGGCGATCGCGTCGACCTCGGACAGGTCGACGTCGGCCGCACCGAGGGCGCGGCGGATGGTGGGGACCATCGCCTCGAGGTGGGCTCGGCTGGCGACCTCCGGGATGATGCCGCCGTACCGGGCGTGCTCGTCCATGGAGCTCGCGACGGCGTCGAACAGCAGCGTGTCGCCACGCACCAGGGCGACGCCGGTCTCGTCGCAGGAGGTCTCGATCCCGAGCACCAGGGGCTCGCCACCGGTCTGGTCAGTCATGGCCCCCATGATGGCATCGCCGGCCGCGACGGAAACACGAAAGTTACGTGGACCTGACAGATCGGACACCTCGGCGTACTTAGGTTCATCTGAACCTAACCGGCCCCGAGGGGCCCGCCACGAACGGAGCACGTCATGCGTCCACGGACACACGCCGGCACGAGAAGTCTCGGCGTCCTCTCGATCGCAGCACTGACCGTCAGCGCTCTCACCGCCTGCGGGGCCCAGGTCGACACGGCGGGTGGCGAGCCGTCCGGCTCCACGGCCGCCAGCTGTGTCGACACCTCGGGCGACACGGTCAAGATCGGCTTCTTGAACTCGCTGTCGGGCACGATGGCGATCTCCGAGCAGACGGTCCACGACTCCTTGCAGCTCGCCGCCGCCGAGATCAACGCCGACGGCGGGGTCCTGGGCAAGGAGCTCGAGATCGTCACCGAGGACGGCCAGTCCGAGCCCACGGTGTTCGCGGAGAAGGCCACCAAGCTCATCACCAGCGACTGCGTCGCCGCGGTCTTCGGCGGCTGGACCTCCGCCTCGCGCAAGGCGATGCTGCCGGTCTTCGAGTCGAACGACTCCCTGCTGTTCTACCCGGTGCAGTACGAGGGCCTGGAGTCCTCGCCCAACATCTTCTACACGGGTGCCACCACGAACCAGCAGATCGTGCCCGCGCTCGACTACCTCGCGGAGCAGGACGTCGAGTCGCTGTTCCTGGTCGGGTCGGACTACGTGTTCCCGCGCACCGCGAACAAGATCATCAACGCCTACGCCGCGGCGCACGGCATCGAGGTCGTGGGCGAGGAGTACGCGCCGCTCGGCCACACCGACTTCTCCACGATCGTCAACAAGGTGAAGTCGGCCGACGCCGACGCCGTGTTCAACACCCTCAACGGCGACTCGAACGTCGCGTTCTTCAAGGAGTACTCCAACGCCGGCCTGGTCCCGGCCGACATGCCCGTGATGTCGGTGTCCATCGCCGAGGAGGAGATCGGCGGCATCGGCGTCGAGAACGTCGAGGGTCAGCTCACCGCCTGGAACTACTACCAGACCGTCGACACCCCGGAGAACGCCGCCTTCGTCGAGGCCTTCCAGGCCGAGTACGGCGCCGACCGCGTGACCTCGGACCCGATGGAGGCCGCCTACGACTCGCTCCACCTGTGGCGGGGCATGGTCGAGAAGGCCGAGTCCTTCGACGTCGCCGACGTCCAGGAGGCCGCCGACGGCGTCTCGTTCGACGCGCCCGAGGGCACCGTCACGGTGAACGGCGACAACCACCACATCGCCAAGACCGCGCTCATCGGCCGCATCGGCGCCGACGGGCTCATCCACACCGAGTGGAGCTCCGACGGCCCCATCGAGCCCGACCCGTTCCTCGAGGGCTACGACTGGGCCGACGGCCTGTCCTGACCACCGACCCGACGCCGCCGACGATCGGACACCGACGATGGACATCCTCCTCTCCCAGCTCTTCGCGGGCCTGAGCCTCGGCTCCGTGCTCCTGCTCGCCGCGCTCGGCCTCGCGCTGACGTTCGGGCAGATGGGCGTGATCAACATGGCCCACGGGGAGTTCATGATGGCCGGCGCCTACACCGCGTTCGTGGTGCAGGGCGTCGTCGGCAGCGCGGGGGTGAGCCTGCTGGTCGCGCTGCCGCTCGGGTTCGCGGTCGGCGGGGTCCTCGGGCTCGTGCTCGAGGCGACGCTCATCCATCGCATGTACCACCGTCCGCTGGACACCCTGCTCGTCACCTGGGGCGTGGCCCTGGTGCTCCAGCAGGTGGCCCGCGACGTGTTCGGCGCCCCGAACGTCGACGTGACCGCGCCGGAGTGGCTCTCCGGCGCGGTCACGATCGGCGACGTGGCGCTGCCCAAGACGCGGCTGTTCATCCTGACCGTCGCGATCGTCTGCGTCGCCGCCCTGTCGGTCGTGCTGAAGGCGACGTCGCTGGGACGGCGGATCCGCGCCGTCGTCCAGAACCGCGACCTGGCCGAGGCGTCGGGGATCTCGTCGCGCGCCACCGACCGGCTCACCTTCTTCATCGGCTCCGGGATGGCCGGGATCGCCGGCGTCGCCCTCACGCTGCTCGGGTCGATCGGCCCGACGCTCGGCACGAGCTACATCGTCGACGCCTTCCTGGTGGTCGTCGCCGGCGGCATCGGCCAGATCAAGGGCACGGTGATCGCCGCGACCGCGCTGGGTCTGATGCAGGCGTTCTTCGAGTACTCCACGACGGCGTCTGTCGCCAAGGTGCTCGTGTTCGTCGTGATCGTCGCCTTCCTGCAGGTCCGACCCCAGGGCCTGGTCACCGTGCGGACGAGGAGCCTGGCATGACCACCACCCATCCCCCCACCGGACGGCTGCGCGCGCTGCTGCGTCCCGGACGCACACGCGTCCTGGCCGGCTTCGCCCTCGCCGCGGTCGTGCTGTTCGCCGTCGCCCCCGTGCTGCTCAGCCCGTTCCGGCTCAGCCTGCTCGCCAAGTTCCTCTGCCTGGCGATGGTCGCGGTGGGCATCGGGCTCGCCTGGGGCCGCGGCGGGCTCCTGACCCTCGGCCAGGGCGTCTACTTCGGGCTCGGCGCCTACCTCATGGCCATGCACCTCAAGCTGGCCGACGCCGGACCCGGCGGGGTGCCCGACTTCATGAGCCTGTACGGGACCGGCGAGGTCCCGTGGTGGTGGGAGCCGATGCGCTCCCCCGTCGCCACCGTGGTGCTCATCGTGCTCGTCCCGGCCGCGCTCGCGTTCGTCCTCGGCTGGGCGGTGTTCACCCGGCGGGTGCGCGGCGCGTACTTCGCGATCCTCTCCCAGGCCCTGGCGGCCGCGTTCGCCATCCTGCTGATCGGCCAGCAGCAGACCACCGGCGGCACCAACGGGCTCAACGGCTTCCGGGCCTTCTTCGGCTACGACCTCACCGACCCGGTGAACCAGCGCATGCTCTACCTGATCGCCGCCGGCGTGCTGCTGGTCATGGTGCTCGTGGCCCGCCAGCTCATGGTCTCGCGTTTCGGCGAGCTGCTCGTCGCGGTGCGCGACGCCGAGGACCGCGTGCGGTTCCTCGGCTACAACCCCGCGGCGGTCAAGACCGTCGCCTACGTCGTCGCCGCGGTGATGGCGGCCGTGGGCGGGGCGCTGTTCGTCCCGATCGTCGGGATCATCTCGCCCGCCGACGTCGGCGTCGTGCCCTCCATCGGGTTCCTCGTCGGGGTGGCGATCGGCGGACGGGCGACCCTGCTGGGTCCCGTCCTCGGCTCGGTCGCCGTGAGCTGGGCGCAGACCTCCATCTCCGAGCAGTTCCCCTCCGGCTGGATCTACTTCCAGGGCGCGCTGTTCATCCTCGTCATCGCGTTCCTGCCCGGCGGGCTCGCCTCGCTCGTGCGCCGACGACGGCGGAGCGCTGCCGAACCATCCGTCCCGCAGACCGAGGGGAGACCGGCATGACCGACGTCCCGGCCACCACCGTCCCGACCAGCGAGCAGCCCACCATCGAGCAGCCCACCGAGGCTCTCGCGGACGCCCTCCTCGGCAGCGACGACGTCCGGTTCCGCCACGACTACCTCGAGGTGCGCGGGCTGCGCGTCGCGTTCGGCGGGTTCGTCGCCGTGCGCGACGTCGACCTCACGGTGACGCAGGGCGACCTGCGGTTCCTCATCGGCCCCAACGGCGCCGGCAAGACCACGCTGATCGACGCCATCACGGGGCTCGTGGGCGCCACCGGCTCGGCGCGGTTCGGCGGCACCGAGCTGCTGGGCCGCGGCACGCACCGGATCGCCCGCGACGGCGTCGGCCGGACGTTCCAGACGGCCAGCGTGTTCGAGGAGCTGACCGTCCTACAGAACCTCGACATCGCCGCCGGTGCCCGGCGCGGCCCTGCCGCACTGCTCCGACTACGCCGGGGCACGCCCGAGGCGGTCGAACAGGCGCTGGAGCTGATCGGACTCGCCGCCCTGCGCGACACGACGGCAGGAGTGCTCGCCCACGGGCAGAAGCAGTGGCTCGAGATCGGCATGCTGCTCGTCCAGGACGCTCACCTCATGCTGCTCGACGAGCCCGTCGCCGGCATGACCCAGGGTGAGCGGGAGGCCACGGGTGAGCTGCTGCGACGCATCGGCTCCCAGCGGGCCGTCGTGGTGGTGGAGCACGACATGGAGTTCCTGCGGTCGTACGCGGACTCCGTGACGGTCATGCACCAGGGCCGGGTGCTGGCCGAGGGGACGGTCGCCGAGGTGCAGGACGACCCGGCCGTCGTCGAGGTCTACCTCGGCGCCCCCGCGCCCACCGAGCCTTCGCCCACCGAGCCCGCGACCCCCGAGGAGGGATGATGCTCGAGCTCACCGGCATCAGCACCGGCTACGGCCGCACGGCCGTGGTGCACGACGTCGACGCCACCGTCCCCGAGGGCGGTCTGACGGCGGTGCTCGGCCACAACGGGGCCGGCAAGACGACCCTGCTGCGGGCCGTGCTGGGCCTGCTGCCCGTGCGGGCCGGCACCGTCCGGCTCGCCGGCGAGGACGTCACGAGGTGGCCGCCGCACCGTCGGGTACGGCGCGGCATCGCCTACGTCCCCCAGGGCCAGCAGTCCTTCGGTCAGCTCACCGCCCGGGAGAACCTCCAGGTGGTGGCGGACGCGCACGGCGCGGCCGGCCGCCGGCGCACCACCGAGGCCCTCGAGCTGTTCCCCGCGCTCGGCCCGCTGCTGGCACGCCCCGCCGGGCTCCTGTCGGGCGGGCAGCGCCAGCAGCTCGCGATCGCCCGGGCCCTCGTGACCGGCCCCCGGCTGCTCGTCCTCGACGAGCCGACCGAGGGCATCCAGCCGAACGTCGTCCGGGAGATCTACGACGCGATCACCACGCTGAAGGCCTCCGGCGACCTGTCCGTCCTGCTCGTCGAGCAGCACATCGGCTACGCCGTCGAGCACGCGGCGGAGTATCTCGTCATGACGTCCGGCCGGATCACGCGCCGCGCACCGGGCGGCTCCGCCGCCGTCCACGACGCTCGCGAGGCGATGGCCCTGTGAACCGCGCGAGCCACCGCCGCACACCCGAGCGGCAGGAGACCCCGTGCACCTGACACCGGCCGACACCGAGAAGCTGCTCCTCGCCGTCGCCGGAATGGTCGCGCGCGACCGGCTCCGCCGCGGGGTGCGCCTCAACCACCCCGAGACGGTCGCCCTGCTGTCGTGCTGGGTGATCGAGCGGGCCCGCGAGGGCTCCGACGTCGCCACACTCATGCGCGAGGGAACCACCGTGCTCACCCGTGACCAGGTCATGGACGGCGTGCCCGACATGCTCACCGACGTCCAGGTCGAGGCCACGTTCCCCGACGGCCGCAAGCTCGTCACCCTCCACCACCCCATCCCCTAGGAGCGCCCGTGTCCGCTGCCAGCCCCACCGGTCCCGGCGCGGTCCGGGTCGCCCCGGGTCGCCTCGAGCTCAACGCCGACCGCACCCCCGCCGAGCGCCTGCGCCTCGTGGTCACCAACACCGGGGACCGTCCCGTGCAGGTCGGGTCCCACGTCCACCTGCCCGACGCGAACGCGGCGCTGCGCCTGGACCGGACCGCGGCGCACGGCTTCCGGCTGGACGTGCCCGCCGGCACCTCGCAGCGGTTCGAGCCCGGGGTGAGCCGCGAGGTCGACGCCGTCGCCCTGCGGGGTGCTCGACGCGTCCCCGGCCTCCAGCGGGGCAAGAGCGACGGGCAGGTGCGCTGATGGTCTGGATCGACCGCGAGCGCTACGCCGCCCTCTACGGCCCGACCGTCGGCGACCAGGTCCGCCTCGGGGACACCGACCTGTGGATCGAGGTGACCGAGGACCGCACCGTCGGCGGCGAGGAGGCCGTGTTCGGCGGCGGCAAGACGATCCGCGAGTCGATGGCGCAGTCCACCCGTACCCGGGCCCAGGGGGCGCTGGACACGGTCATCACCAACGCCGTCGTGCTCGACTGGTGGGGCGTCGTGCGCGCGGACGTCGGCCTGCGCGACGGCCGCGTCGTGGCGCTCGGCCGCTCCGGCAACCCGGACGTCGCGGACGGCGTGCACCCGGACCTCGTGATCGGGCCGTCCACCGACGTCATCTCGGGCGAGGGGCGCATCCTCACGGCGGGCGGCTTCGACCCGCACGTCCACCTGCTGTCCCCCTCGGCCCTGCACGAGGCGCTCGCCACCGGCATCACGACCGTCGCCGGCGGCGGCACCGGACCGTCGGAGGGTTCCAAGGCCACCACCGTCACCCCGGGGGCCTGGCACCTGCGCCAGGTGCTGCGGGCGCTCGACCCGGTCCCCCTCAACGTGATGCTGCTGGGCAAGGGCAACACCGTCAGCGCCGAGGCGCTCGCCGAGCAGGCGCTCGCCGGTGCCGGGAGCTACAAGGTGCACGAGGACTGGGGATCGACCCCCGCCGCGATCGACGCGGCCCTCACGGCGGCCGACGAGTGGGGTCTGCAGGTCGCCCTGCACTCGGACTCCCTCAACGAGGCCGGGTTCGTGCAGTCCACGATCGACGCGATCGACGGCCGCGGCATCCACGCCTACCACGTCGAGGGTGCCGGCGGCGGGCACGCCCCCGACATCCTGACGATCGCCTCGCTGGAGCACGTGATCCCCGGCTCGACGAACCCGACCCTGCCCCACACCGTGAACACGGTGGCCGAGCACCTGGACATGCTCATGGTCTGCCACCACCTCAACCCGGCGGTGCCCGAGGACCTGGCCTTCGCCGAGTCGCGGATCCGTGCGAGCACCATCGCCGCCGAGGACGTCCTGCACGACATGGGCGCGATCTCCATCACCTCCTCGGACGCGCAGGCGATGGGGCGGATCGGTGAGGTGATCACCCGGACGTGGCAGGTGGCGCACGTCATGAAGCACCGCCGCGGGTCGCTCGGCAGCAGCGAACCGGCGGACAACGAGCGCGCCCGGCGGTACGTCGCGAAGTACACGATCAACCCGGCCATCGCCCACGGCGTCGACGGCGAGATCGGGTCGGTCGAACCCGGCAAGCTCGCCGACCTCGTGCTGTGGGACCCGCGGTTCTTCGGCGTCCGGCCCGAGCTCGTCGTCAAGGGCGGGGTGATCGCCTGGGCGGCGCTCGGCGACCCGAACGCCTCCATCCCGACGCCGCAGCCCGTCCTCCAGCGGCCCGCGTTCGGCGACGCGATCGCGGCCGACCTGTCGCTCGCCTTCGTGGCGCCCGCCGCGATCGAGGACGGGCTGGGCGACCGGCTCGGCCTGCGCCGCCGCCTCGCGCCGATCACATCGACCCGCGGCGTGGGCAAGTCCGCCATGCGCAACAACGACGCCCTGCCCCGGATCGACATCCGCCCCGACACCTTCGAGATCCGCATCGACGGCGACCTCGTCGAACCCGCCCCCGCCGTCCGGCTGCCCCTGGCGCAGCTCTACTCGATGTTCTAGACCCGTGACGACCCCACTGCCTGCCACGGCCCGAGCGGACCCGCGCTCGGTCGCCCTGCTGCTCGCCGACGCCCGGCTCCCGGGCGGCGGGCACGCCCACTCGGCGAGCCTCGAACCCGCGCTGCTCGGCGGGCTGCCCGCCGCCGACGTGCCCGCCTGGATGGCGGGACGCGCGACGACCGTCAGCCTCGTCGAGGCGGGCACGGCCGTCGTGGCCGCGCACCTGCTCGGCGGGGGGCCGGGCCGGGAGACGGGCGACCACAGCGCCACCCTGCTCGCCGCCGTCGAGCGGGCGTGGGCCGCGCGCACGCCCTCGGCCGCGCTGCGGGATGCCTCCCGAGTGCTCGGGCGCGGGTACCTGCGCGTCGCCCGGACCCTGTGGGGGAACCACCCCGCCGTGGTGGCCGCCGTCGAGCAGGCCACCCGCCACGGCAGCGTCCCGCGCGCCGTCGTCCTCGGTGCCGTGGCCGCCGCGGCTGGTCTCGCACCGGCCGACGTCGTGCGCCTGACCGTGTACGACGACGCCCAGACGGCCGCGTCGGCGCTGCTCAAGCTCGAACCGCTGGACCCGCTCGTCCCCGCACGCTGGGTCCTCGACGCCTGCGCCGCCGCCGAGGCCCACGTGGCCCGGGTGGCGGCGTGCACCACCCCGGACGACATCCCGTCGTCCGGTGCCCCCCTGACCGAAGGCTGGGCCGAGGCCCACGCCCTGACGAACCAGAGGTTGTTCCGTGCCTGAGAACCCGACCCGCCCGACGACGCCCGCTGCCGCGACCCGGCCCCTGCGCCTGGGCGTCGCGGGCCCCGTGGGCGTCGGCAAGTCGTCGCTCATCGCGACCGTGTGCCGTGCCCTGGCCGCCGAGCTCGAGATCGGCGTCATCACCAACGACATCTACACCGACGAGGACGCCCGGTTCCTGCGTTCCGCCGGCGTGCTCCAGCCCGAGCGGATCCGCGCCGTCGAGACAGGAGCCTGCCCGCACACCGCGATACGCGACGACGTCACGGCGAACCTGCTGGCAGCCGAGGACCTCGCGGCGGACTTCGCGCCGCTGGACGTCGTCATCATCGAGTCGGGCGGCGACAACCTCACCGCGACCTTCTCCCCCGCCCTGGTGGACGCGCAGATCTTCGTGCTCGACGTCGCCGGCGGCGGGGACGTCGCCCGCAAGGGCGGGCCCGGGATCGGCCGAGCCGACCTGCTCGTCGTCAACAAGACGGATCTCGCCCCGCACGTGGGCGTGGACGTCGAACGGATGGTGGCCGACGCCTCCGCGGCACGCGACGGCCGGGCGGTCGTCGCCCTGTCGCGCACCGACGAGGAGTCCGTGGCGGCCCTGCGCTCCTGGCTGCTGGACGTACTGGCCTCCTACCGCAGCGGAGCGCACGTGGCGCAGGACCCGGGGCCCATGGCACCGCACTTCCACGCCGACGAGGACGGCGGCGTCCTGCACAGCCACGCCGACGGCGACCACGCGCACTCGCACGCCGATGACCACGACGTCGCCGCCCGCTGACACCCGGGTGACGACCGCCGTCGGGCTCGCGCGGGGCAGCACCCCGGGTGCCCCGGCGCGCGTCGTCGCCCGCGACGGGCTGCTCGCGGCGCGCACGGTCTCACGGGGTGCGGACCGGGCCGAGGTGGCCCTGGTCGCCACGGGGGCGGTGCTGCTCGGCGGCGACCACGTCGTCGTGCGGGTGGACGTCGCCGACGGCTGCGCGCTGCGGGTCACGGACGTGGGCGGCACCGTCGCCTACGACGGCGAGGGTTCCGGGTGCCGCTGGGACGTGGAGATCGGCCTCGGCCGCGGCGCCCGCCTGGAGTGGTACGGCATGCCCTTCGTGGTGGCGGGCGGCGCCGACGTCGAGCGCACGACCACGGTCCGGCTCGGGGCGGGCGCGCGCCTCGTCCTCCGCGAGACGGTCGTCCTGGGCCGTGACGGCGAGCGCGGTGGTCGCGTGGTGCTGCGCACCGACGTGGCGGACGACGACGGTCCCGTGCTGGTCGAGGAGGTGGTCGCCGACGGGACCCGCCCGGTCCCCGGCGTCCTGGGACCGCACCGGGTGCTGGACACCCTGACCGACGTGCACGCGACCGACGTGCACGAGCCCCCGGAGGAGCCGGACACGACGGGAGCGATCCCCGGGGCGACCACCCTGCGGCTGGACCGCGGCGGGAGCGTCACCCGCTGGCTGGGGGCGTCCACCCACCTCAGCCCGGTCGAGCGCGCCCTCGCCCGGCGCTGACCGCGGCCCTGCTACCCGTCCGGGTCGCCGGGGCGTCGGTCCTGCGCCAGCGACGTCGTCAGGTGCGACAGGACGTCCCGGCCACGCGTGGAGAGGAACACCCGGATGACCCGCCGGTCCAGGCCGTCGACCTCGCGGTAGACCAGGGCGCGCGTGGACAGGGAGTCGACCCGGCGCCCGAGAGTGGCCTTGTCCGTGACGGTGGCCTCGCGCAGCTCCGACATCGTCAGCCCGTCGCCGTCCTCGAGGGTGTCGAGCACGAGCCACTCGTCGAGGGTGAACCCCTCGGCACGCAGCACCTCGGCCGCCCGACGGGCCGCACGGCGGGCCCCCAGCACGGACTCGCGCAGGACGGCCGCAGCCATGGCCGACTCGACGTCGGTGCCGGGCCCGCCGAGCGTGTCAGGTCGTGTCCGCATGCTGATCTCTCCCTCTCGGTGCTCGTAGAATACCCGCCAACACAGGCCGGGGCCCGCGGGTCCCCCGCGGGGACGGGGCGTCATGTCTGACTTCGTCGTCGGCGTCCTGCTGCACTTCCAGGGTCCCGGCGGGATCTACGGCCCGTCGTGCCAGGCGGTCACGGAGCTCGCCGTCGCCGAGATCAACGCCACCGGTGGTGTCCTCGGCCGCCCGCTGCGCGCGGAGCTGCTCGACGCCGGGCAGCCCCCGGCGGAGCTGCGGCGCCAGCTCGGTGCCGCGTTGGACGCCCGGCGGCTGCACGCGGTGACCGGCTGGCACACCTCCGCCGTGCGCAACGCCGTCGTGCCGGTCGTCCAGCAACGGGTGCCGTACGTCTACCCGGCCGCCTACGAGGGGGCGGAGAGCCGTTCCGGCCTCTACGTGACCGGTGAGGTCCCGTCCGCACAGCTCTTCCCCGCGATCCGTCGGTTGCGCACCACGCGAGGGGTACGGCGCTGGTTCGTGGTGGGCGACGACTACGCCTGGCCCCGGGGCACCTTCCATGTCCTGGCCGGGCAGATCGCCGGGCTGGACGCGCAGTTCGCCGGGGCACGGTTCCTCCCCGCCGCGGGGGCGAGCGCGGCCAAGCTCGCCGCGACGCTGGACACGGTGGAGGCGGCCGGTGCGGACGGGGTGCTGCTGCTGATGGTCGGGCAGAACGGGGTCCGCTTCAACCGCGGGTTCGCCCGCCGCGGCCTGCACGAGCGGATGGTGCGCCTGAGCACCCTGATGGAGGAGAACATGCTGCTCGGCAGCGGGGTGGGCGCGACGGGGGACCTGTTCTCGGCGGGCGGCTGGTTCCGCAGCCTGGCCACCGGCCAGGCGCTCGACCTCATCGGCCGGTACACGGCCCACCACGGGCTGCACGCCCCGGCGGTCGGCGCGGCGGCGGAGGCCTGCTACGAGGGGATCTTCGCGCTGCGCTCGATCGTGCAGCGCGCCGGGAGCTCCGCCGTCGACGCCACCGACCGGGCGGTGGACGGACTCGTCTACGAGGGTCCGCGCGGCACCGTGACGTTCAACGGCAACCACGCCGACCAGCGGCTGTACCTGGCGCGCGCCGACGGTGTGGACTTCGAGCTGCTCACTGCGCTGTGAGCCGTGTGCCGCACGTCACCGCCACCCCAGGAATCATCCGGACGCATGGACACGTTGCCCGGGTCATGACCGACACCGTTCTCGAGACCGCTCCCCTCGCCATCGACGAGGCAGCGGCCGACCGCATCTTCCGTCATGCCCGCACCACCTCGCAGTGGTCCGACACGGGGGTCACCGACACCCTGCTGGAGACCGCCTGGGACCTGGCCAAGCTCGGTCCCACCGCGATGAACACCCTGCCGCTGCGGTTGCTGGTGGTGCGCTCCGGCGAGGCCAAGCAGCGTCTGGTGCCGCACATGGCGGAGGGGAACAGGCCGAAGGTCGAGGCCGCACCGGTCTCCCTCGTGCTGGCCGCCGACCCCGCCTTCCACGAGCACCTCGACGAGCTCTTCCCGGTCTACCCCGGTATCCGGGAGCAGCTGGCGCCGGCCACCGAGGCCCGCGAGGCGATGGCGCGCAAGAACGCGCTGCTGCAGGCCGGCTACCTCGTCGTCGCGCTGCGCTCGGTCGGTCTGGCCGCGGGCCCCATGGACGGGATGGACTTCGACGGGGTCGACGGCGAGTTCTTCGCCGAGTCCGGCTGGAAGTCCTTCATGGTCGTCAACGTCGGCGTCGCCGAAGGTGAGGGCTCGCCGTACCCGCGCAACCCGCGCCTGTCGTTCGAGCAGGTCGCCCGCTCCCTCTGACCCGACCCACCACCCGCCGCTGTGGGGAGGAGATCGACGACTTCCGGGCCGTCCAACGTGTCGATTCCCTACCCACAGCGACGGCGGGGGGCGATCAGGTGGCGACGGGGCGGGCCGGGTCGTTCGACCACTGGGACCAGGACCCGGGGTAGAGCGCCGCCGACACCCCGACCGTCGCCAACGCGGCCACCTCGTGCGACGCCGTCACCCCCGAACCGCAGTAGACGCCCACGGGCCGCTCCCCCGTCGCGCCCAGGCCCGCGAAGCGTTCCACCAGCTCCGTGGCCGGCCGGAACGTCCCCTCGCCGGACAGGTTCTCGACGGTCGGCGCCGAGACCGCTCCCGGGACGTGGCCGGCGCGCGGGTCGACGGGTTCGACCTCTCCCCGGTACCGCTCCGCCGCCCGGGCGTCGAGGAGCACCCCGTGGGCGGCGGCCTCGGCGGCCCCGTCCGCGTCCAGCACCGGCATCCCGCCCGGGTGCACGACGACGTCGCCGGGCTCGCGTTCCACGGGGCCGGCCTCGAGCGGGAGCCCGGCGTCCAGCCACGCCGTCAGGCCGCCGTCGAGCAGCCGCACACGCTCGTGACCGAACCAGCGCAGCAGCCACCAGGCGCGCGCTGCGGACGTCCCGCCCACGGCGTCGTAGACGACCACCCGGGAGTGCGCGTGCACGCCCCAGCTCCGCGCGGCTTCCTGGAAGGCCGTCGCCGACGGCAGCGGGTGCCGACCCTCGGCCGCCGACGGCGGCGCCGCGAGCTCCGTCTCCAGGTCCACGAACACCGCGCCCGGCAGGTGCCCCGCCTCGTACTGCTCGCGGCCGTCGCTCCGGCCCAGCTCCCAGCGCACGTCGAGCAGCACCGGGGCGCCACCGAGCGGGTCGTCGACGCCTCCGAGCTGCAGGTCCGCCGCCAGCGTCGCGACGTCGACCAGCACCTCGTCCCGGGAGCCCCCCACCGGCGCGCTCACGCCGCGTCGTCGCGGTCTGTGGCCGGCGTCCCCGCCTGCGGAAGCTCGAGGTCCATCCGCATCGTGTACGCGTCCTTGTCCTCCGGCTGGTAGTACCGCTTGCGCACGGCCAGGCGCTCGAACCCGAACTGCTCGTACAACGCGAGGGCGTGCGCGTTGTCGACGGCGACCTCGAGGAACAGCGCGCGCGCCCGCAGCGCACGGGACCGGTCGACGAGCGCCTGCAGCAGGCGCCGGCCGACACCACGGCCCTGGTAGGCACGCGCGGTGCCGATCGTCATGACCTGGGCGACCTCACCGTCGAACCACAGGCCCGCGTACCCGATCACCGGTCGCTTCCCGACGCCGTAGCGCTCGGCGGCGTCGGCGGGCTCCGCCACCACGTACCAGCGGCCCAGCCCGGCCAGCTCGTCGGCGAGCATCCCGTACGTCCACGCGCCTGCCCCGAAGAGCTCGTGCTCGAGGTCCAGCACCCGGTCGAAGTCGGCGCTGGCCAGGGGACGCAACCGCACGTCGATCGGGTCGTCGGTCATGCCGCACCCCCGGCGGCGTGCAGCACCCGCTTCGCACCGCCGGGCTCCTGCACGTCGGGACGGCGTAGGTAGAGCGGTTCCGTAGGCAGCGGGAGCTCCGCGGCGCGACGGGCCAGGGCCACGCGGGCCAGGACGGTCGCGTCCGGGACCAGCGGTGCGTCCTCGGCGAGGTCCAGGTGGTCCGGGTAGAGCGCCGCCCCCTCGCCCACGACGACGAGCCGGCCGCCCGCCTCCGCCGCGTCCGGGGCCGGGACGTCCGCCGCGCGCGCGACCGCCGGGCCGGCGAGCGTCTCGAGCACGGGCACGCCGTGCGGCCCCTCGTGCGCGACGACGCGGTAGCGCGCCCAGTAGACCTCCTTGCGCCGGGCGTCGGTCGCGGCCAGCACCTCGTCACCCGGGGACAGCCCCAGGTCGGCGACCGCCTGGACGGCCACGGCGTCGATGCTGGGCACGCCGAGGACGTCGATGCCGAGGCTCAGGCCGAGCGTGCGCGCCGTGACGAGTCCGACGCGCAACCCGGTGAAGGGTGCGGGCCCGGTGCCGGCCACGACGACCGTGAGGTCCGTGCGGTCGAGACCTGCCTCGGCCAGGACCTCGGCGAGGAGCGGGGCGAGGGACTCGGCGTGCCGCCGGCGTTCGGTGGACGTCCGGGCGGCGAGACGACCACCGTCGTCGTCCACGAGCGCCACGGACACGGCCGCTGAGGTGTCGAGTGCGAGAACTGCCACGGTCCCAGCCTACGGCGCGAAACGTTCTGCCGGACCGCATCACGGCTCAGGGCAGCAGGGAACCCAGGTCCACGCCGGACCACCGGGGCCCGATGCCGCGCAGCACCGCGTGCCGGGTGCCGGCCTCCGCGTCGCCGGCCGACCCGTCGAGCCCCCCGCGCGGCCGGACCAGGTCGATCTCGAGCCGCTCGTCGGTGAGTGCCTCGGCCAGTCCCCGGCCCCACTCGACCACGGTGACGGACTCGTCGAGGGAGGAGTCCAGGTCGAGCGCGTCGAGCTCGGACAGGTCGCCGAGCCGGTAGGCGTCGACGTGCACGAGGGCGGGCCCCGGCGACCCGTCGGCCGCGACGGAGCCCGGCAGCGGTGGGTGCTCGCGCGCCACGATGAACGTCGGCGAGGCGACCTGCCCGCGCACGCCGAGCGCGGCGCCCAGCCCCTGGGTCAGGGTCGTCTTGCCCGCACCCAGGTCACCGGTGAGGATCACGAGGTCCCCGGCCCGCAGCACCCCGGCCAGGGCCGCCCCCAGCGCCCGCGTGGACTCGGCGTCCGGCAGGTCGGTCTCGGTCTGCACGACGGCGTCGCTCACGGCAGCACTTCTCCTTCGGACGTGTAGAGCCTCGGCACGCGCGCGCCGAGGCGGGTGACGATCTCGTAGCTGATGGTGCCCACGGCGTCGGCCCAGTCCTGGGCGTTGGGCACGTCCGCACCGTGCGCCACGCCGTCGGAGGAGCCGAACAGGGTCACGACGTCCCCGGCCCGCTCCCGGGCGCCCGGTCCGAGGTCGAGCACGAGCTGGTCCATGCAGACCCGGCCCGCGACGCGCAGCACCCGGTGGTCGGCACCGGACCCGACGGTGATCGGACCGCCCGGGCCCGCGGACCCGCCGGAGGCCTGCCGAGGCACCCCGTCGCCGTACCCCACGGGCACGAGGCCGACGGTGGTGTCCTGCGTCGTGGTGTACAGGTGCCCGTAGGACACACCCTCCCCGGCCGCGACCTGCTTGACGCCCGCGAGCCGGGAACGGAAGGTCATGGCGGGGCGCAGGCCGTGCTCGCTCGGTGCACCCAGGAGCGGGCCCGGCGAGAACCCGTAGACGGAGATCCCCGTGCGGACGAGATCGTGGTGCAGCTCCGGCAGCGTCAGGGTCGCCGCAGAGTTCGCGAGGTGGCGCACCTCGGGGTGCAGGCCGCCGGACCGCACGGTGTCGAGCGCGTCGCCGAACGCCGCCGCCTGCCGGGCGATCGAGGGGTGGCCGGGCTCGTCGGCGCACGCCAGGTGCGAGAACACACCGACGACCCGCAGCTCGCCCGAGGCCTCGAGGGCGGCCGCCCGCCGGACGACGTCGGGTAGGTCGCGCATCGCGACGCCACCGCGCGAGAGCCCGGTGTCGACCTTGAGGTGCACGCGCGCCACGCGGCCCGCCGCTCGTGCCCCGGCCGCGATCTCGTCGATCGCCCACGGGGCGCCGGCGGTCACGTCGACGTCGGCCCGGACCAGGTCCGCGAACGGTGTACCCGGCGTGAGCAGCCACACGAGCACGCGCACGTCGGTCGGGCCGAGCCCGGCCCGCAGCGCCAGGGCCTCGGAGGCGGTCGCGACACCGAGCCAGCGGGCGCCGCCCGCGAGCGCCGCCCGGGCGACGGGCAGCATCCCGTGCCCGTAGCCGTCCGCCTTGACGACGGCCATGAGGTCCGACGACGGCGCGTGGCCGCGCAGGGCGCGCACGTTGTCGCTGATCGCGTCGAGGTCGACGACGGCCTGGGCCGGGGTGCCGTCGCCGAGTGCAGGGAGGCTCACGATCAGCGATTCTCTCACCGCCCGCGCCCTGACCGGGCGGGCACGCTGGTCCGGCGCGCTGTGGGTATGAGATCTCCAGGATCTGCCGCGACAGACCGGCAGATTTCATACCCGCAACGGGGCGGCGGGGGGCCAGGCCGACAGCGAGCGTCGGGAGACGAGCTCGCGGCGCTCGCCGGTCAGCGGGTCGTCGAACACGAGCGACCTGGCCAGCAGCTGCAGCGGCCGCGCGGGGTCGTCGGGCGCGTCCGGGCGCAGCTCCGGCCAGAAGGGGTCGTGCAGGATCGGCAGGCCCATCGACGCCATGTGCAGGCGCAGCTGATGCGTCTTGCCGGTGCGCGGCTCGAGCCGGTAGAGGCCCAGCCCGCGGGCAGGGTCACGCCCGACGAGGTCGATGCGCGACTCCGCGTTCGGCTCGCCGGGCACCTCCTCGGCGCGCACGACGCCGCGACGCTTGACGATGCGTGAACGCACGGTGCGTGGGAACCCGGTGCGCGGGGAGACCGTGCCCGGGTCGGCGGCCGGCAGCGGCGCGACGGCCTCGTAGACCTTCCGGACCCTGCGCTCCTGGAACACGAGCTGGTAGGCGCCGCGCACCTCGGGCCGCACGGTCAGCACGAGCACCCCCGCCGTGGGCCGGTCGAGACGGTGCGCGGGCACCAGCTCGGGCAGCCCGAGCGTCACCCGCAGGTGGGTCAGCACGGTCTGGGTCACCCAGCGCCCGCGCGGCATCGTCGCGACCAGGTGCGGCTTGTCCACCACGAGCAGGTTCTCGTCGCGGTGCAGCACCTCGACGTCCGCCAGCGCCGGGACGACGGGCTCGTCGTCGGGCGGGTCGCGGTACAGGTAGAGGAAGCCGCGCGGCTCGTAGGGCGTGTCCTCGGTGACGACGGCGCCCGATCCGGTGACCACCTCCCCCGCGGAGACCTTCTCGCGCAGGCGGGCGCCGTCGTCGGGGAAGCGGTCCAGCAGGTAGGCGACGGCAGTGGCGAACCGCGCCCGGCTGACGTCGTCGTGCGGAAGCACCAGGCGCGTCGGGTTGAGGCCGTCGCGCACGGGCAGCGGCGGGACGTGCGGGCGCGGGGACGGCATGGGCCCATTGTCGCGCCACGACGCGACGCGTTCGGGCGGACGGGACCAGCGCGGTGTCATGACCTCGTAAGGCACCCAGGGGTGGGCCTGCCGCGACCCGCGGGCAAGACTGGGAGCATGAACCGCCGACTGCACCGCACCGCCGTGGCCCTGGCCGCGGCCGCCACCCTCACCGTCGCGGGTTGTGCCGCCGACCCGGAGACCGCCGAGCCCGCCTCCGGCGCGAGCGAGGACATGGCCTCCGACATGCCGGCCGACGACACGGCCGAGACCGACATGAGCGAGGAGGACATGGCCGAACCCATGGACGACGAGCCCATGGACGACGAGGCGGGCGAGGACATGGCGGCCGAGACCATGAGCCCCGCCGTCTACGACTTCTCCGGCACGACGCTGGACGGCGAGCCGTTCGACGGCGCGTCGCTGGAGGGCAGCCCGGCCGTCCTGTGGTTCTGGGCGCCGTGGTGCCCCACCTGCATCATGCAGATCCCGGCCGTCACCGACCTGGCCGAGACCTACGGCGACGACGTCGCCGTCGTCGGGATCGGAGGGCTCGACGACGCCGCTGCCATCAGCGACATGGCCGAGCAGAACATCTCCGGGATCACGCACGTCGTCGACGACGCGGGTGAGGTGTGGCAGCACTTCGGCATCACGCAGCAGTCCACGTTCGTGGTGCTGGACGCCGCCGGCGAGGTGGTGCTCGAGGGCTCCGTGCCCGAGTCCGAGCTCGAGGCCGCCGTCGCCGACCTCGCGGGCTGAGCCGGTGCTCGACGACGGCGCCTTCGCGCTGGCCCTGGGCGCGGGCCTCGTGGCGGCCGTCAATCCCTGCGGCTTCGCGCTGCTGCCCGCCTACCTTGCCACCCTGGTCCGCCCCGAGGACGGTCGTGCCTCCGCCGTCGGGCGGGCGCTGCGCTCCACGGCGGCCCTCACGCTCGGGTTCGTGGCGGTCTTCGGGGTGTTCGGCCTCGTCGTCGCGCCGGTGGCGAGCTCCGTCCAGCGCTGGTTGCCGGCGTTCACGCTGGTGCTCGGCGTCGTGCTGGCCGCCGCAGGTGTCTGGGTGCTGGCCGGCCGCGAGCTGCCCGGTCTGCGGCTGCTGCGCACGGGCAGTGGCAAGCCGCTGACGGACCGTTGGTGGTCGGTGGTCGGGTTCGGCGCCTCGTACGCCCTGGCGTCGCTGACGTGCACGATCGCCCCGTTCCTCGCCGTCGTGGTGACGGCGTTCCGTGCCGGGTCGGTCGGGCAGGGTGTGGCCCTGTTCGCCACCTACGCGGCCGGGATGGCACTGCTCGTCGGGACGGCCGCCGTCGTCGTGGCGACCGCCGGAGCCGGCGTCGTGGGCCGGGCGCGGAGCGCCGGGCCGGTCCTCGCCCGCGTCGGCGGGGCGATCCTGCTGCTCGCCGGCGCATACGTCGCCTGGTACGGGTTCTGGGAGCTGCGAGTGCTGTCCGGCGACGTCACGGCGGACCCGGTGGTCGGCGCCGCGGCGTCCGTCCAGCGGTGGCTCGCCGAGGCCGCGCAGGGCTTCGGATGGGTCGGGCTGCTGGTCACGCTGGTCGTCGTCGCGGGGCTCGGAACCTGGTGGCACCGCCGCCGGCGGGCGAAGATGGACGCATGAGTCTCTACGACATCCCCTTCGACCGCATGGACGGCACGTCCGCGACCCTCGCCGAGCACCGCGACGACGTGGTGCTGATCGTCAACGTCGCCTCCCGCTGCGGGCTGACGCCGCAGTACGACACGTTGGAGGCCCTGCAGCGCAAGTACGCCGACCGGGGCTTCACGGTGGTCGGATTCCCGAGCAACCAGTTCCTCCAGGAGCTGTCGAGCGACGAGAAGATCGCGGAGTTCTGCTCCACCACCTACGGGGTCACGTTCCCCGTGGTGTCGAAGGTCAAGGTCAACGGGAAGAACGCCCACCCGCTCTACCAGGAGCTCACCAGGGTCCCCGACGCCGGCGGGCACGACGGCCGGATCCGCTGGAACTTCGAGAAGTTCCTCGTGCTGCCCGGCGGCGAGGTGCGCCGCTACTCCCCCAAGACGGTGCCGGACGACCCCGAGATCATCGAGGCGATCGAGACCCACCTGCCGAGGTAGTACCCGGGCCAGCGCCGGCCCGGCCGAGGAAGGCAGTACCTCACCTGGAGTCCTCGACCAGCGGCAGCGAGGCCAGCAGCGTCCCGAGGAGGCGTCCGAGCGCGGCCCGCTCGTCCGCGTCGAGCGCGCCGAGGAGCCGCTCCTCGTGCTCGAGCAGCTCGCGCACCACGCGCTCGACGACCCCCTGCCCCGCGGCCGTGAGCGTGACCGCGACGGCTCGCCGTCCGGCCGTCGAGGGCGCCCGGGTGACCAGCCCGTCGCGCTCGGCGCGCGCGACCCGCTGCGAGACCGCCCCGGCGGTGACGAGAGTCTGGGCCGTGAGCTCGCGGGTGGTGAGGGTCCAGGGCTCGCCGGATCGGCGCAGCGTGCTGAGCAGGTCGAGCGTCGCGCCGTCGACGCCGAGCCGGGCCAGCGTCCGACGGCGTTCGTCGGCCAGACGCTTGGCGACGCGCCACAGCGGCGTGATCACCTCGATCGACGACGTCGGCACACCGGGCAGCTCACGGTCCCACGCCGCGGCGATCTCGCCCGCCGGCAGGGCTGCCGTCGCGTCGAAGGGGTAGTCAGGCATCCCGTCCTCCTTTATGTTTAGATCTAAACATATCCGAACGGAGGACCACGTGGGCCGTCAGATTCTGATCACCGGGGGCTCGGGCGGCATCGGCCGTGCGATCGCCCGCACCTTCACCGCCGCCGGCGACGACGTCGTCATCACCGGGCGCCGGCCCGGACCGCTCGACGCGGCCGCCGCGGAGACCGGCGCCCGGCCGGTCGTGTGCGACGCGTCCGAGCCGGCCGCCGTCGAGGCCCTCGTCGACGAGCTCGACGCGCCGCTCGACGTCGTCGTCGCCATGGCCGGCGGCAACCGGGACTTCGACCGCCCGGCCGACGGCGCCGCCACCGACCCGACGCTGGCCGACCTGGCCGCTGCCTGGCGCGCCAACCTCGACGCCAACCTCGTGAGCACCGTCCTGACCGTCACGGCCGCCCTGCGCACCATGGGTCCGGGCGGCACGATCGTCACCGTAGGGTCGATCGGCGCCGAGTACGCCGGCGGCTCGTACGGCGTCGCGAAGGCCGCGGTCCAGGCGTGGACCGCCGGACTCTCTGCGCAGGTCGGACCGCGCGGCATCACCGCCAACTGCGTCGCACCGGGCTACGTCGAGGGCACCGACTACTTCAAGGGCCGGCTCACCGACCAGCGCTACGAGCGCCTCGTCGCCGCCACCCACGACAAGCGCGCCGGCACTCCTGACGACGTCGCCGCCCTGGTCGCGTTCCTCGCCTCCCCCGGAGCCCGGCACCTCACCGGCCAGACCCTGCACGTGGACGGCGGCGCGTTCACGACCCGCTGATGTCGGCCGCCAGGAGCAGCCCCGCCCCGCCGGCGACCGGGGCCGGCGTCCCGTGCGGGTGCGGATCGAAGCGCGCGAAAGCCGTCATCGTGCGACGAGCTCCGCCACGGTGGCCGGTATCGCCTCGGCCACGTCGAGCGCCGAGACCGGGCCTCCGGGGTTCGCGCGGTGGGCGGCCGTGCCGTGCACTAGGGCGGCGGCGGCGGCGACCTCCGCCGCGAGCGCCGGCCGTTCCACCACGTCCGTGGAGCGCGCCGCGAGCATCGCCCCCAGCAGGCCGGCCAGCACGTCACCGGCACCGGCCGTGGCCAGCCAGCCCGGTGCGTCAGCCTGCGCGTAGGCCACCGACGGCCCGACGACGACGGTCACGCCACCCTTGAGCAGCACGGTCGCGCCGGTCAGCTCGTGCGCCCGGCGCGCCCAGCGCAGCGGGGCGGCCTCGACGTCGCGGCGGCGGACGTCCTCGCCCCGCGACCGCAGGAGCGTGGTCAGCTCGCCGGCGTGCGGGGTCAGGACGAACCACGGGGGGCACCGGTCCCCGAGGAGGGCCAGGCCACCGGCGTCGACGACGGCGGGTGCCGGGTCACCCATCCCGGCAAGGTCGCCGCGGGCGGCGGCCAGACCCGCGCCACCTCTCTCGTGCTGGCCGTCGTCGGCACCGTCCGGCTGGTCGGGGCCGCTGGGGACACCGGGTCCCACGACCCACGACTGCACCCGGCCCGGCCCGACGACCACCTCGGGCCGCACCGCCACCACGGACCGCCCCACGGCGTCCGGCCCGCGGTAGCGGACCATCCCGGCGCCCGTGCGGACGGCCGCCGAGGCCGCGAGCACGGCGGCGCCCGGGTAGGCCGCCGTGCCGGCGACCAGGCCGACGACGCCGCGCGTGTACTTGTGGTCGGCCTGGCCGGGGACGGGCCAGGCGGACGCGACGTCGTCCCGAACCAGCCGGTGGACCGCCGGCGGTCCGGTCAGGTCGAGGCCGATGTCGACCACGGTCAGCTCCCCCACCACCCGGGCCGCCGGCGGCAGCACGAGCCCCGGCTTCACTGCCCCGAAGGTGACCGTGCGGTCGGCGGGCAGGACCGGCCCCGGGAGGGTGCCGTCGTCGGCCCCGATCCCGGAGGGCAGGTCGACCGCGACGACCCACGGCCGCTCGCCACCTGTTGTGGGTATGGAATATCCCTCTTCACCACCACGCAGACCGGGAGATTCCATACCCACAGCGTCGGTGGGGGCCGCAGCGTCGGAGAGGGCGGTGACGAGGTCGGCGGGCAGCCCGCGGAGCGGCCCGCGGGCGCCGATGCCCACGAGCCCGTCCACGACGACGTCCGCCCGGGCGACGTCCGCCGCGACGGCCCCGAGCCGTTCGGGGGCTCGCGCCAGGTCCACGACGACGCCGCCCGCGGCACGCAGGGCCGCCAGGCCTCCGGGGTGCGCCCGATCCGAGGTGCGGACCGCGTCGACCCGCAGCCCCCGACGGGCCAGCGCCGCACCGGCGTGCAGCGCGTCCCCGCCGTTGTTCCCCGCGCCCACCAGCAGCACGACGCGCGCGCCCCGCACGTGCCGCCGTCGGGCCCGGACGTCCTGGAGCACATGCAGCGCGAGCGCGAAGGACGCGCGTTCCATCAGCGGGGCTCCGGCCTCCAGCAGGGGGGCCTCGGCGGCACGGACGTCGGCGGTGTTCCAGGCGGCGATCATGCCCGCATCCTCCCGCGACGCGCGCACCGGTGCAGCAGGGGAATAGGCTCAGGACCATGCGATTCGGACTCTTCATCCCGCAGGGCTGGCGTATGTCGCTCACCGACATCCCCCCGGAGCAGCACTGGGAGACGATGCTGTCTCTCCTTCACTACGCCGACAACGCCGCGGCCGGCGAGGCCGTGCCCGGCGGTCCCTGGGCGTGGGAGAGCGTATGGGTCTACGACCACTTCCACACGGTCCCGACCCCCAGCACCGAGGCGACGCACGAGGCGTGGTCGCTCATGGCCGCCTTCGCCGCCTCCTCGCAGCGGGTGCGCCTGGGTCAGATGTGCACCTGCATGGCCTACCGCGAGCCCACGTACCTGGCGAAGGTCGCCTCCACGGTGGACGCGATCTCCGGCGGGCGCGTCGAGATGGGCATCGGTGCCGGCTGGTACGAGCACGAGTGGCGGGCGTACGGCTACGGCTTCCCCACCGCCGGTGAGCGGCTGCGCGCGCTGGACGAGGGGGTGCAGATCATGGAGCAGATGTGGCGCACCGGCTCGTCCGGCCGGTTCGACGGCCATCGCTACCAGGTCGACGGGGCGCTGTGCTACCCGCAGCCGCTGCAGCAGCTGCCGGTGGGCGTCGGGGGCTCGGAGGTCCCGAGCATCCCGCTGTGGATCGCCGGCGGCGGCGAGAAGAAGACGCTGCGTATCGCCGCGCAGCACGCCCAGTACACGAACTTCTCTGGCACCCCGGAGGAGTTCTCCCACAAGTCGCGGATCCTCGAGCAGCACTGCGCCGACGTGGGCCGCGACTTCGGCGAGATCACGCGCTCGGCCAACTACAACGTGGTGATCGGCGAGAACCAGGCCGCCATCGACGACAAGCTCGCCTGGATCGACGACCACTTCGCTCGCTATGCGCCGGGCGACCAGGGTCACCGTGAGAGCTCGTTGTGGCGCCACGGCCTCATGGTCGGCACGCCGGAGCAGATCGTCGAGAAGCTCACGGAGATGCGGTCGTTGGGCATGACCTACGCGATCACGTACTTCGCGAACGCGGCCGGGGACCGGGACCAGATCGAGCTCTTCCAGCGGCAGGTCATCCCGGAGCTCCAGGACTGACCCCTCGGGTCCCCACGCTGCCGTGATGGCCCGTCTGACTCTGCGGACGGGCGTCACGGCAGGGTCGGCACCCAGGGGCTATCCCTCGGCGACGACCATCGCCGAGGAGATCCCGGCGTCGTGCGAGATCGACAGGTGCCAGTGGCGCACACCGAGCTCGTCGGCGCGGGCCTGCACGGTGCCCCGCAGCTCCACCTCGGGCGGCCCGCCGACCACCCGGTGGACGGTGGCGTCGTGCCAGTGCATGGTCCCCGGAGCGCCCAGCGCCTTGGCGATCGCCTCCTTCGCGGCGAACCGCGCGGCGAGCGACGAGGCGGGCAGGTCCCGCTCCGCCTCGGTGAAGAGCTTCTCCCGCAGCCGCGGCGTCCGCTCCAGCGTGGCCATGAACCGCGCGACGTCGACGACGTCGATGCCCACCCCGATGATCACCGGCGCACCCCCGCCTCGTCCTGCGGCTCCACGAGGTCGCGGAACCGGAACCACTTGCTCTCGAGCTCAGCCTCCAGGTCGACGTCGAACCGCCGGGCGACCAGGAGCAGCTGGGCGAGGACGTCCGCCAGCTCGGCCCGGAACGCGGCGTCCACCGCACCGGCGCCCTCGCCCCGGTCCCGCGAGCGCCCCGACCGGGCCAGGTACGCCTGCGTCAGCTCGCCGACCTCCTCGTGGAGCTTGAGCACCAGCCAGTCGTCCGACCGTGGCACCCCGAACCGGCGCTCGTAGACGCGCGAGATGATCTCCACCTCGTCGGCGAGCGCGGCCAGGGTGGTGCCGGTGCGCGGATCGCTCATCGCCGGCTCCTCCGTCGACCCGTTCACTCGACGGTGACGGACTTGGCGAGGTTGCGCGGCTGGTCGACGTCGAGGCCCTTCGCCGTGGCGAGCGCCATCGCGAAGATCTGCAGGGGAACCACCGCGAGCAGCGGCTGGAGCAGGGTGGGGGCCTTCGGGATCCAGAAGATCTCGTCGGCGAAGGGGCGCACGTCGTCGTCGCCGTCCTCCGCGATGACGAGCGTGCGCGCCCCGCGGGCCCGGATCTCCTGGATGTTCGAGACCACCTTCGAGTGCAGCTGGTCGCGGCCGTGCGGCGAGGGCACGACGACGAACACGGGCTGCCCCTCGTCGATCAGCGCGATCGGTCCGTGCTTCAGCTCACCGGCCGCGAAGCCCTCGGCGTGGATGTACGCGAGCTCCTTGAGCTTGAGCGCTCCTTCCATGGCCACGGGGTAGCCGACGTGCCGGCCGAGGAACAGGACCTTGTCGGCGCCCGCCATCGACCGTGCCGTCGCCCGGACGTACTCGCCGCGCTCGATGACGGTCTGGACCTTGCGGGACATGTCCCGCAGCTCGTCGAACGTGGCCGCGATCTCGTCGGGGAACTTGTTGCCGCGCAGCTGGGCGAGGTAGAGCCCGAGGACGTAGGCGGCGGTGATCTGCGCCAGGAAGGCCTTGGTCGAGGCGACGGCGATCTCGGGGCCGGCGTGCGTGTAGAGCACGGCGTCCGACTCGCGCGGGATCGTGGACCCGTTGGTGTTCACCACGGCGACCACCTTGGCCCCCTGCTCGCGCGCGTGCCGCACCGCCATCAGCGTGTCCATGGTCTCGCCGGACTGCGAGATCGCCACGACCAGGGTCTGGGCGTCGACGATCGGGTCGCGGTAGCGGAACTCGTGCGCGAGCTCGACCTCCACCGGGATGCGGCACCAGTGCTCGATGGCGTACTTCGCGACGTGCCCGGCGTACGCGGCTGTGCCGCAGGCGACGACGATGATCTTGTCGACGGCGCGCAGCACCGACTCGTCGATGCGCAGGTCGTCCAGGACGATGCGTCCCGAGGAGTCCGTGCGCCCCAGCAGCGTGTCGGCCACCGCGTGCGGCTGGTCGTGGATCTCCTTGTCCATGAACGAGTCGAAGCCGCCCTTCTCCGCGGCGGCGGCGTCCCAGTCGACCGTGAACCGCTTGCCCTCGGCGGGCAGACCGTCGAAGTCGACCACCGTCACCGACGTCGGCGTGATCGTGACGACCTGGTCCTGCCCGAGCTCCATCGCCTCCTTGGTCTGCGCGACGAACGCCGCGACGTCGGACCCCAGGAAGTTCTCGCCCTCGCCGAGACCCACGACCAGCGGGGAGTCGTGCCGCGCCCCGACCACCGTCCCCGGCGCGTCCGCGTGCACCGCCAGGAGCGTGAACGTCCCGCGCAGGCGACGGGCGGTGGCCGCCATCGCGGCCGTCAGGTCGCCAGCGGCCCGGTACTCGCGGGCCAGCAGCTGCGCGGCGACCTCGGTGTCCGTCTCGGAACGGAAGGTGGCGCCGTCGGCGGCGAGTAGTTGGCGAAGTTCGGCAAAATTTTCAATGATGCCGTTGTGGATCACGGCGAGGCGATCGTCGTCGGCGAGGTGCGGGTGGGCGTTGCCGTCGGTGGGACCGCCGTGGGTCGCCCACCGGGTGTGCCCGACGGCGGCGGTGGCCTCCGGCAGGGGGCGCTCCGCGAGCTCCGTCTGCAGGTTGACCAGCTTGCCCGCCTTCTTCGCGGCGGCGACGTGCTCGCTGCCCGGCCCGACGAGGGCGACACCGGCGGAGTCGTAGCCGCGGTACTCGAGCCGCTTCAGCCCCTCGAGCACCATCTCCAGCGGTCGCGTCGACACGGTGAGCCCGGCCGCGTCGCCGTCCTGCGCATCCCGCGCCGCGGTGCTGCCCGCACCGCTGCCCGAGGCGCTGGCCGAGCGGGAGCCTGATCCGGTGTAACCGACGATGCCGCACATGCGCGGGATTCTACCCACGCCGTCCGGCCGCTGCGGCGCCCGGTGCCGCCCGGTGCCGCCCGGTGCCGCCCGGTGCCGCCCGGTGCCGCCCGGTGCCGGGGCGACCCGGTGGACGACCTGCCGGTCTCCCGGGGCCGCGGTTTGCGTCGCCGGTGGGGACCTCGGGCAGAATCGACCAGTGACCTCCTCGTCCGCGACGCCCGCTGCCGGCAACGGTGGACCGACGTCGCTCCCTCCGCTGTCGGAGCACCTGCCGCGGCTCGCGCCGGCCTCCCCCTACGTCGACTTCGACCGAGCCGCCTGGAGCGCCCTGTCCGAGCAGACCCCCCTGCCGCTCACCGACGACGACGTCACGCGGCTGCGCGGCCTCGGCGACCCGATCGACCTGGCGGAGGTCGACGCCGTCTACCGACCGCTGTCCCGGCTCCTCAACCTCTACGTCACGGCCACGGCCGGGCTGCACCAGGCGACGTCGACATTCCTGGGCGAGGAGCCGCCGCGCACCCCCTACGTCATCGGCGTCGCCGGGTCGGTCGCGGTCGGCAAGTCGACGACGGCGCGCGTGCTGCGCGAGATGATGGCGCGCTGGCCTGAGACACCGCACGTCGAGCTCATCACCACCGACGGGTTCCTGTACCCCAACGCCGAGCTGGAGCGCCGGGGCCTGCTCGAGCGCAAGGGGTTCCCCGAGTCGTACGACCGCCGGGCGCTCGTCCGATTCCTGTCCCGTGTGAAGGCCGGCCACCCCGAGGTCTACGCCCCCGTGTACTCGCACGTGTCCTACGACATCGTGCCCGACCAGGAGGCGGTGGTGCACCGCCCGGACGTCCTTATCGTCGAGGGTCTCAACGTGCTCCAGCCCGCCCGCCCCACCTCGGCCACCGACCCCACGGTGGCGGTGAGCGACTTCTTCGACTTCTCGATCTACGTCGACGCCCGGACCCGCAACATCCGCCAGTGGTACGTGGACCGGTTCCTCAAGCTGCGCCGGACGGCGTTCAGCCGGCCGGAGTCCTACTTCCGCCGCTACGCCGACCTGTCCGACGCCGAGGCCACGCAGCGGGCGCTGAGCATCTGGGAGTCGATCAACGCGCCCAACCTCGAGCAGAACGTCCTGCCCACGCGCGGGCGCGCCACACTCGTGCTGACGAAGGGCTCGGACCACTCCGTGCAGCGCGTGCGGCTACGCAAGCTCTGACGGCCGGTGGCCGCCCTGGTCGGCAGGTCCGTCAGCGGGTTCGTCGTCGCGGTCGCCGTCGCGTGCCGGGGCACCCACCGGCACCTGGTGGCGCATCTCCTCCAGGACCTCCTCGCGCGGGGTGAACGCCTGGACGACACGGTCGACCACGAGCCCGAGCAGGCCACCGCCCACGACGCCCACGACCATCGCGAGCAGGGGGTCGTGCCCCAGCACCTCGGCGGCGGCGATCCCGATGAGCGTCGAGTAGCCGGCCCACAGCACCGCGGCGACGCCGGAGAACGCCATGAACCGCCGCTGCGGGTACCCGAGCGCCCCGGCGGTCATGTTCACGGCCACGCGGCCGACGGGGATGTACCGCGCCGCGATGATGAACACGGCGCCGCGACGGGCCAGCGCTCGGCGCGCCCACGACACCGTCTTGCGGCCTCGTGTGCTCCGCATCGACAGCAGCCGCTCGGTGCCGAACCGGCGCCCCAGGAGGTAGGCGGTCTGGTCGCCGAGCCACGCACCCACCGCCGCGATGGGGATGATGAGCCACAGCCAGGGCATCCCGGTCGCCTGGGCCGAGATGACGAGCGTCACGAGCACGGACTCGCTGGGGACCGGTGGGAAGAACCCGTCGATGAACGCCGAGGCGAACATCGCGGGATAGATCCACAAGGACGCGGCGATCTCGAGGATCCAGGCCTCCACCTGGTCCAGCATCGCGGTGATTCCCGGCACGCGGTCCCTCGTTCGTCGGCCGACACGAGCCGGCGGCGGCGTCGGCACCGTCCGGTGCCACGGGTACCAGGGTAGGGCTGCGTGGGAGCCCGGGACATCAGGGAGATCCCCCGGCCGCCCCTGAGCGTCGAACGTTCACGCCCGCTTCACAGCATCTGTTCAGCGCACCCCGGAGCGGTCAGGGCAGCGGGAAGCCGAGCAGCTCCGCGGCCGGCGCCGGGTCGGGCGACCGTCCCCAGTACCGGGCGAGGTTCTCGTTCGAGGTCAGCGAACGGGTCTCGGCACGGTCGAGGTAGAGCTCACCGCGCAGGTGGTCCGTCTCGTGCTGCACGATCCGCGCCGGCCACCCTGTCAGCACCTCGTCCAACGGCGCGCCGGTCTCGTCCTGGCCGGTGAGCCGGATGCGACGGGGACGCGCGACGACGGCCTGCCAGCCGGCCACGGACAGGCATCCCTCGAAGAACGCGACCCGTGAGGGCGCCGACGCGGAGGCGCTGTCGTCCCCGGCCCCGCCGTCGTCCTCCACCGCGACGTAGCAGGGGTTCACCAGCACGCGGTACGGCATCGGCAGGCGCTCTCGCTCGTCACCGGGCAGGCCGGCGTCCTCGCAGACGGCGAGGGCGAGCCCGATGCCGACCTGCGGGGCGGCGAGACCCACGCCGGGCGCCGCCCGCATGGTCCGGTGCATCGCCTCCAGCAGCCGCGGGAGCTCGTCGCCGAGCTGCCCGACGTACGGCGTGGCGGGGGTGCGCAGCACGGGGTCGCCGGCCTGCACGACCGGGAGGACGCCGGGAGCGTCCCGGCGGTCGAAGGCCACGTCGAGGAGCTCGCCCACGGCGTCCGCCAGGGCCCGCGCGGGCCCGCCGGACCACGTGCTCACAGGCCGAGCCGCTCCCGCACGACACCGGCGAGCGACTCCGCGACACCGTCGGCCTGCGTCTGGGTCGCGGCCTCGACCATGACCCGCACGACAGGCTCCGTGCCGGACGGGCGCAGCAGCACGCGCCCGGTCTCGCCCAGCAGGGACTCGGCGCTCTCGACCGCCGCGCGCAGGTCCTCGTCCGTGTCCGTGCGCGCCTTGTCGACGCCCTTGACGTTGACGAGGGTCTGCGGCAGCCGGGGAATCTCCGTGGCGAGGTCGGCGAGCCGCTTGCCGGTGGCCTTGACCCGCGCGGCGAGGTGCAGGGCGGTGAGCACGCCGTCGCCCGTCGTGGCGTGCTCGGCGAGGATGATGTGTCCGGACTGCTCACCGCCCAGCCCGTAGCCGTGCGCCCGCATCTCCTCGAGCACGTACCGGTCGCCGACGCCCGTCTGGACGGTCGTGATGCCGGCGTCCTTCATGGCCAGGAGGAGTCCCAGGTTGCTCATGACGGTGACCACGAGCGTCTCCCCCGCGAGCCGCCCCTCGTCCTTCAGCGACTTGGCGAGGATGCCGAGGATCTGGTCACCGTCCACCAGGACGCCCCCGTGGTCGACGGCGAGGCACCGGTCGGCGTCGCCGTCGAACGCCACCCCGAAGTCGGCCTCGGCGGCCACCACGACGGCCTGCAGCTGCTCGGGGTGGGTGGAACCGGCCTTCTCGTTGATGTTGCGCCCGTCGGGGCTGGCGTTGATGACGACGACGTCGGCACCCGCCGCCCGCAGCGCGTCGGGCCCGACGTGGCTGGCCGCGCCGTTGGCCGCGTCCACCGCGATCCGCAGGCCGTCGAGCGGACGGAGGTCGGGCGTCGTGCCGATGCTGGCTGTCAGGTGCTCGACGTACTGCTCGGCCGCGATGCCCGTGTCGGTCCGCATGCGCCCGACGTCGGCACCGGTCGGCCGCTCCCAGCCGTTGCCGAGCGCCGCCTCGATCTCGTCCTCGACGCTGTCGTCGAGCTTCAGCCCGCCGCGGGCGAAGAACTTGATGCCGTTGTCGGGCATGGCGTTGTGCGAGGCGGACACCATGACACCGAGGTCGGCGTGCATCGCGCTCACGAGGTAGGCGAGCGCGGGGGTCGGCACCACGCCGAGGTCCACGACGTCGACGCCGGAGGCCGCCAGGCCCGCGGAGACCGCGGCGGAGAGGAACTCACCCGAGGCGCGCGGGTCCCGCCCGACGACCGCCTTCGGGCGGTGCCCTGGCACCGTGCGCGAACCCAGCACATGGGCGGCGGCGCTGCCGAGGTCGAGCGCGAGCTCGACCGTCACGTCGCGGTTGGCCAGGCCACGGACGCCGTCCGTGCCGAAGAGTCGTGCCATCGGTTCTTGTCCTCTCGGGGGTGGGGCGCTCGGACGATCGTAGTGCGTCCGGACATGCGGACGGCCCCGCCGGAGGACCGACGGGGCCGTGCGCGGAAGCGACGGATCAGCGCTTCGAGTACTGCGGAGCCTTGCGGGCCTTCTTGAGACCGGCCTTCTTGCTCTCCACGGCGCGGGGGTCGCGCGTGAGGAAGCCGGCCTTCTTCAGGGCCGCGCGGTTCGCGTCCCGGTCGATCTCGTTGAGGGCGCGGGAGATGCCCAGACGCAGCGCACCGGCCTGGCCCGAGGGGCCGCCGCCGGTGATGCGGGCGATGACGTCGAAACGCCCCTCGACCTCGACGAGCTTCAGCGGGTCGTTGACCAGCTGCTGGTGCACCTTGTTCGGGAAGTAGTCCTCGAGGGTGCGACCGTTGATCTTCCACTGGCCGGTGCCGGGGACGAGGCGCACGCGCGCCACGGCCTCCTTGCGGCGACCCAGGGCCTGGCCCGGGGCAGTGACGGACTGACCGCCGTTGGCCACAGGGGCCGCGGTCTCGGTGGTGTAGTTGCTGGGCGTGTTCTCGTCCAGCTCGGTGTCGACGGTGGTGTCAGCCACGGTGTTTCCTTCGCTCGGCATCGGGCAGCGGCTCAGGCCTGCTGCGAAAGCTGGGTGATCTCGAAAGGCTGGGGCGTCTGGGCCGCGTGCGGGTGCTCCGCACCGCGGTAGACCTTGAGCTTCTTGATCTGCTCGCGCCCGAGCGTGTTCTTGGGGAGCATGCCGCGCACGGCCTTCTCCACGGCCTCCTCGGGGTTGTTCTCGAGGAGGTCGCCATACTTGACGGAACGGAGGCCGCCCGGGTAACCGGAGTGGCGGTAGGCGAGCTTGTCCTCGCGCTTGTTGCCGGAGAGGGCGACCTTGTCCGCGTTGATGACGATGACGAAGTCACCGCCGTCGACGTGCGGCGCGAAGGTCGGCTTGTGCTTCCCGCGCAGGAGCGTGGCGACCTGGCTGGCCAGGCGGCCCAGGACGACGTCGGTCGCGTCGACGACGTGCCAGTCGCGCTGGATGTCGCCGGGCTTCGGGGTGTACGTACGCACGGTTCGTAACCTTTTTCATGGTCGGTGTCGTCGGGCGAGAAGCGGCGCCCGATGAGTCAGATGTCGTGCGCGGGGCCCTGGTGGCGTCCTGGCCTTGCGAGGTCTGACGGTGGGAACGCAGACGACGCGGGACGACGGGGCATAGCACAACGACTGTTCAGTCTAGCGGCACGCTCTCGCAGCGGTCAAAGCGACCTCGGTCACCTCGCGGGCCCGGCGCAGCCGGTGCACCGTGGAGGCATGACGGAAGACACTCCAGGAACCCGTGCGGACCCCGAGCTCGTCACCGAGGGCGACGGCAACCAGCTGCCCACCGAGGACACCCTCCTCGACCGGGGCACCCAGGACGCGCTGGACGAGGGCTACTCCCCGCCGGAACGCCCGCGGCGCAACCACTGGGGCGAGACGTCCTGGGAGGAGACGCACGGCGAACCGCTCGACCGGCGCCTCGCCGAGGAAGAACCCGAGACCTGGGAGGAAGACCCCCTGGACCGGCCGGACACCTCCCGCGCGGGCCGCCTCGTCGAGGACGACCACGCCGACCCGAACGCCGACGGCACGCGCGACAACGACGTGTACGGGACGGACGCCGGGATCGACGGCGCGGGGGCGACCGCCGAGGAGGCCGCCGTCCACTGGGTCGAGGAGCCGTGAGCCGCAGCAACCGGGCGAGGTAGCGCACCCAGCCGCGAGGTAGCACGGGAAGGACGGCCGAGCCTGGGTGTGTGGTCCCGCACCGCACGCGGAGCGCTACCCCAGCGCTACCTCGCCGAACCCAGCGCTACCTCAGGTCGTCGGGCGAGCGTCGCGCCCGGATGCGCGCGGCGCGCGCGGCGAGCTCCTCGTCGGGTGGGTAGTCCACGCGCTCGAGCGTGAGCCCGCGCGCCGGTGCGACCGCCGCGGCCGCCGACCGGCTCCCCCCGGCCAGCACCTGCTCCGGGTCGTCCGGCCGGCGGCGGCCCTCCCCGACCGCCATGGACATCCCCACGAGCGCGCGCACCATCGAGTGGCAGAAGGCGTCCGCCTCGACGACGGCGACGACGAGCCCGGCGTCCGCCCCGGTCGTGGGACGCGACCAGTCGAAGCGCGTCAGCTCACGGATCGTCGTCGCGCCCTCCCGTGGCTTGCAGTAGGCGGCGAAGTCGTGCAGGCCGACGAGCGGCTGCACGGCGGCGTGCATGGCCGCGACGTCGAGCTCGCGGCGATGCCACAGCACCCACTCGCGCGCCAACGGGTCGCGCAGGGCGTGGTCGTCGGCGACGCGGTAGCGGTAGGTCCGCCCGGCCGCGGAGAAGCGCGCGTCGAACCCGGCGGGCGCGGGAGACGCTCCGTGCACGACGACGTCGGGCGGCAGCACGCCCGCCAGCCGGTCGACCAGGGCCCGCCCGGGTGACCGGTCTGACCGGCCGGGCAACGTCTCCCACCGCGCGACGGGAAGGTCGACGTGCGCCACCTGACCTCGTGCGTGCACGCCCGCGTCGGTCCGGCCGGCGACCGTCAGGCGAGGGCGCGGCAGGCCGAGCGGCTCGACCCGGAGGATCGTCGCCAGGGCGTCCTCGAGCACGCCCTGCACCGTGCGCAGCCGTGGCTGGGTCGCCCAGCCGGCGAAGTGCGTCCCCGCGTAGGCGAGGTCGAGCCGCACCCGGACGGTACCGCCGTCGGGCACCGTCTCCGGCGACGATGTCGGGGGGCCGGCGGCGTCAGGGGGTGTCGAGGTGCTCACCGGACCATTCTGACCGGATGATGGACCGGTGGCCGATCTCATGACCCTCGCGGTGGACTGCGGTGGCGGCGGCATCAAGGCGAACGTCCTCGACTCGGCCGGCACCGCCCACGCCGCACCCGTCCGTGTCCCGACGCCGTACCCGCTCCCGCCCGCGCTGCTCGTCGACACCGTGGCCGGGATCGCTGCGGACCTGCCGCCCGCCGATCGGCTGACGCTCGGGATGCCCGGCATGGTGCGGCACGGCGTCGTCGTGCACACGCCGCACTACGTCACCCGCTCCGGGCCCCGCTCCCGAGTCGTCCCCGAGCTCGTGGCGGCCTGGCGCAGCTTCGACGTGCGGGCGGCGCTGGGCGACCGGCTCGCGATGCCCACCCTGGTCCTCAACGACGCCGAGGTCCACGGCGCCGGGGTGATCGCGTCGTCCGGCGTCGAGCTCGTCCTGACGCTCGGGACAGGTCTGGGCTCGGCGCTGTTCGACGGCGGCCGGCTCGCCCCGCACCTCGAGTGGTCGCGGGCACCGGTGCGCCGCGGCACCACGTACGACGCCTACGTCGGCGAGCCCGAGCGACGTCGCCTGGGCGACGGCCTGTGGTCGCGCCGCGTGGTCGCCGTCGTCGAGGGGCTCCGGCCGGTGTTCTGGTGGGACCGCCTCTACCTGGGTGGCGGCAACGCGCGCCGGATCACGCCGTCGGCCCTCGAGCGGCTCGGGGACGACGTGGTGGTGGTGCCGAACTCGGCCGCACTGGTGGGCGGCGCGCGGGCGTGGGACCTGCTCGTGGACTGAGGCCCTGCCACCCGGCGGCGTCGCGCGCGCTCTCCTGGGCGTCCATCTCGGCGTGCGCCTCCAGGACCGCTCGGCTGAAGGCGACCGGCTGGTCGAGGCTCACGAGGTGACGTGCGTGCGGCACCACGACGAGACGCGCCTCGGCTCCCCCTGCGCGGGCCGCGGCGAGCATCGAGCGCTCCTGACCGCGGAAGTGGTCCCACTGCCCGTTCACGAGCCGCACCGGGCTGTCCGTGGCCCGCAGGGCCGCACGGGTGTCGATCCGGCCCACCTCGCTGAGGACGTCCGCCATGACGTCGAGAGCGAAGCCTCCCGCCGCGAGGTCCTGACCGGACTCCGTGTCGAGCAGCCCACGGACGAAGGCCTCGTTGAGGCGCGCTCCGGAGTCCGGCCAGCGCTCGATCCAGCGGGCGAGCCGCAGCCAGCCTCCACGCAGGGGCACGTCCGTGCTGGTGCTGCAGGACGCGGCTACGAGCCCCGCGGACTGCTCGGGGAAGCGGGCGCGGTGCTCGATCGCGACATAGCCGCCGAGCGAGAGGCCCACCACCAGGGCCCGGCCGCCGACGTCCGCCACCGCGGCACGCACCGTCTCCACCGCCTCGTCGAGGGTGAACCGCTCGCCGCGCCGGGCACCGTGGCCGGGCTGGTCGGGAGCGGCCGTCGGGATGCCGGCGGCCCGCAGCGCCCGGGCCTGGCGCCGCCACATGGTGCACGAGGTCCGGGAGCCGTGCAGCAGCACCACGGGGAGCATGCCACCACGGTAGGGACGACGAGGGCCCCGCACCACCTCAGGTGGTGCGGGGCCCTCGCGGATCAGGCGGAGAGAGGACTCAGTCCTCCTTCTTCTCCTCGGCCGGGGCCTCGGTCTCGGTCGACTCGACCGGCGCCTCGGCAGCCTTCTCGTCCTTGGCCGGCTTCTCGTCCTTCGCCGACTTCTCGGCGGTCTTCGTGGCCTCCGCGACGACTGCCTGCTTGGGGCTGACCGGCTCGGTCACGAGCTCGATGACCGCCATGGGGGCGTTGTCGCCCTTGCGGTTGCCGACCTTCGTGATGCGCGTGTAGCCACCGTTGCGCTCGGCCATGGCCGGGGCGATCTCGGTGAACAGCGTGTGCACGACGGACTTGTCACGCACGACGGTCAGGACCCGACGGCGGGCGTGCAGGTCGCCCCGCTTGGCAAGCGTGATGAGACGCTCGGCGGTCGGACGCAGACGCTTGGCCTTCGTCTCGGTCGTGGTGATGCGACCGTGCTCGAAGAGCGCCGTCGCCAGGTTCGCGAGGATCAGGCGCTCGTGAGCCGGGCTGCCACCGAGCCGCGGACCCTTGGTGGGGGTAGGCATTTCTGGTTCTCCTTGAGGGTGGTACCGCGCCGCGCGGCCCCGTCATGTCGAGCGGGGCCGCTGCGGGCGCGGTGCGTCAGTACGACTGCTCGTCGCTGTACGAGGTCTCGTCGTCCCCGCCGCCGAAGTACTGCGCGCCGGAGGGGTCGAAGTCGAGCGGCGAGTCCTTGAGCGCGAGGCCGAGCTCGGCCAGCTTCTCCTTGACCTCGTTGATCGACTTCGCACCGAAGTTGCGGATGTCGAGCAGGTCCGCCTCGCTGCGCGCGACCAGCTCACCGACCTGGTGGATGCCCTCGCGCTTGAGGCAGTTGTACGACCGGATGGTGAGGTTGAGCTCTTCGATCGGCAGTGCCAGGTCCGCGGCCAGCGCGGTGTCCGTGGGCGACGGACCGATCTCGATGCCCTCCGCCTCGACGTTGAGCTCCCGGGCGAGACCGAACAGCTCGACGAGAGTCTTGCCGGCCGACGCGAGCGCGTCACGCGGTGCGATGGCCTGCTTGGTCTCGACGTCGACGATCAGCTTGTCGAAGTCCGTGCGCTGCTCGACACGGGTCGCCTCGACCTTGTAGGTGACCTTCAGGACGGGCGAGTAGATCGAGTCCACGGGGATCCGACCGATCTCGGCGTCCAGCGCCTTGTTCTGGGCGGCGGACACATAGCCACGTCCACGCTCGACGGTGAGCTCGATCTCGAGCTTGCCCTCGTCGTTGAGCGTGGCGATGTGCAGGTCGGGGTTGTGCACCTCGACACCCGCAGGCGGCACGATGTCCGCTGCGGTCGCCGCACCGGCGCCCTGCTTGCGCAGGTACATCACGACCGGCTCGTCGTTCTCCGAGGAGACGACGAGGTTCTTGATGTTGAGGATGATCTCGGTGACGTCCTCCTTCGCACCCGGCACGGTGGTGAACTCGTGGAGCACACCGTCGATGCGGATGGAGGTGACCGCCGCGCCCGGGATGGACGACAGCAGCGTGCGACGCAGCGAGTTGCCGAGCGTGTAGCCGAAGCCAGGCTCGAGCGGCTCGACGGAGAAGCGCGAGCGGTACTCCGAGATGACCTCTTCGGTCAGTGTGGGGCGCTGTGCGATGAGCACTGTGTTGGTCCTTTCAGTGTGCGTCCGCTATATGACGCATCACGCATCCGCGGTCTGGCGCGGTCCCGGGCGGGACTCGGTCCACCCGCCCGGGCAGGTTGCCGTCCGGACCCGGTGCGGGCGGGCGAGCACCTCTCGGTCCTCGTCCCGCCCGAGCCGGCGGTCCGGACGGCATCAGACAGTCAGACGCGGCGACGCTTCGGGGGGCGGCAGCCGTTGTGCGCCTGCGGCGTCACGTCCTGGATCGAGCCGACCTCGAGGCCGGTCGCCTGCAGGGAGCGGATCGCGGTCTCACGACCGGAGCCCGGGCCCTTGACGAAGACGTCGACCTTCTTGACGCCGTGCTCCTGGGCGCGACGGGCCGCCGACTCCGCAGCGAGCTGCGCGGCGTACGGCGTGGACTTGCGGGAGCCCTTGAAGCCGACGTGGCCGGCGGACGCCCACGAGATGACGGCACCCGACGGGTCGGTGATCGACACGATCGTGTTGTTGAAGGTGCTCTTGATGTGCGCCTGGCCGAGCGGGACGTTCTTCTTGTCCTTGCGGCGGGGCTTGCGCGGACCGGAGCCGGCGCGGGTCTTGGGAGGCATAGGTGAAAGTTCTCCTGGTACGAGGTCGTCGGACCGGGGCGGAGGTCAGCGGTGCTGACCCGCTCCACGGACTGCTGACGTCAGCGGGCCTTCTTCTTGCCCGCGACGGTGCGCTTCTTGCCCTTGCGGGTGCGCGCGTTGGTCTTGGTGCGCTGACCGCGCACCGGCAGTCCGCGACGGTGGCGCAGACCCTGGTAGGTACCGATCTCCACCTTGCGGCGGATGTCGGCAGCGACCTCGCGACGGAGGTCACCCTCGATCTGGTAGTTCCCCTCGAGGTAGTCGCGCAGCGCGACGAGCTCGGTGTCAGCGAGCTCCTTCACGCGAGCGTCCGGGGAGATCCCCGTCGCTGCGACGGTCTGCTCGGCGCGGGTACGACCGACGCCGTAGATGTAGGTGAGCGCGACCACGATCCGCTTCTCGCGGGGGAGGTCGACGCCGACAAGACGTGCCATGTGCCTCTCGGCTCCTGTACTGCTCTCCAGAGGTCTCCCGCACCGGCCTCCCGCGATGACCGCGGGCCCCGGCCCCTGGACCGGAGGTTCCCCCGCCGCCTCGTGAGACGGTCGGGTTCGTGCTGGTGCGCTGTGCGTGGCGCGTCCCTCAGGACGGCCACGGAGTCATGCTGCGGCGATCAGCCCTGGCGCTGCTTGTGGCGCTGGTTCTCGCAGATCACCATGACGCGACCGTGCCGGCGAATCACCTTGCACTTGTCGCAGATCTTCTTGACGCTCGGCTTGACCTTCATCAGTGTTCCTCCGCCGCCTCCCTGGCCGAGCCGCGAGGCCGACCGCACAGGCGGCGATGTAGATCGGGTGGGGGGATGACGACTACTTGTAGCGGTAGACGATCCGGCCACGGGACAGGTCGTACGGGCTGAGCTCCACCACGACCCGGTCCTCGGGGAGGATCCGGATGTAGTGCTGCCGCATCTTGCCCGAGATGTGTGCGAGAACCTTGTGCCCGTTGGCCAGCTCCACGCGGAACATCGCGTTCGGCAGGGCCTCGACCACGCTGCCCTCGATCTCGATGACACCGTCCTTCTTTGCCATGTCCTCCGCTAACTCTCGTCTGTGTCTCTCGACGGACTGCTGCCGCGCACCCTCGACCAGCCGTGGCGGCACCACAACAGGACGTCGGGAACGTGGATCGCGTGCTTCCGCTGGCCAGGCCGTCGCCCGTCACCGCGAGGACCAGGTCTGCACCGGGCACCTCGGGCTCAGGACGGGCACGATCGAACGGACTACACCCGACAGACCATCCTACTCCATACCTCGCTGAGGGCAACCACGGTGCCCGTTGACGTCCGTCACAGGGGAAGGGGTCGCACGCCGAAGGGCTCGAGGCCCTCCGCACCGAGGTCCTGGGCCGTCAGCACCGCCACTCCCCCGTCGAGGACCGCGACCGTGTGCTCCCAGTGCGCGGCCCGCGAACCGTCGGCGGTGACCACGGTCCAGCCGTCCTGCAGCACGTCGGTCCTCGCACCACCGAGCGTGACCATCGGCTCCACGGCCAGGCACATGCCCGGACGCAACCGCGGCCCCCGGTCGGTGGCGGCGAAGTTCAGCACGTCGGGCGGCTGGTGCATGGCCGTGCCGATGCCGTGGCCCGTGTACTCCTCGACGAGACCGAGCTCGGTCCCGAGGAGCTCGGCGGACAGGTCGACGGAGGCCTCGACGGCCACCCCGACGTCACCGACACGACGGCCTTCGGCGAGCGCGGCGATGCCTGCCCACATCGCGGTCCGGGTGGCCCGCACAAGCCCCTGAGCGGCCACGTCCGCGACGCCCGGGGCGCCGTCGACGTCCACCGCACCCCGCTCCCCCAGGACGAAGGAGAGCGCCGAGTCGCCGTGCCAACCCTCCACGACCGCGCCGCAGTCAACGGAGACGAGGTCGCCCGATGTGAGCACCCGCCGGCCCGGGATGCCGTGGACGACCTCCTCGTTCACCGAGGTGCAGATCGACGCCGGGAACCCGTGGTACCCCAGGAAGGAGGGCTCCGCGCCGGCCGCGGTGATCACGGCGGCGGCGACGGCGTCCAGGTCACCCGTCGTCATGCCCGGTCGAGCAGCCGTCCGCACCGCGGCGAGTGCCTTCGCCACGACCAGCCCGGCACGTCGCATGAGACGTACCTGGTCGAGGTTCTTGAGCTCGATCCGCGGGCGCGAACGGAACACGCCGGCTCAGCCGAGCTGCTGAGCGAGGGCGGCGACGATGCGGTCGGTGACCTCGGAGATCTCGCCGAGGCCGTCGACCCGGGCGAGGATGCCCCGCTCGGCGTAGGCCGCGGTGAGCGGCGCCGTCTCCGCGTCGTAGATGTCCAGCCGACGCTCGATGGCCGCGGGGGTGTCGTCCTCCCGGCCCTCGACCTCCGCGCGCTTGGCGATCCGCTCGAGCAGCTCGTCCCGGTCGGCCGTCAGCTCGATGACACCGTCCAGCTCCCAGCCCAGGTCGCTCAGGATCCCGTCCAGCGCCTCGACCTGGTGCGCGTTGCGCGGGTACCCGTCGAGCAGGAAACCGCCGTGCACGTCCTCCTCGGCGAGGCGGTCACGCACCATGGAGTCCGTCACCTCGTCGGGGACGAGCTCCCCCTGGGACGAGTACTCCTGGGCCAGCTTGCCCAGCTCCGTGCCCCCGGCGATGTTCGCGCGGAAGATGTCGCCGGTCGAGATCGCGGGGATCGCGAAGATCTCCGCGAGGCGGGCCGCCTGGGTACCCTTGCCGGCCCCCTGCGGGCCCATGATCACCAGACGCGTCACGCGTCCCTCGTCGCCGGGGGCGCCGTGGAGCTCGCGTCGGGTGGTCGGGGTGGTCGTCTCGGTCAACGGAGGAACCCTTCGTAGTGTCGCTGCTGGAGCTGGGAGTTGACCTGCTTCACGAACTCGAGGCCGACGCCGACGATGATGAGGATCGACGTGCCGCCGAACGGGATGTTCGTCGCAGCTCCCAGGAACACCAGCACCAGCGTCGGGATGAGCGCGATGATGGCGAGATAGAGCGCACCTGCCGACGTGATCCGGGTGATCACGAAGTCGAGGTACTCGGCCGTGGGCCGGCCCGCGCGGATGCCGGGGATGAAGCCCCCGTACTTCTTCATGTTGTCCGCGACCTCGTCCGGGTTGAACGTGATCGACGTGTAGAAGAACGCGAAGAAGACGATCATCAGGACGTACAGCACGATGTACAGCGCCTGGTCCTGCTGAGCGATGTTGTTGGAGATCCAGATGACCCAGTCGGCGCTCTGGTCGCCGAACTGGGCGAGGAGCGCGGGGATCGCGAGGATCGAGGCCGCGAAGATCACCGGGATCACGCCGGACATGTTGATCTTGATCGGGATGTAGGTGCTCGTCCCGCCGTACATCCGCCGTCCGACCATGCGCTTGGCGTACTGCACCGGGATCCGTCGCTGCGACTGCTCGACGTAGACGACCATCCCGATGACGAGGACGATGACCAGGATCATGATGATGAAGTTCAGCGGCCCGTTGGCGCCACCGGCGATCGACCACAGGGCGGTCGGGAAGCTCGCGACGATCGACGTGAAGATCAGCAGCGACATGCCGTTGCCGATGCCCTTCTCCGTGATGAGCTCGCCCATCCACATGACCAGGCCGGTACCGGCGGTCATCGTCACGACCATGAGCGCGGCCGTCAGGAAGCTGTCGTTCACGACGACGTCGAGCTGGCAGCCCGGGAACAGCAGCCCGGTGCGCGCCGTCGTGACGATCGTCGTCGACTGCAGGATGGCGAGCGCGATCGTCAGGTAGCGGGTGTACTGCGTCAGCTTCGCCTGGCCGGACTGCCCCTCCTTGTGGAGCGCCTCGAACCGCGGGATCACCACGCGCAGCAGCTGCGTGATGATGCTCGCCGTGATGTACGGCATGATCCCGAGGGCGAAGATCGACAGCTGCAGGAGCGCGCCACCGCTGAAGGTGTTGACCAGGCCCAGCAGGGAGGTCTCCCCCTCGAGCGTCGCGACGCACTGCTGCACGTTGGCATAGTCGACGCCCGGGGTCGGGATGAACGACCCCACGCGGAAGAGCGCCATGATGGCGATCGTGAACAGCAGCTTGCGCCGCAGGTCCGGTGTCCGGAAAGCCCGGCCGAATGCGCTGAGCACCTATCCTCCTGACCCGCCGCGGCGGGGTGTCGTGTCGCCGGAGTCCGGCGAGGTGTGGCACGTCGCCGTCGCGGACGTTGCCGCGGCGTCGACGCACCGACTCGGTCGTGGTCCGGCCGGTTCCCGACGGTCACCGCGCGCGCCGCGTGCAGTGCGGACCGTGACGGATTCTACGTGCCTCGGGAGGTGACCTGGGCCACGTGCGTCGAACGAAACTAGCAGATCGCCCGAATCCGGTCTCCCCGACTGGTGGTCCGTGGACGGTCGTCACCCGCCCGGGACAGCACGGAGGGCCGGTGGCGCACGTGCGCCACCGGCCCTTCGTCAGCTCTCAGTCCTCCGAGACGGAGCCACCGGCAGCCAGGATCTTCTCCTTGGCGGACGCCGAGACCGCGTCGACGGCGATCTCGAGCTTCACGGTGACGTCGCCCGTGCCGAGCACCTTCACCGGCTGACCCGAGCGGACCGCGCCCTTGGCGACGAGGCCCTCGACGGTGACGGAGCCACCCTCCGGGTACAGCGCGGCGAGCTTGTCCAGGTTCACGACCTGGTACTCGACGCGGAACGGGTTCTTGAAGCCGCGCAACTTCGGCAGGCGCATGTGCAGGGGAACCTGCCCCCCCTCGAAGCCCGCGGGCACCTGGTAACGAGCCTTCGTACCCTTGGTACCGCGGCCCGCCGTCTTACCCTTCGACGCCTCGCCTCGACCCACACGGGTCTTGGCCTTCTTGGCGCCGGCAGCCGGACGCAGGTGGTGGACCTTCAGCGGCTGGGCCGCCTTCTTGTCGGTGCTGTCGGCCATGATCACTCGACCTCCTCGACGGTGACGAGATGCGCCACCGTGGTGACCATGCCACGGATCTCCGGGCGGTCCTCCTTCACGGCGGTGTCGCCGATCCGCTTGAGGCCGAGGGTCCGCAGCGTGTCACGCTGGTTCTGCTTGCCGCCGATGGCGGACTTGACCTGGGTGACCTTCAGGCGAGCCATCACGCACCCACCTTCTCGTCGGCCTTCTTGTCGCCCTTCGCGGCGAGGCCGGCGGCCTGCGCCCGCAGCAGCGGGGCCGGAGCCACGTGCTCGAGCGGGAGACCACGACGCGCGGCCACGGCGGCCGGCTCCTCGAGGCCCTTGAGGGCCGCGACGGTGGCGCGGACGATGTTGATCGCGTTCGACGAGCCGAGCGACTTGCTCAGCACGTCGTGGATGCCGGCGCACTCCAGCACGGCACGCACCGGACCGCCGGCGATCACACCGGTACCCGGGGAGGCCGGGCGCAGGAACACGACGCCGGCCGCCTCCTCACCCTGGATGGGGTGCGGGATGGTGCCCTGGATGCGCGGGACGCGGAAGAAGTTCTTCTTCGCCTCCTCGACACCCTTGGCGATCGCCGACGGCACCTCCTTGGCCTTGCCGTAGCCGACACCGACGGTCCCGTCGGCGTCGCCCACGACCACCAGGGCGGTGAAGCTGAAGCGACGACCACCCTTGACGACCTTGGAGACGCGGTTGATCGACACCACGCGCTCGACGAAGGCGTTCTTGTCGTCGCGGGGGTTGTTGCGGCGGTCGTCGCGCCGGTTGGAGCGGCGACCGTCGTTCTTGGACTCGTTGGCGCCCTGGGGGGCGCCGGTGGTGCGCTGCCCTGCAGCCATCAGAGGATCCTCATCTTCCGTGCGAGCGTGGTCGTCATCACAGCGCCAGACCGCCTTCGCGGGCGCCGTCGGCGACCGCAGCCACCCGACCGTGGTACTTGTTGCCGCCGCGGTCGAAGACCACGGCGTCGATCCCGGCGGCCTTGGCACGCTCGGCGACGAGCTCGCCGACCTTGCGGGCCTTGGCGGTCTTGTCGTCGTTCGAGGCGCGCAGGTCGGCCTCGAGCGTCGAGGCCGAGGCCACGGTCTTGCCGACCGTGTCGTCGACGACCTGGGCCACCATGTGGCGGGACGAACGGGTCACGACGAGGCGCGGACGCGCTGCGGTGCCCTTGATCTTCTTGCGCAGGCGAAGGTGACGGCGCTGACGAGCGACGCTCTTGCCCTTGCCCAGAACCTTGAGAGCCATCACTTACCAGCCTTTCCGACCTTGCGACGGACGACCTCGTCGGCGTAGCGCACACCCTTGCCCTTGTAGGGCTCGGGCTTGCGGATCTTGCGGATGTTCGCCGAGACCTCGCCCACCTGCTGCTTGTCGATGCCGGACACCGAGAACTTCGTCGGGCTCTCGACCGCGAAGGTGATGCCCTCGGGGGCGCTGACCTTCACCGGGTGCGAAAAGCCGAGGGCGAACTCGAGGTCGCTGCCCTTGGCGGTCACGCGGTACCCGGTGCCGACGATCTCGAGCTTCTTCTCGTAGCCGTTGGTCACGCCGGTGATCATGTTGGCCAGCAGGGTGCGGGTGAGGCCGTGCAGGGCACGGGACTCACGCTCTTCGTCGGGACGGGCGACCTTGAGGGTGCCGTCCTCCTGCTCGACCGTGATGGGGGCGGGCACCGTGTGCTCGAGGGACCCCTTGGGGCCCTTCACCGTCACGAGTGCTCCGCTGATGGTGACGTCCACGCCGGCCGGGACCGGAACGGGGAGCTTGCCGATTCGAGACATTGGCGTCTCTCCTTTCCGATTACCAGACGTAGGCGAGGACTTCGCCGCCCACACCCTTGTCCTGCGCCTGACGGTCGGTCAGGAGGCCGGAAGAGGTGGACAGGATGGCCACGCCGAGGCCGCCGAGGACCTTGGGCAGATTGGTGGACTTCGCGTAGACACGCAGGCCGGGCTTCGACACACGGCGCACGCCCGTCAGGGCGCGCTCGCGGCTCGGGCCGTACTTGAGGTTGATGGTGAGGTCCTTGCCCACCTTCGCGTCCTCGACGGTCCAGCCGGTGATGTAACCCTCGGCCTGCAGGATGTCCGCGATCCGCGACTTCAGCTTCGAGAACGGCATCGTGACCGTGTCGTGGTGCGCCGAGTTCGCGTTGCGCAGACGCGTCAGCATGTCTGCGATCGGGTCGGTCATAGTCATATCGGGCTCCAGCCCTTCCTCGCCGGGGTATCCGTGCGGCGCTCCTCGGAGCGCCGCACGGACCTACGGCGTAGTTGTTTTACCAGCTGCTCTTGGTGACGCCGGGGAGCTCACCACGGTGGGCCATCTCCCGCAGGCAGATCCGGCACAGGCCGAACTTGCGGTAGACCGAGTGCGGACGACCGCACCGCTGGCACCGGGTGTAGGCGCGCACGGCGAACTTCGGCTTGGCGTTCGCCTTGTTGATCAGGGCCTTCTTCGCCATGTCAGCTCTCCTTGAAAGGGAAACCGAGACGGCGCAGCAGGGAGCGGCCCTCGTCGTCGGTCGTCGCCGTGGTCACGACCGTGATGTCCATACCGCGGACCCGGTCGATCTTGTCCTGGTCGATCTCGTGGAACATCGACTGCTCCGTGAGACCGAACGTGTAGTTGCCGTGCCCGTCGAACTGCTTCGGGCTCAGACCGCGGAAGTCGCGGATGCGCGGCAGCGCGATCGACAGCAGCCGGTCGAGGAACTCCCACATGCGGTCGCCACGCAGCGTGACATGCGCACCGATCGGCATCCCCTCACGCAGCTTGAACTGCGCGATGGACTTCTTCGCACGGTTGATCTGCGGCTTCTGACCCGTGATCGCGGTCAGGTCGCGGATCGCACCCTCGATCAGCTTCGAGTCCTTGGCCGCGTCCCCGACACCCATGTTGACGACGATCTTGGTCAGACCGGCGACCTGGTGGAGGTTCGAGTGACCGAACTCCTCCTGGAGCGCGGCAAGGATCTCCTCGCGGTACTTCTGCTTGAGACGCGGCGTGGCCGGGGCCACCAGCGCCTCGTCGAGAGTCGTCTCGGTCATCAGATGTCCTTCCCGGAACGCTTGGCGTAGCGGACGCGCACCGTACGGGTGCGACCGTCCTGCTCGACCTCCTCGAGGCGGAACCCGACGCGGGTCGGCTTCTTGCTCTCGGGGTCGACCAGCATCACGTTGGAGACGTGGATCGGCGCCTCGACGGTCTCGATGCCACCCGTGCGGGTACCACGCGACGTCTGGCCGGCCTTCACGTGCTTGGTCACGCGCTGGACGCCCTCGACGACGACGCGGTCGCTGTCGGTGAGCACCTCCAGCACACGGCCCGTCAGTCCCTTGTCGCGACCAGAGATCACCTGGACCTGGTCGCCCTTCTTGATCTTCGCCATGGTCAGAGCACCTCCGGGGCCAACGAGATGATCTTCATGAACCGCTTGTCGCGCAGCTCGCGCCCGACCGGGCCGAAGATGCGCGTACCGCGCGGCTCGCCGTCGGTCTTGAGGATGACGGCGGCGTTCTCGTCGAACTTGATGTAGGAACCGTCGGGACGACGGCGCTCCTTGACGGTCCGGACGATGACGGCCTTGACCACGTCGCCCTTCTTCACGTTGCCGCCCGGGATCGCGTCCTTGACGGTGGCGACGATGGTGTCGCCGATACCGGCGTAGCGACGTCCGGATCCACCGAGAACGCGGATGCAGAGAATCTCCTTGGCACCCGTGTTGTCGGCGACCCGCAGTCGCGACTCCTGCTGGATCATCGATTGATCTCCTGTCGTCGAGCCGGTTCTCGGCCCGGGCTTTCCCGGGCGAGCCTTGCCGAACGGATAGTTGCTGTGGTGGGGACCCGGCGCATACGTGTGTCACACCGCGCCCCCACCGGGAAGGACTGTCTTACTTGGCCTTCTCGAGGATCTCCACCAGGCGCCACCGCTTGGTCGCGGACAGCGGGCGGGTCTCCATGATGACGACCAGGTCGCCGATGCCGGCGGTGTTCTGCTCGTCGTGCACCTTGACCTTGTTGGTACGGCGCATGACCTTGCCGTAGAGGGGGTGCTTCACACGGTCCTCGACCTCGACGACGATGGTCTTCTCCATCTTGTCGCTGACGACGTAGCCGCGGCGCACCTTGCGGGTTGCCCGCTCCTCGGTGGTCACCGTCTCGGTGTTCTCGCTCATCAGTGCCTCACTCACTCACGCTCGGGGCCGTACGGATGCCGAGCTCGCGCTCACGCAGGACCGTGTAGATCCGTGCGATGTCACGCTTGACCGCCTTGAGGCGGCCGTGCGACTCGAGCTGGCCGGTGGCGGCCTGAAAGCGCAGGTTGAAGAGCTCCTGCTTCTGCTCCTTGAGCTTCGCGACGAGAGTCTCGTCATCGAAGCCGTCGAGGTCGGCCGGGGCAAGGCCCTGGGTACCGATTGCCATCAGTTCGCACCACCTTCGCGCACCACGAAACGGCACTTCATCGGGAGCTTGTGCATCGCGCGGCGCAGCGCCTCGCGAGCAAGCTCCTCCGGGACTCCGGCCAGCTCGAAGACGATGCGGCCGGGCTTGACGTTGGCGACCCACCACTCGGGCGAACCCTTACCGGAACCCATGCGGGTCTCGGCCGGCTTCTTGGTGAGCGGGCGGTCCGGGTAGATGTTGATCCAGACCTTGCCGCCACGCTTGATGTGGCGGGTCATCGCGATACGAGCAGCCTCGATCTGGCGGTTGGTGACGTAGGCGGGCTCGAGAGCCTGGATGCCGTAGTCGCCGAACGAGATCGTGGTGCCACCCTTGGCCATGCCGGAGCGCTTCGGGTGGTGCTGCTTGCGGTGCTTGAGCCTGCGCGGGATCAGCATGACTCAGGCCTCCGTTCCGGACTCGGGGGCCGCGGCCTGCTCGGCCGGGGCCGGCGCGTCGGACGCGGCGGGGGCCTCGGCAGCGGGCTGCTGCTTCGGCTGCGACGGACGCTCGTTGCGGTCGTTGCGACGGGGACCGCCACGGCGCTCGCCACCGCGGGCTCCGCCACGGCCCTGGCGCGGGCCGGCGGCCGCCTGCTGCGCGGCGAACTCCTTCTCGGTCATGTCGCCCTTGTAGATCCAGACCTTCACGCCGATCCGGCCGAAGGTCGTGCGGGCCTCGAAGAAGCCGTAGTCGATGTTCGCGCGCAGGGTGTGCAGCGGCACGCGCCCCTCGCGGTAGAACTCCGACCGGCTCATCTCGGCGCCGCCGAGACGACCGGCGACCTGCACACGGATGCCCTTCGCGCCGGCGCGCTGCGCGGACTGGATGCCCTTGCGCATGGCACGACGGAACGAGACACGGCTCGCCAGCTGCTCAGCGATGCCCTGCGCGACGAGCTGGGCGTCGATCTCCGCGTTCTTGACCTCGAGGATGTTGAGCTGGACCTGCTTGCCCGTGAGCTTCTCGAGCTCACCGCGGATGCGGTCCGCCTCGGCGCCGCGCCGGCCGATGACGATGCCGGGGCGCGCCGTGTGGATGTCCACGCGGACGCGGTCGCGGGTGCGCTCGATCTCGACCTTGGCGATGCCGGCGCGCTCGAGCCCCGTGCTCATCAGCTTGCGGATCTCCACGTCCTCACGGACGTAGTCGCGGTACCGCTGACCAGGCTTGGTGCTGTCGGCGAACCAGCGCGACCGGTGGTCGGTGGTGATGCCGAGGCGGTACCCGTGCGGGTGAATCTTCTGCCCCACTATCGGGCCCCTTCCTTCTGCTCACGCGGTGCGACGACCACGGTGATGTGGCTGGTGCGCTTGAGGATCTGGCTCGCACGCCCCTGCGCCCGCGGACGGAACCGCTTGAGCGTCGGCCCCTCGTCCACGTACACCTCGGAGACCACGTACTCGGTCTCGTCGAAGCGCTCGCTCGCGCGGTCGGCCTTGACCCGGGCATTCGCCACAGCGGACTCGACGACCTTGCGGACCGGCTCGCTCGCGGCCTGCGGCGCGAACTTCAGCACCGCGACGGCCTCGACGGCCTGCTTGCCACGGATGAGGTCCACGACGCGCCGGGCCTTCTGGGGCGTGACACGGACGAACCGCGCCTGCGCCTTGGCTTCCATTGCTGTCCTGCTTCCTTTTCTCAGACCGTCAGGGTCGCGCCGCTCAGCGGCGGCGGCCCTTCTTGTCGTCCTTCACGTGGCCGCGGAAGGTCCGCGTGGGAGCGAACTCGCCGAGCTTGTGGCCCACCATGGCCTCGGTCACGAAGACCGGGGTGTGCTTGCGCCCGTCGTGCACGGCGAAGGTGTGGCCGAGGAAGTCGGGCGTGATGACCGACCGGCGGGACCAGGTCTTGATGACGTTCTTGGTCCCCTTCTCGTTCTGCGCGTCCACCTTCTTCTGGAGGTGGTCGTCGACGAAGGGGCCCTTCTTCAGGCTACGAGGCATCTGTCAGGCTCCTATCAGCGCTTCTTGCCGGTGCGGCGACGGCGGACGATCATCCGATCGCTCGACTTGTTCGGGCGGCGGGTCCGGCCCTCGGGCTGGCCCCACGGGCTGACCGGGTGGCGACCACCGGAGGTCTTGCCCTCACCACCACCGTGGGGGTGGTCGACCGGGTTCATGACGACACCGCGGACGGTCGGGCGGATGCCCTTCCACCGGTTGCGGCCGGCCTTGCCCCAGTTGATGTTCGACTGCTCGGCGTTCCCGACCTCGCCGACCGTGCCGCGGCAGCGGAGGTCGACGTTGCGGATCTCGCCGGACGGCATGCGCAGCTGGGCGTACGGGCCGTCCTTCGCGACGAGCTGCACGGAGGCGCCCGCTGAACGGGCGATCTTCGCGCCGCCACCAGGGCGGAGCTCGACGGCGTGGATGACCGTACCCGTCGGGATGTTGCGCAGCGGCAGGTTGTTGCCGGGCTTGATGTCGGCGCCGGGACCGGCCTCGACGGTGTCGCCCTGCGACAGCTTGTTCGGCGCCACGATGTAGCGCTTCGTGCCGTCCGCGTAGTGCAGCAGCGCGATGCGCGCCGTGCGGTTCGGGTCGTACTCGATGTGCGCGACCTTGGCCGGCACGCCGTCCTTGTCGTGACGACGGAAGTCGATCACTCGGTAGGCGCGCTTGTGGCCACCACCCTTGTGGCGGGTCGTGATCCGGCCGGAGTTGTTGCGGCCGCCGGTCTTCGACAGCGGACGAACCAGCGACTTCTCCGGCGCGGAGCGCGTGATCTCGACGAAGTCGGCAACGCTCGAGCCACGGCGGCCGGGCGTCGTCGGCTTGTGCTTACGGATTCCCATGGAAGTTGTCCTCGATCTGCTCTCGTCCGGCTCAGCCGACCGGACCGCCGAAGATGTCGATCGAACCCTCGCGGAGGGTGACGATCGCACGCTTCGTGTCCTTGCGCTTGCCCAGGCCGTAACGCGTACGACGCGTCTTGCCCTTGCGGTTGATCGTGTTCACCGAGGCGACCTTGACACCGAAGACCTGCTCGACCGCGATCTTGATCTCGGTCTTGTTGGCGTCCGGGTCCACGACGAAGGTGTACTTGCCCTCGTCGAGGAGGTTGTAGGACTTCTCGGAGACGACCGGCGCGATCAGGATGTCGCGCGGGTCCTTCGTCACGGCGGTCACTTGGTGGCCTCCTTCTCGGACGCAGCCTCGGCCTCGGACTCGGAAGCGACGGCCTTCACCGACTTGCCCGTGGACGGGCCCGCCAGGAACGCGTCGAGCGCGCCCGAGGTGAAGACGACGTCGTCGGAGACGAGCACGTCGTAGGTGTTGAGCTGGTCCGCCGTCAGCAGGTGGACCTGCTCGACGTTGCGGAGCGACTTGATGGTCAGCTCGTCCGAACGCTCGGTGACGACCAGCACGTGCCGGCGGTCGGTCAGCGTGGCGAGCGTGCTGACGGCCGTCTTGGTCGAGGGCACGCCGTCGATGCCGAAGCCCGACACCACGTGCACACGACCGGCGCGAGCGCGGTCCGACAGCGCGCCGCGCAGGGCGGCCGCCTTCATCTTCTTCGGGGTCCGCTGGTCGTAGCTGCGCGGCTGCGGCCCGTGGACCGTGCCACCGCCGGCGAACTGCGGGGCGCGGGTCGAACCCTGACGGGCGCGACCGGTGCCCTTCTGCTTGTACGGCTTGCGGCCACCGCCGCGGACCTCGCCGCGGGTCTTGGTGGATGCCGTGCCCTGGCGCGCCGCGGCACGCTGGGCGACGACCACCTGGTGGATCAGCGGGACGTTCGTGGCGACGTCGAAGACCTCGGCGGGCAGCTCGGCGGTGCCGGACTTCTTGCCGGTGGCGTCGAGCACGTCGACGTTCAGGTTAGCCATCTGTCTCAGGCTCCCTTCGCGGCGGTACGGACGAGGACGATGCCGCCCTTGGGGCCCGGGACCGCGCCCTTGACGAGCAGCAGGCCCTTCTCCGCGTCGACCGCGTGGACGGTCAGGTTCTGGACGGTCTTGCGGGCGTGGCCCATGCGACCGGCCATCCGCATGCCCTTGAACACGCGCGAGGGCGTGGAGGCGCCGCCGATCGAACCCGGCTTGCGGTGGTTGCGGTGCGCACCGTGCGAGGCGCCCACGCCGGAGAAGCCGTGACGCTTCATCACACCGGCGGTGCCCTTGCCCTTGGTGGTTCCGACGACGTCGACCACGACGCCGGCCTCGAAGGCCTCGGCGGTGATCTCCTGGCCGGTCGTGTACTCACCGGCGTTGTCGGTACGGACCTCGACGACGTGACGGCGCGGCGTGACGCCGGCCTTCTCGAAGTGGCCCTTGAGCGGCTTCGTGACCTTGCGCGGGTCGATCTGCCCGGCGGCGAGCTGGACGGCCGCGTAGCCGTCGGACTCCGCGGCACGGACCTGCGTCACCACGTTCGTGGGGACGGCGACGACGGTGACGGGAACGAGCTTGCCCGCGTCGTCCCAGGTCTGCGTCATGCCGAGCTTGGTGCCGAGCACCGCGGTCATGTTCTTCTGCTGGTTGGTCATGATCTCTTCCAGCCTCAGAGCTTGATCTCGATGTTCACGTCAGCCGGCAGGTCGATGCGCATGAGCGAGTCGACCGCCTTCGGCGTGGGATCGATGATGTCGATCAGGCGCTTGTGCGTGCGCATCTCGAAGTGCTCACGGCTGTCCTTGTACTTGTGAGGCGACCGGATGACGGTGAAGACGTTCTTCTCCGTCGGCAGCGGCACCGGACCCACGACCGTCGCACCAGCGCGCGTCACCGTGTCGACGATCTTGCGCGCCGAGCTGTCGATGACCTCGTGGTCGTAGGACTTGAGCCGGATGCGGATCTTCTGTCCCGCCATGGCGTCGTCTGACTCTCTCTCTCGAACCGCTACTGTCCGACCCCCGCGCTCGGGCGTGTCGCTAGTGCGACATGCTCGAGCGCACACCTGATCGGCGGCGGGGCCGTTGATTGTGGACCGCTGCGCGGACCACGACGTATGTCCAGCCTGTCGAGACGTGTGTCTCGTGGGGCGTTCCGCGTATCGACAGCAGGCATCCCCACGAACCCCTCGAAGGAGGGGCCGCTCCAGGCGCCGCCGGCGGCCAGAAGGCCGGGGCGTGCACCGCGGTGCTACACACTGTTCGACACGAGAAAGAACGCGCCCGTGACAGGCAACTTGACCATCTTGCCATACGAAGAGGCAGGAGGCCAAGTCGTTCCGGGTGTGACCCCGGACGCACCCGAGGCCCGGCCCCGCAGGGGGTCCGGGCCTCGGGCAGAGAACCGGTGGAGCTCAGCTCCCCAGGATCATCGAGCGATCAGCAGATCACTTGATGATCTTGGTGACACGGCCGGAGCCGACCGTGCGGCCACCCTCACGGATGGCGAAGCCGAGGCCCTCCTCCATGGCGATCGGCTGGATCAGCTCGACCGACATGTCGGTGTTGTCGCCGGGCATGACCATCTCGGTGCCCTCGGGCAGCGTGATGACGCCGGTGACGTCCGTGGTCCGGAAGTAGAACTGCGGACGGTAGTTCGAGTAGAACGGGTTGTGGCGGCCACCCTCGTCCTTGCCCAGGATGTAGACCTGCGCCTCGAAGTTCGTGTGCGGGGTGATCGAACCCGGCTTCACGACGACCTGACCGCGCTCGACGTCCTCGCGCTTGAGACCACGCAGCAGGAGACCGGTGTTGTCGCCGGCCTGCGCCTGGTCCATCTGCTTGTGGAACGTCTCGATACCGGTGACCGTGGTCTTCTGCGGCGAACGGATACCGACGATCTCGACCTCGGAGTTGATGTCGAGCGTGCCACGCGCCACCTTGCCGGTGACGACCGTGCCACGACCGGTGATCGTGAAGACGTCCTCGATCGGCATGAGGAACGGCTTGTCGAGCTCGCGGACGGGCTCGGGGACGTTCTCGTCCACGGCCTCCATGAGCTCCAGGACCTTCTTGGTCCACTCGGGGTCACCCTCGAGGGCCTTGAGGCCGGAGACGCGCACGACCGGAGCGTTGTCGCCGTCGAACTCCTGCGACGACAGCAGCTCGCGGACCTCCATCTCGACGAGCTCGAGGAGCTCCTCGTCCTCGACCATGTCGGACTTGTTCAGCGCCACGAGCAGGTAGGGGACGCCGACCTGGCGGGCCAGGAGGACGTGCTCGCGCGTCTGGGCCATCGGGCCGTCCGTCGCGGCGACCACCAGGATGGCGCCGTCCATCTGCGCCGCACCGGTGATCATGTTCTTGATGTAGTCGGCGTGACCCGGCGCGTCCACGTGAGCGTAGTGACGGTTCGGCGTCTCGTACTCGATGTGCGCGATGTTGATCGTGATACCGCGCTGCTTCTCCTCCGGCGCGGCGTCGATCTCGTCGAAGTTCTTCAGCGTGTTCGACGGGAGGTCGGGGTACGTCTCGGCGAGCGTCTTCGAGATCGCGGCCGTCAGCGTCGTCTTACCGTGGTCGACGTGACCGATGGTGCCGATGTTGACGTGCGGCTTGGTCCGCTCGAACTTGGCCTTAGCCACTGGGGTCCTCCTGGGACTTGGGTAGATGTTCCGAACGTTGCGAGTGTCGGCCGATCAAGCCTAACCCTCGGGGCGTTGCGGTTTCCTACAGGTTGATGGTTGTGCAGGTGTTCGACCTGTGGGGACTCACTCGCCCCGGGTCTTCTTGATGATCTCGTCAGCCACGGCCTTGGGAACCTCGCCGTAGCTGTCGAACTGCATCGAGTACACGGCGCGGCCCTGCGTCTTGGAACGCAGGTCCCCGATGTACCCGAACATCTCGCTCAACGGTACCTGGGCGCGCACGACCTTGACGCCCGTGGCATCCTCCATGGACTGGATCAGTCCACGCCGCGAGTTGATGTCGCCGATGACGTCGCCCATGTACTCCTCGGGCGTCCGCACCTCGACAGCCATGAGGGGCTCCAGCAGCACCGGGTCGGCACGGCGGACGCCCTCCTTGAACACCATGGAGCCGGCGATCTTGAACGCCATCTCCGAGGAGTCGACGTCGTGGTACGCACCGTCGAGGAGCGTGGCCTTGACGCCGACCACCGGGAAGCCGGCCAGCACACCCTGCTGCATGGCCGCCTGGATACCGGCGTCCACCGACGGGATGTACTCACGCGGGATCCGTCCACCGGTGACCGCGTTGGCGAACTCGTAGAGCTCGCCCTCCGTGGTCTCCAGCGGCTCGAAGGTCACCTGGACCTTCGCGAACTGACCCGAGCCACCGGTCTGCTTCTTGTGCGTGTAGTCGATCTTCTCCGCCTTGCGACGGATCGTCTCGCGGTACGCGACCTGCGGCTTGCCGACGTTGGCCTCGACCTTGAACTCCCGCTTCATGCGGTCGACGAGGATGTCGAGGTGGAGCTCGCCCATTCCGCCGATGACGGTCTGGCCGGTCTCCTCGTCCAGCTTGACGCGGAACGTCGGGTCCTCCTCGGCGAGCTTCTGGATCGCCGTGGAGAGCTTCTCCTGGTCCGCCTTGGTCTTCGGCTCGATGGCCACGTCGATCACCGGCTCCGGGAAGGTCATCGACTCGAGGATGACCTGGGAGTCCGACGCGCTCAGGGTGTCACCGGTGGTGGTGTCCTTGAGCCCGATGAACGCGTAGATGTGGCCGGCCTGTGCCTCGGGGACCGGGTTCTCCTTGTTGGAGTGCATCTGGAAGAGCTTCCCGATGCGCTCCTTCTTGCCCTTGGTCGTGTTGTAGACCTGGGCGCCCTGCTCGACCTTGCCCGAGTACACCCGGACGTAGGTGAGCTTGCCGAAGAACGGGTGCGAGGCGACCTTGAACGCCAGCGCGGAGAAGGGCTCCGAGGCGTCGGAGTGACGCTCGATGATCTTCTCCTCGTCCTTGGCGTCGTGACCCTGGACGGGCGGGACGTCGAGCGGCGAGGGCAGGTAGTCGATCACGGCGTCGAGCATGGGCTGCACGCCCTTGTTCTTGAACGCCGAGCCGCAGAGGACCGGGAAGGCCTCGGAGTTGACGACGAGCTTGCGGATGCCGCCCTTGATCTCGTCGATCGTCAGCTCTTCGCCGCCGAGGTACTTCTCGAGCAGCTCCTCGTCCGACTCCGCGACGGCCTCGATGAGCTCGTTGCGGTACTCCTCGGCCTTGGCCTGGAGGTCGGCGGGGATCTCCTCGACGTCGTAGGTCTCGCCGAGCTTGGTCTCGCCGTGCCAGACCAGCGCCTTCATCTGCAGCAGGTCGACGACGCCGGTGAAGTCGTTCTCGGCACCGATCGGCAGCTGGATGACCAGCGGCTTCGCCTTGAGGCGCTCGACGATCGTCTTGACCGTGAAGTAGAAGTCGGCACCGAGCTTGTCCATCTTGTTGACGAAGCAGATGCGCGGCACGTCGTACTTGTCGGCCTGGCGCCACACGGTCTCCGACTGGGGCTCGACGCCCTCCTTGCCGTCGAACACGGCGACGGCACCGTCGAGGACACGGAGCGAGCGCTCCACCTCGACGGTGAAGTCCACGTGCCCCGGGGTGTCGATGATGTTGATCTGGTTGTCGCCCCAGTAGCAGGTCGTCGCGGCGGACGTGATCGTGATGCCGCGCTCCTGCTCCTGCTCCATCCAGTCCATCGTCGACGCACCGTCGTGCGTCTCACCGATCTTGTAGTTGACACCCGTGTAGTACAGGATGCGCTCGGTGGTGGTGGTCTTGCCGGCATCGATGTGGGCCATGATGCCGATGTTGCGGACCTTCTTCAGGTCGGTCAGCACGTCGAGTGCCACGGTGTCTTACCCCTCGGGTCAGTGGGACGTCGGGAACCGGTGCGGAGACCCGGCCTCTGCCGGCTCCAGATCCGCGGACGACCCCGGGGAGCTCCCGAGGTCGTCCGTGCGCATCACCAGCGGTAGTGCGCGAAGGCCTTGTTGGACTCGGCCATCTTGTGCATGTCCTCGCGGCGCTTGACCGCGGCACCGAGGCCGTTCGAGGCGTCGAGGATCTCGTTCATGAGCCGCTCGGTCATCGTCTTCTCACGACGGGCGCGCGAGAAGTCGGTGAGCCAGCGCAGCGCGAGCGTGGTCGACCGCGAGGGACGGACCTCGACCGGAACCTGGTAGGTCGCACCACCGACACGGCGGGAGCGGACCTCGAGGGCCGGACGGACGTTCTCGAGCGCACGCTTGAGGACGACGACCGGGTCCTGGTCGGTCTTGTCGCGGACACCCTCGAGGGCGCCGTAGACGATCGACTCGGCGGTGGACTTCTTGCCGTCGAGCAGGACCTTGTTGATCAGCTGCGTGACGACGGGCGACCCGTAGACGGGGTCGACGATGAGCGGCCGCTTGGGGGCCGGACCCTTGCGAGGCATCAGGCCTTCTCCTTCTTCGCGCCGTACCGGGAACGCGCCTGCTGACGGCCCTTGACACCCTGGGTGTCGAGCGCGCCGCGCACGATCTTGTAGCGGACACCGGGAAGGTCCTTCACACGGCCGCCGCGCACGAGCACGATCGAGTGCTCCTGGAGGTTGTGGCCGACACCGGGGATGTAGGCCGTGACCTCGATGCCGGAGGAGAGCTTCACACGCGCGACCTTGCGGAGCGCCGAGTTCGGCTTCTTGGGGGTGGTGGTGTACACACGGGTGCACACGCCGCGCCGCTGGGGGGAACCCTTGAGGGCCGGGGTCTTGGACTTCCCGGCCTTCGAGGTCCGGCCCTTGCGGACGAGCTGCTGGATCGTAGGCACTACGTCTCCGTCGTCTCTCGAGCTCACGAGGGCCTCGTGGCCCTCGACGGTGGTCTGTCTGGCTTGTGCGTGCCGATCGCAGGCGGCACCCGCGATCCTCACGGACCGCAACGCCACTTACCACCGGCTCGATGGCCCGGGTCCGCTCCCCCGTCCTCACGAACGGTCCGAGCAGTCATCCGGGATGCTCGTGCACGCATCGGCGGCGCCTCCGGCGGCTCTCCCGAGCGATGCTCGGAAGCAACGCTCGGACGACCAGCGGGATGCACGGCGCGACGGCACGGGCACGGCTTCCTAGGCTACCCGCGGAAACAAGCGGGGTCAAAGGGCGAGACGACGGCCCTGCTGTGACGTCGGTCGCCCCGCCCGGCGACCGCCCCCGACCCGCACCGATGCACCCGAGCGGCCTGCGCCGTCGTCCCCGCGACCCTCAGGAGAGAACGACGACGGCGCGGGGAGGCCTGCCGTCGTTCCGGTCGTGCGCATTCCCGAAGTGGAGCGCCCCCAGGGGCGCGTGAACGCGACCGGAACGACAGCGGGCCTCCCCGCGCCGCACAGGAATCAGCGGAAGTCGCCGAAGTCCAGGTCCTCCAGCGGGATCGCCTCGCCCGAACCCATGCCCAGGGTCGGGAAGTCGATCTCGTCGTAGCCGAAGCTCGGGTAGAGCTCCGCCTTGGCCTGCTCGGTCGGCTCCACCTCGATGTTCCGGTAGCGGGGCAGACCCGTGCCGGCGGGGATGAGCTTACCGATGATGACGTTCTCCTTGAGGCCCAGCAGCGGGTCCCGACGACCGCTCATCGCCGCCTCGGTGAGCACCCGGGTCGTCTCCTGGAAGGAGGCGGCCGAGAGCCACGAGTCGGTGGCGAGCGAGGCCTTCGTGATACCCATCAGCTCCGGACGGCCGGCAGCCGGCTGGCCACCCTCCGCCACGGCCTTGCGGTTCGCGTCCTCGAAGCGGGTGCGCTCGGCGAGCTCACCCGGCAGCAGCGCGGCGTCCCCGGCGTCCAGCACGGTCACGCGACGCAGCATCTGCCGCACGATGACCTCGATGTGCTTGTCGTGGATGTCCACGCCCTGCGAGCGGTACGTGTCCTGCACGGCGTCCACGAGCTGCTTCTGCGTGGCCCGGGGGCCGAGGATGCGCAGGACCTTCTTGGGGTCGACCGCACCCTGGACCATCTGGGTCCCGACGGCGACGTGGTCGCCGTCCGCGATCAGCAGGCGCGCACGCTTGGTGACGGGGTAGCGGATCTCCTCGCCGCCGTCGTCCGGCGTGAGCACGAGGTGACGCGTGCGCTCGGTGTCCTCGATCGTGACCCGACCGGTGTACTCCGCGATGGGCGCCTCACCCTTCGGGGTACGGGCCTCGAAGAGCTCGGTGACACGCGGCAGACCCTGCGTGATGTCCTCCGCGGAGGCGACACCACCGGTGTGGAAGGTACGCATCGTCAGCTGCGTGCCCGGCTCACCGATCGACTGTGCCGCGATGATGCCCACGGCCTCGCCGATGTCCACGAGCTTGCCCGTGGCCAGCGACCGGCCGTAGCACTTCGCGCAGGTACCGACGCGGGACTCGCAGGTCAGGACCGAACGGACCTTGACCTCCTCGATCCCGGCGTCGAGCACCTTGCCGATGATGATGTCGCCCGCGTCGGAGCCGGCCTCGGCGATGACCGTGCCGTCCTCCGCCACGACGTCCGTGGCGAAGGTCCGCGAGTAGATCGAGGTCTCGACACGGGGGTGCGGCAGCAGCTGGTCGCCGATCCGCTCGGCCACCGGCAGGGGCAGACCTCGCTCCGTGCCGCAGTCCTCCTCGCGGATGATGACGTCCTGCGAGACGTCGACCAGCCGTCGGGTCAGGTAGCCCGAGTCCGCGGTACGCAGCGCCGTGTCCGCGAGGCCCTTGCGGGCACCGTGGGAGGCGATGAAGTACTCGAGGACGGACAGGCCCTCACGGTAGTTGGACTTGATCGGGCGCGGGATGATCTCGCCCTTCGGGTTCGCCACGAGGCCGCGCATACCGGCGATCTGACGCACCTGCATCCAGTTACCACGGGCACCCGAGGAGACCATGCGGTACAGGGTGTTCCGCTCGTCGTTCTCGAGGTGGTGGCGCATGACGGCGGCGATCTTGTCGGTCGCCTGGGTCCAGATCTCGATGAGCTCCTGACGCCGCTCGTCGTCGGTGATCAGGCCCTTCTCGTACTGGCCCTGCACCTTGAGCGCGCGCGCCTCGTGCTCGTCGAGGATCTCGTCCTTCTCCGCCGGCATCGCGACGTCGGTGATCGAGATCGTGACGCCCGAGCGGGTGGCCCACCGGTAGCCGGCGTCCTTCAGCGCGTCGAGCGCCGTCGCCACGTCGACCTTCGGGTAGCGCTCCGCCAGGTCGTTGACGATCGCCGAGAGCTCCTTCTTGCCGACGATCTCGTTCTGGAACGGGTAGTCGACGGGCAGCGCCTCGTTGAAGAGCGTGCGCCCGAGGGTCGTCTCGAACAGCAGCGTCTGCCCGGGCTCCCAGCCCTCCGGGGCCTCGAAGCCGCGCAGCGGCGGCACGAGGTCCGACATCCGCACCTTGATCGTGGCGTTGATGTCGAGCTGACCCCGGTCGAACGCCATGATCGCCTCGGCCTGGGACGAGAACACACGGCCCTCGCCCTTCGCCCCGGGGCGGTCCGCCGTGAGGTGGTGCAGACCGATGATCATGTCCTGGGAGGGCATGGTGACCGGACGGCCGTCCGACGGCTTGAGGATGTTGTTGCTCGAGAGCATGAGGATGCGGGCCTCGGCCTGCGCCTCCGCGCTCAGGGGCAGGTGGACGGCCATCTGGTCACCGTCGAAGTCGGCGTTGAACGCGCCGCACACGAGCGGGTGCAGGTGGATCGCCTTGCCCTCGACGAGCTGCGGCTCGAAGGCCTGGATGCCCAGACGGTGCAGCGTGGGTGCACGGTTGAGGAGCACCGGGTGCTCGGTGATGACCTCCTCGAGCACGTCCCACACGACGGGACGGGTGCGCTCGACCATGCGCTTGGCCGACTTGATGTTCTGGGCGTGGTTGAGCTCCACGAGCCGCTTCATGACGAACGGCTTGAACAGCTCGAGCGCCATCTGCTTGGGCAGACCGCACTGGTGCAGCTTGAGCTGCGGACCGACCACGATGACCGAGCGGCCCGAGTAGTCGACGCGCTTGCCCAGCAGGTTCTGGCGGAACCGGCCCTGCTTGCCCTTGAGCATGTCGGAGATCGACTTCAGCGGACGGTTGCCCGGCCCGGTGACCGGACGACCGCGGCGGCCGTTGTCGAACAGCGAGTCGACGGCCTCCTGCAGCATCCGCTTCTCGTTGTTGACGATGATCTCCGGCGCGCCGAGGTCGAGCAGCCGCTTGAGGCGGTTGTTGCGGTTGATGACGCGGCGGTACAGGTCGTTGAGGTCGGACGTCGCGAAGCGGCCACCGTCGAGCTGCACCATCGGGCGCAGGTCCGGCGGGATGACCGGCACGGCGTCGAGCACCATGGCCGACGGCGAGTTCGTCGTCGTCAGGAACGCGTTGACGACCTTGAGCCGCTTCAGGGCACGGGTCTTGCGCTGGCCCTTGCCGGTGCGGATGAGCTCACGGAGCGTCTCCGCCTCGGCCTCCAGGTCGAAGCTCTCGAGGCGCTTCTGGATCGCCGCGGCGCCCATCGAGCCCTCGAAGTACGTGCCGTACCGGTCGACGAGCTGGCGGTACAGCATCTCGTCGCCCTCGAGGTCGGCGACCTTGAGGTTCTTGAACCGGTCCCAGACCTGCTCCAGGCGGTCGAGCTCGGCGTCCGAGCGCTTGCGCAGCTGCGCCATCTCGCGCTCGGCCGAGTCGCGGACCTTGCGGCGCGCGTCGGCCTTGGCACCCTCGGCCTCGAGCTCGGCCAGGTCGGCCTCGAGCTTCTGGGCGCGGGCGTTGATGTCGTTGTCGCGCCGGTCGGTGATCTCCTTCTTCTCCAGGTCGATCTCGTTCTGGAGGTTGGGGAGGTCTTCCTGGCGCGCCTCGTCGTCGACCCACGTGATCATGTAGGCCGCGAAGTAGATGACCTTCTCCAGGTCCTTGGGCGCGAGGTCGAGCAGGTAGCCCAGGCGGGACGGCACACCCTTGAAGAACCAGATGTGCGTCACCGGGGCGGCGAGCTCGATGTGGCCCATGCGCTCACGGCGGACCTTGGAGCGGGTGACCTCGACACCGCAGCGCTCGCAGATGATGCCCTTGAAGCGCACCCGCTTGTACTTGCCGCAGTAGCACTCCCAGTCACGGGTGGGGCCGAAGATCTTCTCGCAGAAGAGCCCGTCCTTCTCCGGCTTGAGGGTGCGGTAGTTGATGGTCTCGGGCTTCTTCACCTCGCCGTGCGACCAGGCACGGATGTCGTCGGCCCTGGCCAGACCGATACGCAGCTCGTCGAAGACGTTGACGTCGAGCAAGATGTCCTACTTCCTGATGCAGCAGATGTGGTCTAAGTCAGCTCGTCGCTGGGATCAGATCTCGTCGACCGTGGTGGCGGAGTTCGGCCGGCGCGAGAGGTCGATGCCGAGCTCCTCCGCGGCGCGGTACACCTCGTCGTCCGACTCCTTCATCTCGATCTGGGAGCCGTCGCTCGAGAGCACCTCGACGTTCAGGCAGAGCGACTGCATCTCCTTGAGGAGCACCTTGAAGGACTCCGGGATGCCCGAGTCGGGGATGTTCTCGCCCTTGACGATCGCCTCGTACACCTTGACGCGGCCGGGGATGTCGTCGGACTTGATCGTGAGCAGCTCCTGGAGCGTGTACGCCGCTCCGTACGCCTCGAGCGCCCACACCTCCATCTCGCCGAACCGCTGACCACCGAACTGCGCCTTACCACCGAGCGGCTGCTGGGTGATCATCGAGTACGGACCGGTCGACCGGGCGTGGATCTTGTCGTCGACCAGGTGGTGCAGCTTGAGGATGTACATGTAGCCGACCGCGACCGGGTCCGGGAACGGCTCGCCGGAGCGGCCGTCGAAGAGCGGCGCCTTGCCGTCGAGGCCGACCATGCGGTCGCCGTCGCGGTTCGGCAACGTCGTGGAGATCAGGCCGCGCAGGGCGTCCTCCTCCAGGCCGTCGAACACCGGCGTCGCCACCGGGACACCCGGCTCCGAGCGCTTGGCGTGCTCCGGCAGCTTCTCGCGCCACTGGAGGTCGTCGCCCTCGGCGAGCTCGACGTCCCACCCACGGCTGGCGACCCACCCGAGGTGGGTCTCCAGCACCTGACCGACGTTCATCCGGCCGGGCACACCGAGCGGGTTGAGCACGATGTCCACGGGGGTGCCGTCGGGAAGGAACGGCATGTCCTCCTGCGGCAGGATCTTGGAGATGACGCCCTTGTTGCCGTGACGGCCGGCCAGCTTGTCGCCGACCGTGATCTTGCGGCGGTTGGCGATGTAGACCCGCACGAGCTGGTTCACGCCGGCGGGCAGCTCGTCGCCGTCCTCCCGGTTGAACTCGCGCACACCGATGACCGTCCCGGACTCGCCGTGCGGCACCTTGAGAGAGGTGTCGCGGACCTCGCGGGCCTTCTCACCGAAGATGGCGCGCAGCAGGCGCTCCTCCGGGGTCAGCTCGGTCTCACCCTTCGGGGTCACCTTGCCGACCAGCACGTCACCGGCACCGACCTCGGCGCCGATGCGGATGATGCCGCGCTCGTCGAGGTCGGCCAGGACGTCCTCGGAGACGTTCGGGATGTCCCGCGTGATCTCCTCGGGGCCCAGCTTGGTGTCGCGCGCGTCGACCTCGTGCTCCTCGATGTGGATCGAGGACAGCACGTCGTCCTCCACGAGGCGCTGCGACAGGATGATCGCGTCCTCGTAGTTGTGGCCCTCCCACGACATGAACGCCACGAGCAGGTTGCGGCCGAGCGCGAGGTCACCCTCGTCGGTCGCCGGACCGTCGGCGAGCACCGAGCCCACCTCGACCCGCTGACCGGCGTCGACCAGCACGCGCTGGTTGTAGCTCGTGCCCTGGTTCGAGCGGCGGAACTTCGCCACGCGGTACGTCGTGGTGGTCGCGTCGTCGTTGGCGACCGTGATGAGGTCGGCCGAGACCTGCGTGACCACACCGGGCTTCGACGCGACGATCACGTCGCCGGCGTCGACGGCGGCACGGCGCTCCATGCCGGTACCGACCAGCGGCGCCTCGGAACGCACCAGCGGCACGGCCTGACGCTGCATGTTGGCACCCATGAGGGCGCGGTTGGCGTCGTCGTGCTCCAGGAACGGGATGAGCGCGGTCGCCACGGACACCATCTGGCGCGGGGACACGTCCATGTAGTCGACGTCGGAGGCGAGGACGTCGTCCGTCTCGCCGCCCTTCGTCCGGACCAGGACGCGGTCGAGCGCGAAGGAGCCGTCCTCGTTGAGGGTCGTGTTCGCCTGGGCGATGACGTGACGGTCCTCGTCGTCGGCGGTGAGGTAGACGACCTCGTCCGTGACGCGGCCGGCGACGACCTTGCGGTACGGGGTCTCGATGAAGCCGAACGGGTTGATGCGACCGAACGACGCCAGCGAGCCGATCAGACCGATGTTCGGGCCCTCGGGGGTCTCGATCGGGCACATGCGGCCGTAGTGCGACGGGTGGACGTCGCGGACCTCCATGCCGGCGCGGTCGCGGGACAGACCACCCGGACCCAGCGCGGAGAGACGCCGCTTGTGCGTCAGACCGGCGAGCGGGTTGTTCTGGTCCATGAACTGCGAGAGCTGCGAGGTGCCGAAGAACTCGCGGATCGACGCCACCACGGGGCGGATGTTGATCAGCGTCTGCGGGGTGATCGCCTCGACGTCCTGCGTCGTCATGCGCTCGCGGACCACGCGCTCCATGCGGGACAGACCCGTGCGCACCTGGTTCTGGATGAGCTCGCCCACGGCCCGGATGCGGCGGTTGCCGAAGTGGTCGATGTCGTCGGTCTCGACGCGCACCTCGTACGGCTCGCCGTCGCGGGTGCCGTCGATGCTGCTCTTGTCGGCGTGCAGCGCAGCGAGGTACTTGATGGTGGCGACCACGTCGGTCACCGACAGCGTGCTCTCGCTGAGCTCGGCCGAGACGCCGACCTTCTTGTTCATCTTGTAGCGGCCGACCTTCGCCAGGTCGTAGCGCTTGGGGTTGAAGTAGAAGTTCTCGACGAGGGCGCGGCCCGCCTCGACCGTCGGCGGCTCGCCCGGACGGATCTTGCGGTACAGGTCGACCAGGGCCTCGTCCTGGGTGTGGACGTGGTCCTTCTCGAGCGTGTCGAGGATCGTCGGGAAGTCCGCGAACTCCTCGCGGATCTCCGACTCGGTGAGGCCCAGGGCCTTGAGCAGCACGGTGACGGGCTGCTTGCGCTTGCGGTCGACACGCACGCCGACGGCGTCGCGCTTGTCGATCTCGAACTCGAGCCACGCACCGCGCGACGGGATGATCTTCGCCGAGTAGACGTCCTTGTCGCTCGTCTTGTCCGGCGTCCGCTCGAAGTAGACGCCCGGGGAACGGACGAGCTGCGAGACGACGACGCGCTCGGTGCCGTTGATGACGAACGTGCCGCGGTCGGTCATGAGCGGGAAGTCGCCCATGAACACCGTCTGGCTCTTGATCTCACCGGTGGTGTAGTTGACGAACTCGGCCGTGACGAACAGCGGCGCCGCGTACGTGAAGTCCTTCTCCTTGCACTCGTCCACCGTGTACTTCGGCGGCTCGAAGCGGTGGTTGGAGAAGGAGAGGGACATCGACTGGCCGAAGTCCTCGATCGGGGAGATCTCCTCGAAGATCTCCTCCAGCCCGGAGGCGTCCGGGACGTCGTGACGACCGGCCTCGACCGCGGCCTCGACCCGGGCCTGCCAGGACTCGTTCCCCAGGAGCCAGTCGAAGCTCTCGACCTGGAGCCCGAGCAGGTCGGGCGCCTGGAGCGGCTCGTGGATTCGGGCGAAGGAGACGCGGCGGGAGGCGGTGCGGTTCGCGATAGCGTCGGCGGACGGAGCAGAAGGGGTGCGCGAGGCAGCCAAGAGGGGTCCTTCCCTGCAGTTCGATGGCACGCTGTACGCTCGGTCCTGCGACGGGGCGCCGAGCCGCGGCGAGAGGGACCGCTCCACGAGCCATCCGAGGGTGACCACGGTGGTCTCAGCGAGCGGGACGTCATCGGCGGGAGGGGCGTCTGGGCACAGGCGAGCGCAAAGCGCTAGCGTAACCGAAACCGTGGAGCAAGTCCACCCGCGTGGGCGCGCGAGCAGACGTCCTCGGCTTCGTGGGTCGTGAGGACGTTGTCTCGGTGGCCGCCATATGCCGCCCAAGAAACGGTACCTGCCGACGTTACCGCCGGTCCGCCCCCGTCGCCACCTCCACGGCGGAGCCGTTGCTCACACTCCCCCGGCCCCTCACAGGTCCCTCACGGGAGCACGACGAAGGCCCGCCCCCGGAGGGGACGGGCCTTCGTGCGGCGGGACGCGACGACCGGGGTCGCCGCGCGTCACCGTGAGTGCGGCTCAGGCCGCGACGCTCACTTGAGGGTGACGGTGGCGCCGGCGCCCTCGAGCGCCTCCTTGGCCTTCTCCGCGGCGTCCTTGTCGACGCCCTCGACGACCGGCTTCGGCGCGCCGTCGACCAGGTCCTTGGCCTCCTTGAGACCGAGGGACGTGAGCGCGCGCACCTCCTTGATGACCTGGATCTTCTTGTCGCCGGCCGACTCGAGGATGACGTCGAACTCGGTCTGCTCCTCGGCGGCCTCGGCCTCGCCGCCACCGGCGGGGGCGCCCGCGGCAGCCACGGCGACCGGAGCGGCGGCGGTGACGTCGAACTTCTCCTCGAAGGCCTTCACGAACTCGGAGAGCTCGATGAGGGTGAGCTCCTCGAAGGCGGACAGGAGCTCGTCGGTGCTGAGCTTCGCCATGATGTGGCGTTCCTTTCAATCAGCGCTTCGCAGGCCGGACGGCCCGCCAGAAGCAGGGGTTGGGGGTGTCAGGGCGTCCGCCAGGTCAGGCGGCGACGCCCTCCGAGTCCTGCTTCTGACGCAGGGCATCGATGACTCGGGCGACCTGGGTCGGCTTGGCGGAGAAGGCGTAGGCAGCACGCGTCAGCGTGGCCTTCAGCCCACCAGCCACCTTGGCCAGGAGAACCTCGCGGGACTCGAGGTCCGCGAGCTTCGTGATCTCCGCAGCGGTCAGCGGGTTCCCGTCGAGGACACCGCCCTTGATGACCAGTGCAGGGTTCGCCTTGGCGAAGTCACGCAGGCCCTTGGCGGCCTCGACCGGGTCCCCGGTCACGAACGCGATCGCAGAGGGGCCCTTGAGGTCGGCGTCGAGACCCTCGACACCCGCCTCCTTGGCCGCGATCGTGGTCAGCGTGTTCTTCACCACGGCGTAGGTTGCGTTGCCGCGCAGCGACCGCCGCAGCTCCTGGAGCTGCGTGACGGTGAGCCCGCGGTACTCGGTCAGCACGGCCGCGTTGGTCTCACGGAGCTTGTCCGCGATCTCCGCGACGGCGGCTGCCTTGTCCGGCCTCGCCATGGCAATCCTTCCGGTGGTGGAGCCACCGGTCACCCCGGGAAAGAGAACGAGCCCCGGCGCAGGCGCACGGGGCTCGGAGCACACAGCAGGGCTGTGGTTCGTCGTCGTGTCACCTGCGCAGGCCCCCGCTCTTCGCGGGACTTCGGTCTTCAACCGTTCGGAGCAATCTCCGGGCAGCATCTGACGACCGGCGGTCTTGGGTTACCCGAGAACCTTACACGACGACGACGGCGGAACGGTACGCCGAGCAGGGAGGCACGCGTCACAGGGGCCCGAAGCAGACGAGCGGTACCGGCTCGGGCTCCGGCCCGACGGCGTGCGCCAGGGCGGAGGCGGGGTCCCGGCCTTCCCGCAGCCCGACGTGCAGCCGGTGCACCACCCGGGCCGCGACGTCGTCACGCAGCGGCGCGACCGCCGCGACGACCGCGCGGGCGCCGAGCCGCAGCAGGACGCTCGTCAGCCCCAGCGGCTCCCCGCCCACGCGCGACGAGGACCGGCCCACCTCGCACGCCGAGAGGACGACCACGGCCCCCCGCAGGTTCGCGCCGTCCAGCTCGTGCGCGTACAGGGCACCGTCCGCGAGCCGCACGGAGGAGAACAACGGGTTGTCCGGCTCGTGCGTCCCGTGGGCGGCGAGATGGACCACCCCCGCACCCACCCACGCCGCCGTCGTGGCCGCGCAGGTGGCGCCGAGCCCGGTGAGCAGCTGGACGTCGTCCCACACCCCGGCCACCAGCCGCGCCTCCTCCTCCGCGGCCACGAGTCCCGGACCGGCGACGACCACCGCACGGTCCGGGCCGGCAGGCCTGCTCACGGGGACGAGGTCGACCCACGAGTTGACCCAGGTGGCGCGTCCGGCCCGGGACGGCAGCGCTGCCCAGGGGATCCCCAGCAGCGGGCCCCGGGCCGCGACGTGCAGCGTCCCCGGCAGGCCGAGCGGTTCGAGGAGCATCTCGTCGATCCGCGCGAGGGAACGTCGCGCGGACGCGGCCGCGATCTCCCGCAACGGCACCGGGATGAGCCGGTTCGCCAGGACCTGGACGTCCTGGCGCACACGGCGGGCCAGCTCGAGCACGTCGGCGGCAGGGCACAGCTCGGACGACCGAACGCCGTCGGGCGCGACGCGGAGCGCCGTCACACGGTCGGTGAGCAGGTAGGAGACGAGCACGGCATCGGGCGCGCCGCGCCGGAGCCGGTCGATCACCGCCGTCGCCGTCGCCGCCGTCGGCATCCCCTCGCCCGCGCCGGCGAGCTGCCAGGACCGGCGTCGGGCACGTTCCTGGAGCTTGCGCGACTCGACCTCACGCCGGGCACCGAGCTCCCGGTCGGCGACGTCGGGACCGGCGACCAGCTCACGGGCCTCCTCGCCCGCCTGCCGGGCACGGGTCAGGAGGTCGGCGAGCTCGGGGTCCTCGGGCGGACGCACCCGGGCCGCCCCTGCGAACGCCGCACGGCCTCGTTCGGTGGCGTCGAACACGGCTCGGGCCCGCCCGGTGGCGAGCGCCGCCTCCACGTCCACCCGTGCGAGGCGGCCCCCGTGCGCCGCCGCCGCGGCCACCGCCTCGACCGACCCGACGCGCGCCCGGTGGTCGGCCAGGATCTCCAGCCCACGGCGCACCGCACGCAACCCGGCACGTCGGTCGCCCCGCGCGAAGGCCACCTGCGCCAGGACGGACTGGTGGTGCACCCGCAGCGGGAGCGGGTTGTCGGCACTCAGGCGCGGAGGCAGAGTCCTGGCGACCTCTCCGGCACGGCCGACGTCCCCGGCCAGCAGGGACCACTCGACAGCGAGCAGACGGCCCGTCACCGCGACGACGGCGCCCGCACCCCGACCGCGACGTTCGGCATCACCCGCGAGCGCCAACGACCGTTCCCGACGAGCACGCCGGGTCGCACGGCGGGAGCGACCCCCGTCCCGGTCCGCCGCCAGCTGCGCCTCGAGACCGACCGCTGTCGCGCGCAGCGCCCAGGCCTCGTTCCTGACCCGGAGGAACGCCCGGCGAGACCTGTCGGCCCACCGGACGGCCTCGTCGTACCGACTCAGCAGGATCGCGCACTGTGCCCGGCCGAGCGCGGCGTCGCCCCGCTCCCCGGTCAGGTCCTCCGACGTCAGCAGGTCGACCGCGCCCGCCAGCACCTTCTCCGCATCGGTGATAAGTCCCGCATCGAGCAGGACCGCCGCACGGCCCACCTCCGACCAGCCGTCAGGCCCGCCGGGCTGGAGCGCCGCCGCCTCCTCCATCTGCCTCAGGGCCGCGGGGATGTCACCTCGGAGGTAGTTCCCGAAGCCCAGGTTGAAGAGCGCGAAAGCCGCGTACAGGTCGTGCCCGGCGCGACGCGCGTGGTGCAGCGCCAGCTCGTGGTGGCGGAGGTCCGCGTCGAGATCACCCATCTCACTTGCCGCGGCCCCCCGGTTGATGTGCACCACCGCGAGGTCCCGGTGGTTCTCCGGATCGGCGGTCGACAGTGCGCGGTCGAAGGTGCGCGCCGCCGCGACGGCGTCTCCGGACCTCAGCAGCAGGAGCCCGTCCTGGGCGTGCGCGACAGCAGCCAGCTCGGGCACCTGTGCTGCGGTGGTCAGCGCCTCGTCCACGAGCCGCCGGGCACCGGCCAGGTCGCCGGTCAGCCCGTAGACGCACGACGCCTCACCGATCAGTGCGCGGACACGCATCTCGACGACCCAGTCGCCGTGGATCGATGCCTCCAGCGGCAGGACGTCGCGCAGGAGAGCCTGGTAGGCACGCGAGGCCCGTCGGACATGCGAGGCCGCGTTGAGCTCTTGGGCCTCCCGGAGCCGCGAGTCGTACGCCGCCTTGTCGATCCCTGCCTCCTCCTAGCCGGACGCGCTGCTCCCGACAGGACCGAGGCCCGTCGCCTGCGCGACAGCATCCCACGTCGCCGACGCGAGAGCCCTGTCGGTCCGCGGCCGTCCCAGACGTGCCGCGGCGACCTGGGCTGCCAGGTACGGCGCCGCGAACGACGTCCCGCTCCACGTGGCGTACCCCCCGGTGAAGTCGTCCGGGTCGACCGACGCCCGGACCCCGGGCCTCAGCCGCTCGGCCACTCGGGCCTCCGGGGTCTCCGGCCCGTCCAACGTCGTCGGCATCGTGGAGACGACGGCGGCCCCCGGCCGGACGCACGTGACCCACGGTCCGTCGTTGCTGAAGACCGCGATCGTGCCGTCCGGGTTGGTGGCCCCGGCGACCAGGAGGGGCGGGTACGTCGACGAGAGCTGGAGGTCGTCGACCGGGACCGGGCCGCCCTCCCGGTGCTCCAGGTGAGGTGCCCACGCGGCAGGGAACAGGGGCCTGGTGGTCCCGTCGTTGCCAGCCGCGGTGACCACGACGACCCCGGCACGGCGCAGCTCGCGCAGCACCCTCCGCAGAGGTCCGTCGTACCCGTAGTCCACCGGCTGCTCGTGGTAGTAGCCCATCGCCAGCACCACGACGTCGACCTGGTGGTAGCCGTCCCTGCCGGCCAGTCCTCGCCGGTGGTAGCGCAGCAACCTCCACAGGGTGTGGAGCACCTGCCACTCCGGGATGTCCCCCGAGCCTCCGAACGCACGCACGGCCATGAGCACCGCGTCCGGGCAGACCTGGTGGACGACCCCGGCCATGAAGGTGCCGTGCCCTGCCACCGGGTCCAGCGGCCCCGTCAGCGGGTCGACACCGAGGCCGCCGAACTCCGCGTCCTCGGAGTCGAACCGGGACACGGGGAACAGCCCCACCGGCCGACCGTCGAGGGACGCGGTCCGCACGACGACCGGGCTGTCCTGGGGATCGTGCGGGTCGTACTCGCCGAACCAGGGGTGCGACCCGATCCCGGTGTCGACGATCGCCACGACCGGCCTCCGTGTGCCGTCCGCGGCCACCCACGGCGTCGGACCGTCGGCGAGCTCACGACGCGGTGCACCGCCGAGATAGCGCACAGGCGTCAGTCCGCCCGTCCCGGGACGCCCGTACTCGTCGACGGCGCTGTACGGCAGCGGGGTGCTTCGAGCACGAGCGACGGGGACGAAGGGCATCGGCGTGGACCGGGCGCGCTGCGCCCGCATCACGTGATCGAGGCCTACGCGCGGGGTCCGTTCCTCCCCCTCGTCACCGTCGTCGCGAGCGTCCAGCTCACCGAGCTCGCCGGCGATCCGCTCGAGGACCTGCCAGGCGTCCACCTCGACGTCGTCGTCGCGCAGCGGGACCAGGCGCAGCGCGTACCCGAACGACTCGTCGTCGACGTCGTCGACCGCGAGGTCGCCCAGCGTGCCGTCGTAGACGACCCGGTAGCCCATCTGCGTGGCGATACGTCGCACCCCGTCGATCCAGGTCTGCGGCTCGTCGTCCTCGGTCCACGTGTCCAGAGCAGCCTGTGCGTTCCCGCCCCCCGCGACGAGCGCCGGCACCGCCTCGGCGAGCTGCCCCCGCAGACCCGCCGGTGGGGCGCCGCGCACGATGAGCCGGTCCGCGACGTAGGTGGTCTCCGCGACCCGCGAGGCGCCCGGGCTCCGGCGGACCCGGTCCGGGTCCAGATGACGCACAGGGCGGCGGCCTCCGGCGGCGTCGGCGATGGTCGTCTCGCTCACGTGCTCCTCCTCGGTGTCGGGCACGCTCGCGCCCGCAGGTCAGACAGGGTGCTCGGGTCTACAGCTCGATGACAGGCGTCGTGATGGGGAGGTCGTCCTGCTCGACGAGCAGGCTGGCCAGCCCCCGCGGGACGTCCTCCAGGACGAACCGGCCGTCGTCGTCCGCCGTGGTGGTGTGGTCACCGTCCGGACGGCGCAGGACGATCGTCAGGGTCTCCGCGGGGGCGAGCCAGCCGTCGACGCGCACGGTCCGCGGCGCGTCGCCGGGAGACAGCGCGATCATGACAGTCAGCCGCTCGTGCGTGAAGGTGATGGTGCGGGTCTCCAGCGGCGGCGCGTCGCTGCGCACGGTCCCGGCGGGCGCCTCGAGGACCATGAGATCCATGACCTCCGACTCCAGGCCCGCCAGCGTCATGGCGAAGCGCGACCGCTCCACGAGGCCCTCCGGTACCGGGTCGACGCGGTCGTCGAGCTCGGCGACCCTGGCGAGGAGGGCGGCGTCGGACGCGTCCAGCGGCTGGTCGGCGCCCGGCACGTCGTCGGAGTAGGTCATGTCCACAAGGTCTCCCCCTGCTCGGTGAGGACGGCCCGCAGCTTGGCGAGGCACCGCCCCCGGGTGGCGCCGATGCTCCCCACCGGCATGCCGATCGCGGCGGAGATGGACCGGTAGTCCGGCCGGTCGGCGAGGGAGACCAGTCGCAGCAGCTCCTGGCACCGGTCCGGCAGCTCGCCCAGCGCCCTCCACAGCAGCCGGTCCCGCTCGTCGCGCAGGACCTCGGCCTCCGGGCCTGGAGCAGGGTCGGGCAGCACCGTCGCGGTCTCCGCCACGTCGTCCGGGAGGTCCGCACGCCGCTGCTCGTCGGCACGCCCCTTGCGCACCGCTTCCCACGCGGCGCGACGGGCGGTCACGAGCAGCCACTTGAGCGTCGCCCGCGGCTCCGCGATCGTCTCGGCGTGCCCGACGAGCGCGGCCCAGGTCTGCTGGACGACGTCGTCGGCCGTCTCGCGCGAGACACCCTGGGCGCGCACGGCCCGCCACAGCACCGGCGTCGCCTCACGGACGAACTCGCTCATCGCCTCGCTGCGGCCCTCGCGATACCCGACGAGGGCTGCCGCGGCGCGGTCACCCAGGCTCTCCGTCTCGGGGGGGCTCGTCATCTCTCCTCGCACGACCTCGTGGTCCGAGGCGGATGCCTCGACGGTCTGCCACGAGCCTAGGGCGGCACGGTGCGCCTCGCGGCGCGCCCCGGGTCCACCCATGAGATTTCACCCTCCGCACGATCAGCTCTGTCGCGAAGTAGGGAGGGCGGCCCCGGCTCCCTGATACATCGGTCGGGAGATCCGACGGGTCGGCGGCCCGCCACGGGTCCGGGGACGACGACGGCCCGGCACCCTCGCGAGGAGGGTGCCGGGCCGTCGGTGCGCGGAAGCGGTGCTCAGCTCTCCAGCAGACGCGTGGTGCGCGACTGGTCGAGCGGGATGCCCGGGCCGAACGTCGTCGCGAGCGTCGCCTTGGTGATGTAGCGGCCCTTCGAGGACGACGGCTTCAGACGCAGGACCTCGTCGAGCGCGGCGCCGTAGTTCTCCACCAGCTGCTCCTCGGAGAACGAGGCCTTGCCGATGATGAAGTGGAGGTTCGCGTGCTTGTCGACGCGGAACTCGATCTTGCCGCCCTTGATGTCGGACACGGCCTTGGTGACGTCCATGGTGACGGTGCCGGTCTTCGGGTTCGGCATGAGACCGCGGGGGCCCAGCACCTTGCCCAGACGACCGACCTTGCCCATGAGGTCCGGCGTGGCGACGGCCGCGTCGAAGTCGGTGTAGCCACCGGCCACCTTGGTGATCAGCTCGTCGCCGCCGACCTCGTCGGCGCCCGCGGCGATGGCCTCCTCGGCCTTCGGGCCGTTGGCGAACACGATCACGCGAGCCGTCTTGCCCGTGCCGTGCGGCAGGTTGACGGTGCCACGGACCAGCTGGTCCGCCTTGCGGGGGTCGACACCGAGCCGGAAGACGACCTCGAGGGTCGCGTCCGCCTTCGACGTGGCGGACTCCTTCGCCAGCTTCACGGCCTCGAGAGGCGTGTACAGGTTGTCGCGGTCGATCTTCGCCGCGGCGGCGCGGTACGCCTTGCTGCGCTGTGCCATCTGCGTTCTCCTTCTGCAGTCGTGGTCGACGGGTCTGCGCGGACCCTCCCACGTGCCCGACGACTGTCGTCGGGTCTTGGGGTGCCACTCCGCGACGATTCCTGCTGTCGCGGAGCAACTGCGCTCCGGCTTCGGTAGGACTCGCTGCGCTCGTCCTCCCTCCGCCTGCGCTCCGTCACTCCAGAGGCTTGTCCTCGCGGAGCAACTGCGCTCCGGCTTCGGTAGGACTCGCTGCGCTCGTCCTCCCTCCGCCTGCGCTCCGTCACTCCGCGACGGTGATGCCCATGGAGCGGGCGGTGCCGGCGATGATCTTCTTCGCGGCCTCGATGTCGTTCGCGTTGATGTCCGGCATCTTGGTCTCGGCGATCTCGCGGACCTGGTCCTGCGTGAGCTGCGCGACCTTGGTCGTGTGCGGGGTCGCCGAGCCCTTGGCCACGCCGGCAGCCTTCTTGATGAGCTCCGCGGCCGGCGGGGTCTTCGTGATGAAGGTGAAGGAGCGGTCCTCGTAGACCGTGATCTCCACCGGCACGACGTTGCCGCGCTGCGACTCGGTGGCCGCGTTGTAGGCCTTGCAGAACTCCATGATGTTCACGCCGTGCTGACCCAGCGCGGGGCCGATCGGCGGGGCGGGGTTCGCGGCCCCGGCCTGGATCTGGAGCTTGATGAGACCGGCGACCTTCTTCTTGGGAGGCATGCTGCTTCCCCTCTCTGTGTCATGGGCCGACGCCGTGGGCGATGACCCGGTTGCATGACGTCGTTCGCGCGGAGCGCCGGGGTCCCGGCGCCCCGGTCAGATCTTGGCGACCTGGTTGAACGACAGCTCGACCGGGGTCTCCCGGCCGAAGATGGTGACGAGGACCTTGAGCTTCTGGGCCTCGGCGTTGATCTCGGAGATCGTGGCCGGCAGCGTGTCGAACGGGCCGTCCGTGACGGTGACCGACTCGCCGACCTCGAAGTCGACCTCGATGGAGGGCTGCGCGGTGGCGCCCCCGCCGGTGGCGCCACCGCCGGCGGCCGCCTTCTTGGCGGGCGTCTCCTCGAGCATGGTGGGGGCGAGCATCCCGAACACCTCGTCCAGCGACAGCGGGACGGGCTGGTGGGTGTGCCCGACGAAACCGGTCACGCCCGGGGTGTGCCGGACGGCGCCCCACGACTCGTCGGTGAGGTCCATGCGCACCAGGACGTAACCGGGGATGCGGACGCGGCGGACGGTCTTCTTCTGCGCGTTCTTGATCTCGGTCACCTCCTCCATGGGCACCTCGACCTGGAAGATGTAGTCCTCCATGTTCAGGCTCTGGATGCGGTTCTCCAGGTTGGCCTTCACACGGTTCTCGTACCCGGCGTAGGAGTGGATGACGAACCAGTCACCGAACTGCCCGCGCAGGGTGCGCCGGAGCTCCTCGGCCGGGTCCTCGATCTCGGCGGTGACGTCTGCCTCGGCAGGCTCGCCCTCCGCCTCGTCGGTCTCGACCGGCTCGGCGTCCGGGGCGTCCGCGGCGTCGTCAGCAGCGGTCGCGGTCTCCTCGTCGGTCCCGGGCACGTCGTTGTCGGCCTCGACGCCGGGGGCGTCGGGCTGCGTGGGGTCGACGTTCTCCGCCTGCTCCAGAGGATCCTGGGACACGAACGAACCTGCTTTCTGACTTCGGATGTGGGTTGCGACCCGGGCGGTACGGCGGCTGGTCGGGATCAGTTCCCGAAGAGCCACCCGGCACCCTGGCCGACGACGAGGTCGAGCCCGGTGACGAACAGCATCGCCACCGTGACGAACACGATCACGACGATCGTGTAGTTGATCAGCTCCGACCGGGTCGGGGTGACCACCTTGCGGAGCTCTCCCACGACCTGACGGATGAACAGCGCGATGCGGCCGAAGACGCCTCGACGCTCCTTGCCCGTTCCGGCACCGTGCGTCCCAGCGGCCTCAGCCGGCGACTCGCTCACTTCGACCTACCCCGTTTCGCGATCACACCGCAGCCACGCCGCCTGCCGGCGACGCACCCACGGCACAGACTCCTGGCGTTCCGGGTCATACGTGTCGCATGGCCCCGCTGCGCGCGGCCCCGCGGGGGATCACGCTGGCAGGGTAGACAGGACTCGAACCTGCAACCTGCGGTTTTGGAGACCGCTGCGCTACCAATTGCGCCACTACCCTTCGTGCCTGACGGCACCCGGCTCGCTCCCGTGGGCGCGGTCCAGCATGGCGGCCGTCAACCACCGAGGGACAACTCTACGCGAAGCCGCGCCGTGGGTCGAACCATCACCGGCCCGACGGGCGTCACCCGGGCGGCACGGTCCCGGGACGTCCCCGTCCGTCGGTGCCACACTGAGCGGATGCGTGACCTGGCGAAGCTCCCCAAGGCCCATCTCCACCTGCACTTCACGGGGTCGTTGCGGGTCTCGTCGCTGCGCGAGATGTCCGAGGAGCACGGGATGCGCCTGCCCTCCGCCCTCACCGACGGCGTCGCCCTGCGGGTGCCCGCCGACGAGCGCGGCTGGTTCCGGTTCCAGCGCCTCTACGACGCCGCCCGGCACTGCGTGCGCTCGGAGGCGGACATGCGCCGGCTGGTCGACGAGGCGGCCGCGGACGACGCGGCCGAGGGGTCGGGGCGCCTCGAGATCCAGGTCGACCCGACGTCGTACGCGCCGTTCGTCGGCGGCATCACCCCCGCCGTCGAGATCGTCCTGGACGAGGCCCGCGCCGCGAGCGCCCGGCACGGCGTCGAGGTCGCCGTCGTCGTCGCCGCCTCGCGTATGCGCCACCCGCTCGACGCCCGCACGCTCGCCCGCCTGGCCGCCCGGTACGCCGGCGACGGCCCGGGCGAGGTGGTCGGCTTCGGCCTGAGCAACGACGAACGACGGGGCGACACCGGCGAGTTCGCGCACGCCTTCCGCATCGCACGGCGTGCCGGGCTGGCGTCCGTCCCCCACGGCGGCGAGCTGCTCGGCCCCGCCCACGTACGTGAGGTCGTCGGCGCGCTGGCCCCCGACCGCCTCGGCCACGGGATCCGGTCCGTCGAGGACCCCACGCTGCTCGCGTCGCTCGTCGAGTCCGGGGTGGCGCTCGAGGTCTGCCCGGCGTCCAACGTCAGCCTCGGCGTCTACGAGAGCGCCGACGACGTCCCGCTGCGGGAGCTGGTCGACGCCGGCGCCCAGGTGGCGCTCGGGGCGGACGACCCGCTGCTCTTCGGTTCACGTCTCGTGGCGCAGTACGAGACGGCGCGGACCGTCCACGGGTTCACGGACGACGAGCTCGCCGACCTGGCGCGCGCCTCGATCCGCGGCTCGCGCGCGTCCGACAGCACCCGGCAGCGTCTGCTCACCGGCGTCGACGCGTGGCTGGCCGACGAGCCGGCCGACCGGCCGGTCGACGTGCCGACCGATGAAGCACCGACCCGCGGGCTCTCATCTTCGTCTCATCGGACCGCGGGATGATCTGCGCATGACCTCCTCGCGCCGCCTGCTGCTGTGGGTGGTCGTGGGCCTGGCGGTCGCGGCCGGCGGACTCGGTGCGGCCGTCGCCACGGTCGGCGAGCCGGAGGACCTCGACGTGGGGGACGTCGTCGTCGTCTCCCCCGCACCGTCGCCGTCCACCGAGCCGACCACCAGACCGACGCCGTCCGGCCCACCGACGTCCGGGCCCGACAGCGACGGGGACGACGACGGGGACGAGGACGGCGTGGTCGCGCCCGTCCCCCCGGCGAGCGACGACGACGCTGACGGTGATGACGATGGTGACGATGGTGACGATGGTGACGATGGTGACGATGGTGACGATGGTGACGATGGTGACGATGGTGACGATGGTGACGATGACGACGGTGACGACTGATGGCGCACCCCGTCGACCCGGCACCCGCCCGGGGGCTCACCGTCCGCACGCGCATCCTGGCCGCCCTGCTCGCCCTCACCCTGCTCGCCCTCACCCTCGCCGGCAGCGCCGCGTACCTGCTGGCCTACCAGCAGGTCGACGCCCGGATCGACGCGGACCTCGTCCAGGACGTCGACGAGCTCAAGGCGCTGGCGGCCTCCGGGGTGAACCCCGCGACCGGTGAGCCCTTCGCCTCGCCGGAGGACGTCGTCGTCGCCGCGATCCAGCTGACCGTCCCGTCCCGGCACGAGGGCGTCATCGGCCTGCGCGAGGGCCGCAGCCCCCTCGTCAGCCAGCAGGCGGTCACGGTGCACCTCGAGGACGACGCCGCGTTCGTCGAGGCCGTCTCACCCCTCGTCTCCGCCGACCGACCGGTCCTGCGCCTGGTGCCGACCGCGACCACCGAGTACCGCGCCGTCGTCGTCCCCGTCGTCTCGGCGCCGGACGGCCCCACCGGGCCCGACGCCGCACCCGCCGCGCTCGTCCTCGCCTACGACCGCAGCACGCAGCACGCCGAGACCCAGGCGGTCTTCCGTACCTACGCCCTCGTGGCGCTCGCCGCCCTCGTGGTCACCGGCGTCGTCGGCTGGCTGGTCGCCGGTCGCCTCCTGCGCCCGATCCGGCTCCTGGCCCGCACGGCGCAGCAGATCGGCGAGACGGATCTGTCTGCCCGCATCCCCGAGTCGGGCAACGACGACCTCACCCACCTCACCCGCGCCTTCAACGGGATGCTCGGCAGGCTCGAGGAGTCCTTCGAGGCGCAGCGCCGCCTGCTCGACGACGTCGGCCACGAGCTACGCACCCCGCTGACGATCGTGCGCGGGCACCTCGAAGTCATGGACCCCCACGACCCGGTCGACGCCGACGAGACCCGCGACCTCACGCTCGACGAGCTCGACCGGATGCGGCGCATCGTCGACGACCTCGTGACGCTGGCCACCGTCGGCCAGCCCGACTTCGTCCGCCCCGCACCCGTCGACCTCGGACGCCTGACCGACGACGTGCACGACAAGGCCCGCACCCTCGGCGACCGCCGCTGGCTCGTGGACGCCCGCACCGGCGCCACCACGCTCGCCGACGCCCAGCGGCTGACCCAGGCGTGGCTGCAGCTCGCCGCCAACGCCGTGAAGTTCTCCCCGCCCGGCAGCACCATCGCGATCGGCTCGCGCGCCTCCGACGACGGCACGCGCGTGCACCTGTGGGTCCGTGACGAAGGGGTCGGCATCGCCCCCGACGACGCCGCCCGGATCTTCGAACGGTTCGCCCGCGGCGACCACGGCGAGGCCCGCCGCGAAGGGTCCGGGCTCGGGCTCGCGATCGTCGCCGCGATCGTCGACGGTCACGGCGGGACGATCACCGTCGACTCCGCCCCCGGCCGCGGCGCGACGTTCGTCATCGACCTGCCGGTGGACGCCGAGGCGTCCGCCCCCGCGCTCGAGCCCCCGTCCGACGGAAGGAACCACCCGTGAGCCAGATCCTCGTCGCGGAGGACGAGTCCCGCATCGCCTCGTTCGTCGCCAAGGGCCTGCGGTCCGCCGGCTACGCGAGCACCACCGTCGCCACGGCCCGTGAGGCGTTCGACCTCGCGGCCTCCGGCGACTTCGACCTGCTGGTGCTCGACCTCGGCCTGCCGGACCAGGACGGGTTCACCGTGCTGCGGCGGCTCCGCGAGGCCAAGGTCGCGCTGCCCGTCATCATCCTGACCGCCCGGACCTCCGTCTCGGACACCGTCGCCGGGCTCGAGGGCGGGGCCGACGACTACATGCCCAAGCCGTTCCGCTTCGAGGAGCTCCTGGCCCGCATCCGGCTGCGCCTGCGGGCGGAGCCCGGCGGCGAGGTCACGGTCCTCAGCCACGGCGACCTCAGCCTCGACCTGCGTAGCCGCCGGGCCCGCGCGGGAGACGTCGAGGTCGACCTGTCGGCCCGCGAGTTCGCGCTCGCCGAGGCGTTCCTGCGCAACCCCGGCCAGGTGCTCAGCCGTGAGCAGCTGCTCTCGCGGGTGTGGGGGTACGACTTCGACCCCGGCTCGAACGTCGTCGACGTGTACGTGCGCTACCTGCGCAACAAGCTCGGTGCGGAGCGGTTCGTCACGGTGCGAGGGATGGGGTACCGGTTGGCGTGACGCGCCCGACGCCCTGTGCGGGCACGACGGAGGGCGAGGACGGCAGACCCCGCGCGGTCGCGCTCACGGTCGCTGCGCGACCTGCGCTTTCCGCCTGACGACCGCGCGGCGTCTGCCGTCCTCGCCCTCCTTGTCGTTTCCGCTCGGTCGGGCGTCAGCCAGCCGAGGGGGCGGAGGGGGCCGACTGGGCGCTCTGGGCCGACTGGGCCGACTGGGCGGACTGGGGGGTCACCGGGCTCACCGGGCTCGTGGCCGAGACCGGGCTGGCCGGGGAGCCCGCCGTCTGCGTGGTGGGGGCGGTCGTGGCGCTCGCGACGGAACCGGCCGTCACCGTGGTGATCGACGTGCCGTTCTGGACGGCGGCCGGCGACGGCGACACGGCCTGCGAGGGCGTCGCCTCGTCCTCAGCCGCCGAGCGGTCCGTGGTGACCGTCACGGCCGAGGACAGCTCGTCGTCGGCCGGGGCGTCGAAGGTGCCCTGCGCCGCCGCGACCGTGGTGCCGAGCGCGACCGCTCCGAGGGCGCCGCTGACGATCCAGACGTTGCGTGCCTTCATGAGTTCCAGCTCCTTCGTGCAGGGACCGAACGGTCCGTGATGTGCAGCCCTCCGGCTGCCTGATGACCCCAGACTCGTCGGCCCGGGTGAGACGGCGAGGAGCCGTCGGTGAGAGCACTCTCAGAATTCGTGGCGGGCGCCCAGCAGCCGTCCGGCGACGCCGATCCACGCCTCCGCGAGCGCCGCGCCGGGCGCTCCGACGGCCAGGGAGACGACGACGGCGGCAGCGCGGGCCCGCAGCAGCACCGGGTCCACCGCCTCGCCGAAGACGGCCAGGCACCGGTCGACCAGACCTGGCACACCCTCGTAGGTCCCCGGTGCCAGGTCGGGCAGCACCGCCAGGTGCGCGACCGCGCACGCCAGGTCGTCGACGCGGTGGCCGGGCCCGAGCGTGTCGACGTCCAGCACGCCGACCACCGTCGGGTCGGCCGCCATCGGGTCGGCCGCCATCGGGTCGGCCGCCGTCGTGTCGGCCAGCACGAGGTTCGCCGCGTGCAGGTCGCCGTGAGTCGTCACGACGGGGCCCGGGTCGCGACCCTGCTGGGCGGACGTGATGGCGGTGGCGAGCTCTCCCAGGCGACGGCGGTCGACGTCGTGCCGGGCCGTCAGCTCCGTCATGTACCGGTCCAGCCGGTCGGCCCACGGGGCGCGACGACGCATCGCGACCCCCGCGGGCGGCAGGGTGCCGGTGACACGCAGGAGCTCCGCGGGGTCGAACGCGTCCACCTGGCGGCCGGCCGGGGTGCTCGCCAGGTGTGCGGCGAGGGACGGTCCCGGCAGCTCGGCGAGGATCACCACTCCGTCAGCACCGGCGGCCAGCACGGCCGGAGCGGCCAGGTCCGGGAGGTCGTCGAACAGCTCGTGCCGGCGCACGAGGTCGTCCGTCCGGCCCGGACGCACGACCTTGGCGTACACCGTCGAGCTGTCCGTCCGCGCCCGCAGCACCGCTCGCCGCAGCGGCCGGTAGGCCACCGTCTCGAGCGACCGGACGCCGTCGTGGATCCCCGCGGCGACCAGACGGCCACCGATGCGGGCGGGGACGGCGGCGACCGCCAGGCCGGGCAGGGCGGGGTCGTGCGGGTGGCTCCACACGTGCAGGGTCCGGGCCCCGCCGTCGAGCCGGACGACGCCGTCGACAGGCTGCGGCACCCCGTCCTGCGGGCGGCGACCGAGGTCACGGTCCGTGGCATCCGTGGCGTACAGGTGCTCTCGTGCGACCAGGTCGGCACCGTCGTGGCGACGGTGGGCGACGACGTCGTAGGCGACCGTCGTCTCCGCGCCGGGGCGCGGCCAGACCTCCCGGACCCACCAGTCGTCGAGCACTGCGCCGTCGGCCGCGAGCGCCGCCGCCAGGACGTCCCCGGCGACCGGGCCGGTCAGCAGCTCCTGGCGCTCACGCCGGTCGTCGGTCGCACGGGCGGTGGTCGAAGCCGTCATGCGCCCATCTCACGGGGGCTCCGCGTGCGGTGGGTGAGAACCGGATGAGAGCTCTCTCATCCACCCCAACGGTCCGTGGTCGTCGCGCGTCCTGCCGGTCGGGATGCCCGGAGCGGGGAGATTCGGGATGCCCGGAGCGGGGAGATCAGGTCACGAGACGGTGTCGATCGGCGCCGTCGGCTCGCCGGGCGACCCGGGTCGCGGCAAGGTAGGGATCCGCGATCGCGGGCACGGTCCGCCGGCGGCCGTCCCGGGAGAGGTGACACCATCATGACGACCACGACCTCGCTGCGCCGCGCGACCACCGCGGCCGCCGTGGCGCTCACGCTGCTGGTGGTGCCCGGCTGTGCGGCCCTCGCCGAGCTCGGCGGGACCGGGCCGGCGGCGGACTCGCCGGCGACGCCGTCGGCGACCGCGACCGCGACCTCCGACGCGCCGACCGCCACGCCGAGTGCCACGCCGAGTGCCACGCCGACCCCTTCTCCGCCCTCGGCGAGCCCGTCGGCCGCACCGTCGACGAGCCCGACGTCGTCACCGTCCCCAGAGCCGAGCGACGAGCCGTCGCCGGAGCCCTCGCCCACCCCGGAGGAGGACGCCGACGACGCACCTGCCGACGAGCAGGCGGAACAGGACGCCGACGAGCAGAAGGAGGAACCCTCCTACCCGGAGCACGGCGCGTCCGGGAAGAAGGTGCGCGTGCTGCAGGAGCGGCTCATCGAGCTCGGGTACTTCCTGCCCGAGGCCGACGGGGCGTTCGGCCCGCAGACACAGCAGGCCGTGTGGGCGCTGCAGAAGGCGGCGGGCCTGGGGCGCGACGCCGTCGTCGGACCGAAGACCCGGCAGGCGTTGCAGGACGGCGCCCGCCCGACGGCCCGCTCGTCGCAGGGCAAGGTCGTCGAGATCGACCTCGACCGCCAGCTCCTGCTGGCCGTGGAGGACGGCCGCGTGGTCCGCACCATCAACGCGTCGTCGGGCAACGGGGAGACGTTCGAGGCCAAGGGCCGCAGCTACCGGGCGTCGACGCCGCGGGGGACGTTCGCGGTCTACATGGAGCGCGACTACCTGCACGAGTCGACCCTGGAGCTCGGGGCGATGTACCGGCCGAAGTACTTCACCGGCGGCATCGCCGTGCACGGGTCGCCGTCGATCCCGCCGTGGCCCGCCTCGCACGGGTGCATCCGGGTGTCGAACTCGGCGATGAACTGGCTCTGGGACGACTGGGGCATGCCCCAGGGCACGACCGTCATCGTCTACTGACCCCTTCCCGCTGTGGGTGCACGACGCGCGGGTGGACCGAGCGACGACACGGCGTGTCGTGCACCCACAGCGTGGGAGGGAGGGTCAGAGGGCCAGGCCGACCAGCACCGGTTCGGGCTCCAGCTCGATGCCGAACTCGTCGCGCACGCCGTCGCGCACCGCGCGGGCGAGCGCCACCAGGTCCTGAGCCGTCGCGCCGCCACGGTTCGTCAGCGCGAGGGTGTGCCGCGTCGAGAGCCGGGCCGGCGAGTGCTCCCCCGCGACCCCGAAGCCCTTGGTGAACCCCGCGTGCTCGATGAGCCACGCCGCGGACGTCTTGACCACCGACGGGTCGATCTCGCCCAGCGCGGGTCCCGTCGTGGTGGTCGGCGTCGCCGAGCGCACCGGGAAGCGCGGCGCGTCGTCGGGCAGCGCCTCGGCAGCCTCGGCCGACAGGACGGGGTTGGTGAAGAACGAGCCGGCCGACCAGCGGTCGTGGTCCGGCGCGTCGGCTCCACCGACGCCGTCGAGCAGCATCCCCTTGCCGCCGCGCAGCTCGAGCACGGCGGCACGGACGTCCGCCGAGGGAGCCCGCTGGCCGACCTCGACCCCGAGGCGCCGGGCCAGCTCGGCGTACCCGATCGGGGCCGAGAGCGACCCCATGCGCATCTGCAGCCGGACGTCCAGCACCACGTACCGCGGGGTCGGGTACCAGATCTCGGACGCCGTGCCGCGCATCGTGCGCTTGAGGATGCTGGTGCGGTACCCGAACCCGAGCTCGGACAGCGTCAGCGTGCGGCGCTGGCCCGTGGCGCGGTCCCAGGTGCGGACCGCCGCCACGACACCGGCGACCTCCTGGCCGTAGGCACCGATGTTCTGCACCGGCGCCGCGCCCATGGTCCCGGGGATGCCGGAGAGCGCCTCGACGCCCACCCACTCGTTCGCCACCGCCTGGGCGACGAACGCGTCCCAGTCCTGACCGGCCGGCAGGGTGACCGTCGCACCGCCGCAGGCACCCTCCTCGACGTCGCAGGCGGCCGACAGGTCGGCGTCCAGGCCCTGGCGGACGTCGCGGACCACCACCCCGTCGAACCCCTCGTCCGCGACGAGCAGGTTCGACCCGCCGCCCACCACGAGCAGCGGCGCCCCGGCGTCGTCGGCCGATCGCACGGACTCGATCAGCTCGGTCTCGGTGGTCGCCTCGACGTACCGGTCGACCGGTCCGCCGACGCGCAGGGTCGTCAGCTCCGACAGGCTCGGGGTGGCGGCGCGCTCCCCGGCGGTGGTCGTCGGGTCGTCCTCGGCGGGCTTCGCAGCGGTCTGGCTCACGACTCCAGCGTAGACGCGCGCGGCGGCCGTGCCGCGCTCGCGACGAACAGCCCGACGACGACGGGCAGGGCCAGGACCAGCAGCGCCGGCCGGTAGCCCGTGTAGTGGGCGAGGAACCCGATGAGCGCGGGACCGACGAAGAACGCCGAGTACCCGATGGTGGAGACGACGGCGACGCGCAGGGCGGCACGCCTCGGGTCGTCCGAGGCGGCCGACATGCCCATCGGGAACCCGAGCCCGGAGCCCGCGCCCCACAGGAAGACGCCGACCAGCGCCACCGGCAGATTCGGGACCAGGGCGAACAGCGACACCCCGACCAGGGCGGCCACGCCGCTGACCCGCAGCACCGGCACGCGCCCGTACCGGTCGATGATCTCGGTGCCGACCAGCCGGGTGACGGTCATCGCGACGAGGAACACCGCGAGCGCCACCGCGCCCATCCCGTCGCCGGTCTCGAACCCGTCGACGGTGGCCAGACCGACCCAGTCGTTCGCGGCTCCCTCCGTCAGCGCGGCGGCGAGCACGATGAGCCCGACGAGCAGCGTGCGCGGCTCCCGCCAGGTGGCCAGCGTGTCCTTGACGGAGTGGCCGTGGGAGGGTTCGACGGCGGTGGCCGGGTCGGCCGTGGCATCCTGCGCCCCCGCCGTGGAGACGTCCGGTCCGGCGTCGTGCGCGGGCAGGAAGGCTCGCACGCACAGGGCGACGGCCGTGGCGTCGACGACGACGACAGCGATGAGGTGCGCGGTGAGGGGCACCTGGGCCCAGGCGGCGAGCGCCCCGACGCCCGCGCCCGCGACCGTGCCGAAGGAGAAGGCCGCGTGGAACCTCGGCATGATCGCCTTGCCGAGGCGTTGCTCGACGACGGCGCCCTCGAGGTTCATCGCGGCGTCCCACACACCCATGCCCATCCCGGCGAGGAACAGCCCGCCGCGCACGAGCCAGGGCAGGTCGACGTCGATCGCGACGGTGGCGAGGGTGAACCCGACCGCCGCGAGCACGGCGAAGCCGAGGACGGTGCGGGCGGCGCCGAGGCGCGAGGCGATCATGCCGGACAGCGGCAGCGCCGTGATGGAGCCGATCGACGCGGTCAGCAGCAGCACCCCCATCTGCGCCTCGCTGAAGTCGAGACCGTCGCGGACGGCGGGGATGCGGGACGCCCAGGTGGCCATGCCGAAGCCGGCGGCGACGAAGACGCCGTAGACCGCCACGACGGCGGAGCGCAGCGGGCGCGGGGTCGCGCCGCGAGGTGCGGGGGTGTTCACGGACTGACGATCCACGACCGCTCCCTGCGCGGTCAAATCGTTTCGACAGCGTCGCGCCGGTAGGCTGTCGCCACTCGCCGGCCGGGAAGGAGCTGCATGGGCCGCACACCGGGCAACCGCCCCACCCTCGCCCGGGTCGCCGAGCGCGCCGGGGTGTCCGTCTCGACGGCCTCGCTCGCCTTCTCCGGCTCCGGTCCCATCACGCCGGAGACCCGCGACAAGGTCCTCGCCGCCGCCGCCGACCTCGGCTACACCGGTCCCAACCCGTTGGGGCGCCAGCTGCGGCGGGGACGGTCCGGCATCGTGGGGGTCGTCATCGGCGACCATCCAGGCCGGGCCTTCCGCGACCCCGTCGCGGTGCAGGTGCTCGACGGCCTGGTGGACGTCCTGGGCACGGAGGGTCTCGGCGTACTGCTCATCCCCGGGGTCGACCTCGGGGACGAGGCCGTCGACCCGCTGCTGGAGACCGCCGCGATGGACGTGGCCGTGCTCGTGTGGGGCGTGCTGCGCGACGACCCGACGCTCGCGGCCCTGCGGCGCCGCAACGTGCCCGTCGTCGTCGGTGAGGGGCGGGCCGTCGAGGGCGCCCCGCTCGTGTCCCTCGAGGACCGGTCCGGCGCCGCGGAGGCCGTGCGTCACCTGCTCGACCTCGGGCACACCCGGATCGCGGAGATCGCGTTGCCACTGGGCCGCGGCGAACGGTCCGGCCCGGTCGACGCCGAGCGGCTCGCCCGCGTGGACCGCACGCCGACGGCGCACCGCATGGCCGGCATCCGTGACGTCGTCGAACCCGTCATCACCTGGGAGACCCCGGCCTCGCTGGTGGAGCACGGCCGCGACGCCGCCACGGAGATCCTGGGCACGTGGGTGCCGGCCTCCGAACGCCCGACGGCGATCGTCGCGCACTCCGACCTCCTCGCGGCCGGGGCCGTCATCGGCGCCCGCGAGCTCGGGCTGCGCATCCCCGAGGAGGTCTCGATCGCCGGGTTCGACGGCCTCGATCTCCCGTGGCTCTCCCCCGACGTGCTGACCAGCGTGCACCAGCCGCTGCGGGAGAAGGGCACGCGGCTCGGCCGCGCCGCGATCGACCTGGTCGCGGGCGACGAACCGACGTCGGTCGCGCTGCCCGTCGGGCTGGTCCCCGGCACGACGACGGGCCCGGCGCCGGTGCCCGGGCAGCCGTAGCCGGCCACCCGGGCGGGTTCAGCGCGACGCGGCCAGGAGGCTCTCGGCCCGGTCGCGCGTGAGGAACCCGAGCCGGGCGACCTTGGGCCCGTGCGGCGACTCGAAGCGCACCTGACCGGCGAGCTCGAACCCCATCGCCGCCGTCCGGGCGACCGCGGCGCGGTTCCGCACGTCCGGCTCGACCACGATCCGTCGCACCGCCGGGCGGGCGAAGGCGAACGCCAGCAGCGACGCGCCGACCACCGACCAGTCGAGGTCCGCGCCCTTGAAGAAGTGCGCCCCTACGTCGCCCGGCCTGACGTCGTAGGCGGTCGCGACCGGGTCGTCCTCAGGGTGGTAGAGCTGCACGAGTGCCACCGGCTCCCCGGCCGCCCGGACCAGGTAGGCGTGGTGCGTCGGCAGCGAGGCGACGAACTCGTAGGTCTCGCGCAGCTCGTCGCGACCGAGCTCCCCCAGCCCGAAGAACCCCGCGTCCGGCCGGGTCACCCAGGCGTGCAGGAGGTCGACGTCGGCCGCCGGGTCGAGCATGTGCACGGCCGTCCCGGCGCCGTCGTGCCAGACCTCCTCGCCGGGTGCTCCCGTCAGCAGCCGCTCGTCCATGCGCCTTCCCAGGTCTCCCGGCGCAGGCGCGCCCAGTCCGTCTCGATCTCGTGCGTCCCCGCCTGCGCCCACTCGGGGTGCTGGTCCGCGAAGTGCTCCGACCGTGGGTCCCCGGACGCCCCGAAGGGCGCTCCCCAGCGGCTGCGACGCCGGTCGGACAGGTCCCACACCCAGCGCGCCACCGCACCTCGCCGGGACGCGGCGGAGACCCCGGGGACCGACCCGGTGCAGCACACCGTGTCGACGGCTCCCCCGACGGGCGCCCGTCGGTCGCGAGGTACCTGAGGAACCAGTGCCGGGTCGACGGGGGCGTCGGCCAGAGCGTGCAGCGGCAGCACGGGGTGCACCGCGCCCCAGGGAGGGCGTGCGTCGCCCGTCCGGGACGCCGCGAGGTCGCGCAGGGCGGCCACGGCCTCGGCACGGGCGTCCAGGCGCGGCCCGTCGCCCGGCGTGCCGGGCTCCCCCGCCGCGAGGAGGGCGCCGAGCACCTGCCCCGCGCGGGCCCGCACGTCGAACCACGGGGCCAGCACCTCAGGCAGCGCGGGCAGGTCCCGCGCTGCCGCCAGCGCCGGGTGGTCCGCGGCCCGGCGCGTCAGCACGTCGCGCCACGCGGCGAACAGCGCGGCGTCGGCCGAGTCCGCGGACATCCGCGCACCGTCCGCCACCCAGGACCGCAACCGCGCGGCCGCGGGCCCGACGCCGTCGTCCTCGGCCGCGACGCCGTCCAGCCAGCGCAGCAGGTCCGCGGCGCCGGGGTCCCGGACGTCACCGTGGATCCTCGCCTGCCCGTCGGGGCTCTCGTGCGACACGTCGGCGAGCAGCTCACGGATCCGGTCCGCGCGGTGCGGGGCGTACGTCAGCCCGAGGTCGGGCACCCGGGCCGACGTCTCCGGGCGCTCGTTCGCGTCGACGGCCACATCGTCGACCGGCACGGGGTCGGACGGCGGTCTCCAGGCAGGCAGGGCGGTCCGCCCGGGCTCGACGACGTGGGGCAGCACCCGCTCCGCGCGCGGCCGGTCGGGCACCCGACCGGCCGTCAGGCTCAGCACCGCGCCCGACGAATCCGCCGTCAGCACCCGGTTGACCGGCTCGACCCAGCCGGCGAACGCCGCGGCGACGTCGGCGGCGCAGCGAGCGCGCTGCAGAGCACGCCAGGACGCGACCCCGAGGTCGGCGTCCACCCGCACGGGCCACCGCAGCGCGTGCCGGTCGGTGACCAGCGGACCGCGCGGAGTCTCGGCCCAGGAGACCTCGACCGACGGCGCACCCCGGACCGGCACCGTCTCGGTTCCCGTGACCGCCGCCGCGAGGGTCTCCGGCGTCTCGACGAACAGCTCGGCCTGGTGGGCCACCGCGTTCGTGATACCCCAGGCGACCGAGGCCTCGCCGTCGCCCGTGGCCTCCGCCGTCGTCCCGCCGTCGGGCCGTCGGGCCTGCGCGAAGTGCAGGACGCCCGGCACCCCCGGGAAGGCGAGCCCGACGACGTCGTAGGCGTCGCAGGCGAGACGGACCTGCTGGTAAGGCCCCGGCAGCTCGAGCAGCCGATGCGGGTCACCGGCCAGCAGCGGCTTCCCGGACGCGGTCCGCGTGCCCGCGAGCGCCCAGGCGTTAGACCCGGACCCGGCACCGTCGTCGGCGCCGGAGAGGATCGCGCCGAGGGCGTGCCCGGGGCCGAGCGCGTGCTCGACGTGCTCGCGCCACAGCAGGTGCGGCCAGGCGCCGAACAGAACGTGGTTCGTGAGGAACACCCCGAGCGGCATCCAGTCCGGCCACGGGGTGTGCGGCGGGAGCTCGCCGGGCATCGCGCCGTCGGTCGCGAGCGCGTCCATCTCCGGCACGTCGCGGCCGCCGTCGGACAGCCCGGCGTTCACCCCGGCGGTGTAGGCGGCCAGCCAGGCACGCTCGGGCTCGTCGAGCGCCGCGAGCACCTGCCGGGCGGTGTCGGCCAGCCGGACGCGGACCGCGAACCGGTCCCACCCCAGCCCGCCGGGCCCGAGCCGCGCCGCGAGCCGGCCCTCCGCGCGCCAGCGGTCGGACTCGAGCTGCCAGCCGCGGTCGCGCGCGGTCACGTACCCCTGGCCGAACGCGAGGTCGCGCTCGTCGGCGGCCCGGACGTGCGGCACGCCCCACGTGTCGCGGAAGACCTCGAACCTCACGGGCGGGCCACCGGGTTCGCGAGCGTCCCGGCGTACAGCAGCGAGCTCGACTGGTCGGCCAGGTCCACCATCTGCAGGGTGTTGCGCAGCTGCAGCCGGTTGAGGCACGAGTGCGCGAACCGTGCGGCACGCAGGTCCACGCCGGAGGCCAGGTCCGGGTGCTCGGCGTGGTGGCGGTCGATCGTCGCGGCGACGAGCTCCCAGAACCGGTCCTCGCGCAGGACGCCGTCGACGGCGAGGATCCCCGCCAGGTGGCGCAGCACCCCGTCGAAGACGTCCGTGAAGATCGCCAACGCGGCCTCCGCGTCGTCCACGGGCGCGGCGACCCGGGCCACCTGCTCCGGCAGGGCGCGGTCCGAGAGCACCGCGACCTCCTCGCCGATGTCCTTCATGAACGCCCGGCGCACCACACCGTCGCGCAGCACCAGCACGAGGTTCTCCCCGTGCGGCATGAAGGCCAGGTCGTGGGCACGCAGGCAGTGCACCAACGGGTACAGGTAGGCGTCCAGGTACGCCTGTACCCACGCCTCGGCGCCGAGGCCGGAGGCTCGGACAAGCTCCGTGGCCAGCGCGGTGCCCGAGGCGTCGCGGTGCAGCAGCGATGCCATGGTCGCCAGCCGCTCCCCCGGCGCCGTGCGCGGCAGCGGGGACTCGCGCCACAGCGCGGCGAGCATCTTGCGGTGCGGGTTGGGGCGCGGGGTGCGGTGGTAGACGTCACCCGTGTAGCCGACGGCGGCGAGCTCGCGCAGCACGCCGAACCCTGCGGCGCGCAGCGTGTCGTCGCCGTCCACGAGCGCGGCCACCCAGTCGTTGATCGCGGGCGTGGCGCGCATGTAGGCGGGCGACAGCCCGCGCAGGAACCCCATGTTCTGGATCGCCAGGGCGACCTTGACGTAGTGCCGGCCGGGGCGGGTCCGGTTGAACATCGTGCGGATCGACTGCTGGGGCGTGTACTCGTCGGCGCCGGGCCCGAGCGGGACGAGGTCGCCGCGCGCGACGTCGGCGGCGAAGGTGACCGGAAGCCGGTGCTCGGCCTGCCAGGGATGGACGGGCAGGTAGCGGTAGTCAGCGGGGTCGAGGCCCCGCGCCCCGAGGCGGTCGGCGAACGCCGCGCGCTCGGCCCCGCTCAGCTCGTCCTCGTACAGCCCCGCCTCGGACTGGTCGGCCGCGAGCGCCAGGTGCGTGTGCTCCCGCCGGGCGGCGACCCACTGCAGCCGTAGCCGGCCGCCGCGCTCGGGCGCGTACCGCTCGTAGTCGGGCAGCGAGAAGCCGATCCGGCCGTTGTTCGCGAGGAACCCCGGGTGCCCCTCGGACATGGCTCCCTCGACGGCCTGGTACGTCTCGGCGGTCCGGCGGCGCTCCTCGCCCGGGTCGTCGCCCGCGGAGCCGTCGCGTCCGACGGCCGGTGCCGTGAGCCCCGCGACGAGGCGGGACACGTCGGGTGTCGCCCCGGAGAGCTCGCGGTCGCGCTTGGCCATCGCGGCGGCGAGCGTGCTGGACAGCTCCTCGAGGTAGACGGCGAGCAGGTCGTCCGGGATCCCGAGCCGGGGCTGCAGGTCCACGACGAGGTCCAGCACGTCCACCGGGCAGTCGTCGCCGTCGGGCCCGGTGCGGACGATCGACGCCGGGTCCACGACCCAGTGCTCCAGCGCGAACGTCCGCGCGGCGAAGGTGTAGGTGCCGCCGTCGAGGTCGAGGCGGTACCGCCCGGCACCCTCGGGGCCGTCCGGCACCGGGGCGAACAGCCGCTCGTGCGCCAGCTCCGCGAGCGCCTTGGCCGCGAGGTGCCGGTGCGCGGGCCCGGCGAGGTCGCCGCGCAGGTGCGCGGCCGCCGGCACGCCGCCGCCCAGCGGCGAGGCCGCGAAGTCCGCCCGGGTGCACACGCTCAGCGCCGCCGTCTTGGTGTGCCCGCCGTCGGTCACCTCGACCTCGCGCAGCACCCGGAACCCCGCGGCAGCGTTCTTCGCGGCGATCGGGGCGTTCGCCACGTCGGGCTCGACGACGACGCGAGCGCCCCCGCGACCGCCCACGGCCGGGTCGGCCAGGCAGAAGCCCACGACGGCGGACATCACCGCGTCGGTCAGCCCGCGGCGCCGCGCGGCGGGGTCGTCGGGGGGCGGGGCCACGAGCAGGTGCATCCCGACGTCACCAGGGGCGGCGGCGTGGACGTCGGCGAGCAGCACGCGGGCCGGGTCGTAGGTCTCGACGTAGACGACGGGGTCGCCGTCGAGCCGGCCGAGCCAGCCGTGCTGGGCGTCGTCCGCGGCGAGGCCGGCCAGATGGTCCCGGACGTCGTCGACGCCGAGGTCGCCCATGTGCCACGCCGCCGACGCCGGGTGCGTCAGCCAGGAGTGCACCGTCGCGGCGTCGTGGGCGGGCACGACGGGAGCGAGCACGACGTCACCGAGCCGGGTGGACGCGGTGAAGGCGCTGGTCACCGGGGCCGTCTGGGTCACAGGGGTCACAGGGGTCACAGGGGTCACAGCGGTCACTGGGCCATCTCCTCTCCCGCAGCGGACCGGCTCGCCGCGGCTCCGCCGTCGGACATCCCGGCGGGCGCTCCCCCCGGCAGCCCGAACTGCTGGAACGCGATCCGCCGCTCGACGGCGTAGGGCTCCCGGCCGGTGATCTTCGCCAGCACCACGGAGTTGCGCCACGGCCCGAACCCGAGGTCGGGGGCGGTGACGCCGTGGGAGTGCTCCTCGCCGTTGAGCGTGTGGATCCGCCCGTCGACGGACACCGCGTAGTCGCGCGTCGGGTCGAAGCGACCCCGCTCGTCGAGGCGCAGCCGGTCGCGCACCGGGTCGAGCAGCCCGGGCACACCGGCGGCGTACCCCGTGGCGGCGACGACGGCGCGGGTGCGGTGCTCCGCCGTCGTGCCGAGCTGTGCGTGCCGCAGGGTGAGCACGTACTCAGTCCCGCCGTCGACCGCCTCCGCGCGGGCGTCGACCACCTCCGTGTCGGTGAGCAGGGTGGTGGGGACCTGACGGCCGAGCGCCGTGCGGCGGTACAGCGTGTCGTAGATGTCGTCGACCAGGTCGGCGCTGATGCCCTTGTAGAGGTTGCGCTGCTCCCGGCCGACCAGGTCGCGCAGCTCCGGCGGCAGCCCGTGGAAGTGGTCGGTGTACTCCGGGGAGGTCATCTCCAGGGTGAGCTTGGTGTACTCCATGGGGAAGAACCGCGGCGAACGCGTCACCCAGTCCAGCCGGTAGTCGCCGGCGTCCTCCAGCAGGTCGCGGTAGACCTCGGCGGCCGACTGGCCGGAGCCCACCACCGTCACCGCCCCGCTCGCCCGCAGGGCCTCACGGTGCGTCAGGTAGTCGGCGGTGTGGACCACCGGGCCCGCGCCGGCCGGGGCGTCCTGCGCCAGGGCGGCGAGCGGACCGGGCAGACGCGGGGTGGTACCCACGCCGAGCACGACGTGCCGGGCCCGGTACTGCTCACGGTGCGTGCCGGCGTCGTCGGTGCGCTCCGCCGTCACGACGTAGTCGTCGGTGGCGGCGTCGTGCTCGACCGCGACGACGCGCCGCCCCCACCGCAGCGTGTCCAGGCGGGCCGCGACCCACCGGCAGTACTCGTCGTACTCCGCGCGCAGCGGGTAGAACGACTCGCGCACGTAGAACGGGTAGAGCCGCCCCGTGTCCTTGAGGAAGGCGAGGAACGAGTACGGCGAGGTGGGGTCCGCCATCGTCACCAGGTCCGCGAGGAACGGCACCTGGATGGTCGCGCCCTCGATCATCATGCCGGGGTGCCAGCGGAACTCGGCGGCCTGGTCCAGGAACACCGCCTCCACGTCCGCCAGCGGGTCCGCGAGCGCGGCCAGCCCCAGGTTGAACGGTCCGATGCCGATGCCGACGACGTCGTAGGTCCTCATCGCTGCTCCCCCGTCGCGAGGCGGGCGTCCGCGCGGTCCAGGTGGGGGTGCACGTCCCGGCACGGCGGCGCGTCGTCCATCAGGGCCTGGCCGGCGAGGATCCCGTGCGCGGCGTCCCGCACGAGGCCCAGGACCCGGCGGACGTCGGCCAGGGTCACGGTCGGGTTGAGCAGGGTGAGCTTGAGGCACGGGCGCCCGTCGACGACCGTGCGCGCCACGCTCGCCCGGCCCGAGTCGAAAAGCACCCGACGCACCCGGGCCACGAGCGCGTCGGACTGCGCGGCCGTGACACCCTCGGGCTGGTAGCGGAATAGCACGGTGGACAGGTCCGTCGGGGAGACGACGTGCAGCTCGGGGTCGCCGGCCAGGTCGCGGTGCACGGCCGCAGCGAGGTCGCACACCGCGTCGACCATCTCGCCGATGCCGTCGGCGCCGACCGCGCGCAGCGTCGCCCACAGCTTGAGGGCGTCGAAGCGGCGGGTGGTCTGCAACGACCGGTCGACCTGGTTGATCTCCTCGGCGCCGTCGGCCTCCGAGGCCGGGTTGAGGTAGTCCGCGTACCAGGCGGTGCGGGCCAGGTCCGCGGGATCGCGCACGAGGACCGCGCTCGCCGAGACCGGCTGGAAGAACGTCTTGTGGAAGTCGACGGTGACGCTGCGGGCGCGCTCGATCCCGTCGAGCAGGTGCCGGCGCGCACGCGACAGGAGCAGCCCTCCCCCGTAGGCGGCGTCGACGTGCAGCCAGGCACCGGTGGCGTCGGCGAGGTCGGCGATCGCGCCGAGGGGGTCGACGAGGCCGCGGTCCGTCGTGCCGGCCGTGGCGACCACCGCCATGACGACGTCGCCGGCCCGCTCCGTGGTGGCGAGCGCGGCGGCCAGGGCGCCCGGGTCCATCCGGCCGTCGTCGTCGGTGCCCACCGTCACGACCGCGTCGTCGGACAGCCCGAGGATCATCGCGGACTTCGCCACGGAGAAGTGGCTGCTGCCCGTGGTCAGGATGCGCAGCCGGTCCTGGAGGCCGTGGCGGGCGACCCCGCGCAGCCGGGAACCGTCCGGGCCGGTGAGGGCACGCTCGCGGGCGGCCAGCAGGGCGTGCAGGTTCGACTGGGTGCCGCCGGAGGTGAAGACGCCGTCTCCTCCGTGGAACCCGATCCGCGCGTTGGTCCAGCCGACCAGCCGGCGTTCCATGAGGGTGGCGACGGTCGACTGGTCGTAGGTGTCGACGGAGGTGTTGATCGCTGCCAGCATCGCCTCGGCCGCGACGGCGGGGATCGCCACCGGGCAGTTGAGGTGGGCCGCGTAGGCGGGGTCGTGGAACCAGACGGCGTGCGTGGCGTAGAGCTCGGCGGTCTCCCGCAGCGCCTCGTCGGTCCCGGCGCCAGCACCGTCCAGGTCGACGGCGTCGACGAGTGCGGCGAGCTCGGGACGGCTGGTCCCGCTCCAGGGCTGCTCGACGGTGGCGAGGCGGGCGGCGACGTCGTCGACGACGCGGTGGGTGGCGCGGGCGTAGGCGTGCGCCGAGGCACCGTGAAGCAGCATGTCCGTGCTGGTCAGCGTGGTCTCGGGCGGAGTGGTGGTCACGTCCGTGTGCTCCTCGCGGGAGTGGGTGAGATGGGCAGGCTTGCCTAACTTAGCCTCACCTAAGCCTCGGGTCCAGACGGGTCAGCATCCGAGACCGACGACACCCCTGCGGGTGCACGACACGCTGTCGGGCGCGACCGGGTCGCGGCGTGTCGTGCACCCGCAGGGGCGTGGGGCTATCTCACCGTCGGGGTCGGCAGGTAGACCTCGCCACCGGCGGCGCGGAACTCGGCGGACTTCTCCGCCATGCCGGCCTCGGCCTCGGCCACCACTCGCTGCTGGGCGCCCGCGTCGCCGAACTCGTCGCGGATGTCCTGCGAGATGCGCATCGAGCAGAACTTGGGTCCGCACATGGAGCAGAAGTGCGCCGTCTTGGCCGCCTCCGCCGGCAGCGTCTCGTCGTGGTAAGACTCGGCCAGCTCCGGGTCCAGAGACAGGTTGAACTGGTCGCGCCACCGGAACTCGAACCGGGCCTTGCTCAGCGCGTCGTCCCGCTCGGTCGCCCCCGGGTGGCCCTTGGCGACGTCCGCGGCGTGCGCGGCGATCTTGTAGGTCACGACGCCGGTGCGCACGTCGTCGCGGTTCGGCAGCCCCAGGTGCTCCTTGGGCGTGACGTAGCAGAGCATCGCCGTGCCGTACCGGGCGATCTCCGTGGCACCGATGGCGGAGGTGATGTGGTCGTACCCCGGGGCGATGTCCGTCACCAGCGGCCCCAGGGTGTAGAACGGGGCGCCGTCGCACAGCTCCTGCTGACGCTCGACGTTCTCGCGCACCAGGTGCAGCGGCACGTGCCCGGGACCCTCGACCATGACCTGCACGTCGTGCTGCCATGCCCGCTTGGTGAGCTCGGCCAGGGTGTCGAGCTCGGCGAACTGGGCCTCGTCGTTCGCGTCCGCGATCGACCCGGGCCGCAGGCCGTCCCCGAGGGAGAACGCGACGTCGTACCGCGCGAAGATCTCGCACAGCTCGTCGTAGTGGGTGTACAGGAAGTTCTCCTGATGGTGGGCCAGGCACCAGCCGGCCATGATCGACCCGCCGCGCGAGACGATGCCGGTCACCCGGTTCGCGGTGAGCGGCACGTAGCGCAGCAGCACCCCGGCGTGCACCGTCATGTAGTCGACGCCCTGCTCGCACTGCTCGATCACCGTGTCGCGGTAGATCTCCCAGGTGAGGCGCGAGGCGTCCCCGTCGACCTTCTCGAGGGCCTGGTAGATCGGCACCGTCCCGATCGGCACGGGCGCGTTGCGCAGCAGCCACTCGCGCGTGGTGTGGATGTCGTCACCCGTGGACAGGTCCATGACCGTGTCCGCGCCCCACTTCGTGGCCCACTGCAGCTTCTCCACCTCCTCGGCGATCGAGGAGTGGACGGCCGAGTTGCCGATGTTGGCGTTGACCTTCACCGTGAACGCCCGCCCGATGATCATCGGCTCTGACTCGGGGTGGTTGACGTTGTTCGGGATGATCGCGCGGCCCGCCGCGACCTCGGAGCGCACCAGCTCGACGTCGACCCCCTCGCGGATCGCGACGAAGCGCATCTCCGGGGTGATCTCGCCCCGGCGGGCGTAGTGCATTTGCGTGATGGTGCGGCCGTCGAGGCCGCGGCGCGGACGACGACGCTCGCCCCGCCACTCGGCCGAGGCGGCTCCGCGCCGGGCGGCCCCCCGGCCGTCGTCGGCCAGGGACCGCTCGCGGCCCGTGTACTCCTCGGTGTCCTCCCGCGCGGCGATCCACGCCGTGCGCAGGCCCGGGATCCCCTCGGTGGGGTCACCCCCCGGGCCGTCGGTGCGGTAGATCCGCACCGGAGGGTTGGCCGACCCGTCAGGGGCGTCGGCCAGGGTGATCTCGGTGACCGGGACCACGATCCCGGTCTCGGTGTCGCGCTCGAAGGCGAGCGCGCGCGACGGTGCGTCGTGCGACATGTGTACTCCATCTTCCTACGCCGGCATGACCCGGTCAGGTTCAACGGTCCGGGCCGCGTCAGCCCGATCTCAGCCCCTGCGTGAGGCTCCCGTGGGATCACCCGCAACGTAGCACGCACGCCCCCCACCTCGCTGTGGGTATGAAATCTACGGACTCAAGGGATGCGGATCCGTAGATTTCAAACCCACAGCGTCGGGGGTCAGGGACGACGACGGCGGAGCCCGCCGACCTGCAACGGGTTGGCACCGGCGGCGGCCAGGAGGTACCAGGACGTGGCGCCGGTGTGCTGCACCTGGAAGTAGCCGAATCCGAACCCGGTGTCGACGAGGCTCGTGGCGGCCACGACACCGGAGCGCTCCGGCAGCGCGTCCCCTCCCACCGTCTGCCCGCCACCGAGCAGGTCCTGCGTCCGGCGGACCTCGGCCAGCAGCCGTTCGGCCCGGGCGGCGTCACGACGCCCGCGCCCGCGGTCGGCCAGCGCGCAGGCGAGCTGCGCCGTGCCCTCCAGCCAGACGGCGTCCGGGTGCGCCTGGACGCCCTCGTACGAGGCCGTCGTGGTCAGGCTCGCGCTAGAGAACGTCACGCCGGAGATCGCGGTCCCCTCGGGGAGCTGCGAGCTCCCGGCACCCGCGACGTCGCGGGCGGCGAGGTCCGAGGCCGCCCAGTCGACGGCACGGCCGTACCGGTTCGCCCGCAGCGCGAGCCAGCCCCAGGTCGCAGGGTCCAGGGGCAGCGGGTCGGTGTTGATCTCCTCGCCGTCGTTCGTCCCGGTGTAGAAGTAGCCGCCACGCCGGTCCCACATGCGGTCGACGAACTCGCGGGCGTGACGCTCCGCCCGGCGCCAGCGCCGGCCGCCGGCCAGCGCGTCGAGCTGGCGGAAGAACGCCACGCAGTCGACGTTGTGCTCGGTCGAGCCGTTGGGGATCGGGGCGTTGCCGCCGTCGACCCCGAAGGAGAACCCGCCGAGCGTGCGCTCCGACCAGGTGTTGTCGAGGATCCACTCGCCGATCCGCACCGCGGCGTCCCGATAGCGCCGGTCGCCGGTCGCCTCGTAGGTGTGCAGCAGGGCGATGCCAGGCCAGGCCATGTCTCCGACCGCGGTCCCGAGGAACCCGAACTGCCAGCCGATGTTCGCGGTGCCGTCGGGCAGCTCGAGCCCGTAGGCCTGTGCGGAGCCGTCGTAGAACGTGTACGGGCCGGCGTTGTAGCCCTGGCGCAGGCGTCCGTCGTCGTGGGCCGGGTCGTGCTCCTGGGCGAAGACGAGGCCGTCGGCCAGGGTGGTGGCCCGCTCCACGTGCCCCCCGGCGAGCGAGGCGCAGATCATCAGGGCGACGTCGTAGACGAAGGCGGTCGAGAAGAGCCCGAGCTGGTCGGCGTAGGACTGGGCCAGGCGGGGCCCGGTGTCGACCTCGGGGTACGCGTCGGTCATCACGCCGAGGAACTCGTGGGCGCGCCGCACGGATCCGGCGGACCCCCCGGCGTGGCCAGGCCAGGGGCGACCCGCTCCGGTGTGCCCGGCGGCCCACGCCTCGGCGCCGGTGGCGAGCGTGAGGGCCCCGGCGGCGCCCGCGACGAGCACGCCGCGGCGCGAGACGCCTGCCGGGCGGGCGGACGGGTCGGTGGCGATCTCGGCGGCAGGGGTGAGGACGCGTCTGGGCATGAGCATCTCCTTCGATGTCCGCGCCCCCACCGTTGGGGACGCACCTCGAAGGTTACTCGTGTCACTCGCCGCTGTGAAGGGACCACGCGTCGCGGCGCACGCCGCTGAGAGGAGGTCCGCTCAGGAGAGGCGGACGACGGCCTGGGCGCGGCCCAGCACCTTGGCGCCGTCGTGCACGACGGCGAGATCGACGCGGGCGGTACCGGCCTCCGCGTCCAAGGCGCCGACGGTGGCGGTCACCTCGACCACGGTGGCACCTCGTGCGGGCACGGGCACCGGCTTGGTGAAACGTGTGCCGTAGCGGACGATCGCACCCGGGTCGCCGGCCCAGTCCTCGACGACACCGATCACGGAGCCCATCGTGCACATGCCGTGGGCGATGACCCCGGGCAGGCCGACCTCGGTGGCGAAGGCCTCGTCCCAGTGAATGGGGTTGAAGTCGCCGCTGGCACCGGCGTAGCGGACGAGCGTGGCGCGGTCGAGCTCGATCGAACGGGTGGCGACGACGTCACCCACCGACAGCGCTGCCAGCTCCGGTCGCTGCGTGGTCATCAGGGCTCCTCCCCGCGGACGACGAGGCTCGACGTCACCGTGGCGACGTGCTCACCCGGGGTGGCGTCGTCAGGCCCGGAGGCGGCGTAGATCTCGCAGCGCGTGGTGACCATCGAGATGCTCGAGCGCTGGGTGACCGCGTCGACGTGCAGGACCGTCACGAGCTCGTCCCCAGCCACGACCGGCCGGTGGTGCTCGAACTTCTCGTCGGCGTGCACCACGCGCGAGAAGTCGATCCCGGCCGCCGGGTCCGCGACGTACTGGGACTCGGCCTGCTGGGCGACCACGACGGCGAACGTCGGCGACGCGACCAGGTCCGGATAGCCAAGACCCCGCGCCACCACGAGGTCGTGGTGCGCGGGGTGCTGGGAACCGACGGCGGCGGCGAACTCACGAATCTTCTCGCGGCCGACGGAGTACGGGGCGGTGGCCGGGTACTCGCGACCGGCGTAGGCAGGATCGGGGAGCGTGCTCGCCACGTCGGGGTCGTCCTACCGCTGGTTCAGCGGGTCTCGCGGTGCGCGGTGTGCTTGCCGCAACGCGGGCAGAACTTCGCCATCTCCAGGCGGTCCGGGTTGTTCCGGCGGTTCTTCTTCGTGATGTAGTTCCGCTCCTTGCAGTCCACGCAGGCCAGCGTGATCTTCGGGCGGACGTCCGCGCTCTTGGCAGCCATGGTGTGTCACCTCTCGCGCCCCCGGAAGGCGCAACGTGCGTCAAGGAACTGGGTGGTCCGACGCCGGCCGTCGAACCGTGTGTTGCCGTGTGGATGGTAGCGAGGGCGGGGCTCGAACCCGCGACCTCACGATTATGAGTCGTGCGCTCTGACCAGCTGAGCTACCCCGCCGCGCGTGACTCAGCGCGAGACCATCCACCCGTTGTCCGGGTGGTGGACCCGCGTCGTGTCACAGAGCCCCGAAAGGGAATCGAACCCTTGACCTTCTCCTTACCATGGAGATGCTCTACCGACTGAGCTATCGGGGCGCGGAGAGAACACTACACGGCCACCACGGTCCCGACGAAATCCGGACCCCGATGCCGCACGTGCACCCTCCCCGGGTGCCGGAGGAACCTCACCGAGATGAGAACCGCTCCGTGCGGTGGCAGGTGAGGGATTCGAACCCCCGAAGTCGATGACGGCTGATTTACAGTCAGCTCCCTTTGGCCGCTCGGGCAACCTGCCGAGCAAGGCCGCGGACGGCCTTGCGGAGACAACCATAGCGGCCCGACGCCCGCGGCGGAAATCCGTCCGCCGTGGCCCTGGTCACCCCACGGCATATCCTGCGCTGGTGACGCACACCCCCACCCCGACACCGGCCCGCGGTGGCCTCCCTCTCGGGCTGGGGGCGTACCTCCTGTGGGGCGCCATGCCCCTGTACTTCCCGCTCCTCGAACCCGCCGGCTCGCTGGAGATCATCGCCCACCGGGTCGTGTGGTCCCTCGTCTTCTGCCTCGCGCTGCTCGCCGGGACGCGCACGCTGACCCGTTACACGGCCGTCTTCCGGCAGCCCCGCACGCTCGGCGTCCTCGCCGTCGCGTCCGTCCTCATCGTGGCCAACTGGGTCACGTACGTCTACGCCGTCCTGAGCGACCACGTCCTGGACGCGGCGCTGGGCTACTACATCAACCCCCTGGTGACGGTGCTGCTCGGTGTCGTCGCCCTGCGTGAGCGCCTGCGACCCGCCCAGTGGATCGCGCTCGGCTTCGGCGCCGCCGCCGTCGTGGTCATCTCCACGGGGGTCGGCGGGCTGCCCTGGATCTCCCTGGTGCTGGCGTTCTCGTTCGGCTCCTACTCGCTGATGAAGAACCGGGCCGGGCGGTCGGTGGACGCCCTGCCCGGGCTGGCCGTCGAGACCACCGTCGCGGCACCCTTCGCCCTCGCCTACCTCGGCTGGTTGACGGCGACCGGGGTCTCCACGTTCGGCCAGGACGGCGTCGGCCACGCCCTGCTGCTGATGTCCGCCGGCATCGTCACCGGTGTGCCGCTGCTGCTGTTCGGCGCCGCCGCCCGGCGCCTGCCGCTGTCGGTGGTCGGGATGCTGCAGTACCTCACCCCGACCCTGCAGTTCCTCGTCGGGCTGCTCGTGTTCGGCGAGCACATGTCCCCCACCCGCTGGATCGGGTTCGGGCTCGTGTGGGTCGCCCTGGTCGTGCTCACCGTGGACGGCACGCAGGCGGCCCGTGCCACACGTCTGGCCGCCGCCGCGGGTGCGGCGACGGCCAGACGGGAGGATTGACCGGCGGGGCCGGGCAGGGACAGCCGGGTCAGCCCGCCGTCCCCTCCCAGTCACCGTTGAGGTTGAGGTTCTGGTCGACGGTCGCGACGAGGTCCTGCGTGACGACGTCGGTCGCACCGGAGAGCTGGACGAGGGACGGGATGCCGTTGCCGTCGACGAGCGCCCAGACCACCGCCACGTACTGCTGGCCGTCGGAGGTGTAGGTGTACGAGGTGTTCGCTCGCCCGTCCTCGTCACGCAGCGTCGTCACGGGCGCGTAGTTCTCGTCCGTGACGCCCTGGCCCTCGACCTGGCTGATGAACCAGTCGACCGCCTCCTCGGCCGGCATCTCCGCTCCCCCGGGCATGAACCCGATGCGGGCCGCGACCCCGCCACTGTCGTTCGAGAGCTGGTGGACGTAGGACCAGCCGTCGGCGTCACCGAGCGGTTCCCAGCTCGCGGGGATGCGCGCGGCGACGTGCTCGGCGTGGACGGTCGCCAGCTCGGTGGTGGACGCCGGCTCGTCGGCCGCGTCGGTCTCCGTGGTCTGCTCCTCGGCATCCGTGCCGGCGTCGGACTCGTCCGAGGCGGCGGTCTCCGACGCCTCGGCGTCCTCACCGACCGGCTCGATCTCGCCGACCTCGAACGAGCAGGCGGCCAGCGACGGGGCCAGGACCAGCGCGGTGAGCGCGGCCGCCAGCCGACGGCGGTTCCTGATGCGATTCATGTGATTCCTCTGTCGTGGGTGGAGCTACTTCTCGACCATCCGGGCACCGAACCAGTCGAACCGCGGCCGCCAGCCGTGGTTGCGCAGCACGGTGAAGACCGGGACCTTCGCGTCGGACGGCCGGATCGAGACCACACCCTCCCACGATGTGCGGGGGCCGCCCGCACCCGCGACGGTGACCTGTCCGTCCGCGCCCTCGACGATGGTCAGGTTGCGCTGACCCGACGTCTTGCCGCGGTGCCAGGTCCAGCTCGCGTCGGCGGCGACGCCACCGGGCCCGACAGCGGCCCGCGCGTCGGCCTTGCCCGAGTACTCGGTGAACCTGTACTGCGACCGGGCGGGGTCCAGGTCGACCTCCATCCGCCAGTGGTGGGCGACCTTCCCCGCCACGAAGAGCGTCTGCCAACGCATCTCCTCCACCTTCCACCGCACCTCGACCCGGACGCCCTCGGCGGTCCTCGTCGCCTCGATGAGATAGGGAAGGCCCTCGGAGTTCATCCCGACGAGGTCGGCGACGACGCCGTCCACGCCTGTCGCCGCACCAGGCGCGACGACGGGCGCCTCGGGCACGTCGGCACGCTCACGCGCGGCCGCGCTCTGCAGACCGCGGCGCAGCGTCCACATGCCCCGGACGAAGACGATCACTCCGGCGACGACGATGGCGGCGACGCCCAGGACGAGGCGGTCGTTCAGGAGGGCCAGCACACCGAGGGCGATCAGCACGATGCCGACCACGAAGACGACCTGCCTGCTGACGACGGCGACCCGCGCCGTGCGGTCCGACGACTCGCCGCCCGTCACCGGTCCACCACCGCGAAGCTGTCCTGGATGGCACGGATCGTCGGCCACACCTCGGTCGCCTGCTGGCCCGCGCAGGTCCCGGTGATCTCCACGACGTCGCGGACGCCGTCGTGCTCGACCACCGCGATCCGCAGAGCCTGCGCGATCGTGCCGGTCTGCTCCGTGGTCCACGCGCCCTCGACCCTGGCGGCCGGGAGTCCCGCGAGGGTCGTCCTCGCCCGGCCGACCTCCTCGTAGCCAGGGCTGGCAGCGAGCTTGTCCACGGCCTGCTGGACGACCTCCTCGAACGTCTGCTGCGGCTGCAGGCGCTGCATGACGACGATCACGTTCGGCCGGAACTCGCCAGCCGGGCGTTCCTGGGTGATCGCCATCTGCGCCGGGGGGACCGCCTGCGCGGACCAGCCCTCCGGGCAGTCCATCGTCACGTGGGGGAAGGCGGGGAAGTCCTCGCTGGGATAGGAGACGGTGCTCATGGTTCCATCCAATCAGTCGGTGCCACAGACGGTCACCACCATCCGCCGGTGATGCCGTCGACGAAGTCCCCTCCGACATCGGTGATCGCGTCCACCGTGTCGGCCGGCGACCAGTCGAACGAGACGTCGAAGCCGGCGCCGATGCCCAGTGCCGCGCCGAGCTCGAGGTCGACGGCGACGCTGTCGAGCCCGACGTTGACGTCGGCGTTCGCCGTCACGCCGACGCCCGCGTAGCCCGTCACCCCCGCCTCGGCCGTGACACCTGCGGCGGTGACCGAGCCCTCCGCGGAGGCCTCCGCACCCGCGAAGGCGTCGAAGCCGGCGCCGACACCGAGCCCGTGCGGGCCGACGGACACGCCACCCGTCGCCTCGGCCCGGGCACCCACGAAGGCCTCGGCCGAGCCTTGGGCGCCCAGATGGTCGCCGTAGCCGACCTCGCCGCTCGCGCTCGCACCCGCTCCGGCGTTCACGCCGACCGTCCCCTCGGCGACGATCCCGTTCTCGGAGGCGGTGACAGATCCGGAGGCGTCGTACCCGGCACCCGCCGACACCCCGGACTCGCCGGAACCGTGGGCGCCGTCCTCGGTGCCGAACTCGCCGTCGACGCCCTGCTCGTAGCCCGCGAAGCCTCCGGTCTCGCCTTCGACGAACGTGTGGTGGATGTCGCCGCGCTCGACGGGGGTCGCGGCATCCTGCCCGTTCTGGCTCGGAGTGAAGTTGCCCTGGTCGTCGAACGTGCCGTGCGCCTCGCTGTGGTGGGCCGGCAGGGTCCCTGGAGCCGCGTCCCGGTGGACGCTCTGGTCGAGCGGGTCGTTCGGGTCCGGCTGGTGCGTCGGGTCCGCACCGGGCGTCGGCAGCGGGTTCCCGCCGTCGTCCCCGGCAGCGTCGCCCGCGCCGCCTCCTCCACCGCCTCCGCCGCCTCCGGCGGAACCACCCGACCCGCCGGGCCCGCCGGCCGTGCCGGTGTAGTCGTCGGACGTGCCCTGCTGGTCGTCGGCGTTCTCCCGGACCTTCGACGCGACGTCGCGCAGCAGGTCGGCCGTGGACCGGAGCTGGACGACGTGGGTGTCGCCCCACTCGGCGCGGAAGCCGTCGCCGTCCGGACCTTCCCAGCCGTCCGGCCCGGGGATCGCCCCCTCCACCGTCAGCACGACGGTGTCCAGGGTGTCACCGCCCTCCGCGATCTTGTCAGCGAGCAGGCGCAGCGCCTCGATGTCGGCGCCGTACATCCCTCCGCTCACAGCTCCTCCTCATGCCCCCGTCACGCATCGCGCCCGGGACCATCCTCTGACTTCTGCTGTCGCCACCGGCGAGGGGTGCGGCACCGCCGGCACCGCACCCCTCGCACGCCCCCGCGGGAGCGCCGTCCGCGCCCCCTGCGGGGCGCACCTCACGCTCAGTACGCGTTGGAGGTGTCCTCCTGCTGCGAGGCGTTCGTGTCCGCCGTCGTGGCGTACCCGTCCAGCGCCGCCGCGATCTCGTTCAGCTTCGCCGCGTGCGTCCCGTCCCACTCCTCCTGGAACTGCACCGCGTCCGGACCGTTCCACTCCGTCTGCGACATCTGGTTCGTCACCGTCGTCACCGTCGTGCGCACGACCTCCGCCTGGTCCCGCAGGACCCCGGCCAGGCTCCGGACCGCCTCGACATCAAGACCGAAGACGTTGCCACCCTCTGCGACCATGCCATGCTCCTTCGTTCAGGGCTGCCCCACGGACAACCAGCTCTTCGCTTCGACACCACGCACTCAACCAGAGCCCGCGGCGGCAAGGAATGGGGAGCGCTCCCCATCCCGGCGTCACCCCGGCAGGGCGACGTGGATCTTGGCGGCCCGGCCGGCCGTGAGGAGGAACCCGCGCCCGGGCGGGAAGTCCTTGCGCCGCATGCGGCCGAGCCCGGTGTTCATCAGGACGTCGCCGTCCGTGTCGCCCGGCGTGAGCAGGATGCCGTTGCGGCCGGACTTGAACGGCCCCGCGAGAGTGAAGGCCTTCGCCCACGTGGAGGTCTCGGCCTCCCCGACGACGAGCTGCTCGCGGCGGACGGCGAGCTTGACGAACGCCTCCAGGGGCTTCTCCGCCGGCGTGCCCGTCATCTCGGTGTAGTTCTCGACCATGACGGTCAGCCCGCCCGGCGCGAACCGGTCCTCCTGCAGGCCCGCCGTGAGCTCCTTGAGCAGCTCCACGACGTCCTCCGGGTCGGTCGCCTGCTGGTCCCACAGGTCCAGGGCGCCGAGGCTCGAACGCCGCGAGGACAGGTACACGAGCCGGGTGCGGCCCGCGCGCCGCAGCGTCGTGGCGAGGGTGACGAACGCCGTCGTGCGCCCGGAGCCCGGCGGACCCGCGAGCATGAACGGCGAGCGCAAGGGCAGGCCGACAGGTGCGAGGTCGATGTCGCGCAGACCGATGGTGGCGTGCTCGCCGACGAACGGCGGCAGCGTGTCGAGCGTGAAGCTGTCGGGCAGCCGCGCCACCCCGGGCGCCCGCGGCGTACCCATCCGCCGCATCGTCTGCTCGAGCCGGGCGAGCTCTCGGGACTGCACGGCCCCGTTCGACTCCCCGCCCAGGACGGCGATCTGCGCCTCCTGGCCGTACATGATCGCGCGACCTGGCGGCGAGGCGGGCGACAGCACGTCCCGGGGGACGTTGAGCATGAGGTAGTCGTCCTCGCGGGCGAGCCGGTGCACGATGCGCTTCTGCACGGTCGAGGTCAACGACGGCGGGACCGACACGGCCCGGTCGCCCGTCATGACGAGGTGGATGCCGACCGGACGCCCGTCGGTGGCGAGCTGCGTGCACGCCCCGAAGATGGAGAACCCGCGCGCCGAGGACACCTCGTAGGAGTCCCGGAAGCTCCCGATGCCGTCCACCATCACGATGATGCGCGGCTCGTCCGGACGGTCCGCGATGCGCCGGTACTCGTCGATCGTGCTCGCGCGCACCTCCGCGTAGCGCGCGGAGCGCTCGTCGAGCAGCCCGGTCAGCCGCCGCAGGAGCCGGGTGATCCGCTCCTCGTCGTCGCCGGAGATGATCGCACCCACGTGCGGCAGGTTCTCGAGCATCGACAGACCGCCGGAGCCGCAGTCGATGCCGTAGACCTGCGTGGGACCACCACGCGCCGTCAGTCCCGCCGAGACGGCGATCGTGCGCAGCGTCGTGCTCTTGCCGGTGCCGCCCGCGCCGTAGACCGCGAGGTTGCCGTCGGCGTCCGGCTCGTAGTGCACGGTCGGCTGGGCCTGGGCGTGCGGATCGTCCAGGACGCCCAGCAGCAGCCGGGAGTCGGTGCGGGGGTTGGGCAGCAGGGCGAGGTCGTAGGTCGCCGCCAGCTCCTCCAGCCACGGCTTGCGCGGCGCCGGGACCCCGGCGCTCGAGGCCGCCTGCCGGATCGTGGCGACCATCCGCGCGATGTCGTTCGGCCCCGGGTCGCCGGCCTCGGGGCGCTCGGGGGCCGGCATCTCCCACCGGCGGCCGGTCCCGAAGTCCATCTCCTCGACCTCGACCTGGGTGGGCTCCGGCTCGTCGCGCGTCCAGCCACCGGCGTACCCGGTCTGGAACGTCGTGATCCGGCCGGGACCGGTCTTCGCCGCCCCGCGCCCCGGGACCGACGGCGAGAAGTGGGCGGCCATCTCGTCGCCGAGCACGTCCTTGGAGTCCGACTCGTCGGCCATGCGCAGCGCGATCCGCAGGTTCGTGTTCGCCCGCAGGTTGTCCTTGATGACGCCGGCGGGGCGCTGGGTCGCGAGGATCAGGTGCAGACCCAGCGACCGCCCGCGCTGGGCGACGTCGACGACGCCGTCGACGAACTCCGGGACCTCGCCCACGAGCGCCGCGAACTCGTCGACGACGATGATCAGGCTCGGGGGCGCCTCCGGGTCACCGGTCCGTTCCAGGGACGCGAGGTCCTTGGCCTTCTTGCGGTTGAGCAGGTGCTCGCGGTAGTGCAGCTCGGCGCGCAGCGAGGACAGCGCACGCCGCACCAGGTGCGGCGAGAGGTCGGTGACCAGGCCGACCGTGTGGGGCAGGTCCACGCAGTCCGCGAAGGCCGCGCCGCCCTTGTAGTCGACGAACAGGAAGGTCACGCGGTCCGGGCTGTGCGCGGCGGCCATGCCGAGGACCCACGACTGCAGGAACTCCGACTTGCCCGCACCGGTGGTCCCGCCCACCAGCGCGTGGGGGCCCTGCGTGCGCAGGTCCAGGTAGAACTCCTCCACCCCGTTGTGCCCGACCAGCGCGCGCAGGTCGGTCGGGCTCTTGCGGCGCACCGGTGGCGACCCGTCCCGCGGCGTGAGCGACAGGTTCTCCCGCCACCGGTCGACCACCCCGGCGGCGTCCGACCCCAGGTCGGTGCCGACGAGCGCCAGGTAGGACACGGCGCGCGGCAGGTCGGACTCGTCGTCCACCGGGGCGCCGACGTCCACCACCGGGGACAGGATGCGGGCGACCTCCGCAGCGGTCGCCAGGTCCGCCGTCTCGCAGGTCACCGGGTAGGTGAGGCGGCCGTAGTGCACCTCGCCGGTCATCCCGTTCTCGTCGCGCGACTGCGGGTCGAGCAGCACGAAGGTGCGGCACGCCGCCGGGAGCTGCTCGACCGTCGGCGCGACCCACACGACGTGCACGTTCGCCGCCGGACCCCGCTCGGCGAGCCGGACGAGGCGCGAACGGTCCAGCGGGGCGTCGTCCTCCACGAGGACGACGACGGCGGGCAGCACGGGCTTCGGGGGACGCTCCTCGCGGTCCTTCTGGGCGTCACGCTCCCCCTCGATCGGGGGCGGGCCGTCGAGCACGACGCCCCGCGACTCGATGAGCCCCTCGAGGCGGGCGAGCAGCGACGCTCCTCGCCCGGGGTCGCCCGCGAGGTGGTCCGAGGCGCCGAGCGGGCTGTGCGGCGAACCCGTGTGGGGCACCCACTGCAACCACTCCCAGTCCTCGCGCGAGCGGTGCGACGTGAGCGCCGCGACGACCATCTCGGAGGGCGAGTGCAGGGCGACGAGCTGCAGGAGAGCAGCCCGGGCGACGGACTCGACCACACCGCTGGGCCCGGCCAGCCCGAGGCTCCCGCCGTACCGCAGGGCGGCGACGGTGGGGACGTCGTCGATGACCGAGCAGCGCTCCTGCAGGTCCAGGACCATGTCCCAGTGCTCGGGGATCGCCTCGTTCTCCCGGGGCTCAGCGAACTCCGTGCGCGCCGGGGCGCTGCCGGTCCCCAGCCGCAGGGTCAGGAAGCCCCGGTGCTCCGGTCGGTGCGTCCACATCAGCCCGCCGAGCCGGCGCACCGCGTCGATCGCCTCGCCCAGCGCGGGCGCCTCGGCACGCCGGACGGCCCGCTCCACGGCGTGCGTCTTGGTGATCCGTTCGCGGGTGGCGGCGACGGACTCCTCGAACTGCCGCGAGGCCTCGGCGAACTCCTTCTTCGCGTTGTGCTTGCGGTCCAGGTACATCGCGACCATGATCATCGGGCTCATGAACATGAAGACGAGCATCCGCGGGTTCTGGAAGATGGCCCACAGCGCCAGCCCCATGAGGGCCGGGACCATCATCGGCAGCCAGGGGAGCCCGCGCGGCGTCTTCGGGCGCGGCGGCTTGGGAGCCGCGATCTTGACGTCGCCGAAGCGTGCCACCACGCGCGGCGACCGGTTGAACTCGACGACCGGGCTGGTCGGCGCCAGGCTCGACGACCGGTGCAGGCTCACCACGGACACGACGCTGCCACCCAGGGCGACGGTGTCCGACGACGTCAGCGCGGACCGGGTCATGCGCTGCCCGCCCATCACGAGCCCGTTCGCCGAGTCCAGGTCGTGGATCTCGACCTGCTCGCCCACGATGATCCGCGCGTGCCGCTTCGAGACCTGCGGGTCCTGCAGGCGCACGTCCATGTCACGGTCGCGCCCGAGGTAGGACGTGCCGACCGGCAGGTGGAACTCCCGCCCCGCGTCGGGCCCCTCCAGCACGCGCAGGACGGCGACGGCCGCACCGCGCTCCTGGCCCGGGTGGACGAACTGCTCCGAGACCCGCACGATCGACACCGCCGAGCCGGACCGCAGCCCGGCCTGCACGAGGTCGCTGGTGGGGGTCAGGACACGTCCGGCGGTGACGCTGCGCTGGGCGGAGCTGTCGCCCAGGACCTGCAGGGTGAGGTTGTCCGGCGCGGCGGCACCGTGGCGCGTCGGGTCGGCGGAGTACAGCACCTCGGCGACGTCGCGGACGGTCGCCGTGGCGTCGGCGGTGACGGCGACGTTCACGGCGGACTCGTCGGGCCGGCTCAGGGTCAGCTTGATGCGCACGTCAGACGGAGTCCTTCAGGTCGAGGAGGGGCAGGTCGTCCTGGGTCACGAGGCGCGAGGTGACCGCGTGCTCCACGAGCCGCGCCCGGCGGTTGGTCGCCGCCCCGCCGGGACCGCCGCGCAGCCCCTTGACGCCGAGGCGGTCGAGCTTGTCGCAGACGTTGTCGAGCTTGCGGTTGAACCGGGTGGTCGCCCACCCCAGCCGCCGTGCGGCGTCGGCGCTGGACGGGATCTCGCTGAGCCCGGTCCCCTCGCGGCGCAGCATCGGCTCGGAGAGCGCGACGATGAGCTGCTTCTGGCTGGTGGTGAACTGGACCGCCCCGATCGTGGTGTCCCCGGTGGCGGGCTCCTCGGCACTGACCTCGGCGTAGGGGGCGTCGGTGAGGGTGGCGGTCAGCTCGTAGGTGGTGGGCCCGGCGGTGAAGACGACCGACGTCGTGGGGAACACGACCGGCAGCCGGTTCCCCGGGGGCAGCCAGGACTGCACGCCGCCACGCTGGTCGCAGACGGTCGCCGCGACGGCGGACCCGATGTTGCTCAGCCACCAGATGCCGTCCTCCCGCGCGAACCGGAGGAAGCGGCGGTGCAGGTAGAGGTTGTCGTCGATCGCGAGGTCGCCCTCGCGCCCCACGTCGAAGGGCTCGCCGGGCTGAGGGTGGAACCACTCGCCGCAGAACTCGATCGCCAGCTCGCTCATCTCTCCCCCGTCCTCGCCCTCACGCCTCGTCGGACCCGACGCACACCTGCTCGGCCTGCGCGGACCGCTTGCCGTCCCGGACGACGACGACCTCCACGCAGACCTCCTGCGACGGGTCGGCAGGGACCTGCACGGTCGTCTCGTCCGTCTCCTCGAACCTCGACTCCGAGGTGAGGGACAGCTGCCGCCACCCGTAGACGTCGCCCTCCGCCGTCTCGCGCGGCGGCTCCCAGGTGACCACGACCTCGTCGCCGCTGACCTGCGCGTCCAGCTCCTGGACCGGCGGGACGTACCCACCGACGGCCTCCACCGGGTTCGCGGCGGTCGGTTCGGCGCCGGGGTCGGGTTCCTCCGCGTCGCCCGCCCCGCCGACCAGCCACCAGGCGAGGACGCCGACGGCCAGCAGCCCGACCGCCCCGCCAGCCAGGGGCCACCAGGACCGGGATGCCGTCTTGGCGTCGTCGCCCTCGTCCGGGGCGTCCGACGACGGCGCGGGGGCACGGTGCACCGTCTCGTCCACGGGAGGCCCGGCCCACGGCGCGGAGCCGTGCACGGTGGGCACACCGCCCGGTCCGGCGCCCGGGACGACGTCGGCGCTGCCGGAGGCGACGGGCACGGGTCGCGCCTCGGGTCGCCGCGGCGCCGGTCCACCGCCGTGCGGCACGGGCGGACCGCCGACGAGTGGCACGTCGGGGCCGGCGGCCGACCCGGCCGAGGCGGCGCTCCCCGCGGATCCCGACGACCCGGCCGACGGCGCCTGGCCGGGGTCGATCGCGGTGATCCGGTTCATGCGCGTGCCGTCCGCGGCGTCGTCGTCCTCGGCGTGCACCCCGCCGGACTCGTCGAGGATGTCGATCGGCGTCATGTCACGGGCCAGCTCCACCTGGACCTGCTGCACCGCACGAGCGAAGGCGAGCGCCGTCGGGTACCGCGAGGCGGGCTGCTTGGCCATCGCGATCCGGAGCACACGCTCCAGGGAGTCGGGCACGTCCCCGCGGCCGGTGCCGGGCAGCGGCGCCGTGGCGATCCGGCTCATGAGGTCCGCCGACGCGTTCGACCCGCCGGGCACCTCGAAGGGGGTCCGGCCGGCGAGCAGGGTGTAGCAGGTGGCGCCCAGGGCCCACACGTCGGTCGCGATGCCGCTGACCGGCGGGTCGCCGAACGACTCGGGCGGCGACCACGGGATGGACATGCCCTCGGCGACCGAGGCGGAGTCCACGGTGGACGAGATGCCGAAGTCGGTCAGCACGGGGTGACCGAACTGCGTGACCAGGATGTTCGCGGGCTTGATGTCCCGGTGCAGGATCCCGAGCCGGTGCGCGGTCTCGACCGCGCCGGCGATCTGGATCGTCGTCCGCATGGCCTCGGCCACGGAGAACCGTTCGCGGCGGTAGCGCGACCCGAGGTTCGGCCGGGAGCAGTGCTCCATCGCGAGGTACGGCCGGTTGTCCGGCGTCACCCCGGCCTCGAACATCGTGACGATCGAGGGGTGGTTGCCGAGCGTGGCCATGAGGTCGGCCTCGGCGTCGAAGGCGGCCCGCTGCGTGTCGCTCGACCATTCCTTGAGCAGGACCTTCACGGCGACCTGCCGACGCGGCCGGCGCTGCTCGTACAGGAAGACGTCGGAGAACCCGCCGGAGCCGATGAGCTGGCGGAACTCGTAGCCGGGGATCTCGGGGGGCGCGGACGGCGCGCGCTTGCTGCTCATCAGCGCCTCACCAGATCCCCTCGAAGGTCAGGGCCACCCCGTCGCCGAGCTCGACCACGTCGCCGTCAGCGACGATCTCCTTCTGGTTCGGGTGCAGCCGCCGTGGCTCCTGTCCGGGCCGCAGCAGCATCGTGCCGTTGGTGGTGGCGAGGTCCTCGACCAGGACGTGCCACTCCTCGAGGGTGACCTCGACGTGCGAGCGGGAGATGTCGTGCTGCGGGCTGTTCACGGTCACCAGGCGGGGGATCCGGTCCGCGGACGTGGTCGACGTGCGCGGACGGCGGCCCACGACGACGTCCCGGTCCAGCTCCACCGCCTGGCCGCCCTCCACGTCGACCGTGCCACCGGTCGCGGTGCCGGCCGAGACGAGGATGCGCCCCAGCAGCGGGCGCGGCACCAGGTGCGGGTCGCCCTCGAGCGGCGTGCGGCACGTGCGGCAGTGCTCGCGCGTCGGCGGGTTCGGGTGGCCCTGCGGGCAGGTGAGCGCCAGCACGTCCTGGGCGCCCGACGGTGCCGGCACGCTGAACTGCGGGACGCCCCCGGCGGCCTCGCGCAGCGCGGCGAGCTCCCCGGACATGATGGTGTGCCCGTCGTGGTCGTCGAACCCGCCGGGCTCGTCGACCGGTTCGTCGGCGGACGGCGAACCCGCCGGGGACCCGGCACCGACGGCGGCCGCCCGCGAGGCGGCAGCGGGCGTGCCGGCGAGCGGGGACGGCGGCGGAGCTGCGGCCCCCGGCACCTCGGCGATGAGGCCGGGCGCGCCGGCCGGTGCGGGGATCTGCGGTGCGGAGCCCGACGGCGCCGCGTCCGGTTGTGCGGCGTCCGACGGCGCAGCGTCCGGTTGTGCGGGGCTCGGGGCCGCCGTGCTCGGTGGCACGGCGCCCGTCGCCGGCTCGGCGTCCGCCTCCTCGTCCTCGTCGACGGCCCGGACGGCGGCATCCTCGACCCGGCGGAACACGGTGTCGCCGAAGAGGTGCTCGTAGCCGTCGCCGTCGTCGCCGAGCACGGTGTCCTCGGAGAGGGCCTCGCCGGGCTCGGTACCGAGCTCGCCGCCCGCGCCGGCCGCCGGCTCGGCGGGCTCACCGGGTGCGGCCGGTTCAGCGGGTTCGGACGGTCCGGCGGCCCACGCGCCCACCTGCGCGGCGGGATCGGCCGCGGGTGCCGACGGCGCCTCGACGGTGCCGACGATGGTCTCCTGGCTGGGCGGGGCCCCGGTCGGCGCGACGGTCCGCTGGCCCGGTACCGGCCACGCGCCCGGGTCGGCGAAGGGCTCGGCAGCATCGGCAGCATCAGGAGCAGCCGGAGCATCGGCAGCTTCCGGCCGGCTGACTCCGGCGGCGCCCGCTCCGGCCGCGGCCCGGACCTCGCCGCGCCGCACCCCGGCCGCCCGGACCACGCCACCGACCAGGGGCCAGAACGGCGCGGCCGGGTCCGCGGCCGCGGTGCGCACGTCCACGGACGTCGCGTCGTCGACCACCCGTTCCGCCCACATCAGGACGTCCGCACCTGTCACCTCGACCTCGCCCGTCGACGTCGCGACGACGACGGACGCCGTGGTGCCCCGCACCGCGACACGGGCCGTGCGGTGCACCGGGTCCCAGGTCGCGACGGCGAACGGGGGGATGTCCGTCAGCGTGCCCGACACCTGGGCGAGCACCCCGACGACGGCCACGACACCATCCGAGGGGCCGGTGCCGGCGTGCCGGCCTCCGGTGCTCGCGTCGGGGAGCACCGCCCAGACCTGGTCGACGAGCTCGGTGCCGACCGGGTCGGGCAGCAGCACCACGGTGTCGCCGCGCACGATCGCCCGTGCGGCGCCCTCGGTGTACTCGACGGTCGTCATGCGTCCTCCTGTCCTGACGTCGAGGCGCCCCACGCCGGGGCACCGCTCGGCACCGTGTCCTCGTCGGGCTCACCCCAGGCCTCGCGGGGGCTGGTGGCCGACCGGTCGCGGGCGTCCCCGGCGCCGGTCACGTCGACGACGACCACCGTGATGTTGTCCCGTCCGCCGGCAGCGATCGCCTCGTCGACGAGCCGGCCGGCCGCCTGCTGCGGGTCGGGGTGGTCGAGCAGGACCTGGGCGATCCGTTCGTCGGTCAGCTCGACGGTGAGCCCGTCGGAGCAGACGAGGAGCCGGTCGTCGAGGACCACCGGGACGTAGCGGAAGTCGGGGTCGGGCGTGTCGTCGGCGCCGAGCGCCCGGGTGACGACGTTGCGGCGCGGGTGCCGCCGCGCCTCCTGCTCCGTGAGCAGCCCCGCGTCGACGAGCTGCTGGACCTCGGAGTGGTCGACGCTCACCTGGTCCAGCGTCCCGCCGGACATCAGGTAGGTGCGCGAGTCACCGACGTTGACGAACAGCCAGTACGGCACCTCGTCCTGGTAGGCGACGACGGCGCCGGTGAGGGTGGTCCCTGCGCCCCGGCCACCGGGGCCGGTGTCGATGCCGCGCACCCGGGCCTGCGCCGTGGCGACCAGGCCGACGACGACGTCGGGGTCGACCTGCGTGACGCCCCGCAGCGGGCTGAGCGCCTCGAGGGCCAGCGCGCTGGCGACCTCCCCGGCGTCGTGGCCGCCCATGCCGTCGGCGACGAGGAAGACCCCGTCGCCCGCGAGGTAGCAGTCCTCGTTGACCCGCCGCCGGCGGCCCTCGTGCGTCGCGGCACCCCAGCTCAGCACGAGCTCACCGGCGGTCATGCGCGGCGTCCCGGGTGGACCACGACCCGGCGGTCGCCCACGTGGATCGTCGACCCCATCGGCACCCGCACCTTGGTGCCCGGCTCCGCCACGCGGGGCGGCAGGCCCGCCGCCGAGATGACGGTGCCGTTGGTGGAGCCCCGGTCGGTGAGCCAGAGGCCCGCGGAGTCCACACCCAGGTCGGCGTGGTTCTTGGAGACCGATCGGCTCGGGTCATCGACGCGGATGAGCAGCACGTGCTCGCCGGCCCTGGCCTCCGGGTTGCGGCCGAGACGGGCGAGGCCGTCCACGCGCTGACGGGCCCCCGACTCGAGCTCGAGCTCGACGGCGGCCACTGCGGCGGGCGACAGGGCCTGGCGCTGCGCCGGCGCCTGCATCCGGGTCTCGCCGAACGACGTGTGCTCCGCGGGGAGGTCCGGCTCGGCGGGCGAAGCCTGCTCGGCAGACGGGGCCGCGGCCTCGGCCGCGGAGGTCGGGATCGGTGCCGGCGCGGGGGTCGGCAGCGCCACGGGTGCCGGCTCGGGGCTCTCGGCCACGCCGGGGACCCCGGTGATGAGGCTGTCCCCGCCGTTCGTGGGTGCGACCGGGTGGCCCGGCGTCCCGGCCGGGGCGTGGGAGGGGGCAGGGGTGCTGACGCCGGCCGGCGGCGGCACCGGACCCGCCAACGACGGCGACGGCGCCATGCCGGGCGCAGGGGCCGACGTCGGCGTCGGGTACGGCGCGGCGGCCGGGTGCGCCGCCGGAGCCGGTGTGACGGTCGGGGGTGACGGCTGCGGGGCCGACCGGGGCGCTGCCGCCCGGGGCGCTGTCGCGCGGGGCGCTGTCGCGCGGGCGTCCACGACGACGGCCTTGGCGGCCTTGTCGTGCCAGCCCTGCCGGCGGCCGCCCGCGTCCCACAGGGGGCTGAGCAGCACGACGAGCTGGCCGATGCCGAGCACCAGGGACCCGGCAGCGACCACCAGGTACCGCAGGAACGCCCGGCCCACGCCGATCGGCATCCCGCCGTCGGCACCCTGGACCCGCATGCCGAGGAGGGCATGCCCGACCGTCCGGCCGGCGCGTCCCTCCCAGACGAGCTGGAACACGCCGAAGGCGAGCAGGACGGCGAGCGCGACGACCAGGACGGTGAGGATCGGGCCGAGGATCGCGGCGAACTCCGGGTCCGCGGGCGTGTAGACGCCCGTGGGGAGGTCGACGAACGCGAGACCGACGCCGTACACCACCCCGAACAGCAGGCCGGCGCAGGCACCGTCGATCAGGTGGGCGACGAACCGCCGCCCCACGTGCGCGAACGACGGGTTCACCGGCGGCGCCGCCGGTGCCTGGCGGTAGGAGGACGGCACCTGGGTCGCGGTCAGGTGCTCCGGCTCCGTGGTCCCGGTGTGCAGCATCGAGGCCGGGTCGCCCGGGTCCCCGCCGTACGGGTGCCCGCCGTACGGATGCCCGGTCTGGCCGTACGACCCCTGGACGGCACCGCGGGGACCGTCCGGCGAGATCTCCACCGGCCGGCCCGTGCGCGGGAACTCGCGCCCGCACACCGCGCAGAACGGCGCGCCCACCCGCTGGGTCGACCCGCAGCCCGCACAGACCACGTCACTCATCGCTTCTCCTCGCTCCTGCTCCAGCGACTGCGCGCGCGGATTGAGCGCAGGGAGAGCGCCGCCCGGAGCCGGCGGCCCCGCGGCACCCCTGCACGCATCCCGCCGACGAGCTGGTCGATGTCCTGCCAGTACCCCTCGGCCTCCGCGGCGCTGGACTCGCCCGCCCCGAAGACGGTCGCGTCCGCGCGGTGGGCGACAGCGAGCGTACCGGGTGCCTGGTGCGCGGCGGCGATGAGGTCCGCGCTCTCGCGCCGCGTCGCGGAGACGGGCACGGTGCTACCGAGGTCGGTGGCGACGTCGACGACCTCGTGCCACCCGCCGCTGAAGCGTGCGGCGGGTTCCTCGGCCAGCCGCCGGCGGGCCCGCCGGCGGGCCTTGTACGCCAGGATCGCGACGACCGGGCCGACGACGAGCAGCAGCGGGATGCCGGCGGTCAGCACGATCAGCGCGAGCCGGCCCCAGTCGAAGGCCTCGTTCTCGACCTCCTCCTCCTCGTCGTCCTCGACGCTGCCGGCCTTCGCCTGGTCGGGCTCCTCCGGCGGTTCCGGGTCCTGCAGCACCGGGGGCTTGGGGACCTCCTCGGACTGCGGTTCGGGCTGGATCTGCGGCTTCTCCTCGGGGATCGCCTCGATCGGGACCCAGCCGTGCCCCTCGAACGGGATCTCGACCCAGGCCCGCACGTCGCTGCCCAGCACCGTCCACGGCTCGCCCGGCGTGTAGCCGCTGTCCTCGTCGGGCGCGAAGCCCATCACGACCCGCGCCGGGATGCCCGACTGACGTGCCATGAGCGCCAGGGCGACGGCGAACTGCTCGTCGTCGCCGACCATCTTCTCCTCCTGGACGAGCGTGTCGATCCGCTCGGCGGAGTGTCCGGGACGCGACGGTGGCTCGCCCTCGAGGCCGCTGGACAGCACGCCGGACGCGGCCAGGGCGTCGCGCAGCAGGAACAGCTTGGTGGCCGGGTCGATCTCCTCACCGGTGAACTGCGCCGTCTTGGCGGGCAGCCCGCGAGGGACGGCGGTGTCCGGCACGTCGGGCAGGTCGGCCTCCAGGACGGTGCCCTGCGCGAGCTCCTCCTCGTCGGGCGCCTCGGGCACGAGGGTGCTCAGGCGGTACGTGTCCCCCGGCTGCAGGCCGGCCGTGGTGACGGCGGTGCGGGTGGCCGAGTTGTAGTACGTCGAGTCGTCCTGCGCGGCCGCGCGCGGACCGGTCCAGGTGATGCCGGTGAGCGCGCCCACCTCGGGCACCCAGACGCAGTCGTACCCCGTGACGGTCACCTCCACCTCGCGGGGCTCCCCGGTCGCGGCGGTGGCGATGTCCGCGCCCACCCGGCTGTACACCCCCGTGTCGCCGCCTTCGCCGGACGCGTCGAAGACCACGCCGTCGTACTCGTCGAGCGTGGCGAGCCGGACCCGGCCGTCCTCGGGCAGGTTGCTGATCGTGAACAGCTCGTCGGTGCGCCGCTCCTTGGCGTACTGGCGGAACGCGACGAGCGGGCTGGCGTACCGGTGCAGGTCCAGCGGCGGCACGATGGTCTCGCGCAGCACGGTGCGGGGCTGCTCCGGCATGATCGCCGGTGCCACGAACGCCGCCGTGACCGCCGCCACGCCCAGGATGGCGGCGCCGGTGCGGACCCGGTACCAGCGCAGGCGCCGGATCGCGGCGCTGCTGGACTCGGTGGCGATCGAGTGGGTGCCGACGCGCGCGTCCATGGCCCGCACCCCGCCCCACAGCAGGCCCACCAGCGCGATGACGCCGCCCTGGACGACGGGCCACGCCTCGTCGAGCGTGCCGAGCAGGATGACCGCGACGAGCCCCGCCGTGACCGGGGCCAGCGCCCACACCGCGTGCCGGGCTCGCCAGGCGATCGTGCCGGCGACCAGGGAGACGACGAGCATCAGGGCGAAGGGCACGACCGCCAGGTCCGGGAAGGAGCTGAGCGGCGGCGCCGTCGTGATGAACTCCTTCCACCCCTCCACCGCGCCGAGCAGCAGGCTCCGCAGGGTGTCCAGCGTGGGCAGGACACCGGCGACCGTGGTGTGCGGCAGCGCCAGGAGCCCGCCGAGGAGCAGGTAGCCGAGTACCGCCAGGCCCGTCACCGTGACGGCGGACAGCCGTCGCCAGGCACCGATCCAGGCGACGCCGAGACCCACGGCGACCCCGCCGAGCGTGGGCAGCAGGTAGCCGGCGGTGCCCCAGACCGGCCCGAAGCCCACGGCGACGACCCCGAGCAGCACCAGCAGCGCCGCCAGGTCGACCAGCGCCGGCAGGGTCGTCGCCCGAGGCACCGCGTCCTGGTGACGGCGGGTCGTGCCCCGGCCGGTGCCGGTGCGGAGGTCCGCCCGCGCGCTCGTGTCCTGGGGGGCGACCCCTCCGCCCCGGGTGGTCTCGTCGTTCATGCGTCGCTCATCTTCTTCAGCGCGAGCGGCAGGTCGCCGAGCCTGCCGAGGGTGAGCACCCCGACCTCGGCGATCGTGTGCCGTGCCAGGTTGGCCTCCGGGACGCACTGGATCGCCATGACCGTCACCCCGGCGGGCAGCCGGGCGGACGCCGCCCGCAGCTCGGTCGGGGTGACCTTGCTGCCCACGACGAACGCAATCACCGACGCGCTCGCCGCGCTGGACCCGACGCCGCGGGCCAGGTCCACCAGCTTGCTGCGGGACGCGACCGGCTCGATCCGCGAGAGGTCGTCGAGGAGGCGGGTGTGGTGGTCGCCGCGGAGGCTGCCGCTGTGGACCAGCACGGTGACGCCGCGGTCCTCCTTGATCGCCTGCAGGCCGAGCGACCCGCACACCGAGACCGCGAGCTCGAACTCCTCGTCGTCCGCGTAGTCCTGCGCGCGGGTGGACAGCAGCACGGCCAGGTGCGAACGCCGGGTCTCCTCGAACTGACGCACCATGAGCGTGCCGGTGCGCGCCGTCGTCTTCCAGTGCACGTGGCGCAGGTCGTCGCCCGGAACGTACTCGCGCAGGGCGTGGAACGAGACGTCCGAGTCCGTCAGGTCGGTGGTGGCGCGACCCTCGAGGTCGCGGAGCAGACCCGTCGAGGAGCTCGCCAGGTTCTTCACGGCGGGGTGGACGTACAGCTCCTGCTCGTCGGTCCACGTCACCTCGCGGCGCAGCAGCCCGAGCGGGTCGGCCCGCACCGACTTCACCGGCCCGACCGTGATGACGCTGCGGCGCCGCGTCGGGATCCGGAAGATCTCCTCGTGCGTGCCGCCGCCGCGCAGGCGCGGGACCGGGAACGCAGCCACGCCGCGACCGACCGGCAGCTCCATGACCGACGGCAGCAGAGGACGTGCCGCGGCGTTGCGCACGTCGAGGCGGCCCACGGCCGGGTCCCCGACCGTGACCCGCGACTGGGTCAGCGTCAGGGAGACGTCGTAGCGCAGCCGGCCCAGGACGAACACGATCGCGGCGACGAGCGCCACGGTCAGCACGATCGCGGCGACCAGGACCTCGAGCCAGCCGAGCACCAGCCCGGCGACCCACGCACCCACGGCCACGACCATGACGGCGACGCCGAACGTGCTGAACGCCCGGGTCACCGGGGCGCACACGCGCACCACGGTCGCCCAGGCGTCGCGCAGGGCGGCGACGGCGCTGGTCCACCACCGCCCGGTCCGCAGTCGGGAGGCCGCGACGCGCGAGGTCGGCCGCCCGGGTGCTGAGGTCGTCATACGCCGGCGCGCTCCTGCGGTGCCGCCACGTCGGACAGGATGCGGGCCAGCACGACCTCGGCCCGGGCGCCGGTGAACTCGGCCTCCGGGTCGAGCACGAACCGGTGGGCCCACACCGGCTGGGCGAGCTGCTTGACGTCGTCGGGCAGCACGTAGTTGCGGCCGTGCGCCGCCGCCCACACCTTGCAGCAACGCACCAGCGCCAGCGCACCACGGACCGAGACGCCGATCCGCGCCTCGGGCGCGTTGCGGGTCTCCTCGGCGAGGCGGCTCACGTACTCGAGCACGGCCTGGTCCGTGTGGACGGTGGCGGCCAGGTCGGCCATGTCCGCGACCGCCTTGGTGGTGATGATCGGGTTCAGCGCCGCGCTGCGGTCGCGGGTCGCCGCGCCGGAGAGGATCTCCACCGTGGACGCGTGGTCCGGGTAGCCCACCGACGTCTTCATGAGGAACCGGTCGAGCTGAGCCTCGGGCAGCCGGTAGGTGCCCGCCTGCTCGATCGGGTTCTGCGTGGCGATCACCATGAACGGACGGCCGACCTCGTGCGCCGTGCCGTCGACAGTCACGCGCCCCTCCTCCATCACCTCGAGCAGCGCCGACTGCGTCTTGGGCGAGGCGCGGTTGATCTCGTCCGCGAGCACGATGGACGCGAAGATCGGGCCCGGCCGGAAGTCGAACGTGCCCGTCTTCTGGTCGTAGATCATCACGCCAGTGACGTCGGAGGGCAGCAGGTCCGGGGTGAACTGCACGCGGTTCTGCGTGCCCTGCACCGAGGCCGCGATGGCGCGGGCCATCGCCGTCTTGCCCGTGCCCGGGGCGTCCTCCAGCAGCAGGTGGCCCTCGGCCAGCATGCACGTCAGGGCCAGCCGCACCACGGGCGCCTTGCCCAGCACTGCCAGGCCGACGTTGCCGCTGAGGCGGTCGAACGTCTGCGCGAACCAGGCCGCCTGCTCGGGGGTCATCGTCATCTCGTGTTCCTCTTCCGTGCCATGCCTAGTTGGTCCGCCAGAACGTCTTCTCGTAGTGCTTGCCGTTGATCACGACCCACACGTTGTGCCCGGGGAACTTCGGGGCCGCGCTGCCGATGAAGCACCGCAGATCGATCGTCCCGTTCGCTGGGATGTTCTCCGTGTAGGCCGAGGTGCCGTAGAACTGATGGGCGTTGCCGTCGGCGTCGGTCCAGCAGGCGATGCTCTGCCTGCCCGTGTCCTGGAAGTCGTGCGTCGTCACCCTGAGCGTCGCGCACGTGCCGTCGTTGCACTGGTTGGGGTCGACGTAGCCGTTGCCTCGCGAGACCACGGCACGCGGGTCCGGAGGCGGGTCGGACGTCGCGGACTTGCAGTTCTGGTTCGACTGCCCCTCGCTGTCCGACGCTGTGACACACACCTTCCGCGTCTTGCTGTGGCCCACCGAGATGGTGCCGCTGCCGCTCCGCTGGGTGGACAGCGTGTCGCCACCGGAGGTGACCTTCACCGTGATCGGACGGCCGTTGGTCGAGGTGCTCCACGAGTAGGTGATCTTCTGGTTGCCCCCGGACACCGAGAGGCTCGGCTTGGGGACGGCGCCGTACGGCGTGACCGCGTTCGACTGCCCGGACCATGCCGAGCAGGTGAAGTCGTTGCAGGCCCGCACCTGGAACGTGTACGAGGTGCCGTTGCTCAGGCCGGTGTACCGGTAGCCGGTCTCGTTCCCGGCGTTCTTGGCCCCGGAACCGTTCGCGCGCACCTGGTAGTACGGACCCGGCCCGCGGAAGTCCGCCGAGGCGTTCCAGCTCACGTCCGCACGCCCGCTGGTGTTGCTGCCGAGGCTCGCCGAGACGCCGGTGGGCACCTCGGGCGTGCCGTACGGGATCACCGCGTTGGAGGCCGCGCTGGTCTCCGACGTCCCCGCCTTGTTCTCCGCCGAGACGGTGAACGTGTAGGTCGACGTGGTCGTCAGGTCCTGGAGGGTCTGCGACGTCTTTGTGCCGGGCACCTCGACCGTCCGCACCACCGACCCGTTCTCAATGACGTCCAGGTAGTACGTCTTGATGGCGTCACCGTTGGTGTTCGGCTGGTCCCAGGTCACGGTCGTCTGGCCACCCACGGCGGTGTCGACACGGGTGGCGGTCGGCGCGGCGGGCTGGAACGGCGGGCCGGCCGGGATCTCCTCGGCGGACGGCTCGGACCACTCCGAGGGGTCCGGGGCGGCGTTGACCGCCTGGACCCGCACCGTGTAGGCCGTGCCGTTCGTCAGGCCCTCCCACTCGACCGAGGTCGAGGTCAGGCACGTCTGCTGGATCCGGCCGTCGGCGGGTGCCGGGCTGATCTCCAGGTTGACGCACTCGATCGGCGACCGGTCGGTGTACGTGCGGTTCTCCCACGTGACAGTCAGCGACTCGTCGCCGAACTCCAGGGTCGGCGGCTCCGGCGGGTCCGGCTTCTCATCCGGGCGGGCCTCGTCGGACGCCGGCGACTCCTCGGACTCGCCGACGTCGTTGATCGCCGCCACGGTGAACGTGTACGTGACGTTGTTCGTCAGCCCGCCGAACGTGCACGTCGTCGTCGTGCACTCGGTCGACTCGCCGTCGTTGGTGCGCAGCGTGTAGCCCGTGATCTCCGCGCCGTTGTCGTTCGGCTGCTCCCAGCTCAGCACGACCGTCTCGGAGCGCACCTCCTCGACCACCGGGGCGCGCGGCGGCTCCGGCCGGCCGAGGACCGTCACGGTGAGCACGCCGTCGACCTGCCGGTCCGGGTCCTCCGTGGCGTCCTGCACGGTGTACCGCACCGTGAGCACGCCGTGGAAGTCGGCCCCCGGGGTGACGATCACCTCCGAGTCGTCGAAGGTCACCTCGCCCTGACCGGTCTCGCCGTAGGCGCCGACGATCGTCAGCGGGTCCTCGGGGAACGGGTTGGTGTCGTTCTCCAGCACCGGGACGCGGACCTCCTCGCCCTGGTGGGCGTCCGGCACCTCGTCCGGTGCCGTCTGCACGAGCGGTCGCGTGGAGCCGACCACCGTGAGGCTCAGGCTGCCGTCCACCGGCGAGTTCTCGCCGTCGGACACCGTGAAGGGGAGGCTCGTCACGGTGCCTTTGGGCACGGACGGGTCGACCTGCGCCGTGACGGTCCCGCCGGTCACGGAGGTCGAGACGCCGTCGGCGCCCTCGACCTCGAACGTCACGGGGTCACCGTCCGGGTCCTCGACGTAGCGAGACAGTTCGACGGCGCCCTCCTCGCCGGCCGCCACCTCGAACGCGGGCGAGCCGAGGATCTCCGGGGGCAGGTTCTCCGCCGGCACGACGTCGATCGGCAGGGTCAGCACCGCCGTCAGCCCGTCCGCGTCGTCCGGGCCGTCGCCGTCGGTCACCTCGAAGCTCACCGACGCGGCGCCGGCGTAGTCCTCGGTGGAGGTGTACACCAGGGTGTCGTGGTCCTCGACCGTCGTGGAGCCCTCGGCGGCCTGGACCGTGCTCTCCTCCGTGATGCGCGGCTCCCGCTCCTCGCGCACCACCACGTACTCCGCGAGGTCGATCGTCAGCGGCTCGCCGCTCGTGGCCTCCAGGGGCTCCAGCCCCGGCTCGAGGTACGGGCGAGACTGGTCGCCCGGCACGCGGACGAACGCCTGGGCCTCCAGCCCGTCGACGTCCGTCACCGTGTACGTGACGACGCGAGCCTGCGCGGCGAGCGTCACCGCGACCTGCCCGTCCTGCGTGACCTCGACGCCGTCGAGACCCTCCTCCACGCTCACCGTGAGATCGGCCGCGACCCCGTCCGGGTCGACGTCGTTGGCCAGCACGTCCACCGCGACCTGCGTGGCGCCCTCCACCTGGTCGGCGGAGACGACGTCGTCGGCCGCGACAGGGTGCAGCAGCGGCGCCTCGTCGTCGACCTCGAGGGTGATCGCTCCCGTGGAGCGGGCCTTGAACGAGTCCTGGACCGTGTAGTAGAAGGCGGAGGTGCCCTCCGTCTCGGGGGCGGCGAGGACGACGTCGTCGTCCACGACCTCCGGCTCGATGCCCTCGGGCATCCCGCTGAAGCCGTCGGTGACCAGGCCGATCTCGTCGCCGTCCGGGTCGGAGTCGTTCTCCAGGGCGCGCACGGCGACGGTCCGGCCCGGGCGCACGACGCTCTCGTCGTCCACCACCTGCGGCGCCTGGTTGCTCGCCGGCGGGCCGGAGACGCCGACGCGCACGGTGCCGCGCCCGACGGCGCCCCGGGTGTCCGTCACCTCGTACGTGAAGGTGTCGAAGCCGGTCGCGTCCTTGTCCGCCGTGTAGTCGATGAAGCCGTCGGTGATCACGGCGCGGCCCTGGCCCGGCGCGGAGGCGATCGAGGAGAGCACGACGGCGTCTCCGTCCGGGTCCACGCCGTCCAGCGGGAGCGCGATGCGGACCGTGCGGCCGCTGAGCACCCGCGCCTCGGTGTCGGGCACCTGGGGCGCCGCGTTCTCCTCGCCGTCCAGGATCGTCACCGTCACCTGGGCGGAGTCCTTCTGTCCGTTGCTGTCCACGACCTCGTAGACCAGGTGCGCCGTCCCGGCCTCCGACCCGGCGCGGAACCGCACCGTGTCCTCGGAGACGAACGCCTCGCCGAGCGCCGCGTCGGGCTCCTCCTGGAGCTCGTCGTTGAGCGTGATCTGCAGCCCGTCCGGGTGGCTGTCGTTGTCGAGGACCGGCACCGTCACGACGTCGCCGGTGTGGACGACTGCCTCGTCCGGCCCGGCCTCCGGCGGGCGCAGCACGTCCGGGGCAGGGATCGGGACCACGCGCACCTGCCCCGTGGTGGAGCCCGAGGCGTTCGCCACGGTGTACTCGAAGGTGATCGGCTCGTCGAGCCGCTTGGTCTCCGAGATCTTCAGGACGTGGTGGTTGAGCACGGAGACGTCGACCGGGGCGTCCTCCGGCACGTCCACGGACGGTACGACGAGCACGCCGCCCGCCGGGTCGCTGTCGTTCGCCAGCACGTCCAGCAGCGCCGTGCCGTTGGTGGGCAGCAGCACCTGGTCGGACACGGCCACGGGTGCCGCGTCCGAGTCCGGCGGGGCGATGACGTCCACCCGCACCAGCCCGATGGTCGAGTTCGGCCCGTCGCTGATCTGATAGGTGATGTCGTAGGAGCCGGGCTCCTCGCCCTGCACCGCGAACGTGCCGGCCGCGAGGTTCTTCGTGATCGTGATGTCGTCGCGCTCGGCCACGTGCACCAGGCGCAGGGTGTCGCCGTTGGGGTCGCGGTCGTTCGTCAGCGGCGACACCGTGACCGGCTGCCCGGCGAGCACGGTGACGTGGTCCTGCACGGCGATCGGCGGCACGTTGGTGGCGACCACGTCGACCAGCAGCCGCCCTTCGAAGGGGCGGCCGTGCGAGTCCGAGACGGTGACGTCGACGATCTTGCGCCCGGTGGCCGAGCCCCCGTCGCGGAACTCCACGGTGCCGTCGGGCCGGAACCGGACCTCGTCGTTCGGGTCGGTGGTGCCGGCGTGGGACAGGAAGAGGTCGTCCCCGTCGGGGTCCTGGAAGTACGGCAGGATCTTGATGGTCCCGGAGCCGTCCTGGCCGACCTGGAGCACCGGTTCGCCCGACTGCACCGGAGCCTCGTTCTCGGAGAGCGGCACCACCCGCACCTTCACCGAGGCGGTGTCGGTCCCGCCGGGGCGACCGTCGTCCACCTGGTAGGTGAAGGTCACGCTGCCCTCTGCGTCCCGCGGCACGTCGACCTGCAGCGCGGCGCCGTCCAGGACGCGGTCCACGGAGAGGTCGCCCTCCGGGTCGGACTCGACGGTCGCTGTCATGACGTCCCCGTCGGGGTCGACGTCGTTGCCCAGCACGTCGAGCACCGTGGTGCGGCCGGGCCGGACGCCGAACGAGTCGTCGGACGCGATGGGCGGACGGTTCTCCTTGTCACGCTCCGCGACGAACTGGTCGACCTGCTCCGGGATCGTCTCCTCGGACTCGGCCTCCTCGCCCTCGGCGTCCTCAGGGATGGTGAGCTCCCAGTCGTCCACCTTCTGGAAGTCCTCCGCGGCCATCCACAGCGTGCCGTTGACCATGTCGTTGAGGACGATGACGTCGCGGTTCACGCGGTAGGCGAGCGACGTGGTGTCGTCGATGCCCTCCAGGACGAGGTCCTCGTCCAGGTCGACGCCGGGGCAGTCGCGGATCACCTGCCCGGAGATCGACCACGCCCCGTACGTGCAGCCGCCGAGCTGCACGGGCCGCGCGGGCGTGCCGTTCGCCGAGCGCGTCGTCGCGGTGCCGCCGTCGAGCGGCTGGTAGATCAGGCCGCGGGAGGAGGCGAGGACGACGACGTCGGACGCCGCGGAGGGCTGCTGGAGCTGCGCCTCGGCGCCGCCGTCGATCTCGAGGGTGTCTCCCCCGGGCAGGACGAGCCGACCGGTGGAGCGGTCGAGGACGACGACCTCGCCGCCCACCGTCGTGGTCTGGACCTCGGCGTCGGTCGCGACGGGGAGCGAGTCCTCGGTCTGCTCGACCGCCGTGCCCTGCGCACCGGTCTCGATCGTGTAGAGCGCCCCGTCGGAGGGGACGGCGACGAACACGGTGCCGTCCTCGGCCACGACCGTCGACCCCCCGGCACCGGCCTCGAGGTCGGGATCGATCTCCTCCTCGTCGAACGCCGCCGTGCCGTCGAAGGGCAGGACCCAGACCCGCCCCTCCTCGACGTCGTGGACGGCCGTCGTCGAGGCGCCGGTCGTCACCTCGGAGCCCGCGGGGAACTTCATCGTGCCGAGCAGGGCGAGCTGGGCCGGGTCCACCGGGCTGGCGGTGGCGTCGCCCGCGCTCTCCAGCAGAACCCGCTGAGCGTTCTGCTGGACGTCGAAGCTGACGGAGTTGGCGAGCAGCGTGCCGTCGAGCGCCTGCGCCTCGTGGTTGAAGCGTCCGAGCGTGCCGGTGGAGGTCTGCGTGACCCACACGCCGGAGTCGTTGAGGTCGATGTCGGCCGTGGCCTCACCGTCGTACCAGAGGGCGAACCCTGCCAGGCCGGCGCCGAAGAGCGCGACGACGCCCCCGGACGCGACGGACCGGCGGTGCTCGTAGACGCGTGAGACCAGGCTCATGCGAGGGCCCTTCAGTAGTTGCCAGCACAGGTGCGGCCCGTGGCCGAGCGCGCGCAGGAGCGCGTCCTCGCGCACTGCGCGACACTTTCCGGAAGGCCCCCCTGCCGGTGCCGGCGGCCACGAGGCGCGACGACTCCGGACGGAACCTTACCGTTGCCCAGGGAGATCGGACAGGGGTATCTCATGGGCAGCACTCCCCATCCGACCCGCCCGAATTATCGTGGTATCGGCAGGTCGGAGCGCCGCGCTCCCCCACGGGGGCAGCACGATCCTCGGCGCGCCGACTACCGTGTCCACACGTCCCCCGCACCAGCCGAAGGAGCACCCGCCATGGCCGACTCGTCGTTCGACATCGTCTCCAAGGTCGACCGCCAGGAGGTCGACAACGCCCTCAACCAGGCCGCCAAGGAGATCAACCAGCGCTACGACTTCCGCGGTGTCGGTGCCTCCATCTCCTGGAGCGGGGACGCGATCGTCCTCGTCGCCAACTCCGCGGAGCGCGTCAACGCCGTCCTCGACGTCTTCCAGACGAAGCTGATCCGACGCGGCGTCTCGCTCAAGGCGATCGACACCGGGGAGGGCGAGCCACAGGCCTCCGGCAAGGAGTACCGCCTGCCCGCCACCCTCAAGGAGGGTCTGAGCAGCGAGGACGCCAAGAAGATCACCAAGCTGATCCGCGACGAGGGCCCGAAGGGCGTCAAGACCCAGATCACCGGCGACGAGGTACGTGTCAGCTCCAAGAAGCGGGACGACCTGCAGGCCGTCATCGCCCTGCTCAAGGGCGCGGACCTCGACGTGGCGCTGCAGTTCGTCAACTACCGGTAGTCGGGGGAGGACTACGCTCACGTCATGGCCGCCGGCTCCCACCGCATCGCGGTCTACGACCACGACCCCCCACCGCACATGGTCGAGGAGTTCCGTGCCGCCGGCTCCATCGCGTGGGACACCGAGACCAGTGGGCTCGACGCGATCGAGGACTCACTCCGTCTTTGTCAGCTTGCCGCTCGGGGAGCAGAGACGGCGCTGGTGCGGATCGACAATGAGTGTCCGTCCGGTCTGGCATCCTTGCTGTCCGACCCTACGGTTTGCAAAGTGCTGCACCACGCGCCATTCGATCTCTCCTTCATGCGCGCCGCCTGGGGCGTAGACGCCGTCAACGTCCGGTGCACCAAGATCGCGTCCAAGCTGCTGGATCCGCACGACACTTCTGTGCACAGTCTGTCCTCGCTCGTGAAATCACGCCTGGGAGTCAGCCTCGGCAAGGGTGCTGTCCGCACCGGTGACTGGGGAGCTGAGCAGCTCTCACACGAGCAGGTCGCCTACGCGGCGGGCGACGTCGCACACCTCCTCGATCTTCTCGACGTTCTCATGAGGGAGCTGGCCGAGGCGGGCCTGCGCGACCTCTACGACGCGTGCTGCGCGTTCCTGCCTTTCCGCACTGCGGTTGCGCAGCGTGGGATCGATGACGTCTACGCCTACTGAGCCGGTCCGTCAGTGATCTCCCGCCACGCGGGACCGGTGAAGAACGTGAATCCGTCAGCACCTTCGGCCCGTAGCTCGGCCAGCACCCGAAGGTGCGGCGGCGCGTCGGGACCGTTGACCTGAACGACTCGGGCGGAGACGTCGGCGGCAACGCGGCGCAGTGCGTGCAGGTCGTCGACAAGAAGATCCGGTATCCAGCCGATCGGCTGATCCTCGCCGTGGACGACGATCAACGCCCGAGGGTTGACGTCGTTCTCGGGCTCCGGGACGACTCGAAGTGCTGTGCCGGGCGTCAGGTGCGACAGCGTCGCCTCATGCTCCTCGAGGCTGATCTGTCGAGGTTCTCCCTCGACGAAGACCGGGTGCTGCGGCACGTGCCGCACGCCGTGGACGAGGAACCGGCATCGGACGGAACCATCGACGACGCGGGGCACGGGGAAGAGCTGCAGGCGGTCGACAGCGCGGCGCCCGTACGAGCGGGCAAGCTGCTCCCACGGTTCGGCATCCTCTGGACCGAGACCGAGCTCGTGCAGATAGCGCCGATAGTCGCTCCTGCGTGGACTCATCACGCGCTGCGCGAAGAGGTGGAACAGCTCGCGCTGCCGGTAGCGGGTGGTGAGATCCGGGAAACCGACGAGCGGGCGAAAGCCGACGATGTCGCGAACCGCCTCGAGGTAGGCGAAGGCATACCCGTGGGCGTCTTGGGACAGGACGCCGACAGGTCGGATGGTCCCCGTGCTCGGTTGCTGCCAGGCGACGATCATCCGGCGCTCCGTCGACACGGCGTCGCCGGGCACGAACGGGGAGTCAAGTGTCGCCGCGGCACCCATCTCTGATCCTCCTCGCGTTCGTCTCCAACAGCCGGATCGTGAATCTACGCGTACCCTCCGACATCCCGGGAACACTTGTCACCACCGTACGCGCCGCCTCGACGGGAAGTGCGCCTGCCACGACGTTCCAGTGCTCGGTGCCCTGGGGAGAGCACCTTCGCAATGCCTCGGCCGCCAGAGCGACCAGCGTCGGCACGGCGTCCTTCCCTGTGTTCTCGAACGACGTCGCACGACCTCTCTCGGCGAACCGCTGCATGCGTCCCGCGTCGTCAGCGAGCGAACGCCGCTGACTTGCATCGACGCTCGATCCCAGGGCGCTGCCGTGGTCGTAGGTAGGACTGAGCGCGCGCTTCGCGTCGAGGTCCACGAGCGGCTCAAGCACGGCCCAGTTCTGGTCGTGACGGTCCGCGTTCCCGATCCATGCGTCGAAGAGCAGGTAGCCAGCGAACACGTCGAAGGCGGTCAGACCTGCCGCGCACCCTTCGGGCGGTACGACGTCACGCAGCGCGCACTCGATGCCGGGCAGCGAGTGACCGGGTCGGAGCTTCTTCTCCTTCGGGCCGAGAGACGCCGACGGAGCGAACCCCTCGGCGCCGATGTCGAGCAGCTGGTCTGCTCCGTCCCGCAGACTGAACAGGTCGTCGCCGCCAGGTCGGACATCGCGCGAGATCACACCCTCCTCGCCGTTGCGGGTCGCGAGCTCGGCAGTGGCATGAGGGAGGTCCAGGAGCCCAGCGATCTCGGCAGCGACCTTCTCGGCGACGTCGAGATCTCGCCGTTCGCCGTTCTTCCAGTAGCGCACAGGCTTGAACAACCAGTAGCGCTCGTCCTTGCTCTGCAACCAGAGCTTCGCTTCGGCCCCGACCTGTTCCTCGCTCACGACGGGCCACGAGGACACGTCGACGCGTCGATACGGAGCGGGGCCAGCCACACGGGCACGCTACGCGCACCCGTCCCGGATGTCCCCCGTGACCACCGGCGCGTTGCCAGACGCTGAGCGCGGCGGATCCTCGCAGGTCGGTGTCACCGTCGGCCTGGCCACTGGTCGCGCCACCGAGGGCGCGGGGCGAGTCGGACGTTCGGGCTAGGGTCGGCACATGACCGGCGCCAGCACCCCCCGCCTCGTCGCCACGGACCTGGACGGCACGCTGCTCGGCCCCGACGGCACGGTGTCCGAGCGCACCCGCGCGACGCTGCGGGCCGTCGAGGAGTCCGGGATCGAGATCGTGTTCGTCACCGCCCGCCCGCCGCGCTGGCTGCCCGGCCTGGCCCACTGCGTGGGCGGTCACGGCCGCGTGGTCTGCCTCGGCGGCGCCGCCGTGTGGGATCTCGCGACCGGCGCGGCGCTCGAGGTCGACGGTTTCGCCGACCAGGACCTGCGCGGGCTGGTCGCGGACCTGCGCGCGGCGGTCCCGGACGTCGCCCTCGCGTTCGAGCGGACCGAGGGCCCGGCGTTCGACCCGTGGTTCCCGCGCGACGAGAAGGGCCTGCCGGAGACGGTCCGCGCCGTCCCGGTGGAGGAGACGCTGCCCGACGGCGGTACCCCGGCCACGCTCGGCACCCCGGTCGGCAAGCTGCTCGCGGTGCGACCGCGGGTGGCGGGCTCGACCCGCCCCGGCGACGTGCAGCAGGGCGGTGACGTGCAGCAGGGCGGCTCGGCCCGCGACGACGCCCAGGAGGCCTTCTTCGCCGCGGTGCGTTCCGCCGTCGGGGACCGTGCGCACCTGGCCTTCTCGGGCGCCGCCGGGCTGGCCGAGCTGCTCGCGCCGCACGTCACGAAGGACGCCGCGCTCGCCCGGTGGTGCGCCCGCCGGGGCGTGGCGGCCGCCGACGTCTGGGCGTTCGGCGACATGCCGAACGACGTGCCGATGCTGCGGTGGGCCGGCCGGGGCCACGCCGTCGCCAACGCCCACCCGGACGTGCTCGCGGAGGCGGACGCCGTCGTCGGGCACCACGCCGACGACGGCGTCGCCGAGGCGCTCGAGGCGTTGCTGACGCGCGCCTGAGTCAGCCGGGCGGGGCGTGCCCCCGTGTCGAGCCGCTCGTCGCGCCGACGCCGTCGTCGGACCGCAACCGCGAGACCTCCTCGCGCAGCGCGCGGACCTCGGCGACGAGGCCCTCGACATCCCCACGGCGGGCCCACAGGTCGTCGGTGCTGTCCCGGCGCTCGGCGCGCTGCTCGTCGCTGCGCTCCTCGACGTTCTGCACCAGCCAGGACGACAGCGTCGCCGTCACCACGCCGAGCACGGCGATGCCGCCCAGCATCATGCCGACCGCCACGAACCGGCCGGTGATCGTCACCGGGTAGGTGTCGCCGTACCCGACGGTCGCCATCGTCACCAGCGCCCACCAGAACCCGTCCCCGACGTTCTGGATGGTGCTGTCGGCGGCGCCGCGCTCGGCGTCGGTGACGGCCAGCGACCCGGCGAGCACCAGGAGCGCGGACCCGGCCACGGCGTAGAGCACGACGCGCCCGCGCATCGCCGTGGCACCGGCGCGGTTGAGCCGCCTGATCGCCTTGACGAGCAGCAGCAGCCGCAGGGGTCGCAGCAGCGGCACGGCGACGATGGCCAGGTCAAGCAGGTTCCCGCGCACGAACCGCCAGCGCTGCTGGGACAGCAGCAGCCGGGCGACGTAGTCGACGACGAACACGAGCCAGGACCCGAAGACCACCGCCGCGCACACCGACTGCACGGTGGCGGACGCCTGCGGCCACACGATGGGGACGGCGTACGCGACGAGGAAGACGCCCGCGACCGCGATCAGCGGCCACTCCATGCGGCGTTCCCAGTCGGCGACGCGGGGATCCTCGGCGAGGGGCGGTGACGGAGGGCGGGACGGCGGGGTGTGGTCGGTCATCGCGCCTCAGGGTAGCGAAGCCCGGACGCCGGTCGGGCCGACCTCGGAGCTCAGTACCGGGTGATGCCGCCCGGGCCGAACCCGGTGCCGCCGGCCATCTTCTCGAGGCGGGAGATGCGCTCGGCCATCGGCGGGTGGGTGGCGAACATCTTGGCCAGGCCCCCGCCACGGAACGGGTTGGCGAGCATGAGGTGCGAGACGTTCTCGAGGTCGCGGGTCTGCGGCAGCGGCGCCGCGGCGGTGCCCTGCTCGAGCTTGCGCAGTGCCGAGGCGAGGGCCAGCGGGTCACCGGTGAGCTTGGCACCGTCCTCGTCGGCGTCGTACTCCCTCGTGCGGGAGATCGCCATCTGGATGAGCATCGCGGCGAACGGGGCGAGGATGGCGAGCGCGAGCGCGGCCAGCGGGTTGCCGCCCTCGCGGCGGTCGCCGCCACCGAAGATCAGCAGGAACTGGGCGAGCGACGTGATGACGCCGGCCAGGGCCGAGGCCACGGACGACGTGAGGATGTCCCGGTTGTAGACGTGCATGAGCTCGTGGCCCAGGACGCCGCGCAGCTCGCGCTCGTCCAGGATGCGCAGGATGCCCTCGGTGCAGCACACCGCGGCGTTCTTCGGGTTGCGGCCGGTGGCGAAGGCGTTCGGCGCCTGGGTCGGCGAGATGTACAGCCGGGGCATGGGCTGGCGGGCGACCGTCGACAGCTCGCGCACGATCCGGTACATCTCCGGCGCCTCGAGCTCGGTGACCGGGTAGGCGTGCATCGCCTTGATGGCGATCTTGTCCGAGTTCCAGTACCCGACGAACGTGCCGATGAGGCCGAGAGCGGTGAACAGGAAGAGCATCCCCTGGCTGCCGCGGAAGAACACCGCCCACAGACCCAGGAGCACCACCCACAGCACCCCGAACAGCAGCACGGTCTTGAGACCGTTGAAGTGCCGATGACCCACGTGCGTTCTCCTTCCAGGCGACACCCGTGCAACGCACGAGGCCCGACGGCGGTTCCCACCGCCGTCGGGCCTCGTGCGTGGGTCAGGTCAGGAGCGACCCTTCGCGATGTCGATCATCTCCTCGCGGGGGACGACCTTGATGCGCTCGCGCCCGTGCGGCTCGCCCAGCGACAGCTCGTGCGCGTCGAGGACTGAGAACTCGTCCCACGTGACCACGTCGACGCCGCGCTCGGCGAGGAAGTCGATGATCTGCTGCGGCTCGCCGTGCGGTGCCGTCCGACCGTCGTCGGCGACGTCCTCCACCAGGTGACGCACCGTCTCCGAGGCGTCCGACTTGGTGTGCCCGATCAGACCGACCGGGCCGCGCTTGATCCACCCGGTGGTGTAGACGCCGGGCAGGTGCTCGCCGTCGAGGTCGACGACGCGGCCCTCCCGGTTGGAGATGACGCCCTTGAGGTCGTCGAAGGGGATCTCCGGCAGCGGGGAGCCGAAGTAGCCGACCGCGCGGTAGACGGCCTGGACGGGCCAGTCGTGGAACTCGCCCGTGCCCTTGACCGTGCCGTCGCCCTGCAGGGCGGTGCGCTCGGTGCGCAGGCCGACGACCTTCCCGTCCTCGCCCAGCACCTCGGCCGGCGCCTGCAGGAAGTGCAGGTGGATGCGCCGCGACGCCGTCTGCTGCGACGGCTCGACGAGCGTCCAGTCCGTGAGGGTCTTGACGACCTGCTTGGTCTGGTTGGTCGCCTCGATGGCGGCCATCGAGCCCTCGTCGAAGTCGTAGTCCTCCGGGTAGACGACGATGTCGACGTCGGGCACGTGCCCGAGCTCGCGCAGCTCCAGCGGGGAGAACTTCACCTGCGCGGGGCCGCGACGGGCGAACACGTGCACGTCGGTGACCGGCGACGCCTCGAGACCGGCCTGCACGTTGGCCGGGATCTCCGTGGACAGCAGGTCCTTCGGGTGCTTGGCCAGGATGCGCGCGACGTCGAGGGCGACGTTCCCGGCCCCGAGCACGGCGACCTCCTGGGCCTCCAGCGGCCAGGTGCGCGGCACGTCGGGGTGCCCGTCGAACCACGACACGAAGTCCGCGGCGCCGTAGGAGCCGTCGAGGTCGATGCCGGGGATCGTCAGGTCGGCGTCCCGGATGGCACCCGTCGAGAAGATCACCGCGTCGTAGTACTGACGCAGGTCCTCGAGCTTGAGGTCGACGCCGTAGTTGACGTTCGCCAGCAGCCGCACGTCACCCTTGCTCAGCACCTTGTGCAGGGCGCCGATGATGCCCTTGATGCGCGGGTGGTCGGGGGCGACCCCGTAACGCACGAGACCGAACGGGGCGGGCAGACGCTCGAAGAGGTCGATGCTGACGTCGAGGTCCGTCTTGGACAGGATGTCCGCGGCGTAGATGCCCGCGGGTCCTGCACCGACGATCGCGACGCGCAGGGGTCGGGAGCTGCTCACTGCGAGGTACGCCTTCCGGATCGGGGCTTGCGTGGGTTTCGATTCTACGAGGAACTCCAGGCACCGAGGTGAGGGTTACCTCACGTCCGGTGCTGGCACGACGCCAGGTTCTCACATTCGTCCCGAGAGGTGAACAGGTCGTCTCACATGGCGAGCAGTTCCTGACCACTCACCGTGCGAGCCGTTCCACCACCGCACCGAAGACCCCCGGCAGGTGCGCCGCCGTCGGCACCACGCCGCGCCGGACCCGCGACGTCGCGGCGGCGACCAGCCCGCCCGTCAGCAGGCGGTAGTCCCGCGTGACCTGCCGCCACGCCCGCTCGTACGACGCGGCGTCGTCGAGGTGCACGACGGCGGCCCGCGCCTGCGCGAACCCGACCCGCAGACCCTCGCCCGTCAAGGCGTCCACGTACCCGGAGGCGTCGCCGACCAGCCGTACCTGACCCCGCGCGCGGGCCGACGACCGCACCCGCAACGGCCCGGCCCCGCGCACCGGCCCGGCCGGCCCGGCGCCCGCCAGCCGGTCCCCGAGCTCGGGGAGCGTCGCGAGCTCGTCGTCGAACACCATGCCGGGCGGCCCGAGGAGGGCCACCCCCACGAGATCCGGCGCCACCGGGGTCACGTACGCCTCGACGCGGGGGCCCCAGTGCACCTCCACCCGATCCGACCACGCGGCCACCCGGTAGTGCCGCCGCAGGCCGAAGCGCCGGCCGCCGGACGGCCAGGGCCTCGACGCCCGGCGCCCCGGCGCCACCTCGAGCCCCACCTCCCGGCGCACGCGCGAGTGCAGCCCGTCGCACGCCAGCAGCCAGCGGGCCCGCACGCCCCCCGCCGTGACGCCGTCGTCGTCGTGCCCCACCGTGCCGACGCGGCCGGGCACGACGGCAGCGCCCGCCGCGAGCGCCGCCTCGTGCAGCGCGGTGTGCAGCACCGTGCGCCGCACCCCGCGGCCGGGGCCGTCGCGGAACCGGTGGTCGGCGACCGTGCCGTCCTGCCGGTAGGAGATCCCCCGCAGGTCCCAGCCCGCCGGGTCGACCCCGAGGCGTCGCACGGCGGCGAGCGTTCCGGGCAGCAGACCCTCGCCGCACGCCTTGTCGACGGGGACGCCGCGCGGTTCGAGGACGACGACGTCGAACCCGGCCCGGCGCGCTTCGACCGCCGCGGCGAGCCCGACCGGCCCGCCCCCGACCACCAGGACGTCGGTGTCGGCGCTCACCGACGCCCGGGGTCCGGCCCCGGTCCCAGCGCCCCGCGCAGCGCGCGCTCCTCCGCCGGGATCCGGAAGCCGAGCAGCAACCAGGCGTTCAGCACGGTGAACGCGACGGCGGTGATCCACGCCGAGTGCACGAGCGGCAGCGCGATGCCCTCCAGCGCGACGGCGACGTAGTTGGGGTGCGGGATCCACCGGTACGGCCCGCGCCGGACCATCGACAGTCCGGGCACGACGATCACGCGGGTGTTCCACTGCGGCCCGAGCGTGGCGATGCACCACCACCGCAGACCCTGGCTCGCGACCACGAGGGCCAGCATCGGCCAGCCCAGCCACGGCAGGAAGGGCCGGTCCAGCGCGACGACCTCCACCACGCAGGCCACCAGCAGGCCGGTGTGCAGAGCGACCATCGGACCGAAGTGCCCCCGCCCGGACTCCACGCCGCCGCGCTCGAACGACCAGCGGGCGTGCCGCGCGGAGACGACGAGCTCCGCCAGCCGTTCGAAGCCGGTCGCCACGACGAGGGCGACGTACAGCGCGACGCTCATGAGCCCACCGCCCCCCGGTCGCCGCGCAGCAGCACGAGCTCCGCGGCGACACCCGGCCCGAACGCCATGAGCACGGCCCACTCCCCAGGTCTCGGCTCGCCGTCGGCCAGCGTCGCCGCCAGCACGTGCAGCACCGACGACGACGACAGGTTGCCCTCGGCCGCGAGCGTGGCCCGCGTGCGTGCCACGGCAGCCTCGGGCAGGTCGAGCGCGTCGCGCACCGCGTCCACCACCTTGGGGCCGCCGGCGTGCACCACCCACGTGCCGACGTCGTCCGCCGTCAGCCCGTGGGGCGCCAGGAGGTCCTTCACGTCCCCCGCCAGGTGCGCGCCGAGCAGCCGGGGCAGCTCGGGCGACAGCACGATGCCGAACCCGGTGTCCCGCACGTCCCAACCCAGCGCGTCCCCCGTGCCCGGGTACAGGTGGCTGCGGGCGCCGACCACGTGGGGGGTCCGCCTCCGCGCTGTTGCCGGGCCCGGGTCGCGGACGGCGCGGGCCCGGTCACCGCCCACGACGACGGCGCTCGCTCCGTCGCCGAACAGCCCCGACGACACGAGGTTGGCCGTCGAGGTGTCGTCGCGCTGGAACGTCAAGGAGCACAGCTCCACCGAGACGAGCAGGGCGACCTGGCGCGGACGGCCGACGAGGTACTCGTGCAGGTGCGCCAGCCCGGCCGCGCCCCCGGCGCAGCCGAGCCCGAAGGACGGCAGGCGCCGCACGTCGGGACGCAGGCCGAGACGGTGCACCAGGGTGGCGTCCAGCGACGGGGCGGCGATGCCCGTCACCGACGTGAAGAGCACCAGGTCGACCTCCGCGGGCGCCGTACCCGCGTCCGCGAGCGCCGCCCGGCACGCCTGCTCCGCCAGGCCGGTGCCGACGCGCACGAAGTGGCCGTTCGCGTCGCCGAACGACGTCAGGCCCGCGTACTCGTCGATCGGCAGCGCCAGGTGACGGGTGTCGACCCCCGAGGCGGCGTGCACCCGGTGGGCCAGCCGACGACGCGGGCCCTCGGGCGCGAGCAGCGGCACGATGGCGTCCGAGATCTGCTGCTGCGGGTAGACGTCCGGGGGTAGTGCGGGGGCGACGGCCAGCACACGGGGCATGCTGGCATCGTGGCACCTCAGCGGCCACGACGCGCGGGCACTACGTTCATGGGCATGACCGGACTCGGTACACGCACCCGCGGGATGGTGGCTGCCACCCACCCGGCACCGGCCCTGACCGTCACGCTGTTCGCCGCCGCCCTGGCGCTCGGGGTCGGGGCCGGCCTCGCCCGAGCCGCCCTGGTCACCACGGCCGTCGGCACGGGCCAGCTCGCCATCGGGTGGAGCAACGACTGGCTCGACGCCGCCCGCGACCGCCAGGTGGGGCGGGTCGACAAGCCGACCGTCTCCGGCCTGGTCGACCCCGGGACGCTGCGCACGGCGGCGTGGGGCGCCCTGGTCCTCAGCACGGTGCTCGGGTTCTCGACCGGCCTGGTCGCCGGGCTCGCCAACCTCGGCGTCGTCGCCGGCGGCTGGACCTACAACCTCTGGCTGAAACGGACGGTCTGGTCGTGGCTGCCCTACGCCGTGGCGTTCGGGCTGCTGCCCGCGTTCGTCGTCGCCGCGAGCGGAGGCGGCGGCGTCGTGGCCGGCTGGGCGGTGCTCGCCGGAGCGCTGCTCGGTGTCGGCGCCCACGTCGCCAACGTGCTGCCCGACCTGGACGACGATGCCGCCACCGGGGTGCGCGGGCTGCCGCACCGGCTCGGCCGGCGGGGGTCCAGCGTGCTCGCCCCGGCGGTCCTGGGCGCGGGAAGCCTCGTGACCCTCCTCGGGCCGCCGGGTCAGCCGACGGTGACGCGCACCGCGCTGACCGTCGTCGCCCTCGCCCTGGCGGTCGGGGCCGGCGTCCTCGGGGTGGCACGGCCCCGCAGCCGGGCGCCATTCCTGCTCTCCATGGCGGTCGCGGGCCTGTGCGTGGTGCAGATCGTCGCGGCCGGGGACCACATCATCGGGTAGGCGCCGGGTGGGTGCCGGGTAGGCGCCGTGGTGACCGGGTGGCCACCGGGCGGCCGGCCCGCGGCAGGAGGGCTCAGCGCGCGCCGGTCACGGGCACCGCGCCGCTCAGCTCGGCCACGGCTCGGGCGACGTCCTCGCCGACCGTGCCGGCCGCGGCGCGCAGCGGGCGGTAGGCGGGGACCAGGACCACGGCCGTGAGCCCGTCGTGCGCCCACACGGCGGGTACCTCGCGTCCGCCGAACACCGCGGGGCCGTCGGTGACGCCGTCGGGCGTGCGCTGCACCACCCACCGCGGGCCGTCCTCGCGCCGGGCCCACACCTCGAGCTCGGTCGGCGTGACGACGACGGCCATCGGACTGCCGCCCATCGCGAGCCAGCCCCGCGCCGACGCACCCTGGTGGCGAGCGATGTCCGGCATCTCCGCCGTCGTGAAGCCCGGCACCACCACCATGCCCGGGCGCCGCCGGGCGGCGTGGGCGGCGCACCCCGCGACCCGGTGCCGCAACGTCCCGAGCACAGCCCCCACGGTCACCAGGACGACGAGCAGCGCGATCCAGATCGCCGCGGCGTCGGTGGCGCCGTCCCGCAGGTCCAGGGCGAACCGCAGGAGGGAGACCACGGCGACCACCACCAGCGCCGTGACGTAGAGGGCGCGCTTGTTCCGGGCGTTCACGAGATCAGGCCTCTCCGTCGACGGCTGGACGGGCACGGACACTACCGCAGGCGACGGGCCCGCCGTCGGGCCTGTGGACGACCGACCTGCGGTCGTGGCATCTCGCCTACGATCCTCGCGTGCCCACCCTCCTCGCACGAGCCCGCCTCGAGGTCACGCCGTACCGGCGCCGCGTCGCCGTCGGGGGAGCGCTCGCCGTGGTGTGGGCGATCTGGGCGAGCGGTCCGGGGTGGTCGACGCCGGCGCTCGCGGTGGCGGCGGTCGCGGGCGTCGCGCTCGGCGTGATCGACGCGGCGACGCACCGCCTGCCCGACGCGCTCACCTACCCGGCGACCGCCGTCGTCGGCGCGCTCCTGGCGACGGCCGCGCTCGCCGACGACTCCTGGGACGCCGCCCTGCGCGCGCTGCTCGGCGCCGGCGCCCTCGGTGCGGGGTACCTGCTGCTGCACCTCGTCAGCCCGTCCGGGCTCGGCCTCGGAGACGTCAAGCTGGCCGTCCTCCTCGGCATGGTCAGCGCCTGGTACGGCTGGTCCGTGCTGTGGGCCGCCACCGTGCTGCCGTTCCTGGTCGGCGGTCTCGTGGCGCTCGCCCTCATCGTCGCGCGGCGGGCCACCCGCAAGACGGCGATCGCGTTCGGCCCGGCGATGCTCGTCGGCACGGCGCTCGCCCTCACGGCCGCCCGGCTCGCCGCCGCCTGAGTGCGGTTCGACGGGCGAGATCCGATCGCACCGGAGAGGCTGGTCCCGGAGCTCCGATCGATGCTCGAGGCTACTGGCTCAGCCTGCATATCGCCTCGGTATGACCTGAGTGTTATCTGAGCAGAAACTGAAGATGGAGCCTACCGTGGGAGAGCCGGGCAACCGGCCCGGCACCTGACGGAAGGAAGCTCCATGAGACGTACGACCTTCAGGCGGCTCGCCACCACCACGGCGACGCTCACGCTCGCGACCTCGGCGTTCACCGCCCACGCCGCGCCCCCCACCCCCGACGCCGACGAGCCGATCGGCGGCGCGGACCTCGCGGAGAAGTACCCCGACGAGCTGCTCGAGGCCATGCAGGACGACCTGGACGTGACCGAGGACCGTGCCGTCGAGCGTCTGGACTTCCAGGCCGAGGCCTCCGTGACCCTCGACGAGCTCGACGACGCGCTCGGCGACGACTTCGCGGGGCTGTGGCTCGACACCGACGACGACGTCGTCTACGCCGCCGTCACCGACCAGGCCCAGGTCTCGACCGTCCGCCAGGCCGGGGCGAAGGCCGTCACCGCCCGCTACTCGCTCGAGGACCTCGAGGAGTGGCAGGCCTCCCTCACCGCGCCCCTGTCCGAGGTCGACGGCGTCCCCGGCACCTACGTCGACCTCGCCGAGAACACCCTCGTCGTGCAGGTCCACCGCGGGTCCCGCGGCGAGGCCCGCCAGGCCGCCCGAGCGGCCGGGGTCCCCCAGCGCGCCGTGACCTTCGAGGTCACGACCGAGGAGCCGCGGACCTACCAGGACGTGGTCGGCGGCAACGCCTACTACACCGGCGGCGGGTCACGCTGCTCCGTCGGCTTCGCTGTGACCACCGGCTTCGTCACCGCCGGGCACTGCGGGTCCACGGGTACGACGACGTCGCAGCCGAGCGGCACCTTCGCCGGCTCCGTCTTCCCCGGCAGCGACATGGCCTGGGTGCGCACCGCGGCGGGGAACACCCCCGTCGGCGCGGTCAACGACTACGCCGGTGGCGTCGTCGAGGTCGCCGGCTCCACGCAGGCGCCGGTCGGCTCGCAGGTGTGCCGCTCCGGCTCGACCACCGGGTGGCACTGCGGCACCCTCCAGGCCTACAACGCCACCGTCACCTACCCGCAGGGCAGCGTGAGCGGCTTGATCCGGACCACGGTCTGCGCCGAGCCCGGCGACTCCGGCGGCTCGCTGCTGGCCGGCGACCAGGCGCAGGGCGTGACCTCCGGCGGGTCCGGCAGCTGCAGCACCGGCGGCACCACCTTCTTCCAGCCGGTGAACCCGATCCTGAACCGCTACGACCTCACGCTCGTCACCAGCGGCGGCGCTGGCGGCGGCGGTGAGGACCCGGCCTGCTCCGGCTCGTCCTACACGGGCGACGGCTCCCTGAACCAGGGCGGGCAGGCCGTGCACCCCGACGGCAGCTACTGGAACCAGAGCAGCTCGGCGACGATCAGCGCCTGCGTCGAGGGCCCCTCGACCGGCGACTACGACGTCTACCTGCAGCGCTGGAACGGCAGCGGCTGGTCGAGCGTCGCCCAGGGCACGACGACGTCGCACCTCGACTCGCTGACGTACTCGGCGTCGTCGGGCTACTACCGCGTCGTGGTCCACGCCTACGCGGGCTCGGGTGCCTACACGACCGGCATCACGGTGTCGTGAGGCAGCCGTCGTGACGTCGCGGTCGTGACACGCACCGGCTGACCGGCACCGCCGCCGGTCAGCCGGTGCGGACGACTTCAGGCGGACAGGCTCAGGAGCACGGCCTCAGACGGCCCGGTCGGCCAGCGCCGTGGCCAGGTCGTCGAACGCCTGCTTCACCGGCCCGTCGGGCAACGGCGCCAGCTCGGCGGCCGCCTCGCGTGCCCAGCGCACGGCCAGCTCGCGCGTCTCGGCCAGCACGCCGTGCCCCCGCAGGTCCGCCACGACGGCGGACAGCGCGGCGTCGTCGGACAGGTCGCCGTCCAGGCGGGCCAGCAGGTCGATGTCCGACGGCGTCGCCTCGCCGCGCTCGACGCGCCGGCGCAGCAGCAGCACCGGCATGGTCGGCACGTGCTCGCGCAGGTCCGTGCCAGGGGTTTTGCCCGACTCGTCGCCCGACGACGCGACGTCGAGCACGTCGTCGGCGAGCTGGAAGGCGACGCCCACCTTCTCGCCGTAGCCCGTCACCGCGTCGATCACGTCGTCGGCGCACCCGCCGAACATGGCGCCGAGCCGGGCGGAGGTGGCCAGCAGCGACGCGGTCTTGTCGCTGAGCACCTGCAGGTAGTGCTCGACGGCGTCCGCCCCGGCGGCCGGGCCGGTGGTCTCGTGGAGCTGGCCCAGGCACATCCGCTCGAAGGTGCGCGACTGCAGCACGACCGCCTCCGGCCCGAGACCCGCCACCAGGGCCGACGCCCGGGCGAACAGCAGGTCCCCCACGAGGATCGCGACGGTGTTGCCCCACACCGAGTGCACCGACGGTGCCCCGCGGCGCACGGGCGCGGAGTCCATGACGTCGTCGTGGTAGAGCGACGCGACCTGGGTGAGCTCGACCACGACCGCCGCGTCGACGAGCCGGGGGTCGGCGCCGTCGCCGAGCTCGCCGGCGAGCAGCGTGAGCAGGGGGCGGAACCGCTTGCCGCCGGCCGCGATGAGGTGGCGCGACGCGTCGTCGGCGAGCGCGTCGGTCGACGCCACGGCGTCGGCGAGCGTGGCGTCGACCTGCGCCAGCCGTCCCGCGAGACGGTCGGCCAGCGCGGGGTCGCTCACGGGGATCGCGGTCGGCAGCGCGGCAGGAGCACCGGCCGAGGCGTCAGAAGCACGGGTCACGGTCCGAACCTATCTGCCCGGGCCCGGGAGCGGCGAACCGGACGTCACGGCAGCAGCGGCCGGAACGTGGCCGCCTGCGAGGCCCAGTCCAGTGCGACCTGCGGCAGGATGCCGAGCAGCACCACCCCGACGGCGCAGGCCACGATCGCCGTCGTGGCGAGGCCGCGGGAGCGCACCACGACCACGGCCGCCCGGGCCAGGGTGGCCGGCGCGGCGGTGAGGGTGCCGGTCGCCGGTGCGGCGCCGTCGGCGTTCTCGGCCGACGGGGATCCGGGCCCAGCAGGCTCCGTGACGCCCTCGGTCTCCTCGGTGGGAGGCGTCAGCACCATGAGCACGATCAGGCGCACGTAGAAGAACACCGCGACCGCCGAGGCGAGCACGCCGAGCACCGCCAGGGGCCAGGCACCCGCCGCCACGGCGGCGGAGAAGACCTCGAACTTGGCGATGAAGCCCGCCGTGAGCGGGATCCCCGCCATCGACAGCAGGAACAGCGAGAACGCCGCCGCGAGCCACGGCGACCGGCGCGCCAGCCCCGCCCACTGCGACAGGTGCGTCGCCTCGCCGAGCACCACGCCGTCGGCGTCCTGCTCGCGCACGAGCGTCACGACCGCGAACGCGCCGAGCGTCGCCAGCCCGTAGGCCAGGACGTAGAAGAGGACCGCCTGCGACCCGGTCTCGGAGAAGCCCACGAACGCCACCGTGAGGAACCCCGCGTGCGCGATCGAGGAGTACGCCAGCATGCGCTTGACGTCCGTCTGCACCGCACCGGCGACCGTGCCGACCAGCATCGTCAGGATCGCCACCGCCCAGAAGCCCACCTCCAGGTCACGGCGCAACGGCTCGTCGAGGCCCAGCGCGAGGGTGAAGACCACGCGGACCAGCGCCCCGACGGCGGCCGCCTTGACGCAGGCCGCCATGAACCCGGTGATCGGGGTCGGGGCTCCCTGGTAGACGTCCGGCATCCAGGTGTGGAACGGCGCGGCGCCGATCTTGAACAGCAGACCCACGGTGATGAGCAGCACGCCGGCGATCACCAGCGTCGGCATGAGCTCGAGCACCGGGCTGCTCGGGTCCACCAGGGCCCCCAGGGCCCCCTCGAGGCTCACGGTGCGGGCGAACCCGTAGACCAGCGCGATGCCGAACAGCATGATCGCGCTCGCGAAGGACCCGAGCAGGAAGTACTTGAACGCGGCCTCCTGGCTCAGCAGCCGACGACGGCGGGCCGTCGCGCACAGCACGTACAGCGGCAGCGACAGCACCTCGAGCGCGATGAACAGCACGATGAGGTTGTCGGTCGCCGGGAACAGGAGCATGCCGCCGGTCGCGAACAGCACCAGCGGATAGACCTCGGTCTGCTGCAGCCCCGCCTCCCGGGCGGCGTCCTCGTACCTGGTGCCGGGCACGGCGGCCGCCGTGGGGGCGAAGGCGTCCTCCCCCGTGCGGGTGCGGTCGGCGATCACCAGCACGCCGAGGATCGCGAGGATCGCCACCACGGCCTGGATCCCCAGGGTGAACGGGGTGAGCAGGAACGTCCCGTCGACGACGAACGCGTAGCCGTCGGTCGCGACGGTGTCCCACAGGAGGACGACCGCCGTCAGCGAGCCCGCCAGCGCCGCCAGCGTGAGCACGACCTGCGTGGTGCGCCGCACCCGGTCCGGGACGAAGGCCTCGATGAGCACGCCGACCACACCGGCGGCCAGCACGACGAGGACGGGCGCCAGGACGGCCCAGTCGATCTCAGGTGCCTCGAACGCGTTCACTGCTCGCTCCCCTCGAGAGCCCCGAGCACGGGCTCCGGATCGGTCTCACCCACGTGCTCGACGGAGACGCCGGCCGGGTCGCGGACGTAGTCCAGCGCCGGACCGGGTACCAGCCCGAGCACCACCAGGGCCGCCACGAGCACGCCCGCGACCGTCTCCTCACGCCCGTCCAGGTCCTTCGCGCCGCTCAGGTCCGAGGCGACCTCCCCGGTGAACATGCGCTGGTAGGTCAGCAGCACGTAGACCGCGGCCAGCACGACGGCGGGCACCGCGACGAGCACGGCGGCGGGCCAGCGCGCGTAGGCGCCGAGGAAGACCATGATCTCCGAGACGAACGTGGCCAGACCCGGCAGCGCGAGGGCCGAGAGACCGGCGACGAGGAACGTCCCGCCGAGCACCGGCGCGACCTTGCGCATGCCGCCGTAGTCGGCGATCTGCTGGCTGCGCCGCGGGTGCCGGGCGATCGCGAACCCGGCGACGAGGAACAGCGCACCCGTCGAGATGCCGTGGTTGAGCATCATGAAGCTCGACCCCGAGATCCCCAGCGACGTGAAGGTGAAGATGCCCAGGATGATGAACCCGAAGTGGGAGACCGACGTGTAGCCGATCAGCCGCAGGACGTCCGTCTGGCCGATCGCCAGGATCGCGCCGTACAGGATGGAGATCACGGCGAGCACGATGATCGCCGGGGCGGCCCAGCGGCTCGCCTCCGGGAACAGCGGCAGGCACAGCGTCAGCATCCCGAAGGTGCCCACCTTGTCCAGCACGCAGATGAGCAGCGTGGACGTGCCCGGCGTCGCGTTCTGGGTGACGTCCGGCAGCCAGGTGTGCACCGGGAACATGGGCGCCTTGATCGCGAACGCCAGGAAGAAGGCGCAGAACATCAGGCGCTCGGCGGTGGGGTCGAGCGCGAGCCCCGTGACGTTGTCCGTCAGGAACGCGTCGTCCGGACGCAGCCCCGTCGCGGCGTCGACCGGGACCTGCAGGTACAGCGCGACGACGGCGGCCAGCATCACCAGTCCGCCGGCCAGCGAGAACAGCAGGAACTTCACGGCGGCGTACCGGCGCTGCGCGCCCTGCCCGAAGCCGCCGATGAGGAAGTAGGCGGGGATCAGCATGGCCTCGAAGACCACGTAGAACAGGAACACGTCCCGCGCCGTGAAGACCACGACCATGAAGGAGAGCAGCACGAGCACCGTGGCGAGGTAGCGCCGCAGCCGGACGTGGTCGCCGCCCTGCTCGTGCCAGGCCGCGAGGATCACCAACGGCACGAGCCCCACGCTCAGCGCCACGAGCAGGAGCGACACCCCGTCGACGCCGACGGCGTAGCTCGCCCCGAGCGCCGGGATCCACGCGTACGTCTCGGTGAGCTGGTGGGTGCCCGCCGCCGCGGTGTCGAACGCCGCGAAGGCACCGACCAGCAGGGCCACCTCCACGAGCGCGCCGACCAGGGCCACCGTGCGCGCCGACCCGGCGCTGAACGCTCCACCGCCGGTCGTGGCGCCCGCGGCCGGGCGTCCGCGCCCGGCGCCCGTCAGCACCGTGGCCAGCGCGGCGACCAGCGGCCACACCACCAGGGCGGTCAGCCAGGGAAAGCTGGACATCGTCATCCCTTCCATGTCTCAGCTCGCCCCCTGGCCGGAGAACAGCCAGATCACGAGCACGATCACGCCCAGACCACCGAGGGTCATCGCGGCGTACTGCCGGACGTACCCGGACTGCAGACCGCGCAGGGCCGTACCGAGCCGTCCCACGCCTCCGGCCAGCCCCAGCCACCCGGCGTCGACCGCGGTGCGGTCGGCGTAGACCAACGAGCGGGTCACGACCTTGCCGGGGAGCATGACGACCGCCTCGTTGACGTCGTCCTGGTGCAGGTCCACCCGGGCCGCACGCACCAGCGCCGGGGCGGGTGGCGGCGTCGTCGGCACGGGGCGCGTCGCGTACTGCCAGAAGGCGAGCGCCAGGCCGACGGCCACAAGGAGCAGCGTGAGCGTCATGATCAGCCAGATCGGCAGGACCGGCTCGTGGTGCTCGGGGTGGCCCGTCACCGGCTCCAGCCAGTGCACGAACCGGTCGCCGGCGTTCAGCACGAAGCCGAGCCCGACGGAACCGATCGCGAGCACGATCATCGGCAGCGTCATGAGCCACGGCGACTCGTGCGGGTGCCGCACGGGGGCCCCGTCGCCGCCCGCACCGTCACGGCCCGCACCGCCTGCGAGCTCGGTGGCCCAGCGTCGTCGGCCCATGAACGTCATGAAGAACAGCCGCGACATGTAGTAGGCGGTGATGCCCGCGCCCACGAGGGCGACGATCCCGAAGACCCACGGCCGCCAGCCCTCGCCCACGAACGCCGTCTCGATGATCTTGTCCTTCGAGTAGAAGCCCGAGAACGGCGGGACGCCGAGGATCGCCAGCCAGCCGAGCCCCATGGTGATCGCCGTGACCGGCAGCAATCGGGACAGGCCACCGAAGCGGCGCATGTTCACGTCGTCGTCCATCGCGTGCATCACGGACCCGGCCCCGAGGAACAGCCCCGCCTTGAAGAACCCGTGCGTGAGCAGGTGGAAGATCGCGAACGCGTAGCCGACCGGGCCGAGGCCCGCCGCGAGCATCATGTAGCCGATCTGCGACATCGTCGAGGCGGCCAGCGCCTTCTTGATGTCGTCCTTGGCGCAGCCGACGACCGCCCCGAACAGCAGGGTCAGCGCGCCGACGATCGCGACGACGAGCTGTGCGTCCGGCGCCGCCTCGAGGACCGGGCCGGAACGCACCAGCAGGTAGACGCCGGCCGTGACCATCGTGGCGGCGTGGATGAGGGCGGAGACCGGCGTCGGGCCCGCCATCGCGTCGCCGAGCCACGCCTGCAGCGGGAGCTGGGCCGACTTGCCGCACGCGGCGAGCAGGAGCAGCAGGCCGATCGCCGTCCAGGTCCCCTCGGGCAGACCCGCCCCAGGGACGCCGTCGGCCTCCGTGCTGCCGAGCACCGTGGCGAAGTCCACCGCCCCCACGTTCGCGAGCATGAGCATCATCGCCGCGATGAGGCCCATGTCCCCCACGCGGTTCATGACGAACGCCTTCTTGCCCGCCACGGCGTTGGGCAGGTGGTGGTCCCAGAACCCGATGAGCAGGAACGAGGCCAGGCCCACGCCCTCCCAGCCGACGAACAGCAGCAGGTAGGAGTCCGCGAGGACGAGCAGCAGCATCGCCGCGACGAACAGATTGAGGTAGGCGAAGAACCGGCGGCGGTCGCGGTCGTGCGACATGTACGCCACCGAGTACAGGTGGATCAGCGAGCCGACGAAGGTGATCAGCATGACGAACGTCATCGACAGCGGGTCCACCTGGAACCCGAGGTCCACCTGCAGCGGACCGACGTCGATCCAGCTCGCCACCGTGTGCACGCCGACGCGCTGCTCGGGGTCCGCGGCGAGCATGTCCAGGAGGATCACGAGGCCGATCACGAACGTGGCCGTGGAGGCCAGCAGGCCGAGCCAGTGGCCCCAGCGGTCGCTGCGCCGGCCCACCAGGAGCAGCAGCGCCGCACCGATCAGCGGCGTGGCGACCAGCCAGGGCGCGAGGGAAAGAGTCTGCATCATCGAAGTCGTCGGCCCCTCTAGCTCTTGAGCAGGTTGACGTCGTCGACCGAGGCCGACCGGCGGGCACGGAAGATCGTCACGATGATCGCCAGGCCCACGACGACCTCCGCGGCGGCCACCACCATCACGAAGAAGGCGAGGACCTGGCCCGTGATGTCACCGTGCATGCGGGCGAACGTCACGAGCGCCAGGTTGGTGGCGTTGAGCATCAGCTCCACCCCCATGAACACGACGATCGCGTTGCGCCGCAGCAGCACCGTGGTCGCACCGAGCGCGAACAGGATCGACGCGAGGTAGAGGTAGTTGACGAGGTCCATCAGCGGTCCTCCCCGTTCTCGTCCGGCCGGGAACCCGGCTCGATCTGCTGCACGAGCGTCTCCCCGGCCGTGAGCAGCTCCGTGGCCGAGCGCTGCTGGCCCCGGATGCGCAGCACCCGCGGCACCGAGTGCTCCAGAGGGCGGCCGTCCGGCCCGAGGGCCGGGGTGTCCATCGCGTTGTTCTGCGCATAGACCCCCGGTGCCGGCAGGGGGGTGAGCTGGCGGCCGGTCGGCAGCAGCGCGACCTTCGCCTCGGCCAGCGCCCGCTGCGTCGGCTTCTTCCCGAGCCGGCGCCGGTGCGTGAGCACCAGCCCGGCGAGCGCGGCCGTGACGAGCAGGATGCCCACGACCTCCATCGCCACCACGTAGTTCTGCAGCAGCACCCGCGCCAGCGCCACCGGGTTCGTGACCGCGTTGGCCCCGGCCAGCCCTGCCGACGGCGGGAACGTCGCCTGGGCGACGACGCCGAGCAGCACCGCGGCGAGCCCGGCACCGAGCAGCAGCCCGATCCAGCGCTGGCCGCGGATGGTCTCGGTGAGCGAGTCGGCGGCGTCGACCCCGACGAGCATCAGCACGAAGAGGAACAGCATCATGACGGCGCCGGTGTAGACGACCACCTGCACGATCCCGAGGAACGGCGCCTCCTGCGCGACGTAGAGCACCGCGAGGCCGATCATCACGAAGACGACGCAGACCGCGGCGTGCACCGCCCGCCGCACCACCAGCAGCCCCGCGGCGGCGATCACCATGAGCGGGGCCAGCACCCAGAAGAGGACCTCCTCGCCGCCGGTCACGGGTGCGCCTCCGTCCCCAGCGCGGTCCGACCGTCGAGGTTCGACTCCTGCGCCGCGGCCCGCGTGGCCGCGGCCCGGTCCTGGTCGGGGCGCAGCCGGTGCTGGTCCGGCGTGGGTGGGGGGGCGTCCCCGGCGACGACGGCGGCCGCGGCGTCGAGCGTGGGCTCGTCCGGGCGGTGCTCACGCACCCAGTCGACCTGGGCGGCCGTAGGTGCCGTGACCTCGCCGCGGTAGTACTCGGTGTCCGTGGTGCCCTCGACCATGGGGTGCGGCCCCGCGAGCATCCCCTCGGACAGCGGCGCGAGGATGTCCTGCTTCTCGTAGATCATCCCCTCGCGGCTGGGTCCGGCGATCTCGTAGTCGTTGCTCATCGTCAGCGCCCGCGTCGGGCACGCCTCGATGCAGAGCGCGCAGAAGATGCACCGCAGGTAGTTGATCTGGTAGACGCGGCCGTACCGCTCCCCGGGCGACATGTGCACCGGCTCGGCCGAGCCGTCGTTCTCCGCCAGGTCTGCGTTGTCCGCACCCTCGACGTAGATCGCGTCGGCCGGGCACGCCCACGCGCACAGCTCGCAGCCGATGCACTTCTCCAGGCCGTCGGCGTACCGGTTGAGCTGGTGGCGGCCGTGGTACCGGGCCTGCGGCGGGGTCTTCTTGCGGGGGTACTCCTCGGTGACGGTCGGCTTGAACATCGACGAGAACGTCACGCCGAACCCGGCGACCGGGGCGAAGAACTCCCCCACCGGACCCTTGGTCGGGCGCAGCGGCTCGTAGGGCTTGTCGGTCATCGCGTCTCCTCCGCGTCGACGTCTGCCGGAGATGGTTCGCCGTGCGCCGCCGGGGGCACCGTGCGGCGGGCCCGCGGCGAGACGGGCAGGCGCTGCCCGGGCAGGGGCGGCACCGGGTATCCGTCGGCGAAGGCGTCGAAGCGTTCGCCGGCGTCGTCCTCGTCCGCCGGTCTGTCGGGCACCTTCCGGTCGGGCCACAGCCACAGGAGCAGCATCACCAGGACGGCCACCGCGACGATCGCCACGATCATCTGGGTTCGCGTGATGCCCGCGATCCCCAGCCACTGGAAGGTCGCGAGCGCCACCAGCCACACCAGCGCGAACGGGATGAGCACCTTCCAGCCGAACACCATGAACTGGTCGTAGCGCAGGCGCAGCAGGGTGCCGCGCACCCACACGAAGAAGAACATCAGCAGCCACACCTTGGCGAGGAACCACAGCACCGGCCACCAGCCGGTGTTGAGCACGCCGTCGCCGATCGTGGACAGCGGCCACGGGGCGCGCCACCCGCCGAGGAACAGCGTGGTGGCCACGGCCGAGACGTTGATCATCGCGATGTACTCCGCGAGGAAGAACCAGGCGAACTTCATCGAGGAGTACTCGGTCATGTAACCCGAGACGAGCTCGCCCTCCGCCTCGGGAAGATCGAACGGCAACCGGTTCGTCTCGCCCACCATCGAGATGACGTAGACCACGAAGGCCGGCGCCAGCGGGAGGAACCACCACAGCTGCGTCTGCGACTCCACGATCGACGACGTCGACATCGACCCGGCCATGATGAACACGCTGACCAGGGACAGCCCCATCGCGAGCTCGTAGCTGATGACCTGCGCGGTGGACCGCACCGCCCCGAGCAGCGGGTACGTCGAACCCGAGGACCAGCCGCCGAGCACGATGCCGTAGACGCCGATGGACGCGCACGCCAGGACGTAGAGGGTCGCCACGGGGAAGTCCGTCAGCTGCGCCGGGGTCGAGTAGTCGGTGAACGGGATCGTCACGCTGGGACCGAACGGGATGACGGCGAAGACGAGCAGGGCGCAGAACACCGAGATCATCGGCGCCAGGAGGTAGGTCACCCGGTCGGCGCGCGTGACCGACAGGTCCTCCTTGAGCAGCAGCTTCATCGCGTCGGCCAACGACTGCAGCAGGCCCTTGGGCCCGTGCCAGTTCGGGCCAGGACGCACCTGCATGCGGGCCACGACCTTGCGCTCGAACCAGATCGCGAAGAGCACGCTGGTCAGCAGGAACACCACGACGAGCACGGCCTTGACGATGCTCGTGACGAGGGTGTCCGCACTGAAGTCCGCGGCGACTCCGGGGATCATGCGTCCGCTCCCTTCTCGGCGGGGGCGATCCGGACCGGGTCGCCGGGCCTGGCGCCCAGGTCGTCGTGGATCCGGCAGCCCCGCGACGCCGTCGGCAGCCACACCACGTGGTCCACCATCTCGGTGATGGCCACGGGCACGGTGATCGCACCGCGGTCCGTGGAGACCGTCACGAGGTCCCCGTCGAAGACGTCGAACCCGGCAGCGGTGACGGCGCTGATCCGTGCCACCGGTCGCTTCGCCGTCCCCGCCAGGTGCTCCTCGCCGTCCTGCAGGGCCCCGTCGTCGAGCATCAGGTGCCAGCTCGCGAGCACGGCCGTGCCGGCGGCGACGGCGGGCGGCTCGGCCGCCCGTGCCCGGGGGGCGTCCGTCCGCGGACCGTTCCAGGCGCCGAACGCCGCGACGGCCCGGTGCGCGGCCAGGGGCTCGGCCGCCCCGAGGTCCACGTCGAGCTGCGCGGCGAGCGCGTCGAGCACCCGGTGGTCCGGCAGCGCCGAGGAGTCGAGGGCCTGTCCGAACGACCGCACACGACCCTCCCAGTTCCAGTACGAGCCGGCCCGCTCGACCGGCGGGGCGACGGGCAGCACCACGTCGGCCAGGTCGGTCGCCTCGGTGCGCCGCACCTCCAGGGCGACGACGAACCGGGCCGCGCCCAGCGCACGCCGCGCGTGCTCGGGGTCAGGCAGGTCGGCCAGCTCGAGACCACCGACCAGCGCCCCGGAGAGCTGCCCGACGCTGAGGGCGTCGAGGATGCCGTCCGTGTCCAGCCCGGGGTTCTCCGGCAGCGTCGACGGGTCGACGCCCCACGCCGCGGCGACCTGCTCGCGGGCGTCCTCGTCCACGAGCGGCCGGCCGCCGGGCAGCAGGCCGGGCAGCAGACCCGCCTCGACACCGCCGCGCTCCCCCGCACGCCGGGGGATCCACGCCAGCCGGGCACCGGTCGCCGCGGCCAGCCGCAGCGCCGCCGAGTAGCCTCCCGGTGCTCCGGCGAGACGCTCGCCGACCAGCACGACGGCGCCCTCCTGGCCGAGCGCGCCCGCCACGTCCTCGAGGGAGCCGCGGTCGGCCCCCGCCGGCGGCAGGTCGCCGGCGGCCTGGGTGGCCAGCGTGCCGAGCCAGTCGGCCTCGGTGCCGGGTGCCGTCGGCAGCAGCGTCCCGTCGAGACGGGCGAGACCCCGGCTGCGGAACGGCGCGACGGAGAAGATGCGGGCGCCGGCCCGGGCGGCCTTGCGCAGGCGCAGGAACGTGATCCCGGCCTCCTCCTCGGCCTCCAGCCCCGCGAGCAGCACCGCGGGGGCGGCCTCGAGGTCGGCGAACGTGACGCCGACGCCCGTCCCCGCCACCGCATGGGCCAGGAACGCCGCCTCCTCGACCGAGTGCACCCGGGCCCGCTGGTCGACGTCGTCGGTGTGCAGCGCGGTGCGGGCGAACCGCGACCAGGCGAACGCGTCCTCGACGGTCAGCCGACCGCCCGGCAGGACGCCGACGCCGCCGTCGTCGCGGGCCTCGGCCAGTCCCTGCGCCGCGACCTCGAGGGCCTCGACCCACGACGCGGGCCGCAGCTCGCCGTGCTGGCGCACCAGGGGGGTCGCGATCCGGTCCGGCGCGGACTGCCACGTGAACGCGAAGCGGTCCTTGTCGGTGATCCACTCCTCGTTGACGGCCGGGTCGTCGCCGGCCAGGCGCCGCATCACCTTGCCGCGCCGGTGGTCGACGCGGATCGCCGCCCCGCACGCGTCGTGCTCCGCGACGCCCGGCGTGGAGACCAGGTCGAACGGGCGCGAACGGAACCGGTAGCTCGCCCCGGTCAGCGCACCCACCGGGCAGATCTGGACGGTGTTGCCGGAGAAGTACGACGCGAAGGGCTGGCCGGAGGCGTCCGGCTGGGCGATGCCGAGCGGGACGTCGACCACCTTCGAACGGTCGCCCCCGGGCGGCGCGAAGTCGAGGACCTCCTCGTCGAACCGGCCGATCTGCTGGTCCGCGCCCCGCTCCTGCAGGGCGATGAACTCGTCGCCCGCGATCTCCTCGCTGAACCGGGTGCACCGCTGGCACAGGACGCAGCGCTCGCGGTCCAGGAGCACCTGCGACGAGACCTGGATCGGCTTGGGGAAGGTCCGCTTGACGTCCGCGAACCGGGAGGTCGCCCGCCCGTTCTTCATCGCCTGGTTCTGCAGCGGGCACTCGCCGCCCTTGTCGCACACCGGGCAGTCGAGCGGGTGGTTCATGAGCAGCAGCTCCATGACCCCCTCCTGCGCCTTCTCGGCGACGGCCGAGGTGCGCTGGGTCTTGACGACCATGCCCGGGGTGACCGTCATCGTGCAGGACGCCTGGGGTTTCGGCATCGCCCGCAGGTTGCCCTCGCGGTCCGGCATGGAGACCTCGACGAGGCACTGGCGGCAGGCACCCGCCGGCTCGAGCAGCGGGTGGTCGCAGAACCGGGGGATCTCGATGCCGACCTGCTCGGCGGCACGGATGATCAGCGTGCCCTTCGGCACGGTGATCTCGACCTCGTCGATCGTGCACGTCACGGTCTCGACAGGTCGCTCCGCCGGGCCGCCCGCGCTCGTCTTCTCGGTGGTGGCGGTCATCAGTGGCCTCCCGCGCCCGCGAGCGCCGGCGGCGCCTGGGGCGTGTCGTCGAACAGGGTGGACCGGGCCGGGTCGAACGGGCACCCGCGCCCGTCGAGGTGCGCCTCGTACTCCTCGCGGAAGTACTGGACGCTCGACGTGATGGGCGACGTCGCCCCGTCGCCGAGCGCGCAGAACGCACGCCCCAGGATGTTGTCGCACAGGTCGAGCAGCAGGTCGATGTCGGCACCGGTGCCGTCACCGGCCTCGATGCGGTGCAGCACCTGCTTGAGCCAGTAGGTGCCCTCCCGGCAGGGCGTGCACTTGCCGCAGGACTCGTGGGCGTAGAAGTCGGTCCACCGGCTCACCGCGCGGACGACGCACGTCGTCTCGTCGAAGATCTGCAGCGCCCGCGTGCCGAGCATGGAACCCGCGGCGCCCACGGACTCGTAGTCCAGCGGCACGTCCAGGTGCTCGGCGGTGAACAGGGGCGTCGACGACCCGCCGGGCGTCCAGAACTTCAGCTCGTGGCCCTCTCGCACCCCGCCCGCCAGGTCGAGCAGCTCGCGCAGGGTGATGCCCAGCGGTGCCTCGAACTGGCCGGGCCGGGTGACGTGCCCGGACAGGGAGAACAGGCCGTGGCCCTGGGACTTCTCGGTGCCCATCGACGCGAACCAGTCGGCGCCCTGGGTCACGATCCCCGGCACGGACGCGATCGACTCGACGTTGTTGACGACCGTGGGCCGCGCGTACAGCCCGGCGACGGCGGGGAACGGAGGCTTGAGGCGGGGCTGACCCCGCTTGCCCTCGAGGGAGTCGAGCAGCGCCGTCTCCTCGCCGCAGATGTAGGCGCCGGCCCCGGCGTGCACGGTGACCTCGAGGTCGTACCCCGACCCCTGGATGTCGGTGCCCAGGTACCCGGCGTCGTAGGCCTCCTGGACGGCGGCGAGCAGCCGCCGGTAGACGTGCAGCACCTCGCCGCGCACGTAGATGAACGCGTGGTGGCACCCGATGGCGTAGCTGGTGATCGCCACGCCCTCGACGAGGTGCTGCGGGCTGGCCAGCATCAGCGGGATGTCCTTGCAGGTGCCCGGCTCGGACTCGTCGGCGTTGACCACGAGGTAGCGCGGCCCGCCGTCGGGCGGGGGCAGGAACCCCCACTTCATGCCGGTGGGGAAGCCGGCACCGCCGCGCCCGCGCAGGCCGGAGTCCTTGACGAGCTGCACCAGGTCGGCGGGGTCCCGCGTGAGCGCGGTGCGCAGGCCCTCGTACCCGCCGTGGGCCAGGTAGGTCTCCAGGCTCCAGGACCGCTCGGCGTCCCAGGTCTCGGTGAGGACGGGGGTGAGCATGTCAGTCATCGGAACCCTCCGTTCCCTTGCCGGGCTCCGCGGCGTCCGGCAAGCCCGGCTTCTCGTCCTGCGTCGTCGCGGGCTTACGCTCGGCGCTGGACTGCGCGGTGCCGGTCTCCGGCGGCACCTCGGTCGCGGGCTCGCCGGCGGGCTCGGAGCGGTCCGCGGAGGGCGCCGTCCACCCCTGCTCGCGCGCGATCCGCAGCCCTTCGAGGGTGGGACCTCCCGCCCCGACGCCCTCGTCGGCGCGACCGTCGGTGAACCCGGCCAGGACCCGGCTCGTCTGCCGGAACGAGCACACGCTGGCCGCGCCGCGCGTCGGGGCGACCTGCTCGCCCGCCCGCAGGCGGTCGGCGACCTCGACGGCCGAGTCCGGCGTCTGGTTGTCGAAGAACTCCCAGTTGACCATCATCACCGGCGCGTAGTCGCAGGCGGCGTTGCACTCGACGCGCTCGAGGGTGATCGAGCCGTCCTCGGTCGTCTCGTCGTGCCCGACGTCGAGGTGCTCCGAGAGCCGGTCGAAGATCGCGTCCCCGCCCATCACGGCGCACAGCGTGTTGGTGCACACCCCCACGGTGTACGTGCCGTTGGGGTGCCGCTTGTACTGGGTGTAGAACGTCGCCACGGCCGAGACCTCCGCCGCGGTCATCTCGAGCTGCTCGGCGCAGAACAGGATGCCGTCGCGGCTCACGTAGCCGTCCACGGACTGCACCAGGTGCAGCAGCGGCAGCAAGCCTGAACGAGGGTCGGGGTACCGGGCCACGATCTGCTCGGCGTCGGCCGTCAGCGCGGCCAGCGTCTCGGCGTCGTAGCCCGTGCGAGAACGCGCCCCCACCGGTTCGGCCGTCATCGGTCCACCCCTCCCAGCACCGGGTCCAGGGACGCGACGGCGACGACGACGTCGGCCACCTGGCCGCCCTCGCACAGCACCGACACGGCCTGGAGGTTGTTGAACGACGGGTCGCGGAAGTGCGCCCGGTACGGTCTCGTGCCGCCGTCGGAGACCAGGTGCACGCCGAGCTCGCCGCGCGGGTGCTCGATCGTCTGCCAGGTCTGCCCGGCGGGGACGCCGAACCCCTCGGTCACCAGCTTGAAGTGGTGGATGAGGGCCTCCATCGAGGTGCCCATGATGTGGCGGATGTGGTCGAGCGAGTTGCCCTGGCCGTCCGCGCCGACGGCGAGCTGGGCGGGCCAGGCGATCTTCTTGTCCGCCACCATCACGGGGGCGCCGGTGGTGTCGTCGAGCCGCTGCAGGCACTGCTCGACGATCTTCAGCGACTGGTAGCACTCCTCCAGGCGCAGCACGACCCGCGAGTAGGAGTCGGCCGCGGTGTCGGTCGGCACGTCGAAGTCGTACGTCTCGTAGCCGCTGTACGGGAAGGTCTTGCGCACGTCGTAGGGGTGCCCCGCCGAGCGCAGCACCGGGCCCGTGATGCCGAGCGCGAAGCAGCCGGCCAGGTTCAGCACCCCGACGTCGGTGAGCCGCGACTTGAAGATGGGGTTGGCCAGCATCAGGTCGCCGAGCTGGCCCAGGTAGCCGCGGACCTTCGGCAGCGCCGCCCGCACCTGGTCGGTGAAGCCGTCCGGGGTGTCCGTCGCGACACCGCCCGGACGCACGTAGGCGTGGTTCATCCGCAGCCCCGTGATCGCCTCGAAGAGCCGCAGGATCTCCTCGCGCGCCGTGAAGCCGATCGTCATGACCGTCGTGGCGCCCATCTCGTTGCCGCCCGTGCCGAGGCAGACCAGATGGGAGGCGACGCGGTTGAGCTCCATCATCAGCACGCGGATGACGCTCGCGCGCTCAGGGACGTCGTCGGTGATGCCGAGCAGCCGCTCGGTGCCCAGGCAGTAGGCCGTCTCCTGGAACAGCGGCGCGAGGTAGTCCATCCGGGTGCAGAACGTGGTGCCCTGGGTCCAGGTACGGAACTCCATGTTCTTCTCGATGCCGGTGTGCAGGTAGCCGATGCCGCAGCGGGCCTCCGTGACCGTCTCGCCGTCGATCTCCAGCATCAGCCGCAGCACGCCGTGCGTCGACGGGTGCTGGGGGCCCATGTTGACGACGATCCGCTCCTCGCCGATGGCCTCGCGGGCGATCTCGTCCCAGTCGCCCCCGGAGGCCTCGAAGCCCGGCACCCCGGGACCGTAGTCCTCCTCGGGCGGCCGTGTGGAGCGAGCACGGGGCGGCGTGCGCGGCATGTCGCTGGCAGGCGCGCTCATGAGTACTGCCTCCTCGTGTCCGGCGGCGGGACCGTGGCGCCCTTGTACTCCACGGGGATGCCACCGAGCGGGTAGTCCTTGCGCTGCGGGTGACCCGGCCAGTCGTCCGGCATCTCGATGCGTGCCAGCCCGGGGTGCCCGTCGAAGACGATCCCGAAGAAGTCCCACGTCTCGCGCTCGTGCCAGTCGTTGGTCGGGTACACGCCCGTGGTGGTGGGCACGTGCGGGTCCTCGTCGGGGCACGTCACCTCGAGCCGCAGCCGCCGGGCGTGCGTCACGGACGTCAGGTGGTAGACGGCGTGCAGCTCACGGCCGACGTCGTCCGGGAAGTGCACGCCCGAGACGCCCAGCGAGAGCTCGAAGCGCAGGTCCTGGTCGTCGCGCAGCACCTGGCACACCGCCACGAGGTGCTCGCGGGCGACCGACAGCGTCAGCTCCGCGTCGTCGCTCGGGTCCGTGCCCGGGCCGGCGTCGTCCCGCCGACGCGGGTCGAAGACCACCACCCGCTCGACGGCGTCGGCGAAGGCGACACCCTGTTCGTCCAGGACCTCCGCGAGGACGTCGACCGCCTCGTCGAACCAGCCGCCGTACGGCCGCGACGCGGCCGGCGGCATCGTCACCGTGCGCACCAGCCCGCCGTAGCCCGACGTGTCCCCCGTGCCGTGCGCCCCGAACATGCCGGTGCGCTCGGCGACGAGCTCCGCCGTCGGCTCGGGCAGGTCGTGGCCGCCCCGGGCGACCTCGCGCCCGTCGTCCGCGGTCATCGCAGCAGCCCGATCATCTGCGAGGTGGGCGTGGCCTCCAGGGCCGCCGCCTCCGCCGCCTTCGCCGCCTCGACCCGGTTGACCCCGAGCGGGGTGTCCTGGATCTGCTGGTGCAGCGCCAGGATCGCGTTGATCAGCATCTCCGGACGGGGCGGGCAGCCCGGCAGGTAGATGTCGACCGGCACGATGTGGTCGACGCCCTGCACGATCGCGTAGTTGTTGAACATGCCGCCGCTGGACGCGCACACGCCCATCGACAGCACCCACTTGGGCTCGCTCATCTGGTCGTAGACCTGGCGCACCACGGGTGCCATCTTCTGGCTCACCCGGCCCGCCACGATCATCAGGTCCGCCTGGCGCGGCGAGGCACGGAAGACCTCCATGCCGAACCGGGACAGGTCGAACCGCGACGCACCGGCCGCCATCATCTCGATGGCGCAGCACGCCAGTCCGAACGTCACCGGCCACACGGACGCCTTGCGCAGGTAGCCCGCGAGGTCCTCGATCGTCGTGAGCAGGAAGCCCGACGGCGATTCCTCCAGCCCCATGTCTCCTCCTTCGCGGAGCGTCGGTGCCGCCGCGGGCGGCACCCTTGCCGAACTGCCTGTCAGACCCAGTCGAACCCGCCGCGCCGCCACTCGTAGACGAACGGCACGGTGATCAGCACCAGGAAGATGAGCATCGCCGCCAGCCCGAACCCGGCCAGGACGGCGAAGTCCACCGCCCACGGGTAGAGGAAGACCACCTCGATGTCGAAGACGATGAACGTCATGGCCACCAGGTAGTACTTGATGGGCAGACGACCGCCGCCCATCGCGTGGGGGGTCGGCTCGATGCCGCACTCGTAGGCGTCGAGCTTGGCGCGGTTGTAGCGCTTCGGACCGATGACGGCGCTCGCCGCCACGCCGCCCAGGGCGAGCACGGCCGCGATCCCCATGAGGACCAGCACCGGGACGTACGGGTTGCTCATCGGATCTCCTCGCCTGGATCGATCACGTCGGTGTCACTCCCTCGTGCCACGTCGGTCCTCATGCCCAGCTCCTCCACGAGAGCTCTGCGGTGCCTCGCACCGGCACACCTCGTCCCTCGGCGTCCCTGCGCGAGGACTCCTCGACCTCACGCACGGGGCACCACCCTGGTGAGCCCCGCGATGACCCGGTCGACCCAGTCACCGCCACGGGGCTCGTAGCAGTCCGAGAGCAGCTTGAGGACGAACTGCATGACCACCCGGCGCGGCAGCCCGTGCCGCACGCACAGCCGCATCACTGCGGGGTGCTCGATGAGCCGCACGAACCAGCGCCCGAGCGTGTAGTACCCGCCCAGGTCGTCGCGCATCCGGTCGGCGTACGTGGCCAGGGTGCGCTCGCGGGCGTCGTCGGTGATCCGGGTGCGGGCCTGCGCGATCGCGTCGGCCGCGACGCGGCCCGCCTGCAGCGCGTAGGCGATGCCCTCGCCGTTGAACGGGCTGACCATGCCGGCGGAGTCGCCGACCAGCAGCGCGCCGGCCGAGTACATCGGCGACCGGTTGAAGCCCATCGGCAGCGCGGCGCCGCGGACGGGGCCCACCTGGTTCTCCTCGGTGAAGCCCCACTCCGCCGGCGTGTTGCGCATCCACGCGGCCATGAGCGCGCGGTAGTCGTGCCCGGTCGCGGACTGCCGCGCGGGCGTCGAGCTCACCGAGCCCAGCCCGACGTTCGCGGTGCCGTCCCCGAGCGCGAAGATCCAGCCGTAGCCGGGAAGCAGGTTCGACTCCCCCGGCACGCCGTCCCACAGCTCGAGGTGGGACTCCATGAAGGCGTCCTCGTGGCGCGTGGTCGCGCCTCCGGACTGCTCCGTACGGAAGTAGGTGCGCACGGCGGTGCCCATCGGGCGATCGTCGCGGCGGGTGATGCCGAGCGTCGTCGCGAACCGGGAGGACACGCCGTCGGCGGCGACGACGACGGGGGCGCGGTAGGTCGTCGCAGGACCGTCGGCACGGCCGCGGCCGTCGAGCGGCTGCGCCGCCACCCCGACCACCCGGCCCGTGACGTCGTCCGTCAGCGCACCGGCGACGCGGGTGCGCTCGACGAGCTTGGCGCCCGAGGCCTGGGCGTGCTGGACCAGGCGGTGGTCGAGCGACATGCGCGACCGCGCCATCCCGTAGCCCGGGTACGTCGTGAGCTCGGGCCAGGCGAGCTCCCAGGACCGTCCGCCGGCGACCACCCGCAGGCCCTCGTTGCGGATCCAGCCGTCGTCGGCGCGGGTGTCGACGCCCATCCGGGCGAGCTCGGCCACGGCGCGCGGCGTCAGACCGTCGCCGCAGACCTTGTCGCGAGGGAAGGACGCCTTGTCGAGGAGCAGCACGTCCAGGCCCGCCGAGGCGCACCAGTGCGCGGTCGAGGCACCGGCCGGGCCGGCGCCGACGACGATCACGTCGGCGTCGTCGCGATGCGATGCACGCACTGCCTCACCTCCCTGACGAGAGACCCCGACTCCGTTGCCGGGGACGTCTTGTGAACTCAGTCACAACGTTCAGCCGTCACTCTAGTCACGTTCCTCGGCAGATGTGTAGGAAGGCAACCCTTCCCTGGCGTGCAGGGTGGCGTCGGGCCAGGTGGCGGCATACGGTCGAACCGCATCCGCGCACCGTTCCACCCGCATCTGCCACAGGAGGCACCGCACCATGAAGGCAACCACCGCGCTGGTCATCGGCGCCGCGCTGGGCTACTTCCTCGGCACGGAGAAGGGCCGCTCGACCCTCGACCAGGCCAAGGGATGGGCCACCGAGACCTGGAACGACCCCCGTGTCCAGGAGAAGGTCGCGGAGTTCAGCAAGAGCTGACCCCGCCCCGCGCGTCCCGGCCCGCCCGTCCACGGGCGCTGCGCTCCACGTCGGGCCGGGCGACCGTGGACGGGGCAGACCGGGACGCGCGACGGGTCAGGCGGGCCGAGTTCCTCGGTGCAGGGCCACGATGCCGCCCGAGAGGTTCCGGTAGCCGACCCGCGACCAGCCAGCCCCCACCATCAGCCGGCCCAGCGCCTCCTGGTCGGGCCAGGCCCGGATCGACTCGGCGAGGTACTCGTACGAGCCCTTGTCGCGCGTGACGGCCGCGGCCACGGGGGGCAGCGCGCGCATCAGGTACTCCATGTAGACGGTGCGGAACGGCGCCCACGTGGGGTGCGAGAACTCGCAGATCACCACGCGCCCGCCCGGCCGCACCACCCGCAGCATCTCGGCCAGCGCCCCCGCGGTGTCGACGACGTTGCGCAGCCCGAAGCTGATCGTCACCGCGTCGAAGGCGCCGTCGGCGAACGGCAGCCGGGTAGCGTCCCCCGCCACGAACGGCAGGTCCGCGCTGCGTTCCTTGCCGACCCGCAGCATGCCCAGCGAGAAGTCGGAGGGCACGACGACGGCGCCCGCGTCCGCGAACGGCTCGCTCGACGTCCCGGTCCCCGCGGCCAGGTCGAGCACCTTCTCCCCCGGCCCCGCCCCGACCGCCGCCACGGTGGCTCGGCGCCAGCGGCGGTCCTGGCCGAGCGAGATGAGGTCGTTCGTCAGGTCGTACCGCCGGGCGATCCCGTCGAACATCGACGCGACCTCGGCAGGGTTCTTCTCCAGGCTGGCGCGGGACATGGGCCACATCGTCCCACGACGACGCTGACGCCGTCGGCGACCGGCCCGCCCGGCCGGGCACCCGCGCCAGCCGGTCACCGTGCGCGGCGTATCCTGGGACCGATGTCCGCCACGCCCTACCCGGCGCCGGTCCCGCCGTCGGGCGCGTCCTCCGGCAGCCACGCGCAGGCCCCCGAGCCGCAGCCGCTCGTCGTGCGCACCACCCGCGTCGACCGCCTGCCCGCCGACCTCACCGCGCTGGTCGACCTCCTTCCCGACACCCGTCCCCTGACGTGGGTGCGCCGCGGCGACGGGATCGTGGGCTGGGGCGAGGTGCTCCGCCTCGACACCTTCGGGCCGGGCCGGTTCGCCGACGCGGAGGCGGCCTGGCGCGCGACGCTCGACCACGCCGTCGTGCGCGACGAGGTGGGGCTGCCCGGCACCGGGCCCGTCGCGTTCGGCACCTTCGCGTTCGACGACGGCGGCACCGGCGACCACTTCGGCGGCGCCCGCCCGGAGGGCACGTTGGTGGTGCCCCGTGTGGCCGTCGGACGGCGCGGCGACGTGTGCTGGATGACGACGATCTCCCGCGCCGACCAGCTCGACGCGCCGGGCTCCGAGGCCCTCGCGCGCGCGACGCGCGCCCCGGTCGGCGACCCGGGACGGGTGACCCTGTCCGACGGCGCGGTGGCCGCCCGCGACTGGCCCGCCGTCGTCGCCGAGGGGGTGGAGCGCATCCAGGCGGGCGAGCTCGAGAAGGTCGTCCTGGCGCGCGAGGTGCTCGCGACGACCGAACGGCCGGTCGACCCCCGCTGGGTCCTCGCGCGGCTCGCCGAGGCCTACGCCTCGTGCTGGACCTTCTCCGTGGCCGGGATGGTCGGGGCCACGCCGGAGCTGCTGCTGCGCAGCGAGAAGGGGTTGGTGACGTCGCGGGTGCTGGCCGGCACCATCCGCCGGGAACCGGGCATGAGCGACGACGACGCGCTGCTGCACGCGGCTCAGCTCGCCCGGTCCTCCAAGGACCTCGAGGAGCACGAGTTCGCGGTGCGCTCGGTCGCCCACGCCCTGGAACCGTTCTGCTCGTCGATGAACGTCCCGGACGCGCCCTTCGTGCTGCACCTGCCCAACGTCATGCACCTCGCGTCCGACGTCACGGCGGTGCTCGACCCCGCGACCCACGCCAGCTCGCTGACGCTCGCCGCGGCGCTGCACCCCTCGGCCGCGGTGTGCGGGACCCCGACGACGGCGGCCAGGGACCTCATCCGCGAGATCGAGGGGATCGACCGCTCACGGTACGCCGGGCCGGTCGGGTGGGTCGGGGCCGACGGCGACGGCGAGTGGGGCATCGCGCTGCGGTCCGCGGAGCTCGGTGACGACCCGCGCCACGTGCGGCTCTTCGCGGGCTGCGGCATCGTCGCGGCGTCGGACCCGCAGGCCGAGCTGGCCGAGTCGGAGGCGAAGCTGGTCCCCATGCGATGGGCCCTCGGCGCCTGAGGCGGAGGTGCAGCGGAGGGTGCGGCGGCGAGGTACGAGCCGACTCGCCCGCAGCGCAACCGCAGCCTCCGGCGCGCACCAGCACCCCTGAGGCGGAGGTGCAGCGGAGGGTGCGGCGGCGAGGTACGAGCCGACTCGCCCGCAGCGCAACCGCAGCCTCCGGCGCGCACGCATGACGCGGCCGGGTCGGCACTGTGCCGACCCAGCCGCGATCGGCCGGACCGAGGAGGCCCGGCCCGGTCCCGCGGCAGCGACGGACGAAGGGGGACACCGGTGCGCCGCGGGAGGGTGGGGGTCAGTCGCCGAACAGCTCGTGCAACCAGCCCGGGATGTTGTCGGGCTGCGTCGGGTCGGAGGACGAGTCGTCCTGCCCGTCCTGGCTGCCCTGGCCGTCCTGCGGGCCCTGGCCGTCCTGGGGGCCGCCCTGCTCCGGGGCCTGGGAGCCCTGCGAGCCCGTGGTCTCCTCGCGGACGGCGAGGGTCACGTCGGCGGTCTGGGTCTGCCCGTCCCGCACGTACGTGATCGTGGCCTGCTCGCCGGCGGACCGTTCGCGCACGTAGGCCGTGAGCGACTCTGCGCCGTTGACGGCGTCGTCGTCGATGGCCACGATGACGTCGCCGGACTGCAGGCCGGCCTCGGCGGCGGGCGAGCCGTCCGTGACCTGGCCGATCTCGGCCCCGCGGCGCGTCACGCCGTCGGCCTCCGCGGCGGCGTCCCCGAGGGAGACGCCGAGGAACGCGTGCTCGGCCGTCCCGTCCTCGACGAGCTGCTCGGCGACGTCGGTCCCGAGGTTCACGGGGATCGCGAACCCGAGACCGATCGAGCCGGACTGCCCACCGCCGGAGAGCGTGGCGATGGACGACGTGATGCCCACGACGCGGCCCTGGGCGTCGAACAGCGGCCCGCCGGAGTTGCCGGGGTTGATGGCGGCGTCGATCTGGATCGCGTTGGTGACCACGACCTCGCCGGAGTCGTCGCCCGAGGCGGCCACGGGCCGGTCCAGGGCGGAGACGATCCCGGTGGTCGCCGTGTTCGCCAGCCCGAGCGGGTTGCCCACCGCGAGGACCGAGTCGCCCACCTGCACAGCGTCGGAGTCGCCGAAGGTGGCAGGCTCCAGGTCGTCCGGGGCGTCGTCGAGCTGCACGACGGCGAGGTCGGTGGTCGGGTCCGTGCCCACGATCGACGCCTCGTAGAGGCGGCCGTCGCTGAGGGTGACCTGGACGGCGCCGTCGGCGGCCCCGGACACGACGTGGTTGTTCGTGAGGATGTGCCCCTCGGCGTCGAGGACGACGCCGGAGCCCTCGGACCCGCCACCCTGCCCGCCGGCCTGCCCGGCAACCTGGATGGCGACGACGGACGGCGCGACGGCCGCGGTGACCGCCTGCCAGTCGGGGTTCTGGTCGGACGAGCTCGCGACGGGAGCGGTGGTGCTCTGCTCGGGCGTGCCGACGTCCGCGAGCGACGAGGCGTCGTCCCCGGCCAGGGGGCCGGTGAGCGCGTAGGTCGCGCCGCTCGCCAGGACCGCGGCACCGGCCGCGGCGGCGACGACCGGGACCCACACCCCGCGCTGACGCTGCGGGCGCTGCTCCGCGGCTCCGTACGGTGCCGGCGGCTGCTGCGGGTAGGCGCCGGGGTACGACGACGGCGCTCCGGTCGCGGTGGGTGCCTGCGGGCCGCCCTGGGACGACGGTGCGGCCGTCCGCTGCTGCTCCGGCGGCACGGGTGCCGTCGGCTGCGCGGGCGCCGTCGGGTGCGCGAACTGCGCGGGCTGGGCCTGCTGGACGGGCGGCAACGGCACGGTCGGGTGCTCGACCGGGTGCTCGTCGTTCGACGGGTTCTGCGGTGACGTGTTGTCGGTGCTCATGTGCCCTCTCCTCGATGTCCTGGCACCAGACAACACCCTTACCCTGGGGCACCCCTTGGGCGAACCTGTGAATCGCCTGAGACGTGCGCGCTCAGGTGCCGACCGAGGCCGTCAGAGGCTCGCGCCGCCGACCACCGCGGCGTGGATGCGCCCCGTGAGGTCGCGCGACTCGCTGAGCCGGTCGGCGCGCGGCACGTGCACCTCCACGACCCGCACCCCGTGCGAGGGTCCGGCCAGCGCGTGCCGCAGCGAGGAGACGTCCTCGACGAGCTGGTGGTCGACGCCGTACCCGGCGCAGAGCGTGGCCAGGTTCGCCCCGTGCGGGGTCCCGAAGACGCGCTCGAAGGTCGCGGCCGCCGTCGGCCCCGTCGCCGCGAGCGCCCCGTGCTCCAACGTCGCGAAGATCGAGCCGCCGTCGTCGTTGACCACGACCACGTCGAGGTCGACGGCGGGCTCGCCCGGGCCTCGCAGCAGCCCGCCGACGTCGTGCAGGAACGTCAGGTCTCCGACGAGGGCACGGGTGCGGCGCCCGGTGCGCGCGGCGCCGACCGCGACGCCCGCGGCGGTGGACAGGGTGCCGTCGATGCCCGCCAGGCCCCGGTTCGCCAGGACCAGCGGCGACGACTCGGTCCGCAGGCCGAGCACGAGGTCGACGTCGCGGACCGGGTTCGAGGCCCCGACCACCAGCACGTCGTGCGGGGCGGAGACCGTGACGACGGCGCGGGCGACCGCGAGCGCCGCGTGGGGGGCGGTGAGCAGCCCGTCCGCCACGGCCTCGTCGCACGTCGCCGCGTCGACGACGGCGGCCGCGGCGTCGCTGGCCGCGCGCCATCGGGTACGGAAGGCCCCGCCGTCGGCCGGTCCGGTGGGCACGAACCACCGCTCGTGCAGCGACTCGACGACGCGGCGCGCGTTGCGGGCGGCGTCCGGCCAGGGGCCGCCCCCGGGGGCGACGACGGTGACCGCGACGTCGGGCCGGGCGAGCAGCCGCTGCACCGGGCGGGACAGGGTGGGGTGCCCCAGGACGACGACGTGCTCGACGTCGTCGGCCAGGTCGTCAGCCCCGAGCACCGAGCGGTGCGCGACGACGGCGAGCGGTCCGCCGGTGCTGCCCGAGGAGGGTTCGGCGAGCAGCGGCCAGCCCTGCGCCTCGGCGAGCCGCCGGGCGTCCGGTCCGGCGCCGTCCCCCGCGACCACGAGGGTGCGGGACGGGTGCCCGGGCAGGGCCGGGTCGGCCCCCGGGCCGGCGGCGGGCGGCACGACGTCGACCGCCCCCCACGAGTTGTCAGACTCTCCCCGAGGTATGCGTCGCCCCCGTTCTGACAGCTCGGGGGTCGCGCGAGCTGTCAGACTCTCCGCGAGGTTGGCACCGCCCACGTCCTGACAGCTCGGGGGGTGCAGCGGGTCGCGGTAGGCCAGGTTGAGGTGGACAGGGCCCGGGTACCGGTCGCGCAGCCCGCGGGCGGCAGCCAGCACCCGGCGAGCCGTGGCGAGCAGGTCGCGAACCTCCCCGGGGCGGCCGTCCGGGGCAGGGACGTCGACGGCGGCGCGCACCGCGGTCCCGAAGATCCCCACCTGGTCGGTGGTCTGGGACGCGCCGGTCCCGCGCAGCTCGTGCGGCCGGTCGGCGGTCAGCACGACCAGCGGCAGCCGGGCGTGGTGCGCCTCGAGGACCGCCGGGTGCAGGTTCGCCACCGCGGTGCCCGACGTCGTCACGACAACGACAGGTCGCGGCGCGGCGGGGGCGCCGCCGTCGTCCACGGGACCGACGGCCGACCCGCGGGACAGGCCGAGCGCCAGGAAGCCGGCCGAACGCTCGTCGATCCGCACGTGCAGGACGAGGTCGCCGCGCGCGTCCGCCTCGGCCAGGGCGTACGCCAGCGGGGCGGAGCGCGAGCCGGGTGCCAGCACGACGTCGCCCACGCCCTGGGCGACGAGGTCGGCGACCAGCGCACGCGCCGCGTCCACGGCCGGGCTCGCGTCCGACGGCGGCACGGCGGTCATGCGGCCCGCCCCGCGTCCAGCAGGGCGGTCAACCGGTCGTGGCGGGCGAACCACCTCTCGCGCAGCTCGGGCGACGCCGCGGCAGCCGACAGGGCCTGCGCCTGCGGGGCGGCGCGACCCACCGGCAGGCTGCCGCCCACGGGCAGGAGCGGGACGTCGGTGACGTCGCGGACGAGGAGCTGGGAGGTCGCGAGCCCGCAGGCGTGCGGCAGCTCGGGCAGGGCGGCGGCGAGCGCCACGCCGGCCGCGAGCCCCACGGACGACTCGATCGCCGAGGACACGACGACCGGCAGCCCGACCTGCTCGGCGAGCTCCAGGCAGGCCCGGACGCCGCCGAGCGGCTGCACCTTGAGGACCACGACGTCGGCGGCCTCCTCGCGGACCACCCGCAGCGGGTCGGCGGCACGGCGGATCGACTCGTCGGCCGCGACGGGCACGTCGGTGCCGCGGCGGACCGCCGCCAGCTCGGCGACCGTCGCGCACGGCTGCTCGACGTACTCGAGCCCGCGGGCCGCGGCGTCCAGCAACGGGATGCGGTGCAGCGCCTCGTCGAGCGACCAGGAGCCGTTCGCGTCGACGCGGATCGCGGCGTCGGGCATCCCGGCCTCGTCGAAGGCGGCCCGCACGGCCTCGAGGCGGGCGATCTCCGCACCGACGGGCTCGACCGGACCCGGCCCGGCACCGGCAGAGCGCTGCGCGACCTTGACCTTGGCCGTGCGGCAGCCACCGGAGGCGAGCACGATCTCGCGGGCGCGCTCCGGTTCGACGGCCGGCACGGTGACGTTCACCGGCACACGGTCACGGACGGGCACGGGGAACGGGTGGTCCGCCGCCTCCCGGGCAGCGCGCAGCCACGCGGCCGACTCGGCGTCGTCGTACTCCCAGAAGGGGCTCAGCTCGCCCCAGCCGGCCTCGCCGCGCAGGAGCACGCCGTCGCGGACGTCGAGGTGGCGGAACCGGGTGCGCAGCGGGGACGACCAGGCGAACCGGTCCTGTCTCGTCGCGGAGAGGGTGGCAGGCACGTCCTCAGGGTAGGACGAGCGGGCCGGGCCGCGCGGCCGGTGCCGCACAGGTCCCTCCGTCAGTCCGTGAACTCCTCGGGCGGCGTGCGGTACGTCCAGCGGTTCCCGCGCGCCGTCGTCACCGGGACCGACTGCGTGGCGGCGGTCGCACGGCGCAAGGAGGCGGCGTCGTAGGCGATGAGCTCGTCGACGACCTCGTCCGGGTCGGCGACCTCGGTGTCTCGAGGTGGCATCGTGTTCATGCCTCCATGGTGCCTCCCGCATGTGCAGATCTTCAGGACGACGCGCGCGGATGCTCGGCACGCCCTGCAAGAGCTTGGAGTGCCGAGGGCGCCGCGCCCCGCCCCGTTCCTGAACGGGACCTGATCATCCGGTCGACCCGCTCCCAGGTTCGTGTGACTACGGTCGGTCGACCAGCACCCATCACGAGGAGTGACCATGTCGATCAAGCGCCCGCTCGTCGCGCTCTCCGTGGCCGCGGTCGTCGCGCTCGCCGGCTGCACGTCCGAGACCGACGACCAGAATCCTGAGAGCAGCCCGAGCGCCAGCCCGAGCGCCGGGGCGCCCGAGACCGGCGCCGGCGTGCCCGAGGCCGACCTGGAGGACGTGCCCGACGTCGTCGCCGAGGTCAACGGCGAGAAGGTCGAGCGTGAGGAGTTCGTCACCACCTACGAGGGTCAGCTGCAGCAGGCGGCGATGTCCCAGCAGAGCACCGGCCAGGAGGTCGACCAGGACACCCTCAAGAAGCAGGTCGTCGAGCAGCTGGTGGGCAACCGGCTGCTGACGCAGGCGGCCGACCAGTCCGGCATCGAGGCGACCGAGGAGGACGTCCAGACCACACTCGACGGCATCGCGACGCAGAACGGGATGCAGTCCGCGGACGAGGTGATCGCCGCTCTCGGCGAGCAGGGCATCTCGGAGGACGAGGTGCGTTCGGACGCGGCCTCGCAGTTCGAGGTCAACGCCTACATCGAGGCCGAGGCGGACGTCGAGGAACCGAGCGAGGACGAGCTGCGCGAGCAGTACGACACGATCGTCGGGCAGATGGAGTCCCAGGGTGGCGACGGTGCCTCGCAGGCCGAGATCCCGCCCTTCGAGGACGTCCGCGACCAGCTGGCCCAGCAGGCGATGGGCGAGCAGCAGAGCGCGGCGGTCGACAAGATCGTGGCCACGCTCCGTGACGAGGGTGACGTGACCATCCACCTGTGAGGCGGACCCTGTGGGCAGGCAGGTCAGACACCGAGCATTCCCAGAGGGACGACGACCGTGGAGCAGTGCTCGCAACGACATCGCACCGCTCGACTCTGCCATTCGTCCAGGAGATGCGGTGTCGCGCCGGCCATGACGAGCCGTGGATCTCCGTCGAGGGCCGCGCGCGGCGTCGTCGTTCTGGAGGTAGACAGCACTCGCGGCGTGCTTGCAGGCCATCCAGGCTGCCTTCTGCAGAGGTTCTGGACGTCACTCTGCAGACAGGGACCGGAGCGGCCGACAGCCCGTGGAGCGCACTACGCTGGCTCGCGTGAGCAACAGCGACCTCCCCGCACCCGTCTCCGAGACGTTCGACGCCGCCCGCTGGCGCACGGTCGCCGGGTTCGACGACCTGACGGACCTCACGTACCACCGGGGCGTGGAGCGCGACACAGGGGGCGCCGTCGTGCGCGACCTGCCGGTCGTCCGGGTCGCGTTCGACCGTCCCGAGGTGCGCAACGCATTCCGCCCGCACACCGTCGACGAGCTGTACCGGGTGCTCGACCACGCACGCATGACGTCCGACGTCGGGACCGTGCTCCTCACCGGCAACGGGCCGTCCCCCAAGGATGGCGGGTGGGCTTTCTGCTCCGGCGGGGACCAGCGCATCCGGGGGCGCTCCGGCTACCAGTACACGACGCCCGACGACGCGGGCCGCCTCGGTGACGAGGCCGACGCCGTGGACCCGGCCCGCGCCGGGCGGCTGCACATCCTGGAGGTGCAGCGCCTCATCCGCACCATGCCCAAGGTGGTGATCGCCGTCGTCGACGGCTGGGCCGCCGGGGGCGGGCACTCGCTGCACGTGGTGGCCGACCTGTCGATCGCGTGCCGCCAGCACGGGAAGTTCAAGCAGACGGACGCCGACGTCGGGTCGTTCGACGGCGGGTACGGGTCCGCCTACCTGGCGCGCCAGGTCGGGCAGAAGCGGGCGCGGGAGATCTTCTTCCTCGCCCGGGAGTACTCGGCGGACGACGCCGAGAGCTGGGGCGGCGTCAACGAGGTCGCCGACCACGAAGGGCTGGAGGACCTCGCGGTGGAGTACGCCCGGACCATCGCCGGGAAGTCGCCGCAGGCCGTCCGGATGCTGAAGTTCGCGTTCAACCTCGCCGACGACGGGCTCATGGGCCAGCAGGTGTTCGCCGGGGAGGCGACCCGCCTGGCGTACATGACGGACGAGGCCGTCGAGGGTCGCGACGCGTTCCTCGCCAAGCGCGACCCCGACTGGTCGGGCTTCCCGTACGCCTACTGACGGCCCCCCGCGTGGCGACGCCGCCGGCGGTTCACCGCGAGACCGCGTACGACCCCGTGGCCTGCGGCAGCAGACCGATCCACGTGCTGCCCGGCTCCAGCTCGACCGCCTCGCCGCCGGCCGTCAGCTCGATCGGGTCGCCGAGCGCGCCCTTGGACCACTTGACCTTGATCGCGCTGCCCGCGCTCGCCACCACACCGGAACCGGAGGAGTCGACGAGCTTCGTCTCGGGCACCGCCGCGCCGGACGGGTCCTTGTAGGAGGTGTCGACGACCTCCGTCTCGAGCACGACCACGTTGGTCGCCGCGTGCTGGTCCCCCGACGTCGACATCGACGCGCTGGTGCCCTCGCTGCGCAGCCAGGTCTCCGAGTCCTCGTCCCACGCCCACCCGGTGGTCTGCATGCGGGACATGACGACCTCCAGACCGGCGGCCGGCTTCCCGTCGGTCTCCGCGGTGCTCTCGCCCGGCTCGTCCGCGAACACGAACTGCTCCGGCGGCGGGACCGTCCGCTCGCCGTCGGCCTGGGCCAAGAAGGCTTCCGGGTCGCCGATCACGTTGTGCGGGGCGTACCGGTTCGGGTCACGGCTGAACCCGGCATCACCGGCGTCCATGATCACCGACTGCGTGCCGGCGTCGTTCACCGCGTCGATGAACGGTGGCTGGGCGCCGGAGTAGGCGAGGATGCCGTCCAGCGGGGCGACGATCGCCGGGTCCATCGGCCGCACCGAGCGCACCGGCTCCACGGTCTCCGGGATGCTCGAGTGGTACACCGCCACGTAGCGGGTGATGCCGCCCTCGACGACCTCCTCCCAGACGATGTCGGCCTGGGTCAGCCCGGTCTGCGGCCGCGCCTCGCGCGAGTTCTCGATCTTGATCGCCAGCGCCGGGCGGTCCGCGACCTCGTCCGCCTCGACGCCGGTCAGCGGCCACACCGTCGGCACCTCCGGCGTGGGTGGCGACGCCTTCTGGGCGCCGTCGACGGCAGCCGGGACGGTCGTCGTCGGCGCGGGGGCCGGTTCCTCCGCGCTGCAGGCGGCCAGGAGCAGGGCGGTCCCGAGGAGCGCGCCGGGCGCCGCCAGCCGCGTCAACCGTGCGGTCATCAGTCCTCCAACGGTGTGTTCTGCCGCACACGGTACGTGACGGTGCAGGCCGACGAGCGGAGCCTGGCCGTCCGCCCGACGCCGCGCTCCCGGCGCGGCCTATCGTGAGTCCGGTGAGCACCGACCTTGTCGGCGCAGCCCGTCGCATCCCAAGCACTGAGTGTCACCTGGCCCTGGTGAACAGGCTGCGCTCGGGCCCGGTCGAGGACCGCGCCACGCGGTCCTCGGTCGCACGCCAGACGGCCAGCGCCCTGGCGGCGTGGTCGAACGCCACCAAGGAGACCACCAGAGACTTCGCTGCGGCGTCCGAGACGCTGTCGCGCTCGGCGCAGACCTACCGGCGCCCCGCGGCCGGCCAAGGCCGGTGCGGCCGCACTCTCGGGAGCCGCGATGCCGCTAGCCAGCGCAGCCCACGGCGACCGAGGCCGCGTCGCCCAGGCGGTCCTGGCCCGCCAGCTCCTGCGCCTGACCCAAGCCGTGCACGAGGCGTCCGTAGCGGGCCGGCAGGCACGCCAGGCGCGGCTCCTCGCAGAAGGCACCGCCCAGCAGGCCCCTACTGTGCAGCCACCTCCTTGCGAAGGTATACCCATTCCTCACCCGGCAGCACCTCGCGCGGCGTCGCCGTCGGGCACTGAACAGCAACAAACTTGACCGACATGTCGGGCCCGAAATCTGCAATCGTATACGCCTCTGCCTCCGAAGTGTCCAGAACATCTTCGCTGGAAGGACCCTCCGCGAACACGAACCGTGCTGATATCTTCGGGACATCCCTGTCGACGGCAAGAGCGACGGCGCGAAGATTGGGCGTAACCAGATCCCACAGAGACCTCTGAATGGATAGGAGCGCTCGAATCCTGAAGTCCAGGCTCTCCATCAACGCATCTCCTCGCTCGACTCGGGACTACATGAACGCCAACTCTTGATGTAATGCAGGACCTCAACTGTGGCGAGATGTGGCCCGCCGGACGAATTCGGATATACATCGTTCACTCCCGCCCGCACCGGGTGCCGCGGGCCGGGACGCGGCATGATCGACCAACCTCACCTGCCCGTGAAACCGGAGCAGGCCCCCAAGAGCCCTCAACCGCTACTCCTACTTCCACGGTCCGAACTAGCGAACAACCCCCATTCGCCACGCACTACCGTCCTTCAAGTACATTCGCGCAAGCACTCGTCGCGACACCTCGAACGACACTCCGAACAGTGCCGGCAAGAAGACAAACCAAAGCCAGGAAGCAACCGTCCATATGAGCACGCCTCCGACAACCGTGATGATCGCCGAGGTGGCGAGCAAGAATCCCACGCCAAGCTGCGTTCGTGTCGCCGCGATGCCTACGCCCACTTTCGATCCAAGAGGCACACGAGACCCAACGGAAAACACCAAGAACTTGCGACATACAGGAACACAACAAGACCGCCAAGCTCGAGTTTCCCCATCATGTCAAGCACCGCGAGCAGCGAGCCGAAAATGGGTACACCCCAGACCGACGGCCAGAATAAGGCAAATATACTGGTGCGTGGAACAGTTCTAGTCATTGACTTGCGATCACCCCATTGTGCTACTCATCGTGGACACCTCCGTCCGACGAATGGGCAAGAACTTATCCAGAATTCCGTGCCCAGCACAACCTGCACTGGCAGGAACCTGAACTCGCCGGAGCAGGCAGGCCCGCCAGAGACCGCTCGGGCGTGCTGTGCGGGTGGACCAGATGGGCAGCGGCCCGGCGGCCTATCGTGAGCCGGTGAGCACTCCCGACCTGGCCGCGCTCGTCGACGACATGCGCCGTGCGCTGGACGGCGGCCCACCCGTCGCGCCGCTGCCCCGCCTCACGGCGCAGGCACCGCCGTCGGGCACCGCGTTGGTGGTGCGCACGTCCGGCTCGACGGGAGCGCCGCGCGAGGTCGCCCTGACCGCCGCGGCGCTGCGCGCCTCCGCCGCCGCGACCCGCGAGCGCCTCGGTGCCGCCGGTCGCTGGGTGCTGACCCTGCCCCCCACGCACGTCGCCGGGATGCAGGTGATCGTCCGCGCGCTGCTGGCCGGCACCCCGTTGACCGTCGCCCCCGAGGGCCGCTTCACGCCCGCGGGGCTCGCCGACCTGCTCGCCGCCCCGCTGGCCACCGGCGACCCCGTGCACGTCTCCCTCGTGCCGACGCAGCTGCACCGCGTGGTCGAGGCCGCCGACGGCGGTGCACCGGCCGCGCTGGAGGCGCTGGCCCGCTGTGGTGCGGTGCTGCTCGGCGGGGCCGCGACACCGCCCTTGCTGCTGGACCGCGCCCGGGACGCCGGCGTGCCGGCCGTCCGCACCTACGGCATGTCGGAGACCGCCGGCGGGTGCGTGTACGACGGTGTGCCGCTGCCGGGCGTACGGGCCCGGCTCGCTCCCCCCTCCGAGGTGTCAGAACGCGGTCGGGGTAGACCGACTGCTCGTTCTGACAGCTCGGTGGGGGTGGTGGAGCTCACGGGGCCGACGCTGGCTGCCGGCTACCTCGGTGACGACGACGCCACGGCTGCGGCGTTCCACGACGACGCGGACGGGCGCTGGTTCCGCACCAGCGACCTCGGCACGCTGACCGACGGGGTGCTGCGCGTGCTCGGCCGCGCCGACGACGTCGTGGTCACCGGCGGGGTGAACGTCGCCCCCGCGGCCGTGGAGTCCGTGCTCGGCGAGCTGCTCGGCGCCGAGGTGTGCGTCGTCGGCGTGCCCCACGAGGAGTGGGGTCAGGAGCTCGTGGCCGTACTCTCCGACCCTGTGGGTGCACGACACGCCGTCGAGACGCCCGGCGCAGCGGCGCGTCGTGCACCCACAGGGGCTGGCGCGTGGGAGGAGGCCGAGCTGGCCCGGGTGCGGTCCACCGTCGCGGATAGACTCGGCCCGGCCGCCGCGCCCCGCCGCATCCTGCGGGTGGCCGCCCTGCCGCTGCGCGGTCCCGGCAAGGTCGACCGTGCCGCCGTCGTCGACCTGGTGCGCGCCCGTACGGCGCGCGACTGAGAGGAGCACGCATGGCCACCACGGCCGACTGGGTCGCCGGAGCGCGCCCCCGGACCCTGCCCGCCGCCGCCGCACCGGTGGCGATCGGCACCGGTGCCGCCGCCCAGGTCGACGCCTTCGACTGGCTGGCCGCCGTGCTCGCGCTGGGCGTCGCCCTCGCGCTGCAGGTCGGCGTCAACTACGCGAACGACTACTCCGACGGCGTCCGTGGCACCGACCTGGACCGGGTGGGCCCGCTGCGACTCACCGCCTCCGGTATCGCGCGGCCGGGGCAGGTCAAGGCCGCCGCGTTCGGCGCGTTCGGCGTCGCGGGGGTGCTCGGGCTGGCGCTGTGCGCGGTGAGCGGGCACTGGTGGCTGATCGCCGTCGGCGCGGTGAGCATGCTCGCCGGGTGGTACTACACGGGTGGCAAGCGGCCGTACGGGTACGCGGGTCTCGGCGAGGTCGGCGTGTTCGTGTTCTTCGGGCTGGTGGCCGCCCTCGGCACGACGTACACCCAGGCGGACCGGCTCACCTGGCCCGCGGTGCTGGGCGCCGTCGGGGTGGGGCTCATCGCCTGCGCCCTGCTGATGGTCAACAACATCCGGGACATCCCCACCGACGTGGTGGCCGGCAAGCGGACGCTGGCGGTGCGCCTCGGCGACCACCGGGCCCGGCGGCTGTACGCGCTGTGGGTGGTGCTGCCGGTGCTCCTCGGGCTCGCCTGCGCGGCCTGGAACCCGTGGGCGTTCCTCGTCGCCCTGCTCCTGCTGCCCGCCGCGCTGCTCGCCGTCCCGGTGCTCGCCGGCGCACGCGGCAGGGCGCTGGTCCCGGTGCTCGCCGGCACGGGGATGTTCGAGCTCGCCTACGGTGTACTGCTCGGGCTCGGCCTGGCGCTGTAGTCCCGCCTCCCGACGTCGACCAGGAAGCTGGGCCCGGAACGGGCCGCTATTGCGGGCCCAGGTTCCTGTTCGGCGCGTCGGTGCGGCCGGGATCGTCGTCCCAGTCCTCCGCGGCGGCGTCCTCGTCGATGATCCGGCCCAGCCCCTCCTGGCCGGCGCGACGACGCTCGGCACGCTCGGCGAGCCAGCGCGCGGCCGCGTCCTTCTGCTTCGGCAGCACCAGGTAGGACACCGCGAACGCGACGACGACGGCCACCAGCACCAGGAGCCAGCTCCGCAGTCCGACCAGGTAGCCGACGCCGAGCGCGACGGCGAACAGCAGCACGCGGAGCAGGGTGTAGATCACGAGAGGCACCGTCCCAGGATACGTCCGGCACCCCGGTCGCTGGTCCGGGCGGTCCCGCCCGGACCAGCCGCGATTCGGCGCCGGTCCGTGGGCGAACTAGGCTGGAGGAATGTTCCGCGTCCTGGTCGGCCTCGCCGTCGTCGGCCTGCTGGTGTACAGCCTCGCCGACCTCTCCGCGTCCGAGGAGGAGGATCGTGCCGGCCTGCCGAAGTGGTTGTGGGTCGTCATCATCGTCCTGCTGCCGATCTTCGGCCCGATCACCTGGATCGCCACCAAGCAGTCGCGACGCCGCGGCGGATCCGGCGGACGCGGGGCTCGACCCGGCCGGGGTCCGCGCCGGCCGTCCGGCCCGGTGGCCCCGGACGACGACCCGGACTTCCTGTGGCGGCTGGAGCAGGAGAAGCGCCGCCAGCAGCGCCGCGAGGGCGGCGACGACGCGAGCTGACGCCCGGTCCCGCGAGGTGGCGCGCGCTACCTCGCGGTCCGTGAGCGCCACCTCGCGGGGGCCTGCGCTACCTCGCGGTTCGGTTCAGCTGATGCCGGAGTATGAGTGCTTGCCGTTGAAGATCAGGTTCACGCCGGTGAAGTTGAACAGCACGCAGGCGTAGCCGACCACGACGAACCACGCCGCCCGGCGCCCCGACCAGCCCCGCGTCGTGCGTGCGTGCAGGTAGGCCGCGTAGACGACCCAGATGACGAAGCTCCAGACCTCCTTGGGGTCCCAGCCCCAGTAGCGGCCCCAGGCGTCCTCCGCCCAGATCGCGCCGCCGATGATCGTGAAGGTCCACAGCACGAACCCGACCGCGTTGAGCCGGAACGACATCGACTCCAGGGCGGTCGGGCCCGGGGTGCGGTCCAGCCACCGGAAGCCCGGCCGGGTGAGGAACGGGCTGCCGGCATCGCGGGAGTCGCGCAGGAGCTGCAGCGCCGACATCACGAACGAGACGGTGAAGATGCCGGTCGCCACGATGGCGACACCGACGTGCAGCACCAGCCAGTAGTTCTGCAGCGCCGGCTGCACACCGGTCGCGGCGACGTGGAACGAGTTGAGGCCGACCACGAGGAAGAGGGCGGCGAGCCCGGTGACGAACGCCCCGAGGAACCGCACGTCGCGACGCAGGTTGAGCACGAGGAACACGGCGAGCGCGATGAACGAGCCGACCATCGTGAACTCGTACATGTTGGCCCACGGCGCCCGCCCCGCGGCGAGCCCGCGCAGGACGATCGCGGCCAGCAGCATCGCCGTCGCCAGCCAGGTGGTGGACATCGCGATCCCGGCGGCCCGACGGCGCGGCTCGGCCCCGACCGGTGCGCCGGCGGTCACGCTCGTCGTCGGCCCGGCACCGACGACCGCTCGCTCCTGCGTGCGGGCGCCGACGCGCTCGTCGGTGCGCCGGCCCAGGTCGACGGCGAACGCGATCATCGCGACGGCCAGCGCGGTCGCGGCAGCCCAGACGAGCAGGTCGCTCAGCTCGGCGATCTCCATGGTCAGCCTCTCTCAAGGTCGTGCGTCGGTACGGGATCGAGCGAAGGATCGAGCTCGGGGACCGCGGCCAGCGTGCGGTCCACCTCCGGCTGCAAGCCGAGGTCGTCCCCGCGGGCCAGGCCCGCGACCTCGACGTGCGTGACACCGTCGTGCACCCAGGATCGCACCCAGACGCGGCGGCGCGGCAGGAACAACGAGCCGGTCAGGCCGACGAGAGCGGCCAGGGAGAAGCCCAGCACCCAGCCCAGGGAGGGGTCGTGGCGCAGGTCCAGGGCGACGTACCGCGGGACGTCCTCGCCGAGCATGACGGTCCCGAGACCGTCGGGCAGCTCGACGCTGTCCCCCGGTTCGAGCAGGAGGGTGACCCGCTCGCCGTCCTCGTCCACGGAGGCCGTGAGGTTCTCGGTGTCGAGGCGGTACACGTTCTGCGGCACGCCGTCGTCCAGGCCGAGGTCGCCGCGGTACACCTCGAGCACGAGCAGCGGGTCCTCCGGCGAGGGGAAGACGGAGCGGGCCGAGCCGTCGGGGTCGATGACCGCCGTCGGCAGGAAGTAGCCGATGAGCCCCACCTGGTCGAGCCCGCCCGAGACGTCCGGGACCTTGACGACGCCGCGCGAGGTGTAGAGCTGGTCCTCCGGGATGAACGGCACCCGTCCGGAGAACGCGACCTCGCCCTCGGCGTCCTCCACCGTGATCTCCGGGGCGTAGCCGTTGCCCTGCAGGTAGATCTTGGACCCGTCGATCACCAGCGGGTGGTTGACCTTGATGGTCTCCTCGGACGCCGAGCCGTCCGGCTCCGTCACCGTCACCGAGGCCGTGAAGTCCCGCGACTGGGCGAACGCCGCGCCGTCGGTCGCGAACTCCGACGTGAACTCGTCCAGCGTCATGGAGAACGGGACGAGCGACTCGGGCTGGAACCAGGCACCGCTCTCGAACGTGTCGTAGTCGACGACGGCGTTGGCGAACCCGCGCCCCTCGGTGATGATCGCCTGACCGCGGTAGTGCATCAGCTGTCCGACGCCGACGGCGACGACGAGGCCGAGCAGCGCCAGGTGGAACAGCAGGTTGCCGCTCTCTCGCAGGTAGCCACGCTCGGCGGCCACGGTGCGGGCCGCCGGCCGGGCGGGCACCCGGCCGCGCGCCGCGCGCGCCTCCTCGTCCGCCGTGTCCACGCGGAACGTCGGGAGCCACCGCGACCGGCCGCGCAGGTGCTGCGCGACGGCGTCGGTCACCTCCTGCGGCGACGCGGACGTCGTCCCGGACGCCTGGGCGGGGAACCGGGCGAACCGCGCCGGCGTGCGCGGGGGCCGGTTCCGCAGCGCCTTGGCGTGCGCGATCGTGCGCGGCACGATGCAGCCCACCAGCGAGACGAACAGCAGCAGGTAGATCGCCGAGAACCAGGCCGACGAGTAGACGTCGAAGAACCCGAACTTGTCGAGCCACTCCCCGGACGTGGGGTAGTCGCCCAGGTACTCGAGGACGGCCGCGGGGTCCTGGCTGCGCTGCGGCAGGATCGACCCCGGCACCGCGGCCACGGCGAGGAGCATGAGGAGCATGAGCGCCACGCGCATGCTCGTGAGCTGGCGCCAGGTCCAACGCAGCATGCCGCGCCATCCGATCCTGGGTGCCCGCGCGGTGCCCGACGGCGGCGCACCGGCCGGCGGCCCGGCCTCGGCGTCGGTCGCCTCGCCGCCGCGGGCGCCCTGGGTGAACTCGTCCGCGATCCCCTCGGGACGATAGCTGCGACCGCTCATCACACCACCGTCGTGTATCCGCTGATCCAGCTCTGCAGGACGCTCGTCAGCGAGCCCCACAGGCCGGTGACCATGGCCAGCCCGATGGCGACGAGCAGCCCGCCGCCGAGCCGCATGATCGCGAGCCGGTGCCGGCGCAGGAACCCGAGCATGCGCTGGGAGGACTGCAGACCGAGGGCGACCAGGAGGAACGGCACGCCGAGCCCGACGCAGTACGCGATCCCGAGGACCACGCCTCGCCCGGCCGACGCCTCGTTGAGGGCGAGGGACTGCACGGCGGCGAGCGTAGGTCCGAGGCACGGGGTCCAGCCGAGCCCGAACACCACGCCGAGCAGCGGCGCGCCCCACAGGCCCGCGCGAGGGCTGACGTGCAGCCGCCGTTCCCGCTGCAGGAACCCGATGCCGCCGAGGAACGCGACCCCCATGAGGATCACGACGACGCCCAGCACCCGGACGAGCACGTCCTCGTAGCGCACCAGGTAGGCGCCCACGGCCCCTGCGGCGGCCATGAGGGCAACGAACACCGCCGTGAAGCCGAGCACGAAGAGCGAGACCCCGAGCAGGACGCGGCCGCGGCCGGGAGCGCGCGGCGGTGCCGTCGTCGTCGTCGCTCCGGCCGGCTCCGCCGTGCCCGACGAGCCCGCGGGACGCGCCGGCCCCGCGTGGGCCGCGGCGAGACCACCGACGTACCCCACGTACCCGGGCACCAGCGGCAGGACGCACGGCGAGGCGAACGACACCAGGCCGGCGAGCAGCGCGACGAGCACCGCCAGCAGCAGGGAGCCGCTGACCGCCGTCGTCGCGAAGACCTCACCCATGGGTCAGCCGTCCTCGGAACTGGTCACCGCGGACACCTGCGCCTCTGCTCCGGCCGAGTGCCTCGTCCCTCGGCCCTCACCCTGCGCGACGTCTCCGCCGTCCTCGGAGAGCACGTCGTCGACGATCCCGTCGAGGGTGGAGCCGGCGACCTGTCCGACGACGCGCGCGGCGACGCGTCCCTCGCCGTCGAGCACCACGGTGGACGGGACGGCCTGCAGCGGCACGACGCCGGACAACCCGGCGACCACCTGTCCGCTGCGGTCCTCGATCGACGGGTAGCCCACGTCGAACGTGCGCTGGAAGGCCAGGGCGGTGCCGGCGTCGTCCTCGGTGTTGATGCCGAGCAGGTGCACGCCGTCGTCCGCGCGGTCCTCGGCGAGCGCCACCAGGTCGGGAGCCTCGGCGCGGCAGGGCGCGCACCCCGCATACCAGGTGTTGAGCACGACGACGTCGCCGCCCCAGTCGGCGGTGGAGACCTCGTCCCCCTCGAACGACGTGCCCTCGACGACGACGGCGTCGCCGCGCTCGTCGGGTTCCCACTGCTGGACGGAGCCGTCGCCGGAGACGAAGCCCTGCCCGACGACGTCGCCCGCCCCGGAGTCGGCGGGCCCGCACGCAGCGAGCAGCCCGAGGCAGGCCGCCAGGGCGAGCGCCCCGACGTGGGACCGGGTGTCGCGGCGCATCAGGCGCCCGGCACGGGGTCGGCACCGGCGATCAGGTCACCGGCAGGCTCGGAGTAGTGCAGACCGGCGAACCGGTCGTCGTCGAACGTCAGGGACGTCAGGGAGGCGAGGGCGCACTCGCGGCGACGCGGGTCGTGCGCGAGCCGGCGCCCCTCGAAGGCCCGCCGCGTCACCCAGACGGGGAGCTGGTGGCTGACCAGCACGACCTCGTGTCCGGCGTAGGCGCGGCGCGCGTCGTCGACGGCGGCCCGCATCCGGGCGACCTGCGCGGCGTAGCTCTCGCCCCAGGACGGCCGCAGCGGGTTCCACAGATACTTCCAGTACCGGGGGTGCGCGAGCTGTCCGGGACGCTTGCCGATCGTGGTGCCCTCGAAGCTGTTGCCGGCCTCGAGGAGCCGGTCGTCGGTCGCGAGCTCGACGCCGAACACCGACGCGGTCGGCCGAGCCGTTTCCTGAGCACGCTGCAGCGGGCTGGCGACGACGGCGACGACGTCCCGGCCGCCGTCGGACAGGTGCTCCGCGACGCGCTCGGCCATCCGCTGGCCGCGGTCGGACAGGCGGTAGCCGGCGATGCGCCCGTACAGGACGCCGTCAGGGTTGTGGACCTCGCCGTGCCGCAGGAGATGGACGGTGGTGGTGGCCATGGCCCCCAGTGTCCCAGACCGGAGGCGTCCTCAGGTCCGGTCCAGGCTCGTCCCAGCCCCTCCGTGACGGGCCTCACGGTCGTGGACGCCGGTCCCCCGGTCCGGGAATACCCGTTGACGACCGACGGTTCATGCATTTCGATGGAATCGCCCGGTGGGGCGACCACATCGCACCCGACAGCCACTCACAAGGAGCATCACTCATGGCCACGCCGCTGCCCGCAGGTCTCAACTCCGGTACCTACGTCATCGACGCCGCGCACTCCACCGCGTCCTTCTCCGTCCGCCACGCGGGCATCTCCAAGGTCCGCGGCACCATCGGCATCGCCGCCGGCGAGATCACCGTCGGCGACGACCTCGAGTCCACCTCGGTCTCCGCCGAGCTCGACGCCGCGTCGGTCAACACCGGCGACGAGAACCGCGACGGCCACCTCAAGAGCGCCGACTTCTGGCACGCCGAGGAGAACCCCGTGTGGTCCTTCGCCTCGAAGAGCATCGACAACGAGGGCGACGACTACGTCATCTCCGGCGACCTCACGATCAACGGTGTCACCAAGGCGGTCGCCCTGCCGACCGAGTTCGCCGGCACCGCGAAGGACCCCTTCGGCAACGACCGCGCCGGGTTCGAGTCCGAGCTGGAGATCAACCGCAAGGACTTCGACCTCACGTGGAACGCCGCGCTCGAGACCGGCGGCTTCCTCGTGGGCGACAAGGTCAAGATCGCGCTCGACATCTCCGCGATCGCCCAGAGCTGACCTCTCCCCAGTGGTGTAGCACCCCCGAGGCGCGAGGTGCTGCACCACGCGGGCGAAGTCGGGTGTCGGGTCCCGTGCACGGTCGTCAGACCCGAAGTGGAGGGCGCGCAGCGCCCGTGAACGCGACCGTGCACGGGACCCGACACCCGGCGGAGCGATACCGCGCTACCGCGCCGCCGCCCGACCGGCCTGGCTCGCCGCGCCGTCCGCCACACCGTTGGCGTGGCGGGCCGCGGCGTGGAAAGCCAGGATCTGCAGCTCGCCCGCGACGTCCACGCTGCGCACCACGACGTCGTCGGGCACGTGGAGCGCGACGGGTGCGAACGACAGGATCTCGCGCACCCCCGCGCCCACCACGCGCTCGGCGATCTCCTGCGCCGGGGGACCCGGCGTGGCGAGCACGACCATCGACACGTGCCGCTCCACCACGATGCGCTCCAGGCCGTCGACGTGCTCGACCTCGAGCCCGGCCGCCCGGCCACCGACCACGGCAGGGTCCGCGTCCAGGAGCGCCACCACCTGGAACCCCCGCGCGGCGTACCCCGAGTAGTTCGCCAGCGCGTGCCCCAGGTTGCCGACGCCGATGATCGCCAGCCGGTGCTCGGACCCCAGGCCCAGGGCGGCGGCGATGTACGACGACAACGACTCGACGTCGTACCCGACCCCTCGCGTGCCGAACGACCCCAGGTACGACAGATCCTTGCGCAGCTGCGCCGACCCCACCCCCGACCGGTCCGCGAGATCGGACGACGACGTCGTCGCCACCCCCTCGCGCATCAGGTCCCGCAGGGCGCGCAGGTAGTACGGCAACCGCGCCACCGTCGCCGCGGGCACCGTCACCTCGCCGATCTCGATCACGTGTTCTTCCCTCCCGGGGGCCGGGCCAGCCGCCGCGCCAACCGTGCCGCGTCGATCCGCCAGAACCCCTGCTGCACGCCGTCCACCTCGACGACGGGCACGTAGTCGCCGTACCGCTCCACCAGAGCGGGCTCGGCGTCGATGTCGATCTCCTGCCAGGTCTCGCCCATCTCGGCGCACACCGCGGCGACCACCGCCCGTGCCTCGTCGCACAGGTGGCAGTCCGCCCTGCTGTACACGACCACCCGGGACGCGTCTGGTCGGGTCGAGGTCCTGCTCACGAGCACAGCGTATCGGCGCTACTACAGTGGGCGGCATGTCGTCTCAAGCTGCGCCCCCGGTCGGACCGACGGCAGCAGCCTTCTTCGACGTCGACAACACGATCATCCGGGGCGCCAGCGCCTTCCACCTGGCCAGGGCGCTGTACCAGCGCAAGTTCTTCGGGACCCGGGACCTGCTGCGCTTCGGCTGGATCCAGGCGAAGTACCTCGTCTTCGGCGAGTCGCGCTCCCAGATCGAGACCGTCCGCACGCGAGCGCTGTCCCTCATCGCCGGCCGCTCCGTCGCCGAGATCACCGCGGTCGGCGAGGAGGTGTACGACACCGTGCTGGAGCTGCGCATCTTCCCCGGCACCAAGCGCCTCCTCGACGAGCACCTCGCCGCCGGCGACGAGGTCTGGCTCGTCACCGCCACGCCCGTGGAGATCGGCGGCCTCATCGCGCGCCGGCTCGGCGCCACCGGCTGCCTCGGCACGATCGCCGAGCACTCCGAGGGCTACTACACCGGCGCCCTCGTCGGCGACCTCATGCACGGCGAGGCCAAGGGGGCCGCCGTCCGCGAGCTCGCCGAGCGCGAGGGCCTCGACCTCGACGCGTCGTTCGCCTACGGCGACTCGCTCAACGACCTGCCGATGATGCGGTCGGTCGGGCACCCCTGCCCGATCAACCCCGACGCCCGCCTGCGCCGGCACGCCAAGGAGGTCGGCTGGCCGATCCGGGAGTTCCGCGGACGGAGCCAGCGGGTCGCAGGTCGCGGGATGCGCACGGCGTCCTGGGCCGGCGCCGCCTGGGTCCTGGGCCTCGTGCTGCGTGCCGCCCAGCGCAGCGTGCGCCGCCGGCTGCGGGGACGCTGAGGGCACGCAAAGAGCCCGGCACCCCTGAACGGGGTCCGGGCTCGGTGCGCGCGGCCCGCCATCGGCGGGCGCGGCGTCACTTCTTGTTGCGGCGCTGGTGGCGCGTCTTGCGAAGCAGCTTGCGGTGCTTCTTCTTCGCCATGCGCTTACGACGCTTCTTGATGACGGAGCCCATGAGGTCCTCACAATGCTGATCGGTGATGGAGGCCGGTTGGTCCCGACGATCCTGTGCCCGGTGTCCGTGTGCACGAACCCCAGGACCAAGCACTGCCGACCAACGCGAAAAAGTCCGTCCCCCAGAATACCCGACCCGAGGCGGTGCCCCGAACGTCGGTCGAGCCGCTGTCGATCGAACCTGCGGTTCCGCTCCTCCGGCTCAGTCGAGGAACGGGTCGAGACCCAGGCCCGGGAAGACGTGCCGGCGGGTCGCCAGCACCGCTCGGTCCACCGCGTCCGAGGGGTCGTAGCCCTCGCTCCAGGACCGCCATGCCACCTCGCCGCGCCCGAGCGCCGTCGCGGGCACCAGCCCGGACATCTCCTCGGCGGCGGTGCGCCACGTCGCGGGCAGCGGTCTGCCCGGCGAGATCGGCACGTGGGCCGCCTCCGCCACCAGTGCCGACCACACGAGCGGCACCACGTCGACGACGGCGTAGCCGCCCCCGCCCAGCGCGACCCACCGGCCGTCGCACAGCTCGTGCGCCAGCGCGTGCACCCACGAGGCCACCTCCACCTGGGCGTCGATCCCCACGTTCAGGTCCGTCAGCGGGTCGTTGCCGTGCGCGTCCGTGCCGTGCTGCGACACGATCGCGTCCGGCCGGAACTCTCGCAGCACCAGGGGCACCACGGCGTCGACCGCCCGCAGCCAGCGCGCCGAGTCGGTACGGGGCGGCACGGCGACGTTCACGGCGGAGCACTCCGCGCCGGGGCCACCGGTGTCCGCGGGGTTGCCCGTGCCCGGGAAGAGGGTGTGACCGTCCTGGTGGACCGACACCGTCAGCACGCGAGGGTCGTCCCAGAAGATCGACTCGACCCCGTCGCCGTGGTGGGCGTCCAGGTCGACGTACGCCACCCGCTCGGCACCCAGGTCGAGCAGCCGCTGCACCGCGGCCGCGGCGTCGTTGTAGACGCAGAACCCCGAGGCGGCACCCCGACGGGCGTGGTGCATCCCGCCGGCGACGTTGACCGCGTGCTGCACCTCGCCCGTCCACACCGCCTCGGCGGCCGCCACCGACGCGCTGACGAGCCGGGAGGCGGACTCGTGCATCGAGGTGAAGATGGGGTCGTCCTCGGTGCCGAGGCCGCGCGCCAGGTCCGGTTCGCCGGTCCGCGCCGCGTGCTGCACCGCGGCGATGTACTCCGCGTCGTGCACCGTGCGGACCAGCGCGTCGCTGCTCGGAGGGATCGGCGCCAGGCCGAGCCCGGGCTGGTCCAGCAGACCGAACGCCGTGACGAGCCGCAGGGTGAGGTCGAGCCGGGCCGGCGCCATCGGGTGCCCCGGGCCGAAGTCGTAGGTCAGGAGCTCGGGGCTCCACAGCAGCCGGGCGACGGACATCCCGCCACGGTAGCCGAACCCGTGGCAGGCTGGGCCAGACGCCTGGCGGATGAGACGACGGAGGAACCGGTCGGTGGCGACGAGGTGGCGGGACCGCGGTGCGACGCTCCGGGAGTGGACGGACCGCACGGCCCGGGAGTACCCGGCGCGCCTGGCGATGACCGTCTTCGGCGCGGTCATCGTCGTCTTCACCCTCCTGCTGCTGCCTCCGTGGGCCACGGGGTCCGGCGAGGGGGCACGCTTCGTCGACGCGCTGTTCACCGCGGTCTCGGCGGTGTGCGTGACCGGGCTCGTCGTGGTGGACACCGGTTCCTACTGGTCCGAGTACGGGCACGCCGTCATCCTGGCCGGGATCAAGATCGGCGGGCTCGGGGTGATGACCCTCGCCTCCCTGCTCGGCATGGCCGTCTCGCGGCGCATCGGTCTCACCCAGAAGCTGCTGACGGCTTCCGAGGCCAAGGTGCGCACCAGCAGCCTGGGCGAGGTCGGCTACCTCATCCGGCTCATCGTCGTCGTCTCGGTCAGCATCGAGGCGACGGTCGCGGCGATCCTGCTCCCCCGGTTCCTGGCACTGGGCGAGAGCTTCGGCTCGGCGCTGTGGCACGCCGTCTTCTACGGGGTCTCGGCGTTCAACAACGCGGGCTTCGTCCCGACCACCGACGGCCTGATGCCGTACACCTCGGACTGGCTCGTCGTCGTGCCGATCGGCCTGGGCGTGTTCGTGGGGGCGCTGGGCTTCCCGGTGATGGCGAATCTCCTGCAGGCGCGCAGGTACGGCCGGCGCTGGTACCGCCACCTCTCGCTGCACACTAAGCTCACCGTGAGCACGAGCGTCGCGCTGTTCGTGGCGGGATTCGTGGCCATCGGGGCGATGGAGTGGACCAACCCGCGCACGTTCGGCGAGCAGGACGTGCCCACGAAGCTCCTGTCCGCGGCGTTCGCGTCGGTCATGCCGCGGTCGGGCGGGTTCAGCACGGTCGACACCGGCGAGATGAACGGCGAGTCCTGGCTGGTGATGGACGCCCTGATGTTCGTGGGCGGCGGGTCGGCGTCGACGGCGGGCGGCATCAAGGTGACCACCCTGGCGGTCATGCTCCTGGCGATCCTCGCGGAGGCCCGCGGCGACCGGGACATCGACGTGTTCGGCCGTCGCATCCCGCGCGACACGCTGCGACTCTCCATCGCCGTGGTGTTCATCGGCGCGACGATGGTGCTCGCCTCCTGCATCGCCCTGCTCAGCATCACGGACTTCTCGCTGTCGGAGATCCTGTTCGAGGTCATCTCGGCGTTCGCCACCGTGGGCCTGTCCACCGGCATCACCGGGGACCTGCCGGACAGCGGCAAGTACGTGCTGTGCGCGCTGATGTACCTCGGCCGCGTGGGGACGATCTCCGTCCTCGGCGCCATCGCGCTGCGTGACCGGCGGCGCGTCGTACGCTTCCCCGAGGAGCGCCCGGTCATCGGGTGAGACGGAGGTGCAGCGAAGCAAACCGCAGACCCACCCGGCAGACACGCCAGGTAGACCGCTGAGACGAGCTGGAGGAACAACAGGTGGCTGAGAAGAAGGCGTCCGAGCGGGACGCCGGTGTGCTCGTGATCGGGCTGGGCCGGTTCGGGTCGGCGATCGCGACGACGCTCGACCGGCTCGGCCAGGACGTGCTCGCCGTGGAGACCGACGACCGTCTCGTCGCGCAGTGGTCGGGCCGGCTCCCCGTGGTGGAGGCCGACGCGTCGAACCCGGAGGCGCTGGAGCAGCTCGGCGCGAGGGACTTCGGCGTCGTGGTGGTCGGGGTCGGGACGCAGCTCGAGGCGTCGGTGCTCATCACGGGCAACCTGGTGGACCTCGGGACGCCGCAGATCTGGGCGAAGGCGGTCTCCGCCGAGCACGGTCGCATCCTGACGCGCATCGGGGCGCACCACGTCGTGTTCCCGGAGTCCGACGCGGGGTCGCGGGTGGCGCACCTGGTCAGCGGCAAGATGCTGGACTACATCGAGGTGGAGGACGGGTTCACGATCGTCAAGATGCGCCCGCCCCGCGAGATGCAGGGGTTCACGCTCGCGCAGTCCGACATCCGCAAGAAGTACGGGGTGACGGTGATCGGGGTGAAGTCCCCGGGGATCGACTTCGCCTACGCGACGCCGGAGACGCGCGTCAGCGCGAACGACCTGCTGGTGTGCTCGGGTCACGCGGACCTGCTGGAGCGGTTCTCGGCGAGGCCCTGACGTCCCTCGGCAGCGCCGCGTCGGGCGCGAACCTCACGGGGTCCGTCGGCGCAGGGTGACGACACCGAGGACGACGGCCCCGACGATGAACGCGACGGTGACCCCCACCGCGCCGGCGACGTCGGCCCACCCGGCACCGGCGGCGATCTGCTGCATGGCGTCGACGGCGTAGGTGAGGGGGAACGCGCGAGAGATCCACTCGAGGACCTCGGGCATCTGGTCGCGCGGCATGAGCAGCCCGCAGACGATGAGCTGCGGGAAGATCAGGGCGGGCATCATCTGGACGGCCTGGAACTCGGTGCGGGCGAGGGCGGAGGCGGCGAGGCCCAGGCACGATCCCAGGAGGGCGTTGAGCAGGGCGACGAGGACCACGAGCCAGACCGGGCCGGCGACCTCCATGCCGACGACGAGCGCGAAGCCGACCACGACGAGCGCCTGCAGCAGCGCCAGCGCGCCGAACGCCAGCGCGTAGCCGCCCACGAGGTCCCCCTGGCGCACGGGGGTGGTCATGAGGCGTTCCAGCGTGCCGGACTGCCGTTCGCGCAGCGTGGCGACGCTGGTGACGAGGAACATGACGATGAGCGGGAAGATCCCGACCAGCAGGGGCCCGAACTGGTCGAGGACGGGAGTGCCGTCGAACATCCAGGCGATCAGCCCGAGCAGCAGGCAGGGCAGCGCGAGGATGAGGGCGACGGTGCGGTGGTCGCGGCGCAGCTGGGCGAGCACCCGGCCGGCGGTGACGAGCATCATCGGGACTCCTGGGTCGAGCGGTCGACGAGCGCGAGGAACGCCCGTTCGGCGTCGGGGGCCCCGGTGGTGGCGAGCAGCTCGTCCGGGGTCGTGTCGGCGACGAGCGCCCCGGCACGCAGGAGCAGCAGCCGGTCGCACTGCGTGGCCTCGTCCATGACGTGGCTCGACACCAGCAGCGTGCGGCCCTCGGCGGCGAGCGCCCGGAAGGTGGCCCACAGGTCGCGGCGCAGCACGGGGTCGAGCCCGACGGTCGGTTCGTCGAGGACGAGCACCTCGGGGTCCCCGACGAGCGCGGCGGCGAGGGACACGCGGGAGCGTTCCCCGCCGGACAGGGTGCCCACGGCCTGGTCCTCGTGGCCGGCGAGGTCGACGGTGTCGACGGCGGCCGCGACGGCGTCCGCGGTGCCCGACGCCGGCACGCCGGCCAGGCGGGCGAAGTACCGCAGGTTCTGGGCCACGGTGAGGTCGGTGTAGACCGATGCCGCCTGCGTGACGTACCCGACGCGGCGTCGGAGAATCGCGGTGCCGGCCGGTTCACCGAGGACGGTCGCCTCACCGGTGACGTGGTCCTGGACGCCCACGAGAGCGCGCAGGAGCGTGGTCTTGCCGGAACCGGAGGGGCCGAGCAGGCCGACGACCTGCCCGGCGGGAACGTCCAGGTCGAGGCCGTCGACCACCTGGCGCCCACCGCGCTCGACGCCCAGCCCGCGGGTCCGGACCACCGGGCCCGTCCACTTTTTCGCCATGTGGTGAATTCTGCTCCTGGCAGAGCCGCCGCGCAAGAGGTTCAGGCCAGCTCGCCCGTGAGGTAGCGCTGGATCGTGGGGCCCACCAGTCGGGCGACCTCGTCGGCAGGCATCGACGCCAGCGGGTCGATCGGGACCAGATACCGGGTCAGCAGCACCCCGGCGACCTGCGAGGCGACCAGGGAGCTGCGTCGTCGCGCGTCGGAGACGCCGAGCCGCTCCACGATCGGGCCGAGCACCTCGGAGCCCAGGAAGCCCGGCAGCAGGGCCCGCAGCCCTGGATCCGCCATCACCGCCGGCATCACGAGCCGGACGGTCGCGCCGCCGTCGCCGTCCCACAGCTCCAGGACGCCTCGCACCAGGCGCTCCCCCAGCTCGTCGACCGGGCCGCTCAGCGCCCCCTGCACCATCGCCGCCGGATCGACGGGCGAGATGCCCAGCGTGGCCGTCAACAGCTCCCGCTTGCCGGCGAACCAGTGCCGCACCGTGCCGGGGTCCACGCCCGCACGCCGCGCGACGCCCCGGACCGAGGCGGCGTCGTAGCCCCGCTCGAGGAGCTCCGCCCGGGCCGCGTCGAGCACGAGCTCGCGCGTCCCATGACCGGCGGGCCGCCGACCACGACGCGACGTCGCTCCGTCCGACACGGCTCAGCCTCGCTGCGTCGGCCGAGCCTGCGGCTCCGTCCCGAGCTCGGCACCCAGCTCGCGCGAACGGTCCCGCGCCGCCTCGATCGCCGTGAGGAACGCGGCCCGCACGCCGCCGTCGTCCAGGCGCTTCAACGCCTGGATGGTGGTGCCACCGGGCGAGGACACCTTCTCGCGCAGGATCGCAGGGTGCTCGCCGGTCTCGGCGAGCAGCAGGCCCGACCCGAGCACGGTCTGCACCGCCAGCCGGCGGGCGACGTCGCGGGTGAGCCCGAGGAGGACCCCCGCCTCGGCCATGGCGTCGACCACGTAGAACACGTAGGCGGGCCCCGAACCGGCGACCGCGCCGAACGCGTCGATCTCCTTCTCGGTGATCCGGAGCGTCTCTCCGGTGCCGCCCAGCAGGGCCTCGACCAGCGCGACGTCCGCCTCCGCGGCCGTGGGGCCCGCGACGACGGCGGTCACCCCGCCACCCACCTGCGCGGGCGTGTTCGGCATGGTCCGCACCACCGGTTGCCCCTCTGGCAGGTGGCGGGCGTAGACCGACAGCGGCAGGCCGACGGCGACGCTCACCACGACGGCGTCCGCGGCGAGGGAGCCCGCCACGGCGTCGAGCATCGCGGCGACGTCCTTCGGCTTGACGCCGACGACGACGACCTTCGCCCCCGCGACGGCCTCGGCGTTGTCGGTCGTCGTCCCGACGCCGTACCGCTCGGCGAGCTCGGCGCCGCGCTCGGGACGGCGCACCGTGGCGACGACGTCGGACGGCGCGAGGCCCGACGTCAGCGCTCCGGCGAGGACCGCCTCGGCCATGTTCCCGGTGCCGAGGAAGGCGACTCTCGTGCCGGCGATCTGCGTGGTCATCTGCTCTCTCCTGTGACGGTGCCCTACAGCGGGAAGGCCTGGTAGAAGTCCTGGACGAGCTGGTCGGGGCCGGTCGCCTGGAACACCACGGTGCCGTTGCGCCAGGTCACCACGGACTCGCCCGCGGCCGCGCCCGGCGTGACGACGTACGGGCCGACGGTCTCGCCGTCGACGGTGACGTCGCCCTCCGCGACGGGGTCGCCGGCGGCCTCCAGCAGCGCGGAGTGCACCTCGGCGGCGGGTTCCGGCTCGGCCCACTGGCCGGCCACCAGCGCCACCTGCGCACCGCCGTCGGAGCCGTCGCCGTAGGTCACCTCCCACGCCTCGATGGCGTCGGCGCCCTCGACCCAGTCGCTCTCGGCGACGTCGAGCCGGACGAGCTGCAGCACGTCGTCGGGCAGGGCGGAGAGGAGCTCGGTGGCGTCCTCGGGGAGCTCCGCGGGCTCGGCCGTCGGCGTGGGCGGGGCGGCGGTCACCGTGGTGTCGGGCTGCGGGTCCGCGTCCTGGCGGGCGAACCCCGGCCACACGAACGCGGTGACCACGGCGACGGCCGCGATCACCACGAGGGCGACGACGAGCCCGACCTTGCGGCGACGGACGACGGCGGCCCGCGACTTCTTCTGGTGCACCTTGTCCCCCGGGGTCCGGAATCCCGGGGACATGTACCCGGGCCTCTGGTCGACCATCGACGTCCTCCTGCTCTCCCCTCGCGCGGCGCTGCCGACGAGGGTGTCGCGCAGCAGCCTACGGCCTGGCGTCCGCGACGGCACCGGTCCCGGCACCGGTGTCGGGACCGGGCTCCGTCCGGTGTCGGTGACGGGACCTAGCGTGGCCCCGTGAGCACCACCACCTCCGCGCGCTCGCGCGCCAAGTCCTCCCGTCCGGCATTCCGCTGCAGCGAGTGCGGCTGGACCACCGCGAAGTGGGTGGGCCGCTGCGGGGAGTGCCAGGAGTGGGGCACCGTCGCCGAGGAGGGTCCGGCCTCGGCGGGACCGCGCACGACGGCGGTCAACCCGGTGCGCTCGGCCGCCCGCCCGATCGCGGAGATCGACGTCGACGCCGCCCGGGCGACCCCGACCGGCGTGGAGGAGCTCGACCGGGTCCTGGGCGGCGGTCTCGTGCCCGGGGCGGTGGTGCTGCTCGCGGGCGAACCGGGCGTCGGCAAGTCCACGCTGCTGCTCTCGGTCGCCTCGAACGCTGCCCGGGGGGCCGACGGCGTGGCCCGCCCCGTGTTGTACGTGACGGGCGAGGAGTCGGCCGGGCAGGTCCGGCTGCGGGCCGAACGCATCGGCGCGCTGGCGGACACGCTCCTGCTGGCGGCCGAGACCGACCTGGCCACGGTGCTCGGGCACCTGGAGGCCGCCGACCCCGCGCTGCTGGTGGTCGACTCGGTGCAGACCATCGCCTCGGCGGAGGTCGACGGCGCGCCCGGCGGCGTCAGCCAGGTGCGGGAGGTCGCGGGCGCGCTCATCGCGGCGGCCAAGGTCCGTCAGGTGCCGGTGCTGCTGGTCGGGCACGTCACCAAGGACGGCACGGTGGCGGGACCCCGCACGCTCGAGCACCTGGTCGACGTGGTGTGCCAGTTCGAGGGCGACCGCCACTCGCGGCTCCGGATGGTGCGGGCGGTCAAGAACCGGTTCGGCCCCACGGACGAGGTCGGCTGCTTCGACCTGTCGGAGTCGGGGATCGTGGGGCTCAGCGACCCCAGCGGGCTCTTCCTGTCCCACCTCGGCGCGGGCGTGCCGGGCACCTGTGTCACGGTGACGCTCGAGGGTCGCCGTCCGCTGGCCCTGGAGATCCAGTCGCTCGTGGCGCCGTCCCCCCTGGCCAACCCGCGGCGGGCGACGAGCGGGGTCGAGTCCCAGCGCCTCGCCATGATCCTCGCGGTGCTGCACCGGCACGCCGGCCTGCGGCTCGCGGACTCCGACGTCTACGCCTCGACCATCGGCGGCGCCCGGGTCACGGAACCGGCGGCGGACCTCGCCACCGCGCTGGCCATCGTCTCGGCGCGTACCGGGGACGCCCTGCCGGCCGGGACGGTCGCGGTCGGCGAGGTCGGGCTCGCGGGCGACATCCGGCCGGTGACAGGGCTGGAGCGACGCCTGACCGAGGCCGCACGGCTGGGGTTCAGCCGCGCCGTCGTACCGGCCGGCACCTCCGTCAAGGCACCTGCTGGTCTCCGCCTGGCCGAGGCGCGACACATCGCCGAGGCGGTCGAGCTCGCGGCTCAGGGCGACACCACGCGGACAACCCGTCCCCGGGAGGACAGTCCGTCGTAGAATGCGCAGGTGGCTCCCTCGAACGCGCACCCCGACGCCCTGCTGCGGGAGACCCTTGCCGCGGTCGCCCCCGGCACCGAGCTGCGGGACGGCCTCGAACGCATCCTGCGGGGCCGCACCGGCGCACTGATCGTCCTGGGCCTGGACAAGACCGTCGAGGAGATCTGCTCCGGCGGGTTCGTGCTCGACGTCGAGTTCTCCGCCACCCGGCTGCGCGAGCTGTCCAAGATGGACGGCGCCGTCGTCCTCGACCGGGACTCCACCCGCATCCGGCGCGCCGCCGTCCAGCTCCTGCCCGACCCGACGATCGAGACGAGCGAGTCCGGCACCCGGCACCGCACCGCCGAGCGCGTCGCGAAGCAGACCGGCCTGCCGATCGTCTCGGTCAGCCAGTCGATGCGGATCGTGGCGATCTACATCGGCGGCATGCGGCACGTCCTGGAGGACTCCGACACGATCCTCGGGCGCGCCAACCAGGCCCTGGCCACCCTGGAGCGGTACCGCTCACGCCTCGACGAGGTCTCCGGGACCCTCTCCGCCCTCGAGATCGAGGACCTCGTCACGATCCGCGACGTCTGCGCGGTCGTCCAGCGCCTGGAGATGGTGCGCCGGATCTCCGACGAGATCGACGGCTACGTCGTCGAGCTCGGCACCGACGGCCGGCTGCTGCGGCTCCAGCTCGACGAGCTCCTCGGCGGGATCGGCGCCGACCGCGACTTCGTCGTGCGCGACTACGTCGACGTGGACCGACCGGGGCGCACCATCCAGGACGTCCACGCCGATCTCGCGGCGCTCGACTCGGCGCAGCTCCTCGACCTGTCGCAGATCGGCCGCGTGCTCGACCTGCCCGGTGGCGGCGTCGCCCTCGACGCGGCCGTGGCCCCCCACGGGTACCGGCTCCTGTCGAAGGTACCCCGGCTGCCCACGTCGATCATCGACCGGCTGGTCGCCCACTTCGGCGGGCTGCAGAAGCTCCTGGCGGCGAGCGCCGAGGACCTCATGGGCGTCGACGGGGTCGGGGACCAGCGGGCCCGTGCGGTCCGCGAGGGGCTGTCCCGGCTGGCCGAGTCCAGCATCCTCGAACGCTACGTGTAGGGATCAGTCCTTCTTCTCGTCGTCCCCGGCCGGCGGGTCCTTCGTCTCGCCCGAGTCACCCTCGGTGTCGGCGACGTCCTTCGAGGTGTCGTCCTCATCGTCACTCGCGGCCGACTTCTCCGGCTCCGTCGACTTCTCGGTCTCGGCCGACTTCTCAGGCTCGGGAGCCGGCGGCTCGGCGACGGTGATCGACGCAGGGTCGCCGGCCGCGTCGGGGACGTCCGCCAGGGCCATCGTGGCCGAGTAGTCCCCCGCCGGGACCCGCTCCCGCTTGCCCTCGCAGCCCGGCGACGAGGACGACCCGCTCCACCGCACGGTCCGGTCCCAGGCCTGCCCCACGCCGAGCAGGAGGTCGTCACCGCCGGCGCTCCCGCAGTCGGCGGACGACCAGACACGCTCTCCCTCGGCGTCCGTCACCACGAGCTGCATGCTGGAACCCCGCCCGTCCAGCAGGCACGGCATCCGTCCGTCGTTCGTGACGCGCAGCGTGAACGACAGCACCTCACCTGACCTGAGCGTGCCCGTGCCCGGGGTGACGTCCAGGACGACGGCGCTCGGCAGGCAGGTCTCGGCGGGGCCGAACAGGTCGATCGGCTCCGGCGGCGACACCTTGTCGGCGCTCAGGTCCGGGCGCGGCTCGGGCCACGCCTCCCGGACGACGTCGACGGCCCGGCCGATCCCGTACCCGCTCGCGGTGCCGAGCCCGACGAGCAGGCCGACGCCGAGCAGGACGAGCAGCGTCCCGTTGCGCAGCGCACGACGACGGCGCAGCTCACGCGCCGTCGGCTTCTTCGGCCGGGGCCGCGGTGCGGTGCGCGCGGACGGCTTGGCGCGGGGGCGCGGCGTCGCGCCCGGGGCGACCAGCCCGTTCGTCGTCACCTTGCGCCCGGAGCGGGCTGCCGCCGGCTTGCGCGGCGCGGGGCCGGTCCGGCCGCGAGCACCGCGGGAGCTCGCCGAGCCGCTCGTGGCCGAGGCCGGTCGCTGGCCGCCAGACCTCTTCGCCGCCGGTCGCTGCCCCGACCGCTGTCCGGCCGACGCGGGCTTCTTCGCGGCGGACGTCTTCGACCCGGACGCCGGCTTCTTCGCGGTCGATCCCTTGGCGGCCGACGCCTTCCCGGTAGCCGACCCCTTGGCCGCCAGCTTGCGGGGCGGCGACTTCTTCGCGGCCGTGCCGCTCGTACCGCGGGCCGACGAGGACCGCGAGGACGTCGACCGGGACGTCGAGGACCGCGACGACCCGCCGGAGCCGCCCGCCGCCGAGCGCGCCGACGGCGTCGTCCGCCGTCCGCGCGAGGGGTCGCTCCGACCCCGGTCCTTCGCTGCCGCCACTACGCCCCTGCCTCCTGACACGTCCTTCCGCGGCAACGCTACGTCGTCGCGCGCGCTCCTCCACGAAGCCGCGCCGCGGTACCGGCGGGATCACCCGGGGGCCCGGACCAGGCACAATGGCGCCGTGCAGGAACTGGTCGAGCGGGTCACCGCGTGGTACGAGGACGCCGCCCGGGCACTGCCGTGGCGGGCCACCGACCGCACGCCGTGGGGCGTCCTGGTGAGCGAGGTGATGCTCCAGCAGACGCCCGTCGTGCGGGTCGAACCGGTGTGGCGGGAGTGGATGGAGCGCTGGCCCACGCCTGCCGACCTCGCGACGGCCCCGACGGCCGACGTGCTGCGGGCGTGGGGGCGCCTCGGGTACCCCCGCCGGGCGCTGCGGCTCGCGGACTGCGCCCGGGCGGTCGTGGACCGGCACGACGGCCTGGTGCCGTCGGACGAGGCCTCGTTGCTGGCGCTGCCGGGTGTCGGCGAGTACACCGCAGCGGCGGTGCGGGCGTTCGCCTTCTGGCGGCGTGCCGTCGTCGTCGACACGAACGTCCGCCGGGTGCAGGCCCGGGCCGTCACCGGCGTCGCGCTGCCCGCACCGTCGTACACGGCGGCCGAACGCCGTCTCGCCACCTCGCTGGCGCCGGACGACGACGCGACGGCGTCAGCCTGGGCCGCCGCCTCCATGGAGCTCGGCGCGCTGGTGTGCACCGCCCGCGCGCCACGGTGCGAGGCCTGCCCGCTGCGGTCGACCTGCGCCTGGCGGCTCGCCGGTTTCCCCGCGGACGAGCACGCCGCCCGACGACGGACCCAGGCCTGGGAGGGGACGGATCGGCAGGTCCGTGGCCGCGTCATGGCCGCCCTGCGCGGCGCTGACACCCCGGTCCCCCGCGCGCTGCTCACCGACGCCGGCCCACCGGCCCAGCTCGACCGGTGCCTCGCCGGGCTCGTCGAGGACGGCCTGGCGGAGACCGACGAGGCGGGGCGCTACCTGCTGCCGGTGTGACGAATCAGCGGGACCCTCCGCACGGGCTCAGAGCTCGAGGAGCATCCGGGTGTTACCGAGGGTGTTGGGCTTGACGCGGGCGAGGTCGAGGAACTCCGCGACGCCGTCGTCGTGCGACCTCAGGAGCTCGGCGTAGACGTCGTGCGTGACGGGGGTGCCGTCGATCTCCTCGAAGCCGTGCGCCGCGAAGAAGTCGACCTCGAACGTGAGGCAGAACAAGCGGCGCAGGCCCATGCCGCGCGCCCGGCCGATCAGCTCGGTGACCAGGGCGTGACCGACGCCGCGGCCGGTCCAGGCCGGGTCGACGGCCAGGGTCCGGATCTCGGCGACGTCCTCCCACATGACGTGCAGCGCACCGCAGCCCACCACGCCGCCGTCGGGGCCGGCGTCGGCCACGACGAACTCCTGGACGGCCTCGTAGTAGCCGACCATCTCCTTGGCGAGCAGGATCCGCTCGGCGGCGTACGGCTCGACGAGGTCCCGTATGACGCGGACGTCGGCCGGGAGGGCCGGGCGGACGGAGAAGCTCGCTGCGGGCACGTCGCCACTGTAGGACGCGGCCCGCGCGTCACGTCGCTCACCCGCCGGGGCGCACGAACGTTCACGCGCCGGAGTCGGCGAGCCGGGCCGCCGTCGCCTCGTCGACCACGAGGTCCGTCACCACCCCGGCCGCGAGCGCCGCCCGCAGCGGCACGACCTTGTTGTCCCCGGCGACGACGCACAGGCGCCGGGGGATCCGGCGCAGCTGGTCCGGCGTCGGGCCCGTCGCCCGGGCGTTGATCGCGATGTCGCGGTAGGTGCCGTCCGGTCGCAGGAAGACCGTGCACACGTCCCCGGCCACCCCGGCGCGGTCCAGGGTCGCGACGTCCTCCGGGTCGAGGTAGCCGGCGGAGTACACGTGCGAGGGCACGCCAGTGAGCGCGCCCACGGAGAACACCGCCAGGTCGGTGCGCGTCTGGACGTCCAGCACCCGGCGCACGGACCGCTCGCGCCACATCGCGGCCCGTGTCTCGGCGTAGTCGAAGAAGGCCGGCACCGGGAAGTGGTGCACGTTCGCCTCGAAAGCGCTCCCGATCTGGTCGATCAGCCCGCCGGCGTAGCTCACCCCGGACGTGCGGGTGTTCGCCGCGCCGTTGAGCTGCACCACCGACGAGCCGCGGGTGGCCTTGTGCGTCAGGTGCTCGGCCACCGCCGCCAGGGTGGTGCCCCAGGCGACGCCGAGCACCATGTCGGAGTCGAACCAGCGCGACACGAGGCGAGCCGCGGTCCGGGCGACCTGGCCGAGCCGCTCGGTCTCGTCGGCCGAGTCCGCGACGGGCACCACGTACACCTCGATGCCGTGCCGCGAGGCCAGCTCGCGTCCCAGCCCGGGGGCGCGGGAGTGCGCCGGGCGCAGCGTGATCTCGACGACGCCGGTGTCCCGTGCTCGCTTGAGCAGGCGCGAGACCGTGGAGCGCGACGTGCGCAGGTGGCGCGCGATCGACTCCATCTTCATGTCCTGGAGGTAGTACATCGTCGCGGCCATCACCACGTCGCGTTCCCGAGAGGTCGTCACCGCCCCAGCATGACGCGAGACGACCCGGTTTGCACGTTCGTGCACCTGGCTTGCGAGAACGTTCCCGCGATGGTGCTCTGGTGGGGAACCCGACCGAGAGGAGCACGACCGATGGCCTCCCGACTCACCGCAGAGTCACGCACCAGGGCCCTGGCAGCCCTGGAGAGCTCGCAGGAGCCCGCCACCGAGCTCGACGTGCTCGTCATCGGTGGCGGTGTCACGGGTGCGGGCATCGCCCTCGACGCCGTCACCCGCGGCCTGTCCACGGCGATCGTCGAGGCGCAGGACTGGTCCGCCGGCACGTCGAGCTGGTCCAGCAAGCTGGTCCACGGCGGCCTGCGCTACCTGCAGATGCTCGACTTCTCCCTGGTCCACGAGGCCCTGACCGAGCGCGACCTGCTGCTCAAGGAGCTCGCGCCGCACCTGGTCAAGCCCGTCCCGTTCCTGTACCCGCTCGAGCACCGCGTCTGGGAGCGGGCCTACGTCGGCGCCGGCATCGCCCTGTACGACACCCTCGCCGCCGTCGCGCCGGGCCGCCGGGCGATGCCGATCCACCGGCACCTCAGCCGCCGCCAGATCGCGCAGAAGTTCCCCGACCTCGCCCACGAGGCCGCCATCGGCGCCGTCCAGTACTGGGACGCCTCGGTCGACGACTCGCGGCTGGTCAGCACGCTCGTGCGCACCGCCGCCGACTACGGCGCGCACGCCGCGTCCCGCACCCAGGTGGTCGCCCTGACCAAGAGCGCCACCGGCGCCGTCAACGGTGCCGTCGTCGTCGACCTGGAGACCGGCCGGGAGATCCCGGTGCGTGCCCGGCACGTCATCAACGCGACGGGCGTGTGGACCGAGGACACCGAGGCGCTCGCCGGCGACGAGGGCGGTCTGCGGGTGCTAGCCTCCAAGGGGATCCACATCGTGGTCCCCCGGGAGCGCATCAAGGGCACGGTGGGGCTGATCCTGCAGACCGAGAAGTCCGTGCTGTTCATCATCCCGTGGTCGCGCTACTGGGTCATCGGCACCACCGACACCCCGTGGGAGCAGGACCCGGTGCACCCCGTCGCCACGGCCACGGACATCGACTACGTGCTCGACCACGCCAACGCGGTGCTGGCCCACCCCCTGACCCGGGACGACATCATCGGCACCTACGCCGGCCTGCGGCCGCTGCTGCAGCCGGGCACGAAGGAGGGCACCGGCTCCTCCAAGGTGTCCCGTGAGCACACCGTCGCCTCCCCGGCGCCGGGCCTCACGGTCATCGCGGGCGGCAAGCTCACCACGTACCGGGTCATGGCCAAGGACGCCGTGGACTTCGCGATCGGCCAGCGTGCCCACGCGCTGCCGTCGGTGACGCACCAGATCCCGCTCGTCGGCGCCGTCGGGCTGTCCGCCGTGCGCAGGCAGGCCCGCGCCTGGTCCCAGCGCTACCGCTGGAGCCCCGCCATGCTCGACCACCTGCTGCACCGTTACGGCTCCGCGCTGCGCGAGCTGGTCACCCTCTGCGAGGAGGACCCCTCGCTCGCCCGGCCGCTGGAGCACGCCCCCGCCTACCTGCGCGCCGAGATCCACTACGCCGTCAGCCACGAGGGCGCCCTGCACCTGGAGGACCTGCTCCTGCGCCGCACGCGGCTGGTCTACGAGGTGCCGGACAAGGGCCGTGCGGCCCTCGACGAGATCGCCGAGATCGCCGCGCCCCTGCTCGGCTGGGACGACCAGACGCGCCGGTCCGAGATCGAGGCGTACCGGGCCCGCGCCGACGCCGAGGACGCGGCCGCGCGCCAGTCCGACGACGCCTCGGCCGAGGAGGCGCGCTCGCAGGCGCCCGACGTCGCGCCGATGCAGCCGCTGCGCGGCTCCTGAACCCGGCGGTCGCCCGCGGGCGGCCGCCGTACGACCCCGCACGACCTGCACGACCCCGGCGCCCGCCGGGGCTCCGACAACGAAGTCCGACAGAAGGTGAGTACGACAATGTCGTCAGGTGAGCTCTTCATCACCGAGTTCCTGGGCACGATGATCCTGTTGCTGGGTGGTGCCGGCGTCGTCGCCAACGTCGTCCTGCCCAAGACCAAGGGGTTCAACGGTGGCTGGCTGCTGATCAACTTCGGCTGGGGCCTCGCCGTGTTCGCCGGCGTGTTCGTGGCCTTCAAGTCCGGTGCCCACATCAACCCCGCCGTGACCTTCGGGCTCTGGGCCAACGGAGCCACCGAGTTCGGCCCCGGGATCCCGGTGACCGCGGCGAACGGGTTCATCTACATCTCGGCCCAGATCGCCGGCGCCGCCGTCGGCTCGGCCCTGGCGTTCCTCGCCTACAAGAAGCACTTCGACGAGGAGGCGCCGCCCGCGACGAAGCTCGCCGTCTTCTCGACCGGCCCCGAGCTCCGCTCGTACGCGTGGAACTTCGTCACCGAGGTGATCGGCACCTTCTTCCTCGTCTTCCTCGTGCTGTCGTTCGCCAACTGGCCCGGTGACATGGGTCCGCTGGCCGTGGCCCTCATCGTGGTCGGCATCGGTGCCAGCCTCGGTGGCCCCACCGGGTACGCCATCAACCCGGCCCGTGACCTCGGCCCGCGGATCGCGCACGCCCTGCTGCCGATCAAGGGCAAGGGTTCCAGCGACTGGGGCTACTCGTGGGTCCCCGTCCTCGGCCCGATCGTCGGCGGCATCCTCGGTGGCCTGCTCGCCTCGGCCGTCGCCTTCGGCTGACCCGCCACCCACTCATCCCGCTCACGTCAACGCAAAGGAGCACAGCATGGCCGACTACGTCCTCGCCATCGACCAGGGCACGACGAGCTCGCGTGCCATCATCTTCGACCACTCGGGACGCAGCGTCTCGACGGGTCAGATCGAGCACGACCAGATCTTTCCCCGGGCCGGCTGGGTCGAGCACAACGCCGAGCAGATCTGGAACAACGTGCGGGAGGTCGTCGGGCTGGCTCTGACCCGCGGCAACATCTCGCACGAGGACCTGGCGGCGGTCGGCATCACCAACCAGCGCGAGACCGCCGTCGTCTGGGACAAGAACACCGGCAAGCCGGTCTACAACGCGATCGTCTGGCAGGACACCCGCACGCAGGCGATCGTCGATGAGCTCGGCGGCGACGAGGGCCCGGAGAAGTACAAGTCGGTCGTCGGCCTGCCGCTGGCGACCTACTTCTCCGGGCCGAAGATCAAGTGGATCCTCGACAACGTCGACGGCGCCCGGGAGGCCGCGGAGCGCGGCGACCTGCTGTTCGGCAACACAGACACGTGGGTGCTGTGGAACATGACCGGCGGTACCGACGGCGGCGTGCACGTCACCGACGTCACCAACGCCTCGCGCACCATGCTCATGGACCTCGACACCCTGAGCTGGCGCGAAGACATCGCCACCGACATGGGCATCCCGCTGTCGATGCTGCCGGAGATCCGTTCCTCGTCCGAGGTGTACGGCCGCGGACGACCCCGCGGGATGGTCCCCGGCGTCCCGATCGCCGGCATCCTCGGCGACCAGCAGGCCGCGACGTTCGGCCAGGCGTGCTTCGAGGTCGGTACCGCCAAGAACACCTACGGCACCGGCAACTTCATGCTGCTCAACACCGGTACCGAGAAGGTGCCGTCGGAGAACGGGCTGCTCACGACGGTCTGCTACAAGATCGGCGACGCCGACGCCGTCTACGCGCTCGAGGGATCCATCGCGGTGACCGGATCCCTGGTGCAGTGGCTGCGTGACAACCTGGGGCTGTTCGAGGACGCCCCGGACGTCGAGTACTACGCCAGCAAGGTCGAGAACAACGGCGGTGCGTACTTCGTCCCGGCGTTCTCCGGGCTGTTCGCCCCCTACTGGCGCCCGGACGCCCGCGGTGCGCTCGTCGGCCTGACCCGGTTCGTGAACCGCAACCACATCGCCCGCGCCGCCCTCGAGGCGACGGCGTACCAGACCCGTGAGGTCATGGACGCCATGCGGGCCGACTCCGGGGTCGACCTCACCGAGCTCAAGGTCGACGGCGGCATGGTCGCCAACGAGCTGCTCATGCAGTTCCAGGCCGACCAGCTCGGTGTCGACGTCGTCCGTCCCGAGGTCGCCGAGACGACGGCGCTCGGTGCCGCGTACGCGGCCGGCATCGCCGTCGGGTTCTGGCAGGGCGAGTCCGACGTCACGGAGAACTGGGCCGAGGGCAAGCGCTGGACGCCGTCGATGGCGGAGGACGAGCGCGAGCGTCTCTACCGGCAGTGGAAGAAGGCCGTCACCAAGACCTTCGACTGGGTGGACGAGGACTCGGGCGAGTAGTCCCGCACCGCCGACGGCGGGGGCCGGCCATCGCGGCCGGTCCCCGCCGTCGTGCGTCCGGGACGCGTCGGGGCGGGCGGCGGCTCTCTCAACCGCCGCGCAGGAAGCCACGGGCGGTGTCGACCAGGACGCCCCGCTCGCGCTCGGCGGTGAACGCCTCGTCGACGGCCACCCGTTCCAGGAAGCCACCGGTCAGTAGCACCAGCCAGGACACGAGGCGGGCGGCCGTCAGGTCGGTGCGTACCTCGCCCCTCGCCTGACCTCGCTCGACCCACACCAGCAGCACCTCGCGCTGGGCGGCGTCGTCGGCCGCCAGCGCCTCGGCGATCCGCGGTACGTGCATCACCCCGGCCACCGCCCGGACGAAGCCGGGTATCCGCGCGTCGGCCGCGTCGTCCGCCGTCGCACCGACCAGCTCGAGGAGGACGCCGAGCGCGTCCGTCCGCCCCTCGAGGGCCTCCGCCCGTTCTCTCGTCTCGACCGTGCCGAGCTCGAGGATGGCGAGCAGCAGGTCCGCCTTCGTGGCGAAGTAGTGGAAGAAGGTCCCCGAGCCGATCCGGGCCCGCCGGCAGATGCGCGCGGTCGTGGCGCCGTCGTACCCACGCTCGGCGAAGACCGTCAGCCCGGCGTCGATGATCTGGAGACGACGGGCCGCGTGGCGCTCGGGATCAACGGGACGCGCCACGGCCCGGCTCTCTACCCTCGGCCGCTGCGCAACGGCGGACCTGCAGCCGGCCGTCACGCTCGCGCACTGCCAGCCCGACCGTGGCGAGCTCGTCGTTCAGACGGACGACGGCGGCGGCGTCCTTGCGCTCGTCGAGCCGTTGGCGCAGCAGCCTCTGCTCGGCGTCGTCGAAACCCGGGCGGCCGTGGACCCAGGGCGAGAAGTCGTCCTCGTACGGGTCCGTGTCGTGCCACGGCCAGCCGTGCCGGCGCAGGGTGCTCGCGAGCGTCGACGCGTCCAGGCTGTCCGCAGCCATCCGGACCAGGGGCCGGCCGCCCGCGCCGAGGAACACGAGATCCTTCCCGTCGCGGTGGACGGCCGTGACGCGGTCGCGCTCGACCCAGCCCTCGCGGTCGTCGGTGCGGTGCTCGACGTGGTCGGCGGCGACCGTCAGCCGCAGAGCCTCCCCCTCGGCCATCAGCGCGAGAAGCACACCCCCGACGAGCCCGAGCACCGAGAGGATCGACACCGACCAGGCCGGCGACAGGTCGGCGACCAGCCCGACGGCGCCGTGGACGGGCAGCGGCGTGCTCTCGAGGACGTCCTGCAGCCAGCGTGCGAACGGTGGCAGCGCGAACCCGAGCACCACCCCGAGCACGAGGACCGCGAGGCCCAGGAGGACGGGGACGGCGCGGTGCTGGCGCAGCTCGGTCGGTGCCATGACCTCATTATTGGAGTGACTACTCCATGAATGCAACGCCGAGCCGCATAGGCTGCTTCCGTGGCCATCACCTCGACCTCCGAGTACACCATCCCCGGCGCCCACGTCACCGACCGCACCCTCACGGTCCCGCTCGACTGGGCGGACCCCGACGACGACCGCACCCTCTCGCTGTTCGTGCGCGAGGTGGTCGCCCCGCAGCGCCATGGGGACGACCTGCCGCTGCTGGTCTTCCTCCAGGGCGGCCCCGGCGGCAAGGGGCCACGCCCCACCGGCCCCGACGGCTGGCTCGGCAAGGCCCTCGAACGGTTCCGCGTCGTCCTGCTGGACCAGCGCGGCACCGGACGGTCGACAGCGGTGCGTGCCGCGGCGCTGCAGGCGCTCGGGGACGCGGACACCCAGGCGGAGCACCTGAGCCACTTCCGCGCGGACTCGATCGTGCTGGACGCGGAGCACGTGCGCCGCGAGGTCTACGACGGACGACGCTGGTCCACGCTCGGCCAGTCCTACGGCGGGTTCCTCACCCTCACCTACCTGTCCCTCGCACCGGAGGGCGTGGCGGCGTCGTACGTCACCGGCGGGCTGGCCGGGCTGACCGCGAGCGCGGACGACGTCTACGGACGCACGCAAGCGCGCGTCGTCGCCAAGAACGCGCTCTACCGGGAGCGGTACCCGCAGGACGTCGAACGGATCGGCCGGATCGCGGACCGGATCGCCGTCGGCGACGTGCGCCTGCCGGGCGGAGACCTGCTGAGCGTCGAGCGCTTCCAGTCCCTCGGCATGGCGTTCGGGATGGGGCCCGGTTTCGAGCGCGTCCACTGGATCGTCGACGAGGCGTTCGACGACCTGTCCGCACCGGGCGCCGGCGACACCCTCACCGACACGTTCCTCGCCGAGGTGGAGTCCGCCACCGGGTTCGCCACCAACCCCCTCTACGCGGTGCTGCACGAGTCGATCTACGCCCAGGCGGGCACCGGTCCGACGGCATGGGCCGCGCAGCGCGTGCGCGACGGCGATCCCACCTTCGCCACGGACGCCCGGCCGCTGCTGTTCACCGGCGAGATGATCTACCCCTGGATGTTCGACCAGGTCGCCGCCCTGCGTCCGTTCCGCGCGGCCGCGGAGGCGCTCGCGGCACGCGACGACTGGCGCAACCTCTACGACCTCGACGTGCTCGCCGCGAACGAGGTGCCGCTCGAGGCAGCTGTCTACCACGACGACATGTTCGTCGACGCCGGCCTGTCCCTGGACACCGCCGCCCGCGTCGGCAACGCCCGTGCGTGGGTCACCAACGAGTTCGAGCACGACGGCCTGCGCGCCGGCGACGTGTTCACGAAGTTGCTGGACCGCCTCGACGCCCGCGGCGGCCCGCTCGCCGAGCCCGAAGAGAAGGGCCGGACTCCCCACTGATTTGCCGACGACCCCTGTCCGGCCGGGCCTTCGATCCCACCGAGGCTCGTCCAGGAGCGCGCGCGGCGCCAGCATCTCCGCCACCGAGGGCACTACCGATGGCGCGGTGCAACGATGCCGCGACCTGGTCGACCGCCGAGGGCCGGGCGCCAGCGCACTCAACCCGCGGTGTCAGCGTCCAGGTCGCCCCTGCGCCTGTTGCGCAGACGGTGCGAGCCTGTTCGGTGAGATCGCGAGGACATCGAGCTGACCGCGAGGCCGCGGCGTGGCCCGTGCCAGCGTGCGACACAAGGTGGTGCGGTCGACCTCGAGCTGGCGAGCGACCTGCGCCTTCGGCACGCCGGCGGCAATCTGGTCGCGCGCCTGGGCGAGCTGGGTGGCGTCCAGCTTGCGGGCACGGCCGGTGTAGACCCCGCGCGCCTTGGCCGCCGCGATGCCGTCGGCCTGGCACTCCTTGGCGATGGCGCGCTCGAGCTGGGCGAACGAGGCCATGATGTTGAGCTGGAACTCGGCGAACGCGTCGGTGGCGCCGGGGCGAAAAGTGACGCGCTCGGCGACGAACTCGACCACGACGCTCTTGGCCACGAGCTCGGAGGCGATCCGGTTCAGGTCGACCATCGAACGCGCAAGCCGGTCCATGGAGGACACCAGCACGTGTCACCGGCCCGGGCTGAGGAGACATCCCGGCCAGCTCGGTGCGCCCGGTCCGCTGGGCGCCGGACTGCTTCTCGGTGAACAGCCGGTCGACGCTGCCGAGCGCCTCGATCTGGCGGGCGAGGTTCTGGTCGGTGCTCGACACGCGGGCGTAGCCGACCGCTGACCGCTGGGGTGCGCGCCCGGGTGACCGGAGTGTCGCAGTGGGCAGACTCCAACGCGACAAGCCGACGCATGACTGTAGGTAACGAACCGATAACGCTGGCCGGTCACATGTGGCAATCGAGGCGGCGGCGGCAATGAACATCACGGCGGCCCGGATCAGCCGGTGCCGCGGCACGCATACCTCAGGAAGGTGTAGAAGATGACGAACAGGCGCCACGCTGCACGCGACAGGCCAAACGTGGCCCCACCCTGTAGCAGGGTGGGGCCACCGACGATCTACTGCGACGCCGCGGCACCGACGTGCTGACCTGGACTGTGCCTCGTTCGACGCGTCAGGACCGCGAGGACGACAGCGGCGACCACGAGTAGGGGCCCGAGGACGAACCCGGCGATCTCTGCTGGCAGTATCCCCGATGTTGGCAGCCCTTCGTCGGCGCGAACGCCCTCGATGTATCCGGTATAGGCGCTGGCTACGAACAGCACGACTCCAGCGGCCCCAACAAAGAACCGGGAGACGGTCGCCAGCTTTGCATCGATTGAACTCATTCAACTCTCCTCTTCACTCGGCACAACGTCTGTCATGCGGTCGCGGCCAACATACTCCGATCATGTACGGCAAGCCTAGCTTCCACGCACCATTCACACGACTTGCGCACTTTGCCCGTCGCCCGTACGGTCGACGAGACCGGGACCGATCCCATTCGGTCACGACGCAGATCACTCGAAGGAGAGTTTGTGAGAAGCAGTTCCCGAACGGCCGCGATCACTGCCGCCGTCACCCTTGTCGTCGCGTCCTCGGCGACAGCCGCGTCTGCCTCTGAATCGGCATCCGACGATGAATTCCGTTCCGCGCAGCTCACGACCGTCAAGGTCGAGTCGACCAGCTTGTCCATCACGGATCTCGACGGCTACGACGGTGTGCGCGCCAGCAAGGTGGCCGGCAACGACGAGCAGCCCGTTTCCGCCGAGTTCGACCTGAGTGGCGGCCAGTTTATCGAGGGCAACGACGGGGGGATCGTCGCGCTCGACGCCGACGGCGCCTACCTCTTCATCGTACTCCCCGAGGTCACCGACGCTTCCGGGCAGTCGATCGAGGCCTCGGCAGTGGCGGACGGCGAGAACGTGACCGTGCGCCTGAACGATCCCACAGAGGCGGCCTACCCACTTGATGTGGATGTCATGGCCGTATCGGACTTGATCGCGAGCGTCCAAAAGGTCAACACCTCGAGTGGTGCGCGCTTCAAGGTCAAGCCATCGGCCTACGGGCGCGTCGCACCCACCGCGATTCACGAGAATTGGGGTTGGGCTGAAGCCAAGCGCAAGGGCGTGTGGAACTACGCAAGCATGTACCAGCAGTATGTTTGCCACCCCATGTCCGGCGTCGCCCGAGCGAAGAGCACCTGGAACCTCGAGAGCTGGCGTCCGGTCGTTTCATTGCCGAAGCTCGTCGCGTCGGCATGCAACCCCTGATCTAGCAAGCAACCAGGGAATCCTGGGCGCTTTCCTCGATAGGGGCCGTCTCATCTCAACTGGGTGTACCAGGACATCGAGTTGACTAACTGAACGCCCCCCACCCACCCGCAATCGCAGCGGCGCCCCCCGAATGCTGTCGAGCATTCGGGGGCGCCGCTGCGATTGCGGGTGATAGCCGAAATTCGCTCGTTGGCTTCCTCGACGACACTGTCGCGAATCGAGACGAGATGACGAATCCACCCCGCAGCGCTCGTGCGCGCGGACCGGCGGGTCCCGAACCAACTCCGGTCCTCGCCGGGCGCCCGCGCGACCTGGTGGTCGTGGTCGCGGCGCGGACGCCACGCCTGTGAGTCCAAGGCCGTCTAGCACACTCTTCGGGCTCAACGCAGACGAGGGCGTAGCGCAGGCTGGCTGAACTGGCCGGGGACGGGTCGAGGTCCCCCAGGATGGAAGTTCTCACACTGCCCATCCGGAAGACCTCGACGTGGACGACGCTACCTTCTGCACACCTGACCTGACGACGTTCTGCCGCCTCGACGAGCTCGGTCTCGTCGTGCTCGGGCAGCGCCTGGAGCCGGGCCGCGCGGTGCTCGAGTGCCAAGTCATGGCGCGCGACGACGATGCGTTCTGCCGTGGGTGCGGCGCCGAGGGCACACCGCGGGGAACGGTGTCTCGGCGGCTGGCGCACGAACCGTTCCGGAGGCGGCCGCCGACCCTGCTGGTGCGGGTGCGCCGCTACCGCTGCGAGGACTGCCGGCGGGTGTGGCGCCAGGAGACCTCGGCCGCGGCCGAGCCGCGGGCGAAGCTCTCAAGGGCGGCGGTGCGCCGGGCCCTGGTCGCCCTGGTCGCCCTGGTCGCCCTGGTGACACACCATCTGACGGTCGCACGGGTAGCCGAAGCCCTGGCAGGGTCGTGGCACACCGCCAACGACGCCGTCCTGGCCGAAGGACGCCGGGTGCCGATCACGACGACGCCCGGTTCGACGGCGTGACCACGGTCGGCGTCGATGAGCACCTCTGGCGGCACACCCACTGCGGCGCACGGGCGCGGTGGCCCACGACCTCGAGCGGCACGACGAGCTCCTCTCGCTGGTCGAAGGACTGTTCGGCCCCTACCCGTTCGCGGAGTACACCATCGTGGTCACCTCCGACGAGCTCGAGATCCCGCTCGAGGCGCACGGCGCCTCCGTGTTCGGCGCCAACCACCTGGACGGCAGCCGGGGTTCGGACCGGCTCGTCGCCCACGAGCTCGCCCACCAGTGGCTCGGGAACAGCGTCTCGGTGCGGGCCTGGTGCGACATCTGGCTCAACGAGGGGTTCGCCTGCTAGGCGGAGTGGCTGTGGTCCGAGGCCTCGGGCGGCCCGACGGCGGACGAGCTCGCCCGCGAGCACCACGGCCGGCTGGCCACGCTCGACGAGGACCTGGTGGTGGCCGACCCGGGACCGGCCCTGATGTTCGACGACTGGCTCGACAAGCGCGGCGCCCTGACCCTGCACGCCCTGCGGCTGACGCTCGGCGACGACACGTTCTTCGACCTCCTGCGCACCTGGACCGCCCGCTACCGGCACGGCCATGCCACGACGGCGGACCTGCGGTCGCTCGTGGTCGAGGTGGCGGTGGCCGCGGACGGCCTCGACGCGCTCCTTGACCGGTGGCTCGAGGACGCCGAGCTGCCGGAGCTGCCGTCGCGTGACCCGTCGCCGGTGCGGGGCGCCGACCTCAGGGAGCGCGCAGCGCGACGGCACTGAGCAGAGCGCGAGGCGCCCCGTCGGTCGCGGGCAGATCCTCCTCGTGCCACGCCGTCGGCACCGGGGCGGGCCCGGGCCGTCCCAACGGGCGACCCGGGGCGGGTCCTGCGCCGCACCGAGGACCAGGAGCGCGGTTTCGACGCCCAGCCCGTGGCCCGTCGCCTTGAGGAGCGCCTCCTTGCGGACCCAGGTGCGCGCGAGCCGCGCCGTCGACGCGAGGTCCGCGCCGCCGTCGTGGCCCGGCTCTTCCGCCGCGAGCAGCACCCGTGCGACGGGTGCCCGGGCGACGGCGTCGACCTCCTCGACGTCGACGCCGCACGGTCCGGAGTCGGACACCGCCACGGCGAGCTGTGTCGGCGTGCGTGCCACGCCGAGGTGCCAGCCCGCGGCCAGCGCCGCGGGGAGCTCGGGCTTGCCGTGGTCGGTGCCGCCGCAGGCGAGACACCGTCGCCGCAGGTCACCGGCCTCGCCCCCGAGGTCGACTCCGACGGCGCCGAGCGCGTCCTTCAGCAACGCCGTCCGGCGCTGCGCACGGCTCGCGCTCGCCGGCGCGCCGGGCAGCAGCGCGGTCCGGACGAGCAGCGTGCTCATCGACCCGGGCCTTCCGGGGCGATCTCGGCGCCGTCGTCGGGAGCGTGACGCTCCAGGAAGCGGTAGACGTCCGTGTCGTCCACCCCGGGGAAGACGCCGCGCGGCAGCGCGGCGAGCACCTGCTGGTGCATGCGCGCGCTCGGCCACGAGTGCGCCTGCCAGCGTTCGGTGAGGTCCGACGGCGGCCGCTGGCAGCAGGACGGGTCCGGGCAGGTCGAGGTGTGGCGCACCTGGGTGTCGCGCCCGCGGAACCACTTGGCGTGCGCGTACGGCACGCCAACGGTGATGGAGAACTGCCGGCCGTCCGCGGCCGTGCCGGTCTGCACCGAGTCCCAGAACGTCCCGGCCGGGGTGTCGGTGTACTGGTAGGACTCCGTGGCCCGGTCACGTCGGCGGAACGCCTCCCGCGCCGGCCACCACCGGCACACGAGCTGACCTTCGATGGCACCGGTGACGTCCTGCGGCAGCGGGATGCCGTCGTTCGCGTACCCGCGGAAGAGGGCGCCGTCGTCCCCGACGCGCAGGAAGTGCAGCGGGATGCCCAGGTGCACCGTGGCGAGGTTGGTCAGCCGCATGGCGGCGGCCTCGTGGGTGACGCCGAACGCGTCCCGGAAGTCCTCCACCGCGAGGTCCTTCTCCCGCTTGCGCTGGGACAGGAACTCGACGGCCGTGGGCTCCGGGATCAGGCAGGCCGCCGCGAAGTAGGTGATCTCGACGCGCTGGCGCAGGAACTCGCCGTAGGAGCGCGGGCGCTCGTGGCCGAGCACCCGGTGCCCGATCGCCTGCAGCGCCAGCGACCGCAGCCCGTGCCCGCCCGGGATGGAGGCGGGCGGCAGGTAGATGCGGCCGTTCTTCCAGTCGGTCACCGAGCGCGCCGAGCGCGGCAGGTCGTCGACGTGCAGGATCGTCAGGCCCAGGTCCTCGGCGATGCGCGCCACGGTCCGGTGCGTCAGCGCGCCGCCGGTGTATCCCGCGCGGCGCGTCATGTCATGGGCGAGCGCCTCGATCTGCGGCATGTGGTTGTCGCGCTCCTGGCGCTCGGTCCGCAGGACGGTGTTGGCCCGCCGGGCCTCCTCGGGCGTGGCGATGGCCTCCTCCTCGCGCCGCGCGATCTCGGCGTGCAGCCCGACGAGCTGCTCGAGCACCGGGACGGGCAGCTTCTGGCTCGGCCTGATCGGCGGCAGCCCGAGCGCAGCGAACAAGGGCCCGCGCTGAGCGCGCTCGAGCGCGATCTCGAGCGCGGCGCGACGCGACGGCGGCTCGTCCGCGAGGAGGTCGGGCAGCGCCACGTCCAGCGCCTCGGCGAGCGCACGCAGCAGGGAGAGCCGGGGCTCGCGCCGGCCGTTCTCGATGAGGGACAGCAGGCTCGGTGCACAGTCCACGGCCTTCCCGAGAGCGTCCAGCGTGAGACCCCGGGCGGTGCGGGCGTGCCGGATACGGCGGCCCAGGGTGATGAGGTCCGGGGCGTCGGACGGCGTCGTCGTGGCCATGGATTCACCGTACGTGAAGATTCGCCAATCTTCGCGGCCGCCCCAGTGGAAAGACGGCGATAACGCGGGTCAGGCTGAGAACGGGAGCCCGCCGCTGGGCACACCACGGCAGGACCAGCCTCGACCCAGGGAGCACCCATGACGTTCACCGCCAACCCGCGCCGGACCCGCCTCGCCCTCGCGGAGATCGCCCCCGACCTCCTGGACCGCACCGACGCCGCAGGTTTCCCCGCGGCCGTCGCCACGCCGTCGGACCCCGCACCGGTCCGCGACGTGCGCGCCTGGGTGAGCGAGATCGCCGAGCTCACCCAGCCCGACGACGTCGTCTGGTGCGACGGGTCCGCCGCGGAGAAGCAGCGGCTGATCGACCTCATGGTGCAGGCCGGCACCCTCACCCCCCTCGACCCGGTCAAGCGGCCGAACTCCTACCTCGCCCGGTCGAACCCCTCCGACGTGGCCCGGGTCGAGTCCCGCACGTTCATCTGCTCCGAGCACGAGGACGACGCCGGTCCCACCAACAACTGGCACGACCCCGCCGCGATGCGCGAGGAGCTGGACGGCGTCTTCGCCGGGTCGATGCGGGGCCGCACCATGTACGTCGTGCCGTTCTCCATGGGACCGGTCGGCGGGCCGATCTCCCAGGTCGGCGTCGAGATCACCGACTCGCCCTACGTGGTCGTCTCGATGCACGTCATGACCCGCGTCTCGAGCGAGGTGCTCGACCTCGTCGACCGCGGGCAGCAGTGGGTGCCCGCCGTGCACTCCGTGGGAGCCCCGCTCGTGGACGAGCACGGCGAGCGGACCGAGGACGTCGCCTGGCCGTGCAACGACACCAAGTACATCGTCCACTACCCCGAGACGCGGGAGATCTGGTCCTACGGGTCCGGGTACGGCGGCAACGCCCTGCTCGGCAAGAAGTGCTTCGCCCTGCGGATCGCCTCGGCGATGGCCCGCGACGAGGGCTGGCTCGCCGAGCACATGCTGCTGATCCGCGTGACGTCCCCCGAGCAGCGCCAGTACCACCTCGCGGCGGCGTTCCCCAGCGCCTGCGGCAAGACGAACCTGGCGATGCTGCGCCCGACCGTCCCCGGCTGGAAGGTCGAGACGCTCGGCGACGACATCGTGTGGATGCGCCCGGGGCCGGACGGCACGCTGCGGGCCATCAACCCCGAGGCCGGGTTCTTCGGTGTCGCGCCCGGCACCGGCGTCCAGACCAACCCGACCGCCATCGACACCCTCACCCACGACGTCATCTTCACCAACGTCGCCCTGACCGACGACGGCGACGTGTGGTGGGAGGGCCTCACCCCGGAGCCGCCGGAGCACCTGATCGACTGGCAGGGAAACGACTGGACGCCGGACGCCGAGACCCCGGCCGCGCACCCGAACTCGCGCTTCACGGTGGCCGCCGCGCAGTGCCCGTCCATCGCGGACGGGTGGGAGGACCCGGCGGGCGTCCCGGTGGACGCGATCGTCTTCGGGGGCCGCCGGGCGTCGAACGTGCCGCTGGTCGCACAGGCGACGAGCTGGGAGCACGGCGTTTTCATGGGAGCCACGATCAGCTCCGAGCGCACGGCGGCAGCCGAGGGTGCCGTCGGCGAGCTGCGTCGCGACCCCTTCGCCATGCTGCCGTTCTGCGGCTACAACATGGCCGACCACTGGTCGCACTGGCTGCGGGTGGGCAGCGGACTGTCTTCCGAGCACCGGCCGAAGGTCTTCCAGGTCAACTGGTTCCGCAAGGACGCCGATGGTTCGTTCATCTGGCCCGGGTTCGGGGAGAACTCCCGCGTGGTCAAGTGGATCACCGAGCAGATCGACCGGTCCCGGGGCGTGCGCACCGACTCCGGCGCGGTCACGTCGCCCGTCGGGCTGCTCCCCGCTCCGGGGGCGCTCGACGTCGATGGGCTCGAACTCTCCGACGACGACCTGGCCGCCCTCTTCGACGTGCCCACGGAGGCGTGGCTCGCCGAGGCCGGACTGACGGCGGAGTTCTTCGACACGTTCGGGGACCGTGTCCCGCAGGGTCTGCGTGACCAGCTCGACCGGCTCACCGACCGGCTCCGCTGACCCGTGACGTCGTGCCGATGTCGGTCGTCCGTGTCGAGGTCGGCAGTCCGGACTGCCGACCTCGACACGGACGACCGACATCGGCAGCACGGCCTCCGGGCAGAGGTCACGAGTAGACCGTGGCCATGAGCTCGCGCACGTCCGCGAGGGTGCCCTCGGCCAGCACGGTGGCCCGCGCCGTCCCCCGCGCCAGCACCTCGCCGACGACGGCGGCTCCCTCGGCCGCCAGCGACCGCCGTCGGGCGCGGACCGGTCGCAGCCCCTCGACCACCGCCTCCGTGACGACCTCCTTGAGGCGGCCCGCGCCCGCCGCGCCGACAGACTGGGCGAGGGCCTCCGGCGTCGTCCCGGCGAACCGCGCCCCGATACGCAGCAGGTTCGCGACCTCCGGCCGAGACTCCGGGTCGAACGTGATGTGCCGCTGCGAGTCGGTCCGCGCGCGCCGGAAGTAGGCGGCGGTCGCGTCCTCGTCGGCCCGCAGCTCGAGCACGTTGCCCCGCGACTTCGACATCTTGGCGCCGTCGCTCCCCAGCACCGTCGGGGTGTCGGCCAGCAGTGCCTCCGGCTCGGCGAAGTACGGCTGCGCCGCGCTGAACCGCTGGTTGAAGCGCCGCGCGACGATCCTCGTCGTCTCGAGATGGGGCAGCTGGTCGGTACCCACCGGCACGAGGTTGCCGTGCACGGCCAGGATGTCCGCCGCCTGGTGCACCGGATAGGTGAGCAGCAGGCCCGACATGCTCCGCCCCTGCAGGCCGGCCGCGTCCACCGACTCGGCCTTCACCGTCGGGTTCCGCTCCAGCTCGGCCACGGTGACGAGGGACAGGAACGGCAGCATGAGCTGGTGCAGAGCGGCCACCGCCGAGTGGGCGAAAACGGTGGTGCGGGCGGGGTCGATGCCGGCCGCGAGGTAGTCCAGCACCACCTCGCGCACGACGGCAGGCAGGTCGCCCGTCTCGTCGCGGTCGGTGAGCACCTGGTAGTCGGCGACGACGAGGACGACGTCGACGCCCGCGTCCTGCAGCCGCACCCGGTTGGCCAGGGTGCCGAGGTAGTGACCCAGGTGCAGGGCACCGGTCGGCCGGTCACCGGTGAGGACACGGAACATGCTCGGGTCCCGGGCGATGCGCTCCTCGATCTCGGCGGTGCGCGTGCGAGCGGCGCGCACGGAGGGGGTCTCGCCGTCGGGCGCGCTCTCGCCGTCGGGGGCAGGGACGGTCGGGGTGCTGGTGGTGGCGGTCATGGTGGGCCTCCTGCGATGGTCGCCGCCCACCGGTGCCCGACGTCGGCACGAACGCGACGAGTCCCGGGCTGCGGCAAGCAGCTCGGGACTCGGGTTCGGCGCGGGGCGCGTCAGGTCACGGCTGCAGCTGCAGCCGCCACCAGTCCGTGCGCCTCGTCATGCGAGGAGGATACCTCGACGTAGTCCTCGGTTCCCCTCAGCGACGGGGAAGCGAACCAAGGACTACGCCGGCTGCACCGCGAGCACGTGCTCCAGGTCGGAGGCGTCCACCAGCGGGTCGTCCAGGTCCACCGTGATCTGCGAGTGCGCCAGCAGCCGGGCCGAGCCGGTGATGGTCGAGTGCAGGGCACGGTAGGCGCCGACCTTCGCCTCCCCCAGGACGGTGCCGACGAACCGGCTGCCGCGCGGGGAGATCGTCTCCAGCGCGTCGCCCTCGGCGATCTCGCCGCGCTGGGCCATCAGGGCCAGCCGGGCCGACGTGCCGGTACCGGTCGGGCTGCGGCAGATCACACCGGGGTGGACGTAGGTCGCGGACGGCGACTCCAGATGGCCGGGTCCGGCCCCCCGCACCGGTCCCATGAAGTGCGCGAACGGCAGCGGACCGACGTTGCCGAGCTCGGGGTGCTCCTCCAGCAGACCGGGGCGGGCGGCGCGCACGAAGGCGTCGCCGAAGGCCGTCAACGCGATCTGCTCCTCGGCGTTGATGGTGAACCCGTGTGCGGCGGCGTCGATCATCGCGTAGTACGCACCGCTCCAGACGAGGTCGAAGTGCACCTCGCCATAGTGGGGCACGTCGACGACGAGTCCCTCCTCGGCCACGTAGGCGGGCTCGCCCTGGGTCGTGATCGAGGCGACGCGACCGTTCGTGATCCGCGCCGTGATGCGCGCGAGCCCGGCGGGCGACTCCAGCACCACGCTCTGGAGGCCGTCGTCCACGCGCATCGGGATCGTGCCGCTGGTCAGCAGGGCCGTCGCCGTGCAGATGGTGTTGGAGCCCGAGTACAGCGGGTAGCCCATCGCCTCCATGATGATGTAGCCGGCCTCCGCCTCGGGGTGGCTCGGTTCCACGATGAGGTCGACGGACATCGCGGGGTCGCCGTAGGGCTCCGAGAGCAGCAGGCGCCGCAGACCGTCGCCCTCACGCTCCAGGTAGCGGGCCTTCTCCAGCACCGTCGTCCCCGGGATGAGCTCGACGCCCTCCATGACGATCCGGCTGACGTCCCCGCCGGACTGGGTGTCGATGAGGTGCAGCGTGCGCTCACGATGCATAGGAGGCTCCCACGGTGTCCCAGTGCCGGTCCGGGACCACGACCAGCTTGCCGATGTAGGTCTTGCTCATGAAGGTGCGCTGGGCGTCGTGGAAGTCGGACAGCCGGAAGGTCCGGTCCAGCAACGGCCTGATCTCGCCGTCCGAGATGTACCGGACCAGGCGACGGAACGCCGTCCGCGTCCCCTGCGACGACCCGTGGAGCTCGAGCTGCTTGAGGTACATCGTCCGCAGGTCGAGGTCCACCACCGGCCCGCCGATGGCGCCCGCGGTGCTGTAGCGGCCCTCGGGGCGCAGGATCCGCAGGAGGTCGTTGAACATCGGGCCGGCGACGAGGTCCGCGACAACGTCCACCGGCGCGCCCACGACCCGCTCGGTCTCCGCGACCAGGTCGTCGGTGTCCCGCAGGATCGTGTCCTCCGCGCCGATCTCCCGCAGCGCGTCCTCCTTGCCGGCGCTGGTCACTGCGTACGGGATCGCGCCACGGACCCGGGCGAGCTGGACGATCGCCGACCCGACACCGCCGGAGGCGCCGGTGACGAGGATCCGTTCACCCTCGGCCAGCCGCGAGCGGTCGAGCATCTGCTCCGCGGTGAGGTAGGCGCAGCAGAACGTGGCCAGCTCGGCGTCGGTGAGGTCGGCGGTGATCTCGTAGGCGTTCTCCGCGGGGACCGCCACGTACTCGGCGTACCCGCCGTCGCGGCCGTGGCCGATGTAGTCGATGTCGGCCAGCGAGTCGTCCCCCTCGGGCCTGTTGTAGATCGAGAAGTCGACCATGACGCGTTCACCGACGCGCTCGGCCGGAACCCCGTCGCCGACGGCGGCGATCACCCCGACGGTGTCGGTGCCCTGGATGCGGGGGAACTCGAGCGTGGACCGGCCACGCCGCCACGTGGACACCTCCGCCGCGTCGGTCTCGGAGCCGTAGGCACCCTCGCGGACCCACACGTCCGTGTTGTTCATGCCGCAGGCGTGCACGTCGATCAGCACCTCGCCGGCCGCCGGGGCGGGGGTGGGGACCTCACGGTAGACGAGCTGCTCCAGACCGCCGTGGCCGACCAGCTGGACCGCTTTCATCTGTGCAGGTACTGGTTCCATCCTTCGACACTAGGGGCGACGGTCCAGACGCGCTCTCCCAGGCTCGGGGTCGGTCCGAGGTGGGAGAATCGTCGGCGTGCCCCAGCCGTCCCCGTTCGCCCACATCGTCTACTTCGAGCCGCGCATCCCGGGCAACACCGGGTCCGCGATCCGGCTCGCCGCCGTCACGGGCGCCCGTCTGCACCTGGTCGAACCCCTCGGCTTCGACCTGTCGGAGGCGAAGCTGAGGCGCGCCGGCCTCGACTACCACGACCTCGCGGTCATGGACGTGCACCCCTCGCTCGACGCCGTGCTGGACCGTCTCCCCGACGCCCGGGTCTTCGCCTTCACGACGCACGCGACGACGTCGTACACCTCGGTCACCTACGCCCCCGGCGACGTGCTGCTGTTCGGTCCGGAACCCACCGGGCTGCCCGACGAGGTCCTGGCGCACCCGCGGATCACCGACCAGCTGCGCATCCCGATGCTCGCCGGACGGCGTTCGCTCAACCTCACCAACGCCGCCTCCATCGCGGTCTACGAGGCCTGGCGGCAGACCGGGTTCGCCGGCGCCTGACGGAATAGTCGCGCCACCGACCGCGCTGTCCTGTGCATGGTCGCCCTGGAACCCGCCCCGCGGGACGCACGTGCTGACACGGTCGAGGCCGTCGTCGCCAGCGTCGCCCGCTGGGAGCTGACCGGGTCGAGCATCGAGACCGTCGCGGCGGGCGGGCCCGTCCACCTGCCCGGTCCCTCGGCCTGGCTGCTCCTGCTCGACGGCGAGCTCGCCGTGGAGTCGTGGCAGGCCACCGACACGCTCACCTCCGGGGACGCGATCTTCCTGGGCCGTGCGCACGCCTACCGTGTCGCAGCGACGACGCCGGTGCGCCTCGTCCTCGCGTCCGTGCGGCAGGCCGGTGGCGAACCGCCCGTGCCCGACCGGTTCGTCGCGCACGGTTTCGCCACCGCGAACCGTGGGGTCACCGCGCTCGTGGAGATCTGCCCGGTGTCGACGGCGTACGTGCTACGGCACTTCGCGGCCGGCTACGGCGAGCTGATCGCCGCGGCGATGCGCAAGCAGTGGCTCGAGCAACTGGACGAACCCGACGCCCCGGACGCCGTCGCCCCCGAGCTGGCCCGGGTCGTGTCCGCCGTCTCCGACGACCCCGCCCACCCGTGGACCCTCGACGAGCTCGCCCGGCTGGCGCACCTGAGCCGGTCCGGCCTCGGCGAACGGTTCCGCACGGCCCTCGGGACCAGTCCCCTGCAGTTCGTGCGTGAGGCCCGCATGCACCGTGCCCGCGAGCTCCTCGCCGACGACGACCACTCGGTCACCCACGTCGCGTTCGCCGTCGGCTACGGGTCCGTCGCCGCGTTCAGCCGCGCCTTCACCAGCGTGCACGGCGTGACGCCACGGTGCTGGCGCGCCGGCTCACACCCGCGCCCGCAGGCCGGCGAAGCCCGCGGCCCCGACCAGCGCGAGCACCGCGCCCACGAGCAGCACCGGCGTGAGGCCTGCCTCGTCGAGGAGCCGGCCGCCTAGCACCGAGCCGAGCATGATCGCCGCCTGGAAGGCGGTGACCTGGAGCGCGAGCGCCGACTCGGTGCGCTGCGGCTCCGCCGTCGTGACCCAGAGCTGGGTCGACACCGGCACCATGTTCATCCCGAAGCCCCACAGGACGATCGCGGGCACCACGACCCACAGCGACCCGGCACCGGCCAGCGTCACCAGCGCCAGCCCGAACAGTGCCGGCCCGAGCGTCGTGGCCAGGCGCAGACGGCGGGACAGCGACCCCGCGGTCAGGTTGCCGCCCAGCCCGCCGAGCCCCCACAGGAGCAGCAGCAGCGCGACCACCGAGGCGTCCACCCGCTCGATCGCCAGGCGGATGAAGGGGTACGCGACGAAGTTGCCCAGCACCGCCACGAACAGGAACGTGATGCCGAGCATGAGCCGCCGATGGGTGAGGGCCTGCCGCAGCATCGCCAGCCCGGCGCCCGGCTGTGCGGGCACGCCGGGCATGACGAACCACACGGCGGCGGCGGTCGCGGCGGTGAGCGCCGCGGCCAGCCCGAACACGACCCGCCAGCCGAACAGGTCGCCGAGCAGCGAGCCCAGCGGTACCCCGGCGATCGTGGCGATGCTGACCCCCATGGCCAGCGTCGTCGAGACGGTGGCGGCACGGCCCGGCACCGCACGGATCCCCGCGGCGAACGCGAACGCCCAGTAGCCGGCGACGGCCACGCCCAGCAGCAACCGACCGACCAGGAGCACGGCGAACACGGGCGCCACGGCGACGACCAGGTTGGCCACCGCACCGATCGCCAGCAGCGCGACCAGCACGGTACGACGGTCGGTCCGGGGCAGCACCACGGCGATCGTGGGGGCGGTCAGGAGTCCCGCGACGGCGGTCGCCGCGACGGCCAGCCCGGCCGTGCCCTCGGTGACGCCGAGGTCGGCGGCCAGGCCGGGCAGCACGCCGGCGGGCAGGAACTCGCTGGCGACCAGCATCGTGATGCCGGCGGCCAGCGCCAGGACGGGCGTCCAGGTCGCCCGGCCGGTCACGGGGACGGTGGGGGTCGTGTCTGTCGAGGTGGTCACCCGACCATGCTGCGTCGGTCCGTGCGGGCGGAGTTGATCGATCGCCGCGAGGTGTTGACTGGGATGCCGCAGGATGGGGCCATGCGCTCACACCTGTTCCAGCACACCGAACCCGAGGGCGAGCCCGGCAGCTTCCAGCTCGCGAACAAGGACATGCTCAAGGTCGACCTGACGGGCTCCGGCGGGTACTTCTACGCCAAGCAGGGCTCGATGGTCGCCTACCAGGGCGACGTCGACTTCTCCTACGAGGGCAGCGGGTCCATGACCAAGCTGTTCAAGAAGGCCTTCACCGGCGAGGGCATGTCCCTCATGAAGGTCTCCGGGCGCGGCGACGTGTTCCTCGCCCAGGACGCCGACGAGGTGTTCGTCCTGTCCCTGGAGAACGAGAGCGTCACCGTCAGCGGAGACAACATCCTGGCGTTCGAGAGCACCCTGACGTGGGACATCAACCGCGTCGAGGGCGCGTCGATGCTGACCGGCGGGCTCTTCAACACGACGTTCACCGGCACCGGGGCGCTCGCCGTGACGGCCTACGGCACCCCGGTGGTGCTGAACGTCGACGAGCCCACCTTCGTGGACATGCAGTCCGCCGTCCTGTGGTCGACGTCCCTGGCCAGCACCGTGCGCAAGACCGCCAAGATGGGCGCCCTCATCGGCCGCGGGTCCGGCGAGGCCTACCAGCTCGGGCTGAGCGGCCAGGGGTTCGTCGTCGTGCAGGCCTCCGAGGGCCACCCGCCCCTGAAGGACGACTGACCCCCGGAGCCGGTGTCACGCCGGCGGGGACCCCCCGTCCGGTCCGACGTCGCGGCCGCCGTCGGAGCCTTCACCGGCCCGACGTCGCCCGGCGCGCAGGACGACGAGCACGACGGCGCCGCCGAGCAGCGCGGTCCCGAGGGCGACCACCACGGCGACACCGGCCGACGGCGTTGCTCCGGCCTCGTCGGCCTCGGCCGTGCCGTCCGAGCTGCTCGACCCGGAGCCGCTCGGCCCGGAGCCCGCGGCTGCCGTCGTGCACGCCGCGTCCGTGCTCCCCGCCGCCGGTTCCGCGCCCTCGGGCGGGTCATGGTCGAACGCGAAGTCACCCGAGATCGGGTGCCCGTCGGCCGAGACGACCCGCCAGGCGACCGTGTACTCGCCCGCCCCGCCCAGCTCGACCGGGACGGAGACGACCTCTCCGGTCAGCTCCGGGCACGCGGTCGCGTAGTGGCGGCCGTCCGGCCCGGTCACGTCGACCACCGTCGAGTCGCCACCCATGTCCAGCAGCACGTCGTTGAAGGTCACCGACACCTCGGTCACCGGGTCGGCCGCTGTGGCCCCGTCCTCGGGGTCCGTGCCCACGACGTAGTTGTGGGCCGAGGCCGGCGGTGCGGCCGTCGCGAGCGCGACGACCGCACCGGCGACGGCCGCCCACCGTGCCGGCCGGCGCCCGTTCATCGGGCCGAACCCTCGCGACGGGAGCGGGACAGCGCGACGACGCCGGTGACCGCGCCGACGAGGCCGAGGCCGAGCCCGACGGCACCGAGCCACGGACCGGCGCCGCCCTCCGGTCCGTCAGCGTCCACGGTCTCGCCCGATCCCTGCGCGATCGCGTCGGCCGCGCCGCCGTGCGTGCCGCCGTCGGACTCCTGCGCGGGGGCGACGGTCAGGACGGGTGCGGGCCGCTCGGGCTCGGTGTCGCCCTCCGCGACCTCCTCCCACGAGACGACCTCGCCGTCGGAGTACGTCTGGTGGGTGGGCAGGACGATGCTCTCGGCGTCCGGGACGGGTCCGGCCGAGACGGTGAAGCGGCGGAACTCCCCGGGAGCGATCGCCGCGTCGGCGTCGTCCGCCGTCCACGTCACGGAGTCCACCGCCTCGCTGATCTCGGCACCGTGCACGGTGACCGCCTCGTCGAGCTCGGTCGTGGTGACCGTGGCCGTCCAGCCGGGGACGGGCTCGACGGAGACGTGCGCGAACGGTGTGTCGGTGGGCAGGTCCACCTCGAGCCGGGTGGTCGAGGCGGTGTCGGACTCGTTCGGCACGCGGAAGGTGAGCAGCGTGTAGCCGCCGGCCTCCGCCTCGGCGGGGTCGACGGTGACGTGGGCGGACGCGGCGCCCGCTCCGGCGACGACGACGGTGAGGCCGAGCAGGCCGGTGGCGCCCGCGCCCAGGGCGCGGCGAAGGAAGGTGTGCATGACGGATCGCTCCAGTGTCTGAGGGGTACGGCGGGAGGACCCGCACCCCGGACGAGGAGCGGGTCAGGCGGCGCCGGGCGAGGGTGTCGCCAGGGCGCTCGGGCACACGAGGCCCGGCGGGCCCCGGAACCGTCTCCCGGCACCGATCAGCCGGTCCAGGGCACGCGCGCCGACCAGCCGGTCGACGACGACGGCGGCGGCCCGGGACCGCGGCAGAGGGAGGGTGGTGCGTCGCACCAGGAGGACCACCGCGGACATCCACGCGACCACCCAGCGCGCCGCCCGGTCGCCGGAGGCGAGGACGGCGGCGACGAGCGCGACCGCGACGACGTGCGCCACGGTCATCAACGTCCCACCACCGTGGCCGCCACCGGCCGCGGCGGCGGTCGCGTCCAGCCGGTGTGCGAGCGCGACGGGGTCGACTCCGTGCGCCGCGTGGCCGGCGGCCGCTGCCGCGACTCCGGGGGACGGCACGCCGTGCGTGCCGTGCGTGGCCAGGATCGCCAGCTCGGCGTGCAGGAGCGCCTGCAGCAGACCGAGGACGGGCAGGAGCCGGGGCAGCGTCAGGGCGCCGCGGCCCAGCGCGACGGCGACGGGCACCACGGAGGCGACGAGCACCGCGACGGCCAGCGCGCTGCGGGGCGTCCCACCCCCGGCCGCGGCATGGGCCGCGGTGGCCATCGCGAGCGACGTGCCGCCGACGAGCAGGGCGCGCACCGGCAGCACGTGGACGGCCGGTGCGGATGGCATGTCCACCAGCCTAGGCCGCAGCAGGCCCCACGACGGGCGGGCGGCCGCCGAGCGTGCCGAACGTCACGTGAGCAACCAGGTCGCGGCCCGGAGCAGCAGCCGCACGTACTCCGGCGAGTCGTAGGCGCGCACGTCGTGGCCGAGCCCGCAGTACACCGTGCGCCCCCCGTGCTCCTCGGTCGCCCACAGCGCCGGCTGCGGCTCGCCGTCGTCGTCGGGCACCCAGCCCAGGACCTGGACCGACGGGGCGACCCGCAGCGCGCAGTACCGCTCGTCCTCCAGCGTCACCGACCCGGGCGCCCCGGCGACGATCGGGTGCCCGCCCGTCGCCAGGGTGATCTCGGCCCGGCCGAACGGCGGGTGGTACGACGTCCCGGGCACCCACCGGCCGCCGACGATCTCCTCCCAGCCCGGGGCGTCGCCGAAGGTGTTCGCCGCCTGGTGCACGGCGAGGACGCCGCCGCCGTCCCGCGCCCAGCGGTCGAGCCGCTCGTGGAACGGCGCCCACGCGTCGTCGTCGGGCCCGATCCCGGCCTCGAGGAAGCCGGGCCACGAGGTGCCGGCGTTGACCACGAGCAGGTCGACCTCGTCGAGGTCGTCCAGCGCGTCGGGGAACACGGAGCGCACGACGACGTCGGTCGTCCGACCGCCGAGCTCCAGCTCGTCCAGCACCGTCGCGAGACGGTGGCTGGTCGCGGCGTGGTCGTGCCACGGGTCCTCGTAGCGGCCGCGCCCGGCCAGGACCAGGACGCGGTACGGGTTCTCGGAAGGGTCAGGCGTCGTTGTCACGGCACGATCGTGCCACGGGCAGGACGTGCCGGCCGGTGGGCGATCAGCGGCGTGCGGCGGAGCCGCCCGGTTCAGAGGGTCGTCGTCAGGACCCCGCCGTCGGCGCGCAGCGCGGCGCCATTGGTGGCGGCGGACCGAGGGCTGGCCAGGTAGAGCGCCAGGCTGGCGATCTCGGCCGGCTCGATGAAGCGCTGGAGGAGCGACGTCGGCCGAGCGGCGGCGATCGTGTCCTTGAGCACGTCGGCCGACACGCCCTGCGCCTGCGCGAGCTGCTCGACCGCGTGGGCGACGCCGTCGGAGTACGTCGGCCCTCCGACGATGGCGTTCACGGTGACCCGGCTTCCTCGCGTCGCCTTGGCCAGGCCGTTGCCCAACGCGAGCAGCCCGGCCTTCGATACGCCGTAGTGCACCATGTCGGCCGGGACGTCGACGCCGGACTCGCTGGCGACGAGGATGATCCGCCCCCAGCCGTTCTCGAGCATGCGACCGAGCGCGTGCCGGGAGAGCCGGACCGCGCTCATCACGTTGACCTCGAAGGAGCGCTGCCACTCCTCGTCGGAGACCTCCAGGAAGTCCTGGACGTCGAACACACCGGCGTTGTTGACCAGGATGTCGACGCTCCCCAGCCGAGCCAGCAGGTTCTGCACCTGCTCGGGGTCGGCGAGGTCCGCGGCGATCCCCGTGACGTCCGCCGCGGGCACGCGCGTCCGCAGCTCGTCGACCGCGGCCCCCACCCGGCGTTCGTCACGGCCGTTGACGACGACCGCCGCCCCCTCCGATGCCAGCCCCTCGGCGATCGCGAAGCCGATCCCCTGCGTCGAACCGCTGACGAAGGCCCGCTTGCCCACCAGCTCGAGATCCATGACGTCCGCCCTCTCTCGGTGCCGGCTACGCCGACATTTAATTGCTCCGTCAAGTGAACTGTAGAAGGGTTGAGTTTCTTGAGCAAGTGAATCGACCGCGCAGCCGCTACCCTGGGCACATGACGGACCCGGAACCGCCCGCAGCACTGACCGGCGACGAGCTGGAGACCTGGGCCGCCCTGGCCACGGTCATGGAGTGGCTGCCGGCGGCCCTGGACGCGCAGCTGCAACGGGACGCGCAGCTGACGCACTTCGAGTACGGGGTGCTGTACGCCCTCTCGCGCGCCCCCGGCCTCACCCTTCGCATGAGCGTCCTGTCCGGGTATGCCAACAGCTCGCTGTCACGCCTGTCGCGCGCCGCCACCCGCCTGGAGTCCAAGGGCTGGATGCGGCGCACACCCGATCCCTCCGACGGGCGGTCCACGCTGGCGATCCTCACCGACCACGGCCGGGACAAGGTCGCGCAGGCGACGCCGGGCCACGTGCACACGGTGCGAGATCTGGTGCTCGACCGTCTGACGAAACCCCAGACCCGGCACCTGCGCGAGGCCAGCCTCCGCATCGCGCAGGCCATCCGGAGCGACGGGAGCTGGGTGCCGCCCACCGCTCCCGCGCCGCCCGGTCCGGCTACGGGTGCGCCGTCGCCCGCGGGACCCCCGGCGAGCCGGTGACGATCGCCGTCTCCGGCAGCACGAAGCAGCGGCGGCACAGCGCCTCGTAGGTGAAGGTGCCGTCGTCGGGGATCGGCTCGGACGCACCCAGCGGCTCGAGGAACGGCACACCGCCGCTGAGCACCTGCGTGAACGCCGCGTGCAGGTCCTGGCAGCGGTCGCACACGGCACGGCGGTACCGGACGTCCGTGGGCCCGAGCTCCAGCAGGGCCCGGATCGTCGCGAACAGCTCGCCCCGGTGGTCCAGGTCGATGCCGCAGGCCAGCACCTTGGTGCCGCGCAGCACGAGCTCCTCGACCACCCGCACGTCGGCGGGCGTGAACATGTGCACCTCGTCGATGGCGACGACGTCCTCGGTGGTGTGCAGCAGCGGCTCGAGCGTCTCCAGCTTGATCGTCGGCACGGAGGCGCCCGTGCGCGAGACGATCCGCGCGTCGCGCACGTGCCGCGCGGACTGCACCACGGCACAGCTCAGCCGCGAGTAGGCCAGTGGGGCGACCTGCGCGATGAGGTCGAGCGACTTGCCGGACTTCATCGGGCCGAGCACCAGCGACAGCTCCACCGGGCACCTCCCTGCCGTCCGCGGCGGACACGGCGCCCGCCGGAAGCACCTTAACGCTCCGTCCGTACCCCACCCGCCGCCGCCGAGCGGCTGATCCCCGCCGCCCGGTCCAGCACCGTGCGCGCGTGCCGCAGGAGGGGTTCGTCGACCATGCTGCCCCCCACTCGCGCCGCCCCGCCCGACGGCGGCACACCGGCGCCGCCGAGCAGCCTCCGCGCGCGCTCGACGTCCTCCTCGGAGGGCGCGTACGCCTCCCGGACCGCTGCCGCGTGGCGGGGATGGACGCACATCGTGGCCGTGAACCCGGACGCCGCGGCGTCGACCGCCTCGGCACGGGCACCGTCGACGTCGTCCAGGTCGACGTGCACCGCGTCGACCGCGGCCTTGCCGACCGCACCCGCCGCCAGCAGGACGGCGGACCGGGCCTGCCGGGCCACGTCGCGGTACGTGCCGTCCGGGTACCGGCTCGACGTCCCGCCCAGGGAGGCGACGAGGTCCTCCGCGCCCCAGGCGAGGGCCACCACGTCGGGACGCATCGCGAGCGCCGGTGCGGCGAGCACGCCGGCCGCCGTCTCGCACAGGGCCACCACGGCGTACGGGGCGCCGTCGGCCCGCAGCAGCGGACCGACGAACCGGCCGTCCGCCTTCGGCAGCATGACGGTGGCGTACCCGGTGCCCACGAGCGCCGCCAGGTCGGCCTCGTGGTCGAGGGTGCCGACGGCGTTGACGCGCACGATCGTGCGCGCCGGGTCGAGCGGGTGCTCGCGCAGGGCTCGGCGGGCGGCCGGGCGGGCCGCGGGGTCGACGCCGTCCTCCAGGTCGAGGATCACGCCGTCGGCCCGCTGTGCCGCCTTGTCGAACCGGTCGGGCCGGTCCGCCGGGCAGAACAGCAGCGCGGGGCCGAGGGCGAAGGGCTCCGGGGTCACGGCTCGTCGCCCGTCGGCGTCGCCTGGTGGTCGGCCTCCTCGTGGCCGGCCTGCTCGTGCCCGGCCTGCTCGTGCCCGGCACGGCTCCACATCATGACGGTGCGCACGGCCCGGGCGACCTCGACGTCGTCCTGGTTGGTCCCGACGTGCTCGAGCGTGACGATCCCTGTGCCGGGCCGGGACGCGGAGAGACGCCGGTCGCGCACCGTCGTCGCGCCGTAGAGCGTGTCGCCGGGGAACACCGGTGCGGGGAAGCCGACGTCCGTGAGGCCCAGGTTCGCCACGATGGTGCCGCGCGTCAGGTGGGCGACACTCAGACCGACGAGGGTGGCGAGGGTGAGCATCGAGTTGACCAGCGGCCGCCCGAAGGGCTGCGTCGAGGCCCACGCGGCGTCCAGGTGCAGGCCCTGCGGGTTCATCGTCACGGCGGTGAACAGCGTGTTGTCCGCCTCGGTGAGGGTCCGGCCCGGTCGGTGCACGTACCGCACGCCCTCGTCGAGCTCGTCGAGGTAGAGACCCCGCTGGATCTCGTCACGCATCGCTCCCCCCTCCGTCGCCGAACAGGAACCTGGGCCCGTTATCCCGGCCCGAAGCGGGCGCAACGTCCTGTTCGGCGCTCATGCGGTGAGTCCCAGGTCGCGCGCGATGATCATCAGCTGCACCTCCGTGGTGCCCTCGCCGACCTCCAGGATCTTCGAGTCCCGGTAGTGCCGGGCCACGGGGTTGGCGTTGAGGAACCCGTACCCGCCGAAGATCTGCGAGGCGTCGCGGGCGTTCGCCATGGCCGCCTCGCCGGAGGTCAGCTTCGCGACCGACGCCTCCGCCTTGAACGGCTTGCCGTGCGTGAGCTTGAGGGCCGCGTCGAGCCAGCACAGCCGTGCCGAGTGCACGCGGGCCTGCATCCGGGCGAGGGTGAAGGCGACGTGCTGGTTGCTCCCGATCGAGTGGCCGAACACCTTGCGCTCGTTCGCGTACCGCAACGCCTCCTCCAGGCAGCCCTGCGCGGCGCCGGTGGCCAGGGCGGCGAAGGCGATCCGCCCCTCGTCGAGCACGCGCAGGAAGTTCGCGTACCCGCGGCCGCGCTCACCGAGGAGGTTCGACGCCGGCACGCGGACACCGTCGAGCGCCAGCGGGTGCGTGTCCGACGTGTGCCATCCGACCTTGTCGTACGGCTCGCCGACCGTCAGCCCTGGGGTGCCCGCGGGCACCAGGATCGAGGAGAGCTCGGGTCGGGCGACGCCGTCGCTGCCGACCCGCTCCCCCGTCACGGCTGTGATGGTGACGACGCTGGTGATCGGGGTCCCGGAGTTGGTGATGAACTGCTTGGTCCCGTCGATGACCCACTCGTCCCCACCCGGACCGGGCTCGAGCCGTGCCCGGGTCTGCGTCGCCCCGGCGTCGGACCCGGCGCCGGCCTCCGTGAGACCGAACGCCGCGAGCGCCCGGCCGGCCACCAGGTCCGGCAGCCAGCGTTCCTTCTGCTCCGGGGTGCCGTGCCGGTAGATCGGCATGATGCCGAGCCCCACTCCCGCCTCGAGGGTCACCGCGATGGACTGGTCGACGCGGGCGAGCGCCTCGACGGCGAGGCACAACGACACGTAGTCCTCGCCCTGCCCGCCGACCTCGCGGGGGAAGGGGAGGCCGAACAGCCCGAGGTCGCCCATCTGCGCGATGATCTCCATCGGCAGCCGGCGCTCGGTGTCGTACTGGTAGGCCGCGGGCGCGACCACCTCGTCGGCGAACTCGCGCACCGTCTGGCTGAGCTTGCGCTGCTCGTCGGTGAGGGCGGTGGCGGCGGTGTCGGGGATCATGACGCTCCTTCGGGTTCGACGACGGCGACCACCTGGTCGAGGCGGACCTGGTCGCCCGGGTGCACCACGACGCGCAGGGTCCCTGCGGCGGGTGCGGGCAGGGGGTGCTCCATCTTCATGGCCTCGACGACGACGACGGCGGCGCCGGCGACGACGGGACCCTCGGCATGGGTGGCGGTGACGGTGCCGGGCATCTGCGCCCGGATCTCGGTGGGTCCGGTCGCGGGGCCGCCTGCCCCGCCGACGGCCGTCCGTCCGCTGCGGCTCAGTGCGCCGCGGGCAGCTCGGTCCAGGACGGTGAAGCGCGTGGTCCGGCCGGCGCGGGCCACCCAGACGGTGTCGCCGACGCGGACGGCGGCCACGGTTTCCACCCGCGAGCTGTCAGAACCTGGTCGAGACATACCCGCGCCACGTTCTGACAGCTCGGTGAGCAACCACCGGTGCGCCGGGCCTCCGGCGGGCCGCAGCCCCGCGCGGACCGGTGCACCGCCGTCGCGCACCACGACGGCGTCGCCGCGGTGGCCGGTCACGGCGAGATCGAGGATGTCCCCGACGGGGTCGCGCAGCGCGACCGGGCGGGGCGCGCGGGGCGCGTTGAGCCGCCACCCGTCGGTGACCCACGGGTCGGCAGCGCCGGGCGGCCGGGCGATGGCGTCGCCCACGGCCAGCAGCGCCGCCGCCACCCATGAGTTGTCAGAACCTGGTGGGCGCATACCCGCGCCACCTTCTGACAGGGCGGTGGTGAACCGGTCCACCAGGCCCGTGTCGAGCTTGCCCGCCCGGACGTCCGGGTCGGCGAGCAGGTCCCGCAGGAACCCGGTGTTGGTCTCCACGCCGAGCACCGCGGTCCGGGCGAGCAGCCCGTCGAGCCGCGCCATGGCCTGGTCGCGGTCGGTGCCGTGGGCGACGGCCTTGGCGAGCATCGGGTCGTAGTCGCCAGACACCTCGTCGCCGCTCGCGACACCGGTGTCCAGCCGGAGCGGGAACGCCGTCGGGCCGGAACCCACGCCGGCGTCGTCGAACACGTCGACGCGGCCCACCGACGGCAGGAACCCGCGCGCCGGCGACTCGGCATACACCCGGGCCTCGACGGCGTGCCCGGTGATCCGCACGTCCCGCTGGGCGAACCACAACGGCTCGCCCGCCGCGACGCGGAGCTGGGCCTCGACCAGGTCCAGGCCCGTGACCATCTCGGTGACGGGGTGCTCCACCTGCAGGCGGGTGTTCATCTCGATGAACGCGAAGTCGTCCGGCGCGTCCGCGGGCACGAGGAACTCCACGGTGCCGACGCCGACGTACCCGACCGACCGGGCGACCTCGCACGCCGCCGCGCCGAGCCGGTCGCGGGTCGCGGCGTCGACCACGGGTGAGGGCGCCTCCTCGACGATCTTCTGGTGGCGGCGCTGCAACGTGCACTCCCTCTCGCCGAGGTGCACGACGGCGCCCCGGGTGTCCGCGAGGACCTGCACCTCGACGTGGCGGGGCCGCTCCACGAGCCGTTCGAGCAGGAGCCCGTCGTCACCGAACGCCGACGTCGCGACCCGCCGTGCGGAGGCCAGCGCCTCCGGCAGCGCGGCCGCTTCCTCCACGACCACCATCCCCTTGCCGCCACCCCCGGCGACGGGCTTGACCAGCAGCGGGAACCCGACGTCTGCCGCGGCGGAGACGAGCTCAGCGTCGTCGAGCCCCGCGTCCAGGGTGCCCGGCAGCACGGGCACGCCCCGGCCGACGACGATGCGCTTGCCCGCGACCTTGTCCGCCATCGCCTCGATCGCGCCGGCCGGCGGGCCGACGAACGTGATCCCCGCCCGCTCGCAGGCGTGGGCGAGCTCCGGGTTCTCCGACAGGAAGCCGTAGCCGGGGTGGATCGCCTCCGCCCCGGTCGCGACGGCGGCCGCCACGACCGCCTCGACGTCCAGGTAGGCGCGCGCCGGCCCGAGCGAGACCGCGACGTCGGCCTCGCGCACGTGCCGGGCACCGGCGTCACTGTCGGTATGGACCGCCACGGCACGGATGCCGAGGCGGCGCAGGGTGCCGATCACCCGGCAGGCGATCTCGCCGCGGTTGGCGACCAGCACGGTCGTGAACATCTCGGTCGGCATCGCCCTCACATCCGGAAGAGCCCGAAGCGCGGGCCCTGGGTCGCCGGGAGCGGGGTTCGGGCGCACACCGCCAGCGCCATGCCGAGCACGCGGCGCGTGTCAGCAGGCTCCACGATGCCGTCGTCCCACAGCCGGGCGGTCGCGTGGTAGGGGTTGCCGGCCGCCTCGTAGGAGTCGCGGATCTCGCGGCGGAACGTCTCCTCGTCCTCGGCGTCCCACTCCTGGCCCCGCGCGTCGGCCTGGTCGCGCTTGACGGTGGCCAGCACGGCCGAGGCCTGCTCGCCGCCCATCACCGACACCCGCGCGCCCGGCCAGGTCCACAGGAAGCGCGGGGAGTAGGCGCGGCCGCACATCGCGTAGTTGCCGGCGCCGAACGACCCACCCACGACGACGGTCAGCTTGGGCACCCGGGCAGTGGCGACGGCGGTGACCATCTTGGCGCCGTCCTTGGCGATCCCGCCGGCCTCGGCGTCCGTTCCCACCATGAACCCGGAGATGTTCTGCAGGAACAGCAGCGGGATGCCGCGCTGGTCGCACAGCTCGATGAAGTGCGCGCCCTTGAGCGCCGACTCGCGCAGGAGGACGCCGTGGTTCGCCAGGATGCCCACGGGGTGGCCGTGCAGGTGCGCGAACCCGCACACCAGCGTCGTGCCGTACTCGGCCTTGAACTCGGTCAGCCGGCTGCCGTCCACGAGGCGCGCGATGACCTCGCGGGGGTCGTAGGGCTGCTGGACGTCGGCGGGCACCACGGCGTCCAGCCCGGCACCGCCGACGCCGGGTGCAGACCCGGCGGGGGCGTCCGGCCCGACGGCGGGGGGTTCCGCCTCGACCACGTCCCACGCGGGCTCCGGGTCGGGCGGGAGGGTCGCGACGACGTCGCGCACGATGTCCAGGGCGTGCTCGTCGTCGTCGGCCAGGTGGTCCACGACGCCGGAGCGCCGCGCGTGCAGCTCTCCCCCACCGAGCTCCTCGGCCGTGACGACCTCCCCGATCGCGGCCTTCACCAGCGGTGGGCCACCGAGGAAGATCGTGCCCTGGTCCCGGACGATGACCGTCTCGTCGCTCATCGCCGGGACGTACGCCCCACCCGCCGTGCACGAGCCCAGCACGGCGGAGATCTGCGGGATACCCTCCGCCGACAGCCGCGCCTGGTGGTAGAAGATCCGCCCGAAGTGGTCCCGGTCGGGGAACACCTCATCCTGGCGCGGCAGGAACGCCCCGCCCGAGTCCACCAGGTAGACGCACGGCAGCCGGTTCTCCAGCGCGATCTCCTGTGCGCGCAGATGCTTCTTGACGGTCAGCGGGTGGTACGTGCCGCCCTTGACCGTCGGGTCGTTGCAGACCACCATCACCTGCCGCCCGCGGACCAGCCCGATGCCTGCCACCACGCCTGCACCGGGCCACTCGCCCACCTCGCCCGGGCCGGCGTCGACGCCGTACGCCGCGAGCGGGGAGATCTCCAGGAACGGGCTGCCGGGGTCGAGCAGCCGGTCGACCCGGTCGCGCGGCAGCAGCTTGCCGCGGCCCACGTGGCGCTCGCGGGCGGCATCCGATCCGCCCCGGGCGGCCGCGGCCGTGCGCTCGCGCAGGGCCGTCGCGAGCGCGCCCTGCGCGTCGGCGTTGGTGCGGGCGGCGTCGCTCGCCGGGTCGACGGCGGAGGTGAGGACGGTCATGCGCCACGCCCCTCGTCGTCGGTCGGTGTGTCGTCGACGCCGTCGTCGGAGCCGCCGAGCAGCAGCGCCAGTCCCGGGTCGGCGAGGACCGCCCCCAGGTCGGCGAGGAACCGCGCGCCCTGCTCACCGTCGACCACCCGATGGTCGAACGTGAGGCTGAGCGTCAGCGTCTGCCGCAGGACGATCTCGCCCGCGTGCTCCCACGGGCGACGCGCGAGCCGCCCGATGCCGAGGATCGCGGACTCCCCGGGGTTGAGCAGCGGCGTGCCCGCGTCGACGCCGAACACGCCCACGTTGGTCAGGGTCAGCGTGCCGCCGGTGAGCCGCTCCGGCCGCGTGCGCCCCGCCCGCGCGGTGGCCGTGAGGTCGCCGAGCGCCCGGGCCAGGCCGACCAGGGAGAGCTCGTCGGCGTGCGGTACGTGCGGGACCACGAGCCCGCGGTCGGTCGCCACGGCGATCCCCAGGTGGACGTGCGCCGGGCGCACGAGCTGCGGACCGTCGTCGGACTCCTCCCAGCGGGTGACGAGTGCCGGGTGGTCGGGCAGCAGCACGCAGACGGCGCGGGCCACCAGGGCGAGCACGGTCAGGCGCGTGCCGGCCGTGCGCGGGTGCTCCCGCAGGCGGGCCAGCAGCTCGGTCAGCGCGGTGACGTCGCAGGTGAGGTGGACCGTCGCCTGCGGGATCGCCGCGCTGGCGACCATCGCCGCGGCGGTGTGCTTGCGCACGCCCCGCACCGGCTCGCGGGTCTCCAGGGGCTCCGGACGGCCGGCGCGTGCGCCCGGTGCACCGTGCGCCGCGGTCTCCACGTCGTCGCGCACGATGCGCCCGTCCGGGCCGGACCCGGTGACCTGCGTGAGGTCGACGCCGAGTCGCCGGGCCATCGCCCGGACCCCTGGGGTGGCGCGGCGGGTCGCGGTGGCGCGGGGTGCCACGCCGTCCGACGGCGGCACTCCGGGCATGGCGACCGGCTTGCGCGGGCGGCGGGTCGGGCGGCCGCGCCGCGCTGCCCGGGCGCCGTAGCCGACCAGGTTGGGCCGGGACTCCTCCGCGGCGGACTCCTCGGGCGACGCCGCGGAGGCGGGCGACGCCGACGAGTCCGCGGACGCCGAGGAAGCCGACATGGCGGGCGAGCCGGTGGACTCCGTCGAGTCCTCTGCCGCTGCGGTCTCCTCGGCGGCTGCGGGCTTCTCCTCGGCCGCGGGCGCGGAGGCGCCGCGGCCTCCGTCCACCCCGTCGAGCTCGAACGTGACCAGCGGCTCGCCGACCTCGACGATCTGCCCCTCCTCGGCGTGCAGCCGCGCGACGACGCCCGCGTACGGCGAGGGGATCTCCACGAGCGCCTTGGCAGTCTCGACCTCGGCGATCACCTGGTTCAGCGTCACCGTGTCGCCCGGACCCACGCGCCACTCGACCACCTCGGACTCGGTCAGTCCCTCACCGAGGTCCGGGAGCAGGAACTCCTGGGTGCTCATGCGGCCACCTCCGTGCCGGTGGAGGCGCCGGTCGAGGCACTCGTGGACGAGACCGTCGGGACGTCGAGCGGCACGCGGCCCAGCACCTGGTCGATGCCGTGGCAGACGCGGTCCAGATCCGGCACATGGTGGCCCTCGAGCTTGGCGGGCGGGTAGGGGACGTCGTGGCCGGTGACCCGCACGGGCGGTGCCTCGAGGTGCTCGAAGCACCGCTCGGTGACCGTCGCGCAGATCTCGGCGCCGACTCCCACCTGGCGGGGGCCCTCGTGGACCACGACGAGCCGCCCGGTCCGGCGCACGGACTCCGTGACGGCGTCGGCGTCCCAGGGCGAGAGCGACCGCAGGTCGATCACCTCGACGGACGCGCCCTCGTCGGCCATCGCCTCGGCGGCGTCGATCGCGGTGGCGACGTGCGATCCCCAGCTCACCACGGTGACGTCGTGCCCCGGGCGGACCACCCGGGCGGCACCCATGGGTGGTGCGTCGGCGAGGTCGACGGCGGGGTCCACCTCGCCCTTGACGTGGTAGAGCCGCTTGGGCTCGAAGAAGACGACCGGGTCGTCGCAGGCGATGGCCTGGCGCAGCACCGTGCTGGCGTCCTGCGGGTTCGACACGGACACCACCCGCAGCCCGGCGGTGTGCACGAAGTACGTCTCCGGCGACTCGCTGTGGTGCTCCGCCGCACCGATGCCGCCGGCCACCGGGATGCGGATGGTGATCGGCATGGGAACCTTGCCGCGGGTGCGAGCGTGCATCTTGGCGACCTGGCTGACGATCTGGTCGAACGCCACGTAGACGAACCCGTCGAACTGGATCTCGACCACCGGGCGGTAGCCGCGGTACGCCATGCCGATGGCGGTGCCGAGGATCCCCGACTCGGCGAGCGGCGTGTCCACCACCCGGCGGGGGCCGAACTCGCGCTGGAGCCCGTCGGTCACGCGGAAGACCCCGCCGAGCGCGCCGATGTCCTCGCCGAGCAGGACGACGTGGTCGTCGTCGGTGAGCGCCTGGCGCAGGCCCGCGTTGAGGCCCTGCGCCAGGGTCATCTGCGTGGTCGAGCCGGTCATCGTCCGCCTCCCTCGGCTGTCTCGAACCCGTCGAGGTACCGGGAGTAGGCGTCCCGCTCGGCCTTGAGCTCGGCGTGCGGCTCGGCGTACACCTTCGCGAAGACGTCCTGCCAGGACGGGTCCGCGATGGTGGTGACCCCGGCGCGCAGCTCGCCCGCGACGGCATCGGCGGCCGCTTGGACGCGAGCCTCGCCGTCGTCGTCGAGGGCGTCCTCGGCACGCAGGTGGGCGGCGATCCGGTCGATCGGGTCCCGGGCCTCCCAGTGCTCGATCTCGGCGGACGTGCGGTAGCGGGTGGGGTCGTCGGCGGTGGTGTGGGGCCCGCGGCGGTACGTGACGGCCTCGATGAAGGTCGGTCCACCGCCGGTGCGCGCGCGGTGGAGCGCCTCGCGCGTCACGGCGAGCACGGCCAGCACGTCGTTGCCGTCCACCCGGACACCCGGCATGCCGTAGCCGCGGGCGCGCTCCACCAGGGGCACCTTGGACTGCAGGGACACGGGCTCGGAGATCGCCCACTGGTTGTTCTGGCAGAAGAACACCACCGGCGCGGTCCAGGTCGAGGCGAACGTGAACGCCTCGGCCACGTCGCCCTGGCTCGTGGCGCCGTCGCCGAAGTAGGAGATGACGGCCTCGGTCGGCGGCGCCCCGGCGGTGGCACCGGAGCCGGGCGCCTCGCCCCGCTCGTCGGTCTCCTGGTCGGCGAGGATCCCGACGGCGTAGCCGACGGCGTGCAGGGCCTGCGCACCGATGATCACCTGCATGGGCGCCATCCGGGCCTCGTGCGGGTCCCATCCGGCGCCGGTCACGCCGCGCCACACGCGCAGCAGGTCCGCGCCGGCGATGCCGCGCACGTGGGCGACGCCGTGCTCGCGGTAGCTGGAGAACACGAAGTCGTCGGTCTCGAGCGCCCGGGCGGACCCGATCTGGGCGGCCTCCTGGCCGAGCAGCGGTGGCCACAGGGCCAGCTGCCCCTGGCGCTGCAGGGCGGTGGCCTCCGTGTCGATGCGGCGCACGACGACCATGTCCTCGTACAGGTCCCGCAGAGCGGCGTGGTCGACGTCCTCGACCCAGCGGTCGTACGTGGCATCCGGTCGGCGGGTCCCGTCGGCGTCGATCAGCCGGACGGTCCCGTCGCCGGGGTCGACGCCCTCGGGCGCCGGAGCCGGGTGGGCAGGCGCGGGCGCATGGTCCCGCGCGCCGCCGTGGGCGCTGTCCACCGAGGATTCGTGGCCCGCTCGTGACAGGCGCCGCGTCCTCGGATCCGTGGTGCTGGGCATGGGTGGCCTCACCTCGCATCGGAGCCGGCGCTCCTCGTCGAGCGCCGATGTGGCGAACGTAACGCTGCGGGTCACACCGCACCACCGCCGTCGGCGCGACGGAGCATCATGCTCGGCCTCGCGATGCCCGGACGAGCAGAGTGCTCGACCCGGTGCACGCCGTGAGGGCCCGCTGTCGTTCGGCAGTTCCGGTCGCGTTCGGCAGCTTGAACTGCCGAACGCGACCGGAACTGCCGAACGAATCGGGCGCGTCGGCGGATAGGCTGAGCGGGTGCACAGCATCGACGCCGTGGACCTCGCACTGCTGAGGGCCCTCTCGCAGGATCCGCGCGCGACGACCGTCGCCCTGGCCCAGCGGCTCGGCATCTCGCGCAACACCGTGGCCGCCCGCCTCACCCGCCTGGAGCAGGCCGGCGCGTTCCGCGAGTTCGACCGCTGCATCGACCCGGCCGTGCTCGGGCACCCGTTGACCGCCTTCATCGAGGTGACCGTGCACCAGCAGGAGCTCGCCCGGATCGTCACCGAGCTCGCCGAGATCCCCGAGGTCGTCCAGGCCTACGGCCACAGCGGCGCTGCGGACCTGCGCGTGCACGTCGTGTGCCGCGACACCGACCACCTGTTCCGCATCGACGCCGCGATCCTGCGCATCGACGGCGTGCAGCGCACCGAGACGGCCCTGTCGATGGGCGAGCTGGTGCCCTACCGGATCCAGCCGCTGGTGGAGAAGCTCCGCCGCGGGCTCTGACGGCCTCCGGGCGAACCCTGAGACCGCGTCCACCCGCAGGTGGACACCTCCGCGGACGGATCCCACCCAGGTCCGACGACGCCGCGGCCACCCGCGAGGCACGGTGGACACATGACCACCTCACTGCTGCAGGCCCGCGCGCTGGAGATGCGCTACCCGGGCGGCACCGCACCGGCCCTGGCGGACGTCGACCTGGACGTCGCTCCGGGCGAGTCCGTGGCGATCATGGGCGCGTCCGGCTCCGGCAAGACGACCCTGCTGCACTGCCTCGCCGGCATCCTGCGGCCCACCGCCGGGACCGTCACCCTGGCCGCGGCGACCGGTCCGGTCGACGTCACCGCCCTGGACGACGACGGTCGCGCTCGCCTGCGCCGCGAGCAGCTGGGCTTCGTGTTCCAGCAGGGCCTCCTGCTCCACGAGCTTACGGCGCTCGAGAACGTCGCCGTGGCGCGCATGCTCGCCGGGGCCCCGCGCGCCCAGGCGGAGGGTGAGGCCGCGCAGTGGCTCGCGCACCTGGGTCTGGCCGGGTTGGAGCAGCGCCGGCTCGGCGAGCTCTCGGGCGGGCAGGCCCAGCGCGTCGCCATCGCCCGCGCGCAGGTCACCGGGGCACGGCTCCTCTTCGCCGACGAGCCGACGGGCGCGCTCGACTCGACCACGTCCACCGAGGTGCTGGACGTCCTGCTGTCCGCGGTGCAGGCCGGCCGCACCCTCGTCGTCGTCACCCACGACGTCGACGTCGCCCGCCGCTGCGCCCGCACCGTCACCCTGCGTGACGGCCGCGTGGTCTCCGACACCGCCGTGGCCACGCAGGAGGCGACGCGATGAGCTCGGTGCGCACCGCGCTGCAGATCGCGCCGCTGTTCGCCCGCCGGCGCGACGGCGACCGCCTCGCCGCCGCCCTGCCCGTGGTCGCCTTCACCGTGGTCACGGCGCTGGTCGCGCTGGTGGCCGGTGGCGCGCAGTCCTTCTACGGCGGCGCCGACGAGCTGGCCCCCACCTACGCGTCCCTGGCGACGATCGCCCTGGCGCTGCTGATCGTGCCCTTGGCCACGGTCGGGGCGTCGGCGGCACGGTTGGCTGCCCGACGGCGGGACGAGCGTCTCGCCTCCCTGCGCCTGCTGGGAGCCACACGCGGGACCGTCACCGCCCTGACGGTGCTCGAGGCGGCGGCGTCGGCCCTGGTCGGTGCGGTGGCCGGGATCCTCGTCTACGCCGCCACAGCTCCGCTCGTGGGACTGCTGTCGTTCCGGGGCACCCCGCTCGGCGTCGACATGTGGCTGCCCTGGTACGCCCTGCCGCTCATCGTGCTCGCCGTGACCCTGCTGGCCGCCGCGAGCGCCGTCGTCGGGCTGCGCGCCGTCGTCGTCACACCGCTCGGGGTGCGTACCCGGCAGCGTGCCGGACGGGTGCACCGCGGTCGCATCCTGCTCGCGGGGTGCGTCGTGCTGCTCGGCATCCTGGCGACGCAGAGCCTCAGCCTGTTCGGGCAGGTCGGCGGCATCGTGGCGATGGTCGCCGCGCTGGCCGCGGCGTTCGCCGCCATGCTCCTCGCGCTCGACTTCGCGGGACCGTGGGTGGTCCAGCTCCGCGCGCGTCGCCAGGCGAGGAAGGCGCAGACGGTGCCCCGGCTGCTCGCCGCGCGGATGGTCCTGGACGACCCGAAAGCCGCGTGGCGTCAGGTCAGCGGGATGGCGATGACCAGCTTCGTCGGGGTGTTCGGCGCGGTCGGCCTGGCCATCTCGGCACAGACCGCCTCCACGGGGATGGACGCGTCCGAGCAGTGGTTGCTCCGGGACATCTCGACCGGCGTGCTGGTCACCGTGGCGGCGTCGTTCCTCATGGTGGCGTGCTCGGTCGGGATCAACCAGGCTGCGGCGACCTTGGACCGCGCCCCCGTGCACGTGGCGCTGGACCGCCTGGGCGTGCCGCGCCCCGTGATGGCGGAGGCCTCCCGGCGCGCGGTGATGTCGGCGCTGTGGCTGGTGGCCGGCGGGTCCGCGTTGTGCGCCGCGGTCCTGCTGGCGCCCCTGGTGGGGATGGCGGTGTTCATGCAGCCGATCGCGGTGGCGACGTCCCTCGCGGTGTTCGCCGCCGGCTTCGCGCTGGTGCGAGGCGCCGCGGGACTCAGCGCACGACTGGTGCCCGCGATCCTCGCGCGCCCGGAGCGGGTGCTGTAGCCGGGCGATGTCAGGCGAGCTCGACCACCAGGTCTGCGGCACCCCGCGTCGCCGCGACGAGCTCCGCGTTCACCTGGTCCGAGCCGCGCGCCCAGCGCCGCGCCTCCTCGGCGCTCTTGCCGAACGCGCGGTGCCGGGCCTCGAGACGGGCCAGGCGGACGTCGTCGGGCACCTCGACGTACCAGACCTCGGCCATGCGGGCCCTTGCGGCGGGCCACGCACCCGACGAGGCGAGCAGGTAGTTCCCCTCTGTGATCACCAGCGGCACGTCGGCGCGCACCTCGACCCCGGCCGCGACCGGCTCCTCGATCTCGCGCCGGAACACGGGCGCGTACACCGGTGGGGCACCGGGACGCGCGTCGGCGAGGCGCGCGACCAGCGCGGCGTACCCGGCGTCGTCGAAGGTGTCGATCGCGCCCTTGCGGCCGGTGCTGCCGAGCGCGGCCAGGACCGCGTTCGACAGGTGGAACCCGTCCATCCCGACACCCACGGCCCGCTCCGGCCCGAGCGTCGCGACCAGCTCGCCCGCCAGCGTCGACTTGCCCGAGCCGGGCGCCCCGACGATCCCCAGGACGGTCCGCCGGCCCGGCACGGCCAGACCGCGGGCGCGATCGACGAGCTCCGCCGTCGTGCTCACCGGGGCACCTGCGCGAGCCAGGCGCGCGGGCCCACGTGCTGCACCCGGGTGGTCGCCACGCGAGCGGCCGTGGTGCACGCCTCCGGCAGCGGCGAGCCCTCGGCGAGCGCCGCGGCCAGCGCGCCGTGGAACGCGTCGCCCGCACCGAGCGTGTCGCGCACCTCGACCTCCGGGACGTCGACCGTGCCGGAGCCGGACTGGTCGAACCACTCGACCGGACCGCCACCGTGGGTGACCACGACGGCTCCCGCACCGAGCGCCCGCGCGCCCGCCGCGCCGTCGTCGTGCCCGGGGACGGTGAAGTCCGCGGACAGCGCGGCGACGTCGGCGGCAGGCAGGAGGTCCTCGAAGACCGGTCGCCACCGCCCGGCGTCCAGCACCACCGGCGGGCGCCGGGTGCTGCCGTCAAGATGCTCGACGACCGCGCGCGCGATCGCCGGGTGGTGCCCGTCGAGCAGGACGACGTCGGGCGTGGGGAGCTGCGGCAGGTTCACCGGCGCCGTGGCGTCGGCGAGCGCCGCGTCGGCGGAGACGACGGACCGCTCCCCCGTGGCATCGTCGACGAGCACCGCCGAGACGGCGAGCGGGAAGGCCTGGCCGCCGACGACGTCGTGCACCTCCACGCCGTGCGCCGCCAGGTCGCCGCGGGCGGCCATCGCGACCGGGCCGTCGCCCAGCGCGGTGACCAGCACGGCCCGCATCCCCAGCGCGGCGGCGGCCACGGCGGCGTTGGCGGCGGGACCACCCGCCGCGACGTCCTGACGGGAGGCGGTCACCTTCTCGTCGCGGCCCGGCCGTCCGGCCGCCCGGTGCACGACGTCGAGCGTCGTCAGGCCCACGAACCAGCAGGTCTTCATCGGATCAGCGGCCGGTGCCGTCGACGGCGTACGGCTCGATCGCGGCGATCTCGTCCTCGGTGAGCGGCCCGGCGTCGAGCGCCGCGAGGTTGTCCTCGAGCTGCGCCACCGAGGACGCCCCGATGAGCGCCGACGTCACGCGGGAGTCCCGCAGCACCCAGCTCAGGGCGAGCTGGGCGAGGCTCTGTCCGCGCGCTTGCGCGATCTCGTTCAGGGCGCGGGCCCGCTCGAGGTAGGTCTCGCTCAGTGCGTCGCTCGACAGGAACGGTGAGTCGGAGCGGGCCGCGCGGGAGCCCGCGGGCGCCTCGCCGGACAGGTAGCGCCCGGTGAGCAGCCCCTGCTGCAGCGGGGAGAACACGATGGTGCCCACGCCCAGGTCCTCGACGGCGTCCAGCAGCGACTCGCTCTGCCGGCCGTCATATCGGTCGGGATCCGCAGTGCCTTCAATGTGCCGGTTGAACATCGAGTAGCTGGGCTGGTGGATGAGCATCGGCGTGCCGAGGTCCGCCAGGATCCCGGCCGCCTCCCGCGTGCGCGCCGGCGAGTAGTTCGACACCCCCACGTACAGCGCCTTGCCCTGCTGCACGGCCGACGCGAGAGCACCCATGGTCTCCTCGAGCGGTGTGGAGGGGTCGGGGCGGTGGTGGTAGAAGATGTCGACGTAGTCCAGCCCCATCCGCGTCAGGGACTGGTCCAGCGAGGACAGCAGGTACTTGCGCGAGCCGTGGTCACCGTACGGGCCGGGCCACATGTCGTAGCCGGCCTTGGTGGAGATGACCAGCTCGTCGCGGTACGGACGCAGGTCCGCCGCGAGGTGCCGCCCGAAGTTCTCCTCCGCCGAGCCGTACGGCGGGCCGTAGTTGTTCGCCAGGTCGAAGTGCGTCACGCCGAGGTCGAACGCGCGGCACAGGATCGCGCGCTGCGTCTCCAGCGGGTTCACGTGACCGAAGTTGTGCCACAGCCCGAGCGACAGGGCCGGCAGGTCGAGGCCGGAACGGCCGGTGCGGCGGTAGGTCATCGCGTCGTAGCGGGTGCTGGCGGCCAGGTAGCGAGGTGCGAGAGGCATGCCGTCATCCTGGCACGGCGGTCACGTTCGTTGCCGACGTCGAAGACCCGGTTGTCCACGTCCAGGGCCTCGCGGACCACGTCGGGGTCCACGGAGGCGACGGGCGTGGTCGCCACGGCGGACGCGGGCGTCCGAGGCCTAGGATGCGTGCGGGACGGAGGACGGATGGACGATGGCTACCGGGCGCGCAAGCACGCACCCGCCGTGTGCGACTGGTCGATCGCTCTGGGTGTCGCCGGCCTGGTGCTGGCGGCCGTCCCCGTGGTGGGTGACTGGGTGGCCGCACCGCTCGCCGTCGTGTCGATCGTGCTGGGATCCCTCGGCATCCATGTCGCCGAGCGCGACGGCCGGCCCGGCACCGCCCGCGGGCTCGTCGGAGCGATGATCGGCGTCGTGGCGCTCGGCGTCGTGCTGTTCTCCCTCGCGGCGAGCATCGGGCACGGCTGAGCGCGGGCTACTCCGCCGGCGGCACCGGGAAGTTGGCCCGGAAGAGGTTCTCCGGGTCCCAGTCCCGCTTGACCGTGCGCAGCCGCGTCAGGGTCGGCTCGGGGAAGGCATCGGTGAGCCGTTCCGGGCGCGTGTCCGTGTCGAACGACAGGTAGAGCCCGTCCGCGTGCGGCAGCATCTCTGCGTCCCAGACGACGTCGAGCGCCTCCTGCGACGGCGACATCGCCGACAGCAGGAAGTTCTGCCGCCGGTGCGCGTACGCGGTCGCGTCGCCGGGCAGGTCGTGCGCCGCCCCGCCCGTGGCCCGGACCTGCAGGAAGTGCGCCGCGCCCGACGCCGCGACCCGCTCGAAGGCCCGGGACGTCGCGGTGTCGAGGTGAGCCACCAGGGCGGAGCGCACCGAGGGGTCGCCGCCACCCGTGTGGTGCTTGTCGCCCGCCTGCACGACGCCCGCGTAGGGCAGCAGGTACGCCTGGTGATCGAGCAGCGGCCCGGCGTCCGCCAGCCGTTCCAGCTGTCGCACCGCCGCCTCCGTCTCGTCACCGGCGTAGACGGTCATCAGCTGGGCCACCGGGCCCTGGCCGCGGCGCGGTGGGGAGAGGATCAGGAAGCTGGTGAGCTCGCGGGGCGCCGACTCGACGGCGGCGCCCCAGCGCTCGAGCAGGCCCGCGGTGTCCGAGGCGTCGAGGGCCATCTGCGAGAACACGACGTCGCCCAGCTCCATCGCCTCGACCTCGACCCAGGTGACGACGCCGAGGTTCCCGCCCGCGCCGCGCGCCCCCCAGAAGAGGTCCGGGTTCTCCGCGGCCGAGGCGTGCACGACGCGCCCGTCGGCGGTGACCACCTCGGCGGCGACGACATGGTCGATCGTCAGCCCGTAGGTGCGCCCGAGGAACCCGATACCCCCGGCGGTCGCGAGCCCGCCGACGCCGACCCCGCCGTAGTCGCCGGAGCTGATCGCCCAGCCCCGCGGGGCGAGCGTCTCGGCGACGCGGCCCCACGTCGCCCCGGCACCGAGCCGCACCCGGCGCGTGGCCTCGTCGACGACCTCGATGCCGTCCAGCGCCCCGAGATCGACGACGATCCCGCCGTCGTTGGTCGACCGGCCGCTGATGCCGTGCCCGCCCGACCGGACGCCGAGCGGGACGTCCTGGGACCGGGCGTAGGTCACGGCCTCGGCCACCTCGGCGGCGCTGCGCGGTCGCAGGACGAGCCCGGGCGCCCCGGAGCGCAGGTAGTTGTGCCGCACCGCGTCGTAGGAGCGGTCCCCCGGTTCGACGGCGGTGCTCGCGAGGGCGCCGGGGACGGCGTCGTAGTCGATCCGGTCGCGACGCAGCTCGATGGCCGCCCGCCCTCGCCGTGTCGCGGCGGGCTGCGTGCCGGTGGCGCCACGTTCGCGGGCAACCAGCTCCCGCAGGGCGGGGGCGACCTCCTGGCCGAGCACGGCGATCTGCCGGGGGTCGTCGGTGGCCACGACGAACGTACCGATGCCGTCCTCCAGCGCGAGCTGGGCCAGCTCGTCGACCCACTGCTCGACGGGCCCCTGCAGGAAGCCCTGTCGGTCGGCCGTGATCGCGCCCTGCACGTTGAGCAGGCGGCGGATCTCGGCAGGATGGCGCCCGGCCTCCTCGGCGGTCTCGTCGATGATCGCGTTGCCGCGGGCCAGGTCGCCGTCCTGCAGGTAGCCGAGGGACGGCAGCCAGCCGTCGGCCTGACGTGCGACCAGCCGCAGCATGCGCGGCTTGTACGCACCCAGCCAGATCGGCACGTCGTGCGCCGGCGCGGGGCCGCGCTTGGCGCCCGAGACGCGGTGGTGCTCGCCGTCCGTGCGCAGCACGCGTCGCTCACCCGCGTCCCAGATGCCGCGGACGATCGCGATCGCCTCGGCGAGCGCCGTCACGGACTCCCCCGGGGTGAGCCGTGTGCCGCCCATCGACTCGATGGCGTCCCAGAACCCGCCCGCACCGAGGCCCAGGTCGATGCGACCGCCGGTGAGCAGGTCCAGGCTGGCGACCGAGCGGGCGAGCACCGCCGGCTGCCGCAGCGGCAGGTTGAGCACGTTGCCCGCCAGGTGCACTCGCTCGGTGGCGGCGGCCGCGTAGGAGATCAGGGTCCAGGTGTCGAGGAACCCGGGTTGGTACGGGTGGTCCTGGAACGTCACCAGGTCGAGGCCGGACGCCTCGGTGGCCTGCGCGAGACGGACGGGCTGCTGCGGGTCGCGGTTCGACGGGGTGACGAAGGTGCCGAGGACCAGGTCGTGGCCGTAGTCGGTCATGGAGGCTCCAGGTGCCGAGAGGTAATCTGCACAGCAGACGATATACCTGGCAACTCATCTCGACGACATCGCATTCCGCGCTACGATGCCGGTATGCCCGCACCCGTCGCCCCCTCGCCCTTCGGCTGGTCGCTCGCCGCGCTCCTGCGCGAGTGGAGGCAGCGGGTGACGACCGCCTGCGGCGAGCTCCCGCAGGGCGCGCGGGGCTACGAGGTGCTCGCCGCCGTCGTGCACGACGAACCGCCGACCCAGGCCGCGCTCGCAGCCCGGCTCGGGATCGACCGGACCGTCATGACCTACCTGCTCGACGAGCTCGACGCCGCCGGGCTGGCGCGACGTCAGCCCGACCCGGCGGACCGACGCGCCCGGAGGATCGTCGCGACGCCGCACGGACGCGACGTCGTCGCCGCCCTCGATGCCCAGGTCTCCCGCGCCGAGGACGAGCTGCTCGCCGCCCTGGCTCCGGCGGAGCGCACGGCGCTTCGCTCGCTGCTCGAGCAGGCCGCGACCGGTGCCGCCCCGCACGACGACCGCTGCGCCGTCGTCGGCGAGGCCGTCGACGGCAACGTCTGACAGAGCGGGTCAGCTCGCCAGCCCTGCGGCCGTCCCGCTGTGGGTATGAAATCTCCCACCTGGGGACGCCCCAGGTGGGAGATTTCATACCCACAACGGCGAGCGGCTACGTGACCGCGCCGAGGTGCCAGGGGATGAACTCCTCGGCACCGATGCCCAGCTCCTCGCTCACCGACTGCTCGCCGGACGCGACCGCGAGGATCTTCGCCAGGATCTCCTCGCCGACCTCCTCCAGCGTCGCGGTGCCGTCCACGATCCGGCCGGCGTTGACGTCCATGTCCTCGCTCATCCGGTCGTACATCGGGGTGTTCGTGGCGACCTTGATCGACGGCGTCGGCTGGCAGCCGAACACCGACCCGCGCCCGGTCGTGAACACCACGACGTTGGCGCCGCCGGCCACCATCCCCGTCACGGAGACCGGGTCGTAGCCGGGGGTGTCCATGAAGGTGAACCCGCGGTCGGTGATCTGCTCCGCGTACTCGTACACCGCGGTCAGGTCGGCCGTGCCGCCCTTGGCGACGGCACCGAGCGACTTCTCGAGGATCGTCGTCAGGCCGCCCGCCTTGTTGCCGGGCGAGGGGTTGTTGTCCAGGGTGCCCTGCCCGGCCGCCACGTAGTCGCGCCACCAGTCGATCCGGTCCAGCAGCCTCTTCGCGACGCCCGGTGACGTGGCCCGCGCGGTGAGCAGGTGCTCGGCCCCGTAGACCTCGGGCGTCTCGGCGAGCACGGACGTACCCCCGTAGGCGACGATCCGGTCCGACGCCCAGCCGAGCGCCGGGTTCGCGGTGATCCCGGAGTAGCCGTCGGACCCGCCGCACTCCAGGCCCAGGACGAGCTCGGAGACGTCGCACTCGGTCCGCCGACGAGCGTCCACCGCGGGCAGCATCGCCCGCACGGCCTCGACACCGGCCCGCACCGACGCGCGCACTCCCCCGGTCTCCTGGATGGTCATCGACCGCACCACGGTGTCCTCCGGGATCGCGGCCAGCAGCCCGGCGCCGGCGGCGTCGTCCGGGGCACCGACGCCCGGCATGCCGAGATCGGCGACGGAGCCGGAGCGCGCGGACAGCGCCGCCCCGGGCACCATCTCGCAGCCGAGGCCGAGGACCAGCACGCCCGCGACGTTCGGGTTCGCCGCGTACCCCCGCAGGGTCCGCAGCAGCATCTGGCCGCCCTCGGAGTCGGGCACCAGCCCGCAGCCCGAGGTGTGCGTCAGGGCGATGACGCCGTCGACGTGCTCGAACTCGTCGAGCGCCGCACCGCGGAACTGCTCCGCGATCATCTTCGCCGTCGTGGCCGAGCAGTTCACGCTCGTGAGGATCGCCAGGTAGTTGCGGGTCCCGACCCGGCCGTCCGCGCGGCGGTAGCCACGGAACGTGGGCCGCGGGACGTCGTCGGGCACCGTCAGCTCGGTGTGCGTACCGCCGAGCGGCGCCTCACGCTCACCCGGGTCGAAGCCCAGGTTGTGGGAGTGCACGTGGTCGCCGGCGGCGATGTCCGCCGACGCGACGCCGATGACCTGACCGTACTTGTGCACCGGCGCCCCGGCGGCGACCTGCCGCAGCGCGACCTTGTGGCCTCGTGGCACGGTCTCGCGCACGACGACGGTGGTCCCGTCGGGCGCGACGGCGCGGTCGGCAGGGGTGAGGTCGCGCGTGGCGACGGCGACGTCGTCACCCTGGCGGAGCACGAGCAGGTCGTTCATCAGGTGGTTCCGTCCTCGACATGGCGACAGCCCCACCGGTCGGCGGGGCTGGGACCGTCGGGTGCGGGGCCGCCGGAGGTTCCGGTCGGCGGCCCCGCACCCTTCGGGTCAGGTGAGCCGTGGCATCGGCTCGGGACCGAGGTGGCTCAGGAGGTGGCAGCCTCGACCTCGGAGAGGAACGCCTCAGCGGCCTCTGCCGGGGTCATGGAGCCGAAGAGCACCTCGGAGTTCAGGCGGATCATGATGTCCTGGACGTCGCCCGCACCGTTCGGCGGCACCGGCGGGCCGTCGACGATCTCGTCCTCGAGGTCCGCCATGAAGTCGGCGACCTTGGCGTCCGCGGCCTCGAGGTCACCGAGGATGGACTCGCGCACCGACAGGTTCGAGGGCAGGCCACGGTCGGTCAGCTGGAGCGCGGCGACCTCGGGGTCGTTGAGGAGAAAGTCCACGAACATCGCCGACTCCTCCGGGTGCTCGGAGGTCGCGGAGACCGCGTAGAACATCGCGGGCTTGAAGTACATGCCGGTCCGCTCGTACTCCGTCTCGCCCGGCATCCGCAGCAGCTCGAGCTCGCTGCCCGAGGCCGAGCTCAGCGCGCCGAGCTGGTTGGACCACCACACGCCCATCCCACCGGTGTTGGTGCCGAGCAGCGAACCCTCCGGGCCCGCGTTCTGGATCTCCACGGTGCGGCTGCCGTCCGGCGCACCGCCGTTCTCCTGCAGGTCGAGCCCGATCTGGAAGAACTCCTCGACCGTGGCGGCGTCGACCCCGAGGGAGCCGTCCTCGTTGTAGAGGTTCTGCCCCTTCTGCCGCGCCAGGATGCTGAGCCCGGCCTCGTTGAACCCGATGTCCTGGGTGCCGTAGACGTCGTCGCCGGCGGCCTCGGAGAGCTCGCCCGAGACGTTGACGAAGTCCTCCCACGTCCAGGTCGTGTCGTCCGGCACCTCGACGCCCGCGTCGGCGAAGATCTGCGGGTCGGCCATCATCGCGTAGGCGTTGACACCGGTGGCCAGGCCGTAGAGCGTGCCGTCGACGCGGCCGCCGTCGACGATGGTCTCGGGGATCTCGGCGGTGTCGATGTCGAGGGACTCCAGGTCCGCGAGCACGCCACGGCTGGCGTAGTCCGCGATGAAGCGCTCCTCGTGGGTGATGACGTCCGGGGTGTCGCCGCCCGCCGTCGAGGTGGCGAGCTTGTCCCAGTAGCCTCCCCAGTCCGTGTAGTCGGGGACCACCGTGATGCCCGGGTTCTTCTCCTCGAAGAGGTCGATGATCTCCTGGGTCGTCTGGTGCCGGTCGTCCGAGCCCCACCAGGAGAAGCGGATCTCGACGCCGTCGCCGTCGCTGCCGCCGTCGTCCTCGGCCTGCGTGCTCTCGGAGCCCGGGCCGCCGCTCGATCCTCCGGCGCAGGCTCCCAGCGCCATCGCACCGGCCGCCGTCATGGCGATGAAGGCGGCGCGGGTCCGTCCACGCCGAGTGGTCGTCGTTGCTCGCATGATTCTCCTTGGGTGTGCGTGACGAAACGTCGTCGTTGTCATCTAGCAGGAGCCCCCGCCGTCGGGAGCCTCGTCGGAGCGGTTACTTGATGCCTGTCGTGGCGATCCCCTTGACCAGGTACTTCTGGCCGAAGAGGAAGACGATGAAGACCGGGATGAGCGACACGATCGACATGGCGAACAGCGGGCCCCACGAGCTGTTGCTCGTGGCGTCGATGAAGGTCCGCAGCGCGATGGGCACCGTGTACATGTCCGGCCGGGTGAGGAAGATCAGCTGGCTGAAGAAGTCGTTCCAGGTCCAGATGAAGGTGAAGATCGCCGTGGTGGCGAGCGCCGGCAGCGACAGCGGCAGCATGATCTGCAGGAAGATGCGGCCGTGCCCGCAGCCGTCCAGGCGCGCCGCCTCGTCCAGCTCCTTGGGCAGCCCGCGGAAGAACTGGACCATGAGGAAGATGAAGAACGCGTCCGTGGCCAGGAGCTTGGGGACGATGAGCGGCAGGAACGTGTTGATCCACTGCAGCTCGGAAAACAGGATGTACTGCGGCACGATGATCACGTGGATCGGCAGCATGATCGTCATGAGCATGATCGCGAACCAGATCGGCCGGCCGCGGAACTTCAGCCGCGCGAACGCGTAGGCCGCCATCGAGCACGAGATCAGGTTCCCCACCACGGACCCCAGCACGATGATCGCGGAGTTGAGCAGGTAGTGGTGGAACGGGTGCAGCAGCGCGTTCCAGCCCTCGCCGTAGTTCGACAGGTCGATCGCGCTGGGGATCAGGCCCGGCTCACGGAAGATGATCTCGTTGGGCTTGAACGAGCTCGAGAGCATCCACAGCAGTGGGTAGAGCATGATCAGCCCGAAGCCGATCAGCAGGACGTGCTTGAGGACTCGTCGGACCTGCGGGCCTGCCTTGCGCCGGCGCGGGACCTCGGGGACCTGGGCGGCGACCTCGGACAGCGAGCGTCGTTCCCGCACGGGCGGCTTCGTCGTCGTCTGGGTGGGTGCGTCGGGGCGCACGGGCGTGTCAGTCATCGTAGAAGACCCAGTACTTGGAGGCGAGGAAGTTGACGGCGGTCATGCCGGCGACGATGAGGAGCAGGAACCAGGCCATCGCCGAGGCGTACCCCATGTCGAAGGACTTGAAGCCGTTCTGGTACAGGTACAGCGTGTAGAAGAGCGTCGAGTCGACCGGACCGCCCGTCCCGCCGGAGACGATGAACGCCTGCGTGAACGACTGGAAGGCTCCGATGAGCTGGAGCACCAGGTTGAAGAAGATGATCGGGCTCAGCAGCGGGATCGTGATGGTGAAGAACTGCCGGATCTTGGAGGCGCCGTCGATCGAGGCGGCCTCGTAGTACATCGCCGGGACCTGCCGCAGCCCGGCGAGGAAGATGATCATCGGCGCGCCGAACGTCCACACGTTGAGGATCATCAGCGTGCCCAGCGCGTAGTCCGGGTGCGAGACCCAGCCGTAGCCCTCGATGCCGAAGTAGGCGAGCACCTGGTTCACCAGGCCGTCGGCCCCGAACACCTGGCGCCACAGCAGCGCGATGGCCACCGAGCTGCCGAGCAGCGAGGGCAGGTAGTACACCGACCGGTAGATCGCGAGCCCGCGCAGGCCGCGGTCCAGCACCATCGCCAGACCGAGCGCCGCCATGAGCTGCAGCGGCACCGAGATGAGCACGTAGCGCAGCGTCACGCTCAGGGACTGGAGCCAGCGGGGGTCCTCGAACATCCGCTGGTAGTTCTCGATCCCGATCCAGCTAGGCGCCTCGAGGAGGCTGTAGTCGGTGAACGACAGGTACAGCGAGGCGAGCAAGGGAAAGGCGGTGATCAGCCCGAGCCCGAGGAACCAGGGGGCAAGGAAGATGGCGGCTGCCTTGCCGTCACCCTTGCGCGTCTCGCGGCTCGCGCCACGGGTCTTGGCGACCTCTTGGATCACAGACATGGCCGCACCTCCCCGTGCGGCGCCGTGATGGACACCATCGTCGTCCTCCCGATCGTCGTCGATCGCAATCCGCCGGCCGTGAGGCTCCGTGCCCCAGCCCCGGGAAACCGGTTGCTGTCGAGGAACGTACCACAGGAGGAACCGGTTTCCCATGGTGTACCGTCATCTTCTGGACCGACCCCGCGTCAGGGACGTCGGCCGTGATCAGACCGTGATCCACGCGTGATCCACGCGTGACGCGAGGACGGAGGCAAAGATGCCCGGCGCGAAGACACGCCGTCCCGGGGTGACGATCGCCGACGTCGCACAGGCGGCCGGCGTCTCCCGAGCGACGGTGTCGCGGGTGATGAACGGCCGGAGCACGGTCGACCCCGCGATCTCCGCCCGCGTGCAGGAGGCCGCGATCGAGCTGAGCTACCGCCCGAGCAACGTCGCACGCAGCCTGTCCCTGGGCCGCACGACGACGGTCGCGCTGGTCGTCCCCGACCTCGGAAACCCCGTGTTCCAGCAGATCCTCGGCGGGGTCTCGTCAGCGGCCGGCGAGGACGGCTACCGCGTGCTCGTCGCCGACTCGGCCGAGGACCCGAGCGCCGAGGCCGCGATCGCCCGCGAGGCGCGGCACCGCTGCGACGCCCTCATCCTGGTCTCGCCCCGCATGCCCGACGCCGCCCTCGACGCGCTGCTGCCCGAGGTCTCCCCCGCCGTGGTCATCAACCGCGAGGTCGCGGGCGGGACCCCCAGCCTCGTGGTGGACTACGCCGACGCGACCGTGCAGGTGGTCCAGCACCTGATCGACCTCGGGCACCGCCGCATCGCGTACCTTTCCGGGCCGGCGGCCTCCGTCTCGGACGGCGCCCGGCGCCGCGGGCTGACCCTGTGCGAGCACCGGCACCCCGACCTGGAGATCGTCGACATCACCGCGGGGTCGGACATCGCGGCGGGCCACGCCGCCGCCCCTGCCGTGCTCGCCAGCCGCGTCACCGCCGCGGTCGCGTTCAACGACCTGGTCTCGTTCGGCCTGCTGGCCGCGCTCAACGAGGCCGGTGTGGCCGTGCCCACGGACATCTCCGTGGCCGGCTTCGACGACATCGAGCTCGCCCGGTACGCCACCCCGGGCCTGACCACCGTCGCCGTCCCCCAGGAAGAGCTGGGGCGGCACGCCTGGAGGGAACTGCACGCCGTGATCGACAACACCGCGAGCGCCGCCGACTCGACCCGCTTCGGGGTGCGGCTCGAGGTCCGGGCGAGCACCGGACCGGTGCCCCGGACCGCCGCCCGCGCCGAGGCGCCCGTCCAGGTGGCCACCGAGCCGACGCCGCCCGACACCGTGCCGGGCGAGGCCGAGCAGGCACCCGCGTGGACCGTCGAGAACGGTGTCCCCGTCCTGCGGCGCGCCGCGGACCGGGTGGCGCTGTCCCGCTACGAGTCCGGCGCAGGGCTGCCCACGATCCACTCCCCCCGCCCCTTCCTGCACCCGGTCCACTCGCTGGCCGGCGTGCCCCTCACGGAGTCCGGCCCCGTCGACCACCGGCACCACTACGGCGTGAGCATCGCCGTCGCCGACGTCAACGGCACCAGCCACTGGGGCGGTCGCACGTTCGTCACGGACGTCGGCCCCACCCTGCTGCCCAACCACGGACGCCAGACGTCGACCAGCACCACCGTCGACCCGCTCTCGCCGAACCTCCTGCTCGACACGGTCCTGTGGACCGACGAGCACGGCGACCCGCAGCTCGACGAGCGGCGCCGCATCGGCGCCCGGCTGCTCGACGACGGCTGGGCCCTCGAATGGCGCTCGACGCTGCACGCCGCGCACGGTCCGCTCGAGATCCGTTCCCCCGCCACCAACGGCCGCCCCGGCGCCGGCTACGGCGGCGTCTTCTGGCGCCTGCCGATCGCCGAGTCCACTCGTGTGCTGTCGGCCGACGGCGAGGGCCAGGACCTCGCCCACGGGTCGACGTCGCCGTGGGTCGCGTTCGTCCAGCGGCACCGGGACGCCCGTGGCACGGAACGGACCACGACGACCCTCCTCACGCAGACGTCGCCCGCACGCCACTGGTTCCTGCGCTCCGAGGAGTACCCCGGCGCCTGCCCGGCGCTCGCCTGGGACACGCCTCTGCAGGTGCCCGCCGGCGGGACCGTCGAGACCGGTGTCGTCGCGGCACTGATCGACCGTGAGCTCGACGCCGACGAGGCGGCCACGCTCGCCACCGGTCTGCGCTGACGCTCCCCACCCACCCACGGAGAACTCCATGACGAACGTTCGCCTCGCCGTCGTCGGCATCCACGGACACGGCGAGAAGCACGTCGAGCACGCGCTCGGGCTCGACGGCACCGGACGCGCGCGGCTCAGCGCCGTCGTCGACCCGCGCGAACCCGGCGACGGGCACGCGGCGCACGGCACGGACACCCCCTGGTTCCCGACGTTCGGCGACCTGCTGTCCTCGTCCGACCCGGACGTCCGCCCCGACGTCGTGGTCCTGTGCACGCCCATCCCCACGCACCTGCCGCTCGCCAAGGCCGCAATGGAGGCGGGGATGGACGTGCTGCTGGAGAAGCCGACGACGGCGTCGCTCGCCGAGCTCACCGAGCTCGTCGCGATCAGCGACCGCACGGGCCGGCTGTGCCAGGTCGGCTTCCAGACCTTCGGCTCGCACGCGCTCGACGCGGTGGCGGAGCTGGTGGCACGTGGCGAGATCGGCGACGTCGTCGGCTACGGCGCGGTCGGCACCTGGGTGCGCGACGCCGCCTACTGGGCGCGCGCACCGTGGGCCGGCCGGCGACGGCTGGACGGCCGCGACGTCGTCGACGGCGTGGTGACGAACCCGCTGGCGCACGCGGTGGCGACCACGCTGCGCATCGGCGGCGTGACCCGCGCCGAGGACGTGGCCTGGGTGGACACCGACCTGTACCGGGCGAACCCGATCGAGGCGGACGACACGTCGTCCGTCCGCGTGACGGCGGCCGACGGGACCCGGTACGGGTTCGGGCTGACGCTGTGCGCCGCCGAGCGGGGCACGGCCCACGTGCTGGTGCTCGGCACCCGGGGCGAGATCGAGCTCGAGTACGAGCACGACCGGCTCGTGCTGCGCAGCGACCGCGTGACGATGGACAAGACGTACGGCCGCACCCCGTTGCTGGAAGACCTGCTGGACGTGCACGCGGCGCGGGCCGCCGGCGACCCCGAGCGCACGCTGCTGTGCGACGTGCGCGACACCGGAGCCTTCATGCGCGTGCTCGAGGCGGTCCGCACCGGGCCGGACCCCCGCGCCGTGCCGGACGACGTCGTCACCTGGCACGGCGACGGCGACACCCGGCGCCCGGTGGTCCGCGACGTGGAGTCGTGGTGCGAGCAGGTGGCCCGCACCCAGCAGACGTTCACCGAGCTCGGGGCGCCCTGGGCGTCCTGAACCACACGCCCTGACGGCCTACAGGTCGATGCCGAGGCTGGCCACCGGCACCACCTGGCCGGTGACGAGCGAGCGGTTGCCCGCGACGCCGACGGCGACCGAGCGCAGGCCGTCCACCAGGCCGGCCCGCCGCTCCAGGGGGTCGGGTGCGGGGCCGTCGGCCGTGCCGTCGGTCGTCAGGTGTCCACGCAGCACGTCGTGCAGCATCGCGGCGTCACCCTCGCGGTGCCCCGTCGGTCCGCCCAGGGGCACCTCCACCGCTCGCCCCCAGTGCTCCTGCACCACGAGCCGTCCACCGGCCCGCCGCACCTCGCAGCACCCGGGCACCTCAGAGCGGACGCCCGGCAGGCCGGCCGTGGTGTGGCACCGTTCGACCACGTCCAGCTCGACCCGGCCGCGAGTGCCGTTGATGGCTACCCGGTAGCCCTCCCAGGGGCTGTGGGCCGTCAGCGAGTACGTCATCGACGCACCCGAGCGGTAGCCCACGAGCACGCTGAGCGTGTCCTCGATCGTGGCGCCCGGCCCGAACGGGTCCTGGTCGCGCCGGTAGCCGTCGGTGTCCGCGCCGTCGAGGTACAGGGCGCGCAGCTCCGGGTCCGCGGCGAGGTCGAGCGCGTACCGCGGCCCGCCGTCCCCGGCCGCCTCGCCGTAGAAGCGGAGGCCGCCGCGCGCGTACACCGACTCGGGGACGTCCTGCGTCCACCAGTTGACCAGGTCGAAGTGGTGGCTGGCCTTGTGCACGAGCAGTCCGCCCGACGCCGCCTTGTCCCGGTGCCAGCGACGGAAGTAGTCGGCGCCGTGCGCGGTGTCGAGCAACCACTCGAAGTGCACGGAGACGACGTCGCCGACGCGCCCGTCCGCCACCACCTGGCGCAGCGCCGCGTTGGCCGCCGCGTACCGGTAGTTGTGCGCCACCGTGAGCCGGCGGCCGCTGCTGCGGGCCGCGTCCAGGATCGTGTACATGCCCGCCGCGTCGATGGTCAGGGGCTTCTCGACGACGACGTCCGCGCCGTGGTGCAGCGCAGCGGCCACGTGCGCCGCGTGCGTCCGGTCGGGCGAGGTGACCACGACGACGTCCGGCCGCACTTCGTCGAGCATGCGGTCGACGTCGTGCGCGTCGTAGCCAGCCGGCTCGCCCGCACCCGCGCGGCGCGCCCGCTCGGCATGGAAGGCGAGGCGGGCCGGGTTGGTGTCGCACAGCGCGGCGAGCTCGGCGACGTCGGCGTGCTCGCCCGTCATCGCGTCCACGTAGAGACGAGCCCGGTGCCCGGTGCCGACGATGGCGTGGCGGCGGGCGGGCGGTGCGGGATCCGTCGTGGACCCGGTCCTGGCGGCCGGCGCGGCGAAGGTGGCGGACGTCATCGTCAATCTCCTGGGTCGATGCTGGGCAAGCGCTTTCCATGCCACACTACCCGCATCCGCTGCGGGTATGAAATCTCCCGTTCTTCGTCGCGAAGAACGGGAGATTTTCATACCCACAGCGCTCGGGGCGGTGCGAGGTCGGGTCGGGGTGGTGCAAGGGTGGTGTCAGGTGAGGTCGACGCCGAGGCCCAGGTCCGCCAGGCGCACCGGGTCGCCGGTCTCCAGCGACCGGTTGCCCGCGTAGCCGACGCCCGAGGCTCGCAGCCCGTCGACGAAGCCCGCCGCCCGGCGCAGCGGGTCGGAGTCGTCCCGGCCCACGAAGACGTCGCTGAGCAGGAGGTTGTCGCCACCGCCGTGCCCGCCGGGCCCGACGGCGACGATCTCGCGCTCCTCCGCGCGCTCCCAGTGCTTCTGCACCAGCAGGCGCTCGCCGGCGGGACGCAGCTCGTCGTCGGCGAACGCGTCGGTGAGACTGGGGTCGAGGATCGCCTTGCCGTCGTCGCCGAAGACGACCGAGCCGCGCTCGACGACCTCCAGCTCGGCACGGCCGCGCGAACCGTTGACCACGACCCGGTAGCCCTCCCACGGCGCCGACGCCGTCAACGAGTAGGTGAGCATCGGCCCGCCCGCGTACTCCACGACCAGGGCGAGCGTGTCCTCGGTGGTGATCCCGGCGTCGAACACGGACCGGTTGCGCACGTAGCCGTCGTGCGCCTGGGCCTCGGGGCCGTACAGCTCGTGGAGGTACGGGTCCTTGTCGAGGTCCAGCCCCCACGGGTCGATGCCCTGCTCCCGCAACGCCTGCTCGCCGGCCGTGGGCTCGTAGCCCTGCGCGTGGGCCGCGTCGTCGCCGTAGAAGCGACGGCCGCCGCTGGCGAAGACCCGGGTCGGGACGTCGTCGATCCACCAGTTGACCAGGTCGAAGTGGTGGCTCGACTTGTGCACGAGCAGACCGCCGTTGTTCTTCTTGTCCCGGTGCCAGCGGCGGAAGTAGTCGGCGCCGTGCACGGTGTCCAGCGCCCAGTCGAAGTGGACCGACAGCACCTGGCCGATCTCGCCGGAGGCGATGACCTCGCGCAGCGCCGAGTTCCGTGGCGAGTAGCGGTAGTTGAAGGTCATCGTCAGGTCACGTCCGGTCTCGGCGACGGCGTCGGTGATCCGGCGCGCCTCCTCGGCGGTGGCCGCGATCGGCTTCTCGACGACGACGTCGGCGCCCGCCCGCAGAGCACGGGACACCAGGTCCGCGTGGGTGTTGTCGATGCTGGTGACGACGACCCGGTCGACCCGCTGCTCGGAGATCGCCTTCTCGAGGTCGTCGGGGGTGTAGACCGGCCGGGTACCCCCGACGGCGGCGGCGACCCGCGCCTCGTGCACGGCGGCACGGACGGGGTTGGGCTCGACCCACGCGACGATCTCACCGGAACCGGCGTGGGCGTCGACGAGGGCCGAGACGTACATACCGGCCCGGTGTCCGGTCCCGACGACGGCGTAGCGGAGGCGGTCGGAGGTGGTGGAGGGCAACGTCGGACTCCTGTGTCTTCGGCGAGAAAGCGGTTTCCCGCCAACTGTACCCGAGGCCCCGAGGCCGTGCGCTACCTCGCGCCGCCGTGCGCTACCTCGCGGAGGGGGTGAGCACGACCTGGCCCGCCCAGGTGAACCCGCCGCCGAACCCGAACAGCAGCGCCGGCGCCCCCGCCGGCAACCGCCCGTCGTGCCACCACTTGGACATCCCCAGGGGGATCGAGGCGGCCGACGTGTTGCCCGACTCCGTGATGTCCGTGACGACCACGCGGTCCTCCAGCCCCAGCGACTTCGCCAGCGGCTCGATGATCCGCAGGTTGGCCTGGTGGGCCACCAGCACCTCGATCTCGTCCAGGCCGATCCCGGCGGCGTCCACGACCCGGCGCGCCCGGTCCGCCGCGCGCGTGATCGCCCACTTGAACACCGCCCGGCCGTCCTGCGCGAACCGCTCGGCCGGCGCCTCGATGCGGACGGCGGGCGTGATCTCCGGCTCGGACCCCCACACCACGGGGCCCACCGCGGGCTCGTCCGCCGCCTGCATCACTACTGCACCCGCACCGTCGGCCGTGAGGATGCAGGTGGACCGGTCGGTCCAGTCGGTGACCGCGGTGAGCTTCTCCGAGCCGATGACGACGGCGGTGCGAGCGGTCCCCGTACGGATCGCCTGGTCGGCGAGCCCCACAGCGTAGGCGAACCCCGAGCAGGCGGTGTTGACGTCGATGACGCCGGGGCCGACGACATCGCGCAGGTCCGGCTCCTCCTCGCCCTCCGGCGTGCTCGCCCCGGGCTGCACGCCGGTGCGCAGCGCGTACGCCACCCGCCCGGCCGTGTTGGGCGAGCGGTCGGCAGCCGTGGCCGTGGCGACGACGATCAGGTCGACGTCGTCGCTCGCCACCCCGGCGTCGGCGAGCGCGTGCTCCGCGGCGGCCGTCGCCATGTCCGCCACCGTGACGTCGTCGGCGGCGACGTGCCGCGTGACGATGCCCGTCCGGGACCGGATCCACTCGTCGTTCGTCTCCACGAACCGGGCGACGTCGTCGTTCGTCATGACCTTCGCCGGCTGGTGGTGGCCGAGGCCGACGATGCGGGAGCCGGCAGCACCGGCGGGCAGCGTGAACATGGTCTCGATCATTCCACGCGACGGCGGCCGGTCGGTGCCGGGGGCAGGATCACCCCCGGCACCGACCGGCCGCCGTCGTTCGCGCGAGGCTCAGGTCAGCACTCGCCGACGTGCTCCCAGGGACCCCAGGCGTCGGCTCCCGGCTCCTGGTTCCGCGTCCACCACCGGGCCTCCCAGAGCGCACCGTCGTGGACGGCCTGGTCCCCCGCGACGAAGATGCGGCTGGCGGTCCACGGAGCACCGCACTCGGGAGCGGGCTCGCCCGCCGCACCGATCTCCTGCCAGGCTCCCCACGGGGAGGAGCCCGGCTCCTGGCCCTTCGTCCACCAGAGCGCCTCGAAGACGACGCCGTCGTGCTCCACGCGGTCGCCGGCCGTGTAGACCGTGTCCGCCGACCACGCGTCGGGAACCTCGACACCATCGCCCGGAACGACCTCACCCGGCTCGCCGTCCGTCGTGTACGCCAGGCGGGGCGCGTCCGGCGTCTCCATGCCCTCGCCGATGAAGTACGAGGTGTGCGGCGGCTGGTTGTAGGCCGTGTTCTGCCAGGCCACCGCCGTGCGGTACTGGGAGTCCGACATGAGCGTCCGCAGGCGGTGCTCGGTCGGGATCACCGTGGTCGCGATCCGCAGCGCGGTCGAGTCCTCGGTGCGGGTGATCAGCTCCTCGCGCCAGTCACCGAACAGGTCCGCCTGCAGCGCCGGCGTGCCCTTGGTGCTGTTGTTCGACAGCGTCCCCTCGGCCCGGTAGAGCTCGACCTCCTCGGCGTTCTCGTAGTCCCACTTCGAGATCGTCGGCACCCCCGTGGAGGTGTCGGCGTCCCAGTCGTGGTTCCCGATCTCCGAGAGCAGGTCGCCGTCCCAGAAGGTGGTGAAGTTGGCCGCCGGGATGCTCTCCGCGATGACCTCACCCGTGGAGGACGAGACGAGCTGGCCCACCTCGGAGTTCCACGCGGCGTCCCCGCCGACGGCCCAGCCCTCGGCGCCGTCGTAGCGCGGATCGATGTCCGCCATGGCGGCCCGGCCCGTGTCCCGCTCGGCCGGGATCGACCAGATGATCTCCCCCGTCGAGGCGTCCCGGAACGTGGCACCGACGTTGCCGGACCGTCCCATGTCCTCGTGCGCCGCGAACTGCTCGAGCCCGGGGCGTGACGGGTCGAAGTCGGAGACGTGCATGGCGTCGCCGTGCCCGAGCCCGGTGTTGTGCAGCGCCGACCCGTCGTCGTCGATGGTCATCGACCCGAAGACGATCTCGTCCTTCTGGTCCCCGTCGACGTCGGCGGTCTGCATGTCGTGGTTGCCCTGACCGCGGTACTCGTCGCCCTCGACGTCGGAGTCGAAGACCCACCGCTGGGTCAGCGACTCGCCGTCGAAGTCGAACGCCGCGATGACGGCGCGCGTGTAGTAGCCCCGGCTGAACACCATCGACGGGGTCTCCCCGTCGAGGTAGGCCGTCGTGGCCAGGAACCGGTCCACGCGGTTGCCGTAGGTGTCGCCCCACGAGCCGACGTCGCCGCGCGGCGGCACGTAGTCGATCGTGTCGAGCGCGACGCCCGTGGCGCCGTCGAACACCGTGAGGTACTCCGGGCCGGACAGCACGTAGCCGCCGGAGGTCCGGAAGTCCGCCCGGGCGTCCCCGATCACCGTGCCGTCGGCGTCGGTGGTGCCGTCGGCGGTCTTCATCGCCACCTCGGCCTGCCCGTCGCCGTCGTAGTCGAACACCTGGAACTGCGTGTAGTGGGCTCCGGACCGGATGTTGATCCCGAGGTCGATGCGCCACAGCTGGGTGCCGTCGAGCTCGTAGGCGTCCAGGTAGGTGTTGCCCGTGTAGCCACCGCGCGAGTTGTCCTGCGCGTTGGACGGGTACCACTTGACGACGTACTCGTACTCGCCGTCCCCGTCGAGGTCCGCCACGGAGGCGTCGTTCGCGGAGTAGGTGTACGGCTGGCCGTCCTTGGTGTAGGCGTCCTCCGGCTTGTTCAGCGGGATGTCCAGCGTCTGGGCGCCCCACGGGGTGAACTCGTCGGTGGCCCACCGCTCGGTGCCGTCGACGACGGCGGAGACGCGGTAGGTGGAGTCGGCCGAACCGTCGGCGTCGGTCAGGTTGGTCGAGCCGGTGATCGCCTCGGCGGTGATCTGCTCGCCGTCCCGGTAGACGTGGAACGCGACGTCGTCGGCGTCGTCGCCCAGCATCCGCCAGCCGACGTACACACCGTCCTCGGAGACCGCCGCCACCGGCTGGCGGCCGATGCGCTCGGCCTGTCGCGACAGGGTGGTCGCGGCGTCGGAGGTCACGGTGTCCGACAGCTCCGAGATGCCGCCGGCGTTCACCGACGCCACCGCGTAGGTGTACCCGATCGTGGTGAGCACGTCGGTGTCGGTGTAGGCGGGCTCCGCCGAACGGTCGAGCAGCACCAGGTCACCGGCCTTGTCCTGCCGGTAGACGTGGTAGAACAACGCGTCCTCGACCGGCTCCCAGCCCAGGTGCACCGCGTTCTTCTCGACGTCGCCCACCGCGAGGCCCGACGGCGTCGGTGCGGTCGGCACGTCGGTGTCCACCGTGGTCAGCTCGAGCGCGTTCGACGCGACCGACTCGTTGCCGGCGTCGTCGAGCGCCACGACCGTGTAGGTGTAGCCCAGGCCGACGTCCGCGGTGGTGTCCACGAACTCGGTCACCGAGGACTCGACATCGCCGAGCGCCGTCGGCTCGGCCGCGCCCTCGGCCAGGCGGTACACGCGGTACCCCGCCACGTCCTCGGCCGCGTCCCACGCCAGCGGGACCTCGACGTCGGACCCGTCGATCGTCACGTCGCCCGACGTCAGGTTGGTCGGCGCGTACAGCAGCGGCGTGATCTCCAGACCGTTGAGCCAGCCGGACGCGACGACGTCGATCGTCCCGTCGGTGACGACCACCGGCTGGACGATCTTGCTCGACGTGCTGCCGCGGCCCGCGTTCGAGGAGCCGTAGTCGGTGCCCTCGATGGTCACGCCCAGCCGGGCGGTCCCGATGAGGTCGCCCCAGACGACCTCGACGGCGTACGTGCCGTTCGGGACGTCGAACCGCATCGGCGTGGCGTCGCCCGGCAGCAGGAAGTCGCGCTGCAGGTCGTCCAGCGCACCGTCGCCCGTGCCGCGGTCGCGGCCGCCCGGACCGGAGTCCGAGGTGAAGCCGTAGCCCAGCTCCGCGGTGTACAGGGTGTTCTGGTCGAAGGCCGTGTAGCCGTCCTTCGTCGGGTTCCCGGCCAGCTGCACGTCGAACTTGTACAGCGGCGCCTTGGTCACGAGGGTCACGGTGGCCGACGGCGCGGAGTCGCCGCGGCCGTTGACGGCGACGACCTGCAGGTCGTAGGAGGTGCCCTGCTCGAGGCCGGTCACCTCGGCGACGCCGATCGTGGACGTGGTGACCAGCTCGTACGCGTCCTCGCCGTCGGTCGACGCCTTGGCGAAGACCTTGTAGATGTCCGCGCCCTCGACCTCGGTCCAGGTCAGCGTGGCGCTGGACGCGGAGATGCTGCCCGCGACGACGCCCGCCGGGGAGTCCGGCACCTCGGCCGGCGGCTCGGCGTCGACGACCTCGGCCGCGAGCGGGATGTCCAGCTCCGCGGTGCCGGAGGCGACGAGCCGGGCCATCTGGATGGCGCCGTACTCCTGGAAGTGGGTGTCGTCCGTCGTGCCGTTCGGCCGGTTCGGGTAGACGCCCGCCGGGACGTGCAGGAACACGCTCTTGGCGGCCTCGGGACCGATCTCGTCCAGGTACTCACGCGAGGAGGCCGACAGGTCGACCAGGGGCGTGCCGGTGTCGGCCGCGACGCGGGTCGCGGCGTCGACGTAGTCCGGGAAGGAGACGTTGAACCGGCCGGTGTCGGCGTCGAAGGACCGGCGGGACACCGGCGTGACGACGATCGGCTGCGCGCCGCGCTGGACGGCCCCGTCGACGAAGGTCTTGAGGTAGTAGTAGTAGTCGCCCGGCCCCGCCCAGCGGTCGTCGACGCCGTAGCTGTTGTCGTTGTGACCGAACTGGACGTACAGGTGGTCTCCCGGGCGGATCTGCGTGAGGACCTCGTCGAGACGGCCCTGGCTGATGAAGTTCTTCGAGGACCGGCCGCCGATCGCGTGGTTGTCGACCACGACGTCGTCGGACAGGTACCGCTCGATCATCTGGCCCCAGCCGGCCTGCGGCGCCCAGTACGGGTCGTAGGTCTGCACGGTCGAGTCGCCGGTGACGTACACAGTGGCCTGGTCGGCCGCGTCGCGCTCGTCCTGGCGGGTGATCGTCAGCGCGTTGAGGTTCGCGGCGCTGCCGGCGATCTGCAGGTTGAGCTGGCCGTCGACGAGCGCGATGTCGAACTCCATCTCGAGGAGGTCGCCCGCGGCCCGCTCGGTCGGCTGCACCTTGGCCATCTGCTCGGCCGTGATCGCGACGTCGGTGGCGCCCTCGGTGTCACCCGCGACCACACCGACCGTGTAGTCGCCGTTCGGCAGGTCGACAACGAGCTCGGCGCCGTCGGCCGTGACGAAGTCGCCGCGCAGCGCGTCGTCCCCGCCGCGGTCGGTCGCCGTCACCACGGAGGTGTCGACGAAGCCGAGCCGGTTCTCGGCGTCGTAGGCGGTGCCCGCGCCGACGCCCACGGCGCCGTCGGCCACCGTCCCGGAGCCCAGGTCGACCTGCAGCGTGCCGCTGTCGGGGAAGCCGGCCTCGCTCGTGAGCGTGCCGACGGCAGGAGCGGACGCGTCGGTGGTGCCCTCCGCCGTGACGGCGTGCACCCGGTAGTAGTGGACGACCGAGGTGTCGACGTCGCCGTCCGCGAAGAAGACCTCGCGGGCACCCGTCGTGGCGACCTCGGTGTACTCGCCGTCGACGGCGTCGCTGCGGGTCAGGACGTAGCCCGTGGCGCCGTCGACCTCGTTCCACCGCAGGACGAGCTCGCCGTCGCTCGCGGCCGCGACGCGCAGGTTCGCCGGGCCGGGCGTGCCCGTGCCGTCGCCCGGGTCGGTCGTGCCGTCGTCGTCCCCGCCGTCGCCGGAACCGTCGTCGCCCGTGTCCTCGGAGACCTGGGTGATCTCGATGCCGTTGACGTAGCCGTAGCCCTTGCCGGTGATGCCCAGGTTGAGCTGCCCGTCGGTGACCTCGGCCGTCAGCGTGCCGCTGGCCGTCTGCTCGGCGTCGGCGTTGATGTTGGTGCCCTCGCCACCCTCGGGGGCGACGGTGGTGCGCACGCTGGAGGTACCGGCGAGCGTGTCACCCGTCCAGACCTCGACGTCGTAGGTGCCGTTCGGCACGTCGACCGCGAACTCCCACTCGGCACCGAGCACGAAGTCGCCGGTCAGCGGGTCGGCGTCCGTGGAGCGGTCGCGGGCGTCCACGTCCCCCGAGGTGATGCCGAACCCGCCCTCCTCGGTGTACGCGGTGGTCGGGACCACGCGGTCGTAGCCCTCGGCGACCGGGCTGTCGGGCGTGCCGAAATCGAACGCCCGGACGGTGCCGTCGTCGGCAGCCTGGGCTGCGGCTGGCAGCAGCGGCAGCACGAGGGCAGCCGAGGCCGCGCCAGCGACCAGGGAGCGAGCTGATCGTGTACGGATCGGTGGGGATGTCGTCGGACGGTGCCGGGAAGCGCTTTCACGCTCGGCACGTGAGAGCCTGTCGGGCTGCTGCACGGTTCACCTCGTCGTCTCGTCGTTGAGTCCGGCCCGGGGCCGGTGACGCGCCCTCGTCGGTGAGGTTTGTTGTATTGATTTAATGAAAGGATTCAACCACGCGTCGTCGTCATCATGCCCGGTCACGACGGCGATGTCCAGGCAAAGGCGCAGGCAAAGGCTGCGTCACCGCATCGCCACGCGCGCTACCGTGTCCCCACTGTCCCCACCACGGCAGTGCGTCGTCCGGGAGGGAGCGCGCGTGGCCACCGAGCACCGACCCACGCTGGCGGCCGTCGCGCGAGCCGCGGGCGTGAGCCTCAAGACCGCGTCCCGCGTCCTCAACGACGAACCGCACGTCGCTCCCGCCACCCGGGAGCGCGTGCGGGCCGCCGTGCACTCGCTCGGCTTCCGGCGCAACGCCGTCGCCGCCGACCTCGCCCGCGGCGGGCCGGCTCCCCTGGTGGGCTTCATCGCCGCCGACCTCGCCAACAGCTTCTACGCCGCGGCCGCCGGCGGGATGGAGCACGCGCTGCGGGGCGCCGGGTACCAGCTCGTCACCGCCGGCTCGGACGAGGACGCCGAGCGCGAGCGGCGTCTGGTCGAGACGCTGCTGGAGCGACGGGTCGCCGCGCTCGTCGTCACGCCGACGGACTCCGACCACGAGCACCTCCGCCAGGTCACCACGGCCGACACACCGCTCGTGCTCGTGGACCGCCCCGCCGGCTCGGTCCCGGCGGACACGGTGGTCATCGACAACCGTGCGGGGGTGCGTCAGGCGGTGGACCACCTCGTCGCGCACGGGCACCGACGCATCGGGCTCGTCGTCGACGACGCCTCGGTCTGGACCGCCCGCGAGCGCCGGGACGCCTTCGTGCAGGCCCTGCGGACCCACGGGGTCGCGCGGCCCGAGCAGTGGGTCCGCGACGGTGCGCACGACGCGGCCGCCGCACGAGGGATCGTGGCCGAGCTGCTCGACGCCCCGGAGCCTCCGACGGCCCTGCTGGCGGGGACCCACCGGGTCACCGTGGGCGCGCTGGCGGTGCTGGACGCGCGCCGCGCGGCCGGTTCGAGCCTGCCCGCGCTCGTCGGCTTCGACGACCTGGAGCTCGCCGACCTGCTGGGCATCACCGTGGTCGCCTACGACACGGCCGAGATCGGTCGCCAGGCCGCTCGGCTGGCGCTGGAGCGCACGGCGGACCCGGCGCTGCCGCCCCGGCGGCGGACCGTCGCCACCCGCCTCGTGGCGCGCGGATCCGGCGAGCGTCCGCCCGCCGCTTGAGGCGTGGTCGGCGCGCATGAGAAATTGGGGGTGGCGCGTATGACAGCGCTGTCAGCATGCAGGATCGATCACCGGGACGTCCCGTCCCCACCGAAAGGATCGCGATGTCGCACGAGGCCAGCACCCCCCACCGTCCCGCGGGCGCCTGGCGCGCCGACGAGGTCCGCCGCCTCCTGACGTTCGGTGCGCCGTCGGTCGACGGGTCCGACGGCGCCGTCTGGCTCGACGACGACGGCCGACCGGACCCGGGCCGGCCCGTGCACACCTGGATCACGTCGCGGATGGCGCACACCTACTCCCTCGGGGAGCTGCTCGGGGTGCCGAGCAGCGCCGCGCGCGCCGACCGCGCCCTCGCCGGCCTCACGGGCACGTTGCGCGACGGCGAGCACGGCGGTTGGTTCGCCGCACGCGGCCCGGGTGACGCCGTCGACGGCACCAAGGCCGCCTATGCCCACGCGTTCGTGGTGCTGGCCGCGGCCTCGGCGTCCCAGGCCGGGCGTCCGGGGGCAGGCGCGCTGCTCGACGAGGCGCTCGGTGTGCTCGACGAGCGCTTCTGGGAGGACGAGGCCGGCCTGCTCGCCGACGAGTGGGACCGCGCCTGGACCACTCTGGCCCCGTACCGCGGCATCAACGCGAACATGCACGGCGTCGAGGCCCTGCTGGCGGCGTCCGACGCGACCGGCGACGCCCGGTGGCGGGACCGGGCCGCGCGGATCGTGGACCGCACCACGGCCTGGGCGGCCGAGAACGACTGGCGGATCCCCGAGCACTTCACGGCGGGCTGGGCACCGGACCTCGCGTTCAACGCCGACCGCCCGCACGACCAGTTCAAGCCCTACGGCTCGACGCCCGGGCACGGCTTCGAGTGGGCTCGCCTGATGCTGCAGCTCGACGTCGCGGCCGAGCAGGTGGGCCGCCGCACCGACGCTGCCGCCCGGCTCTTCGACCGGGCGCTGGCCGACGGCTTCGACGGCACCGGGTTCGTCTACACGGTCGACTGGTCCGGCGACCCGGTCGAACGCCGGCGCTTCCACTGGGTGGCCGCCGAGGCCGTCGCCGCGGCCGAGGTGCTCGCCGTCGTCACCGGTGCGTCCTGGTACGCCGAGCTGGCAGGCGCCTGGTGGGAGCTCGTCCGGGAGAGGTTCGTCGACCACGAGCGCGGCTCGTGGCACCACGAGCTCGACACCGCGAACCGGCCGACGGGCGACGTCTGGGCCGGGAAGCCCGACATCTACCACGCGGTACAGGCCCTGCTGGTCCCGGACCTCCCGCTCGCCGGCTCCCTCGCCGAGTCGGCGCGGCGCGCCACCCGGGGCACGATCTGATCGCTCAGCCGCCGGCGAGCCCCGCCTCGCGGGAGAAGCCGACGATGTGGTCGCGCACGGCCCGCTCGGCGCGGTCCGCGTCGCCGGCGGTCACGGCGTCCAGGATCTGCTGGTGCTCGGCACAGAGCCGGCGTGCGGTGTCCGGCCACGACGGCAACGCGTCGACCCCGCGCGCCACGTAGTCGTGCACGGCGCTGCGCAGCCCGGCGAGGATCGCCTCGACGAGCTGGTTGCCCGCTCGTCGCGCGAGGGCCAGGTGGAAGTCCTGGTCGAGCCGGACGAACGCGTCGACCGCCAGCCCGGGCATCGACATCTCGCGCACGAGCCGATCGGCCTCGGCCTCGCGCCCGGCAGCGTCGTCGGGAGGCGGAGCCTGCGCCGCCTCCCGCACGGCCCAGGTCTCCAGCGCGACGCGTGTCGCCACGACGTCGTGCACGGGCAGCGTCCCGGAGGCGACGTGCAGGCGGACGGCCGCGCCCAGCCCGGCGGCCGGGCGGTCGATGACGGTGGCGCCGGCGTCGGGTCCGGACCCGACGGCGGTGCGGATGATGCCCATCGCCTCGAGGATGCGGATGGCCTCGCGGACGGACGGGCGGGAGACGCCGAGCTCCTCGGCGAGCGCGCGCTCGGCGGGCAGCCGCTCGCCGAGGGCCCAACGACCCGCGGCCAGGTCGGACTCGATCCGGGCGAGGACCATCTCGTGGGTACGCACGGCCTGATCCTAGCCAACATGGTCTGACCACACCCTCGCCGGTGGGCTACAGTGGTCGGACCACACCGCGGATCAGCCCCCAGCAGCCCCGCCGAAGGAGTCGGACGTGCGCATCGCCCTCGCCGCGACCTGCATCGCGGACACCATGTTCCCCGGCGCACCGCGCGCCACCGTCCGCCTGCTCGAACGCCTCGGGCACGACGTCGTCTTCCCCCGCGCGCAGGCGTGCTGCGGCCAGATGCACGTCAACACCGGCTACCTGGACGAGGCCGTACCGGTCGTGCGCAACCACGTCGAGACGTTCGCCCCGGTGGCCGACGGCGAGTGGGACGCCGTCGTCGTCCCCTCGGGCTCGTGCACCGGGTCGATCCGCCACCAGCAGGCGATGGTCTGCCGCCGCGCCGGCCTCGACGACCTCGCCACCACCGCCGAGGCCGTGAGCGCGAAGACCTACGAGCTCTCCGAGCTGCTCGTCGACGTCCTCGGGCTCACGGACGTCGGCGCCTGGTTCCCCCACCGCGTCACGTACCACCCCACGTGCCACTCGCTGCGCATGCTGCGCGTCGGCGACCGGCCCGTGCGGCTGCTGCGCGCCGTGACGGACATCGACCTCGTCGAGCTCCCCGAGGCGGACTCCTGCTGCGGGTTCGGGGGGACCTTCGCCCTGAAGAACGCGGACACGTCGGCCGCGATGCTCGCCGACAAGACGGCGAACGTCCGCACCACCGAGGCCGAGGTCCTCACCGCGGGCGACTACTCCTGCCTCATGCACATCGGCGGCGGGCTGTCCCGCCAGCGGGCGGGCGTCGGCACGTTGCACCTCGCGGAGATCCTCGCCTCGACGCGGGACGAACCCACGGCGGTGCCGGCGACCCGCTCGGTGGAGGTGGCCCGATGAGCACGTTCCTCGGCCTGCCGCGCCTGCGGCGGCACCCGTCCGACGGCACGCCCCGCGGCACCTCGCCGGCGAGCGCCGACGAGCCGTTCGGCCCCGTCCCCCACCCCGACGAGCCGCTGCGCTGGGGGGACGCGTTCCCCGCCGCGGCGAGGCAGACGCTGCAGAACGACCAGCTCCGCCAGAACCTCGGCCACGCGACCCGCACGATCCGCGCCAAGCGGGCCGCCGTCGTCGGCGAGGTCCCCGACTGGGAGGCTCTGCGTGACACCGGCTCCGCGGTCAAGGAGCAGGTCATGGCGAACCTGCCGGACCTGCTGGCGGAGCTGGAGGAGAACGTGGTCGCGCGCGGCGGCGTCGTGCACTGGGCCCGCGACGCGGCCGAGGCGAATCGCATCGTCACCGAGATCGCCCGGGCCAAGGGCGCCGACGAGGTCGTCAAGGTCAAGTCGATGGCCACCCAGGAGATCGGGCTCAACGAGCACCTGGCCGACGAGGGCATCGCGGCGATCGAGACCGACCTGGCCGAGCTCATCGTGCAGCTCGCCGACGACATGCCGTCCCACATCCTCGTGCCCGCGATCCACCGGAACCGTGCCGAGATCCGCGAGATCTTCCTCGCCCGGATGGGCGACGTCCCGCAGGACCTGTCCGGCGTGCCCCGCGAGCTGGCCATGGCAGCCCGCGCCCACCTGCGACGCAAGTTCCTCTCCGCCAAGGTCGCGGTGTCGGGTGCGAACTTCGGTGTCGCGGACACCGGGACGCTCGCCGTGGTGGAGTCCGAGGGCAACGGGCGCATGTGCCTGACGCTGCCCGAGACCCTCGTCACGGTGATGGGCATCGAGAAGCTGATCCCCACCTACACCGACCTCGAGGTCTTCCTCCAGCTGCTCCCCCGGTCCTCGACCGGCGAGCGGATGAACCCGTACACCTCGCTGTGGACGGGCGTCACGCCCGGGGACGGCCCGCAGGAGTTCCACCTCGTGCTGCTCGACAACGGCCGCACCGACGTGCTCGCCGACGAGGTCGGGCGCGCCGCGCTGCACTGCATCCGCTGCTCGGCCTGCCTCAACGTGTGCCCGGTGTACGAGCGGGTGGGCGGGCACGCCTACGGCTCGGTCTACCCCGGCCCGATCGGCGCGATCCTCACGCCGCAGCTCACCGCGGCCTCGGGAGGGGTCTCCGGCGCCGACGACGTCAACGCCTCGCTGCCGTACGCCTCGACGCTGTGCGGCGCCTGCTACGACGTGTGCCCGGTGAAGATCGACATCCCCTCGATCCTCGTGGACCTGCGTGCCCGCGAGGTGGACGCTGACCGCGGCAAGCACAAGGTCGACCCCTGGAAGGCCGCCATGAAGGCGGCGTCCTGGGTGATGTCCGACGGCGGCCGGTTCGGGCTCGCGGGCCGCGCGGCCACGCTCGGGCACGGCCTGGGCGGACGCGACGGGGTGATCTCGAAGGCCCCGCCGCCGGTGTCCGCCTGGACCCGGTCGCGAGACCTGCCCGCTCCCCCGGCCGAGACGTTCCGGCAGTGGATGGCCGAGCACGAGAAGGACGGGGGCGAGCGATGAACGCGCGCGAGGACGTGCTGAACCGGGTCCGGGCCGCGCTCGGGCAGCAGGGCGTCGGGACGACGGCGGCCGGTGCCGTGGGCACCGCTCACGCGGCCGTCGACGTGCCCCGCGAGTACCGGTCGGCCGGGGAGCACTCCCCGGGGTCCGCCGTCGTCGTCGAACAGCTCGTCGACCGGCTGGTCGACTACCAGGCCCACGTGCACGAGGTGAGCGCCGACGAGCTGCCCGCCACGATCGCCCGGCTCCTGACCGAGCTGCCAGAACCTGGTGCGGACCAACCGCCACGAGAGCCTGACAACTCGGCGGGAGCGTCCGTCGTCGTCCCGGACGGGCTCGACGACGCATGGCTCGCAGCGCTGCCGGGCGACGTCGTCGTCCACCGGGACGCCCACGACGCGCCGCTGAGCGCGCTCGAGCTGGACGAGGTCGACGCCGTGCTGACGGCCGCGCGCGTCGCGTGCTCGGAGACGGGCACGATCGTGCTCGACGGCGAGCCCGACCAGGGGCGGCGCGCGATCTCGCTGGTGCCGGACGTGCACATGTGCGTGGTGCGGGCCGACCAGGTGGTGGAGACGATCCCCGAGGCGGTGCGGATCCTCGCCGCGCACCCCGAGCGCCCGCAGACCTGGATCTCCGGGCCGAGCGCCACGAGCGACATCGAGCTGGACCGGGTCGAGGGCGTGCACGGCCCGCGGACCCTGCACGTGCTCCTCGTCGCCTGACCAACCTCCCCACCCGAGACCCTGTGGGTGCACGACGCGCCGTCGGGCCGATCGGCCCGACGGCGCGTCGTGCACCCACAGCGGAGGATGGCTACCGGTTGAGCCCCGGCGGGGTGCGCGGGGACCTGCCCGGAGCGGCGTCGGCGCGACCGTCGAGGAGTGCGTCGTACGCCGGCTTTTTCACGAAGTCCTCGGTCATGATCGTCGCGTACCCCTCGGGGAACACGTCCGGGACCCAGGACCGGCCGTCGTCGAAGCCCCAGACGGTGAAGCTCGAGCAGCTGGCGACGTTCAGGCAGGCCTGCAGCATCTTGTCGTACCTCTCGGCCTGCAGGGCGATCTGCTCCTCGGTGGGCTCTCCGTCCTCGCCGAGCGGCATCCGGACGTCGGCCTCGGTGACCGCCACCTGCAGCCCGAGGTCCGCGAACCGCTCGAAGTTCGCCTGCATGGACTCGTCGAAGCCGTACTGGAGGCTCAGGTGACCCTGGGCTCCGAAACCGTGCAGCGGCGCGCCGTCGGCGAGCAGCTCCTGGGCCAGCTCGTAGTAGGCGTCGGTCTTGGCGTTGACGCCCTCGGCGTTGTAGTCGTTGAGGAAGAGCACCGCCTCGGGGTCGGCCTCGTGCGCCCACCGGAAGACGTCGCCGAGGAGGTCCACCGGGTCCTCCGAGCAGGCCTTGAGGAAGGGGTTGGCCTCGGTGCGGAGCTGCACACCGCCCGCGTCCCAGTCGTCCTGGATGATCTCGTTGGCCACGTCCCACTCGTAGATCTCGCCGGCGTAGCGGCCGACGACGGTGCGGACGTGGTCCTCGAGGACGTCCCGCGCCTCCGCGCAGGTCCAGGTCTCGCTCGCCTCGGCCACCCACTCCGGGTTCTGGCTGTGCCAGAGTTGGGTGTGCCCGCGGACCTCCTGACGGTGGGACCGGGCGAAGTCCACGACGGCGTCCGCACCGGAGAAGTCGTAGACGTCCGGCTCGGGGTGGAGCTCGGCCCACTTCATGTCGTTCTCGGGGTCCGCGAGTCGAACTCCGCGGCGAGGATGCGCTGGAACTCGGTGAGGTTCTTCCGGTCGTGGTCGAGAAGGTCGCGCTGACCCCAGACGGCACTGCCGATCTTGAGGTCACGGGGCGCCTCGGAGCGCAGGGTGGGCTCCGGTGGGCCGGCCTGGGCCGCGGGGACGGTCAGGGCCAGAGCGGTGACCGCCGACGCCGCGACGGCGATCAGACGCTTCGTGCTCGGGGAATGGGACATCGTTGTTCCTTCCGGTCGGGGCCCGGCGGTTCACGGGCCGTCGGACCGGACTCGACGATGTCGTTGTCGACAACGGTTTCGCCAGGGCAGACCGGCTCGGGGCCGCCCGGGTGGTGGTCGCCGTGGGGCGGCGGAACCCGCACAATGGGATCCCGTGACCGACAGCGACCTGCCCGCGCCCCCAGCGGCGTCCGACGCGCTCTTCGACGTCCCGCCCGAGGCACGCCGCCCCGCAGCACGGGTCGTGCTGCTCACCGGGCCGTCGGGCAGCGGCAAGTCCGCGCTCACCCGTCGCCTGGGCCTGCCCGTGGTGATGCTCGACGACTTCTACCACGACGCCGACCACCCGGGGATGCCGCGCGCCTACAAGATCGTCGACTGGGACGACCCCGCCAGCTGGGACCGCGACGGGGCGCTGGACGCGCTGCGCACGCTCGCCACCTCGGGCCGCGCGGAGGTACCGGTCTACGACATCCCCACCTCGCGGCGGACGGGGACCGCCGTGGTCGAGACAGGCGGGGAGCCGTTGATCCTCGCGGAAGGCGTCTTCGCGGCCGAGCTCGTCGCGGCGTGCCGGGCCGAGGGGCTGCTCGCCGACGCCATCTGCCTGGCCCGCCCGCGCCTCGTCACCTTCTGGTTCCGGCTCCTGCGCGACGTGGCCGAGGCGCGCAAGCCGCTGCCCACCCTGCTGCGCCGCGGCTGGGGACTGTTGCGCGCGGAGCCCGCGACGGTGCGCCGCTGGACGGAGCTCGGGTGCCGCCCCCTCTCCCCGGCGCAGGCCGAGCGGGAGATCCGCGCGACCGCCTGATGCCCCCCCCCCCCGAAAGCGTCATGAAGACGTAACACGCAGGTCACCCGCACCACATCACCCGGCCCCACCCTGGATCCAGGAGGTGGTCGCCGTGCTCGAGCACAGTTCGATGCGTGTCCTGTCCCTCTACGAGGGCTTCTTCTCCGGCGGCGCCCGGGTCCTGCACTCCACGGTGGTCGCGGGGCTGCACGCCCACGGTCACCAGCAGCACTCGGCGCTCAGCCTGTACAGCGCGGTCCGCCGCGAGACCATGCTGCAACGCCTCGAGGACGACCCTCGCTTTCGGAACCTGCGCGCCGCCGGGGTCCGGGTCGCCACGCTGGGTCGCTCCACCGACGACGACCACGACCCGCGCCGCTTCACCGCGGCGGAGATGGAGGTCGTGGCCCGCGAGGTCACCGGGGTCGACGTCGTGATGTCGCTCAAGGAGCAGCCGCTGCGGCTGGCCCACCAGGCGGGCTTCCCGCAGCGGCCCGTCGTCGCCTGCCTGCACCGGTCCGACCCGGAGCACTCCGGCGCGGCCCTCGACGACCTGCTCGCCACCGCCGCGAGCGGCGTGCTCGCCGCCGCCGTGTGCTGCGCGGAGTCCACGCGCGACGCCTACGCCGCCGCCGGCGTCCCGGAGCACCTGCTGCGCGTGGTGCCCAACGGCATCGACCTCACCCGGTTCCATCCGTTGCGCCGCGTGCGCCGCATGGCCCTGCGCGGGGCGGCGGGCATCCCGTCCGACGCCACGCTGGTCGCCTATGCGGCACGCTACGACGCCATGAAGAACCCCCGCCTGTTCCTGGCGGCGGCCCGGCAGTTCCTCGAGCGCGACGACCACGGCCACGTCATGATGTGCGGCGCGGGGATGACGCTCGACAACCCGGGGCTCGTCGCCGACCTCGACGAGGCCTTCGCCGACCGGCCGGACCTGTTGGCGCGCGTGCACCCGCTCGGCGTGCGGCGCGACATGGAGCACGTCTACGCGATGGCCGACGTCGTGTCGCTCACCTCGGCGTACGGGGAGGCCGCTCCCCTGTGCCTCATCGAGGGCGCCATGTGCGGCGCGGTCCCCGTGACGACGCCCGTGGGCGACAGTGCCCGGCTCGTGGCCGGCATCGGGTTCGTGACCGGGTTCGACGCGGCCGAGATCGCCGGGACGTGGATCGAGGCGGCGGCCCGCCGCGGCGAGCTGCGCGGTGCGCTGACGGCAGCCCGGCAGCGGTTCAGCCACGTGCGGATGCTGTCCGGCTACGCGCGGGTGCTCGAGCAGGCCGTCCGAGGCACGGGGCTGCGCGTCGCGGCCTGAGCAACCGGTCGCGGCCGCCGGCGACGCGTCAGCGCGCCGTCGACTCCCGCAGCACGACCTCGTGCCCGACGGCGGCACTCACCTCGGACCCTTCCTCCGCCACGGCCGCGGCGACCGCCAGCCGCCCCATCTCCTCCAGCGGGATGGAGACGGTGGTGACCGAGGGCACGTGGTCGCGCAACGTGGGGATGTCGTCGAACCCGGCGACCCGGACGTCGTCGGGGACGACGACGCCCAGGTCCCGCAGGCGCGCGATGAGGCCGATGGCCATGACGTCGGTGACGGCGAACACGCAGGGCGCGTCGAGCCCGGCCGCGGCCGACTCGCGGGCGATCTCGGCGACGCGGCCCCCGGCCGCGTAGCCGCCGTCGCGGGAGAACTGCTGCTCGATGACCTCGAGCACCTCGCCCCCGCCGGCGGCGACGGCGTCGGCGAACGCTCCGGCCCGCTCCTGGGCGGTGACGACACGGTCGGGCGCGCTGAGCAGCACGAACCGGCGGTGCCCCTGCCCGTGCAGGGCCGCGGCCAGGTCGGCGGCACCGGCCGCGTTCGGCGGGCGCACGACGCGCGCCGGCCCGAGCGGCTGCCCGACGACGACGGCACGCCCCCCGCCGGCCTCGAACGTGTCGAGCTCGGCCGCGACGGGAGCGTCCTCCTCGGGCGACCATCGGGTCCCGGCGACGACGATGGCGTCGACGCGGTGCGCGGCGAAGGCTGCGACGGCGTCTCGCTCGGCGTCGGGGTCCCGTTCGGTGGAGGCGAGGAGGACCATGCGGCCGTGCTCGCGGGCCGCGGCCTGGGCGCCGGCGGCGATGGAGGAGAAGTACGGGTCGGAGATGTCCTGGACGACGAGCCCGAGCAGCCCGGTGCGTGACCGCGCCAGCGCCTGGGCCTGGGCGTTGACCACGTAGCCGAGGTCCGCGGCGGCCGAACGTACCCGCTCGACGAGCTCGGGCCCCGGCTGCCGCGAGGACCCGTTGAGGACCCGCGAGGCGGTCGCCAGGGAGACCCCGGCATGGTTCGCGACGTCCTGCAGCCGTGCTCGGGCCACGGGCACCTCCTCGTCCGCTACGACCCCGGCGCGAGGACCGATCCCTGCTGCCGGGTGACGGCTGCTTGACGCGCCGCCCCCGACACCTTACCGTGAGATCGGAAAGCGCATTCCATCCGGAGCGCGAGCACCCGACGAGCACGGCCCCCGACGAAGGAGTCCCGAGTGAGCACCACCCGCACCCTGCGCATCGCCATGAACGGCGTGACCGGACGCATGGGCTACCGCCAGCACCTGCTGCGCTCCATCCTGCCGATCCGCGAGCAGGGCGGCGTCGAGCTCCCCGACGGCTCCCGCGTGCAGGTCGAGCCGATCCTCGTCGGCCGCAACTCCGGGAAGCTCCGCGAGCTCGCCGCACAGCACGACATCGCCGAGTACACGACCGACCTCGACGGCATGATCCACGCCGACGACACCGATATCGTCTTCGACGCCGCGATGACCAACCTGCGCGCCGCCACCCTGGCCAAGGCCATGCGGGCCGGCAAGCACGTCTACACCGAGAAGCCGACGGCGGAGACCCTCACCGAGGCGATCGACCTCGCGAAGCTGCGCGAGGAGACCGGCGTGACCGCCGGCGTCGTGCACGACAAGCTCTACCTGCCCGGCCTGGTCAAGCTCCGCCGCCTCGTCGACGAGGGCTTCTTCGGCCGCATCCTGTCGTTGCGCGGCGAGTTCGGCTACTGGGTCTTCGAGGGCGACGTCCAGCCCGCCCAGCGCCCCTCGTGGAACTACCGCAAGGAGGACGGCGGCGGCATGACCACGGACATGTTCTGCCACTGGAACTACGTCCTCGAGGGCATCCTCGGCTCGGTGAAGACCGTCAACGCCCAGACCGTCACGCACATCCCCACCCGCTGGGACGAGCAGGGCAAGCAGTACGACGCCACCGCCGACGACGCCGCGTACGGCATCTTCGAGATCGAGACGCCCGGCGGCGACCCGGTCGTGGCGCAGATCAACTCCTCCTGGGCGGTGCGCGTGCACCGCGACGAGCTCGTCGAGTTCCAGATCGACGGCACGCACGGCTCCGCCGTCGCCGGCCTGCGCCAGTGCGTCGCCCAGCAGCGCGCCCACACCCCCAAGCCGGTGTGGAACCCCGACCTGCCCGCCACCGAGCCGTTCCGCGAGCAGTGGCAGGACGTCCCCGCGAACACGGACCTCGACAACGGGTTCAAGCTGCAGTGGGAGGAGTTCCTGCGCGACGTCGTCGCCGGGCGCGAGCACCGCTTCGACCTGCTCTCGGCCGCGCGCGGCGTCCAGCTCGCCGAGCTGGGCCTGCAGTCCTCGGCCGAGGGCCGCCGCCTCGACGTGCCGGAGATCTCGCTGTGAGCGCCGTGACCGTCGTCCCCGGCGCGCCAGTCCTCACCGGCTCCGGCGTCACGCTGCGGCTGCCGCGGTTCGACGACGGCGGTCGCCTCGTCGGCACCGAGGTGCGGGAGCTCAACGCGCCGGGCCCGTGGCAGCGTCCCGCCGGCCCGATCCGGTCCCGCGTCGCGTTCGCGGCGGCGCACGTGGTCCCGCAGGTCGGGGCCGAGAACGTGCCCGGCGCTCCCGCCGTCGTCGACTGGGACTCGACGCTGGCCTACCGGCACGACATCTGGGCCTCCGGCCTCGGTGTCGCCGACGCCATGGACACCGCCCAGCGCGGCATGGGGCTCGACTGGGCCGCGACGCAGGAGCTGGTCCGCCGCTCCGCCGCCGAGGCCGCCTCCGTGGGTGGAGCCATCGCCTGCGGCGCCGGGACCGACCAGCTCGACCCGGCCCTCGTGGCCGCGATGGAGCCCGGCGACCCCGCAGCGCTCGACGCCATCACCGACGCCTACCGCGAGCAGGTGCGCGTGGTTCAGGAGTCCGGGGCCCAGGTCATCGTCATGGCCTCCCGGGCTCTGGCCAGGGTCGCCCGCTCGGCCGACGACTACGCCCGCGTCTACGACGCCGTGCTCGCCGAGGCGGACCAGCCGGTGGTCCTGCACTGGTTGGGCACCATGTTCGACCCGGCCCTGGCCGGCTACTGGGGCTCGGACAGCGTGGACACGGCGACGGCCACGTTCCTCGATCTCATCAAGGCCCACCAGGACAAGGTCGACGGCGTCAAGGTCTCCCTGCTGGACGCCCAGCACGAGATCGGGCTGCGCCGGTCGCTGGCCGCGCTGGAGGGTTCGCCCGTACGGCTCTACACCGGCGACGACTTCAACTACCCCGAGCTCATCACGGGGGACGAGCAGGGGCACTCCGACGCCCTGCTCGGCATCTTCGCGGCCGTCTACCCCGCGGCGTCGACGGCGCTGCAGGCGTTCGACGCCGGGCTCGACGGCGATGACGACGGCGCGGCGAGAGGGCACGCCATCCTCGCCTCGACCGAGAAGCTGGGGCGGCACATCTTCTCCGCGCCCACCTACTACTACAAGACCGGCGTGGCGTTCCTCAGCTGGCTGAACGGGTTCCAGCCCGGCTTCCAGCTCGTGGGGGGCCTGCACTCCGGGCGCTCGCTGGCGCACCTCGTCGAGCTCGCCCGGCTCGCCGACGACTGCGGGATGCTGCTGGCGCCCGAGACCGCCGCCGCCCGCCTGCAGGCGCTGCTGACCGTGAACGGGGCCGACGCATGAGCACGGGGAGCACCAGGACCGACCTGAGCCGCTGCTCGCTCAACACGGCGACGGTCAAGCACGCCTCGCTGACCGAGGCCGTCGACGCGGCGGCAGCGGCCGGGATGGGCGCCGTCGGGCTGTGGCGCCACCAGGTGCAGGAGGCCGGGGCGCAGACCGCACGCAAGATCGTCGAGGACACCGGGCTGCGCGTCTCCTCGCTGTGCCGCGGCGGGTTCCTCACCGCGACGTCGTCGGAGGGCATCCGCGAGGCGGTGGCCGACAACGAGCGGGCGCTGATCGAAGCGGCCGAGGTCGGCACGTCCGAGCTCGTGTTCGTCGTCGGTGGGCTGCCCGGGTCGGCGCCCGAGACGGCTCCGGCGCCCGGGACCGACCGGGACCTGGTCGCGACCCGCCGCCGGGTCGCGGACCGGCTGGCGGACCTGGCGCCGATCGCCGAGAAGCACGGTGTCCGCATCGTGCTGGAGCCGCTGCACCCGATGTTCGCCGCGGACCGGGCCGTCGTCTCGACGCTCGGGCAGGCGCTGGACCTTGCCGCACCGTTCGACGCACGCACCGTGGGCGTCGTCGTGGACACGTACCACGTGTGGTGGGACCCGGCGCTGCAGGAGTCGATTCGGCGGGCCGGCCGCGAGGGCCGGATCGCCGGCTACCAGGTGTGCGACTGGAACCTGCCGTTCGCGACGACGGCGCTGAACTCGCGCGGCCACGTCGGCGACGGCTACATCGACTTCGCGACCATCTCGGAGTGGGTCCGCGACGCCGGGTACACCGGCGACGTGGAGACCGAGATCTTCAACGAGGAGATCTGGGCGGCGGCACCCGCCGAGACCGCCCGGACCGTGGCCAGGCGCTACGCGGAGCACGTCGCGCCCCACCTCTGATCGCTGTGGGTAGGGAATCGACGACTTCGCTCCGTGAAGAGTCGTCGATTCCCTACCCATAGCGCCGGGGGAACTCGGGCCGGGCGCCGTTCGTCGTACCCTGTGGCCCGCCGACACCCTTTCCGTCGGCGGGCCACCATCCGTCCGCAGCCCCGAAGGTCCCCCATGAGCTCGCACGCCGACAGCACCCCGATCCTGCGCGCCGACGGGCTCGCCGCCGGCTACGGGGGCGCCGACGTCGTGCACGGCATCGACCTCGCGCTCGTCACCGGCGACACCCCGGTCGGGATCGTCGGACCCTCCGGGGCCGGCAAGTCGACGATCGTGCGGGCCCTCACCGGCCTGGTGAAGCCTACGCGCGGCCGCGCCACCTGGAACGGCCGCGCCGTCGCCCGGGTCGGGCTGCGGGACAAGAAGGCGTTCCGCACGCAGGTGCGCCGGGTCGCGCAGGAGGGGATCCCCGACGTCGACCCCCGCTCGACCGTCGACCGGGTGGTCGCCAAGGCCCTGACCGACGCCCGTCGAGCCGGACGCCCGAGCGGCCGCACCGTCGCCGGGCTGCTCGACGACGTCGCGCTCGAGCCTCGCTTCGCCCCCCGGCAGGTCGGAACCCTCTCGGGAGGTGAGAAGCAGCGTGTCGCGCTCGCCGTGGCGCTGGCGACCCGGCCAGACGCGCTGCTCCTGGACGAGCCGCTGACCGCCGTCGACCCGGCTATGCGCGGGGAGGTCGTCCGCCGCCTCGGCGAGGCCACCGCCGCGCTCGGCACGGCGGTGCTGCTGGTCACGCACGACCTCGAGCTCGTCGAGCGGCTCTGCCCGACGGTGCACGTGCTGGCCAACGGGACGTTCGTCGCCTCGGGACCGCTGTCGACGGTGCTCGCCGAGGCGACGCACCCGGCGGTCCGTGAGCTCGCCGAGGCCGCGCCTCAGGCGGTCCAGCGCTTCCGCTGACCGACCTCGCGAGGGCCGCCGCGGACGGCACGTCGCCACGACGGGCACCTGTCACAGGACGGAGGTAGTGTCGTCGCGGACCGGCGCCGAGGCGGCCCACGACGAGGAGTAGAGATGCTCATCCCAGACGGCGGCACCGCCCAGGTGATCCCATGACCGAGGACGCCGTGCGGTCGATGCCGACCACCCTCATCGACAGCTGGACCGTGACGCGGGTGGACGAGCTGGCCACCGTCCGATCGCTCCTGGGGGACGCGCTGAGCACGTCCGTGGCGTCGCCCGACGACCCGGACCGGTCTCCGTGGCAGAACATCGTGCTGGTCGCCAGCGAGCTGACCGCCAACGCGTTGGAGCACGCCGGAGGACCCGCCCGGCTCGACGTGGTCCGCGACGGCGGTGCGGTCACCGTGTCGGTGATGGACCGTTCCCCCAACCAGCCGCCCGTGCTGTCGCTCGACCGTGCGATCGGTGCCGGCGGTTTCGGCCTCCAGCTCACCATGAAGGTCGCGGACGACGTCGGCTGGTACCGCACGCCCGACGGCGCGAAGCACGTGTGGGCACGGTTCGCGATGGTGCCGCGGCCCACCGTCGACGACGCCACGTAACCGCAGGTCGTCGCCCTTCCACCGCCATCGTGTGAGCGTTAACATGGCGCCGACCCCCCTGACGACGTCGTCGCGGGGCCTGCTCCTGTACAACGATGTGAAGGACGGAAGAAGATGACCGCACCCCACCGGCACGAGAAGCCGGACCGCCGTGCGCGAGCCTGGGTCGCCGGGCTCGCGACAGCCGTGCTCGTCGCCCTCGGGCTCGTCGCCCTGCCGCAGACGGCAGCCCACGCCGCCGTCGACACCGACCAGTGGTACGTGATCGAGTCCGCGCACTCCGGGCTCGTGCTCGACATCACCGACATCTCCACCGAGGCCGGCGCACCGCTCCAGCAGTGGGACCGCTGGGACGGCGAGGGCCAGCAGTTCCGGTTCCTCGAATCCGGCGACGGCTGGTACCGCCTCCAGGCCCGGCACTCGGGCATGGTGCTCGACGTCTTCGAGTGGAACGCCGACAACGGCGCCGACATCGTCCAGTGGGACGACCTCGACGCCGAGAACCAGCAGTGGCAGGTCCGCGAGAACTCCGACGGCACCGTGACCTTCCTCAACCGGTTCTCCGGCAAGGCGCTCGACCTCTACGACTTCGCCACGGAACCCGGCGCCCGGGTCTCGCAGCACACCGACAACGGGGCGGCCGTGCAGAGGTGGCACCTGCGTCCCGTCGGGAGCGACAGCACCACGCTGTCCAACCCGATCCGCACCGACGGGGCGGACCCCTGGCTGCAGTACTGGGACGGCTACTACTACCTGTCCACCACCACGTGGGACTCCACGGTGATCATGCGACGGGCCGCCACACTCGCCGGCCTGGCGACGGCGCCCGACCAGGTCGTGTGGGACGACGCCGGCGTCTCGTCACGCTGCTGCAGCCACTGGGCGCCGGAGTTCCACCGCATCGACGGCACCTGGTACCTCACGTACACGTCCGGCAACTCGCAGACGAACTTCGACGGTCAGAAGATCCACGTGCTGCGCTCGCAGAGCGACACCCCGATGGGTCCCTACGAGTTCATGGGTACCCCGATGCCGAACCGGTGGAACATCGACAGCTCGTACCTGGAGCACGGCGGCCGGCTCTTCATGCTGTTCTCGGAATGGATCGGACCCGACCAGACGAACCGCATCGTCGAGATGAGCAACCCCTGGACCACCGTCGGTCAGCCCGCCACGATCTCCACGCCGACCCACGCCTGGGAGACCCGGAGCGCACGTGTCAACGAGGGCGCCGCCGTCCTGAAGCACGGCGGCCGGACGTTCGTGTCGTACTCGGCGTCGTCGTGCAACACACCGGACTACACGATCGGGCTGCTCGAGCTGACCGGCTCGGACCCGATGAACCCGGGCCACTGGACCAAGTCGCCGGTGCCCGCGATGCAGCAGGGCAACGGCGTCTACGGCCCCGGGCACAACGGGTTCTTCAAGAGCCCCGACGGCACCGAGGACTGGATCGTCTACCACGGCAACACCTCAGCGTCCCAGGGGTGCGGTGACACCCGCCAGACCCGCGTCCAGAAGGTCACCTACGACGCGAACGGCTGGCCGGTCTTCGGTGCGCCTGTCCCGTCGGGGCAGGCACTGACCCCGCCCTCGGGCGAGTAGGGCCGGATCCGAGGTGGCGGGCCGGAGACCTGCGCGCGGTCGCGCTCACGGGCGCTGGGCGCCCTGCGCTTCCCGTTCGACGACCGCGCGCAGGTCTCCGGCCCGCCACCTCTCGTGCATCGCCTTCCGTCAGGGCTCGTAGCGGCGCAGGCGGGACGACCGCCGCACGACGGCGCGCAGCGCGGTCAGGTCGCCCTCGAGCGTCCCGGCGGCCCGCGCCTGGACGACGACGTTGCCGAGCGCGGCTCCCTCCACGGGTCCGGCGACGACCGGCAGTCCGGTCGCCTCGGCCGTGAGGCGGCACAGCAGCTCGTTCTGCGACCCGCCACCGACGACGTGGACGACGTCGACCTCGCGCCCGGACAGGCGCGTCACCTCGCCGAGCACCCGGCGGTAGGCGGCGGCGAGGGAGTCGAGGATGCACCGCACCACCGGGCCCACGCCCTGGGGAACCGGCTGGCCGGACGCCCGGGCGGCGTCGGCGATCCGCGCGGGCATGTCCCCCGGCGGGAGGAACGCGGGGGCGTCGACGTCGACGACGGTGCGCCCGGGTGCGGCGTCCCTCGCGGCCTGCAGGGCGTCCGCGAGCGCCACCTCCGTGCCGGCCTCCCGCCAGGTGCGCAGGGTCTCGGACAGCACCCACAGGCCCATGACGTTCTTGAGGTACCGGACGGTGCCGTCGACGCCGAGCTCGTTGGTGACGTTCGCCCGGCGGCTCTCCTCGGTCAGGACCGGTGAGTCGAGCTCGACGCCGACCAGGGACCAGGTCCCCGAGGAGATGTAGGCGAACCGGTCGTCCTCGGCCGGCACCCCGACGACGGCCGAGGCCGTGTCGTGCGACCCTACGGCGATCACCGGTACCGCGCCGAGGCCGGTCGCGGCCTGCACGGCCTCGGTGAGGTGCCCGACGACGGCGCCTGGTTCGACGAGGTCGGCCAGCCGGGAGCGCAGGTCGCCCAGCTCGGGGTACTCCGCCTGCAGCGCCTCGACCACCGGAGCGGACCACCGACGGGTGGTCGCGTCCAGCAGGCCGGTCGTCGAGGCGTTGGTGACCTCCGCGACGTTCACACCGGTGAGCCAGGAGCCGAGCAGGTCCGGGACCAGCCGGATCGAGTCGACCAGGGGCCACACGGCGTCGTGCAGGCCGGCCACGAGCTGGAACTCGGTGTTGAACGGCAGCGTCTGCAGGCCGTTGACGGCGTAGTGCTCGGTGTCGCCCAGCCGGTCGAGGACCTCCTCGGCGACACCGGTCAGGCGCGGGTCGCGGTGGTGGCGGGGGTTGCCGAGCAGCGTCCCGTCGGCGGCCACGGACCCGTAGTCCACCGCCCACGAGTCGATGCCGATCCCGGCGAGATCCACCCCCCGCTCCCGGGCGAGGGCGCCGGCGGCCCGCAGGCCGTCCAGGATCCCCTGCCACAGGTGCAGGACGTCCCAGTGCAGCGCGGTGCCCGCGCCGCCGGGGACCTCGACCGGCCCGTTGGCGAACCGTGCCACCTCGGTGAGGTCGACGTGCTCGTCGCCCGACGTCCCCGACACGATGCCGAGCATCACCCGTCCGCTGGTGGCCCCGAGGTCGACGGCGACGAACCCGTTGCCGCGCGTGCCGCCGTCGGCCCCCGGAGCCGTGGCGCCCGCGCTCATCGCAGGAACGCCTGCGCCACACCCGCGTCGACCGGGACGTGCAGGCCGGTGGTGTGCGAGAAGTCGGCCGTGCACAGGGCGAACGCCGCGTTGGCGATGTTCTCCGGCAGCACCTCGCGCTTGAGCAGGGTGCGCTGGGCGTAGAACTTGCCCAGGTCCTCCTCCTCGATCCCGTAGGTCCTCGCCCGGTTGGCGCCCCAGCCGGAGGCGAAGATGCCGGACCCGCGGACGACGCCGTCGGGGTTGATGCCGTTGACCTTGATGCCGTGCTCGCCGAGCTCGGCGGCGAGCAGGCGCACCTGGTGGGCCTGGTCCGCCTTGGTCGCGGAGTACGCGATGTTGTTCGGCCCGGCGAACACCGAGTTCTTGGACGAGATGTAGATGACGTCGCCGCCGAGCTGCTGGTCCACCAGGATGCGCGCGGCGTTCTTCGCCACGAGGAACGAGCCCTTGGCCATGACGTCGTGCTGCAGGTCCCAGTCGGCCTCGGTGGTCTCGAACAGCGACTTGGACAGCGACAGCCCGGCGTTGTTCACCACGATGTCGACGCCGCCGAACGCGAGGACGGCCTCGTTCAGGGCGGCCTGGACGGCGGCCTCGTCGGCGACGTTCGCCGCCACGCCGATCGCGACGTCGGTGCTACCGATCTCGCTCGCCACCCCCTGGGCCTTCTCCAGGTCGAGGTCCGCGACGACGACGCAGGCGCCCTCGGCGGCGAGCCGCTCGGCGATGGCCTTGCCGATGCCGGACGCGGCGCCGGTGACGAACGCGATGCGGGTCGCGAGCGGCTTCGGCTTCGGCTTGCGCTGCAGTTTGGCCTCCTCCAGCGCCCAGTACTCGATCCGGAACTTCTCGGACTCGTCGATCGGCGCATAGGTGGAGAGGGCCTCGGCGCCGCGCATCACGTTGATGGCGTTGACGTAGAATTCTCCGGCCACGCGGGCGGTCTGCTTGTCCGCGCCGTAGGAGAACATGCCCACGCCCGGCACGAGGACGATGAGCGGGTCGGCGCCGCGGATCGCCGGCGGCTCCTCACCTTTCGCGCGAGCCTCGGCGGCGCCGCGCTCGTAGTAAGCCGTGTAGTCGGCGCGGTAGGCCTCGTGCAGCTCCGGCAGGCGCTCGACGATCTCCTCGACGCTCGCGGTGGCGGGCAGGTCGATCACCAACGGCTTGACCTTGGTGCGCAGGAAGTGGTCCGGGCAGGAGGTGCCCAACGCGGCCAGCTCCGCGTGCCGCGCGCTGGCGAGGAAGTCCAGCACGACGTCGGAGTCGGTGAAGTGGCCGACCTGCGGCTTGTCCTGGGAGGCGATCGCGCGCAGGTGCGGGGCGAGCGCGGCCGCCTTGGCCCGGCGCTCGTCCGCGGGCAGGGCGCCGTAGCCGTCGAGGGCCGGGCCGAAGGGCTCGGGCGCGCCGTGCTCGGCGATGTACGCCGCGGCGGTGTCGATGATCCACAGCGAGCTCGCCTCGGCCTCCTCGGCCGTGTCGCCCCAGGCGGTGATGCCGTGCCCGCCGAGGACGGTGCCGATCGCGTCGGGGTTCTCCGCCTTGATCTTCGCGATGTCGAGTCCGAGCTGGAAGCCGGGCCGGCGCCACGGCACCCACACGACCTTGCCGCCGAAGATCTTCTGCGTGAGCTCCGGGCCGTCGACGGCGGTGGCGATCGCGATGCCGGAGTCCGGGTGCAGGTGGTCGACGTGCTTCGCGTCGACGAGCCCGTGCATGGCGGTGTCGATGCTGGGGGCGGCGCCGCCCTTGCCGTGCAGGCAGTAGTCGAACGCGGCGACCATCTCGTCCTCGCGCTCGACGCCCGGGTAGACGTCCACCAGCGCCCGCATGCGGTCCAGCCGCAGCACCGCCAGGCCCTTCTCGGTGAGGGTGCCCAGGTCGCCGCCCGAGCCCTTCACCCACAGCAGCTCGACGTCCTGGCCGGTCACCGGGTCGGTCTCGGTGCCCTTGGCGGAGGTGTTGCCCCCGGCGTAGTTGGTGTTCTTCGGGTCGGCGCCGAGCCGGTTGGAACGCTCGACAAGGGAGGTCACGGTCTCGTTCGTCATCAGGTGCTCCGTGCGAGGTGATCGAGGGTGGTCAGGTCAGGGGGCCAGCCGTCGGCCGCTTGCCCGATCTGCCGATGTCGGCAGATCGGTCAGGCGGAGGTCACGGCGGCGGCTCGTGGGTGGTGCCGACCAGTCCGTCAGCGGTGAGCCAGGTGGCGATGCGCGCCAGGCTCCGCGCGCACCCCGGGTCGTCGGGCTGGTTGAGGTGTCCGTGGAACGTCCCGTCCTCGCGGACGAGGTAGACGTCGGTGCCGGACGCGGCGAGCTCGGCGGCGAACGCCTCGCCGGAGGAGCGCAGGGCGTCGTGGTCGGAGTTGACGATCAGCGTGGGCGGCAGCCCGCGCAGGTCCGCCCCGCCGGGGAACGCGTACGGCGACTCGGACCCGCGTCGGTGGCCCAGGTAGTTGTCGTTCATCGCCCGCACCACCGGTGGCGGGAAGTCCCGTCCGGCAGGCAGGGCGGCGATCTTGCCGGCGAGCTCCGGCCGTGGGGTGGGCAGCCCGTCATGCACCACCGGGTACGCGAGGACCACGCTGCACGGTGTACGTTGCGCCGCGCTGCCCGGCGTCATCGCTCCGCGGCCCGACGGCGGCACGGACGTCCCGCCGTCGCCCCCGGCCGGGTGCGATCCGGCGTCGGACCGCGCTGCGTCGTCCCGCAAGCGCAGCGACGCCCCGGCCGCGAGGTTGCCGCCCGCACTGGCGCCGCCGAGCGCCCAGGACCCGGCAGGTGCGCCGAGCCCGGTGCCGACAGCCCACCGGAACGCGAAGGTCACCTCGTCGTGCGCGACGGGGAACCGCACGCCGCCGGTCTCGACGGACGCCTCGGGGTCGTCCCCGTCGATCTCGGGGCACAGCGCGTAGTCGACGCTCACGACGACGACGCCGTGCGCGGCCATGGTGCGTGCCACCAGGTCGGCCTCGGGCATGTCGAGGTCACCGTGCATGAACCCGCCGCCGTGCGCCCAGACGAGCCCGGCAGTCGGTGTCGCACCCTCGGCGGGCAGGTAGACGCGGACCCGCAGGTCCCCGTGCGGCCCGTCGAGCACGCGGTCCGCGGCGACCACTCCTGCCGCCGCGGTGCCTGCCGGTGCCGCGCTCGCCGTCGTCGTCCTGGTCATGCTCAGGCGCCCCAGCCGGCCTGCTGACCGCCCACGCGCTCGGCGGCGATCCGGCTCAGGTAGCCGGACTCCGCGAACGCCGCCATCGGGTCCGCGGGCAGGCCGCGGGACTCCCGGTACTCGGCGAGCGCGGGGCGCACGTCCGTGTAGAAGGCGTCCATGTAGATCGCGTTGGCGCCGAGCACGTCGCCGGACTCCTGGGCCTTGACCAGGGCGTCACGGTCGATGAGCAGGGCCCGGGCCGTCATCTCCTGGACGTTGAGCACGGACCGGATCTGCCCGGGCACCTTGTCCTCGATGTTGTGGCACTGGTCGAGCATCAGCGCCACCTGCGAGCCCTCGTCCAGGCCGCCGCCGCGGATGACCTCGGCCATGATGCGGAAGAGCTGGAACGGGTCGGCGGCGCCCACGATGAGGTCGTCGTCCGCGTAGAACCGCGAGTTGAAGTCGAACGAGCCGAGCTTTCCGAGGCGCAGCAGTTGCGCCACGATGAACTCGATGTTGGTGCCGGGGGCGTGGTGGCCGGTGTCGAGGCAGACGAACGCCTTCTCCCCCAGCGCGGCTACCTGGGCGTACGACGTGCCCCAGTCCGGGACGTCCGTGTGGTAGAACGCCGGCTCGAAGAACTTGTACTCGAGCACCATGCGCTGGTCGTCGCCGAGCTGGGCGTAGATCTCGGCGAGCGCCTCGTGCAGCAGGTCCTGGCGCGTGCGGATGTCTGCCTGGCCCGGGTAGTTCGAGCCGTCGGCCAGCCAGATCTTGAGGTCCTGCGACCCGGTCGCGTTCATGATCTCGATGCACTCGAGGTGGTGGTCGATCGCCTGGCGGCGCACACCGGCATCCGTGTGGGTCAGGGAGCCGAGCTTGTACGCGTCGTCCTGGAACGTGTTGGAGTTGATCGTGCCCAGGGTGACGCCCTGGTCGTTCGCGTAGCGCTGCAGCGCCGCGTAGTCGTCGACCTTGTCCCACGGGATGTGCAGCGCCACGGTCGGGGCGAGGCCGGTGAGCCGGTGCACCTGCGCGGCGTCGGCGATCTTCTCCTCGGGGGTGCGCGGCGTGCCGGGCGTCGAGAAGACCCTGAAGCGGGTCCCGGAGTTGCCGTAGGCCCAGGAGGGGACCTCGATGGCGAGGCGGTCCAGGACCGGGGTGATGTCGTCGAAGGTGGGCATGGTCGTCCTCTTTCAGTCCTGGCTGGTCTTTCAGTCCTGGCTGGTGCTGTGCGTCGCGAGCTGGGTCTCGAGGTGGAAGATCGGGGTGAGCTCCTGCATCGACTCGTCCGGGCCGGCGCCGTCGAAGAACTCGGCCATCTCCGCCTGCCAGCGCGCGTTGACCTCGTACAGACCCATGTCCGCGCGGGCGGCGTCCGGGTCGTCGCTCTCGAAGTAGCCGACGACGTCGCCGTCGGGGCTGGTGAAGATCGAGTAGTTGCGCCATCCCGTGGCCTGCAGGGCGCGCAGCATCTCCGGCCACACCGCGGCGTGCCGCCGCGAGTACTCCTCGAGCCGGTCCGGGCGCACCCGGAACCGGAACATCACGCGGCGGGCGCCGCCGTCCGTGCGAACCACCGTCGGTCCTCTCTCGCATCGTCCTCGACGCGGACTATGAATCGATTCAATGTTCACAACGTACCGGTCGGTCCCGACAGACGCAAGGAGCGTCCGGGTAATCGGTTTCCAGCCTACCCGCGTGCCCGTCGGCCCTGTTCCGCAGCACCGGTTACGATCCGGGGGTGCGGTCGCCGACCGCTCTGCCCGGGACCCTCCCTGGACCCCGGCCCTGTCGACGAGGAGAGGGAACGCATGCCGCCCCGCAGGAACCGGCGCACGTCGATCTCCGACGTGGCGCACCACGCCGGAGTGTCCGTCGGCACGGTCTCCAACGTCCTGAACCGCCCCGACCGCGTCTCCCCCGGCACTCGCGAACGCGTCGAGGCGGCCATCGCCGAGCTGTCGTTCGTGCGGAACGGCTCCGCGCGCCAGCTCCGCGCGGGCACCATCACGACGGCCGGCGCCATCGTCCTCGACGTGGCCAACCCGTTCTTCACCGACGTCGCGCGCGGCATCGAGGACCGGCTCGACGAGGCCGGCTACACCCTCATGCTGGCCAGCTCCGACGAGGACCCGGACCGCGAGGCGCGCTACCTGCGACTCTTCGAGGAGCACGGCGTCCAGGGCCTCATGGTCGTGCCCTCGACGCCCGACGTCTCCCACCTGCTGACCCTCCGAGACCGTGGGCTGCGCGTCGTGCTGCTCGACCAGCCCTCCCCCGTCGAGGCCCTGTCCTCCGTGGCGGTCGACGACCGCGCCGGGGCCGCCCAGGCGACCCGGCACCTCGTCACGCTCGGCCACGAACGACTCGCGTTCATCAACGGCCCGCACACGATCCGGCAGTGCGCCGACCGGTCGGCCGGCATCCGCTCCGCCCTGGCCGAGTCCGGGCTGGACCCCGACGAGGCCCTCACGGAGATCACGATCACCTCCCTCAACGCCGACGGGGGCCAGGCCGGCACCGAGCAGGTCCTGGCCCTGCCCGACCGCCCCACCGCCACGCTGTGCGTCAACGACCTCACGGCGCTCGGCGCCCTGCGCGCGCTCCGGGCCGCGCAGGTCCCCATCCCCTCCGGGATGGCCGTGGTGGGGTACGACGACGTCACGTTCGCCGGTGAGCTCGCCACCCCGTTGACGTCCGTCCGTCAGCCCACGCACCAGCTCGGGTGGCGCGCGGCGGACCTGCTGCTCGCCGAGGAGGACGTGCCGGAGCACGTCACGTTCCAGCCCGAGCTCGTCGTCCGCGAGTCGACCACCGGGACCGCCTGAGGTCTCACCTGCTCGGCAGCCGAGAGAACGGCGCAAGGCCTGCCCGGGATCTCCCGGACAGGCCTTGCGGCGGTACTACGTCAGATCAGGCGCGTCGACGCAGCCAGAGGAACGCTCCGCCGGCGGCGACCAGTGCCAGGGCACCCGCCACCAGGAGCGCGACGTTCGACCCGGTCTGCGGCAGCTCGTCGTCGCCCGCCTCGACCGCCTCGACCGACTGGGCCGCGACCTCCGGGTCGACGAGGGTCTGCTGCTCACGGACGGTGGGGCCCTCGTCCGAGCCGTCCACCGGCTCGACCTGCGACGGCCCCGTGGCGCACTCCGGCGTGGCTACCGGGTAGGCCAGGTTGACGGCCAGCTCCGGGTTCGCGACCAGCGTGGCGTCGATGTCCCCACGGGTCCACCCGGCGTTGCCGTCGATCTCGACCCAGGTCCCGTCGTCGAGCTGCGTCCAGCCCGGCCACCCGGTCGGCGTCACCCCGTCGTCCGCGACGGACGCCCCGGGCCACAGGACACGGCCGGAGAGCGCGCCGTCCGCGTCGAGCTCACCCAGCTCGATCGTCTCGGTGTTCGTCCCGTCGGTGAGCACGAGCTGCACGGTGCGGTCCTCGAGCGGCGCGTCCGCGGGCGTCACCTGAACGTCGTACCGGATCCAGGGGGCGTCCTCGAGGCACTCCCCCACGGCGATGGAGCCGTCGAGGGAACCCTCGGGCGCCTCGCTCGGCAGAGGGCTCGGGTCCGGACCAGGCTCGTCCGAGGGCGACGGGGTCGGGGTCGGGGAGACGACTGGCGTCGGGGTCGACGTGGGTTCGCAGCCGACCTTGACGTAGCCCTTCCAGTGGTAGTTCGAACCGGCGACCTGGGTCCACAGGAAGGCCCAGGACTCCCAGCCCGGCCACTCGGGCTCGGCCGTCGGGTCGAAGGTCTGCTCCCCCGACCAGGTGCCCTGCTCGAGGTGGATGTTGATCGTCACGATCTCGTCGGTCTCGAGGTTCTGCACCTTGATGTTGACGTGGTTGGCTTGCCCCGCGGGCAGGTCCTTCGGGTACGCGACCGTCAGGACGCCCTCGCACGTCGGCTCGGGGTACTCCCAGTTCCAGCCCCACTCGTCCGGCGTCAGGAGCACCGCGAAGTGGCTGATGCCCTTGCCGAGCGGCCCGTCGATGGTGAGCGTCGTGACCGTGGGAGCCACCTGGCCGGAGACGGTCTTCTGACCGGCCTTCACGCAGTAGTCGCTGATCAGGTAGCCGTCGGGAGCCGTGACGACCACCTGCGTCGGCTCGCCACCGTCCTTGGTCTCGGTGATCTCGACCCCGACGTCGGCCGAGCCCGCCTCCTTGACGAACTTCCCACCCTTCTCCTCGTACTTGACCCAGCCGTCGTCCTTGCTGCAGATCTTCGAGTCGTCGCCATGGTTCTGGGTGGCCGCGGCCGGAGGGACGGCGACGAAGGTGGCGAGCAACGCGAACGCGGCGGCGACGATCGCTGCGACCGGCGCGCGTCGGCGAACGACAGGCATGGAAAGACTCACTCTCGCTGAGATGAAAGACAGGCAAACCGCAGAGTAGGGGAGGCATCACCGCAGGTGAAGCCCCTTCGACGACCCCGACATGCGAGCAAGAACACCTCGTGGTAAGGCGTCTTCGCACGTCCGAAGCGGTTTTCCCGGTTCAGGACGCTCCGTCCGCCGGGGCCATTGTGACCGTTTTGTGATTTCATTTCACCCGCAACGGATAGACCGCGCACTCCACCGGCAGCGGCCGACGACGGCCGACACCTGCGATTGAATCGATTTATGGCAGACTGCACCCATGCGACGACGCACCTCCTTCACCGCCTTCGACCCCGCCGCCGTGAACCCGTGGAACGGGCAGATCGACGGCCTCGGATTCGGCGGCGACTACAACCCCGAGCAGTGGCCCGCCGAGGTGCGGGACGAGGACGTGCGCCTGATGCGCGAGGCCGGCGTCAACGTCCTCAGCGTCGCGATCTTCGCCTGGGCCACGATCGAGCCGCGCGAGGGCGAGCTGGAGTGGGGCTGGCTGGACGACACGATGGACCGCCTCCACGAGGCCGGGATCCAGGTCGCGCTCGCCACGGCGACCGCGTCGCCGCCACCGTGGCTGACGCGCCGGCACCCGGAGATCCTGCCGCGCCTGGCCGACGGCACCGTGCTGCACCAGGGGGCCCGACAGGCGTACGCGGTCACCCACCCCCTGTACCGCGAGTACGCGCTGCGCATGACGACCCGCATGGCCGAGCGCTACGGCGACCACCCGGCCCTCGCGCTGTGGCACGTGGACAACGAGATCGGCTGCCACGTGCCCCGCGACTACTCCGAGAGCGCCGCCGCCGCGTTCCGCGACTGGCTCGCCGCGCGGTACGGCACGATCGAGCGCCTCAACGAGGCGTGGGGCACGGCGTTCTGGTCACAGCGGTACGCCGCGTTCGAGGACGTGCTGCCCCCGCTCGTCGCCCCGATGTTCGCCAACCCCACGCAGCAGCTGGACTTCGACCGTTTCAGCTCCGACGCGCTGCTCGACTACTACCGGGACCTGCGCGACACCCTGCGCGAGATCACCCCGCACGTCCCGACGACGACGAACCTCATGACGACGTCGACGACCAAGGGCATGGACTACTTCTCGTGGGCCGGTGACCTCGACGTCGTCGCCAACGACCACTACACGATCGCGTCCGACGGCGAGCGTCACGTCGAGCTCGCCCTCTCCGCCGACCTCGCCCGCGGCGTGGCCGGCGGGGAGCCGTGGATCCTCATGGAGCACTCGACGTCCGCGGTGAACTGGCAGCCGCGCAACCGCGCCAAGCTGCCCGGGGAGATGCTCCGCAACTCCCTGCAGCACGTGGCGCGCGGTGCGGACTCGGTGATGTTCTTCCAGTGGCGCCAGTCCCGGGCGGGCGCCGAGAAGTACCACTCCGCGATGCTGCCCCATGCCGGGACCGACACGGACGTGTGGCGCGGCACGGTCGAGCTCGGCACCACGCTGCAGCGCCTGGGCGAGGTGCGCGGGTCCCGCGTCGTGTCCCGTGCCGCCGTCGTGGTGGACTACCCCGCCTGGTGGGCCGCCGAGCTGGACTCGCACCCCACCCAGGACCTGCGCTACATGGAAGAGGTCCGCGCTTGGTACTCGGCCCTGTGGCACCAGGGTGTCACCGTGGACACCGTGCCCCCGCACGCCGACCTGGACGGCTACGACCTCGTCGTCGTCCCGACGCTCTACCTCGTGGACGACGACGGCGCCGCCAACGTCGCCCGCGCCGCCGAGCGCGGGGCCACCGTGGCGGTCACGTTCTTCTCCGGGATCGTCGACGAGCACGACCACGTGCGGCTCGGGGGCTACCCCGGCGCGTTCCGCGACCTGCTGGGCCTGCGCACCGAGGAGTTCTACCCGATGCAGGTCGACGAGCGGGTCGGGGTGACCGGCAAGGCCGTCGGCGGCGACGCCACGGCCGACCTGTGGACCGAGAAGACGCTCGTGCACGACGGCACGGAGGTCGCGGCGGCCTACGACGACGGCGCGCTCGCCGGGCACCCGGCCGTCACCCGGCGCGAGGTCGGCGCGGGCGCCGCCTGGTACGTGGGTACCCGCCTCGACCGCGCGGGCCTGGCCTCGCTGGTCGGCCGGCTGGTGGAGGAGTCCGGCGTCGCGCCCGACGTCGTCGCCCCGGCCGGGGTCGAGGTCGTCCGGCGGCGCACCGACGACGGCGCCACGTCGTGGCTCTTCGCGCTCAACCACACCGCTGCGGAGGCCACGCTCGACGACGTCTCCGGGACCGAGCTGGTCGAGGGTGCGGCCGTGACCGGCAAGCTGCTCGTGCCGGCCGGCGCGGTGCGCGTGGTCCGCACCACCGCCTGACCGTCGCCCGCACCGGGCTGTGGGTATGAGATCGACGGCCTGGATCCCTTCCATGCCGTCGATCTCATACCCACAGCGATCAGGCGGGGGTGAGCGACCAGGTCTGCAGACGCCCGCACATCCCGTAGCGCCGAGGGCCGTCGACCGCGTCGGCGGCCGCGACGCGGCCCTCGTCCAGCGTGACCGCCGACGCGTCGGCCAGCGCCTCGAGCGCCGCGTCGGTCTGGCCCGCCGCGTGGCGGACCGACGCCTCCCACGTCTCGCGCCACCCCGCCGTGCGCGGGGCGACGAGGCGGGCAGCGGCGTCGTGCAGCGGTCGCAGGGCGTCCGGCCCGTCGTGCTCGACGGCGTCCCGCAGCGCCGCGTAGCCCTCCAGCGCCAGGTCGCGCCGCGCGCGGGCGGCGGAGGCGATCTCGGCATCGGTGGCGCCGTCGTCGGGTCCCGGCAGCCGCGCCGCACCCGCGTAGCGGTCGGGAGCGGCCAGGACGTCGGCCGGGAACGTGATGACGGCGTCGCCCGCCTCGGGCAGCCCGGCGTTGGACATCACCACGAGCACCTCCAGGGCGCCGAGGTTCACCGCCCGGTGCACGACGCCGGGCCCGAACCAGACGATCCGCCCGGGCGCGAGGTCGTGCACGGCGAAGCCGTCCGGCCCCAGCGTCTCCACCCGGCCGCTGCCGGACAGGGTCACGTAGGCCTCGGTCGACGTGGTGTGCAGGTGCGGCGACCCGCTGCCCGCCGGGGCGTCGGCCGCCGGCCAGTCGTAGACCCGCAGGTGGCTGACGGACGTGCCGCCGGGGAAGACGGGCAGGCCCGTCACGCCCGCCCCACCGACGCCGGTTGTGCTGCGGGTTTCACGTGCCCGGGCTCCAGCACCCCGCCCTCGCCGGCGAGGACCTGCCGGCCGAGCTCCGCGAGCTCGACGCCCCGGGCGCCGTCGGACCCGCCGTCGGCGACCACGACGGCGTAGCTGAAGCGCAGGGTCTCGCCGGGGGCGAGCGGCACCTCCTCGCTGAAGAACGGCGCGGGGCACACGCAGGCGAACGGCTCCGACCGGACGAACCACTGTGGCGTCCCCCCGGGGTTGGTGCCGGGGTCGACCATGAGCACCGTGGAGGACCGCCAACCACCCTGCGGCCCGGGCGCCGCGCCGTCGTGCCGCCCGACGAACCCGAGCCACTCGGCGCGCAGGCCCCGCGCGTCCTCGGCGTCCGCCACCACACCGGTGCCGTCGTCGCCCGGCAGCAGCACACGACCGCCGGTGAAGGACCGGGGGCCGCGCCAGAAGAGGCCGCCGTAGCCCGCGTTCTCGCGGCCGTTGGTGGTGGGGCTGCCGATGTCGAGCGGCCCGGTGGAGACGTTCGTCATCGCGGAGGCGAAGGTCAGCACCCACACGTCGCGCTCGTCGTCCGGCAGGACCACCTGGACCGCGCGCTCCTCCCGGACGACGACGTCGCCCGCGACCTCGCCGTGCGGACCGGTGGGCGGGGTGCGCCACGACAGCTCCTCGACGAACCCGCAGGGGCCGACGGCAGTGAACTGGTCGTGCTCCATCGACCCGTCGTTGTCCAGGTCGACGTAGCCGCCCTCCGCGCGGACGTAGTTCGGGCCGCCCCAGAAGTTCCACGGACCGACGTGCGGGAGCGACCAGGCCAGGCCTTTGTGCCACACGTGGTCCCACGGGCGGTAGGCCGAGACGACCGCACCGCCCCGGGTCCGCAACGGGTGCAGGTAGGGGCGCGGGCTCTCGTACGGGACGTCGGTGGGTCGGTACACGTACGTGAAGAGGTCGACGTCGGCACGCGAACCGGTCATCGCGCTGCCGTCGCTGTCCAGGGTGACGCTCATGGTGTGGCCTCCTGAGCCGGGACGTCCTTGACCGGGGGCCACGGCGCCCCCGTGCCGCCCATGCTGTCGTAGAAGGGGTCACCGGCGGAAATCTGGCCCCGGGTCACCGTCTCGCCCGTGAACGCCGACCGGTAGATCGCGGCGGCGAGCTCGAGCGTGTTCCGGGCGTCGGCCACGGTGATCGGCGGGACCTGCCCCGCCACGAGCGCCCGGTACGTCGGCACGAGCTGGGCGAGGTGGCCCGAGCGGCCCTCGTCGACGCGCTCCTGCGCCGCCGCGCCGTCGTCGGACCAGGCCGGCAGGACGTCATCGTGGCCGGGAGCCGCCGTGACGCGCCAGGCGTCGTCGTCGTAGCCGTAGAGGTGCTCGAGCTCGACCGTCGCGTGCTCGGTGTCGACGCGCAGCGCGGAGGTCTGGCGCGGGGAGAGCAGCGAGTTGGTGATGCTGGCCATCGCCCCCGAGGAGAAACGGACCATCGCCATCGACACGTCCTCGGTGTCGACGTCGCGTGCCAGGCGCCCCGCCATGGCCCGCACCTCGCTCCACTCCCCCAGCACCGACAGCAGCAGGTCGAACTGGTGGATGCCGTGGCCCATGGTGGGGCCGCCGCCCTCGGTGTCGAACCGGCCGCGCCACGGCACGTCGAAGTACTCCGGCGGCCGGAACCAGAGGGTGTCGCACGTGGCGACGAGCGGGCGGCCGAGCACGCCGTCCGCCAGCAGGCGACGCAGCCGGAGCGCCCCGGCGCCGAACCGGTGCTGGACGATCTGGGTGAACCGTGCGCCGTCGGCTCCGTCGCGCTCAGCCTCCGCCATCGCGTCGATCTCGGCCAGGGAGAGCACGGCGGGCTTCTCGACGACGACGTGCACCCCGGCCGCCAGCGCCGCGCGGGCCTGCTCGAGGTGCAGCGACGGCGGGGTGCAGATGTGCAGGACGTCGACGTCACCGGAGGCGAGCAGCTCGTGCAGGTCGGTGCCGTGCCGGGCGATGCCGTGCCGTGCGGCGAACTCCTCGGCCCGCGCGGCGTCGACGTCGACCACGGCGGCCAGCTCGACACCGTCCAGGCCGTCGTGCTGCGCCAGCGCGTTCAACGCCTCGGCGTGGGCATGGGCGATCGCGCCGGCTCCCAGGATGCTGACCTTCATCGTTCCACTCTCTCAGTCGTCGTCATGAAGGAGTTGCCAGAACGAGCGCGAGGTATACCTCGCGCTCGTTCTGACAACTCGTGCGTCGCAGCGGTTCAGCTCACTGCGCGGCGCCAGGACGGGCAGCGCCGGGGATGGGCACCTGCGACCAGTCCGTGTCCGAGGCCAGGTAGAAACCCGGGTAGGACGGCTGGTTGTAGGACGTCTGCTGCCGCGCCACCTCGACCCGGTACTGCGGGTCGTGCATCAGCGTGTACATCTTGATGTCCGTGACCTCGGTGGAGAGGTAGACGCGCAGCGCCGAGGAGTCCTCCGTGCGCACCAGCACCTCCTCGCGCCAGTCACCGAGGACGTCCGCGACGAGCGACGGGTTGCCCTTGGTGTGGTTGTTGGTCAGGGCGCCGTCGAGGGTCTTCAGCACCGTGCCGTCGCCGGCCACGATCCGCGGGGTCTCCTCGATCGCCCCCTCGACGAGCTGCGTGCTGCCGTCGGCCGCCCAGCGCACCGAGGCGTTCGTCCCCGGCGTGGAGGCGGAGAGCCGCTCTCCCGTCGCGCTCAGCGTGCCCGAGCCGTCGGAGCCGCCCGGCATCGAGCCCCAGACCTCGATGCCCGGGGCGTCGGTGTCGACGTCGCCGATCATGCAGCGGCCGGTGTCCCGCCCGGAGTAGGCGCCGAACAGCACCTCACCCGTGGCGGCATCGCGCATCGCCGTCCCGTACGGGGCCCAGGCTCCGCCCTCGTGGCAGGTCCAGATCTCCAGACCGGGGCGGGCCGGGTCGATGTCCGTCACGTGCATCGCGTCGCCGTGGCCCAGACCGGCCTCGGCTCCTGGGTCCGCCGAGCCCTCGGGCATCGTGTCGAACGACGAGTACAGCAGCGAGCCGTCGTCGTCGATCGTCGCCGAGCCGTAGACGATCTCCTGCTTGCCGTCCCCGTCCACGTCGGCCGCGGACATCGAGTGGAAGCCCTGCGTGGTGATCGAGCCGAACTCGGGGTCGGTCCCCGGCACGCCGTGGGGGCCGTCGTTGAACGGGTTGCTCATCGGCGTCCAGCCGGAGTCGACCAACCACCGCTGGGTCAGGCTCTCGCCGTCCCAGTCGTAGGTCGCGATCGTCGAGCGCGTGTAGTAGCCCCGCGCGAACACCGCCGACGGCGTCTCCCCGTCGAGGTAGGCCACCCCGGCGAGGAACCGGTCGACCCGGTTGCCCGGCTCGATGCGGCTCATCGCGTAGTCACCCCAGCGCAGGCCGTCGTCGAAGCGGGCCGGCTCGTAGTCGACCGTGTCCATCGGGAGGCCGCTGCGGCCGTCGAACACCGTCAGGTACTCCGGCCCCGAGATCACGAAGCCCTCGAACGCGCGCAGGTCGTTGCGGCCCGAGCGCTCGGGGGCGTACACGTCCATGAAGTAGTCGGCGAGCTCGCGCGCGTCCGCGTCGGACAGCGGGTACTCGTACTGCTGCTCGATGCCGAACGCCTCCTCGAGGGTGGCCGGCCACTCGCCGCTGGTCACCTCGGGGTAGTCGGCCCAGTCGCGGAACATCTCGACCACGTGCTCGTAGTAGTCGTCCGCGCTGTACCGGTAGTCGTCGTCGTGCGTGACGCCGGCCTCCCGGTCGTCCGCCGGGATCGTCACGTACTCGTCGCCGGCCTCCTCGCCGTCGCGGTACGTGGTGGCCTGCGTGCCCGGCGCCGTCTTGACCATGACCTCGGCCCGGCCGTCACCGTCGAAGTCATACACCGGGAACTGCGTGTAGTGGGCTCCGGCACGGATGTTGACGCCCATGTCGATACGCCAGAGCTGCTCGCCGTCGAGGGTGTAGGCGTCCAGGTACTCGTTGCCCGTGTAGCCCTTCTGCGACACGTCCTTGGCGTTCGACGGGGACCACTGGACGACCACCTCGTAGGTGCCGTCACCGGTCAGGTCCGCGACGGACGCGTCGTTGGCGGCGTAGGAGTACTCCTCGCCCACGGGGGTGACGCCGTCGGCCGGCTTGTTCAGCGGGATGTCGAGGTGGTCGTCCGACCAGGGCACGACGGTCTCGCTGCGCTCGCCCCAGCGCACGTGGCTCTTCCCGTTGCCCTTGCTCTTGCCCGGGTGGCCCGCGCGCAGCGGCACGACGACGTAGCGCGAGGTGGCCTCGCCGTCGGCGTCGACGTAGTTGGTCGAGTCGGTGACGGTGCCGATCTGACGCCCGTCGCGGTAGACGGCGAACCCGGTGCCGGCCATCCCGGTCTCGGTGGACCCGGTGACCTCGTCACCGAGGAGGCGCCAGCTCAGGAACACCCCCTCGCTGGTGCTGGCCGCGACCAGGCCGCGGTCGAGGTCCTCCAGGACGATCTCGTCGCCCTGGCCGTGCCCGGGCGGGCCGTGGTGGCCTCCCGGGGCGGCCGTGGCCGTCGCCCCCAGGGCCAGGGCCCCGACGGTCGCGGCGGCGACGGCGCAGGCCGTCGTGCGGTGGAGTCGCATCGCGTGTTTCCTCCTTGCATCTTTGCAATCAGTGCACTTGCGATCACCCCCGGCGCGGCGCCGGAGGAGGTTCAGGGGGCGAGGGTCAGTCGGCGTCCGTGCGGCGGCGGGTCTCGACGGCCACGACGGCCAGGGCCAGGAGGCCGCCCACGACGAGCACGAGCGGGACGAGCATCCAGACCAGCACGGCTGCCATGAGGGTGGCCGCGGCCAGCAGGGCGGATCCGGTGAGGTCGTCGGTGGTGCGTTCGGTCGCGGCCGAGAGCGCGCGGCGTGTGGTCGTGTCGGGGAGGGGTTCGCCGTCGTGGTCGGACCAGGTGCCGGTGGCGCGCAGGACGACGGCGACCAGCCCGGTGGCGAAGAGGGCCACCACGACGGCGACGATGTTCGCGCCGGGGATGACGCCCGAGGTCGCGAGCTGCCAGTCGCCGACGAGCAGCACGGCCAGGACGAGGACGCCCAGGCCGAGGGGCCACAGGGTGCGCACGGCTTGCCACCATTCGGTGGCGAAGCGGCGCAGCGTGGTCTCGCGGCCGCTCAGGTGGCGGCGCAGGTGCGCGGCGCCGGCGGCCAGCGAGGGCACCAGGGTCAACAGGAGCACGGAGCCGACGGCGACGAGCACGCCCGTCAGGGCGACCTCGGCGAACAGGTGCAGGCTGGCCAGCGTGCCTCGGTCGGGCCCCCGGCCCCGCCGCTGCTTGCGTGCAGGGCGGGGCCGGGGAGCCGAGGGGTCCTGGCGGGGTGACATGTGCGGTCCTGTCAGCCCTTGAGGCCCTGGGTGGCCACGCCGTTGATGAGGAATCGCTGGAAGACCACGAAGAAGATCATCACGGGCAGCAGGGCCAGGACGGCCATGGCCATCTGGGCGCCGTAGTCGGACACCGAGGTCTGGTCGACGTACTGCCGCAGCGCGATGGGCATGGTGTAGAGGTTGGGGTCCTTGAGGTAGAGCAGGGGCCCGAGGAAGTCGTTCCAGGACCAGATGAACGTGAAGATCGAGCTGGTCACGATCGCGGGACGCATCAGGGGCAGGATGATCCGCCAGAAGGTGCGCCCGTGCCCGCAGCCGTCGATGCGCGCGGCCTCGTCCAGCGAACGCGGGATGCCACGGATGAACTGGACCATGAGGAAGATGAAGAACGCCTCCGCGGCCAGGAACTTCGGTGCCAGCAACGGGATGTAGGTGTTCACCATCCCGAGGTTGTTGAACAGGATGTACTGCGGGATGATCGTGACGTGGAACGGCAGCAGCAGCGTGCCGATCATGATCGCGAACATCACGTTGCGGCCCGGGAAGCTGATCCGGGCGAACGCGTAGGCCGCCACGGTCGAGGACAGCACGGTCCCGACCACGCTCAACGAGGCCAGCAGCAGCGAGTTGCCGAAGAACGTCCAAAAGGACACCCCGCCGATGCCGGACAGCGCGGTGGCGTAGTGCTCGGCGGTCCACACCTCGGGCAGCAGCTGGACGTTGCCGATGATGTCGGAGTTCGGCTTCATCGAGGCGAACAGCATCCACGCCGCGGGGTAGAGCACCACGATCGTGGCCACGACGGCGACGGTGTGGAAGATGACCGACTTCACGCGGCGGCGGTTCTTGGCGGCGGCGCGTCGCGCGACGGCCGCGTGGTCGACCGAGGGGGTCTGCGCAGGTGCGGTGAGAGTGCTCATCGTTCGTCTCCCGTGTAGTGGACCCAGCCCTTGGAGGTGCGGAACATCAGCGCCGTGATCAGGGCGACCACGATCACCAGCACCCAGGCCATCGCCGAGGCGTAGCCCATCTTGAAGTCCTGGAAGCCACGCAGGTACAGGTACAGGGTGTAGAACATCGTCGAGCCGGCCCGCCCGTGCCCCCGGAGATGATGTAGGCGGAACTGAAGACCTGGAACGCCGCGATCGTCTCCAGCAGCAGGTTGAAGAACACCACCGGCGACAGCATCGGCACCGTGATCGCGAAGAACTTGCGCACCGGACCGGCGCCATCACACTCGGCCGCCTCGTACAGCTCGGCCGGGATCTGCTTGAGCCCGGCCAGGAAGATCACCATCGGCGCGCCGAAGCCCCACACCCCCAGCAGGATCAGCATCGGCAGGCTCATGGCGGGGTTACCCACCCAGCCCCCCAGATCGATCCCGAAGACCCGCTGGATACGGTCCACGATCCCGTCGTCGGTGAACATCACCTTCCACACGATCGCGATCGACACGCTCGCGCCGATCAGGCTCGGGGCGTAGAAGATCGACCGGTACGCACCCTGCCCGCGGTGCTTCATGTTCAGCAGCATCGCCACCGCCAACGCCGCCGCCAGCTTGATCGGCGTGCCCAGCAGCACGTACCCGGCCGTGACCTGCGCCGACTGGATGAACCGCGGATCGTTGAACAGGTCCACGAAGTTGTCCAGCCCCACCCACTGCGGAGCCGTGAACAGGTTGTAGTCCGTGAACGCCAGATACAACGACGCCAACATCGGGAACGCCGTCAGACCCAAGAACCCGATGATCCACGGAGACAGGAACGCATACCCCGCCCGCGTGTCGGACCGGGAGTACTTGCGCTTGTTGTCACGCAGAGGCGTCTCGGCGTCGGTGCGCTGCAGGTGCTGCGCCGGGACGGGCTGTCCCGGGGTGGCGACCACACCCGGATCGATTGAAGCCATGATGGTGGAACCTCCGGTGCGTGCGGTCCCGCGCGGTGAGACGCGGGACCGCACGCTACGTCGAGAGCGTCAGGACTGGCCGACGGCGTCGGCGGCGAACAGGAACCACTGCTCGACGAACTCGTCGACCGTGATGTTGCCGTAGCCGAGCTCCTCGGCCAGGCGCTTGTACTCCGCCTCGATCGAGCCGAAGCCCTCGACGGGCAGCGGTGCCGGCTCGGTCACGTCGGGGGCCACGGACTCCTCGTAGGCGAGCACGGTGGCGTCGACCGAACCCTCCTCGACCTCCATCGCGTCACGCTGGGCGGCCACGGCCGGGACACCCTTCGAGGTGCCGAAGATCTTCCCGACCTCCGGGTCGTTGACCAGGAAGTCGATCAGCGCGGCGGCCTCTTCCGGGTGCTCGGAGTTGGCGCCCGAGGACAGCAGCATCGACGGCTTCCAGAACTGCTGCGGGCCGCTGTCGCCCGAGGGCATGGGCAGCATCTGGATGTTCTCGGTGCCCGAGTCGGAGATGTCGCCGGCCAGGAAGTTGTCCCAACTCATCTCGGAGGCCGCCTCGTTGACGGTGAAGCCACCGAGCGGGAGGAGCTGCGTGGTGCGCTCGGCCGGGAAGAGCTGGTCGGACTCGCGCAGGTCGGAGGCCAGGTTGAGGAACTCGGTCATCTGCGCCTCGTCGAAGGCCAGCTGGCCGTCGGTGGTGAACGGCTCCGTGCCCTGCTGGATCAGCCACTGCATGAAGAACCAGAAGGTCCCCGTGTAGTCGCCGGTGCCGTAGATCTGCGGGTCCATGTCGGCGCCGGCCGCGGACACCTCGGCCGCGAACGCGTTGTAGTCCTCCCACGTGTAGCCCGCGGCCGGCGGCTCGATGCCGAGCTCGTCCAGCAGGTCACCGTTGTAGAAGAGTGCGAGCGTGTTCTGCGACGTCGGGACGCCGTACTGGGCGCCGTCGATCTGACCCGAGCTGAGGAGGGCTTCCTCGAAGCCGGCGGTGTCGATCGAGCTGCCGGAGAGGTCGGCGAGCTGCCCGGTGCTGCCGTACTGGCGCAGGTAGGACAGGTCCATCTGGAACACGTCGGGCAGCGACTGGCCGGCGGCCTCGGTGTTGCGGGCGGTCCAGTAGTCGTCCCAGGACTGGAACTGGGTCTGGACCGTGACGTTCGGGTTCGCCTCCTCGAAGAGGTCGATCGACTCCTCGTACTTGGCGGCGCGGTCGTCGTTGCCCCACCAGGCGACGGTGAGCGTGACGTCGCCGCCCTCGCCGTCACCGGCCTCGGTCGAGTCGCCACCGCTGCACGCGGTCAGGACGAGAGTGAAAGCGGCGGTCGCGGCGACCGCGCCGGCGGCCTTGCGCGTGATCCTCATCGGAGCCTCCTTGCTCAGGACGTCGACGCCGAGGATGCCCCCTGTGGCACCCTCTGTCCCGTCGACTTGAAACGATACAATACAGGTCTCAGCGCTCGTGTCCAGCCCCTTGGGAAAGCGCTTCATCACGATCCGGCAACGAGCGCGACATCGCATCCCGCGACGATCCGGCTCTCACCAGGTCGGATGTGAGCGCTCACATCAGGACGAGCGTAGGTGATGCCGGTCTCATCGAGCGACCCGCGGGCGCGGCTCGCCGAACCTGCGGCCCGTCGGACCCATGGAGCCCGCCCCTAGACCACCGTGGCGGGCTCGGCCACGGCGAGCTGCTCGGCCTCGGCTGCGACCGCGTCCAGGAGGACGGGGTCGGTCCCCGCCCCACCGGGCAGAAGGCCCGGCAGCGCGGTGAGCGCCCGCGCCACGTCCTGCGGCCGCGCGGATCCGGCGTCGCCGCGGCCGACGGCGGCGACCACGTCACGCAGCTCGTCCGCCCGGGGATCGTCGACGCCCCGGCCGGCGACCGCCTCCCGGCGCACCACCTCGGACCATGCCGCCAGGGCGTACGCCGCACCGTGCGGCACCACCCCCGCGGACAGCCGCTGGGCGACGGTGCCGCCCCAGCGGTACGGGATCTTCTGGGTGCCGTCCATCGAGACCTGCACCGTGGTGTGCCCGGTCGCCGGGTTCGCGAACCGCTCCAGCAACGACTCCCCGTAGGCCGGCAGGTCCGCACCCTCCGGGGCCTCGAGCGTCGGCAGCGCGTCCTCGAAGAGCAACCGGCGTGCCCGCTGCGCAATCTCCGGGTCCCCGACGGCTTCGGCGATGGTCGCGTGCCCCGCGAGCCGGCCCGCGTAGGCGAGCAGGGAGTGCGTCCCGTTGAGCAGCCGCAGCTTGGCGCGCTCCCAGACCGCGACGTCGTCGGTGATCGTCGCGCCGGCGTCCTCCCAGGCCGGCCGGGGCCCCGCGAACCGGTCCTCGATGACCCACTGGCGGTACGGCTCGCCGACGACGAGCCCCTCGTCGCGCACGCCGAGCCGCTGCTCGACGGTGTCCCGCTGCTGCGCCGTCGTGGCCGGCACGATCCGGTCCACCATCGAGCACGGGAACGCGACGTGGGCGTCCAGCCAGGCGCGCAGGCCCGTGTCCCCCGGCACGGCGGCGTCCAGGGCGGCGCGGACCAGCCCCTCCAGCACGCGGCCGTTGTCCACCATGTTGTCGCAGGTGAGCACGGTCAGCGGCAACGCCTCTCCCGCCTCGCAGGCGGCCCGGTAGCGCGCCGCCAGCCCGCGCGCGAGCAGGCCGATCGCGGTCGACGCGGCGACCTGTGCACCGCGCCGACCCTCTGTCCGGTCCGCGGACCGACCGGGCTCCGCCCCTCCGTCGCCGCCGAGGGCCTGCTCGGTGACCAGCGCGTCGAGGTCCGGTCGCACCAGCCCGAGATCCAGCCCTCCGCGGGCGTCGCGGCAGTACCCCTTCTCCGTGACGGTCAACGTGACCAGATGGGTGGTCGGCGCGGCGATCGTCGCCAGCACCCTCGGCGTCTCCTCGGCCGGCCACGCGACGTCGAGCACCGACCCGACGACGTCCAGCGAGGAAGCCTCGCGCCCCGCCGTGAGGACCGAGTACACGCCGCCCTGCGGCCGCAGCTGGTCGCGCACCGTGGCCGAGCGCTGCGTGACGCCGAGGATCCCCCAGCGCCGGTCGCCGCGCGCCCGCGCCGCGAGCTCGGTGAAGACCGCCTGGTGGGCACGGTGGAACGCTCCGATCCCGAGGTGGACGATCCCCACGGTCTCCGGGTCCACGGGCGCGTCCAGATCGGTGGGGACGGTACGGCGGTGCAGACGGTCGTTCACGGGGCTCCTCGGGAGGGGTCGGTGACGGGCGGGGCGGTGGACGACCGCACCACCAGCTCGACGTCGAGCGGTGGGACGTCCGGGACGGCGGACAGGGTCTGGTCCTGCCCCCGGAGCGGGGACGCGGTGGCGACGAGGCGGTCGACCGCGGTGCGCCCGAGCCGGCGCAGGTCGACGCGCAGGGTGGTCAGCGGCGGCGTCACGAGCGACGCGACGTAGGAGTCGTCGCAGCCGACGACGGAGAGGTCACGGGGGACGTCGAGGCCGCGCGCCCGCAACCGGTCGACGAGCCCGACGGCCACCAGGTCGTTGAAGGTGACGACGGCCGTGGCACCCGAGGCCACGACGAGGTCGGCGGCGGCCTGCCCGCCCTCCACCCGGGGGCGGAACGCGCCGAGGCTGACCACCTCCACGTCGTCGTACCGGGCGGACGCGTCCGCCAGTCCGGCCCGACGGCGGCGGTCGCTCCACGAGCTCTCCGGCCCGCCCACGTACGCGACGCGCCGGTGCCCGAGCGCTCGCAGGTGTTCCAGCGCGCGCCGCATGCCACCGCGGTGGTCGGCCTCGACCGCGGGGACGCCGTCGACGTCGTGGTTGACGAGGACGACGGGACGTCCGCCGAGCGCGTCGAGCGCCCGCTCCGGGGCACGGGGCGAGCACAGCACCACGCCGTCCGTCTGCGGGGCGAGGGCGCCGATGGCCTCGGCCTCCAGGTCGGGGTCCTCGTCGGTGTCCACGATGAACAGGCCGGTCCCATGCTCCCGCGCGCGCTCCTGCGCCCCCTTGGCCACGGCCGCGAAGTACGGGTTCGCCAGGTCGGGGACCACCAGGCCGTAAGCGCCGGACCGGCCGGCACGCAGGACGGCGGCGGCACGGTTCGGCCGGTAGCCGAGCTCCTGGGCCACGGCCCGGACACGGTCACGCGTCGCGTCCGCGACCTTCTCCGGTGTGGCCAGCGCGCGCGAGACCGTGGAGATGGACACGCCGGCCACCCGGGCGACGTCGTGCACCGTGACCATGTGGTCCTCCCGTCCTCGAACCTGCTCGCGCACCGTTCGCGGCCACCTTCGCCACCGGCGTTGCGAACGTTTGCACCTGTGCTGTCGCCGACCTACCAGGGACCAGACTAGACCCTCGCGGTGACACGCTCAGCATCGAACCCGTAGGATGCAAACGTTGTCACATTCTCGACGAGGAGGCGCACGTGAGCGAGCCGTGGACCCTGCACCCCGACCGGGCCCTGCCCGCCGATCCGACCGTCCGGGCCCTCGCCCGCGAGGTCTACCAGGCCACGAGGGACCTGCCGATCGTCTCGATGCACGGTCACGTGCCGGTCGAGTGGTTCTCGCAGGACACGTCGTTCGGCGACCCCGCCCAGCTCTTCGTGATCCCCGACCACTACCTGACGCGCATGCTGGTCTCGCAGGGCGAGACGCTGCCGCGCCTGGGCGTGGGGTCCACGGAGACGGAAGCCGTCGAGCAGGATCCGCGCGAGATCTGGCGCCGGTTCTGCGCCGGGTGGCAGCACTTCCGCGGCACGCCGACGCGGTACTGGCTCGAGCACGCCTTCGTGGAGATCTTCGGGGTCACGCAGCGCCCGTCGGCCGCGACCGCCGACGCGATCTACGACCAGGTCGCCGCGCGCATCGCCGAGCCGGGATTCCGGCCGCGTGCCCTGCTGGACACGTTCAACATCGAGGTCATCGCCACGACCGACGCCGCGTGGGCGCCGCTGGAGGACCACGCGCGGCTGGCCAAGGACGGCTACGGCGACCGTGTGCTGCCCACGTTCCGCCCGGACCCGCTGCTGCACCTCGACCGTCCCACGTGGCGCGACGAGATCACCCTGCTCGCCCGCTCCGCCGACCACGAGATCGACTCCTACGACGACTACCTGACGGTGCTGCGCGACCGCCGCCGCCAGTTCATCGAGGCGGGTGCGCGAGCCACCGACCACGGCCATCTCGCCGCGGACACCACCCCGCTCGACGACGGCGAGGCCCGGAGGGTCTTCGACGCCGCCCTGGCCGGCACGGTGACGGCCGCCGAGGCGCAGGCCTTCAGCGGGCACATGCTGTTCCAGATGGCGGCGATGTCCGCCGAGGACGGCCTGGTGATGCAGCTGCACCCCGGCGTGCTGCGCAACCACGCGTCGGCGCCGTTCGCCGCGTTCGGCCCGGACAAGGGCTACGACATCCCGGTGGTGACAGAGTTCGCCCGGTCGCTGCGGCCGGTGCTCGACGCGTTCGGCCACCACCCGGACTTCCGCATGATCGCGTTCACGGTCGACGAGGACGTCTACTCCCGTGAGCTCGCGCCCTTGGCCGGCGTCTACCCGGCCCTGCGCCTGGGTGCCCCGTGGTGGTTCCTCGACGCCCCGGACGCGATGCGCCGCTTCCGCGAGGCGGCGACCGAGACCGCGGGCTTCAGCAACATGAGCGGGTTCGTGGACGACACCCGCGCGTTCTGCTCCATCCCCGCGCGGCACGACCTGGCCCGCCGTGTCGACGCCGGCTACCTGGCGCGCCTGGTGGCCGAGCACCGCCTCGAGCTCGACGAGGCGACCGAGACCGCGGTCGACCTCGCCTACCGGCTCCCCCAGGCCGCCTACCCCAGCCCCCGCTGACGCTGTGGGTATGAGATCGACGACTCTGTGCCCTGTCGAGCCGTAGATCTCATACCCACAGCATCTGCTCGTCGCTCGAAGGAGAGCTGAATGCCCGCCACGCCCCACTGCCCCGCCGGGGTTGCTGAAATCGATTTCCATCCCGCCTGGTTGCCCGCCGGCGCGTTCCGGGCCGTCGGCATCCGTCGCGTCGCGCTCAGCGCAGCGGCCGACGGCGGCAGCCCGGCCGCGGCCGAGGTGCTCGCCACGCTGCGCACCGAGCTGGGACGGGCCACGCGCACCCACGGTGGCGCCGTCGTCGGACCCGACGACGACCCCGACCTCCTCCTCGCCCTCGTCCCGTCGGAGCCCGCCCGGTCCGACGCACGCGACGAGCCCGACGGCTTCCGGCTCGAACGGTCCGGTGGCCGGGTCACCGTCACCGCGAGCCGTCCGACGAGCCTCCTGCACGGCTGGTTCCACGTGGTGCGCCTCGCCGGGGCGGCGTTCGCGGCGCGGCCCGGCGCACCCGGCACGGAGGAGCACCACGCTCCCGCGAGCCCCCTGCGGGTGCTCGACCACTGGGACAACGTGGACGTCCACCCGGTGATGGGCCAGGTCGAGCGGGGCTACGCGGGCGGCTCGATCTTCCACGACGCCGGCCGGGTCCGCACCGACCTCACCCGCGTCACGGCGTACGCCCGGCTGCTCGCCGCCGTCGGGGTCGACCGGGTCGCGATCAACAACGTCAACGTGCACGCCCGCGAGGCGCGGCTGCTCACCGACGACCTGCCCGAGGTCGCCCGCCTCGCCGCCGCACTGCGCCCCTACGGCGTCCGTACGCACCTGTCCGTGAGCTTCGCCGCACCGATGACCCTCGGCGGCCTGCCGACGTCGGACCCCCTCGACGAGGACGTGCGCGCCTGGTGGCGCGCCGCGGCGGACCGCGTGTGGGCCGAGATCCCGGACTTCGGCGGGTTCGTCGTCAAGGCCGACTCCGAGGGCCAGCCGGGCCCGTTCGCGGACGGCCGCGACCACGCCGACGGCGCGAACGCGCTCGCTGAGGCGGTCGCCCCGCACGGCGGGCTGGTGCACTGGCGGGCGTTCGTCTACGACCACCGGCAGGACTGGCGCGACCGCTCCACCGACCGCGCCCGCGCAGCCCACGACCACTTCGCCCCGCTGGACGGGCGGTTCGCCGACAACGTGGTCGTCCAGGTCAAGCACGGTCCGCTCGACTTCCAGGTACGCGAGCCCGTCTCCCCCGTGCTCGCCGCGATGCCCCGCACCCGGGTCGCGCTCGAGCTGCAGGTCACCCAGGAGTACACGGGCCAGCAGCGGCACGCCGTCTATCTCGGCCCGGCCTGGAGCGAGGTGCTGCGCTGGCGCCCGTGGGGCGACGACGGCGCGACGGTGGCCGACGCCGTCGCACCCGCCGGAGGGTTCGCCGCGGTATCGAACGTGGGCGACGACCGGTTCTGGACCGGCCACCCGCTCGCCCAGGCGAACCTCTACGCGTACGGCCGGCTGACGTGGGACCCCACGCTCGACGCCACCGCCGTCCTCGACGAGTGGGTCACGTTGACGTTCCCGGAGGCACCCGGGGAGCTGCGCGAGGCGGTCCACGCGATCCTCGACGAGTCGTGGCGCACCTACGAGCTGTACACGGCGCCGCTCGGTGTCGGGTTCATGGTGCGTCCGGGCCTCCACTACGGGCCGGACGTGGACGGCTACGAGTACACGCCGTGGGGCACGTATCACTTCGCCGACCGCGACGGCGTCGGCGTGGACCGCACGCGCGCCACCGGCACGGGATACACCGGCCAGTACCCGGCGCCCTGGCGGGACGTGTACGAGTCGCTCGACACCTGCCCCGACGAGCTGCTGCTGTTCTTCCACCACGTGCCGTACACCCATGTCCTGCACAACGGGACCTCGGTGATCCAGCACATCTACGACACCCACTTCGAGGGCGTCGAGCGCGTGGAGCGCATGGTCGCCACCTGGGAGCGGGTCGCGGCGCTGGTGCCCGACGACGTCGCGCGGCGTGTCCGGGAGCGGCTGGCGGAACAGCTCCGCTCGGCCGTCGAATGGCGCGACCAGGTCAACACGTACTTCTGGCGCAAGTCGGGTGTCGGGGACGCCCACGGCCGCCCGATCTACTGACTCGCTGTGGGTGCACGACACGCCGCCGGGCTCTTCGACCCGGCGGCGTGTCGCGCACCCACAGCGAGGGTGGGAGGTGGCTACAGGGCCCCGCCGGCCGCCTTCGGGGCGTCGGCGGCGTCACCGGCGTCACCGATCGCTTCACGGGCGACGTAGTTCTCCAGGTCGAACAGGTTGTCCCCCGCCCGGCGCGCCACCGTCAGCAACGTGTTGGCCGACGCCACCTCCTCGACCTGCTCCTCGAGGAACCACAGCATGAACTGCTCGCCCAGCACGTCACCCTCGTCCCGCGCCGCGCGGAAGATCGCCTCGATCTGTCGGGTGACCTGCTCCTCCTGGTCGAGGGCGAGCTGCAGCGGTTCGATCACGTCGGCGAACTCGTTGGTGACGTCCGGCGTGCCCGGGATGCTCGCCGGCAGCGACCGGTCCAGGTGGTACTGGACGATCATCATCGCGTGGTTGCGCTCCTCGAGCGCCTGCCGGTAGAAGTGTGCGGCCATCCGCGGCAGGTCGTGGCCGTCGAACCACACCGCGATCGCGACGTACTGCTGGTGCGCCGCCATCTCGTGGCCCACCTGCTCGCCCATCAGCTGCCAGAACCGCGAACCCTCAGAAGTCGTCATCCGGTCACGCTAGCAACCGGCTCGGCGTCATGACTCGACGAACCGCAGGCGCACCTCGGAGAGCAGCGGCTTCTCCCAGCGCAGCAGCAGCGCCACGAGGAGCACGCCGAAGACGGCGAGCACCGCGGGCGTCGTGAGGAACACGACCGCCCCGGCGAGCACGAGGACGGACAGGACCGCGAGCGTCACCCGCGGCAGCCTCCCGAGGAAGTACAGCGCGAGCCGGGCGGTGTCCCGGCCGCGGAACGCGAAGAACGACGTGATGACGGTGGACTGGACGAGCCACAGCACGACGACGGCGGCGAGCCCGAGGAGGATGCCCGCCCACCAGGCGGGCACACCGGCGACGGCGATGTTGACGGTGGTCCACGTGAGCGCCGCGAGGACGGCGACCCCCGGCACCCACAGCTTCAGCACGTCGCCGACGTTCATGCGGTAGCCCTTGAGGAAGGCCGCCGCCGGTGCCAGACCGTCGTCGCGCGCCCTCGCCCCCAGCGCGAACAGCGCCGCCGACAGGCCCGGGCCCACGAACAACGCGGAGCCGACCACCAGCGGCACGTTCGACGGGTGCGGCGCGATGAGGAACGTCAGCACCACGGTGGGTGCCACGCTGATCGCCAGCAGGATCCCCACGACCAGGAGCCGGTACACGGTCGAGGTCGCGCGCCCGGCCGGACCGGCCTGCGGGTCGCCGGGGACAGGGGCTTCGGAGGCGGTCACGTCACCTACCGTACGGGCCGCGGCCCAGGATGCGGGAGTCGTCCAGCCACGGCGGTGTCTCGTCGTCGACGGCATCCAGCTCGACGAGCGTCACCTCGTGACGCCCCAGGGTCAGGTCGAGTTCCACCCGGCCCTCGACGACGGCGAGCGCCTGGTGGCTGCGCACCGGCTCCGCGGCCTCGTGGAGCGTGTCGAGCTGCCGGGCGCGGGGCGAGGCCAGGCCCATCTCGCACCATGCCGCCCAGGCGTTCCCGGCGGTCTCGTTCACCACGGACCGGTGGGCGTAGACGGACCGGTGCCCGGGGACGGGGACCGACAGGCGCAGCTCGTGCCGGTCGGGCTCGACGGGGTCGTCGGTGCCGCCGACGGGCTGCCAGGCGAGCACCGTGACCCGGCCTCCCGCGTCCCTGGTAACGAGGTGGTCGGTCCCGCGCGCGAGCACGTCTCGTCCCATCCTCGCCATGAAGGCGTACAGGTGGAAGGTCGGCTTGCGCACCTGGCGGTGGGTGAGCATGCCGAACCCGCCGTGGAAGAACGACGTCGGCACCCCCTCCTCCTCGAAGGTGTCGCTGAAGGTCCAGTACGAGAACGAGTCGACGTGGTCACCGCCCGCGGCGAGCACCGGGGCGAGGTACGCGGCGTTGTACGCCGTGTCGTGGACCGGGTTGTCCGGCCGGTAGGAGGTGTTGAACTCCGTGACGTGCACGGGCACGTCTGCCAGGGGCGTGCCGGCGAGCATCCCCTTCGGGCGGGCGAACTGCTCCAGGAGGTGGTGCGGTGCCCGCATCGACTGGTAGACGCCGAACGGGACGTGCTGCGCCTGCCCGGAGGTGTAGGCGTGCACGGAGACGAAGTCGCACGGCACGTCCCGGGCGAGGACGTGCTCGGCGAACGGCTCCCACCAGTCGTCGGCGCCCGGGGAGAGTGCCGGGCCGCCCACCTGCAACGACGCGTCGACGTCCTTGACGGCGCGCGCCGTCACCTCGTAGAGGCGCAGGTAGGCGTCCAGGTCCGCACCCTGCCAGAAGTGCGGCAGGTTCGGCTCGTTCCACACCTCGACGGGCCAGGTGCGGACCTCGGCGATCCCGTAGCGGTCCACCAGGTGCCCGACGACGGCACCCACCAGCGCCGCCCACTCGCGGTGGTCGCGGGGCGGGGTCACGTTGCCCCGCCACCAGAACACCGTCTGGTCCCCTGACGCCAGCGCGCTCGGCATGAACCCGAGCTCCAGGAAGGGCTTGATGCCCAGCCCCAGGTAGGCGTCGACGACCTGGTCGACGTAGGTGAACGCATAGCGGGTGCCCGCGTGCCCGGCCGTGCCGTACGGCCGGTGCACGCCGACGTCGTCGGACAGCAGACCGTGGCCCCGGATGTACCGGAAGCCGACCTCGCGCTGCGTCAGGGCCAGGGACTCCTGGTAGTCCTGACGCAGCGCCAGGTTGAAGCGGCCCGTGCCGACACAGGATCGCCAGGCGTCGCTGAGGACACCCACCGGGTCGGCGGGGACGGTGATGCGTGGCACGGTGCTCCCTCGGGTGATCAGTCGCCGACGCCGGCTGCGGCGTTCGCGCGGTCCACGTAGTCGTTCATGCCGGCGCCCTCGAGCTCGGCGACGTACGCGTCCCACTCGGACATCGGGCGGTCGCCGAGCATGAAGGACGCCGTGTTCTGCATGACGACGTCCTGCAGGGAGGTCTGCTGGAGGCCGGCCTGTTCCTGCTCCATCTCGTCGTACTGAACGCTCGGCGGGATCGGCAGCTCTTCCTTCACCGCGTTCACCCCGTCCATGAACTCGACGACCTCGTCGCTGAGCATCGACTTGTCGAGGTCCTCGGTGGACCCGTGCGCGATCGACCACACGCCGTTGTAGTAGCCGAAGTCCGCGTTGAGGAGCTGCGGGGCCTCCGGGTTGAGCGAGCCCCAGCCGACATCGTCGACCAGGACGCGCTCGTCGCCCTCGCGCTCGAAGGTCTCACCCTCGACGCCCCACTTGGCGAACTCCAGGCCCTCGTCGGAGTAGTAGAGCCAGTCGACGAACTGCAGCATCGCCAGAAAGTCTTCCTGCTCGGCCGCCTGCGCCGAGAACATCAGGCCGGACTCGCGGCGGGTGCCGCCCGGGATGTGGTCGCCCGCGGGCCCGCCGGGCACCACGATCTGGGCGAGCTCGGCGTCGTTGTCACCGGTCTCGGCGAACGCGTCGCGGTACTCGAGCATCGTCTGGTCGTTGGTCCCGATCGCGGCGGCCTGGCCGGATGCGAACTTCTCCTTCGCCTGGTCGTCCTCCTGGGTCAGCGCCTCGGGGTCCAGGAGGCCGTCGGCCACCAGGTTCGCGAAGTACTCGACCAGCGACCGGTACTCGTCGGAGGCGCCGGCGTACTCGTACACGCCCGCCTCGGCGTCCCACTGCAGGCCGAGCCCGTAGTTCCACCCCGCGTTCGTGCCGAAGTTGGGCGCCGCGGCCATCATCGTGGCCTCGATGGGCCCGTTGATCGACCAGCGGTCGGTCATGGGGTGGGCGAGGTCGGGGTTCTCCTCGGCGATCGTGGCGAGCTGCGCGGCGAACTCGTCCCACGTGGTCGGGTGCTCGAGACCTGCGTCGTCCCAGAGGTCCTGCCGGATGGCGATCGAGTACTGGTGCTTGGCGACCTCGTGGAGGCCCGGGATCATGTAGTACTTGCCGTCGGCCTGCCGTTGCGCCTCGATCTCCTCGGTGAGGCCCCACTCCTCCACCTTCCGCTGGAAGTTCGGCATGTGCTGCACGTAGTCGGAGATCGGCAGGACCGCCCCGCCGCCGATGAACTGCACCTCGTCTCCCGCGTACGTACCCGGCATGATGTCGGGCGCCTCGCCGGAGCCGATCAGCACCGACCGCTTCTGCTGCATGTCCTCCAGCGGGACGGTCTCGTAGTCGAAGGTGACGTTGTTGTCCTGCTCGAGGTGCTGGACGATCGACCAGTCCTCCTTGAAGGGGTAGTTCGGGTGGTCGCGGTAGAGCAGGCCGAACTCGACCGGCTCCGTCGCCACGAAGGTGTCGCCGGCCGCGAAGTCCTCCATGTAGCCGACCTGTGCGGACAGGTCGATCGCGCCGGCCTCGGCGTCGGACTCCTCGGGGCTCTCCCCGTCGCTCGAGCAGGCGGTCAGCGTGACGGTGAGCGCGAGGGCCGCGCCGCCCGCCACGACCTTGTTGCGGGTGATCCTCATGGTTCTCCTCCTGGGTGAACGTCGTTGTTCCGGTGGGGTGAAACGATTTCTGGAGCGGGCAGGTCCGGCCTCGCCCCGCGGGTGCCCCGCTCAGCCCTTGACCGAGCCGAGCATCACGCCGGACACGAAGTACTTCTGGATGAACGGGTAGAAGCAGACGATCGGCAGCACCGTCAGCAGCATGGCGACGGCCTGGATGTTGGCGCCGATCTGCACGGTCTCCATGCCCGCCTCGACACCGCTGCCCGTCGCGCCGGCCAGCAGGTTGCGCAGGTAGAGCGTGACCGGCTGCAGCTCCGGGTCGCTGAGGTAGAGGAACGCCGGGAACCACGCGTTCCAGAACGAGACGGCGTAGAACAGCACCATGGTGGCCACGACCGCCTTGGACAGCGGCAGCACGACGCGGCCGAAGATGCCGTACGTCGTCAGCCCGTCGATCGAGGCGGCCTCCTCGAGATCGCTGGGGAAGTTCTCGAAGAACGACTTCATCACCAGCAGGTTGAAGGCGCTGATCGCGTTGGGCAGCACGATCGCCCAGATCGAGTTCTTCAGCCCGAGGTTGGTGATGAGCAGGTAGTTGGGGATGAGCCCGCCGTTGAAGAACATCGTCACCACGACCAGCCCGATGAAGAACGACCGCCCCTTGAGGTGCCGCTTGGACAGGGCGTACGCCATGGTCGTGGTGAGCACCATCGCGATTCCGGTCGCCAGGACCGTCTGGACGATCGTGTTGCGGTACCCGGTCCAGAAGCGGTCGTCGCCGAACACGGTCTCGAACGTGGTCAGGTTGAACCCGCGCGGCACGAGGTTGACCTCGCCGGCCACGATGTAGCCCTGGGAGCTGAACGCCTGGGCGACCAGGTTCACGAACGGGTACAGGGTCACGAGGCAGACCAGCACCAGCACGACGGCGTTGGCCCACCGGAAGACCGTGTAGCCGCGACCGTCCTTGACGGTCGTGGGGACCGACCGGACCGCGGAGATGTCCGGCGTCTTGGGCGTCGTGCTCACCACAGGGAGGCTCCTACCAGTCGCTTCGAGAGGGCGTTGGCCGACAGGACGAGGGTCAGGCCGATGACGGCCTCGAACAGGCCGATGGCGGCGGCGTAGGAGAAGCTCCCGCTCGTCAGGCCGACGCGGTACAGGTACGTCGCGATGACGTCCGCGGTGGAGTACGTCAGCGGGTTGTAGAGGAGGAGCACCTTCTCGAACCCGACCGCGAGGAACGTGCCGATGTTGAGGATGAGCAGCACCACGATCGTCGGGCGGATACCGGGCAGCGTGATGTGCCAGGTCTGCTGCCAACGGTTGGCGCCGTCGATCCGGGACGCCTCGTAGAGCTGGTCGTCGATCGTGGTCAGGGCGGCGAGGTAGAGGATCGTGCCGAAGCCCACCACCTGCCAGATCTCCGAACCCACGTAGACGGTGCGGAACCAGTCCGCCCGCTGCATGAACGAGATCTCGTCGCCACCCACCGCCGTGATGATCTGGTTGATCGTCCCGTTGAGCGCCGTGAGCTCGTAGACGAACCCGGCCACGATGACGATCGACATGAAGTGCGGCAGGTAGGTGATCGTCTGGACAGCCTTCTTGAACCGGCGCGACCGCAGCTCGTTGAGCAGCAGCGCCAGCACGATCGGCAGCGGAAAGACCACGACGAGCGTCAGCGCACCGAGGACGACGGTGTTGGTGAACACGCGCCAGAAGGTCGGGTCGCTCCAGAACATCTCGACGTAGTGCAGGCCGACCCACTCGTCGCCGAAGATCGAGCCGCCGGGGCGGAACCGACGGAAGGCGATGACGTTGCCCAGCATCGGCACGTAGCGGAAGAGCAGCAGGAACGCGACCGGCAGCACGAGGAACGTGTACAGCCGCCAGTCCCGGCGCAGCGCGCGGGCCCAGGTGTCGCTGCGCCGGACGTCGCCGCGCTGCCGCCCCCGTCGTCCGCGACGGCGCACCCGGGACCGCCGGTCGTCCGACGGTGGCGGGCCGGTCGCGGTGCCGAGCGCTGCGGCCGGCGCGAAGTCCACCGCCTCGGTCCCTCGTGTCATACCTGCTCCTGGTTCACGTCATCGTGACGGGCTCGCGCCCTGGCGTCATCGCCTGTCGAAACTTTCGGCATTGAAAACGTTGTCAACGTGAGCGAGACTAGGCGGAAGGCTTCGAGAGGTCAAGCAATCGCATGGTCACGATCCGGCGACTGCGACGCTCACCCCACCATGCCGCATCGCAACTGCGATACGTTGGCATCGAAAGTTTCGGCCCATGACGAGACGAGGACGCATGACCGACACCCGCCAGCCTCCGCCCACGATCGCCCAGATCGCCCGGGAGGTCGGCGTGTCGGTGCCGACGGTCTCCAAGGTCCTCAACGGCCGGGCCGACGTCGCGGCCGCGACCCGCGACCGGGTCGAGAGCGCCCTCGAGCGCCACAGCTACCGCCGTCGTCGGAGCGGCATCCCACCGGCGGGCACCGGCCTCATCGACCTGGTCTTCCACCGGCTGGGCTCCACGTGGTCCCTCGAGATCATCCGCGGGGTCGAGGACGCCGCGGCCGCCGCACGCACCAGCGTGATCCTGTCCGAGCTGGGCGGGAAGCACCGGCCACCGCGCACCTGGCTGGAGACGACGCTCGCCCGGCCTCCGCTCGGCGTCCTGCTCGTGGCCTCGCAGCTCACCGGCGCCCAGCAGCGCCGACTCGTGAGCAGGTCCGTCCCGTTCGTCGTCATCGACACCGACGGCGAGCCCCCGGCCGACGTCCCGACCGTCGGGTCCGACAACTGGAACGGCGGGCTGGCGGCCACCCGGCACCTCGTGGAGCTGGGCCACCGCCGGATCGCCGCCGTCAGCGGCCCGTCGGACATGCTGTGCAGCCGGGCACGCATCGACGGGTACCGCAGCGCCCTGGAGTCGGCGGGGATCCCCTACGCCCCCGCGCTCGTCCGCGCCGGGAACTTTTACGTCGAGGCCGGGTACGACGCCGCCCACCAACTGCTGCGGCACCACGACCGGCCGACCGCGATCTTCGCCGGGTCGGACATGCAGGCGATCGGGGTCGTGCGGGCGGCGCACGACCTCGGCCTCCGCGTGCCGGACGACCTCTCGGTCGTGGGGTACGACGACCTGCCCATCGCACGGTGGACGACGCCGGCCCTCACCACGGTCCGTCAGCCGCTCACTGAGATGGCGGCGCTCGCGACGAAGATGGTGCTGGGCCTGGCGGCGGGCACACCGCCCGACGTGGCCCGCGTCAACCTGGCGACGGAGCTCGTCGTGCGCGAGTCCACGGCACCGCCACCCTGACCGCTTCCTCCCGCGCTGTGGGTGCACGACGCGCCGTCGTCAGCTTCGCGACGACGGCGCGTCGTGCACCCACAGCGAACGGGGGTCAGCGCTGGACGCGCGCGCTGCCGCCCGAGGCGAGCTTGGCGACCTCGGCGAGGGTCGCCGTCGTCGTGTCACCCGGTGTGGTCATGGCGAGCGCCCCGTGGGCGGCCCCGTACTCCACGGCCTCCTGGAGCGAACCCAGCTCGAGGAGCCCGTAGGCCAGACCGGACGCGAAGGAGTCGCCGCCGCCCACGCGGTCGAAGATCTCCAGGTCGGCACGGTGGGTCGCCTCGACGAACCCCTCGGCGCGCGACCACGCGATGGCCCCCCAGTCGTTGACCGATGCAGACTTGACACCGCGCAGCGTCGTCGCGATCACCTGGAAGTTCTCGTACTCGGCCGAGGCCCGCTCGATCATCGCGCGGAACGCGCCGGTGTCCAGGTCGGTGAGCGACTCGTCGACACCCTCGACCTCGAAGCCGAGCGACGCCGTGAAGTCCTCCTCGTTGCCGATCATCACGTCGACGTGGTGGGCGAGCCGCCGGTTGACCTCGCGGGCCCGCTCCACGCCACCGATGCCCTTCCACAGGGACGGGCGGTAGTTGAGGTCGTAGGACACGACGGTGCCGTGCCGCCGCGCGGCCGACATCGCCGCCTCGGCGACGTCCGCGGCGGACTCGGACAGCGCGGCGAAGATGCCGCCCGTGTGCAGCCAGCGCACGCCGGAGCCGAACAGCGCGTCCCAGTCGACGTCGTCGGGCCGCATCTGGGAGATGGCGGTGTGCCCGCGGTCGCTCGTCCCGATGGCCCCCCGCACACCGAACCCGCGCTCGGTGAAGTTGAGCCCGTTGCGCACCTCGCGGCCGATGCCGTCGAAGTCGCGCCACCGGACCCAGGAGGTGTCCAGGCCGCCGGTGAGCATGCAGTCCTCGACGAGCCGTCCGACCTCGTTGTCCGCGAGCGCCGTGACGATCGCGCCACGCAGCCCGAAGCAGCGGCGCAGCCCGCGGGCGACGTTGTACTCGCCGCCGCCCTCCCAGACGTCGAAGCTGCGGGTGGTGCGGATGCGCCGGTCGCCCGGGTCCATCCGGAGCATGACCTCGCCGAGCGCGACGACGTCGTAGCGGCAGTCCGCCGCGGGGCGGGTGGTGATGGACGGGTTGGTCATGAGCTCTCCTCCACGAGGGCGACGGCTTCTGCCGTGAGGCGGGTGATCTCGGCCCAGTCGCCGGCGTCGACGAACTGCTTGGCGACCATCCAGGAGCCGCCGACGGCGAGCACGGGCGCCAGGCCGAGGTAGTCGGCCAGGTTGGCGGCGCTCACGCCGCCGGTCGGGACGAACCGGAGGTCGGGGAACGGCGCGGCGAACGCCTTGAGCGCCGCGGGCCCCCCGACGACGGAGGCCGGGAACAGCTTGACGGTGTCGACGCCGAGGTCCATCGCCGCCATGATCTCGGTCGGGGTCGCGACGCCGGGCAGCACGGGCACGCCGTGGTGCTGGGCACGCTCGACCACGCTGCGCGAGAGGCCCGGCGAGACGATGTAGCGCGCGCCGGCGTCGACGACGGCGTCCACCTGCGCCGCGGTGACGACGGTCCCGGCGCCGACGACGACCTCGGGGTGGCGGCGCGCGACGGCGCGGACGGCGTCGAGCCCGCCGGCGGTGCGCAGCGTGATCTCGGCGACGGGCAGGCCGCCCGCCACGAGGGCTTCGGCGAGCCGCTCGCCCTGCTCGGCGCCGTCGACCACGACGACGGGAACCAGGCGGTGCTGCTCGAGGGACGTCAGGGTGTCGCCGGGTGACATTCGCTCTCCGTTTCGCTATGGTGAACGCCAGTTGTTCACTGCGAAACGCACCCTACCGGACGGCGGCGATGGAACCCAGCCCGCTCGGCAGCGTCGACAAGGCGCTGCTCACCCTCGACGCCCTCGGCCGCGCCGGCGCCGCCGGCACCACTCTCGCGGCGCTGTCGGACGAGGTCGGCGCCAACAAGTCCACGCTGCACCGCACCCTGGCCGCGCTGCGCCACCGCGGATATGCCGAGCAGACCGACGACGGCACCTACCGCCTCGGTCCCGCCGTCCTCGCCCTCGCTAGCTCCTTCCTCGCCGAGGAGAACCTGCCCGCCCTCCTGCGCCCGGCGCTCGATGCGCTCAGCGCCGAGGTCGACGAGCTCGTCCACCTCGGTGTCCTCGCCGGCCGCGAGGTCGTCTACCTGGAGAAGGTGGAACCGCAACGGGCCGTGCGCGTCTGGTCCGCCGTCGGACGCCGCCGCCCCGCCGCGACCACCGCGCTCGGGCGCGCGCTCCTGGCCGCCGGACCGCTCGACGACGCCGCCCTCGCCAGGTACGCCGGCATCGGCACGACGACCGACCGGCTCTGCGACGCCGTCGCGAGCGCCCGGCGCCTCGGCTACGCCACGGAGACCGAGGAGAACGAGCCCGGGATCGCCTGCGCCGCCGTCGCCGTGCTCCGGGCCGGCCTGCCGCTCGCCGCCGTGTCCCTGACCGCGCCCGTCGAGCGCATGACCGGCCCCGCGCGCGAGGCGCGGATCGCAGCTCTGCGCGAGGTGCTCCCCCGCCACCTTCCGGACGGGATCTCCGCCGCCACGACGTAGCGCCTGCTCACGCCTCCCCACACGAAGCATGAGTTTCCACGACGTCGCCCGCTGCCGCGGGCCGCGCCGTCGGGCACCATGGCCTCCATGACCTCCCCGCGATCCCGCAACCCGCTCGACCTGCTCTTCATCGGCGGCTCCGGCATCATCAGCGCCGCGTCCGTCGCTCGCGCGGTGGCGCTCGGCCATCGCGTCACGGTCCTCAACCGCGGCCGGTCGGCCACCCGCCCGCTGCCGGACGACGTCGAGACCCTCGTCGCGGACGTCGCCGACGACGACGCGGTCGACGCCGCGCTCGCCGGCCGCGACTTCGACGTCGTCGCCCAGTTCCGCGCCTTCTCACCCGACCACGTGGCCCGCGACATCGCACGGTTCACGGGGCGCACCGGCCAGTACGTGTTCATCTCCAGCGCGTCGGCGTACCAGACCCCGCCGTCGCGCCTCCCGGTGACCGAGTCGACCCCGCTGCGCAACCCGTACTGGCAGTACTCCCGCGACAAGATCGCCGGGGAGGACCTCCTCGTGCGCGCGTACCGCGACGACGCGTTCCCCGCCACGATCGTGCGCCCGAGCCACACCTACGACCGCACACTGATCCCCACGCTCGGCGGCTGGACCGACGTCGCCCGGATGCGCGCCGGCCGCCCCGTCGTCGTCCACGGCGACGGCACGAGCCTGTGGACCCTGACGCACACCGAGGACTTCGCCGTCGGGTTCGTCGGCCTGCTGGGCCACCCGCACGCCGTCGGCGACACGTTCCAGATCATGGGCACCCACGCCCCCACCTGGGACCAGGTCTACACGTGGCTCGGTGCCGCGGCCGGCGTGCCCGACCCGGAGATCGTGCATGTGCCGTCCGAGACGATCGCGCGCGTGCTGCCCGACGACGACGGCGACGGCCTGCTCGGCGACAAGGCGCACTCCATGCTGTTCGACTGCGCCAAGCTGCAGGCGCTGGTCCCGGAGTTCGCCACCACGGTCACCTACGACCAGGCCGCCCACGAGCAGATCGCCTGGTACGACGCCCATCCCGAGGCGCAGGTGGTCGACGAGACGCGAGACCGGGCCTTCGACCGGCTCGTGGAGCACGCCCGGGCGATCTGAGCCCAGCACGTAGCCTGGCGCCGTGACCACACCCCTCGTCCTGCTGGACCTCGACGGCACGCTCATGGACTCGGCGCCGGGCATCACCGCGTCGGCGGCGCACGCCTACCGGGCCCTCGGCCTCGAGGTGCCCGACGCCGCCACGCTGCGTTCCTTCGTCGGCCCGCCGATCACCGACTCGTTTCCCGCGCACGGCGTGCCGCCCGAGCGGGTCGGTGAGGCGCTGGCCGCCTACCGGGCGGCGTTCACCGCCGGGGGCATGTTCGACAACGCCGTGTTCGACGGCGTCCCCGCGACCCTGCGGGAGCTGCGCGAGGCCGGTTGCACCCTCGCCGTCGCGACGTCCAAGCCCGAGGTCTACGCCCGGCCGATCTGTGAGCGGTTCGGCCTCACCGGGCTGCTCGACGGCGTGTTCGGTGCCCCGCTGGACGAGGCGACCTCGACCAAGGCCGACGTGATCGCGAAGGCTCTCGCCGCGCTGGGACGGCGGTCCCCGGTGCGGCCGGACGACGGCCCGGTCCTCATGGTCGGCGACCGCGAGCACGACGTCCACGGCGCCGCGGAGCACGGCATCGACTGCCTGGGCGTGACGTGGGGCTACGCCGCACCGGGAGAGCTGGTGGCGGCAGGCGCCGTCGGGCCGCTCGACGACGTCGCGGGGCTCGCGGGCGCGGTGCTCGCCCGGTTGGGGGCCCGCGCGGGACACCCCGCGTGAGCGACACGGTGCTCGACACCAGGGTGGCGAACGCCCTGGTGCGCAACGCCGCCCCCCACGCCCCTTCGTGGCGGCTCGGCCCGGTGCTGTGGGCGATCCGCCGGGGGTACGGCGGCCTCTGGGTCGGGGGACGGACCACCCTGACGACCACCACGCTGGCGTTCGCGCCCAACGCCGTGAACCGGGCCGTGCAGTCCGGCACCCTGGACCTCGCCGTCGCCCTGGTCGACGTGCGACGGGTGTCGTATCGGTGGGGGTTCCTCACGGGCATCGTCACCGCGCACACCGACGACCGCGACCTGTCGGTGCGCTGCTGGAACGCCCGCGGGTTCGCGGGTCGGTTGCGCGACGCCGTCGCGGCGGCCAGGCGCACCGCCGCCTGACCGACGTCTGGGCACGACGAAGGCCCCGGACCCTGTGAGGAGGGTCCGGGGCCTTCGTCCTGCTGCGCTCAGCGCGTCACGCGGGACTCACTCCGCGCCGGCCTGCATCTGGCCCGTGGGCGGCAGGTCCTTGACGGAGACACCGGTCGGCGCGTCGAGCGCCGCCGCGGCGCCCACCGACACGGGTCCACGGTCGTGCTCGGACTTCGGCACCCCGCGGAAGGTGAACTCCCCGAGGATGCCCTCGCCCTCGCCGTCGACGAGGACCATCTCGCCGGACTTCAGCTCGCCGAACAGGATCTTCTCGGACAGCGCGTCCTCGATCTCCCGCTGGATGGCCCGCTTGAGCGGACGGGCGCCGAGGACCGGGTCGTAGCCCTTCTCCGCCAGCAGCTTCTTGGCCGCCGGGGTGAGGTCGATGCCCATGTCCTTGTCGCGCAGACGCTTGTCCAGCTTGGCGACCTCGAGGTCGACGATCTCGATGATCTCCTGCTCGGAGAGCTGGGGGAACACGATCGTGTCGTCGACACGGTTGAGGAACTCGGGCCGGAAGTGCTGCTTGAGCTCCTCGTTGACCTTCGCCCGCATCCGCTGGTAGTCCGTCGCCAGGTCGCCGCCGGCGTTGAAGCCGGTCTGCACGCCCTTGGCGATGTCCCGCGTACCGAGGTTCGTCGTCATGATGATGACGGTGTTCTTGAAGTCGACCACGCGACCCTGGGAGTCGGTGAGCCGGCCGTCCTCGAGCACCTGCAGCAGCGAGTTGAAGATGTCCGCGTGGGCCTTCTCCACCTCGTCGAACAGCACGACGGAGAACGGACGACGGCGCACCTTCTCGGTGAGCTGGCCACCCTCGTCGTACCCGACGTAGCCGGGAGGCGAGCCGAACAGCCGCGAGACCGTGTGCTTCTCCGAGAACTCGGACATGTCGAGCTGGATGAGCGAGTCCTCGTCGCCGAACAGGAACTCCGCGAGCGCCTTGGCGAGCTCGGTCTTCCCGACGCCGGTCGGGCCGGCGAAGATGAACGAGCCACCGGGACGCTTCGGGTCCTTCAGGCCGGCACGGGTGCGCCGGATCGCCTGGGACAGCGCCTTGATGGCGACGTCCTGACCGACGACCCGCTTGTGCAGCTCGTCCTCCATGTGCAGGAGCTTGCTGGACTCCTCCTCGGTGAGCTTGACGACCGGGATGCCGGTGGACATCGCCAGCACCTCGGCCACGAGCTCCTCGTCGACCTCCGCGACGGTGTCGAGGTCGCCCGACTTCCAGGCCTTCTCCTTCTCGGACCGCTGCTGCGCGAGCTGCTTCTCGGTGTCGCGCAGGCCGGCGGCCTTCTCGAAGTCCTGGTCGTCGATCGCCGACTCCTTGTCGCGACGCGCCTCGGCGATCTGCTCGTCGAGCTCCTTGAGCTCCGGCGGGGCCGTCATGCGGCGGATGCGCAGACGCGCGCCCGCCTCGTCGATGAGGTCGATCGCCTTGTCCGGCAGGTACCGGTCGTTGACGTACCGGTCGGCGAGCTGGGCGGCCGAGACGAGCGCGGCGTCCGTGATGGACACGCGGTGGTGCGCCTCGTAGCGGTCGCGCAGACCCTTGAGGATCTCGATGGCGTGCTCGAGCGACGGCTCGTTGACCTGGATCGGCTGGAAACGACGCTCCAGCGCCGGGTCCTTCTCGACGTGCTTGCGGTACTCGTCGAGCGTGGTGGCACCGATGGTCTGCAGCTCACCGCGCGCCAGCATCGGCTTGAGGATGCTGGCCGCGTCGATCGCCCCTTCAGCAGCGCCGGCACCGACGAGCGTGTGGATCTCGTCGATGAACAGGATGATGTCGCCGCGGGTGCGGATCTCCTTGAGCACCTTCTTGAGGCGCTCCTCGAAGTCACCGCGGTAGCGCGAGCCGGCCACGAGGGCACCCAGGTCCAGCGTGTAGAGCTGCTTGTCCTTGAGGGTCTCGGGCACGTCGCCGCGCACGATGTCCTGCGCGAGGCCCTCGACGACGGCCGTCTTGCCGACGCCGGGCTCGCCGATGAGGACGGGGTTGTTCTTGGTGCGGCGGGACAGCACCTGCATGACCCGCTCGACCTCCTGCTTGCGGCCGATGACGGGGTCGAGCTTGCCCTCGCGGGCAGCCTGCGTCAGGTTGCGGCCGAACTGGTCCAGCACCGCGGACCCGGAGGGCTGCCCCTCCTGCGGGCCGCCGGCCGCCACGGGCTCCTTGCCCTGGTAGCCGCTCAGCAGCTGGATGACCTGCTGGCGCACCTTGTTCAGGTCGGCGCCCATCTTGGTGAGCACCTGGGCCGCGACGCCCTCACCCTCGCGGATGAGGCCGAGCAGGATGTGCTCGGTCCCGATGTAGTTGTGGCCGAGCTGCAGCGCCTCGCGCAGCGACAGCTCCAGCACCTTCTTGGCGCGCGGCGTGAACGGGATGTGCCCGCTCGGGGCTTGCTGGCCCTCACCGATGATCTCGGTGACCTGCGCGCGCACGCCGTCGAGCGAGATGCCCAACGACTCCAGCGCCTTCGCCGCCACGCCCTCACCCTCGTGGATGAGGCCGAGGAGGATGTGCTCGGTCCCGATGTAGTTGTGGTTGAGCATCCTCGCTTCTTCCTGCGCGAGGACGACCACCCGACGGGCTCGGTCCGTAAATCTCTCGAACATGTGCTGCTCCCTCACGAGCGGCGTTTTCCTGGCCCCGTCGGATCGACGGCGACAGCCTGACCGCTACGACTCTATTCGCTCCCAACACGCCGACCCCCCTCCAGATGCCCTTGTTCGCCAGGGGCGTGACGGCGCGCCTCGTTGCCGTTCCCGCGCCCGCGGGGAGATGGTGGGGACACGCACGGGTCGGCGCGAGCGGGGAGGCCACCATGGACGACATCGGGCACGAGGCCGAGCGGGGCAGGGCTGACGAGCAGGGGCCGGGCACGGCCGGCGATCACCACGGCGACCAGGCTCACCCGCGACCCCGGGACCCGGTGGACGCGCGCCTGGCCCGCTTCTCCGGCGTCGTCGGCGAGGTCGTCGACCCGCTGACGTGGGGCCTCGACCTGGAGGACGAGGCGCTGACCGGGTACGACGACGAGGCCGACCCGACGTCGGACCGGTTCGTCCGCTCGTACCGCACCTTCGCCCGCGAGGCGTTCGAGGTGGAGACGTTGCGGACGGCCGTGGCCCCGGACGCCGTGGAGGACGTCGTGCGAGCGGCGGCGAGCGGCGCGCTGGCCGCCCCGCTGCACGCCGACATCGCGGCGCCGGTCGAGCCCGACCACGACCCGACGCCGCACGGGACGACGGACTTCGCCGACGACTTCGCGGACTACCGCAGCGCGATGCGTGCGATCGTCACGGAGGTGGACGCCGTCCCACTGGAGCAGGCCGAGCTGGCGGTCGACGGCACGACCCTGCCGGCGACGCGGGTCCGGGTGCGAGAGGTCACCGCCGTCCACGTCCCGCTCGGCGACCGCGGCCTCGTCGTCACGGGGCCCAGCGACCTGGTGGAGCGCGTCGTCGTGGTGACCCGTCCGATCCGCTCGCTGCTGGGCACGCCGCGCCGCCGGTGACCCACGGTCCCGGGCTGCGCGACCCGGGCTCCGCTGCCCCGGCTGCCGGTGGGGCGGGGCGGATCTACGCTGACCGCATGGAAGGCATCGTGGTGGGCGTGAACGGGTCGGCGGAGGCCGACGAGGCGCTGGACTGGGCGGTGGCGGAGGCAGCCTCGAGCGGCCACCCCCTGACAGTGGTCCGGGTGGCACCCACCGCGGACGAGTCGGCGCTGACGGCCGTGCTCGAGGAGGTCCGGGCCGAGACGGCGGAGATCGTGGGCCGGGCGCGCGAGCGGCACGCCCGGTTCGACGCCGAGTACGCGGTGCTCCCGGGCCCGGTGCCCGACGCGCTCCTGGCCGCCGGCGCGGAGGCGCAGATGCTCGTGCTCGGCCGCCGACGGCGGGCCCGCATCGGGCGGCGGATCCTCGGCTCGGTCTCCTCGACCGTGGTGGAGCACGCGCGGGTCCCGGTGGCCGTGGTGCGGCACCTCGAGCGCACGGGGACGGAGCGCACGCCCGACGACGCCTCGGGGGCCCCGGGAGACTCCCCGCACGCGCCCGCCCCGCCGCTGCCGGGCACCCCGCGCGTGGTCGTCGGCGTGGACACGTCCGAACCGTCCGTCGCGGCGCTGCGGCACGGCGCGGAGGTGGCGGCACGCTCCGACGCGGTCCTCGAGGCGGTCTTCGCGTGGCAGATCACGACCCTGGCACCGCTGCCCGGCTCGTGGGGCTGGGCGCCGCCGATCAGCGACTACGAGCGCTTCGCCCGCGAGTGCCTCGACGCGGCGGTCGCCGCGGCGGGCGTGGACCTGCCCGCCGGCCGGCTGCGGCCCCAGGTCGTGCACGGGCAGGCGGCCAAGGTCCTCATCGACGCCTCCGCGGGCGCCGACCGGCTCGTGGTCGGCGCCCGCGGGCTGGGTGGCTTCGACCGGCTCCTGCTCGGCTCGACGAGCCGTCAGGTGCTGGACTTCGCGGAGTGCCCCGTCACGGTGCTGCACGGCTGAGGTCGCCCGCGCCGGGCGCCACCCGACCGCGGTCGTCCCGCATGAGCACGCTGGCGACGGCCGTCACGACGAGCACGACGCCGGCCATGATCAGGTAGGAGTCGCCGAAGCCGATGGCGTCGTAGGAGAGCCCGAACGCCCAGGAGAAGATCACGATCCCGATCTGCTTGGCCGTGTTGAACCCGATCATGTAGGCCGTCGCGGAGATCCGGACGTCGAACATCCGGGTGAGGTACTTCCACACCGAGACGAGCATGAGCGGCATCTCGATCGCGGCGAGCAGCCGCCACACGACGAGCAGCTCGGTGGACGTGAACAGCGCGGACCCGACGACGCGGACCACCAGGACCAGCGCGAAGAGCTGGAGGCCACGCTTGGCACCGATCCTGTTGATGATGAACGGCATCGCCACCATCACGAGGGCCTCGAGCAGGATCTGGACGAACACCACGCGGGAGAACAGCACCTGCGGGTCCCCGAGCCCGTCGAACATGCTGCCGAAGTAGATGGCGTACTGCTGGTCGAAGACGTCGTAGAGCGCGGCGGTGCCGAACATCAGGACCATGAACCCGACGAACGACCGGTCCTTGAGCAGGTGCAGCACCGTCCCTCGGGTGACCCGGGGGGCGTCCGGCTCGTCCGCGGCGGCGTCGCCGACGGCCTCGTAGCCCTTCTCGCCGGGCCTCGGGGTCCGGACGACGAACAGCAGGGCGCCCAGGACGAGGGCGGAGAAGGTCCCGACCCACCACACGTTGTCGGGGTTGGAGGCCCAGATGAACCCGCCGACGAGGGAGGCGGTCGCACCGGCCACGGAGCCGAAGAGCCGCACGTGACCGTACTCGAACCGGTTCGCCCGTGCCGCGCGCTCGTTGAAGGCCTCGACGACACCGACCCCCGAGTTGAGCACGAGCGACAGGTAGACGCCGCCCACCACGGCGCCGAGCACCTGGTTGACGTCGACGATCGGCACGAAGACGAAGGCGAAGAACGGGCCCATGAAGGCACCCACCAGGACGACGACGCCGAAGAGGTTCTTGCGGAACCCGAGCCGGTCCTGGATGAAGCCGTAGAACGGCTGCAGGCACAGCGCCGTCAGCGCCATGACCGAGTTGAGCAGGCCGATGTTCCCGCTGGACATCCCCGCCTGCTCCTCGAGCCAGGGCGAGAGGAACGTGAAGACCAGCTGCCAGATCGCGAAGTAGAAGAAGAACAGCCCACCGACGTTCCAGAAGGTCGGCTTGCGCAGCGAGTCGCGGGCGCGCGGCCTCCCGGCACTCCCCGGTGCCGGGGTCGGGGTGCTGGGTTCGTGCTGGACCGTCATCGGTATCCCTCCGGTGTTCTGGCACGGGCCGCTTCGACGACTGTGCCCGTGCAGAGCAACGGTAAACGATGTAACGATGCCCGAGGCACCCTCCGGGAGGACCCGCAGCGCCCCCACCTGCACCGACGTCAGCGTGTGAGAAAGGCCATGCTCCCGCCGTCGGGCGCCAGCACCTCGGTGGAGGCGGGGACCGGACGCGTGTCGGGCACAGGCGTGCCCCACACGGGCTCGCCGTCGGTGTCGAACGGCAGCACCTGGGCACGCGCGTGCCGGTTCGGGTCCCACAGCGGGTCGCCGGTGATCTCGGTGTAGGTGCGAGCGTGGTAGACGAGGACGGTCTCGCCCTCGGGCGACTCCGTGAACGAGTTGTGCCCGGGGCCGTACTGCCCGGCGGCCGGGTCCGAGACGAAGACCGGGTCGACGCTCTTCGTCCACGACGCGGGGGCCAGCAGGTCGGCACCGGCGTCGGCCGTGAGCAGCCCCATCGCATAGTCGATGCCGGTCGCCGCACCGGAGTAGGTGAGGAACGCCCGACCGTCCCGGACCAGGACCGACGGACCCTCGTTCACCCAGAACCCTCTGGTCTCCCACTCGAACTCGGGGCGGGTCAGCTCGACCGCCGCCGTGGCGAGCGTCCAGGGGTTCTCCATCCGCGCGATGTACAGGTTCGAGTGCCCGTAGACCTCGAGGTCCTCCTGCGCCCAGACGAGGTACTGCTGCCCCTCGTGGACGAAGCTCGTCGCGTCCAGCGCGAAGCTCTCCCAGCCGGTGTCGACCTGACCACGTTCGACCCACTCGCCGGTCAGCGGGTCCTCCGCGGTGCACTCGAGGACGAACACCCGGTGGTTGAAGGTCTCGTTCGCGCTCGGGGCGTCGGCGGAACCGTGGTCGTTCGGCGCGGCGGCGTAGTAGACGTACCAGGCACCGTCGACGCGGTGGATCTCCGGCGCCCAGATGAGGTGCGACTGCGGCCCCGACGCGTGGCGGGTCCAGATCGTCACCTCCTCGGCGGACTGCAGGTCGTCCAGACGCTCGGCCCGCCGCAGCACCACACGGTCGTACGCGGGGTACGAGCCGGTGAAGTAGTACTGGCCGTCGTGGCGCAGCACGTGCGGGTCGGCGCGCTGGAGCACGATCGGGTTACTGATGACCTGGTCCGCCATGGTGTCCTCGTTCAACTTGTACAACGATGTAGAAGGCTTGAGGCTACCCCCTGCGCCAGACTGGGGTCCATGTCGGCCCTGTCACAGTCCGCACCCGCCGGACTCCTGCTCACCCCCGGCGCCGGCGCGGACCGCGACCACCACTCGCTCCGCGCCGTCGCCGACCACGTCACGACCACGACGGCGCTGACCGTCGAGCGTGTCGACTTCCCGTACCGCCTCGCCGGACGCCGGATGCCCGACCGACCACCCGTGGCGACCGCCCACCTGCGCGAGGAGGCCGAGCGGCTCGCCGGTCGCGTCGGCGTCGGCACCGACCGGCTCCTCCTCGGCGGACGCTCCTACGGCGGGCGGATGTGCTCGATGGCGGTGGCCGAGGGACTGCCCGCCGCAGGCCTCGTGCTCCTCAGCTATCCGCTGCACCCGCCCGGCAAGCCCGCGAAGCTGCGCGTCGACCACTTCGGCGCCCTCCACGTCCCGGTCCTCTTCGTCTCCGGCGACCGGGACCCGTTCGGCACCCCCGCGGAGCTCGCGGAGCACGCCGCCACGATCCCCGGCCCGGTCACCCAGGTCACGCTCCCCGGCGCCCACGACGTCCGGAACCAGGACGACGCCGTCGCGCACGCCGTCGTCGACTGGCTGGCCACGCTCTGACGCGCGGTCACGCGCGCCCCCGGTCGACGACCCGCCTCCTCCGACGTGTCCTCTACGATGTGGTTCGCCCCGCCGGACCCCCGGCACCCAGCGTCGGAAGGTCACGCGTGCGCGTCGCCAGCCTTGCGGTCCGTGCCCTGCTCGTGGGCGCCCTCGCGACCGGCCTGATCGCTGCGGCGCAGGCGCCCGCCACGGCCGACGACGACCTGACCGTCACCGCCGACGGCGTGACGTTCGACGGCAAGCAGCTCGAGGACCGGGACCGCAGCGTCGGGTACTCCGTCCGCAGCCTCGAGGGCTGGGACTACGCGTGGCTGACCGAACCCCTTCGCGGGGCCAGCGGGTACGTGCCGTTCGCCGGCGCGGCGGCCAAGATGCCCGACGGCTACTGCGTGACCTACGTCCACGTGCCCGACGTCGGCGAGTGGCACGAGTCCCGCCGGGACACGCGCTGCACCGAGCCGGCGACGGCGGAGCCCGCCCCGGCGCCGAGCGCCGAGGACACGTCGCCGAGCCCGTCGCCGACGGCCACCACCGAGCCGAGCGAACCGGAACCCGAGACCGAGGAGCCGGAACCCACGCCCTCCACGGCCGAGCCGTCCGCCACGGCCTCCGCCGAGCCCACGCCCAGCCCCACGCCGACGCCCTCCCCCTCACCGTCGGCGAGCCCCACCACCAGCCCGACGCCATCGCCGTCGCCGTCGGTCGCGGCCGTCGCCGAGGCGATGCGCACCGAGCAGTTCGAGGCCCTCGGTCGCAGCTTCAGCGGTGACCTGCCGGTGATCGACGACCGGCACGACACAGCGGCGCAGGACGACGTCACCGACGGCGAGCTGTGGGCCGCGACCGGGCTGGGACTGGCCGCCGTCGGCCTCACCGCCGGCGGCGTCGTCGTGTGGCGGATGCGGCGCGGCGAGGACTGAGCCCGACCTCAGCGCCCGCCGGCCGGTCGCTCGGGATAGTCGGCCGGCGTCTTGCCGAGCTCGATCGCGATCGCCCGGCGCGTCGCCAGCACGTCGGGACGCTCCTCGTCCCTCTGCCGCAGCGCGTCGCGCTGGTCGGCGGCCGACAGGTGGTCCCAGTAGAGCGTGCCGTCCAGGTGCTGGGTCTCGTGCACGAAGCACCGTGCCAGGAAGCCGACGGCGTCGAGCTGCACCGGACCACCGTGCTGGTCGACGCCCCGGACGCAGGCCGCACCCCGACGCGCCAGCGGCACGTAGGCGCCCGGCACCGACAGGCACCCCTCCTCCTCGGTGATCAGCTCCGCCGTCGTGTCGACCTCCAGCTCGGGGTTGACGACGTGACCCACGTGCCGGTCGCCCCGCTCGTCGGTGAGGTCGTAGGCGAAGACCCGCAGGTCGACCCCGATCTGCGGCGCGGCCAACCCGACTCCCTGCGCCACCTCCATGGTGGTGAAGAGGTCCTCGACCAGCCGGGCCAGCTCCGGCGTCGAGAACTCCGTCACCGTGCGCGCCGGGGCGTGCAGCACGGGCTCCCCGATCTCGGTGATCCGCCGCACCCGGCCCCGGCGCCCCTCGGGCACCTGCGCCGGGTAGGGGTCGGCCGCCTCACCCAGCAGGTACGTGGTGGGACGCCGCCGCCCGAAGCTCCAAGCCATGGCCCGAGCCTACCGGCGCGCGCGTCCAGGAAGATCGACTCCGCCGCGGCGAGGACGGGCTGACGCGTCCCGGTGTCACGGCCGGTCCGCCCGCTCGACGCAGGCGCCCTCGAGAAGGTGATCGCCTACGAGCGCTCGCACGGCAACCGGCTGCCCGTGCTGACCGTGCTCGAGCAGCGGCTGGAGGGGCTCCGCCAGGGAGCCGAATCGTCCGGGGGCGACCCCGAGGCGCCGCCCCCAGGGCGAGACCCGTCACGGGAGCAAGGCGACACCGCAGACGGCGGCCGAGCCCTCCCCATCGGACCGGTACCAGGGCACGAGCTCGCACCCACGTGGCTGACGAGCCGCCGCCCGACGACGAAAGGTCCCGGAACGGAGGCGTTCCGGGACCTTTCGCGTAGTGAGCCGCCTGTCGGAATCGAACCGACGACCTGTTCATTACGAGTGAACCGCTCTACCGACTGAGCTAAGGCGGCGTGCCCGAGCGCGACCGGGGCAGGACCTCGATCAGCGGGCGCGCCCACAGTACCCGAACGCGGGCCCGGACTCCAAAAGGACCCCCGGCACGCTCAGCGCTACCTCGGCGGACCGGGCGCTACCTCGCGGACCGGTCAGCAGGTGAGGCCGTCCTCCGGCACGGTGCCGTCGACGAGGTAGGCGTCCACGGCGTCCATGATGCAGTCGTTCGACCGACCGTAGGCGGTGTGGCCCTCGCCCTCGTAGGTCACGAGGACGCCGGAGTCGAGCGCCTCGGCCATGCCCTCGGACCACACGTACGGCGTCGCGGGGTCGTTGGTCGTGCCCACGACCACGATGGGCGCCGCGCCGGGCGCGGCGACGTCGTACTCCTGCTCCACGACGGGGTAGGGCCAGTCGGCGCAGGTGAGGCCGTCGTAGCCGAAGAACGACCCCATGGTGGGCGCCGCCTCCTCGATCTCGGCGGCCTGCTCCCGCATGGTCTCGACGTCGTCGGAGCTGCGGCCGTCCAGGCAGTTGATCGCGGTGAACGCCTCGGTGGAGTTGGTGGCGAAGGAACCGTCGGCGTTCCGGTCGTTGTAGAAGTCCGCCAGGTACAGCAGCATCGACCCGGTGCCGCTGCCGATCGCCTCGTCGAGCGCCTGGGTCAGCAGCGGCCAGCTCTGCTCGTCGTAGAGGGTGACGGCGACGCCGTAGAAGGCGAGCGTCTGTGTCACCACCCGGTTGCCGTCGGTCGGGTAGGGGCGGTCGAGCGCCTGGTCGAGCACGCCTCGCACCTGCTCCATGCCGTCGTCCACCGATCCGGTCAGCGGGCAGTCCGGACCGGCCTGGCAGTCGCCGACGTAGGCGCGCAGCGCGTTCTCGAAGCCGACCGCCTGACCGGCGGACATCTCGGCGGAGCCGATCCGCGGGTCGATGGCCCCGTCCAGCACCAGACGGCCGGCGCGCTCGGGGAACAGTCCGGCGTACGTCGCCCCCAGGCTCGTGCCGTACGAGAAGCCGAGGTAGTGCAGCTCCTCGTCGCCGAGCGCCGCGCGCAGCATGTCCATGTCCTTCGCCGCGCTCTGGGTGTCGACGTTGCCGAGCAGCTCGCCGGTGTTCTCCGCGCAGGCCTCCGCCCACGCGGCGCTCGACTCGCGGGCGCCGGCGATCCCCTCGTCGGTCGACAGGTCGAAGTCCTCGCTGAGGTACTCGTCCTTCTCGGCGTCGTCGTAGCAGACGACCTCGGACGACTCCCGCACCCCCCGCGGGTCGAACCCGACGACGTCGTACGCCTCACGGACCCGCTCGCCGAGGCTGCCGGAGGCGGCCTCGAGATAGTCGACGCCGGACCCGCCCGGTCCGCCCGGGTTCACCAGGAGCGACCCGATGCGGTCGCCGGTGGCGCGGGTCCGCATCAGCTCGAGCTCGATCTCGCCGGCGTCCGGGTCGCTCCAGGACAGCGGCGCCGCCACCGTGGCGCACTCGAAGTCGGTGCGGCACTCGCTCCACACCACGTCCTGGCCGTAGAACTCCTCGTACCCGTCGGGCGCGCCGCCACCGGCGGACGAGGTGGCCTCGCCGGCGGGTGCCTGCTCCTTGCCCGGGGCGTCCGTCGTGCAGCCGGCGGCCAGGAGCAGCCCGGCGACGGTCGCGGCGAGCAACCCGGTGGAGCCCCCGGAGAGGCGACCGTTCGAGCGAGGGGACGACGGGCTCGGGCGGCGGGTGAACTTCACGAGGACAACCTACCGGCCGGTCGCGAGCGTCCGGCCGCCATTCACCGAACCTCCGCGAGCGCCGCCGGGGAACCGGCGAAGCGCAACCGCTCCGGCGTCTCGGACGCGGCGGCCTTGCGCAGGAAGTCCTGGCGGCGTGCCGCGAAGCCGTGGCGGTCGTCGAAGAGGTCGCGGGCCATCTCGGCCAGCTCGATCGTGCGGTGGTAGGACAGCGGGCGCTCGGGGGCTCGACGCCGGGCCGTCTGCTCCGCCGCCTCCCGCTCGGTCGGTCCGGCCAGCTCGGCGGCCCGCTTGGCGAGCCACGCGTCGAACTCGGCGGCGTCCCGCGGGCCGACGCCGTCGATCAGTCCGAGCTCGGCCGCCTGGTGCGCCGCGACGGGCAGGCAACGGGTCAGCAGCCGGTCGGCGACGTCCTCGCCGACCCGCGCCGCGACGGACCAGGTGTGCAGCTCGGAGCCGTAGATCCCCATGTCGTAGTACGGGTTGAGCACCACGCCGTCCCGGGAGAGGACGACGTCGGCGCAGAGCCCGGTCATGACTCCGCCGGCCCCGGCGCTCGCCGTGAACGCCGCCACGGTGAGCTGCTCGGCCCCGGCGATCGCCTCGCACAGGTCGTCGATGGCCTGGATGTTCGCCCAGGCCTCGGCCGCGGGATCCTCGGCCGCGTCGATGACACCGAGGTGGATGCCGTTGGAGAACAGGCTGTCGGTGCCGCGCAGGACGAGCACGGTGGTGTCGTCCAGGCGGGCGGCCTGCGCAGCAGCGGTGAGCCGCCGGCACTGCTCGGTGTGCATCGCGCCGTTGTAGGAGCGGAACGTCAGGACGCCGACGTCGCCGTCACGCTCGTAGCGGGACTCGGCGAGCTCGGCCGGCGCCTCGTACCGGGGCGATGCCGCGTGCGGGTCCAGGACGTCGCGCGCCGGCAGCTTGGTGCCGCGTCGCGCGCCGAGAGTCGCCGCGTACCCGACCCACAGGGTGCCGTCGGTCGCCGCGAGGGCGACGGCGTCGACGTCGTGGCCGACGACGCTGCCCGGCGCGGCCTGCGGGTCCAGCACGTCCGGGGTGGCGACGGCGTCGAACAGGCAGTACCGCTCGCCGTCGACCTCGGCGGGCGCCCCGGGGGCGCCGTCGGCGGCGGCGACCCGGCGAGCCAGCTCCTCGGCCCCGAGGGACCAGTCCACCTCGAACGCCGGCCGGCGCAGCAGCGGCAGCTCCCCCGTCCCCGGGACGTCGCGGGGCAGCTCGTCGGCCGGGACCGGCTCCTCGCCGGCGGCGACCATCCGCACCACCTCGGTGACGCAGGCCATGGCCGCGTCGGCGACCGGCCCGTTGTACAGGGCGCTCTTCGCCACGGGGGCGTCGGGCATCGAGAACGTCGACGTGGCCCACACGGGGCCGGCGTCCATCTCCTCGACGGTGGACAGCGCCGTCACGCCCCACCGCTCCTGGCGGGTGAGGATCGCGTGGTCCAGCGAGGACGGTCCGCGGTCGCCGACCGGCCCCGGGTGCACGACGACGGTGGTCCACCGGTCCCACACCTCCTGCGGCACGCGGTGCTTGAGGAACGGGCACAGGATCAGGTCGGGGTCGGCGTCCGCCACGGCCGCGGTCAGCGCCTCCGGCGAGTCGAACGTCGGTGCGATCTCGACCCCGACGTCGTGACCGGCATCGGTGAGCGCGCACCAGGCGCGCTGCGTCAGACCGTTGAACGCCGAGACCAGCAGCAGGATCCGCATCATCATCCTCATCGTCGTCGGCGCGCCCGGATGGCACGCCACCGACGATCACAGAGCAAACCGGGTGAAAACGCAAGACCTGTCTTGACATCGGCCCGGCGCGGGGATCTTCCTCAGCCCTGGGGACGCAGCGCGATGGTCATCGCCTCGAGGGCCAGCAGCGGGGCAACGTTGCCCTCGAGGCGCTCGCGCGCCTGGCCGATCGCGTCCATGCGTCGCACGGTCTGCTCGGGCGTGGCGTCGCGGGCCAGCGAGCGGATCACGTCCGCGTGCGCGCTGTTGACCAGCTCGACCTCGGCGCCGAGCTGGACCACGAGCACGTCGCGGTAGAGGGACAGGAGGTCCACCATCGACCGGTCGAGCACGTCGCGCTGGCGGCGGGTGGCCCGGCGCTTCTGGTCGTCCTCGAGCTGCTTGAGCTGGGACCGTAGCTTGGGCGGCAGCGTGTCCCCCTCACCGACGCCGAGCGCCCGCAGCAGCTCGGCCTTCTCGGCGGCGTCCCGTTCGGTGGTGGAGGCCGTGGCCTCGGCCTTGGCGACCTCGACGAGCTCGGAGGCGGCGAGCACGGCGTCGGGGACGCCCCGGATGCGGCGGGCGACCTCCAGGACGGCGCTGCGCCGGGTGCGGGCCTCCGGGTCGCGGGCGAGGCGCCGCGCCAGCCCGACGTGCGACTGCGCGGCCCGGGCGGCGTCCAGGGCGAGCCCGGGTTCGACGCCGTCGCGGCGCACGAGCAGGTCCGCGACGTCGCGGGCGGGCGGCACGCGCAGGACGACCGCCCGGCACCGGGACCGGATGGTGGGCAGCACGTCCTGGACGCTGGGGGCGCAGAGCACCCAGACGGTGTGCGGCGGCGGCTCCTCGATCGACTTGAGCAGCACGTTGGTGGTGCGCTCGGCCATCCGGTCGGCGTCCTCCACGACGATGACCCGGTAGCGCCCCCCGGACGGGGTCCGCGACGCCTTCGTGATGAGGTCGCGCACCTCGTCGATCGTGATGACCACCTTGTCGGTCGCGACGACCGTCAGGTCCGGGTGCGTCCCGGCGAGCGTGGTGGTGCACGCCTGGCACCGGCCGCAGCCGGGCACCGTGGCCCCCGTGCTCTCCGGGCCCGCTGTGCCCGCAGTGCACTGCAGGGCCGCCGCGAAGGCACGCGCCGCGACGGACCGGCCGGAGCCCGGCGGACCGGTCACCAGCCAGGCGTGGGTCATGGCCGCGGGGTCGCTCGCCGCACGCTGCAGCACCGACACGGCCTCGGGCTGCCCGACGACGTCGTCCCACACGCTCGTGCCGCTGGTCACGCGCGGACCTCCGGCGCGAGGCCGAGCCGTGCGGCGACGTCGACCCGGATCTGTGCCTGCACGTCCTCGCGCGGAGCGGCGGAGTCCACGACGACCCACCGCTCCGGCGCCTCCGCGGCCCGCCGCAGGAACGCCTCGCGGGTGCGCCGGTGGAACGCGTCGCCGGCCCGCTCCAGGCGGTCCGGCGAGCCCACGAGCCGGCCGGCCGCCTCGACGGGGTCGAGGTCGAGCAGCACCGTGGCGTCCGGCAGCAGGCCCCCGGTCGCCCAGAGCGAGAGGTCCTCCACCTCCCCCTCGCCCAGCTCGCGCCCGCCGGCCTGGTAGGCGACCGACGAGTCGAGGTAGCGGTCGGTGACCACGACGGCACCGCGGGCCAGCGCCGGGCGGACGACGGTGGCCACGTGGTGGGCGCGGTCGGTGGCGTACAGCAGGGCCTCGGTGCGGGGGTCGAGATCCTCGCCGTGCAGGACCAGCTGCCGCAGGACGGAACCGAGCTCGGTCCCCCCGGGCTCGCGGGTCAGCACGACCTCCCGGCCGGTGACCTCACCGAGCCAGTCCCCCAGCAGGCGCGCGTGCGTCGACTTCCCCGCGCCGTCGCCGCCCTCGAACGAGACGAAGTACCCCCGTGCTGTGCTCACGGCGCCACCCTAGCCGCGACCCTCCGACACCCGTGCCCTGGGGCGCCCGGGTGGCACGCCACGGCGAGGACGACCGTGGGACGATGGCACGACCACCAGCCGAGGGGAGACGCCATGACCGCAGAGACCGTCACGCTGACCGAGGACGCCTGCTGGGAGTTCCTGCGGGACCGCCCGGTGGGCCGGCTCGCGACCGCCGTCGCCGGCGAGCCGGACATCTTCCCGGTGTCGTTCGCCGCGGCCGACGGCCACGTCTACTTCCGCACCTACCCCGGCAGCAAGCTCGTCGAGGTCGCGGTGAACACCCGCGTCGCCCTGGAGGCCGACGAGTGGTCGCCCGAGGTCGCCACGAGCGTTGTGGTCAAAGGCACCGCCGAGATCCTCGAGCGCGGCGCCGACCTGGCCGCCGCCGAGGCGACGGGCCTGGTCTCCTACCAGGATGACGGCAAGAACGTGTGGGTCCGCATCACGCCGTCGACGATCAGCGGGCGCCGGCTGACGCGCTGACCGCCCCACGGGCCGGGCCCGCCCGACCCCGTCCCGCGGGCCGGGCCCCGCCCGTCGGCGTCACTCGCCGGGGTAGACCACCCCGAGCTCGGCGCGCACCTGGTCGAGGATCGTCATCACCTCGAGGGTGTGGGACCACGGCATCCGCTCGCTCTGGGTGCGTCCCGCGGCGAGGCACCGCGCGACCTCGGCGGCCTCGTACGCCTTGCCCTCGCCGTCGGGCGACTCGAACGACCACGACGGGCCGTCGTCACGCACCAGGTCGAAGCGCGTCGGCCCGAAGAAGAACGCCGGGACGTCGATGCGCCCGCGGGTGCCGATGATGCGCGCCCCCGCGCCGCCCGACGCCCCGGACGACGTGTGCAGGATCGCCTGCGCACCGCTGTCGTACCCCAGGATCATGCTCACGTGGTCGTCGACACCGGTCTCGGCGAGCGTGCCGTGCGTGAGCACCGTGTCCGGCACGCCGAGCAGGTCGTGGGCGAACGTGATCGGGTAGATACCCAGGTCGAGCAGGGCGCCGCCGGCGAGCTCCGGGGCGAAGAGGCGGTGGGAGGGGTCGAAGGCGAAGGCCACGTCGAACTCGGCGATCACCGTGCGGACCTCGCCGATCTCCCCGCGCGCGATCGCGCCGCGGATCGCCGCGACGTGCGGCAGGAACCGTGTCCAGACGGCCTCCATGCAGAACACTCCGGCGGCCTGCGCGGCGTCCAGCAGCGTGCGCGACTCGGACACCGAACGGGTCAGCGGCTTCTCGACGAGCACGTGCTTGCCGGCCTCGATCGCCAGCAGCGCGTGCTCGAGGTGGTGCGAGTGCGGGGTGGCGACATAGACCGCGTCGACCTCGTCGTCGGCCACCAGGGCCTCGTAGCCGCCGTGGGCCCGCGCGCCGGGGGCATGGGCGTCGGCGAACGCCTGGGCCTTGCCCACCGACCGGGAGCCGACGGCGACGACGGACGCCGCGGTGCGCTCGCGTACTCCGTCCGAGAACGACGCGGCGATGTTGCCGGCGCCGAGCACACCCCAGCGGATCGCGGGCGCGTCGAGCAGCTCGGGCACGGTTCCGTCGAGGTCGGCGGTGGTCAGGCGGGCGGCGTACGTGGCCGGGTCGACGGCGGTGGTGTCGGTCATGCGCCCACGGTAGCGGGACCGTGGGCGGCGGCGATGACGGCGTCCGCGGCCACGCGGACGCGCTGGAGCTCGTCCAGTCTCAGGCCCGTCGCCTCGACGACCCGCGCCGGCACCTGGAGCGCCTCCTCGCGGAGCGCCGTCCCCGCAGCGGTGAGGTGGACCTCGACGACGCGGGCGTCCGCCGTCGCGCGTCGTCGTTCGACCATTCCCTGCTGCTCCAGGCGCTTGAGAAGAGGCGACAGCGTGCCCGGGTCGAGGTAGAGGCGCGCGGCCAGCCCGGTGACGGAGGTGGTCCGCCCGGCACCCGCGTCCTCCCACAGCCCGAGCAGCACGAGGTACTGCGGGTGGGTGATCCCCAGTGGTTCGAGGATCGGCCGGTACAGCGCGACCATCGCCCGCGCGGAGGCGGACAGGGCGAAGCAGACCTGCGCCTCGAGGGCGAGCGGGTCCTGCGGCTGGTCCATGAGGACAGCGTAGGACCGGATATGCTTGGTGTACCAATCATTGGTGCACCAAGGAGTTCTTGAGCGAGGAGCACGGATGGCACTGTTCAGGCGCCGCCCCGGCGACGACCGCACCTGGGGCATGCGGTTCACCGAGACCTTCCTGCCCATCTTCGGCCCCGCCTCGATCCGCCGTGGACCGGCCGTTCCCCCACGCCCGGAGGACCAGGCGCGGGAGGCCGCGCTGCGGCAGACCTTCGAGCGCGTCACCGGGGCCGACGGACACTCCTACGTCGTGGAGCGCCGCCGGCCCGGGTGACCGACCGCTACTTCTTGGCCGTCGACCGCTTCGCCGGGGCCTTCTTCGCCGCCGGCTTCTTCGCCGGTGCCTTGCGCTTCTTCGGACCCTGCGCGCGCTTCTCCGCGAGCAGCTCGATCGCCCGCTCCGCGGTGATCGACTCCGGGGTGAGGTCGCGCGGCAGCGTGCGGTTCGTCTCGCCGTCGGTCACGTACGGCCCGAACCGGCCGTCCTTGACCACGATCGGCTTGGCGCTCGTCGGGTCGTCGCCCAGCTCGCGCAGCGGCGGCGTCGCCGCCGCCCGACCCCGTCGCTTCGGCTCGGCGTAGATCTTCAGCGCCTCGTCCAGCGTGATGGTGAAGAGCTGCTCCTCCGAGGCGATCGTGCGCGAGTCCGTGCCCTTCTTCAGGTACGGGCCGTACCGGCCGTTCTGCGCGGTGATCTCGACCCCCGACTCGGGATCGGTGCCGACCACCCGCGGCAATGACAGGATCTTCAGCGCGTCGTCGAGGGTCACGGTGGCCAGCTCCATGGACTTGAGCAGCGACCCCGTGCGCGGCTTCGGCTGCGCCGCCTTCGCCTTCTTCTTCGCGGCGGCCGACAGCTCCGGGTCGATCTCCGGCAGGTCGAGCACCTCGGTGACGTACGGGCCGTAGCGACCGTTCTTCGCGACGATCTCGTTCCCGGACTCCGGGTCGACGCCGAGCACCCGGCCGTCGTCGGCGCCCGCCGCGAGCAGCTCGCGCGCCTTGTCCACCGTCAGCTCGTCGGGTGCGATGTCCTCGGGGACCGACGCGCGCGGCGCCTTGCCCTCCTTGTCCGGCTCGGCGCGCAGGTCCTCCAGGTAGGGCCCGTACCGCCCCACCCGCACCCGGATGCCCTCGCCGATCTCCACGGAGTTGACGGCCACCGGGTCGATCTCGCCCAGGTCAGCCACGAGGTCGCGCAGACCCCACGTCTGCGAGCCCTCGCCGCCGGTGCCCTCGGCGTCCTCGCCGAAGTAGAACCGGGTCAACCACGCCACCCGCTCGCGGTCCCCCGCGGCGATCTGGTCGAGGTCTGCCTCCATCTCGGCGGTGAAGTCGTAGTCGATGAGGCGGCCGAAGTGCTCCTCGAGCAGCTTCACGACGGCGAACGCCAGCCACGTGGGGACCATCGCCTGCCCCTTGGTCCGCACGTACCCGCGGTCCTGGACCGTCGAGATCGTCGCCGCGTACGTCGACGGACGGCCGATGCCGAGCTCCTCGAGCGCCTTGACCAGCGACGCTTCCGTGTACCGGGCGGGCGGAGACGTGGAGTGCCCCTCCGCGGCCAGGTCGGTGCTCGCCAGGGCGTCGCCCTCCGCCATGCGCGGCAGGCGGCTCTCCTTCGAGGCGCCCGTCTCGGCACCCTCGGACGCCGGGTCGACGTCCCGCGACTCCTCGTACGCCGCGAGGAACCCGCGGAACGTGATGACCGTGCCGGACGCCGAGAAGACGGCGTCGCTGCCCGCCCGCTCCCCCGCGCCCGCGCCGAGCGTCGCGGCGAGCCGCACGGACGCCGTCGAGCCCTTGGCATCCGCCATCTGGGAGGCGACCGTGCGCTTCCAGATGAGTTCGTAGAGCTTGAACTGGTCGCCGGAGATCTCGCGGGCCACCTGCGCCGGGGTGCGGAACGAGTCACCCGCGGGCCGGATCGCCTCGTGCGCCTCCTGGGCGCCCTTGTTCTTCGAGGCGTACAGCCGCGGGGCGCCCGGCACGTAATCGGGGCCGTACAGCTCGGCGGCCTGCCGGCGGGCCGCGTCGGTCGCCTCGGCCGACAGCGCCGGCGAGTCGGTCCGCATGTACGTGATGTAGCCGTTCTCGTACAGCGCCTGGGCGGTGCGCATCGTCTGGCGCGAGGCCATGCGCAGCTTGCGCGACGCCTCCTGCTGGAGCGTCGACGTCGTGAACGGGGCGGCCGGCTTGCGCGAGTAGGGCTTGGTCTCGAGCGAGCGCACGGAGAATTCCGCCGCGTCGAGGCCCGCGACGACGGCCCGGGCGGCCGGCTCGTCGAGGTGCACGACGCCGGTGCGCACCTTGAGGCGCCCCCGGTCGTCGAAGTCGCGGCCGGACGCCACCCGCTCGCCGGCGATGCCCGTGAGGCGGGCACGGAACAGCTGGCCGGCGTCGTCACCCTCCTGCGGCGCGAACGAGCCGGTGACGTCCCAGTAGTCGGCGGTGACGAACGCCATGCGCTCGCGCTCGCGCTCCACGACGAGCCGGGTCGCCACGGACTGCACGCGCCCCGCCGACAGGCCCTGGCGGACCTTGCGCCACAGCACCGGCGACACCTCGTAGCCGTACAGCCGGTCCAGGATGCGGCGGGTCTCCTGGGCGTCGACGAGGTCCGAGTCCAGCTCGCGGGTGTTCTGCAGGGCGCGGGCGATGGCCTCGCGGGTGATCTCGTGGAAGACCATGCGGTGCACGGGAACCTTGGGCTTGAGCGCCTCGATGAGGTGCCAGGCGATCGCCTCGCCCTCGCGGTCCTCATCGGTGGCGAGGAAGAGCTCGTCGGCGTCCTTGAGCGCCGCCTTGAGCTCGCGGACCTTGGCCTTCTTGTCCGCGTACACCTCGTAGTAGGGGTCGAACCCGTTGTCGACGTCGACGGCGAACTTCTTGTACGGCCCCTTCTTCATCTCCGCCGGCAGGTCCGAGGGCTGCGGGAGGTCACGGATGTGGCCGACGCTGGCCTCGACGACGTAGTCGTCACCGAGGTAGCCCTGGATCTTGCGAGCCTTGGTGGGAGACTCCACGATCACGAGCTTGCGGGCCTGTGGCATCCGTTCCTGCTTTCCGACGGTGTTGAGCGGTGTGGGGCGGTCCTGCACGGGCGCTGACGGGTGCAGCGTCCTGTCACGGTACGACACGGACGACGACGGCGGCACTCTACAGAGGAGTGCCGCCGTCGGCGCAGCGTGGTCCACAGGACCTCGGTTCCGGTTCCCAGGGGTCAGGACGTGCGGTAGAACTTCACGTCGTCGACCTTGAGCCAGTTCCCGGCATTGGCATCGTCGTAGACGCCCACCTCGATAGTCCCCGAGGTCACCTCGATCCCCTCGATCGTCACGTACTGCCAGTCCGTGGCATCGACGGGCAGGTCGGTCTGCAGCTCCGGTCCGCCGTGGTTCTTCGCATACAGGTAGGCCGACTCCTGCCCGCCGCCGTTGAGCACCCACGCCGAGAAGGAGTAGGTCCCGTCGGACAACCCGGAGAGCACCTGGTACGCCGACGACGTGTAGGCGGTGTCCTTCCAGTGGTCGAGGGTGAACGACCCGTGCGGTGACCAGGCGTCCGACGTGTAGGTCGCGTCGCCGTCCGCGGCGTCGGCCGACCACGTGCCCCAGCCCGTCGGAGCGTTCGTATAGCCGTCGGCCTCGAAGCTTCCGTTTGTCAGGAGGTTCGCCCGTACCGAGGCCTCACCGAACACCTCGATGGTGTCCAGTGCGTTCCCGTCCCAGTCGAACAACGTCTGGTTGTCCCACGGGTTGTTGAGGGTCCCGTTGTCGTCGTTGTCGGTCTTCCCTGCCTCGGTTCCCCAGTGCGCGCCCTCGACGGGGAGCCAGGTGGGCTCCCACCACACCAGGCCGCGACCGCGCTCGCCGGGGACGTCTCCCACGATCTCTCGCAGGTCCCGCACAAAGTCGCTCTGGCCGGCGACGCTCGCGGGATATCCGCCGACCTGCTCCTCCGTGAGGTAGAAGGAGTTGCCCAGGCCGTCCCCGTCGCCGGTCGTCCATCCATAGGCGGTCTCGACGATGAGGACGTCCTTGCCGTACCGCGCACTGATGTCGTTCAGGTTGGTCTTGAGCTCGCCCATCGTCCCGTGCCAGAACGGGTAATAGGAGAGCGCGATGATGTCGAAGTCGACGCCTTCGCCGGTGACGCCGTCGAACCACCAGCGGTACAGCGCGTTGTCACCGCCCATGTCCAGGTGCAGGGCGGTCTCGATGGCGGGCGACGCGTCGTGGACGCCGCTGATCCCCGCCGAGAGCAGCTCGGAGAGCTGCGTGAAGTCGTCCACACCGTCGCCGACCTTGCCGTCTTCCCACAGGACGCCCGACGATATCTCGTTGCCGATCTGGACGATGCTCGGGGCGACCCCGGCGGCGACCATCGCCTCCACCGAGTCCTCCACGTGATCGTGGACCGCGTCGAGGAGGTCGTCGTACGAGAGCGACTGCCAGGCCTTCGGCTTCGTCTGGGTCCCGGGATCGGCCCACCAGTCGGACAGGTGGATGTCGAGGAGGATCTCCATCCCCTCGGCCTTGGCACGCTGTGCCATCGCGATGGTCTGCGCGAGGTCGTTCGTCCCGCCTCCGTACGGGTTGCCCTGCGCGTCGTTGGGGTCGTTCCACAGGCGCAGCCGTGCCATGTTGACGCCGCCGTCCGCGAGGATCTCCAGGGCGTCCCGTTCGACGCCGTCGTCGAGGAACGTCCCGCCGAGGTCTTCGACCTCGGCCAGCATCCCGACGTCGGCCCCCATGATGAAGTCGTCCCGTTCTGCCGCCGCGGGCGTCGTCAGGGCGAGCGTCCCCGACGCCATGGTGACCGTCAGCAGGCCACCGATGATTCTTCTTCTCATGCATCGCTCCTTCGCGTCGTACGGTGGTCAGGCGTGCCGGCGTCCGCCGAGCACGTTCAACGAGTCCAGTGCGTTCCCGTCGAAGTCGAAGAGGCCGAGGTTGGCCCACGGGTTGCCGCTCTCGGCGACGTCCTCCCCGTAGGACATCCCTGCCGCGGAGGCCCAGGTGGTGCCGTCGACCGGCAGCCATGCCGGCTCCCAGTAGACGGCGCCCAGCCCGCGGCCTTGCGGAACCGCCCTGAGCACCCCGGCCAGGTCTTCCAGGAACGCAGACTGCCCCTCGACCGACGCGTCGTAGCCGCCCACCGCCGCTAGCTCGGCCGAGAGGATCTGGTGATGCCCTGCGGGGGCGTCGGCCGTGAACGCAGCGGCCGTCTCCACGACCAGGACGTCCTTGCCGAACCGTGCGCTGGTCTCACCGAGCGTCGTCGCGAGGTCGTCGAGGGTCCCGTGCCAGAACGGGTAGTAGGACAACCCGATGACCTCCGGTTCGACACCACGTGCTGTCATGCGGTCGAACCACCCGCGGTAGAGGTCGTCGGCCCCACCGAAGTCCAGGTGGAGCACGGTCCTGGCGTGGCTCGAGGCCCGCACCGCTGAGCAGCCGGCCCTCAGGAGGTTCGCGAGCCTGTCGTCCGCGGCATCGTCGACCACTTCGAACTGCCGCGCGACGTCGTCGTACCGCGCCACGCGCCCTTCAGGCCAGAGCATCCCGTTCGTGATCTCGTTGCCGACCTGGACCATCGACGGGGCGATGCCCTCCGCCGCGAGGGTCTCCAGGACGGACGTGGTGTACCTGTACACCTGGTCGGCCAGCCGCTGTCCCGTCAGCCCGCGCCAGGCCTTCGGCATCGCCTGCTTCTTGGGATCCGTCCAGAAGTCGGAGTAGTGCAGGTCCAGGAGTACGTCGAGGCCTGCGTCCCGGGCCCGGCGCGCCAGCCGGACGGTGGCGCCGAGGTCGTTCGTCCCGCCCATGTACGGCCGTCCGTGGCCGTCACGAGGATCGACCCAGAGCCTCAGGCGTGCCGTGTTCACACCCGACTCCGCGAGGAGCTCGAACAGGTCGCGCTCGGCGCCGGCGGCGTCCCGGTAGGCACCACCGAGCATCTCGACCTCTTCGGTCATCGAGACGTCGGCCCCGCGGACCTGGAGCGCCGCGGATGCTGGACTGGTCATGCTCACTCCTTCTCGGCGCCGGAGGCGGCGCCCGTGATGAGGTACTTCTGCAGCACGATGTAGAGAATCGTGATCGGGACGGCGAGGAACACCGCACCAGCGGCAAACGTGGTGAAGTCGTTCGCGTAGGGATCGCTGATCATCTGGAACAGACCCAGGGCGACCGTCTTCTTCTCGGCGGTCTGGAGGAGGAGGGACGGCAGGATGAAGTCCATCCACGGCACCGTGAACTGGGTGATGGCGACGAAGGTCAGCATCGGCGTCATGAGGGGCAGGATGATCCGGACGAAGATCGTCCAACGACCGGCACCGTCGAGCATCGCGGCCTCGTCGAGGCTCGTCGGCAAGTTGTCGGCGTAGCCCTTCATCAACCAGATGTTGTACGGCAGCGCGGCCGCCACCCCGACCAGCACGAGCCCAGTCAGGGAGTCGAGGAGCCCGAAGTTCAGGAACAGCATGTACACCGCGATCGCCGTGAGGAACGTCGGAAACATCTGCAGGACGAGGATGGCCAGCAGACCGGGCTTGCGCCCGCGGAAGCGCATGCGGGCGAAGACGTAGCCGGTCAGGCTCGCCAGGAGGACCCCTCCGGCCATGGTGCCGACGGCGACGTAGAACGTGTTGAGGTACCAACGGCCGTAGTCGGTCTCGGTGAAGAGCGTGACGTAGTTGGCCAGGCTCGCGTCGGCAGGGATCGGGGAGGCGTTTGCCAGTCCGCCCGTCGGCCCCAGCGAGGCGCCGACGATCCAGACGAGCGGAAAGATCACGAGCGCGGCGACCACTATCAGCTCGAGGTGGACGAGGGCGGAGACGCCGCGCCGCCTTGCCTGGGACGACGCGTCGGTGACGCGCCGTCGGGAGGTAGCGGTGGTGGTCATGTGGTCACAGCTCCCTGATCGCCGAGGAACGTCGCAGGTTCCACACCGAGAACGAGGCCACGATGACGAAGATGACCATGCTCATCACGGCGCCGATGTTGTAGAGACGGTTGTCGAGGGTGAGCTTGAACAGCCAGGTGATGAGGAGGTCGGTGCTCCCCGCGAACCGGTAGTCGGGGCTGTCCGGGCCGCCTTCGGTGAGGAAGTAGATGACACCGAAGTTGTTGAAGTTGTTCACGAAGGCGAGGACGAGCAACGGTGCGACGGTCTTGTGCACGAGGGGAAGCGTGATGTGCCGCAACCGGTTCAGCGCACCGGCGCCATCGAGCCGGGCAGCCTCGTAGTAGCTCGGCGAGATGCTCGTGAGCACACCACCGATCAGCGCCATGAAGAACGGGAACCCGAGCCACAGGTTGACCAGCAGAGCGACGGCCCGGGCAAGGTTCGGCTGGCTCGGGTCGGTGAACCAGTAGATGCGCTCGTCCGTCAACCCGTGATCCACGAGGAACGAGCTGATCGGTCCGAACTGCCCGTTGAACATCGAACGGAACACCAGGGCCGACACGATCGCCGGTACCGCCCAGGGCAGGAGGTAGATGCTGCGCCACAACCGAGGGAACCGCACCGTCGGGCTCGCCAGGATCACGGCCTGCAGGAAGCCGGCGACGTAGGTGGTCGCCGTCGCCAGCACAGCCCAGACGACGGTCCACACGAGCACCCCGAGGAACGTCTGCGCCCAGCTGGAGACCGAGAACAGCGTGGCGAAGTTGTCCAGGCCGACCCACGAGACGAGGTTCTTGGGGGGGAGGTTGTCGCGGTTGTAGTCGGTGAACGCCACCAGCACGCCGAACAAGACCGGCAGCACCGACATGAAGAGGATGAGGACGATCGCCGGGGACATGGCGATGTAGGCGAACGAAGACTGCCACAGCTCGCGGAAGTAGGCACCGGAGCTCTGCGGCGACAGCCCTGCGCCGAGCCGTCGGCGACAACGCACCGCATCCAGGATCGACCAGATCCAGACGACGGCGAGCAGAGCCAGCACCAGCAGCGCGATGATCCCGTTCGCCATGAGGACGACGGAGCCGCCGTCCTCCCGGGCAGAGAACTCGGCGGCCGGGTAGCGGCCTGTGGCGAGCTCACCGACGACGGTCGCGACGAAGAACACAAAGAAGAAGGCAGCCTTGCCCGGTTGCCTGTTGATGAGCTGGCCCGTCCCCCACACCAGTGCCGAGGCGATGCCCGGCACCGGTGCGGGGAGCGGTGCGCGTCGTGCGGTCCTCATCCGGCCCGTCTCAGAGGTTTCCGAGGTCTTGGTAGCCCTCGAGGGCCTTCTGAGCGGCTTCGTCGGCGCTCGACAGACCGTCCCAGACATCGACCACCATCGTGTTTCCGGTCTCCCAGAAGTACTCCGGGACCTGCGGGAGCAGATCGGCGTTCTCGGACTGGCTGACGATGCCTGCGATTTGCTCATCGTCCGCCAGGCCCGGGATCTGCGCGAGGTGCTCCCTGTCCAGAGCCGGGATCTGACCGGTCGAAGAGCTGATGGCCTCGGCCCCCTCAGGGGTGGCGAGGAAGTTGGCGAACACCCGCGCAGCCGCGGGGTACTCCGTGTAGCCCGAGACGGCGGCGACCTGCATCCCGGCCAACGAGGCCGCCTCGTCACCGCCCTCGACGCGGGGCAGCGTGGTGACGCCGTACTCGAATCCCTCGGCCTCGGCACCCTCCTCGAACGTGCTGAAGCTCCAGGGCCCGGTGATGACGTACGGCGTCTCGCCCTTGGCGAACTCGAGCTCGATCGTGTCCCAGGTGCCGTCTGCACTGGGGACGTCCCACAGGTCCCGCAACCCGGCGAAGTACTCCAGCCCTGCGGTCAGTTCCGGCGACTCGAAGCCAGGTTCGGCGACGTCACCGTCGGCATAGGCGTGCCAACCGAATGACGACAGCACCGCGTAGGAGTAGTAGACCTCTCCCGGCAGGAAGCGGATCGTCCACCGGTTGCTCGCCGGGTCGTTGTACTGCGCGCCGAGCTCCTGGAGCTCTTCCCACGTGGTGGCTGGTTCTGCCGAACCGGTGATCTCTTCGAGAAGTGTCTTGTTGTAGAAGAGCGCGATCGACTCGGTGGTGATCGGCACTCCGTACATCGCGCCATCGGCGCTCACGACGCCTGTGAACGTCGGGCTCATGCGCTGCTCAAGACCCGTCTGGTACTCGCCGAGCGGTGCTGCCGTGCCGTCGTCGATCGCCCTCGAGAGCTGGTCGTAGGGGGTGATGAACACGTCCGCGCCGTTCCCGGCCTCGCCCGCCAGCGACATCTTCTCGACGGCGTCCACCTTGGCCACGAGCTCGTACTCGACGCCAGCACCGGGGTACTTATCGTGGAACGCCGCGATCGCCGCCTCGGCCAGCTCTTCCTCCTCGAACCAGACCTTGAGCGACTCCTCTCCCGAGGCGACGGCCTCCTCCATCACGTACTCCTCGGCGTCGGCGTCCCACGCGACGTCGGACTCGCCGACAGCCTCGCTCGCCGAACCGGCCTCCGCGTCGGCGTTGCAACCTGCCAGCAGCAGTGTCGAGACCGCGGTCAGGACCGCAACCTTGCGGCCTGTGTGGATCCTCATCGTTCCTCCTCGTCAAGGGTCGTCGCACCGATGCGACGACGTGCTCTCGTTCGGTCGGTGATCGTTCAGGACTGCCGGGGTGCGGCATCGTCCGTAGCCGCCGCCGGACCGGTGGCGGCCGCGGTCCGCACGACGGCGACGCCGCCGGCCGGGACCTTCAGGTCGGGTCCGGCGGGCGCGCCGGCCAGCAGCTCGGTGCCCACGACGCCAGGCACCGAGACCGCGGCATCCGTGTGGTTGATCGCCAGGACGTAGTCGGCGTCGGCGCCGTGGCGCACGACGACCTCGAGGTCCTCGACGACGTCGGGCACGACGATCCGGGCGTCGGCGTAGACCGCGCGCAGCACCGGGCCGAGGTCCTCGATCCCGAGCCGGGTCGAGACGTACCAGGCGTGGCCGGCGCCGTGGGCGTTGCGGGTGATCGCGGCGGTGCCCGCCGCCGGCCCGTCGAGGTACCGCGCCACGACGTCGGCCGTGTCGAGCGCGAGGTCCTCGGCCCACACGTTGGCGGTCAGAGTGCGAGCCGCTGCATGGTCGCCGGGCGCCCAGGCCAGTGACACGGTCTCCCCCTCACGCAGCGGCAGGAACTCGTCGACCCCCACGCCGAGCACCTCGCGCAGGGGCGCGGCGAAGCCCCCGGGGTGGACGGCGTCATGGGCGTCCACGACGCCGGAGAAGAAGGAGACGACGAGCGTGCCGCCGTCGGCCACGTAGCGCGTCAGGTTCGCCGCGCTCTCACCCGTGAGCAGGTACGACGCCGGAGCCACGACGAGGCGGTAGCCCGACAGGTCCTGGGACGGGTGCGCGAAGTCGGTGGTCACGCCGTCGCGCCAGAGCCGCTCGTAGTAGGCGCGCATGCGCTCGGAGTGCTGCACGTCGACCGACGGTCGCCACTCCTGGTCCTGCGCCCAGAAAGACTCCGTGTCCCACAGCAGCGCCACCTCGGCGCGCACGGTGGTGCCCTGCAGCTCGGCGAGCGCTCCAACCTGCCGGCCGAGGTCGACGACATCGCGCCACACCCGCGAGCCGGTGCCGGCGTGCGGCAGCATCGCCGAGTGGAACTTCTCTGCCCCGTACCGCGAGGCGCGCCACTGGAAGAACCCGACGACGTCGGCCCCCCTGGCCACGTGTGCCAGGGAGTTGCGCGCCATCTCGCCCGGCCGCTTGGCGATGTTGCGAGGCTGCCAGTTCACCGCGGAGCTGGAGTGCTCCATGAGAATCCACGGCTTGCCGTCAGCGACCGAGCGCGTGAGGTCCGCGGCGAGCGCAAGGCCCACGTGGCCACGTGGGTCGGCGGCGGTGAGGTAGTGGTCATTGGAGACGACGTCGATCTCACGCGCCCAGGCCCACAGATCGGTCGTGGGGCACTCGTTGGCCATGAAGTTGGTGGTCACCGGCTTGTCGGAGTGCTCGCAGATCGCGTCGCGCTCCGCGATGAACAGCGCCCGGAGCTGGTGGTCGGTGAATCGCGCGTAGTCGAGCTTCTGTGCCTGGTTGACCGTCGACGCCGTCGGACCCGGGGCGTTGATGTGCTCCCACTCGCTGTAGACCTGGCCCCAGAAGTGCGTTCCCCACGCCTGATTGAGAGCGTCCAACGTGCCGTAGCGCTCCTGGAGCCACCCGCGCCAGGCGGAGACCGCCGCGTCCGAGAAGTCCTCTCCCACGGGTGCGCCGTACTCGTTGTGGACGTGCCACATGACCACGCCCGGATGGTGGGCGTACCGCTCGGCTATCCGGCTCGCGATGTTGCGCGCCGCCGCCTGGTAGGCGGGGTGGGACGGCGAGGCGGCTCCGCGGGAGCCGGGGCCGAGGGCGACGCCGTCGCGGGTGACCACCCGCGCTTCGGGGTAGGTGGCGTAGAACCAGGCGGGCGGGGCCGCTGTGGGCGTGGCGAGGTCCACCATGATGCCGTGCGCGTGCAGCAGCTCGAGCAGCTCGTCCATCCACGCGAAGTCGTACTCTCCCTCGCGAGGTTCCAGCAGCGCCCACGAAAAGATCCCGACGCTGACGTAGTTCACGCCCGCCTCGCGCATGAGGCGCGCGTCCTCGTCCCAGGTGTCGCGGGGCCACTGCTCAGGGTTGTAGTCACCCCCGTATCCGAGGCGACGGCCGGTCGGCCAAGGATGCTGCGTCGTCATGCCACTCCATCGTGTCTCGCCGAGGCTGTGCACGGTCACAGCCTGTGAACGGTCCCAAAGGTAGACATGCACCGCCGAACCGCGCAAACCCAAAGGAGCGATTCGTTACAGGACTGTGACCGTTCCCAGGTTCGACACGACCCGGCTACAGTCTCCTCGTGACCGGAGAACCCACGGACCGACGCCGACCGACCATCCGGGACGTCGCCGCGACGGCGGGCGTCTCCCGTGGCACCGTCTCCCGCGTCATCAACGGCGGGCACTGGGTCTCGCCGACGGCGCGACACGCGGTCGAGGCAGCGATCGACGCCACCGGCTACCGGGTGAACCGCCACGCCCGAAGCCTCGTGACCGGACGCTCCCACTCCGTGGCCTTCCTCCTCACCGAGCCGCAGCAGATGCTGTTCACCGACCCCAACTTCGCTACCCTGCTGCGCGGCGCCGCTGCCGCACTCGACGCGCGGGGTATGACGCTCGTGCTCCTCGTCGCGGGAAATGCGGCCGAACGCGCCAACGCGGCCTCCTACGTCTCCGCCGGCCACGTCGATGGCGTGCTGCTGATCTCCTCGCACGCGAACGAGCCGCTCATCCGGTCGCTGCTCGACGGCGGCGTCCCCACGGTCGCATGCGGGATCCCCCTCGGCTATGCCGAGCGCGTCAGCTCTGTCTCCGTCGACGAGGTCGGTGGCGCGCGGGCCATGGTGCGCCACCTCCAGGCGGCAGGTCGCCACCGCATCGCGATGATCGCAGGACCCCAGGACACCCCCGGTGGGCGGTATCGCCTGGAGGGCTACCGCGCAGAACTGGGCGAGGACATCGACGAGGCGCTCGTCGCGTACGGGGACTACAGCACCGAGTCCGGCGCGGCCGCCATGGCAGAACTTCTCGAGCGTGCACCGGACCTCGACGCCGTCTTCGCCGCCAGCGACCTCATGGCCTCCGGCGCGCTCAGCGCGCTGCGGCGCGCCGGTCGCTCCGTCCCAGGCGACGTCGCCGTCGGCGGCTTCGACGACTCGGGTGTCGCGGGTGCCCTCGACCCGCCGCTGACCACCATGCGCCAGCCGTTCGACCGCATCAGCTCCGAGATGGTGTCTTTGCTGCTCGATCTGGCCGACGGCGCCGAGGGCAAGTCCGTCACGCTGCCCGCCACCCTCGTGGTCCGTGAGAGCGTCTGAGCTCCCCCGATCCAGGGAAGGCCCGCCGGCTCGACCGTCCTCGGCGCCCCTCAGTCCCGCGGACGGGCCGTGGCCTGACGCACCAGCAGGAGCAGCGCGAACGTCACGGCGGTGGCGGCCAGCACGCCGAGGACCCCCGCCCCGTAGGCCGTCACGTCGTCGCCGATGGGCACCGTTCCGGCCCCCAGGAGCCGGACGGCGGCGGCGAGCGCGAGACCGCCGGTCACCGCACCACCGAGGAGCAGCAGCCCCGCCACGACCGAGGAGCCCGGCGAGTGGAACGCGTGGGGCTGCGGGAGCCCCGACGGCAGCCGTCGACGACGGGGTGCGACGTCGAGCGAGCTGGCGGGCGTCATCGCACAGACGAGCGCACCCCACGCCAGGACCACGAAGAGCGCGGCGACGACGTCGGACGGTCGGTGCCACTGACCGACGAGCGTCGACACCCCGGTCGCCCCGGTATACGCGGCCCCGAGCAGCGCCACCGCCGGACGCCAGGCCCGCGGCGTCGCCAGCAGCAGCGCCACCGAGACGCTCGCGGCGACGGTCGTGTGGCCGCTCGGCAGCGTGTTCTCCCCGTTCCAGCCGGGCAGCAGGTCGGGACGGGTGAGCACCTGGTGCTTGAGCACCTGCGTCGTGAGGTTGGCGCCGCCGACCAGCACGGCCACCTGCAGCGCCAGCACCCACCGCCGCCGCACCAGCGCCACCGCCATGGCCGCGCCGATCCCGCCCACGATGAACGCGACGGAGACGACGTCGAGCACCGGTTCCGCGACCTGCCAGAGCCGCCCCTGGCCGTACGCCGCACCGGTGAACGCGAGCTCGTCGAGCGACTGCCCCGGCACCGTCGTGACGAAGTACCGGTAGGTCGCCCCGAGCGCGACGACCGCGAGCGCCGCGACCACCGCGGCGACGGCCTGCACCCCTCTGCGCACCCGCGGCCGGGGTGGCGCCACGACGGCGCCGACCGGTGCGGGGACCTGTCCACCGGCCATCGGTGCGCGAGCGGGCGGGAGCGACGCGGGCCCCTCCGGAGGGACCGCTGCCGGGAGCTCACGAGTGTCACCGTTCACGCAGGTCACCGTATCCGTTCCGTGTGGCCAAGTCGTGGACGACCCGTGCGACCTGCGCACGGGTACAGCGGGTCCGGCAGACCGGCGGCTCGTGCCCTGGGGAACTCTGCGCCAGGTCCGCTCGTCGTCCCCGGGGACAGGTCCCGGCAGTCCGCGACGAGGGGGGAACCGTGAGCACAGAACGTCCCGGCGCCACGACCGACGTCGGACCGCTCCTCGAGCACACGGCGACCCGCCTGGGCCGACGGCGGGTCGGCGTCGTCGTCGGGCACCTTGCCCCTGACGGGACCATCACGGTGCGCAGCACCGGCCGGACCTCCTTGCCCGACGGCGGCACGCCGGACGCACGGACGAGGTTCGAGATCGGCTCGATCACCAAGACCTTCACGGGGCTCTCGCTCGCCCGCGCCGTGACGGCCGGACGGCTCGACCTGGACACTCCGGTGGGCGATCTCGTCGACGAGGTCGCGGGGCTCGGGCGTGGCGGCGTCGAGGTCACCCTGCGGCACCTCGCCACCCACACGTCCGGCCTGCCGCGCGTCCACGTCCCCGTGCTCCGCGGGACGCTGGACGCTTACCGCGGGCTCGACCCCTACCGCCGCCACTCGCAGGACGCCCTGCTGGCCGCGATCCGCACCGGCCGGCTGCGCCGCACGCCCGGCACGGGCCGGCCTACTCGAACAGCGGCTTCGGCCTGCTCGGGATCGCCCTCACCCGGCACCCAGGGCTCACCTTCGGCGAGCTGGTCGCCCGGGACGCCACGGGCCCGCTGGGGCTCGCCGACACCGGGACCACCGACCGGGCGACGCCCGAGCAGGTCGCCCGGACCGCCGTCGGCCACCACCGCCGGCACACCCCGGCCGCGGCATGGAACCTCGACGCGCTGCCGGGGGCCGGGGCGCTGCACTCGACCGCCACCGACCTCCTCGGCTGGGGCAGCGCACACCTCCACCCGCCGCCCGGAGAGCTCGGCGAGGCCGTCCGGATGGCCGTGGCCGAGCAGGGGCCACGCATCGGCCTCGCCTGGCAACGCACGGCGACCCAGAAGGACCGCCGCCTCGGACGCGACCTGGTGATCTGGCACAGCGGTGGCACCGGAGGTTTCCGCACCGCACTGTGCCTGCACCCCGGCACCGGGCACGCCGTCGTCGTCCTGGCCAACCACGGCCGGAGCGTGGCCCTGGCGGCGTTCCGGCTGCTGTCCGCGCTCGGACGGTGAGCAGATGCTGGCGGGCGGGCGACCGTCGGGGCGGGTCACGTGGCGCCTGCTGGTCGGCGACGTCCGCTTCAGCCCGGCGAAGGGCCTCGTGGGGCGTCGGGGTGCCCAGGTAGGGTCGTCGACGATGGACGAGGTGCTGCCCGTGAGGATCCTGCTGGCCGTCGTCATGCTGGGCGCAGGGGCCCTCCTCGTGTGCGCGGCGCGTGCAGCGGCGTCGGGCCGGCTCCGACGGAACCAGCTGGCGGGCATCCGCACTCCCAGCACGATGGCGAGCGACGAGGCGTGGCTGGTGGCTCACGCCCGTGCGGAGCGACCGACCACGCTCGCCGGCTGCACATCGGCGGCGAGCGGGCTGTTCGCGCTCCTTCCCGTCTCCCCGGTGCTCCTGGCGGCCGGGGTGCTCACGGGCTGCGTCGTCATGGTCGGGCTCGTGCTCCACGGTGCGCGAGTCGGTGGCCGGGCGGCCGCCGAGGCGACGAGGAGGACGACGCGCCCTACGCCGGCCGCGGGGCGTACATGATGACGGCCACCCCGACGAGGCAGATCAGCGCGCCTGCGATGTCCCACCGGTCGGGGCGGAAGCCGTCGACGACCATGCCCCAGACCAGCGACCCGGCCACGAAAACACCCCCGTAGGCCGCCAGGATGCGGCCGAAGTGGGCATCCGGCTGCAGGCTCGCGAAGAACCCGTAGAGCCCCAGCGCGATCACCCCCGCACCGATCCACAGCCATCCGCGATGCTCGCGGAACCCCTGCCACACGAGCCAGGCGCCCCCGATCTCGAACAGTGCGGCGCCCAGGAACAGGACGATCGATCGGGCGATGGTCATCAGGCAGCCTCCATCGGTGCTGGTGCTGGTGCTGGTGCGGGCAGGGCGTCGGTCGTGGTCGCAGCCCACCCATCATCCTGTCCGGACGCGTGCAAGACTGTCTTCTCGTGCACCTGCCACTCCGGCGGGACCCCCGCACCGAGGGCCCCTCTCCTGCCAGCCTCCGACGCCGGCCCGCTCAGATGGTGACCCTCGGCTTCCTCTCGGCGATCGCCGTCGGTACCGCGCTCCTCCTGCTGCCCGTCTCGACCACCGGCCAGCGCGCCAGCTTCGTCGAGGCGCTCTTCACCGCGACGTCCGCGGCGTGCGTGACCGGGCTGGTCGTCGTCGACACGGAGACGTTCTGGTCCCCGTTCGGCCAGGGCGTGATCCTCGTCCTGATCCAGATCGGCGGCTTCGGCGTCATGACCGTCGCCTCGCTGCTGGGGCTGCTCCTCTCCCGGCGCCTGGGGCTGCGCACCCGCATGGTCGCCGCCGAGTCCACGCACACCGTGGGGCTCGGGGACGTCAAGAAGGTCATGCTGGGCGCACTGCGGTTCACCGTGGTCGCGGAGCTCGTCGTGGCCGTGGTCCTCACGGTGCGCCTCATGATCGGCTACGGGGAGACCTTCCGGCACGCCGCGTGGTCGGGGATCTTCCACTCGCTGTCGGCCTTCAACAACGCCGGGTTCTCGATCTACGGCGACTCGCTCATGCGGTTCGTCAGCGACCCCTGGATCTGCCTGCCCATCTGCGCGGCCGTCATCGTCGGCGGCCTCGGGTTCCCCGTGCTGCTCGAGCTGTGGCGCCTGTCGCGCACCCGGCGCGGCGACGCGGCCCGCACGGCGCTGCGCGACCCCTCGCGCTGGAGCATCCACACTCGCCTGACCCTCGGCACGACGGCGATCCTGCTCGCCGTGGGCACCGCCTTCTTCCTCGTGGTCGAGTGGGCCAACCCCCAGACCTTCGGCCCGCTGAGCGTGCCCGGCAAGATGCTCGCCGCCTTCACCCAGTCGGTCATGCCGCGCACCGCCGGGTTCAACTCGATCGACACCTCCGAGCTGAACCACGGCACCTGGTTCTTCACCGACATGCTCATGTTCGTCGGCGGCGGCAGCGCGGGCACCGCCGGCGGGGTCAAGGTAGGGACCTTCGCCGTCCTGGCGTTCATCATCTGGTCCGAGCTCCGCGGCGACCCCGACGTCACCGCCTTCGACCGACGGATCGCCCGCGCGACCCAGCGTCAGGCGCTGACCGTCGCGCTCGTCGGTGTGGCCGCCGTCGTCGTTACCACGCTCGCGATCACGGTGTCGGTCCCCGCGGCGGTCCTGCCGCTCGACCGGGTCCTGTTCGAGGTGATCTCCGCCTTCACCACGACCGGGCTGTCCACCGGCATCACCGCCGACCTCGACGGCTGGCACCAGGTCCTCCTGGCCGTGCTGATGTTCCTCGGTCGCCTCGGCCCGATCACCCTGGGGACGGGCCTCGCCCTGCGGCACCGTCACAAGCTCTACCGGCGGCCCGAGTCCGCCGTCATCATCGGCTGACCCGGCCCGGCGCCGACGGCCGCGCGACCCGGCTCACCGCCCGAACACCTGGGTCCACCACGGGCCGCCCGGCCCCTCCGCGACACCGAGTCCGTGCCGGGTGAGGTCGCAGCTGAGGATGTTGGCTCGGTGCCCTGGGCTGTCCATCCACGCTGCGACCACCGCGGCGGCGTCCGGCTGGCCCCGCGCGATGTTCTCGGCAGCGACCCCCTCGACCCCTGCCGCCTCCGCCCGGTCCCACGGCGAGAGCCCCTCGGGCGTCGTGTGGTCCAGGTAGCCACGCGCGGCCATGTCCGAGGAGTGGGCCGCGGCCAGGTCGTCCAGCGCGGGCTCGGCATGAAGGGCCGGGCAGCCCGCGGCCGCGCGCTCCGCGTTCACCAGCTCCAGGACCCGTTCCGACGGCGCCGCGTCGGCCCCGTCGTCGGTGCCGGCCCCGCCGGCACCCTGGTCGGGGTCCGCGCCAGCTTCGGTTCCATCGGTCCCATCGGCCGCGTCGGCCCCGTCGTCGGCGTCGGCGTCGGCGTCGTCGGCAGCATCGGGATCCGCCCCGGCGTCGGCCGCGTCGGCACCATCGGCGTCGCCGTCGGGACCCGCAGCACCACCGGCACCATCGGCGTCGCCGTCGGGACCCGCAGCACCACCGGCACCATCGGCGTCGTCGTCGGCGCCGCGCTCGCTGTCGGCAGCAGCGTCGGTCGGCAGCTCGCGCACGGCGGCCTCCGCGAGCTCCTGGGAGGCATGGGTCAGCGCGGCCGCGGAGACACCGTCGGCGCCCCGGGCACCGATCCGCAGCGCGTCCGGGGCGACGACCGCCAGCACGAGGACGAGCAGCAGCCCCACGCCGAACGTGGCCAGCAGCGCGCCGAGCTGGCGCAGGGCCCCTCCTCGTCGACGCGACACGCGGGCACCGTAGCGCCCCCGACGTACCGGACGAAAGGTCCGGCTACCGGGCCGAGCCCTGCGCGATCACGTAGCGCTCGTAGGCCGGCGTCCGGCGGACGGCCTCGGCGTGGGCGTAGACGGCGGCCGCCCGGACGACCTCGACGTCGAAGCGCTCAACCGCGTCACCGCGCCACCCCACGTACTGCGTCCAGCGCAGCGGCTCGCCCTCCAGCGCCACCGCGCGGACCCCGGGCAGGTCGAGGAGGAGCGGCTGGACCAATGCGATGGCGTGCCCGCCCTTGACCTGCTCGACGGCGGACGCCCGCTCGGTCTCGCTCACCTCGCGCGGGGTGAAGCCCGAGCGTGCGCACGCGGAGACGAAGCACCGTTCGAAGCACCCGTCGCCCGGGGCGGAGAGCCAGTTCTCCTCGGCGAGCTCGGCGAGCGGCACCTCGTCGCCGGCCGCGAGCCGGTGGTCCTCCGGCAGCAGGACGAACACCGGGTCGGTCCGCAACCGGGTCCACTCGACACCGCCGTCGGTCGGCAGCACCGCGTCCCCGCACGCGCCGACCAGCGCGATGTCGAGCGTGCCGTCGGCGAGGCGCACCGCCGCCGCGTCCGCGGACCACGAGGTGAAGGACGTGACGTTCACGCCGGCGAGGTCGGCGCGCAGCCGGTTGAGGAAGATACCGCCCAGCACGGTCGATACGGTCCCGACCCGCAGGGAGGTGGCGGCGTCGGGCCGGGCGAGGACGTGACGGCGCACGTCGTCGTGGAAGGCATCCATCGCGGGCAGCAGCACGCGCGCGTGCCGCAGCACGAGCTCGCCCAGCGGCGTGGGCCGCGCACCGTGCCGACCGCGGACGAAGACCGGACCCCCGAGCGCCTGGTCGATACGGTTGAGCTGTGCGGACAACGCGGGTTGCGCCATGCCGAGGGCGGCGGAAGCCTTCGTGACGCTTCCCTGCTCGGCGACGACGGTCACGAGCCGGAGGTGCCGGAGGTCGATCTCCATACCGAGAAGATACTTCTTCCAGACCACTGTTGGGATGCCCCCGGACACGGACCGTCCCACGACACGACCACCGAGAGAAGGAGAACGATGACGGAGCGCGTGACGTTCGCGTCCAGCACCGGGCCGACCCTGGCCGGGATCATCGACGAGCCGGAGGGCGAGGTGCGGGGCTGGGGGCTGTTCGTCCACGGGTTCACCCTCGGCAAGGACTCGCCCGCCGCTGCCCGCATCTGCAAGCAGCTCGCCGCGGAGGGCGTCGGCATGCTGCGCTACGACAACCTCGGCCTCGGCGACTCGGAGGGCGACTGGGGCGACGGTTCGTTCACCGTCAAGGTGGCCGACACGGTGCTCGCCGCCGAGCTCATGGCGGCTCGCGGTACCCCGGTGGAGATCGTGGCCGGGCACTCCTGGGGCGGCGCCGCCGCGATCGCCGCGGCGCCCGAGATCCCCGGCGCCCGCGCCGTCGCGACGGTGTGCGCGCCGTTCGACCCCAGCCATGCCGAGCACCACTACGACGGACTGGTCGACCAGGTGCTGGAGGAGGGTCACGCGGTGTGGCAGGTCGGGGGCAAGCGCCTCAACCTCAAGCGCGGGATGGTCGAGGACGTGCGAGAGGCGGACCTCGCGCACCGCATCCCCGCGCTGGGCCTGCCCCTGCTCGTCATGCACTCCCCCACGGACAACACCGTGGGCATCGACAACGCGAGCGAGATCTTCCGGGCAGCGCGCCACCCGCGCAGCTTCGTCTCCCTGGAGGGGTCGGACCACCTGCTGACGAGGCCCGGCCAGGCGCGGCGCGCGGCGCGCATCATCAGCGCCTGGGCGGATCCGTACCTCGAGCAGGACTGAGGGTCAGGCGGGCGCGAGGAAGCCGTCGCGGACCAGGCCGCGGACGGCCGGCAGCAGCTCGGCCGCGAGGTCCGACGACGGCACGTCCAGCAGGGCGGCCAGCGCCCCGACGGTCTGCCCCACCGTGAGCTCGCCGTCGCAGACGCCGACGAAGGCCGCCAGACCCGTCGAGGCCTGCACTCCGCGGCCGAACCCGTCGCCCTGGCGCACGACCACGACGTTCGGGTGGGCGGCGCCGGGCGTCAGGTAACGCTCCTCGGTGACGTCGGCCGCCACGACGAGCCGCGTGGCCGCCAGCTCCTCGTCGTCGTGCGCCTCCAGCCAGTCGTGGGCGGCCAGGGAGGCCGCGAGGTGCCCGCCGAGCGGCTGGCGCAGCGCCCCGTGATGCTCCTCCAGCCGCCGCAGAGTGGCGCGCCCGCCGTCGTGCGCCGGACGGCGCAGCGTGACGAGGCCGAAGCCGACGGCCTCGACGTCGCGGGCGGCGAAGTCGTCCAGCCAGGCCCCGTAGGCCGCCGTCCACGCGTCCGGCTCCCGCTCGGAGGACGTGCCGCCGTCGCGGATCCAGGTCTCGGCGTACTCGGCCGGGTCGAGCAGCTCACGCTCGACGACCCACCCGTCCAGGCCGGACTCGTCCAGCCACGCGCCGACACGGTCCATCCACGGCTCGCCGCGGCGGTGCTCCCAGTTGACGAGCATCTGCGCGACGCCGCCGGGCGCGAGCACCGAGCCGACGCCGGTGACGAGGTCCCGCACGAGGTCGTCGCCGGACCGGCCGCCATCGCGGTACTCGAACGCGCCGAGCGCCTCCGCCACGGCCGCCCCCGGTGCACCCGTGCGCGGCGTGATGACGAACGGCGGGTTGGACACCACGAGGTCGAAGCGCTCATCGGCGACCGGTTCCAGCATCGACCCGTGCCGCAGCGTCAGGTCGGCCTCGGGCATGTTCAGGGCGGCGTTGAACCGTGCGAAGGCGAGCGCGCGGCGCGAGACGTCCGTGCCGACCACGGCCCCGGCGTGCCGGGCCGCGTGGAGCGCCTGGATGCCGCACCCCGTCCCGAGGTCGAGCACCCGACCCACCTCGGGACGGACGGTCACCTGCGCCAGCGTCGTCGATGCCCCGCCGGCGCCGAGCACGTGGTCGGCGGCCAGCCGACGGCCCGTGACCACCTCGCTCAGGTCGCTGGCCAGCCACCAGGCGACCGGTCCGGTGGCGTCCGTCGCGGCGTACGGCTGCAGGTCGACGACGGCGCGCATCGCGTCGCCGTCTCCCTGGCCCGCCGCCCGGACGAGCCCGAGGCGGGCCGCGCCGTCGGCCCCGAGACCGGGCAGCGCCGCGTCGAGCACGGACCGCGGCACCTCGTCACCGAGGAGGAACAGGGCGGTGAGGGCGGCACGCGGGTCGGTGCTGCCGGCCACCGCGCGGCGCGCGGGCAGCAGCTGTCCCCGCTGCAGGGCCGCCGAGGCCACGTCGCCCAGCAGGTCCTCCACGGCGTCAACGGTGAAGGAGGCCTCCAGGGCCGGGCGGAGGGCGGCGACCGCCGCCGGCTCCCCGGCCGGGGGCGGTACCGACGTCACCCGCGGCAGCCCTCGTCGAGGTAGGCGGTGACCGACTCGTGGGCCGTGGTGGCCCGCGCCGTGTCGACGTCCGTGATCGCGAGCGTCGCGGCCGAGGCGACCGCCTGGTCGTCGTCGGTGTCGACGTCCTCGAAGGCTCCGACCGCCTTGTCGAGATAGGCGGTCATCCCGTCCCACCCGGGCACGTCGGCCGCGTCCTCGACGGAGGTGATGGACCGGTGCGCCTCCCGGAAGCCTGCGACCAGCAGGCGGGGGTGCTCCTGGTCGATGCCGGCGAGCGCACGGTTGGTCTCCGCCCACGCCTCCTGCAGCTCGAGGCACTCCTCGGTCAGGGCCGGGGGCTCGTCGTCGCCCTCGCCGTCGCTCATGGAGAGGTCGGCGTCGACGGAGATCGCCGGGGCCGGCTCCGGGGCGGCCTGCGTGGAACCGTCCGAGGAACCGCAGGCGCCGGCGGACGCCGCGACGGCGAGCGCCACCGCGGCGGCGGAGGCGGTGCGGCGGGTACGCGGACGGAGCGGCAGCATCCCACCATGGTGGCCCAGGTCGGGGGTGGTCGGGAAATCGAAGGACCGCCCCGTGAGACGTCTCACCGGGCAGATCGGGCGAGAGCGGACGAGTCAGGACGCGCAGTCGGCCGCCAGGTAGTCCGTGATCCGCTGCGACGCCGCCGTCATCTTCTCGGTGTCGTGCGCGGCGAGCGCGTCGGCCACGGCGGCCTCCACCTCGTCGTCCTCCACGTCCTGGGTGGCGTCGGCCGCGGCGGTGACATAGGTCAGCACGGTGGCCCAGTCCGTGATGACGGCGCCGGGCGGGTCGACCATGCTGAGCGCGTCGCGCGCACCGACGAACCCCGTGCGCAACGAGCGCGGCGACTCGACGTCCATCCGGACCTGCGCGGAGGCTGCCCGGGACCACGCGACCTGCGCCGCCGCGCACACCTCGGGCGTGACCTCGGTGACCGTCGCGGTCGCGGCGTCGGTGCTCGCCTCCGCGTCGCTCCCGAGGTAGTCGACACCGGCGCCGACCCCGATGCCTGCGGCGAGCGCGAGCCCGCCCGCGGCCCACAGCGTGACACGACGGGCGAACAGCCCGGTGGCACGACGCCGGGGCAGCACGGTGGCCACGGTCCGGGCGCGCACGGTCAGGCTGCGCGCGCCACCACCCCCGGTCCGGGCAGCGCGACGACGACTCGTCCGGGCCGGTGCGCCGCCCTCGCCGGTGGGATCGCCGTGGACGGTGTCGTCGCGGGCCGCTCCGCCGCTGGCGGTACCGCCCTGCGACACCCGGGCGGCACGGTCCTTCCGGCCGCGCTTCTTCTTCGTCTTCTTCGTCGACCTGCCCACATTCTGGCCCACGTCGCGGAACGTCCCGGCGACGTCGGCCGAGCCGTCGAGGACGTCGTCGAGCGGGGGGACGTCGGTGGGCACGTCGGTGCTCGCCCACGGCAGGGCGGCCGGGGCCGGGGCGGCTGCGGCCGCGCCGGGCGGGAATGGGGCGTCCGGGAACGGGTCCGGGTCGGCGGCGGACCCGGCCGAGCCTGCCGAGCCTGCCGATGCCTGCGACGGACCGCCCCATGGCGGGGTCCCACCGGGGCCGGCACCACCCACCGGACCGAACGGAAAACCACCTTGAGGTGCAGGAACGGGGTTTCCGACGTCGGGCGGCAGCGCCTCGTCCCTCGCTGTGCTCCGCCTCATGATCGCGAAGGCTACCCAATGACACGCCGAAGGTGTCCAGATCGTTGCCTTCGCGACCTTGACCCGGGTACCTGTCGACCGCCAGATTGTGCGAGTGAGCGCAACGATGACAGGCATGTGGGTCGCACCAGAGCTGGATCCGCGGACGACCGGCGCCGACCCGGTCGGCGAGAAGGAGACTCTCTGGGAGTACCTGTGCCGGTACCGGATGACGCTCGTCATGAAGTGCGAGGGCCTGGACGCCGAGCAGCTCTCGCGGCGCAGCGTGCCCCCGTCGAACCTGTCGTTGATCGGTCTCGTGCGCCACCTCGCGAACGCCGAGCACCACTGGTTCACGCGCGTGCTCCAGGGCACCGTCGCCCCCGGACCCTTCGAGCGGGCGCGCGCCGCCGACGTGGACTTCGACGAGGTCTACCCCACCGAGGAGTGCGCCGACGAGGCCTGGCAGGCGTGGCACGCCGCCGTGGAGGCCGCCGACGAGCAGATGGTCCACGAGGAGCTGGACCGTGAGGTCCCGTTCGACGGCGGCACCGTCGAGGTGCGCGACGTCATCATCCACATGGTCGAGGAGTACGCCCGCCACATGGGCCACGCCGACCTGCTGCGCGAGTGCATCGACGGGCGCACCGGGCTCTGAGCGGAGCATCCGCCGAGGGCACTCCTCGGCCGTGATCAGGTGGTATGTCCCGGGCAACCGGACGAGGAGCTGTCTCGATCAGAGTTCTCGAAAACGATTGCGAACTGCGGCCAGGCCCGCTACGGTCGGATCTCGAAATCCTTTTCGACAGGGCGGGCCAGCGTGGGTCCGCCCAGGGAGGCAGGATCAACGATGACCCGAGCACCACTCTCGAGAAGCACGACGAGGCGGCGCACCGCCGCGCTCTCCACCCTCGCCGCGCTGGTGATCACCGCCGGCGTCGGCGTCGGATCGGCCCAGGCCGACGGCGCCACCCTGCACGAGGCGGCCGACGAGTCCGGCCGCTACTTCGGCACGGCGATCGCGGCCAGCCGGATGAACGACCAGCAGTACACGACCATCGCGAACCGCGAGTTCGACATGATCACGGCCGAGAACGAGATGAAGCTCGACGCCCTCGAGCCGCAGCAGGGCCAGTTCAGCTTCGGCACCGCCGACCAGATGGTCGACTGGGCGATCAGCAACGGCAAGCAGGTGCGCGGCCACACGCTGGCCTGGCACTCGCAGCAGCCGGGCTGGATGCAGAACATGGAGGGGCAGCAGCTCCGCCAGGCGATGCTCAACCACGTCACCGAGGTCGCCACCCACTACCGCGGCAAGATCCACTCCTGGGACGTGGTGAACGAGGCGTTCGCCGACGGCTCGTCCGGCGCCCGCCGCAACTCGAACCTGCAGCGCACCGGCAACGACTGGATCGAGGCCGCCTTCCGCGCCGCCCGCGCCGCGGACCCGAACGCCCAGCTCTGCTACAACGACTACAACACCGACAACTGGAACCACGCCAAGACGCAGGGCGTCTACAACATGGTCGCGGACTTCAAGGCGCGCGGCGTGCCGATCGACTGCGTCGGGTTCCAGGCCCACTTCAACTCGGGCAACCCGGTGCCGAGCAACTACCACGAGACGCTGCAGAACTTCGCCGACCTGGGCGTGGACGTGCAGATCACCGAGCTCGACATCGAGGGTTCCGGCACCTCGCAGGCCGAGCAGTACCGCGGCGTGGTCCAGGCCTGCATGGCCGTCTCCCGCTGCCAGGGCATCACCGTCTGGGGCGTGCGGGACACCGACTCGTGGCGCGCCTCCGGCACGCCGCTGCTGTTCGACGGCAACGGCAACAAGAAGGCCGCGTACAACTACGTGCTCGACCAGCTCAACAGCGGTGACGGCAACGACAACGGCGGCGACGACGGCGGACCCACCGATCCCGGTGGCGACGGCACCTGCTCGGTCACGGTGACGAAGACCGACTCCTGGGGCGACCGCTTCAACACCACCTTCGACGTCACCGGCGCCGACGACTGGGTCGTGACGATCAGCACCGGCAGCGGGCAGAGCGTCCAGAGCTCGTGGAACGCCGACGTCTCCGGCACCAGCGGCACCCTGACCGCCACACCGAACGGCAACGGCGACAGCTTCGGGATCACGCTGTACTCCAACGGCAACGCCACGGCCCCGACGGCCACCTGCTCGTCGGGCTCCGGTGGCGACCCGACCAGCGACTGCACAGTGACGGTGACCAAGGCCGACGAGTGGGCCGACCGGTTCAACGTGGACCTCGCCGTGTCCGGCAGCTCGGACTGGCAGGTCGCGATCGCGCTCAACGGATCGCAGAGCCTGCAGAACTCGTGGAACGCGTCCGTCTCGGGCACCACGGGCACCCTGACCGCCACGCCGAACGGCAACGGCGACACGTTCGGCATCACGCTCTACTCGAACGGGTCGACGGCACTGCCGACGGCCACCTGCACGACGGCCTGACAGCGCTAGCGCCACCCCCACGCTGTGGGTGCACGACACGCCGCCACCGCTGAGCGGATGGTGGCGTGTCGTGCACCCACAGCGTGGGGGTGGCGCGTTCAGCTCGAGGCCCGCACCACGAGCCGCGGCTCCAGGACCTCGTGGACGTCGTCGGACCGGCCGTCGAGCCGCTCGCGCAGGAGCGCCACGGCACGCGCACCCATGAGGTCTCGTTGCTGCTGCACGGTGGTCAGCGCGGGTCGTGCGCGTCGTGCGAGCACCGTGTCGTCGTAGCCGACGACGGCGAGGTCGGCGGGGACGCGCAGCCCGGCGTCGAGCGCATGGTCGAGCACGTCGACCGCCTCGACGTCGTTGCGCGCGAAGACCGCGGTGGTGGCGTCGCGCACCAGGGTGTCGAGCGCCGTCGGCCCGGGGCCGACGACCCGCACCTCCTCGGCCAGGCCGGCGGCGCGCATGGCCGTCTCGTAGCCGCGGCGACGGGCGAGGCCCGCCGGGCGGGTCGACGAGGTGACGTGCGTGATCCACCGGTGCCCGCGGGCGACGAGGTGGTCGACGACGAGCGCCGCACCGCGCTCGTCGTCGTTGTTGACCGAGTCGATGCCGGTCACCGGGGCGGCCGTGCGGCCGACCATGACCACCGGCGCACGCCGCGCCGCTGCGGCGAGCACCTCCTCGGGGACCCAGGACGAGACGACGACGAGCCCGTCGACGCCGAGGTCCAACAGCTGCTGGACACGGTCCGCGAGGCGTCCTCGGTCCCGCGAGCCGTGGGCGAGCAGCACCGAGAGCCCGGAGTCCTCGGCGGCGGCCTCCACGGAGGCAACGATCTCAGTGTGGTACGGATTGTCGAGGCTGGAGATGACCGCGCCGAGCAGCATGGACCGCCCCTGCTTGAGGGTGCGGGCGGTCAGCGACGGGCGGTAGCCGACCTGTTCGGCGACGACGCGGATGCGCTCACGGGTGCGTGCGGAGACGCCGGCGTCCCCGCGCAGGGCCAGCGAGACGAGCGACTTCGACACCCCGGCCGCGGCGGCGACGTCGAGCAGGGTGGGCCGGGGACGGGCAGAAGCGGCGGGCACGCGCTCATCCTGCCCACGCGGCGTCGGCGATGCGAAACGGACGCGCGGAGCGGCGGCCGACACGCGTCTGGAACGTTCCAGATGTTCTGGCGTCGTTCACCGTCGCGCCACCGGACGGACGCCGGGGCGTCGCCGCCCCTCCCTAGCGTCGCCGTCGTGACGATCGCCCCCAGCCCCGAAGCTCCCCGCCCCGAGACCGTGCCGGAGACCGACCCCGCGGTCCCCGCAGCGCTGCGCACCCGCCCGGCCGCTCTGCTGCTCGACTTCGGCGGTGTCGTCCTCACGACGAGCAAGCGCCCGGGCGGCCCGGAGGCGATGGCCGAGCACGTCGCGGCGGTCCTCGCCCGGGCCGGGCACCAGCGCACGCCCGCCGAGCTGCTGCCGGTGCTGCGCGGCGGCAAGAAGGCGCTCAAGGACTGGAAGAACGCCGCCTCCCGCCGCCTCGCACCCGCGGAGCTGGACCATCGCACGATCTGGCGGGAGTTCTACGGCTCGCCGCTCACCACCGCGGAGCGTGAGGTGCTCGCCGGGTCGGCCGGGCAGCTCCAGGAGACGATGACCCGCACCCTGACCGACCACACCGTCCGCCCCGGCGTGCGGGAGCTGTTGCGTACCGCTCGTGACCTCGGCATCCCGGTCGGGATCGTCTCGAACGCCCACTCCGGCCGCGCCCACCGCGCGATCCTCGCCGAGCAGGGCCTCGGCGGGTCGTTCGCCGTGCAGGTCTACTCCGACGAGGTCGGCATCCGCAAGCCGCACCCCGGGATGATCGAGCTCGCCGCCCGCGCCCTGGGCACGACGCCGGAACGCTGCTGGTACGTCGGCGACACGCTCGACCGCGACGTCGTCGCCGGACGACGCGCCGCCGTCGGCGGGCTGGTCCTCACCCGCGACCACCACACCGACCGGCCGCCGTTCCCGGTCACGGAACGCCCCGACCTCGTCCTCGACGACCCGCGCGGCCTCGTCCCGCTGCTGGCCGACTCCGTCCCTGCGGTGTCAGACCCTCGCGGCGGTATACCCGCACGAGAGACTGACAGCTCGAGCGGCAGCCAGGTGAGCGCGCTGCTGCTCGACCACGGCGGCGTCATCGCCGTCTCGCGGCCCGACGACGTGGTCCGGCGCGGGTTCGCGGCCCGCCTCGCGGCCGGCCTGAGCGCGGCGGGGTACCCGACGGCCACCGACGAGGCCGTCGACGTGCTCGACCGGGCCCGCGCGGCGCACCGGGCCTGGAAGAACGACCACGACGGCGGCACCACGGTCCCGGAGATCGACGCGCCGACGTTCTGGGTCGAGCTCGTCGGGCCCCTGCTCGACCGCCACGGAACGGGGGTGCGGCACTGGCTGCGTGCCGAGGCGCACGCCCTCATGGTCGACTACGCCCGGACCAAGTCCACCCCCACGGTGCGGCCGGGCGTGCGCGAGCTGCTCACCGCGGCCCGCGACGCCGGCGTCCCCGTGGCCGTCGTGTCGAACACGGTGTGCGGGCGGGCGGTGCGCGAGGAGCTGGTGGAGCACGGCCTCGACGACCTGGTCGGCGCACACGTGTACTCCGACGAGCTCGGGCTGCGCAAACCCGACCCCACGACCGTCCGCACCGCGCTGACCGCGCTCGACGCGGACGGCGCCCGCGCCGTGTTCGTCGGCGACAAGCCCCACCGCGACGTCGCCGCCGCCCGTGCCGCCGGCGTCGGGACCGTCGTCGTGGTCAGGGGTGGCGCCACGCCCGACACGGCGCTCGACGCGCTCGACGCCGACGACCCCGACCGTCCCGACCATCTTGTCCCCGACATGACCGCCGTCGCCGGGCTCCTGCGCACGTGGGCACACGGCCCGGCAAACACCCCCTGATCGCCGGCACCCGCCGGTCGCCCCGGAAGACCCGAGACGAACCTTCGAGGAAGGCACCCATGCCCAGCAACGTCGCCGCCACGGTCGACAAGGTCCGCGGCACCCTGCCGCGGTCCGAGCAGCTCTCCGGCCCCCAGAAGCTCATGATCCTGGTCCTGTCCATGACGCTGTACGGCGTGGGCGACATCGTCGCCAACGTCGTGCCCGAGGTCCAGGTCGGGCCTCTCGAGCTCGGCGTCTCCTACTTCGCGTTCATCGCCGTGGTGCTCGCCGCCCTGCTGTCGCCGCTGTGGGTGGCGCTCGGCGCCCCGCTCGGTGAGCTGGTCTTCTCCGACATGCTGCTCGGCGACTTCGGCGGCCTCAGCGAGATCGAGGGCTTCCTCCAGACCGCTCTGGCCATCTACGTCGCCGGCTGCCTCGTGCGCAACCCGCTCAACCGGGTGCAGGTCGCCCTCGCGCCGATCGTCATGGTGCTGGTCGACAAGGTCAGCGGCGGCATCGTCGACATCCTCAAGGTCGTCATCGGTATCGACCCCGAGGCGCTCGAGGAGGCCGACGGTCTGCTGGGGGCGTTCCTCCTCGCCGAGGGACTCGACATCGTGGTGACCGTCGTGTTCTCCGGCATCCTGTTCGGCGCGCTGCCCGCCCTGTGGCTGACGCCCCGCCTCTACGGGAAGATCGAGCCCATCATGGGCCTGCGTCCCCGCGACCCGGAGCACCCGCCCCGGCTGACCGGCCCCGCCGGGATGCGGTTCTGGCCGATCGCCGTCCTGGCCGTGCTCGCCGCCGGCGCGATCGCCCTGTTCGCCACCTGGGAGGAGTTCGTCGGCCGGGAGGACGGGCTCTCCACGCTCGGTGCGTTCGAGCCGGACTTCGTCGACCAGTTCGGCGAGGCCTGGATGTGGGTGGCCGGCGCCGTCGCCCTCACCGTCGGCTTCGGGGTCTTCGTCGTCGTCGCCGTCCTCCGGTCCCGCCGGGCACGTGCGGCCGGCACCCCGACGAGCACGTCCGCCGAGGACGACGAGGCGAGCTTCTGATGTCCGCGCCGACCACGGTGGCGACCACCGCACCGACCGACCGGCGGACCGACGTCCCGGCGATCGAGGTGCGCGGGCTCACCTTCCGCTACCCCGGCGCCGCGCAGGACTCGCTGCACGACGTCGACCTGACGATCGAACCCGGTGACTTCGTCGCCGTGGTCGGCGGCAACGGCTCCGGCAAGACCACCCTGTGCAAGACCTTCAACGGTCTGATCCCCCACTTCTGGAACGGTGACATCACCGGGCGGGTCCGGGTGCAGGGACGCAGCACCGCACGGCGCGGCGTGGGAGAGATCGCGCACGACGTCGGGTACGTCTTCCAGGACTTCGGCAACCAGCTCGTGCGGCCCACGGTCCGCGACGACGTGTCCTTCGGCCCGCTGAACTTCGGCCACGAGGACTGGGCGGACCGGACCGAGCGCGCGCTCGCCGACCTCGGGCTCGGGGACGTGGCGGGCACCCACACCTGGCAGCTCTCCGGCGGGCAGCAGCACCTGACGGCGCTGGCGGGTGCCATGGCGCTGGCACCCTCCGTCCTCGTGGTGGACGAGCCGGCCGCAGAGGTCGACCCTCGGCGGGCGGCCGTCGTCTACGACCACCTGACCCGGCTCAACCAGGAGCAAGGAGTCACGGTGGTGGTCATCGAGCACCACGCCGAGCTCATCGCCCGCTACGCGCGCAGCGTCGTGCTCATGGCGGACGGACGCGTGCGCTGGCACCTGCCGGTGCGCGAGGCCCTCGCACGCCGCGACGACCTCGCCGACGCGCACGTCCCCGACCCCCAGGTGGTCGCGCTGGGGCGTGCCCTGGTACCGGAGGTCGCCCGCGGTGAACGGCCGGTGCCGATCACCGTCGACGAGTGCGTGGACCTGCTGCGCCCCGTCGTGCGATCGGTGCCAGGAGCCGCCGCGCGGTCCGGGCCACCGCCGTCGGGCGCGGTGGCGTCCACCCGCGAGCGCCGTGGCCCCCTCGTCGCGCGGATGGCGGGCGTCGAGCACGGCTACCGCACTGTCTCCGGCGACCGGCACACGGTGCTCCAGGGCCTCGACCTCGACCTGCACGACGGCGACCGGGTGGCGCTCGTCGGCTCGAACGGTGCCGGCAAGTCGACCCTGCTGTCCGTGCTGTCCGGCCTGGCGGTCCCCCGTGCCGGGGCGGTCGACGTCGACGGCCGCGACACCCGGTCGGTCTCCGCTGCCGCGCTCGCCGACACCGTCTGCTACCTGGTGCAGCGCCCCGAGGAGATGTTCCTGCAGGACTCCGTCCGGGCCGACGTCGCGATGCACCCGCAGGGCCGCCGCCTGCCCGACGCCGACGCGCTCGTCGAGCAGGTGCTCGACCGGGTGGACCTGACCCGGTTCGCGGACCGGGACGGCCGCCTGCTCTCCGGGGGCCAACAGCGGCGGGCCACCCTCGCGATCGGCCTGGCGATGCGTCCCCGGCTGCTGCTGCTCGACGAGCCGACGTCCAGCCTCGACCTCAGCTCGCGCGACGACGTCATCGCGATGCTCGACGCCCTCAGCGACCACATCCGCTGCACCGTCGTGGCCACGCACGACATGCACCTGGTCGCGGAGTGGGCGAACCGTGTGGTCGTGCTGGACCACGGCCGCGTCATCACCGACACCGACCCGCGGACGCTGTTCGCGTCCCCCGACGTGCTCGACCAGGCCCGGCTCGTCCCGCCGCAGGTGACCCAGGTGGGCGCCGCGCTGGCGCTGCCGGAGCTGCCGCTGACGGTCGACGACCTGGTGCGCCAGGCCTCCGCCCGACCCACCGAGGAGCTCGTATGACCGCCGTCGCCACCGACGCCCCGGCCCCGTCGACCGGCACCGGCCGGCCCCACGAGGCCGGGCGCACGGACCGCAAGACGTCCACGCGCTCCGGGTTCGACCGGGTGACGGTCGAGTGGGTCAAGCTCGAGCTCATGCGCGTCGCGTACGCCACCCGGGGCGGGTTCCTCGCCCGGCGCGATCCCCGCGCCGTCCTGGGCTGGTACCTCGTGTGCGCCCTGGCGCCCTGGCTGACCTACTCCACGCCCGCGCTGGCCGTGTTCTTCGTGCTGGCGCTCGCCTGCGCTCTGGCCGCGCGGATCGGGCCGCTCCTGCTCGGGCTGTTCACGCTCGGCATCGTCGGCCAGGCCGCCTACGTGCTCGTGCTGGTCTTCGTGCTCGGGGGGAACGCCGCCGCGATCGACGGGCTCGTGCAGATCTCCCTCAAGCTCGGCGCGATCTCGCTCGCCTCCATGGCAGCGTTCGTGTCCCTCGACCCGGAGAAGCTGTCCGACGGGCTGCAGGCCCTGCGCGCACCCGCCGTGCTGGGCTTCGGCGTCAGCTACGGCTACCGGATGGTGCCGCTGCTCATCGACGAGTTCCAGACGATCGTCGACGGACACCGGCTGCGCGGAGCGCCGTCTCGCGGTCACGGCTTCCTGGGATGGCGGACGGCCGCGCGGATCGGCAGGATCGCCGTCCAGGCGTTCTACCCGCTCATCCTCAATACCGCCCAGCGCACCCGGACGACTGTCGAGGCCCTCGAGACCCGCGGCTTCTCGCCCACGGGGACGGACGACCCCGGCCGTCGGCTCCGGTTGGCACACCTGCGGTTCACCTGGGCCGACGCCGCGCTGCTGCTGGTGACCGTCGCGACCGTGGTGGCGACGCTCGTCCTCCTGTGAGGCGGGCCGCTCGTTCGGCAGTTCGGGGGATGTTCGGCAGTTTGAACTGCCGAACATCCCCCGAACTGCCGAACGAGCGGTCAGCCGTTGACGACGGCGGGCTCGTTCTCCTCTTCCGACTCGCGGTCCACGCGCGCGGCGCGCAGGCGGGACACCGCGACGGCTCCCAGGGCGATCCCGGCGGCCACCACGGCGATGGCGATCCGCAGCACGTGGTTGGCGTCCGCGGGCACCGAGAGCATGACCACGGCGGGCGCGATGAGGAGCGAGACCAGGTTCATCACCTTGATCAGCGGGTTGATCGCCGGGCCGGCCGTGTCCTTGAAGGGGTCGCCCACCGTGTCACCGATGATCGTGGCCTCGTGCGCCTCGGAGCCCTTGCCACCGTGCGCGCCGTCCTCGACGATCTTCTTCGCGTTGTCCCAGGCGCCGCCGGAGTTCGCCAGGAAGATCGCCATGAGCACGCCGGCGCCGATGGTCCCGGCGAGGAACCCGGCCAGGGGGCCGACGCCGAGCCCGAAGCCCACCGCGATCGGGGCGAACGCCGCGAGGAGCCCGGGGGTGGCGAGCTCGCGCAGCGAGTCCTTGGTGCAGATGTCCACGACCTTGCCGTACTCGGGCCGCTCGTCGTACGTCATGATCCCCGGGTGCTCGCGGAACTGGCGGCGCACCTCGTAGACGATGGCGCCCGCAGCGCGGGTGACGGCGTCGATCGCCAGGCCGGAGAACAGGAACACCGTCGCGGCGCCGAGGATGACCCCGACCAGGGTGATCGGCGAGATGATCTCGTAGCTGAGCATCGCCCCGACCATGCCGCTGCCGACCGTCGCGACCTCCGCGACCGCCTTCTCCACCGCGTCCGCGTAGGAGCCGAAGAGCGCGGTCGCGGCGAGCACCGCCGTCGCGATCGCGATGCCCTTGGTGATGGCCTTGGTGGTGTTGCCGACGGCGTCGAGGTCGGTGAGGATCTGGGCTCCCTCCTCGTCCACGTCTCCGCTCATCTCCGCGATCCCCTGCGCGTTGTCGCTCACGGGACCGAAAGTGTCCATGGCGACGATCACGCCCACGGTGGTCAGCAGCCCGCAGCCCGCGAGCGCCACGAGGAACAGCGACAGCCAGATGGACCCGCCGGCCAGGAGGAAGACGCCGCAGATGGCGGCGGCGATCACGCCGGCGGTGTAGACGGCGGACTCGAAGCCGACCCCGATGCCGGACAGCACGACCGTGGCGGCCCCGGTGCGGGAGGTCGCGGCGACGTGCTTGGTCGGCTTGGAGTCGGTGCCGGTGAAGTACCCGGTGATCCACAGGATGATGCCGGCCAGCACGATGCCGATGAGCACGGCCAGGGATGCGACCACCCGCGGGTCGGAGGTCACGCCGTCGAGGTCGGCCGTGCCGCCCATGCCTACGAAGGAGTCCGGCAGGTAGGCGAAGGCCGCGACGGCGGCGAGGAGGGCGCCGACGACGGCGGAGACGTAGAAGCCGCGGTTGATCGCGGTCAGGCCGGACTCGTTCGCGCGGGTCCGGGTGATGATCACGCCGAGCAGGGCGACGAACGCCCCGACGGCGGTGACCACGAGCGGGAACACGAGCCCCTGCTCGCCCATCACGGCCTTGCCGAGGATGAGCGCGGCCACGAGGGTCACGGCGTAGGACTCGAAGAGGTCGGCGGCCATGCCGGCGCAGTCACCGACGTTGTCGCCCACGTTGTCGGCGATGGTGGCGGCGTTGCGGGGGTCGTCCTCGGGGATGCCCTGCTCGACCTTGCCGACCAGGTCGGCACCGACGTCGGCGGCCTTGGTGAAGATCCCGCCGCCGACGCGCATGAACATCGCCAGCAGCGCGGCCCCGAACCCGAACCCCTCCAGGACGACGGGGGCGTCGCCGCGGTAGACGAGGACCACGCCCGCCGCACCGAGCAGACCGAGTCCCACGACCGACATGCCGACGACGCCGCCGGTGCGGAACGCGATGCGAGCACCGACCCGTCGCCCGTCGGGCCAGGTCGCTGCTGCCGCGACACGGACGTTGGCGCGCACGGCCAGCCACATGCCGAGGTAGCCGATCGCGGCGGAGAACCCGGCGCCGACGAGGAACGCGATCGACCGCCCGATGCGGACCCCGCCGTCGCCCGGCAGCAGGAACAGCAGCGCGAAGACGACGATCGCGAACAGCGCGAGCGTGCGGAACTGCCGGCTGAGGTACGCCGACGCGCCCTCCTGCACCGCCTGCGCGATGTCCTGCATCTTGTCGGTTCCCTCGTCGGCGGCGAGCACCTGCCGGCGCAACGTGCCGGCGCAGACCAGCGCGGCCAGGGCGATGACGGCGATGACCGCCACGATGGTGATGCTGTCCGACCCGAGTGTGAGCATCCGTCCTCCTCGACGTGTGCCGCGCACCGTGTCCCGGGTCGCCGTGGACCTGGGCGGAGCGTCTGCTGAGACCCCGCCGTCGCCGTTGACGGCGGGATGCGCGTGAGTCTACTCATGTGTGACGGCTGTCACGAACCGACAGGTGCCCTGGGCATCCGCGACGGGTCGTAGACTCCCCGCCACAAGGTCAACGACGACTGGATCGGAGCACACCGTGAACTCCTTGGTGCTGATGGTGGTGGGCCTGGCCATGGTCCTCGCCGGGTACTTCCTCTACTCGAAGTTCCTGGCCACCCGCATCTACAAGCTCGACGAGAGCTTCAGCACGCCGTCCCACGAGATGCGCGACGGCGTGGACTACGTCCCGACGAACAAGTTCGTGCTGTGGGGCCACCACTTCACCTCCGTGGCCGGTGCCGCGCCGATCGTCGGACCGGCCGTCGCCGTCATCTGGGGCTGGCTGCCCGCCTTCCTCTGGGTCACGCTCGGCACGGTGTTCTTCGCCGGGATGCACGACCTCGGCGCGCTGTGGGCGTCCGTGCGCAACAAGGGCCGCTCGATGGGCATGCTGTCCGGCCGGTACATCGGCGCGCGCGGCCGGGCGCTGTTCCTGGTCGTGATCTTCCTGCTGCTGCTCATGGTCATCGCGGCGTTCGCCACCGTCATCAAGAACCTGCTCATCTCCACCCCGTCCGCCGTCATCCCGGTGTGGGGCGCGATCGCCGTCGCGGCGGTCATCGGCCAGATGATCTACCGCTGGAAGATCAACCTGCTGGTCACCACGGTCATCGGCGTGGTCGCCCTGTACACGCTCATCGTGATCGGCGACCAGTTCCCCGTCGTGCTGCCGGACCCGATCCTGGGAATGTCCCCCGCGACGTTCTGGATCGTCGCCCTGTTCGCGTACGCGGGCATCGCCTCGCTGCTGCCCGTGTGGGTGCTGCTGCAGCCCCGCGACTACATCAACGGCGTCCAGCTCTTCATCGGGCTGGGCATCCTGTACGTGTCCGTGCTGCTGGCCAGCCCCGCCGTCGTCGCGCCCGCCGTCAACCAGGACGTGCCCGAGGGCACGCCCAGCATGGTGCCGCTGCTGTTCGTCACGATCGCGTGCGGCGCCATCTCCGGGTTCCACGGCATGGTCGCCTCCGGCACCTCGGCGAAGCAGCTCGACAAGGAGACCGACGCGCGGTTCGTCGGCTACTTCGGTGCGGTCGGCGAGGGGATGCTCGCCCTCGGCGCGATCATCGCCGCGACGGCCGGCTTCCGCACGCTCGCCGACTGGGAGGCCGTGTACTCGGCCTTCAACGAGGGCGGGGTCTCCGCGTTCATCACGGGCGGCGCCACGATCGTCAACGACGGGCTGGGCATCCCCGCGTCCCTGTCCGCCACCATCCTCGCCACCATGGCGGTGCTGTTCGCCGCCACCACGATGGACACCGGCGTGCGCCTGCAACGGTTCGTCGTGCAGGAGGCCGGCGAGATCATGGGCTTCACAGTCCGCAAGGGGATCGCCACGATCATCGTGCTCGTCGTCGCGGTGGGCCTGACCTTCAGCGCGGGCGGCGACGGCGCGGGCGGGCTGCTCATCTGGCCGCTGTTCGGCACCACGAACCAGCTCCTGGCGTCGCTCACGCTGTCGATCGTCGCGGTGATGCTGCTGCGGCGCCGGCGCAACCCGGTGGTCGTGCTCGTCCCGCTGGTCTTCGTGCTGGTGATGAGCGTCTACGCGCTGGTCGTGCAGCTCGGGACCTTCTACGCCGACCAGAACTGGTTCCTGCTGGCCCTCGACCTGGTGATCCTCGTGGCCTCCGCGTGGGTCGCCGTCGAGGCCACCGTCGCGATGAACGCGGCCCGCAAGGGCGCGTTCGACCCGGAGACCGACGAGCCGCTGCCCACCGGCTCGGCGGCCTCCGGCGCGGACAGCACCACGGGCTCCTCGACGGAGCGCTGATGGTCCGCACCCCGAGCGCCCTGGCCTCCCTGTCTGCCGGGCTGCGCGAGCTCTACGAGGCGCCCTACCGGCGCACGATGGCGCGCGCCCGGCGGGACGAGGACGACCTGTTCACCCTGGTCGTGCTCGCCGAGGCGCTCGGGGTGCCGAACCCGGCGTCCTACTACACCGTCGAGATGCTGCCGCTGGTGGCCGACCGTGTCCACGAGTGGCACACCCGCATGGGCCTCGACCGCTCGCCGCTGGAGCATGTGTCGTGCTGCTAGACCTCCAGGAGCTGGCCGCCCGGCGACGTGTGCTGTTCCTGGGCGGCAAGGGCGGTGTCGGCAAGACGTCGATCGCCTCCGCGGTGGCGCTCGCCCAGGCCCGGGCCGGGCGACGGGTGCTGGTGGTCTCCACCGACCCCGCCCACAACCTGGGCCACCTGTGGCAGCGCACCGTGGGGGACGACGTCGTCCGGCTCGTCGACGGTGCCGGCGACGGACTGCTCGACGGCGTCGAGGTCGACCCCGAGCGCACGACGACGGCGCACCTGGCCGCGGTCCGCGCCACGCTGCGCCGGCTCATGCCCGAGCACCTCGGCGGCGAGGTCGACCGGCACCTCGACCTCGCGCGGGACGCCCCCGGCATGCACGAGGCGGCGATCCTGGAGCGGGTGGCCGACCTGGTCGCGACGGGCACGGCCGACTACGACCTGGTGGTGCTCGACACCGCGCCGTCCGGGCACACCGCCCGGCTGCTGTCCCTGCCCGAGACGATGGGCGCCTGGACGGACGGGCTGCTGCGCCGTCGTGACCGGTCGGACCGCCTGGGCGCGGCCGCCCAGATGCTGGGCGGCCGCGGCGAGGCCACCGCGCGCCGGGACGCCGAGATCCGCGCGGTGCTGACCCGCCGTCGCGAGCGGTTCGCGCGCCTGCGCGACGTGCTCACGGACCACGAGGCCTGCTCGTTCGTCATCGTGCTCGCCGCGGAGCGGCTGCCCGTGCTGGAGACGGTCGAGCTGGCCCGGCAGCTCGACAAGCTCGGGGTGGAGGTCGGCGGCCTGGTGGTCAACAAGCGTTCCCCCGCGGACGCCGGGGACCTGCTGGCGGCCCGGCACGCGGCAGAGACGACGCACCTCGCCACGCTGCGGACCGGGCTGCCCGACGTCCCCAACCGCGAGGTGCCGCTGCTCGCGGCCGAGCCCGTCGGGGCGGACGCCCTGGGCCACCTGGCGACCTGGCTGGCGTGAGCCTCAGGTCGCGAGCAGCCGTCGGCAGAACGCACGGACCTCCCGGTCGAACGCGGCGGGACGCTCGAGGTTCGTCACGTGGCCGCACCCGGGGACGACCACGAGCGTCGACCCCGGGATCGCCCGCGCCATCTCGCGGGCCACGCGGAGCGGTGACCGGGCGTCCAGCTCGCCCCAGAGCAGCAGCGTCGGCACCGCGATCTCGGGCAGGGAGGCGCTCAGATCCGTCGCCGCCATGATCGACAGCTGCGTCCGCAGGCTCTCGCGGCGCACGCCCGCCGCCATCGTGCCCACCAGGTCCGCGTACGGTGCGGGCGGCCCGGCGGCGAACAGGTCCGGCAGGACCAGGTCGCCGTCGTCCCCGGGTGCGGCGAGCAGCCGGTCGACGCCGGCGACGCGGGCGACGCGGGCGGCGACCTCCTCGGCCGGCAACGACCCCTTCCAGCCGGCGTAGGCACCGGTCAGGACCAGCCCGGACACGAGCCCGGGGTGCCGCCGGACCATCTCGAGGACGACCGTCGAGCCCCAGGAGAGTCCGCACACGGGGGTCGGGGCGAGACCCAGGGCCCCGATGAGGCCCGCCAGGGCGTCGGCGTAGTCGGCGAGCGTGAAGCCCTCCGGGAGGTCGCCCGACGCCCACGCGCCCGGCTCGTCCCTCGCCACGACCGTGAGCTCGTCGGACAGCGTGCGCAGCTGCGGCGTCCACAGCCGGCCGTCCTCCCCCGCCCCGTGCACCAGCACGAGCGGCGGGCCGACGCCGGCACGGCGGTAGGCGACGTCGACGCCGTGCACGGGTTCACGCATCACGGGACGTCACCTCCCCGGAGCCCGGCCTCACCGTCCCGCTCCGTGCCCCACGCTACGGAGGCGGCCGCGCGGTCGCACCACGACCCCAACGAAATCCGCTCGTCGGACGTCCAGGGCTGCAGGACGATGGACAGCGGAGGAACCATGACCCACTGGGAGGACGAGCTCGCCGAGCTCGCGCACCGCCGGGGCCGAGCCCTCGTCGGGTACGCCTACGTGCTGTGCGGGGAGCAGCGCCAGGCGGAGGACCTCGTCCAGGACGCCCTGGTCAAGGTGTTCTCCCGCCTGCGCCGGCACCGTGGGCCCGCCGCCTCGGGCCCGCGGACGTCAGGTCCCGGCGTGCACCCGCTCGACTGCGAACGGTCGGGCACGAGCGAGGCGTACGTGCGCCGGACGATCCTGACGCTCTACCTCGACGAGTACCGACGACGACGGCGGTGGCGCGGCGTGCGGCACCTCGTCGCCTCCGAGGACCGGGCGCGGGGTCCGGCGTCGGGGGCCACGGCGCGTGCCGACGTCGCCGCCGCGCTCGCCCGGCTCACCCCGCGGGAGCGCGCCTGCGTGGTGCTGCGCTACTTCGAGGACCTCACGGTGCCTCGCATCGCCGAGGAGCTGGGCCTCGCCCAGGGCACCGTGAAGCGCTACCTGTCCGACGCGACCGCGGCCCTGCGCGACATCCTGCAGGTCCCGCTGGACCGGCCGGCCGGACCGACCACCACCGACCGGAGGGCCGGACGATGAGCACGCACCCCGCCCGTGACGACTGGACGGACCCCCGGACCGGCGAGGCGCTGGGCCGCGAGCTGGACGCGCTGGCCGGGGTGGGCGCCACGGCCTCCGCCCTCGACGGCACGCTGGACGGCGTGCGGAGCAGGGTCCGACGGCGGCGCGCGGCCAAGCACGCCGGCCTCGGTGCCACGACGCTCGCCCTGGTGGCGGGGCTCGCCGTGGGGGGCGCGGCCCTGATGCCCGAGGACCCGCTGGTGGTGACCCCGCAGCCTGCCGACCCGCCGTCGGAGCTGCCCACGGAGAGCTCCGAGCCGGAGCTCTCCGCACCGGTCGCGACGCCCGCCGCCTCGGTCGTCGTCGACGGGTTCCAGCCGAGCTGGCTCGAGGGCACGGTCCTGGTGTGCGGGATGTCGATCGACGACCTCGATGCCGGCGTCGACGGGTACGACCTCGAGGTGACCGGTGAGCTCGCCCGGGAGGAGGCCGGTGGTGACGGAGGCCCGGTCTGGCGGGCGCCGACGGAGATCGCCGTCCCCGCGGACGCGGCGTCCGACCTCGTGCTCATCGGCCCCACGCTGGTCTGGGTCCAGAGCGGGCTGGTGGTCGACGTGGGGACGAACATGACCGAGAGCCCGCAGGACCCTGTACCTGGAGCGGTCCACGAGGCCCGTGCCGAGGACTGGACCCACACGACGTGCGCACCGGACGGGTCGACCGACCCGGTCGAGTTCCGCACCGAGCTCCCCGCCGGCGACTACCAGGTGTACGCCGTCTACGACCTGTTCGACCCGGCCGGGGCGAGCCGGCTGGTCCTCTCCGACCCGCTCCACGTGACGATCGGGCCGGACGCCGGGTGAGCCCGTTGCGAGGCGGTGCCCCGGCGCCGCCTCGTGCGAGGATTCCCCCATGCCGGAGCACACCCCCGTCACCGCCCTGCCCGACGTCCCCGCCGCGGCCCGCACGCACACCGAGGACCTCGGTGCGTTCGTGACCGCCTCGCCGTCGTCCTACCACGCCGCCGCGGAGATGGTCCGCCGCGCCGAGGAGGCCGGGTTCGCCCGGCTGACCGAGACCGACGCGTGGGAGATCGTGCCCGGCGGCCGCTACGTCGTCGTGCGGGACGGCTCGGCGATCGCCGTCGTCGTTCCGCCGTCCGCCGGGCCCACCACCCCGTTCACCGTGCTCGGCACCCACACGGACTCCCCAGGATTCAAGCTCAAGCCGCGGCCCACGACCGGTCGCGACGGCTGGGTGCAGGCCGGGGTCGAGGTGTACGGCGGGCCGCTGCTCAACTCGTGGCTCGACCGCGAGCTCGAGCTCGCCGGCCGCCTCGTCACCCGCGACGGCGCCGAGCACCTGGTGCGCACCGGGCCGTTCGCGCGCATCCCACAGCTCGCGATCCACCTCGACCGCCAGGTCAACGAGGGCCTCACGCTCGACAAGCAGCGGCACACCCAGCCGGTGCTCGGGCTCGGCAAGGTGAGCGACGCCGACGTGCTCGGCGAGCTCGCGGCGCGCGCCTCGACGGGCGGGCACGAGATCGACCCGGCGGACGTGGTCGGCTACGACGTCGTCGTGGCCGACACCCAGGCCCCCCGCGCGTTCGGTGCCCGCGAGGAGCTGTGGGCCTCGGGACGCCTGGACAACTTGCTCTCCACCCACGCCGCCCTGACCGCGCTGCTCGACGCCGACCCGGATGCCCTGACCGGCATCGCCGTGGTGGCCGCCTTCGACCACGAGGAGATCGGCTCGGCGTCCCGCTCCGGCGCGGCCGGGCCGTTCCTCGAGGACGTGCTCGGCCGCGTCGCGGACGGCCTGGGAGCGGGCGACGAGGACCGTCGACGGGCGCTGGCCGCCTCGCTCTGCGTCTCCTCCGACGTGGGGCACGCCGTCCACCCGAACTACCCCGAGCGGCACGACCCCGCCAACCAGCCGCACGCCGGCGGTGGCCCGATCCTCAAGATCAACGCCAACCAGCGCTACACCACGGACGCGCACGGCGCGGCGCTCTGGCAGGCGGCCTGCGAGGCCGTGGACGTGCCCACCCAGGAGTTCGTCTCGAACAACGCGATCCCCTGCGGGTCGACCATCGGGCCCATCACCGCGACGCGGCTCGGCATCCGCGTCGTGGACGTCGGCGTGCCGATCCTGTCGATGCACTCCGCCCGCGAGCTGACCGCCGTCGTCGACCCGTGGTACCTGGCGCGAGCGATGGGTGCCGTGCTCGTCCGGTGACGGGACGCGGTCCGGTGGCGGGACGCCGGGGGATCAGCGCAGCCCGAGCTTGCGGGTGCAGTGCGGCCACTGGCCCCAGCCGGCGCGGTGCTGCAGGATCTGCGCGCGCTTCGTCTGCTCCTTCGCGCTGTGCCGGTGCGGCAGCCCGGAACCGCCGACGGAGCGCCACGTCCGCGCGGTGAACTGGTACATGCCGTAGTAGCCGTTGCCCGTGGCGATGCGGGGCCGGTTCCCGGACTCGCACCGCGCGAGCTGTCCCCACACGTCACGCTTGCGGAGCTTCGTCTCCGGCACCCAGCCCGTCTTCCCGTTCGGCAGCCGTACCTTGACGCGGTCGACGTCGCGGTTCGTCGTCCGGGCGAGCTTGACGACCTTCGTGCCCAGCGCCGCGCGCTCCACGGAGCGCGACGCCGGTCGCACCTGCTTCGTCACCGCCACCCGCCCGGTGGTGAACCACTGGCCGCGGACGTCCTTCAACGGCGTCGTCGTCACCGCGCGCTTGCCGATCCAGCCGGCCTTGGCGCCGGGCAGCCGCACCTTCAGGAGCCGGGCGCTGCGGTCCAGCACCACGAGCCGGGTGCCGTCGTCGGGCCGGGCGACGACCCGGCTGGCGCGGTGCCGCTTCGACGTGACCTTCGCACGGTCCACCTTGACCCAACGGACGGTGCGCTGCGGGGCGGTGGCGAGCGAGCCGGCGGCCGTCGGGGTCGCCGCGGCGGACGCACTCGCCGCCGCCGGGGCGGCCTGTGCCGGGAGGGCCTGCGCCGGAGCGACCGTGAGGGGGACGAGAGCGATCGCGGTCGCTGCCGCGAGGGCAGCAGCGAGCCGCCGGGAACGGGAGAGGGGCATGACACCAGGGAACGATGGTCACGAACAGATCACGGTCCCGAGCGACGACCTCTTGCCGAATCTTCACCGCGGGCACGCATCTGCGCGCCGCATCCCGGGGCCAACCTCGCGCACCACCCAGGAACGTCACCGAGGGCTTGTCGGTCATGTCCCCTCAGGGCGCGCCCGGCTGGCTACCGGACACTCCGCGTCAGGAGGTCCGACGGCGACGCACCGTCACGAGGCCGGCACCGCCCAGCACGAGCGCCGCCGCGGCCAGGAGCGACCCGGTGGCGGTGGCGCCGGTCCGCGGCAGCTCGGCGGCGCTCGGCGTCACCCCCTCGGCCTGCGGGTCGGCCCCGGACGGCACAGCTTCGTCGACGTCCTGGGCGTCGTCGACGTCGGGCGCGACCACGACCTCCTGGGCGCGGCCGAGCGTCCCGGTGCCGCCCGTGTCCGTGCCCTCCGCCGGGGTGGCGACCTCCGGAGTCTCCGCAGGCACCGGCGTCTCGACGGGCGCCGTGGGCGCGGGGGTCTCGACGGGCGCCGTGGGCGCGGGGGTCTCGACGGGCGCCGTGGGCGCGGGGGTCTCGACGGGCGCCGTGGGCGCGGGGGTCTCGACGGGGTCGGTCGGCTCCTCGGTCGGCTCCTCGGTCGGGTCCGTAGTCGGCTCCTCGGTCGGCTCCTCGGTCGTGCAGACCGGGTCCTGACCTCCCTCACCGAAGTGCTCGTCGTAGAGGGACACCTGGACCCACGTGATGCAGTAGTCGGTCTCGTCGATCAACGCCGACCAGGGCAGGAAGGACTGTCCGATCCAGGCGCCCGAGGGCTGGTCGTTCAGGGACTCGAAGTGGATTCCTGCGCCGCGCTCCTGCCCGTCCACGGTGAAGCGGATGTTCACGTGACCGTTGTCGGGGAACACGTGGGGCGCCGGCAGCGTCAGACCGTGGGCGGCGACGGCGTAGGGGACCGGGTCGTCCGATCCCGCGGCCCAGGCGGCCCCGACCGGTGCGAGGACCAGCGCCGTGGCGCCGACGGCGGCGAGTGTCGTCTTCATCAAGGTGCTGCTCCCGTGGTGGTGCGGCGATCAGGTGCGACCCGAAGTATCGACATGTCGGGGCTGGGCAGACGGCCGATCCAGCGCCTCCTGCGGGATCCTTGAGCGAGAAGAGATACGGGCGTGAGCAAGCCCTGAGCGTCACGCGGCAAACCTGAGGTCCGCACCGGGTGCCACACTGTGCGGCGTGCCCCGTGCGACCCCGCTCCCCGAGGCGGACCACCCGCTGCTGGACGTGCTGACCGCTCGCGGGTCCCGCGCCGACCGGCTGCTGCACGCCCGGACGTTCCCCGCCCGCGCCGCCCGCCACGCCGACTGGCCGTCCTGGGCCGACGACCAGCTCGTGGCCGGATATCGCGCGCTCGGGGTGGACCGCCCCTGGACGCACCAGGTCACCGCGGCCGACGCCGCCTGGCGCGGCGAGCATGTCGCGCTGGCCAGCTCGACCGGCTCGGGCAAGTCGCTGGCGTTCTGGCTGCCGGCCCTGACCACCGTCCGGGCCGCCCGCTCGGCCGCCCGCCAGGGCCGGCACCGGATCGAGACGAGCACCCGCCCCGGCACCGTGCTGTACCTGTCGCCCACCAAGGCCCTGGCCGCGGACCAGCTCACCGCCCTGACCCGCCTGCTCGACGCCGCCGGCACCGGTGACGTCCGCGCCACCACCTGCGACGGCGACACCCCGCCCGAGGAGCGCCGCTGGGTGCAGGAGCACGCCGACGTCGTGCTCACCAACCCCGACTTCCTGCACTTCGCGATGCTCCCGGGCCACCGGCGCTGGTCGCGGTTGCTGCGCGGGCTGCGCTACGTCGTCGTCGACGAGGGGCACGCCTACCGTGGCGTCTTCGGTGCGCACGTCGCCCTCGTGCTGCGGCGCCTCACGCGCCTCGCCGAGCACTACGGCGGCTCCGCGCCCAGCTTCGTGGTGGCGAGCGCGACGACGGCGGAGCCCGCCGCGAGCGTCGCCCGGCTGCTCGGCACCTCCGCCGACGAGGTCACCGAGGTCGTCGACGACGGCTCGCCCGCCGGCCGGCGCACCGTCGTCCTGTGGCAGCCTCCCGAGATCACCGGTCCCGCGTTCGAGCGCTCGGGCGGCGCGGCGGACGGCGGCGGGGCTACCGACCCCTGGGCGCTGCCCGACCCGCTCGACCCCGCGGCGAACGAGGCCGACGCCGTGCTCACCACCGACGGGCAGGCCGAGCACCCCCGCCGGTCGGCGACCGCCGAGGTCGCGGACCTGCTCGCCGATCTCGCCGCCCACGGGGCCCGCACGCTGGCCTTCACCCGGTCCCGCCGCGGCGCCGAGTCCGTCGCCCAGCAGGTCCGGGACCACCTGCGGCCCGTCTCGCCCGAGCTCGCCGGCCGGGTGGCCGCCTACCGCGGCGGCTACCTGCCCGAGGAACGCCGCGAGCTCGAGCACGCCCTGCGTACCGGGGAGCTGCTGGGTCTGGCGACGACCAACGCCCTCGAGCTCGGCGTCGACATCTCGGGGCTCGACGCGGTGCTGGTGGCCGGGTGGCCCGGCACCCGGATGTCGCTGTGGCAGCAGGCGGGACGAGCCGGCCGGGCCGGCGCCGACGGGCTCGTGGCGTTCGTGGCCCGGGAGGACCCGCTCGACACGTACCTGGTCACCCACCCCGAGGCGGTCTTCGACGCCCCGCTCGAGGCCACCGTGTTCGACCCCGGCAACCCGTACGTCCTCGCCCCGCAGCTCTGCGCCGCCGCGCAGGAGGTCCCGGTCCGCTCCGAGGACCTGGCCCGTTTCGGGGAGCCCGAGCGGGTGCTCGAGGTCCTCGACGTGCTGGTCCGGCGCAGGCTGCTCCGCCGCCGGCCCTCCGGCTGGTACTGGACGCACGCCCAGCCCGCGGCCGGCATGGCGGACCTCCGAGGTTCCGGCGGACAGCCCGTGCGGGTCGTCGAGGCGACGACCGGCCGCCTGCTCGGCACGGTGGACGCGTCCTCGGCGGACGGGCAGGTGCACGACGGCGCCGTGTACGTCCACCAGGGCGCCACGTACGTGGTCGACCACCTCGACCTGGCCGACCACGTGGCGCTCGTGGTGCGCCGGGACGTCGACCACGCGACCTGGTCCCGCGACGTCATGGAGATCAGCCTCGAGGAGCCGGGCGACCCCGACCACCCCGCCCCCGAGGGCGCGCGGCCCGCGCAGCGCCGGGAGTGGGGCCCGATCACCTGGGGGCTGGGACCGGTGGAGGTGACCAGCCAGGTCGTCAGCTTCCAGCGGCGCCGCGTCCCGGACATGCAGGTGCTCGACACCGAGCCCCTCGACCTGCCCTCCCGGACGCTCGGGACGACGGCGGTGTGGTGGTCCGTGCCGGACCACGTGCTCCGCGCCGCGGGCGTCGACGCCGACGCGGCCCCGGGCGCCCTGCACGCGGCGGAGCACGCGGCCATCGGTCTGCTGCCCCTGCTCGCCACGTGCGACCGGTGGGACCTCGGCGGGGTCTCCACGGCGCAGCACCCGGACACGGGCGAGGCGACGGTCTTCGTCTACGACGCCTACCCCGGTGGTGCGGGCTTCGCCGAACGGGGCTACGAGCTCGGCGGACGATGGCTGCGCGCCACCCGGGACGCCGTCGCGGCCTGCCCCTGCGCCGCCGGCTGCCCCGCCTGCGTCCAGTCCCCCAAGTGCGGCAACGACAACTCCCCGCTGGACAAGGACGCCGCGGTGCGGGTGCTGGACGCCCTGCTGCGGCACGCCCCCGGACCCGCGTAGCGAGGTCCCCGTCCTGATGCCGACGGTGCCGAACGGCCCTGCCGTCGTTCCAGGTCGGTCTGCGTCCCGAGCAGAGCCACCATGAGCGCTGGTACGTGCCCGAGGGCCAGGCCGAGGCTGCGGCGGTGGTGTCCGCGCGCAACCGCGTGGCATGGGCCGGCTGGGTCGTGCTGGGGGCCGGCATCGTGGTGGCGTCGGTGGGGATCGTCCTGGTCGCCGCCTTCCCCGTCCTCGTCTGACGGCCCGGTACGGCACCGGACCAGGGCGCACGGTGGCTACGATCGTGGCGTGACCACCGACGACCTGACCGCGCTCCGCCACACCCGCGAGTCGCGGCGTGTGGACCCCGCCAACGCCCGCTCGTGGCTGCTGCTCAACGCGTTGCGCAGCGAGGACTTCGACGCCGCCCAGCTGTCCCGGGCCGACCAGCTGGTCCTCGACTGCGAGGACGCCGTGGACGAGTCCCGCAAGGACGAGGCCCGGAACGGCGTCCTGGGCTGGTTCGCCGGTGGCGGACGGGCCTGGGTGCGTATCAACGAGCGCGGTTCGGAGGCGTGGGCCGACGACGTGCGCGCCTTCCGGGACGTCGACGGCCTGTGCGGCGTGATGCTGGCCAAGACCGAGAGCCCCGACCAGGTCGTCGACACGGCGCAGCGCCTCGGAGGCCAGGTCCCCGTGGTGCCGCTGGTGGAGTCGGCCCTGGGCATCGAGGACGCGGTGAGCATCGCCCGGGCACCCGGGACGTTCCGCCTCGCGTTCGGCTCGGGCGACTACCGGCGCGACACCGGCGCCGCCAACGAGCCGCTGGCGATGGCCTACCCGCGCTCCCGGCTGGTCACCGCCAGCCGCATCGGCCGCCTGCCGGGGCCGGTGGACGGCCCGACGGTGGGCTCCAGCCACCCGCTGCTGCGCGAGCAGTCGGGCGACGCCGTCGCCATGGGGATGACCGGCCGGCTGTGCCTCGACCTGGAGCAGCCCGCCGTGGTCAACGAGGTGCTCTCCCCCGCCCCGGCCGACGTCGCCTGGGCGATCGACTTCCTCGCGGAGTTCGAGGCCGCCGGGTCGGTCATCCGCGACGGGTCCGACAAGCCTCGGCTCGCCCGCGCCCGGCTCATCAACCAGCGCGCCGAGCTGTTCGGCATCACCCCGAGCTGAGGGTCGCGGCCCGGCCCGCGCACCGGCCTCGGCCGGTCCCACGCCGGCCCAGGACGCCGGTCCGAGCACGGGGCGCACCGCCGTGACCGCGACGATCCCGCCGTCGTGGACCTCGCAGGCCACGGGCCGCGCACCGTTCCGTTCCACCGCCGCGATCGCCGTCGTGCACGGGTCGAGGCCCCAGCGCAGCGCGGTGGCGCCGGCGAGCGCGCCGAGGTCCGCGGCCGACCGGGCGACGGACCGTGCCTGCTGGGCCGCGCCGAGCACGGCGATCGCCGTGCAGGCCAGCAGGACGACGGCCGCCACGCCGAGGACGAGCACGGTGCCGGCGCCTCGTTCGCCGTGCGCGCGGCTCAGGGTTCGGCCCACGCCACGGCCTCCCCGGTGGCTCGGAGCGGTCCGGCCGCGAACCACCCGCCGACCACGGGGCGAGTGACCACGACGCGGACCCACTCGCCGTCCCAGGTCACGGTGACGTCCGCAGCCTCCCCGGCGACCCGGGCGGCCGTCGCACGGACCACGGCGGTGTCCTCCCCGACGGCGACCGCCCGGGCCCCGGCCCGGGCCGCGTCCGCCGCACGCATCTGCGCGGTGGACGCGGCCGCGAGCGTGAGCACCGCGACCAGGAGCAGGACGATCACGGGCATGCCGACCGCGAGCTCGGCGGTCACCGAACCGCGCTCCGCCCGGTCGCGGGCGCTCACACCGACAGTGCCGAGGCGACGATCGACTCGAGCATGCCGCGGACGGTGTCGCTCTGGAGCACGGCGATCAGCAGCCCGGCGAACCCGACGGCGGCGATCGTCGCGATGGCGTACTCGGCGGTCGCGAGCCCCGCCTCGGGGTCCGCCCCCTCAGCCGGCGCCGCCTCGGGGCGGGGCGCCGGCGCGTCCTCCGCGCCGGCCGGGTTCACGGTGTCGACGGTCATGGTCTCTCCTTCTCTCGACCGGGCGCCTGCCCGGTTCCTGGTCCCCGCGGCCGGTCGGCCCGGGGTCCGTCCCGCCGAGGAGGCCGGGACGGGCACGCTCAGCCGGACAGCAGGTCCAGACCGAGCGCGAGCAGCACGGGCACGAGCCCGACGAGGACGAACGCCGGCAGGTAGCAGATCCCGAGGGGCAGCACGAGCCGGACGGCAAGCCGGGCGGCGGCCGTGCGCGCGGCAGCCCGGCGCTCGTGCCGGTGCTCCGCCGCCGCGGCGCGCAGCGCCTCGCCGGGGGCGGCGCCGTCGTCCCACGCCCCGCGCAGCGCACGGCGCAGCAGGTCGAGACGGGGCGGGCACCGCGGCTGCCCGTCGGACTCCGCGGGGGTGGTGCCGGCGGCCACCCAGGCGCTCTCCCACCCGTCCCCGAGGCGGAGCGCGGCGGCCGCCCGACCGAGGGACCGCCCGTCGGGTCCGCCGACGGCGGTCCCCACCGCCTCGAGCGCCCGGGGAACGCCGGCCCCGGAACGGACGGCTGCGCCGACCAGCTCCAGGAGGCAGGTCACGTCGACCGGATCCGGATGCTCCGGCTCAGCCCGGACGTCGGTGCGGATGCTCCGGCCGTCACGGAACGCGGACACGCGGCGATCCGCGGCGCGTGCCGCCGTGCGCCACGGCGTCGTCCCCGCGAACGCCAGCGCCCCGACGACGACGGCGACCACCGCAGCGCTCATGGCTCGCCTCCCGCCGCGCGTGCGGCGGCGACGAGCCGCCGGGTCCAGGCCCGCCCCGCGAGGAGGGCGAGCACCCCGAGCAGCACGGCGACGGTGCCGGCCCCGCCGTCGGTGGCGGTGGCGACCGGGTCGGCTCCCAGCGCCCACCCGAGCCCCGCCCCGAGGACGGGCAGCCAGAGCAGGACGCGTGCGGTGGTCTGCGGCCCGGCGAGCGAGGCCTCCCGCTCGGCGTCGGCCTCGGCGCCTTCGACCAGCGCGGCCCCGACCCCCTCCAGGACACCGCCGAGCGGTGCCCCGACGTCCCGGGCCAGCCGCGCGGCGGCGATCACGGCACCGGCCGGGCGGACGCCGCCGACGGCACGCGCCAGCGCGGCCGGGTCGGGGACGCCCTCGGCGTCGACGGGCACCCCGAGCGCCCGCGACCACGCCGTCGTCGGGGCCGCCCCCGACCGGAGCAGGGCCTCGACCTGTGCCAGGGCCAGCCGGACCTGGTCGGGGGCACCGTCCCGGGCGCGCCCGGACCGGCGCCACCAGCCCGCGCGCGACCGGACCCGGCGTCCGGCGGGGAGCGCGAGCACGGCTGCCCTGCGCCCCGCCCGAGCCAGGACGCACCACACCGCGCAGCCCACGGGCAGCGCCACGGACGTCAGCACGCCGACCACCGCCGGACCATCGCCTGCCAGCCGTCCACGGTCCGGGGGCTGCCGGATCCTGGTCCGTCCCAGGTCGCCGCCGGGTGGACCTCGAGCTCGCCGGTGTCGGCGAGGCGCACCGCGGCGACCTGCGCCAGGTACCGCGCTCCAGCACGCCGCCGCAGGTGCAGCACCACGTCCAGGGCGGCCGCCGCCTGCGCCGCCACGGCGGGGCGCGGCATCCCGGCGAGCGCGGCGAGCGCCTCGAGGCGCGCCGGGACGTGCTCGGCCGCGTTCGCGTGCACCGTCGCCATCCCACCGTCGTGGCCGGTGTTGAGGGCGAGCAGCAGCTCGCGGACCTCGGCCCCCCGGCACTCGCCGAGCACGATGCGGTCGGGGCGCATCCGCAGCGCGCCCCGCACCAGGTCGGTCAGCGTGACCTCGCCGACGCCCTCCACGTTGGGCCGGCGAGCGGCGAGCGCCACGACGTGCGGGTGGACCGGTGCCAGCTCGCGCGCCTCCTCGACGGTGAGGAGCCGCTCGTCCGGTGGCACGACGCCGAGCAGGGCGGCGAGCAGGGTCGTCTTGCCGGTCCCGGTGCCACCGGTGACCAGCAGGTTCGCGCGGCCCTGCACGAGTCCGGTCAGGAGGCCCTCCCAGTCGGGCGGCACGGCGCCGCCGGCGACGAGCGTCGGCAGGTCGAGCACGGCCTGGCGCAGGACGCGCAGCGCGATCACGGCCCCGGCGGGAGCGACGGGCTCGACCGCGGCGTGCAACCGGGTGCCGTCGGGCAGGCGCGCGTCCACGACCGGACTGGCGTCGTCGAGACGGGCACCGGCCACGGCCGCCATGCGCACCGCGAGCGCCCGCACGGCATCGGCGTCGGGCAGCCGGACGTCGCTGCGTCGCAGCCCGTCGCCGCGGTCCACCCACACGTCGTCGGGGCCGTTGACGAGCACGTCGGTGACGCCCGGACCCTCCAGCAGCGGCTGCAGCGGGCCGGCGCCGGTGAGCTCGGCACGAGCGGCCCGGGTGAGGTCGACCAGGGCGTCCGAGCCCAGCACCCGCCCGCTCGCCCGCAGCGCCGCCTCGACCGCCGCGTCGTCGGGCGGCCCTGCCGGCCCGGTGCCGAGCCGGGTCCGTACGTCCGCGAGGAGCCCGGGGGCGATGCCGGACCGGGGCTCGGGGGCCGCGGCCGCACCGTGGGCGGTGCCGAGACCGGCCGTGCGATGGCCGGTCACGGGCGGACCCCACCGGCCACGGTGGCGGACGGCTGGTGCTCGAGCACGCCCACGATCCGGTCGGCGGCCGCGCCCAGCGGCGTGCGTCGCCCGGTGCGGGGTCCGTCGCCGCGCTCGAGCGACGCCGCGAGGCGTCCGTCCCAGCCGAGCGTGGCGACGGCCGGCCGGTCGACGGCTCGTTCGAGCCCGGCGGCGTCGATGCGCCCGGGCACCGGACGGCGGGCCGCCAGACGGACCGGTCCGGCACCCAGGCGTTCCAGGATCGCGGTGGTGGCGACGGCGCCCGCCACGGCCGGGGCGGTCAGCGGCACCACGAGGACGACGGCGTCGGCGGCCGCCACCAGCGCGCGCGTCGAGCTCCGCCACGCGGCCGGCCGCCCCACGTCCAGGACGGCGCGGTGGCCGGACCGCAGCAACGCCGTGACGACGTCGAGCACCACCCCGTCGTCGAGGGGCTGCTCGGCGGCGTCGTGCCGGGAGCCGGACAGCAGCGGCACGGCACCCCAGCGGGGCAGCGCACCCACCAGCCCGTCGCCGTCGACCGTCCCGCGCGCGTCCACCAGGTCGGGCCACCGGGCGCCGGCGTGGTCCTCGACGCCGAGCAGCACGTCCAGGCCGGCCCCCGGCACGTCGAGGTCGACGAGCGCGGTCGCGCCGGCACGGCGCCGCAGGGTCCGGGCGACGGCGGCGGCCAGCACGCTGGCACCCGCCCCTCCGCACGCCCCCACGACGGCGACCAGTCGGGACGGTCCCGGCTGCGCTGGAGCGGACGGTGCGGTTCCCGGTGACACCGTGCCCGGCGACACGGGCTGCGACGAGACCGGCGGCGCAGCAGGCGGCGAGCTGGGTTGCGGCGGGGCGCTGGCGTGGTCCATGGCGCCACCCTGCAGCGGGGCACGGCACCGTCGTCGGGCGGACGGACCCGTCGGTGGACGGCCTCGGGCTGGGGACGGCTTCGGAGCGAGGTCAGACGCTCACGGCGACCTGTCCCGCGCGGCGCAACGCGCGCTCGCGCCGCAGGGCGGGCACGAAGCAGAAGACCCCGAGCACGCTCACCGCACCGCCGGCGATCATCGCCACCGGCGTGGACAGCAGGTCCGCGGTCCAGCCGAGGGCCGGCGAGGCCACCGCGTAGGTGGCGAACGCAACCATCGAGGCCAGGGAGAGCACCGTCGAACGGTTGCGCGCCTCGGCCTCCCGGTGCAGCAGTGCGTTGTACAGGGGCCCGGCCGCGCCGTGCAGCGCAGAGGTGGCCAGGTAGGCCACCACGAGCGCCGCCGGTCCGGCGACCAGCCCCATCCACACGGCGCCGAGGCCGTTGAGGACGCGTGCCGCGATCGCCGCGCGCACCACTCCGACCCGCCGGGAGAGCGCTCCTGCGAGCGCCGAGCCGAGCGCGAACACGCCCCACCCCACGGACGCCACCGGTCCCATGATCGCGCCGGCGCGCGCCTCGCTGCCGACCAGCTCGGCGAGGCGGATCGGCTGCAGCGACTCGAACACGACCATCGCCGTCGACCAGAAGACCTCGACGAGGAGCAGCCCCAGCAGCACCCGGTTGGAGGCGGCGAGCCGCAGGCCGTCGCCGACGACGGCGGGCACCCGGCGGGCCGAGGCGAGCGCCCGCCGCACGGACTCCCTGCGGAGGGGGCCGCCGTCCGGCACCGGGCGGTCCTCCCGCAGCAGGAGGCACACGGCGACGAGGTGCGCGAGGGCGAGCCCGGCGTAGACGACGAACGGCAGGGTGAGCGCGGACCAGGCGGTCACGGGGTGCCACCACACGAGCCCTCCGGAGACGAGCGCGCCGAGGGCCACGGACAGGCCCACGACGCCGCCGTGCCTCGCCAGCGCGCCGTCCACGTCGGCGCCCGGGCTGGTCGCGTGGACGGTGTCGACGAACCAGGCCTCGAGCGGGCCGGAGTCCAGCGCCCGGAACGCTCCCATCGCAGCAGCCGCGACGGCGAACTGCCAGAAGGTGCCCGCCACGGCGAACACGGCCGCCGCGACGACCTGGGTCACCGCGGCGGCGACGAGGACCGGCTTGCGGCCGAACGCGTCGGCGGTGCCGCCGGTCGGCAGCTCGAGCGCGAACACGACGATCCCGGTGATCGACGCGAGCGTCAGGGTCTGCGTCACGGTGAGCCCGCGCTCGACCGGCAGCAGGGTGGTCACGGCGACGACCAGACCCACGGGGAACCAGCGCGTCGCGCTCAGCAGCAGGAAGACCCGGCGCGCGGCGACCGGTGCGAGCACGGTCATCCGTCGGCCCCCGGGGCCCCGGTGTCCTCTTCGTCCTCCGTGTCCTCGCCGACCGGGACGTCGTCGGGCTCGAGCGGGAACGACGTCATGTACAGGTGCAGGCGTCGTGCGCGGTCGTCCCCCTCGCCGGCGTGGGCGTACCGGGCCACGACGGCGTCGATCTCGGCCTGCATCCGCCGGGCCTGGTCGGGCGTCACCTCCACCCAGTCGTCGCCCATCCCGGAGACCTCCTGCCACGGTTCCGGCCAGGACTCGGCGACGTCGAGCCACCGGGAGTACGCGACGTCGAACTGCCGGTGGTAGTCGCGCACGAGCCAGCCGAGCGCGGTGCGGGCGTCCTCGTCGTCGGCGAGGTCGGCGTGGGACCAGCCGTGGCTCTCGGTCGCCGCCTGCCAGAGACGTTCCTTGCCGCGGCCTGCGCCGGTGTCCTCCACGAGCCCGACCGACTCGAGCTTGCGCAGGTGGTAGCTGGTGGCGCCCGTGTTGGTGGCGAGCTCGGCGGCGAGGGCCGTCGCCGACGCCGGCCCGCCGCGTCGGAGGGCGCTCAGCAACCGCGAGCGCAGCGGGTGGGCGAGGACCTTGACCGACTCGGCGGTGAGGTCGAGGCGGGTCCAGGGCTGCTCCGGGGTCATGTCCATGCGTGCACAATATCAATGCACGATTATTGTGCACAAGAGTTGTGCATCGCATCCCCGAGTCGGCCGTGGCGTTCGGCGCCACAGGCCATAGGCTCTGTCGGGTGATCAACCCGTCGCCGGCCACGCCTCCGCCGCAGGGGCGGGTGCGGTCACGGGCGGGCCACCGGGTCGCGGCGTTCTTCGACCTGGACAAGACGGTGATCGCGACGAGCTCGACGGCGGCGTTCTCGCGGTCCTTCTTCGCGGGTGGCCTCATCACGCGCGGCGACGTGCTGCGCAGCGCCTACGCGCACTTCCTATACATGGCCAGCAGCGCGGACGCCGACCAGACCGAGCGGATGCGCCGGCACCTGTCCGAGCTCGCGACCGGCTGGGACGTGGCCAAGGTCGAGCAGATCGTCGCCGAGACGCTGCACGAGCACATCGACCCCTATGTCTACGCCGAGGCCGTGGAGCTCATCGAGGACCACCACGCCCGGGGCCACGACGTCGTGGTGGTCTCCGCGTCGGGCACCGAGCTGGTCGAGCCGATCGCGGCGATGCTCGGGGCGGACCACGTGGTCGCGACCCGCATGGCCGTCGCGGAGGGCCGGTTCACCGGGGAGATCGACTTCTACGCCTACGGCGAGAACAAGGCGACGGCCATGCGCGAGCTGGCGGCCGCGCGGGGGTACGAGCTGGGACGCTGCTACGCCTACTCGGACTCGATCACCGACGCCCCGATGCTCGCCGCGGTCGGGCACGGGTTCGCCGTGAACCCGGACCGCGCGCTGCGCCGGCTGGCGGCGCAGAACGACTGGGGCACGCTCACGTTCACCCGACCCGTCGCGCTGCGCCCCACGATCCGCCCGACGCCGGTGCTCGCCGTCACCGGGACGCTCGCGCTCGCCGGCATCGGGTGGTTCCTGTGGCGCCGGTGGCGGCGCCGCCGCACCTGAACCGGACACACCGGTCCTCTTGCGGGGCGCGATGGGCGGGCGTTCCATGGGAGGTGTCAGGACGGGGCACGGAACCCACGCACAGACAGTCCGCTGAGGACTCGTCGAGCGGGCTGGACCCGGTACGACGACGCGAGGGCCACGCGCCTGCTACCCGCGAACCGTCCGGCGAGAACGGCGCTCGGTGGAAAGCACCCGGGCGCCGTCCTCGTGCGGTCACTCCCCGTGCGGTCGGTCACGCCGGCGGAGACCGTTCGGCGCGAGTCGGCGACCGCTCGGGCGGCCAGGTCGACCGCTCGTCGCCGGGCGTCGCCCGGGGGTCGTGGACGGGATAAGTGATCTCTCCTTACTATGCTCCTCGACGGGCGTGATCTGCAGCACGCCCGGGTCTACACTCCCCAGAGGCGGCCCCTCGGGAGCGCCGACGGACGGAACGCGACGACGCGGAGGAACCAGTGACCGACAGCCAGTCCACCAGCCCGAGCCTGGAGAACCTGCTCCACGAGACCCGAGCGTTCCCACCGAGCCCCGAGTTCGCGGCCCAGGCCAACGCCCAGCCCTCCCTGTACGACGAGGCGGCCGCCGACCGCGTCGAGTTCTGGGCCCGGCAGGCCCGCGAGCTCGTCACCTGGAAGACCCCCTTCACCGAGACGCTGGACTGGTCCGGGGCGCCCGTGGCGCGGTGGTTCGCCGACGGCACCCTCAACGCGGCCTACAACGCCGTCGACCGCCACGTCGAGGCCGGGCTCGGCGACCGCGTCGCCATCCACTTCGAGGGCGAGCCCGGCGACACCCGCACCGTCACGTACGCCGACCTGCAGCGCGAGGTGTCCCGGGCGGCGAACGCGCTCGCGGCCCTGGGCGTGGAGTCCGGCGACCGCGTCGTCATCTACCTGCCGATGCTCGTCGAGTCCGTCGTGGCCATGCTCGCCTGCGCGCGGCTCGGCGCGGCCCACTCCGTCGTCTTCGGCGGGTTCAGCGCCGACGCCCTGCGCAGCCGGATCGCCGACGCCGGCGCCAAGCTCGTCATCACGGCCGACGGCGGGTACCGGCGCGGGGCGCCCAGCGCCCTCAAGCCCGCGGTCGACGAGGCGCTCGTCCCGAAGGTCGGCGAGGAGGCCACGACCGTCGAGCACGTGCTCGTCGTGCGGCGCACCGAGCAGGAGGTCGCCTGGACCGAGGGCCGCGACGTGTGGTGGCACGAGGCCGTCGAGGCCGCCGACACGTTCCACGAGCCCGCCTGGGTCGACGCCGAGCACCCCCTGTTCATCCTGTACACCTCGGGCACCACCGGGAAGCCGAAGGGCATCCTGCACACCACGGGCGGCTACCTCACCCAGACGGCGTTCACGCACAGATACGTGTTCGACCTCAAGGCCGAGTCCGACGTCTACTGGTGCACCGCCGACATCGGCTGGGTCACCGGCCACTCGTACATCGTGTACGGCCCGCTGCTCAACGGCGCCACCCAGGTGATCTACGAGGGCACCCCCGACACCCCGCACCGGGGCCGCTGGTGGGAGATCGTCCAGAAGTACGGCGTGTCCATCTTCTACACGGCGCCGACCGCGATCCGCGCGTGCATGAAGTGGGGCGAAGAGATCCCGGCCGAGTTCGACCTGTCCTCGCTGCGCGTGCTCGGGTCCGTGGGCGAGCCCATCAACCCCGAGGCCTGGATGTGGTACCGCCGCGTCATCGGCTCCGACCGCACGCCGATCGTGGACACCTGGTGGCAGACGGAGACCGGCGCCATCATGATCTCCCCGCTGCCCGGCGTCACCGCGGCCAAGCCCGGCTCGGCGCAGGTGCCGCTGCCCGGGATCGCCGCCACCGTGGTCGACGACGAGGCGCACCCCGTGCCCGACGGCGGCGGCGGGTACCTCGTGCTCGCCGAGCCGTGGCCGTCGATGCTGCGCGGCATCTGGGGCGACCTGCAGCGGTTCAAGGACACCTACTGGTCCCGGTTCCCCGGCATCTACTTCGCGGGCGACGGCGCCAAGAAGGACGAGGACGGCGACATCTGGCTGCTCGGCCGGGTCGACGACGTCATGAACGTCTCCGGGCACCGCCTGTCCACCACCGAGATCGAGTCGGCGCTGGTGTCCAACGAGCTCGTCGCGGAGGCCGCCGTCGTCGGCGCCGCGGACGAGGTCTCCGGGCAGGCGGTGGTCGCGTTCGTCATCCTGCGTGGCGAGCACGCCGACGAGGCGGCCACCGACGAGGGCTCCGCCCGCATCGAGAAGACGCTGCGCGACCACGTCGCCAAGGAGATCGGGCCGATCGCCAAGCCGAAGCGCATCCTCGTGGTCGCCGAGCTGCCCAAGACCCGCTCCGGCAAGATCATGCGCCGCCTGCTGCGCGACGTCGCCGAGAACCGCGAGGTCGGGGACGCCACGACGCTCGCCGACTCCTCGGTGATGGGCCTGATCCAGGCGGGGCTGGCCGGCGGGTCGTCCCAGGACTGACCCGAGCCCGCCCGCACGACGAGGTGGCGCGTCCCGGCGGGGGCGCGCCACCTCGTGGTTCGATGGTCGGGTGCGCTTCCCTGCCCCGATCGAGATCGGCCCCCTGACCCCCACCGCCCAGGACGCCGTGCGAGAGCTCGCCGCGGCGGCCTCCGCCCACGACGGCGTCGCCCCGCTGTCGGAGCAGCCGCTGCTCCGCCTCGGCGAGGACGCGCACGACCTCACCCACGTGCGGGTGCAGACCAAGACCGGTGCCACCACCGGCTACCTGCAGGTGGACCGCGGCGGGGACGTCGCGAGCGCCGAGCTCGTCGTCCACCCCGACCACCGGCGCACCGGGATCGGCACCCTGCTGGTGCGCACCGCCGAGCGCGACGCCCGGCTGCCCGGCCGGTCCGGCGCCCCCGGCCAGCGTGGCGTCCCCCTGCGCGTGTGGGCCCACGGCGACCTGCCCGCCGCCCAGGGGCTCGCCGCCGCCCGGGGTTACCAGAGCGTCCGCGAGCTGCTCCTGCTGGCGCGGCCGCTCGACGGTCCGTTGGACCAGGCGACCGCCGCGCCGCAGCCGCCCCCCGGCTACCGCGTCCGGCCGTTCCGGCCCGGGTCCGACGACGAGGCCTGGGTGGCGCTCAACGCGCAGGCCTTCGCGGAGCACCCTGAGCAGGGCCGCCTCACCGTCCACGACCTGCACGCCCGCACGGCCGAGCCGTGGTTCGACGCCGACGGGTTCCTGCTGCTGGAGGGACCGGACGGCCGGCTCGCCGGCTCGGTGTGGACCAAGGTCCCCACCGACCAGCCGGACGGTGCGCGCGACGGTGAGATCTACGCCGTGGGCGTCGACCCGGCCGCCCGGGGACGAGGGCTCGGGGCGCTGCTGACCGACGCCGGGCTCCACCACCTCGCGACCGTCGGCTGCACCCGCGCGGTGCTCTACGTCGACGGCGACAACGCCGCCGCCCTGGCGACCTACGACCGTGCGGGCTTCGAGCGCGCCGCGACCGACGTCCAGTACGCACCGGGTCCCGTCGCCTGAGCGGCGGACACGGCACGGAGATCCCGGGCACGTCACCCGTCGTTCATCAATCGGTGCCAACATGGCCTCATGACTGCGTCCAGCCCGCGCACCGCCCGGTGGCGTGACTCCCGCGGCCGGTTCGTCGCCGCGGCGACCACCGGCACGACCGAGACCCGAACCACCGCGAAGGCAGGCCCACGCCGCATGGACCCCCAGCTCGCCGCCCACATCGCCGAGCACATCGCCGAGGACGCGGAGGACGGCGCGCTCCGGGCCGACGTGGTCGCCGCGGAGCCGGCCGAGCTGCCCGCGGACCGGTTCGCCGACCGGGAGCTGAGCTGGCTCGCCTTCAACGAGCGCGTGCTGGAGCTGGCCGAGGACCCGTCGATGCCCCTGCTGGAGCGGGTCCGGTTCCTGGCGATCTTCGCGTCCAACCTCGACGAGTTCTTCATGGTGCGGGTGGCCGGGCTCAAGCGCCGCATCGCCACCGGCATCGCCGTCACCGCCGCGTCGGGCCTGAACCCCCGCGAGGTGCTCGAGGGCATCGGGGAGAACGCCCACCGGCTGATGGAGCGCCACGCCGCGGTGTTCCGCACCGACGTCCAGCCGGCGCTCGCCGACGAGGGCATCACGATCGTGCACTGGGACGAGCTGCTCGACAAGGAGCAGCAGCGCCTGCACAAGTTCTTCCGCAAGCACATCTTCCCGGTCCTCACGCCGCTGGCGGTGGACCCGGCGCACCCGTTCCCGTACATCTCCGGGCTGTCGCTCAACCTCGCCGTCGTGGTGGAGAACCCGCTGACCGGCAAGGAGCACTTCGCCCGCGTCAAGGTGCCGCCGCTGCTGCCCCGGTTCATCGCCGTCGACGACCGCGGCCGGCCCAGCGCGCCGACACCCACCCAGGCGGGTGGCACGCAGAAGTCCTTCGTGCCCCTCGAGGAGGTCATCGCCCAGCACCTGGACCACCTGTTCCCCGGCATGGAGGTGCGCGAGCACCACACCTTCCGCGTGACCCGCAACGAGGACGTCGAGGTCGAGGAGGACGACGCCGAGAACCTCCTGCAGGCGATGGAGAAGGAGCTGCTGCGTCGCCGGTTCGGGCCGCCGGTCCGCCTGGAGCTGGCCGAGGGCATCTCCCCGCGGATCCGCGAGCTGCTGGTCCGTGAGCTCGGCGTCGTGGAGGAGGAGGTCTACGAGCTGCACGGCCCCCTGGACCTCACCGGGCTCAACGTCATCGCGGACATCGACCGTGCGGAGCTGCACTACCCGCCGTTCATCCCGACCACCCACCGCCAGCTCGCGGAGGTCGAGTCCGCGATGCCCGGCGACGTCTTCGGCGCGATCCGTGAGCGCGACGTGCTGCTGCACCACCCGTACGACTCGTTCTCCACGTCGGTGCAGACCTTCCTCGAGCAGGCGGCCGCCGACCCGAAGGTGCTGGCGATCAAGCAGACGCTCTACCGCACCTCCGGCGACTCCCCCATCGTGGACGCGCTCATCGACGCCGCCGAGGCCGGCAAGCAGGTGCTCGCGCTGGTCGAGATCAAGGCACGCTTCGACGAGCAGGCGAACATCTCCTGGGCACGCAAGCTGGAGCAGGCGGGCGTGCACGTGGTCTACGGCATCGTGGGCCTGAAGACCCACTGCAAGCTGTCGCTGGTGGTCCGCCAGGAGTCGGACGGCCTGCGGCGCTACTGCCACGTCGGCACCGGCAACTACCACCCCAAGACCGCCCGGCTGTACACCGACCACGGGCTGCTCACCTGCGACCCCGACGTCGGGCAGGACCTGACACGGCTGTTCAACCAGCTGTCCGGCTACGCCCCCCGGTCGAAGTTCCACCGGCTGCTGGTCGCGCCGCGCACCGTCCGCTCGGGTCTCGTCGAGCGCATCGACCGGGAGGCGGCCGCCGCCCGCGCCGGGCACGAGGCATGGGTCAGGATCAAGGTCAACTCCGCCGTCGACGAGGAGACGATCGACGCGCTGTACCGCGCGTCGCAGGCGGGGGCCAAGGTCGACCTGGTGGTGCGGGGCATCTGCGCCCTGCGTCCGGGGGTGCCGGGCCTCAGCGAGAACATCCGGGTGCGGTCCCTCCTGGGCCGGTTCCTGGAGCACTCCCGCATCTTCGCCTTCGCGAACTCGGCGGGCCCGGCCATCGGGGAGGGCCCCGAGACCGGGCCGGAGGTCTTCATCGGGTCGGCCGACCTCATGCACCGCAACCTGGACCGCCGCGTCGAGGCACTCGTGCGCATCAGCGACGAGAACCAGGTCCTCGAGCTGCTGGAGCTGATGAACGAGTCGATGTCCGACGAGACCGCCTCCTGGCACCTGCAGCCCGACGGGACGTGGGTCCGGGCCACGGGGCCCGAGGGCGAGCCCCTGGTGGACCTGCAGTCGCGGCTCGTCCGGCGCCACCGCCGTCGTCCCAGCATGACCCGCTGACGCCGACGCGATGAGCTCCGCCGCGCAGTCCCCCCGCCCGCTCCGTACCGCGACACCTTTCGTCGACCCGCTCGGCGCCACCTCGGTCCAGCACGCCCCCGTCATCGAGACGGCCGGCGCTCTCGTGTGGCGGACGCGGCACGCGAGGATCCAGGTCCAGCTGGTCCACCGGCCCCGCTACGACGACTGGTCGTGGCCCAAGGGCAAGCACGAGGAGGGCGAGTCCCTGGCCACGACGGCGGTGCGCGAGGTCACCGAGGAGACCGGTCGCCCCGTGGTCCTCGGGCTGCCCCTGCCCGGGCTGCAGTACCTCACGCCGGAGGGCCGCGTGAAGCGGGTGCACTACTGGGCGGCACGACGCGCGAGCGCCACCCACGACACGCACCCGCTCGCCGCCCGGAACCCCGTGGCGCCCGTCGACAAGCACGAGATCGACCGGACGGAGTGGGTGGACGCCGACGACGCCGCCGAACGGCTCACGCGTCCGACGGACCGCGGCCCGCTCGAGGCCCTCCTGGAGGCCGCCCGGGACGGCCACCTCGCCACGCACGCCGTGGTGATCGTGCGGCACGGCCGGGCGTTGCCCCGCGCCGCCTGGTACGGCCAGGAGCAGGAGCGGCCGCTGACGCCCGTCGGCCACGCCGAGGCCGCCGCGCTGGTGCCGGTGCTGGCGGCGTACGGGGTGGACTCGGTGGTCTCCAGCCGCTGGGAACGGTGCGCGACGACGATCGACCCGTACGTCCGGGCGTCCGGGGTCCGCCCGGAGTACAGCGACAACCTGGGCGAGGCGCAGCACGAGCGTTCTCCCGCGCGGGTCGCGGCGGCGGTCCGCGACCTGCTCGAGGCCGGACGGTCGGCGGTGCTGTGCACCCACCGTCCGGTGCTGCCCACGGTCCTGGACGTCCTCGGGCAGCACTCGCGCCGCGCCGTGGCGAACGCCCTGCCACGCCGCGACCCCTACCTGGAGCCGGGAGAGGCGCTGGTCGCCCACGTCGCCACGACGGGCAAGGGTCCGCGGGTGGTCGCGGCCGAGCGGGTCGCGCCGCCGGTGTTCTAGCCGACGACCCCGAGCACGCCCACGGTGATCAGCGCGGCGAGGAGGCCGGCGGCCGGTGCGGTGAGGAGCCAGAACACGGCGATGGTGCGGGCCACGCCCCACCGCACGGCCGAGAGCCGTCGCGTGGACCCCACGCCGACGATCGCCGCCGTGATCGTGTGCGTGGTGGACACCGGGGCGTGCAGCACGATCGAGCTGATGTAGAGCACGATCGCGGAGACGGACTCCGCCACGAAGCCTCGCGCCGGGTCGATCTCGATGATGCGCCGGCCGAGGGTGCGCATGATGCGCCATCCGCCCGCGTAGGTGCCCGCCGCCATGGCGGTGGCGGCCAGCAGCTTGACCCACAGCGGGATCTCGGCCACGGGCGTGACGGCGCCGACGGTCAGCAGCGCCAGCCAGATGACGCCCATCGTCTTCTGGGCCGACTGCAGCCCGTGCCCGAGGGCCACCGCCGCGGCGGACGCCGTCTGGGCGATGCGGAAGCGTCGGTTCACGCGCGACGGCGCCGCGTGCCGGAAGATCCACAGCACCGCGATCATCAGGCCGAACGCCCCGACGAACCCGACCACCGGGGAGATCAGCAGGGGCAGGACGATCCGGTCGAGCACCTGCTCGGCGTGGACCACCATCCCGCCGGCGAGCCCGGCGCCCAGGAGACCTCCCACCAGCGCGTGGGTCGACGAGGTCGGCATCCCGAACCACCAGGCCACGAGGTTCCACGCCACCGCCCCGAGGAGCGCGCTGAGCAGCACGACGAGCGCGTCGACCGGCGCGGCGCCGTCGAGGTCCACGATCGAGGTGGCGATGGTCTCGGCGACCGCGGTGCCCAGCAGGGCTCCGACGAAGTTCATCGCGGCGGCCATCGCGACGGCGATCCGCGGGGTCAGCGCCCGCGTGGAGATGGAGGTCGCCACGGAGTTCGCCGCGTCGAGGAACCCGTTCGTGTACGCGAAGCCGAGGGCGACGACGATCACGACGACGACGAGGGCGAGCTCCACGCTCACGACTCCTTGAGCACGATCGTCTCGACGAGGTTCGCCACTCTCTCGAAGGCGTCGGTGGCCTCCTCCAGGATGTCGACGACCTCCTTGAGCTTGATCAGCAGGATCGGGTCGGTCACCCGGTCGAACAGGTGGGCGAGCAGGGTGCGGTGCAGCTTGTCGCCCTGGTTCTCGAGCCGGTTGATCTCGACCCAGTACTCGGGGAGCTCGTCGAGCTTGCGCAGGCGCGGCATCGCGTCGGCCGTGAGCTCGGCGCAGCGCAGCAGCACCTGGATCTGCTCGGAGACCGCCATCGGCAGCTCGTCGATCTTGTACAGGACGATGAGGTGCCCGGCCTCGTCCATGGCGTCCATGCAGTCGTCCAGCGCGGAGGCGAGGCTGTAGATCTCGTCACGGCCGAACGGGGTCACGAACGTCTTGTTGAGCCGCCGCATGATCGAGTGCGTCGCCTCGTCGGCCTCGTGCTCGGCCTCGGTGAGACGTTCGACGATCGCCTCGCGCTCGGTGCGGGAGGCACCGAGGAGCTCGGCGAGCAGCGTGGCACCGGTGACGGTGTGGCCGGCGAGGACGGCCAGCAGGTCGAAGAAGGTGGTGTCGCGCGGAGTGAGGCGCAGGCGCACGGGGGCTCCCGGTGAGGAAGGACGCTCGGTCAGTCACAGAGTAGATCCCGCCTCGCGGCCGGGCTAAATCCGTCTGCGGAGCGGCACGGCACCGTGACGGGAGAAGAGTGCGACGCCGGACCGGGAGCGCCTCTCGGCGCGTGGCCGCTCGTAGCGGCTGAAGATGGAGCCCGGGGCTACCGCGGCCCGACGCCGCCCTTCCATCGTAAGGGCCTGACCCTCAGTCGAGCGAACCCGCACGCCAGAGCGCCGCCGCGTGCTCGAGCTCCCCGGCGGTGCCCACCAGGTCGGCGGCGCCCCTCGTCATGCGGGCGGCCGCGTCCGGGTCGGCGACCTCCCGGGCGTCCGCGTCGTGGGCCGCCCCGGTCGCCAGGATGTGGCAGAAGGCCGCAGCACGTTCGAGGGCGACGGCGAGATCTCCGGCATAGACCCCGGACAGCACGGTGTCCGCGAGCTCGCGCAGGTCCGACGGCGTGGGCGGGCGCGGGACGCCGGCGACCACCTCGCGCACGGGCGCGGCGTCCACGCCGAGCCGGTACCGCAGCCCGACGGTCCTCGGGTCGCGGCGGACCCACTCGCGCAGGGCATACAGCCGCCACAGGGCACCGGGCAGTGTGGCGGGCGCGGCGTCGGACCAGAGCTCGGCGACGACGTCCAGGCCCTCGCGCTCCACGAGCCGGACGAGACGGGCGACCACCTCGGGATCCTCGGCGGCGCGTGCCCGGTGGACGACGGCGCGGGCGGTGGTGTGCGCGACCTCGTCACGGCGGGCCGGGTCGAGCGCTCCGGGCAGGGCGTCGGCGTCGCGCGGGTCGAGCATCGCGGGGCGGCGGAACCTGGGTCGGTCGGTCACCCGCCCAGTCTCGCAGGTGCGCTGCGTCGTTCGCCGTGCCCGCTCACGCCATCGCTCTTAGCATCACCAGGGACGGCCCCAGGACCGGGACCCGGGAGGAGTTCTGCGATGACCTCATCTGCACCCACCAGCGACGGAGCGCGCACGGCGCACCGCAAGGCGATCGGCCTGTCGGTCGCCGCCGCCGTCGGCGGCTTCCTGTTCGGCTTCGACTCGTCCGTCATCAACGGCGCCGTGTCGGCGATCGAGGGAGAGTTCGAGCTCGAGGCGACGGTGACCGGACTGGTGGTGGCGGTCGCGTTGCTCGGCTGCGCACTCGGCGCCTGGGGCGCCGGCCGCCTGGCGGACCGCATCGGTCGCGTCAAGGTCATGCTCCTGGGCTCCGCGCTGTTCCTGTTCTCCGCGGTGATGTCGGCCCTGGCCTGGACCGCGCTGGACCTGTCGCTGTGGCGGTTCCTGGGCGGCATCGGCATCGGCATCGCGTCGGTCATCGCGCCGGCGTACATCGCCGAGATCTCCCCGGCGTCCATCCGCGGCAGCCTGGCCTCGCTGCAGCAGCTCGCCATCACCGTGGGCATCTTCGGCGCGCTGCTCAGCGACCAGATCCTCGCGAACACGGCGGGCGGCGCGTCGGAGGAGCTGTGGCTGGGCTGGGAGGCCTGGCGGTGGATGTTCTTCGTCGAGGCGGTCCCGGCCGTCGTCTACGGGCTGCTGGCGCTCCGCATGCCGGAGTCGCCGCGCTACCTGGTCGCCAAGGGTGACGTGGGTGAGGCGCGCAGCGTGCTCGCCTCGGTGCTCGGGCCGGACGAGGACGTCGACGACCGGATCTCCGAGATCAAGCGCTCGATCGCCGTCGACGAGAAGAACGCCGAGCGGAGCACCCTGCGCGGCCAGGGCTTCCTGGGCCTGAAGTCGATCGTCTGGGTCGGCATCCTGCTGGCGATCTTCCAGCAGTTCGTGGGGATCAACATCATCTTCTACTACTCGACGACGCTGTGGCAGGCGGTCGGCTTCGACGAGTCGCAGGCGTTCCTGGTCTCCACGATCACGTCCGTGACGAACATCGCCGTGACGTTCATCGCGATCGCCCTCATCGACAAGGTGGGCCGCCGTCCGATGCTGCTCATCGGTTCGGCGGGTATGGCGGTGTCGCTGCTGACCATGGCCGCGGTCTTCACGCAGGGCACGACCACGGTCGACGCCGCAGGCGAGTCGACGCTGTCCCTGGGCGACCCGTGGGGGACGATCGCGCTGGTCGCGGCCAACGCCTTCGTGGTCTTCTTCGGCGCTACCTGGGGCCCGCTGATGTGGGTGATGCTCGGCGAGATGTTCCCCAACCGGATCCGCGCCGCGGCGCTCGGTGTCGGCGCGGCGGCCAACTGGCTGGCGAACTTCACGATCACGCTGACGTTCCCGCCGATGCTCTCGACGTTCGGGCCGGCCGTGCCGTACGGGATGTACGGGCTGTTCGCGGTGCTGTCCTTCTTCTTCATCTGGTTCAAGGTCTCCGAGACCAAGGGCAGAGAGCTGGAGGACATGACCGAGGAGGTGCGCCACCGCGCCTGAGCCCCCGTGCGACCACGACGACGGCGGCCCGCTTCCTTCCCGGAGGCGGGCCGCCGTCGTCGTGCGGGAATGAATCGGTGAACTACTTGCTTGACGCAAGCATCCATCATACTGTTTCTCGCGGCAACGAAAGGAGTCATCGTGACCACAGGCGCCTCCACCGCGCTCGTCGCCGCCCTGGAGTCGCTGGGGCGCGCCCAGCGCGAGGCCGCCGCACGGGTCGCGCGCGACCTCGACTGGCCACGCTCCGGCCTGGCCGTCGTGCGCATCCTGCGGGCCCGCGGCGAGATGCAGCTCTGCGAGGTCGCGGAGATCCTGCGCGTCGACGCCTCCGTCGCCAGTCGGCAGGTCGGCGCGCTCGTCGACGCCGGGTACGTCCGGCGCACGGTCGACACCGCCGACCGCAGGGCGCGGACGCTCGAGCTCACCGACGCCGGGCTCGCGTTCGCCACCGAGTCCGACCGCTACTTCGACGACTTCGTCCACGAGGCCTTCGCGGACTGGTCCGCCGACGACCTCGACGACGCCATCACCCAGATCCGCAACGTCGCGGCCGCCATCAGCACCGTTTCTCAGGAGGCCCCGCCCCGATGACCGACACCACCCGCTCCACCGCGGCGAGCGAGCCGGACGCCCCGCTCGTCGACGCGCTGGCCGACAGCAACCCGGCCATGAGCCGGCGCGAGACGCTCGAGGCGCTTTCCGGCATCCTGCTCGGCGTCTTCGTCTCGCTCCTCGCCACCACGATCACCTCGACGGCGCTCCCACGCATCGTCGCGGACCTCGGCGGCTCGCAGCACTCCTACACGTGGGTCGTCACGGCCATGCTGCTGACGATGACGATCTCCACACCGCTGTGGGGCAAGCTGGCCGACCTGACGAACCGCAAGGTGCTCATCCAGGTCGCACTCGTCATCACCGTGGTCTCGGCCGCGGCCGCCGGGTTCTCCCAGGACATGACGACGCTCATCGCGTTCCGCGCCCTGCAGGGCGTCGGCGCCGGTGGGCTCATGTCGCTGGCGACCGTGCTGATGTCCGACATCATCAGCCCGCGCGAGCGCGGCAAGTACATGGGCCTCATGGGCGGCGTCATGGCCGTGGCGCAGATCGGCGGCCCGCTCCTCGGCGGCGTCATCACCGACTCGTTCCTCGGCTGGCGCTGGACGTTCTTCGTCGGCGTGCCCTTCGCGGTCGCCGCCCTCGTCGTGCTCCAGAAGACGCTCCACCTGCCGGCCCGTGCCCAGCGCAAGGTCACCATCGACTACCTCGGCGCCACGCTCATCGCCCTCGGCGTCGCGCTGCTGCTGGTCTGGGTCACCTTCGCGGGCGACCAGTTCGCGTGGGCCTCGTGGCAGACCGCCGCGATGGTCGGTGCCGCAGTCCTCTCGCTCGCGGCGGCCGTCGTCGTCGAGCGGAACGTGGCCGAGCCGATCATCCCGCTGCACCTCTTCCGCAACCGCACCTTCGTGCTGTCGATCGTCGCCTCCGCTGCCGTCGGCGTGGCCATGTTCGGCACCGCGGTGTTCCTGTCGCAGTACCTGCAGCTCGCCCGTGGCAAGACCCCCACCGAGGCCGGCCTGCAGACCATCCCGATGGTGGTCGGGACCATGATCGGCGGCATCGTGCTCGGCCGGATCATCTCGCGCACCGGGCGCTACAAGGCGATCATGGTCGGCGGCGCCGCGGTGCTGACCCTGTCCCTGCTCGGGATGTCGACCATCGGGACGGACACCAGCTTCGTCCTCATCTCCGTCTACCTGTTCGGGCTCGGGCTGTCCGTCGGTGCGCTCATGCAGAACCTGGTGCTCGCCACGCAGAACACCCTCGACGTGCGGGAGATGGGCGCTGGCACCGCCACCGTGGCCTTCTTCCGCTCCCTCGGCGGCTCCGTCGGCGTCTCCGTCCTGGGCGCGGTCCTCGCACTGAACGTCAAGGACGGCATCGCCGCGGGCCTGGCCCGGCTCGGCGTCCCCGCGTCCGCCGTCGGGGACTCCGCCGGCGCCGTCCCGGACATGTCGCAGCTCCCCGCGCCCGTGGTCGACGTCGTCGCCGGCGCCTACACGGACGGCATCACAGGGATCTTCCTCATCGCGGTGCCGATGGCGCTGGTCGCCCTCGTCGCGATCTGCTTCATCCGCGAGATCCCGCTCGGGGAACGCTCCGGAATCCAGCAGACCCGGGACCTGGCCGCTCGGGCCGACGCCGAGAGCTGAGTCCCGTGCCGGGCCCGGCCGCCGGTCAGGCTCCGTCGAGCCAGGCCTGCGGCCCGGGCAGCAGGGCCTCCACCTCGGCCCAGAAGTCCTCGGGCAGCGGGGCCGCGCAGGCCGCCAGGGTCTGCGCCACCCGGTCCGGCCGCGAGACGCCCACGATCGTGGACGCCACCCGCGGGTCGCGCACCGAGAACTGCAGCGCCGCCGTCGCCAGCGTGGTGCCGTGGCGGGCGCACAGCTCCCGCAGCCCGTCGACGGCGGCGAGGGTCTCGGGCGGCGCCTCGCGGTAGCCGTAGCGCGTCGCGCTCGGCCGGTCCGCCGACGGCGTCTGCTGCGCCAGGATGCCGCCACCGTAGACCGCGGCGTTCAGCACGCCCGTGCCCCGCGCCGCCGCCGCGGCGACCAACGACCCGGCCGAGCGGTCCACGAGCGTCCACCGATTGTGGACCAGCAGCACGTCGAAGACACCGAGGTCCAGGTACCGCCGCATCTCGGGGACCGGCCCGCCGGCGAGCCCGACGGCCCCGACCTCACCGGACTCGCGCAGCGCCAGCAGCGCGTCCAGCGCACCACCGCGCGCGGTCAGCTCCGCGAAGTCGAAGTTCTCGGGGTCGTGCAGGTGCACCAGCGGCAGGCGGTCCAGGCCGAGGCGCTCGCGGGACTCGTCCACCGAACGGCGCACCCGGTCGGCGGAGTAGTCGCCGTCGCGCGGGTCCACCTTGGTCGCGACCACGACGTCGTCGGGCAGGGCTCCGTGGCGCTCGCGGTACGCGGCGAGACCGCGGCCGATCCGCCGTTCGCTCTCGCCGTCGGAGTACCCGTTGGCCGTGTCGAGGAACCGCACCGGGGACTCCAGCACCGCGAGCACGGTCTCCACGGCGCGCTCGGCGGCGACCTCGTACCCGAAGACCCCGGGCATCGACCCGAGCGGGCTGCCGCCGGCGCAGACCGCGCTGACGGTCAGGCCCGTCCCGGGGAGAGGACGCATCCAGCCCGGCGTGCCGGGGGCCGGGACGGGGGCGGGTTCAGGGACACGATGCAGCGCTGACACGGTCATGGGGCGAGCCTACGGGGCTATTTCACCCGCCTGGGAGGGCCCTCTGACCAAATCGTGACCCGCAGAGGGCCCCGGACGCTTCCGGGGAGGGCCATGATGGGGCCATGCACGACGCCGCCCCTCTCACCGCACCGCCGGACCCGCAGACCGACCCGTTCGGCGCCCTCGAGCGTGAGGTGCGCGTCCTCATCCGGCGGGCACAGTCCACCTCGGCGCAGACCGCTCGCCTGATCCACCCCGAGCTGGAGGCGTCCGCCTACCCGTTGCTCGCGCACATCGCCATGCACCCGGGCACCCGCGGCTCCGACCTCGCCGCGCACTTCGGCGTCGGACGCGCCACCGTGTCGCGGCAGCTCAGCCGCCTCGCCGAGCTCGGCCTCGTCCACCGCGAGACCGATCCCGAGGACACGCGCGGGCAGCAGATCACGCTCACCGACGACGGCGCCCGCCGCTTCCAGCACGCCCGCGACGCCCGCGTCACGATGCTCGAGTCCGCCCTGTCCCGGTGGGAGAAGGACGACGTCGCCGAGCTCGCCCGACTGCTGAACAGCTACTCGTCCGACGTCGTGGCCTGGCTCGGCAGCCAGCAGGGCGCGGCGCACCTCAGCGCCGCAGACGCTCGCGCAGCGCACTGAGCGTCGCCACGTCGCCGCCGTGCGCGGTGAACCAGCCCACGGCTCCGTCGTCGTGGGCCGCCAGGACGTCGAGCACCGCCTCGACGGCGTGCGCCGGCGATGTGAGGAGCTCGGGCGGCAGGGCCGCGACCACGTGCGTGTCCCGCCGCGGCGCCCGGGCCGTCGCCCGGGCGCGGAGCAGCACCTGCGGCATGTTCGCGTCGGTACGCACGTAGTCCGACACGATGCTCGCCCGGTCCACACCCACGAGGTCCAGGACGAGCGCCACCAGGACGCCGGTCCGGTCCTTGCCCGCGGTGCAGTGCACCAGCACGGGGAGCGTGTCCTCGGCGACGGCCCGCACCCCGGCGACCAGGTGCGCGGCCCCGGGACCGTCGAGCATCTCGAGATACAGCCGACCCAGGTCGAAGGGGACGGGCTGCGTCCCGCTCCCGGCCCGGGTGGTCGCCCCGGTCAGGACGGGCAGGGCCACGACGTCCGCGACGCCGCGGAGCGGGTGCGGCTCGGCCGACTCGTCGGCGTCCCGCAGGTCGAGCACGGTGCGCGGCGGCCACGCCACTTCGGAGGGCGCGACGTCACCAGCGCGCGGCGCGTCCGACCGCAGCAGCGCGTCGGTGCGCAGCAGCGGCGAGGCGGCACCGACGTCGCGCAGGTTCACGAGCCGGTCGGGGACGGCGGTGGTCTCGACGCTCATGGCACGACGGTAGCCGGTCCCCCGACCCTCGGGACGTGAGACCGGCTCTCCCGTGCCGGCGTCGGCTCCGGGCGCTCAGTCGGTGCCGGGCTCGAAGGTCAGGCTGACCGAGTTCATGCAGAACCGGTCGCCGGTCGGCGTCTGGGGCGCGTCGTCGAACACGTGGCCCAGGTGCGAGCCGCAGCGGGCGCACCGGACCTCCGTGCGGACCATGCCGAGCGTGCGGTCCTCGATCAGCTCGACGCGGTCCCCCGCCAACGGCGTGTAGAACGACGGCCAGCCGCAGTGCGAGTCGAACTTCGACTCGCTGCGGAACAGCTCGTTGCCGCACGCACGACACCGGTAGACACCCTCGCGCTGCTCGTCGAGCAGCTCACCGGTCCAGGCCCGTTCGGTGCCCGCCTGGCGCAGCACCGTGAACTCCTGCGGCGACAGCTCGACGCGCCACTCGTCCTCGCTCTTGGACACCTCATACGTCATGTCCCGGTCAACAGCGGTCACGCGAGCGGTGTTCCCGTCCGGCGTCCGCCTCAGCGGCGACCGCGGGAACGGCCACCGGACGACCCGGCCGACCCGGCGCCCTGCGCGACGCCCTGACCGGGACGACCGCCGCCCTGGCCACCCCGGCGCCGACGACGGTTGCGGCCGCCTCCAGAAGACCCTGCGGACCCTGCGGACCCGGCGCCCTGCCCGGCGCGACCGCCGCCCTGGCGACCCCCGGAGCCCTGCCCCTGCGGCTTCTTGCGAGGCTGCTGCTGCTGCTCGACCGGCGGGGCCGGCTTGACGTACGCGGCGACCTCACCGACGAGCGCCGCGACGACGGGGTCGCCCGGGGCGACCGGCTGCGGACGCGCGGTGATGCGGGCCTTGCGGGTCAGGTCACGGACGTCACCGCGCTCCTCGGGGAGCATGACCGTGACGACGTCGCCGACGGAACCCGCGCGGGCCGTGCGGCCGGAGCGGTGCAGGTACGCCTTGTGCTCGGCGGGCGGGTCGACGTGCACCACGAGCTCGACCTCGTCGACGTGGATGCCGCGCGCCGCGATGTCCGTGGCGACCATGACCCGGACGTCGCCGGAGGAGAAGGCGGCGAGGTTGCGCTCGCGCGCGCCCTGGCCGAGGTTGCCGTGCAGGTCCACCGCCGGCACACCGGCGGCGGTGAGCTGCTTGGCGAGCTTCTTCGCCTGGTGCTTGGTCCGCATGAACAGCACCCGGCGGCCGGTGCCCTGGGCGAGCTGGTGCACGACCTGCTTCTTCGCCTCCTTGTCGGCCACGGCGAGGATGTGGTGCGTCATCTGCGGCGGCGGGGCGGCGGCGTCGTCCACCGAGTGGGTGACCGGGTTCTTCAGGTAGCGCTTGACCAGCACGTCCACGCCGTTGTCCAGCGTGGCCGAGAACAGCAGTCGCTGGCCCTCGCGGGGCGTGCGGTCCATGATCCGCTTCACGCCCGGCAGGAACCCGAGGTCGGCCATGTGGTCGGCCTCGTCGAGGATCGTGATCGCGACGTCGTCGAGCGTGAGGAGCCGCTGGTTGAGCAGGTCCTCGAGCCGGCCCGGGCAGGCGATGACGATGTCCACGCCCTGGTTGAGGGCCGTCACCTGGCGCGACTGGGCGACACCGCCGAAGATCGTCGTCGTGCGCAGACCGAGCGCCTCCGCGATGGGCTTCATCACGGCGTCGATCTGGTTGGCGAGCTCACGGGTGGGGCACAGCACCAGTGCCATCGGCGCGGCACTGCGCAGCGCGCGGCGGCCGGCGGCCTTCGCCGCGGCCTTCTGCCGGGCGATCTCGGTCACGGCCGGCAGCGAGAACGCGAGCGTCTTGCCAGAGCCGGTCCGGCCGCGGCCGAGCACGTCCTTGCCGGCGAGCGTGTCCGGCAGGGATGCCGCCTGGATGGGGAAGGGGGTGGTGATGCCGGCGTCCGTCAGGTGCTTCACGACAGGGGTCGGCAGGCCGAAATCGGCAAAGGAAGTCAAGGAAGATGCCTCTCTGGGGCGTCGGACGACGCCCGGGTCGGGGTCCGCCGCACGTAATCCGGGGGGATCTCCACGACGTGGGGCGCGCGGGATCGCGCCGCCCTCTCGACCACATTGTGGCACGCCAGAGGGCGAACGCGCCTATGACACACCCCACAGGCACCCGGGCCGGGACCCGACGGGTTCCCAGACGGGCATGGTGCAATGTGCCGCGTGGACGACTTCTTCGCGACCGTCGGTGACGTGCTCGGGCAGATCTGGACCGCGGCCACCACCCCGGTGGACCCGCCGGACCAGACGGTCGTGCTCGCCGTCGCCCTGGTGGCGCTCGCCGTCGTGGTGGTGGGGCCCGTCTGGCGGGTGGCCCGGCACGTGGTGACGATCGCGCACGAGGGCGCCCACGCCGTCGTCGCCATGCTCACCGGGCGCCGGCTCGACGGCATCCGCCTGCACTCGGACACCTCGGGCCTGACCGTCACGGCCGGACGGCCCCGCGGGCTCGGGATGGTCCTCACGGCGTTCGCCGGGTACGTGGGCCCGGGACTGGTCGGCCTCGGTGCCGCCTGGCTGCTGCGGGCCGGCTACGCCGTCGGGCTGCTGTGGCTGCTCGTGGTGCTCCTGGCGCTGCTGCTGCTCAAGATCCGCAACTGGTTCGGGCTATGGTCGGTGCTCGTCAGCGGGGCCGCGCTCGTCGGGGTCTCCTGGTGGCTGGAGCCCGCGACGCAGTCTGCCGTCGCCTACGCGGTGACCTGGTTCCTCCTGCTCGGCGCGGTGCGGCCCGTCCTCGAGCTGCAGGCGCAGCGGGCCCGGGGCCGGGCACGCTCCTCCGACGCCGACCAGCTCGGGCGGCTCACCGGAGTGCCGGGCATCGTGTGGGTGGTCGTCTTCGCGCTCGTCACGCTCGGCTGCCTCGCCCTCGGGGCCACCTGGATCGTGGGTCCGGTCTCCCCCTGAGGCCGGCGGCCCGCCCCGACGGGGCCGTCAGAGCCGCGCGTACCGGGCCCGGGCGAAGGAGTAGGCGCCGTAGGCGGCGATGCCGACGCCGGTCACCAGGAGCAGCGCCGTGCCGAACGGCTGGTCCCGGATCGTCTGCAACGCGTCGTCGAGCCCGCCCGCCTTGTCCGCGTCGTGCGTGACCCCGGCCGTGACGAACAGCCCGCCCAGCACCGCGAGCGCCACCCCCTTGGCCACGTAGCCCACCTGGCCCAGGCGGACGACGGCGGTGGCGACCTTCCCGCCGCCGGTGCCGCGCAGGTCCTCGAGGAACGTCGTACGCCACCCCTTGACCACGTGGAAGACGCCGACACCGACGACCGCCAGGCCGACCGCGACGACGAGCCAGCGACCGGCCGGCGCCTGCAGGAGCGTCGCGGTCAGGCTCTCCTGCTGACCGCCTCCCCCGCCGTCGCCCGTGGCGTAGCGCGCCGCCGAGAAGGCCAGGACGCCGTAGAGGACGCCCTTGCCGGCGGCCTTGACGCGGGCGCCGGCCGCCTTCGCGTCCTCCACGCCGGGGACGCCGACGACGGCCTCCGCGAGCTGCCACAGCGCGAGAGCGGCGAACCCGAGGGTCACCGCCCAGAGGGCCAGGGGCCCGCCCGGAGCGCTCGCGAGCTGCTGGAAGGCGCCGGACTCGTCGGCGCTGCCGGAGGAGGAGCCGAGCGCCAGCCGGATCGCCAGCCAGCCGATCAGCAGGTGCAGGACCCCCGAGGCGACGTACCCGCCGCGCGCCAGCGCGCGCAGCCCAGAGCTGTGCTGGGCGCGGCGAGCCGCTCCCTGTCCTGGTCCTCGTGCAGACACCGGTCACCTCCGTCCGCCACGGGTCTCGCGGCGTCGTCGACACCCTGTCGCAGATCCGCCGTGTGCGCCATCGGCTCGCCGCGCGCCGTCCGCCGCACCGCGCGAGACTGGCCGAGGCAGCGGACCACGACACCAGGAGGCCGCCATGGCCGTGTTCACCCGAGGCTTCGGCGGGCGTCGCCCCGAGCCCGACCGCCCACTGCCGCCCGGGCAGCATCTGACGGCAGACTTCCCGGTGCTGTCGACGGGGCCCACCCCGAACGTCGACGAGTCGCGGTGGGAGCTGACGGTCCGCACGGAGTCCGGCACCGAGCACCGCTGGGACTGGGCGGCGCTGCAGGAGATGCCCGCCGAGGACGTGACGGTCGACATCCACTGCGTGACCCGCTGGTCCAAGCACGACACGAAGTGGCGCGGCGTCCCGGTGGACGCGTTCTTCGAGGACGTCGAGACCGGTGCGGACTTCGTCGTCGCGCACTCGTCCGGCGGGTACACGACCAACCTGCCCCTGGACGACCTGCTGGACGGCCGGGCGTGGGTGGCTCACGAGTACGAGGGCGAGCCGCTGGCGCCGGTGCACGGTGGCCCCGTGCGGCTGCTCGTCCCGCACCTGTACTTCTGGAAGTCCGCCAAGTGGCTGCGCGGGCTGACGCTGCACGAGCACGACGAGCCGGGTTTCTGGGAGCAGAACGGCTACCACCTGTACGGCGACCCCTGGTCGGAGCAGCGGTACTCGTGACCGTCTGGCACGTCGCACAGGTCGTCGCCGCCGAACGTCTCACCGCGAGCGCCCGCGCGCTGATCCTGGCCGCCCCCGGCTTCACCGGTGCCGTCGCCGGGCAGCACGTCGACCTGCGGCTCACCGCCCCGGACGGGTACCAGGCGGTGCGGTCGTACTCCCTGGCGCGGGTCGGCCGGGACGAGGTCGTGGAGCTCGCGGTGGACCGCGTGGCCGACGGCGAGGTCTCGGGCTACCTGGTCGACGACGCGCAGGTGGGTGACCAGATGGAGGTCCGCGGCCCGCTGGGCGGGTTCTTCGTCTGGCGCCCCGACGACGTCGGCCCGGTGCAGCTCGTCGCGGGAGGATCCGGCGTCGTGCCGCTCGCGGCGATGGTGCGGGCGCGGACGGCGTCCGGCTCCCACGCCCCGTTCCGCCTGCTGTGCTCGGTGCGCACGGCGGCGGACGCCTTCTGGGCCGACGAGCTGTCGACGGCCCCCGGCGTGCGGGCCACCTGGATCCACACCCGTGAGACGTCGCCGGGCGACGCCCGTCCGGCGGGCCGGCTCTCGGCCGACGACGTCGCGACGCACGTGATCCCGCCGGACGACCGCCCGCGCGTGTTCGTCTGCGGGCCGACCGGCTTCGTGGAGACGGCCGCGGGGCTCCTGCTCGATGCCGGGCACGATCCCAGCCTGGTCCGGACCGAACGCTTCGGAGGTGCGTGATGGCGCTCGACGGGAACGTCCTCGCGGGGCCGCTCGCCGGGGCCTGGGCGCTGGACGTCACGGTCGCGACCGGGCGGTGCGCCGGGTGCGGCGACGTCGCCGTGCTGGCGCGGGCGGCGGTGTTCGGCCATCCGATGGGCTGGGTGGTGCGGTGCCGGGCCTGCGCCGACGTGCTGATGGTCGTGGTCGAACGTCCCGACGGCGTCCTCGTGGCCGCGCGGGGCCTGGCGTGGGTCCGCGGCTGACCCACCCGCACCCCGGACAGCACGACGGCGGGCCCCCCGCGAGGGAAGCCCGCCGCCGGCCAGGAGCAGAGAGCTCAGGCCTGCTGGGGCGTGAGCACGAATCCCGGGCCCTCCGTGGAGGGCTCGGCGTCGAGCTGCAGCGTCGCCAGGGCTGACGCCGCCTCGTTGTCGACGAAGACCTTGGTCTCGCCGGAGTCGTCGACGACGGAGTCGTCGGGCTGGGGTGCGGGGACGAGCGCGAGCTCGAAGTTCCCCGGCTGCTCGGCCGACTGCGCGATACGCAGCCCTCCCTCGCTGGGGACGCCGGCCTGCTGGGCCAGCGACTCGACGGCGGTGCGGGCGTTGTCCGTCACGGTGAGCACGATTGCTCCTCTCGTCGGGTACGCGACCTCTCCACCGAAGCAGCACCGGGGGGCGTCGCGCAACGCGGGGGACGAATCGTCACGCGATCTCTCGGAGATCGAGACATCCGCTGCCGCGCTCTCGTGCCCGCCGTAGGCTGCCCTCCGGGCGCCCGAGAGGCTGGTCACACCGGCACGGGCACGGACCCCGCCGGGAACGCCGCGCGCGTAGGCTGACCCGCAGCCGCCGCTCCCGAGCGACCGGCGGGCCTCTAGCTCAACTGGCAGAGCAGCGGACTTTTAATCCGCGGGTTCCGGGTTCGATCCCCGGGGGGCCCACCCCCTGCGCGGCCGCCCCTCACTGGCCGTGGGCGACGTTGCGCCTGCTGGCCCGCTGCGCGGCGAGGGCTGCCGGCGCCACGCCGAGCGCCGCCGCCACGAGTCCGGCCGCGACCGCCGTGACGGCGGGCCTGGTGACGAAGCCGTGCAGCAGCGGGTTGGCCCACTCGAAGACGTACGAGGGGGGCCACCAGTCGTTGACGGCGCGGGCGAGCGGCGGCAGCCCCGACACCGGCACGAAACCACCGCTGGCGAAATAGCTGCCGAGAGCCACCAGGATCAGGACGGGCTGGATCACCCGGTGCGTGCCCAGCAGCACCGCGGCCAGCACCCCGACACCGGCTGCCGCCACGACCGCGGGCAGCACGATGCCGGATGCCGCCAGGATCGCCCCCGGCTCCGCCCGGGTCCCGAAGGCGAGGGCGAGCAGCAGTGTCGGGACAGCCGCCACGAACGCGAGGATCGTCCCCGCGGCCGCGGCACCGAGACCCGCGAGGTAGCTGCCCAGCGGGGTGAGGGCGATCTCCTTCTCCGTGCGGTGCTCGCTGTCGACGGCATAGAGGTTGGCCGAGATCAGCGCGGCACCGAGGAGCAGGGCGAGGATCACCGCCGATCCCCCCATGAACCCCGTCCGGGGGACGTCCTCGGGCTGGGCCCGGTCGATCACCGCGGCGACCTGGTCGGCGTTCGTGGCGCCGTCGACGAGGTTGGCCGCGGTGGTCACGCGCAACCGGACGTTCTTCATGGCGTCCGTGTTGATGTTGAACGTCGTGATCTCGACGGTCCCGCTGTCGTCGTAGTCGGCCGGGATGGTGACGACCAGGTGCAGCCTGCCGTCCTGCACCTGCTCGGCCGCCGCGGCGGCGTCGGTCTCGACGACCTCGAAGTAGTCGCCGTTCGGGCCTCGGGTGTCGTCGATGGCGCGGGCGAGCTCGTGCGAGCCCGAGGTCTCGGCCTCGTCGACGACGGCGATCGGCCAGGCGTCGTTCGCCCCGAAGATCACGGCGGCCAGCCCGAGGACGACGACGGGGACCGCCATCGTCTGGACGAGCAGCTCCGGCCGGCAGCGGGCGATACGCAGGTTGCGGACGATCACGGCGCCGAGGGCGCGCAGGGCAGTCATCATCATTGTCCTTGGGTGAAGCGGAGGGCACGGGTCAGGCGCCAGGTGGCGAGGGAGACGACGGCGGCGGCCAGGAGCAGGCTGCCCAGCACTCCGGCGGCGGCGCCGTCGGGTGCGGGGAGCGCGGCCACGTCGAAACGCAGGATGTCGAACAGCGGCGCGAGGGGGATCCAGTGGGTCGTCGCCCAGAGCACCTCGACGGCCCCACCGTGCGCGAACCCGCGGATGTAGGACTCGTAGCCGCTGACGAGGAAGTGCGCGACCGTGATGATCACCGCGATCGGGACCATCGGCAGGGACCGGCGCAACGCGACGCCCAGCAGCGTCCCGAGCGCCGCACCGTAGACCCAGACCAGCGCGAGCACACCGACGGAGCGCCATCCGAGACTGCTCACCGGGAAGCCCAGGACCGCCCCGATGGTCGCCACGGTCACGGCGATCGTGACGACGGAGGTCACCGCTCCCGCGGCCCACTTGCCGGCCACGAACGAGGCGCGGTTGGTCGGCGAGAGCACGAGCCCCTTGGCGGTGCGTTCCTCCCACTCCCGGGCGATGCCGACACCGACGTTGACCATTCCGGCGTAGAGCGCTGCGAACAGGATCAGCGCGGAGCCGAGGTACACCGTCACCGGGATGTCGCGATCGAGCACCGTGGTCTCCGCCACGACCAACCGGTCCGTCGGTGTGGTCGGCAGATCCTGCTGGAACTGCCGGAGCACCTCTTCGATCCGCAGGTGCTGGTTCTTCGTGCCGTCGGCGTTGATGTTGACGACGGACAACGTCACCTCCGGGTCCGCGCCCGCGTCGACTTCCTGGCCGAACCCCGGGGGGATCGTCAGCAGGGTGCCGGCCTTCCCGTCGCGGTAGAGGTCGTGAGCCTCGTCCGGGTCGGTGGTGAGGATCTCGTAGTACGGGCCGTCGTCGTTGTGCATCTGCTCCATGACCTGGACGAGCTGCAGCGAGTGCGGCGAGCGGTCCTCGTCGGCGACGGCGATCGTCGCGGTCGTCGACACGTGGATGACGATGGCGTAGAGGAACGTGAAGGCGACCGGCACGAGGATGCTGATCGCGGCGAAGAGCGGGGCACGGCGGGTGACCCGCAGGTCCTTGCCGGCGAGTGCGAGGGCTGCGCGCATGACCGGCCCCCTCAGTTCCGCAGTCCACGACCGGTGAAGTGCAGGAAGACGTCCTGCAGGCTCACCGGCGGCACCTCGACCCGCTCGACCTCCGGGACCTGCGAGGTGAGCTCCGTGAGGCTGCCGCGGACGACGTTCGCGCCGTGGTCGATGATGGTGATCTGGTCGCCGAGCCGCTGCGCCTCCTCCATGTAGTTCGTGGTCAGCAGCACGGCGCGGCCCTCGCGGGCCACGTCCTCGATCCGGGTCCAGATGGCTTCGCGCGACTGCACGTCGACGCCGAGCGTCGGCTCGTCCAGCAGGAGGAGGTCCGGCCTCATCATCAGCGCCTTGCCGAGCGCGAGCCGGCGCCGCATGCCGCCGGAGAAGGTCCCGGCCCGGTCGTCGGCCCGGTCGCCGAGCTGGACGAGGTCGAGCGTCTCGTCGATCCGTGCACGCTGGTCCCGCGTGGACATGCCGTAGTAGCGCGCGTGGAAGGTGAGGTTCTCCCGCGCGGTCAGCTCGGGGTAGAGCGACGTCTCCTGGGGGACGAGCGCGATGCGTCGCAGCAGCTCGCGTCGCTGTGCGGAGGGGTCGAGACCCAGCACGCGGAGCCGGCCGGACGCGGGCGTCAGCAGACCGGTGAGGACGTTCATCAGGGTCGTCTTGCCGGACCCGTTGGGCCCGAGCAGGCAGCTCACCTGGCCGGGCCGCACCTCCAGGTCGACGTCGTCCAGCGCCCGGTACGGGGGCTGGCGTCGGCCACGGGAGAACTCCACCGTCACCCCCGTCGCGTCGACTGCTCGCTGCATCTCGCTCACCGTGTCTCCTGTCGTCGGTCCGTCACCGGGAGCCTGCCGCCTCCCGCTGCTAGACTCAACAGCGATGAATAAAAGCCGCGGACGCCCCCGCACCGGCGACGACGACGGCAAGGAGCGGCTGCTCGCAGCGGCCCGCGACCTGTTCGCGGCCCACGGCTACGACGGGGCGACCCTGCGCACGATCGCCGGTCGGGCCGGCTGCGACCCCGCCCTGATCGCCTACCACTTCGGCTCCAAGAAGGAGCTTTTCGCCCGCGCGATGGCGCTCTCGCTCGGACCGTCGCTGGTGCTCGAGAAGGCGTTCGAGGGTGATCCGGCGACCGTCCCCGAACGCCTCGCCGCCCTCGTCGTCCAGGCCTGGGACATCCCCGACGTCCAGGCCTCGCTGACCCGTCTCGTCGCCACCGGGATGCAGCACCCCGAGGTGCTGCAGGCGTTCCGGGAGTACCTCGAGCGCGAGATCTTCGGCCGGCTCGTGGAGCACTTCGGCGGCCCCGCGGCGAGCGAGCGCGCGAGCGCCACCCTGACGATCGTCATCGGCATCGTCTTCGGGCGCTACGTGATCGGCGTCGACCCCCTGCGCTCCGCTCCCCCGGAGCGGCTGGTCGCGACGCTGACGCCCAGCCTGCGCGCCATCACCGCACCGCGTCCGCACCGCCGGGCCGGCGGCTGGCAGGCCGCAGGTGCTGGCCCCGCGACCTCTCGCGCGACAGGATGGGCCGGGTGACCACGCTCCTCCCCGACGCACCGCACCCCGCCGGCCCCGTCGTCGTCGCGCACCGCGGCTACAGCGCCGTCGCCCCGCAGAACACCCTGGCCGCCTTCGAGGCCGCCTGGCGCGCCGGCGCGCTGGCCCTGGAGCTGGACGTGCGCCTCAGCGCGGACGGCGTCCCGGTCGTCATCCACGACCCGGTGGTGGAGCGCGTGTCCGACGGCGAGGGCGCCGTCGACGCGCTCGACGCCGCCACGATCCGCGGGCTCGACGCCGGGTACCGGTTCTCCCCCGTCTACGCCGGGCAGCGCATCCCGACGTTCGCCGAGGCGATCGACCTCCTCGCCGCCCGCCCGGGCATGGACCTGCTGTGCGAGTACAAGGGCGTGTGGACGCCCGAGACCCTCGCGCCGACGATCGCGGCGATCGACCGCTCCGGCCTCGCGGGCCGTGCGATCGTGCAGGGCTTCCGGCGCCGCACGGTCTCCGCGCTGCGCACGGCCGCGCCCCACCTCCCCCGCGGCCTGCTCTGCGACGCGGCGCCGGACGACCTCCTCCAGGCGGCGGAGGACCTGGACGTCGTCACGGTCAACCCGTCGGTCGCCGCGGTGCTCGCCGACCCGGACCTGGTCGCCCGGGCGCACGCGGCAGGCGTCCGGGTCATGCCCTGGACGGCCAACGAGACCAGCGAGTGGGAGGGGCTGCTGGCCGCCGGCGTCGACGCGATCATCACCGACCGGCCCGGTGAGCTGCGCGGCTGGCTCGCCGGCCGCTCGGGCACGGCCCTGCGCTGACCGGCACCGGCCGCGCTGGTCGGTACCGGCCGCGCTGGTCGGTACCGGCGCGTCGAGGCAGGGGCTACAACCCGCCGTCGCCGTCCCCGCCGCGCCCGCCGCCCTCGGCCGGGCCGGCGGTAGGCCCGCCGTCGCCGGAGTCCGGGGCGACCCGGTTCCTGCCGGTCCCGCGCGACGCCGGCCGCGCCTCGCCGTCGTCGTCCATCTCGACCTCGCCGGTCATCCGACGCTCCGCCAGGGCCTCGCGCTCCTCGATGGCCTCCTGCCCGGGGCCCTCGAAGTTCTCGCGCCGCGCCTCGGCCTCCTCGCTCCCGCTGTACAGCCCGGCCGGCTGGGCGGGCGGCATGACGGTGGTGGCTTCCGCGGCCTTGGCCGGCAGGGAGACGTCGCCCAGGATCACGGTGGCGCCCTCGTCCGAGGGCGGCACGCCGTCCCGGCTCCGCTGCCGGTGGAGCACCGACGGGCGGCGGGGCTTGTTGGTGCCGGTCCTCCCGGGAACCACGACCGGCTTGCCGCGCCGTCCGACCCGCGGCGCCGAGGCGGCCGACGCGGCGCTCGACGGCGGCTCGACGGTGGCCGGCAGCTCGACGGGCTCGGGGGCCTCCGGCTCGGCCGGGGACTCCGCGGCGACCGCCTCCGGCGCCCGCGGGACACCGCCCTCGGGGAGGGCTGCCGCCCGGTCGTAGCGGCGCCGCGGCATCGCGTAGGGCGCCTCGCGCTGGAGCCACTCCACGAGGCCCTCGCGCACGTGGCACCGCAGGTCCCACAGGGACCCGGCGTCGGCGGCGCTGACCAGCGCACGGGCCTGCACCACGCCGCCGGTCGCCGCGGTGACCTGCAGGATGCCGAGACGCTGGTCCCACAGGGTCGACGCGTCGAGGAGGCGTTCGAGCTCGGCGCGCATCGCCGGCAGCGGGACGTTGAAGTCCACGTCGATCTCCACCGTGCCGAGCAGGTCGGCGGCGCGCCGCGTCCAGTTCTCGAACGGCGTGGTCGTGAAGTACGTGCTGGGCAGGATCAGTCGGCGGTCGTCCCAGGCGTGCACGACGACGTAGGTGAGCGTGATCTCCTCGATGCGGCCGAACTCCCCGTCCAGGACGACGACGTCGTCGACGCGGATGGCGTCCGTGAACGCGATCTGCATCCCCGCGAAGGTGTTGGCGAGGCTGGACTGGGCGGCGATGCCGGCCACGACCGACAGGACACCGGCCGAAGCCAGGATCGACGCACCGGCCGCCCGCATCTGCGGGAAGGTGAGCAGCACCGCCGCGATGGCGAGGATGACGATGATCGCCACGGTGACGCGCCGCAGGATCGAGATCTGCGTCTGCACACGGCGCGCGTGCCGGTCGTCGGAGGACCCGCTGACCCGGGCGAGCGTGCGGTCCTCGACCACGAACGCCATCGCCCCCACGAGCCAGGCCCCCGCGATGATCGTCGCGATGAGGAGGCCGTGCTGGAGGAACCCGAACCAGGCCTCGTTCTCGTGCGCCGAGAGCTGGAACGCCACCCACACGGCCACGATCATGAGCAGCACGCGCATCGGGTGGCGCAGCCGGGTCGCCAGGTCGTGCAGCAGCGGGCGGCGGCCGGCGAACCGTCTGACGAGCACCGACAGCAGCGTGACGACCACGTAGGCGGCCACCAGGGCCGCAGCAGCCCAAGCGAGGGTGACGGTCAGGGAGACGGTCGAGCGAAGGGTCTCGTCGTCGATCGCGGGGTCGCCGTCCAGGAACATGTCCCCAGACTAGGCAGGTCGTCCGAGCGTGCGCTGGGTGCCGGCGGAGGATCCGACGCGGCTCAGCGTCCGCGCGGCGGCCGGTGCAGCCAGCCCTGCAGCCGGCCGGTCACCCACGGCAGCACCCAGAAGGACATGATCGGCGTGAGGACCAGCGTCGAGAGGAGCACCTGCAGGACGAGGGGCATCTCCCGGAAGGCGGGCACCAGCCAGGCCATGAGCGCGGTGAACGCGAGGTTGACCGGGAAGAACCCGAGCCAGATCGCCACGGACTGCTTCCACCGCGGCGGCGCGGGCAGCAGCGGCGGCCCCGAGGGCTCGTCCTGACGGACGGGCGGGTCGAACCAGCCCTCGATCCCGGTGCGCCGGGTGACGGCCCGCTCGGAGACCAGATGCTCGCCCCGGGCCAGCCAGGCACGGCGCTCGGCGGAGCCCTCCCACGCCTCGAGCCGTTCGGCGTCGGCGAACCGGTAGAGCATCACCCAGTCGTGGGACCCTTCGGCTGCCCGGATCCACCCCGAGCCGAGGAACCCGGGCCAGCGGTTGGCCAGGTTCACGCCCGCCTGCACCCACGACGTCACCTCGGGGACCCGCTCGGGGCTCACGACGCGATGGATCGAGACGGTGACGGGTGCGGGACTCATACCGGCCAGTGTTGGGGCCACGACGTCCGCACGCTGCGTCCTTCGCGCCCACGGACCCTGACGTCCCAGGATCCGGACGTGTCGGCGCTCACACCGGTTGTCAAGGGGGAAGACGCGGCATCCGTCCCGATCTTCACCGACACCACCCAGGTCCCACCCCGGATGCGTCAGCAACCGTCGCAGCCCTTGCAGGGACCGGTCACAACCGGGGCCCACGATGGACGACGGCCCCGAGACCCGAGGACGAACTCCCTTGACCACACGTCGATTCACCCTGCCCTGGCAGCGGCCGACCCGCAAGCCCGGCAGCCACCTCCGACCGCGTGCCCGCCGGACCACCGACGCCGCCCGCACCTCCCGCACCGGCGTCGCCGCCGCCATGGCCCTCCTGGCCCTGACCGCCGGCACCGCGACCGCCGTCAGCCCCCTGGCCGACGGGACGACAACGGCGGACGAGCCCTCCGTCGTCACCGTGACCCCGGACGAGACCCCGGCGGACGGAGCCTCCCCCGAGGAAGCGCCCACCGCCGCCGCCGAGCCCTCCGACACGACCGCCGTCGCCGCGACGACCGCGCTGCAGCGCGCCCAGGAGGTCACCGCCGAGTCGACGACCCTGTCGGCCAAGAAGGAGCGCCGGATCGAGGCCCAGGCCGACGAGGTCGCCGAGCTCCTGGTCACGCGCGACGACACGGCCGCGTCACGTTCGGCGGAGCGCACGCCGCTGCCCGTGCCCGACCCGACGGAGGAGTCCGCGGCAGGCTCGGCCGACGAGCCGTCCGCCGACGAGTCGGCCACCGCCGACGCACCCGCCGCGCAGGAGACGCCGGCGGCGGAGCCCGAGGACGCCGAGCCGTCCCCGGAGGACGGCGTGGCGTCGACGGGCGAGGCGTCGGAGGACGAGCTCACCGAGGCCACCCAGGAGCTCACATCGCTGCTGAAGAAGGCCGAGAGCGACGTCGAGGTGGAGGCGGCTCCCGCGACGCCCGCCGAGATCCTCGCGGCGGAGAAGAAGGAGGCCGCCGCTGCGGCCGACGAGCTCGCCGCGGAGGGTGGCTCGACCGCCGACTACGCCAACGGGAAGATCCCCGCGGACGTGATGTGCGAGCTCTCCTTCGCTCCCGGCGAGATGCTCCGCTGCGACGCGGCCGCCCAGCTCGAACGGCTCGACGTCGCCTACCGGGCGAAGTTCGGCGCGCACCTCTCGATCCGGGACTCCTACCGCTCGTACGCGTCGCAGGTCGCCACGAAGGCCGCGAAGGGCCACCTCGCCGCGGTGCCCGGGTACTCGAACCACGGGTGGGGCGTCGCGGTGGACCTCAGCGGCGGGGTCGAGTCGTTCGGCACCGCGCGGTACGAGTGGCTGCGCGCGAACGCGCCGGAGTTCGGCTGGGACAACCCCGGCTGGGCACGCGCAGGCGGCTCCAAGCCCGAGGCCTGGCACTGGGAGTACAAGAGCCCCTGACCCCTCGTTGTGGGTGCACGACGCGCCGTCGGACGGCATGCCGCAACCGCGCGTCGTGCACCCACAACGCGTGCGGGGTCGGTGGGCTCAGCCCCAGCCGAGCGCGTGCAGCCGGTCGTCCTCGATCCCGAAGTGGTGCGCGATCTCGTGCACGACGGTGACGGCGACCTCGTCGGCGACCTCGTCGACCGACTCGCAGAACGCGAGCGTCGGGTTGCGGTAGATGGTGATCCGGTCGGGCAGGGAGCCCGCCGCCCAGGCCTCCCCCCGCTCGGTCAGCGGCACGCCCTCGTAGAGGCCGAGCAGCTGGGGGTCGTCGGCCGGGGCGTCGTCCTCGACGAGGACGACCACGTTGTCCATGAGCCTCGTCAGCTCTTCCGGGACCTGGTCCAACCCTTCCGAGACCGCTGCCTCGAAGTCCTCGCGCGACATCTCCACCACGGCCCCATCCTCCCCCACGGCCGCGGATGTCGACGACGACGCCTCGGCCGGTATGCTGTGCCGACCGGCCCCCATCGTCTAGCGGCCTAGGACCCCGCCCTTTCACGGCGGTAGCACGGGTTCGAATCCCGTTGGGGGTACTCCGGTGGGTGCTCAGCTGGGTGCCCACGGAACGCTCCGCTCGTCCAGACCAGGTGAAATGCCTGGTCAGGGATCGATTTCAGGTTCCAGGCAAGCATGGGGTACGCTTTTCCTCGGCTCGAAAAGAGCCCCTCGATCGGTAGATCACGACCGATCTTGGCCCTGTAGCGCAGTTGGTTAGCGCGCCGCCCTGTCACGGCGGAGGTCGCGGGTTCAAGTCCCGTCAGGGTCGCGCATGATGCGCCCGGTTCGTCGGCAACGGCGCCCCGGGCGTTCGTGTCACGGCAAGGCTCTGTAGCTCAGTTGGTAGAGCGTTCGACTGAAAATCGAAAGGTCACCGGATCGACGCCGGTCGGAGCCACCGCAGAAGACCCCCGGGCAGTCGCCCGGGGGTCTTCGTCGTTCACGGAACCACCGGCGCACGGATTTCCGACGACGCGCCGGGCTCTCTGGAATTGCCTGGACCAGCCAGGACGGGTTGAGTGGGGACCGCACGCACACACTCGTCGAGGATCGGAGCAGCCGATGACGGACTGGGACGACGGGCGGACCCCGCCGGCAGATCGGCCGCCCAGCATGGGCCGGCTCGTGGAACAGCTCTCGGAACAGGCGACCCGGCTGGTCCGCGCCGAGATCGCCCTGGCCAAGGCCGAGCTGGCGGAGAAGGCCAAGCGCTCCGCCGTCGGCATCGGGCTCCTGGGCGCGGCCCTGGTGGTCGTGCTCTACGCGGTCGGCGTCTTCATCTGGTCAGCGATCGCGGGCCTGGACGAGGTGTGGCCGATGTGGCTCTCCGCGCTCGTCGTCGGCGTCGCGATGGTCCTGTTCGCCGCGGTGCTGGTGCTGGTGGGCGTCCGCCAGCTCAAGCAGGCAGCACAGAAGCCGGAGACCATCGACCGCGTGAAGGACGACGTCGCCGCGCTCAAGGAAGGGATCAAGCGATGAGCCCGGACCCCGCCGCCCGGCCGGCACCGAAGGAGACCGCACCCAGCAGGTCCGAGCTGGAGGACCAGGTGCGGGAGGCCCGCCGCGAGCTCGGCTCCGCCCTCGACGAGCTGACCACCCGGCTGTCGCCGTCCTACCAGGCGGCGCAGCTCGCCCACGGGACGAAGCAGGCCGCGGCCGACGCCCGGGGCCTGCTGTCAGGGAACGGGCTGCCCACGCAGGACCCGCACCGGTCCCGCAACGCGAAGATCCTGCTCGGGGCGGCCGCCGTCGGAGCGGTGGCCGTCACGGTCCTCGTCGTCCGCGTCGTCCGACACTGACAGGCCGCCCGACGACGACCGGATCGAGCGCTCCCCGACCACCACCGGTCGGGGAGCCGGTTCACCTCTTGGTGTCGTCGGTGTTCTCGGCGGCTGCGGCGTTGGCCGCCGCCTCGGCCTCGGCGGCCTCCGAGGCCGCACCGAGCAGGGCGCGCACCTCGGACTCCTTGTAGCGACGGTGCCCACCGAGCGTACGGATGGACGAGAGCTTGCCGGCCTTGGCCCAGCGGGTCACGGTCTTCGGATCGACACGGAAGAGACTGGCGACCTCGGCGGGCGTCAACAGGACCTCGGAGTCTCCATGGAACGACATCCCCTGCACCTCCTGGTACGCGACCGGCTCGGACGGCGCCCGAAGTACTCCACGGCCGTGTCGTTCCATTGTGTGCAGAAAGCGGGATTGAGGCGACTTGAACCGAGCGTGGGCTTTGCGGTCGCCGGGTCCTGCTCGCCCCGTCGGTCCGGATCGCGCCTCCCCCCGGCGCGACCGGGCGGGCCCCTGGGGACGTGAGTTGCGTCACCACCGTCCTCTCCCGGGCCTGACCAGTGGCGACCTCACCGTTCGTCGTCGACACGCCGAGTGGAGGGAATGCCTCCACAGCATGTACCGTTGGAACCTGAACAGACGAAATCTTCTCTCGGGGCCGCACGTCTGCGACGTTGCCGCCCCGCTCTTACGTTGAGGGGGTCGGAGCCATGGGCCGGGGCCGTCAGAAGGCTAAGCACACGAAGGTCGCTCGCGAGCTGAAGTACTACAGCCCCGAGACGAACTACCACGCTCTGGAGCAAGAGCTCAAGGCCGACCAGTCGACCGACGTCGTCACCGAGGACCGCTGGAGCGACAGCGTGGACTCCGAGTACGACAACAGCTACGCCCCGTGGGACGACGACCGGCGCTGAGCCGCCGGACGATCGGCCCCCGCACGAGCACCGACAAGGTCGGACGGCACCAGCCGTCCGACCTTTCGTGCGTTCAGCGGTAGTCCCCGACCAGCCGCACGGCCCCGGCATGGACGCCCTTCGTCCCCACGACGAGGTCCTCCGGCGGTGCGGCGGGATCGTGCTCGGCGACAGTCCCCATCGTCCAGGCGTCCACGCCCAGCGCGGACAGCCGAGCCAGCGCCGCGTCCGCGCCGTCGGCCCCGACGATCGCGACCATCCCGACCCCCAGGTTGAGCGTGTTCTCCAGGTCGCGGCGCGGCACGGAGCCGAGCTCGCGCACCGTCCGGAAGATGGGCGGGACCTCCCACGACGACCGCTCCACCGTCGCGACGACACCCTGCGGGAGCACCCGGGCGAGGTTGGCGGCCAGGCCGCCGCCGGTGACGTGCGTGAAGGCGTGGACCTGCGCGGCCTCGTCCCGCGCCAGCGCCAGGCAGTCGCTCGCGTAGACCCGGGTGGGCTCGAGCAGCTCCTCGCCGAGCGTGCGCCCCAGCTCGTCGACGTGCCGGCCGAGCTCCCAGCCGGCGTGCTTGACCACGGCGCGCACCAGCGAGTACCCGTTGGAGTGGAGCCCGCTGGACGCCATGGCGATGAGCACGTCGCCTGCCCGGACACGCTCCGGACCGAGCACGGCGTCGGCCTCGACGATCCCCGTGGCGGCGCCGGCGACGTCGTACTCGTCGGGCTCGAGCAGCCCCGGGTGCTCCGCGGTCTCCCCGCCCACCAGCGCGGTGCCGGCGACCTCGCAGGCCTGAGCGATCCCGCGGACGATGTCGGCGACCCGTTCGGGGACGACCTTGCCGGTGGCGATGTAGTCGGTCATGAACAGCGGCTCGGCACCCACCACCACGATGTCGTCGACGACCATGCCGACCAGGTCGAAGCCGATGGTGTCGTGCTTGTCCAGGGCCTGCGCGATCGCCACCTTGGTCCCGACGCCGTCGGTCGAGGTGGCGAGCAGCGGCTTGCGGTACCGCCGGAACGCGGAGAGGTCGTACAGACCGGCGAACCCGCCGACCCCACCGATGACGGCGGGTCCCTGGGTGCGCCGGACGGCGTCCTTCATGAGCTCGACGGCCTTGTCCCCGGCCTCGGTGTCGACGCCGGCGGCGGCGTAGGTCAGTCCATCAGTCACGGGGTCAGGCTCCAGGAGGGTACGGGGTGGTCGGTCACGGGTGGTCGAGCGCCGTCTGGCCGCCGACGCCCACGGCGAGCCGGGTCAGGCCGTCCTCCGGGGCACCGAGGGGCAGCTCCGCCTGCTCGAGCTGGTACTTGCCGAGCTGGTGGGCCTCGGGCAGCTCGATCGGGTACGTGCCGGTGAAGCAGGCGGCACAGAGCTGGGACGCGGGCTGCTCCGTTGCCGCGATCATGCCCTCGGTCGAGATGTAGCCGAGGCTGTCCGCCCCCAGCGACTGGCCGATCTCCTCGGGGGTGAGGCCGTTGGCGATGAGCTCCGCGCGGGAGGCGAAGTCGATCCCGTAGTAGCAGGGCCACTTCACCGGCGGCGACGAGATGCGCACGTGCACCTCCGCGGCACCGGCCTCCCGGAGCATCCGGATCAGCGCGCGCTGGGTGTTGCCCCGCACGATCGAGTCGTCGACGACGACGAGCCGCTTGCCCCGGATGACCTCGCGCAGCGGGTTGAGCTTGAGCCGGATGCCGAGCTGGCGCAGCGTGTCGGAGGGTTGGATGAACGTCCTGCCCACGTAGGCGTTCTTCGTCAGGCCCTGGCCGAACGGGATCCCGGACTCGGCGGCGTACCCGGTGGCAGCCGGGGTACCGGACTCGGGCACCGGCATGACCAGGTCGGCGTCCACCGGGTGCTCGCGGGCGAGCACCCGGCCCATCTCGACGCGGGCCGCGTGCACCGGCCGGCCGTTGATCGACGTGTCCGGGCGGGCGAGGTAGACGTACTCGAAGACGCAGCCGGCGCGCTCGGGCTGCGCGAACCGCGTGGATCGCAGCCCGTCGTCGTCGATGCAGACCAGCTCGCCGGGCTCGATCTCCCGGACGAAGGACGCCCCCACGATGTCGAGCGCCGGGGTCTCCGAGGCGACGACCCAACCGCGCTGCGTACGGCCGAGCACGAGCGGGCGGACGCCCTGCGGGTCGCGCGCCGCGTACAGCGTGTGCTCGTCCATGAAGACCAGCGAGAACGCGCCCCGCAGCCGCGGCAGCACCTCGAGCGCCGTCTGCTCGAGCGTGTGGTCCTCGTCGCCGACCAGCAGCGCGGTGACCAGCGCCGTGTCGGTGGTGTTGCCGCGGGCCAGCTCGCCGCGCCGCTGGGCGCCGTACCGCTCGGCCACCAGGTCGACGAGCTCGGCGGAGTTGGTGAGGTTGCCGTTGTGCCCGAGCGCGACCGTCCCGGACGCCGTCGCGCCCAGCGTCGGCTGAGCGTTCTCCCAGGTGACGCCGCCCGTCGTCGAGTAGCGGCAGTGCCCGACGGCGATGTGTCCCGTCAGGGCGTTGAGCGCGGTCTCGTCGAACACCTGGGACACGAGGCCCATGTCCTTGTAGACGAGGATCTGCTCACCGTTGCTGGTGGCGATGCCCGCGGACTCCTGGCCGCGGTGCTGCAACGCGTAGAGGCCGAAGTACGCGAGCTTCGCGACCTCCTCGCCGGGTGCCCAGACGCCGAAGACACCGCAGGCGTCCTGCGGCCCCTTCTCGCCGGGCATGAGGTCGTGGTTCAGACGGCCGTCGGGGCGCAAGGGCATGTCCCGAGTATCCCACAGACGACGGTGCCGACCATCGCCGTCCTCACCTGCGGCGGAGACTCCGACGGTCCGCGAGCACCGCGAGGGCACCGGCGACCAGCACGCACAGGGTGGCCGTGCTGAGCACGATGACGGAGACGAAGACGCCGGGCTTGAGGAGGAGCGCGCCGTCGTCGGTGGCGATGCCGGTCAGCCACACGCCCAGCACCGTGCCGAGGACGACACCGATGACGGCACCGACGGTGAAGAACGCCCGGTACCGCGGCGCGCGACGCACGCGGGCGGGGTCGACGAGCAGGTGCTCGTCCGGATCCGTCGCCCCGTCCGGCGTGCTGGACTCGGAGGACGGCGCGGCGGGCGGCTCGGGAGACTGCTCGGCGGGCGGCTCGGGAGTCGGCTCGGGGCTGGTGCTGCTCACCCCTCGAGCCTATCTCCCGGGCCGGCCCGCTCCGCCGGCTGCCGTCAGTCCTGGCGCTGCCACGGCCCGTGGGCACCGCCCGGCTCCTGGTTCCGCGTCCACCAGCCGGCCCGCCACCGCTCGCCGTCGTGGACGACGGTCTCGCCGCCGACGTACACCTGCGAGGCGGTCCACGCCGGGAAGGTGCCGGCGTCGGTCTCGACCGGCTCACCGACCTCGGCCCAGGGGCCCCAGGGGCTGGCACCCGGCGTCTGGCCACGCGTCCACCACAGCGCCTCGAAGGTCCGTCCGTCGAGGCTCACCCGGTCGCCGGCACCGTAGGCGTGCCCGCGGGCCCAGGCCGGGGCGCCGGGCGCCAGGTCGAGCCCGACCAGCAGCGGGTCGTGGTCGGACGACCGGAACGCGGACTGGTCGTACAGGTTCGTCACGTTGGCGTTGTACCGGCTGTACTCGTTGGCGACCGGCTCGTACGCGTTGATGTTCCAGATGTCGGTGCCGGTCACGTCCTCGAGGGCGCCCGGCGAGGCGAGCACATGGTCGAGCGAGCCGACCTGCCCCTCGAAGCTGTACGTGTACTTCCCGGTGGTCGGCCCCAGGTCGGTGTACCCGGCGTCGGTCAGCACGACGATCGGGTCCTCCTGCTCGTAGGCGTTGAGGTCGCCCACGAGGAGCACCCGGTCGGTGCGGGCCGCGGACGACACCTCCTCGGCGAACTCGACCAGTGCGGTGGCCTGCCGGACGCGTGACTCGTTGTTGCGTCCCTGCCCGTCGCCGGCATCGACGTCTCCGGGCCACGGGCCGAGCGACCCCTTGGACTTGAAGTGGTTGGTGATCACCACGACGTCGTCGACCGGAGCGGCGGACTCCCCTCCCGCGAGCTGGAAGACCTGCGCCAGCGGTTCGCGGGCGTTCTGGAAGGTCACGGGGTCGTCCGTGAGGATGCGCGACTCCCCGACCGGCTCGGCCGCGGCCGTGCGGTAGATGAACGCGTTGCGGATGACGTCCTCGTCGGCAGGCAGCTCCGCCGGGGAGGGGACGTACGCCCAGGTGCCGGCGCCCGCGGCCGCGTTGAGCGCGTCGACGAGGTCAGCGAGCGCGGCGTCGCGGTCCTTGCCGAACGCGGCGGAGTTCTCGATCTCCTCGAGCGAGACGACGTCGGCGCCCAGCCCCTCGATCGCCGCGACGATCTTGGCCTGCTGACGCCCCAGGTTGTCCGCGTCGGCGGCGCCGCGGGCGAGGCAACCGGTGCGGACGGTGGTCGGGTCGCCGTCCCGGTCGGTGTAGTACTCGCACCCGTCGAGCTGGTCGCCCGTGGTCGTGAAGTAGTTGAGCACGTTGAACGTCCCCACCGTGAGGTCCCCGCCGACGTCCGCCGGTGACCCCTGGCGGGTGTCCGCGAACTCGGCCGGCTGCACACCGTCGGCGTTCTCGCCCGTGAGCTGTGCGAGGGGCTGGAAGGACCAGGCGCCGTACCGGTAGTCGAGGACGACGGGGCCGGTGAACGAGACGGCGGCGCCCACGCGCACCGGGTCGGTGCCGTTCAGCCACGGCAGCGGGGTCGCGGACCGCGAGGAGCCCGAGTAGTCCCACGACGCCCCGTCGTCGAGCTGGACGGAGCGCGCCGCGTTGTCGGCCACCTGCGCGGCCGCCTCGTCCGAGCCGGGCCGGCCCGCCGTCGTCGGCTGCACCAGCGGGGTGCTCCCGGCGGCCAGGCCCAGGGTGCCGTAGGTGTTCGTGGAGTAGTTGTCCGTCACGGTGAAGTCGCCCTGCGGCGCCAGCAGCATGCTCTCCAGCGCCTCCCGTCCGGCCTCGTCCGCGGGCCAGGCCGTGGTGGTCGGCTTCACGGCCTCGGCAACCTCGTCGAGCACCGTCCACGACGAGGGCCGCACCTGGGTGAGGTCGTAGTACTCGCCGACGACGCCGGTCACCTCGAGGTGGTCACCCACCTCGACCTGGTTCGCGGCCTCGGCCGAGTAGACGAACACGGCGTCGGAGGCGCCCGGGGTCTCGTCGGCGGCGGGGTCGCCGCCGGTCCCCTCGGTCTGCAGATAGAGGCCGTCGAACCCACCGGTCGGGTAGGCCGCGGTGACGACCCCGCGGGTCGTGACGGTCTCGCCGTCGAGCGGTGACGAACTGCCCGTGCCCTGGATCTCGGCGATCGTCACCGTCTCCGGGTCGCCGGTGGGGTCGGGCGTGGGCTCCGGGTCGGGGTCGGTGCCGCTGCTCGCCGGCGTCGGCTCGCCGACGACGAAGTCCGTCGCGTTGTCCACGGTGTGGGCGTGCTCCACGCGGGACACGGACGTCGGGTTGCTGGTGCCGGGTGCCGGCCCGCTGCCGAGGTAGGTGTTGGCCGAGCCCCAGCCGACCAGGTCGACCACGTCGGCCGCCTGTGCGCAGTCCACGCCGACGCAGCCGAGCCGGTCGGTCGAGGAGACGAGTGCGACCTTGGCGCCGGACCCGGACATGAAGATCGTGCCCTCGACGTCGGGGGTCGGCAGGTCCGGCAGGTCGGTGTCGCTGCCGTACGCCTGGGCCACGAGGAAGGACCCGCCGGCGGGGATCTCCCCGGTCAGGTCGGTCTGGCCGGACCACGTGCTGCCACCGGCCGACCCGTACTGGACGGACCAGCCCTCCAGCGAGACCGCGTCGTCGCCGGGGTTGTACAGCTCGACGAAGTCGCGGTCGTAGACGGCGCCGTTGTTGCCGCCGCCCCCGTAGACCTCGTCGATCAGGACGGCGGCGTCGGACGACGGCGTCGCGGCCGCGGGAACGGCCGAGATCGTGGCCGCCGGGACGAGCAGCACGGCGAGCGCCGCCGTGCGTACCCTCCGCGAGCGCCGCGGGGTCGGTGACGTGGTGGTCACGCTGGTCCTCCTCGATCAGGTTCGACAGGGCAGGCTCAGCCAAGCAGCCCCGTGTGAACCCTGGTTGAACCGCAGGTCACCGCCGTGCTGCCGGCAGGAGGCCGGTGCCCGCGACCGTACCGCCGCGCACCGACGGCCGCCCGGGGAGACGCCCGGCGTGGGCTCGCGGGCGGTCAGCTCCGCAGGTCGCGGTCGGCGGCGGGGACGTCGACCAGGGCGCGCAGGAGGGTCTCCGCCACCTCACGGGTACCGATCCGGCGGTGTCCCGACGCGGACTCGAGGATGTGTCGCGCCTCCTCCTCGGTGCACCCGTTGGTGTGCATGATCGCGCCCACGGCGCGCTCGATGACCAGGGCGTCGGACATGTTGCGGTACAGGCCGGCCGCAGCGTCCTCGAGCTCGGCGAGGTCCAGGTGCACGCGCACCGTCGAGGCGATCAGCTGGGCGTAGCCGTCGGCCGCCGTGAGCAGCGCGGGGGTCCACGGGTCGGGGGACCGCGAGTAGAGGTTGAGCGCCACGGAGACGCCGTCGTCCACGACGGCGGGGACCGCCAGCGCGGACACGTAGCCGTCGTCGAGCGCCTGCTCGCGCCAGCGGTCCCAGCCCTCCGCGTCGGCCACCGTCGGCACGACCCGTACCGAGTGGCGGTCCATCGCGTCGAGGCAGGGTCCGGAGCCCGCCATCGACTCGGCCTGGTCGCACCGGGCGGCCGCCACGGTGCTGCTCCCGGCACGCAACGACACCCCGTGCTCCCGCACCATGACGCTGGCCTCGATGTCGGCGCCGAGCACGGCCGCCGCACGGCGGGCGAACTCCCCGGGGTAGGAAGAGATGCTCATGTACCGGTTCCTTGTCCTGCGGCAGGTGACCCCCCTGTGTGCCGACCGTAGGCACACGTCCGGCCCGCTCGCCCGCAGGAGGGCGTCGCCTCAGCGGGCGCGCGCCGCCTGCAGCGGCAGCCACGGGGACAGGTCCGCGCGCTCGCCCGAGGCATGCACGCGCCCGGCCGCCAGGACGTCGGGCCACGAGGCCCGGCCGGTGACGAGCGCCATCCACGTCTCGACGTCGGTCTCCACGACGTTCGGCGGCGTCCCCCGGGTGTGCCGCGGACCTTCGACGGCCTGGACCGCGCCGGCCTGCGGGACCCGCACCTCCACCGCGTTGCCGGGCGCGACGGCGGCCAGCTCCTCCAGCGTGAACCGCACCGCCGTCGTGGTGGTGCGGTTGTCCGCCTCCCCGGCGAGCCACCGGGCCACCGCGGCGCGCCCCGCGACCGGGTCCGTCCGTCGTCGTGCTGGCATGGCCCACAGTATGTCGGACCCTGGCGCGATGATCCGTCCATGACGACGACGGTGCGTGACCTCCTGGCCGACCAGATCGGCTTCTACTGGGAGTTCCACCTCTGGCCGCGGCTGCAGGGGCTGACCGACGAGGAGTACCTGTGGGAACCCGCGGCCGGCGCGTGGAGCCTCCGCACCGGGGTCGACGGGGTGGTGCGGATCGAGTCGACGACGCCCGAGCCGGAGGTGCCTCCCGTGACCACCGTCGCCTGGCGCATGATGCACCTGGGCCGCGACGTGTGGGGCGCCCGGGCCCGGGCGTTCTTCGGTCCGAGCACCGCGCCCGCGGGCGCCGACATGTTCGACGAGCGCCACTGGCCCGAACCGTTGCCGCTCGACGCCGACGGCGGCCTGGCCGTGCTCCGCGAGGGCTACGAGGCCTGGCGGGAGAACGTGGCGGCGATGGACGACGACGCGCTGGCACAGCCGCTCGGGCCGCGGGGCGGACCGTTCGCCGAGGACTCCATGGCGGCCCTGGTGGCGCACCTCAACCGCGAGGCCATGGCCCACGGCGCCGAGATGTGCCTCCTGCGCGACCTCTACCGCGCGCGCTCCTGACCTCAACGCGCGGCGCCCGGACCGGCGCCGGTCACGGCTGCGCCGCGAGCTCGGCCCGGACCTCGTCGCGCAGCCTGCCGTGCCGCGACGGTTCGGGCGCGGCGGCGAGCAGGGTCCGGGTGTACTCGTGCTGCGGGTCCAGGATCACCTGGTCGCTGGGCCCCTGCTCGACGACCTCGCCGCGGTACATGACGACGATCTCGTCGCTGAAGTGGCGGGCGGTGGCCAGGTCGTGCGTGATGTAGAGGACGCCCAGGTCCTCCTCGCGCTGCAGCCGCGCCAGCAGGTGCAGCACACCGAGCCGGATCGACACGTCGAGCATGGACACCGGTTCGTCCGCGACGAGGAACCGCGCTCCGGGTGCCAGCGCCCGGGCGATGGCGACCCGCTGGCGCTGCCCGCCGGACATCTCGTGCGGGCGCTTGGCGGCGAAGACCTCGGCGGGCGTGAGCTCGACGCTTTTCAGCAGCCGGTGCACGGCCGGCGCGACCTCCTTGCCCCGGGCGACACGGTGGATCCTCAGCGGCCGTTCGAGGTGGTAGGCCACGGGGTGGTAGGGGTTCAGCGAGGCGAAGGGGTCCTGGAAGACCATCTGCACCTGGTGCCGGTAGCGCGCCAGGGCGCGACCGCGCCGCGCGACCGGCTCGCCGTCGAGCAGGATCTGCCCGGACGTCGGCGTCTCGAGCTGGGCGATCATCCGGGCGACGGTCGACTTGCCGGAGCCGGACTCCCCCACGATCGCGACGGTCCGGCCCGCCTCGAGCGTGAACGAGACGTCGGAGACGGCGCGCAGCGTGCCGCGTCGCAGACCGCCCCGGACCCGGAAGTCCTTGACCAGGTGACGGACCTCGAGGGTGCTCATCGCCGTGCCCCTTCGTCGTAGGAGAACTCCCCGAGCAGGCTCGGGAAGGAGGACAGCAGCGTGCGGGTGTACTCGTGCTGAGCGTGCGCGTAGAGCTGCTCGGCCGTGTCCAGCTCGACGATCTCGCCGGCACGCATCACGGCGATACGGTCGGAGATCTCCAGCAGCAGCGGCAGATCGTGCGTGATGAACACGACGGCGAAGCCGAACTTCTCGCGCAGGCGCATGATCTCGCGCAGGATGTCCCGCTGGACCACGACGTCGAGCGCCGTCGTCGGTTCGTCCATGATCATGACCTGCGGGTCGAGCGCCATCGCCATCGCGATCATGACGCGCTGGCGCATCCCGCCCGACAGCTCGTGGGCGAACGCGTCGAGCCGGTCGGGGTCGACACCCACCAGCTCCAGGAGCTCCGCACAGCGCGCCCGCCGCGCCTCCTTGGAGGTGGACGGCCGGTGGGTGGTCAGGACGTCCTCGAGCTGGGCCCGCACGCTGATCACCGGGTTCAGGGAGTTCATCGCCCCCTGGAACACCATCGACACCTTGTCCCAGCGGAAGGCGCGCAGCGCGTCGCCGGCGAGCCCCACGACGTCGGTGTCGGTGCCGTCGACGTCATGGAACGTCACCTGGCCGGACGTCATGACGGCGGGCGGCCTGATCAGCCGGTCGAGTCCGTAGGCCAGGGTGGACTTGCCGCACCCGGACTCGCCGGCGAGCCCGAGGATCTCGCCGCGGTGGAGCGTCAGGGAGACGTCGCGGACGGCGCGCACGGGCGGGTCGACCTCGTACTCGATGGACACGTCCCGCACCGTCAGCACGGGGTCCAGCCCGCGGACGTACGCGGCGTGGGCAGCGGAGCTCAACGGCGCGGCCGCCGTCGTCGTCGGTGCGGTCATGACTGGACCTCCGCCTTCTGCTCGTCCCGCTCGGGGGCGGGACCGACGGCGTCGCCGTCGGACGCGTCGGGCCCGCCGCCGGCCGGCTCCTTGCCGCGCGGGTCGTCGTGGTGGGTGGTGACGTCGAGGCCGGCCCGCCGGGCACGGCGCTGGAGCTTCGCGGCGGCGGGGGCCTGGCGGAGCTTGGGGTCGATGATCTCGTCGATCGCGAAGTTGATGAGGCTCATCGCGCAGCCGAGGACGGCGATCATCAGGCCGGGCGGGACGAACCACCACCAGGCGCCGCGGGTCAGCGCCCCGCCGCCCTGCGCCTCGTTGAGCATCGTGCCCCACGTGATCGAGCCGTTCGGCCCCAGCCCGAGGTAGGACAGCCCGGCCTCGCCCAGGATCGAGAGCACGACCGCGAAGAGGAACTGGGCGGTGAGCAGCGGGAGCAGGTTGGGCATGATCTCCAGGCCCAGCAGGCGCGGCGTGGACTCCCCGGCGACGCGGGCCGCCGAGACGTAGTCGCGGTTGCGCAGCGACCGGGTCTGCAGGCGCAGCACGACGGCGGCGCCGGGCCAGGCGGTGGCACCCAGGATGATCGCGACCACCCACAGGCTGCGTACCTCCAGGTAGCTGGAGACGACGATCATCAGGGGCAGGCCGGGGATGACGAGCATGACGTTCGTGACGAGCGACAGCCCCTCGTCCGTGGCGCCGCGGGCGTAGCCCGCCACGACCCCGAACAGCAGGGACAGCACGATCGCGAGGAGACCCGCGACGACCCCGACCAGCAGGGAACCGCGAGCGCCCTCGGCGAGCTGGGCCAGCACGTCGTACCCGAGGTTCGTGGTGCCGAGCCAGTGGCCGGGTTCGGGCGGGACGAGAACGGGGTTGTCGGAGTCGCGGGGGTCCTGGGTGAGCATCGGCCCGACGAGCGCGAAGAGCACGACGGCGACGACGACGGTGAGGCCGACGGCGAGCTTGCCGTGGCGGGCCGGGCCGGTGCGCAGCCCGCGTCGAGACCGCGGGCGGGTGTTCTGGGGTTCAGTCACGGTGGCGGGCCCTCGGGTCGATGAGGCCGTGCACGAGGTCCATGACCAGGAGTGCGGCGAGCACGGCGAGCGTGATCATGAGGAAGACGCCCTGCATGAGCGCGTAGTCGTTGTTGCGGACCGCCTCGATCATCAGCTTGCCCAGCCCGGGATAGCTGAAGACCTGCTCGGTGACGAGGGAGCCGGCCACGACGAAGGCCAGGGCGACGCCGAACCCGTTCACCGACGGGATGGCGGCGTTGCGCACGGCGTAGGTCAGCGCGATGCGGCGGGTGTCGAGACCTTTTGCCCGCGCGGTGGTGATGTAGTCCTCCGAGAGCGTCGAGACCATCATGTTGCGCATGCCGAGCATCCAGGCGCCGACGGACGAGATGATGATCGTCACGGCCGGCAGGATCGCGTGGTACAGGACGGATCCGACGAACGCCCAGCTCATCTCGGGGCCGTTGAACGTGAACACGTCGTACGCGCCGATGATCGGGAACCAGCCCAGCTCGACGCTGAAGACGTAGATGAACAGCAGCGCGACCCAGAAGTAGGGCAGCGACTGCAGGAGCGTGGTGGACGGGATGACACCGTCCACCCACGACCCGCGCCGCCACCCGGCCCAGGCGCCGAGACCGACGCCCAGGACGAACGACAGGACGGTCGCGGTGCCGACGAGCGCGATCGTCCAGGGCAGCGCCCCGCCGATGAGGTCGGTGACCGGTGTCGGGAACTGCGTCACGGAGACGCCGAGGTCTCCGCGCAGGAGGTTGCCCCAGTAGCTGAGGTACTGCTCCCCGAGGGACTGGTCCTCGGTGGCACCGAGGAGGAGCTGGATGCTCTGCTGGATGGCGGGCGAGATCTCTCCGTTGCGCTGCAGCTTGGCGATCAGGATGGTGTACGGATCACCGGGCAGCAGGCGCGGGAGCAGGAAGTTCAGGGAGACGGCGATCCACAGGGTCACGGCGTAGAAGCCGATCCGTCGGGCGTAGAACCTCATGGTGTCTCGTCGTTCGTCGGGCGCATCGGGCTCCTCCTCGGTACCGGGCTCAACGGGTCACGGTCCGGGTCACTCGGCGCCGGCGAGCTTGCTGAGGATCACGCCCGAGGACGGCCCCTGCCAGGCCGGCGGGAAGAGGTACAGGTCCTCCTCGGTGGGCCAGCCCGTGTAGTCGTCCTGGTTGTAGAAGGTCTGCGAGGCGTTGACGACCAGCGGGATGTACGGCACGTCGTGGACGATGTGCTCCTGGATCTCGGCGTACGCGTCGGCCTTGACCGCCTCGTCGTTCGTGCTGCCGGCCGCCTCGACCGCCTCGTCGACGGCGTCGTTGTCGTACCGGGAGAAGTTCCAGAAGCCGGGCTCCAGCGCCGTCCCGACCGGGGTGGTGTAGTCGCCGGAGAACCAGTCGCGGTAGATCTGGTACGGGTCCGCGATCGAGGTGCCGACGACGCCGCCCATGATGAGCTCGAACTCGCCGGAGACCCGGGCGTCGGCGAACTCGTTCCAGGAGATCGTCGAGGCGACGACCTTGATGCCCGCCTCGGCGGCCTGCTCCTCGATGAGCTTGGCGGCGTTGTTGTAGTCGGTCCAGCCGTCGACGGAGGTGAGCGTCAGCTCGACGGCTTCGCCGTCCTTGCCGTAGAAGCCGTCGGCACCCTTCTCGTAGCCGGCGGCCTCGAGGATCTCGGCGGCCTGCGCCGGGTCCGCGGACTGCTCGATCGCGGCGGGCATGCCGTCCGCGATCCACTTGTCGTCGCGGCCGAGCAGCGCGAACGTCGGCGAGATCTCCTGGGCGAGGCCGACGAAGGCCTTCTCGTTGATCGCGCCCCGGTCGATGGCGACGCTGAGCGCCCGGCGGACGGCGACGTCGGTCTGCTCGCCCTCGCAGCCGAGGTCGGCGTTGGCGCAGGTGTACAGCACCGTCGGGTCGACCGGTGTGTTGAGGTATCCGTAGCCGGCGTCCTCGATGCGCTGCGGCTCGGGCACGAACATCGTGGCCCAGTCGACCTTGCCGGTGGAGAGCAGGTCCTCCGCGGACTGGTTGGAGTCGATGCCGACGTAGCGCAGGTTCTTCACGGCCGGCTCGCCGCCCCAGTAGCCGGGGTTGGCGACGGCCGTGTAGTTGGCGTCGGAGCTGGTCTCGACGAGGTAGGGGCCGGTGCCGACCGGCGCCTCGGCGTTGGCCCAGGCGACCAGGCCCTCGAGGGCCTCGCCGTCCTCGGTCTCGGTGGAGTCGTCCTCGTGGGCGGCGAACACGTGCTCGGGGACGATGTACGTCGAGCCGAGCAGCGCGAACTCGTTGGTGAACTGCGGTTCGTCGAAGCGGAGCACGACGGTCGACCCGTCGATCGCCTCGGCACCGGCCAGGTACGCCGGCTTCGCCGCGTCGTTGGTGAAGGAGTACACGACGTCGTCGGCCGTGAAGGGCTCCCCGTCGTTCCAGGTCACCCCGTCGCGGATCGTGACGGTGAGCTCGGTGCCGTCGTCGTTCCACGTCGCGTCCGTGCCCAGCAGGGGCATCGGCTCGGTGTCGGCGGCCTTGTTGTAGGCGAAGAGCGTCTCGTAGACGCCGCCGTTGGCGACGTGCAGCACCCCGACGGCGTAGGGGTTGAAGTTCGCGGTGATGGGGGTCTGCGACCCGGCCCAGATGACGAGCTCCCGGTCGGTGTCGGCGCCGGCGGCGTCCGTCTCGCCCTGCGTCGTGCCGTCGTCGGGGGTCTCGGCGTCGGTGCCACCGCCGCACGCGGCGGCGAGGAGGGTCACGCTGGCGGCGAGCGCGGTGGCGGTGAGCCAGCGCTGGTGCCTCGTGCGTCCGTGCATGGAGGTCCATCCTTTCGCGGCGCTCCTGCGCGCCGGTCCACGACGCGTCTTCGCGCCGGAGGGGTAACCGCTCGGTTGGCAGGCAACCTAACAAACATCTACCGCAACGGCGCCAGCACCTCCATCGATGTAAGGCAGGAGTGTTACCAAACCGTGTTCTGAGAGCGGTCCCACGCGGGTGGGAGGACCGACGGAGGCCCGGGGCGACTCAGGGAAGTGTGAAGAGGACCCGCCGCTCGGCCACCGACGCCTCCGCCAGGGTCACCCGCACGCGCTCCCCCAGCGGCAGCTCGGCGCCCTCGGCCCCCAGCACGGCGGCCCGCACCGCCGGCTCGCGGAGCATGACCTGCCCTCGGGCCCGCCGCGGACCGCCGTCCCCGCCCGGCGCGGCGTTGGCGTCGACCACCACGGCGTCGAACGGACGCCCGACCCGCGAACCCAGCAGCACCGCCTCGACGATGTCGACGCACGCTCTCTCGAACGTGCTCGCGCGCTGCGCGGCCGACTGCATGGTCCCGGGCAGCCCCGGCAGCGCCGCCAGGGCCCAGTCGGGCACGTCACGGCCGGCCGACTGGGCCAGGCACACCTCGGTGCCGTACCGGTCGACGAGCCGTCGCAACGGTGCCGTCACGTGGGCGTACTCGGCACCGATCGCGGCGTGCCGGGCGTCGGCCGGCAGCTCGACGCGGGCGCCGCCGACGGGCCCCGGCACCCCGAAGGCGAGGTATCCCGCGCCGCGGAACAGCGTCGTCGCCTCGTTGAGGAACGCCGCGTGCGCCGCCCGCCGGGACTCCAGGCGCGGCAGCAGCTCGGCGTACGTCATCTCCTCGGGCCACGCGATGCCCAGCGCCCCGGCCGTGCGCCGCAGCCGCGCGACGTCGCGCGTCGCGGGCGGTGGCAGCGTCCGCAGGACGCCGACCCCGGCCTCCCTCATCAGCCGGGCGGCGGCGATCCCGGTGAGCAGGGAGATCTGCGCGTTCCACTCCTCGATGGGCAGCGTGCGGCGCAGCTCCAGGTCGTAGGCGCCGTCCGCGCGCCGCACCACCTCCTGCTCGGGCACCGCCAGCGAGACCCCGCCGCGCTCCTGCTCGCGCGCGTGCCGCAGCCGTCCGACGTCGGCCAGGAGCGTCAGCGACTCGGGTGCCGTCCCGGCGTCGAGCGCGGTCTGCGCCTCGCCGTACGTCAGGCGTGCCCGCGAACGGACCACGGCCCGCGTGACGGTGGTGCTCGTGATCTCGCCGGAGGAGTCGACCGCGACGGTCCACAGCACCGCCGGCCGGTCCTGGTCGGGCAGCAGGCTGGCCGCGCCCTCCGACAGGACGGCCGGGTGCAGCGGGGTGCGGGAGTCCGGCCCGTAGAACGTCAGCGCCCTGCGATGCACCTCGCGGTCCAGGGCGCCGCCGGGCGAGACGAACGCCGCGACGTCGGCGATCGCGTAGCGAACGATGTAGCCGTGGCCCGACGACGCGACGTGGACCGCCTGGTCGAGGTCCAGGGAGCCCGGCGGGTCGATCGTGACGAAGTCGATGTCCCGGCGGTCCTGCCGGAAGTCCTTGAGGTCGCCCCGCGCGGCGCGTTCCGCCTCCGCCCGGGCGTCGGCGGGGTACATGGCCGGGATGCCCACCTCGGCACGCAGCGCGGCGAGCGCGGACACGACGTCGTCGGGGCTGGCGGGCGCGAGCCGGAGGTCTCGGGTGGGCACGCCACGACCGTAGTTCTGCCCGTGCATGGGCGCGCGCGGAGGGAGACCCTGTTTCGACACGGCCCGTCGCGGCAAAGTATCTTGATGTCAAGCAATCTCGACGTCCTCAGGAGCCGCTCCGCATGACGACCCAGCCTCAGCCGAACCCTGCCCGGATCCTCTACACGTACACCGACGAGGCCCCGCTGCTGGCGACGTACTCGTTCCTCCCGATCGTCCAGGCGTACGCGGCCAAGGCCGGCGTCGAGGTCGACACCCGGGACATCTCGCTCGCCGGGCGCATCCTCGCCCAGTTCCCCGACCACCTCGCCGAGGACCAGCGCGTCGGTGACGCCCTCGGCGAGCTGGGCGAGCTGGCCACGACGCCCGAGGCCAACATCATCAAGCTCCCCAACATCTCGGCCTCCGTGCCCCAGCTCAAGGCCGCGATCGCCGAGCTGCAGGGCCAGGGCTACGCGATCCCGGACTACCCGGAGGAGCCGACGACGGACGCCGAGCGCGACGCCCGGGCCCGCTACGACAAGGTCAAGGGCTCCGCGGTCAACCCCGTCCTGCGCGAGGGGAACTCCGACCGCCGCGCGCCCGCCGCCGTGAAGAACTACGCCAGGAAGCACCCGCACCGCATGGGCGAGTGGTCGGCGGACTCGAAGACCCAGGTCGCCACGATGGGCGCCGACGACTTCTTCTCCAACGAGAAGTCCGTGACCATGCCGGCCGCGGACACCCTCAGCATCCGGCTCCGCACGGCCGACGACACCCAGGTCCTCAAGGACGGCCTCGCCGTCGAGGAGGGCGAGGTCGTCGACGGGACCTTCCTGTCGGTCGCGGCTCTGCACCGCTTCCTCGCCGAGCAGATCGAGCGCGCGAAGTCCGAGGGCGTCCTGTTCTCCGCCCACCTCAAGGCCACCATGATGAAGGTCTCCGACCCGATCATCTTCGGCCACATCGTCGAGGCGTTCCTGCCCGAGGTCTTCGAGCGGTACGGCGCCCAGCTCAAGGCCGCCGGCCTCTCCTCGCGCGACGGGCTGGGCGGCATCCTGTCCAGCGTCGACGCCCTGCCCGACGGCGCGGCCGTCAAGGCGGCCGTGGCCCAGGGCCTCGAGAACGGGCCCGCGCTGGCCATGGTGGACTCGGACAAGGGCATCACCAACCTGCACGTGCCCTCCGATGTCATCATCGACGCCTCGATGCCCGCGATGATCCGCATCGGCGGCCACATGTGGGGTCCGGACGGCGCCGAGCACGACACACTCGCCGTCATCCCGGACTCCTCCTACGCGGGGGTCTACCAGGCCGTCATCGACGACTGCCGGGCCAAGGGCGCGCTCGACCCCGCCACGATGGGCTCCGTGCCCAACGTCGGCCTCATGGCGCGCAAGGCCGAGGAGTACGGCTCGCACGACAAGACGTTCGAGATCCCGGCCGACGGCACGGTCGAGGTCGTGAACGCCGCCGGTGAGGTGCTGTTCTCCCACGACGTCGCGGCCGGAGACGTCTGGCGCGCCTGCCAGACGAAGGACGCCCCGATCCGCGACTGGGTGGCGCTGGCCGTCCGCCGTGCCCGCGAGACCGGCGACCCGGCCGTCTTCTGGCTCGACGCGAACCGTGCGCACGACGCCCAGCTCATCGCCAAGGTGGAGAAGTACCTCGGGGAGCACGACGACCTCGAGGGACTGGAGATCCTCGTCATGGCCCCCGCCGAGGCGACGCGCTACTCCCTGGACCGCATCCGCGAGGGCCTGGACACGATCTCCGTGACCGGCAACGTGCTGCGCGACTACAACACCGACCTCTTCCCCATCCTCGAGGTCGGCACCTCGGCCAAGATGCTGTCGATCGTGCCGCTGATGAACGGCGGCGGGCTCTTCGAGACCGGCGCCGGCGGCTCGGCGCCGAAGCACGTCCAGCAGCTCCTGGCCGAGAACTACCTGCGCTGGGACTCGCTCGGTGAGTTCTTCGCGCTGTCCGCGTCGTTCGAGCACCTGGCCCGCGTGGCCGGCAACGCCAGCGCCCAGGTGCTCGCCGACACCCTGGACCGCGCCACCGGCACGTTCCTCGACCAGGACAAGTCGCCGACCCGGCGCATCGGCGGCATCGACAACCGCGGCTCGCACTTCTACCTCGCCCTGTACTGGGCGCAGGAGCTGGCCGCGCAGACCGAGGACGCCGAGCTCGCCGCGGCGTTCGCCCCGCTCGCGGCCCGGCTCGCCGAGCAGGAGCCGACGATCGTCGACGAGCTCCTCGCCGCACAGGGCAACCCGGTCGACGTCGGTGGGTACTACTACCCGGACGGCGACAAGGCTGCCGCGGTGATGCGCCCGTCGAAGACGCTGAACAGCGCGATCGACACCTTCTGACCCCCGCGAGGTAGCGCAAGGCCCGGCGAGGTAGCACACCTCGCCGGGCCTTGCGCTACCTCGGCAGGAGGTTGCGCTACCTCGGCGGTCACCAGGACCAGCCGCGGGCGCTGAGCTCCAGCTCCTCGCGCAGCCGCTCCTCCTCGCCGGTGTGCTCGTCGGCCCGCAGGGGGACGTCGACGACAGCGAGCCCCGCCACCCGGCAGGCGTCGCGCAGCATCGCGTCGTAGGCGTCCTGCACGGCACGCCAGTGGTGCGCACGCGCGTAGAGCCCGGGGTCGTCGGTCACCGTCCGCAGCTCGCGGGCGAGCTCGCCGAGCCGTACCTGGATGGCGAGCGTCTCCCAGGGGTCAGGACCCGCCCGTCGACGACGACGGCGCGCCACCGCCTCCCGGTGCCCCGCCGAGCGCAGCCAGGACCGTGCCGCCAGCCCGACAGCGGCGAGCCCGAGCGCCAGCAGGTACATCGCAAGCCACGACATCGTGCGCCTCCTGCTCCCATCGTAGTGACGGAACCGCAGCCAGGCGAGCGAAACCTTGCCCGGGCAGGCACGCCTGGCCTTGCTGGCGGACCTGCGGGAACACGCCTAGCCTGGAATCGTTCAAGACAACGAAGCACGGTGACCGCCACCGGGCGATCCCCGAGAGAGCGAGGAGCACCATGACCACTCCGTCGATCCACCGCAGCACGGACCGGGCCACCGCGTCCGAAAAGCTCCACGGCCACGTGCAGCGGGTCCTCGTGGCCCTCGTCGACCTGCACGTCCAGGGCAAGCAGGCGCACTGGAACGTGACCGGCCGCGGCTTCCGCGACCTGCACCTCCAGCTCGACGAGCTGGTCGACGTCGCCCGCGAGCACAGCGACACCGTGGCCGAGCGGCTGCGCGCGCTGCAGGCGGTACCGGACGGGCGCGCCGAGACCGTCGCGACGAAGACCGACCTCTCGCCGTACCCGGCCGGCCTCGTCTCCGTCGGCGACACCGCCGACGCCGTCGCCGAGCGCATCGCCCAGACCGTCGAGGTCGCCCGCGAGGTGCACGACGACGTCGACGCCGAGGACCCGACGACCGCCGACCTGCTGCACGAGATCATCGCCGACCTGGAGAAGCAGGCGTGGATGATCTCCTCGGAGAACACCGAAGCCTGAGTCGATCTGCTCCGGCGTGCCCGCGCACCCGGGCACACGACGGCGCGGCCCCTCGACGAGGGACCGCGCCGTCGTGGTCCTGACTCCGCCCTGCGGCTCAGACGACGCCGAGCGAGATGATGGCGTCGGCCACCCGGGTGAACCCACCCACGTTGGCGCCCACGACGTAGTCGCCGGGGGCGTCGTACTCGTCGGCGGTCGCGAGGCACTGGTCGTGGATCCCGGTCATGATCTCGCCGAGCCGCTGCTCGGTGTACTCGAAGCTCCAGGAGTCCCGCGAGGCGTTCTGCTGCATCTCCAGCGCCGACGTGGCCACGCCCCCCGCGTTGGCCGCCTTGCCCGGCCCGTACGAAACCCTCTGCTCGCGCAAGAAGGCCACCGCCTCGGGCGTGCAGGGCATGTTGGCGCCCTCAGCGACCGCACGCACGCCGTTGGCCACGAGCTGCTTGGCGTCCGCCCCGGTGAGCTCGTTCTGCGTGGCGCACGGCAGGGCGATATCAGTCGGCACGTCCCACACGCTGCCCTCCGCCACGAACCGGGCGGCGGGACGGCGGTCGACGTAGTCGGACACCCGCCCGCGCTCGACCTCCTTGATCTGCTTGAGCAGGTCGAGGTCGATGCCGGCCTCGTCGACCACGTACCCCGAGGAGTCGGAGAACGTGATCACTCGGCCGCCGAGCTGCTGAGCCTTCTCGGCCGCGTAGATCGCGACGTTCCCGGACCCGGAGACGGAGACGCGCAGGCCGTCGACGTCCTGCCCCTCGGTCGCCAGCATGCTCTGGGCGAAGAGCACGCACCCGTAGCCGGTCGCCTCCCTGCGGACGAGCGAACCGCCCCAGGTGAGCCCCTTGCCGGTCAGGACACCCGACTCGTACCGGTTGGTGATCCGCTTGTACTGGCCGAAGAGGTACCCGATCTCGCGGGCACCCACCCCGATGTCCCCGGCCGGGACGTCGGTGTACTCACCGATGTGCCGGTACAGCTCCGTCATGAACGACTGGCAGAACCGCATGACCTCACCGTCGGAGCGGCCACGCGGGTCGAAGTCCGAACCGCCCTTGCCGCCGCCGATGGGCAGACCCGTCAGGGCGTTCTTGAAGACCTGCTCGAACCCGAGGAACTTGACGGTCCCCAGGTAGACGGACGGGTGGAAGCGAAGGCCACCCTTGTACGGGCCGAGGGCGGAGTTGTACTCCACCCGGAACCCGCGGTTGATCTGCACCCGGCCGGCGTCGTCGACCCACGGCACGCGGAAGATGATCTGGCGCTCCGGCTCGCAGATCCGCTCGAGGACGGCTGCCTCGGTGTACTGCGGGTTCTTGCGCAGCACCGGGACGAGCGACTCGAAGACCTCGCGCACAGCCTGGTGCAGCTCCGCCTCGCCAGGGTTGCGCCGCAGCACCTCGTCGAAGGTGTCCTGCAGTCGGTCTTCCATCGGTACTCCTCAGCTCGGTGGCGGACGCGCGCCGGGGCGCAGGTCTCGGGCGGTCCGGCCACTATGACGCGCTCGTGCGAGACGAGCGAACCGTCTCGTTGATCGAGACAGCATCTACGGAAAGGTCGACCCTGCCTCAGCCGAAGATGCGGGGAAGGGTGCCCTCGTGCGCCGTGCGCGCCTCGTCCAGGGCGATCTCGAACGACTCGTCGCCGAACGCGACCGACAGCGACGGGCCGCCGGTCACGCCCAGCCGCGCGACCGGCACGCCCGCCGCCTCGGCGGCGGCCACGACCTCGGCCTCCCGCTCGGGCGCGACCGCGACCAGCGCCCGGGCGGTCGACTCGCTGAACAGCGCGGCGAACGGGGTCACTCCGTCGCGCGCCGTCAGGGCGTCGAGCGACACGGCGGCGCCGACGCCGTAGCGCAGCGACGCCTCGAGCAGCGACTGCACGAGCCCGCCCTCGGACAGGTCGTGCGCGGCGCTCGCGGCGCCGGACCGCCGCGCCTCCACGAGGACGCCCGCCAGCGCGCGCTCGGCGGTGAGGTCCACGCGCGGCGGCAGGCCGCCGAGGTGGTGGTGCTCGACGTCGGCCCACGCGGAGCCGTCGAGCTCGTCGGCCGTGGCGCCGAGCAGCAGCACGGGCTCGCCCTCGGTGCGCCAGCCGGACGGCAGGGCGGTGCGCACGTCCTCCAGGACGCCCAGGACGCCGACCACCGGGGTCGGGTGGATCGACGAGTCGATCTGCCCGGGCTCGCCGGACCCGTTGTACAGCGAGACGTTCCCGCCCGTGACGGGGACGCCCAGCTCCTGGCAGGCGTCGGCGAGGCCCTCGATCGCCTCGACGAGCTGCCACATCGAGTCGGGGTGCTCCGGGGAGCCGAAGTTCAGGCAGTCGGTGACGGCGAGCGGCGTCGCGCCCGTGGTGGCCACGTTGCGGTACGCCTCGGCCAGCGCGAGCTGGGCGCCGGCCCGCGGGTCCAGCTTGCCGAACCGGCCGTTGGCGTCGGTGGCCAGGGCCACACCCAGGCCGGTCGACTCGTCGACACGCACCACGCCGCCGTCGTCGGGCTGCGACAGCGCCGTGTTGCCCTGCACGTAGCGGTCGTACTGGTCCGTCACCCAGGCGGGCGAGGCGAGGTTCGGCGAGGCGAGCAGGCGCAGCGCGGTGGCCCGCAGCTCGTCCGCGGCCTCCGGCCGGGCGAGCCCGAGACCGGCGACCGAGGCCTTCTGCAGCTCGTCCTGCCAGACGGGCCGTGCGTACGGGCGGTCGTAGACCGGGCCCTCGTGCGCCACGGTCTTCGGGTCGACGTCGACGATCCGCTGCCCGTGGTGGTCGATGGTCAGGCGGCCCGAGCCGTTGACCTCGCCGATCACGGAGGTCTCGACGTCCCACCGGTCGGTGATCGCCAGGAACGCGTCGAGCTTCTCCGGCGTGACGACGGCCATCATCCGCTCCTGCGACTCCGACATGAGGATCTCGCCGGCGTTGAGGGACGGGTCGCGCAGCAGGACGTCGTCGAGGTCCACGTGCATGCCGCCGTCGCCGTTGGAGGCGAGCTCGGAGGTCGCGCACGAGATGCCCGCGGCACCGAGGTCCTGGATGCCCTCGACGACCTTCGCCGCGTAGAGCTCGAGGCAGCACTCGATGAGCACCTTCTCCATGAAGGGGTCGCCCACCTGCACGCTCGGCCGCTTGGCGGGCACGCCGTCCTCGAACGTCTCCGAGGCGAGGATGGAGGCGCCCCCGATGCCGTCGCCGCCGGTGCGCGCGCCGAACAGGATGACCTTGTTGCCGGTGCCGGAGGCGTTGGCGAGGTGGATGTCCTCGTGCCGCAGCACGCCGAGGCACAGCGCGTTGACGAGCGGGTTGCCCTGGTAGCAGGAGTCGAACACGAGCTCGCCACCGATGTTCGGCAGGCCCAGCGAGTTGCCGTAGCCACCGACACCCGCGACCACGCCGTGCACGACGCGCGCGGTGTCGGGGTGGTCGACCGCCCCGAAGCGGAGCTGGTCCATGACGGCGACCGGGCGGGCGCCCATCGAGATGATGTCGCGCACGATCCCGCCGACGCCCGTCGCGGCGCCCTGGTAGGGCTCGACGTAGCTGGGGTGGTTGTGCGACTCGACCTTGAACGTCACGGCCCAGCCGTCGCCGATGTCGACGACGCCCGCGTTCTCGCCGATGCCGACGAGCAGGTGCTCGGTCATCTCGGGCGTCACCCGGTCGCCGAACTTCCGCAGGTGGTTCTTCGAGGACTTGTAGGAGCAGTGCTCGGACCACATGACCGAGTACATGGCGAGCTCGGCGGCCGTGGGACGGCGTCCGAGGATGTCGCGGATCCGCTGGTACTCCTCGGCCTTGAGCCCGAGCTCGCCGTACGGCTGCTTCTCGTCGGGGGTCGACGCGGCGTTCTCGACGGTGTCGAGCGTCGGGCGCGGGGTCGGCGGGGTGGCGGCACGGTCGGCAGCGGCGGTCATCAACTTCCCTCGGGTCGCACGGGATGCCGGACCGGGTGATCTCCGTGCCATGCGGCGGTCGCCGCACGGCGACGGGATCCGGCGTCGGTCCGGGCCAGGTCGCGCGCGACCCGTGCCCCGGCGGCGGTCCACGAGCGCGGCTCGACGCGGGACGGGGCGGCGCAGGGTCAGTCTACCGGCGCGGGCCCGGTCCTCGGCGCGTCGGCGTCGCGGCCGTCCGAGGAGTCGGTGACCACGTGCGTCGCGGCGTCGTGGTGCTCCCGCGCGAGCTCGGCGGCCATCGACCGGAGGAAGTCGCGCACCGCGGGGCGGGCCGACGGCGGCACCGCCCGCGCAATGCCGAGCATGCGGGCGTGCATGCCCCCGAGCCGCTCGCGGACCTCGTGGTGGGCGTCGTGCGTGGCCGCGACGACGACGGAGCGGCGGTCGCTGGGGTGCGGCAGGCGCTCCAGGTGCCCCGACCGGCAGAGCCTGTCGACGAGCTTGGTGGTGGCGGCGGTGGAGATGTCGAGCCGGGCGCTCAGCATCCTCGGCGTCACAGGCTCGCCGCCCTGCTCGCACTCGATGACGTAACGCAGCGCGCGCAGGTCGCTGACGTTCATGTCCATGTCACGGCTCGCGCGCTGCCGCATCTCCTCGTCGGCGCGACGGAAGGCGCGCACGGCGTCGAGCAGCCCGCGCGCCTCGGTGTCCGCGGTGCCGTACCAGTACGGCGACGATTCGGTGCTTGCCTGCGTCACGGAGACATCGTAGCCTCCCTGTGGTTAGTATCTCGCCAATAAAGATACTTACTCAGCAGGGTGAGGATTGCGAGGCACGGCGTGACCCGACGACAGCCGGACAGCCAGCGGGAGGGCGCGCACCCGACGGGACCGCCCGAGGTGCTCGACGACGTCCTGTGCGCCGGGTGGTCGGGACTCGCTCCGTGCACCATGCTGGAGGACGTGCTGAAGACGGCGGAGCGCAGGCAGGCGGTGCACCCGTCCGCCCTTCCGCTGCCAGCAGGAACGCGCCCAGGCACCGCCGCCGACGCCCGCACGGCCGTTGAGGCCGCCGCGTGACCGCCGCGTCCGGCCCGGGCTCCGACTTCGACCGCGCCGCCCGGCGTACCGCCGCCGCCGTCGTCGACACCTACTCGACGTCGTTCGGCTGGGCCTGCCGGCTCCTCGGACCGGCGGTCCGCGACCACGTGCGCGCCGTCTACGCGCTCGTGCGGGTGGCCGACGAGATCGTCGACGACGTCGCGGCCGACCTCACCGCCGCCGAGCGCGACGAGCTCCTCACCGCGCTGGAGCAGGAGGTCGCGCTCGCCACGAAGCGCGGCTACAGCCACGACCTCGTGGTGCACGGGTTCGTGCGCACCGCCCGCCGGTTCGCGATCGGTGCCGACCTGATCGACCCGTTCTTCGCCTCGATGCGCACCGACCTGACCGTCACGACGCACGACGACGAGAGCTTCGCCCGCTACGTGCACGGCTCCGCCGAGGTGGTCGGCCTGATGTGCCTGCGCATCTTCGTCGACGGCGCCGACGGGGCGTACGGCCGGCGCGCGGCCGGGGCTGCCCGGCTCGGTGCGGCCTTCCAGAAGGTGAACTTCCTGCGCGACCTCGCCGACGACGTCGACGCCCGCGGGCGGAGCTACTTCCCCGCCCTCGACCCCGCCGCGTTCGACGAGGCGACCAAGGACCGGCTGCTGGACGACATCGAGGCCGACCTCGCCGTCGCCCAGCGGGCGGTCAGGGACCTGCCGCGCTCCAGCCGGGTCGCGGTGCAGGTCGCGCACGACCTCTTCGCGGAGCTCGCCCGACGGCTGCGTGCCACGCCGGCCGGGACGCTGCGCCACCGGCGGGTCCGGGTCCCGGACGCCGTCAAGGCGCGGATCGTCGCCGGGGCGCTCGCGCGGGAGGTGCGGCGATGAGGGTCGTCGTCGTGGGCGGCGGCATCGCCGGGCTCGCCACCGCCGGGCTGCTCGCCCGGGACGGGTACGACGTCGAGGTCCTGGAGCGCCACCCGGAGGTCGGCGGCCGCGCCGGCTCCTGGGAGGCCGACGGGTTCCGCTTCGACACCGGGCCGTCCTGGTACCTGATGCCCGAGGTCTTCGACCACTGGTTCCGGCTCATGGGGTCCACCGCCGACGCCGAGCTCGACCTGCACCCGCTCGACCCGGCGTACCGGGTGTTCTTCGAGGGCCACGCCGACCCCCTGGACGTCGACCGGGACCGCGCCGCCAACGCCGCCGCCTTCGAGGGGATCGAACCCGGCGCCGGGGCCCGGCTCGAGCGCTACCTCGACTCCGCGCACGACACCTACGACATGGCGGTGCGGCACTTCCTCTACACGACCTTCGCGTCCTGGCGCGGCCTCGCCTCCCCGGAGGTGCTGGCGCGCCTGCCACGCCTCGGCACGTTGCTGGGCCGGTCCCTCGAGTCGTTCGTCGCCGGCTCGTTCGACGACGTCCGCCTGCGCCAGGTCCTCGGGTACCCGGCGGTCTTCCTCGGTTCCTCGCCGGACCGCGCCCCGAGCATGTACCACCTCATGAGCGCCCTCGACCTCGACGGCGGCGTGCGCTATCCCCAGGGCGGGTTCCACGCCCTCGTCGCGGCCGTGGCGCGGACCGCCGGGCGGGCCGGCGCCCGGGTGACCACGGGCGCGCGCGTCACGCAGGTCACGACGGCGTCCGGACCCGGCCCCGGGCCGGGCCCGCGCCGTGCCCACGCCACCGGGGTGCGCTGGACCGACGCCGCCGGGGCCGTGCACGAGACGCGCGCCGACGTCGTCGTCGCGGCCGCCGACCTGCACCACGTCGAGACCGAGCTGCTGCCCCCCGCGCTGCAGACCTACCCACAGCGCTGGTGGGACCGCCGGGACCCGGGCCCCGGGGGCGTGCTCGCGATGCTGGGCGTGCGCGGGCGGCTGCCCGAGCTCGCTCACCACTCGCTCTTCTTCACCGCCGACTGGCGTGCCAACTTCGGTGACATCGCCGCCGGGCGGGTGCCCGACCCGGCGTCGCTGTACGTGTGCGCACCCTCGCGCACGGACCCGACGGTCGCCCCGGCCGGCGACGAGAACCTGTTCCTCCTGGTGCCGGTCCCCGCCGACCCCGGCATCGGTCGTGGCGGGGTGGACGGCGCGGGCGACGCCGTCGTCGAGCAGGTGGCCGACGCCGCGATCGACCGGGTCGCCGACTGGGCCGGCGTGCCGGACCTGCGCGACCGTGTCGCCGTCCGCCGGACCGTCGGACCGGGCGACTTCGCCGCCGACCTGTCGTCGTGGTCGGGCGGGATGCTCGGTCCGGCGCACACCCTGCGGCAGAGCGCCATGTTCCGCGCCGGCAACCGGTCCCGCCACGTGGGCGGGCTGCTCTACGCGGGCGGGTCCACCATCCCTGGGATCGGCTTGCCCATGTGCCTCATCAGCGCGGAGCTCGTGCTCAAGCGCCTGCGGGGCGACACCACCGCCGGCGCCGTGCCCGTGCCGAGCACGACGACGGCGGGAGCCCCATGACCTGGGACCACTTCGTCTACCTCGGGCTGCTGCTCGGAGCGCTGGGGTGCATGGCCCTGATCGACCACCGCGCCCGGCTGCTGCTCTTCTCGGCGCACCCGGTCCGCGGCGCCGTCGTGCTGCTCGTCGGCACCGCCGTGTTCCTCGCCTGGGACGTCGTCGCGATCGCGGAGGGCTACTACGAGCGCGGCGGCGCGGCGATGACGGGCATCGAGCTGGCCCCGCACCTGCCCCTCGAGGAGCTGTTCTTCATCCTGTTCCTCTGCTACGTCACGCTGGTGCTGCACGGCCTGCTCGCACGGTGGTCCGCCGGACGCGCCCGCCGATCCGGGAGGAGGATCCGATGACGTACGCGCTGCTCGCCGTGCTGGTCGTGGCCGGCTCGCTGGCCGTCGCCGTGGTCGCCACGGTGGTGCGCGGGCTCGGGGCGCGCTGGTGGACCGCCGTCGGCCTCACCGCCGTCGTCCTCATGATCCTCACGGTGGTGTTCGACAGCCTGATGATCGACGCCGACCTGTTCCGCTACGGTGGCGACGCCCTGCTGGGGCCCACCGTCGGGCTGGCGCCCGTCGAGGACCTGACCTGGCCCGTCGTCGCCGCGCTGTTGTTGCCGAGCCTGTGGGCGCTGGCCACACCGAGGGAGACGCCCGCATGACCACCCCGACCGTGCACGGAGCGGCCGCCGCGCTGCGACAGGTCGTCGGGTCCTCGCGCCCGATCAGCTGGATCAACACCGCCTACCCGTTCGCGGCCGCGTACGTCATGGTGGGCGGCATCGCCGGCACCGGCGTGGCCGAGCTGGTGCTCGGGACCCTGTACTTCCTGGTCCCGTACAACCTGCTGATGTACGGGCTCAACGACGTCTGGGACTACGAGTCGGACCTGCGCAACCCGCGCAAGGGCGGCATCGAGGGAGTGGTGCTGTCTCGGCGCTGGCACCGCCTGACCGTCTGGGCGGCGGTCCTCACCAACCTGCCGTTCCTCGCCTACCTGGTGGTGGTGGGCGACGCGGGCTCGACGGCGGTGCTCGCCGTGAGCGTGTTCGCCGTCGTCGCGTACTCCGCACCCCGGCTGCGCTTCAAGGAGCGCCCCGTGCTGGACTCGGCGACCTCCAGCACGCACTTCGTCAGCCCCGCGGTGTTCGGTATCGCGCTGGCCGACGGGGCCTTCACCGTCCCCGTGCTCGCCGCCCTGGCCGGGTTCTTCTGCTGGGGCATGGCCTCGCAGGCGTTCGGCGCGGTGCAGGACGTCGAGGCGGACCGCGCGGCAGGGCTCGGCTCCGTGGCCACCTGGCTCGGGGCGGGCCGTACCGTGCGGGCCGCCATGGCGTGCTACGCCCTCGGCGGGCTGGTGCTGCTCGCCACGGGCTGGCCGGGGATGCTCGCGGCCCTGCTGGTGGTGCCCTACGTGGTGAGCATCGCGCCCTTCCGCGACCTCGACGACGCCGACTGCGAGCGGGCGAACGCCGGCTGGCGGCGCTTCCTGTGGCTCAACATCGTCACCGGGTTCCTGGTCACGCAGCTCCTGATCTGGATCGCTCTGCGCTGACCGGCGCCTCGATCGCCGCGAGACCCGCTGCGGCGGCCCCCAGCACGAGCCCGACGGCGGCGTGCGGGGCACGCACCCCGCGGCCTCGGAGCCGCTCGGCGAACCGGTAGGTCCACCGTTCGCCCAGGACGGCGAGGGTGCCGACCACCACCACCCCGCCGACGACGGCCGCCGTGGCGGCCACCGCCCGCCCGGCACCGACGCCGTCCTGCGCCGGCGGCTCGGGCGTCGTGGACTGGAGCGTCGTGGCCTCGGGCGCCCCGGAAGGCACCTCGGAAGGCACCTCGGCGGACAGCTTCGCGGACCGGATCTCGTCCTGGACGTCCCGGACGGCCGCTCGGGCCTCGGCGCCCTCCCGCGTGGTCGCCGCGCCGAGGGCGACGCCTGCCGCCAGCACGGCGGTCTTGGCCAGGGCGCGGGCCCACCGGGGGCGGACGACGTCGGGCACCGCGTACCAGGCGAAGGTCGTGATCCCGCTGATCGCGACGGACCGGAGGTCCACACCGGCAGGTTCGGACGACGGACGGGCAGGGCTGTCGGTCTGGCTCATGTGGAGGCCAACGAGCCGGTGCATCGGCCGGTTCCCCGCCGACGGCGACTTGAACAACCCTTGGACCACGTGACGTCCGCCCGTGAAGCGGGTCACATCTTGTTCATCGCGACAGGGGGTTTGCGAGCAGCGCGCACCGTGCTTTGATGCGCCCGTGGACCTCCTGCGACCCTTCACCCCAGCCGCCTTCGCCTACGGGCTGGCGTCCTGGTCGTGGCTGGGCATCCAGGGCAAGACCCCCCGGTTCGCGACCCTGTTCGGTGACGTCTTCCTCGAGTCGCTCGAGGGGTGGTGGTTCCTGGACACCGTCGAGGGCACTCTCGAGATGCGCTGGCACAACGCCGTCGAGCTCACCGCCGAGCTCGAATCCCCCGACGGGCGGACCGACCTGCTCCTGGAGGACCTCGTCGTGGAGACCTCCCGCCACGGCGTCGTCCCCCGCGAGGACGAGGTCCTGACCTTCATGCCGCACCCGCTGCTCGGTGGCCGCTTCAGCGCCGACGCGGTCGTGGCGGTCCGGTTCGAGCTCGCCCTGCGCCTCTCCGGCGAGGTCCACCGCCAGGCCGCGGCACCGCCGTCGCCGCTCCTGCTCGGCCACAGCCTCACCGGGCGCCACACGCACGCGTGAAGGGCCCGACCTTCACGCGCCCCTGAGGTCGCTCTGAGGTCCCGGCCCGGTCGAGACGGAGTTGTGACCCGCCAGGGCGCCCCAGCGGATGCGCCGGGCGACCATCTGTCGTGTCCTGGGAAGAGCACGGATGAGGCGGACCGTGGAGGTAGGACATGCAACGGGTAGTGCTCGAAGGATCTGCCGTCGCGCTCGGCGGCGGGCTCCTTCTCGGCGCGGCGCTCGCGCTCGGCGGGCCGGTGCTGACGATCCTGGCGGGGGTGCTCGCCGTCGCGGGGACCCTCCGCGTCGTGCTGATGACGCCACCTCCCCGCACCCCGGAGCGGCCGGCCACCATCACCCTGGGCCTGCCGCTGCGGGAGGTCACCGCGGAGGAGCAGGAGGCGGCGATCGTCGGACCCCTCCCCCACGCGGACGCCGACGACGCCGGTGCGGGTGCCGCCGTCGGACAGCCCGCACCGGTCGCCGCCTGACGGCTCAGCGCTTCTTCTTGAGCGCCTTCTCGCTCACCGGCGCGTCACCGCTGGCCCGCCGGGCCGTGAGGTACGCACGGGCCTCGTCCTGGCGTTCGGCCTCCGCGCCCGAGGCGATCTTGGCCCGCAGGTGCTCCTGCCCGAAGCCCCAGGCGTCGACCAGGTCGACGGCGTGCGGGCGCAGCCGCGTCAGCAGCCGGTCGACGTAGCCCGTGACCGTCCGGGCCCGCTGGTCGGAGAGCCGACCGTGCAGGAGGTACCAGGTGAGGTTGCGCTCGATGACGGTGAGCCCGAAGACGTCGCGCACCCAGGTCATGACGCGACGGGTCGCCGGGTCCTCGATCGTCGACAGGGCGTCGGTGAACGCCTCCCACCGCAGCAGGTCGGCGTGCGCCCGCGCGGCCTCGACCAGCGCGACCTGGTTCTCGTCCAGGATGCGGGCGGCCACCGCCGGCTCGGCCTTCTGGGCCGGCCGCAACGCCAGGGCGACCTCCTCGACCATCGTGGCGACGCGGTCGGCGAGCAGCTCGCGCTGGGTGTCGGCGTCACGCAGGTGCCCGGCGGCGCGGCGCGGGTCGCCGACGTCGGCGATCGCCTGGGTGACCCGGCGCAGGCCTGTGCGGTGCAGCGCGGCGTCCGTGGCCCGCTCGACGACGAACCGGGCCATGCCGGCAGGCGTCTTCGTGGCACCCTTGAGCTCGCGCCCGTAGTCGCCGACGAGCCGCTTGGCGACGAGCTGCGCCAGCACCGTGTTGTCGCCCTCGAACGTGGCGTACACGTCCAGGTCGGCGCGCAGCGACGTAATGCGGTTCTCGGTGAGGAACCCGGCGCCGCCGCACGCCTCGCGGCACTCCTGCAGCGTGTCGAGCGCGAACGCCGTCGACGTCGACTTCAGCGCCGCCGCCGTCGTCTCGAGGTCCTCACGGTTCTCCGGGGTGTCGTGCTCGCCGGAGAACACGTCGTCGAACAGGTCGAGCAGGCGCTCGTTCGCGAAGTGCCCGGCGTAGGCCTCCGCGATGCGCGGGAACAGACGCCGGCGGTGCGTCGCGTAGTCCAGGATCACCATCTCGTCGACGCCCGGGCCCGCGAACTGCCGACGCTCGGCGGCGTACTTCACCGCGATGGCGAGGCCGATCTTGGCTGCGTTGACGGCCGAGCCGTCGAGGGACACGCGACCCTGGACCAGCGAGCCGAGCATGGTGAAGAAGCGGCGTCCGGGGCTGTCGATCGGCGACGAGTAGGTGCCGTCCGCGGCCACGGAGCCGTAGCGGGCCAGCAGGTCGGTGCGCGGCACCCGGACGCCGGAGAAGTGCAGGCGCCCGTTGTCGATGCCCCGCAGGCCGCCCTTGAGGCCGTCGTCCTCGCCGCCGACGCCGGGCAGGAAAGGACCGGCCGACCCGTCCGGGAGCGTCTCGCGGATCGGCACGTAGAAGCAGTGGACGCCGTGGTCGACACCGTTGGTGATCAGCTGGGCGAACACCGTCGCGGCGGTGGCGTGCTGCGCGGCGTTGCCGAGGTAGTCCTTCCACGCCCCGCGGAACGGGGTGTCGAGGACGAACTCCTCCGTGGCCGGGTCGTAGGTGGCCGTGGTGCCGATCGAGGCGACGTCCGACCCGTGGCCGGTCTCCGTCATGGCGAAGGCGCCCGGGACGGTCAGGTCCATGGCCGCGGGCAGGAACCGGTCCTGCTGCTCCGGGGTGCCCAGGTGCAGGATCGCCGCACCGAACAGACCCCACTGGACACCCGCCTTGATCTGCAGGGAGGGGTCGGCCGCGACGAGCTCGGAGAAGCACGCCAGGTTGGCGCCGGGCTCGTCCTGGCCGCCCATGCGCTCGGGGAAGGCCAGCCAGGTGATCTTGTCGTCGTCCGCGACCATCTCGCGCATCTGCTCGAGCGTGCGCTCGCGGTGCTCGCCCGGCGTCAGCGTCTCGTCCTTGTGGAAGCGCGGGTCCCCCGAACGGGCCCGGGCACGACGGCGGAGCTCGGGCCAGCGGCCCAGCAGCAGCTCGGACAGGCCGGCGACGTCGATGCGGTCCGCCGCGTCGGTGGCTGTGCCGCGGGCCGAGGTGGTGCCGCTGTGCTCGGTGCGGTCGGACGTCGTCGTCATCGGTACTCCTGCTTCTCGGTGGTGGGTGCTTCCGGGAGGGGCCCGGGCCGGTCGGTCGTGTCGTGGTGCAGCACCCCGACGGGCCCGTTCCAGAGCCAGGTGGTGATCTGGTCGGTGAGCTCGTCGCGCGACAGCCCGGCGGCGAGCGTGTGGCCGAGCCACCACTCCCCCGTGCCCCGCACGAAGCCGACGGCGCCGGCCGCCCAGGCGGCCGCGGTCGACGGCGGGACCCCGGCCGCCTGGGCGGCGGGCTCGGCCACGAGCGTGATGACCGAGTCCAGGTAGGCGCCGAGCGCCTCCACCCGGCCGGACGCGCCGTCGTCAGGCACGTTGCCGCCGATGGCCGTGCGCGTGACGAACCAGTAGACGTGGGGCGAGCGCTCGATGGTCTGCAGGTAGACGCGCACCATCGCCCGCAGGGCGGCGTGCGGCGTGGGCGCCTCATGGGCGGCCTCGGCGAGCTTGCGGTGCATCCCGGCGACGACGGACTCAGCGACGGCGAGCCGGAGGCCCGCCTTGTCGTCGAAGTACCGGTAGAAGATCGACTTGGACGTCCCGGCGACGGCGGCGATCTCGTCCATCGACGCCCCGGGGCCGAGCTCGTGGATCGCGCGCCGCGCATCACGCACGAGCGACGTGCGCCGCTGGGCGCGATGATCGTCCCACCGGGTCGACCGGCCGTCGGGCCGTGGACGGGCAGAGCCCTCCGTGCGTCCCTGTGCTGCGACCGTCATCGGCCACCCCCTGTGACTCGTCTCACGAGACTCAGAGTATCAGGTACTGTGAGTACTACCTGAACATCCGTCGGAGTGTAAGGAAGCACGCAGTGGCCACTCGCCAGCAGACCCCCGCCCCCGCGGCCGGTGACCGGCCGGACGTCCGCGACGCCGTCGTCGTCGGCGGCAACCGCATCCCGTTCTCCCGCGCCGGCAAGAAGTACGCCGACGCCTCCAACCAGGAGATGTTCACCGCTGCCCTCGAGGGCCTCGTGGCCCGCTTCGGGCTGCAGGGCGAGCGCCTCGGCGAGGTCGTCGGTGGCGCGGTCCTCAAGCACTCGCGCGACTTCAACCTCGTCCGGGAGTCCGTGCTCGGCTCCTCGCTGTCGCCCAGCACCCCCGCGTTCGACCTCCAGCAGGCCTGCGCCACCGGCCTCGAGGCCACCATCAACATCTCGAACAAGATCCGGCTCGGCCAGATCGAGTCGGGCGTCGCCGGCGGTACCGACACCGTCTCCGACGCCCCCATCGCCGTCAGCGAGGGCCTGCGCCGCGCCCTCCTCGAGGCCCAGCACGCCAAGACCTGGCAGGCCCGCGCCAAGGCGCTCGCCACCGTCCGTCCCGGCGACCTCAAGCCGATGGCCCCCGCCACCGACGAGCCCCGCACCGGGCTGTCGATGGGCGAGCACCAGGCGATCACCACCGCCCGCTGGGGCGTCTCCCGCGAGGCGCAGGACGAGATCGCCCTCGCCAGCCACCAGCACCTCGCCGCCGCGTGGGAGTCCGGGTTCTTCGACGACCTCGTCACGCCGTTCCGCGGCCTGACGCGCGACGACAACCTGCGCGCCGACACCTCCCTGGAGAAGCTCGCCGGCCTCAAGCCGGTGTTCGGCCGGTCGCTGGAGACGCCCGCCACGATGACGGCCGGCAACTCCACCCCGCTGACCGACGGCGCCTCGACGGTGCTGCTCGGCTCGCGCGAGTGGGCCGAGTCGCACGACCTGCCCGTGCTCGCCCGGTTCGTGGACGCCGAGACGGCCGCCGTCGACTTCGTGCACGGCCGCGAGGGCCTGCTCATGGCCCCCGTGCACGCCGTGCCCCGCCTCCTGACCCGCAACGGGCTCACCCTCGACGACATCGACTTCTTCGAGATCCACGAGGCGTTCGCCTCCACCGTGCTGACGACGCTGGCCGCCTGGGAGGACCCCGACTACGGCAAGAACGAGCTCGGGCTGACGGGGGCGTTCGGCACCGTCGACCGCGCCCGGATCAACGTCAACGGCTCCTCGCTGGCCGCCGGGCACCCGTTCGCCGCCACCGGCGGGCGGATCGTCGCCACCGCCGCCAAGCTGGTGGCCCAGCGTGCCGCCGAGACGGGCGAGACCGCTCGGGCGCTGATCTCCGTCTGCGCCGCCGGCGGGCTCGGCGCCACCGCCATCGTCGAGTCCGTCTGAGCCGGGAAGGAAACCTGATGACCGACCGCTACACCCAGGCCGTCAACTCCGGGTTCACCCAGACCCTCGCCAAGAAGCTGGGACTCCCCCGGCCCGCCATCCTGCGGCGCTTCCGCGCCGGTGAACCGCTCACCGTCGGCCCCGTCCTCCTGCTGTCCGACGACGCCTCGAAGGGCGACGCCGACGCGCTCGCCCAGGCGCTGCTCGGCTGGGACCTCGACGTCCGCCGCCAGCCCGCCGACGACGTCCGTTGGGGTGCCGTGATCCTCGTCCTCACCGAGGCGTCCGCACCCACCGACCTCGCCGCTCCCGTCCTCGCCGCCGGTTCCGTGCTGCGACAGCTGGCCGGCAACGGCCGGGTCGTGACGGTCTCCCGCGCGCCCGCCGAGGGCGACTCCCCCGCGGTGGCCGCCACCCGGAACGGTGTCGACGGCTTCCTGCGCTCGCTCGCCAAGGAGCTGCGCGGCGGCGCCACCGGCAACGGTGTGGTGCTGACCGACGGCGCGACCGTCGACGCGGGCCCGAGCCTCGCGGCGCTGCGGTTCTTCCTGTCCGCCAAGAGCGCCTACGTGGACGGCCAGCTCCTGCGCGTCGGGCTTGCCGGCGGTGCGGGTGCCGGCACCGAGAGCTGGGACCGTCCGCTGGCGGGCAAGGTCGCCGTCGTCACCGGCGCCGCTCGCGGCATCGGGGCGGCCATCGCCACGACCCTGGCCCGCGACGGCGCCACCGTGGTCTGCGTGGACGTCCCCGCCGCCGGCGAGGGCCTGAGCCGCACCGCCAACGCGGTGGGTGGCACGGCCCTGCAGCTCGACGTCACCGCCGACGACGCCGGGGCGCGGATCCTGACCCACGCCCGCGAGCGCCACGGCGGCCTCGACGTCGTCGTCCACAACGCGGGCATCCTGCGCGACAAGCTGCTCGCCAACATGAAGCCCGCCCAGTGGGAGTCGGTCGTGGCGGTGAACCTCGCCGCGCAGCTGCGGATCAACGAGACGCTGCTCGCCGCGGGGATCGACGGGCTGCACATCGTCTCCCTCGCCTCGACGTCCGGGATCGCCGGGAACAAGGGCCAGTCCAACTACGCGTTCTCGAAGGCCGGCGTCATCGGGCACACGCGCGCGATGGCGGCGCTCCTGGCAGCCCGGGGCGGGACGGCGAACGCCGTCGCTCCCGGCTTCATCGAGACCGACATGACGTCCTCGATCCCGTTCGCCACCCGCGAGGTGGCGCGCCGGTTGCCGACGCTCGCGCAGGGTGGCAAGCCGGTCGACGTCGCCGAGGCGATCGCGTTCCTCGCCTCCCCGGCCGCGGCCGGCGTCAACGGGCAGGTGCTGCGGGTGTGCGGTCAGCACATGGTGGGTCAGTGACGGCCGAACCGCTGCGGACCAGCGACGGCGCGACGCTGCGGGTCGAGACCCAGCCGAGCCTCCCGGGGCTCGGCGGGCTCTACGCGCGAGGAGCCGCGGCGTCGGGCCGGATCGCCGCCGGCCGGGCCCTGCCGGCGCTGCCGGTCGTCGGCGCGGGACGCTCGCCCTCGGACGGCCGGGGCACCGAGGACGCGACCGGCGGCGACCCTCTGACCCTGCCGGACGTCGCCTACCGGGTCCCGGGTGTCACGACCGCGCGCCTGGCCCGCCACCTGCACGAGTACCAGCGGCTGCTGCACGAGCCCGTCGGGGACGTGCTGCCCGCGGGATACCTGCACGTGCTCGCGTTCCCGCTGGCCACCGCCGTCATGGTGCGCGGCGACTTCCCCCTGCCGCTGCTCGGCATGGTGCACCTGGCCAACGCCGTCGAGCTGCGCGAGCCGGTCCGGCTCGGGGACGAGCTCGAGGTGCGGGCGTGGGCGGAGAACCTGCGCCCCCACCGCCGCGGCGTGCAGGTGGACCTGGTCGCGGAGGTCTGGCGCGACGCCACCGGCACGACGACGGGGCGGCCCGTCTGGCGGGGGGTCTCGACGTACCTCGCCAAGGGCTTCGAGCTCCCGGACCGGCCGGCACCCGACCACGAGCCCCGCGCGGACTGGCACCCGCCCCTGCCGACGGGCCGCTGGGCGTTGGGCCCCGGCACGGGTCGCGCCTACGGTGCGGTCTCCGGGGACCGCAACCCGATCCATCTGTCCGCGCTGTCGGCGAAGGCGTTCGGGTTCCCGCGGGCGATCGCGCACGGGATGTACACCGCCGCCCGGGCACTCGCGGACGTCGGGCACCAGCGCGGGGGCGCGTACCGCTGGACGGTGGAGTTCGCCAAGCCGGTGCTGCTGCCCGGGACGGTCGACCTCGCGGTGACCCAGGAGCCGGACGGGTTCGGGTACGTCGGCTGGAACGGCCGGCGGCGCCAGCAGCACTTCTCCGGGACGGTCACACCCCTCTGAGCCTGCCGAGCAGGAGGTTGCGCCCGCAATAGGCCATCAATTCGGGCCCAACCTCCTGCTCGGCACCGTCGTAGGGTCGGGGCATGGACGCCCTGCACGAGCTGACCGCCGTCGAGCTGCGTGACCGCCTCCGGGCCGGCGAGCTCACCCCCGCCGAGGTGACCGAGCACTTCCTGTCCCGCATCGCGGCCCGCAACGACCGCCTCGGCGCGTTCTCCCGGGTGACCGCGGACCTGGCGCGGGAACGCGTCGCGACGCTCGGGCCGCCGTCGGGCACCCTGTGGGGCATGCCGACGGGCGACAAGGACCTGTTCGCCCGCGCCGGCGTGCCGACGAGGTTCGGCTCGCGGGCGCTCGCCGGGTTCGTGCCGGAGGTCTCCGACGGCGTCGTGCTCGACCTGGACGCGGCAGGCACGGTCAGCCTCGGCCGGACCACGGCGCCCGAGCTCGGCTTCCCCGCCTACACCGAGCCCCTCGCCGGACCGGTCGCACGCAACCCGTGGGACCTGGAGCGCGGGGCCGGCGGGTCGAGCGGTGGCGCGGCCGTCGCCGTCGCGGCCGGGCTGCTGCCCTTCGCCCCGGGGTCCGACGGCGGGGGTTCCGTCCGCATCCCTGCCGCGGCCTGCGGGGTGGTCGGGCTCAAGCCGAGCCGCGGGCTGCTGCCGTCGGGGTCGGGTGTCGAGTCGCCGGGCGGGCTGGTCGTCAACGGGCCGCTCGCCCGCACCACGGCGGACACGGCGCTGCTGCTGGAGGGCATGCTCGCGCGGCACCCGGACGGCACGGTGGCGCACCCTTTCACGCTGCGCACCCCGGCCGCGCACGCCGGGGCGTACCTCGCGGCGGCGCAGCGCGGGGAGGTGGCGGGGCGCGACGGCAGTGCGGGCAGGAGTGGCGGCCGGTTCCGCCTGGGGGTGACCACCTGGTCGGCGTGGGACGACTACTACGAGATCACCGTGGCCCCGGAGGCGACGGCGGCGCTCGACGCGGGGGTGGCGGCCCTGACCGGGCTCGGGCACGGCGTCGAGGAGCACCGCTGGGACGCGGCGCCCGAGTATGGCGACGCGTTCCGCAGCCTGTGGATGGGGGGCGCCTCCGCGGTGCCGATCGACGACGCGGCCGCGCTGGACCGGCTCGAGCCGCTGACCCGGTGGCTGATCGGTCGAGGCCGCGAGGTGCCCGCCCGCGAGCTGGTCGAGGCGCTGCGGGTCCTGTCCGCGTTCGAGCGCCGGCTCATCGCGGGCCTGGGTTCGCTGGACGCCGTGGTGACCCCGGCGCTGGCCATGACACCCCGACCCGTCGGCTGGTTCGACGCCGAGGACCCGGACCGCAACTTCGCCCAGCAGTGCCAGTACACGCCGTTCACGTCCTGGCTCAACGTCGCGGGGCTGCCCGCGATCACCGTGCCGACGCACTGGACCGACGACGGCCTGCCGATGGGGGTCCAGCTCATCGGCCGTCCGGGCGGCGAGCTGACCCTGCTGGCGCTGGCCGCGCAGCTCGAGGACGTGCTGCGCTGGCCGGAGCGGCACCCGCCGGTCTGGTGACCGCCGGTCTGATGACCGTCAGGCCGGTGTCCGTCAGGCGCGGTCGGGTTCTCCGGCGGCGAGCGACCTGAGCTGCTCCCGCAGCCGGTCCACCCCCTCGTCCCCGAGCCGGCTGGCCCACCGCGCGGCCACCCGCTCGCTGACGTGGCTCGCGGCCTGACAGTACTCCGCGCCTCGCGCCGTGAGGGACACGCGACGCGCACGACGGTCGCCGGGATCGGGCGCGGTGACGACGTAACCGAGCTCCTCGAGCTCGCGCACGACGCCGGTCATGGCCTGGCGGGTCACACCGGCCCGTTCGGCGAGCGCGCTGATCGTGGTGCCGGCGGGGTCCAGGTGCTGGAACACGGGCACGTGGACCCGTCGGATCCGTGGGTGCCCCTGGGCGGCGACCTCGGCGATCGTCGCCGTCACGACGGCGTCGGCGGCCGCGAGGAGCAGGAAGCCCAGGTCGTCGCGGGCTCCCGCCGAGAAGCGCTGGAGGGCGTCATCGAACAAGCTGCGCAACCCCCTTGACAATATACGCAGGTTGGTTGACGATCATGGTCCTAGTCTACGACCGAAGGACCCGCCATGAGCACCGGAGCATCACCGCAGGACCAGCACCCCGCCCTCGGCACGACGCTGCCCGCGCTGACCCTCGTGGGTCCGGACGGGCAGGAGCGCACACTCGGCGACGTCGTGGCCGGGCGCACCGCCGTCGTCCACTTCATGCGGTCCGCGACCTGCCCGGTGTGCCTCGCGCACGCGGCCCAGGTGCAGCGCATGCACGACGCCGGAGAGCTCGGGGACACGGCCTTCCTGCTGCTCGCGCCGGGCGCTGCTGCCGAGGCCGCCACGGCCGCGGGGCGCGCGGCGCGCCGGGCCCCGGTCGCAGAGGTGTGGGCCACCGGGGACCACGCGGACGCCGGGCTGCGGAAGGTCGCACTGCTGCAGCACAGCGGCACGTTCGTCCTCGACGCCCGCGGCGTGGTGCGTGCGGCGCGCACCTCCGCGCTGCCGGTCACCAGCTTCTCGGCGGACGAGGTCCGCGAGGCGTTGGCCAGCCTGGCGACCGCCTGAGAGCCGGGTCAGGCGTCCTCGGGCAGGCAGCCGAACGCCTCGTCGCGGCCAGGCCCGGCGGTGGCGAGCAGCCCCTCGAGCCCGGAGCCCTCGGGCACGGGGCGCGGGTCGTCGACGACGATCCACAGGCCGTCCACGACGTCGTAGCGCGCCTGCGGACCGTCGGCGACCAGGGCACCCACGGCAGCGACCAGGCGCTCGACCTCCTCCCCCGCCGTGCCGACGCCCACGGACGAGCGGACCGCCCCCGCGCCGTACCCCAGACGGGAGAGCAGCGGGTGCGCGCAGAACCGCCCGTCGCGCACCCCGATGCCGTGCTCGGCGGACAGGTACGCGGCGACCGCGCCGGGCTCGTACCCGGCGACGGTGAACGTGACGACCCCGACGGCGTCGGCGGCATCGGGCCACAGCCGCACCACCTCGACACCCTCGATCACCTCGAGGCCCGCGACGAGGCGCGCGCGCAGTGCGTCCTCGTGCTCGCGCAGCGCGACCGGGTCGACCCCGGCCAGCGCCTCGCAGGCCGCCGCGAGCGCCAGCGCGCCGAGCACGTTGGGCGAGCCGGCCTCGTGCCGGGCCGGGCCGTCGTGCCACTCGGTGCCGTCGACCCGCACGCTGCGCACGGCGCCGCCGCCCGCGAGGTAGGGCGTGCCGGCGTCGAGCCAGTCCCGCCGGCCCACCAGCACCCCGGCGCCGAACGGGGCGTAGGTCTTGTGCCCGGAGAACGCGAGGTAGTCGACGCCGGTCTCGGCCAGCGAGAAGCGGCGGTGCGGCACGAGCTGCGCACCGTCGAGGAGCACCCGGGTACCGACGGCGTGGGCTGCGCTCACGACGTCGGCGACCGGCAGCACCTCGCCGGTGACGTTCGAGGCGCCGGTGAGGGCCACGAGGGCGTAGGCCCGGCCGGCGGCGGCGCCGGCGGCCAGCTCGTCGCGCAGCGCGGTGACGGTCCCGGCGGCCGTGGCGCGCCCGGTCAGCACGGTGGCGTCCGCGCCGCGCTGCCAGGGCAGGAAGTTCGCGTGATGCTCGACGTCGAGGACGAGCACCCGGCCGGGCTCGCCGTCGACTGCCGGGAGGCACCCGGCGAGCAGGTTCAGCGCGTCGGTGGTGTTGCGCACGATCAGCGTGGCGTCGTCGTCGCGCGCACCCACGAACTCGCCGATGGTGCGCCGCGCCGTCTCGTACAGGGAGGTGGAGACCTGCGAGAGGTACCCGGCACCGCGGTGCACGGAGGCGTACAGCGGGAGGGTGCGGGTGATGCGGTCGGCGACGGCCTGCAGCGCCGGGGCCGAGGCCGCGACGTCGAGGTTCGCGTACGAGAGCCGGCGGCCGTCGACGAGGGGGGCGGGGGTCTCGTGCCCGACGACGGGCAGCAGCGGGGCGAGGTCCGCGACGGTGGCCTCGGCGCCCGGACAGGCGGGGCTCTCCGTGAGCGTGGTCATGACGTCCTCCTCGTTCGTTCCGGGGAGGGGCTCCCCGCGCTTGCCGGTCGCCGGGCGGCGCCGTGCCAGGTCGTCACCCGGGGCACCCCGCCGCGAGGGAGGGTTGCCGGCCAGCGAGCCGGGGCTTCGCGCTGGCGCTCATGACCTGCTCTCAGGTTCACCGATCCGCCGGGGAGTGTCAACAAATGGGCGGCGCGTCTCAGGATGTGAGTCAGCGCCGCGCGACCAGCAGGCGAGACGCTCGTCCCGCTCCCTGGACGCGGTGTCGTACGATCGCTCTGACCATCCCGAGCGGCCGAGTGACGTGGCACGTCGACGCCGCAGCAACCCGCGGGGGCCCTCCAGCCCTCGGACGCGGTGCTACCGCCACGACCGATGGGAGGAGTGCCGTGAACGCACCGACCGAACCGCCGATCGAACCGCGACCCGCGCAGGGCTACGCCGGGGACATCACACCGCAGCAGGCATGGGACCTGCTCTCCGCCGAGCCGGACGGCGTGCTCGTCGACGTCCGCACCGACGGCGAGTGGCGCACCATCGGGGTCCCTGACCTCACCGGGCTCGGCAAGGACACCGTGTTCGCCCAGTGGGTCACGGCGGACGGCCGACCCAACCCGGCCTTCCTCGCCGAGCTGGAGATGGCAGGGATCGGCCCCGACCGGCCGGTCGTCTTCCTGTGCCGCTCCGGCCAGCGCTCCATCGGGGCCGCCCGGCTCGCCACCTCCGCGGGTATCGGCCCGTCCTACAACGTCCTCGAGGGCTTCGAGGGCGCGCCCGGCTTCGGCGGGGTGCGCGACCAGCAGGGCTGGAAGGTGCGCGGCCTGCCCTGGGGCTCCTACGACGAGGCCACCGCGTGACCGGCACCGAGGTCCCCACCGGCCCCGGCGCTGACCCGACCCGGCCCGGTGGGTCGGGGCGCGGCCCGCTGCCCGACGGCGTCCGCCCGGCGACGCTCGCCGTGCGCGGTGGGCACCGGCGCTCCGAGTTCGAGGAGATGTCCGAGGGGCTCTTCCTCACCCAGGGCTACACCTACGGCTCCGCCGCCGACGCCGAGGCCGCGTTCGCCGGGGAGACCTCGCGGTTCATGTACTCGCGGTACGGCAACCCGACCGTGCACACGTTCGAGGAGCGGCTGCGCCTCGTCGAGGGCGCCGAGGCCTGCTACGCCACCGCGACCGGCATGTCGGCGGTCTTCACGACCCTCGCGGCGCTGGTGTCCTCCGGGTCCCGCATCGTCTCCGCCCGTGCGTTGTTCGGCTCCACCAACGTCATCTACGACGAGATCCTCGCCAAGTGGGACGTACGGGTCGACCTCGTCGACGGGCACGTGCCGTCCCAGTGGGAGGAAGCCCTCGCCACGCCGGCCGACGTCGTGTTCTTCGAGACCCCCTCCAACCCCATGCAGGACCTGGTCGACGTGCGCCGCGTCAGCGAGCTCGCCCACGCGGCCGGCGCCGTCGTCGTGGTGGACAACGTGTTCGCCACGCCGATCTTGCAGAAGCCGTTCGAGCTCGGCGCCGACGTCGTCGTCTACTCCGCGACCAAGCACATCGACGGGCAGGGGCGCGTGCTGGGCGGGGCGATCCTCGGGTCCGAGGAGTTCCTCTCCGGACCCGTCCAGACGTTCCTGCGGCACACCGGCCCGTCGCTGAGCCCCTTCAACGCCTGGGTGCTGCTCAAGGGCCTCGAGACCCTCGACGTGCGGGTGCGCGCCCAGAACGCCGCCGCGCTGCAGGTCGCGACGGCGCTGGAAGGACGCGAGGAGATCACCCGCGTCCGCTACCCGTTCCTGCCGTCGCACCCGCAGCACGAGCTGGCGACGTCCCAGCAGACCGGCGGCGGCACCGTCGTCACCTTCGAGCTCACGGTGCCCGACGGCGCCACCCCGGCCGAGGCGAAGCAGCGCACCTTCCGGTTCCTCGACGCGCTGCGCATCGTGGACCTGTCCAACAACCTCGGCGACACCAAGTCGATCGTCACGCACCCGGCGACGACGACGCACCGCAAGCTGGGTCCGGACGGCCGGGCCGCCGTCGGCATCCGGGACACGACCGTGCGGCTCTCCGTCGGCCTCGAGGACCCGCTGGACATCATCGAGGACGTGGACCAGGCCCTGCGGGCCTGACCGGGCGAGCACGAGACACGCGGCGCTTGTCGGACGGCGCGCGTAGCCTGACCGCGTGCTGCACATCCACCGGTCGGAGCGCGCCGACGCGCTGGTCGCGCCCCTGGCCGAGGTGCTGGCCGAGCCGCCGGTCGACCCGTTCACGCCGGACGTCGTGGCGGTACCGACACGCGGGGTGGAGCGGTGGCTCGCGCAACGGCTCGCGCACCACCTGGGCGACGGCGGCACGGGTGCGGGGGTGTGCGCGAACGTCGACTTCGGGTCGACCACCCGGCTCGTCGCGTCGGCCGTCGCCGCGGTGACCGGCGTCGAGCCCGACGACGACCCGTGGCGCCGCGAGCGCCTGGTCTGGCCGGTGCTGCAGGTGGTGGACGCCTCGCTGGACGAACCGTGGGCGGCGCCGCTGGCCCGGTACGTGGGCGGGCCGGACGACGTGGTGCGCCGGTCGCGGCGGCTCGCGCTGGCGCAGCGGGTGGCCGACCTGTTCACCGCGTACGCACGCCAGCGGCCGGCGCTGCTGGCGGCGTGGCACGACGGGGACGCCGGCGACGGGGCGGGGGGCGCGGTCCCGGACGACCTGGCCTGGCAGCGCGAGCTGTGGCAGCGGGTCCGCGACCTGCTGGACGCCCCGAGCCCTGCCGAGGCGCTCGGCGACGCCGTCGCGGCGCTGGGACGGGACCCGGACGCCGTCGACCTGCCGTCGCGGCTGTCCGTGTTCGGCCCGACCCGGTTGCCGGAGGACGAGCGGCGGGTGCTGCGCGCCCTCGCGCGCGACCGGGACGTGCACCTGTGGCTGCCGCACCCGTCGGCAGCGCTGTGGGACGCCGTCGACGCCTCCCCAGAGGCTCGCCGGAGCCTGCGGCGCGCGGACCTGCCGTCGGCCGCCCGCCACCCCTTGCTGACGTCGACGGCGCGGGATGCCGTCGAGCTCCAGGTGCGGCTCACCGGGTTGCGCGACCCCGACGAGGCAGAGGCCGCCGTGACGCACCACCCGGCACCCGCTCCCCCGGCGACGCTGCTCGGCGCGCTGCAGACGTCGCTGCGCACGGACGCCCCCGACCCCGCGGAACGCATCGAGCTCGCCCAGGCGGACCGTAGCGTGCAGGTGCACGCCTGCCACGGCCGCTCCCGGCAGGTGGAGGTGTTGCGCGACGTCCTGGTGGGCCTGTTCGCCGCGGACCCCACGCTGGAACCGCGCGACGTCGTCGTGCTGTGCCCGGACGTCGAGGCCTTCGCGCCGCTCGTCACGGCCACGTTCGGCGCGGCCCCGGACGGTGCCGCCACCGTCCACCCCGGCCAACGCCTGCGCGTGAGCCTCGCGGACCGCGGGGCGGGTGCGGTGAACCCGGTGCTGGCCGTGCTGTCCACGCTGCTGCGGCTGGCGGACGGCCGGGTGACGGCCTCCGAGGTGCTCGACCTCGCGGCATCCGCCCCGGTGCGGCGCCGCTTCCGGCTCACCGACGACGACCTCGACCGGTGGCGCCGCTGGGCCGTGGAGGTGGGGGTGCGCTGGGGCGAGGACGGCACCCGGCGCGAACGCTTCGGCATCGACCCGCGCGTGCGGCAGGGCACGTGGGACGCCGCGCTCGACCGGGTGCTGCTCGGTGTCGCGATGGCGGAGGAGGACTCCCGGTACGTGGGGCCCGCGCTGCCGCTGGACGACGTCGGGTCGACGGACGTCGAGGTGGCGGGCCGGTTCAGCGAGCTGGTCGCGCGCCTCACGGAACTGCTCGCAGAGCTCGCGGGCGTGCGGCCCCTGGGAGCGTGGTTGGACACCCTGGACCGAGCGGTGACCCTCCTGACGGACCCGACGCCGGACGACGCCTGGCAGACGAGCCAGGCGCGGCGCATCCTCACGGGCGTGCGGGCGTCGGGAGAGGCCCACATGGGCTCCTGGCTCGCGCTGGAGGACGTGCGCGCGCTGCTCGCCGACCGGCTGGCGCCCCGTCCGACCCGGTCCGGCTTCCGCACGGGCGCGCTGACGGTGTGCTCCCTGGAACCGATGCGGGCCGTCCCGCACCGGGTGGTGTGCCTCCTCGGCATGGACGACACCGTGTTCCCGCGGTCCACCTCCCCGGACGGCGACGACCTGCTCGCGCGCGACGCGTGCGTCGGGGAACGGGACCCCCGCACCGAGGACCGGCAGATCTTCCTCGACGCCCTGGGGGCGGCCGGCGAGCACCTGGTGGTGCTGCACACGGGGGCGGACGAGCGCACGGGCGCGTCCCGGCCGCCGGCCGTGCCCGTCGCGGAGCTGCTGGACACGCTCGACCGGCTCGCCGCCGGCCCGGGCGGCGGGCCGGCACGCGAGCACGTGGTCGTGCACCACCCGTTGCAGGCGGTCGGCGAGCCCAACTTCGTGGCCGGTGCGCTGGGCACGCCCGGCCCGTTCAGCCACGACACCGCCGCGCTCGCCGGTGCGGTGGCCGGCCGGACCGACCGCGCGACTCCGGGCCTGCTCGTCACCGATCCGCTGGCCGTCGACCCGCCCGGCGGGACCGACGTCGACCTCGACGACCTCGTCGCCGTGCTGGAGCACCCCGTGCGCTGGTTCGTCACGCGGAGCCTGGGTGTGCGGCTCACCCAGGACGCCGACGAGGTGGACGACCGGCTCCCGCTCAGCCCGGACCCGCTGGTGGGCTGGGGTGCCGGGGACCGCATCCTCACCCGCACCCTCGCGGGCACCGACCCGCAGCTGGCCTTCCAGGCCGAGTGGCGGCGCGGTCAGCTCCCGCCGCGGCGCCTCGGGCACGCCGCGCTGTCGAACGTGCTGCAGCGCGTGCAGCCGGTCCACGCGACGGCGTCGGCCGCGATGTCCACGGCGGCGGCACGCTCGGTGGACGTCACCGCGGTGCTGCCGTCCGGCGTCACCGTGGTCGGTACCGTGCCGGGCGTCCACGGCGAGCGCGTGGTGCGCGCCGAGTACTCGAGGCTCGCGCCGAAGCACCGTCTGCGCTCCTGGGTGCAGGTCCTCGCCCTGGCCGCCGCGCACCCCGGCACGGCGTGGGAGACCGGCACGATCGGTCGCGCGCCGGTGTCGGCACCGCGCGCCGCGTGGAGCCGGGTCGTCGCCCCGGACCACGCCACCGCGGTGCGCCTGCTCGACGACCTCGTGCGACTGCGTGCCGAGGCCGCCCGCAACCCGCTGCCGCTGCCCCCGGACGCCTCGCACGCCTACGCCGTCGCGCGCGACCGGGGTGCCGTGGACGCCGCCGCCGCGCTCGGCGAGGCGCGCTACACCTGGGGTGGCGGCTTCGAGAAGAACGACCCGTACCACGTGCTCTGCTGGGGCCCCGGGGTCGCGCTCGACACGTTCGTCGGGGCACCGACCGACGACGACCGCCGCGTGCGGCCCGACGAGACCACCCGCTTCGGGGCGCTCGCGCGCCGCGTGTGGGACCCCCTGCTGGAGCGCGAGGAGAAGGGGACCGCATGATCTTCGACGTGCATGGGCCGCTCCCGCAGGGCACGACGGTGCTGGAGGCGAGCGCCGGGACGGGCAAGACGTTCACCATCGCGGCACTGGCGACGCGGTACGTGGCCGAGGGCGTCGCGGAGCTGCGCGACCTCATGCTGGTCACCTTCGGCCGCGCCGCGACGTCCGAGCTGCGCGACCGCGTGCGCGACCGCCTGGTCCGGACCGAGCGAGCGCTGCGCGCGACCGACCCGGCGTCCGACGCGGACCCGCTCGTCGCCCTGCTGGCCGCCGTCGACGCCGACGAGCTGGACCGCCGCCGCCACCGGCTCACGGTCGCGCTGTCCCAGCTCGACGCGGCGACGATCACGACGACGCACGGATTCTGCCAGCAGATGCTCGTGGCGCTCGGCATCACGGCGGACGTCGACCCGGCGGCCACGTTCGTCCCGGACGTCGCCGACCTGGTGCGCGAGGTGACCGACGACCTGTACGTGCGCCGGTTCGCCGACGAGTCCCACCCGGCACTCACCCCGACGCTGGCGGGCGAGGTCGGGAGGGCGGCGGTCAGCGACCACCAGGCACGGCTCGTCCCCGAGGAGCCGGGCGGTGGCGAGCCGACGTCCGCAGGCGCGCTGCGGCACCGCGTCGCCCTGGACACCCGCACCGAGACGCTGCGGCGCAAGCGGGCCCAGCACCTCCTGGACTACGACGACCTGCTGGTGCTGCTGCGCGACACCCTGGCCGACCCCGAGCACGGCCCGACGGCGGCCGAGCGCATCCGCTCGCGGTACGCGGTCGTCATGGTGGACGAGTTCCAGGACACCGACCCCGTCCAGTGGGAGATCCTGCGCACCGCGTTCCACGACCACCGCCCGCTCGTGCTCATCGGCGACCCCAAGCAGGCGATCTACGCGTTCCGCGGGGCCGACGTCGTCGCCTACCTCGACGCGCGGGAGGCCGCCACGACGGTGGCCACGCTCGGCACGTCGTACCGCAGCGACCGGCCGCTGCTGGACGCCCTGCACACGGTGCTCGGCGACGTCGCGCTCGGCGACGGGCGGATCGTCGCGCGGGCGGTCGAGGCGGCGCACGGCTCGCGGTTCGACGGCGGCGCACCGCTGCGGCTGCGGCACGTGACCAGCCGGTCGCTCGGGCTCAAGGCAGGCTCGGTGCCGGCGGTCGGCACGCCGCGCGCCCACGTCGCGCAGGACGTCGCCGCGGACGTGGTCGCACGGCTCGGCCGCGACCTCGTCGACGACGGCACGGCCGACGACGCCCCGGTCGGTGAGGGCCCGGTCGGTGAGGGCCCGGTCGGTGAGGGCCCGGCGCGTCGGACGCTGGAGCCGCGGGACGTCGCGGTGCTGACCCGGACCAACGTGCAGGCCGAGCTGGTGCGCCAGGCGCTCGCCGACCGGGGGGTCCCCGCGGTGGTGTCCGGGCTGTCGAGCGTGTTCGCGACGCCCTCGGCCCGCGACTGGCTCGCGCTGCTGGACGCCCTGGAGCAGCCGGGCGCGCACGGCCGCGCCGCCGCGCTGGCGCTGACGCCGTTCGTCGGCTGGGACGCGGCCCGGCTCGCGGGGGCCGACGACGCCGCGCACGACGCGTTGTCCGACACGGTGCGCCGCTGGTCGCGGCTGCTCGCCACGCGAGGTGTCGCGGCGCTGCACGAGGCCGTGACCCGCGAGGGGCTGTCCGAGCGGCTGCTGCGGCTCACCACCGGCGAGCGGCAGCTCACCGACCTGCGGCACGTCGGCGAGGTGCTGCACTCCGCCGCGCTGGCCGAGGGGCTGGGCCCGCAGGCGCTCACCGCCTGGCTGCGCCGCCGCATCGCCGAGGCGCAGGGGGACTTCGACGAGGAGCGCAGCCGTCGGCTGGAGACCGACGCCGCGGCGGTGCAGGTCGTCACGGTGCACGCCAGCAAGGGCCTCGAGTTCGGCGTCGTCTACGTGCCCTACGCGTGGGACCGCTGGGTGCCGTCGTCGCCCGACGTGCTGCGCTTCCACGACGAGCACGGCCGGCGCACCCTGCACGTCGGGGGGCCGGCGTCGCCCGGCTACGACGCGGCCCTCGACCGCAGCCGCGCCGAGGAGGCCGGCGAGGACCTGCGCCTGCTCTACGTGGCGCTCACCCGTGCCCGCCACCAGGTGGTCGCGCACTGGGCGCCTTCCAAGGCCAACTCCGCCCGGGGCGCCCTGACGCGGGTGCTGCTCGCCGAGCGGCTGCTGGAAGGGGAGCCGGAGAGGCACGCGACCGCGCGGCGGATGCGGGACGACGAGGCCCGGGCAGCCTTCGACGCCGTCGCCGAGCGGTCCGGCGGGACCGTGGCCGTCGAGGAGGTGCCCGCCGCCCCGTCGACCACGCGCTGGCAGCCGCCCGTTCGGCACCTGCCGACGCTCGAGGTGTCCACCCTGGACCGGCTGCCGGACGCGTCGTGGCGGCGGTCGTCGTACACGGCCCTCACGGCGGGAGCGCACCACGGCCCGGCCGGCCACGGGTTCGCGGCGGCCGGACCCCAGGCCCCGGGAGCGCCGGCAGAACAGGCGCCGGGGTCGACGGCGGCCGCGCTGACGGAGGTGCGGGCCGGGGTCGAGTCGGAGCCCGAGGACGTGGGCGTCGAGGACGAGCCCGCCGAGCGGGCGGCCGACGTGCTGCCCGTCGGGACGCCGGACGGACCAGCGGCCGGCGACGGCGCGGACCTGCCCTCGCCGATGTCGGGTCTGCCGGCCGGCGCGGCGTTCGGCACGCTCGTGCACGAGATCCTGGAGCACGTGGACACGGCAGTCCCCGACCTCGACGCGGAGCTGCTGGCGCACTGCACCCGGGCGGCCGCCGCGTCCCGGCTCCCCGGCGCGGACCCCGCACGGCTCGCCGCAGCGCTCGCCGTCGTCGCGCGCACCCCGCTGGGGCCGCTCGCCGCAGGTGCCACGCTCGCCGAGATCCCTCCCCGCGACCGGCTCGCCGAGCTCGAGTTCGAGCTGCCGCTCGCCGGGGGCGACCGGCGCGGCCCGGCCCTCGGCGTGGGGTCCGACTCAGAGCACGGCGCCGGGCAGGGCACGGGGCACGGCGCAGGGCTGGCCGACGTCGCTGCGCTGCTGGACCGGCACCTCGGCGCCGACGACCTGTTCGCCGCCTACCCGGCGATGCTCGCCGCGCTCGCCGCCGCGGACCCGCACCCACCGGCGCTGCGCGGCTACCTCACCGGGTCGATCGACGCCGTCCTGCGGGTGGCCGGCCCGGACGGGACCCCGCGGTTCCTCGTCGTGGACTACAAGACGAACCGGCTCGGGGTGCCTGACGCCCCGCTCACCGCGGCCGACTACCGGCCCGCCGCGACGGTCGACGCGATGCTCGGCGCCCACTACCCGCTCCAGCTCGTGCTGTACCTGGTGGGTCTGCACCGCTACCTGCGCTGGCGGCTGCCCGGCTACGACCCGGACGTCCACCTGGGCGGCGGGCTCTACCTGTTCGTGCGGGGCATGTGCGGACCGGCCACTCCCCTCGGGCCGGACGGTTCCCCGCACGGCGTGGTCGCCTGGGTCCCGCCGCCCAGGCTCGTGCCCGCCCTGTCCGACCTGCTGGACCGTGGCATCGCGAGCACGGCGAGCACCGAGGAGGCCGCATGAGCGCCGACACCACGGTGGACGGCGACGTCCGCCGCGCCGTCGGGGCGACCGGCCTGCTGGGCGACCTGAACGCGACGGGGATCGTCGCGTCGACCGACGTGCACGTGGCCACCCACCTCGGGCGCCTGACCGGCGAGGCCGACGAACGGGTGCTGCTCGCCGTCGCCCTGACCGTGCGTGCGCTGCGCGGTGGTTCGGTGTGCGTACGCCTCGACGACGCGACGGAGCTCGCCGCCCTCGCCCGCCCCGAGGACGACGGCGGCTCCGCCCGGCCGACGACGTCGGACGCCGGTCCGACCGCCACGGACCCGGTCTCGGGGGACGCGGGGGACGCCGGCCCCGCGGTGCCGTGGCCGGAGCACGACGCCTGGGTGGCGGCGATCGAGGCGAGCCCGCTGGTCGCGGTGGGGGTGGACGGCCCGGCGGACCGGCCGGTGCGGTGGGTCGGCGGGCGGCTCTACCTGGACCGGTACTGGCGGGACGAGCTCACCGTGCGGAACCGCATCGACGAGCGAGTCCGGGCGGAGCCGTTCGACGTGCCCGCCGAACGGCTCGCGGCGGCGTTGACGCGACTCTTCCCGTCGGGCGGCGACACCCGCCAGCGGCTCGCCGCCGCGCACGCGGCCAGACGGCGGGTCACGGTGCTCACGGGCGGGCCGGGCACGGGCAAGACGACGACGGTCGCGCGCCTGCTCGCCGTCGTCCACGACGTCGCGGGCGGCGGACCGGGCGCCGGATCGGACCTCGACCATCGCACCGGGGCCCGACCGCTCCGGGTCGCGCTGGCCGCGCCGACGGGCAAGGCGGCGGCGCGGCTGCAGGAGTCCGTGCGCGAGGTCGTCTCGGGGCTCGGCCCCGACGACCGGGAGCGCACCGGGGGGCCGGTCGCCACGACCGTCCATCGGCTGCTCGGGTACCGCAGCGCCACCCGGTTCCGGCACGACGCCGCCCACCACCTGCCGCACGACGTGGTGGTGGTCGACGAGACCTCGATGGTCCCGCTGTCGCTCATGGCCCGCCTGCTGGAGGCCGTGCGCCCGGGCGCACGGCTGGTCCTGGTCGGCGACCCCGACCAGCTCGCGTCCGTGGAGGCCGGTGCGGTGCTCGGCGACCTCGTGCACCGGCCGTCGATCGACGGCGCCCCCACGGTCGAGACGGTCCGCACCGCGACGGCCTCCGCCACCCTCGCGCTCGCCGGCACCGACGGCATCGACGACGTGCCGCTGACCGGCGGCGAGCCCGACCGGCTGCGCAACGGCGTCGTCGGGCTGTCGACCGTCTATCGGCAGCAGGAGCACTCGGCGATCCTCCCGCTCGCGAGCGCCGTCCGCGCCGGGGACGGCGACGCGGCGCTCGCGGTGCTGCGGGCCGGGACCGGCGGTGTGGAGCTGGTCGAGGCGGACACCGACCGGCTCACCGAGGACGACGTCGACGGTGTGCACGCCGACGCCGTCGAGGCGGGCAGGCTGCTCGTGGCCGCCGCTCGCGACGGCGATCCGCGCCGCGCGCTGGAGGCGCTGTCCCAGCACCGGGTGATGGTCGCGCACCGGCGCGGGCCCGTCGGCGTCGCGCGCTGGGCCGCGCAGGTCGAGGCGTGGGTCGAGGAGGCCACCGGGGCCGACCGGGCGAGCACGTGGGGGCCGTGGGTCGTCGGACGTCCGCTGCTGGTGACCAGCAACGACGCCGAGGTGGGCCTCTTCAACGGGGACACCGGCGTCGTCGTGGCCGACGGCGACGGGGTGGTCGCGGCGTTCGGCGACCCGCGCGACCCGCTGCGGGTCCGTACCCACCGGCTGCCGCCGGTCGAGACGGTCCACGCGATGACCGTCCACCGGGCACAGGGCAGCCAGTTCCGCCGGGTCTCGCTCGTCCTGCCCCCGCCGACGTCCCCGCTGCTCACCCGCGAGCTGCTCTACACGGCAGTGACCCGGGCGAGCGAGCACGTGCGCGTGCTCGGCACCGCCGACGCCGTCCGCGCCGCCGTCGCCCGCCCCGTCCGCCGGGCGAGCGGGCTGCGCGACCCGCTGCCCTCCTGAGCCGGGCACCCGGCTGATCCACCTCGCCGGCGCCTGCCCGCTCGACGCCGAGGGGCGCACCGTCGCGCCCGGGGACCCGGTGGCGCAGGCCCACCAGGTCGTGGCGAACCTGCGCCAGGCCCTCGCGGACGCCGGTGCCGGCCTCACGGACGTGGCGTTCACGCGGGTGCTGGTGGCGTCCTCCGAGCAGGCCGACCTGGTGGCGGTCTGGAACGTGGTGCGGGCGGCGTTCGGCGACCACGACGTCCCCAGCACGCTGCTGGGCGTGACCGTGCTCGGCTACACCGACCAGCTCGTGGAGGTCGAGGCCACCGCCGTCCTGCGCGACTGACGGGGTCGCGGCGAGTGACAGGTCACGGTCGGACGGCGGAAGATTCCGCCGCCACGCCGGGTTGCCTCCAGCGATGACTACCTCTCCCGCACTCTCCGTACTGGACCTCGTGCCGGTCCGCTCCGGGCAGTCCAGCGCGCAGGCGCTCGCCTCGTCGATGTCGCTGGTGGAGCGCGCCGACGAGCTCGGCTACGAGCGCTACTGGTTCGCCGAGCACCACAACATGGCCGCCGTCGCGGCGTCGACCCCGCCGGTGATGATCGCCGCGGCCGCCGCCCGCACCGCACGGATCCGGGTCGGTTCGGGCGGCGTCATGCTGCCGAACCACGCCCCGCTGGTGGTGGCCGAGCAGTTCGCCGCGCTCGAGGCCCTGGCGCCGGGCCGCATCGACCTGGGCATCGGCCGGGCGCCGGGCAGCGACCCCGTGGTCACGGCGCTGCTGCGCTCGTCCGGCCCGACGTCGGACGTCGACCGGTTCCCCGAGCACGTGCAGAACATCCTGGCGCTCATGTCGCCCGACGGCGCCCAGCTCCGGCTGACCGACGGCAAGGTCTACGACGTCCGGGCGACACCGGCCGCCGCCGCGGCCCCCACCCTGTGGCTGCTGGGTTCCAGCGACTACTCGGCACGCCTGGCGGCCGCGCTCGGGCTGCCGTACGTGTTCGCGAACCACTTCTCCGGGGCGGGGATCGACCAGGTGCTGGCGCTGTACCGGGACGGCTACCGGCCGTCGGCGGAGCACCCGCGGCCGCGCACCTTCCTCACGGTGAACGCCGTCGTGGCCCCGACGTCGGAGGAGGCGCACGAGCGGTCGCTGCCCCAGCTCCGGGCGATGGCGCGGTTGCGGACCGGCCGCCCGATGGGACGCTCCGAGACGGTCGAGGAGGCGCTGGCGACGCCGCTGGACGGGCTCGGTCAGCAGATGGTCGAGGACATGCGTGGCCGGTGGCTCATCGGCACGCCGGACGAGGCCGGCGCGGAGGTCCGCCGTCTCGCCGAGCGCCACGGGGTGGACGAAGTGATGATCGTGCCCGTCGCGGGCACCTACGCCGCCGAGCCGCTGGACGCGACGCCCGGACGGGTGCAGACGCTGGAGCTGCTGGCGGCGGAGACCAGGCCGTGAAGTCCCTGACCCCGTCGGTGTCCGTACGCCGCGCGGACAACCCCGGGCCGATGACGCTGGACGGTACGCGCTCGTGCGTGCTGCGCGCCCCGGGCGCCGCGCACGCCGTCGTGGTGGACCCCGGGCCCGACGACGAGGCGCACCTGGCCGCGCTGGCCGCGGCTCCGGTGGAGCTGGTCCTGATCACTCATCGCCACGCTGACCACACCGCCGGGTCGGCGCGGCTCCGTGCGCTGACCGGCGCTCCCGTCCGGGCGGTGGACCCCGCCCACTGTCACGGCGCGGAGCCGCTGCGCGGAGGTGAGGTGATCGAGGCCGCGGGGTTGCGGATCGAGGTCGTCGCGACGCCGGGGCACACCGCCGACTCCGTGTCGTTCGTGGTGCTCACGGACGGCGCGGAGCCCGTGGTCCTGACCGGGGACACGGTGCTCGGGCAGGGCACCACGGTGATCGCGGAGCCCGACGGGTCGCTGGGCGACTACCTCACGAGCCTCGACGTGCTCGAACGTCTCGGCGACGGCCGCCTCGGCCTGCCCGCGCACGGCCCGGAGATCGCCGACCTCGGTACGGCGGTCCGGGCCTACCGCGCCCACCGTCACGAACGTCTGGCCCAGGTGCGGGCCGCCCTCGACGAGCTCGGCCCCGACGCCTCGGTCGACGCCGTCGTCGCGCACGTGTACGCGGACGTCGATCCCTCGGTGCTGGGCGCCGCCCGGCAGTCGGTCGCGGCGCAGCTGGCCTACCTGCGCACCCCTCCCCGCACGGACAACTGATCCCTGTCGGTGACGTGCGGCACGATGGGCGCATGACCACCGCCGTTCGTCTGGGCATCGCCCACGTCCCCACGCACGCACCCGAGACCCTGCGCACGCTGGCGTCCGCCGCGGAGGACGCGGGGCTCGACGACCTGTGGGTGTGGGAGGACTGCTTCAAGCAGAGCGGGCTGGCTGCGGCAGCGGCAGCGCTCGCCTGGACCGACCGTCTCCGTGTCGGTCTGGGGCTGATGCCCGTCCCGCTGCGCAGCACCGCGATCACCGCCATGGAGATCGCGACCCTGGCCCGCAGCTTCCCCGGGCGCTTCGTGCCCGGCGTCGGGCACGGCGTCCAGGAGTGGATGGGGCAGGCCGGGGTGCGGGTCTCGTCACCGCTGACCTTGCTGCGCGAGCACACGGACGCGCTGCGGCGGCTGCTCGCCGGGGACGAGGTCACGACGTCGGGCCGCTACGTCTCCCTGGACGCCGTCCGGCTCGACTGGCCGCCGACGGAACCCGTCCCCCTGTGGCTCGGGGGTGTCGGTCCGCGGTCGCTGGCGCTCGCCGGCGAGCTCGGTGACGGGCTCATCCTCGCCAACGCGCTGACCCGCGACGACGTCCGCGGTTCCGTCGCGGCCGCTCGTCGTGCGGCCGAGGAAGCCGGCCGGGAGCTGACCGACGTGCACGCCACGCTCATCGCCACGACGGGCCCGCGGGCTCACGAACGGCTCGACGCCGAGCTTCCGCAGTGGGGTGCCGAGCCGGGGCGCGGGATCGGCGCGGCCGGCGACGCCGCCTCGATCGCCGCCGCGGTCCGAGCGCTCATGGACGCCGGTGCCACCGCCGTGGCGATCCAGCCGACCGCCACCGAATCGGACCTGGCGGCGTTCGCTGCGTTCCTCGGCCGCGAGGTGCGTCCGCTGCTGCACGCCTGAGCACCGCCGATCCAGCCGCTGCGTTCGGCAGTTCACGCCACGTTCGGCACCTCAAGCTGCCGAACGAAGCCGATACTGCCGAACGAGTGAGTCAGAGACTCTTGCCGAAGCAGCGCTGGTCGGCCTCGGCGGCGTACCGCCCGTAGGACTCGACCGGCGCGTAGTCGAGCGCGGTGTACAGGGCCATCGCCTCCGGCTGCGCCGTGCCGGTCTCGAGCACGAGGCGGCGGAACCCGGCCTGGCGCGCGGCCCGCTCCAGACCCGCCATGAGCTGCCGTGCGAGGCCCCGACCACGGTGGCCGTCGAGCACGTAGACCCGCTTGACCTCGCCGGTCGCGGCGGGATGGGTGGCGCCGCGGCCGCGGCCGTCGTCGGTGCCCGAGACGTCCCGGATGCTGCCGCAGCCGACCGCTATGCCGTCGACCCGGGCCAGGAGGGTCACGACGATGCTCGCCGGGTCGATGACCTCCTTCGCGTCCTCGTCCCCGCCGTAGCGGCGCCCGAGGTCCGCGACCGCCTCAGCACGCAGCGCGGCGGCGTCGGGGTCACCCCAGGGCACCTCGACGATCTCCGCCGTGCCGGCGCAGACCTCCGCCGTCATGCGGTGCGCTCCTGGCACGAACCCTGCGGTGCCTCGCTCCGGCACACCTCGTCCCTCGGCGTACCTCCGCGGGGGCTCCTCGCGTTCATGCGGTGCGCCCGTTCATGCGTGGACGAGGGTGGCCAGCACCGAGGTGAAGCACCCGAGACCGTCGGTACCGGTGCGCGGGCCGGCGGCGCCGTCCGGCCCGAAGCCCGCCTCGACGGCGTGCTCCGGGTGGGGCATGAGCCCGACGACGTTGCCCGCCGCGTTGGTGATCCCCGCGATGTCACGGCGCGACCCGTTCGGGTTCGTCCCGACGTAGCGGAAGACGACGCGGCCCTCCGCCTCGAGCTCATCGAGGGTGCGCTCGTCGGCGACGAACTGGCCGTCCTGGTTCTTCAGCGGGATCGTGATGCGCTGGCCGGTGGCGTACCGGTTCGTCCAGGCCGTGTCGGTGTTCTCCACGGCGAGGACCTGCTCGCGGCACACGAAGTGCAGGTGGTCGTTCTTGATCATCGACCCGGGCAGCAGGTGCGCCTCGGTGAGCACCTGGAAGCCGTTGCAGATGCCGAGCACCGGCATGCCGCCCTTCGCGGCGTCCACGAGGGCGTCCATCGCGGGAGCGAAACGGCTGATCGCCCCGGCGCGCAGGTAGTCGCCGTACGAGAACCCGCCGGGCAGCACCACGGCGTCGACGCCCTGCAGGTCGCCGTCGGCGTGGAACAGGGACACGGGCTCGCCGCCGGCCAGACGGACCGCACGGGCGGCGTCCCGGTCGTCGAGCGTGCCCGGGAACGTGATGACGCCGATCCGGGCGCTGTCGAGCGTCTTGTCGACCGTGCCGGCGCTCATCAGGCGGACACCCCGGCGGACTCCTCCGAGGCGTCGGCGACGCGCACGACGTCCTCGATGACCGGGTTGGACAACAGCGTCTCCGCGGCCTGGCGGGCCGCCGCGAGCACCTCGGGCGTCACCTCGCCGTCGACCTCGAGCTCGAACCGCTTGCCCTGACGGACACCGGAGAACTGCGTGAAACCGAGGCGCGGCAGCGCCCCGACCACGGCCTTGCCCTGGGGGTCCAGGATCTCGGGCTTGGGCATGACCTCGACGACGACGCGTCCCACTTCGGGCTCCTCAGGGGCTCTGCACGGGCCGTCGCTCCGGGATCCCGGTCCACGCGAGCGGTACGACGCGAGGCGCGCGAGACGGGCGGGAGCACGACGGCGGGATTCCGCGGTCAGTCTACCCGCCGTCACGCACGGTCCCGTGCGCGGACAGGGGCTCCCGTGACACCCGTGGTCGACGCTAGGGTCGGTGCCCGACGCGAGAACCACACACAACTGGAGAACCCCGTGACGTCGACCTCCTCGCCCGACCCCTACCGGCCGGCGGACGGCACTGCCGACCCGGCCCCGCACCAGGGCGGAACGCCCGCTGCCTCGCCGTACGCCTCCCCGTACACGTCGCCGTACGGCCCCGGACAGCCCCCTGCGCCGGGACCCGGGGGACCCTCCCCCTATGAGGCCCCCCGTCCGGCCGGCACGGACGGCGTCGCCATCGCGTCGCTGGTGACCGGCATCCTCGGCCTGGCGCTCGTCGCCGTCGGGCTCGGCATCGCCGGGCTGGTGCGCGTCAAGAAGTCCGGTCGGTCCGGCAAGGGCCTCGCCGTCGCCGGCATCGTGCTCGGCGCGCTGGGGACGATCGCCTGGACGCTCTTCATCGTGTTCTTCGTCTGGCTCGTCAACAACGACGAGTTCCAGGACAGCTTCCAGGAGGGCTTCGAGGACGGCTTCAACCAGTCGTACCAGCAGTCCACGGGCCTCGACATGGTCGTCGGGGACTGCTTCGACCCGCCGGAGGACCTCACCAGCGGCGAGCCGATGTCGCCGGCGGACTGCTCGGTCGCGCACGGGGCCGAGGTGATCGCCGTCGAGCAGATGGACGGCGCGGAGTACCCCGGTGACGACGCGGTGCTCGGGCAGATCGAGACGCTGTGCATGGACGCGTTCTCGAACTACATCGGGGTCGAGTACGCCGACTCGGCGCTCGACGCCATCTACTTCTACCCCACCGAGACGTCATGGACCCTCGGGGACCGGCTGCTGCTCTGCTCCGCGGCCACCATGGACGGCAGCCCGCTCGAGGCGGGCAGCGTCGCCGGCACGGGCCTCTGACGACTCCAGGCCCCGACGACGGCCGTCAGTGCAGCGCCGCGCCCGTGATCCGCTCGTACGCCTCGAGGTAGCGGTCACGGGTGCGGCGCACGACGTCGGCGGGAAGCTCCGGCGGTTCGGCGCCGGACGCGCGGTCCCAGCCCGAGGCGTCCGAGGTGAGCCAGTCCCGCACGAACTGCTTGTCGAAGCTCGGCTGAGCGCGCCCCGGCTCCCAGGAGTCCGCGGGCCAGAAGCGTGAGCTGTCCGGGGTGAGCACCTCGTCACCGAGGACGATCCGCCCGGCCGAGGCTCCGCCGTCGGACCGGGTGCCGCCGTCGGTCACCACGCCGAACTCGAGCTTGGTGTCGGCGAGGATCACGCCACGCTCCCGCGCGATCTCCTCGGCGCGGCGGTAGACCGCGAGCGTCAGGTCGCGCAGGCGAGCGGCATCCTCGCCCCCGATCCGGCGCACCACCTCGTCGAACGACACGTTCTCGTCGTGCTCCCCCACCGCGGCCTTGGTGGCCGGGGTGAAGATCGGTTCCGGCAGGCGCGAGCCGTCCACGAGATCGGCGGGCAGCGGGATCCCCGTGACCTGGCCGTTCGTGCGGTACTCCGCGAGCCCGGACCCGGTGAGGTAGCCGCGGGCCACGCACTCGACGGGGAACATCTCGAGGCGCCGGCAGACCATCGCGCGTCCCGCGACGACGTCGGGCACCAGACCGTCGCCCGGCTCGGCGGACGGCTCGACCGACACGACGTGGTTGTCGACGAGGTCGGCGAGCTGGTCGAACCACCACAGGCTGAGCTGGGTGAGCACCACGCCCTTGTCGGGGATGCCCGGGGTCAGCACGTGGTCGTAGGCCGAGACCCGGTCGGACGCGACGACCAGGACGACGTCGCCCAACGGGTGCACCCCGCCGAGCGCGGGCAGGTCCGGCTCGTACAGGTCGCGGACCTTGCCGGAGTAGACGTGCCGCCAGCCGGGCAGGTCGAGCGGGCCACCGGCGAAGGCGTCGGGCGTCTCGGGCTTCGAGGTGGGGCGCGCGTCGGTCACGGCACACAGTCTCTCACTCCGCCGTCGGACTGGCCGAGCAGATCGTGAGAGGCCCGTTCACTCGCCTACCGTCCTCCACAGGCGGTCGATCGGCATGACGTGCAGACGGTCCTCGTAGGTGTACGAGCGCTGCCCCATGCCGAGCGCGACTCCGGCGACGAACCTCTTGCCCACGCGATCACGCAAGGTCCGCAGTCCGGCGAAGTCCTTGCCGGCCACACGTTCTGCGGACTTGACCTCGAAAGCGACGACCCGTCCGTCGTTCAGCTCGACCACGAGGTCGACCTCGATGTCGTCGCTCGTCCGCCAGTGTCCGACGGTGGCGGGCTCGTCCAGCCAGGAAACCTGCTTGCGCAGCTCGCCGACGACGAAGGTCTCCACGAGGTGTCCCAGCTCGGTCTGCACCGTCGGATCAAGGGTCCCCAGCCTGGCCGGGCTGACCCGCATCATCCGGGCGGCCAGGCCCGAGTCGACCACGTGGATCTTCGGGCGACCGGTCGAGCGAGCCGTCAGCGTCTTCCCCCAGGCAGGCAGGCGGGCCACCAGGAAGAGATCTTCGAGCAGGCGGACGTGGGACTCCACACGGTCCCACGGAGCACTCACGTCGTTGGCGACCTGCTTGACGTTGAGAACCTGTGCAGTGCGTCCGGCCAACCGCCCGAGGACATCGGAGAGCACCTGTCGCTGCTGCACCTTGGACAGTTCCGCCGCATCCCGTTCGATCGAGGTGCGCACGTAGGTGTCGAACCACCGATTTCGAGCAGCCTGCGAACTCCGGCTCAGAGCGAGCGGGAATCCACCGGCACAGAGCCGCTGGACGTACTCGGCCCGGTCTGTCGTCGACCTGGGCAGGGCGGCCACTGTGTCGCCAGGGTCCTCGATGAGCCGCTCCAGCAGGTTCTCGTGAGTGCCGTCTATCTCACCCTGTGACAGTGGCCACAGCACCAGACTGAACAGGCGGCCGGTCAGCGCCTGCGCGGTCCGCGGCAGGGCGTCCTGGCGAGTGGAGCCGGTCAGCACTGCGGTGCCGGGAGTCGCGCCGTCCCTGTTGAGGCGCGCCTTCAGCGCATCCAACAGCGCCGGCACGTGCTGGTACTCATCCACGCACACCGGTGCGGGCCCGGCCACGGCCAGGTTGGGGTTCGCCTCGACAGCGTCGCGCTCGACGGGATCATCGAGGTCGACGACGTCGGCACCATGCGAGGCCGCGACCCGATGCAGCACCGTCGACTTCCCGACAGAGCGTGGTCCGTGCAGGGCGATCACGGGCTCGTCGGCCAGGAGACCGGTCACCACCGACTCGACCCGTCGAGCCACCACCCTGTCCAACATGGCTCGATGCTACGTCGATCCGGAGGATCGAGCCATGCGGAACCGGAAAACCGAGGCCGATAGATCCGGATAACCGAGTCACCGGGGACCGGAAGATCGAGCGGCACGGAGCGGCGACGGACCGGCGTCGCGCCCCGACTCAGGGGACGACGACGTCACCGCGCTCGGCCGCCAGGGCGATGTCGGTGCGGTGGTGCGAGCCCGGCAGGTCGACCAGGGCGACTCCCGCGTAGGACACCGCCCGGGCCGCGGCGAGGTCGTCGCCCCGTCCCACCACGGACAGGACGCGACCGCCCGCGCTGACGAGCGCGCCGTCGTCGGCCACCGCGGTGCCGGCGTGCAGCACGTGCACGCCGTCGAGCGCGGCCGCGGCGTCGATCCCGTCGATCGGGTCGCCCTTGCGGGGTGACTCCGGGTAGCCCTGCGAGGCCACGACGACGTTTACGACCGCGTCGTCGGACCAGTTCAGCGGCTCGATCTCGGCGAGCCTCCCCTGGGCCGCAGCCAGCAGCACGCCCGACAGCGGCGTGCGCAGCCGCGCGAGCACGGCCTGGATCTCCGGGTCGCCGAACCGCACGTTGAACTCGACCACGCGGGTGCCGCGCGAGGTGAGCGCGAGCCCCACGTACAGCACGCCGGTGAACGGGGTGCCGCGGCGCGCCATCTCGTCGACGGTGGGCTGGGCGATGCGGTCGACCACTTCGCCGACGAGCCCGGCCGGGGCCCAGTCGAGCGGGGTGTAGGCGCCCATGCCGCCCGTGTTGGGTCCGGCGTCGTCGTCGCCGACGCGCTTGAAGTCCTGGGCGGGCACCATCGGCACCACCGTGGCGCCGTCGCACAGGCAGAACAGCGAGACCTCGGGACCGTCCAGGTACTCCTCGATCACCACGGTCCCCGCGTCGCCGCGGGCGGCCAGGGAGGCCCGCGCGTGCTCGACGGCGGCGTCCCGGTCGTCGGTCACCACGACGCCCTTGCCCGCCGCCAGCCCGTCGTCCTTGACGACGAACGGCGGCCCGAAGGCGTCCAGGGCCGCGGTCACCTCGTCGAGGGTGGTGCACACGTGGGCCATCGCGGTCGGCACGTTGGCGGTGGCCATGACCTCCTTGGCGAAGGCCTTCGACCCCTCCAGGCGGGCCGCCTCGGCGGACGGCCCGAACACCGGCACCCCCGCGTCCCGCACGGCGTCGGCGACCCCGGCGACCAGCGGCGCCTCGGGCCCCACGACGACGAGGTCCGCTCCCAGCGACGTCGCCAGCGCGGCGACCGCCGCACCGTCGTGCGCGTCGACCGCGTGCAGCTCGGCCTGCCCCCGCATGCCGGGGTTGCCGGGCGCGGCGTGCAGCTCGTGCGCGGCGCCGACAGCCGGCTCCGCGGCGAGGGAGTGGACGATGGCGTGCTCGCGAGCACCGTTCCCGACGACGAGGATCTTCACGGGATCTGAGTGTAGGCGGCGGGGCGTTTTCCTGGGCGGATGTCCGCTCCAGCACCCCACCGAGGGTCCGGCCACCCCGCGGACCTGCCTAAACGTTTCGGGCCCTTCAGGAGCGCCTCCCGGGATGCGACGTTCGAGCAGATCACCCGGGCCCGACGAGGCCCGTCACGACGCGCAACGCGCACGACACCGACGGAGATGTCTTGTGAAGTCACCGATCCCCCGGCGCCGGGTCTTCCCCCGGCGCACCGCTGCTGCTGCCGCCGGACTCGCGCTGGCCGCCGCGGTCGCGGTCCCGGCAGCTGCCGCGACTCCGACCTCCGCCGTTCCGGCGGCCGCTACCGCTGCCTCCCCCTCGGCCGCCGGTGACGACTGGTTGACCACCGACGGCAACCAGGTCGTCGACGCCGACGGCAACGAGGTCTGGATGACCGGCGCCAACTGGTTCGGCTTCAACGCCTCCGAACGCGTCTTCCACGGCCTCTGGGGCGGCAACATCGAGACGATCACCAGGGACATGGCCGAACGCGGCATCAATCTGGTCCGGGTGCCCGTCTCGACCGAGCTCCTCGTGGAGTGGAAGGACGGCGAGACGGTCGTCCCGAACGTCAACACCGCCGCCAACCCCGAGCTGGCCGGGATGACCAACAAGGAGGTCTTCGACTACTGGCTCGGGCTCTGCGAGAAGTACGGGCTCAAGGTGCTCGTCGACGTCCACAGCGCCGAGGCCGACAACTCCGGCCACTTCGCCCCTATGTGGTACACGGACTCCGTGACCACGGAGGACTTCTACGCGGGCTGGGAGTGGCTGGCGCAGGAGTACCTGGACAACGACACCATCATCGGCGCCGACCTGCAGAACGAGCCGCACGGCACCCACAAGCAGGACCCGCGGGCCAAGTGGGACGACTCCACCGACGCGGACAACTGGAAGCACGTCGCCGAGACCGCCGCCGAGAAGATCCTGGCCATCAACCCGAACCTGCTCATCCTCGTCGAGGGCATCGAGGTCTACCCGCGCGACGGGGCGGACTGGACCTCCCAGGACGAGGACGACTACTACTTCAACTGGTGGGGCGGCAACCTGCGCGGCGCCGCCGACCACCCCGTGGAGGTCGCCGGAGAGCTGAACGACCAGATCATGTACTCGCCGCACGACTACGGTCCGCTGGTCCACGAGCAGCCGTGGTTCGAGGGCGACGACTGGGACCGCGACTCCCTCGAGGCGGACGTGTGGGACCCCAACTGGCTCTACCTGCACAAGGAGGACACGTCACCGCTGCTGATCGGCGAGTGGGGCGGGTTCCTCGACGACGGTCCCAACGAGAAGTGGCTGGAGGCCCTGCGCGAGGCGATCGTCGACTACGGCCTGCACCACACGTTCTGGTGCCTCAACCCGAACTCGGGTGACACAGGCGGTCTTCTCCTCAACGACTGGGAGACCTGGGACGAGGACAAGTACGCCCTGCTGGAGCCCACCCTGTGGCAGGTCGACGACAAGTACGTCTCGCTGGACCACCAGGTCCCGCTCGGTGGCGCGGACTCGACCACCGGCATCTCACTGTCCGAGGCCGCTCTCGGCGCTGAGGGCGACACGACGCCGCCGACGGCCCCGCAGGACGTGGCCGCCGGTGAGGTGACGGCGACGTCCGCGGAGCTGACCTGGACGGCGTCGACGGACGACACCCGCGTCGCCCGCTACGAGGTGGTCGACACGGGTACCGGGGAGGTCGTCGGCTCCACGTCGAGCCCGGGGCACACGGTCTCCGGCCTCGAGGCTGGGACCGACTACTCGTTCGCCGTCCGCGCCCTGGACGGGTCGGGCAACACCTCGGCGGCCTCCGACCCGGTCGCACTGACGACGTCGGCGGACGACGGCGGTGACCGCTCCTGCACGGTGGCGTTCGACGACGCGAACCGTTGGAGCACCGGCTACACCGCGGACGTCACGGTGACCAACGGGTCCGCAGAGGCCTGGAACGGGTGGGTGCTGGAGTTCGAGGCGCCCGCCGGGCAGGCCCTGGCCAACGGCTGGTCGGCGGACTGGTCGCAGACCGGGTCGACGATCGCGGCCCGGCCGTCCGCCTGGGACGCGGCGCTACCCGCGGGCGGGTCGCGCACGCTGGGGCTGCAGATGGACGGCGGCGGAGCTGCGCCGTCATCGTTCTCGATCGACGGAGCCGCCTGCACCACGGTGTGATGCCGGCACGGACGACGGCGGCCACCCGGCACGAGGTGGCCGCCGTCGTCGCGTCGGCGCGGGCGCCCGACGACTCAGAAGGTGAGCACCGTGCGGCCCTCGACCACGAGGTCGCGGAGGCTGGCGTGCCCCTTGTTGTCCGTGAGCAGCGGGTAGCCGGCCTCGGTGATCGCCGTGGCGGCCTCGTGCGCCTTCGCGCAGAACCCGCACGCTCCGGCGACCTGGTCGCGCAGCGACTCGAGGAGGTCGTGGAGCTGGTGCTCCGGCGCGGCGAGGGCCGCGAGGGAGTCGACTCCCGAACCGTCGAAGACGATCTTGACGTCGTCTCCAGCCTGGACGAACTCCTGGGCGGTGCCGAGCGCCCGGTAGACGGCGGCGCTGTCCGCCGCGAAGTCGGTGAGGATGACGATGGCAGCCTTGTACGTCATGGGATGTCCCTTCGTGATGTCCGCCCCCAGGTGGGGCGCTCAGCCGGACGAACAGACAGACCGATCTGTCTATTCCGCCTCCCCTGCCGCGCGGCGACAACGCCGGTATCCTCGGCGCGATGAACCTCCCGCGGACCAACCCGGTCCCCGACGTCCGCACCCGGCTCCTCGCGGCAGCGGACCACCTGTTCTACGCCGACGGCATCCATGCAGTGGGCATCGACCGCATCCTGTCCATGGCAGGGGCGGCCAAGGCCTCGCTCTACCACCACTTCGGCGGCAAGGACGACCTCGTCGTCGCGTACCTCGACCAGCGGAGTGCCAGGTTCCACGCATCGTTGCACGCACGCCTCCGTGACGCCCACGGCACGGCCCGCACCCGCATCACCCCGATCTTCGACGGCATCTGGCATGACGCGGCCGGGGCGGCGTTCCACGGATGCCCTTTCATCAATGCCGCCGCGGAGTACCCGTCGCCGGAGCACCCCGTCCGGCACGCCATCACCCGCCACCGCGAACGCTTCACCACGGTCCTGGCGGACCAGCTCGACCGCGGCGGACTCGCGCCGGAACCGTCACTGGTCAGCGCGCTGCTCCTCACCTACGACGGCGCGATGGTCACCGCCCAGGTGGCGTCCCCCGAGGCAGCTGCCGCCGGCACGAAGCAGATCCTCGACGGCATCCTCGGCACGGCCGGCTCCTCGGTCGGCAGCCGCTGACCGCCACCTCCCGGTGCGCCGTCGGCCGTCAGGCCCGCGGGTGCACCAGGTCGTGGATCCCGATGATCTCGTCGCGCCGCGGGCCCACGCCGATGGCGGAGACGCGGCAGCCGGAGATCTCCTCCAGGCGGCGCACGTAGCGCTGGGCGTTGGCGGGCAGGTCCTCGAACGTGCGGCAGTGCGAGATGTCCTCCCACCAGCCGTCGAGCTCCTCGTAGATCGGCTTCGCGTGGTGGAACGCCGTCTGGTCGATCGGCATCTCGTCGTAGCGCTCGCCGTCGACGTCGTAGGCGACGCAGACCGGGACCTTCGCGAGCCCGGTGAGCACGTCGAGCTTGGTGAGCACCAGGTCGGTGAGGCCGTTGACCCGTGCGGCGTAGCGCGAGATGACGGCGTCGTACCAGCCGCAGCGCCGCGGGCGGCCGGTGGTGACGCCGAACTCCCCGCCGGCCTTCTGCAGGTAGGCGCCCTTGTCGTCGAAGAGCTCCGTGGGGAACGGCCCCTCGCCGACGCGGGTCGTGTAGGCCTTGACCACACCGATCACCGAGTCGACGCGGGTGGGCCCGACGCCCGACCCGGTCACCGCACCGCCGGCCGTCGCGTTCGACGACGTGACGAACGGGTAGGTGCCGTGGTCGACGTCCAGCATCGTGGCCTGACCACCCTCGAACAGGACGGTCTCGCCGCGGTCCAGGGCCTGGTTCAGGGCGAGGCCGGTGTCGGCCACCATGGGCTGCAGCCGCTCGGCGTACTGGAGCAGCTCGTCGACGGTCTCCTGCACGCCGATCGCGCGGCGGTTGTAGACCTTCACGAGCAGGTGGTTCTTCTGGTCGAGCGCACCCTCGATCTTCTCGGCGAGGATCTTCTCGTCGAAGAGGTCCGCGACGCGCAGGCCGACGCGGTTGATCTTGTCCGCGTAGGCCGGCCCGATGCCGCGACCCGTGGTGCCGATCCGTCGCTTGCCCAGGAAGCGCTCGGTGACCTTGTCGACGGTGCGGTGGTAGCCCGCGATGACGTGCGCGCCCTGCGAGACGAGCAGGCGCGAGACGTCCACCCCGCGCTCGATCAGGCCGTCGAGCTCCTCGAAGAGGACCTCGATGTCCACCACGACGCCGTTCGAGATGACCGGTGTGACCCCGGGCGACAGGATCCCGGACGGGAGCAGGTGCAGGGCGTACTTCTCGTCCCCGATGACGACGGTGTGCCCGGCGTTGTTGCCACCGTTGAACTTCACCACGTAATCGACACGGTCTCCGAGGAGATCGGTCGCCTTCCCCTTGCCCTCATCGCCCCACTGGGCGCCGACGAGCACCACGGCTGGCATGGATCAACTCTCCTCGTGAATCGGTGGGCCCGGGGGCTGCCGCCGGGCCTCGGCAGAGTTTACCCGGCCATGACCTGACGGCGGGTCAGGAGGGGCGGTGGCGCTGCGGGAGCTGCACCGGGGTCGCCCCCGTGCCGGTGTCGGACTGCTCGCAGCGGTGGTCGTGGTCGACGCGGAACAGGTCGAGGGCACCGCAGACCTCCAGGACGAAGAGGTCACGCTCGTCGGCACCGCGCAGCACCGTCGCCCCACCGCGCTTGCGCCCGGAGTCGGCCAACGAGATGAGGAACGCGGCGCCGGTGGAGTCCATGAACGTCACGCGGCACATGTCGATCACCAGCAGCTGCCTCCGCAGCCCGACGACCCTCGCCGCGATCTCGGGGAACTGGTCCCGTTCGGCGAGGTCGAGATCACCGGCGATCACGAGCGTCGTCGTCGTCGAGGACGTCGCGATCTCGATCATGCGCACGAGACTACCCGCGTCCGCAGCATGACGACGCGCCGAACGACTGTGTCCCGACCGCGACCGCGTGCAGCCGACCGGTCGCCTGGGACAATGGTCGGCATGAGTTCATCTGAGCCCGTCCAGAACCTCCTCGGCGGTCCGGCGCCGACGTACCTGCCGGACGAGCACGCCGCCGCCCGCACCGCCCTCGCCGAAGGACAGTCCCCGGCCCACGTCGCCGCGGCGCACCCGGCGTCGAGCCTCGTGTGGGCGGTGCTCGCCGAGCGGACGCTCGACAGCGGCGACGACGTCGTCCACGCCGTCACGGCCTACGCCCAGGCCCGGACCGGCTACCACCGCGGGCTCGACGCCCTGCGACGTGCCGGCTGGCGGGGGCAGGGCCCCATCCCCGCCGACCACCTGCCGAACCAGGGCTTCCTGCGCTCCCTGCTCGCGCTGTCCCGCGCGGCGGACCGCATCGGCGAGGGGGCGGAGGCCGACCGCTGCGCGACGTTCCTCGTGGACGCCGGCACCTCCGTGGGCGAGGTGCGCTCGCTGACCTGAGACGCGCCTACCCGGTGACGGCGGCGGGTTCCTCGGACGGCATCGGCTGGGGCCGCAGCTTGGCCCACACCAGCTTCCCGGAACCCGCCGGCCGCCAGCCCCAGTCGGCCAGCCGCTCGACGATCTGCATGCCGAAACCGCCGACCCGGTTCGGGTGACCGTCGGTGGCGACCGGCGGAGCCGGGTTCGCGTCCTCGACCTCGATGCGCAGCCCGTCCCCGGTGTCGAACAGGCGCAGCGCGATGTTCCCCCAGCCGTGCAGCACGCCGTTCGCCACGAGCTCGGAGACGACCAGCTCGGCCGCCGCCGACTCCGGCAGCCCCCACGCCTGGCACGTGCGCAGCACCGCGTGCCGTGCCCGACCGATCGACGCGGGCTCGCTCGGCAGCAACCACCGGCGCGACCGCGGGCTCAGCGCCGTGATCCGGGCGTCCTCGACCGGGTCCGGCACCCTCACCACGACGATGGCGACGTCGTCCTCCGGGGAGTCGGCGAGCCGGGACAGCAGCTCCTCGCCCACGCCGGCCGCGTCCCGCGCGGTGATGCGGCCGGACATCTCGACCAGCGTGTCCAGGCCGACCTTGAGCGACCGGTCGCGACGCTCGATGAGCCCGTCGGTGTAGAACAGCAGCACGTCGCCGCGGTGCAGCACCTCGCGCCCCGTCTTGCGCGCCGCCGTGCCGAAGCCGACCAGCGACCCGCCGGCGCCCGACAGGAGCCGGACGTCGCCGTCCCGCAGCAGCAGCGGCGGCAGGTGGCCCGCGCGCGTGTACTCCACCGACCAGGAGTCGTCGTCGGCCACGTGGTGCAGGGTGGCGTAGACCATCGACGCCGGGCGCGGCACCCGCATGCCCGTCACGAGCTGGTCGACCCGGTCGAGCACGGTGCCCGGCGTCGTCAGCTCGTAGGCGTAGGCGCGGACCACGGACCGCAGCTGGCCCATCGCCGCGGCGGCCTCCACGTCGTGCCCGACGACGTCGCCGATCACCATCCCGACGGTGCCCTCGGAGATCTGCAGCACGTCGTACCAGTCCCCGCCGACCTGAGCGTGCTCCGCGTTGGGGGCGTAGTAGGTCCACACGTCGAGCCCGGTCACGTCGGCCTGCTCGGGGAGCATGGCGCGCTGCAGGGCCTCGGCGAGGCGGTGCTCGCGGGCGTACAGCCGGGCGTTGTCGATCGCGGTCCCCGCCCGGCGCGCGACCACCTCGACCACCGTGAAGATGTGCTCGGGGCCGGGGTCGGACCAGGCGCCGTCCCCGGCGCCCGGCCCGCGGGCGGCGTCACCGTGCCAGGTGACGAGCAGTCCCAGGACCCGTCGCCGTCCGGCGACCGCGTGGACGACGACGGAGCGCGGCACGACGCCGGACTCCTCGACGACGCGCCGCACGAGGTCCCGTCGCAGCCAGCCGGAGGCGGAGTGCGGGCCGTAGTCCCCGCCGAGGTCGAGCCGCACGGGTCCGTCGACCACGCCGTCGAGGAGCTCCTGGACCCGGTCCGGCGACGAACCGCCCGCGACGCTGGGAGCGGCCCCGCCCGCAGCCGTGCCGTCGGGCGGGGCCTCTCCACCGAGCGCCTCGAGATCGCCGGGCCAGGTCTCCGGCACGTAGCGGGTGTGCCGCCGGCCACGTCCCGTCGGCGGTGAGGCGACGTCGACGCCCTCGGCGTGCTGCAGGCCGTCGTCGTTGAGGTAGAAGCCGCTCCACGGGACGAGCGACCGCAGCAGGTCCGCGATGTCGCGCAACGCGAACGGGTACTCGAGGTCGCCGAGCAGCTCCGTCGTCTGGGCGATCAGGTCGAGGTCCGCCCGCTGGCGGCGCTCCACCTCCAGGGAGGCGAGCTGCGCGGCCTGCTGGTCGACGTACTCCGAGACGTCGGTGGTCACACCGACCCAGCGCGTCTCCGCGCCGTCGGCGTGCGGCATCGGCGTGACGTCCACCTGCAGCCAGCTCACGCCGCCGTCGCGCTTGCGCGCGCTGACGATCCGGCGCATCGCGCGTCCGGCCGCCAGGTCGGCCTGCGCAGCGGCCCGGTTCGGGTCGTCCTCGACGAGCGCGAGGAGGGGGTGCGGGCCCAGCAGCCGCAGGTCCTCGGCGCCGACGCCCACGAGGCGCTCGAAGGCCTCGTTGACCCAGATCACGGGCATGCCGGACTCCCACGGCCCGGTGATGAACGCGGGAACCGTCGTCGTGGTGACGGCGAGCGCGAGGTCCTCGCCGGAAACCTGCGCCGCGGAGGCGAGAGGATGGGGCAAATCGGTCATCAGCCCTCCATTTCCCGCGCGTCCCGGCGAAGTTGGTGCATTCGCTGCACATTCAACCGTAGATTGGTGTCCGCTGAGACCTGAGCAGAGCGAGCAGCTCGAGGAAGGAGCACCGTGCAGGACGGATCGAACACGACGCCGGGCACCCCCGGAAACGGGGACGGCGCTGCCCCCACGGCGCCCCAGATCGGCGACCCCGCGAGCATCCACGTCATCGTGGGCACCTCCCGGGCCCGCGTCGTCCTCTCGGGCGAGATCGACGCCGACGTCAGCGCCGAGCTCGGCGAGGCGATCTCCGACGCCGAGGCCTCCGGCCTGCCTGTCGAGCTCGACGCGCACCACGTCACCTTCATGGACTCCTCCGGCGTGGCCTTCCTGGCCCGGCTGGCCTCGCGCAGCCCGCACAAGGTCCGGGTGCTGCGCGCTCCGCCGACGGTGCGGTTCCTGCTCGACGTCACCCGGATCGGCGAGCTGCTCGAGATCGTCGACGAGGACCCGGGCGTCGACCTCGACATCACCACCGCCGGCCCTCGCTGACCGGACCCGCAGACGAACAGTGCCCCTCGACCGTCACGGTGGAGGGGCACTGCGCACATCAGGCGACGATCACATCTTGTGGCCGGCCGAACGCAGCCACTGGGACGCCTCGACGATGCGGGCGGCCATGCCGGCCTCGGCCAGCTTGCCCCAGGCGCGCGGGTCGTAGGCCTTCTTGTTGCCGACCTCGCCGTCGACCTTCAGGACGCCGTCGTAGTTCTTGAAGAAGTGGTCGGCGACGGGACGCGAGAACGCGTACTGCGTGTCCGTGTCGATGTTCATCTTGATGACGCCGTTGTCGACCGCCGTGGCGACCTCCTCGGCCGTGGAGCCCGAACCGCCGTGGAACACGAGGTCGAACGGGTTCTCCTGGCCGATCTCGGCACCGACGGCCTGCTGGATCTCCGCGAGGATCTCCGGGCGGAGCTTGACGGCACCCGGCTTGTAGACGCCGTGCACGTTGCCGAACGTGAGCGCCGTCAGGTAGCGGCCCTTCTCACCGGCGCCGAGGGCGCGGACCGTGGCGAGACCGTCCTCGACCGTCGTGTACAGCTTCTCGTTGATCTCGGCCTCGTGGCCGTCCTCCTCGCCACCGACGACGCCGATCTCGACCTCGAGGATGGTGCGCGCGGCCTGCGAGAGCTCGAGCAGCTCCTCGGCGATGACGAGGTTCTCCTCCAGCGGGATGTCCGAGCCGTCGAACATGTGCGACTGGAAGGTCGGGTTCTTGCCGGCCTTGACCTGCTCCGCCTCGAGGGCGAGCAGCGGGCGGACCCAGGAGTCGAGGTTCTTCTTGACGCAGTGGTCGGTGTGGATCGCGATGTTGACGGGGTAGTTCTTCGCGACCTCGGCGGCGTACGCGGCGAGGGCCAGCGAGCCGGTGACGCGGTCCTTGATCGTGGCGCCCGAGGCGTACTCGCCGCCGCCCACGGAGACCTGGATGATGCCGTCCGACTCCGCCTCGGCGAAGCCCTGGAGCGCGGCGGTGACGGTCTGCGACGACGTGATGTTGACGGCGGGGTAGGCGAACTTGCCGGCCTTCGCCCGGTCGATCATCTCGGCGTAGACCTCGGGGGTTGCGATAGGCATCTGCGGTACTCCAATGAGGGAACGTACGAGGAACGCAGGCGGGCGGCGACACACCCTCGCTGGTGGCTGGCGGCCTCCTGGGCCCACATGCATCCGGATTTTCTCACGACCGGGTCATGGGCGTCACATCCGGGCCCGCAGAGCGAGACGGTCGCCGCGGTCACACGTGCTGGAGCGCCCAGGCGTGCATCGCGATGGCGGCCGCCGCGCCGGCGTTCAGCGAGCGCGTGGAGCCGTGCTGCGTGATGTGGACGACGACGTCGCACGCCGCCTGCGCCGCGGGCGTCAGCCCGCTGGACTCCTGGCCGAACAGCAGCACGCACCGGGCGGGCAGCACCCGGTGCTCCAGGGGGACGGAGCCGGGCACGTTGTCGACCCCCACGACGGGCAGCCCGGCACCGCCGTCGGCGCCGGCCGCCCACGCGGCGAACGCCTCCGCGTCCGGGTGGTGGCGTACGTGCAGGTAGCGGTCGGTGACCATCGCCCCGCGGCGGTTCCACCGCCGTCGGCCCACGACGTGCACCCCGGCGACGTTGAAGGCGTTGGCCGTGCGCACCACCGAGCCGATGTTGAGGTCGTGCGCCCAGTTCTCGATGGCCACGTGCAGGAACCGGTCCGGCGGGCGGCGGGCATCGAGGTCGGCGCGGACGGCCTCGACCGTCCAGTACCGGTACCGGTCGGCGACGTTGCGGCGGTCGCCGTGGGCGAGCAGCTCCGGGTCGTAGCGGGGGTCGTCGGGCAGCTCACCCGGCCACGGACCGACGCCGACCTCCTCGGCACCGACCTCGTCACCGCCGGCGCCGGCGTCACGCATTCTCGTCGCTCCGCACGGCCTCCCACCAGATCGCCGCGCCGACGACGGCGGCACCCGCGACGGCGAGCATGAGCGGCCCGACGGCGGCCCCGCCGTCGGGTGGCGCGAGCAGGCCGCCCTCGGCGTCCTGCCAGGGCCACAGCGCGCGCAGGGAGCCGATCATGAGACCCGCGAGCACGGCCATCGTGACCTGCCGGCGATGGTCGAGCAGCCAGTGCAGGAGCTTCACGAAGGAGGCGAGGCCGACGATTGCGCCGGCCGCGAACGCTCCGAGGAACGCCAGGTCGCGGTCCTCCACGGCCTGCTGGACCGGGATGTACAGACCGAGCACCACCAGCAGCGTCGACCCCGACACCCCGGGCAGCACGAGCGCGTTGATGGCGATCGCCGCACCCCCGGCGACGTACCAGAGCGACGGGTCGGTCACGCCGGCGGGCGGCAGCCCGACGAGGAAGAACCCCACGACCGCGGCGACCAGGAGGAGCCCGAGGTCCTGGAGGCGGAACCGGTCCGGCATCATGCGCAGCGGCACGATCACGGACACGGCGATCATGCCGAAGAACACCGACCGCACCGGGACGGGGTTCTCCTCCAGCAGCGGGGCGATGGTGCTCAGCGAGACGAGCAGGACCACGGCCATCCCCACGAGGACCGGCAGGAGGAACCGACCGTCGACGGCACGCACCGCTCGGGCCGCCGGGCGCAGGCCACGCCCCTGGGCGACCCCCTGCACCAGCTCGCGCCCGACGTGCACCACCTGGCTCGCGGCACCGAGGAGTCGGTCGTACAGGCCGGTCACCAGGGCGACGGTGCCCCCGGAGATGCCGGGGACCGACTCGGCCATGCCCACCAGCCCGCCGCGGACGGCGAGGCCCGGCGCGGCTCGCCAGGACGTGCCGTGCGAGGGCGCGGCATGGCGGCGCACGGCGCCCGAGTGTGTCGTGTCCTGAGGCTCGTCGGTCACGCTGCGAAGCCTACGACCCCCGCCGAGGGCCGCTGGCGATAGCGTGTGCCCATGAGCGGACGGACGATCGAGTGCTGGCTGACGGACATGGACGGCGTCCTCGTGCACGAGGGGCAGGCGATCCCCGGCGCGGCGGAGTTCATCGCGGCGCTGCGCGACGCGGGGCGACCCTTCCTGGTGCTGACCAACAACTCGATCTTCACGGCGCGCGACCTCTCCGCCCGGCTGGCCCGCTCCGGCCTCGACGTGCCGGAGGAGGCGATCTGGACGTCGGCCCTGGCGACCGCGAAGTTCCTCGCCGACCAGGTGCCGGGCGGGTCGGCGTACGCCATCGGCGAGGCGGGCCTGACGACGGCCCTGCACGCCGCCGGGTACACGCTCACCGAGACCGACCCCGACTACGTGGTGCTCGGCGAGACCCGCACGTACTCGTTCGAGGCGATCACCAAGGCGATCCGCCTCATCAAGGGCGGGGCCCGGTTCATCGCGACGAACCCGGACACCACGGGTCCGTCCACCGAGGGCCCGCTGCCCGCCACGGGCGCGGTCGCGGCGATGATCACGGCCGCGACGGGACGGTCCCCGTACTACGTCGGCAAGCCGAACCCGATGATGTTCCGTTCGGCGCTCAACCGGATCGACGCGCACTCGGAGACGACGGCGATGGTCGGCGACCGCATGGACACCGACGTCGTCGCGGGCATCGAGGCGGGCCTGGAGACGTTCCTGGTGCTCACGGGGTCCACCGCGAAGGACGAGGTGGACCACCACCCGTTCCGGCCCTCGCACGTGGTCGACTCGATCGCGGACCTCGTCGCCCGCGTCTGAGGCACCGCTGCGCGGGCGCTCACCGCGGCAGGTACGAGGCGGCCCGTCCGACGACCCGGGCGACGTCGTCGAGCACGTCGAGGTCGGCACGGCCCGGACGCCACCACAGGAGTGTGCGCCCGTCGAGCCGCAGGGTGCCGCCGTGCAGCACCCCGGTGCCCTCGCGGGCCAGCTCCGCGCCGGCGCCCGAGGCCAGCCACCGGCGTGCCGTGCGCTCGCTCTCGGTGCGGACGACGAACGTCTCGTCGAAGCCGGGCACCCCCACCTCGACGTCCGTGCGCCACCGGTCGGCCGGTCCGGACGCCCGGACGTCCACCTGACCGAACCCGCGGTCCAGGTGCGTCAGCACGACGTGGAAGGGGTCGGAGGAGATCATCGGTTCGGCCGGGCGCCCGTCGTGCGAGGTGCCGGCGGAGCGCCGCTGCACCCCCAGCTCGAGGCTCCACACCTGCCGATGGTGCGCGCGGGTGCTGAGCAGCAGGCCGTAGGTGTGCCCGAGCGCGCTGGCGAGGGGTGCGCGCTTCGGGAACGACCGCGCCTCGTCCGGGGCGTCGGGCCGGTCCGGCAGGCTGTACGCGGTCCACCGCCCGGTGGCCTCGAGAGCCCGCAGGCCTTCCGCGCTGCGGACGCTCCAGCGGTGCAGCGCGCGCTGGTACCACCACACGACGGCGGCGGCCACGAGCATCCCGGCCACGACGACGACCCACGTCTCGACGAGGCCGAGCACGACGAGGACGCCGCCCGCGACGGAGACCAGGAGCGGGGCCGCGAACGGCGCGAACCCGGGGCGACGTGCCGAGCTCACGCCAGGCCGAGGTCGTCCAGGCCGAAGAGGTGGTGGTAGGGCACTCCGAGAGCCTCGATCTTCTCCCCAGCTCCCGTGGCGCGGTCCACGATCGTGGCGCAGCCGAGCACCTCGGCGCCCGCGGCGCGCAGCGCCTCGATGGCGGTGATGGGTGAGCCGCCCGTCGTGGTGGTGTCCTCCAGGACGACGACGCGGCGGCCGGCGACGTCCGGTCCCTCGATCTGCCGCTGCATGCCGTGGGTCTTGGCGGACTTGCGCACGACGAACGCGTCGAGCTCCTGCCCGCGCGACGCCGCGGCGTGCAGGAGCGCGTCGGCGATCGGGTCTGCCCCGAGCGTGAGGCCGCCGACGGCGTCGACCTCGGCCGTGCCGAGCCCGACCTCCTCCAGGTGGTCCAGCAGCACGTGCCCGACCAGCGGCGCGGCGCGGTGGTGCAGCGTGATCCGGCGCAGGTCGACGTAGTAGTCGGCCTCCTTGCCGGAGGACAGCGTCACCTTCCCGTGCACGACGGCGAGCTCTTTGACGAGCTCGAGCAGCTGTTCGCGGGGAGTGGGAGAGAAGTCGGCGGAAGTCACGGCACCAGGGTAGCCGGGGCGATCGCGCCGGAGGGCGCGTGCGGCCGCCCGTGGGTTGCGTGTATTGCCTACGCGGCGTGTATGCCATACGCTCGTGTATGCCATACACACACGGAGGAGTCCCCATGAACGACCCGATGATCGAGGTCCGCGGGCTGCGCAAGGCCTACGGCCGGCACGAGGTGCTGCGCGGCGTCGACCTCGACGTCCGCCGCGGCGAGATCTTCGCCCTGCTGGGTCCCAACGGCGCCGGCAAGACCACCACCGTCAACATCCTCACCACGCTCGTGCGCCCCGGCGGGGGCACCGCCGTCATCGCGGGGGCCGACGTCGTCCACCGTCCCGCCGCCGTCCGGCGCAGCATCTCGCTGACGGGGCAGTACGCCTCGGTCGACGAGTTCCAGACCGGTGAGGAGAACCTCGTCATGATGGCCGACCTCGCCCACCTCCCGCGGCGCACGGTCCGCCGTCGGGCGGCCGAGCTGCTGGAACGCTTCGACCTCGCCGACGCCGCCCGCCGCAAGGTGTCGACGTACTCCGGCGGCATGCGGCGGCGGCTCGACCTGGCGATCAGCCTCGTCGCCGACCCGCAGGCCTCGTCCTCGACGAGCCGACCACCGGGCTCGACCCGGCGTCGCGCACCCAGCTGTGGGACGTGGTGCGCTCCCTGGCGGCCGACGGCACCACGATCCTGCTCACCACCCAGTACCTGGAGGAGGCCGACCGGCTCGCCGACACCATCGCCGTGCTCGCCGACGGCCGGATCGCCGCCCGTGGCACCGCCGCCGAGCTCAAGACGCTCGTCTCCGGCGAGCACGTGCGCGTGACGTTCGACGACGCGACCAGCCTCGCCACCGCCCGCGACGTGACGCTCGCCGACCTGCCCGGCGTGGACACCGCCGCGACCGACCAGCGGTCCCTCGCCCTGACCTTCGCGAGCGCCGAGCCCGTGCGGACGATCCGCGACGTGCTCGACCGCGCCGACGCCGGCGGCCTCACCGTCTCCGGCGTCAGCGTCGTCAAGCCGACGCTCGACGACGTCTTCCTCGCCCTGACCGGACCCGGCCACCGGCGCCCCTCGACCACAGCGGAGCAGCAGTCATGACCACCACCGTCCAGGCCCGAGCGACCGCACCCTCGACCGGCCGGGCCGCGGGGGCGCGCCGGTCGCCGCTGCGCGACGTCACGACGATGGCCCGCCGGGAGGCCCGCCGCAGCATCCGCTCCGTCGACGGCATCGTCACCGCCTTCGCCCTGCCCGTGATGATCATGGTCGTCTTCGTCGTCATCTTCGGCGGCGCCATCAGCGGCGGCAGCGGCGACTACATCGACTACGTGGTGCCGGGGGTGCTCATCATGTGCCTGGGCATGAACTCCGCGACGGCGGCGATCGCCGTCGCGCAGGACATGAGCACGGGCACCATCGACCGGTTCAAGACCCTCCCGATCTTCTCGCCGTCGGTCCTGTGGGGGCACGTCATCGCGAGCGTCGTGCGCAACCTCGCCTCCGCGGTCCTCGTCGTGGCCGTCGCCCTCGCGCTCGGGTTCCAGCCTGACGCCGGCCTGGGGGGCTGGCTCGGGTTCCTCGCCTTCGCGACGTTCGCGATCGTGACCTTCACCTGGATCAGCGCCGTCCTCGGCCTGGTGATGAGCGTCGACTCGGCGCCGTCGGTCAACATGATCTTCCTCTTCGTGCCCTATCTCAGCTCCGGCTTCGTGCCCGTGGAGACCATGCCCAACTGGTTGCACGGGTTCGCCGAGCACCAACCGTTCACCGCGATCATCGAGACCGTGCGGGGTCTGCTCATGGGCACTCTCGAGACCGCGACGCTGCTGACCGCGCTCGCCTGGCTCGGCACCTTCCTCCTGGCGAGCCTCGTCGCGGGGTCGGTGCTCTACCGTCGCCGCACCGTCCGCTGAGGGGCGGGCCCGGACCTGGGCCGCAGGGACCGTCGTGACGACCGGTCGGGGATGATGAGCGCATGACCGACGCGACGGACGTGCCCGAGCTGCCCCCTCGTCTCGCGCTCGCCTGGGGGGTCGCCGAACGCCCCGAGAGGGCGCCCCGGCGGGAGCTGAGCATCGAGCGGATCGTCGAGGCCGCCGTCGAGATCGCCGACGCCGAAGGGCTCGCCGGCGTCTCGATGGCGCGCGTCGCCAAGCGCCTCGGCTTCACGACGATGTCGCTGTACCGGTACGTCACCAGCAAGGACGACCTGCTGCTGCTCATGCAGGAGGTCGCCTTCGACGTCGTCTTCCCGCCGGCGCACGACCCGGCCGACTGGCGCGCCGAGCTGCGCGAGTGGGCGCTGTTCACGCTCGCCGCGTACCGGCAGCACCCGTGGGTGCTGGACATCCCGATCAGCGGCGCTCCCCTGACACCGAACAACCTGCGGGCCGCCGACGCCGGCCTGCGGGCCCTGCGCTCGACCCCGCTCACGGACGGCGCGAAGGTGGCCACGATCCTGCTGGTCAACGGCTACACCCGCAACGCGGCGCTGCTCGGCCGGGACCTGCAACGCGCCGCCGAGGAGAGCGAGGGCACGTACGACCCGAGCGCCATCGCCGACACCCTCCGCATGCTCGTCGACGAGGTCCGGTTCCCCCATCTGCGCCCCCTCGTCGAACGCGGCACCTACGTCCCGGAGGTTCCCGAGCTCGACGAGGTCGACGACGTGGTCTGGGGTCTCGAACGCACCTTGGACGGCGTGGCAGCGTTCATCGCGCGGCGCACCGACGAGGACCCGACGGGCGACAGCACGGGCGCGGCCAGCGAGCAGGCCGGCGAGCAGGCCGGCGAGCAGGCCGACGCCGCAGAGGCCGCCGCGACCGCCGCCGTCGTGGAGGCCTACGCCTCCGACGCGAAGGTCAAGAAGGCGGCGGCGCGGCGCAAGGAGGCCGAGCGCAAGGTGCGCGAGGCGCGGAAGAAGGTTCGCGAGCTCGAGAGGTCGTGGGCGGAGGCCTCCCGGTCAGAGGCCGAGGTCGCCCGGCAGGCGGCAGCCCGCGCGGTCGCCCGCCCGGCTGCTCAGCGGTAGTGACCGATGGCGCGGACGGCAGGCCGCGGGAGGACCCGCAGCAGGGCCGACCCGGCCTTGTACCGCAGGGACGGCGTCGAGATGACGACGCCGCGGCGGACGTCGGCGAGCGCCTGCGCCACCACCGTCGGTGCGTCGAGCCAGCCGGCCGACGGGATGGACGCCGTGTCGAGCCCGGCACGCTCGTGGAACTCCGTGCGCACGAAGCCGGGGCACAGCACGGTCGCCGTGACACCGGTGCCCCGCAGGTCGACGGTGAGCCCCTCGGTGAAGGACCGCACGTAGGCCTTGGCGGCCGCGTAGGTGCCGCCCGTGGTCAGCGCCGCCACGGAGGCCACGTTGAGGACGGCGCCGCGCCCTCGGGCGGTCATCTGCCCGACGGCGGCGTGCGTGAGCTGGACGACGGCGCGGACCATGACGTCCACCGCGCGCAGCTCGGCCTCGACGTCCCCGCCGACGAACTGCTGAGCCGTGGCGAACCCGGCGTTGTTGACCAGCAGCCCGACGGGGCGCCGTCCGTCGTCCGGCTCGTCACCCGTCACCGCCAGGCGCTCGGCGACCCGGGCGACGTCGTCAGTCACGGACAGGTCCGCCGGCAGGACCTCCACCTGCACACCGGCGGCGGCGCGGATCTGTCCCGCCACCTGCTCGAGGCGCTCGGTGGTGCGGGCCACGAGCACGAGGTCGTGGCGCGCGGTGGCGAGCTGCCAGGCGAACTCCAGTCCGAGGCCGGCGGTAGCACCGGTGACGAGCGCGGTTCCCATGACCGCACTCTAGAGGGTTCCGCGCGCCGCCGGGACCCCGGCCCGGCGGCGCGTATCGCCCCGGACACCGCCACGTGGGACCGGCGGTCGCCGGTACCGTGGCGCCCGTGCGGATCGCCACGTGGAACGTCAACTCCCTGCGGACCCGGCTGGACCGGGTGCTGGCCTTCCTGGAACGCTCGGGCACCGACGTGCTCGCGATCCAGGAGACGAAGTGCCGGGACGACCAGGTGCCCCGCGCCGCCTTCGAGGCGGCCGGCTACGAGGTCGCCCACACCGGGTACCACCAGTGGAACGGGGTCGCGATCGTGTCGCGGGTGGGACTGGCGGACGTCGAGGCGTCGTTCGTCGGCCAGCCGGCGTTCGGCAAGCCCGACCAGGAGCCCCGCGTGGAGGCCCGCGCCCTCGGCGCGACGTGCGGCGGGGTGCGCGTGTGGTCCCTCTACGTGCCGCACGGCCGGTCCTTGACCGACCCCCACTACGCGTACAAGCTCGCCTGGCTCGAGAGGTTGCGGACCGACGCCGCGAGCTGGCTCGCGGCGGACCGCTCGGCCCCCGTGGCACTCCTCGGCGACTGGAACGTCATCCCGCGCGACACCGACGTCTGGGACCCGGCCGCGTTCGACGGGCACACGCACGTCTCGCCCGCGGAGCGTGCTGCCTTCGCGGCCTTCGAGGACGTCGGGTACACCGAGGTGACCCGCGAGCACGTGCCCGCCGAGCACACGTACACCTACTGGGACTACCAGCAGCTCGCCTTCCCTCGGAACAAGGGGCTGCGGATCGACTTCGCCTACGCCTCGCCGGCCCTGCGCGAGCGGGTCCGCGCGGTGACGATCGACCGCGACGAGCGCAAGGGCAAGGGGGCGAGCGACCACGTCCCCGTGGTCCTCGACCTCGCGGACCCCTCGCCGTCGCGCCGATAGGTTGGTGCCCATGACCGACGTGCCCGACCGTCCCGAGGACCCGCAGTTCGTCTCCCCCGGTCCGGGGACGGGCCCCGCAGCGGAGGGCGCCCCGGGCGACGGCGGGACGCCGGGACTCGCCGGGCCGCCCGCACGCCCGGGGGTCGCGCCGGGGCACGTGCCCGGAGCGACCGCGGACGACCCGGACGCCTTCGGTGCCCGCTGGGGCGCCCCTGGTGGCCCGACCGCGGCGGAGCGCGCGGCGGCGCGCCGTCGGGCCCGGGCGTGGGTGGTCGCCGTGCTGGGCGTGATCGTCCTGGTGGTCGCCGCGGCCGCCGGTGGCGCGTGGGCGGTGAACCGGGCGCAGGAGCAGGCCTGGGAGCCCGTGGCGGCGGACCTCGACGAGCCGCGGCAGGTCAACGCCGTGCAGCTCGTCCTCGGGTCCTGCGTGGCCGAGCTGCCGGACGGGTCCGCCGTCGCGACCGTCGAGGTGGTGCCCTGCGCGGACGAGCACGTCGTGCAGGTCGTCGGCCGCCACGACTCGGCCGGGGACGAGGTCTGGCCGGGTTCCGAGACCCTGACCGCCCGCGCGTCCCGCGCGTGCGGCCCGGAGCTGCTGGGCCCGCGGGCCCAGGAGGCGGGCGCCGGGGACGACCTGAGGTGGGTCGTGTGGACACCGAGCGAGGAGTCCTGGGCCGAGGGCGACCGTGCCGGACTGTGCGTCGCCGTCGGGGACGCTCCGCGCACCGGCACCCTTCTGGAGTGACCGACGTCACGCGAGATGTGAAGGCCGCCCCTCGACCTGCGTGAACGCCGGTCATCGGCCTGCACGGCCCGCGTGACAAGCCGACGAACCGGGACAGATCGTCTGGTCGTCTTGACCGGTTTCGCCCCGGCAAGAGCCGATCGGGCCGAAGATTCCGGCATGCGCCGGCGGCCGAGATCCTTCACAGGTTCTCCGCGAAGCACCCCGAGAACGCGCCGTGACCTGATTGTGATCTGTTGCGAGCGCGGGCTAGCGTGCCCGGGTCGCCCCGTCTCCGGGGTGAACGGTCGGACCGCAAGCCCAGTGCTGCCGGTGGTCCGGCATCACCGAACCCACGGCAGCAGCGGGAGAACCACGTTCTTCGGCCGGACTCGTTCCGGCCTCGGGGTTAAGCCGTCTCACGACGGCGGGCCATCACTTCTCGGCCTCATCCGACAGCTCATCTCGCAGGCTGGAGAGGTACCCATGTCCATCACCCAGCACAGCCCTGCGCGCCCGCAGGACGCCGGCGCACCGCGCCTGCGACGCTCCGTCGTCGCGATCACGCTCTCCGCCGCGCTCGCGGGCGGGACCCTCGTCGCCGGGGCCACCACGGCCTCCGCCGCCCCGTCCACGACCACCTCGGCCACGACGACCACCCTGTCGGCCGTCGGGCAGAGCATCGTCGCCGCGAAGAAGTCCAAGTCTGCCGTCAAGGTCTCCGTGTCCCGCAAGGTCGCGAAGCAGGGCAAGGGTAAGACCCGCCCCCGCTTCACCGTCCACGCCACCAAGCACGGCGAGCCGGTCAAGGGTCGCGTCCGCCTCTTCGTCGACGGCAAGAAGGTCAACGTCAAGAAGCTCAACAAGAACGGCATCGTGCGCATGAAGCCGGTGCTGAAGCGCTACGACGTCGGCAAGAACCGGATCCGCCTGACCGTGGTCCCCGCCCGGTCCACGGGCCTGGTCAAGGCCAAGCGCTACCGCACCATCACGATGAAGGCGAAGCAGACCGGCGGCGCGAAGGTCGTCAAGGTGGCCAACCGCTACGTCGGCCACCGGTACACGTACGGCGGCACCAGCCCGTCGTCGGGCTTCGACTGCTCGGGCTTCACCTCGTACGTCTACCAGAAGGCCACCGGCAAGAAGCTGCCGCGCACGACGTCGGGGCAGCGCAACGCCGGCAAGAAGGTCTCGCGCAGCAACGCCCGACCGGGCGACATCGTCTACACGCCCGGCCACGTCTCGATCTACGCCGGCAACGGCAAGATCATCGAGTCCGCCCGGCCGGGTGTCGGGGTCGTGAAGCGCAGGATGTGGCAGGACAACCCGACGTTCGTCCGCATCTGATCGACCGCCGAACAGGAACCTGGGCCCGTATTCCTCCGTGAATACGGGCCCAGGTTCCTGTTCGGCATTCCACCAAAGGTCGTAGCCCAGGTTCCCCCTCCCGCCGGAAGCGACGACGACGTCGCTCCGGACAGGCTGGAGTCCTCGCGCCGCTCCCGGCGCGGACACCACGAGAGGGGACCACGTGCCCGCCATCCAGATCACGGGGCTGCGCAAGTCGTACGGCCCGTTCGACGCCGTCCACGACGTCGGCTTCACCGTCGAACCGGGACGCGTCGTCGGGCTGCTCGGCCCGAACGGCGCCGGCAAGACCACCACGCTGCACGTGCTGCTCGGTCTCGCCGCGCCGACCGCCGGCCAGGCGCTCGTCCACGGGCGCCGCTACGGCGACCTCGACGACCCCGCCCGCACGGTGGGTGCCCTGCTCGACGCCGGCGGCCTGCACCCGGGCCGCACCGGCCGCGACCACCTGCGCATCCTCGCGCTGGCCGGGGACCTGCCCGCGCGCCGGGTCGACGACGTCCTGGCGCTCGTCGGGATGACGCCGGCCGCCGACCGCCGCGTGCGGACCTACTCCCTCGGCATGCGCCAGCGGCTGGGCCTCGCCGCCGCCCTCCTCGGTGACCCGGCGACCCTCGTCCTGGACGAGCCCGCCAACGGGCTCGACCCGGCCGGCATGCGCTGGTTGCGCGAGCTCCTGCGCGGGTTCGCGGACGACGGCGGCGCGGTGCTGCTCGCCAGCCACGTCCTGTCCGAGGTGACGCAGGTCGCCGACGACGTCGTCGTGCTCGGCCAGGGCCGGGTCATCACCGCGGGCCCGCTCGACGAGCTGGCCCGGGACAACCCCCTCGAGTACGTCTACCTCGACCTCACCGCCGCGACCGAAGGAGTGCGTTGATGTTCCTCGCCGAGCTGCTCAAGCTGCGTTCCACCCGAGCCCCGTGGGTGGTCGGCATCGTCGCCCTCGCCGGCGCCGTGCTCGTCCAGTCCACGACCCTCCTCCTGCCTCGCCTGGCCGACCGGCTCGGTGGCCTCGGCGGCACCTCGTCCGAGATCGCCACCGACCTGGTGCCCGACCTCACCGCCCTGACCGACCTCGGCTCGGCCTCCGTCCAGCGCGGCATGCTCGACCTGCTCGGCAACGGGCCCTCGGGGGCGGGGTCGGTCGGGGTCGCGACGCTCTGCCTGCTCATCCTCGGCGTCCTCGCCGGCACCACGGACTTCCGCACCGGTGGGGTCGTCCCGACCGCGCTCGTCCAGCCCTCCCGCACCCGGGTGCTGCTCGGCAAGGCCGGTGCGACGGCGGTCGCCGCGCTGGTGATCGGTGTCGCCCTCGCGGTCGTCACCGCTCTGGGTCTCGCCGTGGCGATCGCGACGACGCCTGGGGCCGGGCTCGCGATCAGTGGCGCCGACGCCCTGGCCACCTGGGTGCGCGGGCTGTGCGTGCTCGTCGCGCTCGCGTGGCTCGGTCTCGGCGTCGGAGTGCTCGTCCGCGGTCAGGTGGCGGCGATCGTCGTCCTCGTGGGGGCGGCGTTCGTCGAGCCGCTCGTCCAGGCGACCGTGGCGCTGCTCTCCGGCGGGACGTCGTCGGCGATGTCGTGGCTGCCGCTGACGCTCGGCTCGCTCGCGTCCACGGGGCCGGGGGCGTCCGGCATCCTCGGCGGGAGCGCCGCGTTCGGGGCAGGAGCGGCCCTGGCCGGCCTCGCCGTCTGGGTCGTCGTCGTGCTCGGCGGCGGCGCGGTGATGTTCCGGCGCCGGGACCTGACGTAGCCTCGGCGCAGCGACCGACGGACGGGAGGCAGCACCGGTGATCGGTACTCTGCGCGCGCGTCTCGCCGCCACGACCACCCTGCACCGCGACGCCCTCCTGGGCGCCGCGGTCGGGGTGGTGACCGTCGCGCTGTTCCTCGTGGTCGAGCGGGTCACGGTCGACGAGGTGCTCCCCCTGGTCGCCCAGGGCACCGTCGACGCACGCCCGGCCGGCGCCCGCGTCGCGGTGGTCGGTGTCATCCTCGGGCAGGCGATGCTGCTGACGGTGCGTCGTCGGTCGCCGCTGCTGTGCCTGGTCCTCACCACGGCAGGTCAGGTCGCCCTCGTGGCGGTGCTGCCCCCGCTGATGTCCTTCCAGACGCCCGCCACCCTCGTGGCGGCCTACTCGGTCGGCGCCTACGTCCCCCGCCGGGTGGCGCCGTGGGTCGCGGCGGGCGCCGGCGTCGTCCAGACGCTGCTCGCCTTCGTGCTCACCGGGCCGCTCCCGGCCCAGGTGCCCGGCGCCGGCACCGTCGCCTCCCAGCTCTGGACGGGCCTGCTCTCCGCGGCGCTGGCGTATGTCGCCGCCGCACTCGTCGGGGCGTACGTCGGCACGCGCCGCGAGCTGGAGGCGCAGCTGCGCGAGCGGGTGGCCCAGGCCGAGCGGGAACGCGAGGCACGCGCCGCCCAGGCGGTGCTCGAGGAGCGCGGACGCATGGCCCGCGAGCTGCACGACGTCGCCGCGCACCACCTGTCGGGGATCGTCGTGCAGGCGGCCGCGGCGGAACGCCTCGTCGCGACGGACCCGGACCGGGCCCGCGAGTCGCTGCGCTGGATCCGCACCCAGGGCCGGTCGACGCTGGACGACCTGCGCCTCGTCGTCGGGCTGCTGCGCTCCGGCGACGGCCCGACGGGCCGCGACGCGCGGGACGCCCGGGACGGGGACGCACCCCAACCCGTCCTCGACGACCTGCCGGCGCTCCTCGAGCTCGCCCGGTCGACGGGTACCGACGTCCGGCACGAGGTGCGGGGTCGACCGGCAGACCTCCCGGCGAACGCCCAGCGCACCGTCTACCGCGTCCTGCAGGAGTCGCTCGCGAACGCGCGGCGGCACGCGCCGGGACAGCCCGTGGGAGTCGTGCTCGACCACCGGCCGGCCGAGCTGGTGCTCACCGTGCGCAACCGCGTCGCGGTGGGCGGCGGGGTCGCCGGCCGGTCCGACGACCGGCCGGGAACCGCGACACCGGGGCACGGCGTCATCGGCATGACCGAGCGCGCGGCGCTGGTCGGCGGCAGCCTGGAGGCCGGCACCACGCCCGACGGCGCGTGGCGGGTACGGCTCGCGGTGCCGGTCGCCGGGCAGGGGGCGTCGTGACGCGGGTCGTGCTGGTGGACGACCAGGCGGTCGTGCGTGCCGGGTTCGCGGTGATCCTGGGCAGCGAGGGGATCGACGTCGTCGGAGAGGCGTCCAGCGGCACGCGGGCGGTCGAGGTCGCCCGCGCGCTGCGGCCCGACGTCGTCTGCATGGACGTGCGCATGCCCGGCGGCGACGGCATCACGGCGACGCGCGCGCTCGCCGGGCCGGGCGTCGCCGACCCCGTCCCCGTGCTCGTGGTGAGCACGTTCGACCTGGACGACTACGTGTTCGGCGCGCTCGAGGCGGGCGCCAGCGGGTTCCTCCTCAAGGACGCTGAACCGGAGGTCCTGGTCGACGCCGTCCGCCGCGTGGCCTCCGGCGACGGGCTCGTGGACTCCTCGCTGACCCGCCGGGTCATCGACGAGTTCGCCCGCCGCCGCGCCCCCGCCGCTCGGGACGAGGACGCGGCGGGCCTGCTCACGCCGCGCGAGCACGAGATCGTCGCCCGGCTCTGCCGGGGCTCGTCGAACGCGGAGATCGCCGCGGCGCTCGTCCTCGAGGCCAGCACGGTGAAGTCGCACCTGGGCCGGATCATGACGAAGACCGGCACCCGTGACCGCGTGCAGCTCGTCGTGTGGGCGTTCGAGCACGGCGTCGCGGCCGCCGGACGCTGAGCGCCCGGCAGCCAGCGGACGGCGACCGGCGGCCGGCGGCCGGTGCGCCACGGACGGTCCGCGATCAGGCGTTGAGCACCTCGGGGGCGACGGTCAGACCCGCGCCCTCCGGGTCGCGGTCGACGACGACCTGGTCGCCGTCGGCCACGTCCCCGGAGAGGAGCTGCCGCGCGAGCCGGTCACCGATCTCGCGCTGCACCAGGCGCCGCAGCGGCCGCGCGCCGTACGCGGGGTCGAACCCCTCCAGCGCCAGCCACTCGCGGGCGGCGTCGGTCACCGACAGCGTGATCTGCCGGTCCGCGAGCCGCGCCGCGAACGCCGCGACCTGCAGGTCCACGATCCGTCCCAGCTCGCCGAGCGAGAGCGCGTCGAAGACGACGACGTCATCGAGCCGGTTGAGGAACTCCGGCTTGAACGCCGCCCGCACGGCCGTCAGGACGTTCTCCCGCTTCGTGGCGTCGTCGAGCGTCGGGTCCACGAGGAACTGCGAACCCAGGTTCGACGTCAGCACCAGGATGGTGTTGCGGAAGTCGACGGTGCGGCCCTGGCCGTCGGTCAGGCGTCCGTCGTCGAGCACCTGCAGGAGGATGTCGAAGACCTCGGGGTGGGCCTTCTCCACCTCGTCGAGCAGCACCACGGAGTAGGGCCGACGGCGGACGGCCTCGGTGAGCTGGCCGCCCTCCTCGTAGCCGACGTACCCCGGAGGGGCACCGACCAGGCGGGCGACGCTGTGCTTCTCCGAGTACTCGGACATGTCGATGCGGACCATCGCCCGCTCGTCGTCGAAGAGGAACTCCGCGAGCGACTTGGCGAGCTCGGTCTTGCCGACACCGGTCGGGCCCAGGAACAGGAACGAGCCGGTCGGGCGGTCGGGGTCGGCGACGCCCGCGCGCGAGCGCCGGACGGCGTCCGACACGGCCCGCACGGCGCTGGTCTGCCCGATGAGCCGCTGACCCAGCACGTCCTCCATGCCGAGCAGCTTCTCGGTCTCGCCCTGCAGCATCCGCCCGGCGGGGATCCCGGTCCAGGCGGAGACCACCTCGGCGATCTCGTCGGCACCGACCTTGTCGGCGATCATCGGCGCCTCCCGCTCGGTGCCCCCCTCGCCGGTCTCCGCGGCGACGGCGTCGGCCTCGGCCTGCTCCGCGTCGGCGAGCTCGCGCTCCACGGAGGGGATCTCGCCGTACAGCAGCCGGGCGGCCGCCTCGAGGTCACCGTCGCGCTGCAGCCGGTCGGCCTCGGTGCGCAGCTCGTCGATACGGGCGCGCAGGTCACCGACGCGGTTATGGCCGGCCTTCTCCGACTCCCAGCGGGCGGTCAGGGCGGCCAGCTCCTCGCGGCGGTCCGCGAGGTCGGCGCGCAGCTTCTCGAGCCGGGCGCGCGACGCGGCGTCGGCCGAGCCCTCGTTGTCCTTGAGGACGACCTCCTCCATCTCCAGCCGGGTGACGGCTCGCTGGAGCTCGTCGATCTCGACCGGCGAGGAGTCCATCTCCATGCGCAGCCGGCTGGCGGCCTCGTCGACGAGGTCGATCGCCTTGTCGGGCAGCTGGCGGCCGGTGATGTACCGGTCGGACAGCGCCGCGGCCGCCACGAGGGCGGAGTCGGCGATGGTGACCTTGTGGTGCGCCTCGTACCGCTCCTTGAGACCGCGCAGGATCGCGACGGTGTCCTCGACGGACGGCTCGCCGACGTACACCTGCTGGAAGCGGCGCTCGAGGGCCGGGTCCTTCTCGATGTTCTCCCGGAACTCGTCGAGCGTGGTCGCGCCGACCATCCGCAGCTCGCCCCGGGCGAGCATGGGCTTGAGCATGTTGCCGGCATCCATGGCCCCCTCGGAGCCGGCCCCTGCCCCGACGACGGTGTGCAGCTCGTCGATGAAGGTGACGACCTCGCCGTCGGAGGAGGCGATCTCCTCGAGGACGGCCTTGAGGCGCTCCTCGAACTCGCCGCGGTACTTGGCGCCCGCCACCATGCCGGCGAGGTCGAGCGCGACGAGCCGCTTGCCCTGCAGCGAGGTGGGCACGTCTCCGGCGACGATGCGCTGGGCGAGGCCCTCGACGACGGCGGTCTTGCCGACGCCGGGCTCGCCGATGAGCACCGGGTTGTTCTTGGTGCGGCGCGACAGCACCTGCACGACGCGGCGGATCTCGGCGTCGCGGCCGATGACCGGGTCGAGCCGGCCGTCGCGTGCCTGGGCCGTGAGGTCGGTGCCGTACTGCTCGAGCGCCTTGTACGTCCCCTCCGGGTTCGGGCTCGTGACGCGACCGGAGCCGCGCACGGCGGGCAGGGCGGTGCGCAGGGCGTCGGCGGTGGCGCCCGCGGCGGTCAGCGCCTGCGCGGCGGCGGATTGCCCGGTGGCGGTCGCGATGAGCAGGTGCTCGGTCGAGACGTACTCGTCGCCGAGCGCCTCGGCCTCCTGGGCGGATCCGGTCAGGACGGCCTGCATGGACCGCGACGGGGAGGGCTGGGCGACGCCGTCGCCGCTGACGGTGGGCAGCGCGACGAGGGCGGCACGCACCTTCTGGCCGACCTGCTGCGGGTTCGCGCCCACGGCCTCCAGCAGCCCGACGGCGACGCCGCCCGTCTGCTGCAGCAGGGCGGCGAGCAGGTGGGCCGGCTCGAGCTGGGGGTTGCCGGCCGCCGACGCCGACTGGACGGCGTCGCCGATGGCCTGCTGCGACATCGTCGTGAACTTGGTGTCCATGGATCCTCCGGTTCCGCTCAGGGTTGGTCTGCTCGGATCAACCTCCGCAAAGTTGAGTCTATTCCACTCAACCTTGCTTCGCACGCCCCTCGTCGGAGCACCCGACGCAGCAGGTGCCGTGGCCAACGTCCTGGGGGATGCTGGACCCGTGCAGACATCGACCCGAGGCCGTCGCCGCCTCCGTACCGCCGTCGTCGCCGTGCTCGCCGCCGTGGGGCTGCTCACCCTGGCCGGGTGCATGAAGCTCGACATGGACCTGAACCTCTCCGAGGACGACACCGTCTCGGGGTCGATGACGGTGGCGTTCTCGGACCAGCTCGCCGAGACCATGGGCATGGACCCGCAGGAGCTGTGGGACCAGGCCGGTGACGAGGTCGCCAGCGACCTGCCGGAGGGTTCGTCCCAGGAGCCCTACGCCGACGGCGAGTACACCGGCACCACGGTGACGTTCGCCGACATGCCGCTGGAGGAGCTCTCCGGCACCGGGACCGACGAGCTGTCGATCACGCGCGACGGGGACGAGTACCTGGTCCAGGGCACGATGGACATGACCGACGACACCGGCCAGATGAGCTCGCTGCCGCCCGGCATCGCCGACAGCTTCGACGTGCGTGTCGCCGTCACCTTCCCCGGCGAGGTCGTCGAGACCAACGGCACCGTGGAGGGCAGCACCGTCGAGTGGCGGCCCGCCATGGGTGAGAGCACCGAGATCTTCGCGCGCGGCGAGGCCAATAGCGGAGGACTCGGGGGCGGCTTCCCGTGGTGGGTCGTCGGCGTCGTGGTCGGCCTGGCCGTCATCGCGCTCGTCGTCGTCCTCGTCGTGCGCGGCAACCGCCGGCCCGGGACCGCAGAGACGACCGGCACCTCGGCCGGAGCGGGCGCGACGGGCGCCGCCGCCTACCCCGCCGGGACGCCGGTGCCGAACCCGTACACGCCGGGCGGCACGCCGCCCCAGCCCGCGCCGCCGCTGGGTCAACCGCCCGTCGCCGCGCCGGGCCAGCCGCCGCTCGCCTCCCCGCAGCCGACGGAGCCGCCGCACCCGGCGCCGGACCAGCCGGACGCACCGGGCACGCCTGACGAGGAACGCCCGGACGAGACCCGCTGAGTAGGCTCGGCGGGATGACGTCCGCACCAGGCCACGCGACCCCGCCGTCCTCCTCGCAGGGCGCCGAGCCGACAGACTGGCGCCCCGACCTGCTGGGTGACGGCTTCGAGGCACGCACCCTCGCCCTGCCCGACGGCGCCGAGGCCACCCTCGTGCGGTACACGCCCTCGGTCGCACCCGACGGCCGGCCGGCACGTACGGCGGTCCTCGCGGTCCACGGGTTCGTGGACTACTTCTTCCACCCGCACGTCGCCCGGCGGTTCGCCGCCGCGGGATACGCGTTCTACGCCGTCGACCTGCGCGGGCACGGACGCTCCTGGGACGCGCACGTGGCGGCCGGGCACGACCCGAACCAGGTGCGAGACATCGCCGTCTACGCGCAGGACCTGGACGCGGCCGCCGCCGTCGTCCGGGACGCCGGGCACGAGCGGCTGGTCGCGCAGGGCCACTCCACGGGTGGCCTGGTCGTCCCGCTGTGGGCCGCCGCACGACCGGGCCGGGCCGACGCCGTGGTGCTCAACAGCCCCTGGTTCCGGCTCAACGAGCCGCGTGCCACCCGCTGGGCGGCGACGGCGATGGTGGAGGCCGTCGCGCCCGTGGCACCGCGGGCCGTCGTGAGCCACCTGGTCGCCGACTACGCCCTCGCGCTGCACGCCGAGCACGGCGGTGAGTGGGAGTTCGACCCGGCGTGGAAGTGGCACGAGCCCTTCGCGGTGCGGGCGGCGTGGCTGCGGTCCGTGCTGAGGTCCCAGCGGCGGCTCGCCCGAGGGCTCGACCTGGACGTCCCGGTGCTCGTGCTCTCCTCCGACCGGTCCAGCCACGACGAGCACCTCACCACGGACAGCGTGCTGGACGTGGAGCACATGCGCGCGGTGGCCCCGGTGCTCGGCGACGACGTCAGCTACATGACGATCCGCGGCGGGGCCCACGACCTGGCGCTCTCCCCCGCACCCGCCCGTGACGAGTTCCTGGACGCCGTCGTCGGCTGGCTCGACGCGTCGGTCTGAGCCGGCTCCCGGCAGACCGTTCTGCCACCGTCGTGTCTGATTCCCGCTAGCCCACACGTCCCGGCACGCGCGACGATGAGGTCATGACCCCCGACGTCTTCACGGAGCGCTACCGCGCGATCGCCGCCCGCGACGCCCGGTTCGACGGACAGTTCTTCACCGCCGTGCGCACCACCGGCATCTACTGCCGGCCGTCGTGCCCGGCACGCACGCCGCTGCGCCAGAACGTCACCTTCTACGTCACGAGCGCCGCCGCCCACGACGCCGGGTACCGCGCCTGCAAGCGGTGCCTGCCCGAGGCCACCCCCGGCACCCCCGCCTGGGACCTGCGCGGGGACCTCGCGGCCCGCGCGATGCGGCTCGTCGCCGACGGTGTGGTGGACCGCGAGGGCGTCGACGGCCTCGCGAGCCGCCTCGGGTACAGCCCCCGGCACGTGCATCGGGTGCTGCGCGACGACCTCGGGGCCGGCCCCCTCACCCTGGCGCGCGCCCACCGCGCGCAGACGGCCCGCACGCTGCTGACCAGCACCGACCTGCCCGTCGCCGACGTCGCGTTCGCCGCCGGCTTCGGCAGCATCCGCCAGCTCAACGACACGGTGCGGGAGGTCTTCGCCACCACCCCGACCGCGCTGCGCGCCCGGCGTCACCGACCTCCCGTCGAGGCAACCGGCACCACCGGCCCCCGCGACCCGGCCGACCCGGTGCACCTCGATCTGACCCTGCCGGTGCGCGAACCCTTCGACGCCGTCGGCACCGTGGACTACCTGGCCGCCCGGGCCGTCGACGGCGTCGAGACCGCCTCGACCGACGGATCCGACGCGACGTACGCGCGCACCCTCCTGCTGCCCCACGGCCCGGGTGCGGTGCAGGTCCGGGCGGGCTCCGCCGTCGGCCCCGGAACCGTCGCGCTGCACCTGGAGCTGGCGTCGCTGCAGGACGTCGCCACCGCCGTCACCCGGGTGCGCCGCCTCCTCGACCTCGACGCGGACCCCGTCGCGGTGGAGACCGCGCTGAGCGCGGACCCCGTCCTGGCGGCGAGCGTCGCCGCCACGCCCGGCACCCGCGTGCCCGGCACCACCGACCCGCACGAGCTCGTCGTCCGCGCCATCGTCGGCCAGCAGATCTCCGTGCCCGCGGCACGCACACACCTCGGCAGGCTCGCCGCCGCCGCCAGCACGCCCTACACGTCCCGGCTGCCCGGGCTGACGCGCCTGTTCCCCACCGCGGAGCAGGTCGCCGACGACGACGGCACCCACCTCGCGCTGCCCGCCCGGCAGCGCGGGACGGTCGTCGCGACCGCCCGGGCGCTCGCCGACGGCACGCTCGTCGTCGGGGTCGGCGCCGACGCCGGCACGCTGCGCACCGAGCTCGAGGCCCGTCCAGGGATCGGACCGTGGACCTCCGGGTACGTCGCGCTGCGGGTGCTCGGCCACCCGGACATCTGGCTGACCGGTGACGTCGCCCTGCGCGCCGGCGCCCGTGCGCTCGGCCTCCCCGACGACCCTCGCGCGCTCGCCGAGCGCGCCACGACCTGGGCGCCCTGGCGCTCCTACGCCGCCCGGCACGTCTGGCGTGCCGCCCTCACCGGAAGGATCACCCCATGACCTCCGCCACCACCGTCGACACCCCGGACGGTCCCTTCACGATCGTCGCCGACGACGGCGTCGTCCTCGCCTCGGGCTGGACCGACGACGTCGCGTCCCTGCTCGCGCTGATCCACCCCGACCTGCGGCCGGACGGCGCTGTCCCCGCCGTCGAGGCGTCCGCCGCCGACGTGTCGCGGCAGGCCGGCGCCGTGCGGGCCTACTACGCGGGCGAGGTGACCGCCGTCGGGCAGGTGCCGGTGCGCCAGCGCTCCGGACCGTACCGGCAGCATGCGTGGGAGGTCCTGCGCGACGTCCCCGCCGGGGACCCGGTCACCTACGCCGAGTACGCCGAGCGGACCGGCCGGCGGCCGTGCGCGCCGCCGCCGGGGCCTGCGCCCGCAACGCCGCCGCCCTGTTCGTGCCGTGCCACCGGGTGCTGCGCAGCGACGGGACGCTCGGTGGGTTCCGCTACGGGTTGCCGATCAAGGAGTCGCTGCTGGCTCGCGAGCGTGCCGTGGTCTGACCTGTCGCCCCGGACCGAGTCTCGTCCCGTCCGGGGCGCGTGGCCAGGAGCGCCCACAGGATGCAGGCGAGGTCGACCCCCTCCTGCAGCCATGCGCCCGCCAGCGCGGGGAGCCGCCCGGTCGCCGCGACGACCATGAGCAGCGATGACAGCCCGATCCCGAGCGCGATGGCCTGCCACGCGACGCGCACGGTCCGCTGACCGATCCGCACGGCCGTGACGGTGCGCGCGAGGTCGTCGTGCACCGCCACCGCGTCGGCCGACTCCGTCGCGGCCGTCGAGCCTCGTGCCCCCATGGCCATCCCGATGTCGGCCACGGCGAGGACGGGCGCGTCGTTCACCCCGTCACCCACCATCAGCACCGGGCGGTCCTGCAGTCGTCGGACGGCGTCGACCTTGTCCTGGGGCAGGAGCCCGGCGCGCACGTCGTCGATACCCACCTGGTCCGCGACGTGCCGGGCGGTGACCTCGGCGTCCCCGGTGAGCATGACGGTGGTGCGGACCCCGGCGCCGCGCAGGGCCGCCAGGGTGTCACGGGCCTCGGGCCGGAGCTCGTCCGCGAGGAGAACGGTCCCCGCGTACGAGCCGTCGACCGCCACGTGGACACCGATCTGCCCGGCCCCGGGCCGTGAGGCGGGGTGGCGGGTGTCCTCACCGACATAGGCCAGCTTGCCCACGGCGACGGCGTGCCCGTCGACCGCCGCGCGAGCGCCACGGGCCGTCTCCTCCACGACGTCGTGCGCGGGCGAGAGCTCGATGCCGCGCTGGTGCGCGGCCTGCACGATCGCGGCGGCCAGCGCATGCACCGAATACTGCTCGACGGAGGCCGCGAGCGCGAGCAGCTCCCCGGCGGTGCGCCCCTGGCCGGGAAGCACCTCCGCGACGACGGGTGCACCCCGGGTGAGCGTCCCCGTCTTGTCGAGTGCGACCGTCCGCACCCGGGACAGCAGCTCGAGGGTGCCCGCGGACTTGACGATGATCCCGTTCGACGCGGCGCGGGACATCCCCGACATGAACGCCACGGGCGCGGCGATGATCAGCGGGCAGGGGGTGGCCACGACGAGCACCTCCGCGAACCGGGCCGCGTCCCCGCTCAACGCCCAGGCCGCGGCAGCGAGCAGGAGCGCGACCACCGTGAAGGGCACCGCCACACGGTCCGCGAGGCGGACGAACGGCGCCTTGGACGCCTGCGCCTGCTTCACGAGCTCGATGATCGCCTGGTACTGCGACGTCGCCGCGGTCGCCGTGGCGCGCGCCCTCACCGCACCCGACCCGCCGACCGAGCCCGAGAGCACCAGGTCACCACGGTGGCGCTCCACCGGGAGCGACTCCCCGGTCAGCGAGGACTCGTCGAACGTCGCGGCCGCGGCGAGGAGGAGCCCGTCCACCGGGACGACCTCCCCCGGCCGGACCCACACCTCGTCCCCGGGCCGGATCTGGTCGACGGGCACCTCCTCGAGCGTCCCCTCGGGCCCGGCGCGCTGGGCGACGCGGGGCTCCCGGGCCAGCAGAGCCGTCAGCTCACGGCGTGCCCGGCCGTTCGCCGAGGTCTCGAGCGCCTCCCCGCCGGAGAGCATCAGGCACACGACCAGCGCAGCCCAGTACTCGCCGACCAGCACCGTGGCAGCGACCGACAGCACGGCCAGCATGTCGACGCCGTAAGTACCGGCACGGAGGTCCATGACCATGCGGCGACCCCTGACCGCGACCAGGACGAGCGCGAAGGCCGAGACGGCGATCTGCGCCGACCCTGGCGGACCGAACGCTTCGAGCAGGCCGCCGATGCTGCCCGTCGCCACCGTGGCGGTGACCCACGGAGAGCGGCGGACGACAGATCGTCGACCTCGCTCGTCCCTCGTGATCATCAGCAACCACCTCTGCGGCCTCGACGGGCGCTCGCGGGGGCGCGGCGTCCGCCGCACCCACCACCACCGTGCGGAGGCGCGCCGGTGGGCGGCCAGAGGCGAAGGTCCCGCCGCACCGGCCGCTGGACCCGACCTGGCACGCGGGCCGGCAGGGGGCGGGCGGCGGGTCCGCCGGTTCAGTCGTCCCCGGACCGCCCGGCCGGGTCGTCGTCGAGCGTGCGCCCGGGCGCGTTCGGGCCCGGGTGGTCCGGCTCGCCGGGGTGCTCGGTCCCGACCGGTCCGGCGTCGTCGTCCGTCCCGTCGGCGTCGTCGGGCGCGTCCTGGGGGCCGGCCATCTCGTTGGGCCGCAACACCGCCTCGTCCACCTTGCCGGTGCGGAAGCCGGCCCGGCTGACCAGGTGGGCCGCGACGGGCGCGGTCGCGAGCTGGAACACCGCGACCAGCACCAGCATCGAGACCGCCGACCAGCTCCGCACCCGCAGCGCGAGGGCCAGCAGGAGCAGCAGGAGGCCGAGCACCTGCGGCTTGGTCACGACGTGCATCCGGTCGAGCAGCGTGGGGAACCGGATGACCCCGACGCCGGCCGCGAACGTCAGGAAGGCGCCGAGCAGCAGGCACAGCGCCGCGGCGACGTCCGCGACCGTCGTCCACGTGCCGGCGTCGACCTCGGTCATGCGGGTCCCCCCTCGTCCGTGGTGCCGACCCCGGGCGCCGAGCCAGGCTCCGACGACGCGCCAGGCTCCGACGACGCGCCAGGCTCCGACGACGCGCCAGGCTCCGGGGCCGCGCCAGGCTCCGGGGCCGCGTCAGGCTCCGCGGACCGGCCGGAATGCTGGGACTGGTGCTGCCGGACGCCGAAGCGGGAGATCACCACCGAGCCCACGAACCCGACCAGCGACAGCGCCAGGAGGATCGGCACGGTCTCGGTGCGTCGCGACCAGACCGCCTCGATGGCGATCGCGCCGACGAGGCTCACCGTGAGCAGGTCCAGCCCCAGGGCGCGATCGAGCATCGACGGGCCGCGCTCGACCCGCACCAGCGCCATCAGGGCGGCGGCGGCCACCAGCACCGCCGCCACGACGACCACCACGATCATCAGGCCTGCACCTCCCCGCGGTCCGCCGACGGCCCGGCCAGGCCGCACCGCTCGAGGACCGCGTCACCCGCGAGCGCCCGCAGCACCCGCTCCTCGAGCTCCCGGGTGCTGCGACGCACCCCGTCGGCCCCGCCGAACCCCTCGATGTCGAGCACGTGCACGAACACCCGGCCGGTCCGTCGGCTGGTCTCCACCGCCAGCGTCCCGGGGACGAGCGTGGCCAGCACCGACGTGAGGGTCAGGAAGACGTCGTCCGGGTTGCGCAGCTGCACCCGCACGATCGCCCCCTGGGGCGCCGGGCCGGGCCGCAGGGCGGTCCAGGCCACCTGGAACGAGGCGACGACCAGGTCCAGGACGAACCTCCCGGCGAGCCGGCAGAACGGCACGAGCCGGAACGCGGCGTCGGCCTTGATCGGCGGCAGCGGGAAGGCCACGACGACGACGACGGCGAGCAGCACGCCCGCGATCACGTTGGCCCAGGACAGGTCGCCCCACAACAGCACCCAGACGGCGGTGAGCAGCACCACGGCGGGCCACTGCGACACCGGGCGGCCCACCAGACGGCGCAGGATGTCGGTGCGGCGACGCGGCTGGTCGGTCATGGGGACCCCACCTCCTCCTCGGAGACCTCCACCGACTCGCCCGTGCCGCGCTCCGACCCGCCGGGATAGACGGCGTTGACGTACGTGAACCCGTCCATCGAGGTGCGGGCGGCCCGCTCCGCGTAGCCGTAGAGGGGGCCGGCGACCACGGTCAGCGTGAGACCGAAGGCGACGAGGGCGCCGGCCGGCAGCACGAGGCCGCGGGGCAGGGCGACGTCGCGGGCGATGCCGGACGGAGCCTCCTGCCAGAAGGCCTTGTTCCAGGCCTTCACGACGGCGTAGAGAGTGAGCAACGACGTGGCGACGGACCCCACGACGAGCGCCCACGCGAGGCCCGACCCGTCGCGGACCCCTTCGGTGACCAGCCCGACCTTGCCCAGGAACCCCGAGAACGGTGGGATGCCCGCGAGGTTCATCGCGGGGACGAAGAACAGGACCGCCAGGACGGGCGCGAGGCGGGCCAGACCACCCAGCCGGTCCAGCGACGTCGACCCGCCCCGCCACTCCACGAGCCCCACCACCAGGAACAGCGCCGTCTGGACGGAGATGTGGTGCACGACGTAGAAGATGGCGGCGGCGGTCCCGGCCTCGGAGGCGAGCGCGACACCGAAGATCATGTAGCCGATGTGGCTGACCAGGGTGAAGGACAGCAGCCGTTTGACGTCGTTCTGCGCGACGGCACCGAGGATGCCGACCAGCATCGTGGCCAGCGCGAGCCCCATCAGCACCTGGTCGACCACGTCGTTGGCGGGGAACAGCAGCGTCTGGGTCCGCAGGATCGAGTAGACCCCCACCTTGGTGAGCAGGCCGGCGAAGACCGCGGTGACCGGGGCGGGCGCCGTCGGGTACGAGTCGGGCAGCCAGGCGGCCAGGGGGAAGATCGCGGCCTTGATGCCGAACGCCAGGAGGAGCAGGAGCTGCAGCGCCAGCCGCACCGTGGGGTCGATGTCCGGCAGGCGCTCGGCGAGCTGCGCCATGTTCACGGTGCCCGTCGCCGAGTAGATCAGTGCGATCGCCGTGAGGAAGAGCAGCGACGACATCAGGGTGACGACGATGTACACGGACCCGGCCCGCACCCGTTCCGCCGTCCCGCCGAGCGTCAGCAGCACCGCCGACGCCGCGAGCAGGATCTCGAAGCCGACGTAGAGGTTGAACAGGTCGCCCGTGAGGAACGCGTTGGCGACGCCCGCGGCCAGCACCAGGTACGTGGGGTGGAAGATCGCCACCGGGATGCTGCCGCCGACGCGGCGGTCCCGGGGCGCGTCCTCCCCCTCGGGGATGCCCTGCCCGAGGGAGTAGAGCAGGACGCACAGCAGCATGACGCCACTGACCGTCAGCATGAGCGCGGAGAGCCGGTCCGCGACGAGCGCGATGCCGACGGGTGCGGCCCAGCCGCCGACGTCCACGACCAACGGCCCGTCGTCCGCCGCCACCATGAGCACCGCGGAGGACGCGGTGGTCACCGACAGCGCCGCGACGCTGATGACCCGCTGCACGTTCGCGTACCGGTGCAGGGCGAGGGTGAGCCCCGCGGCGAAGAGCGGCAGGAGCACGGGCAACGGGACCAGGGTCGGCACGGACCAGAGCGCGGCGGTGTCGATCATGGCGAACCCTCCTGGGGCCCACGTGGGTCGCGCTCGTCCCGCGAGCGCCGGCGCTCGGCCGCCTCGACGACCTGGTCGTAGACGGCGGCCGCCTCCTCGTCGAGCGTCTCGCCCGTCTCGGCGGCGTCGTCGTCCACGTACGCGGGTGCGTTGATGGCGGCCTGCCGGGCGACGCGCCGGTCCTCCACGTCGTCGGCGACCTCGTCGTGGCCGTGGAGCTGCCACGACCGGTACGCCAGGGCCAGCATGAACGACGTCAGGGCGAGCGTGATGACGATCGCCGTGAGGATCATCGCCTGGGCCAGCGGGTCGCTCATCCGCACGTCCTGCGGGGCGTTGCCCACCACGGGCGACGCCCCCGCCCGCCCGCCGGCGACGAGGAGCATCAGGTTGGCGCCGTTGCTCAGCAGGACGATGCCGAGCAGCACCCGCGTGAGCGGACGGTCCAGCACCAGGTAGACCCCGGCACCGCACAGCACGCCCACGGCGAGCAGCAGGACGGCCGAGGGGGTGTTCTCGAGGACGATCACGAGGCTCCCTCCGTCGAGCGGGACCGTGGAGCGTCGCCCTGCCGGTCGATCTCGGCACCGAGCGTGCGCAGCAGGTCGAGGACCAGGCCGACCACCACGAGCATGACCCCGACGTCGAAGAACAGCGAGGTCACGAGGTGGATCTTGCCGAGGACGGGCACGGAGAGGTCGACGATCACGCTCTCGAGCACCTCGTTGCCCGTCAGCAGCGCGGCGAGCCCGACCCCGGCGGAGAGGAAGAGCCCGGATCCGAGCAGCACGCCCGGCTGCACCGGGAGGGCCTCGCCCAGCTCGTAGCCACCGCCCGCCAGGTAGCGCACGGCGAGCGCGATCCCCACCATCAGCCCCGCGGCGAAGCCGCCTCCGGGCGCGTTGTGGCCGCTGAACAGCAGGAACAGCGCGACCACGATCATGGCGTGGAAGATCAGCCGCGTGACCACCTCGAACATGACGGAGCGCCGGGACGGCGACACGGTGCGCCCGGCGGCGATCCACACGTCCCGCGTGTGCCCGTCCGGGGCGAGGCCCTCGCCGTCGGCCCGGGAGAGCCGGAGCACCTCGCCGCTGCGCTGGCGCAGGAACACCATCGAGGCGACCCCGGTCGCCGCGACGAGGATCACCGAGATCTCGCCGACGGTGTCCCACGACCGGATGTCGACCAGCGTGACGTTGACGATGTTGTGGCCGCCGCCGAACTCCACGGCCTCCTCGGGGAAGTCGACGCTGATCGGGGTGGCGACCCGGGCCAGCGGCGCCGCGAACGTCAGCGCCATCATCACCACGCCGGTGATGACCGCGAGGACCAGCCGCACCCAGCGGCTGGCCGCCAGCGGCCGGTCGGAGAAGTACGTCGGCATCCGGCGCAGCACCAGCACGAGGATGACGAGCGTGACCGTCTCGGTCAGCACCTGGGTCAGCGCCAGGTCCGGGGCTCCGTGCAGGACGAAGAGGCCGGCGTTGGCGTACCCGGCCACGCCCACCAGCACCACGGCCTTGAGCCGGCGCCGGGCGCGGGCCGCGAGGATCGCGGCCGCCACGACGACGGCCACCACGGCCGCCTGCGCCGGCCGGTCCCAGCCGACGGCCGCGGGTGCCACGGTGGTGCCGGTCAGGAGACCGGTGGCGATCACCGCGCCCGGCGCCACCGCCAGCACGACGAGGATGATGCCGAGGTAGACGGGCAGGGAGCCGCGCTGGGTCGCGCCCGTGACGTCCGCCGCCACGTCGTCGAGGCGGCGCATCGCCCGGCGGTAGACGAGGTCCGCGGCGCGCGGCGACCAGGCGAGGTCCTGCAGCAGCTCGACCCGCTGCCGCTTCCAGAACAGCGCCGCGCCACCGGCCAGCACCAGCAGCGACAGGCCCAGCGCCGGCGTCAGGCCGCCCCACAGCACGAGGTGCCCGGGTTCGCCGGCCGGGTACGTCTCGGCGTAGGGGCCGAGGAGGCGTTCGCCCGTCGACGGCGTCAGGCCGGCGACCAGCCCGAGCAGACCCAGGACCAGCGGGGGCAGGACGAGCAACCAAGAGCGCCGCCGGACCGGCGTCGGCTCGGCCGCTCCGCCGTCGGCGGCCGGCTTGGTCGCGAACGCGCCCCACAGGAACCGCAGGCTGTAGGCGACGGTGAGGACGGACCCGACGACGACGGCGACGAGGGTGGTCACCACCACCGTGCCGCCGCCGTGCGTCGCGTCGTGCCAGAGCCCCTCCAGCGCCGCCTCCTTCGCCACGTAGCCCGCGAACGGGGGCAGGCCGATCATGGAGGCCGTGGCGAGCGCCGCCGCCGTGGCGGCCACGGGCATCGTGCGCCACAGGCCGGAGAGCCTGCGCAGGTCACGGGTGCCCGTGGCGACGTCCACCGCGCCGGCCACCAGGAAGAGCGCACCCTTGAACATCGCGTGCGCGCCCAGCATCGCGAGCCCCGCGAGCGCGACCGCCCGGCTCTCCAGACCCACCAGCAGCACGATGAGGCCGAGCTGGGAGACGGTGCCGAACGCCAGGACGAGCTTGAGGTCGTGCTGCCGCAGCGCCCGGTAGCCGCCGAGCAGCAGCGTGCCCCCGCCCAGCAGCAGCACCAGCCAGCGCCACACGGCCAGCTCGGCGAACGCGGGCGCGAACCGCGCCACGAGGTAGACGCCCGCCTTCACCATGGCGGCGGCGTGCAGGTAGGCGGACACCGGCGTCGGCGCCACCATCGCCGCGGGGAGCCAGAAGTGGAACGGGATGAGCGCCGCCTTCGTGGCGGCACCCGCCAGCAGGCACACGGTGGCCACGACGGCGGCGGAACCCGTGGGCGGGTCCGCCACGACCTCCGAGATGCGCCACGAGCCGGTGGCGACCCCGAGCACGACGAGGCCGACCAGCATCGCGAGGCCGCCGGCTGTCGTGACGACGATCGCCTGCATCGCGGCCCGGCGGGACGTCTTGCGATCGGCGTAGTGGCCGATCAGCAGGTAGGAGAAGACGGTCGTCAGCTCCCAGAACACGAACAGGAGCAGCAGGTCGTCCGCGGTGACGACGCCGATCATCGCCCCGGCGAAGGCCGTCAGGACCGCGGCGAACCGGCCGGTGCCCTCCGCGTCCCGGGAGAAGTAGGCGCTGCAGTAGATCAGCACGAGCGCGCCCACTCCCCCGACGACGAGGAGCATCAGCCACGAGAGCGAGTCGAGGCGCAGGCCGATCGACAGGTCGAGTCCCGGCACCCACGGTGTGGTCGAGACGGGCAGGTCGCCGGCGGCGACCCGCTCCGTGGCGGCCAGCGCGTACGCGGCCGCTGCGGCCGGACCCAGCGCCAGCACCCAGAACGCACGCCGGCCCATCCAAGCGACCAGTGCCGGCGCGACGAGCGCCAGCGCGAAGGTGAGCAGCAGGACCGGCAGCACGACACTCCGTCCGTCCGGGGGCGGGGCGGGGCTTCACTGTATCGCCGGACCTCGGATCGGGCCGGTCGACGACGACGCCCCCGCTACAGGTCCTCGGGGGCCAGCAGGAACTCGGACTCGTCGGCGATCTCGCCGCCCACCGCGCCCTGGATGGCCGCGGCCACCCGGCCCACGAGATCCGCGGCCCGCTTGCGCGCCACCACGAGCGCCGGCTGCGGGAACTCCCGCTGCGCCTCGTGCTGGTCCGGCGGGTCCCACACCACGCGGTAGCAGATCGCGCCCCCGGCGGCCCACGGCAGCTCCTTGACGAGCAGGGGCAGGACCTCGTCGCCGGAGACCTCCACGGTGACGTAGCCGTCGTGGCCGAGGTCGATGGTCAGCCCGTACCCGTCGAGCACCACCGGTTCCTGGAGCGCGGCGATGTCGATCTCGTCGGCCTGGGCGTGCAGCGCCCGCCGCACCTCCGGGTCCATCTTCTCGCCCGGGTAGAGCGGCTTCTCGGCGATCCCGGCCGGTGGGCCCTGGTAGTCGGCGCCCTCGGTCGCGAGCACCACCCGCGGGTGCACCTCCTGCAGGACCCGGTGCGCGGCCTGCGGGTCCAGCCAGATGTCCGACCAGACGGTGAGGTCGACGGCGGCCCCCGGGTCGGGCGTCAGCACGACGCCGGCACCGGCGTCCCGTCGCGCGGCCTCCGCCGGGTCCCACAGCGCGGCGACGTCGAGCCGGGCGGAGCCCCCGAGGCGGCGGGCCGCCGCGACGAGCCATGCCACGACGCGCTCCTCCTCACGGTTCGGCAGCCCTGCGGGGAAGGACCTCGCCAGCCCGTCGCGGTCGCCACCGCCCGGCGGCGGGGCGTCGGCCCAGCGCTCGCGCGGCGTGACGACGTCGAACACCATCGCGGTGCTGCTGGGGAGCCCGAGCTCGAAGCCGTCCCCCCGAGGTGCGTACGGGCCGTGCACGTGGCTGTGCCGGGTCAACCGCAGCACGCCGGGCTCCCCCGGACCGGCGATGCGACCCGCGGGCAGGTCCGCACCGAGCAGGGACGCCGGCGCCACGTCCCAGCGGGCCCCCGAGAACCGGGACATGGCGAGCACCTCCACCTCGTCGACCTCGACGTCGGCGGGCACGGCCAGCAGGTGGCGCGCCTGGTGCCCCTGCGTGGTCGCACGCGGCAGCAGGGGCAGGGACGGTGACGACTGCTTGGCCATCTGGCGGAGCTCCTTCCGGGACCGGGGCGCCGCGTCGTGCCTGGTCGACCCCGCGCGGCGGGACCGAGCGTACCGACGTCGGCCACCCCGGGAGGACGCGCTCATACGTCCGAGCGATGGAAGGACTGCCAGGACCGGCTCGCCGTCGGGCCGCGCTGGCCCTGATAACGCGAACCGTAGCGCTCCGAACCGTACGGGTGCTCCGCCGGCGAGGACAGCCGGAAGAAGCACAGCTGGCCGATCTTCATCCCCGGCCACAGCGTGATCGGCAGGGTCGCCACGTTGCTCAGCTCGAGGGTGACGTGCCCCGAGAACCCGGGGTCGATGAAGCCGGCGGTGCTGTGCGTCAGCAGCCCGAGGCGCCCGAGGCTCGACTTGCCCTCCAGGCGTGCCGCGACGTCGTCGGGCAGCGAGACGGACTCGTAGGTGGAACCCAGGACGAACTCCCCCGGGTGCAGCACCAGCGGCTCGCCCGCGTCGACCTCCACCAGCCGCGTCAGCTCCGGCTGCTCCTGCGACGGGTCGATGAACGGGTACCGGTGGTTGTCGAACAGCCGGAAGTACCGGTCCAGGCGGACGTCGATGCTCGACGGCTGCACCATCGCCGGGTCGTAGGGGTCCAGGCCGACGCGCCCGGCGTCGAGCTCGGCACGGATGTCGCGGTCGGAGAGCAGCACGGGGACACGGTAGTCGGCCCTCCCCCGGCGTGCACCGCGGTCCCGGCGACCGGCGTCCCCGTGTCGGTCCGGGCCCGGACCGGGCCTCGTTCGGACCGGGTTCACGCCCGGTTTCGGCCTGGGGCGGGGTGTTGGGTATGATCGGCACGCGCGTCGTCGCGACGGCCTTCATCGGCCGGCGATGACGGACGTGCGGGTGTAGTTCAATGGTAGAACTTCAGCTTCCCAAGCTGACAGCGCGGGTTCGATTCCCGTCACCCGCTCTCAGCAGTACGGCAGGTCACAGCGCACTCCCTCTGCAACAGTGCATGGGCGAGGATCCCTCGATGATGAGCGCGACACCGATTGACGATGATCGACAGCAGGCGTCAAGGCGACCTTGACGCCACAGCTGCTGTCAACATAGCCTTGACAGCGTGCAGGTCCTCCCGAGCGCGCACAGGCACAGAGTCGACGACGCCGATATCGTGCACGCCTGGGAGAACGCGATCCGCTACGTCGAGTACGAGTACGACGGCGAGGACCGCCTGCTGGTGATCGGGCCCGACCTGGCCGGGGCGCTCCTGGAGCTGGTGGTGGTGCCCATCGACGCACCGGCCCGCATCATCCACGCCGACCGACTACAACCTAGTCGCTACGACTACATGAGATGAGGTGACGCCCCATGACCCGACTCATCGATCGTGAAGAGGCGGCGCTCGACGCGCTCGACCCCACCACCCACCCGGCCCGCGACGCGACCCACTTCCGCGAGATCATCGCTGCGAGCAAGGCAGTTGCCGCCGCGGAGGAAGACCTGCGTCGCGTGGTGCGTGAGGCCCGTGAGGCCGGCGACTCGTGGACCGTGATCGGCGCGGCGCTGAACGTCAGCCGCCAAGCCGCCTTCCAGCGATTCGGCCGCTGACCCACGACGACCGGCTCGGTGTCGCCTCCCCCCGCGGAGGCGACACCGTTCGCTTCTGGCCGGCTCGCCGCACTGAGAGTCCCCGCTGGCGGCGCCGCGCTCTTGGGACGGCCGCCCCCTCCGCGCGGCGCCCATGAGCGACCCGCACTCGGAACCGAGAGCGTCGGACAACCGCGCCGGAGTCGGATTCCAGCTCTCGCCACCGGTGCGGCGTGTCGGTGCCGATGGCACGATGAGGTGCCCATCAGCAGTCGCGGAGGAGGGGCGATGACGGACACCGCCGGGACGCCGGAACGGCAGGAGCACGGCCGCGAAGAGACGCTGGAGGAACGCTCGGACCGCAACTGGGTCGAGCTGCTGCAGGAGCTCCGGGTCATGCAGACCGGTGTTCAGATCCTCACCGGGTTCCTGCTCATCCTGCCGTTCCAGTCCCGCTTCCAGGACCTCGACGACTTCCAGCGCAACGTCTATCTCGTCGACCTGCTGACCTGCATCGTGGCCACCGGCCTGTTCGTCGCGCCGGTGGCCATCCATCGGGCTCTCTTCCGCAAGCACCTGAAGCAGCCGGTCGTGACGGTCGGTGACCGGATGACGCGGGCGGCCCTCGTGCTGCTCGCCATCGCGCTCTCGTGCACGGCGCTGCTGGTCTACGACGTCGTGCTCGACCGCACGGCCGGTCTGATCGTCGGCGTCGGCTGCGCCGTGCTCCTGCTCTTCCTGTGGGCGGCGCTGCCCGTCATCGTCCGACGGCGGCACTGAGGGCGCAGAGCCGTCGAGGCGTCCTTCATGTTCCTTTTTTGGACGAAAGGGACATTGATTTCGCCGGGCACATTTCTCCTTTCGTCGATACGCTCCGACCTATCGATGTCGATCGGCTCGGGGGCCCGATATGTCTTTCCGTATTTCCGTCGTCGCCGTCGCCGTGGGCGCGCTGCTCGCGGTCGACGCGCTGTCCGCCGCAGCAGCCCCGGACGTGCGCGAACCACACGCCGGCCATCCCGTGACCTGGGAGTCCGAGGTCGACTCGTCCCGGTTCGGCCGGTCGTCCGCCAACGACGGCACGCGTGCCCTCTCGACGGCGGCGCGGACGAGCACGAAGACGCACACCGTGCAGATCGTCGTGGCGACTCCGAAGAACGTCCGGAAGAAGCACGTGAAGAAATGGGTCCGGAACTCCGACGTCGACCGGCTCCTGCGCGAGACCTCGGCGTACTGGTCGGAGCAGTCGCGCGGCCGGGTCACGTTCGTCCGCTCGGGGAAGGTCCGCCGGATCAACACCGGCGACGGGGCGTGCCGCACCACGAAGCAGGTGCTCAAGCAGGTCAAGCGGGGCGGTGCCAAGCACTACGGCAAGCGGTGGTACTCGGCGGACGACCGCGGGCCCGACCGTCGCGCGCACCTCGTCGTCCTCTACCCGTACCGCACCGGCGACTATGCCGGCGGTTCGAGGTACGGCGACACCTGCGACGGGAAGGTCGGCCTCGCCTCCATGCCGTCGAAGGCCGGGCGCAACTCCCCCGGCGGATGGACGTTCTCCCTGTTCGGGGGGCCGGACGGCTACCGCTCCGGCGACCGGTGGGACCACAACCAGTACGAGAAGGGCGTGGCCACGCTGGCGCACGAGCTGGCGCACAACATGGGCCTCGAGCACTCCGGCGTCGGCTGGTGCGAGGGGAAGAACGACGGCAGCTTCCGCAGCTCGCGGTGCGGGGCGGCCGAGGGGCTCGACCCGCTCGACCTGATGGGCGGCGAGTTCGCCGCCCAGGGCATCCCGGCGCTGTCGGGCGCGCAGAAGCGACGGCTCGGCGTCCTGCCGCGCTCCGAGCAGCGGTTCGTCGGAGCCAAGGGCGGCAACCGGACGGTCCTGCTCACGGCACGGCACCGGGACACGAAGCGCCCCACCCTCGTGCGTGCCCGGGACCCACGCACCGGCGAGGTGTACTTCATCGAGCTGCGCCGCAAGGAACCCGGGGTGCGGTACCCGTACACGCGCCTTCCCTACCGTGCGAGCTCCGACTACACGGTGCGGTACGGCATCACCGTCAGCCGGGTCGCGGGCAGCCGGTCCACGTGGGCGTACCCGGGCGAGCACCTCGTCGTGCCGATGGGCCGGGAGTCGAACCGTCGCTCGAACATGTGGGAGGGGCAGACCTTCACCACCCGCGGCGGCGGGATGAAGATCAAGGTCGTCAACATCGCCCAGGGCAAGAAGAACGCGAAGCTCCGCATCACGTTCCCCTGACGGGCGTCAACGGCCCGGGCGTCCGCGGGGTCGCAGCCGGACGTCCGGGAGGGCGGGGGCGCGCAGCGGCCCGCCCGCATAGCCCTCGACCTGCCCGAAGCGCCGGGCGGCGGCGTCCGGCACGAACGTCGTGCCGCCGTCGTCCGCGTCGGCGAGCTGTGCCGTCCAGGCGGCGCGCGCCTCGACGACCTCCTCGTGGGTGCGCCCCACGAAGTTCCACCACATGACGACGTCCTCGCCGAACGGCTCGCCACCGATGAGGACGGCGCGCACCGGCCGCGCACCGGCGGACACGGTCACCCGGGAACGCCCGGGTGCGACGTACGCCAGGGTGTCGGCGTCGACCTCACCGTCCTCCAGGCGCGCGTCGCCCTCGTCGACGAGCAGGCCGTGCTCGTGGCTGGGGTCCACCTCGAGCACGACCGACGTCGCGGGCTCGAGGTCGATCTGGGCGCCGACCAGCGGGGTGAACGTGCGGGCCGGCGACTCCAGCGCCTGCCCCGCTACCCGCAGCGCACCGAGGAACACCTGCACCCGCGCACCGTCCCGCACGACGGCGGGCAGGTCGCCGTGGTGCTCGAAGCTCGGTGCGGTGTCCTTCGCGTCGAGCGGCAGCACGGTCCACAGCTGGACGCCGTGCAGCGTCGGCGGCCTCGGACGCCCTGCGCTCGGCTCCGGCGACTCCTCCGAGTGCGAGATGCCCCGGCCCGCCGTCATGAGGTTGAGCTCTCCCGGCCGCACGGTCTGCAGCGACCCGACGGAGTCCCGGTGCAGGATCTCGCCGGCGAACAACCAGCTCACGGTCTGCAGGCCGATGTGCGGGTGGGGCGGGACCTGCATCCCGGCGGACGTCGAGACGTCGTCCGGCCCGTAGTGGTCGCAGAAGCACCACGCGCCGATCAGGGAGCGCTGCCGCTGCGGGAGCGTGCGACGCACCGACATCGCGCGAGGCCCCCCGAGCGGGACGTCCCGGGAGCCCAGCAGCTCGACGTCGGGGGCTGCGGTCCCCGGTGCGCAGACCTGCTCAGCGGGACGGGTCTCGAGGTTGCTCATGGGCCCGAGGCTACGCGCGGTCGCGCTCCCAGGTACGGCCGAGGCCCCCGGGGCGGCCGGGGGCCTCGGCATCGCCGCGGTCCCCGGCGATCGCAGTCGGGGTGCTGTGTCGACGTCACAGCCCCGGGTCTCCCACCGGGTCGGTCCGGGCCTGGTGCGTCGTCGCCCTGACCGGCCCGTTCTCCGTAGGATCCCGGACGCGGGTGGTCTTCCGGCCCCGCCGAACACCCGCGTCGTCACCCGCGGCCCGCACTCGGTACGGATCGGTCCGTCGTTCTCCGGTCGACCTTTGCCCCGGCGGGCTGTCCGACGGACCCCGTCGACCGTGATCGACGTGATCCTGAGCACCTCTCGCCGAGACCGTTAGGCACGTTTCTAGACCTGCTGGGGGTCGACTGCAAGAGGTCCGAGGCCGCGGATTTTCGGTCACAGGTTCGTCCACAGCGGGACGCCCGGAATCCCCACACCGTCCACACCCCTGTGGACGAAATCTGTGGACGACACGCCACCGTGGGCGCGCCGCGTACCACCCCGCCACCGGTGCTGCCCCCGAGTTGTCGTGGCCGGGAACACCGTGGTAACGGAGACGATCCGCGAGATTCCGCGGCTGGGAGCGCCTCGCGAGGTCGGCCCGCCGACGGCACGACGACCAGCGTCGTCGCCGCGAATCCTGCGTTCACCAGCACCGGCGTCCGGAGCGGACGGTCACGGATTGCTCCACACCCCTGTGGACAACATCGGTGTGCCCCGTCAGATCCAGGCGCGCGACGTCGTCCGCTGGTCGTCGGTGCGCCGCTCGACCTCAGCCACCGTCGCCAGGAACGCGCCGTCGTCGACGATCGTGCCGCCGGTCCTCGCGTGCAGCAGGAGCGCCAGCCGGGCCACCATCGCCCGCATCCGGGCCCGGGCGATCACATGGACCCCGGACGGCCGCTCGAGCTCCAGCTCGTAGGCGTCCTGCGGCACCCACGAGACCCGGTACGCGTGCGGCCCGTACTCGCGCCAGTCGAGTCCCGCCATCGCACGGGGCACCCGGTCGACCCGCTCCGCCTCGACCAGGATCACGCCGTCGTACGGGGTGCGCGCCACGAGCCGGCAGCGGGTCGTGCCGTCGGCGGCGGCCTCCTCCACCTCGACCTCCGCGGTCGCGACGAGCGAGCGCAGCAGTCCGAGGAGATCGCCGCTCCCCACGGGGTGCGCGGCGTACAGCGCGAGGTCGACGGCACCCGCGGGGTCCGGGTGCAGCAGCTGGCGTCCGTCGGCGAGCAGCACGCCCCCGGCCTTGCGCGCCACCGCGACGCCCCACTGCACGAGCCGGAGCTCCTCGCCCTCCGGCAGCCCGGCCGCGAACGCCCGGGAGATGCCGTCGCGGTCGTCCGTGGTCGCGGGCCGGCCCACCCGCGCGTCGAACATGCCGTCCACGCGACCGAGCGCGTACGCCGTAGCCGGACCGCTCAGGCCGACCTGAGGCGACAGCGCCTCCGGCACGGGGAACGGTCCGGCCGCCCCGTGCTCGGCGCCGACCCCCAGCACGCCCGGACCGGGCGGCCGCGACGTCTCGGTGGCCATGCCGCGGAACCGCGCGCCCGCCATCGGACGCGGCCCGGTGTCCGACTGCGGCTCCTTGAGCCAGTACACGTCCGGGAACCAGGCGTCGGCGAGCCCCCGGACCCGCGCTGGACCCCACGAGTCGGGGACGACGAGCACATGGTTCGACGCGTGCTCCGGCGGGACGAGCGTCTGCACGTACGACATGTGGCGCAAGGTACTCCTCCCCGCCACGCGCCATCAGGCCCGCGTGTTTCCGGCCTGTTACGGCGGGAGCGCGGGCTCAGACGCCGACGTCGTGGAGGTGGTGCTCGACGTCGTGCAGGAAGTACCGCCCGAAGGTCCGCACCGTGAACGTCGACCCGTTCGAACGCTTCCCCACCCGCTCGAGCTGGTCGGCGCGCACCGTGTCGAAGCGGCGTGCGACGGCCTCGCCGGCATCGGCCAGCTCGGTGGCCACGGCGGCCGGGTCGGACTCGCCGTACCGGCCCTCGACGGCCGCCGCGTCCTGGTCCCAGTTCGCGAACTCGGCGCCGTCGGTGCGCAGCATGAGCTCGAGCCGTTCGTCGAAGACCCGGAAGACGTCCCGGACGTGGGCCGCGTACTCCAGCGGCGACCACACACCGGGTACCGGCCGGCGGCGGACCTCCGGCCGCGCGAGGACGGCCTGCCAGGCGGGCACCGTCGCCCGGACGGCGGCGCCGACGGCGAGCGGGTCGACCGCCGTCGGATCGAAGCCGCACTCGGGGCAGGCGTGGTCCACGACCCACGTCCAGTCCTTGGTGTCCGGCACCACGTCACCGCTGCGGTCCTGGGCCTGCGCTCCGGTGTCATCAGTCACAGCGGCGAGGATAGCCGCCCGTGTCCTGACGCTGGATGCCTATGATGTCATCATGCCCAAGATCATCGGCAAGAGTTTGCACGAGCACCGCCAGATGACTCGGCACAAGCTGTTCACGGCGTTGTCCACGCTCATGGCCGAGCGAGGGTTCGACACGATCACGCTGGCCGACATCGCGACGGCCGCCGGCGTGGGCCGCACCGCGGTCTACAACCACTTCTCCGACAAGGAGTCGCTGCTCCTGGGCTTCATCACCCACGAGACCGAGCAGTACGCCCTGACGCTCGAGCGGGCGCTCGCCGGTGTGGACGACCCCGTCGAGCAGCTGCGCACCTACATCCGCCAGCAGGCCCAGCTCGCGCGGGTCTTCCACCTGGCGCCCGGCCCGGACCTGCGCACCGTCCTGTCCCGGTCCACCCAGGCGCGGCTGCGCGAGCACGCGGAGATCGTGGAGTCGATCCTCAAGCGGATCCTCCACGACGGCATCGCCGTCGGCTCCTTCCCCCGCCAGGACATCGAGCCGACCGTGCAGCTCGTCAACGCCTGCCTCTCCGGCCGGCTCATCCCCGAGGAGCCCGCGGCCCGCGAGCGCGCCATCAGCGCCGCCGAGACGTTCGTGCTGCGGGCCGTCGGCGCCCGGCCCGCGCTGGCCGCCTGAGCGCGCCCGCCCTGGCCGCCTGAGCCGGCTCAGGGGCTCACTGGCTGTCGAGGCTCGGGTGCTCCGGCTCCCAGGCGTCCGCGGGACGGTGGCGGTGCTCCGGCGGCGGCGGCGTGTACGGGACGGGCTCCGGCGACAGGTAGGCCCGCGCGAACTCCAGACCCGCCACGAGGTCGGTGTGCCGCTCGTGCGCGTCGTACGCCTTGCGGGTCGAGATCTCCAGCACGACGTCCCCGTCGAAGCCCGAACGCGCCAGCTCGGTCAGCACCTTGTCGCAGTGCATGTCACCGCGACCGGGCACCAGGTGCTCGTCGCGGGCGTTGAACGTGCCGTCCGCCAGGTGCACGTGCCGCAGCCGGTCGCCGAACTCCTGGAGCAGGCTCAAGCCGTCCTGCTGCGCGATGGCGGCGTGCGACAGGTCGAGCGTGACGGCGTCGTAGCCGTGCTCCATGGGGTCCCAGCCGGGCAGGTAGGCCTTGAGCTCCCGGTCGAGGCGCGAGTGCGGGCGCCACGGGTACATGTTCTCCACCGCGACGGTCACCGGGCTGGAGGCGTTGAGCTCGCGCACCTGCTCCTCGAAGCTGCGCGCGTAGCGGTACTGCCAGCGGAACGGCGGGTGCACGACGACGGTCCGCGCCCCCAGCTCGCCGGCCATGTCCACCGCCTTGGCGAGCTTGTCGGCGGGCGACCGCCCCCACACCCGTTGACTGACCAGCAGCGTCGGGGCGTGGATGGAACGGATGGGCATGCCGGTGTCGGCCGCGAGCCGCGAGAGTGCCTGCGGGTCCTGGGTCGCTGGGTCCGACCAGACCATCACCTCGACGCCGTCGTAGCCGATCTCGGCGGCGGACTCGAAGGCGAAGGCGGCACGGCGCGGATAGACCGACGCGGTGGAAAGCGTCACGGGGATCGCCGGTTCGGTCATGTCCCTCACCCTACGGCCGAGATCTGGACGTCTGCTGATCACGCTACCCGTGCGCGCCCCTGCCCGCGCAGCAGGTGTGGATAGGCTCGTCCCATGGTGAGCGCGGTGGTCTTCGACGTCGGCGAGACCCTGATCGACGAGACCCGCATCTTCTCCCGGTGGGCGGACCGCCTCGGCGTCCCCCGCGGGACGTTCCTCGGCCTGATCGGCGCCTGCGCCGCCACCGACCGTCCCCTGCAGGACGCGTTCGAGCTCGCCCGGCCCGGCATCGACCTGTCCGCCGAGATCGCCCGCTGGGCCGTCGACGACCCGGACGACCTGCGCGAGAACTTCGACGCCGACGACCTCTACGACGACGTGCGCCCCGCCCTGGCCGCCCTGCGCGACGCCGGGTACGCCGTCGTCGTCGCCGGCAACCAGCCGCCGCAGGCCCGCCGGGCGCTCGAGGCCATGGATCTGCCCGTGGACAGCATCCGCACGTCCGACGAGTGGGGTGTGGAGAAGCCCGACCCCGTGTTCTTCGCGCGGGTCGCCGACCTCACCGGGGTCCGGCCGTCGGACATCGCCTACGTGGGCGACCGGCTCGACAACGACGTCCTGCCGGCCGCCGACGCCGGGATGCGGCCGGTGCTGATCCGTCGCGGCCCGTGGGGCTACCTGCACGCCGCCCGGCGCGAGGCCGCGCGCGTCGACGTCGTCGACAGCCTGCGCGAGCTGCCGGCCCGGCTCGGCCGGCCCGGCTGACTCAGTCGCGCAGCGGCACGCCCTTGGCGTCGCGGGAGAAGCTGCCCGTCTTGTCGGTCAGGTAGAGGATCCCCTCGATGAGGCCCCAGATCGCGACGGCCCAGGACAGGAACCCCAGCGACAGGACCGTGATGAGCAGCATCGTCAGGCCGAGCCCGGTGTACCCGAGGTAGAAGCGGTGGATGCCCAGCGAGCCGAGGAAGATGCCCAGCAGACCCGCCGCGATCCGCGACCTCGCGTTCGGGTCGACGTAGCCGTACTGCTGATACGGCTGGTAGCCCGGCGGGTACGGCGGCTGCTGCTGGTACGGCGACGGGTACGGGGAGGGCTGCTGCGCGGGCGGCTGCTGCTGGTGCGGCGGTTGGTATGGCTGCTGGTACGGCTGCTGGTACGGCTCACCCGCGGGCGGCTGCTGCGGGTCGGGGGGCGGCGGCTGGTCGGACACGAGAGGGCCTCTCCGGACGGGTGCGGGTACCACCGGAGAGTATCGCTCGCCGCCCCTGCCCTCACCGGCCGTCCCTGGTCCCGGACGGTTCAGCCCGTCCAGCCCAGGCGCCCGAACGCGTCGAGCATGAGCAGCACCCCCACGATGCCGAGGACCCAGCCCGTCATCTCGGCAGCGTTCTTCGAGAGCCACCGCTCCAGCCGGCGCAGCCACGGGTCGACCCGGCGGGCCGCCGCCCAGCGGGCCACGAGCAGCAGCAGCGCCGGCAGCACCATCACGACGCAGTACAGCGCCAGGACCCCCAGCGTCACGGGCGTCGCGAGGTCCGACGCCGTCAGCAGACCGATCGCCGCGAGGTACGGCAGCATCGTGGCCACCTCGAGCGTCACCGCGCCGAGCGCCAGCCCCATGAGCGGCAGCACCGGGGACGAGGTGCCGGGGTCGAGGTCGAGCGCGCGTTCGCGCCACCGCACCAGCCGACCGGGCCGCCCGCCGTCCTTCGCGGCCCGGCGTGCGGACCGCTTGCCGTCGAACCGGAAGCTGAGCACCAGCAGACCGATCCCGAGCACGAGCTGGGCCAGTAGCACCGGTCGCGACTCCAGCACGTCGCCGTACCGTTCGAGCACCGCACCGGCACCGAGCAGCACCGTGACACCGATCAGGAGGTAGGCGACCGCGACCGTGCCGAGGTAGGCGAGCACACGTCCGGCCCGCACGCGGCCCGGGGCCAGCAGCAGCCAGACGGGGACGAGCAGGGTGCCGAAGCTGGTCGAGTCGACGAGTGCGAGCACGGCGAGCACGCCGGCCATCGCGACGAGCCCGCCGTCGGTCCCGACGAGATCCACGGGGAGGTCCATGCGCCGAGCATCGCGTGGTCAGCGGCTCGGCGGCGTCCTCCGGACGGATGATCCTCGGGGCCGTGGCACGGGCACCGGGCACGCGGCCGTACATCCTTCCGACGATCCCCGGTGCGCCGCCCTGTGCTGGGATGGTGACCGTGAGCACCGAGTCCCCACCCGTCCCGAGGTCGCGGCCGCGCGGCCTGCGCCGGGCGTGGGCGGGCGAGGACCTGCTGGCGGACGCCTTCGGTGCCGCCATGGCCTTCCTCCTCGGCATGCTGCTCCTCGCGGTGGGCCTGGTCGACCTCGTCCAGGATGTCGGCCCGCTGGGATCGGTCGTGCCGGAGCCGTGGTGGCGCGTCGCGCTGCTCGCCGTCGGCTGCGTGGTGCTCCTCGCCAAGCGCACGCACCCGCTGCTCGCGCTCGGCGCGGGCCTCGTCGTCGTGTCCGTCGACCTCGTGTGGGGCGGCAGCCTGGCGATCCTCCTCGTGGTGCTGTGGGAGCTGCTGTTCGAGGCCGTCCTGCGGACCGGCCGCACGGCGCGCACCTGGTTGTGGACGGCCGCGGCGACGCTCACGCTCACCGTCGCGGTCGCCGCCGGGGAGGCCAGCCAGGAGCTGCGCTACTTCGTGTTCGCCGGTCTGCAGATGGGCGCGGTCGTCGTGATGCCGATGTGGTGGGCGGACAACGTGCGGCAGAAGGCCGAGCTCGCCGACCTCGAGCGGGCGCGCGCCGACGAGGCCGCCCGGGCGGCGGAGCTGGAGCGTGAGCGTGCCGCCGACCTGGCGCGCATCGCCGCCCTGGACCGCCACGAGGCCGTCCAGGCCGAGCGCGCGGCGATGGCGCGCGATCTGCACGACGTCATCGCCTCGCACCTGTCCTCCATCGCGATCCACTCCGGCGCGGCGCTCGCGCTGCCGCCCGACCCGCAGCGGGACCGCACCGCCCTGGAGCAGGTGCGTGAGAGCTCGGTCGCCTCCCTCACCGAGATGCGGTCGATGATCGAGCTGCTGCACGCCGACGTCCCGCCGGAACCGCTCACCGCTCCCGGCCGGCTCGACGGCCTCGGCGAGCTGGTGCGGTCGGCGCGCTCCGCGGGCGACGACGTCACGGTCCACGACCCGCTGCGGATCACCGACCGGACCGTCCCGGCCGCCGTCGGGCAGGCCCTGCACCGGATCGCCCAGGAGGCGCTGACCAACGCCCGCAAGCACGCCCCCGGTGAACCCGTGACGGTCGCCCTCGACGACGGCGCCGGGCTGACCCTGCGAGTCCGCAACCCCCTCCCCACGCTGTGGGTGCACGACGCGCCGTCGGAGCACGCGGTGCAGCGGCGCGTCGTGCACCCACAGCGAGGGGAGGGGCCACTCAGCGCGGGCACCGGGATGGTCACCATGCGCGAGCGCGCCGAGGGTCTCGGCGGTACCTTCGCGGCGGGGCCGACGGCGGACCACGCCTGGCAGGTCGAGGCCAGCCTGCCCGTGGACGAGGCCGTGGACGTGGGCGAGGAGGCGACATGACGGTGCCACGCGGCCGTCCGGTCCGGGTGCTGCTCGCCGACGACCACGCCGCCATCCGTGCGGGCCTGCGCCTGCTGCTGCAGTCGGCCGACGGCGTCGAGGTCGTCGCGGAGGCGGCCGACGGCGACGCCGCCGTCACCAACGCCCGGGCGCTGCGTCCCGACGTCGTGCTCATGGACCTGCGGATGCCCGGTACGGACGGCGTCGAGGCGACCCGGATCATCGCGGCCGAGGGCCTGGCGGACGTCCTCGTGCTCACGACCTTCGACCTCGACGAGTACGTCCACGGCGCCCTCGCCGCCGGCGCGGCGGGGTTCCTGCTCAAGTCCGCGGAGCCCGCCGACCTCCTGCGCGCCGTGCACCAGGTGGCGGCAGGCGACGGGGTCCTCGCGCCCGAGGTGACCCGGCGTGTGCTCGCGCGGCTCGGCGAGCCCGCACCGCCGCCGTCGTCCCCCGCCGGGACGCCGCCCCCGGCCCCCGGCACCGACCCCCGGCTCGCCGACCTGACCCGCCGGGAGGTCGACGTGCTGGCCGCCCTCGGACGGGGGCTGTCGAACCAGGACATCTCCGCCGAGCTCGTCATCTCCGAGGCCACCACGAAGACTCATGTGTCGCGCGTGCTGACCAAGCTGCAGGTACCGTCCCGCATGCAGGCGGCGGTGGTCGCCCGGCGGTGCGGCCTCGCCTGACGCCCTCCCCTACCCGGCCCGGTGGCCCACCGCTAGGCTCGGCGGGTGCTGACCAAGACCGCCGTCACCGACGACCAGGTCACCGCCGTGCTGGCGCCCGTCGGGACCGTCCGCGAGGTCGAGACCCTCGCGGGCGGGATGTTCGCCACCGTCCTGCGCGTCACGCTCACCGACGGGCGGCTGGTGGTCGTCAAGGTCACCGGCGCGGACACCAGCCGGCTGCTGCGCTACGAGCACGGGATCTCCGGGACGGAGGCCGACGTCTACCGCCGCGCACACCGTGCCGGCCTGCCCGTGCCCGGGCTGCTGCGGGTGGACCGCAGCCGGGAGCACGTCGACGGGGACGTCGTGGTGACCGAGCACGTGCCCGGCGTCCTCTGGGAGGGTGCGGACCTGGACACCTCCGGCTCGCACCGGGCGCGACGGCAGCTCGGCGGGTTCATGGCCCGCCTGCACCGCCTCACCGGCGACCGCTTCGGGTACCCCGCGCCGGAGTCCGGGCTGAGCCGGGCGACGTGGCCCGGTGCCTTCGCGGCGATGGTCGAGGCGGCGCTCGACGACGCCGAGCGGTGGGCGGTGGCGCTGCCGCACGCCCGGCTGCGTGCCGCCGTCGCCGGCCACCGGCAGGTGCTGGCCACGGTGACCACCCCGCGGCTGGTGCACGCCGACCTGTGGCCGGGCAACGTCCTGCTCGACGCCGACCGGCACGACCTGGCCGCCGTCGTCGACGCCGAGCGCGCCCTGTGGGGCGACCCGGTCTTCGAGCTGGTCGGCGCCGACCAGCTCGGGGCGGGCGCCGTCGACCCGCACGTGCTCGCCGGGTACCGCGAGGCCGGTGGCGACCTCGGCCTCGGGGATGGAACCCCCGGTGCCGGCGACTCGGACGCCTGGACGCGGCTGCGCCTGTACCGGGCGTACTTCGCGTGCCTGCTCGTGGTCGAGGTCGTCCCGCGCGCCTACGCCGGCGACTGGGTCGCGGGGTACGCGGCGACCGCCCGCGCCAACCTCGAGCGCATGCTCGACGAGCTCGAGGCCGCATGACCCTGCCCACCGGACGCTCGCCGGGGGGCCCCGTGCCCCGAACCATCGTCCTCACCGGCGCCAGCGACGGGATCGGCGCGGCCGCCGCCCGTCGGCTCGTCCGCGACGGTCACCACGTGGTGCTCGTGGGCCGCTCGGCCAGGAAGACGGAGGCGGTCGCCGCCGAGCTCGGCGCGCCGAGCCTGGTGGCCGACTTTGCCGAGCTGGCCCAGGTGCGCCGGCTCGCCGCCGACCTGCTCGCCACCTATCCGCGGATCGACGTGCTCGCCAACAACGCGGGCGGCATCATGGGCGAGCGCGAGGTCACCGTCGACGGCTACGAGAAGACCTTCCAGGTCAACCACCTCGCGCCGTTCCTGCTGACGGAGCTGCTCCTGCCCGCCCTCGTCGCCGGCCGCGCCACTGTGATCCAGACGGCCAGCCGGGCCGCCCAGATCTTCAGCCGGTTCGACGTCGACGACCTGCAGAACGCCCGCCGCTACGCCGCGCACCGCGCGTACGGCAACAGCAAGCTGGCCAACATCCTGTTCACCCAGGAGCTCCAGCGCCGGTACGCCGACCAGGGCGTCAGTGCGGTCGCGTTCCACCCCGGCGTGGTCGGCACGAGCTTCGCCGGCGAGACGAACCACGTGCTGCGGCGCCTCTACCACGGCCCCCTCCGGCGACTGATCACGACCACCCCGGAGAAGGGCGCCGACCAGCTCGTCTGGCTCGCGGAGGGCACCCCCGGTACCACCTTCGCACCCGGTGCCTACTACGAGAGCCGCAGGATCGCGGCCCGGGTCGGCCGCGAGGTCCGGGACCCTCGGGTGGCTCACGAGCTCTGGGAGCGCTCGGCCGCGATGGTGTGAGGTGCGCTATGCACCTCGCAGCGGGAGGGTCAGCTCGGGAGCGCCGTCGAGCGTGACCCGCACCGGCACGCCCCAGTCCTGCTGGGCGAGGTGGCAGGCAGGGAAGAACTCAGGCTCTCCGTCGGGTCCGGTCGGCGCGTCCTCGGGCGGCAGGTCACAGGAGGCGGCCTTGGCGGTCACGTGGAGCACGCCCTCGGGCACCTCGGGGTTGAGGCGCAGGTCGCGGGACAGCGCGGTGCCGTCGCCCGTGCCGTCGAGCAGCAGCTCGGGCGGAGTCGCGCTGACGCGCAGCTCGGTGGACGGGCCGAACCGGTCGTCGAGCTTCTGTCCCGGTGCCGGGACGAACGGCACGTCCAGGCGCAGCACGCCGGGGGCGACATCGGTGGCCGTGCGGGCGACGCGGTGCGCGCCGCCGTCCAGCACCTCGCCGGCGAGGTCGGCGGGCAGGGCGATCCGGGTCAGGCGGTGAGCCGCCGACTCGACGACGAGCAGGTGGACGCTGCCACCGTCGGTGTCGGCCTGCACGACGACGTCGCTCGGCTCCGCGAGACGCGTCGCCAGGGTGGTGACCTCCTGCGTCGCCGGGTCGTACCGACGCAGCGCGCCGTTGTACGTGTCGGCGACGACGACGGAACCGTCCGGCATCGTGGCGACGCCCAGGGGGTGCTGCAGCAACGCCTCGGGGGCCGCGCCGTCGCGGTGGCCGAAGTCGAACAGGCCCTGCCCGACGGCGGTCCGCACCTCGACGTCGGCGGCACCGTCCGGTGCGACGTGCCGCAGGGCGGAGGTCTCGGCGTCGGCGAGCCAGAACCCGCCGTCGGCGTTCCCGTCGGCGTCGAGCGACGGCGCGAGACCGGACGGCTGGGCGAACCACGCGGTGCTCCCCGGGCCGTCCTCGAGCCCCTCGTTCATCGTGCCGGCGAGCAACCGGATCGATGCCCGTGCGGGGTCGAACGCCCACAGCGTGTGGTTGCCCGCCGTCGCGACGACGAACGCACCGAGGGGCTCGGACCAGGCGACGTCCCAGGGCGAGGAGAGGTTGACCCGGGTGGCCGGCTCCTCGTCCCCGGGCGCGTGAGCACGCCGCCCCTCGCCGGGGAGCTCGACGTTCTCCTGCCCGCCGACCATGTACTGCCGACCCGTCCCGGCCACGGTGTACACCTGCCCGGTGGCAAGATGTACACCGCGTAGCGCGTGGTTCACCGTGTCGGCGACCAGCACGTCGTAGCCGAGGCGCGCGCGCAGCTCGGAGGGGACCAGGCACAGCCCGTTCGGCTCGCTGAAGCGGGCGTCGTGCGCGTCGCCGCTGCCCGGCCCGCCGTCGACGAGCCCCCGCTCACCGGAGCCGATGCGCCGGACCAACGTCTCGCCGTCGGGCGCCAGCTCGGCCAGCGAGTGGTGGCCGGCGTCGGCCACGAGCAGGTTCCCGCCCGCCAGCTCGACCGCCTTCGCCGGGAAGCGCAGGGTGCTGGGCTCCGGCGCCGGCGGGACGTAAGGATCGTCCCCGCGGTGCAGGGTGCCCTTGGCCTCGTGCTCCGCGACCAGGTCGCGCACCAGGGTCGCGATCGCCGACGCGTGCCCCTCCCCCGCCATCTGCGCCACCACGTATCCCTCGGGGTCGACGACCACGAGCGTGGGCCAGGCGCGGGCCGTGTAGGCGTCCCAGGTGGTCAGCTCCGGGTCGTCGAGCACGGGGTGGCGCACGTCGTACCGATCGACGGCGGCAGCCAGGGCGTCCGGGTCCGCCTCGTGCGCGAACTTCGGGGAGTGCACACCGACGATGACGAGCTCGTCGCGGTGGTTCTCCTCCAGCTCGCGCAGCTCGTCCAGGACGTGCAGACAGTTGAGGCAGCAGAAGGTCCAGAAGTCGAGGACCAGCACACGACCTCGGAAGTCTTCGAGGCTCAGCGTCTTGCCGCCGGTGTTCAACCAGCCACGCCCGACCAGCTCGGAGGCGCGGACGCGGGGCAGGGTGGGTGTGGTACTCACAGCCTCATTCTGCGGCACCGCACCGATGCCGAGAACCGTGTGGGAGTCCGGCGGTTGGCGCGGCTCGGCTGAACTGACCGCCTCACCAGGTATGACGCTCTCAGCGGATCGTGGAGATGCGCGGCCCGACCTTCGTCACGCCCGCACGGGTCAGCTCTTCTTGGTGAAGCCCTGCCCCTCGGAGCTCTTCCGGTACTTCGTGGACCGGCCGTGCGCCGCAGAGCGGAGCTTGGTTCGCATCTCTCCACGGTCGCTGCGCCGTATGAGGCCGAGCGCAGCCCGAACCGCCTCTTCCTGGCTCTTGCCTACGGCGACGACGGCGAAGCTGTCGTGCGCGGCACCCTGATGGGCTTCCACCTGCGAGCGCTCCGAGCCCTGGTTCGGCACGACCGCACTCGTCTCTTCAACGGCGCGGCCATAGCGCTTGCGTGCCGCCTCGCCGGAGACGCCCAGGATCTTTCCGATCACCGGCCAGGACAAGCCTTCACCTCGGGCCTCGACAACGATCTCGCGCAGGCGACGCTCCGCTGCCGCCCGTTGCATGGCCGCATGGGCGAGCATGCTCTCGGCAGAAGGCGGACCGAACGAATCCGGCTCATAGGTCTCGAACTCCGCGGCGAGCTCCTCGCCGTGAGCGATCAGGTCTTCGAGTGTGCGCGGCATCTGCTTCACCTCCCTGGAGATTTTCGGGACGGCATGGCGTGAACGACGTAGTAGCCACCACCGTGGTCGGGCGAGTAGAAACCGACTTCGAGGTAGTGGCCGTTCCGGGTCCAGCCGTGCGCCATATAGGCACGTGCATCGGGGAGGGATCTGACCTCCTGGTCGCGTTCCTCGATGAACATGTCGCCGAGGATGACTTGACGAAGGTCGTCCTCGTCGTAGCCGAGGAGCTCCGCCCGCTTGAACGCAGACTTGTCGAACCTCATCTCCGGCTCGCCGAACTCCTCGACCACGACACCAACATACGTTGCGAGAGTGCGGCCGTCCAGACCGTACGCGCAGACCTACCTGTCGGACGCGCCGGCCCGGTGCGAGCTACAGCGCCTCGACCGCGCCGACCACGTGGACGCGCACGGGGACGCCGTCGACGTCGGGCGGCACGTCCTTGCGGGCGCTCAGGCTCTGCACGTTGACCTGCAGCACCCAGTCGTGGCTGTCGCCGCGCTGCGCGAGCCCGACGCCGCACACGCCCTCGACCTGCTCGAGCGTGTGGCGCAGGGCGTTCTTGGCGGATCGCGCCTCGTCCCTCGTGACCATCGGACACCTCCCGGTGTTCTTCCATTGTGCCCCCGACCGGTGCACCACGGACAGCCCCAGGCACGCTGACGTCCGTCGTTCGCGTCCGGCCGCCCGATGTGCGCAGGATGGGCTGATGAGCAACGAGCCGATCCCCACCGTTCCTCTCAACAACGGCGTGTCGATCCCGCAGCTCGGGTTCGGCACGTTCAAGATCCCGCCGGAGCAGACGCGTGACGTGGTGACGACCGCCCTGGAGGTGGGCTACCGCCACATCGACACCGCGCAGATGTACCGCAACGAGCGCGGCGTCGGCGAGGCGCTGGCCGCTTCCGGGCTGGACCGGGACGACCTCTTCGTCACGAGCAAGCTCAACAACGCCTTCCACGCCCACGACGACGCACTGGCGGCCTTCGACCGGACGCTGGAGGAGCTGCAGCTCGACCACGTCGACCTGTTCCTGATCCACTGGCCGCTGCCCGCCGTCGACCGGTACGTCGAGGCATGGGGTGCCCTGGAGGAGATCTACCGCTCGGGCCGGGCGCGCGCCATCGGCGTGTCCAACTTCCAGCCGCACCACCTGCGCCGGCTGATGGACGAGACCACCGTGGTGCCGGCGGTCAACCAGGTCGAGGTCCACCCGTGGCTGGGCAACGAGGACGTCCGCGCGGTGAACACCGAGCACGGCATCGTCACGGAGGCGTGGTCGCCGCTCGGCCGGGGGCAGGTGCTCGAGGACCCCACCGTGGTGCGCATCGCCGAGAACCTCGGCCGCACGCCCGCCCAGGTGGTGCTGCGCTGGCACATCCAGCGGGGTGACGTCATCTTCCCCAAATCGGTGACGCCCGCCCGCATCGAGGAGAACTTCCGGCTGTTCGACGTCGAGCTGTCGCAGGCCGACATGGCGGACATCACGGCTCTCGACCGGGGCGAGCGCATCGGCTCGCACCCGGACGAGATGAACAACACCGGCCGCTGAGCAACGGGTGTGGGCGTCCCGCAACGGCACAGCGCCAACGGTCTGCTCAGACGACTCGGTCGTTTCCCCCGTCGACACTGAGGTGTGCTCCGGTGGTCGCCGGGAATGACTCGCAGAACGCGGCGACCGCCTCGGCGACTGTCGCACTCCGCACCTCGACCCCGAGGAGGTTCCGGGTCCGATACTCGTTCACCGTGATCCCATAGTGAGCCGCACGCGCCGCGAGCAGCTCGTCGGTCCAGATCGCGGTGTCGAAGACGGCGTCCGGCTCGACCTGGTTCACCCGGATGCCGTCCGACGCCCACTCGAGCGCGGCGACACGGGCGAGCTGGGCGGCGGCCGCCTTGCTCGCCGAGTAGGCCGCGACACCCGGTCCGGGAGCGACGACGTTCTTCGTCGACACCAGCACGACTCGACCGCCCCGTGGGGAGAGCGCCAGAAAGGGATGCGTCGCGCGCAACAGGCGTGCTGGGGCGGCGGCGTTCACCCGGAAGGCTCGTTCCCAGACCGTGTCGTCGAGATCGGCCAGCCGTGCACTCGGAGGGAAGATGCCAGCGGCGACCACGACCATGTCGAGTCCACCGAATTCGCGCGCAGCAGTCTCGACGGCGGTGGTGAGCACCTTCGGGTCGCTCACGTCCCCCACGACGCCACGCCACGCCTCGCTCGGGACCGCGCACACGACGTCGGGGTTGAGGTCGAGGCCCACCACCGCGGCACCATCGGTAACGAGACGTTCGGCGACGGCCCGTCCGATCCCCGAGGCTGCGCCCGTCACGAGCGCCACCTCTCCGTCCAGCGGACGGCGGTCGCGTCGGGAGAGCTTCGCCTGTTCCAAGGACCAGTACTCGATGTCGAAGGTATGCGCCTCGTCGAGCGACCGATAGCCGCCGAGGCGATCGGCAGCGTCCACGACGTCCATCGTGTGGATCGCCACGTCGTGCGTCACCCGTGTCGCCGCCACGGTCTCTCCGGCGACGAGGAGACCGAGCTCGTCGTCGAGCACCACGCGTGGGGCCGGGTCACGCTCAGTGATCTCGGTCGTCGCACGAGGCCGGTGGCGAGCGACATAGGCGCGGTAGGCGTCCGCATACGCGACCACATCTCGCCCCACGAGGGGACGGCGTTTCGTGTACAGCACATGCTCCGGGGTGGCAGTTCCCCGGCCGGTGACCTCATCCAGGTCATCGCGCTGCGCGAACGCGTCGCCTCGCGACGACCTGGACTGACGGACGAGCAGAGGGCGCCCGGCGGCGTCACTGACCGCCCGCCGGAGCCGCGCAACATCGAGTGCGCGGCCCCGCCGGTCGATGTCATCCCCCTCCCTCCCCCAGCTCTCGACGCACGCGATCCGGCTCGCGTGCGCCACCAGCTCTCGATGACGACGGAGCACGGCGTCCGGGTCGTCGCCGAAGGTGAACAGGCCGTGGTTGCTCAGCACAACGGCATCGACGTCGGTGACGTCGGTCCGCGCGACGAGCCGGGCCAGCGGGAAGCCTGGCATGACGTACGGCAGCACGAGGACGTGTGGCCCCAGCTCGTCGCGCAGTTCATCGGGGTCCACGTCGCGGTTCGTCAGCGCGACGATCGCATCGGCGTGCGTATGCAGCACGACGCGTCCAGGCAGGTAGGCGTGCAGCATCGCCTCGATGGAGGCGGTCGGTGCGTTCGCCGTCAGCGACGCCTGACGCAGCTCGTTGACCATCGTGGTGTCGTCGAGTTCCTCCAGGCGCAGGAGCTCGCACAGCCGGTCGCGGCGCAAGGGCGCAAAGCCGGCGGGCTCGATCGTGGCGAGGTCCCACCCGCTTCCCTTCACCAGCACGAGCTCGACCGTCTCACCGGTGACCGTCGTGCCAGCCGCCTTGATCGACGTGTTCCCGCCACCGTGCAGCACCAGCGACGGGTCGGCGCCCAGCACGCGGCTCACGCGGACGATCTCGGAGAGCGCGGCGTCCAGGTCTGTCGTGGACGCAGTCATGCGGACACCTCCCACACGGCTTCCATGGCCGCTATCGTTCGGTCGAAGATGCGTGCTTGCTGCTCGTAGGCCGATCGATGCTCGCTCGGCGACACGACGAGGGCGGGATCCGGGTCGGTGCTCCAGGGCGTGACATCGAGGCCGATGCCCCGTGCGGCGAGCGAGGCGACCCCGCGAGCTCCGAGCTCGGTGTCGACCTGTCTGCGCATCGGACGCCCGACGACGTCGGCGAACATCTGTGCCCATGACGGATTCTTCGCCCCGCCGCCCGCCAGAGTCCAGGGTCCGTCGGACACAGCGGCCCCGCAGGCCAACACCTTGGCCAGCTGGACGCGGTGGTACTGCGTGATGCCCTCAGCGACCGCCCGAGCGACGTGCTCGTACGTGTGGCTGCCCTTGATCCCGAGGAACGTCCCCGACGCGCCCAGGTGCTCCGGCGCGCCGTGGATGAAAGGCAGGAAGATCATGCCGTCGGCGAGCGGCGGGACATGCTGGGCAGCATCGAGGAGGTCGCTCGGTTGGACCGTCGTCGAGGCGCACGCGCCGACGACCTGCGCCGCCCACTCGATGCTCGCCGCGGACGTGGGGGCGACCTCCATCGCGAGCATGGTCCCAGGATCGGGGAGCAGTGCATTGATGGTCACGCGGGGCGGTTCCTCGTCGGACGGCACCACAACACCGTTGATCGCCCAGGTTCCGACGATGATCGTGACGTCGTCGAGGCGCGCCGAGCCCGCTCCGAGCGGGCTCGCGACGCAGTCCATGCAGCCGGCGGCCACCGGAGTGCCTGCCGGCAACCCGGTCTGCTCGGCGGCAGCCGTCGTGACATGTCCGACGATGTCGTCGGATCCTCGCAACGACGGGAAGAGCCGGCCGACCTCGGCCGGCAGGCCCAGCATGTCCAGGACCGCCGGCTCGTACTGCCGGTTGTGCAGGTTCACCAACCCACAGCCGGAGGAGTCCGAGTAGTCGGCGCTCGGAGCACCGGTCATGCACAGGTTCAGCCAGTCCTTGCAGGTGAGCGACCAACGCGCCTGCTCGATGGACTCGGGTTCGTTGTCGTGCAGCCAGCGCAGCAGCACGGCCGGCTGAGCCGGCCACGGCATCGAACCAGTGACACGACGCACGTCCTCGACGGTCATGCCGTCGAGGGCTGCGACGATGTGCTCGGCACGGCTGTCGGTCGAAGCGATCGCGGACCGCACCGGGCGCAGGCTCTCGTCGACGAGGTACAGGCCGTTGCCATGCCCGGTCGCTGCGACGGCGCCGATCGTCCATCCGTCGAGCTTGAGGTCGGCGGTGAGCTCCCGTAGGACACCCGCGACCACCGACCACAGCGCATCCATGTCGATCTCCTGGCGCGCCCGCGAGACGGCCACCCGGGGGTTGGGCGCCGAGACCGTGCGGATCTCCTGCCCGACGTCGTCGAAGGCTGCGGCCTTGGCCGACGTCAAGCCAACATCGATACCGATGACACAGATCTTCATTGATCTCTCGCTCTCTCGTCTCACAACGCCGTGCTGTGGGTCGCCCGCTCCAACGCCCTCGGTCTGAAGCGCCGGACCGCTGCACGGTAGCGCGTCACCTGATCTTCGGCGTAGGTGGCGTCCCACCCCCCGTGCGCCACGAGCACCGCCGCAGCACGCGGGGCGCACGCCAAGGCGACATCGCTGTTCAAGGCGATCGCCGTGCGCCGGATCAGCACGTCCTCGAGGGTCACCGCTCCTTCGCTGCACACCGCATGCACCACCTCGGCGGCGATGGCACCCGTCTCGTCGTCGATCACTTCGGCGAGCGCAGGGTCGGACGCCGCGAGCATCTCGATCGGATGGGCGAGCGATCCATAGAGCTCGGCCAGACGGCTCGCCACTCGTTCAGGCAGGGCACTGCCCCGCACGAACGATGCGCAGAAGTGCGTCATCGTCGCCGCGGGCGCACCGGGCAGCGGGGCACGCCTGGTCGAGGACGCGCGTCGCCCGACGCCGAGCACCTTCTCGATCCGGTGCAGCACGGCCTCCCCGAGAGCGCGGTGCGTGGTGTACTTGCCACCGATGATGGTCAGCAGCCCGGTGGCCTCGCCGTCGTGGCTCACGATCTCGCTGTCCCGGCTGACGGACGCAGGATCATCCACGTCGCCGACGTAGGGAAGCGGGCGGACCCCCGAGTACGACCAGAGCACATCGTCGGGCGTCAGGCCCGCCCGTGGCAGCAGCTCGTTGACAGCACGCAACAGATAGCGGACCTCCTCGTCCTCGATGACGATGTCGTCGATCGATGCGTCGTAGGGCAGGTCCGTGGTCCCGATCATGTACTTGCCGTCGTGCCAGGGCAGCACGAACATCGGGCGGTGATCGTCGGGCGATTCGAAGAAGATGCACGTGTCCGGCGCACCCGGGAACCTGTCGACCACCAGGTGGCTGCCCTTGGTCGGTCCGATCCGGCGCCGGTGCTCACCGTCGAGTTCGAGGACGGCATCCACCCAGGGCCCTGTCGAGTTGACGACGACCGGGGCACGCAACCGGCGCTCCTCGCCGCTCGAACGGTCTCGGTAGGTGACCCCGGCGATACGGCCGTTCTCGTGCAGGAGCGAGGTGACCGGTGTGTGGGTGAGCACGGTCGCACCGTGACGGGAAGCATCGATGGCGAGCTCGACGGCGAACCGTTCAGTCACCGGGACGTGCGCGTCCTGGAAGAGACCACCCCACCTCACCCCGCCCTCGGCGACCGACGGCCACTGACGTCGGAGCCGGGGGGAGAACACGATGCGGTTGCCAGGCAGATGTTTGCCGACCGACAACACCTCGTGCAGGAGGAGACCGCAGGTCAGCAACCACCCGGGGCGCGACGCCGACTTCGTGTACGGGATCAGCATCGGGTAGGGCTTCACCAGGTGTGGCGCGGTGCGTAGCAGGGTGTTGCGTTCACGGATGGATTCAAGGACGAGGGGGATCTCGAGTCGCTCGAGGTACTTCAGCCCTCCGTGGATGAGCCGTGTCGAGATCGCCGACGTCCGCGCCGCGATGTCGTCCTGGTCGATCATCACCACGTGCAGGCCCCGCCGCGCGACCTCGCGCGTGATCGCCAGACCGTTGATGCCGGCACCGATCACGACGACGTCGGCGGTCGTCGGGACGGCGTAGGTGCTCAGAGTGGGCATGGGGTTCCTCAGTTGATGCCGGGGGCCCGCACGGGACGACCGGCGGGCCGGTCAATGGGAAAGGTCCTGGAGGAGGTCGAAGGCCTCGGCAGGTTCGAGGCCGTCGTGCACGACGCCCCGCACGGCCGCGAGCATCGCGGCCGGTTGCTCTGACTGGAAGACGTTGCGGCCCATGTCGACACCGGCAGCTCCCTCCTGGATCGCCTGGTACGCGACACGCAGAGCTTCCTTCTCCTCGACCTTCTTGCCACCGGCGATGACGATCGGTACCGGGCACGCACTGGTGACCGTCTCGAAGCCGTCCTCGACGTAGTAGGTCTTGACGAACGAGGCACCCAGCTCGGCGCTGATCCTCGTGGCGAGACGGAAGTAGCGGGCGTCACGCGCCATCTCCCGGCCGACGGCGGTGACGGCGAGCACCGGGACGCCGGCCGCCTGGCCCTGATCGACGAGGGTCGTCATGTTCCTGACCGACTTCGTCTCGTTCTCGCCGCCGATGAAGACCTGGACGGCGAGCGCCGCGGCGTCGAGACGGACCGCGTCGTCGATCGAGACGGCGAGCTCCTCGTCGGACAGCTCCTTGAGCACGCTCGGCCCGCCGGAGGCGCGTAGGACGATGCCCTTGCCGTTGTCGGCGGGGATCGTGGTCCGCAGAGCACCTCGCGTGCACATCAGGGCGTCGGCCTGCGGTACCAGGGGAAGGATCGAGCGGTCGAGGCGTTCGAGCCCCGAGGTCGGTCCCTGGAAGTAGCCGTGGTCGAACGCGAGCATCACCGACTTACCGTCCGCCGGGCTGAACACGCGGGACATCCGCGCACGCAGACCCCAGTCCTGCCCGGACATGCCTTTCAGTCGGGACCCGGTCTCGTGGACGGCCGGTTCGGAGAAGTCGGTTCCGTCACGGAGGTCGTCGAGGTCAGCCATGGATGGACTCCTTCTGGTTCGTGGGGGTCAGGGTTGCGGTTGGGGTCGCCGTCGGCGAGCCAGGTCGGAACGAGGTGCGTCGTCGCAGAGCGGTGGCGCCACCGGTACTCGTCGCAGCCGAGACGACCACGACGAGCACGACGAGCACTCCCTTGAGCACGTTCTGGGCACCGACCGACCATCCGACGAGGTTGAGCAGCCCGGAGAGGAGCACGAAGAAGAGCGCTCCGGTCCAGGTGCCCGCAGACACGGGCCGGCCACCCGAGATGAGGGTGCCGCCGATGACGACGACGGCGATCGAGTCGAGCATGTACGACGTGCCGAGCACTGTGCTCGGGGAGATGTAGGCGGCCAGGAGTCCGCCGACGAGACCGGCGAGCCCAGCACTGGCAAGGTAGGCGGTCGCCGTCACCGCGACGACGTGCAAGCCGGCGCGCTCGGCGGCACGCTTGCTCTGGCCGACGGCGATGATCGCCAGCCCGAGCCGCGTGTGCCGCAGGACGAACCAGCAGACGACCGTCACGACAGCGACCAGCAGCGCGACCGCTGGAACGCCGAGGACCCTTGCGTTGACCAGCTGGCGCAGCGACTCGTCGGCTCCGCCACGTGCCTCGGAGGCGAGCAGCAACGTCACGCTCGTGACGACGAGACTCGTGGCGAGCGTGGCGATGATCGGCGGCACGCGCAGCAGCACGATCCCCACGACGCTGACCGTCCCAGCAAGAAGTCCTGCTCCGACCCCTGCGGCGAGGCCGACGACCGGGCCGGCGCTGACACCGACTGCGACCGAGGCGTACGAGGTCATGGAGATGACGGTGCCGACGGACACATCGATGTTGCCGGGGCCGAGAGTGATGACGAGCATCTGCCCGAGCGCGACGAGAACGAGGAAAGGTGCGAGAGAGAAGGCCTGCGTCAGAGGATCGAACGGTGACCCGGGCCGTACGACGATCGTGACGGCCCAGACCACGAGGACGCCGAGGAGCGACCAGCCCCACGGGGGCCAGGAGACAGCACGGCGGGCGCGGGGCGGGTGCGCGGCGGTGGCGTTCATCGAGCGAGCCTCTCCGTGACGATTCGGCCGGCCAGCACCGCGATGACGATCGCGCCCTGTGCTGCAGCCTGCATGCTGGAAGGAAGGTTGACCAGGCTGAGCATCACGGTGATGAGGCCCAGGGTGACCGCGCCCAGCGTCGTGCCGACCGGCAGAGCGCGCCCTCCGGAGAAGGTGCCGCCACCGAGGATGACGGCTGCGATGGTCATGAGCGTGTACTCCCCTGCGGCGTTGACATCTCCCGACCAGGTCTGCGAGGCGAGCAGGAGCCCGGAGAGAACCATGAGGACAGCAGCGACCAGATAGGCCACCACCCGGGTTCCTTGGGGCGACACACCGGCTTTTCCGAGGGTTGCGGCCTGCGACCCGAGCGCACGCATCCGGGTGCCCATCAACGATCGGCGGGTGACGTACCAGCCGACGAAGGTGGCAAGCAGGATGAAGACCACCGGGGCGGGGAACCACGTCGGGCGCCATTGGGAGAGCACCGACAGCCAGGCTGGTGTCTGACCACCGGGGGTGGGCAGGATCTGCAGGCCGATACCGAGCCACACGAACGACATCCCGAGCGTGACGATGATCGATGGCACCGACCAGCGCTGCACCACCCAGGCGATCGCCCCGTAGGCCGCGAAGACGCCGACGATGAGCGCCGCGGCGAGCAGCGGCGCGTCGACCAGCAACGTGGCGGCGACGACCGTGACGAGTCCGACGAGGTAGCCGACGCCGAGGTCGATGTCCCCGACGCTCATGATCACCATCTGCGCCTGTGCGGCGAACACGAGCGGTACCGACGACATGAGCATCAGGGTGAGTCCGGGAACACTGAGGATGCTCGGCTGCAGCGCCGCGGTGGCCGCGAAGATCACCAGCAGCGCGACGAGCGCCAGCAAGGCGGGCGAGCCGTTGACAGCGCTGGATCGCAGGCGCTGTCCGGTCGTGGGGAACGTGGTGGTCGCACTCATGAGGTCGGCTCCTCGGTGTGGGCCTCACCGAACGAGTCGGCGATGATCCGGTCCTCCGTGATCTCGTCGCCGACGAGCTCGCTGACGATCTCTCCGGAGCGGAAGACGTACACGCGGTCGCAGTGCGTCATCTCGCTGTTCTCGGTCGAGTACCAGACGATCGAGCGACCGTGTGACGCTTCGACGCGCATCAGTGCATAGAGCTCGTTCTTCGTGCTCACATCGACACCGCGGAAGGGGTCGTCGAGCAGCACGATCGCTGCGTCGGTCGCGAAGGCGCGGGCGACCAGCACCTTCTGCTGGTTCCCGCCCGACAGTGAGGTGATGGGCGCCCTCGCACCGCCCTTCACGCTGAGACGCTCGACCCATTCCCCCGCCAGCCGACGTTTGGCCCCGGAGCGGACGACTCCCCCGACCGAGAGCGTGCGTGTCGCCGAGACTGTGAGGTTCTCCGCGACGTTCCACAGAGGGAAGATCCCGCTGGTCTGCCGGTCGCCGGGCACGTAGGCGCGGTTCTCCGCGATCGACGTGCCGCGCTGGTGAGACCAGAGCCTGCGCAGCAGGGCGTCCTGCCCGTGGCCGGCGAGACCGGCGAGACCGACGATCTCGCCGGACCGGACCGAGAACGACTCGCCACCCGCCCCGGTGAGGCGTGCCGTGACACCTCGTGCGCCGAACCTGTCCGAACGGGCGCTCGGCATGACACGGCGGGTCGTGGCGCTGTCGGCCTGCACCTCACCGCCCATCGCTGCCAGCAGCTCGCTCTCGCTGGTGTCCTGGGACCTGACGACATCGACGATCAAGCCGTCCTTCATGACCGCGATACGGTCGGCGGCGGCCAGCACCTCCTGCATGCGGTGCGAGATCAGGACCATGCTCAGACCCAGCGACGCCAACGACCGCAGGTGCGCGTAGAGCTGACGAGTCGCGTCGACGCTGAGCGACTCGGTGGGCTCGTCGAGGATGAGCATCGCAAGGTGCGGAGTGCACAGGGCGCGAGCAATCTCGACCATCTGTCGCTGCGCCATCGACAGGTCTCCCGTCCGGCGGACGGTGCTGATCCCGTGGCCGGGAAAGACTGTGTCGAGGGTCTCGACCAGGTCCCGTTCGGCGCGCCGACGCCATGACCAGCCGCGGGCTCCACGGTCGGACAACGCGATGTTCTCGGTGGCCGTGAGGTCCGGGCAGAGTGCGAGCTCCTGGTAGACCATGCGTACACCGGCCTCGGCGGCAGCGCTCTGCGTCCATGGGCCACCTGCGTGCCAGGCGACATGACCGGCGTCGGGCTGCTCACGCCCGGCGAGCACACGCATGAGGGTGCTCTTGCCGGCCCCGTTGTGACCGACGAGCCCGAGGATCTCTCCGTGATCGACGGCGAGGTCGACGGTGGCGAGGGCCGTCGTGCTGCCATAGCGCTTGGTCACGCCCTTCGCGGCGAGGACGGCGTCCTGCGCCTGGGCCGTAGGGCCCTCTCGATGCTGTACCGCAGCTGTCATCGAAGTTCTCCCTCGAACTCGTCGGCCAGGTGTCACTCGACGACCGGTGCGTGAACCTCGTCGCCGGTGAGCAGCGCATCTATCGCTGCGCGCGTCGACTCCTCGTCCCACGGGTTCGCGGCGTACTCGTCGGTGTCCAGCTGCGAGACCCACGAGTCGAGGTCCTCCTGCGCGATGTGCACCAGCGGAAGCACGACCTGCTCAGGCACGTCGTCGCCGCGCTCCTTGGCGAGGGCGACGTGGAGGGCTGCGACGACCTGGCCCGGGTCGGTCAGCGCGGCGAACGAACCGTTGGCGATACCGCTGTCCTGCCAGAACTTCAGCGACTTGCCGTCGGTGTCGAACACCACGACAGGGGCCTCACGGCCGGCGGACTCGAAGGCCTGCACGATGCCCATCCCACCGATGCAGCCGGGGACCGCCGCAACCTCGGGCAGCGACCCGATGATCGAGACGAGCTCCTTCTGCGCGGTGGCCGAGTCGCAGTAGCCGTTGACCTCGGCGACGACGTCGACGTCCGGGTGCTCCTCGAGGATCTCGGTCTGCCGTGCGTGGAACGCTTCCTCCGGCTGAGACCCGATGACACCGCGGTTGATCACGACGTTGCCTTCACCGTCGATGGCGTCCAGGGCCGGTACCAGGGAGTCCTCGCCCCACTGCGAGTAGTCGTTGCGCACGACAGTGCCACAGCTGGTGTCCATGTCGGCGTCGAGGATGATCACGTTGATGTCGGCGGCGCAGGCCTCCTCGACCACCGGGACCAACGCCGTGGAGGAGGCGGGGATGACCATCAGCACGTCGGGGTTCTCAAGCATCAGGCTGCGGATCTGCGACGCCTGCTCGGTCGCGCTGTTCTCCCCAGGGGCGTTGACGACCGTGTACTGCGAGATCACGCCCTCGTCCTTGAGCTGTGCGGCCTCTGACTCGAACTTGTCGATCAGCGTGAGGCGCCAGCCATTCACGAACCCGTTCGACAGCGCGACGTTCAGGCCCTTCGGCTCTCCACCGCCGGCGCCGTCACCGTCGCCTCCTGCAGCATCGCTCGCGCACCCTGCCAGTGTCGCTGCTGTCGCGGTCGCTGCGATGGCCGCGGTCAACGCGCGGCGAGTCTTCGTCAACTCCATGATCCCGTTTCTCCTGTCTCGCTTCATTGCGCCGGCGGGGTCGCCGCACAGGTAGCTGCACACCTTCGGCAACTTGTCATGACGAGTATGACATGATGAGTTGATGATGATCAACCCCCTCGGTGAAGTCCCGGACGGCCACCCCCGCGTTGGTATGCTCTGATGGTCACGAGAACTGCACGAGAGGGGAGCCCGGTGCCGGCAGCGCCTACATCGGCGGCGTTGGACCGCACCTCCGACATCCCGCTGTGGCAGCAGCTCGTGAAGGTGCTCCGTGACGAGATCCAGCAGGGGAACCTGCTCCCCGACCAGGCGCTCCCCTCCGAGTCCGAGCTCATCGACCGCTTCGGGGTCTCGCGCACGGTCGTGCGTGAAGCACTCGCCGAGCTCGTCCGCGCCGGCCTGATCTACAAGGTGCGGGCACGCGGCTCGTTCGTCTCACCGCAGCGCCCAGATCTCAAGTTCATCGGTTCGACGACCGGGTCGTCCGACGACCTCACAGCGGCGGGGCGTACGGTGACGACCCAGGTGCTCACGTTCGAGGCCGGGACCGCAGAGGCGAACGAAGCAGCCATGCTGCGACTGGCGATCGGCGATCCGGTCGTGCGACTCCGACGACTTCGCCGCGTGGACGGAACCCCCTGGCTTCTCGTCGACACCGTCCTGCCCACCCGACGGTTTCCGACGCTCACCCGCGCGAACCTCGTCAATCGCTCTCTCTACGAGCACCTGCGCCGCAACTTCGGAGTCCAGCCCAGCGGCGCCGACCGCTGGATCAGTGCTGTCATACCCTCGCCCGACAGTGCGGCGCTCCTCGAGCTCACGGCGGGGCAGCCGGTGCTTTCGATCGAGTCGGTCGCCTGGGACGGTGACGGCGTGCCGTTCGAGCACTACCGCGCACTACACCGGAGCGACGAGGTGCGCTTCCATGTCGGCATCCGCTGACCGGCACCGGCCACTCACCGTTGTGGGCGAGAATTCTAGGCTCAAACGCCGTTTGTCAGGTACAAAGCCGGCCAGAATTCCCGCCCACAACACTCGGTCAGGTGTGGCGGCGAGTGGTGCGGATGCCGACGAGCAGGCCGCCCGCGCACGTCACCGCGGCGGCGACCAGACCCCACAGCACCACGGGGTCCGCGACGTCCCCGGCGAACAGCGCCCGCTCCGCGTCGACGATGTACGTCAGCGGGTTGAAGCGTGCCGCGACCTGCATCCAGCCCGGGCCGGCCTCCAGCGGCAGCATCATCCCGGAGAGGATCAGCAGCGGGAAGATCAGTGCCTGCTGCACGCCCCAGAACAGCCACTCACGGTTCTTGGCGGCCAGCCCGAGGGCGTAGGACAGCGCCCCGACCCCGACGCCGAAGATACCCAGGAGCACCAGCGCGGCCACCGCATGCACCGGGTTGAACCGGAACCCGAACGGCAGGCACAGCACCGCGATGAGCAGCCCCTGGACCACGAGGGGCGCGAACTCCTTGAGCGCACGCCCCACCAGGATCGCCGAGCGGTCGAGCGGCGTGGCGAGCACCCGCTCGTAGGACCCGGTCATCAGCTCGTACAGCAGGTTCGAGCCGGTCATCGAGGTGCCGAACAGGGAGATCATGACGATCACGCCCGGCACGAACCACTGCAGGGTGTCCGCCGTGGACATCCCGGTCCCGCCGAACGTGCCGGTGAGCAGCGGGGCGAACAGCCCCAGGAACACCAGCGGCTGCAGCAGCGAGAAGATGAGCGTGAACGGGTCGCGCAGCATCAGCAGGATCTCGCGCGTGAACACCGCGCGGGTGTCCGCCACGAACTTGCCCGGCCCGGTCCGCACCACGATGCGGGCCTCCTCGTGCACGGCCGGTCCCGTGCCGGCCTCCGTCTGTGCGCTCATGCTGCCGCCTCCTCGCGCAGGCTGCGCCCGGTCAGGTTGAGGAAGACGTCGTCGAGGCTGGCCTGCTTGGCCGTCGCCGACGTCGTGGTCAGACCGGCCAGCCGCAGCGCCTCGATGGCCTCGGGCAGGCGGTCCGCACCGTGCGTGGTGGCCACCCGGACCCGCAGGTCGCCCTCCGCGTCCGGGGCACCGCCGTCGGGCACCGTGACCTCGCCGGGGTGCGGGGCGCCCGGTCCGACGACGGCGGCGAGCGCCGCGCGGACCGCCTCGGACGGCCCGCCGCGCACGGTGAGCGTGAGGACGTCGTCAGCGTGCTCGCGCTTGAGCACGTCCGGGCGGGCGTCGGCGATGATCTCGCCGTGGTCGATGACGACGACGCGCTCGGCCATGTCGTCGGCCTCGTCGAGGTAGTGCGTGGTGAGCACGATCGTCATCCCGTACCGCTCGCGCATCGCGACGATGTGGTCCCACAGGTTGGCGCGCGCGTGCGGGTCGAGCCCGGTGCTCGGCTCGTCGAGGAACAGCAGCGGCGGGTGGTTCATCAGGCCGAGGGCGACGTCGAGCCGCCGCCGTTGACCGCCGGAGAGCGACTGGACGGTCCGCTTCTCGAGCCCGCCCAGCTCGAGCGCCTCGACGAGCTCCGAGGCCCGGCGTTTGTACTCGGCCGGGGAGAGCCCGTAGAAGCGGCCCTGGTTGTGCAGCTCGTCGCGCACCTGGTAGCTGAAGCCGCCCCCGTTGCCCTGGCCGATGAAGCCGAGGCGGGCGCGCACCTGCGCGGGATGCGTGCCGACGTCGTACCCGGCCACCGTGGCGGTGCCGGCGGTGGGCTGCAGCAGGGAGGTCAGCATCCGCAGAGTGGTCGACTTGCCCGCTCCGTTGGGGCCGAGGAAGGCGACGAGCTCGCCCTCGGACACGTCGACGTCGATCCCCTTGACGGCCTCTACCCTCTCCTTGCCCCGCGTGAAGGTCTTGGCCAGACCTCTCGCTCGGATCATCTGGACCGCCTCCCGTACGTTGTACCGAAATGATGCCGCGGATTGAGCATACACTGTACGAGAATGCGGCGGAACCCCGGAGCGAGGAATCATGACGAGCACCGCGACCACACCCTCCGATGCTGAGCGGCGGCTTGCCCTGCTCTGGGACCCGCCCCAGCCCTCCTCCCGCGGGCGCAAGGCGCGCCTCACCCTCGACGAGGTCGTCGAGGCCGGGACCGCCGTCGTCCACGAGGCCGGGCTCGACGGGCTCTCCATGCGCAAGGTGGCCGCCCGGCTCGGCGTCGGCGCCATGACGCTCTACACCTACGTCCCCGGACGGACCGAGCTCGTCGACCTCATGGTCGACCGCGCCTTCGCCGAGCTCGAGCTGGCCGACGAGGGCCGGCCGTGGCGCACCGCCATGACCCGGTACGCCCGCGAGCACCGCGACCTCTACCTGCGCCACCCGTGGATCCTGCAGACCAACATGTGGCGCCTGCCGCTGGCCCCGCACGTGCTCGACGCCGAGGAGGCCGGGCTGCGCGTGCTCGTCGGCGCCGGCCTGCCGGCCACCCGCGTGGTCGAGGTGATCGGCCTCGTGGACACCTACGTGCGCGGCGTCGCGCGCGCCACCGTGGCCGAGCAGTCCGAGGGCTCGGAGTCCGGGCTGAGCAACGACGACTACTGGGACTCGATGTCGACGTTCTGGGGCACCTACTTCGACCCCGAGCGCTACCCCACCATGACCCGCGTCTGGGAGGCCGGCGGCTTCGACACCGGGCACGCCTCCTTCGACACGACGCTCGACCGCCTGCTCGACGGCATCGAGCTCGCCATCGACCGCGCGGCCGCCTGAACCGACCGCCTGACCGCTCGACCGCCGAACGCGTCTCAGTGCTCCTCCCCCGTGCCGCCACCGGCGGGGACCTGGCGGAGCGTCGCGAGGGCGACCCCGGCGAGCGCGACGACCAGGACGGCGCACACCGCTGCGGCGACGTGCAGGCCGGACGTGAACGCGTCGCGAGCCGCTGCGAGCAGTGCGGCGCCCTGCTCACCGCCCAGGTCGACGGCGATCGCGCGGGCGGCACCGAGGGTCTCGGTCGCGGCGTCGGGCACGTCGCCGAGGAGCGCGCCGGACTCCACCATCAGGTACTGGTAGACGGCGGTGCCGATGCTGCCGAGCACCGCGAGGCCGAGAGCACCACCGAGCTCGTTGCCGGTCTCGGAGATGGCCGACGCCGCACCGGCCCGTTCCGGCGGGGCGGTGCTCAGGACGAGGTCGGTGCCGAGCACCGCGACCGGTGACAGGCCGACGAACGCCACGACCGACCCGACGACGACGATCGGCAGCCCCGCCGCGGAGTCGGCCAGCAGGAACAGCGCGAAGCCACCGCCGCTGACGGCCAGCCCCGTCGCCATGACGAACGCGGGCCGGACCTTGCTCACGGCCGCGGCGGCGCCCAGCGCCCCGACGATGCCGCCGAGGGTCCCTGGCAGGGTCCACAGGCCGGCGACCAGCGGGCTGAGCCCGGCGACGAGCTGCAGGTACTGCGCCACGAAGAGGTTGAAGCCCATCATCGCGAAGGTGCCGAGTGCGACGAGCGCGAGGGACGCGCTGAAGCTCGCGCGGGAGAACAGCGTGAGGTCGATCATCGGTGCGCTGCTGCGCCGCTGGCGGCGCACGAACACGACGAGCAGCCCGGCACCGAGGAGCGTCGCCGCGATCGAGCCGACCGTCGCACCGTGGAAGGCCAGCTCCTTGAGCCCGTAGACGGTCGCGAGGATCGCGACGACGAGCAGCGCCGCGCTCGTCAGGTCGACGCGGCCGGGTGCGGGGTCCTGGTGCTCGGGGAGCAGGAGTGGACCGGCGACGAGCAGCAGCAGCATGACGGGGACGCCGACGAGGAACACCGACCCCCACCAGAAGTGCTCGAGCAGGGCGCCGCCGACGAGCGGACCGACGGCCCCACCCACCATGAAGCTCAGCATCCACAGCGAGACGGCGAACGTGCGCTGCGCCGGGTCGTGGAACATGTTGCGGATCAGCGCGAGGGTCGAGGGCATCAGCGTGGCGCCGGCGACCCCCAGGAGCGCCCGGCTGGCGACGAGAAGCTCGGCGTTCGGCGAGAACGCGGCGAGGAGCGACGCCACGAGAAACGCGGCGGCGCCCGTGAGCAGCAGCCGGCGCCGACCGATCCGGTCGCCGAGGACGCCCATCGGGATGAGGAACCCGGCGATGAGGAAGCCGTAGATGTCGGTGATCCACAGCAGCTGTGTCGCGCTGGGGGCCAGGTCGGCCGTGAGCTGCGGCACGGCGAGGTGGAGCACCGTCATGTCCATCATCAGCAGCATCGCGGGCAGCGCGAGGACGGCCAGGCCGGTCCATTCCTTGCGCCCGGCGCGCGGCGGCGCCGCGGCCGTGCCCGGCCCCGGCTCGGGACCGGGTTCGGGCTGCGGCGCGGCGCTCGTGCGGGTCCTGGTGTCGTCCTGCATGCGTCTGCCCCTTCGTCGGTCCGCCCTGTGCGGTGGATCCGAACCTAGAATCTCAAGTTCGCTTGAGGTCAACAGGTGCGCGCGAAGGCCGGTAGGACGGGCCTTCGTCGGGCAGGATGTGGTCATGGAACGCCACGCCGTGGTCGCGATCCCCGAGGGTCTGCACGCGCGCCCCGCCGCGCTCTTCACCCGCCTCGCCGCCGACCAGCCCGTCGCCGTCCGGATCTCGCGGGACGGGAGCCCGCCGGTCGACGCCGCGAGCATCCTCGCGGTCATGACGCTCGGTGCCGACGCCGGGACCCAGGTCACGCTCGCCGTCGAGGTGCCCGACGGCGCGGCTCAGCCCGAGGTGGACCGCGCCCGCGGCGCGCTCGACACCCTCGAGGAGTTCCTCACAGGCCCAGGTCGGTGAGCACCGGCCGGATCGCGTCACGCACCGCGTTGCGGGCCTCGACCGGGTCGTGCTCGGCCAGGGCGAGCCGGGCGAGCTCCTCGCACTCGTCCAGCGTCACCCGGGCCAGCACCGCCGCGACGTCCGCCAGCGCGCGCGGGGTCATCGACAGCGACCGCACGCCGAGCCCCACCAGCACCGGCGCGAGCGTCGCGTCCGCCGCAGCCTCCCCGCACACCCCCATGGGACGGCCGTGAGCCGCCGCGCCCTCGCACGAGAGCCGCACGAGCTCCAGCACGGCCGGCTGCCACGGTGTCGAGAGCCCCGCGAGCTCGCCGAGCATCCGGTCCGCGGCGAGCGTGTACTGGATGAGGTCGTTGGTGCCGAGGCTGCCGAACGCGGCACGGGCGAAGATGTCCGCCGACCGCAGCGCCGCCGCCGGCACCTCGATCATCACGCCCGCCGTGTCCAGCCCGTGCCGGGCGCACGCACCGACGAACTCCGCCGTCTCGGCCGCCGTGGCGACCATGGGTGCCATCACCCACACCTCGGCGTTCTCCGCCTCGGCCGCCACGGCGATCGCCTGGAGCTGGCGGTCCAGCACGCCGGGGTGCGTCGCCGCCGTGCGCAGGCCGCGGACCCCGAGCGCAGGGTTCGGCTCACCGTCGGACGTGACGAACGGCAGCGGCTTGTCGGCGCCCGCGTCGAGGGTCCGGACGACGACCTTGCGGTCCGGGAACGCCGCGAGGACCCGTCGGTAGGCGGCCACCTGCTCGGAGACCGCCGGCTCGGTGCTGCGCCCGAGGAAGCAGAACTCGGTGCGGAACAGGCCCACACCCTCCGCCGACGCCTCGATCGCGGCCTGCGCCCCCGCCGGGTCGGCCACGTTGGCGAGCAGCTCGACGTGGGTGCCGTCCGCGGTGCGGCCACGCCCGTCGAACGCCCGACGCGCGGCCTCGCGCTGCTGCGCGGCGGCCACCGTCTCCGGGTCCGGGTCGCGGACCACGACGCCCGCCCCGCCGTCGAGGAGCACCGTCTCCCCGTCCTGGATCTTCTCGGCGCCCCGGACCGCCACGACGGCAGGGATCCCCAGGGCACGCGCGAGGATCGCGGTGTGCGACGTGGGGCCACCGCCGCTGGTGACCACGCCGAGCACGACGTCGGGGTCGAGCGTCGCGGTGTCGGCCGGGGCGAGGTCGTCCGCGACCAGCACGAACGGGTGGTCCGGGCGCGGCACGCCGGGCGGCCGCACGCCGATGAGCTCCGCGACGATCCGGTCCCGCACGTCCCGCACGTCCCGGGACCGTTCGGACAGCGGCGGGCCCAGCTTCTCGAGCTGCTTGACCAGGGCGCGCGCCGCGTCCCAGATCGCCCGCTCCGGCGTCAGCCGGTCGGCGCGGACCAGGCGCTCGGCGTCGGCCGCGAGCGAGGGGTCGGCGGCGATGGCGGCCGTCACCGCCAGGAGGTCGGCCGCGGTGCCGGTCACGTGGCCGGCACGCTCCGTCAGGTCGTCCCGCACGGTCGCGGCCGCGGCGGTCAGGTGCTCGACGGCGGCCTCGACGTCGGCGCTCGCCAGTCGCGTGGTGCGCGGCTCCGGCACCGGGTCGGGCATCGTGACGGCCGGGCCCGCCGCCCGCCCGGGGCTGACCGGCGCACCGGTGAGGGTCGTGCTCATCGACAGTGACCTCCGTCCGCCCGGCGCCGCGCCGTCCGGCGTGCGCACGGGACCATTGGCTCGCACAGTGGCCGATGCGGCACCCTGTGTCAATATCCGGCACGCCGCAGGTACCTCCAGGAGTCCGATGCCCCTCTCCGTCCGCTCCCCCGTCAGCGGGACCGTCGTCCCCGTCGCCGACGTCCCCGACCCCGTCTTCGCCGAGGGGATGGTCGGCCCGGGCACCGCCGTGGAACCGGTGGGCCGCACCGCTGTCTCCCCCGTCGACGGCACGGTGGTCAAGCTGCACCCGCACGCCTGCGTGGTGCAGGTGCCGGACGGGCCCGCCGTGCTCGTCCACCTCGGGGTCGACACCGTGCGCCTCGCCGGCGACGGGTTCTCGGTCCGCGTCACCGAGGGGGCCACGGTCCGCGCCGGCGACCCGCTCGTCGAGTGGGACCCCGAGGCGGTCCGCGCCGCCGGGCTCGCCGCGGTGTGCCCCGTCGTCGTGCTCGAGGCCGCTCCGGAGACGGTGCACCTCGTCGCCGCCCCCGGCACCGTGGTCACCGCCGGCGACCCGTTGCTCCGGGTCGACGGCTGAGACGTCGATGGCGCACAAGTACCTCGCCGTCCGCTCCCACCTGGCCGACCTCGTCGCCCGGGAGCTCGCCGTCGGCGACGCCGTCCCGTCCGAGCGCGCCCTGACCCGGCAGCTCGGCGTCTCGCGCACCACCGTGCGCCAGGCGATCGACGCGCTCGTCATCGAGGGCGTCCTCGAACGCTCGCAGGGGCGCGGCACGTTCGTCGCACCGCCGCGCGCCGACCTGGAGATGCGGCTGACGACGTTCGGCGAGGAGGTGCGCCGCCGCGGCATGACGCCGGCCTCCCACGTGCTGGAGGCTCGCACCACCCCGTGCCCCGCCGCCGTCGCGGAGCTGCTGGCGCTCGCCGTCGGGGACCCCGCCCACCGGGTGCTGCGGGTCCGCACCGCCGACGGCGAGCCGTGGGCCGTGGAGGACGCCTGGATCCCGGCCGCCCTCGCGCCGGACCTCCTCGACGACGGCGTGCCCGAGTCCCTGGACCAGGCGCTGCGCGACCGGGGACACCTCCCGACCGGCGGCGAGGAGACCATCACGGCCGCGGACGCCACCGCCGACGAACGCCGGCTGCTGGCGATGGGCACGACCCACGCCGTCATGCGCATCGAGCGCCGCACGTACGCCGAGGACATCCCGCTCATCCACTCGCGGTTCAGCTACCGCGGCGACCGGTACAGCGTGTTCGTGCCCCTGGGCGAGGCCCGCTCCCCCGTGCCTCGGTGGGCATGAGCGGCCCGGGGCACGCCGTGGGCGCGATCAGCGCAGCCGCACGCCCAACGCGTCGAGCACCGTGTCGATCGGGTTGACGTAGGTCAGCCCGGTCCCGCCCGTCCCCCCGGTCTCCGAGCCGGCGAACAGCAGCCCGAGCGCGACGCCGTCGGACCGGTAGACGAGGGATCCGGAGTCACCGCCGCGGGAGAACGGCCCCGTCGAGGTCGACTCGACCTCGATCTGGCCGTCGAACGCCAGCACCCCGAGCTCCGGGCCGTACCCGACCAGCACGTCGTCCATCTCGATCGCGGAGACGCGGCCGTGCGTGTGCCCGGTGGTGCGACCGATCTTCTCGACCGTGTCGCCCGGCACCGCGGCCGCCGTCGTCGTGATGCGACCGACCGGGTAGTCGAGGTCCACCTGCGGGTCGTCGAGCAGGGCGAGCGCCGCGTCGACCGAGGCCCGCTCGCCGCGCGCGAGGGGCACGACGGCGGCCACCGTGCCGACGCGGTCGTCGGGGTCCGTCCCGCCGTCCGCCGGGCCGGGCTGCAGGACCCCGTCGCCCGGGACGCCGTCGAGCACGTGACGGTTCGACAGCACGTACAGCGCGTCCGGCCCGCCCGGCAGGACCGGGACGACGGTACCCGGGGCCGTGCCGGAGTCCGTGCCGGGCGCAGCGACGACGAACCCGCCCAGCGTCCCCGCCGTCACGTCGACGTGCGCGACCGACACCCCGGGACGCAACGGGCGGACGCGGCCCGTCTCCCCGACGGCCTGGGCCGTGGCGACCGGCGGCTGCGGCTGCAGGACGTCCGCCCGCACACTCCCCCGGCGTCCCGGTCCGAGCCGGCGGATCCGGCCGGTGCGGCGCACGTCCGGAGCCTCGCCCGCCTCCGCGACCACCTTGCGCACGACGGCGCGCGCCGCGGGCACGCCGAGCCGGTAGCGCACAGCGATCTCGAACTCCCCGGGGTCGGCGGACGGGGCGATGCCGATCGCGATTGTCGGGGCCCGGACCGCGGTGTCGGCGCCGCCGTCGGCCAGCAGAGGGCCGACCGCCGCCCCGTAGCGTTCAGCCAGGTCACGGGCGTAGTCGGCGAGCTGCGCCTTCGTCTCGCGGGCATGCGTGAGGTCCATGGTGGGAGTCTGACGTGCCCGGGCGAGCGGCACCGGTGCGGCACGCCGACAGGACATCCGCACGGCGGTCGAGAAATTTCACCCGCTCCGCGTCACGAAACGCCCTCTCGCCCCTCTCAAGCAAGTGATGAGGAATCCGACGATCGACGACGTCCGCTCCGCGGTCGACTGGGCCCTGAACCACGACCTCGCGGCGCTCCTGGCCTACCGTCAGGTCGCTCACCTGGACAAAGGGGCGCGCTGGCAGGCCGACGCTGCCCTGGTGGCCCGGTGGCACGACGCCACGGACGACGGCAGCGTGCGTGCGCGGCGGCTCGTGACGGAGCACCCGCGCACGCACTGCTGAGGTCAGGCGCGCAGCAGCGCGGCGACCCGGGTCCGGCGCGCCCGCGCGGCGGCCCCCACACCGAGACCGAGGCCGACGAGCCCCCACAGCACCACCACGGTCGTCGCCCCGCCGAGGCCGCCGACCTCGGGCAGGACGGCGGCGGCGAGCGCGTCCCGTGCCGCTCCGGTCGGCAGGGCGTCCGCGACCGAGACGAGGACGTCGGGCACGGTGGCCACGACGCCGGTGCCGATCATGAGCACCGCGATCAGCAGGCTGATGCCCCGGCCCACGTTCCCCAGCCAGGCCAGGAAGCCCAGGTGGACGGCGACGAAGCCCACGGAGACCAGCGCGCCGAGCAGGATCGAGCCGACCCAGCCGACCGGCGACAGTCCCTCGACCCCGGCCAGGATCGCGCCGACCACGGCCCCGGTGCCCGCACCGACCGCGGCCGGCACCGCGAGGGCGTCGAGCGTCAGCCGCAGGGCGGACCGCGTCGACCCGAGCGCGCGGGCCGCCACGGGCGGGAAGACCGTGAGCATGCCCAGGGCTCCGAGCCACAGCGCGACGACGGCGAACAGCGGGCCCGTCGCACCCGTCGACAGGTCGTCGACCCCCGGTGCGGCCACCGGTGCCGACACCACGCTCGCGAGGTTCTCCCGCTCGCCGTCGGAGTACGTCGGGATGCCCTCCTGGGCCTCGACGAGGCCGTCGGCGAGGTCGTCGGTGCCCGACGCGAGCTGGTCGACGCCGTCCGCCAGCCCGGAGGCTCCGTCCGCCAGACCCTCCGTGCCCGTGGCCAGCTCCTGGGCCCCCGCGTCGAGCTGGTCGACACCGGCGGCGAACTGCGAGACACCCGTGGCCAGTCCCTGCGCACCCGTGTCGAGCCGGGAGACGCCGTCCGAGAGCCCGGAGGCCCCGTCCGCCACCCCGGACGCACCCGTGGCGAGCTGTCCGGCACCGTCCGCCAGGCCGGAGGCCCCGTCCGCCACCCCGGAGGCGCCCGTGGCGACCTGGTCCGCGCCCGACGCGAGCTCGTCGAGGCCGCCGGCGAGACCTTCGGTCCCCGTCGCGAGCTCGTCAGCGCCCGTCGCCAGGCCGTCGGTGCCCGCCGCCAGCTCGTCGGCGCCGGCGCTCAGCGCGGCGATCCCCTCGGTCAGCGCATAGGAGCCGGTCGGGTCGCTCGTCGCGCTGCCCGGCGTTCCGACGCCCTGTTCCATGCCGGTCGCCAGCTCTTGCAGGCCTGACTGGATGTCGCCGACGGAGGGCGCCTGCTCGCAACCGGGCGTGCTCGGGTCTGCCTCGCACGCCATCGCGAAGGCGAGCCCGTCGGCGAGCCCCTGCACCGTGTCGGCGGAGGTCCTGGTCTGCTCGGGCAGCCCGCCGGCCCGCTCGGCGAGCTGCTGAAGACCCGTCGCGAGCTCGTCCGCACCTCCGGCGACACGGTCGACGCCGTCCGCGAGGTCGCTCGCGCCACCGGCCAGCTGCCCGGCACCGGCGGCGCTCTCCTGCGCACCGTCCGCCAGGCCGGTCGCACCGTCGGCGACCTGCTGGGCGCCGTCGGACAGCGACCGGGCGCCGTCGGCCAGGCCGGCGACACCACCGGCCAGCTCGCCGGCACCGTCGGCGAGCTGGTCCGCACCGGTGGCGGCCTCGCCCACCCCGGCGGCGTACTGGCTGGCGCCACCGGCGAGCTCATCCGCGCCGGACGCCGCCTGGCCCACGCCCGCGGCGTACTCGCCCGCACCGTCGGCGAGCTGCCCCGCGCCGTCGGACAGGTCGCCCGCACCGGACGCGGCGTCGCCCGCCCCGGAGGCGAGCTCGCCGGCGCCGTCGGCAGCCTCGCCGATCCCCTCGGAGAGCGTGTTGAAGCCGACGAGGACGTTGTCGACGTAGGTCTCCGTGAGGGTCGAGCCCATGACCGAGGTCGCGGTCGTGGCCACGACCCGGGCGAGCGCGTCGTCGACCACGCGTCCGCCGGGCGGCGTGGCGATGTCGATCGTCGCCTGGCGGGCGTCGTCGGCGTCCTCGGAGCCGAACGACGTCGCCGCCGCGGAGAAGTCCTCGGGGATGGTGACGACGGCGGCGTAGGTGCCGTCGGCGAGCCCGTCGGTGGCGTGCTCGGCGTCGGTGATCGTCCAGTCGTAGTTGACGTCGGAGCCTTCCGCGTCCTCGGTGCCGCCGTCCACCAGCCCGGCGGCGAGCTGCCGCCCGAGGGGCGCCGTCTGGCCGTCCACCTCGACGGGCTCGTCCTCGTTGACGATGGCGGCCGGCACCGTGTCGAGGCGGTCCATGGGGTTCCACAGCGCCGCGAGCAGGATGCCGAGCACCAGGACGGGCAGGAGCGCGACGAGCGCGATCGTCCAGGGGTTCTGCGTGACGCGGTTCATGCCCGCACCTCCTCTGTGGTGGCGTCGGTGGTCTCGGTGGTCCCGGCGTGCGACGTGCCGCCGGTCGGGTCGTGCTCGGGCACCGGTGGTGGCTCGTCACCGCCGTGCAGCGTCGCGGCGGCGCCCCATCCGGCACCGACGTCGAGGACGGCGGTGTCGGCGGGCAGCAGGTCGGTGGCGACGACGCCGGTGGCTCCCACCAGCAGCGTGGCGTTGGCGGCGTGCGCGCCGGACAGGGCCGTCGCGAGGGCCGCGCGCGCAGGCCGGTCGGCGACGACGTCGGTGCGGTCGACGACGACGATCGTGGCGCCCTGCCGGACGGCGGCGGTGACCGCGGCGGCCGGGTCGCCGTCCTCCTGGACGGCGTCGACCACGGCGACACGGGAACGCACCGCCGGCGCGCGCTCGGGCAGCACCAGGCCGGCGACCTTCGCCACGCCTGCGTCGGGGCGCAGCCGGCCGGCGACGGCCAGCAGGAACGCGTTCACCGGTGCGGCCGCGTCGCCGTGCACGGCGAGGGTGCCGCCGTCGGGCACGCGGACGCTCACCGGGCCGACGAGCGGGGGCTCGCCGCGCCCGGGTCCCCGGGGGCCGGCGACCTCGAGGTCGCGGACCACGACGGCGTCCGCCCGGCCGTCGGGGCGGGTGCCGGGCCACGCGGCGAGCCGCAGCTCCTTGGCGAGGCCCTCGCCCTCGACGTCGAAGGTCGGCAGGGCACGGTCCAGCCAGCGGGGCATCCACCACGCCTTGTCGCCGAGCAGCGCGAGGACCGCGGGCACGAGCACCATCCGGACGACGAACGCGTCGACGGCGACACCGACGGCGAGCCCGAGGGCGATGGGCTTGAGCGTCATGTCGCCCTCCGGCACGAACGCGACGAAAACGCTGAACATGATGATCGCGGCCGCGGTGACGACCTTGGCGGACCCCTGGAAGCCGGTGAGGATCGCCTGGCGTGCCCGGCCGCCGTTGTGCACGTAGTCCTCACGGATGCGCGAGACGAGGAACACCTCGTAGTCCATGGCGAGCCCGAACAGCACACCCATGAGGATGATCGGCATGAAGCTGATCACCGGGCCGAGCCGGGTGACGTTCAATGCCTCGGCGAACACGCCGTCCTCGAAGACGAGCGTGACCGCGCCGAACGCGGCGCCGACGCTCAGCAGGTAACCGAGCGTCGCCTTGACCGGGACCCAGACCGAGCGGAACACCATGGTCAGCAGGAGCAGCGACAGGCCGACGACGACGAGCCCGAAGGGCACGAGGGCGTCGCCGAGCTTGTCCGAGACGTCGATGCCGACGGCGGTGAACCCCGTGACGGCCAAGTCGACGCCGTACTCGTCGAGGAAGTGGTCGTGCAGGGACCGGATCTCGGCGACGAGCGCCTTGGTCTCCTCGGAGTCCGGCGCGCCTTCGGGCACCACCTGGATGATGCCGGTGTCCGCCGACGGGTTCGGGGTGGCCAGAGGGACGTCCGCGACGCCGGGCAGGTCCTCGATCTCCGCGGCGAGGTCGTCCATGAGCCCGACCGGGTCGGTGCTGGTGATGATCGAGCCCGTGACGATGAGCGGCCCGTTGAACCCGTCGCCGAAGTGATCGCTGACCAGGTCGTACGTCTGGCGGGCCGAGGAGTCCTCGGGCAGCGACCCGGCGTCGGGCAGCGCGAGGCGCAGGTTCGCCGCCGGGAGCGTGAGCGCGCCGAGCGCGACCACGACAATCGCGACCGTGGCGACCGGGGCCTTCGTGACGCCGCGGACCCAGCCCGCGAAGAACCGGTTGTGCTCGGTGCCGCCGTCGGGCGCCGTCTCCTGGCCGGCTCGCTCCGCGCGGCGCGAGGCGCGGCGCGAGGCGCGGCGCGAGGCGCGGCGCTTCCGCGGGCGAGGACGGAGCCGGTCGCCGGCCATCGCGAGCAGCGCGGGCAGCAGAGTGAGGGAGACGAGCACGGCGATGCCGACGGCGGCGGCGGCGGCGATGCCCATGACGCTGAGGAAGGGGATGCCCGCGACGCCGAGGCCGACCAGGGCGATCATGACGGTGAGCCCGGCGAAGATCACGGCCGACCCGGCCGTGGCGGTCGCCCGGGCGACGGACTCGCGCACGTCGAGCCCGTCACGGAGCTGTTCCTGGTGCCGGGAGACGATGAACAGGGCGTAGTCGATGCCGACGGCGAGCCCCAGCATCAGTCCGAGCATGGGCGTCGTGGAGTTGATCGGCCCGAACACCGTGGCGGCGAGGAGCAGCAGCATCGACACGCCGACGCCGAGCAGCGCGTTGACGAGGGGCAACCCGGCGGCGACGAACGAGCCCAGGGTGAACAGCAGCACGATGAGGGCGACCACGACGCCGACGACCTCGACGATGCTCAGGTGCGGCAGCTCGGTCGCGAAGAGCTCGCCGCCGAGCTCGGCCTGGGACCCGGCGGGCAGCGCCGCCGCGAGCTCGTCGGTGATCTCGGCGAGGTCGTCCTTGGTGGCGTCGCTGACCGACATCGAGTCGCCGTCGAGCTGGACGGTGACGATCGCGGCCGTGTCGTCGTCGCTGACCGGGGACGCGGCCTGCTCGTCGTAGGGCGTCGCGACGGCGGCGACCTCGTCGAGGTCGGCGATCTCGTCGGCGGCGTCCTCGACGGGGCCGCGGACCGCGTCGTCCTGGACGGAGCCGCCGTCGGGCGCGACGACGACCACCTGGGCGGAGGAGCCGCTCACCTCGGGGAACGTCGCGGAGAGCTGGTCGAGCGCCTGCTGGGACTCCGTCCCCGGGATGGTGATGGAGTTGTCGAACCCCTGGAAGACGAAGGCGCCACCCGCCCCGGTGACCACGAGGATCCCGAGCCAGGCCATGACGACGAGGCGGCGCGCGCCCACGGCCCAGCGGCCGAGCGAGTACAGGACGGAGGACACAGGATGCTCCCGGGTGCCGGGGGGACGGGTGGTCGATCGACGAACGATCCGATACGGCACTGTATCCGATACAGAAACGTATCCGATACAGCGGTGTATTGGCTAGAGTGGGTCTACCGCCAGACCGAGGAGGACCCGCCGTGACCACCACCGAGCACGCCACCAGCGTGCGTTCCCCGCGCCGTGAGCGCACCCGGGAGCGCCTGCTCGACGCGGCGCTCGACGTGTTCGCCGAGGTCGGGATGCAGGCGACCTCCATCGAGGCCGTCTGCGAGGCGGCCGGTTTCACGCGCGGTGCGTTCTACTCCAACTTCGCCTCCAAGGAGGAGCTGTTCCTCGCGCTCATGCAGCGCGACGCCAAGCGTCAGCTCCGGGCGCTCGAGCAGGCCGTCGAGACGCTCGACGCCGACAGCCTGGCCACGCCGGAGGGGTTCCGCGCCTCCCTGGGCACCGTCATGGCGGCCGTCCGACCGGACGGCGGGGCGCGCCGGCAGTGGTGCCTGGTGGCCGCCGAGTTCGAGCTCCTCGCGCTGCGCGACCCCGCCGTGGCCGAGCTCTACCTGACGGAGCACCGGCGGATCCGGGCAGAGGTGGGCGCCGTGCTCGAGCGCATCCTCGACAGCCTGGGGCTCCGGTTCGTCGTGGACATGCCCACGGCCGTCGACCTGCTGATGTCCGCCGAGGACGCCGCCGGACGGACGGACCTCCTCGAACGGTCGACGGGCGGCGCGGACGAACCCGCGCCTGCGCCCGCCCGTCGCCTCGAGGCCCTCGTCGACCTGCTCCTCGCCCCGCGGGAGGACCGGTCGGCTACTTGATGGCGCCCATCGACAGACCGCGCACGAGCTGCTTCTGAGCGATCCACCCGGCAATGATGACCGGCAACGAGGCCAGCAGGGCCGCGGCGCACAGCCGGGCGAGGAACAGACCCTCGCTCGTCATCGTCGAGACGATGAACAGCGGCACGGTGGCCGCCTGCGAGGCGGTGAGGTTCAGCGCGAAGAAGAACTCGTTCCACGCGAAGATCACGCAGATGAGCGCGGTCGCGGCGATGCCCGGCGCGACCATCGGCAGCAGGACGGAGCGCATGGTCCGCAGCAGCCCCGCACCGTCGACCGACGCCGCCTCGAGGACCTCGGCGGGCACCTCCTGGAGGAACGAGCGCATCATCCACACGGCGATCGGCAGGTTCATCGCCGTGTAGAGCACCACCAGGGTCCAGATGTTGTCCAGGACCTTCAGCTGGCCCGCGATGACGTAGATCGGGACGATGACCGCCACGACCGGCAGCATCTTCGTCGAGATGAAGAAGAACAGCACGTCGCCGACCTTCTCCACCGGCCGGATCGACAGGGCGTAGGCGGCCGGGACACCGAGCAGCAGCACCAGCATCGTCGAGAACCCGGTCGCGATGAGGGAGTTCGCCACGTAGGTGCCCGACTCGCCGACGACGGCGCGGAACTGGTCGAGCGTGGGCTCGAAGAAGAACGTGGGCGGGTTCGACGACGCCTGGCTCTCCTGCTTGAAGGCCGTCATCGCCATCCAGGCGACGGGGAAGAAGAACCCGATGGCCAGGATCCACGTGAGAGCCGTCAGGAGCGTGCCCGTGGTCCGACGGCGGGGACGCCGCGCACCGCCGGGCGCGGCGGGCCGTGAGGAGGTCGGGGCCGGTGCGGTGGTGGTCATGAGCGCTCCTTGACGTCGAAGCTGCGGAAGATGAGGCGCAGCGCGGCCATCGCGACGAAGATCGTCGCGATCACGACGACCACACCCATCGCGGCGGCCTGGCCCACGTCGAAGCCGAGGAACGCGCGCTGGTAGATGTAGAAGGGCAGGTTGGCGCTCGCCGTGCCGGGCCCGCCCGCCGTCATGAGGTAGATCTGGTCGAACGTGTTGACCACGTAGATGATCCCGAGCAGCACGCCCAGCTCCACGTAGCGGCGCAGGTGCGGCATCGTGATCCACGTGAACGTGCGCCACGGGCCGGCGCCGTCGACCGACGCCGCCTCGAGGACGTCCTTCGGCTGCGCCTGCAGGCCGGCGAGGACGAGCAGCATCATGAACGGCGTCCACTGCCACACGAGCGCCATGAGGATCGCGACGATCGGGTACGTCGACGTCCAGTCCACCGGGTCGATCCCGACGAGGCCCAGCGTCCAGTTGAACAGGCCGTACGTCGGGTTGAGCATCGCCATCGACCAGAGCACCGAGCTCGCGACGGGCATGATGAGGAACGGGGTGATGAGCAACGTCCGGGCCACGCCCCGCCCGCGGAACGGCCGGTCGAGGAGCAGCGCGAGCACGATGCCCAGGGCCATCGCGACCAGCACGCACCCCAGCGTGATGACGACCGAGTTCACCGCCGCGCCGCGGAACGTCGAGTCGCCGACGATGTCCCCGTAGTTGGCGAACCCGACGAACAGGTCGGAGTCGGGGCGCAGCAGGTTGCGCGAGTGCAGCGAGTACCAGATCGTCACGAGGAACGGGATCTGCGTGACGACGATCGTGAAGAGCAGCGCCGGCAGCAGCGGTCCCCGGCGGCGCCAGCGCTCGGCGCGGCTCATCGTGTGCTCGGCGCGCGCGGCGCGCTGCTCCTGCGCGCGGCGCGCGCTCGCCGCCTGGGTCGTGAGCGTGGTCATCAGGAGCCTCCGTCGGTGGTGGCTGCGGCGTCGGCCTCGTCCCGATAGGTCTCGGCGACGGTCTCGGCGTAGGACTGGGACTGCTCGAGCGCCTCGGTGACGGTCTGCTGCCCCGCGATCGCGGCCGACATCTGCTGGCCGACCCGCGTGCCGAGATCCTGGAACTCCGGGATGCCCACGAACTGGATGCCCGGGTACGGGACGGGTTCGACCATCGTGTTGTCCTGGGTCGCCTCGCCCATCGAGCGCAACGTGGCGTCGGCGTAGGCCGCGGAGACCTCGGCGTACTCGGGCAGCTCGTAGGTGGACAGCCGGCTCCCCGGCGGCACCCGCTCCCAGGACAGCTCCTCGCCCACGAGCTCGATGTAGTCCTGGTCGGTCATCCAGGACACGAAGTCCCACGCCGCGTCCTTGTGCTCGGACGTCGACGGGATCGCCAGCGACCAGGAGTAGAGCCACCCGGCCGCGTCCGTCTCGCTGACGGGGGCCGGGGCGTAGCCGACGTCGCCGGCGACGTTCGACGACGCCGGGTCCTCGACGCTGGAGACCATCGAGGTCGCGTCGTACCACATGGCCGCGTTGCCCTGGGAGAACCGGGTGAGGCAGTCACCGAACCCGGAGGTCGCGGCCCCGGGCTGCCCGTACCGCTGGACCGTGTCGACGTACGTCTCGACCGCCTCGCGGACCTCGGGGCTGTCGAGGCGGGCGTTCCAGCCCTCGTCGAACCAGCGCCCGCCGAAGGTGTTGATGGCGGTGCCCATCGGGGCCATGACCTCGCCCCAGCCGGCCAGCCCGCGCAGGCAGACGCCCGAGAAGTCCCGGGCCGGGTCGTGCAGCTCGGCGGCGAGGTCGCGGACGTCGTCCCACGTGGGACGCTCGGGCATCTCCAGGCCCCGTTCGTCGAACACGTCCTGGCGGTAGGCGAGGAACGACGACTCCCCGTAGAACGGCACCGAGTAGAGGTCTCCGTCCACCGACAGGGCCTCCCGGACGCTGGGCACGAAGTCGTCGGGCTCGTAGCCCTCGGTGGCGTCGGCGTACGGCTGGAGGTTCTCGATCCAGCCGTTCTCGGCCCACATCGGCGTCTCGTAGTTGGAGATCATCACGACGTCGAACTCGCCGCCGCCCGTCGCGACGGACGCGGTGATCTTCGCCCGCGCCTCGTTCTCCGGGAGGCTGACGAACCGGACGTCGATGCCGGGGTGCTCGGCACGGAAGTGGTCCTGCAGGGAGATGGCGTCCTGCATCTGCGGGTTGGAGACGATCGCGACGACGATCTGCTCACCGTCGCCGCCGACGGCACCTGCGCCGGCACACCCGGCGAGTCCGAGGGCGACCGCCGTGGCCGCGGCGACGGCACCGGGCGCTGTCCGTCGGTCAGGTCGGCGTCGCGCGCCGGATGGTCGGAACATCGTTGTCCTCACGTCGAGACGGTTCGCTCATCTGAGAGCAACCTTGCTGCTCATCTGAAGCGACCATAGTCCGATATGCTCACGTGAGCAAGGCCATCCGCTCAAACTCTCGCCCAGCGTCGCCGCGAGGAGAGACGAGGACCCGTGACCGATCCCGACCACCTCCGCCTCCTCGTCGAGGTGAGCACCGACTACTACCTCGACGGTCGGTCCAAGGTGGAGATCTCCAAGCACCGCGGGATCTCCCGCTTCCAGGTCGCCCGCCTGCTCACCGAGGCCCGGGAGAGCGGTGTGGTGCAGATCGAGATCGCGGCGCCGGCCCACCTCGACGCGGGGCGCGCGCGGCTCCTGGCCGAACGCCTCGGCGCGCACGAGGTCGTGATCGTCCCGGGGGGCGCCGACCGGGACAGCACCCGCGACCTGCTCGCCCGCGAGCTGGCACGCATCGTCGCCGCCCGGGTCCGCGCCGGCACGACCGTCGGGGTCTCGTGGTCCCGGACCATCGAGGCGGCGGTCCGCACGCTCGGGACGCTGCCGCCCTGCGACGTCGTCCAGCTCGTCGGTGCGCTCCCGGTGCACGGCAGCGGCAACTCGCTCGAGCTCATCCAGCGCTTCACCAGCATGGAGGGCGTGCGCACCTGGCCGGTCTGGTCCCCCCTGCTCGTCGGCGACCCGGCCACGGCAGCAGGGATGCGGCACCAGCCGGAGATCGCGGCGGCGCTCGACCGGGCCGACCGCCTCGACCTCGCCGTCGTGTCGATCGGGGCGTGGAACTCCACCGGGTCGACCGTCCACCCCCAGGTGACCGACGCCGAACGACGCGCCGCGACCGAGAACGGCGCCGTCGCGGAGTGCTCCGGGCGGCTCTTCGACTCCCGTGGCCGAGCCGTCGTCACGCCGCTGGACGCCCGGGTCGTGGGCGTCACGCTCGACCAGCTCGTCCGCACCCCCGAGGTGATCGCGATCGGCTACGGCACCGAGGCCGCCGCCGGGCTGCGCGGTGCCGTCCTGGGCGGGATCGCCTCCGTGCTCGTCATGGACGACGCTGCCGCCGTCGAGCTCGAGCGCCTGCTGGCGGACCCGCCCGCCGGCACGCCGTGACCACGGCCGACAGGACCCGAGGCGCTCGCCTGGCCACCCACGGCGCCGTCGCCACCGCGCTGTCGCTGTGCAGCGACCACCGGCTGCGCGAGCTCGTCGACGCCGCCGTGCCGATCGGTGCCGGCATCGGCGGAGAGACCCTCCGGCTGGACGTCGACGGCACGCCGGTCTTCGTCAAGCAGGTGCGCCTGACCGACCTCGAACGGCAGCCGGAGCACGTCCGCTCTGACGGGTGCTGCCGGACGGCGGCCACCCGCTGCCCGAGGAGCTGGTCGACGTGGACCGGGCCGTCACCTACTGGGGTGGCGGACCGGCGGTGCGCCGGCGGATCGAGGACCTGCAGGGGTCGTCCGCGAGCCTGCTGCTGTTCCTGGAGCACATCCCGCAGACCCTGCACGACTGGCTGAGCGCCCGGATGGACGCCGGCGGCGAGGCCGACGAGCAGGCCCTCGCCTGGGTGGACGACGAGCTGAGCGCAGGCGTGTCGTTCATGAACGGCCGCGGGTTGCTGCACCTGGACACCCACTTCGAGAACATCCTGACCGACGGCCACCGGCTCTACCTCGCCGACTACGGGTTGGCGATCTCCTCGCGCTTCGACCTCGCGACGGAGGAGATCGCGTTCGTCGACGAGCACGCGGCCTACGACCGGGACTATGCCGCGACGTACCTGGTGAACTGGCTGGCCGTCGCGATGTACGGGTACCAGGGCGACGAACGGCGGGCGTTCGTGCGCGCCTGCGCCCAGGGGGACCTCCCGGAGGACGCCCCCGCGACGGTCGCGACGATCCTCGCGCGCGACGCGCCCGTCGCCGCGGTGGTGGGCGACTTCCACCATCGCTTCCAGCAGGAGAGCCGGGAGACGCCCTACCCACGGAAGGCAGCCCGCCGGACGGGGTGACAGGAGGGGTGCTAGGCGCTCCGGGTCGAGGCACGCACCTCGCGGACGAGCCGCGTGCCGGAGTCGAAGACATCCCTGAACTGCTGTTGCCCGCGCTCCCCGATCCCGTTCCGGGCCGCTGCCTCGCGCCACCGGTCGACGACCGCGGCCACGACTTCCATCGCATCACCGGCATCCGCGGCCGACATGCCGAACTCGGCAGCCACGTCGATCAGCGCCTCGAAGCGGCTCACCCGATCCGCGCTGACGAAGCCGATCGAGGTGGCCGGAGCACGGTCGTACAGGTCGGGGTTGACGTCGAAGGCCGGCGCCAAGCGCCATCCGCCACGCGCGTGAAGGAAGCCGTGGTTCCGCAGGTGATCATCGGTGTTGTTGACCGTCGTGAAGAACAGCGCGCGCAGCCAGAGCTCGCGCAGGTCGGCCGTCACGTCGCTCCCGTGGGTCGCGAGCGACTCGGCGACCTCCAGGTAGTCGAACGATGCGCCGTCGACGCCGCCGACCAAGGACATCGCGCTCGCATAGGCGAGTCGGCGTCCTCGTCCGTCCCGGTCGAACCGGTCCAGGACCAGGACCGACCGGCCGTCGACCGTGAGGAGACGACGCCCCGGTACACGGATGCCGGCCTGCTCGGCGAGGTCGAGCATGGTCATCTCCCAGGCCATGACGTCCCAACGGTCACCCGGGTGCGGGAACTTCGCGATCTGCAGCTGGTGACCGTCGCGGACGGACGCCTTGGGCCGCGCCCCACCGAGGGAACCGGTCCCGGCGTCGAGGAGCAGCTCGACCTCGGCAAGGTCGTCGCTGTCGCTGGCCACGCGCTCGGCGGCACGCATCAGCCTCGGCAGCTCGATGAGCCGCGGGACGTGCGGGTCTGGTGCGAGGAAGTCGACATCATCGGCGGTCGTGTACCGGAGCGCGCCCTGCCGGGTCAGGTCGGCCACGCCGAGCAGGTCGTCGACCTCACGGATTGTCGCGGGCGCGTGGTCGTCCCGCGCACGGTACCGGATCTGCTTGTCGATCAGGTTGCGCCCCCACCTGTCCGGCGCGGTGTCGGCGACGGCGCCCGGCAGACCTGCCACCTGGTGGCGTGAGACGGCCACCGGCAGATCAGGACTGATGCTGAACGCGTCGCGCCGCCCGAGGTACGTGGGGTCGTAGACGAACGACGTGGACGTGGTGCCACGCCTCTCGGTGATGTACGCGGTGCCCGCCCGAACAGTGTCGCCGGACAGCTCCACGTGGACGTCGATCTGGACGACTCCTGCTCGGCTCATCGGCGCACCCGCTGCGGCAGGGTCTCGTCAGCCCGCGCCCGCCCGAGGTCGGTCTCGTAGGGGTCGAGCGCCTCGACGACACGGTCGAGCTGCCCCAGTGCACGAAGGACGGACAGGAGCACGCCGCTCCCCACGGCGGGGTCGCCGTGCTCGAGCCGACGAAGAGTGCCCCGGTTGATCCCCGCGCGCTCTGCGAGCTGCTCTGCGGTCAGTCCCTGCAGCTTGCGCCACGTGCTCACGTGCTCGCCCAGCTGAGCCGCGGACCGGCGAACGCGGAGTGAGAGAGGTCGAGTAGCCACGGGTGCTCCAATGCTCGCTGCGAGCACCACTCTCGCAGATAATGGTCGTTCTATCAATCTTTACGACGAGGCTCAGCCCACCAGACGCTCGACCGTCGCCCGGGCGCCGTCGCGGTGCAGGGACTCCAGCGCCGCGAGGTAGGCGGCCGTGAAACGCTGGTCGTCCACGAGGTCGCCGAACAGCTCGCGGTCGCGCAGGAACGCGAGCGGATCCTCCCCGTGCCGCGCCGCGGCGGCCCGGAGCCGGTCCGCCAGGCGGTCCACGACCTCGATCGGCTCGCCCTGCTCGTCGACACCCTCGTCGTAGCGCGCCCAGGCGGCGACGACGGCGGCCGCCCGGTGGATCTCGCCGCCGGCGGCCAGGTTCTCCCGCACCACCGGCAGCAGCCACTTCGGGATCCGGTCGGAGGACTCGGCGCACAGCCGCGCGAGCGTGTCCCGCACCGCGGGGTTGGCGAACCGCTCGATGAGCGTGCGCCGGTAGTCGCCGAGGTCGATGCCGGGGACCGGCTGCAGCGTGGGCGTCGCCTCGCGCTCCATGTAGTCGAGCAGGAACCGCACGAACGCCTTGTCGGCGCAGACCTCGTGGGCGTACCGGTAGCCGGTGAGGTAGCCGAGGTAGCACAGCGCCTGGTGGCTCGCGTTGAGCAGCCGCAGCTTCATGAGCTCGTACGGCTCGACGTCGCCGACCACCTGGACGCCGACCTCCTCCAGCGGCGGGCGGCCGTCGGCGAAGCGGTCCTCGAGCACCCACTGGGTGAAGGGTTCGGCGACCACGGGCCAGGCGTCGTCGACCCCGAACCGCTCGGCGACCATCGCGCGGTCGTCGTCCGTGGTGACCGGGGTGATCCGGTCGACCATCGAGTTGGGGAACGGGACGTGCTCCTCGATCCACGCCCCCAGCTCCGGGTCCTTGAGCCGCGCGAACGCGCCGAACATGCGGTGCGCGACCTCGCCGTTGCCCTGGATGTTGTCGCAGCTCATCACCGTGAACGGCGCGACCCCCCGGTCCCGACGGCGGCGCAGCGCCTCGGTGACGAGGCCGAACGACGTCCCGGGTACGGCGCCGGGGGCGAGGTCCGCCCGCACGGCCGGGTCGGACTCGTCGAACTCCCCGGTCACCGGGTGGACGTTGTAGCCGCCCTCGGTGACGGTGAGCGAGACGATGCGGATCTCGGGCGAGGCCATCTTCTCGATGACCGCCTCCGGGTCGTCCGGCGCGAGCAGGAAGTCCACGACCGATCCGATCACGCGACCCTCGAGCGTCCCGTCCGGGTGCTTGAGGACCAGGGTGTACAGCCCACCCTGGGAGCGCAGCGCATCGCGCATCCGTGCGTCGTGCGGCAGCACCCCGACCCCGCAGATCGCCCAGTCGAGCGCCTTGCCCTGGGCCATCAGCCGGTCGAGGTACATCGCCTGGTGCGCCCGGTGGAACCCGCCCACCCCCACGTGCACGATGCCGGCACGGAGGGTGGACCGGTCGTAGGTCGGCACGGCGAGCGTCTCGGCCCCGGCGGAGTCTCGGAGGGTCTGCACGGTCTCGTCGGTGAGTGCTGTCATGGCGCGTCCTTGCTCCGTGGGGTCCTGGGATCCCAACGTAACAGATGAGCGCCATCGCGTCTCACATATGAGCACCCCCGGCTGTCAGCCGAGCGTCACGGGCAGCACCCGGTCCCCCTCCCCCGCCGGGACATCCAGCACGTGCTCGGCCAGGAACGCCAGCACCCCCGCGTACCAGACCTTCGCGTGCTGCGGCGAGAGCACCCAGTGGTTCTCGGTCGGGAAGTACAGGAACCGGTGCACCGTCGTGCCGTCGTCGGCCGCGGGGAGCCCGGAGTCCGCCAGCAGCTCACGCCACAGCCGCAGCCCCTCGCCGATCGGCACCCGGTAGTCCTTGTCGCCGTGGACCACCAGCATCGGCGTCCGGATGTCCCCTACGTACCGGTGCGGGCTGTGCGCCGCGGCCATCTCCGGCGTCATCTCGCGCGCCCAGTAGTAGGCGTGGTCCGTCGTCGGCCCGAACTGGTCCAGCGCCCACAGCGAGGCGTGGGTGACGATCGCGCGGAACCGGTCCGTGTGCCCCGCCACCCAGTTGGCCATGTAGCCACCGAACGACCCGCCCATCGCCGCCGTCCGCGAGGCGTCGATCTCGTCGAGCGCCTCCGCGGCGTCGGTGATCGCCAGCAGGTCGGTGTAGGGCTTGTCGCCCCACGCGCCCCAGCCGCGCTGCACGAACTCCTGCCCGTACCCGGTCGACAGCGCCGGGTCCGGCAGCAGCACCGCGTAGCCGCGGGCCACCATGATCCACGGGTTCCAGCGCCACGACCAGGCGTTCCACGAGTTCAGCGGCCCCCCGTGGATCCACAGCAGCAGCGGTGCCGGGTCCGACGCCGACGCCCCTGCCGGCAGCGCCAGCCAGGCCCGCACCCGCGCGCCGTCGGGCGCCGTCGTCTCCACCTCGGTGAGCGTGCCCGGCAGCTCCGGCGCCGGTGCGGGCGACGGGAGCACGACGGCGGGCAGCGCCGCACGCTCGCCCGGCGCGCCGGACGCGAGGAAGCCGCGCAGGTCGATCCGGACCGGCTCCGACGGCGCGGCGTAGGACGTGCGCAGCGCGTAGACCGCCGCACCGTCCGGTGCGACGCGGACGTCGGTGAACGTCGCGTCGTCGGCCGTCACCTGCTCGACGGTCACGGGGCCCTCGCCCGGGGCGCCGTCGAAGGTGAGCAGGAAGACCGGGCCGCGGCCGTCGTCGTCCGCCGTGATCAGCAGGCCCGCGGAGTCGGGGAGCCAGGTCAGCGACGTGGGCCAGCGGTCCCAGTCGTCGGCCAGCACCTCGGGCTCGCCGCCGCCGTCCAGCGGCACCAGCCCCGCGCGCACCACCGGCGGGTCGGACGGCGAGGTGACCGTCGAGGTCACGTAGGCGACCCAGCGCCCGTCGGGCGAGACGACCGGCGAGCCGACGTCGGCGTCCGGGTCGTCGACCAGCGTGCGCCGCTCACCCGTCGCCGTATCGATCGCCACGAGCGTCTCGCGGCGTGCGGCCCCCGGGTCGTCGACGGTCCAGCCGGTCACCAGGGTCGCGCCGTCGGGCGAGAGCGCGGCATCGGCCTCGTCGAGCTGTCGGCCCGCCCCCGTGAGCTGGCGCAGGTCGACCCGCTCACCCTCGGCCAGACCGTCGAGCGTCAGCACGAAGCGGCGGTCCGCGTCCGGGCCGAGGTCATGGTCCCAGTGCCGCACGGGGTGGCCCGTGTGCCAGATCGCGTCCACCTCGAGGTCCTTGCGGGCCTGGCGCAGGGCCGCGTCCTCGGTGAGGTCCTCGGCGGACGGCAGGACGGGCGACGTGACCGACACGACGTCGGCGGACCGCGCGGGGCGCACGCCGCCGACGCCACCCGGAGCCGTCGCGACGACCCGTGCCTCGCCGCCGTCGGCCGGCAGCATCCACAGAGCGGCGCGGGCGTCATCGTCCGGCGCGCCGTCGGGGTCGGGCCGGGCGGAGGTGAACAGCAGGTCGCCCCGGGCGGTGAACGCCGCGGAGGACTCGCCCTTCGCGCTCCTGGTCAGGCGCCGGGCCGGACGGTCGCCGGCCGGGTCGACCTCCCACAGCGACGACACGTACCCCGTGCGTCCGTGGTCGAGCGTCTGCACGGACGTCACCAGCCGGGTGCCGTCGGGGCTGAGCACCAGCCCGCCGAGGCGGCCGAGCGCGAGGTAGGCGTCGAGGTCGTGGAACGGGGTGGGCGGGGTCGGAGCGGTATCCGGCGTGGTGTCCTGGGTCACCTCACCGGGTCTACCACACGGAGCTCCCGGCGCGGTGGAGACGGCGGTCGCGCGGCCCCACGTGGCCCCGCTCGGAGCGCCACCACGACCCTGCGGGAACGCCGGGAGGAACCGTAGGTGAACACTGGCCGAACACCTTGTCCACAGGCCGCTCCGGCCTTGAACGGCGGCCGCCCGCTCAGGCAGATTCTGGACGTGAACCACGACAGCGCCCTGCCACCGCTCCCCGCCAAGGTCGACCTCGCCGTCGTCGGGGCGGGCGCGGTCGGGCTGGCTCACGCCGTCGAGGCGCAGGCGCGCGGCCTCTCGGTGCTCGTGGTCGACGCAACCCCCCGCCCGGTCGGCAACACCGCGCGACGCGGTGGCCACCTCGCGATCACCACCCAGGACTCGACCGCGCTCGCCTGTGCGCTGGCGTCCCGCGAACGGTGGCTCAAGATCGGCCGGGAGGCGGGCTTCGGCGTGCGGGAGAGCGGGGCCGTCGTCGTCGCGCGGCACGCGGACGAGCTCGCCGTCCTGGACGACCTGGTCGCCGCCCGGGCCGGCGACGCCACGCTGCTGACCGGGCCGCAGGTCGCGGACCGCACGCCCGTGCAGGACGCCGCCGGCGGAGCGTTCCTGCCCCTGGACCTGCGGGTGGAGCCGGCCTCCGCGCTCGGCATCACGGCGGACTGGCTCGCGGGCCGCCCCCAGGTGCACGTCGCCTGGTCGACGGCCGCGCAGACCTTCGACGCCGGCAGCGGCTGCACCCTCGTGCGCACGTCCCGGGGCGAGGTCGTCGCCAAGCGGGTCGTCGTCGCCGTGGGCCACGACGTCGGCCAGCTCTTCGGCGACGTCGGCGACCGGCTGCTGCCCGTCCGTCGCCAGATGCTGCGGGTCACCTCACCGCTGCCCGAGGGCGTCCCCGCCGCCGAGCGACTGGCGACCGGCCCCGTGCTCGTCGGGGCCAGCACGCTCCTGCGAGACACCGCCTACCTGCACAGCCGCGCACTCGGCGAGGTCCGTGAACGGCTGCGTGCCCGGCACCCCGACCTGCTCGCGGCCGAGATCCACCTGACGCTCACCGCCCAGCCCGACGGGTCCGTCGTCGTCGGCGACGGTCGTGCCCCCGCGGACGCGACGGGTCGCTCCGAGGAGGTCGACGAGCTGCTGCTGCGCGAGACGACGACGCTGCTCGGCACCGAGCGGCCCGTGGTCCGCAACCGGTGGTCGGTCACGGAGGTGGTGCGCACCCCGGGCCACGGCAGCGACGACCCGTTCGTCGTGACCGAGCCGCTGCCCGGCGTCCGCACGGTGACGGTCGCGGACGGGCTGGCGACGACGACGGCACTCGGCCTCGCGCCCCGCGTGCTCGACGCGCTGTTCTGACCCGCCGCGCCGAACAGGAACCTGCGCCCGTATCGACCCCTCATTGCGGGCTCAACCTCCTGTTCGGCCGTGGTCAGCGGCCGGCCGGATCGTCCCGCTCGGCCATGCGCGCCAGCATGTCGTTGTAGGCGGTCAGCTCGGCGTCACCGTCGCGCTCGGCCTGACGGTCGCGGCGCCGGGCCTCGCGCTCGTCCGAGCGGGTCCACTGGAGCGCGACGACGATCGCCAGCGCCAGCGTCGGCAGCTCGCCGATGCCCCACGCGATCCCGCCGCCGCGCTGCTGGTCCTCGATGGCGCTCAACCCCCACTCGCGGCCCATGTTGCCGTACCAGTCGGCCACCAGCAGCGACGTACCCGTGGTGAGCACGACGCCGAAGAACGCGTGGAACACCATCGTGGCGAACAGCAGCACCAGGCGCATCGGGTAGCTGGGCCGCTGCGGACCGGGGTCGATGCCGACCAGGGCGTTCGCGAAGAGGTACCCCACGAGCGTGAAGTGCACGATCATCCACAGGTGCCCGAGGTGGTTCGTCAGGGCGAACTCGAACAGCGGCGTGAAGTAGAAGGCGATCATCCCGCCCGCGAACAGCACCGCCGCGACCACCGGCCGGGCCAGCAGCTCGCCCACCCGCGAGTGCACGAGCGCCAGCACCCATTCGCGCGGTCCCCGCGACCCGTCCTTGCGGGCCGGGACCGCGCGCAGCAGCAGCGTCACCGGCGCCGCCAGCACGAGGAGCAGCGGCACCAGCATCGCCAGGGTCATGTGCTGGACCATGTGACCGCTGAAGACGACGTGCCCGTACACGGTCGGCGCGCCGTTGGTGGTCCAGATCATCACCACCATGCCCGCGCACCACGAGACCGTGCGGCCCAGCGGCCACCGGTCCCCGCGGCGTCGCAGCCGTCGCACCCAGCGCAGGTACATCACGACCCCCGCGACGCAGGCGAAGGCGAGGATCGGCTCGACGGCCCACTCCGTGAGCCACCGGGACGCGGTGGGCTCGGGCGGCAGCGGGTAGCCGGTGAGCTGGTAGGCGGGCGAGGCGTCGACCGGCACCTCGTCCGGCACGGGCGGCGCGGTCGACCCGAGCGCGACCGCCACCCCGGAGACCGCGCCGATGACCAGCAGCTCGACGGCGAGGAGCTGCCAGAACAGCCGCCGCACGAGGCCGGTGCCCTCGCGCGGGGCGCTGTCCAGCCGGCCGATGATCCAGCTCCGGTGCGCCCAGCCGAGCACCCCGAGGGCCGCCGTCAGCGCCGCCTTGACGAGCACCAGCACGCCGTACCGCGTGGCCAGGTCGTCGACCCCCTCCATGCGGATCCACGAGTTCGCGACCCCGGAGACGCCCACCGTCACCAGGCACCAGGCCGCGACGGGTGAGTAGCGCGCCACCGCCGCGGCCGTGACGCCGTCGTCCCGGAGCAGCACCAGCACGACCAGGGCCGCCAGGCCCCCGACCCACAGCGCGGCGCCGAGCAGGTGCAACCACATCGCCCCGACCGCGAGGAAGTGGTCGGCCGCGCCGGCGGCGTGCCCCGTCGTCGACTGCAGCGTCAGGGCCGCCACGGGCAGCAGCGCCGTCCACAGGGCGGCGGCCGCACCGCGGACGGCCAGCGCGAGCCCGGAGGTGAGCGCGGCGAGCGCCACGATCGCGACCGAGATCTGGCCGAGCTCCACGTCAGCGACGAACTGGGCCAGCCCCGCCCCGAAGTTGCCCGCCGTCGGCGAGAGCGCCGAGACGACCGCGTACTGCAGCACGAGCTCGACCACCGCGGCGACGGCCCACACCGCGGCAGCCCAGCCGGCGACGTCGAGCAGGCGGGCCTGCGCCCGGCCCGGCGGCACGAGGCACGCCGCGGCGAACAGGCTGCCGAGGGTCACCGAGACGCCGAGCTCGGCGAGGACGGTCGCGAGCGGCGAGCCCCAGCGGGCCACGGCGCCGGGGTCCGAGAACGTCCCCAGGGCCTCGAAGGCCCCCGAGAAGGACCCGGCGACGAGCAGCGCCAGGATCGCGGCGACGACGGCGCCCGGCCCGGCGGCGACGACCCACCACGGGCGGGACGCCGCCACCGCGGCGGGGCGCGAGGTCGGTCTGGTCTGGGCCACCCGTCCAGCCTAAGGCTGGCCCGACGGCGTGTTCGACGACCCCGGTGTGAGACGTGGCGCGTGGTGAGCCTGTCCATCAGCACCGTTCTCTCGCGCGACGATCTGCCGCGCGCTCGAGCTCGGCAGCCGCGAGGCGCCTCGCGACCGAGCCGGTCGCCGACCAGGGTGGCCCTCGATCGGGGCGGAGGATAGGGTGCGTGACGCGGCGGCCGTGGCCGCCGCCCCTTCGTCCCAGTGAGCGGTGAGCCTGTCGATGAGTTCTGCCGAGCGTCGAGGACCCGCGCGTCTGCTGCGCGGTGGTCTTGCTGCGTCCTCGGCCACGCTGGTTGCGCTGGTGTGCCACCTTGCGGGCGGCGGGCAGATGCCCGGCTGGCCCGGCATCGTCCTGCCGTTGGTGTTCTCGCTCCAGGTGTGTACCGCGCTGGCCGGCCGCGGGTTGTCGTTGTGGCGCCTTTCGGCATCGGTCGCGGTGAGCCAGCTGTTGTTCCACCTGCTGTTCGTGCTGGGCACGACGCCGGCAGGTCGCGCTCCGGCTGCTGCCGACATGCACGGTCACGCCGCGCACGGCCAAGGGGTGCTGTCGGCGGCGACCGGTCCCACGATGGAGATGGTGCACGCGTCGCCCATGATGTGGGCCTGGCATGGCGTCGCCGCTCTGGTCACGGTCGGGGTGCTGTATCGCGGCGAGCTCATGGTGTTGCGCATTCGCCAGGCCGCGGGCCGTGCGATCGGCCGCAGGCTTCCTCGCCAGGTCGCCGGCGTGCACGTCCTCGTTCCTGGTGCTCGGAGCCGGGCGGTCGCCGGTGCAGCGAACGACCGGCCCACCCATCCCGCCCCGCAGCGGTCGCCGGTGTCGCGGCGGGGTCCTCCTTTCCTCCTCGCGGTCTGAGCTCTGCATCCTGGTCGGCAGCATGCTGGCCGGGTGCTGCCCTGCACGCTCCCGCGCCGGCCCGCGTCCCTCGTGGCGGCGGGTCGCGCTGACGCCTCTGCGCGTCCGAGGAGAGGTTTCGTCATGCCCCGAACCCGCCCTGTCGTGGCAGGGGTCGCCGTGGCTGTGGTCGCGATGCTCGCGACGGCGCCCACCGCGACCGGCCACGACCAGCTGATCTCGAGCGACCCGGAGTCCGACGCACGCCTCGATGGTGCGCCGACGTCCGTGTCGTTGGAGTACAGCGCCGACATCATGGACGTGGGTGCCGCCGTCGTCGTCGCCGACGGGTCCGACGAGAACTGGGCGGCCTCGCCGCCCAGCGTCGACGGTCCGGTCGTCTCGACACAGCTCGAGCCCGGTATGCCTGACGGCGACTACGAGGTGCGTTGGCGCGTCGTGTCGTCCGACGGTCACCCCATCCAGGGGGTCGTCCGGTTCGTCGTCGGAGACGGCGGGCCGGACGCGACGGGTGCTGACCCGGCAGGGTCGCCGTCGCCGTCGTCAGACGTTTCGGCGGACGCCGACCAGGCAGGGCCGAGCTCGCAGAACTCGCAGGACCAGACCGCGCAGGAGAGCGAGGGGCTGCCACGAGCGGCCCTCGTCGGAGCGGGCGGCGCACTGGTCGCGCTCGCCCTGCTCACCATCGTCCAGCTGTTGCGCCGCCGCCACCGTGCGGACGGCGACGACGACCAGGGGCAGGACCCCTCGTCGTCGGACCGATCCTGAAAGGCACTCTCGTGACACTTCGTCACCACACCACCCCCGCACGCCTCGGCGTCGTCCTCGCCGCGGCCTCCCTCGCCCTGGTCGGCTGCTCCACCTCCGACGACGGCGCGGCTGCGTCCGAGACGTCGGCCGCGCCCGCCGGTGATTCCGTCACCATCAACGACGCGTGGGTCAAGGCCGCCGACTCCGGAATGACCGCCGCGTTCGGCAAGCTCGTCCACAACGGCTCCACGGACGCCACCGTCGTGTCCGCCACGACCGAGGCGTCCTCCGCCCTGGAGCTGCACGAAACGGTCGAGAACGACGCCGGCGAGATGGTGATGCGCGAGGTCGAGGGCGGCTTCGTCATCTCCGCCGGCCAAGAGCTGGACCTGGAGCCCGGTGGCAACCACATCATGCTCATGGACCTCACCGACCCGCTGCAGGCGGGCGAGGAGGTCACGTTCACCCTGACGTTCTCGGACGACTCGACGTACGAGTTCACGGCACCGGTCAAGGACTACTCCGGCGCCAACGAGAACTACCAGAGCGGCGACGACAACGACTCGGAGATGGACATGGGTGGGTCCGACTCCGAGACGGACATGGACCACTGATGGCGTCGCCCGGTAAGGGCGCGCGCACAGGTCGGGCCGGGTCGACCCGGCGGCAGTTCCTCCTCGGGGGAGCTGTCGCCGGCGTCGGCGCGGCCGCCGCGATCGGCGTCGACACGGTGCTGAACGCCGACCGGCCCGCGCAGCCCGTCCCGGCCGCCGCGCCGATGAACGGCGAGTCGACGGTCCCGTTCTACGGCGCCCACCAGGCAGGTATCGACACCGACGCGCAGGCGCACGGTGTCTTCGTGGCGCTCGACCTGCACGAGGGCACCGACCGCGAGGCGATGCGCCGCATGATGCGCATCCTGTCCGACGACGCGGCCCGCCTCACCCAGGGGGAGCCAGCACTAGCGGACTCCGAGCCGGAGCTCGCCGTCACGCCGGCCCGCCTGACCGTGACGTTCGCCTTCGGCCCGCGATTCGTGGTACGAGCGAAGGGTGTCGCCCCGGCGTGGCTGGCGCCCCTGCCGGCGTTCAGCGTCGACCGGCTGCAGCCCGAGCTGTCCGACGGTGACCTGCTGATCCAGATCGCCGCCGACGATCCGCTCACCGTGGCGCACGCCACCCGGATGCTGCTCAAAGACTCCCGCAGCTTCGCGAGCGTGCGCTGGACCCAACAGGGCTTCCGGCGCGCGTACGGCTCGGTCAAGCCCGGCGCCACGATGCGCAACCTGTTCGGGCAGGTCGACGGAACCTCCAACCCGTCGCCCGGCACGGCCGAGTTCGACCGCGTCGTGTGGACCCAGCACGACGGTTGGCTCGCCGGAGGCACGAGCATGGTGGTGCGCCGCATCCGCATGGACCTCGACAAGTGGGACGAGCTCGACCGAGGCGGGCGAGAGCAGTCCGTCGGCCGGACCCTGTCCACCGGGGCACCCCTGACCGGCACGGATGAGCACGACGAGCCCGACTTCGAGGCGACCACCGCCATCGGCTTTCCCGTCATCCCCGAGTTCTCGCACGTGCGCCGCGCCCGTCCCGAGGACCCCGGGCAACGCATCTTCCGCCGCGCCTACAACTACGAAGACGGAGCCACCGCCGACCGCATCTCCGATGCCGGGCTGATCTTCGTGTCCTTCCAGGCCGACGTGGACGCCCAGTTCACGCCGATCCAACAGCGCCTCGACCAGCTCGACCTCCTCAACGAGTGGACCGTCCCCGTCGGCTCCGCCGTCTTCGCCGTGCCCCCCGGGTGCGCAGACGGCGGATACGTGGGCGAGACGCTCCTGACCTGAGAGCAGACCTCATGACCCACACCCTGACCGACCCGACCACCCGACCTCCCACCGACGACGGCGGAACCGCGCCGCGCCGCAACCGTCCCTGGTTCGGCGACCTGATGCGGCGCCTGCACTTCTACGCCGGACTGCTGGTCGGGCCCTTCATCCTCGTCGCCGCGACAAGCGGCGCCCTCTACGCACTGGCCCCGACGTTCGAGCAGATCGTCTACGACGACGAGCTGCACGCACCCGCCACCGCCACGACACTCAGCCTGGGCGAACAGGTAGCGGCCGCCCAGCGGTTCGCGGCCACCGACGCGATCCCGACCGCGGTTCGTCCCGCTCCCGAACCCGGCGACACCACCCGCGTGATGTTCGCCGACGACTCGCTGGGCTCCAGCGAGACCCGCGGCATCTTCGTCGATCCAGGCACCGGCGAGGTCCGCGGCGACCTCACCGTGTACGGCACCAGCGGCTCGCTGCCGCTGCGCACCTGGATCTCCAACCTGCACCGCAGCCTCCACCTCGGTGACGCCGGGCGCTTCTACAGCGAGCTCGCCGCCTCGTGGCTGTGGATCGTCGCACTGGCTGGGGCCGCGATGTGGATCTCGAGGATCCGCAGGACCCGCCGGAAGAAGGACATGATCCGGCCGAACCTGAAGCACACCGGTTACCGGCGCTACCTGTCGATGCACACATCTCTCGGGACCTGGGTGCTCCTGGGCGCACTGTTCCTCTCCGCCACCGGCATGACGTGGTCCCAGCTCGCGGGTGCGAACATCTCGAGCCTGCGCACCGCCGCCGGCTGGGAGACACCGGCGCTGGAGACCGACCTCGGTGCCTCTCCCGCCACCTCGGACGGAGCCCACCACGACCACGACGCAGCGCCCGCCGTGCCGTCGGACGCCCTGAGCCCCGCCGCATTCGACTCGGTGTACGCCATCGCGCAACGCGTCAACATCGACGCGGCCCCGACCGAGATCAAGCCCCCCACCGAGTCCGGCTCCGCGTGGGTGGTCCGGGAGATCAAGCGCAGCTACCCCACCGCGGGCGACTCCGTCGCGATCGACGGCACCACGCTCCAGGTCACCGACCGGTCCGACGTCGACACGTTCCCGCTCATGGCCAAGCTCAGCAGCTGGGGCATCGCCCTGCACATGGGCCTCATGTTCGGCCTGCCCAACCAGCTCGTCCTCGTCCTGCTCGCTGCAGGCATCGGTGCCATGGTCGTGCTCGGCTACCTCATGTGGTGGAAGCGACGCCCCACCCGCGAACCGCGAGGGCTCGGCGGGCCCGCACCCCGACGCGGTGCACTGCGCAGCGCGCCGTGGTGGGGTGTCGCCGCGGTGCTCGCCGCCGCCATCACGATCGGCCTGTTCATCCCGCTCGTGGGATACACCCTCGCTGCGTTCGTCCTCATCGACACGGTGATCAGCGTCCTCAAGTCACGATCCGACCTCACCAACCAGCCCGCACAGCAGCAGGAAGGGCGGACACGGGGAAGCTCGCCCCGTGTCCGCCCTGTCGCGGCGCACCAGCAGGCCGAACCGGAGTAGCTACCCTCCGCTCCTGGGTGGTGCGTCGGTGGGTTGAGACCGCCGTCAGACCGGACGCGACCCCCCACCCGGTCGCCGATGCCTCGACGTCGCGCTGGACACGGTCGACGGCCGCGCCGTCGGTGGCCGCCGCGGCCTCCGGGGGACGTCTGGCGCCGCCGTGAGACCGACCGGGTGGGGTCGGTCTCACGGCAGGGCGTCAGGAGATGGTGGCCGTGCCCTCACCCTCGACTCGGTCGTCGTGCAGCAGGTCGCCGTTCTCGTCCACCGGCGTGACGGTGGCCTCGAACGTGATCGGCGAGTCCGCCTGGTGGTGGAAGTTGGTGCCCACGGAGTACGACTGCCCGGACTCGAACGGGTACACCGACGGGTCGCGGAACGCGGTCGCGTGCGTGCCGGAGTCGTTGACGTCCTGCTCGGCGTAGAGGTCGGCGCCGGTGATCGTGTCCATGCCCTGCATGTACGGCCAGTCGTCGTAGCGGGCGCTGACGTTCACGAGGCTGGAGCCGAGGTCGATCGCGTCGCCCTCGTTGGTGATCACGTAGTTGAGGAACACGATGTCGTCCCCCTCGGCGATGATCGGCTCGTTCTTCTCCGGGTCGACGAACAGGCCGTCCTTGGGCGCCTGGGTGACGCCGACCTCGTAGACGTCGACGCGCACGTCGCCCACCGTGAACGAGGTGATCTCCTCACCGGGCGTGGTCAGCGGGTTGGCCCACTCGGGCTCGGCCCCGGTGCCGCCGGCAGCCTCGTCGGCCGGCTCCTCCGCCGCGACCTCGTCGGTCTCGGAGGCCTCCTCGGTCTCGTCGGTCTCGGAGGCCTCCTCGTCGGCCGAGCCCTCGGTGTCGGCAGACACGTCGGCGGAGGCCTCGGCGGAGGGAGCGGCGTCGGTGGTGTCCGCCTCGTCGCCCGACCCGCAGGCGGCGAGGGCGAGCACGAGGGCACAGCTCAGGGCGAAGGTGGTCGTCGAGCGGGCAGAGCGCATCAAGGTTCTCCAGGGAGGGGAGGGACGGGGCGCCCCGGCACCGGCTCTCACCGGCGCCGCGGGCTCTCGCAGTCTTAGCATGCGCACCCGCCCGAGCCGCTGCCTGCCACCGGCGTGTCTTCCCCCTGCACCGCCCGGTGCGACGAAGGTCTCAGGCCCAGACCAGCCCGCGGGCAGGATCCTCCAGCACGCGCGCGACGTCGGACAGGAAGCGCGACCCGAGCTCGCCGTCGACGAGCCGGTGGTCGAAGCTCAACGCGAGCTGCGTGACCCAGCGCGGCTTGATCTTGCCCTTGTGCACCCACGGCTGCTGGCGGATCGCGCCGAACGCGAGGATGCCCGCCTCCCCCGGGTTGAGGATCGGCGTGCCGGTGTCGATGCCGAAGACCCCCACGTTGGTGATGGTGAACGTGCCGTCGGACATGTCGGTCGGGGTGGTCCGCCCAGCGCGCGCGGTGGCCGTGAGCTCACCCAGCGCCTGGGCGAGCGGGAGGAGGCCGTGCCGGTGCGCGTCCTTGACGTTCGGCACCACGAGGCCCCGCGGCGTCGCCGCGGCGATCCCCAGGTTCACGTAGTGCTTGTAGACGATCTCGCGGGCGTCGTCGTCCCAGCTCGCGTTGATCTCGGGGTGCCGCTTGATCGCCAGCAGCACCGCCTTGGCGGCGATCAGCAGCGGCGTGACCCGCACGTCCGCGAACTCCTTGTCGCCCTTGAGCTTCTCGACGAGCTTCATCGTCCGGGTGACGTCCACGGTGCGGAACACGGTGACGTGCGGGGCGGTGAACGCGCTGGCCACCATCGCCTCGGCGGTCCGCTTGCGCACGGACTTCACGGGCACGCGCGTCTGCCGGCCGTCGTCGGTGACCGAGCCGGTGGCGAGCCACGGCTGGTCGTCGTCGGCGTAGGTCGCGAGCGTCCGCGGTGCGGCGGCCTCGGCGCGCGCCACCACGTCCTCGCGCGTGACGATGCCGCCCGGGCCGGTCGGCTGCACGGACGCCAGGTCGACGCCGAGGTCCTTGGCGAGCTTGCGCACCGGCGGCTTGGCGAGCACCCGCACCCGGGTCGCCGGCGTGGTGCCCGACGGCGCGGCACCGGCGCCGTCGACGGCGGCGGGGACGCTCATCATCGGCTTGGCGATACCCGGCGTCTTCTCCGGGGCCGGTGCCGGGGCCGGCGCGGGGCCGGCTTCGGGGCTGGGACAGCCGGTGCTGCCGGTTCCTCGGCGCGCCGCCGGCGGCGGCGCGACCCGGCAGCGGAGTCGCCCGTGCCGTAGCCCACGAGCACCGACCCGGAGCCCTCGCCGTTCGTCGATCCGCCGGACGCAGCGCCCGGCGAGGCACCCGGCGAGGCCGGCGCACCGGACGGTGTGGCCTCGGGCACGGAGACGTCCGCGGACCCGACCTCGATGATCGGGGTGCCGACGTCGACGGTGGTGCCCTCCTCGGCGAGCAGGGCCACGACGGTGCCGGCGAACGGCGACGGCAGCTCGACCAGGGACTTGGCGGTCTCGATCTCGACGAGGACGTCGTTGACCGCGACGGTGTCGCCCACGGCGACCTTCCACTCGACGATCTCGGCCTCGGTCAGTCCCTCACCGACGTCCGGGAGGGGGAAGCGCTGGTTGCTCATCGTGCTCCTCGGGTTCTCGGGCCGCTCAGTGGGACAGCGCCCGGTCGACGGCGTCGCAGACGCGGTCGACGCTCGGCAGGTAGTCGTGCTCGATCTTCGCCACCGGGTACGGGGTGTGGAAACCACCGACGCGCAGGACGGGAGCCTCGAGGGAGTAGAAGCACTCCTCGGTCACCCGGGCGGCGAGCTCGGCGCCCGCCCCGAAGAACGTGGGGGCCTCGTGCACGACGACGCAGCGCCCGGTGCGGCGGACGGAGCCGACCACCGTGGGGACGTCGAGCGGTGAGAGCGACCGCAGGTCGACCACCTCGGCGCTGGTGCCCTCGGCGGCCAGGGCGTCTGCCGCCGCGAGGGCCGTGGCGACGGTCGGCCCGTAGCCCACGAGCGTCACGTCCGTGCCGGCCCGGGCGATCCGCGCCGTCCCCAGCGGGTCGGGGGCACCGCCGTCGGACCCGGACCCGGGCCCGCCGGCCAAGGACGGGACGGGGCTGCTCAGGTCCACCTCGCCCTTGGACCAGTAGCGGCCCTTGGGCTCGAAGAACAGCACGGGGTCGGGCGAGACGACGGCGGCGCGGATCATGTCGTAGGCGTCCTGCGGCGTCGCCGGCGAGACCACGCGCAGCCCGGGGGTGTGCGCGAACAGCGCCTCGGGCGACTCGGAGTGGTGCTCGATCGCGCCGATGCCGCCGCCGTAGGGGATGCGGATGACCACGGGGACTTGGAGACGGCCCTGCGAGCGGTAGTGCATCTTGGCGAGCTGGGTGGTGATCTGGTCGTAGGCGGGGAAGACGAACCCGTCGAACTGGATCTCGCAGATCGGCCGGTAGCCGCGCATCGCCAGCCCGACGGCGGTGCCCACGATGCCGGACTCCGCCAGCGGCGTGTCCACGACCCGGTGCTCGCCGAAGTCCTTCTGCAGGCCGTCGGTGATGCGGAAGACGCCGCCGAGCCGGCCGACGTCCTCCCCCATGATCATGACCTTGTCGTCGCTGTCCAGCGCAGCCCGCAGCCCGGCGGTGAGGGCCTTCGCGAAGGTCATCGTCTGCGTGCTCATCGGGCGGCCTCCAGGCTGCTGTCCAGGTCGTCCTCGGCGGTGTCGTGCTGGTACGCCTCGAACCACGCCCGCTCGGCCTCCACCTGGGCCTGCGGCGTCGCGTAGACGTGGTCGAACATCGACGACGGTGCCGGGTCCTCGATGGCCCGCACGTCGGCCCGCAGCCGCTCGGCCAGCGCGTCGGCGTCCGCCTCGACGCCGGCCGCCCACGTGTCGTCCCAGCGGTCCTCGGCGCGCAGCAGGGCGGCGAGCCGGTCGATCGGGTCACGCAGCGCCCACTCCTGCTCCTCGGCACGCTCGCGGTAGCGCGTCGGGTCGTCCGACGTCGTGTGCGCGCCCATGCGGTAGGTGTACGCCTCGATGAACGTGGGGCCCCCGCCGGTGCGGGCGCGTTCCAGCGCCTCGTCCATCACCGCGTACGAGGCCAGGACATCGTTGCCGTCGACGCGGACGCCGGGGATGCCGAAGCCCTCGCCGCGCTTGTACAGCGGCACCCGGGTCTGTCGCGAGGTCGGCTCCGAGATCGCCCACTGGTTGTTCTGGCAGAAGAAGATGACGGGTGCGTTGTTCACCGCCGCGAAGACCAGCGCCTCGTTGACGTCGCCCTGGCTGGAGGCACCGTCGCCGAAGTACGTGACGACGGCGGTGTCGCGCTCCGCGTCCCCGGTGCCGACGAGCCCGTCCCGCTGCACCCCGAGCGCGTAGCCGGTGGCGTGCAGCGTCTGCGAGCCGAGCACGAGGGTGTTGAGCTGCACGTTGTGCTCGGCCGGGTCCCAGCCGCCGTGCTCCGTACCGCGGTAGAGGCGCAGCCGGTCCACCGGGTCGACGCCGCGCACCTGCAGCACCCCGTGCTCGCGGTAGGAGGGGAACACGAAGTCCTGCGGGCGCAGCGCCCGTGCGGAGCCGACCTGGGCGGCCTCCTGACCGCGGCCCTGCGGGTACAGGCCGAGCTCTCCCTGGCGTTGCAGGGCGGTGGACTCGTCGTCGAACCGGCGCGTGAGCACCATGTCGCGGTACAGCTCACGCAGCTCGTCGGTGCCGAGGTGGGACGCGCGGTCGCGGTAGGCGGCGGCGCGAGGTCCGTCGGTGCGGCGACCGTCCACGGCGACGAGCTGGACGAGGTCCTCCTCCGTCGCGCCTCGAGTCGTCTCCGGGCGACGTGCCTGTTCCGGGTTCACACGGTCTCCTTCCCTGCCGGGCGGCTGCGCCGGGTCCAGGTCCGGTGCCCGAGTCTCGGGCAGGTGCCGAACCTACGCCTTCGTAGCCTACGCAAGCGTAGGTTGTCGGCACCCCGTCTTGGCTCCCGGTGCGGCGGCCAATGCTCACGACGAGCCTTTGGAGGTTTCCTCCAACCCGACACGGCGTCGGCCCCTAGCTCCTCGTCGCGACCAGCGTGCCGTCCGCGCCGAGCACCAGCTCGCCGTCCAGACCGATCCGGCCGAGGAAGGCCCGGTCGTGGCTGACGACGAGCAGGCCGCCCCGGTAGGAGGAGAGCGCCTGCACGAGCTGGTCGGTGCTGGCCAGGTCGAGGTTGTTCGTCGGTTCGTCCAGCACGAGGAGCTGAGCCGGCGGGTCGGCCAGCAGCAGGCTCGCCAGCGCCACCCGGAACCGTTCACCGCCGGACAGGGTGCGCACCGGCCGGTCGACCTGGTCGCCGCGCACCAGGAACCTCGCGAGCCGGTTTCGCAGCTCCCCGGGCGGCACGTGCGGCGCCCGGCGCCGGACCTCGTCCAGCACGGTCGCCGCGTCGTCCAGGCCGTCCAGACGCTGCGGCAGGTAGCCCACGCGTCCGGTGAGCCGCCGCGCCGCGGCCCGTGTGCCGTCGGGCCCGGCCTGGCGCCGGGCGTCGAGCCCGTCCCCGGCGTCGGGCCCGACGAGCTGTTCGAGCAGCGTCGTCTTGCCCACGCCGTTGGGCCCGGTCAGGGCGAGGCGCTCGGGTCCGGCGAGCACGACCTCTCGCCCGTCGGTGCCCCGGAGCACGGCGAGGCGACGACCCGCGGGCACGTCGGGGTCGGGCAGGTCGACGACGATGCGGTCGTCGTCGCGCACCGCGCGGCCCGCGGCCGCGACCGCGTCGCGCGCCCGCTCCTCGGCGTCGGCCGCAGCCCCGCGCCGAGCACCCTGCGCCTTCTGGGCGGAGTTGCGCCGGTCGTCGACCACGGCCTTGACGTACTTGCGGTTCGCGGTGTCCTTGCGACCCTGCCGCTCGGAGTGGGCGATGCGCTCCTGGGTCTCGATGCGCTGCCGCTTCTCGCGCCGGAGCGTCTGCTCGGCGTCGCGCAGCGCCGACCGCGCCGCCTCCTGCTGGCGGGCGAGATGGTCCTCGTACTGCGAGTACGTACCGCCGAACGTCGTCAGGCTGCCCGTGCGCAGCTCCGCGGTGGCGTCCACGAGCTCGAGCAGCTCGCGGTCGTGCGAGACGACGACCAGCGCCCCGCGCCAGGTCCGGACCAGCTCGTGCAGGCGCTCGCGGGCGGAGCCGTCGAGGTTGTTCGTCGGTTCGTCGAGCAGCGCGACGTCCGCTCCGCGCAGCCGCACGCCCGTGACGGCCGCCAGCACGGCCTCGCCACCGGAGAGCGTGCCGACGCGGCGGTCGAGCACCCCGGTGCCGGCCGACGAGCCTCCCGGCTCCCGGGCGAGGACGTCGGCCGCGGCCAGCGCGGCGACGGCCCGTTCCTCCAGGTCCCAGCCGTCGGCGCCGACGACGTCGAACAGCTCGGGGCGGACGTCGCCGTCGGCGATGGCGCGCACGGCGTCGATCACGCGCCGCACGCCGAGCAGGTCGGCGACCGTGGCGTCCGTGTCGAGGGTGATCCGCTGCGGCAGATGGTCGACGGTGCCGGTGACGGCGACGGCACCGGCGGTGGGTGCCAGGCGACCGGCGACCAGGCGCAGCAAGGTGGACTTGCCCGTGCCGTTGAGGCCGACCAGCCCGGTGCGGCCCGGGCCGAACGCGCCGGACACGCCGGCGATCGGGGTGGCCCCGTCGGGCCAGGAGAACGTGAGGTCGTGCAGGACGACGGCGGGAGTGGAGGGCACAGGAGCTCCGGGGGACGCTGCGGCGTGCGCCGACGTCGTCCACCCGCCAGGAGATGCACCGGTCCGGGTGCGGGAGAGCAGAGGTCAGCGCGAGGTCGAGGGACCGCCGTGCGTGTCCGTCACCGTGCTTCCTTCCGCCCGCCCCCTCTCACACGCGGCCTGCCCGCGGGGACGACGTCGAGGGTGCCACCGGCTGGGGCTCGGCGGCAACCTCTTTGTCCGTGGCCCGCGTCACGAGCCGGGACTCCAGGAGCCTGAAGGCCCGCAGCTGCTGCTCGTTGAGCAACGTGTCGGTGAACTCGGTGAAGAACTCCTCCGTCCCGCTCAGGTCGAGCGGGAGCTGCGCGGCGGCGAGCTCGTCCACGACCGGCCCGTAGACCGCCAGGAAGTCGTCGACCAGGGCCGTGACCTCTGCGTCCGAGCTGTCGGGGCCGAGCCGGTCGAACCGCTCCGACAGGGCGTTCCCCCGCGCCGCGCGAAGGGCGTCGTTGAGCCGCTCGTAGAGTCTGGCGAGGTGCGGCATCCCCTCGTCGCCGGCCAGGTGGGCCAGCAGCACCGTCTGGTCGCGGTCGATCTTCGCCAGGACGCCCACCCACGGGGAGGCACGGACGAACGGCGCCAGCTCCGGCGGCAGGTCGGGGGCCGCGTGGTGGTCGCGGAGCTGCGCGATCACCTCCCGCTGGCGGGCGAGCCGGTCCATCTGGTCGGCCAGCTCACGGTCCAGCTCGTCCAGGAGCTCTCCGGAGTCGGCCGCCGGACCGCCGGTCTCCGTCCCCTCGAGCATGGCCGGCACCTGCGCGAGCGGGATCCCGAGGCCGGCCAGGCGCCGGATCCGCAGGACGCGCACCAGGTCGTGCACGTCGTAGCGGCGGTAGCCGTTGCTCCCCCGCACAGGCTCCGCGAGGACGCCGGTCTGGTGGTAGTGGCGCAGCGTCCGCACCGACACCCCGGCGAGCCGGGCCAGCTCGCTGCTACGCACCGGTCGTCACCACCGTCGCCTCCGACTCCTCCGTGGGTTCCAGGTTACGCAGCGACCGTGCAGCCAGCCCGACGACCGCGGCGACCGACCACACGCCCGCGAGCATGATCGCCGCCGCGTCCAGGCTGGCGTACTCGGTGACCACAGCGGCAGCGACGATCCCGAGCGGCGGCCCGGCGGTCATCATCGAGTTCTGCGTCCCCATGACGCGGCCGCGCACCTGCTCGGGGATCCGTTCGATCATCAGCACACCGACGAGGCTGCTGAACAGCCCGCCGGACAGCCCGACGACGAACGCACCGGCGAACACCACCCACACCGAGGCGAGCGTCGCGACGACGGCGAAGCCCACGGTGGTCCCGACGACTCCGGTGACGAACCACCACCGGCGCCGACCCCGCGCACCGAGCACCGCGTAGGTGCCACCGCCGAGGAGCATCCCTGCCGCCAGCGCCGTCAGGACGTAGCCGAGCATGCCCGGCTGGTCGGCGAGCGTGAAGTAGACCGGCAGGACCAGGCCCTGCAGCGCAGCCAGGACCACGACGGACACGAGGCTGAGCAACGTGGTCATCCTCAGGAACCGGCTGCGGAACAGGACGCCCCAGCCTTCTCGCAGCTGCGTCCACCCGCTCGCCGGGACGCGGTCCGTGCCGGCCTCGGGGAGGTCGCGGACGATAGCGCCCACCCGGTGCGGGACGAGGAGCGTGATGAGCGCGGCCAGCAAGGAGGTCGCCGCGGTGATCCACAGCACCGTGGATCCGTCGAACAGCACCATGAGGGTGCCGGCCGCCGCCGGGCCGATCAGCATCGCCACCGCGCCCAGGCTCTCCCGCAGGCCCATCAGCCGTTCCGAGGAGATCTTGCCGTGCCGCACGATCGCGGGCAGCAGAGCGTCCCGCGCGGTCAGGCCCGGCACGTCCCCGACCGACCCGATGATCCCGAACAGGATGAACCAACCGAGGCTCAGCCCGGTGATCATGTCGACGATCGGCAGGGCGGCGACGGCTGCTGCGGAGACGAGGTCGGTGATCACCGAGGACGTGCGCCGGTTGATCCGGTCGATCACCACACCCATGAAGAGGCCGGCGAGCACCGCGGGGACGGCGGTCGCCGCGGCGAGCGCCCCCATCCCCAGCACGCTCCCGGTCATCTGGAGCACGATCAGCGGAAGCGCGATCCCGGCGACGGAGTTGCCCAGCAGGGACAGCGTGTAGGACGCGAGGTAGGCGACGGGTACGAGTCTCATGGGACCAGTGAGAACTATGACGTCGCGTCGGGGTCAAGGGTGACGTCCGACACGGGTCCCTACCGCACGGCGAGCCGTCTACCGCCGCGTCGCCAGGAACTCCGCGATCCGGCCGATGGCCTCCTCGAGCACCTCGACGTCCGGCAGCGTGACCAGCCGGAAGTGGTCGGGTGCCGTCCAGTTGAACCCGGTGCCGTGCGTGACGAGGATCTTCTTGGCGCGCAGCAGCTCGATGACGAAGTCCTGGTCGTCGTCGATCGCGTAGACCTCCGGGTCGAGCCGCGGGAAGCAGTACAGCGCACCGCGCGGCCGGACGGAGGACACCCCGGGGATCTCGTTGAGCAGCCGGTCGGCGAGCATGGTCTGCTCGTAGAACCGACCGCCGGGCACGATGAGCTCGTCGATCGACTGGTAGCCGCCGAGGGCCGTCTGGATCGCGTGCTGCGCGGGGACGTTGGAGCACATGCGCATGTTGGCGAGCAGCGTGAGGCCCTCGAGGAACTCGGTCGCCGTCTCCTTCGGCCCGGAGATCATCACCCAGCCGGCCCGGTAGCCGCACACCCGGTACGCCTTGGACAGGCCGCTGAAGGTCAGGCAGAGCACGTCGTCGCGGGCGGCCGTCGCGGCGTGGTGGTGCACCGCGTCGTCGTAGAGGATCTTCTCGTAGATCTCGTCGGCCATGACGACGAGATCGTGACGCCGCGCGATGTCGACGAGCGCCTTGACCATCTCCTCGCTGTAGACGGCGCCGGTGGGGTTGTTCGGGTTGATGATCACCAGGGCGTGCGTGTTCTCGGTGATCTTCGACTCGATGTCCGCCAGGTCGGGCATCCAGCCGTTCGCCTCGTCGCACGCGTAGTGCACGGGCGTGCCGCCGGTGAGCGTGACGGCACCCGTCCACAGGGGGTAGTCGGGCGCTGGCACGAGGATCTCGTTGCCCTCGTCGACGAACGCCTGCAGCACCATCGAGATGAGCTCCGAGACGCCGTTGCCGATGAACACGTCGTCGACCATGGTGTCCCGCAGCCCCCGGGACTGGTAGTACTGGGCGACCGCGGTGCGCGCCTCGTAGATGCCCCGCGAGTCGCTGTACCCCTGCGCCTCGGGCAGGTGGTGGACGACGTCGGCGAGGATCGCCTCCGGTGCCTCGAAGCCGAACGGTGCCGTGTTGCCGATGTTCAGCTTGAGGATGCGGTGGCCCTCGGCCTCGAGGCGCTGGGCCTCGGTGAGGATGGGACCTCGGACGTCGTAGCGGACGCCGCGGAGCTTCTGGCTCTGTCGAATGGTGCGCACCGCCCCATCTTCGCCGCTCCCCCGGGCTCGCGCGAACAGCCAATCGGCGACCGGTGGCCCTGGGCCCCGTCGCGACGGGTCATCCGAGGGGCGGTTCATCCAAGGCGGGCGGCCAGCGCCGTCACCGACGGCGCGACGGCCGCCCCGGAGGACAGCCCGCTGGGCACCGGGGCCCCGGCCCGCACGGCCAGCGGCAGCACCCCCGCCCAGACGTCGTGGTCCTCGCCGTCGTCCGGCCGCTCACCGACGCCTCCCGTGCGGGTCTTCACGCTCACACGGTCGAGAGGCACCTGAAGCACCTGCGTGGCGGCGACCTCCTTGGCAGTCATCTCCCGCACCTCGGCCCGGCGCCCCGGCATGAGATGGTCGCCGATCTGCCACAGCGCCTCGACGCGCAGCTCGCGCGGGACGACGGTGGCGCGACCGGCGACCATCACGGAGCGGTAGTTGGCGGAGCTGTCGTGCAGCGACCGGGCATAGACGAGACCGTCGAGGTGCGAGACCGCAACGGAGACGGGCACGCCGTCGGACCCGGCGTCGAGGAACAGCCCGCCGCCCGTGGACCCGTGCAGCAGCAGGCGGCGCCCCAGCCCGTCGCCGAGGTCGCCGACGGCGTACAGGTAGGGCAGCACGACGGGGTACCCGTCGCGCACCATCGCCACGTGGGCGAGGAAGCCGTCGGCGAGGATGCGGTCGACGACGGCGGGGTCGTCGGTCTGACGGTCGGGCTTGCGGCCCACGGTCAGGCTCGGGCAGGTGGCGGGTGCGGCGGCGTGCGGGGCGGTCTCGGTGGTCACGCACCCGACCGTACGGAGCCCGCTGGACTACCGTGTAGTCCACTCCCGACCTCGACGGATGGACCACTTCGATGCCCGACGACGGCACCCCGCCCGGCCGCCCGCCGCGGACCAAGGTGGCCCACGTCGCCGACCTGGTCCGCGGCATGGTCCACGACGGTCGGCTGACCGAGGGCGACGCGCTGCCCTCCACCCGCGCGCTCGCCAACGAGCTGGGCCTCGCCCGGGGCACGGTGACCGCCGCCTACGAGCAGCTGGACGGCGAGGGCTACGTGGTGCTGCGCCACGGCACGGTGCCACGGGTGGCCGCGACGCTCACCGGGCCGCTCGCCGAGCCGGCGCCTCCGCGCTCCACCCGGACCGCCGCCACGGGTCCGGCGGTGACGCCCGCCGTCGTCGACCTGACGCCCGGCGTCCCCTCCGTCGCGGCGGTCTCGGAGCGGGACCGGCGGGCGGCGTGGCGGCACGCGGCCGCCCAGCCGCTGGTGGCCGCCTACCCCGACCCGGCGGGCGAACCGGAGCTGCGCACCCAGGTCGCCAACCAGCTCGCGCTGAGCCGAGGCTTCGCGCCGGACGCCGGGCGCGTCGTCGTCACCGCCGGCACCACCGAGGCGATCTCCCTGCTGGTCGAGGTGGCTGCCCGACGGTCCGGCCCGGACGCCGCGCCACGGGTCGCGGTGGAGAACCCGGGCTACCGCTCGGGCCGCCGGGCAGCGCAGTCTGCGGGCGGCGTCGTCGTCCCCGTACCGGTCACCGACCACGGCATGGACCTCGACGCCCTGCGGGCAGCACACGCCCGCGAGCGCCTCGACGCCGTCCTGGTCACGCCGAGCCACCAGTACCCGCTGGGCGGCGCGATGCCCGTGGCACGGCGGCACGAGCTGTTGGCGTGGGCATCCGCCGAGGGTGTCCTCGTGGTCGAGGACGACTACGACTCGGAGTTCCGGCACCGCGGCGCCCCGCTGCCGGCCCTCGCCGCACTCGACGCCGACGGTGTCGTCGTGCACGTCGGCTCGTTCTCCAAGGTGCTCGACCCGCGGCTCCGGTGCGGCTACCTCGTGCTGCCCGACGACGGCGCCCCGGACGGGGCGGGCATCCTCGCGGCGCGCTCGGCTCGGGGCGCCACCGTGGCGAGCGTGACCCAGCACGCGCTGGCCCACCTCATGTCCACCGGGGCGCTGCGGCGACACGTCGCCCGCTGCCGCCGCGACTACCGGACCAAGCGCCGGATCGTGGCCGAGGCCTTCGAGGGTGCGGACGGTGTGCAGATCCGGGCGCTGGACGGCGGGCTGCACGCGGTCCTGGAGCTCGACCGCGTCCCGGCGCCGGACCTGGTCGCGCGGCTCGCGGACCGCGGCGTGCGGGTCGCCGACCTGCAGGACTACGTCGTGCCGGGGTCCGGTCTGGAGCTCAACGGCATCGTGCTCGGCTACGCGCCGCCGTCGGCCACCGTGCTGCGCGACGCGCTGCGGACCATCCGCGCGGAGGCTGGACCAGACCAGAGGCCTTGATCCACGTTCCCACCAGACCTGAATGACGACGGGGGTAGTGCTCCAGGTTCCTGCGCAGATGCTGCTGCGGCGGTAGAGATCAGCCGAGCTCCTGGAGCGAGGAGGTCCGCTCCCCGCCGGCATCGCCAGTGTTGACGGTGCCCTGGGGCTCGATGAGCAGCGCCTGGACCTCGCCGTCGGCCCGCGGGCAGTGCTCCACACCCTTCGGGACCACGAACACGTCGTGCGGGCCGAGGTGGACGTCGCGATCGCGGAGCTGGATCGTGAGCTGCCCGCTGACGACCAGGAAGAGCTCGTCGGTGTCGGGGTGCGCATGCCACACGAACTCGCCGTCGAGCTTGACGACCTTCACGTCGTAGTTGTTGACGCTCGCCAGGCGGTGGGGCTGCCACGGTTCGGGGACAGCGGACAGGGCAGTGAGGATGTTGCGCACGTCGTCGGTCACACCGACAGCCTAGACATCGCCCAGGACGATGCGGATCGCGCGCCTCGCGTGCTCCATCGCCTCCTGCTTCGATGGCGCCGGCTCCAGGCCCAGCAGCCGGCGGCGGTGCCGCTCCCCCAGCAGCAGGGTGTACAGGGCGTCGGCGCGATCGGCGTCGGCGCCGCTCCGTGCGTCGAGGATCTGAGCGAGCGCCGCGACGGAGGCGGCGGGTCCGCGCTCGAAGAACGCCTCCGCGAGGTCCGGGTGCTGCCGCGCCTCCGCGACGACGAGCCGGTGCAGCGTCACCGCGTCGTCGCCGTGCAGCGTGTGCACGATCCGCGCGGCGACCTCCTCCAGCTCCGTCCCGTCGTGCAGCCCTTCCTGCTCGTGCTCGTGCAGCCGTTCCACGGCGGCGACGAACAGTCCGGTCTTGTCGGTGAAGTGGCGGTAGACGGTCCGCTTGGTGGCGCCGACCTCCGCCGCGACCGCCTCGATCGTCGTCCCGGCGAGCCCGCGGGAGGCGAACAGACAGGTCGCCGCATCGAGGATCTCCGCACGCCGCGCATCGACCTCCCCGCGCCGCGGCCGGCCGGGCCCTGGTCTCGTCGGTGTCCGCGCCGTCCGTGCCTCGATCCTCATCCACGTAATGATACGTTGCCGTTTCATTGATGCCAAGGAGGAGCGATGACCACCACACGACTGCTGCACGTGGCCTTCAGCGACGACTGGGAGGCGTGCCAGCGGTTCGGGGAGTACGACGTCGCCACGCGCAACACTCTCTACGACGACACCGGCTTCATCCACGCCACGACGGCGGCGGGACTCCCGCTGGTCCTGCGCGACGTGTACGGCGACGCCTCCGAACCGCTGGTCCTCGCCGTCTTCGACGAGGCCGCGCTCGCCGACCAGGAGGTCCCTGTGCGCTGGGAGCCCGGCGCCGGGCCGGACGGCGCGGCCGCCCCGCGCATCGGCCGCCCGCTCTCGATGGACCGCGAGACCGTCGTCGCCGTCCTGCCCCTGCGGCGGGACGAGGACGGTTGGGTCGTCCCCGATCTGGACGGCCTGGCAGTGCGCGACGCCGCCCCGGACGCCGGCTGAGCCGGAAGGGCCCGCCGTCGCGATGCGACGGCGTGGAAGTCCACGCTTCACCGAATGATGCGTGGTCGCCCGCTACGCGACTCAGCCCAGCAGCACCTTCACCTGCCGCCGGACGCCGGCCGCGTCGAGCCCGTGGGCGGCGGCGTGGTCACGCGGCGTGCCGTAGCGGCGCAGCTCGGCGTCGCGGGGCACCCCGACGTGCAGCACCCGCGCCGGCCGGTCGGACAGCGCCGCCGCGACGGCCGCCGCGCTGGTCCCCGCCAGGTACGGCTCCACGACCGCGAACACCGGCGTCGGCCCGGCCAGAGCGCGCAGCCCGGCGGCGTCGAGCGGGTGCGGAGTCACCGTGGACGCCACCCGCACGGGCAGGTCGCGCGTGGCCTCGAGGACGACGTCGAGCATGGGCCCGACGGCGAGGACCAGCGGAGCGCTCGACGCGCCGGCCCGCCTCCCGGACGCGACGTCGCGCACCAGGTGGACCCGCCCGTCCACCGGCCGGGGCACCGCGTTGCGCTGCCCCGAGAGCCGCACATAGACCCGGCCGGTGCCGGCGGCCTCACGGTGCAGGATCTCCGCCACCTCGTCGGCGTGCCCCGGCACGTGCACGGTCCATCCCGGCAGCGCGGACACGAGCGCGACGTCGGCGGGGGCCTGGTGCGTCCGCCCGCCGGAGCTGACGTCGTAGGACGCGCCGGCGCTGACGAGCAGCGCGCCGACGTCCTGGTGGCCGAGGTCGAGCTTGACCTGCTCGTAGGCGCGCTCCACGAGGAACGGCGCGAAGGTGTGCACGATCGGTCGCCGCCCGGCCAGGGCGAGGCCGCCGGCCACGCCCATCATGGCCTGCTCCCGGATCCCCACGTCGACCACCTGGCCGGGCCGCCGGGCGATCGTGTCGCCGACGTAGCCCGACCCGATGACGGCCAGCACGAGGACGGCGTCCGGGTGCGCCGCGAGCACCGGGTCGAGCTCGGCGTAGAACCGTGCCCGCTGGTCGAGCACCTCGGCCGCGCTCATGCCGCCACCTCCGTCGCCGGGACGTCGACGACGACGGCGGTGGGCCGGTCGGGTGCCGTGCCCCGCAGCGCGGCCGCGAGCGCCCCGTGGTCGTGCGTGCCGACGTCGGCGGTGTGCCACCCCTCGAGGGCGAAGCGGGCACCGAGGCCGCCGGGCCAGCCGAGGGAGTCGCTGTGGTTGTCGACGACGACGCAGGTGAGGTTGTCGAGGCCGAACCGGCCGGCGACGGCGATCGCCTCGGCGTTGCTGCCCTCGTCGAGCTCCGCGTCACCCACGAGGACGACGACGCGCGCCCGCGAGCGCTCCCGCAGTCCGAGCGCCATGCCGACGGCGAGGGGAAGGCCGTGCTCGAGCGAGCCGCTGCCGATCTCGATGCCGGGCACGAGCGTGCGGTCGGGATGGTGACCCAGCGGTGAGTCCCAGGAGGCGACGTCGTCGAGCCACTCGACGGGGAAGAAGCCCCGGGCGGCCAGGACGGCGTAGGTGGAGGCCGGGCCGTGCCCCTTGGAGAGCAGGAACCGGTCCCGTTCCGGGTGCTCGGGGTCGTCCGGGAAGACCCGCAGCACCTGGTCGTACAGCACCCAGACGACGTCGAGGGTCGAGTGGGCGCTGGGGTCGTGCTTCTCGTCGCCGGTGACGCGGGCGATGAGGTCGGTCACGGCAGGTGGGACGGTGGTCGTCGTGGTCATGCACCGATCGTGTAAGTTCAAGTCAACTTGAGGTCAACCCCTGGAGGACTGCCGTGTCGATCGAGCGCTACCTGACCATCGGCGACGTGTCCCGGCGCAGCGGGGTCGCGCCGTCGGGCCTGCGCTACTACGAGTCGCTCGGGCTGATCACGTCGCGTCGCACCGCCGGCAACCAGCGGCGCTACGAGCGCACGACCCTGCGGCGGGTCGCGTTCATCCGCACGGCCTCCCGGGTGGGGCTCACGCTGGACGAGATCGGCGAGGCCCTCGCGACCCTGCCCGAGGCCCGCACCCCCACCGCCGAGGACTGGACCCGCCTCTCCCGCTCGTGGCGCCCCCTCCTCGACGCGCGCATCGCCGCCATCGAACGGCTGCGCGACCAGCTCGACTCCTGCATCGGCTGCGGCTGCCTGTCGCTGGAACGGTGCATGCTCCAGAACCCCGCCGACCGGGCCGCCGCGCTCGGTCCGGGCGCGCGGTTCCTGGAGGGCGACAGCCCGGCGGACGCCGTTCGGGCGGCGAGCGATCGAGCCGCCGGCTGACCCGCCGATGTCACACCCGCGGCCGCCGCATCGTCCCGTGGGTATGAGCAGACACACGAGACACACCACACCGAGCACCCACGTCCTGATCATCGGTGCCGGGTTCGCTGGCGGCATGGCCGCGGTCCGGCTCGCGGGACGTTCCCGCGGCCGGGTGCGCGTCACCGTCGTCAACCCGCGCCCGACGTTCGTCAACCGCCTGCGCCTGCACCAGGTCGCCACCGGGCAGCGCGTCCCCGCCCCCGGCATCCGCCGGATGCTGGGCTCGGACGTCGCGTTCGTCCAGGGCTGGGTCACCGGCCTCGACCCAGACGCCGGCCGCGCCAGCGTCTCCGGGCCGGACGGCCCGCGCACCATCAGGTTCGACCGGGTCGTCCTCGCCACCGGCAGCACCACCGAGCCGGTGCCGGTCCCGGGCGGCGAGCACGCCTACGGGGTCGCGGACCTGGCGTCCTCCGAACGGCTGCGGCACGCTTTCGCGAGCCTGCCCGTCGGGGCGGACGTCGCCGTCGTCGGCGGCGGGTTCACAGGGCTGGAGACCGTCGGCGAGCTGGCCGGGTCCCGCCCCGGCCTCAGGGTCCGCCTGGTCACCTCCGGCGAGGTCGCCGGCTGGTTCGGGCCCCGGGCCACCGCGCACGTGCGCGCCAGCCTGGACGGGCTCGGCATCGAAGCCGTCGGCGGCTCGCGCGTCGAGGCCGTCGAGCCGCACCGTCTGCTGCTGGACGACGGCGCCGAGGTCCCGTCGGACCTCACCGTCTGGTGCGGCGGGTTCGCCGCGCCGCCGCTCGCGCGCGAGTCGGGTCTCGCCGTCGACCGGGCCGGGGCGGTCCTCACCGACGATGCGCTGCAGTCGGTCTCCCACCCCCAGGTGCTGGCCGTCGGCGACGCCGGTCACACGGTCGCGCCCCACGGCGGCCGGTACAGCATGTCGTGCCAGTTCGCGTTCCCGTCGGGGGCGCACGCCGCCGACGTGCTGTCCGCCGAGGCCCTCGGCACGGTCGCCGACGACGGCCCGGCACCGCTCGACCTGGGGTTCCAGGGGCGCTGCGTCAGCATCGGCAGCCACGCTGCCGTGCTCCAGCTCACCGACCGCGACGACGTCGCCACGGACCGTGCGCTGACCGGCCGCGGCGCCGTCGCAGCGAAGAAGGTCCAGGTGCGCGGCGTGATGTCGGCGATCGGGTTCGCGCGCCGCGTGCCGGGCGCGATCCGCTGGCCCGGCTCCGGCAGCGCGCTCCGCCCCGTCCAGGCGCCGGTGGCAGGCTGAGCAGATGTCCCGCACCGACGATTTCACCGCGCTGCGACCGCTGCTCTTCGCCATCGCCTACCGGATCCTGGGCAGCGTGAGCGAGGCCGAGGACGCCGTGCAGGAGACCTGGTTGCGCTACGAGGGCACGACGGCGGAGCCGACGTCGGTCAAGTCGTTCCTGTCCGCCGTCGTCACCCGGATCTCGATCGACGTGCTGCGCTCGGCGCGGGTCCGGCGCGAGGAGTACACCGGCGCCTGGTTCCCCGAGCCGCTGCTGGACGACCCCTACGAGGACCCGGAGCGCTCCGCCGAGCTCGCCGACTCGGTGTCCATGGCGGCCCTGGTGCTGCTCGAACGGCTCAGTCCGCTGGAACGGGCCGTGTTCGTGCTGCGCGAGGTCTTCGGGCTCGACTTCACCGAGATCGCCGCCACGGTGGAGCGCACCGAGGCCGCCTGCCGGCAGCTCGCGTCCCGGGCACGCCGGCACATGGCCGAGGGTCGCCCGCGGTTCGACGCCGACCGCCGCGAGCGCGAGGAGCTCGCCGCCCGGTTCATCGAGGCGTTCCGGGAGGGAGACGTCGACGGCCTCACCGAGCTCCTCGCCGCCGACGTCCAGGTGATCGGCGACGGCGGCGGCAAGGCACCGGCGTTCCCCCGCCCCGTCGCCGGCCGGAAGAAGGTCACCCAGGCCTTCCACGCCTTCGCCGAGATGCTGTCGGCCGCCGACCTGGTGATCGCGCAGCACGAGGTCAACCACCAGCCGGGCATGGTGATCTCCACCACGGACGGGCAGTTCCTCGCCGTCATGGCCCTGGACGTGCTGGACGGACACATCCAGACGGTCCGCGGAGTGATGAACCCCGACAAGCTCGCGCACCTGGGTCCCGTGGCCGACGCCTGGGCGGTGCAGGCCCGGGCGGTCCGGGCCCGGCACGAGCAGTCGTGACTCCTCGCTGGCGTCCGACGCCGACGTAGGTCACGGTGGGAGCGTCCGTCCGCAGTCCTCAGAACCCCGGAGGTCCTCATGAAGGTCGTCGTCATCGGCGCGCTCGGCAAGGTCGCACGCCACCTGATCCCCCTGCTCCGGAAGGACGGGGACGACGTCGTCGGCGCGGTCCGCAAGCCGGAACAGCTCGACGAGGTGCGCGGCCTGGGTGCCGAGCCGCTGCTGCTCGACGTCGAGAACGCGAGCACCGAGGAGATCGCGGCCGCGCTCCGGGGCGCCGACGCCGTCGTGTGGTCCGCGGGCGCCGGGGGCGGCAACCCCGACCGCACCTACGCCGTCGACCGGGACGCCGCGATCCGCTCGATGGACGCCGCCGCGAGCGCCGGCGTGTCCCGCTACGTGATGGTCTCCTGGATCGGGTCCGTGCCGGACCACGGGATCCCCGAGGACTCCACCTTCTTCGCCTACGCGGACGCCAAGCTCGCGGCCGACGATCACCTGCGCGGCACCACCCTGGACTGGACGGTCCTCGGCCCGGGCAGCCTCACCGACGACGCCCCGACGGGCCGCATCGAACGCGTCGCCGACGGCGTGAACCTCGCCCGCGGCGAGGACTCGGCCGTGCCCCGGGCGGACGTCGCCCAGGTGGTGGCGGACACCCTGCGCGAGCCCCTGACCGTCGGCCGTTTCGTCCGGTTCCGCGGGGGCGAGACGCCCGTGCCCGACGCGTTGCGCGGCTGACGGCTGCGCCGGCCCCGCAGCGTGCCGGCGCCGTCAGTCCGGTGTGTGCTGGTGCAGCAGGAGCCGCCAGCCATCGTCCGCGGGGACGTACGTGCTGGCCAGGGTCGCGGTGGAGGTGTCCCCGCCGTGCACGCCAGAGCCAGCGCAGCGCGTCGGGCAGCAGCACACCGACGTGGAGTTGGCGGAGTCCCCGGCATCTGCCCATCGCGCCATGTCAGCCCCGGGCGCACGGTGTCCTTTCGCGGGTCGTCCGCATCGCAGGATCCGGGAACGCGGGGCGTGCGTGGATCACGCGTCGCGTGATTCTCACGTCAGACGTGAGCAGAGCGCGGTGTGGTGTCACCGCTCCCGCGCTCCTGGCACGTCCGTCTCGACGTCCGCCTCCGCACGACCCCGTGCTGTGCCGAGCGCCACCATCCTTCCCCGCGCATCGACGACCCACGTGGGGCAACATCGCAAGGGACCGGCACCCGCTCCCTGGAGGTCCTCGTCATGGCTCGTACCGTCGCTGAACACCTCGTCGACCAGCTCGTCGCCGCGGGCGTCGAACGGATCTACGGGATCGTCGGGGACTCCCTGAACCCGGTCGTCGACGCGGTCCGCCGCACCGAGGGCATCTCGTGGGTGCACGTGCGGCACGAGGAGGCCGCCGCGTTCGCCGCCGCCGCCGAGGCCGAGGTGACGGGCAGGCTGGCGGTGTGCGCCGGGTCGTGCGGACCCGGCAACCTGCACCTCATCAACGGCCTGTACGACGCGAACCGTTCGAAGCTGCCGGTGCTGGCCATCGCGTCGCACATCCCGAGCGCCGAGATCGGCACGCAGTTCTTCCAGGAGACCCACCCGGACCGCCTCTTCAACGAGGCGTCCGTGTTCTCCGAGATGATCTCCACGGCCGCCCAGCTGCCCCGCGTCACCCGCTCGGCGATCCAGCACGCACTGGCCGAGCCGGGCGTCGCCGTCCTCACGCTGCCGGGCGACGTCGCGGACCAGCAGGTGGCCGACGACGACGCCCCGATCCTCATCCCCGGCGCGTGCCCGGCGCGCGTGCTGCCGAACGAGGCGGACGTCACCGCCCTCGCCCGGGCGATCAACGACGCCGAGAAGGTGACGCTGTTCGTCGGGGCAGGAGCCCGTGGTGCCCGGGACGAGGTCCTCCAGCTCGCCGATCTCGCCGCCGCACCGGTCGGCCACTCGTTGCGCGGCAAGGAGATCATCCAGTACGACAACCCCCACGACGTCGGGATGTCGGGGCTGCTCGGCTACGGCTCGTGCCACCAGGCGGTGTTCGGGGCGGACCTGCTGATCCTGGTGGGGACCGACTTCCCGTACGAGTCGTTCCTGCCCGCGGACGTCCCCACCGCTCAGATCGACATCGACGCCTCCCACCTCGGCCGGCGCACCCGCCTGGACCTGCCGGTGCACGGCGACGTCGCCGAGACGCTGCGCCTGCTCAACCCGCTCGTGCAGCGCAAGTCGAACCGCAAGTTCCTGCGCCGCATGGTGGACAAGCACGCCGAGACCATGACCAAGGTGGTCGGCGCGTACACGCGCAAGGTGGAGAAGCACACGCCCATCCACCCCGAGTACGCGGCCGTGCAGCTCGACGAGACCGCCGCGGACGACGCCGTGTTCACCGTGGACACAGGCATGAACAACGTCTGGGCGGCGCGCTACCTCACGCCCAACGGACGACGGCGGGTCATCGGCTCCTTCATCCACGGCTCGATGGCCAACGCCCTCCCGCACGCGATCGGGGCGTCCTTCGCCCAGCCCGACCGCCAGGTGGTGGCGCTGGCCGGGGACGGCGGGCTGTCCATGCTGCTCGGCGAGCTGATCACCGTGCGGGCGTACGACCTGCCGGTCAAGATCGTCGTCTTCAACAACTCGTCGCTCGGCATGGTGAAGCTGGAGATGCTCGTGGAGGGGCTGCCCTCGCACGGCACCGACTCCCCGGAGGTGGACTACACGGCGATCGCTGCCGCCGTCGGCATCCCCGCCGCTCGCGTGGAGAAGCCGAAGGACCTGCGCAAGGCGCTCGCCGAGCACCTGGACGCCCCCGGACCGGCGCTCGTGGAGGTCATGACCGACCCGAACGCGCTGTCGATCCCGCCGTCCATCACCTCGGGGCAGATCCGCGGGTTCGCGACCGCCATGACCAAGGAGATCCTCGGCGGCGGGATGGGCGAGGTCATGTCCATGGCCCGCTCCAACCTGCGCAACCTGCCGCGCTGACGCCTCGGCGCCAGGCGGCGGCCAGGGCCAGGAACGCGTCGTTCGCCGCGACCTCGCCGATGCTGACGCGCATGCCGTCGCCGGGGAACGGTCGCACCAGCACGCCGGCCGCGGCCGCCTGCGCCGCCAGCTCCGCCGTCCGCTCCCCCAGGCCGAGCCACACGAAGTTCGCCTGGGTGTCCGGCACGTCCCAACCCTGCTCCCGCAGGCCGTCCGCGACCCGGGTGCGCTCGGCGACGATCGCCTCGACGTGCTCGATCATCTCCGCCAGGGCCGGCGGCTGCAGCGCGGCGATCCCCGCGCGCTGAGCGAGGTGGTTCACCCCGAACGGCGTGGACGTGGCCCGGATGCCGGCGGCGAGCCGCGGATCGGCCAAGGCGTAGCCGACACGCAGGCCCGCAAGCCCGTACGCCTTGGACAGGGTGCGCAGCACGACCACGTTCGGGTGGCGGCGCAGCACGTCGAGGCCGTCGGGGGCGTCGTCGGCGCGCACGAACTCGAGGTAGGCCTCGTCGACGACGACGAGCACGTCACGTCGCACGGACGCCAGCAGAGCCTCCAGCTCGTCGGCGTGCACCACCGGGCCGGTGGGATTGTTGGGCGTGCAGACCAGCACGGCGCGGGTGCGCTCGGTGACGGCGGCGGCCATCGCCGGAAGGTCGAGACGCCCGTCGCCCGTGACCGGGACCGTCACGGCGGCGCCTCCGGCCACGGCGGTGATGATCGGGTAGGCCTCGAACGAGCGCCACGGGAAGACGACCTCGTCCCCCGGCTCCAGGACCGCCTCGAGCACGTGCTGCAGCACCGCGACGGACCCGTTGCCGACGACGACCTGCTCGGCGGGCAGCCCGACGTGCCCGGCGATCGTCTCGACGAGCTCCGCGGCGTACATGTCCGGGTACCGGTTCACCTCGGCGGCGGCCGCCTGGATCGCCGCGAGCACCGTCGGCAGCGGCGGGTACGGGTTCTCGTTGGACGAGAGCTTGTACGCCCGCCCGCTCGGACGCGCGCCGGGCACGTACGCGGGTAGGGCCGCGACGGCGGCACGCAGCGGGACGGTCGGCAGGTCAGCAGCAGAGGTCACAGCCGACAGGATGCCACTCCCGCCGGGCGTCGCGCGTCGCAGCCCCTCGGCAGCTCCTCAGGCCGGCCCCACGGACGGTCCACCGTGGGGCCGGCCTGCGGCCTCAGGAGAGCGTGATGCTGTCCAGCTCCGCGTAGCCGGTGCCGCCGTCGAAGTTCGGCGACCCCTTGGCCAGCCGGATCATGTTGTACCCGGCGTCCAGCGAGACGGTGATCTGGGTGGTCGCGAACTGCCCCCAGCCCGCCGTCGGCGGGTACGAGACCGTGGACCACGGACCACCGTTGTACGCCAACCCGTGCGTCGACGTCGCACCGGTACCGTTCGCGTAGCGGATGGTCATCGTGTCGTCACGCGCTTCGGGGGCCTCGACGGAGAAGTCGACGAAGCTGTCCGAACGCATGTCCGCGTCGCCGTCGATCCCGCCGACGTAGTACCCGTTCGACGCCGCCGACGACGCGGTGGCGGTCCTCGCGTTGACGACCGTCGCGTTCTCCGCCTCGTAGACCTGCTGCCAGTCCGACGTCGGGCCGCCGGCCGCGGTGACCAGGATCTGGTACGCACCCTCGGCGTTCATGTCGTCCACCGGGACGGAGATCCGGCCGTCCGAGACCGACATCATCGTGCTCGACTCGACGGTCGGCGCGGACACCGCCGCGTGACGGCCCGAGCCGGGCCAGCTCTGCGGCGTCGTCTCCGCGATGTTGCCCGCCATGGCGCCGTCTGTAGTACGAGTCGCTGGGTCCCACGATGGGGGTGACGGGATCGAGCGACCGGACCACCTCGTAGGTCCGGGTCCACCCGTCGAGCCAGGAGCCCGCTGCCGGGTCCCACGTCCAGTCCGGCTCGTTCCACAGCTCCCAGCCGCGGATGTTGGTGAGGTCGGTCCGGGCGAGGCGGTCGTTCACCATCGTGGTGACCTTCTGCTCCCAGTCGCCCCACCCCTGCCACTGCTACGGGAACGTCGGGTAGATGTCCGGCATGCGGATGAGTTGCTGCGCACCCGAGCGGATGACGTTCTGGCCCACGTCGAGCGCGTCGCAGCAGGGCTCGGTGGCCCCGTTGCCCAGGTGCGTGGTCCCCGGTGCCGGCTGGGTGAACCCCTGCGGGCTGAGCGGCAGCAGCTGTTCGGTGGTGGGCCGGTCGTCCCCGCTGATCCCGTACAGCCCGCCCGAGCCGACGTGGGTCACGGGGCGGACGGTGTCTCCCACGTCGACGGTCAGCGTGAGGCCGGCGGCCTGTGCCGGTCCGACGGGCAGCGCGACGGCCAGGCCGAGCGCCATCGTGGTCGCGAGACCCGCTGCCAGCATGCCGGCGCGGGTCAGGGTCCGGCATTCCTGTCCAGGGCGTCCCGTGGAACGATGCCTCCATGAACCTCATCGCACGGATCATCGTGACGGCACTCGCGCTGTGGATCGGTGACCTGATCTTCGACAACCTCGAGATCTACGGTGGCGACGACGCGCTGGGGCGGGTCCTCGTCATCCTGGGCGTGGCGACGATCTTCTCCCTGGTCAGCATGATCGTGAAGCCGATCGTGTCCCTCATCTCGTTGCCGCTGCTCGTCCTCACGCTGGGCCTGTTCTACCTGCTGATCAACGCCCTCATGCTGTGGATCACGTCCTGGTTGACCAGTCAGGCGTGGCTGGGCGACTGGGGCCTCGAGATCCACGGGGGCTTCTGGTGGTACCTGTGGATCGCGCTGATCCTCGCGGTCCTGCAGACGGTCATCGGCTGGGTCGTCCCCGGCAAGCGCGACTGACCCGACTTCCTCACTCCGCGTCGGGGATGCGCCGGACCGCGTAGAACGTGGTCGCGGCGCGTTCCCCGTCCATGAGCGCCTCGATCGGCGCGGCCACGCCCTCCACCTGGACGTTCCGCACCGACTCGACCTGCTCCAGCGTGCGCAGGTGGGTGGACATCGAGTGCGCCTCGGGCACGCTGCCCGACGCCGCCCGGTCGCGGGGGTCGTCGGAGCCCGCCAGGTCGCGGCCCACGACGACGCGGTCCGGTCCCACCTCGGCCTCGGCCGCCGACCGCCCGTCGAGCGAGGAGACGAGCTCCTCGGTGTTCTCCAGGTGCAGCGCCGGCACGCTGCGAGGCACCCGGAACGTCGCCGTCGGCGCCCCCGCCGTGACGAGCCCCCCGACCGGGTGCCGGCGGTGGAAGGCCGGTGAGGCCGCGAGCGACGTCGCCGCGATGCCACCCAGCGAGTGCCCGACCAGCACGACGGGCTCGCCGGGCCCGGCTCCGGCGTCGGCGAGCGCCTGCTCCACGGCCACCGTCACGTCCGCCGTCTGCTGCGCCATCAGGTCGAGGTCGGTGGCGACGTCGAACGGGTTCTCGGGCGACAGCAGTTCCTGGGTTCCCGGGATCAGCACGGTCCAGCTCGTCGTGCCCTCCTCGTGCACGACCTGCTGGACGGCGATCGTGCCCGCAGGCGGTCCGGGCGCGGGCCGTCCCGGAATGCCGCTGCCGTGCGTGTACAGGTCCACCGACCGGGCCAGGGCCTCCCCGACGTCCCCGGCGCACGACCCCTGCCACACCGGGACACCTCCGGCGAAGGCACCGGGGTCGAGTCGTTCGACGGTGACCTCGACGTCGGGCAGCGCGCTCCGCACGGCGTCCGCGAGCACCCGCGCACCACCGGTGACCGAGAAGTCCGCGCCGGAGGCGGACGGTGCTCCGGCGGCGACGCCCACGCCGCCGCCGAGGACGGCCTCGTCCATGTACGGGGACAGCCCGCGCACCAACCCTCCGCCGATCCCCGCGCCGTCCCCCGGTGCGACGTCGGGGGCGGTCGCCGGCGCGTCGCGCGGGCCGTCGGGATCGTCGGCCTGCGCGGCGACGCCGAGCAGCCCGGACCGACCGACCAGCCGCAGCGGGAAGCCCAGGACAGGGTCGGCGACGACGGACGTGACGGCGAGCCCGACCGTCCCGGTCACGACCGCCACCCCCGCCCCGACGACCTCCTCCGTGGCCGACTCGGTGTGCTCGTACAGTCCGGCGGCGAGGAGCAGCCGTCGCTCCAGGCTCGCGCAGGTGTCGGCGCGCAGCGCGAGCGCCGCCGCGGCGTCGTCGGCGAGCGCCCGCGCCCATCGCACCCGTCCGTCCCGGGACGGGTCCGTGACCCCGAGGTGGACGGGGGTCCACAGGTCGCGGTCGAGGGCGGACCTGGCGGACGCCGCCGTCGCGGCCGCCACCCGCAGGTCCTCGGCGGTGCCGGCGAGCGTCCGGGCCGCCGCCCGGATCGCCGTCGCGTCGATCTGGGTCACGGGCCGCCCACCGACGACGACGAGCGTCTCGCGCGGGTCGCGGCTCACGGCAGCTCGCAGCCGTCGGCGACGCGGGCGGCCTGGTCGAGGGTCGTGGCGTCGCCGTCGAGCGCGCGGCGGAGCTCGTCGACGGCGGCCCGGCAACTGTCACCCGCCGGTGAGACCCAGTCGAGCAGGGCGGCACGGGCGAGCAGCGTGGTGGCGTCGTCGAGCGCGGTCCGCGCGGCCCGGAGCCGGGCGGCGGCCTGCGCGACGTCGGAGGTGGGCAGCAGCATGCGCGGGACGCTAGGCGGAGCCGGCGGCGGCCGCGGCGGCAGGCCCGACCACCTGTGGACGACGTCCTCCGGTGGACAGTGTCACCCCATGGTGCGGAGGCGCTCCCGGTCGGACAGGATGTCGATCCGCACGACCCGCCCGTGGCGCACCGTGAAGGCCAGCACGGACATGACTTCGCCGCCGGCGAGCACCGTGGCCAGGCCCGGCGATCCGTTGACGAGCACCAGCCGCGAGAACTGCGCGACACCGAAGTAGAGGGCGGCCTGGGACGCCACGTCGGCGGCCCCGCGGCGGAGCTGCGACCTCCCTCCCGCACCGGCGTCGAGCCGCGCCGTCACGTCGGGGTCCAGCAGTGCGAGCAACCTGTCGAAGTCGCCCGCCTGCGACGCCGCCAGATAGGCCGCGACGACCTCGCGTCGGCGCGGGGGGTCGTCCTGCACCGGCACCTCGTCACGCACCTTGCGGCGCGCACGGCTCGCCAGCTGGCGGGTCGCGGCCACGGACCGGTCGACGACGAGTGCGACGTCGTCGAACGGGACGGCGAACTGGTCGTGCAGCACGAACGCCACCCGTTCGGCCGGGGCCAGCCTGTCGAGCACGACGAGGAGCGCGGTCCCCACCTCGTCGAGCGCGACCGCCCGCCCCTCGGGGTCGTCGATCGGTTCGACCAGCGGGTCCGGCACGTGCGTCCGCCAGTCCACCTCTCGCCGCGACGTGCGCGAGCGCAGCAGGTTGAGCGACACCCGGGCCACGATCGTGGTGAGCCACCCTCCCACGTTGTCCACTCCGTCGGCTCCGGCAGCGTGCGCCCGCAACCATGCCTCCTGCACGGCGTCGTCGGCGTCAGCCGTCGATCCCAGCACCCGGTAGGCGACCGACCGCAGGTGTGCGCGACGGGACTCGAAGTGCTCGGCCAGGACATCTGCGCTCACGTGTCACACACCTCGGCTCGCCCGTGTCAGAGGGGTGGCAGCAACCGCTGCCGGTGCCTACCGAACCACGGGCCGCCGACACCGACACGTGACAGTCGACACAGGAGCACGAGATGACCTCCCTGACTCTACCCACCACGTTCGCCGACTCCCTGACCGGGCAGCTCCACCTACCCGGTGAGCCCGGCTTCGCCCGGGCCGCGACCCCCTGGAACCTGGCGGTGAGCCAGCCGGTCGCAGCCGTCGTCGAGGCCGCGGACGCCGCCGACGTCGCCACGACGGTCCGCCAGGCCCGGGCGGCGGGACTGTCCGTCACCGCCCAGTCCACCGGGCACGGGGCGACGGGCGACGTCGTCAACACAGTCCTGCTGCGTACCGGCCGGCTCGACAGCGTGGAGGTCGACCCCGTCGCCCGCACCGCACGGGTCGGCGCCGGCGCGACGTGGGCCGCCGTACAGGCGCAGGCCGCCCCGCACGGGCTCACGGGCCTGCTCGGCAGCGCACCGGGCGTGGGCGTGACGGGCTACACGCTCGGCGGCGGGCTCGGCTGGTTCTCCCGCGCGCACGGCCTCGCCGCCGACCACGTGCGAAGCCTGGACGTCGTGGACACCGACGGCGCGGCCCGCCGCGTGACCGCCGACTCCGACCCGGAACTCTTCTGGGCACTGCGCGGCGGCGGGGGCGACCTCGCCGTCGTCACCTCGCTCGAGCTCGACCTCGTCCCGGTTCCGGCGCTGACCGGTGGGCGCATCGTGTGGCCCGCCGACGGCCCCACCACCGCCGCGGTGCTGGACGCCTACCGCACGGCCACGGCGGCCGCCCCGCGCGAGACCAGCCTGTGGCTCACTCGCGTCGAGGCACCCGGCGCGCCGCCCGTCGTCGTCGTGCACGTCGCGCATCTCGGCGACCCGGCGTCGGCCGCGGAGGCCCTGCGCCCGTTCGACACCGTGGGTGGGGCCCTCGCCCACGCCGTCGGCCCCGTCGCCGTCGCCGACGTCGGTGCCATCACCGACGACCCGACCGAGCCGGCGGCCGGCCGCTCCCGCGCCGAGCTGCTCACGGGCATCGACGACGACGCCGCCACCGCGCTGTTCACCGAGCCCGTCGCACCGCTGCTGCTCCTGCAGCTGCGACACCTCGGCGGAGCGCTCGCGACGCCCGGGCCGCACGCCGGAGCCCTGGGCGCACTGACCGAGCCGTACCTTCTGTACGCCTTCGGCCTGGCATTCTCCCCGGAGCTCTCCGACGCCGTCGGGCACCGCCTGGCCGCCCTGCCCGGTGAGCTCCGCACGGTGACGAGCGGACGCAAGCCGACGTCGTTCCTCGCGCCCGGAGAGCGGGCCGCGGCGGCGTTCGCCCCGGACAGCATGGCCCGGCTCCAGGACCTCAAGCGCGTCCGCGACCCGCGCGGCGTCGTCCGCGGGGCGTACCCGCTGCTCGCCTGACCGCCACCGTGGGAGAATGCCGGGCGTGACCTCCACCTCTTCGAACCCCGCGCAGCCCGGCACGACGGCCTTGACCGACCAGAACCGGGTGAACCTCGCCGACGTCACCCCGCCGATCGCCCTCGGGCCGCTCGACGGCCGGTACCGCGGTGCGGTCGCCCCGCTCGTGGACCACCTCAGCGAGGCCGCGCTGAACCGGGCCCGCATCCACGTCGAGGTCGAGTGGCTCGTCGTGCTGTGCAACGGGACGGCCGCCGCGCCGGGCCCCGTGGTGCCCGGCGCTCCCACGCTGTCGGACGCGGAGGTCGCCTACCTGCGCCAGATCCCGGCGACCTTCGGTGCGGACCAGATCGCGGAGCTCGGCGCCATCGAGCGCGAGACCGTGCACGACGTCAAGGCCGTCGAGTACTTCATCAAGCGCCGGATCGCCGCTGCCCCGGACGAGCTGGGCGACACGAACCTGCCGGCCGCGAGCGAGCTGGTGCACTTCGCCTGCACGAGCGAGGACATCAACAACCTCAGCTACGCGCTGATGGTGCGCGGCGCCGTCGTCGACGTGTGGCTGCCCGCGGCCGAGGCCCTGACCGACCAGCTCGCGGAGATGGCGCGCGAGCACGCGGACGTGCCGATGCTGAGCCGCACGCACGGCCAGCCGGCCACCCCGACGACGATGGGCAAGGAGGTCGCGGTGCTCGCGCACCGACTCCGCCGCCAGCTCCGCCGGATCGCGGGCGCCGAGTTCCTCGGCAAGCTCAACGGCGCCACCGGCACCTACGGGGCGCACACCGTCGCCGTGCCGGGTACCGACTGGCCGGCCGTCTCGGAGGCGTTCGTCGAGCACCTCGGCCTGACGTGGAACCCGCTGACCACGCAGATCGAGTCGCACGACTGGCAGGCCGAGGTCTACGCCGACATGGCGCGCTTCAACCGGATCCTGCACAACCTCGCCACGGACGTGTGGACGTACATCTCGCTCGGGTTCTTCACGCAGATCCCCGTCGCGGGCGCCACCGGCTCCTCGACGATGCCGCACAAGGTCAACCCGATCCGGTTCGAGAACGCCGAGGCGAACCTCGAGATCTCCTGCTCCCTGCTGGACACGCTGTCCGCCACGCTGGTCACCAGCCGCCTGCAGCGCGACCTCACGGACTCCACCACGCAGCGCAACATCGGCCCGGCGTTCGGCCACTCGCTGCTCGCCATCGACAACGTGCGCCGCGGCCTGAAGGCCCTCGCCGTCAACGCCGACCTCATGGCCGACGACCTCGACCACAACTGGGAGGTGCTCGGCGAGCCGGTCCAGTCCGCGATGCGCGCCGCCTCCGTCGCGGGCGTCGAGGGCATGGAGAACCCGTACGAGCGGCTCAAGGAGCTCACCCGCGGCCAGCGCGTCGACGGCGAGCGGATGCGGGAGTTCGTCGCCGGCCTCGGCCTGCCGGACGACGTCGCCGCACGCCTCGCCGAGCTCACCCCGGCCGCGTACACCGGCATCGCGGCGCGGCTGGTCGAGGACTACCTGGACTGACGCGCGGCGGACCCGGTCAGCGCGAGCGGGTCATCTCCTGCTGCCCGACGACGGACAGCAGCGCCAGCTTCTCGGCGTCGGCGGAGCGCGGCGCGGCGGTGAGCACCAGCAGCGACTGGGTCTGGTCCTGGGTGAACAGCACCTGGCAGTCGAGCTCGATCGGGCCCACCTCCGGGTGCACGAGCACCTTGTGGTCCTCGTACCGCCGCGCGACCTCGTGCCGCTCCCAGAGCTCGACGAACTCGGGGCTGACCGCCTGCAGGGTGCGGACGAGCTCCCCGGCGGGCGAGTCCGTCCCGACCAGGCCGACGGCGGCGCGAAGGTTCGCGACGACGGCCCGCCCGTGGCGGTCCCGGTCCGCGGCCGGGTAGATCTCCCGGCTCGTCGGGTCGGTGAACCACCGGTAGAACTCGCTGCGCTCCCAGCCGCGGGCCTGCGAGTGGTCGCCGAACAGCGCGACGGCGAGGGGGTTGGCGACGAGCGCCTCGCCGACGCAGGACATGATCACCGCGGGCGTGTCCTGGAGCCGGTCGAACACCCGCTGCAGGGCAGGCGCCACGTGGGGGTGGCAGACGATGCGGTCGGGCGTGCCGCGCCCGGCGACGCGGAACAGGTAGTCGGCCTCGTCGTCGGTCAGCCGCAGGGCCCGGGCGATCGACGCGAGCATCTGCTCGCTCGGCTGCGGTCCGCGCTGCTGCTCCAGCCGCGTGTAGTAGTCGACGGACATCGCGGCGAGCGCGGCGACCTCCTCCCGGCGCAGGCCGGCCGTGCGCCGTCGGGCGCCGACGGCGAGCCCGACGTCCGCAGGCTGGACGGTCTCACGGCGGCGGCGGAGGAAGGCGGCGAGCGCGACTCGGTCCATGCCCACCATGGTCCGACGGCGGCGCACCGGAGCGCCAGGGCTCATCCAGGGATCGTCGGTCCCCCGACGAGCGGTCCTCTCCCGCCGTCGCGGTGCCACGCGCACCGTGGAGGCATGGACATCACGCACAGCACCGTCTTCATCCCCGGCGCGACGAGCGGCATCGGCCTGGCTCTCGCGCAGCGACTGCACGCGGCCGGCAGCACCGTGATCGTGGGTGGGCGCCGCACCGAGCGGCTCACCGCGATCGCGGCCGAGCACGGCCTCGACACCGTCGAGATCGACACGACGGACCCGACGAGCATCGAGGCCGCGGCCCGCGCCGTGCTCGACCGCCACCCGGACCTGGACGTCGTCGTCGCGATGGCGGGCATCATGCCGGCGGAGGACTGGAGCTCTCCGGCGGCGCTCGACGCGGCGGAGCAGGTCGTCACCACGAACCTGCTCGGGCCGCTCCGCCTGCTCGCCACTTTCACCGAGCACCTGCAGACGCGGCCGGGCGCCGCGTTCGTCACCGTCTCCTCCGGGCTGGCGCACGTCCCCCTCGCGCTCACCCCGACGTACAACGCGACGAAGGCCGCTATCCACAGCCTCTCGGAGGGGCTGCGGCTCCAGCTCGAACCGCTGGGCGTCCAGGTCGTCGAGATCGTCCCGCCGGCCGTGTCCACCTCGCTGACGCCGATCCTCGAGGAACATCCTGGAGCACTCCCGCTGGACGCCTTCGCCGACGAGGTGATGGCGCTGCTCGCGGCGGACCCGGGCGCGCACGAGATCCTCGTCGAGGACGTGCAGTTCATGCGGCGGGCGGAGATCGACGGCCGGTACGCGGAGACCGTCGCGCAGGTCAACGGTCTGGGGCTCCCGGCCGCCGCCCGCTGACCCCGTCTACGGCTTGTCGGAGGTCAGGTAGCGCGTGGCGACGTAGCCCGTCTTCGCGCCGTGCCTGACCTTCAGCCAGCCGTTCCTCATCGTGGCGAGGTGCTGGACGCGCTGGTCGCGCCGGAGCGTCCGCACCTTCGCCGTCGACGTCGAGGGCCCCTTGCGCAGCTGGAGCTTGGTCGTGTCCACCCACGAGTAGGTCTTGCCGGACGCCTTGCGGACCACCTGCGCGCCGTCGCGGGTGTCGGAGATGTACCGCGCCGAGACCCAGCCGTTCTTCCCGCCGTAGCGGATCCGCTGCCAGGACCCCTTGACCTCGCGCAGCATGGTGACCTTGGCGTCGGCGGGGATCGTCCGCCGGACCTTGGACGACGTCGACGACTTGGCGCGCATGTTGAGCGACGTGAGCGTGTAGCGCGTCCCCTGCGACGTGTAGCCGGGCGAGACGTAGTCACGGTGCACCCAGCCCGTCCGCCCCGACCGGGTGACCTTGCGCCAGACGCCGGAGCCGTCGCCCGGCTCGGCCCGCAGCACCACGTTCGGCTGCAGGGTGCGCAGCACGCGGTAGCCGGTGCCCGGCCCGCTGCGGAGGTTGACCTCGTCGGCCGTGAAGTACTTGCACGACGACGGCACAGAGCGCGCGTAGTTGCGCGTCGACCGCTGGGTGAGGTCGATCCCCTGGCTCTTGAGGAAGCTCAGCGGGTCCACCGCCTTCCCGTTCGGGTAGCCGCCGCGCCACACCTCCAGGTGCAGGTGGGGGGAGGTCGACGTGCCGGTCGACCCGACGTCGGCGATGTGCTGCCCCTTCTTGACCTTCTGGCCCTTCTTGACGCGGCCGTCACCGTCGATGACGTGGGCGTACAGCGAGGAGTACGTCGTGCCACCGATCCGGTGGTCGATCACGACCCACTGCCCGAAGCCCCGGACCGCGCCGGCGCGCGAGACGGTCCCCGCGGCGACCGCACGGACGTCGGTGCCCGAGGACGCCCCGAAGTCCTGCCCGAGGTGGAAGGTCGAGGACCCCCGCACCGGCATGCACCGCGGCCCGTAGTAGGAGGACAGCACGTACGTCCGGTCCTTGAGCGGCGCGGCGACCGTGGTGGCCGCCTGCGCCGGGACGGCGACACCGACGCCGGTGAGCGCCAGGCCGAGAGTCGTGGCGGCCGCCAGCAACAGCGTGACAGCCCTGCGTCGAGTCGTTCCCATGGCGCCAGCCTCCGTGCCGGTCAGGGCGAGAACTGTTGCTCGCGCACATCACCGTAAGACGGAGCGCTCGATCCCGCGCGTCGGAGGTGCACAGCGCGCAGGCCCGGCCCACCGCGCCTACGGTGGCAGACGACGGAAGGAGCAGCGCATGACCACGCACGCACCCGAGCGCGACCCCCGTGTGCCGCCCAGCGCCTTCGCCCTGGAGCTGGTGCGACGCGACACGACGGTGACCGACCCGCGGTTCGCCGACGCCCCGCCGCCGGAGGACGCCGGCCACGAGAAGAGCGAGCAGGCGGACGGTCGCCGGTTCGACGCCGGCTGACGGCCGGACCGCATGCTCGAGAGCTACCCGGCCCTGACGCTGCTGCCACCGGTGGTCGCCATCGCCCTGGTGGTGATCACCCGCAAGGTGATCATCAGCCTCGGGGCCGGGATCCTCGTCGCGGCGCTCCTGGTCGCTGACCTCGACCCGCTGGAGACCGTGCGCCTCGTCGGGGAGTCCTTCGCGGTGATCTTCTGGACCGACGGCGCGGTCAACACCTGGTACGTGTACATCCTGGCGTTCACGCTGCTGCTCGGCGTCATCGCGGCGTTCATCATGATGTCCGGCGGCACGAAGGCGTTCGCCGACTGGGCCGTGGAGCGCATCCGCACCCGCCGCGGCGCACAGGTGCTGCCGGCGGTGATGGGGATCGTCATCTTCATCGACGACTACTTCAACGCCCTCGCCGTCGGGCAGGTCTCCCGCCCGGTGACCGACAGGCACCGTGTGTCCCGCGCCAAGCTCGCCTACCTCATCGACTCGACGTCCGCGCCCGTCGCCGTCCTGGCGCCGTTCTCGAGCTGGGGCGCCTACATCATGGGCCTCCTCGCGCCGATCGTCGCGGCGTCGGCCCTGACCACCTCGAGCGTCCAGGCCTTCCTCGGCGCGGCCGCCGCGAACTACTACGCGATCGCGGCGGTGCTGATGGTGTGGCTCGCCGTCGTCCTGCGGCTCGACGTCGGACCGATGCGCCGCGAGGAGGAGCGGGCCGTCACCGACGGCCGCACCTTCGCCGAGGACGCCACCGTGCCCGGCCAGCTCTCGGACGACCTGCCGGTGCACGAGCCCGGCGCCCGGCGCGCCCTGTTCGTCCCGTTCGTCCTGCTGGTCGTCGGCGTGCTGGCCGGCATCGTCTGGACCGGGTACGCGGCCGCCGGCAGCTGGTCGGTGGTCGACATCCTCGCCGAGACCGACACCAGCGCCGCCCTCATGGTCGGCGGGCTGCTCGGGCTCGTGGCCGCCGTCTACTACTACCTGCGCTACACCTCGCCGAACCCCCGCTTCTCCGGGCGGGACTTCGGCCGCGGGTGGGTCGAGGGCGTCCGGTCGATGTGGCCGGCCGTGAGCATCCTGGTCCTCGCCTGGATGCTCACCGGGCTCATCGACCAGCTCGGGACCGGCGCCTACCTGGGCGGCCTGGTCGAGGACGCGGACCTCGCGGCGAGCTGGCTGATACCGGTGATCTTCGTCCTCGCGGCCGCGATGGCGTTCGCCACCGGGACCTCCTGGGGGTCCTTCGCGCTGCTGCTGCCCCTGGTCGGCGGGATCATGAACACCGTCGGCGAGACCGACCTCCTCCTGCCCGCCCTGGGCGCCGTCCTGGCCGGCGCCGTGCTCGGCGACCACGCGTCGCCGATCTCCGACACCACGATCCTGTCCTCCACCGGAGCCGGTTCCGACGTCATCACGCACGTGCTGACCCAGATCCCGTACGCGGGCGCCGCCGGCCTGGCCGCGCTGGCGGGCTATGTGGCCGTCGCGCTGGGGGCCGGAACCGCCGTCGGGCTCCTGGTCGTCGTCGTGGCCCTCGGCGTGCTCGTGGCGGTCGCCCGGGCCGTGCGCCGGCCGCTCGGCGACCCCGACCGCACCACCGCCTGAGATCAGTCCAGCAGCTGCAGCTCCACCACGGGCACGACCTGTTCCCACCGCTCCGCGGCGCCGGCGGCCGCCAGCGGCTCGGCCCACTCGGTCAGGACAGGTCGGAGCGCCGCCCACGGCCCGGCGTGCTCGTGCGCGTAGCGGTCCAGGACGGCGGCCGCCTCGTCGGGCGGGAGCGCGTGCGCGAGCGCGCGGACGTCCCGGCGGGTCCCGGTCGAGACGAGGACCCGCGGCTCGACCAGGACGTTGCGGTACCACTGCGCCGTCGGCCCCATGCCCGAGACGACGACGATCCGGTCCGGTGCGGGCCGGTCCGTCACCTCGAGCACGACGTACCGCGCCTCGCCGCTGAGGCGACCGCGGTGCTGCAGCATGAGGAACCGCGGGCCCAGGACGAACCCCAGGCCCGCGCGGAAGAGCGTGATCGGCGCGCGGACCAACCAGCGGGTGCGGAGCAGACGCGAGGCAAGGTTCACCGTCCGACCGTACTGACGTCCGAGGTCGCGGGCCATCGGAGGCGCACCGGACCCTGGACCAGGTGGCGGGTCGACGCCCGGCGGCATGGCCGACGGTCCGGTCAGAGTTCCGAGTGCAGTCCCGGCGCATCTCCGGCACACTCGCTGTGTGAGTCGGTCCTGGGGGCGGGCCGACGCGCTGAGGAAGCGGAAGACTCCGTCACCGTAGCCCGCCACCGCCACCGCCACGCTGGAGACGACGATGACCTGGACCGGCGCTGACCTGCTCCTCGACCTCCTCGCCCGTGCCGGGGTCCGCCGTCTTTTCGGCGTCCCCGGTGGGCCTCTCCTGTCCCTGCTCGACCGCGTCGACAGCCACCCGGGCCTCGAGTTCGTCCTGGCGAAGCACGAGGAGGGCGCGGTCTTCATGGCCGAGGGGTTCGCCCAGGCGGGCGGAGGTCTCGGAGTCGCCTGCGTGAGCTCCGGACCGGGCACGATGCATGCGGTGACGGCAGCGGCCAGCGCCACGAGCGACGGCGCACCAGTCCTGCTGCTCGCCGGCCAGGTCCCTGTGCCGCTATTCGGGCGCGGAGCGCTGCAAGACTCCAGCGGCGGGGACTGGAGCGCGGACCTCGTGGACATGTTCAGGTCCGTCACCAAGATGTCGGCCCTTGTTGCCGACGCCCGTCAGCTCGAGTTCCTGACCCTCCGAGCGATCGCCGCTGCGACGTCGCCCGTGCCCGGAACAGCCCACCTGGCGCTGCCGGCCGACATCCTGGCCGGGCCTGTGCCCCGGCCGGACGTCACCACCGGACCTGGAGCGTCCCCGCCGCATCCAGACCCGGCCGCCGTCAGAGGGCTCGCCGAAGCCCTCGTCTCCGCGCGTCGGCCGCTCGTGCTGGCGGGTCAGGGCGCCAAGAACGCCCGGTCGGAGTCCGGTCTCGTCGACGTCGCGGAACGGCTCGGCCTCTCCGTCGCGACCACGATGAAGGGCAAGAGCACCTTCCCCGAGCGGCACCCGCTCGCGCTCGGGGTCTACGGGACGTACGGGATGAACCCGCACACGCCCGAAGCGGTGCTGGACGAGGAGGTCGACCTGCTGCTCGTACTGGGCAGCTCGCTCGGCGAGGTCTCCACCGTCGGCTGGGACGAGCGCCTCGTCAAGAACCGCGCCGTCTGGCAGGTGGACGTGGACCGGCGTCAACTCGGTCGCGCGATGAGAGCCGACCATCTGGTGCAGTCCGATGTCGCCCTGCTGCTCCACGCCCTGGCGGACGAGCTCGACGAGCGCGGGATCGTCAGACCGACGTCCCCGGTAGCGGGAACCCTGACGCGCTCGTCGCAGGACACGGCCGAACCCGCGCTGGTCCCCGACACGCTGCAAGGCTCGCAGGTCGCCCGCGTGCTCGACCGTCGCCTGCCGGACGACACTCTTCTGCTGATCGACAACGGCAACTCCCTGTGCTGGATGGGTGAGCACTACCGCGCCGGCGCCGGACGCGAGGTCTACTGCTCGCTCAACGTCGGTTGCATGGGCTACACGGTGCCGGCCGCGGTGGGTGTCGCACTGGCACGTCCGGACCGCCCCGTCGTCGCCGTCGTGGGCGATGCCGCGTTCGCCATGACGTGCCCGGAGATCCACACAGCAGCGGAGCTGGGGGTGACCGTCGCGTGGGTGGTGCTCAACAACGCAGGCAACGCCATGGTGGCCAACCTGCAGGAGCTGATGTTCTCCCGCGCCGTCGGCTCGATGTATGTGGCGCCCATCGACGTGGCCACCGTCGCGCTGGGCTTCGGTGCCCGAGCCCTGGTGGTACGTACGGTGGCGGACCTCGAGGCAGCCATCGACGAGGTGCTCGACGGCACCGCGCTGCCGACGGGGCCGGTCGTGCTCGATGTCCACGTGGACCCCGACGAGGTCGCCTGGTCGCTCGAGGCGCGCGCCGAGACGCTGAAGGTGCGCACGTGACGGCGCCGAGACCGACAGTCGTGCTCGGCTGCGGGACGGCCTTCCCACCCACGGACCGGGAGGCCGCGAGTGACCCGTCGGAACGGTTCACGGGGGTTGGCCGTCGCCACGTCCTGGTCGACGGCGAAGAGGCCGAGGACCTCGCGGTCGAAGCATGCCTCCACGCGATCGCGCGGGCGGGGGTCGCCGCCGACGCCGTGGACCGGCTGTACGGCTACGTCTCCGTGGCGCGCTATCCCACACCGAACCCTCTCTACCGGGTGCACGAACGGATCGGGCTGCGGCCGGACGCGCTCGTCGTGCCGATCAACAGCGAGTTCTCGAACTTCGTCGTCGGCATACTGCAGGCCACCGAGTCCGCGACAGCGGGAGGTTGCCGGCACGCGCTCGTCGTCGCCGGATCCGGCTGGACACGGAACGTCGACTCCACGCAGGAGTACGCGGTGGCCGCGTCCGACGCCGCGGGCGCCGCCCTGCTCGGTCCCGGTGCGGGGTTCGCCGCCGTCGGCTCGGTGACGCACACCCGGGGGAAGGACTACGAGCGCATGACGATGGCGCTCCGCACGCGCGACGGGTCCGGCGACCTTCGTCCGATCTACCACATGGACATCGAGCTCTATGACTACCTGCGAGACGACGTCCCGATCGTCGTGCGCGAGCTGTTGGAGCGATACGGTGTCCGGGCCGAGGACGTCACACTCATCACGCACCAGGGCTCCCGTGCCCTGCTCGACCACTGGGCCGACGTCGTCCGGCCCCGCGCCTACCCCGACACGTTCGCGGAGCACGGCAACATGACCAGCGCCACCTACCCTGTGACTCTTGCCGAGCACCTCCCGCACGTGCAGACACCGCACGTCGTCATCGTCGCCGTGGGGACCGGCCTTCACATCACCGCGGTGCTCCTGTCACGACATGGTCCGACCTCTTAGGAAGGCTCGTCGACCAGGTCGTCCGCTCGTCGCGGCGGGGGGAGACACACCCCGTCCCGCCTGGCAGTATCGAGACATGCACGAGCGCGCAGGCCAGCCGGCCCAGGACCAGGACCTCATCGACGTCGACCAGGTGGTCGCCGCCTACTACGACCGCAAGCCCGAAGTGGACGACCCCGCCCAGCAGGTCGTGTTCGGCACGTCGGGCCACCGTGGCTCGAGCCTGGACGTGGCGTTCAACGAGGCGCACATCGCGGCGATCACCCAGGCGATCGTCGAGTACCGGGCGGCGCAGGGCACCGACGGCCCGCTGTTCATCGGCCGCGACACGCACGCGCTGTCGATGCCGGCCTGGCAGACGGCGCTGGAGGTGCTCGCCGGCGCGGGCGTCACGGTGATGGTCGACGCCCGGGACTCCTTCACGCCGACGCCCGCCGTCTCGCAGTCGATCCTGCTGCACAACGGCGCGACGTCCGACGAGGGCGTGCGCACCTCGGGGCCGGGGCTCGCGGACGGGATCGTCGTGACGCCGTCGCACAACCCGCCGCGCGACGGCGGGTTCAAGTACAACCCGCCGCACGGCGGTCCGGCCGGCTCGGACGCGACCGGCTGGATCGCGGACCGCGCGAACCAGCTGCTGCGCGAGGGCGGCCTGTCCCGGATCCACCGGGTCTCGCTGGAGACTGCGCTGGCCGCCGCGACGACGCACAAGCACGACTACCTGTCGACCTACGTCGACGACCTCGCCCACGTGCTCGACCTGGACGCCGTCCGCGAGTCGGGCGTGCGCATCGGCGCCGACCCCCTCGGCGGCGCCTCCGTGGAGTACTGGGGGGCGATCGGCGAGCGCTACGGCCTGGACCTGACCGTCGTGAACCCGCGCGTCGACCCGCGCTGGTCGTTCATGACCCTGGACTGGGACGGCAAGATCCGCATGGACTGCTCGTCCCCGCACGCCATGGCCTCGCTCGTGGAAACCATGCGGCCCGACGGCGGGGCCGCGCCCTTCGACGTCGCCACCGGGAACGACGCTGACGCCGACCGGCACGGCATCGTCACCCCGGACGCCGGGCTGATGAACCCGAACCACTATCTCGCGGTGGCGATCGGCTACCTGTACGGCGGCGCGCGTCCGCAGTGGCCGGCCGGGGCCGCGATCGGCAAGACGCTGGTGTCCTCCGCGCTCATCGACCGGGTGGCCGCGGGGCTCGGCCGCACCCTGACGGAGGTCCCGGTCGGGTTCAAGTGGTTCGTGCCCGGGCTGCTGGAGGGCGGGATCGGCTTCGGCGGCGAGGAGTCCGCCGGGGCGTCGTTCCTGCGTACCGACGGCCGGGTGTGGTCCACGGACAAGGACGGTCTGCTGCTCGCCCTCCTGGCCGCGGAGATCCTCGCGACCACGGGCAGGTCCCCGTCGGAGCACCACGCGGACCTGGTCGCCGAGCACGGCGAGTCCTGGTACGCCCGCGTCGACGCCCCGGCCTCCCGCGAGGAGAAGGCCCGGCTGGCCGCGCTCTCGCCGGAGCAGGTCTCCTCGACCACGCTCGCCGGCTCCGAGATCACCGCGAAGCTGACGGAGGCACCGGGCAACGGGGCGAAGATCGGCGGGCTGAAGGTCACGACGTCGGACGCGTGGTTCGCGGCGCGGCCGTCCGGCACGGAGGACGTCTACAAGATCTACGCCGAGTCCTTCGTCTCCGCGGACCACCTGGCCGAGGTGCAGGCGGCGGCCAAGCAGGTGGTCGGCGACGCCCTGGCCTGAGGCGCCCGGCTCAGGCGCGCAGGTCCTGGTACTCCGGGTGCCGGTCGACGTAGGCCTCGATGAACGGGCACAGGGCGACGATCCGCTCGCCGGCCGCCCGCACCTGGTCCAGCGACCCGGCGGCGAGCGCCGACCCCACGCCCTGTCCCTCGAGCTCCGGGGAGACCTCGGTGTGGGTGAACGTCACGACGCCGTCGCGCCGCCGGTAGTAGGCGCCACCGGCCTCCGTGCCGTCGTCGAGCAGGGCGAGGAAGACACGGCGCGAGCTGTCGTCGCGGACGGTCACGGCGGGGCGAGGGGCGTTCATCTGCCCATCCTGGTGACAGACGGTCATGGACGCCAGCGCACGACCGGGACGCACGTCGCGCCCGTCACGCCACGGAGGTGCCGAACGCCAGCCCCAACGCATACGTGACCCCGGCGGCGCCGAAGCCGATGGCGAGCTGGCGCAGCGCCCGGGTGACGGGCGAGGTGCCCGACAGCAGCCCGGTCACGGCCCCCGTCACGGCCAGGCAGACCCCGACCAGCAGGCACGCGACGACCACCGCCGCGGCGCCCGACATCCCCAGGAGGTACGGCAGCACCGGCACGATCGCGCCGGAGGCGAAGAAGCAGAAGCTCGAGACCGCCGCGCCCCAGGCGGTGCCGTGCGTCTCGTGCGCGTCCGAGCGCTCGTGACCCTCGGCGTCGGTGTCCAGGCTCTCGGTCACGCCGGTGGCACCGAGCCGTGCGAGCACGGCGTCGGCACGGACCTGCGCGGCGTCGGCCTCCAGCCCCCGCGCCCGGTAGACGAGCGCGAGCTCGTTGGCGTCGACGTCGAGGTGGGGCAACGCGTCGGCGGCCTCCGGGTCGGGTGTCGACGCCTCGAGCAGCTCGCGCTGCGAACGCACCGAGACGTACTCCCCCGCGCCCATCGACAACGCGCCGGCGAGCAGCCCGGCGACGCCCGTGACCAGGATCGTCCCGGTCGCGACCCCGGACGCCCCGATCCCGAGCACGAGGGCGAGGTTGGACACGAGACCGTCGTTGGCACCGAAGACGGCGGCCCGGAAGGTCCCGGAGAGACGGTTGCGCCCGCGGGTGGCAAGGCTGCGCACGACCTCCTCGTGGATCTGTTCGTCGGCGGCCATCTGGGCGGTCGCGAACTCTTCGCGCCCGTAGACCGACCGGGACTCGGCCCGCTGGACGAGGGCGAGGACGAAGACCCCGCCGAACCGGCGCGCGAGGAAGGCGAGGAACCGGGTGCGGGGGTCCCCCTGCAGCGGCATGCCGACGTCGTCGCCGAGCAGATCGAGCCAGTGCTGCTCGTGGCGCTTCTCCGCGGTGGCGAGGGCCAGGAGGATCTCACGCTCCTCGCCGGTGCGGCGGGACGCGAGGTCGCGGTACACCGCGGCCTCGGCGCGTTCGGCCGCCAGGTAGCGGCGCCACCGCCGGACGGCGGCCGGGGTGCGGTCGGGGGTGGGCGTGGCGGCGTCCATGGGCACCATGATCCCCGCCGACGGCGGACAGCGGGTTCCGGGGCGCGGCCAGCGGGGTTCCGGGGCGCGGCCACGAGCCGTTGCGGCAGTCCACGGACCGGGTTTCGGCGATCCGTATGCTGGGGATTCACCGGGATGTCACCGGGGCAGGGCACAATGTTCCCCGTTGCCCTCCACGGCGACGGACTCCGTGGACACCGAGGAACACCGAGGGACACCGGCGTGATCATTGTCAGCACCGACGGCTCCAGCCCGAGCGACTCGGGCGGCGCGATCGGGTGGGCGTGGGTCGCCCATGACTCCGGCCGCTTCGACTCCGGTGGTGCCGTCGACGGCACCACGCAGGTCGCCGACCTCACCGCGCTGCGCCACGCCGTCGATGCTCATCCGGGTGACGAGCCGCTGCTGGTCGAGTCGGCGTCGCAGTACGCGATCCGCTGCGCCTCCGAGTGGCTGGAGGGGTGGAAGGCGCACGGCTGGCGGACAGCGTCCGGGGGGCCGGTGCAGCATCTCGAGCTGGTGCAGGCTCTCGACCGCGCGATCATCGACCGCGGCGGCCCCGTGCGGTTCCGCTGGGTCCGCGGACACGTCGACAGCCCCTTCATGCAGCGCGCCCAGGAGCTCGCCCGGCTGGCCGCCGACGACTGGGCCGCCGGCCGTGGCGCCGTCGAGGGCCTCCTCCTGGACGCCGAGGACGCCGGTCTGCCCCGTCGGGAGCAGCGCGAGCACGCCCTGCCGGGTCCCTCGGTCCGGGACCCGGAGCCGGTCGGGGTCCCCTCCGCCGGGAGCGACCGGTCGCGGGGCTCGGCGACGTCCGGTCCGGGCTGGGAGCTGGACACGCTCTTCGACTGAGCCACGGGCTCCGTCGCGGAACGCGGGAGGGCCCGCACGATCCGTCGGGATCGTGCGGGCCCTCCGGCAGCATGCCGCCCTCAGTTGGACGAGCCGTTGCTCCCTGCACCGTTGGAGCTGGAGACCGCCTGGGCCCCGCCGTCCCGGTTCGCGATGCCGGCGATGAGCTGGTTGATGTCGACCCCGGTCAGCTCCTTGACGACGGCCTGGCCCTCGCCGAGGACGCTGCTGACGTTCTTCGTGATCGCGGACGCGCCGTCGGTCGAGACCACGGTCATGCCCTGGATGTTGCCGATCGGCTCCGCCGCGGCGCGGACGATCTCGGGCAGACGCTCGATGAGCTCCTGGACGAGGGCGGCCTCGCCGTACTTCTCGAGCGCGAGGGCCTTGGCGTCCGTGGCGGCGGCCTCCGCGCGGCCCTCGGCCTCGGTGGCGGCCGCACGGGCCTCACCCTCGGCCCGGATACCCTCGGCCTGCGCGACCTGTCGGTCACGGTCGGCCTCACCGGCACGGCGGACCGACTCGGCGGCGGCCTCGGCGTCCTGGATCGCGGCCGTCTTGTTCGCCTCGGCGATCGTCTTGCGCTTGAACGCCTCCGCCTCCGTAGCGGCGTTCTCCGAGTCACGCCGTGCGGTGGCCTCCTGGACCTCGGCGTATGCCTTGGCCTCGGCCGGCTTGCGGATCTCGATGTCGAGGCGCTCCTGCTCCACGCGCGCCTTCTCCGACAGCGCCTCGCGCTCCTGCTGGGCGACGACGCGGTCCTGCTCGGCGCGGGCGAGCTGACCGGACGCGTCGGCCTCGGCCTGCGCCCGGTCGGTCTCGGCCTTGATGGCCGCCTTCTTGAGGTCGAGGGCCTTCTGCCGCTCGGCGATCTGCTCGGCGGCCTCGATCACCGCGAACTCCGACGCGCGCTGCGCCTCGGCCTCGGAGACCTCGGCGACCTGACGGGCGCGTGCCGACTCGGCGCGGCCGAGGTTGGCGAGGTAGTCCGACCCCGGCGTCGAGATGTCGGAGATATTGAGGATGTCGACCTGGAGGCCCTGCTCGGCAAGGTCCTTCTTGGTGGACTCGACGACGCGGTCGGAGAGACCCTTGCGGTCGGAGATGATCTCCTCGATCGACATGTCGCCGACGATGGAGCGCAGCGACCCCTCGAGGGACTCCGCGATGATCTCCGTGAGGAGCTCCTGCTGGGACAGGAAGCGCTGCGCCGCACGACGCACCCCTTCCTCGTCGCCGCGGACCTTGAAGTTGATCGACGCCTTGATCGCGATCTTGATGCGGTTGGCGTCGACGCCCTCGACGGTCATGCCGATCTGGCGCTGCTCCAGGGAGATCGCGAAGCCCTGCTGCAGGATCGGCCAGACGAACGTGCGGCCGCCGATGACGACCTTCTGCCCGGAGACGTCCTTGCGGCCGGCACCGCGGCCGACGATGACGAGGGCCTGGTTCGGCGGCACCCGTCGGATGCGCTGGGCGACGAAGATCCCCACCGCGAGGAACGCGATGACGATGGCGACCACCGAGACGGTGGTCACGAAGCTGGAGTCGGTCATGGTGCGCGCCGGAGCGCGGCTCCTTCCGGGAGGGGTGGGCGTTGACTACGCCTCGGGCCGGTACGGCCCGACGCGCACGCTGTTGGGCTGGTGCTCGAGCACGACGACGCGCGTGCCCTCGGCGATCGGCTCGAGCGACCACGCGAGGCGACGCTCGAGCTCGCTCACCGCGTCCAGCGACACCTCGCCGGACGACTGGGTGATGTCGGTGACCGCGGTCCCCTGGACACCCACGAGAGATACGTTCGCGTTGTCCTCGGTGGCGCTGAGGCGCCGGATCATGAGCTGGGCGACGGCCGCGGCGAGCAGCCCCACGACGGCGGACGCCGCGTAGGCCACCCACACGGGCAGCCCGTTGACGGTCACGATGGACCCCACGGACCCGAACACGACGGCACCGACGCCCAGCGACGTCCCGGACAGGGCGCCGTCCCCCAGGTCGAGGAGCTCGCCGACGACGAGCGAGAGCAGGAGCAGCAGGAGGCCGGCCGCACCGATGAGGACGAAGACGAGCACGCTGAGCTCCGAGCGTCGAGGTTGATCATGTCGAGTTGTGCCGAGCGTGTGAAGAATGCCAGATCCGGACGGATCGGCGCGACTCCCTCCACGATCCGGCCGGGTCTGCGAGACGATCGGTCCATGGACCTGCCGCACACGGACACGCCCCGCCTCGTCCTGCTCCGGCACGGCGAGACCCCCTGGTCGGCCGCCGGGAAGCACACCGGCCGCACCGACCTGGCGCTCACGCCCCGCGGAGAGCGTGAGGCGCGGGACGCGGGGAGCCGGCTGGCCGGGCTGTCCCCCGCCGCGGTGTACTGCTCGCCCCTGGCCCGTGCCCACCGGACGGCGCAGCTCGCCGGCTTCCCCGACGCCGTCGTGGATCCTGACCTCGCCGAGTGGGACTACGGCCCCGTCGAGGGCCGCACCTCCGCGGAGATCTCCGGGCTGCTCGGCCGGGACTACGAGATCTTCCGGGACGGCGTGCAGGTGCTGCCGTCCGACGACGCCGGACCCGGTGAGTCCCTGGCGGACGTCCGCCGGCGCGCCGACCGCTTCGTCGCGCGGGCTCGTCGGACGCTCGACGACGGCGGCACCGTCCTGGCCGTGGCGCACGGCCACCTGCTCCGCGTGCTGGCGACGGCGTGGCTGGGCGTCGAACCCGCCTTCGGTGCGCGCCTCGAGCTCGGCACCGCGGCGATCTGCACGCTCGGCAGCTCGCACGGGCTGGCCACGATCGAGGCCTGGAACCAGGTGGCAGGATGACGCCATGGCGCTGAGCGAGAAGAACCTCATCGACGGCGAGCACGTCGTCATGGAGCTGCGGGAGCACCCGAAGGCCCTGGTGTGGCCGGCGGCGCTGCTGGTCGCCGTGCTGGTCGGCGCCGTCGCCGTCGTGACGCTGGTGCCCGAGGGCGTCGGTCGATGGGTCGGGCTCGGGGTGCTCGCCCTCGTCGCGGTGGTCTGGGTGTTCCTGCCGTGGCTGAAGTGGCGCACCACGTCGTTCTCGGTGACGAACCAGCGGATCGCCATGCGCTTCGGGCTGGTGACTCGCGTGGGACGCGACATCCCGCTCTACCGGATCAACGACGTCGCGATGGAGAAGGGGCTCGTCGACCGCATGTTCGGCTGCGGGACCCTCGTGGTCTCCGACGCCACCGAGAAGCAGGGCATGGTGCTGCACGACGTCCCCGACGTCGAGGACGTGCACCGCCGGCTGCAGGAGCTGCTCTTCGCGGCCGACGACGGTTCCGACGACGGCGAGTGGCCGCCGCGGGAGCCGCGCCGCCGGGTCCGCTAGGCAGCCCGTCAGGCGAGGCCGAGCGCGTGGGCGAGCTCCTGCGCGCCGGACGACCGGTCCGACGCGGGGAGGGCGGTCGCGTCCGCGAGCTGGCGCACCATCCACGGGCTGAACGCCCACGGCGTCGCCGCGACGGCGGTGCGCACCTGGTCGGCGGGGGCCCACACGTGCTCCGACACCTCGTCAGGGTTGGGCGCCACTCCCCCGACCACCCGTGCGACGTAGACGGGGCAGATCTCGTTCTCGACGATCCCCGAGGCGTCCACGGCGCGGTAGCGGAAGCCAGGGAGGACCGGCTCGATGCCTGCCACCTCGGCGCCGAGCTCGTGCGCGGCGTGCCGGACCACGGACTGCTCGGTGCTCTCCGTCCACCGCAGGTGCCCGCAGAACGAGTTGGTCCACACCCCGGGCCACGTGCGCTTCACCAGCGCACGTCGGGTGACGAGTAGCCGGTCCTCGGCGTCGAGCAGGTAGCAGGAGAAGGCGAGATGCAGCGGCGTGTCGGTGGTGTGTACCTCGGCGCGAGCGACGGTACCGATCTTGCGACCGGCGTCGTCGCAGGTCACGACATGGTCGGCCGTGACAGGCGTGTGCGACTCCATCGGTCCATCCTGGCACGCTCAGAACGGCGGCGGGGCATCGTCGGCCCGGGGAAGCGGCCGGGAGCGCACCGGGACCGCCCGGTACGGCGCGCGCACGTACCGGTGCTGCGTGGGTGACGTCCAGGTGCTCGCCCCCGTGACGGGGTCCCGCGCCACCGACCAGCCGCCGGTCGTCTTGGCACGGTGGTGCGTGCGGCACAGGGGGTGGAGGTTGTCGCCGTGGGTCTGTGGACCGTCACGACCCGGCTCGAACGGCTCGAGGTGGTCCAGGTCGCAGCGCGACGACGGCACGGAACAGCCGGGGAACGTGCACGTGGCGTCGCGGGCCACCACGGCGGCGCGCAGTGCAGGGCTCGGGCGGTACGAGCGCGGCGAGCGGTCGATCAGCACCTCGGAGACCGGGTCGGTGAGGATCCGCTGCCACGTCGCGTCGGCATCGGTGGCGATCGTCCGCGCCATCGGGGCCGGGATCGGGCCGTAGCCCGCCAGGATCGCCGGGAGATCGTCGGTGCCGAGCAGCGTCGAGGCCGCGATGGTGACCTGGACGGCGGACGACGACCGGGGAGCTTGCGTCCTCGCCGCGGGATCGTGGACGCCGGGAGCCGGAGGGCTGGACGACTCGGGGCTGGACGAGACGCCCGAGGCGACAGGTGCGACGGCTCCCGTGACGAGGGCGACCAACGCGTCGGTCCGGCACTCGTCGAGCCGTCGCACCTCTCCAGGGGTCCTGTGCATCGCGACGCCCGTCCCGTCGATCGCTGCGAAGGCCCGCGCGGCGTCGTCGGCGGGGAGGTAGGCGGTCAGGTAGGCCATCGCGTCGTCCACCGGTTCCAGCACCACGGAGCGGGTGCGCCGCGCCGTCTCGTGCCGTGCGGCGGCGCCGTCCGGGTCGGCGGCGATCTCCGCCCGTCGCAGCCGGTCGCGGATCTGCCGGACCGTGAGGTGCTCGAGATCGGGGCGGAGCTCGCGGACGACCGCGCGCCGTCGGGCGTCGTCGAGCCTGCCCGTCGAGACCAGCGCCTCGGCCTTGCGTCGGTCGGCCGCTCCCGCCCGCATCGCGTCCGCCACCTCGGGGACCGCGTGCGCACCGTGGGCCACCGCGACGTGCTGGGCGGCGCCGTGCCGGCTCAGCCCCAGCCGGGCCGAGACCTCGTCGACGACGAACTCGTGCCGGGCCGACCCGCGGGTCCGCTGCAGCAGCTCCCCGAGTGCCGCCGCGGAGCCGGCCTGCGCCCACGCGGCCAGCCGCTCCCACGCCGCCAGGAGGTCGACGAGGGAGGAGTCGTCGAGACCCGCCGGGTCGAGGTCCGCCAGCGCCGCCACGAGCGACGGGCCGGGGCCGTCCGCGAACGGCGCGTCGAGGGCGGGGCCGGACCTGTCGGGCAGCCGCGCGGCGAAGGCCTGGTCGGTGGCCCCGGGACGGAGCTCGAACGTGGTGTACGGGTGCGCCGCACCGACGTGGACCGCGAGCAGGTCGGCGAGTTCGTCCTCGAGCCCCGTGGCGTCGTCGTCCAGGAGCCCGGCGACGGCCGGCCCGGGCACAGCGCCGGAGGGCTGCGGACCCGGGGCGGTCGGGGCACCGGCCGCCCCGGGTCCGGAGGTTCGTGCACGACGAGACCCGGCGACGTGCCGCGCCGGGAGGGAAGCGTCGTCTTCGAACATGTGTTCGACCCTAGCGAAGCACGGCGGGGCGCGCAAGAGGTAGGTGCGACAGGACGAGCCCGTGACCAGGGCCGATGCGGGGGGGTCCTGCTCAGCGCGACAGGGCCTTGGCGACCCGCCCGGCCATCTCGTCGCTCAGCCGTACCTCGCCGGCCTCGGCGGACGTGCGCAGGGCGGCCGCCAGCTCCGCCGCCGCGGCGAAGGCCGGAGCACCGGCGCTCCACGTGCCGAACCAGTCCGCCGCGGACACCCCGTGCGCCGGGCGGGACACCACCTCGATCTGGTCGCCCGCGCCGAGCTCCCCGGGCTCGGCGACCCGCAGGTAGGCGCCGACCCGGTTGGCCTCGGTGAACCGGCGCACCCAGCGAGGTGGCGAGCCCAACCGCCGGGCGAAGGTGGCGCACGGGGTCCGTGGCTGGGTCACCTCGAGGAGCGCCGACCCGATCCGCCACCGCTCCCCGATCAGCGCGCCGGACACCTCCAGCCCGCGGGTCCGCAGGTTCTCCCCGAACAGGCCCGGGACGACCTCCCGCCCGAGCTCCGGCTCCCAGAACGCGGCGTCCTCGGCGGCGTAGGCGTAGACGGCCTGGTCGCGACCCCCGTGGTTCGCCCGGTCCGCCTGGACGTCGGCGTACAACCCGAACGGTCCGGCCTTGATCCGGCCCTCGACGGGACGTTTGTCGATCGCCGTGATCCCCACCGTGCCGGCGTCGGGCAACAGCTGGTGGACGCGGCACACCGCGAGAAGCTCACCCATGGCGGACATCGTCCCACCCGTGCCGTCGTGCGAACGGCCGGCGCACGAGGAACGCGCCGAGGATGACGAGCACGAGGCCCGCCGTGGCGGCGAGCTGGGCGCGCGCGGCCTCGTCGGACAGCATGAGCGCGGCCAGGCCGACGAGGGCCGCCAGCGTGACCCAGGTGAGCCACGGGTAGCCCCACATCCGCAGGCGCATCGGCTCACCGGCACGGGCGGCCTCCTCCTCCAGGCGGGGTCGCAGCCGGAGCTGCGAGAGCGTGATGAGCAGCCAGACCACGAAGAGCGCGGAGCCGACGGCGTTGAGCAGCACGGAGAGCAGCGCCTCGGGCAGGAGCCGGTTGAGCAGCACGGCGACGACGCCGAAGAACACCGAGACCAGGACCGCCACCCAGGGCACCTCGCGCCGCGACACCCGCGTGGTCGCCGCCGGGGCGTCACGGCGCTCGCCGAGCGAGAACAGCATCCGCGAGGTGCCGTACACCTGCGCGTTGAAGGCGCTGAGCAGGGCCAGGACGACCACCACCTCCATGAGTCGCGCGGCGCCACCGAACCCGGCCATCTCCAGGACGGCGACGAACGGGGAGGTCAGGGCGTCGGCGTCGTCCCACGGCAGCAGCGCCACGATGATCGCGACGGAACCGAGGTAGAAGAACAGGATGCGCCACAGGATCGTGCGGGTGGCGCGTGCCACGGCGTCGCGGGGGTCGCGGGCCTCGGCGGCCGCGATCGCCACGATCTCGATGCCGCCGAACGCGAACGCGACGGCGAGGAGCCCTGCCGCGACGCCCGCCACCCCGGCAGGGGCGAACCCGCCGTGCGCGGCCCAGTCGCCGAGGACGCTGCCGGCCACGGGGATCACGCCCAGCACGATGAGCACGCCCACGGCGAGGAACGCCACGATGGCGGCGACCTTGATCAGGGCGAACCAGAACTCGGCCTCGCCGAACTGCCGCACGCCGACCAGGTTGATCGCTCCGAAGACGGCGACGACGGCGCCCGCGACCGCCCACTGCGGCACGGCCGGCCACCAGCCGGAGACGATCTCCGCGACACCGGTGACCTCGACGCCCAGCACCATGATGAGCATGAACCAGTACAGCCAGCCCAGGAGGAAGCCGGCCCACCGGCCGAGCGCCACCTCGGCGTAGACGGAGAACGATCCCGACGCGGGCAGGGCGGAGGCCATCTCGGCCAGCATCCGCATCACGGCCACCACGATCGCGCCCGCGATGGCGTAGCTGACGAGCACCGCCGGCCCGGCGGTCGCGATCGCCTCGCCGGACCCGAGGAACAGCCCCGCACCGATCGCGGAGCCGAGACCCATCATCGTCAGGTGCCGCGGGCGCAGGCCGTGGGCGAGCGGTTCGGCACCTCCCGTCGGGGCGGGGGTGCGCGCAGGGTCGGGTGAGATCGTCACCCGAGAACGCTAACCGGTCGGCACGGCGCCGCCCGGCCCGGCGGCGACACCGCGGCCGAACACGGCCAGGGTGGCGTCGAGCACGTCCTCCGTCGCCGCGCCGTCCAGCAGGTCGCCGGTCCCGAGCTGAGCGACCCCGTGGACGGCGGCGAACAGCACCAGCGCCAGCTCGCGCGGGTCGCCCGCGGTCACCTCACCGGCCCGCTGCCCGTCGCGGAGCGCACCGGCCAGGATGTCGATCCCCCGCGAGGCCTCGACGCGCAGCGCGATGCTGGCGTCGGGGTGGTGCTTGACGTCGTACATCACGGCGAGCAGGGCGGGGTTCGCCGTGGCGAAGGTGACGTAGGTCCGCGCGAGCTCGCGCAGGCGGCGCGACCAGTCGCCGTCGCACGCGTCGAGGGCGGCGTCGAGGCACTGGAAGCCGCTCAGCGCGAGCGCGTCCAGCAGTGACTGCCGGTCGCGGAAGTGGCGTGCCGGCGCGCCGTGGCTGACGCCGAGGTCCCGCGCCAGGCCCCGCAGCGAGAGGCTGTCCACGCCGTCGGCGGCCAGCACCTCCTCCGCCCGGGCCAGCAGGGCGCTGCGCAGGTTCCCGTGATGGTAGGAGGAGTCCGGTGCGGGTGCCACACCGTCGAGTCTAGCCTCGATGTAGCCATTGACAACTTCGGTAGGCAGTGCCTACATTCGAGCCCCAGCCCGACCAGGAGGTCACCATGGCCATCACGTTCACCGGCTCGACCGCCGTCGTCACCGGAGCGAGCGCCGGCATCGGTGCGGTTCTCGCCGCCCGGCTCGCAGCCCGCGGCGCCGACCTGCTCCTCGTCGCCCGCCGCGGCGACCGCCTCACCGCGCTCGCCGACCGGCTGCAGACCGAGCACGAGATCACCGCGGGCACCGTCACCGCCGACCTCGCCACCGCCGAGGGCCGGCAGCACGTGCTCGACACCGTCCGCGAGCGCGACCTGCGGGTCGGCACCCTCGTCAACAACGCCGGCTTCGGCACCTACGGCGACGTGGCGGACACCGACCCGGACCGCCTCGACCAGATGATCGCGCTCAACGTCGCGTCCCTGACCACGCTGACCCGCGGGATGCTGCCGCACCTGCTCGCGGTCGGCTCCGGGGCCGTCGTCAACGTCGCCAGCACCGCCGCCCTGCAGCCCCTGCCGCACATGGCCGCCTACGGGGCGAGCAAGGCGTTCGTCCTGAGCCTCACCGAGGCGCTCTCGGTCGAGCTGCGGGGGTCCGGCGTGCACGCGATCGCCCTGTGCCCCGGCGCGACGAGGACGGAGTTCTTCGACGTGGTCGGGTCCGAGGAACCGGCCGTCGGGCGGTTCGAGACGGCGGACCAGGTGGCCGACACGCTCTTCCGGGCGCTCGATCGCCGCCGGCCACCGTCGATGGTCGTCTCGGGGACCGCCAACCGGCTCCTGGGCGCTGCCACCCGCGTGCTCCCCCGCCGCGCGGTCCTGGCCGCCGGTGCGCGCGCGATGGCCGGTTGACGGCCCCGACGGGTCAGGTCGAGTGCAGGTCGCGCCGGCGGAACCCGACGAACGCCAGGACGAACAGCACCACCGCGACGGCGCTGAGCCCGACGAAGGACCCCGGGTCGAAGTCGGCGACGAACGCCTCCGGCACCCAGTGGAACGGTGAGACCCAGTGCGCCGCCTCCGGCAGGTCCTCGATGAGGCCGCCGAACATGCCGACGACGAAGGTGTACGCCAGCAGCGCCCACCCGGCGGCGGTCGCCCGCGGCACCCAGGCGTACAGCGCGGCCGTCAGCCCCAGGTAGACGAGCACGGCCGGGGCGTAGGCGGCGAGCACCCCCGTGTAGGTGCCGAGGCCGGGCTCGGTCACGCCGACGGAGGCCGCACCGGCCCACAGCGCGTAGACCCCCACCGCGAGCAGCACGACGGTGCCGAGCCCCGCGACGACGAGCTGGGCACCCAGCCACCGACCGCGGGAGACCGGGGCGGACAGCGTGATCTCGGCACGCGCCGACGTCTCCTCCACCTTGGGGCGCAGCCCCATGACGATGGCGTACGCGGCGGCGCACAGGGCGCCGTAGAGCATGATCGCCCCGAGGAACGCCGCCTCGAACTGAGTCGTGTCGTCGCCGAAGATGGCCTGCATCGCCGGGTTGTCCGTCAGGAGGTCGCCGATCATGTCGCCGATCTCCGGGATGAGGGTGCCCGACGCCAGCCACATCAGGCCCAGCCCGAGGCAGCTCCACATCAGCGCCGTCCGCTGCTGGACCCACGCGAGCGCGAGCGGACCCCGCAGGCTCGCCCGGGCGTCCGCGCGGCCCGGGCGACCGGCGATCATGCCGCCGCCGAAGTCGCGGCGGGACGCCAGGACCGAGGCGAACCAGAGCAGCACGACGATCGCCACGAGGCTGAGCGTCACCGGCCACCACCGCAGGTCCACGAAGGACCGGGTCTGCTGCGCCCACGCGATCGGCGAGACCCACGACAGCGTGGTACCGCCGGGCACCTCGCGCAGGTTCCCCGCCACCTGGACCACGAACGCGGTGCCGAAGGCGGCCATGCTGAGCCCGGTGGCACCTCGCGCGTGCTCGGAGAGCTGGCAGAACACGAGGGCGATCGCGCCGAAGACCATCGCGCTCAGGCCCGAGCCGACGGTCATCCCGAGGGAGTCGGCCAGCGGCAGCTCCTCGCTGCCGCCCGTCCCGGTCATCGCCAACGCCGAGACGACCGCGATGACGGCGTTGACGACGAACAGCGTGACGACGGCGGCGACCGCCGGGGCGTGCCGGCCGACCGGGTTGGCGCGGACGAGCTCCGACCGGCTGGACTCCTCCTCGGCACGCGTGTGGCGCACGACGTGCAGGATGCTCATGATCGCGAGCGCCAGCACCACCCACACGGTGCCCTCGTTCGCCAGCGCCGCACCGACGGTGTAGTCGTCGGTGCCGTAGCCGGGCCCGCCCATGACGATCCCGGACGGCGTCTCCATGAGGGCGGCTCGCGCCTGCAGCGCCCCCTCGGTCTCGGACATGAGGCCGAGGGCGAACGTGAAGCAGGCGTAGAACGCGACGAGCGACAGGGTCCACACGGTCAGGCGTACGCGGTCGCGGCGCAGGACGAACCGGATCATCCGGCCCGTGCCGGTCAGCGTCGAGCCGCCCGACGGCGCCACCGCCGGGGCGGGGCGATGCAGGGTGGAGGTCATCGCGTGCCCGCCTCGCTGCGTGCCCCGGAACGCCGGCCGGACGTCTCGCCGCCCGCGCCGCCGTCGTCGGCCGACGGGCCCGGCCCGCCGTCGGGACCGTCGGGACCGTCCGTGACGTCGTCGCCGTAGTGCCGCATGAACAGCTCCTCCAGCGACGGCGGCGCCGCGGTGAAGCTCTGCACGCCGAGCCCGCTCAGCGCGGTGAGCAGCCCCGCCATCTCGGTGTTGTCGACGTCGAACGTCACCCGGGCGCCCTCCTCGGTGGCGACGGTGGCGACGTCGTGCACGCCCGGCAGGCCGACGAGGGCGTCGGGGTCGCCGGAGACCACGGTGGTGACGCTCGAGCGGGTCAGGTGGCGCAGCTCGTCGAGCGTGCCGGACTCCACGGCCCGTCCCGCCCGGATGATCGTCACGGTGTCGCACACCTTCTCGACCTCGGACAGGATGTGGCTCGACAGCAGCACCGAGGTGCCGCGGCCCTTGGCCTGGCGGACGTGCTCGGTGAAGACGGCCTCCATGAGCGGGTCGAGCCCGGAGGTCGGCTCGTCCAGGACGAGCAGGTCGACGTCGGACATGAACGCCGACACGAGCGCGACCTTCTGCCGGTTGCCCTTGGAGTAGGTGCGGGTCTTCTTGGTGGGGTCGAGCTCGAACGCCTCGAGCAGCTCCTTCTTGCGCCGCTTGTCGGGCGTGCCACGCAGCCGGGCGAGGTAGTCGATCGACTCGCCGCCGGACAGGTTGGGCCACAGGCTGACGTCGCCCGGGACGTACGCCAGCCGCCGGTGCAGGGACACGGCGTCGGACCAGGGGTCGCCGCCGAGCAGGCGGGCGCTGCCGGAGGTGGCGCGCAGCAGGCCGAGGAGCACGCGGATGGCGGTGGACTTCCCGGCCCCGTTCGGGCCGAGGAAGCCGGCGACCTGGCCGTGGTCGACGGTCAGGTCGAGGCCGTCGAGCGCGCGGGTGGGCCCGAAGTGCTTGTGCAGGTCGTGGATCTCGATCGCGGGCGTGGCGCCCGGCGCGGTGGTGGTCATGGTTCCTCTTCGTCGGTGTCGGTGGCGGCGAGGTGAGCACCGTCCGACGGCGGGTCGCCGACGTACAGCAGGTAGTCGTCGAGCATGCGCCGGCTGGTGAGGAAGCCCTGGGTGAAGAGCTCGATCATGGGCAGGTACTGCTCGGTCATGAAGGCGCGGACGTTCGCCCCGACGTCCTCCGGGTCGTCCGGCGGGTCGAGCGTGAGGGAGAGCAGCAGCGTGCCGAGCGCGGAGAGCGTCAGGTAGCGCACCCGGGCGTCCTCGTCGAGGCTGGGCTTGACGATGCCGTCGGCCACCGCCTCGCGGGTGTAGACCTGGGCGTCGTCGATCATGTGCTGCACGAAGGCGCGGGCGACCTCTCCCCCGGCCTGCAGCGACCGCACGGCGTAGCCCAGCAGCGGCGCGAACTCGTCGACCTCGGCCATGACCTGCAGGAGCTGCCCGTTGGTGGCCTTGCCCATGTTCTGCCGCTTGGCGCCCACGATCCAGCGGAGCACGAACTCGTCGCAGGCGCGGTGCAGGGCGTCCTTGGAGCCGAAGTGGTGGATGACGAGCGCGGCGCTCACCCCGGCGTCGGCGGCGATGGTGCGCACGGACGTGCCGAAGCCCGAGCTCGCGAACCGCAGGACGGCGGCGTCGCGGATGCGGTCGCGCGTGCTTCCGTCCGACGGCGGGCGCCCGGTCGGCGAGGTGCCCTCAGGCACCGCTCGTCCCGGCTGTCCCGGCTCGGTTGAACTCATGTTCAACAGACTAAACGCGTGTTCAGCCCGCCCGCAAGGGGGCATCGGGCTGGTCATTGAATCGAGTTCTGTCTATATTGATGCTGATCGAATCAACCACGTCAGGAGAACCATGGCCACCGCCACCGCGGCGCCCACCCGCCTGTCCGCCCTCGACCGCTGGCTGCCGCTCTGGATCGGCCTGGCGATGGTCGGCGGGCTGCTGCTCGGCCGGTTCGTCCCCGTGCTGGGCGACGCCCTCGAGGCGATGGAGGTCGGCGGCATCTCCCTGCCCATCGCGCTGGGGCTGCTGGTGATGATGTACCCGGTGCTGGCCAAGGTCCGCTACGACCGCGTCGCCGCGGTGACCGGCGACCGTCGCCTCCTGGCGAGCTCGCTCGTGCTGAACTGGCTCATCGGCCCCGCGCTGATGTTCGCCCTCGCCTGGATCTTCCTGCCCGACCTGCCCGAGTACCGCACCGGGCTCATCATCGTCGGGCTCGCCCGGTGCATCGCGATGGTCGTCATCTGGAACGACCTCGCCTGCGGCGACCGGGAGGCGGCCGCCGTCCTGGTAGCGGTCAACTCCGTGTTCCAGGTCGTCATGTTCTCCCTGCTCGGGTACTTCTACCTGACGGTCCTGCCCGGCTGGCTGGGCCTCGACACCGCCGGGCTCGACGTCTCCATCGGCCAGATCGCCCTCAACGTGCTCGTCTTCCTCGGCATACCGCTCGTCGCCGGGTTCGCGTCCCGCTGGATCGGCGAGCGGACCCGTGGACGCGACTGGTACGAGGAGCGCTTCGTCCCCCGCATCGGCCCCTGGGCGCTGTACGGCCTGCTGTTCACCATCGTGCTGCTCTTCGCCCTGCAGGGTGAGCAGGTGTCCTCCCACCCCGGTGACGTCGCCCGCATCGCGCTGCCGCTGCTCGTGTACTTCGGGCTGATGTGGAGCATCGGCATGGTCACGGGCAAGGCCCTCGGCCTCGGCTACGCACGGACCACCACGCTCGCGTTCACCGCGGCGGGCAACAACTTCGAGCTCGCCATCGCCGTCGCCGTCGCGACCTTCGGCGCCACGTCCGGCGAGGCGCTCGCCGGCGTCGTCGGGCCGCTCATCGAGGTCCCCGTGCTCGTCGGCCTCGTCTACGTCAGCCTGTGGGTCGGGCGCCGCTGGTTCGGCGTCGACCCACGTGGCACCGTCGACCCGCGAGAGCACGCCGCGCCGACGTCGGCGGAGTCCCGGCAGGAGACCCGCTCATGACCACCCTCACCCCCACGCCGGACGACCAGGAGTCGCTCGACTGCACCCCCGCCCAGGCCGCGTCCGAGCACGCCATCGGCCCGCAGGCCGCGGACGCCGTCGCCGCGGCGCTCAAGGCGCTCGCCGACCCGCTGCGGCTGCGCATGCTGTCGGCCGTCACGACGTCGCCCGCCGGCGAGGCCTGCGTGTGCGACCTCGCCGAGCTCGCCGACGTCTCCCAGCCCACCGTGTCCCACCACCTCAAGGTGCTGCGCGACGTCGGCATCCTCACCTCCCAGCGGCGCGGCACGTGGGTCTGGTACCGGGTGGCGCCCGGGTACCGCGGAGCCGTGACCACGCTGCTCGACCGGTTTGCCCCCGCGGCCGTGAGCGTCGCGCAGGCACCGGGCACCCCGGGCACGGCGCGGGACACGGAGATGCACGGGCTCGAGGACGTCCAGCGCGAGCTCGAGAGCCTCGCGGCCTCGCTGGCCCGCCGGGTCCCGGGGACCGACGAGGCCGAGGCGCTCCGCGTGGTGCGCGAGTCGTACACCGCTCTCGCCCGCCGCGGCGGGATGACGGTGCACCTCGTCGCGCTCACCGAGCACTTCGCGCGCCAGCGCCTGGTCGACACGGTGAGGTCCCGGGAAGCCCGGACGTCCCACCCGCCGCAGGTGCTGTTCGTCTGCGTCGGCAACGCCGGGCGCTCCCAGCTCGCCGCCGCCCTGATGCGCCGGTACGCCGGCGACCGCGTCGTGGTGCGCTCGGCCGGGTCGGTGCCGGCCACCGACGTCCACGACACCGTCCGGCCGCTGCTGGCCGAGATCCTCGACGACACCGGCAGTGCCGAGCACCCCCTGACGTTCCCCAAGCCCCTGACCGACGACGCCGTGCGCGCCGCCGACGTCGTCGTCACCATGGGCTGCGGCGACTCCTGCCCCGTGCTGCCCGGCAAGCGATACGAGGACTGGGTGGTCGGCGACCCGGCGCTCGCCTCGGAGCGGGGGGCGCGGGCCGTCCGCGACGAGATCGACCGACGCGTGCGCGCACTGCTCGCCGACCTGCTGCCCGACCGCCCCCACCCCTGAGAGGACCCTCCGTGCCCGCACCAGCTTCCGTCCTGTTCGTCTGCGTCCACAACGCCGGCCGCTCCCAGATGGCCGCAGGGTTCCTGCGCTCGCTCGGCGGCGACGACGTCGAGGTCCGCTCCGCCGGGTCCGCGCCGAAGGACTCGATCAACCCCGTCGCCGTCGAGGCGATGCTGGAGCGCGGCATCGACCTGCGCGCCGAGGAGCCGAAGGTCCTCACCGACGAGGCCGTCCAGGCCTCCGACGTCGTCATCACCATGGGCTGCGGGGACGCCTGCCCGGTCTATCCCGGCAAGCGCTACGAGGACTGGCAGCTCGACGACCCGGCCCGCCAGGGCATCGAGGCCGTCCGCCCGATCCGCGACGAGATCGAGCGGCGGGTGCGCGGCCTCCTCGCCTCCCTGGACGTCGAGGTGGTGGCATGAACGACGTCCGGCCGAAGATCGTCGTCGTCGGCTCCGTGGCCGCCGGGACCTCCGCGGCGGCGAAGGCACGGCGCGGCAGCGAGGACGCGGAGATCGTGGTCTACGAACGCGACCACGACATCTCCTACTCGGGCTGCGGGCTGCCGTACTACCTGGGCGGCGAGGTCGAGACCATCGACGAGCTGACCCCGCGCGACGCCGCGTGGTTCGCGAAGCGCTACGGCATCGACGTGCACACCGGGCACGAGGTCACCGGCGTGGACGCCACCGCCCGGACCGTGACGGTCCGCGACCTCGCCACCGGCAGGACGTTCACCGACGGCTACGACGAGCTGGTGCTCGCCACCGGCGTGTCCCCCGTCGTCCCGCCGCTGCCCGGCATCGACGCCGACGGCGTGTTCACGCTGCGCAACCCCTCCGACGCCCGCGCCGTGCGGGCGTGGATCGAAGCACGCGGCGTCGACCGGGCCGTCGTCGTCGGCGCCGGCTACATCGGGCTCGAGACGGCCGAGCAGCTCACCAGGCGCGGCATCGACGTCACCGTGGTCGAGATGGCCGGGCACGCGATGCCCCGCCTGGACGCCGACGTCGCCGGGCTGGTGGACGACGAGCTGCGCAGTCACGGCGTCGAGCTGGTCACCGGTGCGCGGGTCACCGCGATCGAGACGGACGACGCCTCGCAGAACGGTGGACGTCACGCCGTGCGGGCCGTGCGCGTGGCCGACGGCGGGACGGACCGCCCCGTCGACGCCGGGATCGTGGTCGTCGCCGTCGGCGTGCGACCGAACCTCGACCTCGCCCGCGCCGCCGGCACCACCGTCGGCGCGACCGGCGCGATCGCCGTGGACCGCCAGGGGCGCACCGACGTCGCGCACGTGTGGGCCGTCGGGGACGTGGCCGAGAGCCACGACCTGATCACCGGAGAGCCCGCGTGGGTGCCGCTGGGGTCGACCGCCAACAAGACGGGGCGCATCGCCGGGGACGCGCTCACCGGCGGCGACCTGGAGCACCGCGGGATCCTCGGCACCTCGATCGTGCGGGTCTTCGACCTCGCCGTCGCGCAGACCGGGCTCACCGAGGACCGTGCCCGCGAGGCCGGGTTCGCCCCCGTCGTCGTGCACAACATCAAGCCGGACCGCCCCACCTACCTGGGCGGGCAGGAGATGCTGGTCAAGGCCGTCGCGGACCGCGGCACCGGGCGGCTGCTCGGCGCGCAGGTCGTCGGGCCGTCCGGGGTGGACAAGCGCATCGACGTCCTGGCCACCGCGATCACCTTCGGCGCGAAGGCCGAGGACCTCTTCCACCTGGACCTCGCCTACGCCCCGACGTACGCCACCACCAAGGACCCGGTGCACTACACGGGCATGGCGCTCGACGGCGCGATCAGCGGACGGACGCCGCTGGTCTCCGCGGCCGAGCTCGCCCGCCGCCGCGGCGACGGCGAGAACATCCAGGTGGTCGACGTCCGCTCCGCGAAGGACCGGGCGAGGTCCGCGGTGGACGGATCGGTGCACGTCCCGCTCGCGGAGCTGCGCGCCCGGGCCGGCGAGCTCGACCCGACGCTGCCGACGGTGACGTACTGCAACAAGGGCGTCACCGGCAACGCCGGGCAGAACGTGCTGCGCCTCCTCGGCTTCGGCGACGTGGCCAACCTCTCCGGCGGGAACAAGACCTACCAGCGCTTCGTGCGGGCCCGCGAGACCCCCACCCCCTCGAACTTGTCAGAATGAGCGCCGGGTATACCGGGTCCACAGCGTTCTGGTTCTGACAGCTCGGGAGAAGGAAGACTCCATGACGCAGCTCGCCCGCCGCCTGGGCACGAAGGACGCCGTCGCGATCGGCCTCGGCTCGATGGTCGGCGCCGGCGTCTTCGCCGCCTTCGGACCCGCCGCCGCCGCCGTGCTGCCCGCGGGCACCAGGTGGGCGCTGCTCGGCGCGCTCGCGCTGGCTGCCCTCGTCGCGTACGCCAACGCGACGTCGTCGGCGCAGCTCGCCGCGCAGTACCCGGTGGCCGGCGGCACGTACGTCTACGGGCGCGAGCGCCTCGGCGACTGGTGGGGCTACCTGGCCGGCTGGGGTTTCGTGATCGGCAAGACGGCGAGCTGCGCGGCGATGGCGCTGACCTTCGCCGCGTACGCGGCACCCCCGGGATGGGACCGGCCCGTCGCGGCGGTCGCGGTCGTCGCGCTGGCGGCCGTGAACTACCGCGGGGTGACCCGCACGGCCCGGCTGACACGCTGGATCGTGGCCCTCGTGCTGCTGGCGCTCGCGACCTGGACCGCCGTGGTCTGGAGCACCTCGCCCGGGCTCTTCCCCGGCACGGGGTCGGACGGTTCCGCCTCGTTCCAGGGGTGGTCCGCGGTGTACGGCGTGCTCCAGGCCGCCGGGCTGCTGTTCTTCGCGTTCGCCGGGTACGCGCGCATCGCCACGATGGGCGAGGAGGTGCGCGCCCCGCGCCGCACGATCCCGCGGGCGGTCCTGCTCGCGCTCGCGGGCGCCGTCGTGGTCTACACCGTGGTCGCCGTCACCCTGCTCGGCGCCCTGGGTCTGGACGGGATCTCGGGCACGACGGCGCCGCTGGCGGCGGCGGTCGAGGACTCGGCCTGGGCGGGGGTCGTCGTCCGGGTCGGTGCCGCTGCGGCGTCCCTCGGTGCCCTGCTGGCGCTCGTGGCGGGGATCGGGCGGACGTCGCTGGCGATGGCCCGCGAGGGCGACCTGCCGAGGTGGCTGTCGGCCGTGCACCCGCGGTTCCGGGTGCCGCACCGGGCCGAGGTGACGCTCGCCGTCGTCGTGGTGGTCCTCGTGCTCACGGTGGACCTGCGGGGCGCGATCGGGTTCTCGAGCGTCGGGGTGCTGCTCTACTACACGGTCGCCAACGCCGCAGCGTTCACCCAGACGGGCACGGACCGCCTCTACCCGCGGGCGCTGCAGGTGTTCGGGCTCGTGGCGTGCGTGGTGCTGGTCGTGACGCTGCCGGTCGCCGCGGTGCTCGCCGGGGCGGGCGTGCTCGCCGTGGGGCTCGCTCTGCGCGCCGTCCGCCTCCGCCGCGCCTCCTAGGTCCGGGTCAGTGGCGGGCCCGGCTCGCGCCGAGCGGGCCGCCGAACACGAACGAGATGCCCAGCACGTACCCGACGTCGTACCAGTTGCCGCTGTTGTGCACCTCGTACACCGAGACCGAGTCGGTGAAGAGCGAGACGACGAACGTGACGGGCAGGATCATGCCCTGCCACAGCCCGAGCCAGAACCCGGCGGGCTGGGACAGGTCGGCGGGCGCGGTGTCGAGGCCGGGGTTCGGCCCGGCCGCGCACGCCGTCAGGGCGACGGGGACGACGACGGCGAGCGCCGCCGTCGTCCAGCGCCGTGCCTGGGGCCGCCTGGTCACCTGGTGTGCCATGGGCCCATGGTGGCACCGCTCACCGCGCCCCGCCCGCGCCCAGCGTGACGAGCTGCGGCTCGGCCGGTCCGCCGCAGCAGGCGGCGCCGTTCTCGGCGTCACCGTCGCCGGCCAGGTCGGACGAGCACACACCGGTCGCGGGGAGCTCGAGCTCGACGGCGTCGGCCGCGGCGCGGTCGCCAGCCAGCGCGGCGGCCACGGAACGGACCTGCTCGTACCCGGTGGCGAGCAGGAAGGTCGGCGCCCGCCCGTAGGACTTCATCCCGACGAGGTAGAAGCCCTCGTCGGGGTGCGAGAGGACGCTCTCGCCGTGCGGCGAGACGGTGCCGCACGAGTGCAGGTTCGGGTCGATGAGGGGCGCGAGCCGTGCCGGCGCCTCCACGACGTCGTCCAGGTCGAGCCGGACCTCACGCAGCATGTCGAGGTCCGGCCGGAAGCCGGTCGCGGCCGAGACCACGTCGACGACGGCGTCGAACGACCCTTCGGTGCGCTCGCCCGGTGCGCGCCCGGTCCCGGAGACCCGGAGACGGCCGTCGGTCGCCTCCAGACGCTCGATCCCCACCCGCGTCCACAGCTCGAGGCGGCCCGCGTCGACCGCCTCGCGCAGCCGTGTACCCAGCAGGCCGCGGGCCGGGAGCTCGTCGTCGGTGCCCCCGCCGAACAGGCGGCGCGGCGACCCGCCACGGATCGCCCACACGACCTGCGTACCGGGCTCCTCGTCCGCGAGGCGGGTGAGGGCGAGCAGCGTGTTCGCCGCGGAGTGCCCCATGCCCACGACCAGCACACGGCGCCCGGCGAACCGGGCACGGTCCCGCCCGAGCACGTCCGGGAGCGGCCCGGCCAGGAAGGGTGCCGCCGCGGGCTCGCCGATCGCCGGAAGTCCGCTGGCGCCGAGCGGGTTGGTCTGCCCGTAGGTGCCGGAGGCGTCGATGACGGCGGCGGCCCGCAGGTCGCGCGTGGCGCCGTCGGACTCCGTGCGCACGAGCCAGGGGCGGCGCTCGCGACCGAGGGAGCGCGTGCGGTCCGCACCGTCGCGCGCGACGGCCGTGACGCGGGTGCCGTAGCGGATCCGGTCACGCAGCGCGGGCGTCGCGGCGAGCGGGCTCAGGTAGTCGCGGACGAGGTCGGCACCCGTCGGCAGCGCGGCGAGGTCCGGCTCCTGCCAGTCGTCGGCCAGCAACCGGCGGGACGCGGCGTCCAGGCAGTAGCGCCACGGCGAGAAGAGGCGCACGTGGCCCCAGTCGCCGACGGCGGCGCCGGGGCCGTCCCCCGCCTCGAGGACGAGCGGTTCCATCCCTCGCTCCAGCAGGTGTGCCGCGGCGGCGAGCCCCACGGGGCCCGCCCCGATCACCACGACCGGGTGCTGCGTCGTCGTCTCCATCCCACACTCCTTCATCGAAGAACGTCAATGTGTCGGGGTCAACGTATCCACAATCTTCGATGCATGACAACATGGGGGTATGACGACTCCGCTCCCCCTCGCGTCGGAGCCCCTCGCGACCGATGCCTGCTGCACGCCGCTGCGCGCCGCCGTCGCCGCCGAGGAGGCGCAGCGCCTCGCGCGAGCGTTCAAGGCGCTCGGCGACCCCACCCGCGTCCGCCTGCTGTCCACCGTCGCGGCGTCCCCCGACGGCGAGGCCTGCGTCTGCGACCTCACCGCACCCGTCGGGCTCCGCCAGCCGACCGTCAGCCACCACCTGAAGATCCTCGTCGACGCCGGGCTGCTCACCCGCGCCCAGCGCGGTCGCTGGTCCTACTACGCCGTCGTCCCCGGCGCGGTCGATCGCCTCGCCGACGACGTCCGCACCCTGGTATGACCCGTCGCCGACCGGTCGGCGCACGGAGGGTGCGGTCGTGGGTCGTCCCCCTGCGACGCCCCACGACCGCACCCACCTGACGGAGAACCGCGCGCGCAGGCACGGCTCCCTTCCCGGGACGGGTTGCTCGACGGCACGGGCCCCCGCCCGCACCTGAGGTCGGCACACCCTCCCGAGCGAACCGGGCACGGGCGGGAGGCGACGCCTCCTCGCTCGTGAGACCCCGGTCCTGCGACCGCCGGGCAAGTGCGGTCGTGGGCCGTCCCCCTGCGACGCCCCACGACCGCACCGCCTCAGCGGCAGGTCGGGTCAGCCGAGGTGCGGCGCGGGGACCATGTCCCCCGCGGGCACCCGGCGGCGTCGCGCGACGAGGGCGATCCCCGTCACGACCAGCAGGGCGGCCAGGATGCCGAGCGTCCCGGAGCTCGCTCCGGTCTCCGCCAGCGCGGCGGCACCGGACGTCGCGCCGGACCTCGTGGCCGACGACGCGGCAGGCGCCCCGTCCGATGACGCGGCCGCCGACACGCTCGGGCCCCCGCCCGAGCCGGTCGTCGTCACGCCACCGAACGAACCGGAGCCGTCGGACGCGTTGCCGTCGGAACCGTTGCCGGTTCCGTCGCCGGAGCCCGAGCCGTCGGTCCCGTCCGCGCCGTCGGTCCCGTCCGTCCCGTCGGTCCCGTCGGTGCCGTCATCCGTACCGTCGTCGGTGCCGTCGTCGGTGCCGTCGTCGGTGCCGTCGGTGCCGTTCTCGAGGACGTCGTCCACGAGCCCGTCCTCGGCGAGGACGCTGTCGACGACGCCGACCAGGTCGAGCTCGAGCAGCTCCGTGACCGTCTCGTTCAGGTCGTTGCGGAGCTCGTCGAGGAGACCGTCGGTGACACCCTCCTCCGGCTCGTCCGGACCGACGACGTCGTCGACCAGCCCGTCCTCGCCGATCAGCCCGTCGACCAGGTCCTCGACCTCGCCGTCGGTACCGAGCAGGTCGTCCACCGCACCGGTGGAGTCCACGACGTCCCCGACGACGGTGTCCACGCCGCCGTCCTCGAGCAGGTCGTCGACCACACCGTCCTCATCGAGCACCTCGCGGACCACGGCGTCGAGGTCACCCTCGAGCGCGTCGTCGAGTGTCACGTCGACGTCGTTCACCAGCTCGTCGACGAGGCCGTCCGTGACGCCCTCCTCCGGAGCGTCCGGACCGACGACGTCGTCCACGACGCCGTCCGCACCGATCAGGTCACCGACGAGGCCCTCGACCTCGCCGTCGGTACCGAGCAGGTCGTCCACGGCACCCGTGGTGTCCACGACCTCCTCGACGCCCGCGTCCACGCCACCGTCCTCGAGCACGTCGTCCACGACGCCCTCGTCGGCCACGACGTCGTCCACGACCGCGTCGAGGTCACCCTCGAGCGCGTCGTCCACCGTGGTGTCGACGTCCTCGAGCACCTCCTCGACCACGTCGTCCGTGACACCCTCCTCGGGCTCGTCGGCACCGAGGACGTCGTCCACGAGACCGTCCTCGCCCAGCACGCCCGACACCGTCTCCTCGACCGCGTCGTCCGTGCCGAGCACCTCGTCGACCTCGCCGGTCGTCTCGACGACCTCCTCGACGGCGGCATCCGCTCCGCCGTCCTCGAGGACGTCGTCCACGACGCCCTCATCGGCCACGACGTCGTCCACGACCGCCTCGATGTCGCCGGAAGCGACGTCCTCGACGGTCTGGCTGACGTCCTCCGCGACGGTGTCGACGACGTCGTCCGTCGTGGTCTCACTCGGCTCGTCGGCCCCTAGCACGTCGTCCACCGGCCCGTCCTCGCCGACGACCTCGTCGACGACGGTCTCGACCGGTTCGGTGTCGACCTCGGGCAGGTCGACGGGGGTGTCGAGGGAAGCGTCCGACAGCTCCTCCGACACTTCTTCGAGGTTCAGGTCGACCGAGGTGTTCTCGCCGACCTCGACGTCGACGACGTCGTCCTCCGCAGCATGGGCCGTCCAGGCCCCGGCGACCACGAGGCCGCCTGTGACGAGCGCTGCGTGCAGCACTCGTCGCGCGTTCGTACGCATGACAATTCTCCTGCCGTGTGACGTGGGAGCAGGTGGCAGGTCAGCCACCCTCGGCGTGACGCGCTCAGCGGCGCGACGCGGCCACGTCAGGCAGGAGAAACAGGGATCTCGAAGTCGGGCACCGGGAGCGGTGCGTGCGCCTCATGGGCCGGCAGCAGCCAGTGGCTGCCGTCGGCACGTGCCGCGGCGGCGAGCTGCGCGGCGACGTCGCCGGTGCTCGCACCTCCGCGCACGGAGATGGAGGAGGACCCGCCGGCGGCGTTGACCGCCGTCGGGGCGGCGTCGCCGTCGGAGCTCTTCGACGCCGTGGCACCGGTTCCGTCGTCCACGGCGGTCGATGCGGCCGCGAGCGGAGCGGCGGCCTCCGGCGCCGGGGCGATCGCCGACGCGAGCGCCGTACGGTCCATCGCGGGGGCGGCCGCGGGAACGGGGCGCGGAGCCGTGTCCTGCGCCGTCTCGGCGCTCTGGACGGTGGCGGCGGGCTCGACGGCGGTCGGGGCGGGACCGGCCGCGGCTGCCGGTGCGGCGGTGTCCGGGGCGATCGCCGGCGGGACCGACGTCGCGGGGACGCCGTCGCCCGTGGCGTCGCTGCTGCCGGTCACCGGCGGCAGCAGGTCCTCCACCGGGTCGAGCGCCGGGTCGAGCACGGGGTCGACCACCTCGATCACCGGGCGGACGACCGGGTCGACCAGGTCGACCACCGGGTCGAGCACCGGCGCCACCGCGTCGACGACGGGGTCGAGCACGGGGTGCAGGACGTCCACGACGGGACGGACCACCGGGTCCAGCACCGGGTCGAGCACCTCGACGACCGGGGCCAGGCTGCCCACGACCGGGGCGGCGACCTCCCGCACCGGACGGAGGACCGGTTCGACGACGGCCGCGACAGGCTCGACCACCGGGGCCAGAACCTCCGTCACCGACCCCACGACGGACCCGACGGGCTCCAGCACCGGGCTCAGGGCCTCGGTGACCGGGCGGACGACCTCGCCGACCGTCCCCGTCACGGACCCGACCGGCTCCGCCACCGGGCCGGTGATGCTCTCGACGACCTCGCCGGTGGCGCCCGTCACCGGGGCGAGCCCGTCCGTGACCGGGCGGACGACCGCGTCGAGGACGCCCCCGTCCGCGGGCCGACCGTCCGGAGGGGAGTCGGTGGGCGGGCTGCCCGCCTCACCGGGTCCGCCGTCGTCGGCCGGCACCTCGTCGGTCGGTGTCTCGTCGGTCGTGCCTGGCGGGCCGTCCGACGGGTCGGCCCCGTGGTCGGGCTCCACCGCGGGACGCGCCGGCACCACCGGGCTCAGCACGGCGTCGAGGACCCCGCCGACGGTCTCGGTGACCGGCAGGAGAACGTCGCCGGACACCGTCTCCAGCAGACCGAGCACCGGGCCCTGGTGGCTGTCGGACGACGGCCCGGGCGCATCGGCCGCAGCCTCCTGGCCGGACGCGGCGGAGTCCCCTGACTGCTCGGCGGGCTCCACGACCTCGTCACCCTGCTCGACCGGAGCTCCGTCCGGCTCGACGGCGGGCGCCTCGGCGGGCTGCCCGGAAGCCTCCGGATCCTGCGCCGGCTCCGCGTTCTGCTGGTCCTCGTCCTCGTCCGTGCCCGGCTGCTCGTCCTGCTCGTCGGCCGATCCGTCGGCATCCTTCGTCGGCTCGTCGGCGTCCGCGGTGGACTTCTCGGCCGGCCGCTCAGAGGGCTTCTCCGCGGGCTTCTTCGCGGGCTGGTCGGGCTGCTCCGCGGGCTTCTCGGCCGGCTCCGCGGACTCCTCCGCCGGCTTCTCGGCGGGCTGGTCGGGTTGCTCAGCGGGCTCAGCGGGCTCCGCGGACTTCTCCGCGGGCTTCTCGGCCGGCTCCTGCGGCTCGGTCGCCTTCGTGACCGCGTCGCCGAGCGGTTTCGTCACCGTCTCGACGGTCTTGCCGACACCGTCGAGCAGCGGGTCGGTCACGTGTTCCGTCGTGGTCTCCAGCACGCCGCCGAGCAGCCCGCCGGACCGTTCCCGGTCGTCGCCGTCGTCGGCCGCCGCGCCCGTGGCGAGCAGCAGGCCGGTCACCGCCGTGCCGAGGGTGACCCCGGCGGCGCGCAGCGTCCAGCGGCGGAGGCTCGTCGCCCCCGTGCCCCGGCTGACACGCACCATCCGGCTTCCCGCCCCCAGTTCACGTCGGACGCCTGTGACGGGCCCCACTCTGGCGCGCCCGTCGCACCGGCGCAACCGCAAGGGGCCAGGTCACCGCGTCATGAGCGGCTGCCGCGCGGGCAGCGCGTCCAGCCGCCCGGCCGTCTCGACCGCGCACCGGGCGAGCTCGCCGGCGATCTGGGTGCTCAGGCCGAGGTACGCCGCGGGGTCGATGAGGTCGCGAAGCTCGGACCGCCCGAACGCTCCGGACACCACGGGGTCGGAGAGCAGCATCTCGACGAAGGACGTGCCGCTCGTCGCCGCCGCCTGCGCGACCTCGAACACGACGTCGTGCGCCTTCTGACGCCCGATCTTCTCGCCGAGGGCCAGCATCAACGACTCCGAACCGATCATGCCCGCCGAGAGGCTGATGTTGTCGCGCATCCGGGCCGGGTCCAGCTCCAGTCCCCCCACGATGACGTCGAGCCGGGCGAGCATGTCGCCGGCCAGCACCGCGGCAGAGGCCGCGACGTCCTCGAGCAGCGCCGTCATCGCCCCATTGGCCTCCTGGTCGTGGAGCATCGACTCCAGGGCCGGGGCCGCGAGCGCCCGCAGTTCGGCGGACATGGTGAGCAGGTCGAGCGCGAGCTGCGGGTTGCGCTTGTGCGGCATGGTCGACGATCCGACGGTCCCCTCGGGGACCGGCTCGAACGCCTCGGCGAACTCGGGCTGCATGAGCGCGTAGACGTCCTTGGCGACCTTGCCGACCGTGCCCGCGAGCTGGGCGAGGACGAGGACCAGCTCCACGATCCCGTCGTTGACCGCACGCGACGGCACGCGCATGGGGTGCAGGCCGAGCCGGTGCGCCACCCCGGCCTCGATGATCCGGCCCGCGTCACCGAACGAGGCGAACGTGCCGGCCGCGCCGCCCATGAGGACGCAGAACAACCGGTCGTCGAGACGTTCCAGCCGTTCGGTGTGCGCCACGAGCTGGTCGATCCACACCGCGACCTTGAACCCGAACGTCACGGGGACGGCGTGCTGCGAGTGCGTGCGGCCCGCCATCGGCAGCTCGGCGGAGCGCTCGGCGAGCCCCGCCGCCGAGCGCAGCACCCCGGAGAGCTGACCCAGGAGCAACCGGTGGGCGTCGCGCAGCACCAGGACGTCGGCGGTCTGGGTGATGTTCTGGGTGGTCGCGCCCCAGTGCACCCAGCCGCCGTGCTTGGACCCGACGGCGCGGGCGAACTCCTCGATGAGCGGCACCAGCGGGTGGCTGGCCTCCGCCGTCGCGGCGAGGACGCGTTTGATGTCGAGCTTCTCGATGCGGGCGGTCAGTGCGATCGCGCGCGCGGACTCCTGGGGGATGAGGCCGGCGTCCGCCTCCGCGAGCGCCAGCGCGGCCTCGACGTCGAGCCGGGCCTGCCACCGGTTCTCACGGGTGAACAGCGCCGCGACGCCGGGGTCGGGGACGCGCCCCTCGGTGAAGCGGCCGAACGGTGCGACGATCATGCTTCCTCCTCGGGCCCGCCACCGGTCCGACGGCGGTGGGCAGCATGATCGTCCTCATCGGCGCCGGACGCGAGCCCCGACCGCCCCGCGAGATCGCGACCGCTAGGTAGGCCACCACCCTGAGAGGGCTGCCCTGGGACCGAGACGCTCACATCTGGGCGAGCCGTCAGCGTTCCACCAGCGCCGGACGGTCCGGGTGGTCGACGCGCACCACGACGTCGGCGGTCCGCTCGGGAGCCGCCTCACGCCGGTAGCGGCTGTACGCGGCGAGCGTCCAGGCCTCGTCCAGAGGCGTCCGGCGGGTCTCCGTCGCCGCCTGCAGCGCCAGGTGGACGGCGACGTCGACGTCCAGCCCCCGGCCGAGGGTCAGCGAGCCGTCGACCACGACGACCGCACCCGGGGCCAGCGGCTCGTAGGCCGCACGGGTCGACCGTCCGGAGCCGAGGTCCCGCAGGGTGGGCAGGTACCGGCCCTGGCCGACGACGGCGTGCAGCACCTCCCGGTTCAGGCCGCCGACGTCGATCCGCTCGTCCAGCAGCGCGTCGGGGTCGTGGTGGCCCCGTTCCAGCCGCAACGACGGGGGCCGCAGGAAGTCGTCGACGTGCACCCGCCCGACGGGTCGCCCGGCGACCCGCAGGGGCGCGACCAGCGCGTCGGCGAACGCGGCGGGCGCCGTGGACGGGTGCCCGTCGACCAGCACCCGCACGGGCCGGTCGCCCGGCCGGGCCACCACCCGCTCGACGACGTGCGCGACGGCACCGTCGAACGTCACGGGGCGGACCTGCATCCGGCCATGCTGCCACGGCGCCGCCGCACCGGATGTTCACCACCTCGTCGGTTCCATGTACGGCGGTCTCGTAATTCGCCGTCACCTCGGCCGGGTCGGATACCGGTATCGCCGGTCGCGGAACTCGTCCCGGCGAGCCGCCCTCCGCCCGAAAGGAACGACCATGCGCTCCCGCACCCTTCCTGCCCTCGGTGTCCTCGGCCTCGGGGCCGCCCTGCTCGCCGGCTGCTCCGGCTCCGCGGAGGCCGGCGACACGCCGTCCGCCGCGCCGTCGGACCCCGACGCCCCGATCACGTTCGCCACGACCCCGCTGGGCGACGACCCCGGCGCAGAGAACCCCGTCGAGGCCTTCGCGGAGCTCGTCACCGCCGAGACCGGGCGGGAGGTCGAGATCGTCGACGTGCCGGACTACACCGCCGTCGTGGAGGCGCTGCGCAACCACCACGTCGACATCGGGTTCATGAGCGGGTTCCCGTCCGCGCTGGCCGTCAACACCGGCGAGGTCGACGCCCTGGTCGCCTGGCCCGGCAACGACGAGCCGGTGTCGACCTGCCTGGTGATGGACGACTCGGAGCTGCAGTCCCTCGAGGACGTCACGCCCGAGACGGTCGTGGCGTTCGCCGACCCGGCGTCCAGCTCGGGGTACTTCATGCCCACCGCGATGCTGCACAAGGCCGGTCTCGAGGCGGACGCGGACTACACCCCGATGTTCTCCGGCGGTCACGACATGTCCTTCATCGCACTCGCCGAGGGCCAGGTGGACGTGGCCTGCACCTCGACGATCTTCCCGACCATGGCCGGGCTCGGCGACCCGATGTTCCCGTTCGAGGAGGGCGAGACCCGCTCCATCGGGGTCAGCGCCTCGATGCCCGTCGCCGTCACGGTGCTCGCCGACCAGCAGCTCGCCGCGGACAAGCGCGCCGAGCTGCTCGAGGCGCTGCCGACGGTCTTCGTCGAGGAGAACGCCGACGAGCTCGGCGCGATGCTGGAGGCCATGCAGGGCACCGAGCCCGTCCTCGAGCCCGGTGACGACATCTTCCAGCCGTTCGTCGACATCGCCGCGATCGCCGACGTCGACATCTCGGACCTGGGCTGACCGTGACGACCCTCGCACCCACCTCCAGGCCGTCGGGAAGCACCGTGGGGCCCGCTCCGGCGCCGTCGCTGGTCTCCGTGTCCGGCCTGCGCGTCGCCTACGGCGACGGCCCCGTCGTGCTCGACGGCGTCGACCTCGACCTGGCCCCGGGAGAGACGGTCGCCCTGCTCGGGTCGTCCGGCTCGGGGAAGTCGACCCTGATGCGTTCCCTGACCGGCTTCGCGCCGATCGTCGGCGGCAGCGTCGACGTCGTCGGCCACGACATGACCCGGCTGCGCCGGGGCGAGCTGCGCCGGGTGCGTGCCGACGTCAGGCAGGTCTTCCAGCAGTTCAACCTGGTCGGACGCCTGTCGGTGCTCACCAACGTGCTCGCGGGCGCGCTGCACGACGCCGGTCCGCTCAACTGGGTGGGCGGCTTCGGCTCCGCGTACCGGCAGCGGGCCATGGCCCTGCTCGACCGCGTCGGGATCGCGCACAAGGCGAACGTCCAGGCCCGGACCCTGTCCGGCGGGCAGCAGCAGCGCGTGGCGATCGCCCGGGCGCTGATGCAGCAGCCCCAGGTCGTCCTCGCCGACGAGCCCGTGGCGTCCCTCGACCCGAGGATGTCGCACACCGTGCTCGACCTGCTGCGGGAGATCGCGCGAGAGGACGGCATCCCCGTGTTGGTCAGCCTGCACGTGCTGCCGCTCGCGCTGGAGCACTCCGACCGCGTCGTCGGGCTGCGCCACGGCGAGGTGCTCGTGTCCGCACCGACCGCGTCCCTCGACGCCGACGCGCTCGCCGTCGTCTACGACGGGATCGAGGAGTCCACCGATGAGCAGCACTGACACGCGCCCGCCGAGCACGGCTCGCGGCGGCACCGGGCATCACGAGCACGCCGCGCAGCCGCTGACGGCGGCCGAGCGGGACCGCATCGAACGGGCCTTCACCGTCCCGCGCGCCCGGTTCCTGCTCGGCGTCCCGGTCGCGCTCGCCGTCCTGTGCTGGTCCGCCGTCGGTGCGGAGTTCGACGTCGCCAAGCTCGGCGAGGGCGCGGCCAACATGACGGAGTTCCTCACGCGACTGTTCCCGCCCAGCTGGGACAAGCTCGACGTGATCGTCGACCAGCTCGTCGAGACGCTGCAGATGGCGGTCATCGGCACCGTGCTGGGTGCCGTGCTGTCGCTGCTCATGGCGTTCGCCGCGTCGTCGAACATCGCGCCGCGGTGGGTCTACTACCCGGCCCGCTGGACGATGAACGTCATCCGGTCGCTGCCCGACCTGGTGTTCGCCCTCATGTTCGTCTCGGCGGTCGGCCTCGGGCCCTTCGCCGGCATCCTCGCGATGACGGTCGGATCGGTCGGGTCCATCGGCAAGGTCTTCGCCGAGGCCATGGAGTCCGTCGACACCGGCCCGGTCACCGCCATGCAGGCTGTGGGCGCCTCCCGCCGGCAGGTCGTCCAGTACGGGATCCTCCCGCAGGCCGGACCTCTGCTCGTCTCTTACACGCTCCTGCTGTTCGAGGGCAACGTCCGCGGCGCGACCATCCTCGGGATGGTCGGCGCGGGCGGCATCGGCCTCGAGCTCACCACCGCCATGAAGATGTACGACTACGGGCACCTGTCCGCGATCGTCATCTGCATCATCGTGCTGGTCACGGCCATCGACCAGGCCAGCGCCGTCATCCGGAGGAAGATCACGTGACCACGCTCGACACCACCACCACCGCGCCGGACGCCACCGGTCCGACGACGGCCGCCCGGCTGCCGCTGTCCGCCCCGGTGAACCTGCGCGACCTGGGTGGCATCCCCCTGGCCGCCGGCGTCGTCCGGTCCGGCGTCGTGCTGCGGTCCGACGACCTGTCCACGACGGACCCGGCCTCCGCGGAGGAGCTGGTGGCCGGCGGGCTGCGCGCCGTCGTCGACCTGCGTTCGTCCGACGAGCTGGCGCTCACCGGACGGGGCGTGCTCGGTACCCGGCCCGGGGTGAGCTACCACCACGTGCCGTTCCTCGCCGACATCGGCGACGCCGCGACGGCCGGCGGCGGCGCCCCGGGCGGGGACCCGGCCACCATGCTCGACCAGTCCCGCTTCGGCGCCCTGTACCTGCGCATGTACGAGGGTGCGGCCGCACAGATCGTCACCGCGCTCGCCGTCGTCGCGTACTCCCCCGGCACGGTCGCCTTCCACTGCGCCGCGGGTCAGGACCGGACCGGCGTGCTCGCCGCGGCGCTGCTGCTCACCCTCGGGGCCGGCGAGGAGGCGGTCGTCGCCGACTACGCCCGTACGGGGGAGAGCTCGGCGGCGATCCAGCACCGGCTCGCCCCGGTGCTCGGCCCGCTGATGGCCCGGTTCGGTCTCGACCTGGACGCCGCCGCCCGCGCCGCGAGGCGCACCGCGTTCTCGCCGGCGCCGATGCGGGAGCTGCTCTCCGCCCTCGTCGAGCGGCACGGCGACCCGCTCGTCCCGCTCCGGGCGGCCGGGCTGACCGACGGGCTCGTCGACCGGCTCCGCGAGCGGGCCCTGGCGACGACGACGGGTGCCGCGTGACGTCGGCGCCACCCGTGCGACGACCCGGCCGCCCCCGCGTCGCCGGGCACGACGAGCGCATCCTCACCGCCGCCGTCGCGCTCCTGGACCAAGGCGAGGACATCACGGTCTCCCGGGTCGTCGAGGCCAGCGGGGTCAGCCGCGCGACGATCTACCGACGTTGGCCCTCCCTGCCGGACCTGGTCGCGGCGGCCCTCGACCAGGGGCGCGAGCCGTACGAGGTCCCGACCGAGGGCGACCTGCTGGAGAACCTCCTGGCGGCGCTGTCGCCCACCGCTCACCCCGCCGGGCGCGACTACCCGGAGCGGAGGTTCCGCCTGCGGCTGCGGCTGGCGATGTCGGACCGGCGCATCGCCCAGGCGTACTGGCGCTCCCACGTGGCGCGGCGGCGGTCGGCGCTGGTGGCCGTGCTGCACGCCGGCATCGACCGCGGCGAGCTGCGCGAGGACCTCGACGTCGAGTCGAGCATCGACCTCGTCAACGGGGTCTTCTACTACCAGTACGTCGTGCGCGGGGTGTCCCTCTCCGACCCCGATGCGATCGAGCGGTGCCGCGAGGCGGTCCGCACGGCGTGGCGCGGGATGCTGGTGGAGCCGCGCTGACGTCCCTCAGCGTGCGTGGTCGACGCAGCGGGTCGCGGCCGGCCGCACCTCCAGGCGCCCGGCCGGGATGGCCCGCCCGCACACCGCGCAGACGCCGTAGGTCCCGGCACCGACGCGGTCGAGCGCGGTGCGCAGCTCGTCGCGCTCGACGACGGCCTCCGCGGCCAACGCGGCGGCCTGCTGCCGTTCCCAGGCCAGCGTCGCACCCTCCGGGTCGTGCTCGTCGTCGACGTTCTCGCCGCGCACCGAGGCGACGATCCCGTCCACGACGGCGCGCTGGGCGGCGATCCGGGCCTCGACCTCCGCGAGCCGCGAGCGCAGGCGAGCCTCGGCGTCGGCATCGCCGCCAGCCGGGGAAGGTCGCGGCTCAGAACCCACGGTGCGTCCACTCCCCCGCGACGAGCGTGCCCGCGACGGGCATCTGCCGCAGGCCCGACGGGTCGACGTCGAGCGGGTCGACGTCCAGGACGGCGAGGTCCGCCGGGCCGCCCACGTCGAGCGCCAAGGACCGCCCGTCCGTGGACGCCTCCAGGGCGGTGCGCAGGTCGATGCTCTGCTCCGGGTGCCACGGCTCGCGCCCGTCGCGAGACCGGGTGACGGCCGCCGCGATCGCCGCCCACGGGTCGAGCGGGGCGACCGGGGCGTCGGAGCCGAGGGCGAGCGGGACACCCGCGAGCCGCAGCTCCGCGAGCGGGAACGCCCGGTCGGTGCGGTGCGTCCACAGCTCCTCGGCCACGTCGCGGTCGTCCATCGCGTGCTCGGGCTGCACGCTCGCCGTGATCCCCAGCGCGGCGAACCGCGCGACGTCGTCGGGCTGCAGGAGCTGGGCGTGCTCGATCGACCCCCGCGCCCCGGACGCCGCGAACGCGTCCAGGGCGAGGGCGTTCGCGGCGTCGCCGATGGCGTGGATCGCGCAGCGCAGCCCCGCCGCGTGCGCGCGGGACATGAGCGGGGCGAGCTGGTCCGTCGCGATGTTCAGCGTGCCGTGCGCGTCCGGGCCGGTCATGCCGGCGTACTCGTCGAAGCAGTAGGCCGTCAGCGTGTTCAGCGACCCGTCGCTGATCACCTTCAGCGGGCCCTGGGTGACCAGACCGGCGCCGTCGGCACCCTCGGCGAGCGGGTCGCCGTGGGTCAGGCCGGCGGCGAGCACGTCGTCGAGGTACTGCTCCCACACCCCGGCGCGGACCCGCAGCCCGCCCCACCCGTGCGCCACCCGACGCCGCCAGACCCGCAGGTTGTCGGCCACCTCGAAGTCGACCACGCCGACCACGCCGCGGCGGGCCGCCGCCCGGGCTGCGTCGACCACCATGCCGTCCGCGACGTCGTCGTCCACGGTGACGATGCGCGGGCTCGCGGGCATCCACTCCTCTTCGCGGAGCAGGCCTGTGGGGTGCCCGGTGATGCCCAGGTAGTGCAGTCCGGCGGTGTTCGCCCAGGCGCTGTGCAGGTCCCCGGACAGCAGGATGACGGGGACGTCGCCGACGGCGTCGTCCAGGTGGGCGGCCGTGGGCTCGGTGTCCCACGCAGCCCAGCGGAACCCGTACCCGACCAGGGGCTGGTCCGGTGGCAGCGGCGTGGTCGCGCCGTGCACCCGGGCGCGCACGAGCACCGCGGCGTGCTCGGGGCTGGTCGCCTCCGAGACGTCCAGCCGGTGGCGCACGAGCGCCCACTGGGTCAGGTGGGTGTGCGCGTCCCACAGGCCCGGGACCAGCACCCGGCCGTCGAGGTCGACGGTCTGCCCGACGCCCTCCCGGCCGCCAGGCACGGTGGACCCGGCCGGGACGACGGCGACGATCCGGCCGCCGTCGAGCAGCACGTCCACGGGGGCGTCGAACCGGCCCGCCCGGCGGGCGTTGCGCAGGATCACACTCACCCGCACACCGTATGCGAGCGGGCGGGGTGCCAGGCCCGGTGGCGCCGTCAGGCGGTCGGTACGAAGCCCCGCAGGGCCTCCACCACGAGGGCGTGGTCGTCGCCCTGGGCGAGCCCGGACACGGTCGCGACCCCCACCACGCCGACGCCCTCGACCCGGACCGGGAACGCGCCGCCGTGCGCCGCGTACTCCTGCAGCGGGAGCTGGTGGATCTCGTTGAAGTCGCGCCCCTGGGCGCGGGCGCGCAGGCCCACCAGGTACGACGACGCCCCGAAGCGGTAGACGACGCGCACCTTGCGCTCGACCCACGAGTCGTTGTCCGCCGTCGTGCCCTCACGCGCCGCGTGGAACACCTGCTGGGTGCCCTTGCGCACGTCGATCGTCACGGGCAGGTCCCGCTCGGTGGCCAGCTCGACCAGCAGGCATCCGAGCCGCCAGGCGTCGTCGTGCGTGAAGCGGGGCAGGACGAGCTCGCGCTCGGCGGACTCGACCTCGGCGATCAGGGCGGTGACGTCGGTGCTCATCGGGCCAGCCTGCCACGCGTCCGAGGGCGGACCCGCCGCGCGCACCCCCGCCGCACCGCAGTGGCACCGCTCACAGCGGGAATGCCACCTGCGTGGCAGTCTGTTGGACCGGCTGGACATCGTGACCTTCGATGTGACCCATCGGCACCTTCGATGGGACGGCCACACCCCCGCGCCCTCGGCACATCCACCGCCGGGCACCACGACACAGGAGATCATCCATGCGACGCCACCGCGCCATCCTCGCCACCGCGACCGCCACCGTCACCGCCCTGGCGCTCGCGGCCTGCGGGGGGTCCGGTGACGGTTCCGACGGTGCTGACGCCGGGTCGGACCTGAACCTGGTCGACGACGGCACGCTGACCGTCGCCACCGAGGGCACCTACCGGCCGTTCACGTTCCACGACGCCTCCGGTGCGCTCGTCGGGTACGACGTCGAGGTGGCGGAGGCGGTCGCGGACAAGCTGGGTCTGGAGATCGAGTTCGCGGAGACCCAGTGGGACGCCATCTTCGCGGGGCTCGACGCGGGCCGCGTCGACACCATCGCGAACCAGGTGTCGATGACCCCCGAGCGCGTCGAGAAGTACGAGTTCTCGCAGCCGTACACGATCTCCCGCGGCGTCGTCGTGGTGCCCGAGGGTGACACCTCGATCTCGACCTTCGCCGACCTGGACGGCAAGACCACCGCGCAGTCGCTCACCAGCAACTGGCGCACCCTCGCCGAGGAGTCCGGCGCGCAGATCGAGGCCGTCGAGGGATGGGCCCAGTCGGTCGCCCTCATCGAGCAGGGCCGCGTGGACGCGACGATCAACGACTCGCTCACCGTGCTCGACTACCTCAACGAGCACCCCGACGCGCCGATCGAGATCGCCGCGGAGACCGAGGAGACCTCGGAGTCCGGGTTCGTCGTCACCTCGGAGCGGGCGGCGCTGGCCGAGGCGATCGACGGTGCCCTCGACGAGCTGCGGGCTGAGGGCGAGCTGGCTGAGCTGTCGGAGAAGTACTTCGGCGAGGACGTCTCCGAGTAAGTCGTCCCCGACCGTTGCGCAGGAGCGCCGGTACCCCACGGGTGCCGGCGCTCTCGCACGTCCCCCGCGCGCCGTCGTCGTCCCGGTGCGCGCTGATGGTGAGGTGAGCACATGGACGTCGAGCTCTTCGCTGACTCGTGGTGGCCGATGTGGCGCGACGCGATCCTCGGGACCATTCCCCTGTCCCTGATGTCGTTCGCCCTCGGGCTGGTCATCGCGCTGGGCGTCGCGCTGCTGCGACTGTCCTCGCGACGTGTCCTGTCCGCCATCGGACGCGTGTACGTCTCGATCATCCGCGGCACCCCGCTGCTGGTGCAGCTCTTCGTGATCTTCTACGGGCTGCCCACGCTCGGCGTGACGATCGACCCGTGGCCGAGCGCCGTCATCGCGTTCTCCCTCAACGTGGGCGGGTACGCGGCCGAGGTCATCCGCGCCGCGATCCTCTCCGTGCCCCGGGGCCAGTGGGAGGCCGGCTACGTCGTCGGCATGTCGCACGCCCGGACGCTACGGCGCATCATCCTGCCCCAGGCCGCGCGCGTCAGTGTGCCCCCGCTGTCCAACACCTTCATCTCGTTGGTGAAGGACTCCTCGCTCGCCTCGCTGATCCTCGTCACCGAGCTCTTCCGCAAGGCGCAGGAGATCGCGTCGTCCTCCACCGAGTTCCTGCTGATCTACGTCGAGGCGGCGATCATCTACTGGATCATCTGCACCGTGCTGTCGTTCGGGCAGGACCGGATCGAGAAGAAGCTGGAGCAGTATGTCTGAGCCCCTGATGTCCGCCCGCGGCATCCACAAGTCGTTCGGGGACAACCACGTGCTGCGCGGCGTCGACCTGGAGGTGCGCCCCGGCCAGGTGGTCGCCCTCATCGGCCCCAGCGGGTCCGGCAAGACCACCATGCTGCGCTCGCTCAACGGCCTCGAGATGCCCGACGCCGGCACCCTGATGTTCGACGGCGGCCCCGAGATCGACTTCTCGCGGCCCGTGCCGGCGGCACAGCGGTTCGCAGCCCGCGACCGGTCGGCCATGGTGTTCCAGCACCACAACCTGTTCCCGCACAAGACGGTGCTGCAGAACGTCACCGAGGGCCCTGTCCAGGTGCGCAAGGTCCCCCGGGCCGAGGCCGAGGCCCGGGCGACCGACCTGCTCGCCCGGGTCGGGCTCGCCGAGAAGCGCGACGCGTACCCGCGCGAGCTGTCGGGCGGGCAGCAGCAGCGCGTCGGCATCGTGCGGGCACTGGCCCTGCAGCCCGACCTGCTGCTCTTCGACGAGCCGACCTCCGCCCTGGACCCCGAGCTCGTCGGCGAGGTGCTGCACGTCATGAAGAGCCTCGCCGACGAGGGCTGGACGATGGTGGTGGTCACCCACGAGCTCCAGTTCGCCCGCGAGGTCGCCGACGAGGTGCTGTTCCTCGACGGTGGTGTGGTGGCCGAGCGGGGTGCGCCCGCGCAGCTCTTCACCCACCCCCGCGAGGAGCGGACCCGGCAGTTCCTGCACCGGATCCTCCGTCCGCTCGACTAGGCCCGATGCCGATCTGGCAGACTCCGGCGCATGTCGCGCGTGATCGTCGTCGGTGCCGGTGTCCTGGGCCTGAGCTGCGCGGTCCGGCTCCTGGAAGCCGGCCATCGAGTGCAGGTCCTGGCGCGTGAGCTGCCGCCGGACACCACGTCGGCGGTCGCCGCCGCCCTCTGGTACCCGTACCTCGCCTTCTCCCCGGACCGTGTCACCCGCTCGCAGGACCGGGTGACCGCCTGGTCGGCGCAGACGTTCACCGCGTTCGCGGACCTCGCCGCGACGACCCCCGGGTCCGGCGTGCGGATGCGCCCCGGCACGGAGGTCTTCGCCGAGACACCGCCCGACCCCTGGTGGCGCGACGCCGTCCCGGAACTGACGCGCACGGACCAGGTTCCGCCGTCGTACCGTGCGGGCTGGACCTTCTCCTCCCCCGTGGTCGACATGCCCGTCTACCTGGACTGGCTCGCCGACCGGGCGGTGGCGCTGGGCGGCACGATCACGCAGCACACCCTGAGGGACCTCGACGAGCTGCCCACCGACGAGACGATCGTCAACACCACGGGTCTCGGCGCGCGAGAGCTCACCGGCGACGCCACCGTGCGCCCCGTGCGCGGCCAGGTCGTCGTGCTGGAGCAGTGGGGGCTGGACCGCTGGTGGCTGGATGCCAGCGGACCGACGTACGTGATTCCGCGCCTCCGCGAGGTGGTGGTCGGCGGGACGGACGACGACGGCGCCTGGGAGCGGACGCCGTCCGCAGACACCGCCGCGGACATCCTCGACCGGGCCGCCCGGCTCGTGCCCGAGGTGCGCCGGGCACGGGTGCTGCGGCACGCCGTCGGGCTCCGGCCGGCGCGGCCGTCGGTCCGGGTCGAGCGGGAGGGCCGCGTGGTGCACTGCTACGGGCACGGCGGCGCCGGCGTCACGCTGAGCTGGGGCTGCGCCGACGAGGCGGCCCGGTCGGTGGCCGTATGACCCGGCTCGTGCTCGTGCACGGCCGCGACGCCGACGGCCGCGACCCCGAGGAGTTCGAGTCACGCTGGCTCGACGCCCTCAACTTCGGTCTGGCCTCCGCGGGGTCGCCGCTCCGGCTCACCGACGACGACGCCACCTTCGTCTACTACGGCGACACGCTGAGCCCGCCCGGAGACAGCGCACGTGCGCCGGTGTCCGTGCACGTCGCCGACAGCCCCGGGGCCGCTGGCGCCGTCCACCGACTGACTGCGGGCGAGGCACGGTTCACGCTCGCCGTCGCCCAGGAAGTGCTCGCCGGCGCCGGCGTGCCGGCCGAGGCGAGCACCGCCGTCGGACCGGAGGAGGGCACCACCGTCCGGCTCGGGGACTCGGTCGCCGACGCGATCGCCCGTTCCCTGGTCGCCGCGCTCGCGGCGATCGACCGGTACGTGCCCGGGCTGAGCGGCGCGGTGGTGCTCCTGCTGACCAGGGACGTGCACACCTACCTGCACGACGACGAGGCGCGCGCCGCCGTCGTCACGGGGCTCGCCGCCGTGCTGCCGACCGACGAACCCGTGGTCGTGATGGCGCACTCCCTCGGTTCGGTCATCGCCTACGACGTGCTGCGACGGGCAGAGACCGGCCGGTGGGACGTGCCGCTGCTCCTCACCCTCGGGTCGCCCCTGGCGATCGAGGCGGTCCGCTCGGGCGTGGAGGCGAGCAGCTCGCTCACCTGGCCGGCTGTCGGGCGATGGGTGAACGCCCGCGACCCGCGGGACCTGCTCGCCCTGCACGACCTCACGCCCTGGACGTTCCCGCTGCCCGCGGGCTCACCTGTCGTCGAGGCGCTGCCCGTCCGCAACACCGCACCGTGGCACCACGCGGCCGCCGTCCGGCGTGACGACGACACCTGGACCGGATACCTGGCCTCGCCGCGGGTCGCGGAGGTCGTCGCTGCCGGGCTCAGGCTCGAGCGCTGATCACCGCACCTGGCGTGCGCAGCCCGCCTCCCACCCGACGAGAGGACTCCCTTGTCGAGCAACGCTCCCGAGGCCGAGCCCGTCGCCTTCGGCTGGCGTCCCGGCCGCCGTGCTGCGGGACGCCAGCCCACCCTCTGGGTGATTCCCCTCTTCCTGGTCGTCGCGACGAGCGCGGCGATGTGGGTGTGGACCCTGCGGGGCGGCTGGGCCGACTACGCGGAACGGACCGGGACGCCCTACACCTACTGGCGGTACGAGGTGTCGGCGTTCACGACACTGCTGGCAGCGGGCCCGCTCGCGATCGTGATCAGCACCGTCGTCGCGCTGTTCCGCCGGTACCTACGGCGGTCGACGCCCCGCAGCACGCCGCTCGTGCTGGACGGCACCGGACTCCGCCACCGTGCGACGCCCGGTGGCAGGTCCGAGCTCGTCCGCTGGAACCAGGTCACCTCGGTCGAGGTCGTGCACGACGACGGCCCGCGGCTCGCCGTGCACGTCCGGGATCCGCAGCGGCTGGCCGTCCCCCAGCGGGGCCGGGACACGGCGCCCGAGGCCCGGTCGCGCATCGCGCAGCACGGCACGCCGCTGCTCGTCGACCTGACCTGCCTCGCGGCGTCGGAGGAGGAGCTGTTCGACGCGTTCGCCCGGTTCGGGGTCCGCGCGACCGGGACGGGCAACGGTGCGGAGGAGACCCTGCACGCCGCCCGGCCCGCCCGGCACACGGCCCGACGGAAAGCCCTCGCCGTCCTCGGATGGACGCTGCCCGTCGCGGGCGCCGTCGTGCTGACCTTCTTGCTGAGCATCTTCATGGCCGGAGGCTTCGACGGCGTCATCACCGGCGACAGCGCGTGGGAGCTGATGGTCGCGTCCCTGTGCCTGCTGGTCGTCGGCGCAGGGTGGCTGGCGCACCTGTTCGGAACCATGCCGCACCACCACCTGCCGGACGGCCCCGCCGTGTCCGTCGACGCCTCCGGCTTCCGGGAGCGAACCTCCGGCGTCGACGTCGGCCGGGTCCGCTGGGCCGAGGTCGTGGGGCTGCGTCTCGACGACGAGGCCGGCGACCGGCGCCTCGTGGTCCGGGTGCACCACCCACGGGACGTCGCCCGAAGGGCCACGAACCCGTTGCGGGTGAGGTTCTACCGCAGCGCCGAGGCCGAGGCGCTGAAGCAGCACGAACGGTACGGGTCCCCGGTGGTGATCCATCTCGACCAGGTCGCCGACGCCGCGGCCCTCGTCGAGGCGTTCCGGCAGCGCAGCGGCCACACGGTGCCCTGACCTGACGAGCGTCAGAGAGGGTCGCGCCACCCGGGCAGCAGGCGTTCCAGCGCGACGTCGAGGTCGATGGAGTCGCCGTCCTTGCCGCCGGCGCCGAGCACCAGGGGCGGCCGCTTCGGCTCCGGCCGCACGCCGCGTACCCGGTCGCGCAGGGTCAGTGGCGCGGTGAGCACGTAGAAGTCCCCGTCGGTCGACACCGCCGCGGTCCGGTCGGTGCGCACGTACCAGCCGCGCAGCGCGGTCCGGGCCGTGCCGCGACCGCCGTACCCCTTGACCTGCAGCGGGCCGGGCTCGAGCCCGGCGTCCCGCGCGGCGCGGACGAACCGGTGCAGCATCTCCTCGGCGCGGCGGTGCTCGGCGTCCTGCCGGGCAGCCAGCCGGGCGGCGTGCTCCCGGGCGGCCTCGGTGCGCTGCGCGGCCCAGTTCTCGCTCATCGGGCCAGTGTGGCACCGGGCAGGCGCCAGCGTTCGGCAGTCCCCGTCCCGTTCGGCACCTCGAACGACCGAACGGAGCTGGAACTGCCGAACAGCGCAGGCAGGGGCGCCTACAGCTCGCGCTCGGCGTAGGCCACCAGCGCGTCGCGGACGAACGTCGCGCCGTCGGTGCCCCCGTAGTTCGCGGCGAACCGCGCGTCGGCCACGTACATCTCGGCGAGGCCGACGACGTACTCCTTCGGCGGGCGTCCGGCGTCGGACCCGGGAGTTCCCGGGACGGAACCGAGCCACTCGACGTGGCGGGCGGCGAGCGCCTGCGCCTCGTCCGACGCCGGGTCGACACCCCGCCCGGCCGCCGCCGCCCAGGCGCCGTTGAGGTCCTCGAGGCGGGCCTTGAACTCGGTCTGCCTCTCGGTGCCCAGCCCGCGCCACCAGGCGTCCGACGTCGCGTAGGCGTCGGCCCCCCAGCGTTCGGTCACCTCGTCCCGGTACTGCGTGTGGTCGAATCCGTCGAGCATCTTCTCGGCCATGATCGGCCTCCTCTTCTCCAGTGCGGTCAGGGTCCGTTCCACCGAGGCGATCTGCCGGTCGATCCGGCCGCGCTCGTCGCGCAGCACTGTCAGATGGCGACCCAGGGCCGCGACCTCATCGGTCTGGGCGTCCAGGACGTCGGCGATCTCGGTCAGCGGGAGGCCGACCTCGCGCAGCAGCAGGATGCGCTGCAGACGACGGATCGCGCCGTCGTCGTAGTGGCGCAGCCCGCCGCTGCCCGTGCCCGACGGCGGCAGGAGACCGATCTGGTCGTAGTGACGCAGGGTGCGGCTCGAGACGCCCGCGAGGCGGGCGACGTCCTGGATGGAACGGGTCATGTCCACGACGGTAGAGGTTGACGCCGCGTCAACCGCAAGGCCTCAGTCGTCGTCCGTGGGCGGGCTGCTCGGCACCAGCTCGTCCCCCGGCGGTGCGGTCGCGTTCCACTCCTTGACCGCGGCCCAGGCGACGGCCGCGATCGGGACCGCCAGCAGGGTCCCGACGATCCCGGCGAGGATCGTGCCGGCCGTCAGGGCGGACAGCACCGCCAGGGGATGCAGCGACAGGACCTTGCCCATGACGACCGGGGCGAGCAGGTCGCCCTCGAGCTGGTTCACGGCGACCACGATCGCGACGACGACGAGCGCCGCCACCGGACCGTTCGTCACCAGGGCGACCAGCGCGGCCAGAGCCCCGGCGACGACCGCGCCGACGAGCGGGACGAAGGCGCCGAGGAACACGACCACTGCCAGCGGTAGCGCGAGCGGCACCCCGATGACGAGCAGCCCGATCCCGATGGCGACCGCGTCGACCGTCGCGACGATGGCGGTGCCCCGGAGGTACCCGCCGAGCACCTCGACCGAGCGGTCCCCGACCTGGACGGCTCGTCGCCGGGTCTCCGGGGCCAGCGGTGTCAGGAAGAACGTGAAGATGCGCCGGCCGTCCTTGAGCAGGAAGAACAGCACGACCAGGCCGAGGAGCAGCCCGGCGACCGACTCGACGGCGACGGTCGCACCGCGGATCGCCCCGGACTGCACCCGGTCGCTGGTCAGCCCCTCCGTGGCCGACTGCCGGATCGACTCGAGCTGCTCGGGCCCGATGCCGAGAGGTCCGGTGACGAACTGCTCGAGCTCGTCCACACCCCGGCCCGCCTCCTCGACCAGCGTCGGCCACTCGTCGCCGAACTGGTTGCCGACCAGCCACAGCACCAGGGACAGGAGGACGAGCCCGCCGAGCAGCGTGGCCCAGGTCGCGAGCAGCGGGGGCCACCCCCGGTCCTTGAGGAACCGGACCAGCGGGGCCAGGGCCGCGGCGAGGATCAGCGCGATGAGCAGCGGGATGACGAGCAGCGACAGCCGCGTCAGCGCGAAGACGACGCAGGCGACCAGCGCGAGGAGCAGCAGCACCTGCGCCGCTCGCGTCGCAGGCCGGCCCAGCCGGTCGCCCCACAGGGCGGACACCGAGCGATGACGATCGTCCATCGGGCCAGGCTGGCACCCATCGTTCCCGTTCGCCCGCGGCGCGAGAACCGTCCGGGCAGGGTCAGACCGGGACGGCGGCCCAGGCCGGCCGCCCAGCGCCGACGGCTCGCCGGAGCCAGCGGTCCGACGCCGTCCCGAAAGGCTCCGCACGGGTCGTGACGTCGCGCTCGACGTCGCGCCATGCCTCCCAGGCCAGCTCCACCCACGCCCGGGGGTAGGTCGGTGCGCGGTCGAGCAGGTCGTCGGCGTCGAGCAGCCGCACCGTGCCGTCGGGGTCCCGTTCGACGTCGACGTCCAGGTCGACGAAGGAGCTCACCGGGGCGGCGGCCACCACCGTGGTCGCGACGTCCACGCGGACGGATCCGTCGGTGCGGAACCACGCGACCCACGGGTCCGCCACGGGCAGCAGCAGGACTCCGCCGTCGTCTCGGTCCCACGAGGCGCGCCGCGGCCCCTCGCGACGGCCCCGGAGGTCGGGCACCGAGAACCAGTCGCCCCACACGTCGGCGCCGAGCGTCTCGGCCCGCCACGTGCGGCGCACCCTCCCGCACGGCTTGCGCTTCTCGACCCGGACGGTACCCATGGCGCCCTCCCTACGACGTCGGCGACCCGGAGTCCGCATCCCCTGCGGGCCGGGTCCACCGATCCTCGCGGGACGGTGTGGCATCGACGCTTCGACCGGATGACGATCGCACGACGCCTGGATGAACGGGAGGTGGCTGGTTGGCCTCGTGGACGCGCAGGCGTCAGACGGCGGCGTAGCCGCACTCCACGAGCCCGCCGCCGGTCAGCATGGCGCGACACGGGCGGGGCTGCTCAGGCGGGCTCGCCGAGGCGGTCCCGGCTCTCGGCCGGCCCCAGACCCCACCGGATCGCGCGCACGGCGAGCGAGCCCGCCGGCCCGCCGCACGCACGGTCGAACCAACCGCCGAGACCCAGCTCGTCACGCGCCCAGCCCGGCAGGAGCGAGACCGCGCCCGCGGCCAGCAACCGGTACGGCGGCCGGACGGGCCAGGGCAGCGGCGGCTCCCGCAGCAGGAACCGCGCGGTGTCGAGGGCTTCCGGGCCTGCCTCCAGCTCCGGCCGGTAGGCGTCCAGGACGTCCTGCAGCTCGGCCACCGTCTCCGGGACGACGACGGCGCCGAGCGCCCGGGCGACCCGCCCCGACTGGGCGACGTACTCGTCGGCCTCGGCCGGCGTCAGCGGTCGCTCGCCGTAGCGCTGGTGGGCCGCGAGGAACGAGTCCGCCTCGGCGACGTGCACCCAGGACAGCAGGTGCGGGTCGCTGGCGCGGTACGGGCGGCCGTCCGGGGCCTTGCCCCGCACCCGCTCGTGCACCGCCCGCACCCGGTCGATCATCGCCTGGGCGTCGTCGGCCGTCGCGAACGTCGTGGTGGCCAGAAAGGTCGACGTCCGGGCCAGGCGTCCCCACGGGTCGCCCCGGTAGCCGGAGTGGCCGGCGACGCCCGCCATCGCGAGCGGGTGCAGCGACTGCAGGAGCAGGGCTCGCAGGCCCCCGACGAAGGTCGCGGTGTCGGCGTGCACCCGCCGCACCGGGCTTCCCGCGGCGAACCACCGTGGGCCCGGCGTGAGGTGGATCCGGTCCCGGGCGGCATGACCGTCCGGGCCGGCGACCTTGAGGAAGAGCGCGTCGCCGACCCGAGCACGCAACCGCTCCAGCGGGTGCCCTGCCGTGGTCATGGGACCAGTATCCCGCCGGAGTGCCCGGATCCGCGACGCACCCCGGGACGGGTGTGCGGCGACGTCGCGGAACCGCCACGATGGCCCCATGATGCTCCGACGCACCCGCCCGGCCGGGATCGCCCTCGCTCTGACGCTCGGCCTCACGCTGACCGCCTGCTCGGACGACCCGTCGTCGGCCGAGACCCCCGTCGACCCGGGGACGGCCTCCGCGGAGCCCACGGACGAGGCGGACGCCGCGACCGGTGACGCGGCTGGTGAGGACGACGACGCGGACGACGGTGCCGACGGCGGTGCCGGCACGGACGAGGGCAGCGGGTCCGGCGCAGGGTCCGAAGCGCTCGGTGACCGCACGACGACCGCGCTCGCCGCCGTCGCGACCGCCGAGGCAGAGGTCGAGGGCGCCGCCTACGCGATCGACGGCGATGACGAAGGGTCGTCGTGGGAGGTCGACGTCGCACTGGGCGACGAGACGGTCGTGGCCTCCGTCGACGGCACCGGTGGGCAGGTCCTCGGCACCGAGACGGACGGCCTGGACGGCGACGACCGGGCGGCCCTCGACGCCGCGAGCGTCGGACTGCCCGAGGCGATCCAGCGTGTCGTCGGCGAGTCCGGCGGCACGTTGGAGGACGCCGAGCTCGAGACGGACGGCGGGGTGGCCCACTGGAAGGTCTCCGTGCTCACGTCCGCCGGCGACGAGGAGGAGTACCTCGTCGACCTCATCGACGGTGCGGTGACTCCGGGTGACTGACCGCACCGGGGCGGTGTCCGTCGACGCCACCACCCCGGCGGGGCGGGTCTCAACCGGGCAACGTGTCGGCCGCCGTGGGGAACGACGGCTGGGCTCCGTGGGCCGTCACGGAGAAGGCCCCGACCCGCACCGCCGTGCGCACCGCGTCCACCAGCGTGTCGCCACCGGCGAGCCGCCAGGCCAGCGCACCGACGAACGCGTCACCGGCGCCCGTGGTGTCCACGGCCTCCACCGCGGGCGCGGGCACGACGACCGGGCCGTCGCCGTCGTCGTCCAGCACGACGGCGCCTGCGCCGCCCAGGGTCATCACCACCGAACGCGGCCCGAGGTCGCGCAGCTCGGCCACGACGGCGAAGGGCTCTCCCTCGGGGACGGGGCGCCCCGCCTCGGTGAGCAGCCGCCACGCCTCACCGGCGTTGACCACCAGCGGGTCGGCGAGCGCCAGCGTCTCGCGGCCGACCGGGACGACGGGGGCGAGGTTGAGCAGCAGCCGACCGGTCGCGGTGCGGGCGGCGGCGTCGGTCCCGGCGACCGGGATCTCGCCCTGGACGACGACGACGGCGGCCCCCGCGACGAGCTCGGTGTGCCGTCCCACGGCGGCTGCGTCGACCGACCCGTTCGCACCGGGGACGACGACGATGGCGTTCTCGCCGTCGTCGTCGACGCAGACGAGCGCGACGCCGGTGGGACCGGGCACCGTCGCGACCGCGGTCAGGTCGACCCCCGCGCGCCGCAACCCCGGAAGCGCGGCGGCGGCGAAGGCGTCCGTGCCGACCGCTCCGACGAGCGCGACGTCGCCGCCGAGCCGGGCGGCGACCACGGCCTGGTTCGCGCCCTTGCCGCCGGGCAGCACGGTCATGCCGTCGGCCAGCACGGTCTCACCGGGCGCGGGGTGCGCGGGGACGCGCGTGACGAGGTCGGCGTTGACGGAGCCGACGACCACGATCGCGGTCATGCCTCGGCCACCTCCTGAAGGTCTCGACGTCGGAGGCCCCATGATCCCGCATCACGGCGGCGATCGTCGCGGGCGACCCGCCCCGCCGCCGGGTCCGGACGTCGCTCTGGTGCGACGACGCCCCGGTCTGTAAGGTTGCAGCAACAGCCCGCAAACCCGTGCAATGATGCGCGGACGACCGAGGGAGCCGCAACGATGCGCACCGCCCCGTCACCGACCCACGCCGGGGTCCGCCCCGGCAGCACCCGGCCCGCCACCTTCGTGGCGGCCCTGGTCGCCGCCGTCGCCCTGTCGCTGGGGCTCACGCCCAGCGCCCCGAGCGCACAGGCGCAGACCCCACCGCACGACGACAAGAGCGTGATCCTCAACCTCTTCCAGTGGACGTGGAGCTCCGTCGCCGCGGAGTGCTCGTCGACGATCGGCCCCGCCGGGTTCGGCTACGTCCAGGTGTCCCCACCCGCCGAGCACGTCCCCGGCGACGCCTGGTGGACCTCCTACCAGCCCGTCAGCTACCAGATCGAGTCCAAGCTCGGCACCCGGGAAGAGTTCTCCGCCATGGTCTCGGCCTGCAACGACGCCGGGGTCGAGGTCATCGCCGACGCCGTCGTCAACCACATGGCCGGTGCGGACTCCGCCGGCTACGGCGTCGCCGGGTCGCCCTACGCCGAGGACAGCTTCCCGATGTACTCGGGGTGGGACTTCAACGACTGCCGCTCCGACATCGGCGACTACCAGGACCGGTGGGAGGTCCAGCACTGCCGCCTCGTCGCACTGCAGGACCTGCGCACCTCGTCCCCGTACGTGCGGGAGACGATCGCGGCCTACCTCGACGACCTCGTCTCCCTCGGCGTGGCCGGGTTCCGCATCGACGCCGCGAAGCACGTCTCCGCGGCAGACTTGGAGACCATCAAGGCCGCCATGGACCACTCCGACGTCTACTGGGTCCACGAGGTCATCGGCGCGGCCGGCGAACCGATCCAACCGTCGGAGTACCTCGGCAGCGGCGACTCCCACGAGTTCGACTACGCCCGCGAGGTCAAGCACGCGTTCGACGCGAACATCGCGACCCTGCGGTACGTCGGTGACGGCAAGCTCCCGTCCGACCGCGCCGGCGTCTTCGTCTCCAACCACGACACCGAGCGCAACGGCGAGTCCATGAGCTACCAGTGGGGCGCCAAGTACACGCTCGCCAACGTCTTCCTGCTGTCGTGGCCGTACGGCTCGCCCACCGTCTACTCCGGGTACGAGTTCTCCGACTTCGACGCCGGAGCCCCCGGGGCCACCTCCGACAACGTGCCCGACGCCGAGTGCTCCTCCGGGGCGTGGACCTGCGAGCAGCGCTGGACGGAGGTCCAGGGCATGGTCGGCTTCCACAACACCGTCGGCTCGGCGGACGTGACGCGGTGGTGGGACGACGGCGGCAACCACGTCGCGTACGGCCGTGGCTCCGCCGGGTACGTGACGATCAACAACAACTCCTGGGACGTGACGCGCACGTACGCCACCGACCTGGCGGCGGGCGAGTACTGCGACGTCGTCGCCGCCTCCGACTGCTCGGTGACCCGCACCGTGGCGGGCGACGGCACGTTCACCGCGACGGTGCCGGCCTACGGGGCGATCGCGCTGCACGTCGGGGCGACGGCCGGCACCGCGACGTCGCCGCCCTCCGAGGAGGACGTCGAGGTGTCCGTCGAGGCGACCACGACGTGGGGCCAGGACGTGCGCGTCGTCGGCGACCACCCGCAGCTGGGCTCCTGGGACCCGGCCTCCGCCGTCGTCCTCGACCCGGGCGGCTACCCGGTGTGGACCGGAACGATCGACCTGCCCGCCGGCACCGCCTTCGAGTACAAGTACGTCAAGGTCGACGGAGAGGACGTCGTCTGGGAGTCCGGCGGCAACCGGTCGGCGACCGTCGGTGCCGACGGGGCGCTTCAGCTCGACGACACCTGGCGGAGCTGAGCACGCGTGCTGATCGGCCCGGCCGGGCCGGCCGGGCCGATCAGCAGGCGAGGACCTCGCGCAGACGCACCCAGAACGCCCCCGGGTCGTTGTCCGGGTTCCACTCGTTCTTCGCGAAGCCGCCGTGGTCGCCCGGGAAGACCACCGGCCGGGAACCCAGCGCCGTGGCGAGCGCGGCGGACCCGCGGGTGGCGAGCGCCCCGGGCGGGGACGCCGCGCCGACGGCAGCCAGCACCCGCAGGCGGCCGTCGCGGACGAGGGCGCGCACCTCGTCGAGCGGTGGCTCCCACAGCGGCATCGTCGTCAGCATCTTGCCCAGCATGAGGTCGTCGCGGCGGCCGTCGTCCTCGGCCGGCAGGCCGAACTGCGCGGGGTCCGGGTCCGGTTGAGCCAGGAAATCCTCCGTGAGCGGCTGCGTCTGGAAGATCAGCCGGAGGAACTTCGCCATGGCCGGGCCGAACCCCGACTCCTCGTAGGTCCCGACGATGTCCGCCTGGGCCCGCACGGCGATGTCCCGGTCCTCCAGCAACGAGGTCAGCGGCGGCTCGTGCGCCACGAGGCAGTGCACGTCCTCGGGGTACGCGGCCGCCCAGGCGAGCCCGGTGACACCGCCCCCGGACGACCCCAGGGCGTCGAGCGGCCCGACACCGGCCGCCTGCACCACGGCGTGCAGGTCGGCCGCATGATCCTCGACGCGTGTGCCGCCGTCCGTCTCCAGGGTGGAGCGGGCCGTGCCGCGCGGGTCGTACGTCAGGACCGTCCGGTCGCCGACCTCCGCGACGAGCTGGGCGAAGCCGTCCGCCTCCATCGGGTTGCCGAGCACGAACAGCGGCGGACACCCACCGTCACGCTCCGGCAGGTGGATGTCATAGGTCAGGACGGCGCCTGGTACGTCCAGGGTGCGGGTCTCGGTCGTCATGCCGGGTAGACGAGCGGGCGGCCGCGAACTCATCGCTACTCGTCGTCGGGCGAGCCTTCCCAGTCCTCGTCGTCGTCGATGGTGAAGGACCCGCCGAAGTGCACGGCGTCCGGGTCGACCCCGAGCCCCTCGGCGATCTGGCGCCGCATGTTCTCGGCCATGGTGACGCCCTTGGTGGTGTCGCGCATGGAGCGGTAGGTGCCGGCGTCGACGCCGAACGTGGCCTGGGTCCACGCGTCGAACGCCGCCTCGTAGGCTGCGCTCGGCGCCTCGAGGACGTACTCGGCGATCTCCGTCAGGGGGAAGTGGCGTGTCCGGCCGGGGGTCTCGCCGTCCGGTGCGAGGGTGACGGCGAGCACGCCGTCGCCGACGTCGTGGCTCACCAGCTCGGGCGGCCGGAAGTACTCGCTCCGCACGTCGCCGCCGCGCTTGAGGTGGACCACCAGGATCTCGTCGCTGACCGGCTCGTCCGTCGGGGTCTGCGGGTAGGTGCGCGGCTCGGGCCGCATGGTGGTGTCGCTCATCAGTGTCGAGGATGCGCCTTCCTGGGCTCGTTGTCACGGTCGTTCTCCCGTGGCGCAACACGCCGCGGCCGACCACCTTTCCAGATTTCCACAGGTCCGGTCCCCCGCACGACGGCGGTCGGGCGGTCCGCGCGACGGTGGCCGTCCGTCACCCGCCTGATTCGTGGAGGATCCCGTGCCAGCACCTGCCGCACCGTCCGACCGACCCGTCCTGCCCCGCCGCCGGTTCACCTCGCCCGAGCCCGTCGACCTGACCACCGCCTGGCAGCTCGAGGAGCAGCGGGCCACGGCGGCGTCCGCGACCCATTTCTGGTGCGACGACCGGCACGGGTGGATGTGTCGCGCCGGGCTCGACGAGGCCCTCGAGCCGGTGCTCGTGCCGGACGCGCTGGGCGCGTCGTCGTTCTACCGGTTCGTCGACCTGGACGCCGAGGTCGCCGCCGACCTGGTGCGGCGCCTGCCCGCCGACTACCTCGCCCGTGAGCGGCAGAACGACGGACCGACGATCGGCGCGGTGCTCGGTGCCGTCGTCGCGCACCCCGACCGGCTGCGCGCCCACGGCTACGTGGTGGGGCCCGGTCGGTGCGACGAGCGGATCACCGTCGAGGGGGTGCTGGTGCGGTGCGACCACGAGTTCGCCGTGGGTGAGCACCACGGCCCCGGGTGCCAGTGCGACGAGCTCTACCGGTTCGTGGTGGGGCTGGGCGTGGACGACGCGGCCGTCCCTCCCCACGAGGTCGTCCCCTGGTGGGGCTGGGGACTGCGCGACCGTCCCGGCGACGGCTCCGGACCGGCGCCCGACGGTGGTGCCGACACCGACCACTGGTACCGCCTCTGGTGGGACTGACCGGCGCCGCCTCCGAACCCGGCGGTGCGGTCGTCCACAGGCCTGTGGACGACCGCACCCGCCCTGTCGGCCTCCCGGCTAGCGTCCGTGGACATGCCGCGAATCGACCTCGATCCCGCCGACCTCGCCGCGCTGGCGGCCCGCGCACGGGACGCCACGAGCCTGTTGTCCGGTGCCACCGCCGAGCACGTCGGTGCTCCGCGCGCCGGGCACGCCGCGGGCGAGCCGGTGCTCGCCGAGGCGATCCGTGCGTTGCTCGACGCCTGGACCCCCGTGCACCGCACCCTCGTCGCGACCCTCGAGACGCACGCGGACCGGATGAGCCGGGCAGCCACGACCTTCGAGGCGGCGGAGACGGTCACGGCGCAGGGACTGGCCCGCGCCGTCACGGGCACGGACAGGGCTCGCTGATGCACGACGTGGAGTTCCAGCCGCTCACCGGGTCGCCCGGTGAGCTCGACGAGCTGTCGTCGACGGCGGCTCGCGCTGCCTCGGCGCTGGTCGAGACCCGTGCCGGGCTCGCCGGGATCGAGCGCGCCCTGGAGGGGCACCGGTCCGCGGCGGTGGACGCGGCCCGGCAGCTCCTCGCGGAGCTCCGCGCCGAGGCCGAGCTGTGCGCCGACGTGCTCGAGGCGGCGGCACGGGCGCTCGCCGGCCGCGCCCGCTCCCTCGGGGACGAGCAGCAGGACGCGCGGGGGGCGATCACGGCGCGCGACGATGCCCTCCTCCGTGCAGAGCGTGCCGCGGACGACGAGGTGACCGCCTGGCGCATCGCCGGCGATCCCCTCGATCCTCGGCACGCCGACGGTGTGCACCTCGTCTGGCTCGCTCGCGAGCGCGCCGAGCGGGCGCTCGCCGACGTCGCGGCCGCCGAGGCGCGGTGGCGCCGGGTCCGGGACGCGAAGGAGACCGCCTCACGACAGGCGGCACCGCGGCTGGCGGGGCTCGCGCACGTCCGCGCCGTGCGCCTCGCCGCATCCGCCGGGACCGCCCCGCAGGCCTTCGCCGACTCCTGGCACCGCGGTCAGGAGCTGGCCGTGCTCGTCCGCCGAGTCTCACCGGACGGCCCTCGCGAGGCGCACGACGCCGCTCGGGCCGACCTGTTCGCCGCGCTCCGCGCCGCGGGTGACGACCCTGCCCTGTGGACCGCCCTCTGGGAGGGCGTCACACCGGCCGAGCTCTACGCGGCGATCGGGGTGACGCCCGTCGACGACGACGTCGAGACCACGCTGCGCGAGGGGCTCGAGGCCTGGGCACGAAGCGCCTCGCCGACCGAGCTGGAGACGTTCGGCCGCTCGCTGGTGGACGAGCTGCCGGACTCGTACGTCGAGCTCGGGGAACGCGCGGACCTGGCCGCGGCCCTCCTGGCACCGCCTCTGCCGGTCGCGCTGCACGCGGGTGCCGCCGACGCGCTGGTCGAACGTCGTCAGCGGACCGACGGCGTCGAGGCCGACCTGGTCGCCACGGGGCTGCTGACGGTCGCGATCGCCGACGGTCTGGCCGCCCACCCGGACGCGGCGCTGGAACGGCTGGCCCCGGGCGACGACGACGAGACCCTGGCGCGAGCGCACCTCTGGTTCGGTACGACGCCGACCGACGGCTGGCCGGACGGCGGAGCCGCGGTCACCGGCCTGCTCGCCGCCGCGGTCGGCGCGGGGACCCGGACCGACGACCTCGACCGGCAGCGCCGGGCCGCGCTGCTCTCCTCGGCCGCGACCCAGGAGCTCGTCTCGCCGGACGGCCTGCTGGCCGGCCCCTACCCGGTCTCGGACATGGCGAGCCGCCACGTCGCCGACGCCTACGCGCCGTACCTGGTCTCGGCCGGCGACACCGTGCAGTGGCAGACGCACGGGACGGGCCGTCCGGAGCCGGGCCTGCTGGGGAACCCCCAGCTCGCCGAAGGCACCGGGGAGCACGCCGAGCTCGTCCAGCCGCACCTGGACGCCTTCGCGTTTCGGGACGTCATCGCCGCGACGTCGGCGACGGACGCCTCGGCGGGCTTCTGGCTGGACCGGGTCGACACGTACCTGGACGACGCCGTCGTCGGGATGACGGCCGAAGGGCGCGGCAGCGCCGACGCCGAGGCGCTCGCCGAGGCCGCCACCCGCGACGGGGCGGCGGTCCTCGGAGCGGTCGGCTCGGGTCCGATCATGCTCGCCCGCGCCGAGCGCGACGCCGCGGAAGCGACCGCCACCTGGTTCACCTCCGGCCTCAGCCTCGCGACCACGCCCGCACGGGCCGGCACCTCGCTGGCGGCGACGGGCGCCGGTGCTCTGCTGCCTCCGCTGCTGCCCGACGGCGTGGCGGACGCTCGCGAGCAGGTGCTCGCGAACGAGCCGGAGGTGCGGGAGTGGGTGACGGCACGCTTCCACGAGGCGGCCGGCGAACAGCTCGCCGCGCAGGGGGCATCCGCCGAGGAGGTCGAACGTGCCACCGAACGGCTCGCGCCGGACTCCGACAACATGCAGGACGTCTTCGACAGCACCTACGCCCTCAACGCCGACCTCCGACGCGAGCTGGGAGAGCAGACGTGAGAAGTCCGACCACCCGACGACGCCGCACCTGGCGGGGCGAGGTCGTCGTGCCTGTCGCCACCGTGGCGCTCTTCGCCCTCGTCCTCGGGGCGCTCACCTGGGGAGGCGCGATCCAGCAGGCGCTGCGCGAACGATGGCACCCCGGCGACTGGGCCCTGACGGCGGCGGACCTGCCGCCGGGCGCCGAGGAGATCGCCGTCGACCCCGCCTGGGTCGGCCCTTCCGCACCGCACGAGCCGGTCCCGCACCTGCTGCCCGGTCTGCACTACCTCGGCAGCCGCTTCCTCACACGCGACTGGTCCCCGCAGGACGGAGGTGCCGACGTCGTCACCGCCGTCTCCGGTGCCCGTCACGGCCCGGTGTCGGTCTACACCAGCGTCTTCGTCCCGGACGCCCGGGATCCGGCGCCGCACCCCGCCGGCAAGGTCTACGCCGGGTCGATCACGGACGACCACTGGCCCTCGCGAGTGCTGGACCACGCCGCGGCGGCAGGGGTCGAGCTGACCTCCCTGCGCCGGATCGGAGAGCACACCCGCGGTGACGGGGGCTGGCTGGCGCCCGGCTGGCAGGACTACGTCGAGCGCGACCGGTCCACCGGCCAGAAAGGCTACGCCGGGTTCACCGCCGTCGAGACCGACCCGGTGACCGGTGCCCGGCAGCGCGTCACCGTCGTGATGACGGCGGTCTCCGGGACCGTGGTCCTGCTCGCGACGCTCGCCCCGGACGACGCCACCGTCCCCGCCGAGCTGCAGGTCGACGCGCTGGTCGCCCAGGTCGCCGCCAAGGTCCGGGCGGACCCGCCGGACCCGTCCGACGGCCGGCGGTAGCGGCCGGTGCTGCGTGCGCGGGCCCCGGGAACACCTAGGGTCGAAGCACAGTTGCTCGGGGCTCGTCCGCACTCCAGAGCGGTGCGTTCACCACGGAGGAGACAACGATGTCGATCGCCCGCCCCGCCCGCTCGACGGTCGCGCGGCTGTCCGTCACGGCCGCCGCCCTCCTCGCCACGTTCGGCCTCACCGCCCCCGCCTGCGCGGCACCGCCCGCGGCGGACGACGGCGACCCGTCGTGCGCCGCCCCGGACGCCCGGCCGACGGTCGTCTTCCTCGACGCCGACACCGGGGTCGAGAACGCGACGCTCGCCGGGGGCTGCACCCTCAACGACGTGCTCGACGACGAGCGCGCGTGGGACCACCACGGCCAGTTCGTGGCGCACGTGACGCACGTCGGCAAGGACCTCGTCGCCGACGGCGCGCTGTCCCGCACCGACGCCCGCACGCTCACCTCGGCGGCCGCGCGGTCCGAGGTCGGCACGGTCGCCGGGTACGAGGCCCTGTTCGACGGGACCCAGGAGTCGTTCGACGCCTGGGCCTACGCCGGCGACGGCGGGTTCGACTACGTCGATGACGGGTCGATCCGCAGCCGGGTGGGCGCCGACGGCGGCTTCGGCACGCTCTGGTACCCGGACGAGCAGTACACGGACTTCTCGCTGCGGCTGAAGTTCCGGGACGTCGCCCCCGACGACCTGCGGGCGAACAGCGGGGTGCAGTTGCGGTTCCCCGAGCTGTGGGGTCCGGTCGAGGGGTGCCCGACGACGTTCGACGGCAGCGAGACCGGCAACCTGTCGTGGATCGCGGTCAACTGCGGTCACGAGATCCAGATCAACGACTCACCCGAGACCGGGTCCAACGATCCCCGCAAGACCGGGTCGGTCTACGGCTTCGCCGACCTCACTGAGGCCATGCCGACGCCGAAGGGCACCTGGAACGACCTCGAGATCCGCGTCGTCGGCCAGCACTACACGGTGATCCGCAACGGCGTGGTCATCAACGAGTTCGAGAACCTGCCCGGGCTGCCCTTCCCCGGGCGGCCGAACGACCCGGACTCCAGCAGCCGTGGCCTGAGCGGGTACATCGGCCTGCAGGCGCACGGCTCGGCGCCCGATGTCGTGTCCTTCCGCGACGTGCGGATCCGCCCGATCCCCTGACCCCTCCGTCCGCTGTGGGTGCACGACACGCCGCCCCGGCGCGCGGGCCAGCGGCGTGTCGTGCACCCACAGCGGACGGAGGGTCAGTGGCTGTCATGGAGCGGGCCAGGTCTGGCCTCCGACCCGGGTGCCACGACGAGGAACTGCCCCATCATCCCCTCGTCCTCGTGGCGCAGCATGTGGCAGTGGTACATGTACGGCACCGCGTCGTCGGTGTAGTCCTCGAACCGGAGGAGCAGCCGGTAGGTACGTCGCGGTTCCAGGTAGACGGTGTCCTTCGGCCCGGCCAGCTCGGGCGGCGGAGCCTGGCCGTCGACCGACAGGATGCGGAACTGCACGTCGTGGACGTGGAAGCTGTGCGGCATCGGCACGGTGCTGCGCACCTCCCAGACTTCGGTGCCACCGACGGTCGCGACCTCGTCGATGCGGCCCATGTCCATCCGCTCGCCGTTGATCCGGCGCTCGTCGAGCTCGAAGGTGCGGGTCACCGAGGCGGCGTCGGGGTCGAGGGTGTCCGCCTCCGCGTGCCGCGACGGCTCCCACGCGGGCTCCGGGGACGGTGCGAGCTCGTCGGCGGCCCGGAGCTCGAGGACGTCGAACGCGTCGTTGCCGCCCATCGCGAACGGCGCGGCCACGCTCCCGAGCTCCGTGTCGGTGGACGCCAGGCGCGTCGTCTCGCCCGCCGTCATCGTCACGACGATCTCGGCCCGCTCGCCGGGCGCGAGCCGCACGTGGTCGAGCTCCAGCGGCGCCTCCAGCAGACCGCCGTCGGTGGCGACGAGGTCGAACGGACGGTCCGGGAACCCGAAGGTATAGGTCCGCGCGGTCGAGCCGTTGAGCAGGCGCAGCCGCACGCGCTCGGTCGTCACCGCCTGGTAGGCGCCCACGGTGCCGTTCGCCACGACCACGCTGCCGAGCGTTCCCGGCTCTCCGCCGTCGTCGGTCAGCTCGAGCTGCCCCGCGTCGTCGAACACCTTGTCCTGGACGATCACCGGGACGTCGTCGACGCCGTACTCGGACGGGAGGTCGGCCGCCCGGGTCGCGTCGTCGTCGAGGATGAACATCCCGGCGAGGCCGCGGTAGACGTGCTCCTCCGTCTCGCCGTGCGGGTGCGGGTGGTACCAGAGCGTGGCACCGGGCTGGTCGATCTCCCACGTGGGGTGCCAGGTGCCGCCGGGTTCGATCTCCTGGTGGGGCCCACCGTCCATCGCAGCCGGCAGGTGCATGCCGTGCCAGTGCACGCTGGTGGTCTCGCCCAGGTCGTTGGCGACGTCGACGGCGACCCGCTCGCCGCGTTCGGCCCGCAGCGTCGGGCCGAGGTACGGCCCGTCGAAACCCCACGTCTCGGTGGCGACGCCGGGACGGGTGGCCGGGGCGAACGACGTCGTGCCTTCCTGCGCGGTCAACGAGAACGTGCGGACGCCGTCCACCACCTCCGACTCCGCGAGCGGGGGGATCGCGAGCTCCTGGTCGAACGTGACGTCGTCCACGGGGGTCACCGAACCAGGGAACGCCCCGCACCCGGCGACGAGGAGCACCGCGGCCACCACCCCGACGCTGTGGGTGCACGACACGCCGCGAACCCGGGCAACGTAGCGGCGTGTCGTACACCCGCAGCGTCGGGCGGTCATCGGCCTGCCCCGGCGCGCGCACGCTGGACCGCGAGCGCCAGCAGGCCGGCGACGAAGCCCCAGAAGGCGTCCATCGCGAGCGCCGGGACCACGGTCCACGGGGCGGCGCCGTCGCCGAGCATGCCGGGCCCGCCGAGGAGCATCGACGTCACGGTGGCGACGATCCCGAAGGCGACGCCGGTGAGGGTCAGGGTGAGCACGGGGCGGGCGACCCGGCCGAACCCGACCACGCCGATCCACACCACCGCGGTGATCCCGATGATGGCGAACGCGCGCCCCGGCCCCGAGCCGATGTCGAGGAGCCCGGTGAGCGGCCAGAGGAGGGCCATCGCGGCGAGGCCGGCGACGAGGGGCCACCGGACGCCCTCGGTCGGCCGCGTGGAGTACTGGGAAGGGTGCTGTGCTGTCATGCGCCCTACGCTCCCGGGCACACCCGCCCGCCCACATCGGCCCAGGGGCGTCACCTGGTGTCGCCCCGGGGCGACATCTCACCCTGAGCACCCCTGAGCGACGCCGGGGGAAGGGCGAGCCGCGTCCCGCAGACCTACGCTGGGGCTCGTGCCCAGGATCGCCCCCGCAGTCGACGACGACGCCGGTGCGCGTGCCACCGCGCCGTCGCCGTGGGTGCCGGACGTCGTGCTGGCGCTCGCGACGGCGCTGGTGATCGCCGTCGTCGTCGCGGCCGACGGCGCCGGGTCGCCTGCGCGTGGCACGGCCGTGGGCGGGCTCGACGGGCACGGGCCGGTCGCGTACCTCTTCACCGCCGGGTTCGGCGCGCTGGTCCTGCTCCGCCGTCGGGCACCGGTGCTGATGCTGGTCGCGACAGTCCTGGCCGTCTTCGCCTACTACGCCCTGGGCTTCGCCCCGATCGGCATGGCGCTGCCCGCCGTCGCGGCCCTCTACGCCGCCGCCGGGCAGGGACGCACCCGCTGGGCGGTCGGTACCGGCACCGTCCTCATCGTCGTGGCGACGTTCTTCCGGGTGACGGACGACGACGACCCGTCGGCCGCGCTGACGGTCTACGACCTGGTCACCAACGTGGCGCTCGTCGCGGCCGCCGTGGCCCTCGGGGTCGCGGTGCGGCTGACCGGCGAGGCGCGGGCGCACACGGAGGAGGTCCGTGCCCTGACCGCGGCCGAGCAGGCACGGGCGGCCGACCAGCGGTTGCAGCACGAGCGGATGCGCATCGCCCGCGACCTGCACGACGTCGTCGGGCACAACCTGTCCGTCGTCGCCCTGCACACCGGCGTCGCCACGGAGGCCGTCGGGCGCGACGACGACGCCGTCCGGACGGCGCTGCGGCACGTCCGCGAGGCGACGTCGGGCACGCTGCACGAGCTGCGCGCGACGGTGCGGGTCCTGCGTCGACCGCTGCACCACACCGACGTGCCCGCTCCGACGGCGCCGGCCACGCACCGCGACACGCTGCCCGCCGCGACCGGACCGGCGGGCCTGGCCGCGCTGGTCGAACCGGTGCGGGCCAGCGGGATCCAGGTCTCGACCCGGGTCGACATCCCGGCGGGCTCGATCGACGCGACGGTCGACGCCGCGGCCTACCGGATCGTCCAGGAGTCGCTGACGAACGTGCTCCGCCACTCGGGCGCACGGTCCGCGCTCGTGCGGCTCGCCGTCGCGGACGGGCGGTTGCGCCTCACCGTGTCCGACGACGGCACGGGGGCCGGTGCGCGGGCGGCGAGCGGCGCAGGGATCGCCGGGATGGCCGAGCGGGCGGCGCTGCTGGGCGGGTCGTTGCGGGCCACGGACACGCCGGACGGCGGCTTCCGCGTCGTCGCGGACCTCCCGGCGCGGCTGGAGGACTGACGCGTGATCCGCCTCGCGCTGGTCGACGACCAGGAGCTCGTCCGTGCCGGGCTGCGCCCGCTCGCCGAGCACGACGGTGACATCGAGGTGGTGGGCGAGGCCGCGGACGGACGGGACGGGCTCGCTCTCGTCCGGCGGACCACGCCCGACGTCGTGCTCATGGACGTGCGCATGCCTCGCGTGGACGGGATCGAGGCGACCCGGACGATCGTCGCCGACCCGGCGCTGCGCGACGTGCGGGTCCTCGTGCTGACCACCTTCGACGAGGACGAGCACGTCTTCGCGGCGATCCGGGCGGGAGCCGCCGGGTACCTGCTCAAGGACGTCGCGCCGGCGGACCTGCGGGCGGCGGTCCGCACCGTCGCCGCCGGGGACTCCCTGCTCTCGACCGCGGTGACCGCCAGAGTCATGCGCGCCGTGGTGGCAGGCCCGCCGCCGTCGGGCACCTCCCCGCTCGACGCGCTGTCCGACCGTGAGCGCGAGGTGCTCGCCGCCGTCGGCCGCGGGCTGACGAACGCGGAGATCGCCGCCGAGCTCTACCTCTCCCCCGCGACCGCGCGGACGTACGTGAGCCGGTTGCTCGCCCGGCTGGACGCGCGCGACCGGGTCGCGCTGGTCGTGCTGGCCTACGAGTGGGGACTGGTACGACAGGGTCCGGCGTGAACCGATCCGCCCGTGCCGGACATTCCGGAGCATGGGGATCTTGAGCGCGACGGGTGGGGCCGAACCGGGACCGGTGCGGGTGGGGAGCCCGTCGGCGGCAGGCACGGACGCCTGGCACCTGGGCGTGCGTGTCACCGCACGTCCCGGGCTCCCGACCGGCGAGCCCGTCCCGCTGCTGGTGGGGCTGGAGCTGGTGCGGCACGTGGGCGTGACGCTGGCCCGGGAGTGCCTGGGCGTGCCCCTGGACCATCACCTGAGCATGCGACGGATCGGGTTCCGGTGGACGGGCAGACCACCGGCGCTGCCCGAGGGCGGGACGCTCGGCGCGACGGCGTTCGCCAGGGTGCACTCCCGGCGCGTCCGGCGCGGGACCACGGCGGCCTTCGACGCCTCGGTGACCGTGCGGGCAGGATCCCGGGAGATCGCGCACGGCAGCGGTTCGGTCCAATGCATCGACCCGCTGACGTACCCCCTCGTGCGCGGCAGCGCACCGCCGGCGGGGACCGCACCCGTCCGGCACGACGCGTCGCCGGTCAGCGTCCTGCAGCAGGACGGCGACCGGCTGCTCGGCCGGATCGGGTGGGAGTCGGACGACCCGTGGCAGGTCGACCCGACGCTCGACCGGCTCTCGGGGCACACGCTCGTGGCGACGGCGCTGCGCGCCGCGGACCTGCTCCGTCCAGGACGCCCCGCGGTCGGCGTCTCGATGGGGATCGACCGGTTCGTGGAGTACACGCCCCGACCGGAGGTCTACGCGACGGCGGCGACCGACTCGGTCGAGGTCTCGGTGCTGCAGAACAGGGCGGTCGTCGCCCGCGGCGAGGTGCGTCTCGGACATTGACTGACCTTCTGTCGGGTCAGTGAAATAGGATTGTCGCATCAATCGCCCGAAGAATTCCGCGCACACATGCCGCTATCCCCCGCGCGCCCGGACGACCCGCCATTCCGATCGCGCTACCGTCCAGTGAGGAACGCCGCGATATCAGGCGTTCCGGCACCGGCCGGCAGCGAAGGAAGCATCGGTGGCCGCAACATCACGACAACGACAGAAGGCAGCGACCCGAGCGGCGATCCTGCACACCGCCGCCGAGGAGTTCGACGCCCACGGCTATTCCGCGACCTCTGTCGCGCACATCGCCGACCGCCTCGGGCTGACCAAAGGGTCCGTGTACTTCCACTTCCCGTCGAAGGCCGAGCTCGCCGCCGAGGTCGTCCGCTCCGGGTCGTCCACCTGGGAACCGATCGTCCGCGCGATCGACGACGACGGCCTGACCGGCCTCGACGCCCTCGAACGCCTCTCGGCGGAGGCGGCCCGGCGGTTCCGGGACGACGTCGCCCTCCGCGCCGCCGCCCGCCTGACAGCCCAGGGTGCGGCGGAAGGGCTGCCCGACCCCTTCGCGAGCTGGATCGGCGTCGTCCGCCGCTGCCTCGACCGCGCGGTGGGGGCGGGCGAGGTGCGGACCGACATCGACGTCGACTCGCTCGCCTGGCACCTGGTCGCGACGTTCCTGGGGATGCAGGAGCTCGCCCGGCGACTCCCCGATCCCGGCGATCTCGTCGACCGGCAGGAACGCCTCTGGCCCTCGCTCCTGGACGGGCTCCGCCCACGCTGACCACGATTGACCTACGCGAAGGTCAGCGAAAGTCTTGCGCTCCGTCGCCCTCCGCTGCAGGCTGAGGGTGCACGGGGTCGCAAGGAGCCGTCGACTGGAGGTCCGCCATGCGTTCCGAGGCGACGGATCCTGAGCTGTGGGCGCGGGTGCGCACCGACGACGAGCAGGCGTTCGCCACGCTGTTCGTCCGCTACCACCGCCGCGTGCTGCGCTGGGTGACCGCTCAGCTGCGAGGCGTCACGAGCGCGGACCCGACGGCCGTCGTCGGGGACGTCTTCCACACCTTCTGGCGCCGGCGCCGGGCCGTGCACGTCGAGACCACCGCCTGGCCGTGGCTCCGCGCCGTGGCCACCCGGCTCTGCGCGAACGAGCGCAGGCGCTGCCTGCGCCAGGACCGTCTGCTGCACCGCACCGCGGCCTCCGCGGCGCCCGAGGCGCTGATCGCCCCCGACCACGCCGCGTCCGTCGCGGACCGGATCGCACTCGGTGACGCCCTCGCACTGCTCGGCCCGCTCGAGCGCCAGGTCGCCCGGCTCGCCCTGGTCGACGACCTGCCCGACGCCGAGGTCGCACTGCGCCTGCACGTGCCGGTGGGCACCGTGAAGTCACGGCTGCACCGCGCCCGGCGCGAGCTGCGCCGTCACCTCCAGCGCCCGCCTGACTGACAGGTCAGGCCGGCGGCTCGATGACGATGTCGGCGCCCAGGTCGTAGAAGATCTGGGTCGACGTGGCGCTGGTCCCCCAGACAGACGACGTGCCGCTGTTGCCGACCGGGGTGACGTCGTCGGCGAACCACAGGGTCCACTCCTCGACCGAGACGTCACCGAGGTCGTAGCCCTCGTCGAGCACCACCGCCCACGCCTCGACGTCGTCGCCGCTCGGCAGGGTGAGGAGCTCCCGCTCGCCCTGCACGGTCCAGGTGGAGTCCGGTGCGACGACCTCGAACAGCGCCTCCGGGCTCGACAGCGCGGCGTACAGCGGACCCATCACCTCGTCCGGCTGCCATCCGGCGCCGCCGTCGAACCAGGAGTCCTCGCCGATCACCCGGAGGCGTCCGGTGGCGTCGCCGTGCAGCACCACGTCGAAGGAACGCACGTCCTCGCTGTAGACGAACTCGACGTCGCCGGTGGTGGTGCCGTCGTCCATGTACTCGCGACCCGAGCCCCAGGCCTGGAACAGCGCCGCCAGGCACGTCGACAGCTCGGAGCCCGTGTACTGCCGGTCCTCGACCATGCGGACGTCGTCGCACGCCTGCGGTGCCGGGACCCCGGCCCCGGAGAGCCCGGCGTCGGAGTCCCGTCGCCGGGGGCTCCGCTCGGGGTGGCGGTCGCCACGGTCTCGTCCTCGACCGGCTCTGTCGCTCCCGGATCGGCCGGACGCTCCGACCCCGCGGGCTCGGCCGGGTCGGCGGGGGTCTCGCAGGCCGTCAGGCAGTGCGCCGCCGCGACGGCCACGGCGAGCGCGGCGAGAGGACGAGGTGCGGGCACCCGCCGACGATAGCGGGTGCGTGCCGCCCGCACACCGGGAACTGATACACGATTTCCTGAATACATCGCATTGTGTACTGTTGCGGTCATGGACCAGGTGACGCTCACCCACACGGCCGCCCTCGCCCGCCTCGGCCACGCGCTCGGCGACCCCACCCGGGCGCGCATCCTGCTGGCCCTGCGCGACGCCCCCGCCTACCCCGCCGACCTCGCCGACACCCTCGGCGTCTCTCGCCAGGTGATGTCCAACCAGCTGGCCTGCCTGCGCGGCTGCGGGCTCGTCACCGCCCACCGCGACGGCCGCCGGACCGAGTACCGGCTCTGCGACCCGCACCTCGCCCACGCGCTCGGCGACCTCCTGCGCCTCACCCTGATCGTCGAGCCAGACTGCTGCGGACCCGACTGCACCTGCGCGACCAGCGCCACGCCGGGCACCGCGGGCGAGGGCACCCCGGGCGAGGTCGCGGCATGAGACCCGCCACCGAGGCCGCCGAGACCACCACCGCGCTCACCCGGCGCGGGCTGCGCCTGGCCCGCCTGACCATCGGCTACAACGTGGTCGAGGGCGTCGTCGCGATCGGTGCCGGCGTCGCCGCCGGGCTGGTCTCCGTCATCGGGTTCGGGATCGACTCGGGCATCGAGACCGCTGCCGCCGTGCTGGTGGCGATGCGCCTGGCCGCGCGCCTCCGGCGGGGCGCCTCCGCGGGCCAGGCCGACCCCGGCCCCACCGGGACCGACCTCACCGAGCCCGATCCGGCCGAGCTCCGCCGTGAGCACCGCACCCTGCGTGCCGTCGCCGCCACGTTCTTCCTGCTCGCCGCATGGGTCACCGTCGAGGGCATCCGCGCGCTCGTCACCGGCGCCGTGCCGGAGACCTCCCCCGTCGCCCTCGGGGTGCTGGTCGCCTCGCTCGTCATCATGCCGGTGCTCGCCGTCGCGAAGTACCGCGTCGGCCGGGCGCTCGGCGACCCGCTCGTCCTCGCGGACGCCGCCGAGACGCGGGTCTGCGTCTGGTTGTCGGTGGCGACGCTCGCCGGCCTGCTCGCCTTCTGGTGGACGGGCCAGGCGTGGATCGACCCCCTCGCCGGGTTCGTCGTCGCGGCGTTCGCCGTGCACGAGGGGCTCGAGGCCTGGGAGGGCGAGCTCGTCGAGGACCACGACTGATGGGGCACGCGGCAGGTCACGACCACGCACCACCCGAGGGCGGCCACCGGGGCCGTCTCGCGGTCGCCTTCGGCATCACGGCCACGATCGTCGTCGCACAGGTGGTGGGCGCCGTCCTGACCGGCAGCCTCGCGCTGCTTGTCGACACCGCACACATGCTCGTCGACGCGGGCGGGCTCGGCCTCGCGCTCTTCGCGGCGCACGTCGCGATGCGGCCGCCGACGGCGCGGCGCACCTGGGGCTACCGGCGCGCGGAGGCGCTGGCCGCGCTCGCCCAGGCGGCGGTGCTGCTCGCCGTCGGCGTCTTCGTGCTCGTCGAGGCGGTGCAGCGGCTCCAGGAGCCCCCCGAGATCCCCGGCGGCGAGCTGGTCGTCTTCGGTGTGATCGGGCTGGTCGGCAACGTCGCCGCGCTGGCCGTGCTGGCCTCGCGCCGGACCGCGAACCTCAACCTGCGCGCCGCCTTCCTGGAGGTGCTCAACGACGCCCTCGGCTCCCTGGCCGTCATCGTCGCCGCCGTCGTCATCACGACGACCGGCTGGCAGTACGCCGACACCGTGGCGGCGCTCGTGATCGGAGCGCTCATCGTGCCGCGCGCCGTGCGGCTGCTGCGCGAGACCGGCGCCGTGCTGCTGGAGTCCACGCCGGCGGATCTCGACCTCGACGAGGTGCGGACCCACCTGCTGCGGGTCGACCACGTCCGCGAGATCCACGACGTGCACGCCTCGCTCATCGCGACGGGCCTGCCCCAGCTCTCCGCCCACGTGGTCGTGGACACCGGGTGCTTCCAGGACGGGCACGCCGGGCGCATCCTCGACGAGCTGCAGGACTGCGTGCGCGAGCACTTCGGGGTCGAGCACACCACGTTCCAGGTGGAGCCGGACACGCACCCGGACCACGAGCACCCCACCCACGCGTGAGGCGGAGGCGCGGCGCAGGGTGGGGGCCGCAGCGCAGCAAGGCGTCCGCCCGCAGCCAAGCCGCAGACTCACGCGTCCCAAGACACCCGTCGAGCGTCAGGGCGCGGACGCGCGCACCACGAGCTCCGGCGGGAAGACGACGTCGCGCGGCTCGCGGCCGGGCTCGCTGATCTCGTCCAGCAGCAGCCGGGCGGCAGCACGTCCCATCTCGGCGATCGGCTGCCGCACGGTCGTCAGCGGGACGGCCGCACGCGCGGCGAACGGGATGTCGTCGTACCCGACCACCGCGACCTCCTCGGGCACCCGTACGGCGCCGGCCACCAGCGCGTTGACCAGGCCGATGGCGTGCAGGTCGTTGCCGGCGAACACCGCGTCGGGGCGCTCGGCCGGGTCGAGGCCGGCGATCCATCGCCCCATCTCCTCGCCGTCGACGAGGTCCAGGTCGGCCGACCGGGCCACCTCGAGCCGGACGCCGTCGATACCGGACACCACCTCACGGCAGCCCTCCAGCCGCCGTGCGACCTGCCGGACGCCCTCGGGGCCGCCGGCGAAGAGCAGCCGGGTGCGCCCGGCGGTGACGAGGTGCTCGGCGGCGATCCGGCCGCCCTCGCGGTGGTCCAGCGACACCGAGGAGAGCCGGCCGTCCGGGTCCTCGTGGTCCACCAGCACGACCGGGGTGCCGCGGTCGCGGCGCTGGCGCAGCGGTTCGAGCTCGTCGTCCGACGGAGCCACGACGACCCCGTCGAAGCGGAGCTGCTCGAACAGGGTCAGGAACTTCTCCTGGCGGTCGGCCGACTCGTGCGACGAGCCGACCACGACCGACAGCGCCGCGTCCTCGGCGACCTGCTCCACCGCCGTCGCGATCCCCGCGAAGAAGGGGTTGGAGGCGTTGACGACGCTGAGTCCCACGATCCCGCTGCGCTGCCGGCGCAGCTGCCGCGCGGGCATGTTCGGCACGAACCCGAGCTCGGACACCGAGGTGTGGACGCGGGTCCTGGTGCGGTCCGAGAGCTTGTCCGGCCAGTTGAAGTAGTTCGAGACCGTCGCCGCCGACACCCCGGCGTGTCGCGCGACGTCGTGGATCGTCACGGTCGCCTCAGGCATGGCTCATCACGCGGTGAGATTATCAGCGCCGGTCAGGCCCTGACGGGGCCGGATCTCGCGGGCGTCACCCGTCGATACGGTCGACCACGTGCTCGGCGATCGCGAGGCTCGACGTCGCCGCGGGCGAGGGCGCGTTGCGCAAGCACGTGACGCCGTCGGACGTCTCGATGACGAAGTCGTCCACCAGGGTGCCGTCGCGCTCGACGGCCTGGGCGCGCAGACCCGTCCGCCCGCGCACGACGTCGTCGCCGCCGATGCCGGGGACGTAGCGCTGGGCGGTCCGCAGGTATGCCGCCGTCACGGCCGAGCCATACATCTCCCGCACGCCGGTGCGCCAGTGCCGGGCTGCCATCCGCCAGAAGCCCGGCCAGGCGAGCACGGCGGCCGTGTCCCGGGGGCTCACCGCGAACCGCCGGTAGGCGCCTCGGTCCAGGGCGAGGACCGCGTTGGGCCCGACCTCCAGGTCGCCCGCCACCGTGCGGGTGAAGTGCACGCCCAGGAACGGGTAGCGGGGGTCGGGCACCGGGTAGACCATGCCGCGCACCAGGTCCCGCCGGGCCGGGCGGACCGTCAGGTACTCACCGCGGAACGGGACGATGACGGGGCCGCGGGCGCCGCCCACCAGCCCGGCGAGGCGGTCGGACTGCAGACCGCCGCACACGACGAGCCGGTCCACGGTGTGCCGCTCGTCCGCGCAGGTGACCACGACCCGGCCGCGCGACCGTGCGATGCCGGTCACCCGCGCGCCGAGCCGCACCTGCCCGCCGGCCGCCTCGACGTCGCGACCGAGCTGGACGCACACGGCCGCGAAGTCGGTGATCGCGGTGCGGGGCGAGTGCAGGGCGGCGACCCCGACGGCGTGCGGCTCGACGTCGGAGATCTCCGCGCCCGCGAGGCGGCGCAGCCCGGGCACCCGGTTCTCCCGGGCCGTCCGCTCGAGGGCGTCGAACCGGTCGCGTTCCGAGCCGTCGACCGCCACGACGAGCTTGCCGACCTCCTCGTACGGCAGGCCGTGCTCGGCGCAGTACTCCCGCAGCAGGTCGCGGCCGCGCGTGCACAGGCGCGCCTTGAGGCTGCCCGGCCGGTAGTAGATGCCCGCGTGCACCACGCCGGAGTTGTGACCCGTCTGGTGCGCGCCCAGGCGGTCCTCGGCCTCCAGGACGACGACCCGGGTGCCCGGGCGCCGCCGCAGGACCTCCCGGGCGACGGCGAGACCGACGATGCCGCCCCCGACGATGCCGACGCTCCCGGTGCTGTCCACACGGCGAGCGTACCGATGCCGAACAGGAACCTGGTCCCGCTATCGAGGGTGAATGCGGGCCCAGGTTCCTGCTCGGCGCCGCGCTCTCAGTCTGCGGCGGCCCACGGTCCGTGCGGGTCGCCGGGCTCCTGGTGGCGGGTCCACCACCGCGCGGTGTAGGTCTCGCCGTCGTGCACGACGACGTCACCGGCGGTGAAGACGCGTGACGGCGTCCACAGGGCGTCGCCCGAGGCGGCGCGGACCGTCTCCTGCCACGAGCCCCACACGCTGCTGCCCGGCTCGTCGCGGGTCCACCACTGCGCCACGTGGTACGAGCCGTCGTGGAACACCTCGTCACCGGAGGTGTAGGTCGCGTCGGCGTCCCACACGGGTGACGGGTCGCCGGGCACCTTCGCCAGCACCTCGATCTCGCTGACCACCAGGTGCGTGGCCTCGTGGGCGGTCATGACGACCCGGACGGCGTCGGTGCGCACGTCCGCGTCGACCGCCACCGGCTCGGCGCCGGACGCGGGCTCGACCGCGTCCCCGACGGCCTGCCACGCACCGTCGACGTGGGCCTCGATCTGGAGGCTCTGCGCCCAGCTGCGGTGCGAGCCGTCGACGTAGAAGTGCACGTCCACGCCGGTGACGTCGCGCTGCTCCGGCAGGGTCACCGTGAGCGTGTCCGTCGGGTTCTTGTCGCCGGAGCGCCAGTTGGACCAGCCCTTGTCGTCCACGTCGCCGTTCACCACCCGCTCGGCCGGGTAGCCGGGCTCGGTGTACGTCGCCTCGACCGTGGTGCCGTCGTCCGTCGCGATGTTGGTCTCACCGGGCTCGGTGACCAGGACGCGCACGGTGGCGGGCAGCGTGCCGCCCGCCCCGGCGTCGGCGGCCCCGGAGAGCTGCACGACGCCGATCTCGTCGTAGACGCCGTCGGCCGCCTGCTCCCAGGTGACCGCCCGCTCCACGTCGACGCCGCCGGCCGTCACGGCCGTCACCGTGGCGGGCAGGGCCGGCGCGCCACCGGCGTAGGTGGAGGCCGAGGCCGTGCGGGTGGAGGCGAGCACGTCGACCGTGACGGTCGCGGTCGCGGGGACCGTGCCGCCGGCCGGGTTCGCCACCGTGCCGGTCACCTCCACGGTGCCCGGCTCGGCCCACACGGCGTCGTCCGGGACGTCCCACGTGACCGGCAGGGCGTCACCCGCGCCGCCCGGGTATACCGGGGTCACGGACTCCGGAAGCTCCGGGACCGTGCCCGGCGTCGTGAAGACGTCCACCGGCTCGGTGGCGAGGAGCGTCTCGTCGACGATCTCCCACCGCTGGTTCGCGCCGGAGTTCGCCAGGTAGGTGCCCACCGGCGAGCCGTCGGCGGTGGCCTGCCCACCCACCTCGAGCAGCGTGCCCAACGAGGCGTTGACCAGCGTGTACGTGCCGTCGCCCGGCGTGGACAGGATCCAGCGCGCGGCCGCGGGGACAGCGGCACGGTCCGCCGGCGCCCCGACCAGCACGGCGGAGGTGTCGGCGTCGACGGCGAGCTGCTGGCCCGTGGCCACGTTCGTCACCGCATAGCGCGTGCGGTGGGTGCCCGAGCCCTCCGGGGCGCCCAGGTCCGTGAGCGTCCACAGCTGGTCGGCCGCGGCGGGGTCGTCGGTGGCGATCTGCACCCCGTCGCCGGCCGGGGCCAGCGACCGGTCGGACTGCACGCCGTCGATCCGGAAGACGTGCCCGTCCTGGGCCAGCGGGGCGTCGTGGGCCACGCCGGAGACGCCGTCGACGACGAACGTCGTCACGGACTCGCCCGGCACCGTCAGCGTGGCGTGCGCCGCACCGTCGCCCGCCTCGACCGGGACGGGCTCGCCCTCGACGAGGTAGCCGCCGGAGTCGGTGACGACCGGGGTGACGGTGGCACCGTCGGCCACCTGCCCGAAGCCGGACAGGTCGAGCGCGACCTCGCGCGCGGAGGTCTCGTCGTTGACGTGCACGACGACGGCCTGGTCGCCGGAGGCGGAGACGGCCGCGGTGCTGCTCCGGTCGTCCACCCCGATCAGCCGGTCGCCCGGGGAGATGAAGTGCGTGAAGTTCTGGGTGACCCAGTACTTCGTGTTCGTGTAGATCGGGCAGGTCTCCAGCGTGTCGTCGTCCGTGCAGGAGAACGGGATCTGGATCTCGCCCCAGTTGCCCCCCTCGGGGCTCTCGCCGCCGGGCGCCATGTTGTCGTAGTCCTCCACCGGCTGCCAGAACACCCAGGCGGACGGCTCCAGCTCACGCAGGTCGTCGACGATGTGCTGGGCACTGCCCAGGCCGGACTCCATGGACTCGAAGTCCTGGCCCGTGCTGCTCCACGACCCACCGACCTCGCTCATCCACAGCGGCTTGTCCTCACCCTTGGCGATGTCGCGCACGGTGGTGCGCTGCCCGGTGCCGTACGTGTGGACGTTGAGCTGGTCCACCAGGTCCCGGACCTCGGGCGAGTACGCGTTCCAGTTGCTCGCGAACCGGCCGGGGTTGGTCTCGTCCATCGCGGAGATCACGGCGTCCGTCCCGGAACCCTGCAGCGCAGAGGCCAGCGCCGGGAGCACCTGCTGCTGCAGCTCCGGGCCCATGTGGGCGCCCTCCTGCCGCCCGCCGGTGGGGTTGCCGTCCCCACCGAGCTGGGTGCCCCAGTAGTCGGTGTTCGGCTCGTTGAACGGGTCGATCGTGTCCACGTCGATGCCGTGCGCGTCCTCGAGCCGCTCGGTGACGCCCACCAGGTACCGCGCGAAGTCGTCGACGCTCTCCGGCTTGAGCTGGTCCTCGTTCGCGTCGAAGTTGCCCGAGACGTAGCCGGACTCCGTCATGAACCACGGCGGGGAGTTGGAGAACGTCTCCCAGTGCGTCACGTCGTCCTTGATCCGGTCCACCCACCAGCGCTGCGTGGCGTCCGCGTCCGGGTCCCAGTCGGCGGGGTCCTCGGCGTCCCACCAGTCGACGTCGTCGCGCGTGGTGCCCTCCGGGGCGTTCCACCAGCCGTCGACGGCGCCGCCCGCCCGCAGGTAGTCCGGCACGTCCGGGGCGTTCCCACCGCCCACGTTGTACCGGGCGATGTTGAGGTTCAGCCCCTCGTCGCCGAAGACCATGTCGGCGAGCCGGTCCCGGATCTCGTCCGGGTAGTCGCCGGTGGCGTTCGCGAACCAGACGAGGCTGGTCCCCCAGCCCTCGAACGGTTGGCCGGCGTACGACGGGTCCGGGCGGACGATGACGTCGGCGTCCCGCGCCGCCGTCGTCACGCTCGGGACCGTCGTCGTCGCGGGACGGGCCATGTCCGGGACGGCCGTCGCGGGCGCCGTCGCCAGACCGGCGACCAGGAGGCCGCCGGTCAGCGACGCGACCGCGCGCCGGGTGCGGACCGCTCGGGGCGGTGGTGCGGTGTCCTGCCAGGTGCTCATCGGTGAGCCTTCCTCTCGCGTCGGTGCGATGGTCCGAGATGGTCCGGTCGTGCAGGTGGTGCCGGTCGTGGGGACGGGTGGTCAGGCGCGGGGGCGGCGCAGCACGACGACACCGCGGGGCGCCAGCGTGTCGGCCGCGGGCTCGACGGGCGGGCGGGCGTCCGCGACCTCGCCGTCGTGCGGCGTGGTGCTGACGAGGACCTTGCCGTCGAGGCCGGCGAGGCCCAGCGCCTCGTCGGTCCGGTTCACGAGGAACCAGAACTCCTCGTCGGCGGTGCGGCGCACGGTCAGCTCCACCCGGCCGCGCAGCGGCTCGGGCAGCTCGGAGCGCACGCCGGCGGCGGCGAGCAGCCGCTCGAGCAGCGGGCGGAGGCCCGCGGCACCGAGCCGGGTCGAGACGTAGGCGGCCGATCCCCGCTCCACCGCCCGCCGGGTGACGGCCGGTCGCCCGGCCTGCCGGCCGTCGAGGTAACTCGCCAGCACGTCGGTTCCCGGCAGGACGTCGATGCGGTCCGTCCACAGGGTGCCGGTCGAGCCGTCGTCGAGCCGCACGCTCTCCCCGTCGTGCAGCGGGCTGAGCTCCTCGATGCGCAGGCCGAGCAGGTCGCGCAGGGCGCCCGGGTAGCCGCCCAGCCACACGTGGTCGTCGGCGTCGACGATGCCGGAGAAGTAGGTGGTGACCAGGTGGCCGCCGGCCGCGACCCAGCGCGCGAGCCGCTCGGCCAGGGCCGCGGGGACCACGTGCAGCACCGGGGCCACGACCACGTCGTAGTCGGCGAGGTCCGTGCGGCCGTCCTCCAGCCCGGCGACGGGGACGACGTCGGCACGCACCCCCGCGTCGAGGAACGCGTGGTACCAGTCCAGCGCCTCCGCGCGGTAGCGCAGCAGCTCGGTGGGGTGCGAGTCGAGCTCGGACGCCCACCAGGAGTCCCAGTCGAAGAGGATCGCGGCGCGGGCCGGCGCCCGCTCCGCACCGACGACGGGCGCGAGGTCGCCGAGGGTGCGGCCGAGGGCGACGACGTCGCGGAACAGCGCCGAGTCCTCCCCGGCGTGCGGCACCATCGCCGAGTGGTACTTCTCCGCGCCCGCGGCGGACTGGCGCCACTGGAAGAAGCAGACGGCGTCGGCGCCGTGGGCGACGTGCGTCAAGGAGTCGCGGGCCAGCTCGCCCGGTCGCTTGGGCACGTTCACCGGCTGCCAGTTCACGGCGCTGGTGGAGTGCTCCATGAGGAACCAGGGGCGCCCGCCCGCGACACCGCTGGTCAGGTTCGCGGAGAACGACATCTCCTCGCGGCCCTGCGGGCCGGGCTGCAGGTAGTGGTCGTTGGAGACGAAGTCGATCTCGGGTGCCCAGGAGGCGTAGTTCATGCCCTTGGTCTCGCCCATCACCATGAAGTTGGTGGTCACGGGGACGTCCGGCGTGATCCGGCGCAGCACGTCCCGCTCGGCGCGCAGGTGCTCCACCAGGGCGTCCGACGAGAACCGCTTGAAGTCGAGCTGCTGCGTCGGGTTCGGGTACGACGCCGCGAGCCGCGGCGGCAGGATCTGCTCCCAGTCGGTGTAGCGCTGCGACCAGAACGCCGTGCCCCACGCCTCGTTGAGCCGGTCGAGGGTGCCGTAGCGCGCGGTGAGCCAGGTGCGGAACGCGCGGGCGGCGTCGTCGGAGTAGTCCTCGACGTTGTGGCAGCCGAGCTCGTTGCTGACGTGCCAGGCCGCGAGCGCCGGGTGCTCGGCGTACCGCTCGGCCAGCTTCTCGACCAGCGCGAGCGCGTAGCGCCGGAACACCGGCGAGGTGGGCCGCCACTGCTGGCGGCCGCCCGGCCACAGGGTCTCCCCCGTGCGCGTCACGGGCAGGATCTCGGGGTGCAGGGTGGTGAGCCACGGCGGCGGGGAGGCGGTGGCGGTGGCGAGGTCGACGGAGATGTCGTGGGCGTGCATGAGGTCCATGACCTCGTCGAGCCAGTCGAGGTCCCACCGGTCGGGTGCCGGCTGGATCCGGGCCCAGGAGAAGATCGCGACGGAGACGACGGTGACACCGGCGGCCTGCATGAGCCGGGCGTCCTCGGCCCAGACCTCGCGGGGCCACTGGTCCGGGTTGTAGTCGGCGCCGTACCCGAGGCGTGCGGGGCGGGTCGTCTCGGGGCCCGCGATCAGGCGGGGGACGTCGGTCATGAAGGCTCCTGGGCGTGCGGGGTCTGCGGGGTCTGCGGGGTCTGCGGGGTCTGCGGGGGCGCCGTGAGCGCCCGGGGGACGGCAGCTCGCCGTCCCCCGGGGTCTCACGGGCGCGTCGTCACGGGTTGACGGTGAAGCCCTGGTCGTTGCCGTAGGTGACGGTCTGCTCCTGCCAGGTGGCCAGGCCGTCGGTCAGCGTCGTGCCGGACACGTACGCCTGACCCACCGTGTCGTTGAAGATCGAGTTGGCGTACACCTGGAACGGCAGGTACTGCCAGCCCTCGGCGACGTTCGCCGACGAGTCGGCCAGCACCTCGTTGACGGCCTGGCCGCCGAAGTACTCGAACTCCTGCTCGCGGAACGCGGGGTCCTCGAGCTCGGCGACGGTCGCCGGGAAGGCCCCCTCGTCGACGCGGGTGGCGATGCCGTCCCCGACGGTCGCGTACTCCAGGAAGGACCAGGCGAGGTCGGCGTTCTCGCTCGCGGCGGGGATGGCCAGCGCGCTGCCGCCGTTCTCCGCGGTGACCTCCGCACCGCTCTCCCACTGCGGCATCGGGGCGACGGCCCAGTCGCCGGAGGCGTCCGGCACCGAGGACTCGAGGTTGCCGCGCATCCAGGCTCCGATCACCAACGAGGCGATCGAACCGTCGGCCAGGCCCTGGTACCACTCGTCGCTCCACGAACCGACCGGGGCCACGAGCTCCTCGTCGAGCATGGTCTGCCAGGTGGAGGCGAACTGCTGGGAGCCGTCGTCGGTGAAGTCGACCGTGACGTCGGTCCCCTCGACCTGGTAGGGCCGCCCGCCGGCCTGCCAGATCATCGAGGTGGTGAAGCCGGCGTCGCCGACGTCGTTGGTGAGGAAGGCGTCCGGGTCGGCCTCGTGCAGGGTACGGGCGGCCTCGACGTACTCGTCCCACGTGGCGGGGACCTCGATGCCGTGCTCGTCGAAGACGCGCTTGTTGTAGAACAGCGCCATCGGCCCGGAGTCGGTGGGCAGGGCGTAGACGCCACCCTGCTGCTGCACCGCACCCCACGGGCCGGGTGTGAAGGTGCCGTCGAGCTCGTCGGCCCCGTACGCGGTGAGGTCCGCGAGGGCCTCGGAGAGCGCGAACTGCGGCAGGGCGTAGAACTCGACCTGTGCGACGTCGGGCACGCCGTCACCGGCGGCGATGGCGTTCTGCAGCGCGGTGTACTGGTCGTTGCCGGTCCCGACGTTCTCCAGGTTGACGGTGACGCCGGGGTGCTCCGCCTCGAAGTCGGCGGCCACGGACTCCAGCGTGGGGTCCCACGCCCAGACGGTGATCTCCCCACCCTCCTCCAGCGCCGAGTCCGCGTCCTGGGCGGCCTCGCCGGAGTCGGTCTCGCCGCTTGCGCAGGCGGTCAGGCCCAGGGCCACGACGCCGGCGACGGCGGTGGCGCGGAGCGCACGGCCCGGGCGGGCATTCGTTCGTGCAGTCATCTCAGGTCCTCACTTCGTTGTCGGAACGGTTCGGTCGGGCGGTCGGCGGCGTCATCGGTGGTGCCGCCGACCGGGCATCGGTCAGGTCATTCCTTGACGCTCCCGGCGGCGAGCCCGGACTGCCAGTAGCGCTGCAGCACGAGGAACGCCGCCACGAGCGGCAGGATGGTCAGGAGGGAGCCGGTGATGACGAGGTGGAAGATCGCCTCGCCGCCGGCGGTCGCGGCCTGCGCGTTCCAGGCGTTCAGGCCGAGGGTCAGCGGGTACCAGTCGCTGTCGCGCAGCATGATCAGCGGCAGGAAATAGTTGTTCCAGGTGGCCACCATGGTGAACAGCAGGACGGTGACGATGCCCGGGGCGAGCAGCGGCAGGCTGACCCGGAAGAAGGTGCGGAACTCCCCGGCGCCGTCGATGCGCGCCGCCTCGAGCAGCTCCGTCGGGATCGCCTCGACCGCGAACGTCCACATGAGGTAGAGCCCGAACGGCGAGATCAGTGACGGGATGATGACCGCCCACGGCGTGTTCGTCAGGCCCATCTGGCTGAACATGAGGAACGTCGGCACGGCCAGGGCGGTGCCGGGGACGGCCACGGCACCGATGACGACGGCGAACACGCCACGCTTGCCCGGGAAGTCGAACTTCGCGAGGGCGTACCCGCCGAGGATGGCCAGGAACGTGGCTCCGCCGGCGCCCAGCACGACGTAGAGCAGCGTGTTGGCGAGCCAGCGGACGAAGACCCCGTCGTCGTAGGTGAGCGTGGCCACGACGTTGTCCCAGAGCGCGAACGAGTCGCCGAACCACAGGCCGAACGAGGAGAACAGGTCGCCCTGGGTCTTGGTGGAGTTGACGAGCAGCCAGACCAGGGGGACCAGCGAGTAGAGCAGGACGACGGCGGTCAGCACGGTGAGCAGCGGGCTGCGGCGGGGCCGGTCCACGCTGTGCTTGTTGACGGTCCGCGCCTTGAGGCGCGGCCCCCGGGCGGACGGGGCGGTCGCGGTGGTGGCGGTGGTCACGGCGGTCACGCCTCCTTGCGCATGCCGCGCAGCTGCACCACGTAGGCGATCACCATCGTGATCAGGCCCATGATGATGGCGACGGTCGCGGAGTAGTTGTACTGCTGCCCGGAGAAGGACAGGGAGTAGGCGTAGAGGTTCGGGGTGTACGACGTCGTGATGGCGTTGGGCGCCAGCGACTGCAGGATGCTCGGCTCGTTGAAGAGCTGGAAGCTGCCGATGATCGAGAAGATCGTGGCGATGACGAGCGCACCGCGGATGGCGGGGATCTTGATCGCGCGCACGACCTGCCACTGCGTCGCGCCGTCGATCTCCGCGGCCTCGTAGAGCGAGTGCGGGACGACGCGCAGCGCCGCGTAGAAGATCAGCATGTTGTAGCCGACGAACTCCCAGGTGACGATGTTGCCGATCGAGGCCAGCACGAGGTCGGGCGACAGCGGGTCGGGCAGCGAGATGCCGAGCAGGTCGTTGAGGTTGCCGACCAGGCCGAAGCGGGTGCCGTACATGAAGCCCCACATGAGCGAGGCGACGACGGCGGGCACCGCGTAGGGCATGAAGATCGAGATCCGGAAGAAGCTCTTGCCGTAGAGCCGGCCGGAGTCGATGGCCAGGGCCACGAGCAGCGCGATGCCGAGCATGATCGGCACCTGCACGACGAGGAACAGGCTCACCCGGCCCAGGCCCTCCCAGAACTGGGGGTCCTGCATCGCGCGGGCGTAGTTCTCCAGGCCCACGAACGTGGTGCCACCGACCATCCGGGTGCGGAACACCGACAGGTACAGCGAGTAGGCGATCGGGGCGAGGAACACGAGCCCGAACACGAGCATGAAGGGGCCGACGAACATCCAGCCCGTCCATCGCCGTCGGCTGCGGCGGTGGGCGACGGGCGGGGGCGTCGCCGCGACCGGTGGGGACGTCGTCGTCATCTGCTTCCTCGGGCTCACGGGGATGTTCACGTCAACATGGCGGGCGACGGCTCGCGATGTTCGCGTAAACATGGACTAGGGTGATCGTGCATCGGTCGATCGCGTACGTCAACCCCGGCGGCACCCGAGACCGAACCGTGACCTGATCGGAGGACCCTTGGCCGACCGGAGCCCCCCGGGGCGACCCCAGCGCGTCTCCATGGCGGACGTCGCGCGGCGCGCCGGCGTCTCGTCGCAGACCGTCTCGCGGGTCTCCAACGGCCACCAGGGCGTCGTCGACAGCACGCGCGAGCAGGTGCTGGCCGCCATGCGCGAGCTGGGCTACCGGCCCAACAGCGCGGCCCGCGCCCTGCGCTCGGGCCGATTCCGCACCATCGGGATCATCCTCTTCTCGCTGTCCACGACCGGGAACGTGCGCACCCTGGACGCCATCGCGACGTCCGCCGCGGCCGAGGGCTACGCCATCACCGTCATCCCCGTCGCGGCACCCACCCAGGACGGCGTCAACGGCGCCTTCACCCGGATGGGCGAGCTCGCCGTCGACGCCGTGATCCTCCTGATGGAGGTGCACCTGCTCGACGCCGCCAGCATCTCGCTGCCCACCGACGTGCCCGTCGTGGTCGCGGACTCGGACGCCGGGGACCGCTACGCCGTCGTCGACACCGACCAAGCCGCGGGCACCCGCGCCGCGGTCGAGCACCTGCTCGGCCTCGGGCACCGCACCGTGGTGCACCTCGCCGGACCGTCCGAGTCCTTCTCGGCCCAGCGCCGCGAGGACGCCTGGCGCCGGACGCTGCGCGAGGCCGGCCGGGACGTCCCGGAGGTGCACCGCGGGGACTGGTCCGCGGCGTCGGGCTACGAGGCCGGACGGCAGATCGCCCGCACCGATGCGACCGCCGTGTTCGCGGCCAACGACCAGATGGCCCTCGGTCTGCTGCGGGCGCTCGCCGAGGCGGGTCGCAAGGTGCCCCAGGACGTCAGCGTGGTCGGCTTCGACGACCTGCCCGACGCCGTGGCGTTCCTGCCGCCCCTGACGACCGTGCACCAGGACTTCGCCGAGGTCGGCCGGCTGTGCGTCGCGGGCGTGCTGCGGCAGATGGCGGACCACTCCACGCCCCGCGGCCGCACCCTCGTGCCGACCCGCCTCGTGGAGCGCGCCAGCACGGGCGCCCCCTGACGGAGCAGCCCTCCGGTGCTCCCGCCTGGTGCGCGGCGCCCACATCGTGTTGTGTGGCCGGATGAGCGCACCACCCGACGAGCAGCCCCGGCGCAGCGAAGCCCTGCAGATGACGCGGATCGTCCTCCGCCCGAGCGGCAACCCCCTGCCCCTGGGCTTCATGGCGCTGGCCGTGGCCACGATCGGGTTCAGCTGCCTGCAGCTCGGCCTCCTCGAGCCCGAGGAGGAGAGCACGGTGGCGCTGGCCGTGCTGGTGCTCACCGTCCCGCTGCAGTCGCTCGCCGCGATCGTCGGCTTCGGCGCCCGGGACCCCATCGCCGGGACGGGGATGGCGATGGTGTCCGGCGTGTGGGCCATGCTCGCCGCGGCGACGCTGACCTCCCCGCCCGGGACGTCGAGCCCCGCCGTGGGCGTCCTCCTGCTGGCAGCCGCCGTCAGCCTCCTGGTGCCGGCGTCGGCCGCGCACGGCAAGGTCCTCGCCGCGGCCGTCATGGTCGGGTCCGCGGCCCGCTTCGCGCTGACCGGCGTCGCCGAGCTCACAGGGTCCGGCGGGTGGGAGGTCGCCGCGGGTGTCCTCGGCCTGGCCCTCGCGCTCCTCGCGCTCTACGTCGCGCTGGGCTTCGTGCTCGAGGAGGCCGACCACCCGGTCCAGCTCCCGGTGCTGCGTCGGGGAGACGGGGTGAAGCCCTTGCGCGACGATCTCGAGGAGCAGGTCGAGGGCATCGCCCGGGCCGCAGGCGTGCGCCAGCAGCTCTGAGACGGCCCGGTCGCGTCAGTCGCCGGCGCCGTCGCGACGCTTCTCGACCGCGTTCTTCAGCAGCAGCGCCGGCAGCAGGAAGTTGGCCAGCAGGGTCACGATCCACACGATGACCGGGCCGACCACCCAGCCCAGCCACCCGGAGATCTCCAGCCCGTCCGGCGCCACGAGGACGGCGATGAGCAGGGCCACGTAGGTGGTGACGAGGCCGACGGCGCTGAGCATGGCGGGCGCGTTGTTGCGGGCCACCTTCGCGAAGAACGGCGTGAGCACCGCCTGCGCGACGGCGAAGACGACGACGGCCACCACGAAGCCGATCGGGTTGCTCCAGACGATCTCGAAGGTCTGCCAGTCGAGCACGGCGAACGCCCAGTCGGTCAGGAGCATCCCCACGGCGACGGCGAGCAGGAGGACGGCGGTCCGGGCCAGCAGTCTCAGCATGGCAGCAGCGTGGCACACGTCACACGATCGTGCGCGGGATGCTCTTGACTACCTCAACTCGCCTGGTGTCGCGCGGGCCGGCACCGGGATCATGTCTGGCGTCAGCAAACGTCGTGCGAGGTGTGTCAGATGCGGGTCCTGGTCACCGGTGGCGCCGGCTACCTCGGTTCCCACGTCGTCCTGGCACTGGTCGAGGCCGGTCACGAGGTCGACGTGGTCGACGACTTCTCGCGCGGCACACCGGCGTCGCTCGCCCGCGTCGAGGCCGTCACCGGCCGCCGGGTACGCACCCACACGGCCGACATCGCGGACATCGACGCGATGGAACGCGTCTTCGCGACCGCGACCGTCGACGCCGTCGTCCACGTGGCCGGGCTGCGGTCCGCCACCGAGTGCGCCGACCGGCCGCTCGACGCCTACGAGACCAACCTGACGACCACCTTCACGCTGCTGCGCTGCATGACCTGGTACGGCGTCGCCCGCCTCGTCCTGTCGTCGAACGCCGCCGTCTACGGCAGCCGCGGGGCCGACGGCGCCGACGTGCTGGCCGAGGACGACCCGCTCGCGCCGGTCTCGCCTCTCGGCCGCACCCTGGTGACGGACGAGCACCTCCTGCAGGACGTCGTGGCGGCCGGGTCGGCGCTCCGGGTCGGCGTCGTGCGGTGCTTCAACACCGTCGGGGCGCACCCGTCGGGCCGGCTGGGCGAGGACCGCAACGGGGCGCCGTCGAGCCTGCTGGCCCGGATCGGCGAGGTGGCGCTCGGCCGTCGCGAGCGCATCAACGTCCTCGGCGCCGACCTGCCCACCGCCGACGGGACGCCGGTCCGCGACTACGTGCACGTCGGCGACGTCGCCGCCGGGCACGTCGCCGCTCTCGCCGCCCTCGACCGGTCGGCCGAGCGGCCGGTCGACCAGGACGTGCCGTCCCTGCAGCCGGTGCCGTCCGTGCAGACGTGGAACCTCGGCACCGGCCGCGCCACCAGCGTGCTCGACGTGCTCGGCACCTTCGAGGAGGTGACCGGTCACCGCATCCCGTACCGCCTGATGCCCGCACCGCCCGGGACGGTCGCGACCGCGGTCGCCTCGACCGTGCGGGCCGCCGACCAGCTGGGCTGGACCGCGGCCCGGGACCTCGCCGACGTCTGCCGGGACCACTGGCGCTGGCAGCAGCAGCACCCGCGCGGCTACCCGTCGACCGTCACCCCGGAGACCCCGTGGCGCGGCGGCGTCGGCCACCGGCTGCGGCTCGTCCCGCCCCTCTCGGCGGCCGTGCCCCGCTGACGCGGCTCAGGTCTTGGTCTCCCGGTAGTAGCGCAGCGCGCCGGGCTGCAGGTCGGCCGGATCGGTGTAGATGGCGCGGGACCGTTCGAGGAGCGCCGCCGACGGCACGCTCGCGGCGATCTCGGCGCGCGCGTCGAAGGCCGTCTGGACCAGGCCGTGCGCCACGGCGTCGGGCAGCCCCGGCCCCGCCACGAGGATGTTGGGCACGGCCAGCGTCTCCACGTTGTCGGTGACCCCGTAGACGCCCTCCGGGACGACGCCGTGGCGGTAGCCGTGCCCGTGGATCCGGCGCAGCTCGTCGACCACCCCGTCCAGAGGGATCAGCCGGATCGGCATCTCCTCGGCGAGCTCGACGATCCCGGGCGTCTTCAGGCCGCCGGACCAGAAGACCGCGTCGAGGCTCCCGCTGCGCAGCGCGGCGACCGACTCCGTGATGCCGAGCTCGGACACCCGCAGGTCGCTCACCGGGACGTCCGCCGCCCGGAGCACCCGCCCCGCGATGAGGGAAGTGCCGGAGCGGGGCGCCCCCAGCGACACCCGCAGGCCGCGCAGGTCGGCCAGGTCCTCGACGTCGGAGTCGGCCGGCACCACCAGGTGCGCGAAGTCGTCGTAGACGCGGGCGAGCGCCTGCACCTCGACCGGTTCGTCGAAGTCCCCCACGCCGTCGACGGCGTCCGTCACCGCGTCCGCCGCGCTGAAGGCCACGTCCGCGGTCCCGTCGGCCAGCAGGTGCAGGTTGTCCACCGAGCCGCCGGTCGTGAGCACCTCCGTCTCGATCCCGTACCGCTCCTCGAGCACGGCGGCGAGCTCCTCGCCGTACCCGTGGTAGATCCCGCTCGTCCCGCCGGTCGCGATCGTGAGCCGCTCCGGACGCTGCCCCTTCCAGGGGTCGCTCTCCCACGGGTCACCGGTCCCGCCGACGCACCCCCCGAGGAGGGCGACCAGGCAGAGCGACGACAGGACGGCCGCCACGACCCGACGCATCAGTCCTCCTCCCAGGCCGGGACCTGCAGCCGGACCAGCAGCCCGCCGTCGTCGGGGAGCGCCAGCCGCACGCCGCCACCGGCCGCCGTCATCAGCTCCGAGGCGATCGCGAGACCGAGGCCGGACCCCTTGACCGAGCTGTGGCCCGGGCTGCGCCAGAACCTCTCGGTGAGCCGGTCGAGCTGCTCGCTCGGCACCCCGGGACCCCGGTCGCGCACACTGACCTCCACCGTCCCGGTACCGCGGACCACCGCCACGTCCACCGGCTCGTGCGCCGGCGCGAACTTGAGCGCGTTGTCGACCACCGTGTCGAGCGCGCTCTCCAGCGCCGTCGGGTCGACCAGCCCCAGCACCTCTCCCCCGGGCGTCGTGAGGCGGAGCTCCCGGTCGGGGTCGAGCAGCCGGCGCCCCTCCACCCGGCGGGCGACGACGTCGGCCACGTCCACCGGCTGGGCCACACCCATGCTGCCGCCGTCGGCGAGAAGCAGCAGCGCGTCGAGGATCTCGGCCATGCGCTCCGCCTCGGCCCGCACGTGCGCCACCTCGTCCGCCTCCTCGGGCGGCACGGTCAGCGCGAGGGACTCGACACGGAGCATGAGGGCGTTGAGCGGGTTGCGCAGCTCGTGGGAGGCGTTGGCCACGAACTCCTGCTGTCGCCGCATGAGGTGCTCCACCCGTTCGGCCATCTCGTTGAACCGCGTCACCACCTGCTGCAGCTCGGGGGGTCCCGTCGACGCAGGGATGCGCTCGTCGAGGCTCCCGCCGCCCATCTTCTCCATCGCCTGGTCGACGGCACGCACGGGACGCAGGAGCCATCCCGCGGTCCGGTCGGCGAGGACGAGCGCCAGCAGCGCGACGACGACGCCGCCCGCGCCCAGCAGGGCCCAGCTCTGCCAGATCGCCCGCTGCACGCCGCCGGCGTCCGACGCCGTCACGAGCGCGCCGACCAGGTCGCCGCCGTCGAACAGCGGCTCGGCGACCACGATCCGCTGGGCGTCCCACGGCCAGAAGGCCTCGCGCATCTCGGCCCGCCGCCCGGCGAGCGCCGCGTGCCGCTCCGCGTAGTCGTGCACCTGCAGGCCCTCCGCCACGAGCGTCGCACCGGACTGGTCCACGACGGCGGCGCTGATGCCGTAGACCTCCCGGTACCGTGCGAGGTCGCCGGCGACGAGCGACGGGTCGTCGGCGACGATCGCCTGGCGGGCGGGCAGCACCAGGTAGGTCACGTCCCGCAGCCGGTCGAGGAAGACCTCCTGCTGGTGCGCCCGCGTGACGCTGCCGGCGTAGAGCATCCCGAGCAGCAGGATCACCAGGGCGAGCGGCACGTAGACGATCGCGGCGAGCCGGCTGCGCATGTCAGTCCTGCCCGACGCGGTACCCGACGCCCCGCACGGTCTCCACGACGGCGGGCTCGCCGAGCTTGCGGCGCAGCGAGGCGACGTGCACCTCGAGGGTGCGGCCCAGGCCCTTCCAGCTCGACCCCCAGACCTCGCGCAGGATCCGTTCCCGGGCGAGCACCGTGCCGCGGTGGCGCACCAGCAGCGCGAGCAGGTCGTACTCCTTGCGGGTCAGGGAGACCACGGCGCCGCCGGTGCGGCGCACCACCCGGGCGGCGAGGTCGACCTGCACCTCCCCGACGTCGATGCGGGCGACGTCGGCCCGGCCGTCCCACTCCCGCGACCTTCCCCGACGCAGCACGGCGTCGATGCGGGCGAGGACCTCACGGATGTCGTACGGCTTGGTCACGTAGTCGTCCGCGCCGAGCTCGAGCCCCCGCACCCTCGACTCGAGCTGCGTGCGGGCGGTCACCATGATGATCGGGGTGTCCGAGACCTTGCGGATCCGCCGGCAGACCTCGAACCCGTCCATGTCCGGCAGGGCGAGGTCGAGCAGCACGAGGTCGGTGCGCGGGTTCAGCGCGTCGAGCGCGCTCCCGCCGTCGGGGGCGCGGATCACCTCGTACCCGTGCTTGCCCAGGACGGAGACCAGCGCGCCGGCGACGTGCTCGTTGTCCTCCACGACCAGCAGCTGCACGGTCCGACGGTAGCCGAGCGAGGGCCCGACCGATAGACGGGGCCACGGGTCGGACCGCCGGCGCACCGGGTGAGATCGCGCCGGGTGGGTCCGGCGCGGGCGCGACCGCCGCGGGCGCGCGACGGGCTGGTCAGCCGTCCAGGCCCGCGACGAACCGCACGCTCGCGGCCGCGATCCGCGCGCGGGCCTCGTCGTCGCCGAGGGTCGGCGAACCGTCGCCCGGCTGCGGCCCGTAGTCGCCGAACTGGGCGTGCGAGGCGCCGTCGACGACGACGAACGTGGCGTCCGGTGGCAGGTCGGAGCGGGACGCCTCGATCTTCGCCGGCGTCGAGAGCCCGTCGCGGGTGCCCGACACGGACTCGACGGCAGCGGTGAGCGAGTCGCTGACGTCGTCGGCCGGGTACGAGGCGTACAGCAGGAGCCCGACGGCGGGTGACGGCCCGGCGTCGTCGGCGTCGTCGGCCGCCATGGCCGCGACCGTGCCACCGAGCGAGTGGCCCGCCACGACCCACCGGTCGACCTCGGCGTGGTCCTGGCGAGCCGTGTCCAGCGCCCCGAGGGCGAGGAAGCCGATGCCGAGCGGCTGCTTCACGACGACGACGGGATGCCCGGCCTCGGCGAGGGGCCGCAGCACCGCGGCGTACGCCCGGGCGTCGACCCGGGCACCGGGCTGGAAGAGCACCCCCGTGCCGGATGCCCCGCCGGTCGGTGCCAGCACGATCTGCGTCGCGCTCTGCGTGACGGTGACCGCGCCGTCGGACCGCAGGGCCCCCAGCGCCGGCTCGACCGCGCCGAACGGCCGCAGCCAGCCCACGACGGCGATCCACGCCACGGAGAGGACGAGCAGGGCCGCCGTGCCGGTCCGGCGCCAGGCGCTCCGGCGACCGGTCGGCCGCCGCGCACGCCACCCCGCCGCGGCGCTGACCAGCAGGGTCAGGCCCAGCAGCACCACGTAGGCGGGGTGCCCGTGCACCACGGCGCCCCACGCCGTCGCGCAGACCCAGACGACCACCGCGACCCCGGCCGCGGCGACGACCCGCACGGCCCACGTCCACGGCCCGAGCGGCTCAGTCGGCAACGTCGATGCCCAGGTTGGCGGCCAGGACGGGCGCGAGCTGTGCGAGCTGGTCCGGGGTGATCGTGGTCCCGCGCAGGGCGTCGGTGCCGACAAGCTCGCTCAGCTCGGCGCCGCGCAGGTCGACGTCGTGCAGGGTGGAGGCCTGCACGTCGAGGCGTCGCACGCGGGTGCGCTCGAAGGCGACGCGCGTGGCCCGGGCCTGGACCAGGTCCAGCTCGTCGACGGTGCAGTCGGTGAGCACGACGTCCTGCAGCGTGGCGCCCCGCAGGTTGACGAAGCCCAGCTTGCAGCCGACGAGGTGCACGGACTGCCACACGGACTCGTAGAGCTCGCCGGAGCCGATGCGGGCGTCGCGCACCTCGACGTCGCGCCAGCGGGTGCGCATGCCCTGCACGACAGGGACGTCCGCGCGGGAGAGCACGACCTCGGTCAGCGTGAGGTGGCGCAGGTCGGCCTCGTCGGCGCGCAGCCCGTCGAGGCGGGAGCCGTCGGCCCGGGCCCCGCGCAGCTCCACCCGGTCGAGGCGGACGTCCCTGATCTCGACACCGTCGAGGTCCGCACCCGGGACGAGGTCCTCGACGCCGCCCGGCGTCAGGTCCTCCAGCACGACGGGGTCCGTCACGGGGCGGGCGGGATGCTGCGAGCGGGACGGCACGACCCCACTGTAGGTCGTGGGCGACCTGCGGTGCGGCGCTGGTCGGGGTCCGCGCTCCCCGGGCGGTCGGCGACACCCTCCCGCGACGGTAGGGTAGACGGGTCGAACGGAGAGTCATGGGCATGGACCACAAGCAGATCGGTGAGGTGGCGGAGCGCACCGGCCTCTCGCTGCGCACGATCCGCTACTACGAGGAGGTCGGCCTCGTCATCCCGTCCGCGCGGTCGCACGGCGGCTTCCGCCTGTACACGGAGTCGGACATCGCCCGGCTGATGCTCGTCAAGCGCATGAAGCCCCTGGACTTCTCCCTCGACGAGATGCGCGAGCTGCTGACCACGCTCGACGAGCTGGAGCGCGGCGACCTCGGCCCCGACCGCCGCGAGGAGACGTTGGAGCGTCTGGCCCTGTTCGAGGCGGCCGCCGAGGAACGCTGCCGCAGCCTGCGTGACCGGCTGGAGAGCGCCGAGGAGTTCGCCGGCAACCTGCGGCGCGAGCTGCGCGCCCAGCGCCGGGTGGTGAGCCGCGCCCGATGACGACGCTCACCGACAGCACGTCGGTCACCGCCCAGGCGGCCCGACGGCGCAGCATCGCCGTGATCTCCCACCCGGACGCCGGCAAGTCGACGCTCACCGAGGCGCTCGCGCTGCACGCGCACGCGATCGACCAGGCCGGCGCGGTGCACGGCAAGGGCGACCGGTCCGGCGTCGTGTCCGACTGGCTCGAGATGGAGCAGAAGCGCGGCATCTCGATCACCTCCGCCGCGCTGCAGTTCGTCTACCGCGACGTGGTCATCAACCTGCTGGACACCCCTGGGCACGCCGACTTCTCCGAGGACACCTACCGCGTCCTCACCGCCGTCGACGCCGCCGTGATGCTGCTCGACGCGGCCAAGGGCCTGGAGCCGCAGACGCTCAAGCTCTTCGAGGTCTGCCGTCGCCGCGGCGTGCCCGTCATCACGTTCGTCAACAAGTGGGACCGCCCCGGGCGCGAGGTCCTCGCGCTCTGCGACGAGCTCCAGGAGCGCATCGGCCTGCACCCGACACCGGTCAACTGGCCCGTCGGCGAGGCGGGCCGGTTCCTGGGCCTCCTCGACAGCCAGGACGGCCGGGTGACGACCTACCGGCGCGCTCCCGGCGGCGCCTCGATCGCCGAGGAACGGGCCCTCGACGCCGACCAGGCGGCCGCCGAGCTCGACACCGACTACACCGAGGCGGTCGACGGCGTCGGGCTGCTGGACCCTGTCGACCCGGCCACGTTCCGCACCGGCGCGACGACGCCGCTGCTGTTCGGCGCGGCCCTGTCCAACATCGGTGTCCGCCGGCTCCTCGACGTCGTCGTCGACCTCGCACCCGCCCCGGGCGCCCGGCCGGCCGTCGACGGCGGTGACCGCCCCGTCGACGCACCGTTCAGCGGGTTCGTGTTCAAGATGCAGGCCGGCATGGACCCCAAGCACCGCGACCACGTCGCCTACCTGCGGGTCTGCTCCGGACGGTTCGAGCGCGGCATGACGGTCACCCACGAGCGCACCGGTCGCCCGTTCGCGACGAAGTACGCGTTGTCCGTCTTCGGCCGGGAGCGTTCCACGGTCGAGGACGCCTACCCGGGCGACGTCGTCGGGCTCGTCAACGCCGGGGCCCTCGCCGTCGGCGACACCGTCTACGAGCCGTCCGGCCCCACCGTGCGCTTCCCCCCGATGCCGGCGTTCGAGCCCGAGCACTTCGCCGTGGCGCGGGCGTCGGACCCCGGGCGGTCCAAGCAGTTCCGCAAGGGCATGGCCCAGCTCGAGCAGGAGGGCGTCGTCCAGGTGCTGGTCTCCGACCTGCGCGGGGACGCCAGCCCCGTCCTGGCCGCGGTCGGTCCCCTGCAGTTCGAGGTCGCGACGTTCCGGATGGAGCACGAGTTCTCGGCGCCGATGACCCTCGAGCCGCTGGCCCTCTCGGTGGCCCGGCACATCGAGCCGGAGGACGCCCCGGCCGTGGCGAGCTACACGGGCGCCGAGGTGGCCAGCCGCCGCGACGGCGAACGCCTGGCCCTCCTGCGCGACGTGTGGCACGCCCGTGCCTTCGAGCGGGCGCACCCGGACATCTCCCTGGTCCCGCTCGTCGGCGGCGGGGCCGTCTGATCCTGTCCAGCACGCAGGGTGCAGCAAACCTGCCTTGACGTTAGGGTAGAGTTCTCCTCGGCTCGGTCCTCCGGTGTGCCCACGTTCACGGGGGACCGACGCCACCCACCCTTCTCGTGCGCAGCGTCGCGTGCCTCTGTCCTGTCCATCCCCGGCCGAGTCCCGTGACCTGGTCCGCGGGCGCGCGCCCGCCGAACCCGAAGGAAGCCGCGTGTCGAACGACTCCTCCGTCCCCCTGTCCGACCCAGCGCCCGTCCCGCGGCCCGTCACCGGGGCGCCGGAAGCGAGCCAGACCTACTCCGTGCTGGCAGCGCTGAAGTCTCCGCGGATCCTCAAGACCGAGGTCCTGGCGGGCCTCGTCGTCGCGCTGGCGCTCATCCCCGAGGCCATCGCCTTCTCGATCATCGCGGGCGTCGACCCCCGGCTCGGCCTCTTCGCCTCGTTCACCATGGCGGTGTCGATCGCCTTCCTCGGCGGTCGCCCGGCCATGATCTCCGCGGCGACCGGGGCCATCGCCCTGGTCGTCGCTCCGGTCGCCCGCGACTACGGCGTCGACTACCTCATCGCGACGGTCGTCCTCGCGGGCGTCCTCCAGGTGGTGCTCGGCGTCCTCGGCGTGGCCAAGCTCATGCGGTTCATCCCGCGCTCGGTGATGGTCGGCTTCGTCAACGCCCTGGCGATCCTCATCTTCACCTCGCAGCTCCCGCACCTGTTCGGCGACAAGGTGACCGCCGGCAACCGCTGGTGGATCTACGGCCTGGTCATCATCGGTCTGGTCATCATGGTGCTGCTGCCGCGGTGGACCAAGGTGGTCCCGGCCCCGCTGGTGGCGATCGTGCTGCTGACGGCCGCGACCGTCACCGCGGCGCTCAACGTCCCGACCGTCGGCGACGAGGGCGAGCTGCCCGAGTCGCTGCCGTCCCTGCTCGTCCCGGACGTGCCGTTCACCCTGGAGACCCTCCAGATCATCGCGCCGTTCGCGCTCGCCATGGCGCTGGTGGGCATCCTCGAGTCGCTGCTGACCGCCAAGCTGGTCGACGACGTCACCGACACCCACTCCAACAAGACCCGCGAGGCATGGGGCCAGGGTGCCGCCAACGTCATCACCGGGTTCTTCGGCGGCATGGGCGGCTGCGCGATGATCGGCCAGACGATGATCAACGTGAAGGCCTCCGGAGCGCGCACCCGCATCTCGACCTTCCTGGCCGGCGTGTTCCTGCTGATCCTCGTCGTCGGGCTCGGGGACGTCGTCGCGATCATCCCCATGGCCGCGCTCGTCGCCGTCATGATCATGGTGGCCGTCGGGACGTTCGACTGGCACTCGGTCCGGCTCGACACGCTGCGCCGGATGCCCAAGTCCGAGACCGCCGTCATGCTCTCGACCGTGGTCGTCACCGTCTGGACCCACAACCTGGCGTACGGTGTCGCCGTCGGCGTCCTCGTCGCGATGGTGCTCTTCGCCCAGCGCGTGGCACACTTCACCACCGTGACCCGCCTCGACGCGTCCGACGAGGACGACCAACGCGTCTACGCCGTCGAGGGCGAGCTCTTCTTCGCCTCCTCGAACGACCTCGTCTACCAGTTCGACTACTCGGGCGACCCGCAGGACATCGTCATCGACATGACCAAGGCCCACGTCTGGGACGCCTCCACGGTGGCCAGCCTCGACGCCGTCCGTACCAAGTACGAGGCCAAGGGCAAGACGGTGACGATCGTCGGCGCCAACGCGGACACGACCGCGCGGCTCGACCTGCTCGCCGGACGGCTCGGCGGGGGACACTAGACCTCAGGGCACCTCTCACGAGGGCCCGACCACGACGGGCCTCGCGGCGTGCGCAGCACGCCGCGAGGCACCGGACCATCGACACGGACCACCGTGCGGAAGGACGACATGCACACTGCGCCCCGCGACCTCGGCCGCCCACCACGACTCCCGCGGGGTGCCCTGCGCATCACGCCGCTGGGCGGCATCGGGGAGATCGGCCGCAACATGACGGTCTTCGAGCAGGACGGCCGCCTCCTGGTCGTCGACTGCGGGGTGCTGTTCCCCGAGGAGACGCAGCCGGGCGTGGACGTCATCCTCCCCGACTTCACGAGCATCGCCGACCGGATGGACGACATCGAGGCGATCGTCCTCACGCACGGCCACGAGGACCACATCGGCGGCGTGCCGTACCTGCTCAAGCACCGCCCCGACATCCCCGTCGTCGCCTCCGAGCTGACCCTGGCGTTCGTCGACGCCAAGCTCAAGGAGCACCGCATCACGCCGGTGTTCCGTCACGTCGAGGCCGGCGACCGGCACCAGGCCGGTCCGTTCGACCTCGAGTTCGTCGCGGTCAACCACTCGATCCCGGACGGTCTGGCCGTCGCCATCCGCACCGCCGGCGGCAGCGTGCTGCACACGGGCGACTTCCGGATGGACCAGTTCCCGCTCGACGGTCGGCTGACCGACCTGCGGGCGTTCGGGCGGATCGGCGAGGAGGGCCTCGACCTGCTGCTGGTGGACTCCACCAACGCCGAGGTCCCCGGCTTCACGATCTCCGAGAGCGACCTCGTCCCGGCGATCGAGCAGGTCTTCGCGACGACGCCCGGCCGGGTCATCGTCTCCAGCTTCGCCAGCCACGTGCACCGGATCCAGCAGGTGCTCGACGCCTCCCACGCGCGTGGCCGCAAGGTGGCGTTCGTGGGCCGCTCGATGATCCGCAACATGCGGATCGCCCGGGACCTCGGCTACCTCACGGTGCCCCGCGGCCTGGTGGTCGACTACAAGAAGACCCGGGGCATGGCTCCGGACAAGGTGACGCTGATCTGCACCGGGTCGCAGGGCGAGCCCATGGCGGCCCTGTCGCGGATGGCCAACGAGTCGCACGAGGTGAGCGTCAGCGAGGGCGACACCGTGCTGCTGGCCAGCTCGCTCATCCCGGGCAACGAGAACGCGATCTACGGCATCATCAACAAGCTCACGGACCTCGGCGCCAACGTGGTCCACAAGGGCAACGCCCGGGTGCACGTCTCCGGGCACGCGAGCGCCGGCGAGCTCGTGTACTGCTACAACATCCTCAAGCCGCGCAACGTGATGCCGGTGCACGGTGAGCCCAAGCACCTGCACGCCAACGGCGCCCTCGCCGAGCGGACCGGCGTCGAGCCCGACCGGGTGCTGATCACCCGCGACGGCGCCGTCGTCGACCTCGCCGACGGGACGGCACGCATCGTCGGCCAGGTCCAGGCCGACCTCGTCTACGTCGACGGCCAGACCGTGGGGCACGCGACCGAGGAGACGCTCGCCGAGCGCCGCCAGCTCAGCGCCGGCGGTGTGCTGACCGTGCTCGTGCTGCTGAAGCCGGGCACGACCGAGCTCGCCGAGCCGCCGGAGTACCTGCACCGCGGGTTCGTGCAGAGCCCGGAGAGCCTCGAGGCCGCCACCGGCGCGCTGAAGAAGGCGCTCGTCGACGCCGCGGAGCGGGGCATCACCGAGGGCGAGGACCTCGAGAAGCGGCTCGCGGGCGCGGTCGGGCGCTCCCTCGCCCGCACGTCGCGCCGTGAACCCGTCGTCATCGCCCTGGTGCTCGACGCCTGATCCTCCCCGTCCCGCGGGCTCCGGGTCCGGTCTGTCGTGCGCCGCACGACGGACCGGACCCGGAAACGTTTCGGCACCCTCGCAGATGCCCCGGGCACTTGCCACGGCTTCTACAACGATAGAATACTCGATCCTGCTCATGTGAGCGCTCACATCACCCTCAACGTGGAGGAGTCCCGTGACAGCACGATCGAGCACCATCCCCGACCGACGGCACCGCGCGCTGCTGACCTTCCTGGTCGCCGCAGCGCTCGTCCTCACCCAGTCGCTCGTCGCGCCCGCACGCGCCGCGACCATCGACACCAGCACCTGGTACACCCTGACCAACGTCCACAGCGACAAGGCGCTGGAGGTCTACGAGACCTCGACCGCCGACGGCGCACAGATCGGCCAGTGGACGGCCAACGGCGGAGCCTGGCAGCAGTGGCGCTTCCTCGACTCCGGCGACGGCTACTACCGGCTCCAGTCGCGGCACAGCGGCAATGTGGTCGACGTCCTCGACTGGTCGACCGCGGACGGCGCGGACATCGTCCAGTGGCCCGACACCGGTGCGGCGAACCAGCAGTTCCGGGTCGTGGACTCGGCGGACGGCTCCGTCCGGCTCGTCAACCGGCACAGCGGCAAGGCGCTGGAGATCTGGGACTGGTCGACGGACGACGGCGCCCGCGCCTCCCAGTACACCGACCACGACGGCGCGAGCCAGCGCTGGCGCCTGACCCCCGTCGCTCCCGACGGCGGCACCACCGACTACCCGGCCCCCGGCCCCGTCACGGGCGACACCGGGCTGCACGACCCCGAGGTCGTCAAGGTCGACGGTCGCTACCTCCTGGCCAGCACCGGGCCGGGCGTGCAGCTCAAGACCTCCACCGACCGCACGCAGTGGAACGCCGCCGGCTCGGCCTTCCCCGGCGGCACCCCGTGGGCCGACGCCTACACCGAGGGCAGCACACACCTGTGGGCGCCCGAGATCCACTACGCGAACGGCCAGTACTACCTGTGGTACTCGGCGTCGTCGTTCGGGAGCAGGAAGTCGGCGATCTTCCTGGCGACCAGCCCCACGGGCGACGCGGGCACCTGGACGCACCGCGGCCTGGTCGTCGAGTCGTCCCCGAGCGACGACTTCAACGCGATCGACCCGGCCCTCGTCGTCGACGAGCAGGGCGCGTGGTGGATGAGCTTCGGCTCGTTCTGGTCCGGCATCAAGATGATCCGGCTCGACCCGAGCACCGGCCTGCGGCAGGGCACCGCCTTCCACTCCCTGGCGAGCCGCGGCGGTGACGCGATCGAGGCCCCCACGATCCACCGCACCAACGGCTACTACTACCTGTACGCGTCGTTCGACAAGTGCTGCGAGGGCGCGGACGGCACGTACCGCGTCATGGTGGGGCGCTCGACGTCCGTCACCGGGCCGTACGTCGACCGGGCCGGCGTGCCGATGATGAACGGCGGCGGCACCCAGATCCTCGCGGGCCACGGCTCGATCAACGGGCCGGGTCACCAGACGGTGTTCACGGACGACGACTCCGACGTCCTGATGTACCACTACTACGCCGACTCGGGCGCCTCGTTCCTGGGCGTCAACCTGCTCGGCTACGACGACGCCGGCTGGCCGTACGTGTACTGACGCACCGGCGTGGCGATCCTCACACCGGACGGCGGGGCACCAGCCCCGCCGTCCGGTCGATCATGGACCCATGCTCCTGCCCCCGGTCCCCCGCCCCGACGAGGTGCGCCTCGTCGTCACCGACATGGACGGCACCCTCCTCGACCCGGCCGGCGAGGTGCCCGACGGTCTGTGGCCGCTGCTCGCCCGGATGCACGAGGCCGGCATCGCCTTCGTCCCGGCGTCGGGACGGCAGCACGCCACCATCGCCGACGCGTTCCCCGCCGGCACGACCCCCGCCCGCGACGAGCTGGTCATCATCGCGGAGAACGGCACGCTCGTCACCCGCGGCGACCAGGAGGTGTCCTCCGAGACGCTCGACCGGGACGGGGTCGCCGCCGTCGTGCGCGCCGTGCGCGGACTCGGCGCCTCCTGGGACGGCGGTGCCGTGCTGGCCGGCAAGCGCGGCGCGTACGTCGAGCGCGGCGACCAGGGGTTCGTCGACCACGTGCGCAGCTACTACCACCGGCTCGACGTCGTCGAGGACCTGCTCGACGTCGACGACGACGTCCTCAAGGTGGCCGTGTACGACGACGTCGACTCCGCCACCGGCACCCTGCCGGCGCTCGTGCACCTGCGGAGCGGCTACCAGGTCGTGGTGTCGAGCCCGCACTGGATCGACGTGATGCCCACCGGCGTGACCAAGGGCGGCGGGCTGCGCCGCCTGCAGGCCGAGCTGGGCGTGACACCCGCGCAGACGATGGTGTTCGGCGACTACCTCAACGACGTCGAGATGCTCGACGCCGCCGACTGGTCGTACGCCATGGCGGGGGCGCACCCCGACGTGCTGGCCCGCGCCCGGTACACAGCGCCCGGCAACGCCGACCACGGGGTGGTCCGGGTGCTCGCGACGATGCTCGACGGCTGAGCCGACCGCCCGGCCCGCTGCTTGACGGCCTCCCGGGACAGTTCTGCTCCCCCGGCGTCGTGCGGTCTCGCGCCGGGCCGACGTAGGCTTCCGGGCAACTGCACTGGACAGGGGTGACGATGGCCGGACGACGACACCTGGCGGCTCGCCTACGCACCGACTCCGGTGCCGCCCTGCTGCTGCTGGGCGTCACCGCGCTCGCGCTGCTCTGGGCGAACTCGCCGCTGTCCGGGCTGTACGAGCGTCTGTGGGCGACGCCGGTCCTCGTCGACATCGGCGAGCTCGCGTTCGACATGGACCTGCATCACTGGGTCAACGACGGCCTCATGGTGCTGTTCTTCTTCGTCGTCGGCCTGGAGGTCCGCCAGGAGCTCTCCATCGGTTCGCTGCGCCGCCGCAGCCAGCGCCTGGTCCCGCTGGTCGCCGGCACCGTGGGCGTCGCGGTCCCCGCGCTGATCTATCTCGCGGTGGCCGGCCGCGAGGCGCCCGAGGGATGGGGCGTCGTCGTCGGCACCGACACGGCGTTCCTGCTCGGGGTACTCGCGCTGGTCGGTCCGGCGATGTCGAACCAGCTGCGCGTCTTCCTGCTCACCCTGTCGGTGGTGGACGACTTCCTCGCGGTCACGATCATCGGCGTCGTCTACTCCGACGAGGTCCGGCTCGGACCGCTGCTGATCGCCCTCGCCTGCCTCGGTGCCCTGTGGCTGTTCGGGCGCATGCGCGAGTGGCGCAGCACACCGTACGTGCTGGTGGTGGTGGTGCTGTGGGGCGCGACCGTGCAGGCCGGCATCCACCCCTCGATCGCCGGCATGCTCGCCGGCCTCCTCGTCCCCGCCGCGCTCACCCGACGTGACGACGTCGTGCGGACCAAGAGCCTGTACCGCGCCTACTGGCAGTCCCCCAGCGCCGGCGTCGCGCGCGAGGTGAACGTCGGCCTCGCCCGGTCCATCTCGGTGAACCACCGCCTCCACCTCGCGCTGAACACGCCGGTGGCCCTCGTCGTCGTGCCGCTGTTCGCGCTCGCGAACGCCGGGATCGACCTCCGCGGCGGGGCGCTCGGCGACGCGCTCGGATCGTCGGTCACCTGGGGCGTCGTCGCCGGCCTCGTCCTGGGCAAGCTGGTGGGCATCGGCCTAGGGACGTGGGCGGCGGTCCGGCTGCGCCTCGGCACCCTGCCCGACGGCGTGGGGCCCGGCAGCGTGCTCGGGGGTGCGGCGCTGTCCGGCATCGGGTTCACCGTCTCCCTGCTCGTCGTGGACCTCGCGTTCGACGACGCGTCGCAGGCCCAGGCGGCGACCGTCGGCGTGCTCCTCGCCCTCGTCGTCGCGTCGCTGCTGGCCTGGGGCATCTTCGCGACGGCGCGCGTGCGCTGGGGCGAGGAGAGCGCCGACCTGCCGGTCGTGCTCGACCCGCCGGTCGACCTGCGCCACGACCACGTGCGCGGCGACCCCGACGCCCCGCACACCGTGGTGGAGTACCTCGACTTCGAGTGCCCGTTCTGCGCCCGGGCGACCGGGATGTGGCGGGACCTGCGCGACCACTTCGGCGATCGCATCCGCTACGTGGTGCGGCACCTGCCGCTCGACGACGTGCACCCGCGGGCCCACCTGGCCGCCGTCGCCGCCGAGGCCGCCGACCGCCAGGGCCGCTTCTGGGAGATGCACGACCTGCTGTTCGCCCACCAGTCGGGGCTCGAGGGCGAGGACCTGCGTGGCTACGCGCAGGAGCTCGGCCTGGACCTGGACCAGTTCGACGCCGACCTCGCCGACGACGCCCTGCACGCGCGGGTGCGGGACCACGTGGTCAGCGCACGGGCGAGCGGCGCCCGCGGGACGCCGACGTTCTTCCTCGACGGCACCCGCCACCGCGGATCGCACGACGCTCAGACTCTCATCTCGGCGCTGGAGGCCCTGGACGCAGCGGACGACGCCGAGCCGTCCCGGCGGACCCGACGGCGGGGCTGACGGCAGCGCCGCACCCGCAGCGCTTGCCCGGGCCTCTCGACAGGCAGGATGCTCGACCGGTGCAGCTCTCGCAGATCGCCCTCGGCCGTGCCACCCTCGCCCGCCAGCTCCTGCTCGGCCGCGAGGACGTCCCGGTGCCCGCGGCCGTGCAGCGAATCGCCGTGCTCCAGGCCCAGGAACCGGCGTCCCCGTACCTCGCGCTCTGGAACCGGGTCGCCGGGTTCGACCCGGCCGACCTGGACGAGGCCTTCGCGAGCGGCGCGGTCGTCCGCGCCACGCTCGTGCGGATCACGCTGCACGCGGTGCACCGCGACGACTGGGCCGCGTTCCACCGCGCCGTCACCGATCCCCTGCGGAGGTCGCGACTGGGCGACCGGCGGTTCGCGCCGGCCCTGCTGACGGCCTCGCAGGCCGACGAGGTCCGCGACGCGCTGCTCGCGTTCACGGCCGCGCCGCGCACGCAGGACGAGATCCTCGGCGAGCTCGGCCGGCTCCTCGACGAGGAGCGGGCGCCCGCCGCCTGGTTCGCGCTGCGGACGCTCGCCCCGCTGCACCACGTGCCGACCGGTCCGCCGTGGTCCTACTCGCCGCGGGCCCGCCGCTACCGGTCGGGGGCGCCCACAGCGGCGAACAGCGCGCCGTCCGGTGACGATCCGGCGACCGTGCACCTGCTGCGGCGCTACCTCGTCGCCTTCGGGCCGGCGTCGGAGGCCGACTTCGCGCAGTTCACGATGCTGCGCCGACGGTTCACGGGGCCGGCCGTGGCAGCCCTGCGCGACGAGCTGATGGTCGTCGAGGGGCCCGACGGGACCGAGCTGCTCGACCTCCCGGACGCGCCACGCCCGGACCCGGAGACGCCGGCACCGGTCCGTCTGCTCGGGATGTGGGACAGCGTCGCGCTGGCCCACCGCGACCGCCGTCGGATCCTTCCGGAGGCCCACCGCGCGCACGTGATCCGCCGCAACGGCGACACGTTGCCGATGCTGCTGGTCGACGGGCGGGTCGTCGGGGTCTGGCGGGCCACGGACGAGGGGATCGACGCCGCCGCGTTCGAGCCGCTCCCCCGAGCGGCGTGGTCGGCGCTGGAGGCGGAGGCCGCGGCGCTGCGCGCGTTCGTCGCCGACCGCGAACCCGTGGTCTACGGCCGCTACCGCCACTGGTGGGACAAGCTCCCGGGGGACGACGTCCGCCGGCTCACCGACTGACGGCGCCGCGGGCCGCTCCCGCCGCGGTCAGCAGCTCGGGCAGAGCGCCTCGGACGTCCGGTCGGTCGCGGGGGCCCGCAGCCGCCGCCACCAGGACTCGGCGGCGTCGAGCAGCGGCACGGTGCGCTCCCACAGGGTCGCGCGCCGCGGGCTGAGGCGGAACGTCGCGGCCGCCGCGCCGTCCGACACCAGGGCCGAGACCTTCTCCGGACCGCAGCGGCCGTACGTGGCCCGGTAGGCGTCGTCGAGCAGGTCGTGCACCTCCGGCGCGACCTCCGCCAACGTCACGGGGTGCTCGGCCCCCGCCACCCGGACCCGTGCACGGCCTCCACCGGGCCACGTGCCGCCGAGGCTGGGGGCGGACCGGACGTAGAGCTCGTGCCCGAGGGAGACGACCCAGGCGGGTGCGCCCGGCCCCGGGCCGTCGCTCGTCAGCAGCTGCGCGACGCGCGCGGAGGCGAGGGCGTCGATGCTGGTGCTGGGCATGGGTCTCCTCGCGTCGGCGTGCTCGTTCCGACGGTCCGAACCTCGGACCGGGCGAGGGTATTCCGTGCGCACGACGGCGCGGGGCCCCGCCGGCCTCCCCCAGGCTGGCCGGGACCCCGCGCTCCCGGCGAGACGTCCGCCGGTCAGTAGCGGAAGCTCGTGAGGAACTCGAAGCTGTCCTCGGCGAACTCGGCGCTGTTCGGGGCGCCGTCACGCTCCACGACGTAGAGCTTCACCTGCCCGTGGGCAGCGCGCAGGATCGGACCCCACTCCATGTCGCCCTCGCCGACGTCACCGGGGATGCCCCGGGCGTCGCCGTTGAGGTCGCCGTCCTTGATGTGCAGGAGCTCGACGCGGTCGCCGTGCTCCTCCAGCAGGGCGACGACGTCGACCCCGGCGTCGGCCGCCCAGAACGTGTCGAGCTGGAACGTCACGTACCGAGGGTCGGTGTTCTCGACGAGGATCTCCCAGGCGCTCTTCATCTCGCCCGTGTCCGGGTCGGCGTACTGGGTGGTGAACTCGGACTGGTGGTTGTGCCCGAAGAACTTGCCGGTGCCGTTCTTCACCGACCGCTCGCCGAGCCGGTTCATCGTCTCGGCGGTGGCGATGACGTTGTCGTAGCCGCCGCCGATGCCGGGCGACGCGAAGCCCCCGGATCCGGTGTACTTCTGGCCACGGTCCTTGGCGTCGGCCAGCGTCTCGTCGAACGTGGCCTCGTTCGTGCCGCCGTGGGACGTAGGGCTCTTGAGCTGGTACGACTTCAGCAGGTCGCGGTACTCCGCGGCAGAGTAGTCGCCGTACGAGCCGCCGAACGGCTCTACGTTCCGGTAGCCGATGTCGGCGACCTCGTCGAGCAGCGCCTCGACCCCGATCTCGCGCTGCCAGCCCCAGTAGGAGTAGAGCTGGATCGAGATCTTGCTGGCCGGGACGGTGCGCCCCTGCCCCTGGCCGGGGCGGTCGTCCCCGTGGGGGTGGTCCGGCACGGCGGCGGCCGGGGCGCCGGCCATCAGGCCGGCGGCGAGCAGGCTGCCGGCGGCGGTCGTGGCGATCGTGCGGCGGGTCTGGTGGATGTTCACAACGATTCTCCTCGGTGTGGCAACAGCGATGTTGCGGGGGTGTGGCGGGTTGTAGCGCGGTGTGTGGCGGGGGGCGGCGTCGCCGCCCGGTGGCGGGGCGGGGCCGTGCGGCCCCGCCCCGCCGACTGGTCAGCCGAGCTGGTCGATCAGTGCCTCGGCGTCGCGGATCAGCACCTCCTCGTCGGTGGCGGCGACGAACCGCTGCAGCGCGGACACGGCCTGCTGGTCCCGGCTGGCGTCGGCGTGCCGCTCGGCCTGGTCGAGGGCCGCGGACAGGCGGGCGGTCTCGGACGGCGAGAGCTCCCCGGCCTCGGCCAGCCGGGCCACGTGAGCGCCCAGGTCCTCGATCGAGGTCGTGACGGTGAACGTCACGGCGGTCTCGGTCGTGTTCCCGGCCTCGTCGGTCGCGGTCGCCACGACCTCGTGGTCGCCGAGGTCGAGCGTCCACAGGTCGAGCTCGCCCGCCTCGACGGGCTCGCCGTCGAGCGTGAGGCCCGACGACGCCACCCCGGAGGTCGCGTCGCTCGCCTCGGCACCGAGGACGAGCGTGGCCGACGAGCCGGGCTCGTCACCCTCCTCGACGCCGGTCACCGCGACCTCCGGGGCCGTGGCGTCGATCGACACGGTCACCGAACCGACCTCGGAGACGTTGCCGCCGGTGTCGGTGGCCCGGTAGAGGACCTCGTGGGTGCCGTCGTCGTCGAGCGTGACCGGCTGCAGGGTGCCGAACCACGGGTGGCGCACGCTCTGCCACGTCTCGCCGTCGTCGTACGAGACCTCGCCGTCACCGATCTGGCCGTCGTCCGTCGCGGACAGCGCCAGCTCGACCGGACCGGTGTACCAGCCGTTCTCCCCGGTGGGCTCCTCCGGGTCGAGCGTGACCGTGGCCTCCGGCGCCGTGACGTCGGTGACGCCCGGACCGTCGAAGACCAGCGTGTCGAGGTCCACGCCGCCCGTGGAGGTGACGAACAGCTCGCCCGTGCCCTCGGGGAACGCGGACACGTCGGCGGCCACGGTGGACCAGGCGGCCGAGTCCAGGCCGGCGGTGGCGAACGGCTCGGCGTCGGCCGCGCCCCAGCGCAGCTCGATCGTGCCCGTGCCCGCACCGCGGACCTCGACACCCTCGATCCCGGTGAAGTTCACCGGGTCCCAGGCGAGGTGGTCACCGGCGTCGAACGAGACGACCTTCGCCAGGCCGCCCGCCGTGTCGTCGGCGACGACCTCCACACCGGAAAGGGTGTCGGCGTGCTGCGCCTCCTGGGTGAAGGTGTTCAGCAGCAGCGACACCTCCGAGGTGGCCGGCGGGATGTCCCCGTTGCCCTGGTCGGTGTAGTTCGCCACGACGACGCCGTAGAGCTTCTCCGTCGCGCCGTGCTCCGGGGCGTCGCCCGGCGTGGCCCACGCCCCCGCGCACCCGCTGCCGAGCACCTCCGGGTGGGCGTGCGTGTCGTGACCGAGACCGAAGGTCCAGGACAGCTCCGAGCAGACCGTCTCGTCGCCGTCCTCCGGGTCCGAGGTGCTGAACGCGTACGGCACCGCGTCGCCCCAGGCGAAGAACCCGCCGTCGGCCGGGTGGTCGGCCGTGAGCGTCGGCGCCGTGTTGCCCACCGTGATCTGCCGCGAGGTCAGGCCCTGGCGGCCCGCCGGGTCGGTGACCCGCAGCCGGACCGTGTACTGGCCGAGCTCGGTGTAGGTGGTCGTGACCTGGGCGCCCGACTCGTCGAAGGTCCCGTCACCGTCGAGGTCCCACTCGTAGGTGAGATCCTCGCCCTCCGGGTCGGTCGAGCCGGTGCCGTCGAGGTTCACGGTCAGCGGCGCCTCGGACGACGAGACCGGGTCGGCCCCGATGACCGCCGTCGGCGCCTTGTTGCCCTCGGCGTAGTCGACCCGGTACAGGCCGGCCTCCGGGTTCTGCCGGAAGAAGCCGTTGCCGTAGTCGAGGATGTAGAGCGAGCCGTCCGGGCCGAACTCCATGTCGATCGGGCCGTCGGTAATGGCCTGCACGTTGTCCGTCAGCGCGGCGTTCGGCAGCACGTGCTCGACGTGCTCGACCGGACCGTCAGGGTCGGGCAGGGTCAGCGCGGCGATGTAGTCCTGCGAGAACTCGTACATGAACGCCTTGCCGTCCCAGTACTCCGGCCACTGCGTGTCCGGACCCTCCGGGTCGAAGTCGAAGACCGGGCCTCCCATCGGGCCCTGCCCGCCCTGCGCGTCGAACTCCACGAACTCGTCGAACGGCTGGTCGCCGGGGTTGTCGCCGTAGTACACCTGCGGCGCCGTCGCGGGCGGCAGGACGTCGAGACCGGTGTTCCAGGTGGAGTTGTTCTCGGCGCCGGCCTCGCAGTCGAACCACTCGCCGGGCGACTCGGTGGCGTAGTCCCACTCGTTGTAGTTGGCGTGGGGGCCGTGGCAGTACGGCCAGCCGCCGTTGAGCGGCGTCGTCGTGCTCTGCCACTCGACATAGCCCATCGGCCCGCGCTCGTCGCTGGCGACCCCGGAGTCGGGGCCGTAGTCGCCCCAGCTGACCGCGCCCGTCGTCTCGTCGACGTCGATGCGGAACGGGTTGCGCAGGCCCATGACGAAGATCTCGGGCCGGGTCCCCGCGGTGCCGGGTTCGAAGAGGTTCCCCTCCGGGATGGTGTAGCTGCCGTCCTCCTCGACGTGGACGCGCAGGATCGCGCCACGCAGGTCGTCGGTGCTGCCGGCGCCGCGCCGCGCGTCGAACCCGGGGTTCATGCCCGGGGCGTTGTTGATCGGTGCGAACCCGTTGGCCCCTGGCGTGCCGGCCGGGGTGTTGTCACCGGTGGAGACGTAGACGTTGCCGTCGGCGTCGAAGTCGATGTCACCACCGACGTGGCAGCACTGGCCGCGCTGGACCTCGACCTGCAGGATCTTCTGCTCGGTGCTCATGTCCAGGGCACCGGCCTCGGCGTCCCACTGCACGCGCGAGAGCTGGTTGTATCCCTTCCACCGGTCCCAGTAGGACTCGTCCTCACCCGCGGGAAGCTGGTTCGGCGCGGAGCCGGACGGCGTCGTCTCGGGATAGTCCTCGCCCTCCATCACTCGCGGGGCGTAGAACATGTAGACCCAGCCGGACTCCTCGAAGTCGGGCGCGAGGGCGATCGCCTGCATGCCGTCCTCGGAGTTGGCGTACACGTCCACCTCGTTGATCTCGGCGGTGACGCCGGTCGAGGGGTCGGTGTGCCGGATCACGCCGTCGCGAGCGGTGTGCAGGACGCTCCCGTCCGGCATGACGGCCATGCCGATGGGTTCACCGGTGTTCTTGGTGAGCAGGATCTTCTCGTAGTTGGACCAGTCGAGCGCCGCCTCGGCGCCCTCCTCCGACCCGTGGTCCACACCGTCGTGCGCCGCGGCCGCAGCTGGCACGGCCAGCGCGCACACCGTCGCCAACGCCACGGCGAACCGGGAACGTCTAGACTTGACCATCGCATTTTCCTTCCTGGGATGCGGTGCGTGGGTGCCCCGCCGGACCCCTGTCGCTGGCACGACGGGAGCAGGTCCTGGCGGGGTTCCTCACGTCCGGGAACTGCGGCACGGGTTCTGTCGTCCTGTGCCGTGACAGGTGGTGACGGGCGCCGAGCCCTGGCACCCGTCACCGGGGTGCGTCATGCGCTCCGTGGGGCTCGCCGCGTCGCGAGCGGTGCCCGTCCGCCCACGGTGAGTCACGAGACCCGTCCCCTCGGGCTCGCGATGTCTGTTCGGCAGCGACAGTGCTGCACGGTCCTCCCTGACCATGGGACGACCCTAACCCACTTCTGCCATCCGTCAAGCAAAAGTTGGCATCCCAAAACACAACTTCCCGCGGAGGTCGCGGGAAATGTGGTTGACTCGTCAGATGGCGACCGTCCCGGCACCCGAGCTCGGTGCCGTCCTCCAACTGCTGCGCGACGGGCGGTACCGCACGCGCGCGGAGCTCGCGCGCACCGCGGGCCTCTCGCGGTCCACGATCGCGGCACGCATCGACGAGCTCCTCCGGATCGGCCTGGTCGCCCCCGTCGGCGGCGCCGAGTCCACCGGCGGCCGGCCCGCCGCGATGTTCGCGCTCGCACCCGGCTCCCGCCTGGTGGCCGGTGTCGACCTCGGTGCCACGCACGTCCGGGTCGCCGTCACCGACCTCGCCGGCCGCGAGCTCGGCGGCGAGCTCGAGCTCCTCCGCATCTCCGACGGCCCGGACGTCGTGCTCGACCACGTCGCCGCCCTGCTCACCAGGCTCGTCGACGACCTCGGTCGCCCGCTCCGCGACGTCGTCGGCGTCGGCGTCGGGCTTCCCGGGCCGGTCGACCACCGCACCGGCCGCCCCACCAAGCCACCGATCATGCCGGGCTGGGACGGCACCGACGTGGTGGGAGCGCTCCGACAACGACTCGGCGCCGTCGCCGTCCTCGTCGACAACGACGTGAACCTCATGGCACTCGGCGAGCACGCCACCGCACTGCCGGAGCTCGACCACCTCCTCTACGTCAAGGTCGCGACCGGCGTCGGGTCCGGGATCGTGGCCGACGGCCGCATCCACCGGGGCGCCCAGGGCAGCGCGGGCGACCTCGGGCACATCGCCGTGCCGGGCGCCGACGCCGTGGTCTGCACCTGCGGGAACACCGGCTGCCTCGAGGCCATCGCCGGCGGGGCGGCCGTCGCCGCCCGCCTCACCGAGCAGGGCGTCCCTGCCGGCGGCACCAACGACGTCGTCGACCTGGTCCGGCACGGAGACCTGCGGGCCGCCGCGGCCGTCCGGGAGGCGGGGCGGTCCATCGGCGCCGTGCTCGCCGGCTGCGTCAGCCTCCTCAACCCGTCCGCCGTCGTCGTCGGCGGTTCCATGTCACGGGCCGGCGAGCATCTCATCGCCGGGATCCGCGAGGTCGTCTACTCCCGCTCGCTGCCCCTGGCGACCCAGCACCTGCGCGTGGTGACGAGCATCGCCGGGCCGCGGGCCGGTGTCCTCGGCGGCGCTCACGCCGCCATCGAGCACGCCTTCGCCGAGCCCACCCTCCTCGTCGGCGACGACGGCGTCACCGCACCGGGCTCGGCTGCCGCGACAGCCTGAGCAGCAGGTCGCGCACCTCGGTCGCCTCGACACGTCCCGGCCCGGCCCCCAGCGCCGCGTCAGGCACCGCGTCGGGCGCCGAGCAGATCAGCACCGGGCCGTCCGCCGGGTCGGCCGGCAGGCGGCCGTGCGTGCCACCTACCGGCGACGGGTCGAGCGGCACCACCCGCATCGTCGAGCGCAGCCCCGTCTTCTTGCGCAGCACGTGCAGCAGGGCACGAGCCTTCACCCACCGGTCCTGCGGGTCCCAGAACAGCTCGGCCGGGTCGAACCCCGGCTTCTTGTGGATCTCCACGGACCGCGCGAAGTCCGGCGCCCGGTCGTCGTCGAGCCAGTAGTAGTACGTGAACCAGGCGTCCGGCTCCGCCACCAGCACCAGGTCCCCCGAGCGCTCGTGGTCCAGGCCGTGGGCGGCGCGACCGTCGGCGTCCAGCACCTCCGCGACGCCCGGCAGACCGCCCAGCAGCTCGGCCACCTCCGCCACGTCGTCGTCGGAGCGGACGTACACGTGCGCCACCTGGTGGTCGGCCACGGCGAACGCCCGCGACGTCCACGGGTCGAGGAGCTCCCCGGTGTCGTTCGTGTGCACGTGCAGCATCCCCGCCCGGCGCAGGGCACGGTTGACGTCCACCGGCCGGCGCGCGGCCGTGATCCCGTACTCGCTCAGCGCGACGACGCTCGTCCCCGTCCGCTCGGCGTCGTCCAGCAGCGGGGCGAGCACCTCGTCCACCGCGCGGGCCGCCGCCACCGCCTCCGGACCGTCCGGGCCGAACCGCTGCAGGTCGTAGTCCATGTGCGGCACGTACACGAGCGTCATGTCGTGGTCCGGCAACAGCTTCCGGGCCGCCGCGACGATCCACCGCGAGGACGCGATCCCGGCCGTCGGACCCCAGTAGGTGAACAGCGGGAACGGCCCGAGCTCCGCCTCCAACTCGTCGTGCAGCGACGGCGGCCACGTCCAGCAGTCCGGCTCCTTGCGGCCGTCGGCACGGTAGACGGGACGCGGGGTGATCGTCGTGTCCGTCGTCGAGCCCATCGCGTACCACCAGCACACGTTCGCGACCCGGTAGCCCGGCTGCTCGCGCCGGATGGTCTCCCAGACCTTCTCCCCCTCCACGAGCCGGTGGTGCTGCCGCCACAGCAGCGGCTCGCCGAGGTCGCGGAAGTACCAGCCGTTGGCCACGATGCCGTGGTCACGGGGCAGCAGGCCCGTCAGGAACGTCGACTGCACCGTGCAGGTCACCGCGGGCAGCACCGTGCCCAGCTCCGCCTGGCGGCCGCCCGCCGCCAGCGCGCGCAGGCGCGGCATGTGCTCCAGCAGACGAGGGGTCAGCCCGACGACGTCGAGCACCAGCATCCGGCTCACAGAACCTCCATCCCCCGGTCGACGAGCTGCGACCGGGTCCAGTCCAGCTCCGCCGCGATCCCGGCCACAAGGCCGTCGTCGTCGTGCGGGCGCAGGTGGTCGGGCAGCACCGACCAGGTGTACGTCTCGGTCTCCAGGTGGTCCACGACCGGGTGCGCGCCGCCGACGAGCAGGTCCAGCGCGCCGGTCAGCACGTCCCGGGTGCTGCGCAGCGGCGGTCGCGGCGTGGCGTGCAGCGGCACGTGCACGTGGACGCGCCACTGGCCGTCGCCGGGCAGCGCGGCGGTGCCGTCCACCCGGCCCAGCGCGTCCGGCAGGTCGTCCCGGCGCTCGACCCCCGCGGCCGCGCCGGCGCGACGCTCGCGCACCTGGTGCAGGAAGCGCGCCTCGGCGAACTCCTCCAGCGCCGCCAGCGCGACCGGGTCACGCGGGTCCTCGCAGTGCAGCGCCGCCGAGACCTGCGTCTTGACCACCGGCAGGCCTGCCTCGTCGAGCGCCGCGAGCGCCTCGGACGGTTCCTCGAACTCGGTCGCGAGGTGGCACAGGTCCAGGCAGGCACCGAGACGGTCGGTGTCGATGCCGCGCAGGTGCTCCGCGACCCCGGCGGCCGTCTCGGCGACGCAGCCCGGCTCCGGCTCGAACGCGACCCGCACCGTCCGGCCGGTCCGGTCCTCCAGGTCCGCGAGGCCCTCCGCGAGGCGGTCGACGCGCTCGCGGGCGGCTGCCGCACGGTCGTCGTCCCACGGGTCGCGCCACCCCAGCGGGAGGGTGCTGATGCTGCCGCGGGCGACGTCGTCGGGCAGGAGCCGGGTGAGCACCCGGGCGCAGTCGAGGGTGTAGCCGAGCCGCTCCTCCTGCGTCCAGTCCGGCCGGTAGACGGCCTTCTTGACGACGGGGGCGTGGAAGTTGCCGTACGGGAAGGCGTTGACGGTGACGACCTCCAGGCCCTCGTGGTCGAGCGCCTTGCGCAGCAGGTCGACGGCGGAGGGGTCCGCGGCGAGGTGACGCGTGGCCTCGGCCGGGAGCCACAGCCCGAGCCCGAGGCGGTCCGCGCCGAGCCGTCGCCGGACGGGTCCGGCGAACCGGCGCACCTGCTCGACCAGCCCGTCCACGTCCTGCGCCGGGTGGACGTTGGTCCCGTAGGAGACGTGCAGGAGCGATCCGTCGGGGTGTCTCAGGCGCACGGCTCAGCCCTCCGCGCCCGGGGTCCGCGCTCCGGCCGGGGCGGGCGCGAGCGGCTCGCCGCGCTGCAGCGTGTTGCCCGCGAAGTCCGCAGCGGAGGCGCCGACGGTGGCATCGAGGGAGCCGTCGTCGAGCAGCAGCCGCCCGCTCTGGCCGTAGAACGCGACGGGGTTGCGCCAGAGCACGCGGTCGACGTCGTCGTCGCCGTAGCCTCCGGCCAGCATCGCCTGCCCGGTGCGGTAGGTCTTCAGCGGGTCGGACCGGCCCCAGTCGGCCGCGGAGTTGACGAGCACGCGGTCGAGGCCGCGACGGTCGAGGATCGCGACCATGCGCTCCTCGTCCATCTTCGTGTCCGGGTAGACGGAGAAGCCCGCCCAGCACCCGGCGTCGTCCACCAGGTCGATGGTCTTCTCGTTGAGGTGGTCGACGAGCACCCGCTCGGCCGGCAGACCCACCTGGCGCACGATCTCCAGCGTGCGGCGGGTGCCGGCCACCTTGTCCCGGTGCGGGGTGTGCACCATCACCGGCAGGTCGTGCTCCCCGGCGAGCTCGAGCTGGCGCACCATCACCTGCTCCTCGGCGTCCGTCATGGAGTCGAAGCCGACCTCGCCGACGGCGACGACGCCGTCCTTCTCGAGGTAGCGCGGGAGCACGTCGAGCACGGCGAGGCAGCGCGGGTCGTTCGCCTCCTTCGGGTTCAGGGCGATGGTCGCGTGGTGGGCGATGCCGAACTGCGCGGCACGGAACCTCTCCCAGCCGATGAGCCCGTCGAAGTAGTCGACGAACGAGCCGACCGACGTGCGGGGCTGCCCCAGCCAGAAGGCCGGCTCGACGACGGCGCGTACCCCCGCGGCGTGCATCGCCTCGTAGTCGTCGGTAGTCCGGGAGGTCATGTGGATGTGCGGGTCGAAGATGCGCACGGCACTCTCCTCGGGTCGGTCCGCGACGATGCGCGGTGGTCGGGGGGCGGGGTTGTCGGGTCGGTCGAGGTGGCTGGCGGCGATCCGTCAGGGGGCGGCGAGCAGGCGCACGGCGTCGTCGGGGACGTCGCGCCCGGCGGCCCGTCGTTCCTCGGCGAAGGCGCGGACCATGCGGTCGAGCTCGCGGTCCCGGCGGGTGTGCAGGTCGGCGACGGCCGCGAGCGGGACCCCGGTGAACAGGCACTTGAGCACGCCGTGGCGCCAGTCGTCGGCGGGGAGGTGCGCGGCGGCGTACGGGCCCATGGCGGCGGCGACCAGGCGGGTGTCGTTGGTCCGCAGGGCGTCGAGGACGACGGGCACGGCGGCGGCACCGATCGCGGCGGTGGCGTCCAGGGCGGCCAGCGCGAGGAGCACGGCCCGTCGCTCGTCGGCGTCGCCCGTCGTGTACTGCGCGGCGACGACGTCGGCGGCACCCTCCGGGCCGACCGTCTCGCAGGCGGCGAGCAGGAGCCGCGACCGGGCGACGTCCTCGACACGGCGGCCGTACGGGCCGGGGCCGCGCCCGACGACGCGCGCGGCCCGGGCGACGTGGCGGGCGAGGGTCGCGGGGTCGGCCCGCACCGCGGCGACGAGCGGGCCGAGCCGCTCCTCCTGCTCGGTGCCGAGCAGGAGCTGGGCGTCGATATCGGCGATCATTGCGGGACCAACCTCCTGGTCGACGGCGCGAGGGGGATGTCGGCGGCACGAGCGGCGGCACGGATCGCCGCGGCGCTCGACGGCACGAGGCGGGCAGCGGCGTGCGAGTCGCGGGGCAGCTCCACGGCGGCCAGACCGTCGAACCCCGTCTCGTGCAGCGCCGCCAGGACGGCGGGGAGGTCCACGTCCCCCGTGCCGAGCTCGAGGTGCTCGTGCACGCCGCGGACCATGTCGTCCACCTGGACGTGCGCGATCAGGCCGCCCGCGCGGCGGATCACGTCCGGCCCCGGCTCGTCCTCCACGCACGTGAGGTGCCCGACGTCCACGGTGAGCCGCAGGGCGTCCGGGTCGCCGAGGTCGGTCCGCAGGGTGAGGACGTCGTCGACGCGTTCGACGAGCATCCCCGGCTCCGGCTCGAACGCCAGCACGACGCCGTTGGCCTCGGCGGCCGGGAGCAGCTGTTCCAGGCCCGCGCGCAGCCGCGCACGGCCGATCTCGGACGTGGTGCCCGCGGGCAGCACCCCGGACCACAGGTGCACGGCGGGCGATCCCAGGTCCGCGGCCACGTCGACGGCGGTGCGCAGCAGGTCGAGGCGGCGCTCGTGACCGTCGCCGGAGAGCAGCGTCGGCTCGTGCTTGCGACGCGGGTCGAGGACGTAGCGGGCACCGGTCTCCACGACCACCCGCAGCCCGTACCGTTCCAGCAGCCCCCGCGCGTGCGCGACCCGCCCCGCCAGGCCGGGCGCCAGCGGGTCGAGGTGCATGTGGTCGAGCGTCAGCGCGACCCCGCCGTACCCCTGCTCGGCGAGGAGCGCGAGGGCGTCCTCGAGACGGTGGTCGGCGAGACCGTTGGTGCCGTAGGCGAGCGTGATCACGTCGGGCTCACCACCCGGGCGCCCAGCCTGGCCAGCGGTGCGACCGCCAGGACGCCGAGCGCGCCGACGACGGCGCCCCGTCCGGCGAGCAGGGCCGCCTGCAGAGGCACCATGCCCCGGATGCCGACGCCGGTCGCCCGGCGCGCGTTCCCGGCGTCGGGCGACCGGACGACGTCGAGCTGGGCCGGCAGCACCGCCGCCGTGTACGACGCCGCGAGGACGGACCCGGCGAGCTGGTGCGGCCACGCCCGGGACCCGCTCCGGGCGGCACGTCGGGAGGAGCCGACGACGGCGTCGGCCGCGGCGGCGAGCGCGACGGCACCGGTGGTCGCCGCCGCGGCGCGCGCGGTGCCTTCCGTCGAGCCGTGCACCTCGCCGCGCGAGACGGCGGTGACCGCGAGCGTGTGGGCGCCGAGGGCCGTCGCGGGACCGAGGGCGGTCCGGTGGCCGCCGGCTCCCATCATGACGTCGAGGAACCGGGTCGAGGCCATGACGACCGGACCGGCCGGCGTCGACTTGGCCGCGACGTCGTAGGTCCACACGGCGGCGGCGAGCGCCGTCGCGACGGCCAGCGGGCGGCGGCCGGCCACCGCCGCGCACGCGAGGCCCGCACCGGTGAGTCCCGCGGCGACCGCGAGGGCCTCGTCAGGCCGTACGCGGCCCGACGGGATCGGTCGTTCCGGGCGCTCGACGGCGTCGAGCCCCCGGTCGGACCAGTCGTTCAGGGCCATGCCCGCCCAGTACAGGGCGGCCGAGGCGAACGGCAGCGCGGCGGTGCGGCGCCCGCTGGGCCAGCCGGCCGCCGCCGCTCCGACGAGGGTGTCGCCGGGGACGGTGAGCGCGGCGGGGAGCCGGACCAGCTCGGCGAGGTCACGCCATCTCATGCGGCGCTGCCGCTCGTGCCGGTCGGGGCGTCGCCCAGCTCGGCGCACCACCGGGTCAGGGCCTGCCACTGGTCGCCCAGGGCGTGCGTGGTCCCGCCGAGCGGCTCCTTGAAGAAGAACCCGAGCTCGGCGACGGGTCCGGTGCGGCCGGCCTCGTGCGCCCGGGCCACGAGCCGGGCGAGGTCGAGGACGAGCGGTGCGGCCAGCGCCGAGTCGCAGCCCTCCCAGGTGACCTGCATGCGCATGCGCGTGCCGAGGAACCCCTCGAAGGACACGTGGTCCCAGGCGGTCTTCCAGTCGCCCATGTCGGCGACGTGGTCGATGCGCACCGGCCCGTCGACGGGGTAGCCGAGGATGGCCTCGAGCGCCATGGCCTTGGTGGCGGTCTTGCTCGCGGCGGCCGCGGGGTCCGCCAGGGTGCGGCCGTCGCCGCCGCCCAGGATGTTGAACGCCGACCACGACCGCACCGCGAGGGCGCGCGTCGCGAACATCGGCGCGAGCGCCGTCTTCAGCAGGGTCTCGCCGGTCTTGCCGTCGCGGCCCGCCCAGGGCAGGTGCTGGGTCTTGGCGAGCTCGGCGAGGGCCGGCACGTGCGGGCCGGTGGACGGCGTGAACTCGACGAACGGGCACCCGGCCCGGAAGGCGGCGTAGGCGTAGATCGACGACGGCGGCAGCGGCGCGGTCCCGGCGTCCAGCGCCCGGTCGAGCTCGTCGAGCGTGCCGAGGCGGGCCGCCTCCGGTGACGGCGGCTCGGTGCTGGAGACGTCGATGACGACGACGTCGTCGAGATCGTTCTCCACCCGGAAGGCGTGCAGGTCCTGCTCGAGGCGGTCGGTGGTGGCGCGGTCGGCGAGACCGTCGGTGGTGGTGGCGCCCGGGCGGACCCGGCCGTCGACGACGGCGAGGTCGTCGAGCACGGAGGCCACGGTCTCCGCGGGCACCACACCGGCCCGCGCCAGCTCCTGGGCCCGGTCGACCATGCTCCCGGCGAGGTCGTGCCCGCCGATCACCAGCCCGTCGAGGGGCGGCAGGCCGGCGCGGGCGACCTCTTCCAGCTCGGTGACCAGCCCCGTCTCGGGAGCTCCGCCCCGGGCGAGCGCGAGGGCTCCGACCGTCGCGGTGGTGGCGACCGAACCGCGGGCGCCGATGAACCAGATGCCGGTACGCCGTGGTCCTCGGACAGCGTCATCATTGACCATATCGCGCACACTACGCGACTTTTGTTTGCTGTCAAGCAAATGTCGGCGACCTTCTGCCCGACCCTACGACGTCGGCGACACCGCGTCGAGCAGCACGTCCAGCGCACGGTGGGCGGCCTCGCGCACGCCCGGCTCGCCGTCGTGCTCGACGAGCCACAGGGCGGCCTCGTTCATCGCGCCCGAGAGCTGGGCGGTCAGCGCGTCGAGCAGCTCGCGCGCCACCCCGGCGTCTGCCAGAGCCTCGCGTAGATGGACGGCCGAGGTGGCAGCGTCCAGGGCCCGCCACTCCTGCCAGCCGATGACGGCGGGAGCGTCGACGAGCAGGATCCGCACCGTCCGTGGCGAGGTGACGGCGTGGAGGAACGCGTGGCTCCCGGCGCGCAGCCGGTCGTGCGGCCCGTCAGCACGGTCGGCCGCCGCGACCAGCGCGGCCGCGACCTCGTCCTGCAGATGCGCGGCCACAGCCCGCAACAGCCCCTTCTTGCTGCCGTAGTGGTGGTAGACCGCGCCGCGGGTGACGCCGGCGGCGGTGGCGACGTCGTCGAGCGCGACGGCGGCGTACCCGCGCTCGGCGAAGAGGTCGGCGGCGATCTCGACGAGACGACGGGCCGTCTCGGCGGCCGCCTCCGCGGTGGCGCGGGCCATGGCTCCTCCTGACATACACGGCGTATGTATAGTGGTTGACATACACAGTGTATGTATCGCGCGCGCAGGAGGAACCATGACCGTGACCAGCTTCTACCCCGTCCTCATGTCCGCCGACGTGGGCGCGGCGGCCGACTTCTACCGCGACGTCCTCGGCTTCGAGACCACCTTCGAGGCCGACTGGTACGTCAGCCTGCGCCGCGGCCCGTTCGAGCTGGCGGTGCTCGACCCCTCCCATCCCACGGTCCCGGCCGGCTTCGGCCGCCCCGTCCAGGGCCTCCTGCTCAACCTGGAGGTCGACGACGCCGACGCCGAGCACCGCCGCCTCGTCGACGAGCACGGCCTGGAGCCCGTGCTGCCGCTGCGCGACGAGGACTTCGGGCAGCGGCACTTCATCGTCGAGGCGCCCGACGGCGTCCTGGTGGACGTCATCCAGCCGATCGAGCCGACGGCCGAGTTCGCGGCAGCCTTCGCGTGAGCGGCGGCCTCCCAGGACGGATCAGTCGAGCGGGTCGCGTGCGATCGGGCAGGTCATGCAGTGCCCACCGCCGCGACCTCGGCCCAGCTCACCGCCGACGATCGTGACGACCTCCACGCCGGCGTTCCGCAGCGCCGCGTTGGTCAGCGTGTTGCGGTCGTAGGTGAACACCACCCCCGGCTCGAGAGCGACCGCGTTGTTCCCCGAGTCCCACTGCTGCCGCTCCGAGGCATACACGTCCCCGGCCGTCTCGACCACCCGCAGCCGGTCCAGCCCCATGGCGTGCGCGACGACCTCGACGAACGGCGTCCCGGCCCGCTCCACGACCTCCACGCCCGGGGCGCGGTCGCTCGGGAACAGCTCGTAGGGGCGGATGTCGTCCACGATCGTCGGGTGCACGGTGACCAGGTCCCGGTCGGCGAAGGTGAACACGGTGTCCAGGTGCATCGCCGCCCGCAGCCGCGGCATCCCCGCGACGACCACGCGTTCCGCTGCTCCGCCGTCGAACAGCGCCTTGGCGAGCTGCGTGATCGCCTGGCGCGAGGTCCGCTCGCTCATGCCGACCAGGACGACCCCGCCGCCCACCGGCATCACGTCACCACCCTCGAGCGTGGCCTGGCCCCAGTCCAGCTCCGGGTCGCCCCACCACACGGTCGCGTCCCGGTACTCCGGGTGGAAGGAGTAGACCGCCTTCATCAGCAGCGTCTCGTCCTTGCGGGCCGGCCAGTACAGCGGGTTGAGCGTCAGGCCGCCGTAGACCCAGCACGTCGTGTCCCGGGTGTAGAGGGTGTTCGGCAGCGGCGGCAGCAGGTACTCCCGGGCGTCGGGCGCCTGCTGGGCGAGCGAGGCGTAGCCCGTGCGGTAGTCGCCGGGCAGGTCCGCCGTGGAGAGGCCGCCCACCAGGAACCGCGCCAGCTCGTGCGGCGTCAGCGAGTCGAGGTACGCGCGGGTACCGTCCACCATCCCCAGCCCCACCCGGTTGGGCACCACCTTGCGGTCCAGCAGCCAGTCCCGGGCGCCCATGATCGCCATGGTCTCGGCGAGGAGGTCGTGCAGCTCGACCACCTCGACGCCGCGATCGGTCAGCTTATCGACGAAGTCGAGGTGGTCCCGCTGCGCGGCCTCCACCCACATCACGTCGTCGAACAACAGATCGTCGGAGGTGCTCGGCGTCAGGCGCTCGTGCGCCAGCCCCGGCGCGCACACCAGCACCTTGCGCAGCCGCCCCACCTCCGAGTGGACGCCGTGCGCCGCGCCCGTCCCCGCCGTCGGCCGCTCCGTCATGCCACCGCCTCAGCCATGTCGCGCCTCCGTCCGCGGCGATCCTCGCAGCAGCCGGAGGTCCGCGCACGCCGGGCCCGCGGGACCTCGCCGTCAGGACACCTGGCGGACGCGGCGCCAGCGTCGCAGCGGCCCGTACCGCGGGCTCGTCAGCAGCACGACGGCGAACACCGCGCCCTGCACCAGCACGACGAGGCCGCCCGAGGCCGCGTCCAGCCAGTACGACAGGTAGATCCCGGTGATCGAGCACACGGCCGACATCAAGGGCGCGAGCACGAGCATCCGGCCGAACCGGTCCGTCAGGAGCGACGCCGTCGCGCCCGGGATGATGAGCATCGCCACCACGAGGATCACCCCGACCACCTGCAGCGCCACGACGGCGGTCAGGGCGAGCACCCCGAGCAGCAGCGCGCTCAGCCACCGCGTGGACAGCCCGATCGCGTGGGCGTGCGTGGGGTCGAACGCGAAGAGCACCAGGTCGCGCCGCTTGACCAGCAGCACCGTCGAGCCGACGACGGCGAGGACGGCCACCTGCACCAGCTCGGCCGAGGACACGCCCAGCACGTTGCCGAAGACGATGTGGCTCAGGTCGGTCTGGCTGGGTGTCACCGAGACGAGCACGAGCCCGAGCGCGAAGAGGGTGGTGAACACGATGCCGATCGCCGCGTCCTCCTTGACCCGCCCGGAGTCCCGCACGGCGCCGATCAGCACCACCGCCAGGCCCCCGAACACCAGCGCGCCGAGGGCGAACGGCGCTCCGACGACGTAGGCCAGCACCACGCCGGGGAGGACCGCGTGCGAGACGGCGTCGCCCATGAGCGACCAGCCGATGAGCACCAGCCAGCAGGACAGCAGCGCGGCCACGACGGCGGCGATGGTGGTGGTGACGAACGCGCGGACCATGAAGTCGTAGGACAGCGGTTCGAGGATCAGCTCGAGGAGGTCCACGGGGCTCATGCGGCGCCACCGCCGAACACGTCCGGCGGCACGTCGGGGTGCACGTCGAGGTCCGTGTCGAGCCCGAACGTGCGTGCCAGGTTGCGCGGCTGCAGCGCCTCGGAGACCGGACCGTGGAACAGCACCCGGCGCAGCAGCAGGATCGCCCCGTCGGCCAGCCGCGGCAGGGCGTGCAGGTCGTGCGAGGAGACCACGACGGTCCGGCCGTCGGCGGCGAGCTCGCGCAGGAGCCGCACCAGCGTCGCCTCGGAACGCTTGTCCACCCCGGCGAACGGCTCGTCGAGCAGCAGGATCCGCGCGTCCTGCGCGATGCCGCGGGCGACGAAGGCCCGTTTGCGCTGCCCGCCGGAGAGCCGGCCGATCTGCCGGTCCGCCAGGTCGGCGAGCCCCACCCGTTCCAGCGCCTCGTCGACGGCGGCCCGGTCCGCCGCCCGGGGGCGCCGCGTGATCCCGAGGTGACCGTAGCGGCCCGTCATCACCACGTCGCGCACGGAGACGGGGAACCCCCAGTCGACCGCCTCGGTCTGCGGGACGTACCCCACCGCGCCGCGACGACGGGCGCGGGCCGGGGTGCCGCCGTCGACCCGCACGCCGCCGTGCGCCACGTCGACCATCCCCATGACGGCCTTGAACAGGGTGGACTTGCCCGAGCCGTTCATCCCCACGAGGCCGCACACCGTGCCGGCGCCGATACGCAGGCTCACGCCGTCCAGCGCGAGCACGTCGCCGTACCGGACGGTGAGCCGGTCCGTCTCGATCACGGGTTCGCCCGCCGGGCTGCTCACCGGACCGTCCGCGGCGGCGCTCATGCGCCGGACCCGCCGGATGACCCGCCGGTCAGCCCGGCGACGATGAGGTCGGCGTCGTGGCGGACCAGGTCGAGGTAGGTGGGCACCGGCCCGTCGGCCTCGGAGAGGGAGTCGACGTACAGCGTGCCGCCGAAGGTCGTCCCCGTGGCCTCGACGACCTGCTGCATCGCGGCGTCGGACACCGTGGACTCGCAGAACACCGCGGGCACGTCGTTCGCCTCGACGAACTCGATGACGTCGGCGACCTGCTGCGGGGTGGCCTGCTGCTCAGCGTTGACGGCCCACAGGTACTGCTCGGTCAGGCCGGCGTCGCGAGCGAGGTAGGAGAACGCCCCCTCGCAGGTGACCAGGGCCCGCTGCTCGGCCGGCAGGGTCTCGAGCTCGGCGACGAGCTCGTCCTGCACGGCCTGCAGCTCCGCGCGGTAGGCCTCGGCGTTGGCGGCGAAGTCGTCGGCGTGCTCGGGAGCGAGCTCGGCGAACGCGTCGGCCATGTTGTCGACGTACGTCTGGACGTTGAGCGGGCTCATCCACGCGTGTGGGTTCGGCGTGCCGGCGTAGGCGTCCTCGGCGATGTCGAGCACCTCGACACCGTCGGACACGACGACGTGCTCGGCGTCGGCGTCCTGCACGAACTGGCCGAACCACGCCTCGAGGTTGAGGCCGTTGTCCAGGATCAGGTCGGCGTCGGACGCCTTGCGCACGTCCCCCGGCGTGGGCTCGTACCCGTGGATCTCGGCGCCGACCTTGGTGATCGACTCGACCCGCAGATGGTCGCCCGCGACGTGCTCGGCGATGTCTCCGAGCACGGTGAAGGTGGTCAGCACGACGGGGCGGTCGTCGGCGGGCTCTCCCCCGGCCGGGGCCGTGCAGGCGACGAGGAGCCCGACGCCCACGAGCACGGCCACCCCGGATCCGGACCTCCGTGTCCAAAGTTTCGGCATACCGAAACTATAGGCCGTCACCACACCCCGTCGCGACCGACGGGGTGCGGTGACGCGCCGCGGATCACTCCACGGTGACGGACTTCGCGAGGTTGCGCGGGCGGTCGACGTCCTCGCCCAGCGCGACGGCGGCGTGGTACCCGAGGAGCTGGGTGGGGATGGTCAGGAGGATCGGGTCCAGCTCGACCTCGTTGCGCGGCACCTCGATGCGCGCGGTCGCCGCAGTGCCCAGCTCGACACCCGGGTGGGTGATCGCGACCACGGCACCACCGCGGGCACGGATCTCCTGCGCCGCGGTGATGTTCCGCTCCACGAGGTCGTCGTCCGGGATGATCGCCACCGACGGCAGCTCCGGGCTGATGAGGGCGAGCGGGCCGTGCTTGAGCTCGCTCGTCGGGTACGCCTCGGCGTGCCGGTAGGTGATCTCCTTGAACTTCTGGGCCCCCTCCCGCGCGACGGGGTAGCCGCGCACGCGACCCACGAAGAACAGGCTCGGAGCCGTCGAGAGCTCCTTCGCGGCGGCGGCGAGCTCCTCCTCGCCGGCCAGGATCTCGGCGATCTGGCCGGGGATCGCCCGCAGCCCGGCGATGATGCGCCGGCCGTCGGCGAACGACAGGTCGTGCACCCGACCGAGCGTGAGCGCCAGCAGCGCGAAGCCGATGGACATGTGCGTCAGCGCCTTGGTCGAGGCGACCGCGACCTCGGGGCCCGCGTGCAGGTAGATCCCGCCGTCGACCTCCCGGGCGATGGACGAGCCCACGGCGTTGACGAGGCCGACGACGGTGCCGCCCTTGCGCTGCACCTCGCGGACGGCGAAGAGCGTGTCGGCGGTCTCGCCGGACTGGCTGACGACCACGTAGAGCGTGCTCGGCTCGATGATGGGGTTGCGGTACCGGAACTCGCTGGCGGGCTCGGCGTCGGCGGGGATGCGCGCCAGGTCCTCGATCATCGAGGCGCCGAGCTGACCGACGTAGTAGGCGGACCCGCAGCCGAGCACCTTGACGCGCTCGAAGCGGCGCAGGTCGCGCGGCTCGAGGTTGAGGCCGGCGAGCTTGGCGGTGCCGAAGCGGTCGTCGAGGCGCCCGGTGAGCATCCGCTCGACGGACTCCGGCTGCTCGTGGATCTCCTTGTGCATGAAGTGGTCGTGCCCGCCCAGCTCCAGCTCCTCGACCGTGAGGTCGATGGTGACGGCGGCCCGCGCCGTCCGCGCCTCGTCGTCGGTGAAGCTGTGGAAGCCGTCGGCGGTGACGGTGGCGAAGTCGCCGTCGTCGAGCAGCACGACCTGGCTGGTGTGCCGCACGATCGCGGCGGGGTCCGAGGCGACGAACATCTCGCCGTCACCCACACCGAGCAGCAACGGCGAGCCGTTGCGGGCCACGACCACCCGCTCGGGGGACTGGGTGTCCAGCACGGCCAGCGCGTAGGTCCCCACGATCTGCCCGACGGCGGCACGCACCGCGTCCTCCAGGGTCAGCCCGGTCGCGAGCTCGCGCGCCACGAGGTGGGCGACCACCTCGGTGTCCGTGTCGGAGGTCAGCTCGACGCCGTCGTCGGCCAGACGGCTGCGCAGCGTCGCGAAGTTGTCGATGATGCCGTTGTGGACCACGTGCACGCGACCGTCGCCGGAGGTGTGCGGGTGGGCGTTGCGCTCGCTCGGCTCGCCGTGGGTGGCCCACCGGGTGTGGCCGATGCCGGTGGTGCCGGCCAGACGCGCGGGCAGGGCGGCCTCGAGGTCGCGGACGCGACCCTGGGCGCGGACGACGCGCGAGGGGTGCGCCGTCGAGCGCGGGTTGAGCACGGCGATCCCGGCCGAGTCGTAGCCGCGGTACTCCAGACGCGTCAGGCCCTCGACGAGGACGGGTGCTGCCTGCTGGGGGCCGACGTAGCCGACGATTCCGCACATGTGCTGGGTGCTCCTGGCTGAGAGAGGGATGAGAGGGGCGGAGGAGTGGCTGCGGGCGAGCGCCCGCTGCCTATCCGTAGACGAGCCGGCGGACCTGGCGCTCGGTGAGGTCCGGCGCCGCCACGACGCGCTCGCGCAGCTCCGCGGCGATGCGCGCGTAGATCTCGGCGTTGCGGTGGCCCGCCGCCTGGAGGGCCGCGTGCCGACGTCGGACGACGTCCTCCACCGGTTCGGCGTACCAGGCGATGACGTCGTCGACCACACGCGCAGCCTCGGACGGGCTCAGGCCCGTCGTCAGGGCCACGCGGGAGACGAGGTCGGCATCGGTCACCGGTTCATCATGCGCCCCTCGAGCACGAGTGTCCAGAATCTGCCCGACTTCGGGCAGAGAATGCCCCGTCTACCGCTCGCGGGGTCCGCTCAGCCGGGGGCATCCGCCACGAGCGTCTCTGTTCGTCAGGAATCCGGTGCTGATTCCTGACGAACAGGGACGCTCGTGGATCGTGCTCAGGCGCCCGTGTCGGCCTCGAGCAGCATCAGCGCGCTGTCCAGCGAGCCGGTCGCACCGTCCGGGTCGACACGGACGAGCGCGAAGGCGCTGACCACGAGCGACGTGCACAGGTCCGCCAGCCGGTCGCGCTCGGCACGGCCGCGCCCCGGGTACCGGGCGTCGACGCCGCGGCCCAGCGCCGCGCGGAGCTCGGCCCGGTAGTCGGCCACGGTCCGGCGCACCGCCTCGTCCCGGGAGATCGGCGCGCCGGAGGTGTTGACGAGCAGGCAGCCGCTGTCCGCCTGGATCTCGCCGGTGCGTGCGAGCGCGTCACGCAGCCCCGTGAAGTAGTCCACGACGGCGTCCGGGGCGACCGGGTCGGCGAGCAGCGGGCGGAGCCGGGGGCGGACGACGTCGTCGAGGTAGGTCTGCACGGCCGCGTCGAAGAGCCCTCGCTTGGACCCGAACGCGTGATAGATGCTCGACCGGTTCAGCCCGGTCGCCTCTTCGAGCGCCGGGACGGACGCCGCCTCGAAGCCGGAGCGCCAGAACACGCCGAGCGCCGCCCGCACCACGCGATCGGTCTCGAACGCCTGCACCCTGCCCATCGCGCGCCTCCGGTTGTTGGAACGATCGTTCCAGTATATATTGTGAACCGATCGTTTCAGAAGTCGTCCCGCCGCACCACCCGAGCAGGGAGCACCCGATGACCGTCGCCGGACTCGTCCTGGCAGCGCTGGCCGCAGCCCTCCACGTCTACATCTTCTGGCTGGAGTCGGTCGTCTGGACCACGCGTGCGCGCGCCGTGTTCGGCACCACCGAGCAGGAGGCCGCCGCGACCCGCGAGCTGGCCTTCAACCAGGGCTTCTACAACCTCTTCCTCGCGGTCGTCACGGCCGTCGGCATCGTGCTGGCCGTCGTCGGCACCGAAGGCTCGGGGCTCGACGCCGCCGGCACGGCCCTCACGCTCGCCGGCACGGGTTCGATGGCGGCCGCCGCCCTGGTGCTGCTCGTGTCGTCGCCCGGCAAGCGCGGCGCGGCGCTGAAGCAGGGCGTTGTGCCGCTGCTCGCCGTCGTCGCGCTCGCGACGGGCCTCCTCCTCTGAGACGTTCGTCCCACCCGACCTCGAAGCAAGGCAGGTTCACCATGTCCGACGTCACGTCCACCCAGGTCCAGCTCGCCGCCCGCCCCACCGGCTGGCCCACCGAGGACACCTTCCGCACCGTCCAGGTGACCTACGGCGACCTCGAGCCCGGCCAGGTGCGCGTCGTCAACGAGTTCGTCTCCGTCGACCCGTACATGCGGGGCCGCATGAACGACGCCAAGAGCTACGTCCCGCCCTTCGCGCTCGGCGAGACCATGACGGGCGGCGCCGTCGGCCGCGTCGTCGAGTCCGCGTCCGACGACGTCCCGGTCGGCGCGGTGGTCCAGCACCAGCACGGCTGGCGTGACGTCGTCCAGGAGGACGCCCGCGGCTTCCAGGTGGTGCCGGAGATCCCCGGCGCGCCACTGTCGCTCTACCTCGGCATCTTCGGCCTGACCGGGCTCACCGCCTACGTCGGCCTCACCGCCGTCGCCGGCCTGCGCGAGGGCGACACCGTGTTCGTCTCCGGTGCGGCCGGCGCCGTGGGTACGGCCGTCGGGCAGATCGCCCGCCTGCTCGGCGCCTCGCAAGTGATCGGCTCGGCGGGATCGGCCGAGAAGGTCGAGCTGCTGACCGGCAAGTACGGGTACGACGCCGCGTTCAACTACAAGGACGCCCCCGTGCGGCGCCAGCTGCGCGAGGTCACGCCCGACGGCGTCGACGTGTTCTTCGACAACGTCGGCGGCGACCATCTGGAAGCGGCGCTGGACCGCATGAACACCGGTGGGCGCGTCGCCCTGTGCGGCGCCATCTCGCAGTACAACGACACCGAGCGCACGCCCGGGCCGGACAACCTGGCCAACATCGTCACGCGGAGCCTGACGCTCCAGGGCTTCACGCTGCCGAGCTACATGGACCACGCCCCCCGGTTCCAGGAGCTCATGTCGGGCTGGTTCTCCGAGGGCAGGATCGCCTACGACGAGACCGTCGTCGACGGCATCGAGAACGCACCGCAGGCCTTCCTGGACATGATGCGCGGCGGCAACGTCGGCAAGATGGTGGTGCGCACGAACGCGTGACCAGGCGGTTCGACAAATACCCCCGGGGGTATTAGCGTCGACCGCATGAGAATCGTCATCGTGGGTGGGGTCGGCGGCGGCATGAGCGCCGCCGCCCGGGCGCGGCGTCTCGACGAGAGCGCCGAGATCATCGTCCTCGACCGGGGCGAGCACGTCTCGTTCGCCGGGTGCGGGCTGCCGTACCACGTCAGTGGTGAGATCCCTGCCGCCGACTCCCTCCTCGTCCAGACGCCCGAGTCCCTGCGGGCCGCGCTGAACCTCGACGTGCGCACGCGGCACGACGTCGTCGGGCTCGACGCCGCGTCCCGCACGCTCACCGTCCGGACCGTGGCAGGCACCGAGACGCTCGGCTACGACGCGCTCCTGCTCTCGCCCGGCGCGCAGGCCGTCCGACCGCCGGTGCCCGGCCTCGACTCGCCGCGCGTGCGCACCCTGCGCACCGTCGCCGACGCCACCGCCCTGCGGGACCGGATCACCGCGGGCGCCCGCCGCGCCGTCGTGCTCGGCGCCGGGTTCATCGGGCTGGAGGCCGCCGAGGCCCTCGCCCAGCAGGGCCTCGACGTCACCGTGGTCGAGCTCGCCGACCACGTGCTCCCTCCGCTGGAGCCCGAGCTCGCGTCGCTCGTGACCGACGAGCTCCGGCGGCTCGGCGTGACCGTCCGCGCCGGCGTCGCCGCCACCGAGGTCCTTCCCGGGTCCGAGCACGACGTCGTCGTCCTCGCCGACGGCACGCACGCCGCCGCCGACCTCGTCGTCCTCTCAGTGGGCGTCCGTCCCGACACCGAGGTGTTCCAACGGGCCGGTGTCGAGACCGAGCGCGGTGCGATCGTCGTCGACGAGCATGGCCGCACCAACCTCCCCGACGTGTGGGCGGTCGGTGACGCGACCGTCAGCACCGACGCCGTCACCGGCGCGCGGCGCCCGGTCGCGCTGGCGGGACCGGCGAACCGCGCCGGACGCCTCGTCGCGGACCACATCCTGCGCCCGGCGTCCGCCCGGCCGATCCCCGCGGCCGTCGGGACCGCCGTCGTCCGCGTCGGCAAGCTCACCGCCGCCACCACCGGGGCCAACCGCGCCGCGCTCGCCGCGGCGGGCACCGCCTTCCACACCCTGCACCTGCACCCCAGCCACCACGTCGGCTGGTTCCCCGGCGGCGAGCAGATCCACCTCGTCGTGCACTTCGGCGCCGACGACGGCCGCCTCCTCGGCGCGCAGGCCGTCGGCCGTGCCGGGGTCGACAAGCGCATCGACGTGCTCGCGACCGCGCTCCGCGCCGGCCTGCACGTCGAGGACCTCATCGACCTGGACCTCGCCTACGCCCCGCCGTACGGCGCCGCCAAGGACCCGGTGAACCTCGCCGGGATGGCGGCGAGCAACGTGCTCGACGGCACGCTGCGGACCTGGCACGTCGCGGAGCTCGACGCGGTGACGGCCGAGGCGCTCGTCCTGGACGTCCGCAGCCGCGCCGAGTTCGCGACCGGTCACCTCCCCGGGTCGCTCAACGTCCCGCACACCGAGCTGCGCGAACGCCTCGACGAGGTCCGGGAGGCCGCCGCCGGCCGGCCCGTCCGGGCGCTGTGCGGCTCCGGCGTGCGGTCGCACATCGCCCACCGCGTCCTCGTGCAGGCCGGTCTCGACTCCGCGTCGCTGTCCGGCGGGATGCTCACGCTGCGCGCCGCCCTCGGCCCCGCCGCCGACGAGCTGCTCACCACCCACGAACCGGCGCTCGCCGGCTGACACCTCAGGAGACCCCTCATGGCCATCCCGGACCCCGCGGCCCAGCGCAAGATCGCCAACCGGCTCAAGCGCGCCCGCGGCCAGCTCGACGCCCTCATCACCGCCGTCGAGACCGGCAAGCCCTGCCGCGACGTCGTCACCCAGCTCTCCGCCGTCTCCAGCGCCCTCGACAGGGCGGGCTACGCCGTCATCTCCACCGCCATGCAGGACTGCCTGTCCGACCCCGACCAGACCACCGAGGACGGCCTGACGGCCGACGAGCTCGAGAAGCTCTTCCTCACCCTCGCCTGACCGAAGGAGCACCACCATGTGTCGACCCGTCACCTGCCGCACCTGCGGCAAGACCACCTGGAGCGGCTGCGGCCAGCACGTCGACGACGTGCGCCGCAGCGTGCCCGCCGCGCAGTGGTGCGGCGGGCACGACCACGAGGCCCCGACCGGAGGGTTCCTCGCCCGGCTGTTCGGGCGCTGAGGCCGTCGACTCCGGGGGGCGAGACTCCGCGCCGTGGCGACTCGCTCCTCGTCCGCCCGTTCCGCGCCGTCGAGCCCCGGCAGGCAGAAGCGCAGCGCCACGAACGCCACGGTGGAGAACAGTGCACCCGAGACGGCGAGGTGCACACCGAGGGGGACGCCGAGCGTGATCGCCAGGGCTGCCATCCCCCCGCCGACCACGGCCCCGATCGACCACAGGGCGTGGAAGGAGTTGAAGATCGACCGGCCGTACCGGCGCTGCACGCGCAGGCCGTGGGCGTTCTGACCGACGTCGGTGAGCGCGTCCGACCCGCCCGCGACGAACAGGGCGCCGACGAACAGGCCGAGCGTCGGGGACAGCCCGGCGCACAGCACCCCGACCGCCGTCAGCAGCGTGCCGAACGCAGCGACGCGCGCGGAGCCGAACCGGCGCACCAGCGGGCCTGCCGCGAGCCCGCACGCGACCGCACCCGCCGAGAACGCGACGACGGCGAGGCCGTAGACCGTGTTGGTGAGCTCCAGGGACGTCTTGATCTCCGGGTAGCGGGGCAGCAGGTTCGCGAACAGCGCTCCGTTGGTGAGGAACAGCGCGGCGACGGCGGCGCGCGCCCGGCGTGCCGCCGGGCCGGGCCGTCGCCCCGGCGTGGTCTCGGTGCCCATCCGGACCATCCTCGCGCAGTCGCTCCCGGGCGGCCTCGCCGGTGGCGACGACGGGTCGTCCGGGCCCGCGGAACGGCCTCCGCTTACGCTGGCCTCGTCGGACGACGAGGGGGGCCACGCGTGGTGAGCACAGATCCCGAGGTCGCGACGCGCGGCGGCCGCGTGCGCGGAACGTGGCGGGGAGACACCGGGACACCGCTGGCCGTATTCCTCGGCATCCCCTACGCCGCACCGCCCACGGGTGACCGCCGTCTCGCCGCCCCCGTACCGCACGCGGGATGGGACGGTGTGCGCGACACGACCGCGTTCGGCCCGACGCCGCAACGTGGGGACACCGGCATCACGCTCATCCCCGAACCGTCCGTCGCCGGCGACGCCACCTTGAACGTCAACGTCTTCACCCCGGACCCTGGCGTCGGCGCGCGCCTGCCCGTGCTCGTCTACGTCCACGGCGGCGGCTACACCTCGGGCTCGCCGGCGAGCCCCTGGTACGACGGCGCAGGGTTCGCGCGCGACGGCGTCGTCACCGTGACGCTGTCGTACCGGCTCGGCTTCGACGGCTTCGGATGGATCGACGGCGCTCCGTCGAACCGGGGCGTGCGCGACTGGCTCCTCGCGCTGGAGTGGGTGCAGCAGAACATCGCGGCGTTCGGTGGCGACCCGGACCGGGTGACGATCGCCGGCCAGTCGGCCGGCGGTGGTGCGGTGCTCACGCTGCTCGGGATGCCGGCGGCCCAGCACCTCTTCCGTGCCGCGTGGTGCCTGTCCGGCGCCCTCGCAGACGTCGCCGAGGACCGCGCCCGCCAGGTCGCGGGACGCCTCGGCGAGGCCCTCGGTGTCCCTCCCACGCTCGACGGCTTCCGGAGCGCGCTAGGAGCCCGGGTCGTCGAGCTGCAGAAGAAGGCGGCACGGCCTCCGGGCGGGCCGCTCACGATCGCCGTCGACGAGCTGACCAACAGCATCTCCCTGGGCCCGGTCGTGGACGGCGACCTGATCCCCCGCCCGACGAGCGCGTCTCTCCGCGCCGGGGTCGGTGCGGACAAGCCGCTCGTGCTCGGTACGGCCGACGACGAGTTCTCGATGGTGCTCGACGGCAGCCGGCGGTTGCTCCGGTGGATCCCTCCGAACCTCGCCCTGACCCTGCTGAGAGTCCCGCGGGCCCGGCGACGCGCCTACCTGGAGGCGAACGCCGACCTGCGTGCACAGGGCACGACGCGGCTCCTCGGCAGGTTCGTCACCGACATGGTGTTCCGGCGCGAGGTGGTGCAGATCGCCCGGGCCCGCGGCGACGCGGCCGGACCCGCAGCGACCTGGACCTACCGGTTCTCCTGGCCGTCCCCGACGCACGGCATCGCGCTGCACTGCCTCGACGTGCCGTTCTTCTTCGACGTCCTCGGGGCGCCGGGGGTCGACGCGATCGCCGGGGACGATCCCCCGCAGCACCTGGCCGACGACGTGCACGGCGCGGCGGCGGCGTTCGTCCGCACGCTCGACCCCGGGTGGACCGCCTGGACCGACGCCCCGGGAACCGCGCGCGTCTGGGACACGACCGGCCCCGCCGAGCAGACCGACGCGTACGCGGACGTGGACCCGCTGGTCCGCTCCTCCGGAACACCGCTCGGGGGCGAGGTCAGCGCTGGTGCCGCACCGCCAGCTCGACGCCGCGCAGCTCGGCGAGCCCCTTGAGCCGCCCGACCAGGGAGTAGCCGGGGACGGCCGACGCGCGCTCGGAGGCCTGCTCGGCCAGCAGCAGGTGGCCGTGGTCCGGGCGCATCGGGATGCGGGCTCCGCCCTCGGCCTCGCGACGCAGCTCCTCACGGACCAGGGCGTCGATCACGCCCACCATGTCGACGTCCCCGCCCACATGGGACGCCTCGTGGAAGGTGCGCGGGTCGGCCTCGCGGCGGGTGGAGCGCAGGTGCGCGAAGTGGATGCGGGGAGCAAGCTCGTCGACCATCGCGACGAGGTCGTTCTCGGGCAGCACGCCGAAGGAGCCGGTGCAGAACGTGAGCCCGCTCGCCGGGTTCGGGACGGCGTCGAGAAGCCAGCGCGCGTCCGCGGCGGTGGACATGATCCGCGGCAGGCCGAGCACGGGGCGCGGCGGGTCGTCGGGGTGGATACCGAGGCGGACGCCGCACTCCTCGGCGACGGGGACGATCGCCTCGAGGAACTCGACGAGCGCCGCGCGCAGGGACGCCTCGTCCACCTCGGCGTAGGCGGCGAGCTCGGCACGCAGCCCGTCGAGCGTCCACGTCTCCTCCGAGCCCGGGAGCCCGGCCGAGACGGTCGCGACGAGCCGGTCGACCTCCGGGGGCGTCATGGCGTCGAGGTGCCGACGCGCCCGGTCGAACTCGGCGTCCGTGTAGTCGTCCTCGGCGCCCGGCCGCCGGAGCAGGAACAGGTCGAACGCGGCGAAGGCGTCCTGGTCGAACCGCAGCGCCAGCGCGCCGTCGGGCAGCGGGTAGGCCAGGTCCGTGCGGACCCAGTCCAGGACCGGCATGAAGTTGTAGCAGACGACATCGATGCCGCAGGCCGCGACGTTGCGCACGCTCTGGGCGTACGTCTCGAGCCACCGCTCGTAGCCCGGGGCCCGACGCTTGACGTCGTCGTGCACGGGGATGCTCTCCACGACCGACCAGCGCAGGCCGGCCGCCTCGATCATCTCGCGGCGCTCGGTGATCGCCTCGACGGTCCAGACCTCGCCGTTGGGGACGTCGTGCAACGCCGTCACGACGCCGGTCGCCCCGGTCTGGCGGACGTCCGCCAGGGTGATCGGGTCCCGCGGGCCGAACCATCGCCAGGTGTGCTCCATCGCCGTCCTCCGCTTCCTCGCCGATGGCAAACGTTGTCACGCAACTCGCCCGGGGTCAAGCACAGCGGGATTGCTGGACCGACAAACGTTTGCACCCTAGGGTCGTCGCATGAGCTACGTCATCGACGACCGCGCCGGCACCACGCTGGCCACGCCCGGCACCACGACGATGATCGCCGTCGACCCGGCCGAGCCCACCGCCGTGTTCCGCGCCGTCGGTCACCTCGTCGACGACCTCGGCCGCGTCTGCCCGGGGGCCACGGTGAAGCAGGGCGAGCACGCGGACCGCGCCACCGTCGTCGTCGGCACGCTCGGCACGAGCCGCCTGGTGGACGACGCCGTCGCCGACGGCCGCCTCGACGTCGCCGCGCTCCTCGACCACGACGGCGCCCCGGCGTGGGAGGCGTTCCTCGTCCGGGCGGTCGGCGACCAGCTCTGGATCGTGGGCGCCGACCGGCGCGGCACCGTCTTCGGCGTCTACGACCTGTGCGAGCGCGCCGGCGTCTCGCCGTGGCACTGGTTCGCCGACGTGCCGGTCCGCGAGCGCGAGCACCTCACCGTCGCGTGCGACACCGACCACGCCGACCGACCCTCGGTGCGCTACCGCGGCATCTTCCTCAACGACGAGGAGGAGCTCGACGCCTGGGCACGGAAGCACACCCCGGACGGCACCATCGGGCCGACCCTCTACGCCCACGTGTTCGAGCTCGTCCTGCGCCTCAAGGGCAACTACCTGTGGCCCGCCATGCACGTCAACGCGTTCAACGCGGACCCGGAGAACGGCCGGCTCGCGCACGAGGCCGGCATCGTCATCGGGACCAGCCACTGCGACATGCTGCTGCGCTCCAACGAGCACGAGTGGGCCCCCTGGGCCGCCGAGCAGTCCCGGGCCGGCCGCCACGTCGAGTACGACTACTCGATCGAGGGCGCCAACCGCGACCTGCTGCACCAGTACTGGCGGGAGAGCATCCAGCAGAACGCCGACTACGAGGTCGGCTGGACCGTCGGCATGCGCGGCATCCACGACTCCGGGTTCGTCACCTCGCGCATCGACGAGGACGCCGACCTCTCGCCGGACGAGAAGCACCGCGCGCGCGTCACGCTCCTGAACCGGCTGATCGACGACCAGCGAGCGCTCCTCGCCCACGAGCTCGGCGCCGAGCACGCCGTCGGCGAGCTGCAGTGCTTCGTCCCGTACAAGGAGGTGCTGCCGCTCTACGACGACGGCGTCGAGATCCCCGACGACGTCACGCTCATCTGGTCGGACGACAGCTTCGGGCACGTCCGCCGGTTCCCCGACGAGGACGAACGACGGCGGCGCGGCGGCCACGGGCTGTACTACCACTCGTCGTACTGGTCGCCCCCGGCGCGCAGCTACCTGTTCATCTCCTCGATGCCGCTCGCGCACATGAAGAACGAGCTGCGCACGGCCTGGGACCGGGGCATCCGCACCCTGTGGGTGGACAACGTCGGTGCCCTCAAGCCGCTCGAGCAGGACACCGAGTTCTTCCTCCGGTACGCGTGGGAGGTCGGCCGCGCGGAAGGGCCCGTGGAGAGCCCCGTGGAGGGCGGCACGCACCGGGCCCCAGCGACGACGGCCGACGTCTCGGCATGGACCCGCGAGTGGCTCGACCGGTCCTTCTCCGGCGGCATCGGCGCGCGGATCGGACCGGTCGTCGAGGAGTTCGCCCAGCTCACCGACGTGCGCAAGATCGAGCACCTGTCCGCCCGGGCCTTCTCGCAGACGGCGTCCGGCGACGAGGCGGCCCGGCGGCTCGACCGCCTGCGGCACCTGGCCGAGGAGGTGTCGGCCGTCTGGACCGGGCTGCCCGCGGCGGAGCGGGACGCGTTCTTCCAGCTCGTCGGCCTGCGGGTGCACGCCTCGTACCTGACCAACGCCCAGTTCGTGCACGCCGACCGCTCGGCGCTCGCGTACGCCCAGGGCAAGATGGCCGCCGCCGACCACCACCTCGCCCTGTCCCGGACGTTCGACGGGTACAAGCGCGCCATGATCCGCGCGTACAACACCGTCATGTCCGGCGGGAAGTGGGACGGGATCATGACGCCGGAGGACTTCCCGCCCCCGGCCACCGCCCTGTTCCCGCCCGCCCGGCCGGCCCTGGAGATCGGCGCGCCGGGGCTCGGCGTCGTCGTGTGGGGCGAGGAGCTGCCCGGGGACGCGCCCGCCCTCGACTTCGCGGCCCACGGCACCCGGTCGAAGTGGATCGAGGTGTTCACCACCGGTGCCGGGCCGATCGAGGTCACCCTCGAGGCCGACCCGTGGATCGAGTTGGGCACGGGGTCCGGTGTCGCCCGGTTCACCGTCACCACCGAGCGCCGGATCCCGGTCCGCGTGCCGCAGGACGCCGCCGACCGGGCGGGCAAGATCGTCGTGCGCTGCGAGACCGACGGCAGCACCGTCGTCGTCCCGGTGCGGACCCGCCGCCCCGCCGGCGCCGACGGCTCGGCACCCGAGGACGGGTGCGCGCTGGAGGCCGACGGTTGTGTGTCCCTCCCTGCCGACGCGCCGGACGAGCGGCGCGACACCGCGGAGAGCTCCTGGGTCGTGGTCCCCGGCCTGGGCCGTGGCGGCGGCGGCCTGCTCGAGGCGCACGGCCACGCCGCGAGCGCCGACCCGGCCCGGCTGCCCGACGGCGGCACGGTGGGCTTCCGCGTGCACCTCGAGACCGCGGGCGCTCACCTGCTGGAGCTGTTCCGGTTCCCCGGTCTGGACGCCGCCGGCCGCCTGCGCGTCGGGGTGTCCGTGGACGACGAGCCCGCCGTCGTGGTCGAGTCCCCCACCACCGACGAGCACCGCGGGGTGTGGGCGCAGGCCGTCGTGGAGAACGTCGAGCGACTGACGCTCCGGCTGCCGTTCCTCACCGCCGGGGCGCACACCGTGCGCCTGCACGTCGTCGATGCGCGGTTCTCGCTGTCCTCGCTCGTGCTGTGGACCGGCGAGCGTCGCAGCGGGGCGCTGCCTCCGCCGTCGTCGGCGCGCGCCGGCCGGCCCGCGTCCTGGCCGGAGGACCCGGACCCGGCGTCGGTCGACCTGGACGCGCTGGACCGGGTCGCGCGGAACCTCTACGGCGTGCTGCCCGACGAGGTCCCTCCGCACCAGGCGGTGTTCGTGCCGCGCGCGTACTGGTCGACCCCCACCACCTTCACGCGGAACGAGGTCGTCGCCCAGCCGCGGCTCGGCCCCGAACGGTACGGGCCCGGCCCGGCCGGCACCAAGGACGTGCTCGCCCAGCTCTCGAGCGGCGTCGCGGTGGCCGACGGCGGCGTGCTCGCCCTGGAGGCGGAGCGCACGCTGCGCCAGGCACCCGGGGCGTGGACCACACCGAGCACCGACGAGCCGGTGGTGGGCTGGACGCACACCCAGGCGGAGACCGACGGGCGCACCGGGCTCGCGATGCACGTCGACGCCCCCGGACGCCGCTGGGACGACCCGCACCTCGCTCCCGGCCTGCACCTGCGCGTCGAGGTCCCCCGGCCCGGCACGTACGCCGTGTGGGTGCTGGTGAAGTTCGACGCCGACACCGACGACGCGCTGACCCTCGCCGTGGACGGCACGCCGCTGCCGCCCGAGGACCAGTTCTGCGGCGGGGAAATGTTCAGCTTCGGCACCGCCCAGGCGTGGGTGTGGCACGAGCTCACGGACGTCGAGCTCACGGCCGGCCTGCACGTGCTGTCCGTGCTGGCCCGGAAGGCGGGGCTGCGGGTCGACCGGCTCTACCTCACGCTCGGCGACGAACGGCCGCCGGTCGACGACCGGTGGGTCGAGTCGCGGTCCGTCGACCCGGCGGCCGGCACGTGACCCGCCGGGCCACGCTCGCCGACGTCGCCGCGCGCGCGGGAGTCTCGGTGTCCACGGCCTCCCGCGCCCTGCACCGTCCCGGACGGGTGAGTCCCCCGACGACGGCGCGCGTCCAGCAGGCCGCCGACGAGCTGGGGTACGTGCCCAGCGTCGCCGCCCGTCAGGTCCGCTCCGGCCACTCCGGCACGGTCGCGCTCGTCGTGCCGGACCTCACGAACCCGTTCTTCATGTCGCTCGTCCGCGGCTCGACCCGGCACCTGCGCGCCCACGACGTGGTGCAGGTGGTCGCCGACGTCGAGGAGGAGCCCCGGTCCGAGGAGCAGGTGCTGGAGGCGTTGGCGGGCCGGGTGGACGGCATCGTGCTGGCGGCATCGCGCCTCGACCGCGCCGCGCTGGCCGGGTGGGCACGGCGGGTCCCGCTCGTCGTGATCAACCGGGAAGCGGCCGACGCCGCGGTCCCGGCCGTCACGACCGGCACCGAAGGGGTCGAGGCGGCGGTCGAGCACCTGGCACGGCACGGCCACCGGCACGTCGCCTACGCGGGCGGGCCGTCGACCTCGTGGTCCGACGAACGGCGACGCCGCGCCGTCGTCGAGACCTGTGCACGCCTCGGTGTGCGGTTCACCGACCTGGGCCACCACGCACCGCGGCGCGACGCCGGCCCGGCCGCCGCGGACGCCGCCCGGGGCGCGGGCGCCTCCGCGCTGCTCGCCTACAACGACCTCGTCGCGTTCGGCGCGCTCGACCGACTCACCGAGACGGGGGTGCGGGTACCCGACGGTCTGAGCGTCGTGGGGCACGACGACGTGTTCGGCGCCGACCTCACCACGCCCGCGCTCACCACCGTCGCGGTGCCCGCCGAGGAGCTCGGTGCCCGGGCCGCCGCGCAGCTGCTGGGGATCCTCGACGGGACGGGCGGTGCCGACGAAGCGGGTGTGCCACCGTCGGACCGGGACGTCGCCCTGCCGACCCGGCTCGTCGTGCGCGGGTCGACCGGCACGGCGCCCGGCTGACTGCCTCGTCCGGGCGCAGGTCTCGCGCAGTGCAGGGGCAGGACGAAGCCCTCAGAGATACCCCGCCCTTCCAGACCGGGCAACCACCTGCACCGTCTTGACGCGGAACGGATCGCGCCGCACAATTAGTGATACGTACCATGCATACGTATCACTTCGATCGGAAGCGATGCGACCAGCTGGCATCAAGGAGGATGCAGCGGTGCTGCCAACCCGTTGGCAGACGTGCCCTCCTTGACAGAGTCAAAGGAGACGACGTGCGACAGAGAGCGACCGTGGCGACTGCCGCGGCCCTCGGCGCCACACTGGCGCTGGGGTCCATCCCCCTGACCAGCGGAGCCGCGACCGGACCGGTGACGGAGACCACCGCGGCAGCAGCTGCGTCCACCCGTTCCGTCATCATCGACTACGGAGTCGATGCCGGTGAGGCGGCACACGTCGGTGGAGGGAACCTGCACCCGTTCGACGAACGCAGCCCGGCCCAGTGGCTGACGGACGGGGTCAACATCAACGCGGTCCGCGGGATGGACTTCAGCAGCCGGTCGAACGACTACTACGTGAACCTGCCGGGCTTCTTCGAGGAGCCGACGCAGGATCGTCTCCAGCAGATCAACCCCGGTGCGACGCAGATGATCGGCACGTACTACGGCTTCAAGGGAAAAGTCGCGGCCGGGGAGTACGACAACGGGAACACCGACTGGAAGGCACTGGCCCGCAAGGATCAGGGTGCACTGTACGAGGAGTACATGGAGTGGGAGCTCGCCGAAGCCGAGCGGCTCGACATCGACGTGTACTCGTGGGTCCTCTGGAACGAGCCTGATCTCCAGTGGAACGACCGGAACGCCTACTTCGAGGCGCACAAGTACGCGCACCAGAACCTCAAGGCGATCGACCCGGACGCGCGCAGCCAGGCCCCCGAGCTCGCGGGCTTCAACTGGGACTACATGACCCAGTTCCTGACGTACTGCAAGGCGAACGACTGCATCCCCGACGTGCTCGCCTGGCACGAGCTGTCGCGGAACCCGCTCGACATCGAGGAGCACGCGACGCGTCTGACGACGTGGCTCGAGGACAACGACATCCCGGTGATGCCCTTCGCCATCACCGAGTACCAGGGCAGCGGATACAGCACGACGGAGTCCGGACGGCGCGCTCAGGGGAACTACAACACCGGACTCGCTGTGTCGTATCTCAGCGGGCTCGAACGCGCCTCCGAGGTCAGCACCCTGAGGTTCGGCCTACGCTCCCAGTGGGGTCTGGCCGGTGACGATCCGAACGCTCGCGGGTACCTCGGTGAGATGGCGACCTTCGACGACAACGGCAAGATGGCCACCGGTCTCTGGTACGTCTACGACGCCTACTGGGACATGACAGGAAGGAAGGTCGGGACGCAGGCCGACCGGTCGGAGATTGACGTCGTCGCCACCTACGACAGTGACCCGGAGGTCAACCGGTCCGGAGCCCTCATCGGGAACTGGGAAGAGGACGCCAAGATCGTCCCCGTCACGCTCGAGAACATCCCGACCGGGCTCGCTGTCGACGGACACATCAAGGTGCGCACCGAGCTGATCGACGAAACGCTCGCGACGCCGTCCTACGGCACCGATCCGGTACTGACGCGCAACGTCGCGATCACTGACGGGTCGGCGACGTTCAGCCTCGAGCTGCCGGGCCGCACCGCTGCGAAGATCGTCGCCACTCCGCCTTCGGGCGACCCGACGACGTTCGGCGCCCTCGAGGGCGTGGGCGCCCAGCCCGTCGAGGTCACGGCGACCGGTGAGGTCCGGTCGCAGACCGCGTACTTGGGGGACACCACCTACGAGTGGTACACGGGTGGCCGGCCGAGCTCGTACGTCGACGAGTCGGGCGCGGAGATCGCGACCGAGACGGGTGACGTCGTCACCTACGGCATCGACGTCGACGAGTCGGGCGTCTACGGTCTCACCACCAACTTCGTGCAGGCGGACCGCGGCGGGTTCGTGCAGCTGTACGTCGACGGCGACTCGACGGGTACCCCTGTGGACCTCTACGCAGACGAGACACGCAGTCTCGAGTTCGACCACGGCACCGTCCACCTGAGCGCGGGCGCGCACGAGTTGAGCTATCGCATTGTCGGCGCTGGCAAGAACACTGCGAGCGCTGGATACGCCATCGGGATCCAAGACGTGGAGCTGGCGGGCGCGGGCGTCGCGTCGGACTCGGTGCAGGTGTCGTTCGAGAGCAACGGCGCGGACCGCCCGATCGACTCCGACTTCTCGCTGCAGGCCGGCGACGAGATCGGTGCACTGCCGCCCCTTCCCACCCGTGAGGGCTACATGTTCGCCGGGTGGAACACATCGCCCGACCGCAGCGGCGGGAACGTCACGCCCGAGACGGTCGTGGAGCAGGATCTGACGGTCCACGCCACCTGGCTCGAGCTCGGCGAGATCCTGTACTCCGTGGATGCGGGCGACATCGACCCGGCCACCCTCAGTCCGGGCGCCGAGCACGGTGCGTACAACTCCGTGACGGACCAGTTCTTCGGACCCGATCCCGCTACCGGTAAGCACTGGGGTGTCGAGGATTCCGCCGCACCGTCGTCGGGCTACCCAGACCTCCTGACCGGCGAGGAGACATGGCCCGCCGAGAACAACGGCTACACCGACGAGAGCCCAGCCGCACAGACCTACCGCTATGCCAAGGACCAGCTCGAGCCCCTCGAGGACCGCGCGGGCGTACCGTACAAGTTCCAGCTGGAGGACGGCGAGTACCGCGTGCGACTCACCATCGCCACGGGCTGGGCCAGCCAGGTCGACCGTGGGTACGAGGCGACCGTGACGTTCAACGAAGGCACCGGGAACGAAGTCACCGCTCTCGAACCCACGTTGTTCTCGCGTGACCACACCAACCCGATCACCGTCGATGCGATCACGACGGCGGCGAACGGGTATCTGACGATCAACGTCGACATGGCGAACGCCGGGACGGGGACTGTCATGGTGAACGAGATCGCGATCTGGGACCTGGTCAGCGACGACACCGGGTCCGGTGACGGTGACTCCACGCCGCCGACGGCGACAGTCAAGAAGGGCGAGTCGTTCACGATCGGTGCAGACGGTACGTACTCGCTGGTGAGCTTCAAGCTCCACGACGCGGGCGGCCTGGTGGACAAGATCATGCTCAACGGCACCGAGAAGGACCTCTCGGACAACGCCTGGTCGGATCTCAACTTTGTCGAGCCGGGCAGATTCGGTGCGGTGGAGGGGGAGAACACGCTGGTTGTGCACGACGTGGCGGGCAACACCCGCACCGTCGAGTTCATGCTGGAGGTGGCCCCGCACTGACCTCAGAGGATGCCCGAGGGCTCGGTCCGCGGACGGCGGGCCGAGCCCTCGGGCGCTCCGACGGGTGGGGCCCGTCGATCTCCCGTCACTGGCAACGCGGTCTCGCGTGCACACCTGCCGACGGGGCGATCAGGTTCGACCGTCTCGGTGCGGAGGGGCTGGTCGTCGGGCCAACACTCCGTCGATGCACGCCGAGAGCCACAACGTCGGGTCGGGCGCGCGGCGTCCGGGTCTCGGGCGCGGGACGCGGATGCCGGCCAGAACATCGGCGAGTTGGCGTGTGCCGTCCGATTGCACCGCGAGAGGGACGGCATCCCACGGGTGCCGGATGGTGTCCGAAGCAACGGGCCGGTCGCCATGACAGCGACCGACCCACCACCTGGCGGTGTCCGCGCCCTGTCCCGCACTGGTGAGACGCGGCCCAGGACAGGCATCCGTCGGGCTACGGCGTGAGCACCCTCGCGCGCTCCTGCGCCAGAACGCTCAGCTCGGCTGCCTTGAAGGCGTGCTCCTGCGTCATCGCAGTCTCGGTCCGCTCGAGGCAGTCGAGCACGAGCTCGCCGAAGTACGGGAAGCCGACCTTGCGGTCAGTGGTCAGATGGTGCTCGCCCCGTCCGTCGACGAGGAACACGTGGCCCGGGCTCTGATCCATGCCGACGTTCACGTACTTGCGCAGCTCAAGATAGCCCTCGGTGCCCAGGACGAACGTGCGTCCGTCGCCCCACGTGCTCAGACCGTCCGGGGTGAACCAGTCGACACGACAGTAGCCTGTGGCGCCGTTGTCCATCATCAGACCGGCCTCGCCGAAGTCGTCCAGGCCCGGGTGCTCCGGGTGCTCGTAGTTCGCGATCGCAGCGTGCGTGATCTGGGCGTCCTTGGCTCCGGCGTAGTGCAGCATCTGCTCGAAGTTGTGGCTGCCGATGTCACACAAGATGCCGCCGTACTTCTCCTTCTCGAAGAACCAGTCGGGCCTTCCCGTGCCCAACCGGTGCGGTCCGAGACCGACGACCTGGAGCACGCGGCCGATGGCCCCCCTGTCGATCAGCTGGCCGGCCAGCACCGCGGCCTCGACGTGGATCCGCTCGGAGTAGTAGACGGCATACTTCAGCCCTGTCCGCGCGGTCGCCTCCCGGGCGGCCTCGAGCTGGTCGAGGGTGGTCAGGGGCGCCTTGTCCGTGAAGTAGTCCTTGCCCGCCGCGATGACGCGCAGGCCCAGCGCACACCGCTCCGACGTGATCGCGGCGCCTGCGACGAGCCGCACCGCGTCATCGTCGAGCAATTCCTCCTCGCTCCGGGCGACGCGCACGTCGGGGAACCGAGCGCGGAAGGCCTCGACCTTCTCGCGGTCTGGGTCGTAGACCCACTTGAGCGTCGCCCCGGCGGCGACCAGACCCTCGCACATCCCGTAGATGTGCCCGTGGTCGAGGCGCGCCGCGCCGAAGACGAAGTCACCCGGCCCGACGACCGGTGCAGGTATGGGTTCCGGCGCGTATGCAGCCCCACTGGTCATCGTCATCCGATCCTCCCGTCCGACATGTGCTTCTTCACCGGTCACCGCCGCCGGCGCTGCTGCCGACCGTGATCGCACCAGGCAGCTCCGACGCCGCCGTCGTCTTGTCGAAGAAGCGCGGCGCACGCTCGACGAGCGTGCCGGTTCGGTAGTAGGGGTCGTCGGCCGGCAACGGCAGGTCGACGGTGCGTCGTTCGATGCTCGCCTGATATATCGCCGTCACGAGCTCGATCGCACGGCGCCCGTCAGCGCCGTCGACGGCAGGCCGACGACGGTCGTGGACCGCGGCGAGCATGTCCCCGATCTGACCGGCATGCCCTTCGTGCTCCAGCGGCCGCCGTGAGGCTGCTAGCGCCTCGATCTTGCCGACGCGCGCGGGGTCGCCGCCCTGGACGGGGAATCCGTTGGCCTCGGCGACGTCGGCCACGACCTTCCACGGCTGGGCGACACTGGCGTGCTGCCCCTGCACGACGATGGCTTGCTCCTCGCCGTGGTGCACCACGGAGCTCGTCACCTCAGCGAGCGCGCGGTCGTACTGCAGGACGGCGATCGACAGGTCTTCGACCTCCGAGTTCTCGTGCTGGGCGTTGGTCAGCACCCCGGTGACCGCGCGGGGCGTGCCGAGCATCCACAACGTGAGGTCCAGGTGGTGTATCGCATGGTTGAGCGTGCACCCACCACCCTCGGACTCCCACGTGCCACGCCACCACAGGTCGTAGTAGGTGGTGCCACGCCACCAAGCAGAGTTCACGTGTGCATGGGCGACAGGGCCGATCAGCCCCGAGTCCAGCACCTCCTTCAAGCTGGCCATATCGTCGCGGAAGCGGTTCTGCGCGACCACGGACAGGAGCCTGCCGCTCTCGGTGGCGGCCGCGATCATCGCGTCACACTCCTCGAGCGATGGCGCCATCGGCTTCTCGACGAGCACGTCGACGCCGGCTCGCAGGGCCGCAATCGTCAGCTCGGCATGGGTGGACGGCGGCGTGGTGATGCTGACGAGGTCCAGCTCCTCGGCCGCGAGCATGTCCTCGACCTGCTCGTAGGCCCGTGCCGACACGAGACCGAGCTCGTCTCGCGCCGCTGTCGACTTTCCGGGAACGACGTCGCAGAGGGCGACGATCTCGCACTCGCCCGCGAAACGCCGGTACCCGTCGACGTGTGCGCGGGAGATTCCACCCGTACCGATGATCCCGACCTTGAGCATGGTTCCTCCGTTCACTGGGCGGCCTCGACCGAGGCCTGGACCTCGGCGATCAGGGCGTTCGCCGCTTCCGTCGGCGTCTGCTCCTCGAAGATGACGTCCTGCAGGTACCGCGCGAGCACCGTCTCGATGTCGGACGCGCCGTTCGGCACGATGGCCGGGGCCGCACCCAGGTGGGGGGTGCGCTGCTCGGCGAACTCCGCAGCTTTGTGCTCTTCCGACGTGAGGTCGCCCCCGAGTGTCTCGAGCGCCTCCGAGTTGGCCGGGATGCCTCGCTCCGTACCGATGATCTCTGCTGCTTCAGGATCGTTGACCAGGAAGTCGACGAGCAGCGCTGCCTCGGCAGGGTGCGCGCTGCCCGACGACACCGACCAGTACATCCCCGGCTTGAAGTAGTCGTACTTCGTCGTGTCCTCGTCGGGTGTCGGCAGCGGCACCAGCTCGAGCTCAGCGTCGACGGCCGCCGCGTAGGCCGTGATCATCGTCGAGGGTGTGAAGACCGCCGCGGTCTTGCTGGTCGCGAAGAGTGTCTGGTCAAGCGGCAGGCTGACGGTCTCGGCGGTGATCGACGCCGACGGCGCGGCACCTGCCGCAGTCCAGTCGAGCGCGAGCTGGAAGTACGCGGCCAGCGTCTCGGGCTGGATCACGATGTCGTCCTTGGAGAAGAGCTGATCGCCGTGCTGGCGGGCGAAGAGCTGCAGCGTGAACTCGTTGTACATGATGTTCGTGCCGTAGGTGTCGTCCGGCGAAGCCTCCGTGACCTCCTGTGCCCACGACTCGAACTCCTTCCACGTCCAGGTCGTGGTGTCCGGCAGAGGAACGCCGATCTCCTCGACCAGGTCCGTGTTCACCAGCAGCCCCGTCGAGGTGGTCGAGATCGGCATCGCGTAGAAGGTCCCGTCCCACGTCCCCATCTCGAGCACAGGCTTCTCCAGCGCTGAGGTGTCGAGCTGGGGCTGCGAGCCGAGGTCAGCGAGGCTCCCTCGCGAGGCGTACGAGGCGAGGTAGAGCTGGTCCATCTGGATGAGGTCGGGGGCATTGCCTCCGGCGGTGGCGGTGGCGAGCTTCTCCCAGTAGCCGGTCCAGTCGGAGAACTCCGGTTCGATCGTGATGTCGGGGTACTCCTCCTCGAACAGGTCGAAGGCCTCCTGGGTACGAGCGTGGCGTGCGTCCCCGCCCCACCAGGTCACGCGTAGGGTCACGGGTTCGTCGCTGAGCTCGGTCGACGCCTCGGTCTCCGAGACGCCGCACGCGGCGAGGGACAACGTGGTGGTCGCGACGACGGTGCCGGCGACCGTCCGACGGATCCGGTTCATGGTGAGTTCCTTCTCGTACGAGGGCTCATTTGAGCCCGGTGGTGGCAATGCCCTGGACCAGGTACCTCTGGCCGAGGGCAAAGGCGAGGACGAGGGGCGCGATGGCGACGACGCTCATCGCGAACATCCCGCCGAACGACGAGGTCGACTGCGCGTCGATGAACGAGCGCAGCGCGATCGGGACGGTGTAGAGGTTCGGGTCGGTGAGGTAGATGAGCTGCGAGAAGAAGTCGTTCCACGTCCAGATGAACGTGAAGATCGCCGTGGTGGCGAGAGCCGGCTTCATGAGCGGCAGGATGATGAGGAAGAAGATCCGGCCGTGCCCGGCCCCGTCGATGCGAGCGGCCTCGTCCAGCTCACGAGGCACGCCGCGGACGAACTGGACCATGAGGAAGATGAAGAACGCGTCGGTGGCGAGGAGCTTGGGCACGATGAGTGGCCACAGCGAGTTCACGAGACCCACCTGGGCCCACAGGATGTACTGGGGCACGATCACGACGTGGATGGGCAGCATGATCGTGATGAGCATGTAGGTGAATGCCGGCTGCTTGAATCGAAAGCGTAGCCGCGCGAAGGCGTAGGCCGCCATCGAGCAGCTCACGAGGTTGCCGATGATCGATCCGAGCACGACGAGGGCCGAGTTGAGCAGGTAGACGCTGAAGGGCCGGCCGAGAGCGGTCCACCCGTAGGTGTAGTTCTCCACGTGGAACGTGGTCAGCAGGAGCGACGGGTTGCCGAAGATCTCGCCGTCCGGACGCAGCGAGCTCACGACCATCCACAGCACCGGGTACAGGGTGGTCAGGACCCCCAGGGCGAGCAGGACGTGCTTGACGACCCGGCCGAGCAGCGGCCGCGTCCGGCGGCGACGCTCGGGACGTGGTCGTGCGGGACTGGGTGACCGGCTGCCGAGGCTTGGTGACGAGGGGTGGCCGACAGCGGCGTCGGGGCGGGCCGTGGACTCAGTTGTCATAGTGCACCCAGTGCTTCGAGAGCCAGAAGTTGATCGCGGTGAAGGCGCCGACGATGAGGACGAGGAGCCAGGCGAGTGCCGACGCGTACCCCATACGGAACGAGGAGAATCCCTCCTGGTAGAGGTAGAGCGTGTAGAAGAGCAGTGAATCGGATGGTCCCCCCGATCCCCCCGAGACGATGAATGCCTGTGTGAAGGACTGGAACGCGTTGATGACTGCCAGGACGAGGTTGAAGAAGATGATCGGGGTCAGCAACGGCAGCGTGATGGCGAGGAACCGTCGCCACGGGCCAGCGCCGTCCGAGGCTGCGGCTTCGTAGAGCTCGACCGGAATCTGCCGCAGGCCTGCCAAGAAGATCACCATCGGCGATCCGAACGTCCAGACGTGCAGCAAGATGATCGTTCCCAGGGCCGTCTCAGGGTTGCCGATCCAGCTCGTGGTCGAATCGATACCCACGAGACCGAGCAGACCGTTGAAGAGGCCGGACCCGCCGAATACCAGCCGCCAGAGCACGGCGATCGCGACCGAGGCGCCGAGGAGGCTGGGCAGGTAGAAGGCTGAGCGATAGATCGACCGGCCGCGCAGACCCCGGTCGAGCACCAGCGCGAGCCCAAGTGCCACCAGGAGCTGTCCCGGCACAGAGACCACCACGTAGACCAGCGTGACGACGAGCGACTGGTGCAAGCGGTCGTCCGACAGCATGCGTTCGAAGTTCTCGGCACCGACCCAGCTCGCACTCTGCAGCAGGTTGTAGTCGGTGAACGAGAGATACAGCGAGGCGAGAATCGGGCCGAGCGTGAGGGACACGGCCCCGACCAGCCACGGGCCAAGAAATGCGATCGCCGCCCTGTTGTCGGGGGCGGGCTGCCGGTTGCGGCGCGGCGGCGAGCCCCTGCTCGGCCGCTGCAGATCGGCGAGAGACATGTACGCCTCCTCATTGAGGTCTGACCCAGCGCCGGACGGCGCAGTGGTACGTATCAGGTGGTACGTATGAGCGAGTGTCCGTGACAGACTGTCAACGTGTCAAGAGAAGGAGGGTGGCCGTGAGCACATCGCCGCCGACCAGCCACGACGTCGCTCGCCTGGCCGGCGTTTCGCAGTCGACGGTGTCCTATGCGCTTACCGGCAAGGGTGCGATCTCACCTCGGACGCGCCAGCGCGTCCTCGAGATCGCCGAGTCCATCGGATACCGCCCGAACCTCGCTGCACGCTCGATGCGCACTCGCCGGTCCGGACGTCTCGGAGTGATCACTGGGCTCGCGATCGACAATCAACTGGCCATGCTGACCGGCGCGAGCGAGATCGCCAACGAGGCAGGTTTCGTGATGGAGACCCACAGCGTCGACGGGACCATCGCCGACCGGACCGATCGCATGCTCGACCTGGCAGCTGACGGTCAGTACGAGGGCATCCTCTCGTTCGTGCCGGTTCACCCCGCAGCCCTTCGGGACAGGCAGACCGGTGTACCGGTGCTGGCCGCCACCGCCTTCGACGACGAGATGCACAGTACGGGCGAGCTCGCCGACGCGGACCTGCTCGACGATTTCGTGTCGTCGCTCGTCACGGCCGGCCACCGGCGCTTCGCCCACGTCGCAGGTCCCGACCAGTACGCGTCAGCACGCGCACGGCGCGAGACGTACCTCGCTGCCGTCGAGCGCCTCGGCGTCGATTCCCTGGGCGTGCTCGGCGGCGAGTGGCCGGCGGAGACCGGACGGCAGGCCGTGCTCGCGCTCCCTGACGACGCTCCGCCTCTGGCTGTCATCGCTGCCAATGACCTTCTTGCCATCGGCGCACTCCGAGGGGCAGCCGAGCGGGGGTGGTCTGTGCCCGGTGACCTGGTGGTGACCGGCTGGGACAATACAGACTTCGGGCAGTACACGATGCCGTCGCTCACGACGGTCGCCGTGGATTTCCACGAGGGCGGCCGCCGCGCCATGCGGCTCCTCATCGCCAGACTGCGGGGCGAGGAACCACCGGTGTCGGGCACACCGCTTCAACGGATCGTCTGGCGAGAGTCGACCGGGACGGCCGGCCCGACTCCTTGATCCCAGCGCCACTCGGCCCGACCCACGCGGACGTGACGGCCGTGGCACCAGTGCGGAACCACGGCGCGCGGGGAGGTCCCCCCGTCACAGCGTTACGTCAGTCCGCCAGCTTCTCGCGCACGACGGCGACGACGCGGCCGACGTTCACCGTCCAGCCGACACCGAACACGTGCGGGCTCAAGAGGTGCTGCCCCTCCGGGTCCCACACCCGCTCCTTGAAGCGCTCGATCGTGGGCACACGGAACTCGTAGGGCACGAACCCGGCGACGGTGCCGTGCCACTCCCGGTCCTCCGGGTCCTTCTGCAGCTCCTTGGTGACGGCCGCCACGACCAGCGCGAACATCACCATCTTGAACAGCGAGGGGGGTCCCCCGCGCTTCGTGCGGGTCTTCTTCGGTGTTTCCATCAGGGTCTCCGCTCGTCGGCTTCCGTTCCATCCTGCCGCGCCCGGCCACCGGGGTCCACAGCACCAGCGCCCGGACTTGCGGTGGTGCGGCCTGCCCGCCGGGCCGGCCGACGTCTCCGCCGGGGCTCGGCTAGGCTCGGCGCGATGAGATCGCCGGGGACGGGCACCCTGCGCGCGGCGCGGACGCTGCTGCTCGCCGTGGCGATCGTGCTGCCCTCGCTCGGCGCGCACGTCGCCGCCGGCGGTTCGAGCCCCGGGACGGCCCTCCTCCTCGTCCTGGTGGCGCTGACGGCCGTCGCCGCCCATCCCCTGTCGCGTCGCGAGCTCCGCCTGCCGGGGTTGCTGGGTGCCCTGGCCGTCGGCCAGGTGCTGCTGCACGTCGCCTTCGAACGAGCGGCAGCCCTGACCTCCGCCGGCGAGATGGCGGCGCACGCGCACCACGGCGCGATGTCGCCCGCCACGATGGTCGCCGCGCACGTCGTGGCGGACCTCGTGCTCGCCGTCACCCTGCGGCACGGCGAGTCCCTGCTGTGGCGGCTGTGGCGCTGGTGGAGCCACCGCATCCCCACGGCCGGCCACCACGTCGTGGTGGCCCGTGCGGCCCGCCCGGCCGCCCCCGACCTCTCGGTGCCGCCCCGCAGCCGGTGGCGCGGCGCCGTCCAGGGACGCGCACCACCCGTCATCGCCTGACGCCCCCCGGACGCCGGACCGCGGCGTCCCGCTCCCGCGCGCCCGCGGCACGCCGTCGTGCCCGCACGCGGAGCGCCCACCTCTTCCGAAAGGCATGACATGCGAAAGAACCTCCGCGCCGCCGGCGCGCTCACCCTCGCCGCCGGGCTCGTCCTCGCCGGAGCCGGCTCCGCGTCCGCCCACGTGTCGGTGACGCCCGACACGACGTCAGCCGGCGCGTACGCGTTGCTGACGTTCGGCGTCCCCCACGGCTGCGACGCCTCCCCCACCACCGAGGTCGCCATCCAGATCCCCGAGGAGATCGCCACCGTCACCCCGACCGTCCACGCGGGCTGGGACGTCGAGAAGGTCATGGTCGAGCTCGACGAGCCGGAGGACGACGGCCACGGCGGTCAGCGCACCGAGCGGGTCGCGGAGGTGGTCTACACCACCGACACGCCGCTGCCCGCCGACCTGCGGGCCGCGTTCGAGCTCTCGGTCAAGCTCCCCGAGGAGCCCGGCGCGCTCGTGCTGCCCGTGGTCCAGACGTGCACCGAGGGAGAGACGGCCTGGGCGCAGGTCGCCGAGGAGGGTCAGGACCCGCACGACCTCGAGCTGCCCGCCCCGCTGATCGAGGTCACGGCCGCGGACGGCGACGGGCACGGCACCGAGGACGGCGCCGACGCGAACGAGGCGGCCGCGGAGTCGACCGACGACGCGGGCACGTCCGGCACGGGCACGGCCGGGACCGCGAGCGACGCGGACGGCACCCCGACCGCCGCCGGCACCGGGACCTCCGCGGTGACGTGGGCCGCCCTCGGGCTCGGTGCGGTCGGCGCCGTCCTGGGGCTCGTCGCCCTGCTGCGCACGCGGTCTCGCCAGGCCTGACCACCGTGCACACCTCGGCACGACGGCGCCGCCTGTCGGCCGTGCTCGTCGCCGCGGCCGGGATCCTGCTCGCGTTCCTCGCGGGCGGCCCGGCCGCGGCGCACGCCGTACTCGAGGACACCGACCCGCAGGACGGGACGGTGCTCGAGAGTGCGCCCGAACAGCTGACGCTGTCGTTCAACGAACCGGTCCAGGCCGTCCCGGCGGGCACCACCCTGCTGTCGCCGGAGGGCAACCCCGTGGACGTCCAGGTCGCTGCCACCGACAGCGCGGTCGTGATCACCCCCGACGCCGGGCTGACGGAGGGCACGTGGGTGGTCAGCTGGCGCGTCGTCTCGCTGGACGCCCATCCGGTCGCCGGCGCGTTCTCGTTCTCCGTCGGCGAGCCGAGCGCGGACACTGGCGGCGCGGCCCCGGCCGACCCGGGCGCCCGGGCGTCCTCGGCCACCCTGGCCGGCGCGCGCACGGTCGTCCAGACGGCGTTCTTCGCGGGCACGTTCCTCGGGGCCGGTCTGGTCGTCTTCGAGCTGCTCGTGCTCCACGTCTCGCCGGGAGCGGCACCCGTGCTGCGCCGTCGGCTCCAGCGGGGGCGGTCCGTCGCCCTGACCACGGCCGCGGTCGCGGCCGTGCTCCTCGCGCCGACCACCACGGCCTGGCAGGCCGGTGCGGGGTGGGGCGCCCTGACCGACCCGGGCACGTGGACGGCGAGCGCCGTCTCCGAGACCGCCGTCGCCTCGGCGATCGGCCTCGCCGGCCTGGCCGTCGCGACGGCCTTCGCCGCCCGCGCGGGACGCGAGCAACGGGCGGTCTGGCCGGCGGGCGTCGCGCTCGGAGGCGCCACCCTGGCGCTGGGCGCCCTCGCCCTCGTCGGGCACACGCGGACCGCCGGGCCGGCGTGGCTCGTCGTGCCCACGGACGTCCTGCACGTCGTGACGGGAGCGGTGTGGCTGGGCGGGGTCGTGGGCCTCGCGCTCGTCCTCGCCCCGTCGAGCCTGGTCGACCCGCGACGCGCCGCACGCACCGTGTCACGCTTCTCGACGCTCGGCGCGGGCCTCCTCGTCGTGCTCGCCCTGACCGGCGCCGTCCTGGCCTGGCGGATCGTCGGCGCGCTCGACGCCCTGTGGACGACGTCGTACGGCCTCGCCCTGCTGACCAAGACGTGGGCGGTGCTCTACGTCGTCCTGGTCGCCGCGTGGAACCGCTACCGGCTGGTGCCGCTCGTCGCCCGTGACGGCGGGCCGCCCGCGGCGTCGCACGGCACCGGGAGCACCGCCGTGCGACGCCAGCTCCGCCGGATGGTCACCGCGGAGGCCGCCCTCCTCGGACTCGTCCTCGCCGTGACGGGCGTGCTCGTCTCGCAGTCCCCCGAGGCGCCGCCGGCCGAGGCCGCTCCGACGTCGGCGGCGGTGGAGGTCACCCGTGACATCGACGACGGGACGCTGCGGGCGCACGTCACCCCGGCACGGGTGGGCGTGAGCTCGGTGGAGATCGAGCTCCTGGACGCCGACGGCGCGCCCCTGGAACCGGTCGCGGACCCGGAGCTGTCCGCCACGCTCGCCGACCCGTCGCTCGGACCGCTGGAACGACCCCTGGTCGAGACCGGCCCCGGGACGTACGAGGCGACGATCGACCTGCCGGTCACCGGCGAGTGGGTCCTCGAGGTCAGCGTGCGGACGTCCAAGTACGCCAACCCGATCGTCGAGATCCCCGTGGAGGTGACGCCGTGAACGCCCCGCAGCGGGCGGGTCGCCGTGCCGCGCTCGCGGTCGCCGTGAGCGTTCTCGTCCTGCTGCCCGCCACGTCGGCCGCGGCGCACGTCACCGTGGACCGCGTCGAGCCCCGCGCCGACGGCACCTCCGCAGTGACGTTCGTGTTCGACCACGGCTGCGACGGCGCACCGACCGACGCCGTGCAGGTCACGATGCCCGAGGGCGTCGAGGCACTGACCGCGGTGGCGCCCGACGGCTGGACCGTCGACGTCACCCCCGACCAGGTCCGGTGGGAGGGCGAGCCGGTCGCGGACGGTGCGGTCACCGAGCTCACCGTCGACGTGCGGATGGTCGGGACGCCCGGGCAGTCGTTCGTCTTCCCCGCGGTGCAGGAGTGCACGTCGGGCGACTCGTCCGACTGGGACGACACCTCGGGGGCGTACCCGGCGCCGATGCTCGTGGCGACCTCGTCGATGCTCTCCGCGCCGCCCGCTCCGGCGGCGCCGCCGTCCGTCCCGATGGGGCCGCTCGTCGCGGCGCTCGCCGTGGCGGCCGCCGGCGCCGGGGTCGGTGGCGGCTGGGCCGCTTCGCGTCACCGCCGGCGCCTCTGACCGGCCGCACCGACGCACGCCACGGACCGGCGTGCGTCGGTGCGGGGGCGTGCCTACGGTGGGCGACCCCGACAGCAGACCCTGACGGAAGGAGCCACCATGGCTGACCACGACCTCACCGGACGGACCGTCCTGGCCATCGTGACCAACTACGGCGTCGAGCAGGACGAGCTCGTCGTCCCGCTCGACCACCTGCGCGAGCGCGGCGCCGTCGTGACGGTGGCGGCCACGACGACCGACGACGTCGCCACCCTCGTGGGCGACAAGGACCCGGGCCGCACCGTGCCCGTCGACGTCTCCCTCGACGACGTCGACCCGGAGGGCTTCGACCTCCTGCTCGTGCCGGGCGGCACCCTCAACGCCGACTCGCTGCGGCTGGAGGCGGCAGCCACCCGCATCGTGCGGTCGTTCACCGAGTCCAGCCGGCCGGTCGCCGCCATCTGCCACGGCCCCTGGGCGCTGGTCGAGGCCGACGTGGTGGCTGGCAAGACGCTCACGTCCTACCCGTCGCTGCGGACCGACATCCGCAACGCGGGAGCCGAGGAGTGGCGCGACGAGTCCGTCGTCGTGTGCACCGCGCAGGGCCGCACGCTGATCACGTCGAGGACGCCGAAGGACCTCGACGACTTCCTCTTCGCGGTCCACGAGGCGCTCGTCAGCGCCTGACGTCGTCCGCGAACGACAGCACGGCCCGGGCCACCCGCACCACGCGCGCCGAGCCGACGGTGATCCCGTCGCGCACGGACCGCACCGACGGGTCGACCCAGACGCCCGTCGCACCTCGCCAGGGCAGCAGCTCGAGCATCAGCCCGTCCCGGGCGACCTGCTCCCGCCAGGGTGTGAGGTCGACGTCCCACGTCCGGCCGTGCCAGAAGTGGTCGCTGACCACCTCGCCGCCCACGACGGCGCGCCCGACGTCGCCGGTCCAGTCGAGGCGCAGCAGCGTGCGGTCGACGTCGGCGAGCGCCACGGCAGGGACCTCCAGGTGCACGTGGGCCGCGCCGGAGAAGTCGGTGGGTGCGCTCAGCCGGTCCGCCGGTCCACCGCGCACGGGGGCGGGCGGCGCCGGCGCCACGGGTTGGGGCTCGACCGCGAGCTCGTGGGTGCCGGCCGCCGGGAGGTGCAGCGCCCACGTGCTCCACGGTCCGCCCGGGCCGTCCGCCGGTGCCACCGTGGCGGCCCCGTCGTCGCTCGCGAGCGCCGCGGGCTCGAGGTCCGCGCCGGGCAGCACCGAGATCCTGACGTGCGGTGACTCCGCGTGCACGACGAGCTCGCCGTCCACCGCGTGCACCGGGGCGTCGGCCAGCACGAGGCGTTCACGCCCGGCCACGTCGAGCCGGTAGAGCCGGTCGGCGGTGGCGTCGTCGAGCACCAGCACGCGCACGCCGGGCAGGTCGACGACCGTGCCCGGTCCCGGCGGCGCGTCCAGCGTGACGACGGTGGCGCCGTCGTCGGCCCGCGTCGTGACCGGGCCGTCGACGGCGACCTCGCCGTCGAGGACCAGCTCGACGGGGACGCCGTCGGTCGCCGCGAGGACGACGACGGCGCTGCGGTCGTCGCCCACCGCCGCGGCGGGCACGTCGTCGAGCCGCGTGACGAGCTGTGCCGTGGCGCTGCGCAGGACCACGTCGCCGGCGAGCGGGTGGCGCAACGGCCAGACGACCGACACCCCGGCAGGGAGGTCGACCGGCCGCGTGGGGACGGTGACCGGGCCGTCCTCGAACGCGACGTCGAGCTGGACCCCGGGCTGCGGCGGCAGCGGAGCACGCGCGGGCTGGTAGGTGCTGACGAACAGGTAGCCGCGGCGCCCGTCGGAGCGCACGGCCCACCGCAGCTCGTCGGGGTCGTCGCTGCCGCCGCCGACGGCGGCGGGCATCGCGGCGAGCGCTGCGCCGTCGTCGGCCAACCACAGGTGCTGCCGGCGCAGCAGGTGGTGGTGCGCCCGGACCTGCTGGTGCTCACCGACGGGCGCCCCGAAGTCGTAGGTGCGGGTCGGGACGTCGTTCGGGTAGCCGGTGGCCTGCGACTCCTGCTCCGTGCCGTGCGGCCCGGTGCGCTGCGTGCCGCCCGCGTACACGTAGTAGCCCTGCCAGACGGAGCCGCTGCCGATCTTGGCCAGCGCGAGCGCCGCCACGTCGGCGGGCTGCACGAGCGGTCGGCGGTGGTAGGCCACGTGCATCCCGCCGCCGAGCTCGCACGTGATGAACGGCGTGCCCGGGTCGGGCACCTCGCCCGCCGGAACGCCGCCGTCCGGCGTCGCGACGCCGTCGAGGGCCTCGCGCACGTCGGCGCCCGTGCCGAGGTCGTCGCGCACCGGGGAGTAGCGGAAGTGGACCTGCGACCACGGGGGCCACTCGTCGTCGGCCTCCGCCCAGAAGCCGTCGGCGTACGCGCTGTACACGGGCAGCAGCGACCCCGGCACCTGCGCCCCGCCCCAGCCGGTGGCCGTCCACAGGGGCAGGTGCAGCCCGGCGTCCACGGCGATCGTCCGCAGCGTCGTGAGGTGTCCGGGCTGATCGTAGAGCTCGTTCTCGATCTGGGCGCCGACGACGGGGCCGCCGTCGGCGTGCGTGAGCCCCGCGAGCTGCGCGACCGTCGCGCCGTAGAACCGCCGGACCAGGTCGAGGTAGGCCGGGTCGTCGGTGCGCAGCGCGAGGTCCCGCTCGACGAGCCAGTCCGGGAACCCGCCGTGCCGGGCCTCCCCGTGCGACCACGGCCCGAGCCGGACCACGACCTCCAGCCCGTGCGCACCCGCGAGCTCGACGAACGCCCGCAGGTCCAGGTCTCCGTCCCACCGGAGGTCGCCCGGCGACGGCTCGTGCGCCTGCCAGAAGACGTACGTGGCGATGGACGTCAGCCCGCCGGCCCGGGCGTGGCCCAGCACCTCCGACCAGCGCTCGCGCGGTACCCGGGAGAAGTGGACCTCGCCGGTGACGGGGAACCAGGGCCGCCCGCCGCGTTCGATCCAGGCGGGGCGGACGGCGATGTCGTCGGTGGCGTCGGTCGGCGTGGTCGGCACGCCCCGACGGTACGGGTCGAGCGCTCAGTGCCGCCAGGCGGCGAGCAGGTCCTCGGCCCCGAACGCCAGCCCGGCCCCCACGGCCGGCTCGCCGGACGGGGTGATGGCGGCCAGCTCCGCATCCTCGCTGCGTGGTACCCGTCCGGCCGCGACCGCGAGCGCCCGGACCTCACGGTCGGTCAGCCCGCCCTCCCGGCGCCACTTCACAGAGCCGACGACGGCCGTGCGGGTGGCCGTCGCGGCCACGACGTCGACCTCCACCCGTCCGTCCCGGGTCCACCAGGGGTGCACCTCCTCCACGTCGGCGAGCGAGGCGTCGGACCGGGCGAGGCGCGTGAGCGACTCCCGGACGACGGGCTCGACGCTCCGCCCGCGCCAGCTCGGCCAGTCGCGGTCGAACGCCGCCACGGCGAGGTCGGCCCTCCCCCGGGCGATCTGCTCGACGCGGCGCTCGACATAGCGGAACCAGAACCTCAGGTAGGGGTCCGTCACGCGGTACCGACGCAGGCGGCTCGACGACGGCGCCCAGGCGGGGAGCTCCCGCTCGACCAGGCCCTTGGTCTCGGTGAGGGTCTTCAGCGCACGTGTCGTCGCCGTCTCCAGCGCTTTGCGCTCCGCACCGTCCTGGATGGCGGAGAGGACGTCGGTGAATCCTGGGTTCGCGGTGTCGTCGGATCCGATGGCACCGAGCACCCGGTACGCGGCGGGAGCGTCGGGAAACTCGGCATCGAGGGTCAGCCGTGCCGTGGCGACGAGCGGACTGTAGGGATCGCTCAGCGACGTCCGGGTGTAGGCCTCCGCGTCGCCACCGTGGTCGGCGAGGTCGGCGACGAGCCGCGGATAGCCACCGGTGACCAGGTACGCGTCGAACACGTCGAAGGCGCTGCGCCCGGGAAGGGCCGTCGCGACCTCCGCGGGGTCGAGCGGTGCGACGACACAGGGACGTAGCCGTCCGAACAGCGGCCGCCCGTGCGTCGCGAGCCGCTCCATCATCGCGACGTCGGACCCGATGACGACGAGCAGGACGGGAAGCCTCTCCAGCACGCGGTCCCACTGGGCCTGGAGCTCCCCCTCGAGCGTGGGGTCGCCGGCGACCATCCAGGGGAACTCGTCGAGCACCGCGACGACCGGTCCCGACCGCGCAGCCACGGCGAGCCGACCGAACCACTCCCGCCAGGATGCCGCCGGCGACTGGGTCAACAGCTCGGCGTCGGGCAGCGGGCGGCGGGACTCGCTGATCGCCCGCGTCGCGTCGTGGAGCTGCCGACTGAGCGCGGACCCGTAGACCCCCGGCACGAAGACGCTCGGCACGTCGATGGACTCGATGAAGTTCTCCACCAGCGTGGACTTCCCGACTTGCCGCCTTCCCCGCAGCGCGACGATGCGGCCGGTGCCTCGCCGTCGGACGGCGTCCAGATGACCTTGCAGCGCGTTCGTGGCGCCGGAACGCGGCACGTGCGACGCATCGAGGCGATGACTCATGAAATGAATGATACATCGTCTGTATGTAACACGGGAAGGAGGTTGGGCCTCGTCACCGTCCTGCCAGGATGACGACCATGAGCTACTTCCGACGCACCGGCGCGACGACGTTCGACCCCACCCCCGCCGTCGGCGGCGCCTGGAACACCGCCGAGCAGCACGTCGCCCCGACGTTTGGCCTGCTCACGCACCTGGTGGAGACCGATCGCGTCGCGCGCGGCCGGGACGACCTCACCCCCGCCCGGCTGTCGTTCGACGTGTGGGGCCCGTACCCGCTCGCACCGATGGAGACCGCCGTGCAGGTGCTCCGACCCGGCCGCGGCGTCGAGCTCGTCGAGGCCGAGGTGCGCTGCGGCGGCCGTCGGGTCGCCACGCTGCGCGCCTGGCTCACCGCCGCCTCCGACACGCTCGCGCTGGAGGACGGCGTGCCGGACCCCGTGCCCGGCCCCGAGGACACGCCCGCCTGGGACCCGACGACGGACTGGCCCGGCGGGTTCGTCGCCTCGATCGACGTGCGCCGCGCCCTGGAGACGCCCGGCCGCGGCCGGGTGTGGGTGCGCACGGACGTCCCGCTCCTCGACGACGAGGAGGCGAGCACGCTGGCCAGGACGGTCGGCCTCTTCGACGTGGCGAACGGGATGACGGTGCGTGCCGACCCGCGGACCGTCGCCTTCCCCAACGTCGACCTCACCGCGCACCTGTTCCGCGCACCGGCCGGCGGCTGGCTCGGCCTGGACACGACCGTCACGTTCGGCGCCGGGGGCACCGGGGTGACCTCAGCCGTCCTGCACGACGCCGACGGCGCGTTCGGTCGGCTGGCGCAGTCGCTCGTGGTGCGCCGGCTCACCTGACCCGCCCGCCGGGCGCAGCCCCGGCCCGCTCGCGCGACGAGGAGGCTCCCTGCGTACGGTCGCCAGGAGAGCAACCCCGCCCCGAGGAGGACCGATGCCCCGCTCCACCCCCACCGACGGCCTGGGCCTGCCCCGGATCGGCTTCGGCACCGCGATGCTGAAGGGGCAGCACGGCGCTCGGACCGTCGCGAGCGCCCTGCGGGCCGGCTACCGGCTGGTCGACTCGGCGTTCAACTACGAGAACGAGGGGGCGGTGGGCACCGCGGTGCGGGGCAGCGGTGTGCCCCGCGACGAGGTGATCGTGACCTCCAAGCTGCCGGGTCGGCACCATGCGCACGACGCCGCGCTCGAAGCGGTCGAGGAGAGCGTCTACCGCACCGGGCTGGAACATCTGGACCTGTACCTGGTCCACTGGCCGAACCCCTCCCAGGGCCGGTACGTCGGGGCGTGGGAGGCGCTGATCGAGGCCCGCGAGCGCGGCCTGGTCCGCGCGATCGGCGTGTCGAACTTCCTGCCCGAGCACATCGACCGGCTGGTGGAGGCCACGGGCGTCGTCCCCGCGGTGAACCAGGTCGAGCTGCACCCCTACTTCCCGCAGGAGGAGCAGCGCGCCTACGACGCCTCCCTCGGCATCGCCACCGAGGCGTGGAGCCCGATCGGCCGGGCCAACGAGATGCTGCAGGACCCGGTGCTGGCGGGCGTCGCCGACGCCCGCGGCCTCAGCGTCCCCGAGGTGATCCTGGCGTGGCACGCGCGGCTCGGCGTCCTGCCGCTGCCGAAGGCGACCGCGCCCGAGCGGCAGCGCCAGAACCTGGACGCAGTGGACCTCGCGCTCAGCGACGCCGACATGGACGCCATCGCCTCGCTCGCGCGGGCCGACGGGCGCAACAACGACCAGGACCCGGCGGTCTACGAGGAGTTCTGACGCGTCGATCGCGCTCGTCGGCGAGCGCTCTGGTAGTCATGCTCCATGACTTCGCCATCGAGCACCGGCGTGATGCTGCCGCGTGACCTGCCCGCGCACCAGGTGCTGGGCTATGCCCGGAAGGCCGAGCGCCTCGGGTTCGACGAGCTGTGGGTCGTCGAGGACCTCGGTTTCCGCGGCGGCTTCTCACAGGCCGGGGCCGTCCTGGCCGGTACCGAGAGCATCGGTGTCGGCCTCGGGATCCTGCCCGCGGCGTCCCGCAACGTCGCCTTCGCAGCGATGGAGATCGCGACGCTCGGCCAGCTCTTCCCTGGGAGGGTCGCCGTCGGGATCGGGCACGGCATGCCGGGCTGGATGCGGCAGGCCGGTTGCTGGCCGGAACGGCCGCTGACGTTCCTGAGCGAGTACACGCAAGGGGTGCGTGCACTCCTCGGCGGCGACACCTTGAACGACACCGTCGCGGGGGCCCGCCTCGAGGACGTGCGGCTGGAACCGTCGTCGCTGCCCGAGACCTCGCCGCCGCTCCTGCTCGGCGTCCGTGGGCCGCGGTCGCTCGCGGTATCGGGGCAGGTGGCGGACGGCACCGTGCTGGCCGAGCCGGTCACGCCCGAGTACGTGGTCGCGGCGCGCGAGCAGATCTCGGCCCAGGACGCGCACCGAGTCGTCGCCTACAACCTCGCTGCTGTCGACCCGGACCCGGACGTCGCCATCGACACGGCGCGGCCGGGTCTCGAGTGGATCGGGGAACCGGACTGGGCACCGCACCTGGCGCCGCTGCCGTTCGCGGCGGAGTTCGCGGCATTGCGTGCCGACTGCGCCACGCGAGAGGAGTTCGCCGAGCGGCTGCCCGCGGAGTGGGTACAGCAGCTCGCGCTCGCCGGGACGCCCGCCCAGGTCCGCACACGGATCGACGACCTGAGGGCGGCGGGGGTCACCTCGAACGTGCTCATGCCCGCCGGTCCCGACCCGCTCGCCGCGCTGGAACAGCTCGCGACGGTGCTGTGAACCGGCGCGGCTGCCCACCGCGGGGTGCGGGTGGCAAGCCGCTGCTCAGGCTCAGGCTCAGGCCGGCAGCCCGGCCGTGCCGGACAGGACCACCTCGGTCCGGCCTCCCACCCACAGGCTGCCGTCCGCGCTGTCGAGGTGGACGCTGCCCCGTCGACCCATGGCGGTGCCCTGCGCGGCGACGTAGGGCACCTGGGCGCGGCCGGTCGCGACGAGCCACTGGGCCGCTGCCGCGTTCAGGCTGCCCGTCACGGGGTCCTCGCGCAACGGTTCGTCGCCGTCGGTGAAAAACGCTCGCAGCTCGAACGCCGTCTCGGCACCCGGGTCGTGGGCGCCGATCACGCCGATGTCCCACCTGCCCGGGTGCGCAGAGGCGTCGGGGCGCAGGTCGAGGACGGTGCCCGCACCGTCGAGCAGCAGGCCCACCCAGCCGGGCCCGTTGTCGAGCCACTCGGCGTCCAGCACCTGCTCGCGCCGGACCCCGAGGATCTCCACGAGCGTCTTGAGCAGCGCGGGGTCGACCGGGCCGGAGCGCAGCCGCGGCGGTGCCGCGAAGGCGAGGCGGTCTCCGTCGATGCGCACGGGGACCAGCCCCGTCCCGCACTGCTGCACGACGACGCCGGGCGTGGCCGGGGTGCCGCCGGCGTCCAGCCACGCCCGCGCGGTGCCCAGGGTGGGATGTCCCGCGAACGGCAGCTCGGTGCTCAGGCTGAAGATGCGCACCCGGTAGTCCGCCCCGGCCTCCGTCGGCGGCAGCACGAACGTGCACTCGGACAGGTTGGTCCACACCGAGAACCGTCGCAGCGTCTCGTCGTCGAGCCCCTCGGCGTCGAGCACCACCGCCACGGGGTTGCCCGTGCACGGGTCCTGGCCGAAGACGTCCACCTGCCGGAATCTGCGCTCCATCCGGGAACAGTAGCCGCTGGGCACCGCTCCCCCGCGGCTGGCGCACAGGTCCGGTGTCGCCCGCGTGAAGACATCGAAAAACGGTGCTTTCCTATTGACTTTCGATAGACGTCGCGCGAGTCTCGCTCCATGTCCCGGACATCTCGCCTCGTCGTCCCCCTGCGCGCCCTGCTCGCCGCGGTCTTCGTGACGCTGGTCGGCGCACAGGTCGCCGTGCTGCCGGCGGTCTTCCGCCGGATGGCCGAGCAGAACCCCGACCTCGACCCGCTGCGCTGGCCCCTGCTCGCCCTCGCCGTCGTCGTCCTCGGCTGCGTGCAGGTGGTGCTCGTGTGCGCGTGGAGGCTGCTGACCATGGTCCGCGACGACCAGATCTTCTCCGAGCGGTCCCGGGTGTGGGTCGACGTCATCCTCGGGGCCGTCGCCGTCGCCTGGACGCTCGTCCTCGTCGCGTGCGTGCTGGTCGCGGCCGCGGAGGGCCTCTCCGGCATCGCCGCCCTGCTGCTCGTCGTGCTCCTGGTGGGCGCCGCCGTCGGGCTCCTCATGGTGGTGCTGCGTGCCCTGCTCGGGCAGGCGACGGCGCTGCGCAGCGACATGGACGAGGTGATCTGATGCCGATCGTCGTCCGGCTCGACGTGGAGCTCGCCCGCCGCAAGATGAGCGTCGGCGAGTTCGCCGAGCGCGTCGGTCTCACGCCCGCCAACGTGGCCGTGCTGAAGAACGGCCGCGCCAAGGCCGTGCGCTTCTCGACGCTGGAGGCGATGTGCCGCGTCCTGGAGTGCCAGCCCGGGGACCTCCTCGAGTGGGTCGACGACGACCCGCCCCTCGACGACCCGTCCGACGGCGAGACGGAGGCCTGAGCCGTGCTCACCGGACGCCTGCCCGCAACGGACGTGCTCGTCGTCGGCGCCGGGCTCGCCGGTCTGCACACCGCCACCCAGCTCGCCCGGCGCGGTCACGACGTCGTGCTCGCCGAGCGCCGCACCCGCCTGGACGGGACCGTGCGCACCACCGGGATCTTCGTGCGCCGCACGCTGGAGGACTTCGACCTGCCGCCCGAGCACCTCGGCCCCGCGATCCGGCGCATGGTGCTCTACCCGCCCTCGCACCGCCGTCCCGTCGTGCTCGACAGCGCCCGCGACGAGTACCGCGTGGGCGACATGGCGCCGCTGTACGTGACGCAGGCGCGTGCGGCGGCCGCGGCCGGGGTGCGCCTCCTGCTCGGCGCCCGGTACGCCGGACGACACGGCGGGCACCACGTGCTGCACGGCCCGGACGGCCCGGCCCGGGTCCGCGCGCGGTTCGTCGTCGGGGCCGACGGCGCCCGGTCGGCCGTCGCCCGCGAGCTCGACCTCGACCGCAACACCGAGCTCCTCGTCGGCGCCGAGGAGGTCTACCCCGCGCCCCGCCGCGACGTCGTACCCGCGTTCCACTGCGTCGTCGACCCTCGCCTGGCGCCCGGATACCTCGCCTGGGTGCTCGACGACGGCGAGCACGTCCATGTGGGCGTCGCCGGCTACGCCGACCGGTACCCGCGCGGGATGCGCCAGGCGTTGCGCGAGTTCGCGGTGTCGGCTCCTGGTCTCGTCGGCGTCGCGCGCGACGACGGAGCACGCGACGACGGCGGAGCGCGGCTCGACGGCGGCACGGCGGCAGGCGCCGGTGGTGCGGCCGACGAGGTCGAGCGCCGGGGCGGTCCGATCCCCGTCGGCGGGCTGCTGCGCCGGATCGCGAGCCCGCACGGGCTCCTCGTCGGCGACGCCGCCGGCGCCGTCTCCCCCCTGACCGCGGGCGGGCTGGACCCTTGCCTGCGGCTGTCCGAGCACGCCGTCGACGTGCTGGACAACGCCCTGCGGACGGGACGGCGTGACGCGCTGCGCCGGTACGACGGCGCGGCGCTGCGTGCCCGGTTCCGCGGCCGGCTCACGATGCGCCGCGGGTTGTCGATGGTGCGCACGCCCGCCGTCGCGACGGCCGGGGTCGCCCTGCTGCGCACGCCACCCGGGCGGGCTGCTGCGCGCCGGATCCTGTTCGGCAGCGGGTCGTTCCCCGACCCGTAGGCGCGGTGGCGGGGTGATCCCTGTGTCACCGGTCGTCGGGCCGGGTGTCCTTCCCGTCGAGCCACAGCCGGTCGCTCGCGTCCCGATGGGCACCGTCGGAGCCGACGTGCCTGCTGCCGATGCGGTCACCCTTGGTGATCACGTGGACCATCGCCATCGCGTGCCCGTGGCCGAGACCGTAGGTCTCCTTGAGCCACGTCACCACGGGCGTCGCCTTGCTGCCGTGACCGAACCCCTGCTCGGCGGCGGCATCGACGAGCTGGCGCGGGGTCAGCCCGGTCTTCGTCTCGACGGCGTCGAGGTAGGCCTGGAAGGACATCAGCGGTTCTCCTGGATCATCGTGGCGGACGCGTGGACGCAGATCATGCGCAGCGTGCCGGTGCCCGTGCTGGTGAAGCCGTGCCAGACACCAGGCTGCACGACGGCGGTGTCGCCCGCCCGGGCGACGACCGTCTCGTCGCCGATGGTGATCGTGGCCTCGCCCTCGAGCACTGTCCACGTCTCGGTGTACGGGTGGCGGTGCAGTCCGGGTCCCTGGCCCGGCTCGTTCGTGACGAGGTAGAACGAGACCCCCGACCCGTGGTCGCGCCCCTCGAAGCGCAACGTCCTCGAACCCGGGATGCGGAGGGACTCCGCGCTGACGACCGTGGCCATGACTCCTCCGTCGGGTGCGCTCGACCCGTGCGGTCGAGGTGGACCCAGCCTCGTGCGCGCCCCGGCCGACGCCTAGAGTTTCGACGTGCATCGAAACGTGGTCGAGTTCCGGCTCACGCCGGACGACCTCTCCGCGATCCGGTTCGGCATCTCGCCGGGCCACGAGCTCGCGCACGCCGTGCGGGTACTCGGCCGTCCGCAGTACCACCCGCTGCAGTGGGGCTGGCTGCGGCAGGCGCGACAGCGCGTCCCGGCACGCGCTGTCGAGCTGCTCCGGCTCCTCGTCGGTCCGGACGGCTACATGCCGGACTTCCTCACGTCCACGCCCGGCTGGGACCTCGGGCCCGCGGAGGAGGTCGAGCGGCTGCGCGAGACCGCGCTCGAACCGATGCGCGTGGACCTGCACAAGCGTGTCGCTCGCACCAGCGGCACCGAGCAGCGGCTGCTGCGCGCGCTGGCCGACGACCTCCCGCGCACCCGGTCCGCCGTCGCCGATGCCTGGCAGCAGGTGTGGGACGCCGTCCTCGCCCCGTACTGGCCACAGCTCGAGCGGCTCCTGCGAGCCGACATCGGCGTGCGCTCGCGCCGGACGACGACGCACGGCCTCGCGGCGATGGTCGACACGCTGAACGACGCGGTGACCTGGGGCTCGCACGCCGTGCACGTCCGGCTCCGGCAGCACGGCGAGGTGCTCGACTGCGCGGGCAGCGGACTCGTCCTGACGCCGTCCGTCATGGCGCCGCGCTGCGCCGTCGTGACCGAACCGCCGGCCCAGCCGACTCTGTTCTACCCGGCGCTGGGAGTCTCGGAGCGATGGGCCGACGCCGCGGCCGACACGACACGGGCGCTCGCCGGCCTGCTCGGTGCCGGTCGGGCCGGGGTGCTCCTCGCCCTGCGTGCACCGCTGTCGACCAGCGAGGTCGCGGTCGCGCAGGAGCTCGCCGTCTCGACGGCGTCCCACCACCTCTCCCGACTGGCGGCGGCCCGGCTCGTCGACTCCCGCCGGGAAGGTGCCCGCGTCGTGCACGTGCGCACGCCGCTGGGCGAGGCCCTGGTCGGCGGGTGAGGGGCGCGGACCCGGCAGCGCGCGACCGCCGGAGCGTGGGTGACGGCCTGCGGCCCGGCCGAAATCAGCGGGCCTCGGGCCGACCCTCGTCGCTACCGTCGCCGGCATGACGCACCACGACACCTCCCTCGCCGGCCGCACGGCGCTCGTCACCGGAGTCTCCCGCCGGAAGGGCATCGGCTACGCCGTCGCCCGCGAGCTCGCCGGGCTCGGGGCGAGCGTCTTCACGCACCACTACGCCCCGCACGACGCCGATCAGCCGTGGGGTGCCGACGATCTCGCCGCCGTGCACTCCGGCGTCCGTGCCGCGCTGCGGGGCGACGCCGTCTCCGGGTCCGCGAGCGCCGACCTGCGCGACCCCGCCCAGGTGGACGAGCTGTTCGACACCGCCCGGGCGCTCACCGGGTCGGTCGACGTGCTGGTGTGCAACCACGCGCGCAGCGGCGGCGACGGCTCGATCCTCGACATGTCCGCCGCCACCTTGGATGCCTTCTGGGAGACGAACACCCGGTCCACGCTGCTCCTGACCCGTCGCTTCGCGCAGCAGCAGGTCGCCGCCGCGCCGGGCACGACGACGCGTCCCGGCGAACGGCTGGGCCGCGCCGCGCCGTCGGACCCGGCCACCGCGCCGAAGGTCGTGTGGATGACGTCGGGCCAGGAGGGCGGCCCGATGCGTGGCGAGGTCGCCTACGCGACGTCGAAGGCGGCGCTGGCCGGGGTGACCGCCACGGTGGCGGCCGAGCTGCTCGAGCTCGGCACCGTCCTCAACACCGTGAACCCTGGCCCGGTGAACACCGGCTACCTCGACCCCGGGACGACGGACCGCCCGTTGGCGGAGCTGGAGGAGCTGCGGGCGGCAACACCGTTCGGGCGTTGGGGCGAGCCGACCGACCCGGCCCGCCTCATCGGGTGGCTGGTGAGCCCGGCGGGGTCGTGGGTGGTGGGTCAGCGGCTCACCACGGACGGCGGCTTCGCGCTGCAGTGACGCCAGGCTGCTCCGCGTAACCTCGACGGAGCACGCCGTCACCGACGACCAGGAGAGCCGATGTCCTTCACCCACCCGCAGGGCACGTACGGCGCAGGGATGCCCAGCGGTCCCCTCATGAGGCTGACGAACAGGCTCGCCGCCTGGCGCGCCCGGCGTGCGTCCGGAAGCACGCTGGGGATGAACCTGCTCGTGCTCACCGCCGTGGGCCGCACGAGCGGCGAGCCCCGCTCCACGCCGCTGGCCTGGTTCCGCGACGGCGCCGGCTGGCTGGTCGTGGCGTCCGCCGGCGGGGACGCGACGAACCCGGGCTGGTACCGCAACGTCGCCGCCCACCCCGACGAGGTCACCATCGAGCTCGGCGGCGAGACGATCCCGGTCACCGCCTCCGAGCTGCAGGGCGAGGACCGCGCCGTCGCGTGGGAGCGCATCAAGGCCTCCGCGAAGCAGTTCGCCGGTTACGAGCGCAAGACGGACCGGCAAATCCCCGTGGTGCGACTGACCCGGCGCTGATCCGGGGTCGCCGCTCCTGGGCGAGCGCGAGCGGCACCGAGTCGGTCGCCGTGGCTCGTCGGCGGACACCGAGGCTACGGCAGACCTGTGGACGCTCGGGACCGTCCACAGAAGGGGCGGAAATTCCTCCTGACCTAGTGAGACGAACGTATGTTCGATAGCATCGGAGGTGCCCGCAAGGGGCAAAAGGAGCCCACGAGACGGCCACGAGGAGGGACGATGACGACTCGGCGCGACACGCTCGGCCTGCTCGCCGAGTTCGAATCCGCCGTCGACTCCCTCGCGGCCCAGGGCCCCTCGGCCGGCGAGGACGTCGGCACTCTGACGGAGGTGACCGCAAGGCTCCGGACGATCGAGGAACGCCTCGACGCGGTCCGCCTCCGACTGCTCACGGAGCTCGACGACGCCAGGACGTGGGCGATCGACGGGTCCCGGTCGTTCGCCCACTGGTTGTCCCGGACGCAGGACGTCACGCTCGCCACCGCGCGCCGCGAGGTGCGCACGGCGAAGACCCTCCGCGACGCCCTGCCGGCCACCGCCCTCGCGGCCGCGGAAGGAACGGTCGGGGCGGACCACGTGCGAGCGATGGTGGACATCGCCCCGACCTCGCAGGCCCGCCGTGACGCCCTGGCGGCCCCAGTGGCGGCCGATGGCGCGGAGGAGGCCGCCGCGTCGGCCACGCCTGCGGACACCTCAGCGCCACCCACCGGCGAGGAGTTCCTGCTCGCGCTCGCCGGCCGGTACCCGGTCGGGCCCTTTCGCCGCCTGGTGCGCCGGTTCGCGCACGTCGCCGACCCGGAGTCCGACGAGCGCGGGTATGCCCGCGCCCGCGAGAAGGAGTTCTTCGAGGTCTCGCCCACCTGGGACGGCTACCACGTGGCCGGGTTTCTCACCGAGGAGAACGGCCAGGTGTTGCGGACGGCGCTCGACAGCGTCGTCGGGGCGCCCGCCGCTGCCGAGACCCGGACCTCCACCCAGCGGCGGGCCCAGGGCATCGCCGATCTGGCCCGGATCGCCCTGGACAACGCCGCCGTGGGCACCGGCGCGTCCGTCCGTCCCCACCTGAACGTCACTGTCGGCCTGACGGAGCTGCGGGCGGCGCTCGCCGCGTCGGGCGACGCCCCGCGCTACGGCTCCGGCCTTCAGGGAGTCGACGGCCACGGTGGCGACGGCCTGCCGACGTTCGCGGACGGGCGCGGCCCGCTGCCGTCGTCGCTTCTGCGTCGGCTCGCGTGCGACAGCGAGGTGTCCCGGATCGTCTTCGGACCGGACAGCCAGGTCCTGGACGTCGGCCGAAGTCGCCGAACTGTCACCGGGCAGCTGCGCCGGGCCGTGATCACCCGAGACCGGCACTGCACCTGGCCGGGCTGCGAGGAACCGCCGAGTCGTTCCGAGATCCACCACGCCGTCACCCACTGGGCGGACGGCGGGAGCACCAGCGTCGACAACGGGGCGCTGCTGTGCTGGCACCATCACGACCGGGTCGACGGTCAGGGAGTCACGATGCGTTGGCACCGTGGCCGCTGGGAGTTCCGCGACCGGCACGGCACCCCGATCGCCGCCACCCGCGAGCCCGGCGGCCACCCGCTCGAACCTCGCGTCGACGCGCTCGACGATCCGCGACGGCCGGTCCGTATCGCGCACCGAGAGGCAGCATGATCGCGGCGAGTCGATGCGCTCGTGCGGCGTCCGTGCTGCGCCGGCGGGTGACGCGCCAGCAGGTCAGGCGGGCTCTGCGAGCCGGACGCCCCACGCCTCCTGGAGGATCGCCGTCCCGCTCTCGGTGAGGTCGAGGCCACGACCCGAGCGGTGCCGCACCACCCAGCGCGCCTCGAGGAATCGCCGCCCGACGGCGGCACCCAGTGCCCCGGCGAGGTGCGGTCGTCGTTCGGTCCAGTCGAGGCAGGCGCGGGTCGTGGGCCGGCGGGCCCTGATCGCGCCGTGGACGTCGACGCCGGTGGCCTGCAGCCCGTCGGCGCCGGCGTCGGAGGGTGACGGCCAGCCACCCGCTCCCGGTCCAGGCGTCCGCGAGCGCGATGCCGAGGCGCCCGGCCAGATGGTCGTAGCAGAATCGTGCACGGGCGAGGTGCTGGGCGTGCCGGGTGGGCCGGTAGCCGACGACGGGGGCGGTCCCCCCTGAGCGCCGACCCCGCTTTTCGCGGGAACCCGGAACGCCTCAACCCGGAGCAGCTCGTCGTCATGGCGGCGTCCTCCTGCCAGATGTTGTCCTTCCTCGGCGCGGCGGCACGGGCGAGCGTCGAGGTGCTGGTGTACCACGACGACGCGACGAGCCAACTCGACCTGACCGCGCGGCCCGTGCGCCTCGGCGAGGTCCGGCTGCACCCGACGGTCAAGGTCGGCGCCGACGTCTCCCCCGCTCGGGTACTCCAGCTCGCCGAGCAGGCGCACCGGGAGTGCTACGTCGCGGGCTCCTTGTCCGTCCCGGTGCTCGTCGAGACGAGGGTGGTGACGCCGTGAACAGGCCGCGGCAGGACCTCAGGGTCGAGCTGCCCCACCGGCCCGGTGCGCTCGCCGACCTCGGGGAGGCGCTCGGCCGCGCGGGCGTGAGCCTCGAAGGAGGTGGCGTCGTCGCGCACGGTGAAGGGGCGGTGGCGCACTACCTCGTGGACGACGGCGCAACAACTCTGGACGCTGTCGCCTCTGCCGGGCTCGGCCCGGCCGTCGTGCGCGACGTGGTCGTGACCCGGCTCGACCAGGACACCCCCGGCCAGCTCGGCACCCTGGCCCGGCTGCTCGGGGACGCCGGCGTGAACGTCGAGGTCCAGTACGGCGACCACGACGGAAACCTGGTCGTCGTCGCCGACGACGACACCGCATGCCGGGAGGTCGTCGAAGCGTGGGAGCGGGGGCTGCCCGGCGGCCACGGCTGGTCCCGGGCGGTACGCCAGGTCATCCTGGCGCGAGGGTCGCCGGGACCGCCCGAGGGCCGCTCGAAGTGGCGACGGCACCGTTCGGACTGGAGGATCGACAGATGACTCACTCTGGACAGCCCGCTGGTGCCGTGCTGCTCGACATCGACGGGACGCTCGTCGACTCGAACTACGTCCAGGTCGAGGCCTGGGTGCGCTCCTTCCGCGACGTCGGCTTCGAGGTCGACGCCTGGCGGGTCCACCGAACCGTCGGGATGGCCGGGCACCAGCTGGTCCCCCGCGTCGCCTCGCTCTGCGGCGTTGACCTGCCGCCCGGGGCCGCGGACGAGGTCGAGCAGGCCCACTCACGGCACGAGGCCGCGTCGGCCGACCGCATGCGCGTGTTCGACGGCGCTCGAGAGCTCGTCCGTGAGATCGCCGCGCGCGGAGCGCGCCCGGTGCTGGCGACGTCCGCCTCGCTCGAGCAGCTCGAGCGGCTGCGGGAGCTGCTCGACGTGGAGGACGTGCTCCATGCGGTGACGTCGTCCCAGGACGTCGAGGCCTCTAAGCCGGAGCCGGAGCTCGTGCAGGTGGCGCTCCGGGCAGCCGGCGTCGAGCCGTCCGAGGCCGTGTTCCTGGGCGACTCCGTCTGGGACGTCATCGCCGCGGAGCGGGCCGGTGTGCCGTGCATCGGCGTCCTCAGCGGCGGGGTCGGCGCGCACGAGCTGACCGAGGCGGGCGCCGTCGAGATCCGCACGGACGTCGCGGAGCTGCTCGCCGACCTGGACGGCAGCGCCCTCGCAGCGGTGCTGCGCCCGACGGGCTGAGCACCACCCGAGCGGAGGTGCGGCAGCCGTCGTCCTGCGCCACCCGGGTCGGCTCCCGGCGGGTGACGGTCAGTGCTCCTCTCGTGCCGCACCACCGGTCTGCGGACCCACCGTCCAGAACAAGAGGGCCACCGTCGCACCGCAGGCGGCAAACACGTACCAGACGAGCTGCGCGTGCGGGCCGCCGGCACCTGCCACCGAGTACAGCGCACCGCCTACCAGGTTCCCGGCCACGCCACCCGCAGCCTGAGCGAGGCCCAGTGCTCCGAAGTAGGACGCGACCGCACCACCGTCGGCGAAGTCGGAGACGACGGCGTTCATCACCGGCTGGGAGAGCATCTGCCCCACCGTGAAGAGCAGCACCCCGGCGACGAGCCCTGCCACGGTGCCCCACAGACCCATGACGGCGATCCCGCTCCCCAGCGAGAGGGCGCCGAGCGCGAGGATCCGGCGCGGCACCAGACGCCGGGAGACGAAGCCGGTCAGGGGGAGCATGACCAGCACCATGAAGACGGCAGCAGCCGTGTAGACGAGTCCCACGCCGATGGCTCCCGGGAGCACGTCGCTCGCCCGGACCGGCACCACGAGGTAGAGCTGGGACACCAGGAACCACAGCGTCGCCGCCAGCAGGCAGTAGCGCAGGAAGACCCGGTCCTTCAGCGCCTCACCGAACCGCGCCGGCCGACCACCCGTGGGCGCCAGCCCGGCGGGCAGTCCCACCACGGTGAGCACGAAGGCTCCGAGGAACAGGGCGGCCGACGAGAAGGCCACCCACTGGAAGTCCACGCCGGCCAGCAGACCACCGAGCATCGGTCCGATGACGAACCCGACGTTCGAGAAGAGCTCGCGCGTCGAGTAGACCCGCACCGCGTCGCGCCCGACGGCCAACGCCGTGTACGCCGCATAGCTCGCAGGGTGGAACAGGGCGCCCCCCAGCCCGGTGAGCACGGAGCCCGCCACCAGGAGCGGCACGCTCGAGACCGAGCCCAGCACGGCAAACCCTGCCGCGCGGACGAGCACGCCACCGGCGATCGCCCGCCGGTAGCCGATGCGATCGGCGACCCAGCCGGAGATCGGCATGATGCCGTTCTGTGCTGCCGAGCGCAGGGCCGTGAGCGCACCGACCAGGGCGATCGTCAGCCCGAGGTCCTGCAGGAAGTGGTAGGCCAGCAGGGGCACCAGCATGTAGAAGCCGACGGCCATCGTCAGCGTGTCGCCATAGAGCACCCACAGGGCGCCGCCGCCTGCGCCGGCCCCGCGGCGTCTCACTCGCCGTCGCCGGAGGCGCCGGTTCCCACACCACCCGCGGCCGGGAGCGCGGGCCAGGCCCGCACCGCGAGGTCGAGGGGCAGGGACATCAGGACGAAGGGCGCGAGGGTGGGAAGGGCGATGCACGTCGCGACGATCCCGCAGCTCAGCAGAAAGATCGCCGCGGTGCGAGCCGGAGTGCCCGTCGCGATGCCGAGCGCATCCGTCAGCCACGCCCGCACGTCACCCTGCCGGTCCCGGGCGGCGGCCACGGGCACCAACAGGGCGGCGAGCACGACGACGCACGCGACGGGGAGGGTCGCCCCGCCCACGACGACGGCGAGCCCTTCGGAGGGTGTCCCGAGCCGCGAAAGGAGGAACAGCACGTCGGCGGCGAGGAGGAACAGCGCGATGCCGACGGCGACGCCGAGCCGCCAGGTACGCCGCCAGGTCGCCCGGAGCTCACGCAGCAGGTTGGTCACCACGGCGTCGTCGGACTCGACGTGCCACGTCGAGAGCGACCGGCCGAGCGCGACGGCCACCGGCAGCGCGGTGACCAGGGGAAGCGCGAGGAGGAAGGCGACGACGCCACCGAGCACGATGTTGGCGGGATACATCAGGGCACGCAGCGTCGCTGCTTCCCACCCGCCCGTCCGCCGTCGGGGCGCCGTCGCCGCGCTCACGCGGACACGCCCGCCGTCGCAGCCACCGACACCCGGCCGGCGAACCCTCGTCCGGTGGCGCTGTCAGGCGCCGCCACCGGCGACTCGAGCTCCAGCGACAGGACGACCGTCTCGGTGCGGCCGTCGCGAGACACCTGGACGGTGTAGGTCCCGTCGGACTCGTCGACCGTGACCCGCGACCGCCCGGTGTCGTCCCAGGCGCGCGGCTCGAGCACGGTGACGAACCGTCCTCGCTCCGTCGGAGCGGTCGACCGGCGCAGCGTGTGCTGGACCTTCTCGATGGCCAGGCTGGGAGTCGACGACGTCGGGTTGGCGTGCACGGGGGTGGGCACCACGTCCGTGTCGGTCACGTCGTCGAGCGCCGTGACGAGCAGACAGCCGGTGCCTGCCTCGGCGAGCCACTCCCCCGCGCCCTCGGGTCGTGCGGCGTGCTCGGTCTGCAGCAGCCACGTCCAGGTGCGGGGCGCCTCTGACCGCAGGTCGTCCAGCAGCACCACGGTGCCGCCCGGCGTGAGAACCAGGTGGCGCCGAGCCCGGGTGACGCCGAGCGCCCGGTCGTACATGGCCGAGGTCTCGCTGACCGCGTGCACCCAGCCGTCGGTCAGGGTCGCGGTGACGATGTGCGCCTCGTACTCCTCGGCCAGGTTCTCGAAGACGTGGTAGCGGTCCTCGTTGACGAACCCGTTGCCGTCCACCAGGACGGCGTTGTGGTGCTCGGTGCGCTTGCGCGAGGAGTAGCCCTCGTCGAGCGCGAGGTAGGCACCGTGACCGAGCAGCGCGAACGTGCCGGCGTCGGGGTGGTGGTGGCCGGCGTTCAGCGTCGTCCACCCGGTCTCACGCTTGATGCGGTGCGACGTGTCCCAGGCCTTGTGCCCGCCGCCCGGCGACGCCTTGAACGAGACCATGACGGCGTCCGGCTCCCACGACGTGCGACCGACCACGAGCCCGAGGTCGGTGAACCACCGGTTCGTCGGCAGCTGCTCGGGACCCTCCGACGGAGCCGTCGGGTCGAACCAGAGCAGCTCCTGGTACGCCTCGGCCCGGACCCCCGGCCGCACGCCGGACTCGTAGGCCTCGCGCCAGAAGAACTCGTCGGCCACCTTGTCCGCGAGCCACTGGCACTGCGGGATCCGGTACTCCGCGGCCAGCTTGTAGTACATCGCCACCGGGTGACCGCTGCGCCGGTCGTGACAGTCGCCGTGGTCGACGATCCGTTCGAGGTCCGGGGCCGCCTGGTAGAGGCGATACCAGAAGGTCTCCCGGAGGTAGTCGCTGTCCACGAACCAGTCGAGACCCTCGGTGGACTTCAACACGTCCAGGTAGCTGACCAGCCACGGCACGCCGTAGCGCCAGTAGACGACACCCTCGTTGTTGGAACCGTCCTCGGGGAGCATCCGCAGCACCGTGGCGAAGTTCTCCTTGGCGCGCTCGGTCCACTCGTGCGCGGGTTCGTGGTCGTCCCGCAGGGCGTACCCCGCCGTCGCGAGGCCCGCATAGCAGATCCAGTTGTGGTTCTGCCAGTACGACGACGACCACCATCCCCCCTCCGACTCGACGGCGTAGTCGTACAGCCGGGTGCCCTGGAGGATCAGCTTGTCGCGCAGCGCCGCACGCTCGCGCGGCTCCAGCGCGCTGCCCGCCCACGAGTAGGCGAGCCCGAGGCCGTGCAGCAACCACCCGGCGTCGAGGTCGTGGTCGGGCAGGTTCGCCCGACCCCAGTGCGGGAACGACAGCGCCGGGGTCAGCCAGCGACGCAGCTCGTCCAGGTAGTGCGACTGGCCCGTCAGACGGTGCGCGAGCGCCAGGTTCGCGGCGCCCGCGCCCAGGTAGGTGATCGAGGCCAGCGGGTGTTCCTCCGGGAGCTCCAGCGAGGTCAGGCGTTCGCACTCGTCGACCAGCCGGCGGAACTGCGCGCTGCGCACGTCGCGGAGCTCGGCCCGCAGGGAGTCCTCACGTCCGGCGATGAGCAGGGGTTCAGTCATGGTGATACCTCGATCGTCGAGTCCCCGTCGGGGGTGGTCAGGTGGAAGATCGCGCCGCCGTCGGGCGCGAAGGAGATCGTGACGGGAGACGGTGGGCGCGGCCCCTGGTGGTAGAGGGAGGCGAGCACGACCCGGTCTCCCGTCGCGGTCCAGTCGGCCACGGTGAGAGGCCGGGCCGGGTCGTCGGACGGGCCTCGACCGGGCGCAGCGACGAGCGACGCGGGCACGGACGCGGCGTGGAAACCCCGCAGGACGGTGCCGTCGGCCGCCGTCCACGTCGTCTCCGCGCCGTCCGCCGTGGTCCGGACCTCGAGATCGACAGCGGGACGCAGTGCGAGTGCCACCTCCCGCGGGCTGTCGCACTCGACCGTCACGACGTCGGCCAGGCACCCTGCCGCCAGCCCGAGGGTGCGCCGCAGACGGACCCCGGCGACAGGCTCGGCCGTCGCCGTCAGCGTCCCGGCGTCCGGGTCCCAGTCCACGATCTTCCCGGTCGCCTCGTCCTGGTCCAGGCCGTCGACCCGCACCGTCGGGTGCGCGACGGTGCGGGCGTAGTAGCCCCGCCGTAGCGGACTCGCGTACGGCGGCACCCCGGGCCCCGGCTGCCACGGGGCGGAGCCGTACAGGTATACGGCCAGCTTGTCGAGGTGCCCGTGGGCCCCTCCATGCGGGCCCGCGTCGAGGATCGCCTGGAACGTGTCGTCGTCGTCGCGCAGGACGGCGTAGCCGACGTCTGGGAAGAGCACGCTGTCCCGGGACGGTGCAGGGACCTGAAGGGGGTCACCGGCGAACCAGCCGGACAGCAACGGTTCCAGGCCGTCGTCGTCGTCGCCGAGGCGTTCTCGCGCGAAGCGCTCCACCGTGTGCAAACCTGTCGGGCTGATGAGCCCGCGGGCGAGCTCGGCGACCTCGAGCACCTCGCGGTGCGCGGGAACCCGCTCGTACGGACCGTCGTGCAACGCCGGCAGTCGGCCGTCCGGCGTTGCCACCTCGGCGAGCACCCGGACCATGGCCGCCAGCCGCTCCGTCGTTGCCGGCGGCAGCTCCGCCGGAACCGCGCCACGGAGCGCCAGCAGGTAGGCCCGGAGGACGAAGAGGTGGTAGTAGACCGACGCCTCCCACTCCCAGCCGTCGTCGCGGACCGCGAGGCCGACGTGCTGCAGCACCCGTTCCCGCCACGGTCCTGTCACGGTGGCGGGCGCCTCCAGCGCCTGCGCCACGAGGGCCCCGGCGGCCCCGAGCCACGCCGTGTAGTTGTTGCGCTCGTCCTGGCGCTCGTCGACGAGGATCGCGTACGCCTGCTCGAACGTCGCCAGCAGGTCCTCCAGCATCGTGACGACCCCTGGTCCGGCCGCGTCCCGTCCGCACAGGATCACGGCGTCGGCGATCTGGACCGCCCACTGCGCCTCGGTCAGCGCCTGGGAGAAGAGCCGCCCCCGGAGCATCCAGGGCTCCGCAGCCTCGCTCCAGCCCGGACCGACCGCTCCGGCGTAGACGTCGGCGTAGTCGGAGAGCAGGGACAGCGCGCGGTCCCGGTCGGTGCCCGACCCCGTGCTGGCGGCCCGGCGGGCGAGCAGCCGGATCTCTCTCGCGCACGCCTGGTGGTCGAGCACGCTCCGGGCGCCGTCGACGCGGGGCCCGGTCACGGTGCACCCTCGGGAGCACCGGTGACCGCTGCCCTCGACGCCGACGAGCTCGGTGCCGTGCGTGGGGCACACGTAGTCGTGCCACCAGCCGCCCAGCCCTGGGGGGACCGTCGTCATCGGAAGTTGAGCCCTCCGTTGATGTCCATGACCTGCCCGGTGATGTAGCCGGCGGCGTCCGACGCGAGGAACGTCGTCACCGCCGCGACGTCGTCGACGGAACCCGCCCGACCCAGTGGGATGCCCGAGACGATGTTCGCCTGGGCCTCCGGCGGGGTGAAGGCGTCGTGGAACGGCGTGTCCCCGATGAAACCCGGTGCGAGCGCGTTGACGGTGATCCCGTCCCCAGCCAGCTCCTTGGCCAGCCCTCGGGTGAACCCGACCACGCCCGCCTTCGCCGCGGCGTACGCGACCGATCCCGGACCGCCGCCGTTCTCTGCAGCGAGGGACGCCATCGTCACGACCCGACCGGCGTCGCTGGCCTTGAGGTGCTCGACGGCGGCGCGCGTCACGTAGAACGCGCTCGAGACGTTGACGTTCCAGACCTGGGCCCAGTGCTCGTCGGTCATCTCGGCCACCGTCGCTCGACCGACCAGGTGACCGGCGTTGTTGACGAGGACGTCCAGGCCACCGAGCTCACCCGCGGCGGTCGCGACGACGGCCCGTGCGGCCTCGGGGTCGGTGAGGTCTCCCTGGACGGCGACGGCGCGCCGGCCCATACCCGTGATCTTGTCAACGACGGTCGCCGCGGCGTCGCCGCTGTGCGCGTAGTGGACCGCGACGTCAGCGCCTGCCTCGGCGAGCCCGAGGGCGAGTGCGGCGCCGATCCCGTGGCCACCACCGGTGACGAGCGCGGAGCGCCCGTTGAGTACGTGCTGCATGTTTCCTCTTTCGTCGGTCGTCGGGCTCACTTGATGCCCGAGTTCGTGAATCCTTGGATGAAGTACTTCTGCGCCAGGACGAACAGCAGCACCATGGGGACGGTCGCCAGCGTCGTCCCGGCCATCAGGTACTGCCACGCGGTGCTCTCGAGCTGCTGGAAGACCGCCAGACCGACCTGGATGACCCGTAGGTCGTCGGAGCTGGTGACGAGCAGCGGCCACAGGAAGTTGTTCCAGCTCTCCTGGAAGGTGAGCAGCGCGACCGTCGCCACCGCAGGCTTCATCAGCGGTGTGTAGATCTGCGCGAAGATGCGGAACTCGCCGAGGCCGTCGAGCCGCGCCGCCTCCTCGAGCTCCTTGGGCAGCGTCAGGTAGAACTGCCGGAACAGGAAGATCGACATGGCGCTGAGCCCACCCGGGATGAGCAGCGCCCACCAGGAGTCGAGCCAGCCGCTCCCGCCCTGGCCGAGGATGTCGTTGCCGCCGAAGAGCGGCATGAACTTCACGATGAGGAACTGCGGGACGATCTTCGTGTAGGTGGGGATCATCAGCATCGCCACCATGGACAGGAACACGATCTCCCGGCCGCGGAACCGGATGCGTGCCAGGGCGTAGCCCGCCATCGACCCGACGACCAGCGTGATGAGGGTGTGTCCCGTCGCGATGATCAGGCTGTTGCGGAAGTACTTGTCGAACGGGGCGGCGTCCAGCGCCTCGGCATAGTTCGACCAGTGCCACTCCTGCGGGAAGAACGTCGGCGGGAACTGTGCCAGCTCCGCCGGCGACTTCACCGAGGTGAACAGCATCCAGACGAACGGGATCACCATCGTGACCGAACCGAGGATCAGCAGCGCGTGCAGGACGATCTTGTTGCGCCGGCGCACGGACGACTGGTTCAGGCGGGGAGGAGGTCCGGACCTCGTGGGGCCGGCGGTGGACCGGGGGGCGAGGAGAGCCATCAGTGGTCCTCTCGGGTGGCCCGTCGACCGACGAGCGTCATGAAGAGCAGGAAGACGAACAGGACGACCGACTGCGCCGAGGCCATGCCCATGCGGAACTCCTCGAACGCGGACCGGTAGACCTCGTAGGTCATCATCGTGGTCGCGTTGGCGGGACCGCCGTTGGTGAGCACGTAGATCTGGTCGAACACCTGGAACGCGTTGATGATGGAGATGACCAGCACGAAGAACGTGGCCGGCTTGAGCATCGGCACCGTGATGGCGAAGAACTTGCGGACGGTGGACGCACCGTCGACCGAGGCCGCCTCGTAGAGGGAACCGTCGATGTTCTGCAGCGCCGCGATGTAGATGAGCATCTTGATGCCGATGCCCTGCCAGGCGCCGACGAGGATGACGGCCCACAACGCCCAGTCGGGGTCGGCGAGCCAGGCCTGGCCGGGGATGCCGAAGAGGCCCAGGAAGGCGTTGAGGAGCCCCTGCTGTGGGTTGAAGATCCACAACCAGACCATGGCGATCGCGACGGTCGCCGTGACCTGCGGCAGGAAGAACGCCGTCCGGTACCACTTCTGCAAGCGCAGGCCCTGGTTGAGCGCGACGGCGATCACCAGCGCGATGGCCATCGAGACCGGCACGGTCCAGAAGGTGTAGACGATGGTGTTCCAGGTCGCCTTGAGGAAGACGGGGTCCTGGACGATCTCGACATAGTTCTGCAGGCCGATCCATCGCGGCGGGGAGAACACGTTGTAGTCCGTGAACCCGAGCGCGAACGTGGCGACCACCGGGATGGCGGTCCACAGGCCGATGTGCAGGAGAGCCGGCGTCACCATCAGCCATCCCGTCCGTCGCAGCTTGCGCTCCGCGGGCGAGTACTTGTGGCGCCGGACGGGCGCTGGTGCCCGCGAGGCGAGCGCTGCCCCTGGTGGGGTCTCGGTGCGTGACATGGTTCCTACTTCTTCCGAGGAGCGTCGGGCCTCCGCGAGGACTGCCCGACGCTCCGAGAGGGGTCGGTGCTACCGGTCCATCGCGGTCTCGACGAGCCCCGCGAGCTCGTCGAGCGCGACCTGGGGCTCCGACTGGCCGAGGAGCGCCGCTTCGACGGCGGGAGCGAAGTCACCGCGGACCTCGAGCCACTCGGCCGGTCCGCCCTCACGCTTCGCGACCTCGAGGTTCTCCATGGAGAACTGGACGAACCGGTTGGACTCCACGTAGTCGCTGTCGAGAAGCTCGGTCAGTGCGGGCACGTTGCCGCGCTGCTCGTTGGCGGCCAGGGCGGGCCCGGGGCTGGCCAGGAACTCGAGGAAGGCCTGTGCGGCCTCCGGGTTCTGCGAGGTGGCCGAGCGAGTGGCGAACGTTCCGCCGAAGAACATGCCGGACCCCCCACCTTCGATCACGAAGGGCTCGAGCTTGTCCAGCGCCTCGGGGTCGGCCTCGAGACCCTGCGTCCACAGGTTGTTGTGGGCGATGCCCATCGCGGCGCGCCCGTTGAGCAGGGGGTTCACAGCGGCGTCCGGGGAGGAGAACCCGATGTCCTCGACCTCGTGCTCGTTGATGAGGTCGGTCATGAGCTGCAGTGCTGAGACGCCCTCCGGACCGTTGAAGGCCGGCTCTGTCACGTCTTCGTTGAACAGGTCCCCACCGGCGGAGAAGAGCATCGTCTCGAAGGCCTGTCGCGGGTCGAGGGAGAGCATGTCGAAGCCGGCCCGCTCGAGCGTCCCGTCGTCGGCTCGGACCGTCAAGGTCTCGGCGATCTCGACGAGCTCGTCCCAGGACGACGGCGGGGAGTCGTAGCCGGCCTCCTCGAGCAGCTCCATGTTGGCGACGCCGTACCGGGTGTCGAGCATGATGGGCACGCCGTAGACGCCGCCGTCCCACGTGCCGGCGTCGACGATCGCCGGCGTGTAGGTCTCCAGCAGCTGGTCCTCCGTCAGCCCGAGCTCGCTGAGGTCCGCCAGCAGCCCACGGTCGGCGAAGCCCTCGATCCAGCCGACACCCATCATCATGACGTCCGGCACCGCGCCGGAGACGGCGGCGGTGGTGAGCTTCTCGTTGAGGTTGCCGTAGGTGGTGTAGTCCACGGACACCGTGACGTCCGGGTACTCCTCGTAGAACTGCGGCAGAAGCTCGTCCTCGAGGAGCTGCTGACCATCGGTTCCTTCGAAGATCGGGGTGAGCAGCGTGATGTCGCCGGAGACCTCGCCTCCGTCCCCGCCAGCGGTGTCCGTGGTCGTGCCCGAGCTGCAGGCGGTGATGCTCAACGCGACGGCGGCGAGGGCTGCGGCGCCCGTGAACCGTCGGCGGTTCTGACTCTTGATGATCATCGTTGATCCTTCACGTTGTGCGGTCGGCTGGTGTCGGACGACTCCGCCGTGGCGACGATGCCGGTGTAACGATGCACAAAACTAGGCACATCGAGGCACCCGCGTCAACTCCCGGTCGACTGCGCAGCAGTCACGACTTTCGAACCGCGTCCGTCCAGCCGTCGGCCTGATCTCGGCTAGGATGACTGCAACGATGCACAGTTCGTGCACCACCGATGACGTTGGAGGAAGCGTGGCACGCGTGACGATCCAGCAGGTCGCAGCCACCGCAGGGGTCTCTCCCAGCACGGTCTCGAACCTGTTGAACGGCCGGACGAACCGGATGGTGCCGGCGACCAAGGACCGCATCGAACGGGCGATCGCCGACCTCGGCTACCGCCCTAACCGTGCCGCGCGCCAGCTGCGGACCGGGCGCACGCAGACCGTCGGTCTCATCGTGCCCTCCGTCGGCAACCCCTTCTGGGGCGCGTTCGCCCGCGAGCTCGAGGTCGCAGCCCTGGCCGCGGGATGCAACGTGCTCCTCTGCAACAGCGAGCGCGACCCGGACCGCGAGCGCCGCTACGTCGAGGAACTCTGGGAGGACGGTGTCCGCGGCATCGTCCTGTGCTCTTCCCTGCCGACGCTCGACCATCTCGCCGACATCGTCCGGCGCGGCCTGCGCCTGGTGACCTTCGACCGTCCGGCCCAGGCCGGCGACCCGGAGGAGGTCGTCAGCGTCAGCATCAACAACCACGTCGGCGGATTCCTCGCGACGTCCCACCTGACCGGGCTCGGTCACGAGCGGCTGACCTTCGTCTCCGGCTCGCTGGCCGCGGTGAACCGGACCGGCCGGTTCCGCGGCTTCTGCACAGCGCTCGAGGCCGTCGGTCTCGACCCCGGCGCGATGCCGACGTGGACCGCGGGCGACGGTGCCCCGTTCGGGGACGTGGAGGCCGCGCAGGTGGGACGCCAGGCCGCCCACGACCTGTTCTCCGGTTCGACGGAAGCACCCACCGGGATCGTCGCGATCAACGACATGACGGCGCTCGGGTTCTGCCGCGGCCTGCGTGACCAGGGCTTGCACGTCGGCACGGACGTCTCGGTGGTCGGGTTCGACGACATCATCCTGGCCGAGCTGTACGACCCGCCGCTGACCTCGGTGCGCCAGCCCATCGCGCGGATGGCGTCACTCAGCCTCGACGAGGCGCTCAAGGAGGACGACCGCGAGCCCGGCCGCTCGGTGCTGCTGCGCCCGGAGCTGGTCGTGCGTGAGTCCACTGCCGCCCCTGCCGCCCTCGCGCCCTCAGATTCCACCAGCGAGGACGGGGTGCTCCGATGAGGATCGTCCGTCTGGGCCCGCCCGGCCGGGAACGGCCCGCCGTCGTCGTCGGACCCGACGCCTACGTCGACGTGAGCGACCTGCTGGCCGACGTCGACGCCACGACGTTGCCCGGCGGCCTGGCCTGGCTGGGCGAGCACGTCGAGGACCGCGTCGCCGCGGGCCGGGCAGCACCGCTCGGCGACCGCCGGATCGGCGCCCCGGTGGCCCGTCCGCACCAGATCCTGTGCGTCGGCCTGAACTACCGGGACCACGCCGAGGAGATCGGGGCGGACGTGCCCGAGCTGCCGCTGGTGTTCTCGAAGTCCCCGAACACCCTGGTCGGGCCGCACGACGACGTCCGCGCGCCACGCGGTTTCAGCCGCCTCGACTGGGAGGTCGAGCTGGGCGTGGTGGTCGGCCGCCGGGCGAGCTATCTCGACGGTCCCGAGCAGGCGCGCGAGCACGTCGCCGGTTTCGTGGTGTGCCACGACGTCAGCGAACGCGCCTTCCAGGACGACCACGGCGGACAGATCCTCAAGGGCAAGTCGGCCGAGACGTTCAACCCCTGCGGTCCCTGGCTGGTCACGCCCGACGAGATCGACGACGTCTCCGCGCTGGGCATGTGGCTGGACGTCTCCGGGACACGCCGCCAGACGGGCAGCACGGCCACCATGGTGTTCGACCCGTACGAGATCCTGTGTCATCTGAGCCAGTACATGGTGCTCGAACCCGGTGACCTGGTGAACACGGGCACGCCACCGGGGGTGGCGAACGGGATGGCCGACCCGGCGTGGCTGCAGCCCGGTGACATCGTGGAGCTGGGCATCGACGGCCTGGGCTCGCAGCGTCAGCGCGTGGTCGCGCCTCGATGAGTCCGCCGTCCGCTCCGGTCCTGACGGTCGGGGAGACCATGGTGCTCGTCGGCAGCACCCGCCCGGAGCCGCTCCGGCACAGCACCCTCATGTCGCTCGGCATGGGCGGCGCGGAGAGCAACGTGGCGATCGGCCTGCGCCGGCTGGGCGCTCCGTCGGCCTGGATCGGGCGCATCGGCACCGACTCGGCGGGTGATCTGGTCGAGCGCCTGCTGCGCGGCGAGGACGTCGCGACGACCTGCTTGCGCGACGACGAAGCCCCGACGGGGCTGATGCTCAAGGAGCGGCGTTCCACCATGGAGACTCGGATCTGGTACTACCGGGCCGGGAGCGCCGGGTCCCGCCTCGCCACGGGTGACGTACCCGACGAGGCGGTCCGGTCGGCCGCGACGGTGCACCTGACCGGTATCACCCCCGCGCTCTCGTCGTCGGCGCTCGAACTCACGCTGGACCTCGTGGAACGCGCCGAGAAGTTCGGCGTGCCGCTCTCGTTCGACCTGAACTACCGCTCGTCGCTCTGGACGCCCGAAGCGGCCCGGGACGTCTACGCCCGCATCGTGCCGCGCTGCGCGGTGGTCTTCGCCGGCCTGGACGAGGCAGCGCTGCTCGGGTGCAGCGGGAACGACGCCGACGCCGCCGCCCGCGAGCTGCACGCCCTCGGCGCACGGACCGCCGTCGTGAAGCGCGGACCGGACGGCGCCGTCGCCGCGACCGAGGACGGCATGTTCTCCGCGCCGGGCGTACCGGTCGAGGTACGGGACACGGTCGGTGCCGGGGACGCGTTCGTGGCCGGGTTCCTCGCGGACCGGATCGCGGGACGGGACGTCCCGACGGCCTTGGCCACCGCGGCCGCCGTCGGCGCGTACGCCTGCACCGGGGACGGGGACTGGGAGGTCCTCCCCCGCCGGGACGAGCTCGACCGCCTGACCGGCAGCGAACCCGTCACGCGGTAGCACGGCCCTGCGCCCAGAAGATCGTCGCTGCCCGTTCCTCGGTGCATCGTTACATTCCAAGATGCTCCAGCACGGCCCACGCTTCGAAGAACATCACCCTCGACTCTTGCTCTAGCGCGCCGTCGGTGCCAGAGTCTGACCATGATCCGATGGCGAATCGTTGCACCACAGTCCGTGGCCGCCCTGCTCGCGGCCGCTCTCGGCATCGGTCTCGGGGGCCCCGCCGCGGCCACCACGACCGACCACACCACCGCTGTCACCGCCCCGCCGCCCGCGGAGGCGACCGGCGCACCCGACCACTGGACCGTCGAGTCGGTCCGCGCCCTGAGCAGCGACGGCAACCTGCCCGAGTTCGCCGTCGACGACGACCCGGCGACCCGCTGGTCGTCCCTGACCGAGAGCCCCGAGGAGCCCCAGTGGCTCGTCCTCGATCTGGGTGAGGTCCGGTCGGTCGGCTACCTGGGCATCGCCTGGCACAAGGGTGAGCAGCGCCAGTCCCTCTACGAGGTCGAGGTCTCGACCGACGGATCGACCTGGCAGCCCGCCGCCCAGGACCAGGCCAGCTCGGGAACCTCGTCGAACCTCGAACCGGTCGTCCTGGGCGGTGACGCGACCAGCGGCTCCGAGGCCCGCTACGTGCGCTACCTCGGTCTCGGCAACAGCGTCTCGGGCTGGAACAGCGTCACCGAGATCCGCGTCTACCCGCCGAACCCGGACGGCGCCGTCGTCGACGACCTCTCCGGGCTCCTTCCGACCCCCGACCCGGACGCGAAGCCCTGGACCGAGCCCGGGCTGGTCACCCCCGCAGGGGACCGGTTCCGACCCCAGGAGCCCGGCGAGGCGACCGGCCGGACCATCGACGTCCGTGACCACGGCGCCGACCCCGCCCCGCAGTCGGGTGACGACGCCGCGGCGATCCGTGCCGCTCTCGCCGACGCCCAGCCCGGTGACGAGGTCTACCTGCCCGAGGGCACGTACGACCTGGAGAGCACCGAGGCCGCCGACCCGACCACCCACGTGGCGCTGCGCACCGGCGTCGACCTCCGCGGCGACGGTGCGCGCACCGTCCTGAGATCGGCGTTCACGCCCGAGACGCATTCCGGCAAGGTGCTGCGCGGCTACGGCGTCCAGGACGTCCGGATCAGCGACCTGACGGTGAGCTCGACCTACGACGGCCCGCTGCCCACCGACCACCAGGACGACGCCGCCGGTGGCGGCCCCGCCTACGGGATCGTCGTGGCGAACCTCGGCTCCCGGGCGAGCCAGCAGGTGCTCGTCGAGGACGTCGTCGTCGAGCGCTTCCAGAAGATGGGTGTGCGCATCGAGAAGAGCCGCGAGGTCACCGTGCGGGGCAGCACCTTCCGCGACGCCACCAGCGTCGGCGGCGGCGGCAACGGCTACGGCATCTCCATCCAGGGCACCGCCGGCAAGGACCGCTACGCGTACACCGACGACTCCCGGCACAACGTGGTCGTCGACAACGAGTTCGACGGCACGCACCTGCGCCACAGCATCCTGCTGCAGTACTGGACCCACAACAACCTCGTCGCGCGCAACACCATCGACGGCGGCGTGCTCGACGCCATCGACATGCACGGCGAGGACGAGTACCTCAACGAGGTCCGGCACAACAAGATCACCGACGTGCAGGCTGCGGCGATCGCGCTCGGCAACACCGGCGGCACGGCCACGCAGCACGACGCCGCGGGTCCGGGGAACTGGATCCACAGCAACGTGCTGCAGAACAACCGTGAGGGCATCCTGCTGATCCTCGGCACCCCCGACACCCTGGTGGAGCGCAACGTGATCACCCGTGGTCGCGGCGATCACGTGCGCTCCGGCATCGAGGTGCGCAACGCCCCGGGAACAGTGGTGCGGCACAACACCGTGCTGGCCAACCGGGCCGACGGGTTCTGGGGCATCCACCTCGCCGAGGACCCGGGCGACGACGGTCACGCGAGCGGAGTGCCCACCGACGTGGTGCTCGAGCAGAACCTCGTGGTGGGGAACACCGGCGGCGTCCGGATCGACACCGGCCAGGACATCCGGCTCACGGACAACAAGATCCGGGGCAACCGCCAGGACACGCAGATCGACGACGGCGCCGGAGTGACGGTCGAGTAGCCGTCGGTCACCAGGTGTCGACGACGTGGTGCATGGCGGCGAGGTAGCTCCTGATCTCCTCGGGCGGCGCCCCGGACCGCATGACGACGTGCAGACCGAGCAGGTGGGTCGTGAGCAGGTCGGTCCGGAGCCGCAGCACCGCGTCGTCGTCCGGCGTGCCCGACAGGGTGCGCTGCACGAGGGTGCCGAGCACGTCGTGCATACGCAGCCGGTAGTCGGCGCCGAAGTCGTAGCCCGGCAACGTGCCGCGCAGCTCGTTGGACGCCATCACCATGAGGCAGCCGTCGCGGCCGCGTTCGGATTCCGCGTCAGCGCCGAGGAGGTCCAGGAACCGATGGACGCCGCCGACGCCGGGCCCGGACCGATCGACCAGGGCGGCGAACATCTCCATCCGCTCGCGCAGGTAACGCCGCAGCACCGTCGCGAAGAGCTCTTCCTTGCTGCCGAACGTTCGGTACAGGCTCGGCTTGTGGACCCCACTGGCCACCACGAGGTCGGTCATCGAGGTCTGTCCGTAGCCCTGTCGCCAGAAGAGCGCCGTGAGCTCGGCGAGGACGACCTCCTCGTCGAATGACCGGGGGCGACCGGCGGGGGCCTTCTCCTGCGTGCCCATCGGTCCATCCTACGAGCGCCGGCGCTGCCGAAGGGCGCGAGGCCGGGGAGATCCACCGCACACCGCGCGCTTGCGTTATTGAGTACCGATCGGTACAGAATGGGAGGCCGCAGGCACAGACGACAAGGAGAACCCCATGGTCGACTTCACGCTGCACGACGAGGAAACCGCCCCGGCCGAGAGCCAGGAACTGCTGGCCACCTCGAAGCAGAACTTCGGGCGCGTCCCCGGACTCCACGCGGTGATGGCCGAGGCTCCCGGACTGCTCGAGGGCTACCAGAAGCTCCACGGCCTCTTCCAGAACTCCACCAGCTTCGACGCCGACGAGATCACGGTCGTCTGGCAGTCGATCAACGTCGAGCACTCCTGCCACTACTGCGTGCCCGCCCACACGGCGATCGCCAAGGGCATGGGCGTCGACGACGAGATCATCGACGCGCTGCGTGACGGCACGCCCCTGCACGAGCCCCGCCTCGAGGCGCTGCGCACGTTCACGCTGGCCATGGTCCGCGAGCGTGGCGAGGTCGACGACGCCACCGTCCAGACCTTCCTCGACGCCGGGTTTACCCAGCGTCAGGTGCTCGAGATCGTGCTCGGCATCGCCCAGAAGGTGATGTCGAACTACACCAACCACCTGGCCCGGACGCCGATCGACGAGCCCAACCGCAAGTACGAGTGGAAGGGCACCGTCGTCCCGAGCTGACGCCGGCCATCACCTCGAAGGGCCCGGGCCCCGCGCACGTCGGGGCCCGGGCCCCTCGCGTGCGCCACCGCACAGGCACCGCCCGGACGAGGCCGACGATCGGAGCCGATGGTCAGCCACGTCGATGCATCGTTTCACTACAATCACTACCGCTGGCCATCGGCCCGCTGGAGGCGCAGGGATGCGTGAGGAGCGATTTCACCAGGCTTTTTACTTCCACTCTGATCACCTCAGCCCTCCCTGTTGACAGTTCGCCAGGGCACGCTTAGGTTCACTAGTGAGATCTCTGGTGCAGCGATGCACCACCGTGTGGCCATCAGGACGGAGCCGTCCCCCTCGCCGACGAAGGGAGCTTTGCTCGGCGGCTCCGGCAGTGCAGAGGTCGTCATGGGTGCGGGCGAGCCCTCCCCACCACGTCAACGACGACATGGCGGAGACGTGCCGACGGGCACGCCTTCCGACGACCGCCGACGGCGAACGACCTCAGACGTCCAGGGCGACCATCCGAGAGGAACCGCACCATCATGAGACTCCACCGCAAGCACGGCCTCGCGGCCACCATGCTCGCCACGACCGTCTTCGTCGCTGCTCAGCTGGGCGGCATCGGCAGCGCGACCGCCGCCGACCCGTGCGACTACCCGGCCCAGCAGGTCGACCTGGAGAACTGGAAGGTCACCCTTCCGACCGGTTCGGGCAACTCCCCCACGGAGATCAAGCAGCCCGACCTCGAAGACTTCTCGGTCGCGCCGTGGTTCCAGGTGAACAGCAAGTGCACCGGCATCCAGTTCCGCGCCGCGGTCAACGGGGTGACCACCTCGGGCTCGGGCTACCCCCGTTCCGAGCTGCGCGAGATGACCGACGGCGGGACCGAGCGGGCCGCCTGGTCCTCGACGTCCGGCACCCACACCATGACGTTCCGCACGGCCGTCAACCACCTGCCCGAGGACAAGCCGCACGTCGTCGTCGGGCAGATCCACGACGGTGACGACGACGTCACGGTGTTCCGTGTGGAGGGCAACAACCTCTACATCACCGAGGGCAACGACACCCACCACAAGCTCGTGACCAGCAACTACCAGATGCACCAGGTGTTCGAGGGCAAGTTCGTCGTCAGCGACGGCGAGATCGAGGTCTACTACAACGGAGTGCTCCAGACCACGATCGACCACGCGAAGTCCGGCAACTACTTCAAGGCCGGCGCCTACACCCAGGCCAACTGCGACAACTCCTCACCCTGCAACGACTCCAACTACGGCCAAGCCACCCTCTACAAGCTCAACGTCACCCACTCCTGATCTGACCTGACCAGGATCCGACGCCGTCGGGTGCAGCCAGCAGGCTCGCACCCGGCGGCGTCGTCGCGACCTCAGTGCCTCGGCGCCGCCGTGGACTCCCGCACCACGAGGCTCGTCGCGAGCTCGGTGCGCAGCGTGTGCCCGCTGCCGCTCCGCGCCCGGTGCACCAGGTCGACGGCGGTGGCGCCCATCTCGGCGAGCGGCTGCCGGACGGTGGTCAGCGGCGGATCGATCCACGGTGCCACGGGCAGGTCGTCGAACCCGACGAGCGAGACGTCGTCGGGCACCGCGAGCCCCTTCTCCCGCAGGGCGTGCAGCGCCCCGAGCGCGGTGTCGTCGCTGCTGGTGAAGATCGCGGTGGGCGGGTCGGCCAGGGCCAGGAGCCGCTGCACCCCGTCGTACCCGGCCGTCACACCGTAGGGGCCGTCCACGACGAGGTCGTCGTCGACCTCGACCCGCGCCTGGAGCAGGGCGGCCCGGTATCCGGCCAGACGGGCGATGGCGTTGTCCTGCTCCAGCGCGCCCGTGATGGTGGCGATGCGGCGGTGACCCAAGGACAGCAGGTGCGCCGTGGCCTCCAGCCCGCCCTGGAAGTTGGTCGCGCTGACGGACAGCATGCCTTCCGGCGGTCGCTGCCGCGGGTCGACGACGACGAGCGGCGTCTCGGAGTCGGCGAGCGCACGGCGGGCATCGGCGTCGGGCACGGCGACGACGCTGACCAGCCCGTCCGTGCCGCGTTCGAGCGCATGCCGTACCCAGGCGCTGCAGTCGTCGGGGTCGGGTTCGACGGCGAGGACGACGTCCAGGCCCAGGCGGCGCCCTCCGGCGACGGCACCGCGGACCACGGCCTCGGACCACGTCCCCTCCAGATCGACGATCCGGACGTCGATCATCCCGGTGGCGCGCCGACGCCGCGGACGCAGCGTGAAGCCGTGGCGGTGCAGGACGGCGGTGACCCGCTCGCGAGTCGCGCTGGCGACGTCCGTGCGCGAGTTGAGCACCTTCGACACCGTCGGCACCGAGACCCCGGCCTCGGCGGCCACGACGGCGAGCGGCACGTCCGGTCTCTCGGCCGCCATGCCTCCTCCTTCTTCGACCGTTTCCGAAACCCGGATGCTACCTCAATCGCTGTTCTGTCGTTGACATGACCTCGTCGGCGCTCTATTGTCGCCGAGCAATTTCGAGTGTAGGTTCCGAAATTTCGACGGATCAACGAAGGAGTGACCGTGAACAGCACCGCACGCCGCGCCGCCGCGGCGACCGCCTCGACACTCGTCCTCACGCTCGGGCTGACGGCCTGCGGGCGCGACGACGGCGACACCGGTTCGGCCGGCTCCGACAGCGGTACCGACATCGAGATCTCCGAAGGACCTGCGTCGGGGACCATCGAGGTCTGGGCCATGGGCACCGAGGGCGAGCTCCTGCCCGAACTGGCCGAGCAGTTCGAGACCGACAACCCTGACGTCACCGTCGAGGTCACGCCCGTGCCCTGGGACTCCGCGGTCCAGAAGATCAACACCGCGATGGCCACCGGCGAGGTCCCTGACGTCCTGCAGGCAGGCACCACCCTGATGAGCGGGTTCGTCGAGCTGGGCGGGCTGGCCGAGACGCCCGACAGCATCGACTCGTCGGCGTTCTTCCCGGGCGCCTGGGAGACCACCGTCGTCGACGGCACCTCCTACGGCGTCCCCTGGTACGTCGAGACCCGGGTGCTGTACTACCGGACCGACCTCGCCGAGCAGGCCGGCGTCGACGAGCCGCAGAGCTGGGACGAGCTCACGGCGTTCGCCGCCGGGATGCAGGACACGGGCGCCGAGCACGGCATCGCCCTGCAGACCAACGGCGAGGGCACCGCGCTCATGTACTTCCCCTTCTACTGGCAGGCCGGCGGCGAGATCACGGACGACGCCGGCGAGTTCACGCTCGCGGACGACGCCCAGGTCGCGGCGCTCGACTACTACTCCTCCTTCATGGCCGACGGCTTGGCCCCGCAGAGCCTCGTCGAGGACGAGAAGGTCCAGGACTTCATCGACGGCGAGCTCGGCGCGTTCGTGTCGGGACCGTGGGAGCGCTCGAACCTGCTCACCACCGCGGGTGACGACTTCGCGGACAAGTTCTCCGTCACCGCCCTGCCCGCCGACGAGCAGGCCGCCTCGTTCATCGGCGGCTCCAACCTCGCCGTGACCGCCGAGGCCGCCAACCCCGACGCCGCCTGGAAGTTCGTCGAGTTCGCCACCGAACCCGACGTCCAGGTCGACTGGTTCGATATCTCCCACGACCTGCCCGCCGTCCAGGCCTCCTGGGACGACGAGACGCTGGCCGGCGACGAGTCGCTCGCCGTCTACGGCGAGGCGCTCGAGACCGCCCGCTCCACCCCGGCACTGCCCACCTGGTCCGAGATCGAGCACGAGCTGAACCTCATCATCGAGCAGGTCGTGAACGGCCAGCTCGACCCCGCCGAGGCCGCCCAGCAGATGCAGGACGCCGCCGACTCCGTCGGCACCGGGCTGGGCTGAGCCGTGGCCCAGAGCACCGAGGTTCGACCGGTCTCCGGCGGTCCCGCGACGCGTGGCCGCCGCCCGGAGAGCGCCCGACGCCGCCGGCGCGGCTACGCGGCCTGGGGGTTCGCGCTGCCGTTCACCGTCCTGTTCGCCCTCTTCATGATCCTGCCGGTGGGCGCCTCGCTGTACATGGCGTTCACCGACATGCGCGGCGCCGACCTCCGGTCCCCGCTGGCGGTGAACTTCATCGGCCTCGACAACTTCGTCACGGCGGTCACCGACCCGCAGTTCCAGCAGGCCGCCGGCAACACCGTCTACTTCGTGGGGGTGGCGATGCCCCTCACCCTCGGTGTCGCACTGCTGCTCGCCGCGCTGCTCAACTCGGGTCTCACCTGGTTCCGGTCGGTCTTCCGCGTCGGGTTCTACGCCCCGGTGGTGACCTCCATCGTCGCGGTCGCCGTCGTCTGGCGCTTCCTGCTGCAGCCCGACTTCGGGCTCATCAACACCGTGCTCGGCACCGTGGGGATCGACGGGCCCGACTGGCTCACCGATCCCACCTGGGCGATGCCGTCGCTCATCATGCTCGCCGTCTGGCGCAACGTCGGCTTCTCCATGGTCATCTTGCTGGCCGGGCTGCAGGGCATCCCCAAGGACCTGTACGAGGCGGCGGCCCTCGACGGTGCGGGAGGGGTGCGCACCTTCCGGTCCGTGACCGTTCCCCTCCTGCGCCCGACGCTGCTGTTCTGCGCCGTGATGACCGGCATCGCCTACCTGCAGTTCTTCGAGGAGCCGTTCGTCATGACCCAGGGCGGCCCGCTCGGTGCCACCAACTCCGTGGCCTACGAGATCTACAACCAGTTCGGGTTCGGCGACTACGGCCTGTCCGCCGCGATGAGCTACCTGCTGTTCGTCGCCATCGCGATCCTGTCCTTCGTCCAGTTCCGCCTGCTGCGGCCCAAGAACTGACCGGGCAGCGAGAGGAGCACCCGTGACCACCACACCCCTGCCCCCGGTGGCGACCGACGCCGCGCCGGACGTCGCGTCCGAGCAGCGCACCCGCGGCGAGCGACGTCGCCTGTTCACCCCCCGCGCGTTGCTGCTCAACGGCGCGCTGCTCGTCGGGCTCGCCGCCTCGCTCGGTCCCCTGATCTGGATGGTCCTGTCCTCGGTCAAGCCCGAGGGCGAGATCCGCCAGTTCCCACCGACGCTGATCCCGCAGGACGTGACGCTGGAGAACTACACCGCGCTCTTCGACCGGATGAACTTCCCGCAGTTCTTCCTGAACTCCGTGATCGTGGCGCTCGCCGTGACCGTCGGGGCGGTCCTGTTCAGCGCGATGGTCGGCTACGCGCTGGCCAAGATCGACTTCCCCGGCCGCAAGGCGCTGTTCCTGCTGATCATGGCCACCCTCATGGTGCCCGGGACCATCACCTTCGTGCCGCTGTTCGTCCTGGTGGCCAACCTCGACCTGATCAACACCTACGCGGCACTCATCCTGCCGTTCCTCGCCGCCCCGTTCGGGGTGTTCCTCATGCGCCAGTTCATGCTCGACATCCCCGACGAGCTGCTGGACGCCGCACGGGTCGACGGCGCCGGCGAGTTCCGCACCTTCTTCCGCATCGTGCTGCCCCAGACCGGCCCCGCGCTGGCCACGCTCGGGATCCTGACCTTCCTCGGGTCCTGGAACAACTTCCTGTGGCCGCTCGTGGCGGTCCAGTCCGCCGACATGTACACCCTGCCCGTCGCCCTCGCCCTGTACTCCACCGGCCAGAACACCGTGCAGTACGGGCTGCTGCTCGCCGGCGCGACCGTCATCGTGACGCCGATCCTCGTCGTCTTCCTCGTGCTGCAGCGCCGCATCATCCAGGGCATCGCCACCACCGGCATCAAGTAAGGAGCACCCCCGTGACCCACGCGATCACGCTGCCCGCCGCCCCCGACTTCCGCTGGGGCGCCTCCACGGCGGCTCACCAGATCGAGGGCGGCAACGTCAACAGCGACTGGTGGGCCAAGGAGCACCAGCCCGGCACCCTGTGCGCCGAGAGCTCCGGCGACGCCGTCGACAGCTACCACCGCTACGGCGAGGACATCGGCCTGCTGGCCGACGCCGGGCTGAACGCCTACCGCTTCTCCGTGGAGTGGGCGCGCATCGAACCCGCCGAGGGCGAGGTCTCCCGCGCCCAGCTCGACCACTACCGCCGCATGATCGACACCTGCCTGGCCGCCGGCGTCACGCCGATCGTCACGCTGCTGCACTTCACGTTGCCGCGCTGGTTCGCGGAGCGCGGCGGATGGCTGGCCCCGGACGCCGTGGACACCTACACCCGGTACGTCGAGACGGTCGCGACGATCCTCGACGACGTCGACCAGGTCGTCACCATCAACGAGCCCAACATCACCTCGATGATGCTGGGCGCGAGCCGCCGCACCAACCTCGACGCCGCCGGGCTGGCCGCCCCCGACCAGGAGGCGTCCGAGGTCCAGGCCAAGGCCCACCGCCGCGCCGTCGAGCTCCTCCACGGGCTCGGACACGTGCGCGCGGGCTGGTCCATCGCCAACCAGGTGTTCCAGGCCGCCCCCGGGGCGGACGAGGCGCGCGACGCGTACGCCTACCCACGCGAGGACTTCTTCCTCGAGGTGGCCCGCGACGACGACTTCGTCGGCGTGCAGAGCTACCTGCGCACGATCATCGGGCCCGACGGCGAACCCGTCCCGTTCGGCGACGACGTCGAGAAGACGCTCACCGGCTGGGAGTACTATCCGCAGGCCCTCGGTGAAGCCCTGGAGTACTCCCACCGGATCACCGGCGGCGTGCCCATGCTGGTCACCGAGAACGGCATGGCGACCGACGACGACGCCCGCCGCATCGACTACACCCGCGACGCCCTGGCCTCCATGGCCCGCGCCATGGAGAACGGCTGCCGGGTCGAGGGCTACCTGCACTGGTCGCTGCTCGACAACTACGAGTGGATGTCCGGCTTCCGCCCGACCTTCGGGCTGATCGCCGTCGACCGGAGCACGTTCGTGCGTGCCCCCAAGCCGAGCCTCGCCTGGCTCGGGAAGGTGGCGCGCACCGGAAGCCTCCCGGCCGCCTGACCGGCGCCCGGGAGAGGGTGCCGCCGCCGCACCCGGTGGCGGCACCCGCACGTTTCGCACGACGACGACGTTGAGGAGACGACCCATGACCAGACGACGGACCACCGTGGCCGCCCTGGCGGCCGCAGGCGTGGCGCTCGCCGCGAGCGCCACGATCCCGGCGAGCGCCACGATCCCGGCGAGCGCCGCGAGCACCGGAGGGGCCGGCGCCGAACGCGTCCACCCCGCCGTGGAGGGACAGGATCGAGGCAGGCACGACGACGGCCACCGCGGCAGGCAGCAGCGCTTGCTGGAGCAGTGGACGCAGGACACCTGGACCTCGTTCGAGGCCCTCGTCGTCGACGAGACCGGCCTGCCCGACGACAACATCGGCGGCGACCTCAGCCCCGACAGCCGCGGCGGGTACACGTCACCGACCAACATCGGCGCCTACCTGTGGAGCACGGTCGTCGCCCGTGACGCCGGGCTGATCGAGGACGATGAGGCCCACGACCGCATGGCCACCACGCTGGAGACCGTGGCTGGACTCGAGAAGCACGATCCGAGCGGCATGTTCTACAACTGGTACGACCCGGCCACGGGCGCCAAGCTCGATGAGCTGGGCGAGGACGACCCGGTCGAGCAGTTCCTGTCCAGCGTGGACAACGGCTGGCTCGCCACCGGCCTGCTGCTGGCAGCGAACGCCGAGCCGTCGCTCGCCGACGAGGCGGACGCGGTGCGCGAGCAGATGGACTTCGGCTGCTTCTACGACCCGGAGGTGAACCAGATCCGTGGGGGGTTCTGGGACACCGACCAGGACGACCCGAACCTGCCCGTGGACGACTACTGCGGCATGGGCACCGACGTCTGGTACACCGGCCACCACTACGGCGCGTTCAACACCGAGCCGCGCATCGCGTCCTACCTGGGGATCGCCGAGGGACAGATCCCTGCCGAGCACTACTTCGGCCCGGTGCGCACCTTCGAGCCGACCTGCGACTGGTCGTGGACGGAGACCGACGCGTCCGGTGAGTGGAAGAACTACCTGGGTGTGGACGTCTTCGAGGGCACGCTGCCCTACCGCGGCATGGACATCGTGCCGACCTGGGGCGGCAGCATGTTCGAGGCGCTCATGGTGCCGCTGTTCGTGCCGGAGGAGGAGTGGGGCCCGGACTCCTGGGCCGTCAACCACCCGCTGTACGTGCAGGGGCAGATCGAGCACGGGCTGAAGGAGGCCGACTACGGCTACTGGGGCTTCTCGCCGTCGAACGACCCGGCCGGGGGCTACCGTGAGTACGGCGTCGACCAGCTCGGCATGGACGGTCCGGGGTACACCTCCGACCAGGAGCGCACCACGGTGGAACAGCCGTACGAGGGCTGCCGGGAGGGTTCCGAGGCGCCGACGGAGTACGGCGACGGCGTCGTCACCCCGCACGCCTCGTTCCTCGCGCTGCGGTACGCCCCGCAGGAGGCGGTCAAGAACCTGCGCAAGATCGCCCGCGACTTCGACGCCTACGGTCCGGGCGGGTTCTACGACGCCGTCGCGGTGCGCTCCGGGCAGGTCTCCGAGCGCTACCTCGCGCTCGACCAGGGCATGATCATGGCCGCACTCGGCAACGCGCTGGCCGACGACTCGGTCCGCGGCTACGTCTCCGACGGCGCGGTCGAGGACTCGCTGCGTCCCCTGATGGAGATGGAGGAGTTCACCGCCTCCGGCCGGGAACCGTCGCACGGGAAGTGACGACGGGGGTCCGCCGCTGGCGGGCGGTCCCCGGGAGGTGCGCCTCCCGGGGACCGTCCGTCGCGACGACAGAGGGCTCGATCAGCCCCGACGAAGGAGCACGCACGATGGCCGGCACGACCCCGGAACCCCGCAGCAGTGGTCAGGTCACGGACCTGGCGGAGCGCCTCGACCGAACGGTGCTGTACCAGATCTACCCGCAGAGCTTCGCGGACGCCGACGGCGACGGCATCGGCGACCTGCGTGGCATCGCCGACCGCCTGGACTACCTGGCCTGGCTCGGGGTCGACGCGATCTGGCTCAGCCCCTGCTTCGTCTCCCCGTTCGCCGACGCCGGCTACGACGTCGCCGACTTCCTGCGCATCGCACCGCGGTACGGCACCAACGCCGACCTCGAGCACCTCACCGAGGAGGCGGCACGCCGCGGCATCGCGGTCCTGCTCGATCTCGTGGCCGGCCACACGTCGGACCAGCACCCCTGGTTCCGCGCGGCGATCGACGACCCGGACGACGACAGGTACGTGTGGAGCGACGTCCCGGTCGTCGGGTTCGAGCCTGGCACCGGCCGACGCGGCGGCTACTACCGCCCCAACTTCTTCCCCGTGCAGCCCGCCCTCAACTACGGGTACGCCCGCCTCGACCCGGCCGAGCCGTGGCGACAGCCCGTCGACGCCCCCGGCCCGCAGGCCAACCGAGCCGCACTGCGCGAGATCATGGCGTTCTGGTTCGACCGTGGCGTGGCCGGCTTCCGCGTCGACATGGCCGCCTCCCTCGTCAAGGACGACCCCGGGCTCGTCGAGACACGCCGCCTGTGGCGCGAGACGCGTGACTGGCTCGACCGCTCCTATCCCGGACGGGTCCTGATCAGCGAGTGGGGTGACCCGAAGGTCGCCGTCCCGGCAGGGTTCCACGCCGACTTCCTGCTCCAGTTCGGCGGGGACGACGACGGCCTTCCGCTGCGCTCGCTGTGGAACAACGGCGCCGGCACCACCCAGCCCACCTGGGGCGACGTGCCCGCGTGGGCCGACGCCGAAGGGCGTGGGGACGCTGTCGCGTTCGTGCGGGAGTGGACGGCCGCGACCGAGGCGATCGCCGCCGCGGGTCGTGGCGGCGTGGTCGGTCTCCCGACGTCGAACCACGACTTCACGCGGCTCGTCGCCGGGTCGCGAGACGCCGAGCAGGCGCGCGCCGCACACGTGCTCGTCATGACCTGGCCGGCGATGCCAGCGCTCTACTACGGCGACGAGATCGGTATGCGGTACGTCGCCGGCGCCCCCACCATCGAGGGGTCCCGGCTCGGGCCGACCTACGACCGTGCAGGCTCCCGCACCCCCATGCAGTGGGGCGACCTGGCGTCCGATCCGCTCGGCCCGGGCACTCCAGCGACGTCGGCGTACCTGCCGACGGACCCCGAACCCGCCCGTCCGACGGTGGCCGACCAGGTCGCCGACCCCGACTCCCTGCTGCATCTCGTGCGCGAGCTGATCACCCTGCGACACCGGGACCGCCGGCTCGACGTCGGGTCCCCGGTCGAGGTGCTGGCCACCGGCTACCCGATGGCCTACCTGCGCGGCGGCAGCCTCGCCGTCGTGCTCAACCCCGGGCGCGATACGGTCATTCAGCCGCTGCCGGGAGCCGGAACGTCGACGCCGCTCCTGGTCCGGGGCTGTCGGCTCGACGCCGATGCCGTGCACCTGGCCGGCCACGGGTACGCGGTGATCGATCTCGCGATCCGGTGAGCCGGTTCGTCCTCGAGGCCGGGACGGGTCTGCTGCTCCGTCGACGACGCACTCGTCCCGGGCCTCTGACGGCCGGCCGGGGGCGGCGGCCACGCGCGGACGCCCCCGGCCTGCCCGAGCGGTAGACCGGGGGCGTCGCCCCTCCCAGAGTCGGCCTTACGACGCGTTGGCGCCGAGGACGAACGTCACCGTGGTGGTGTTCCCCGCGACGTCCCGCACGACCAGGGTGTTCTCGCCCCGGACTGCGCCGAAGACACCGGGCTTCACGAAGTTGAGGTCCGACGAGACGGCGTCCGTCAGGTCCTTGTCCACCCCGTTGAGCGTCAGCCCGTCGACCTTCCCCGCGTCGTACAGCTTGAAGGACACCTTGCGGTAGCTCGGGTCGCTCCCCACGGTGTACCGGCCGCCCTCCTTCACCGTGACCTCCGGTGCCGTGCCGTCGAGCACGAACGTCACCGTGGTGGTGTTCCCCGCGACGTCCCGCACCACGAGGGTGTTCTCCCCCGCGACCGCGCCGAAGGCACCCGGCTTCACGAAGTTGAGGTCCGACCAGACGGCGTCCGTCAGGTCCTTGTCCACCCCGTTGAGCGTCAGCCCGTCAACCTTCCCCTCGTCGTACAGCTTGAACGACACCTTCCCGTAGGCGCCCTCGACACCGGTGGTGAACTCGGCCCCCTCCTTGACGGTCACCGTGGGGCCGGTCGTGTCGGTCGGGGTGCTCGTGACCGTGAGGTCACGGATGCGCCCGTGGTTGTCGAACGAGCCGAAGCCCACCCGGCCCTCGGAGAACGTGGAGTCGTTCGCCGTGAGCAACGGGGCGTCGAGCCCGTCGACGTAGACCGCGACGTCACCGCTGTCCACGCACCGCACGACGCGGACGTCGTGCCACTCCTCGTCGGTGACGGCCGGCGGCGCACCGACGGTGCCGTCCCACTGGTCGTCGATCCGCTCCCGGTCGGCGCCGTCCACCTTGAAGATGCCGTTGTGGGCGTAGATCGTGTTGTCCTGCGAGAGGTGCGCGTAGTAGTACTCCGTGTCCGACTGCCAGCCGAACACCACGATCACGTCGCGGTTGTTCAGCGACGCCGGGGCGTCGAGCCGGACCTGGCCCGACAGGTCGAACGACCCGAGCTCCGGCCCCTCGGTGAGGACGGCGTACTCGAACGGGCGGCGGATGCCGTCGTTCGGGTTCGTCCCCGGCTCGGTGAGCACGACCTCGTCACCGGGGAACGCCCACTTGGCCGGCGTGCGCGGCGCCCAGTCCTCCGCGGACATCACGTCGGTGATCTCCTGCCCGGCGGGCGTGCAGGACGGCTCGGCCGGTGGCTCCGGCTCGGTGGCGCCGAACAGCTCGTACTGGGCCGCGACCTGCTCGGCCGTCGGCGCGACGTCGAGGAGCATGAGGTCGTCCATCCGACCGGTGAACGGGTTCGCCTCCCGGGAGTTCTGCGGGTAGCTGCCGCCGATCTTGATGCCCGCCGGGTCGGACGGGGACGTGGACCCCGGGCCCCAGCTGTTCGAGGCCGTGTAGTCGCCCTCGAGCTCCTCTCCGTCCATGAACAGCTTCATCTCCCCGCCCGCGAAGTCGAACGTCGCGGCGAGGTGGACCCAGCGGCCCTTCTGGAGGATGTCCTGCCACGGCAGGTCGGCCGCGTACGTCCACGAGCCGGCCCCGTCGACGCGACGGCCGAGAGCGACGAGCTTCAGCTCGCCGTCGACCGTGATGACCTCGAGCAACGCACGCACGGCGTGGCCGTCGGACGTCCCGGTCAGGACGCCGGCCAGGCCGACCGCGTTGTACCGGTCGTCCGGGTTCGCCGACCCGGAGTTGAGCGCCGGGTGGTCGCCGGTCGGCTTGAACCAGCCCATGACGGCGGCCTCGTCGGTCCCCGCGAACGCGTCCAGCGTGTCCACGCCGTCGGCGTCGTACACACCTGCCTTCCAGTCGTCGTTCGACGGGGTCCGCGGGCTCATCTGCTGGGTCTGCAGCGCATCCCCGGCACCGGGGTACGCCCGGTCCGCGACGCGCATCTCGGTGCCGCCGTTGACCAGCTCGATGTCCGTGCCCGACCAGCCCTGGTCGTCCTCCCACGTCGCAGCGCCCGCGACCGGGTGGTCGAAGTCGTAGTGCGCGACGAGGTGGGGCGCGAGCTCGGGCAGGGCGAACGGTGACGAGGCCCCGACCTGCCGGGCGCCGGTCACCTTCCAGATCTTCCCGTCGGCCTTCGAGACCAGGTAGAGCTCGCCGTCGGCGTCGGCGCCGAACCGCAGGTCGACGCGCCGGTCCCCGACGAGGTCCTGGAACGTCGTCTCCTCGCCGTCGTGGAACACCCGCAGCTGCTCGATCTCGGCGAGGTCCTCCAGGTCGCCGTCGTTGCGCTGCATCTCGTCGGCCTGCGTGGACAGCACCCAGCCCCGCACGAGGTCGGTGAACAGGTACCGCCCCCGCAGCTCGGGGATCTCGCCGCGGTAGACGAAGCCGCCGTTGAGCGCCACGCCCGCGTCGCCGGTCTGGCCGGGGTCGCGGTTGTGGTCGTAGGCCGCGACCGGGTACGTGAAGTCGAACCGCTCGGCGTCGTCGGCCGGCAGGGGGAAGATCTGGCGGTTCTCGGCGACGAACGGTCCTTCACGGTCGGACCAGCCGAAGTTGTCGCCGGCCTCGACCTCGTAGACGGACTCCACCTGCCACTCGCCGATGTGCCCGAGGTACATCGCGTGGTCGCCCTCGGGGTCCCAGCTGATGCGGTGCGGGTCGCGCATGCCGACGGCGTAGATCTCGCCCAGCGCCCCGGGTGTGCTGACGAACGGGTTGTCGGACGGCACGCCGTAGCGCCCGTTCGCGCTGTCGTCCCCGGACGGGTCGATCCGGAAGATCTTGCCCTGCGGCGTGGAGAGGTCCTGCGGGTTGCCGTTGCCGACGCCGTTGCCGCCGTCACCCACCAGGATGTACAGCATCCCGTGGTCGGGGTCGCCCGGTTCCACGGTGGGGTTGAACGCGATCTGCTGGACGGTGTGCACCCGGCCGGCGAACGGCACGCGCATCAGCTCGCGGCTCGTACCCTCGAACGTCTCGGCCGCCGGGTCGGTCGCCGTCCACTCCGTGACGACGCTGTGATAGTTCGTGCCACCGAACGCCGGGAAGTCCGGGGTGTCCTCCGTCAGCGCGCTGCCCGACTCGGTGTGCACGGTGTAGATCAGGCCGTTGTCGGCGAACTCGGGATGGAACTCGACGAACCCGAACCCGGTCCCGAGACCTGCGTGGTTGTGGAAGTTGTCGACGAACTCGTCGCGGACGTTCAGGTACTCGACGTGCTCGCCGGTCTCCTCGTCGACCAGGTACAGGCTCTCGTTCATGTCCGGTACCGCGAGACGGCCGGACCCGTCGGGCACCTCGTCGAGGTGCGTGATCCGGTTGTGCCGCACCAGGCGCTGGTCCGCGGTCGCGGGGGTCGTCTGCGACTCCGGCAGCTGGGCGAGCTCGGTGACCTCGATGCCCAGCCTCGACGGCGCCGGGTCGGGCAGCGGGTTGACCAGCGGTGCGTCCGGCTCGGTGCCGCCGGCGGCGCAGTCGCCCGGGTTCTCCGTCGCGATCGAGAGGTTCTCGCCGGAGTCGTCGACCGCGACGTCGTCGAGCAGGAGGCGCCCCGCGCTGTTCGAGCCGTTGATCCAGAAGAACCTGTCGAGCGCCCCGGTGACGTTCTCCCGGAAGTCGAACTGCTGCTCGGTGCCCTCCGGCAGGCGGGTGATCTCCTCGTAGGGTCCGCCCTGGCTGTAGACCGTGACCTCGTCCGCGGCGTTGTCGGCAACGATCCACACGCACTGCCAGGTGTCGCGCGACCACGTGCCGACCGGGCGGAAGGCGCCGCCGTCCCGGACGAGCATGACGTCGCTGTTCTGGTTGTTCACGTAGGCGCGGCTGTTCGGGTAGTCCGCCGGCGCGTCGACGTCGGTGATCCCGAACGACGTGTCGACGCTGCCGCTGCGCAGGAACCGGAAGAAGAGCGTCCCGGTGTCGCCGTCGGTGATCGGCGGGATGGCGCGGTAGGCCCGCTGGCCCCCGCCCACCGACTCGAGGACCTGGTTGTTGGCGTCGAGCGGGTCGGCGACGACGCGCGGTGCGGTGGACGCGGTCCAGCCGTCCTGCCCGTCGAGGGAGGTGCGTTCGTACTGCTCGAAGTCGAGCAGCTCGGTGAACGGTACGGGGTCGGCCGCCACGGAGGGCGTGCTCACCAGGACGGTCCCGACGAGCGTGGCGGCCACGGCCGCCGCGGCCGTGCGTGCGGGGTGCGAGTGTCTGTGCTCGGTGGTTCTCCGCCGGATGGCCGGCGGTCGTGCGGTGCGCTGGTGCATCGGGTCACCTCTCAACGTCGTTGTCGATCAGTTCTGTGCCGAGTGCTGTCCTGCCACCCGCCGCGGCGCGGCACGTCGTCCGGCGGACACTGGTGGGGGCTGCGTCCCACCGGTGCCCGGTCGGGACCGGGCACCGGTGCCCGGTCGGGACCGGGCACCGGTGGGAGGTACGGGAGGTACGGGTGGTACGCGGCGGACGAGGTCAGCGCGCGGTACGGGCGGCGCCGTCGCCGCTCGTCGCCGACGCCCGGCCGCCCAGGTAGAGCTCCGAGAGCTGCGGGTCGGCGAGCAGCTCCGGCGCCGGCCCGGTGATGTGGACGCGCCCGAGGTCGAGCACGCAGCCGATGTCGGCCGTCTCGAGCGCCCGGCGCGCGTTCTGCTCCACGAGGAGCACGGCGACGCCGGCGTCCCGCATGCGCACGACCTGCTCGAACACCGTCGCCGTGGTCTTGGGGTCGAGCCCCATCGACGGTTCGTCGAGGAGCACCACCCGCGGGCTGACCATGAGCGAGCGCGCGAACTCGACCTGCTTCTGCTGCCCTCCGGACAGCAGGCCGGCGAGCTGCTTCCACCGCTCGCCGACGATGGGGAAGAGATCCTGCACGAACGCCACCCGCTCCGCGACCTTCTCCTTGTCGCGGACCGTGTAGGCCCCGAGCATGACGTTCTCCGCGACCGTCATCTCGCGGAAGACGCTGTGCCCCTGGAGCACGTGCGCCAGGCCGGTGGAGAGCATCTCCTGCGGGCCCCGCCCGGTGACGTCCTGGCCTCCCACCAGGACGCGACCCGACCGCGGCTTCAGCAGGCCGCTCGCGACCTTCAGCACGGTCGACTTGCCGGCCCCGTTCGGACCGACGAGGCACACGACCGTCGAGGCCGGGACCTTGATGGTCAGCCCACGCAGCACCATCGCGGCGCGGCCGTAGCCGGCCTGGATGTCGTCCAGCTCCAGCAGGAGCTCCGTCCCCCCGTGGGGGGTCTGATCAGACACCAAGGTAGGCCTCCAGGACTCGCGGGTCGGACTGCACGACGGCGGGCGTGCCCTCGGCGATGGGCCGGCCCCGGTCGAACACGATGACGTGGTCGGACAGGCCCATGACCAGCTCCATGTTGTGCTCGACGACGAGGAACGTGCGCCCCTCGGCGTTGAGCTCCTGGACCAGCGTGGCGATCCGGCCGATGAGTGCCGGGTTCACCCCGCCAGCGGGCTCGTCGAGCATGATCGTGTCCGGATCACCCATGAGGACCCCGGCGAGCTCGAGGAGCTTCTGCTGGCCGTAGGACAGGTTGCGCGCCTCGATGTTCTCCAGGTGGTCGATGCCGACCCGGGTGAGGAGCGCGCGGGCCTTGTCGATCTCCTCCGGGTTGCGCGCCCCCTGGAGCAGCTCGCTCAACCGGGAGCGGCGGACGGCCACCAGCATGTTGTCCAGCACGGTCATCCGGGGGAAGATCCGGCACAGCTGGAAGCTGCGCCCGATCCCCGCCCGGGCGATCCGGTGCGGCGCCTTGCGGGTGATGTCGTGCCCGTGGAAGGTGACCGTGCCGGCGTCCGGCTTGATCATGCCGGTCACGCAGTTGAAGAACGTCGTCTTCCCGGACCCGTTGGGCCCGATCAGGGCGTTGATCTTGCCGTGGTGGAACGTCACGGTGGCGTCCCGCACGGCGTGCACGCCGCCGAAGGACTTCGTGAGCCCGACGGTCTCGAGGTTGCGCGTGCGGGGCGGTGCGGCGGTGGTCATCGGCCGTCCTCCTCGGTGGCGGTGGGATGGCTGCCCGGACCCGATGGACCCGGACTCGTGGCGGCCGGCGCCGTGCCGCCCGACGGACCGGCGGCGTCGTCCTCGGCGGCACTGTCGGCAGCCGCACGGTTGCGCTCGAGGAGCTCGGCGGCCGTCTCCTCCCGGATGGAGGAGTCCTGCGGACCGAACCGCTTGAACAGGGCGCTCACCGCCGGGATGATGCCGTCCGGCATGAACAGCACGACGATCCCGAGCAGCAGCGCGGTCGCCACGAGGTGGAACTGGGTGTCGCCGAACTCGAGCTTGAAGTACTCCAGCCCGGTGCCGACGATGAGCGCACCCAGGAGCGGCCCGAACAGGTGCCGCACGCCGCCGAGCAGGGCCATGAGCACCATGTAGGCGCCGAGCATGATCGAGAACTGGAAGATCGGGTCCAGGTCGCCGAACCAGAGCGCGTACATGCCCCCGGCGAGACCGGTGAACGTCGCCGAGACGACGTAGGCCACCAGCTTGTAGTTGCGTGTCGGCACACCCAGCGACTGGGCCTTGTCCTCGTCCTCCCGCACGGCCTTGAGCCCGGTGCCGAACCGCGACCGGTCGATGACCCACCAGGCCGCCAGCATGACCGCCAGGAGGGCGGCGAACAGGTAGAAGAAGACCTCGTGGTGCTCGGGCCGGAGCAGGTCGGGGAAGGGGCGCGGGACGACGAGACCGTCCGAGCCCCCCGTGAAGGAGCCCCAGGCCTGGAAGACCAGCAGCAGGATAAGGACGAACGAGATGGACACGATGACGAACGACGCGCCGCGTACCCGCAGCGCGGCGATGCCCACGGGGATGGTCACGAGGAGGACGAACGCTCCCGCGACGATCCAGGCGACGAAGCTCGACAGGCCGACGTCGCGGATCAGCAGGCCGGTGCCGTAGGCGCCGAGACCGAAGAAGGCCGCGTGGCCGAGCGAGACGTAGCCGGTGAACCCGCCCATGAAGTTCCAGGCGGTCGCGGTGCACGCGTAGCTGAGCACCACGATCCCGGCGGACAGGATGTAGGCGTTGGGCGCCACCGTCGGGAAGGCGAGGACGAGCGCGGCGCCGACGACGAGCGCGGCGATCCGCACCAGGCGTCCCGTGCGCCGTCGCGGCGCCGTGACGCCGGCCGTCGGGCGGGTGGTGGTGGTGCGCTGGGCGGGCCGGGTGTCAGAAGCGTTGGGCAAGGCGACCTCCGAAGAATCCCTGGGGCCGCAGCATCAGCGTCGCGAAGAGGGCGACGTAGAAGATGGTCTGCGCCCACGTGGTGCCGAGCGGCACCTGGAGCATGCTCTGGCCGATGCCGAGCACCATGGCGGCGACGGCGGCACCCGGGATCGACCCCAGACCGCCGACGACGATGATCGCCATGAGCGGGCCGATCCAGTGCCAGTGCAGCGACGGGTAGATCGTCGCGTCGAGGGACAGGGCGGTGCCGCCGATCGCCGCCGTCGCGAGCCCCAGGCCGAACCCGTAGCCCGCGACCCGGTCGGTGCGGATCCCGACGAGCTGTGCGGCGTCCTTGTGCTGGATCGTCGCGCGGAGCGCCTGGCCGAACCGGCTGCGCTTGAGCAGCAGGTACAGCAGCCCGAGCGAGAGGGCGGCGAGAGCGAACGCGACCAGCTTGACGACGGCGACCTGCGCACCGAAGAACTCGATGCTGTCGCCCGAGTAGGGCAGCTGGATCCGGCGCTGGGTCCCGCTCCAGACGAAGCCGATCATGCCCTCGATGAAGAGCGCGACGGCGAACGTCAGCAGGACCGACATCATGGTGAGCGTCACCGGCCGGAGCCGCGTGATGAGCAGCCGCTGCATGCCGACGCCGACCGCGAAGAACAGCGGCACCGTCACGACCAGCGACAGCAGCGGGTCCATGCCGGTCTGCTCGTGGAAGTACCAGGCCAGGTAGGCGGCCAGGATGAGGAAGGCCGAGTGGGCGATCATCACCACGCGCATCACGCCGAAGTACAGGGTCAGGCCCGCTGCCAGGAGGGCGTAGAGCCCTCCCAGCAGCACGCCGAGCACGAGGCTCTGGAAGAGGAGCGTCCCGGTCACGGACTCACCACTCCGGCTTCGGGAAGACGAGCTCGGTCTCCATCGCGTCGTCCGGCAGGACGATCTGGATCTCGCCGTCGACGTACTGCTGGATGAGGTGGGCGCCCTGCGGCTTGCCCGTCTCGTCCCAGCTCAGCGGGCCCACGACGGTGTCGACCTCGTTCGAGTGCAGCCACGACACCAGCTCCTGCTGGCACTCGCCCTGCTCGGCGCAGCCGACCGCCTCGACGGCCGCGGCGACCACCTGGCCCGTCGTGTAGGCGTTCGCCTCGTCCTCGCCCGGCGGGTTCCCGTGCAGCTCGGTGTACCGGTCGACGAAGTCGACGTTCGACTCGTAGCTCGCGGTCTCCGTGTAGCCGGTCGGCGAGAGGATCCCCTCCGTCTGGTCGCCGATCGCGGAGGCGAACTCGGGGTTGGTCGGGGCGGTCGAGAACGCGGCGAGCTCCGGCTGGTAGTCGAGCTGCTGCAGCGCGACGATGAGGTTCACGGCGTCCTGGTACTGCGTGCCGCCGATGACCATGTCCGCCCCGGAGTCGTCGATCTTCGCGGCGATGGGCGAGAAGTCGGTCGTGTTGGGCGGGTAGACCTCGTCGACGACGATCTCGAGCCCGCCGTCGGCGAGCTTGTCACGCAGCCCGTAGGCCGTGCCCTGGGCGAACGGGTCGTCCATCGAGGCGACCGCGACGGTCTCGGGGCGTTCACCCTCCGGCATGTCGAGGATGTACTCGGCGAGATAGTTGTAGTGGTCGTCCGCGACGGCCGGGGCGGCGTAGAAGAGGTTCTCGAAGCCCTGCTCGAAGACCTCGGCAGCGGCGCCGGCGGGTTCGACGAAGAGCATCCCGTACTCCTCGGCGACGCGGGCGCTGGGGACCACGAGCCGGGTGGAGAACGGGCCGAACACGAGGTCGACCTCGTCCTGGGCGATGAGCGCCTCGTAGTCCTGGACGACGCGGTCGGCGCTGGACTGGTCGTCGAGGATCTTCAGCTCGACCTGGCGCCCGAGCAGCCCGCCGTCCTCGTTGACGAACTGCGCCCAGGCCTCGTACCCGCGCTGCACGCCCTTGCCGGGTTCGGAGAAGTCGCCGGTGAGCGGCAGGGAGATGCCGACGACGATCGGGTCGTCCGACTCGCCCTCCCCCTCGCCGGACTCGCCCGACGCGCCGCCGGAGCAGCCTGCGGCCACCAGGGCTGTGGCGGCGATCCCGGCGGCGGCCGCGAGAGCGCGGCGCCTGGCGGTGGGGCGGGTGGTCCGTGGGTACAACCGTGTGGACATGGGTACATCTCCCTACTTCGTCGTAGTGAGCAGCCGTCTGAGCGACCGGTTTGCGTAAGCGCTTCCGGTAAGCGCTTTCACCACCGTACGCTACAGAGATGAAATGTGGCAAGCGTCACGTCCGGGTGATCATCGACCCCATCAACGCTCGATCGTCGCGACGCCTGCGGGGCCGGGGTGCCTAGGCCCGACGGCGTGGGCGGGCGCCCGCAGCCCCGGCTCGTCGACGTGGCGGAGCGGGCCGGGGTGTCGATCGCCACCGCCTCCCGGTCGCTGTCCGGGCGCGGCGGCGTCTCGGCGGCCGTCGCCGCGCACGTCCGGGAGGTCGCCGCGACCCTGGGCTACGTGCCCAACCCGCACGCCCGCACGCTGGCCGGGGGCGCGACGTCCATCGCCGGGCTGCTCGTGTACGAGATCGGCGACCCGTACTTCTCGGAGATCGCGAGCGGTGTCATCAGCGCGGCCGCCGCGCAGGGGTGGAGCGTCCAGATCAGCCACACGGAGCGCGACGCGCGGGCCGAGGCGGCACAGCTCCGCCTCATGCGGGCCCACCGGGTCGGCGCGATCGTCGTCGCGGGCTCAGGGTACGTCGACCCCGCGATGGAGAACGATGTCGCGCGGGAGCTCGAGGCCTACCAGGACGCCGGCGGCCGGGCCGTCGTCATCGGGCGCCACCACGTGCGCTGCGACGCCGTGCTCCCGGACAACAGCGCCGCGGCGGCCAGCGTCGCGGCGCACGTGCTCGGGCTCGGGCACCGCCGGCTCGCCGCCGTCGCCGGGCCCCGCCACCTGAACACGGTGGCCGACCGGCTGCGGGGGATCCGCAGCGCCCTCGAAGCGGCCGGCCTCGACCCCGGCGAGCTGCCCGTGGTCTACGGGCCCTTCACCCGCGAGGGCGGCCAGCACGCCACCGCCCAGGTGCTCGAGCGCCATCCCGCCACCACCGCCGTGCTCGCCCTCAACGACGCGATGGCGACGGGTGTCCTGTCGGTCCTGCGGGAGCGTGGTCTGGCCGTCCCGCGCGACATGTCGGTGACTGGGTTCGACGACATCCAGGTCGCCCAGGACCTCGCGCCCGCGCTCACCACCGCGCGGCTGCCCATGTCGGAGATGGGCTCGACCGCGTTCGAGCTCGCCCTCCGGCCCGCCGCGGCACGCCCACGCCGCAAGCCGACCGACCACGCCCTGGTCGTCCGGGACTCCACCGCGCCCCCGGCCGTGCGGTAGGGCTCGCGAGGGCTCCCGGTGACGGAGCCGGCGACGATCTCTCCTCGTGGTCGGGGGTCGTCACGCTCGTCGGTCACACCTTCCTGCCGGAGGCGCCGGCCACGAGGGAGACACCGATCGCGGCCAGGCCGACCTGGAAGGCCAGCTCGATCCAGTCGATGCCGCCCGTGTCCTCGACACCGATCAGGCTCGCGATCCATGTCCCGACCAGCGCGGCCACGATGCCGACGAGGATCGTCGCGATGATCGAGATGTTCTGGCGTCCCCGGACCACCAGCCGTCCGAGCGCGCCGATGATGGCCCCGATGATGATGGCCGTGATGATGCCGCCTGCGGTCATGGCTGAACCTCCTGGTCGTCGGGTCCCCCCAACGTAGGGCGGGTCCAGCCTCGCTGCACCACGGCGGGCGGCGCGTGCCGGGTCGGCACGGCGAGAGCGGCCCGAGCACCTCGCCCTGGTCAGCGTCCAGGTCCAGCGCCTCGAGCACCGGACGACGACGGCCCCCTGACGGGAGTCAGAGGGCCGTCGGCATCAGCGCGGGTCGATCCGCCCTTCCCGCACCGCACGGGCGAGACGCGGCGGCACCTGGACCCGTTCCCCGCCGACCACGACCGGCACGAGCGCCGGTTCGACGGCCTTCCACTGCGCCCGGCGGCTGCGGGTGCGCGAGCGGGACATCTTGCGCTTCGGGACTGCCATGGGTGCTCCTCAGCCTTGGCGCGCCTTCCAGCGCGGGTTCTGCTTGTTGATGACGTAGGTCTTGCCACGGCGCCGGACGACCTTGGCGCCGGGCTTGTCCTTCAGGGATCGCAGGGAGGCGCGGACCTTCATCGCGCACCTCCGTCCGCGGCGGCGCCGGCAGCAGGACCGGCACCGTAGCGGCGGCGGAACTTCTCGACGCGACCCGCGGTGTCCACGACGCGCGCGGCGCCCGTCCAGAACGGGTGGCTCGCACTCGAGATGTCGACGTCGATCACCGGGTAGGTGTTGCCGTCCTCCCACTCGATCGTGCGTGCCGGCCGGCCGGGGCCGGACGGCGTCTCGCCGGCCAGGGTCGATCGCGTCAGGAACGCGAACTCCGTGCTGTTGTCGCGGAACACGACCGGCCCGTAGGTCGGGTGGATGTTCTTCTTCATGGGTCTCCTCACCAGCTCGACTTGGTCACGCCGGGCAGCTCGCCGCGGTGCGCCATCTGACGCATCCGGATGCGCGAGAGCCCGAACTTGCCGACGTAGCCGCGGGGGCGGCCGTCGGCGGCGTCGCGGTTGCGCAGCCGGGTGGCGCTGGCGTCGCGCGGCTGGCGCTGCAGCTCCAGCACGGCGGTGGCGCGCTCCTCGTGCGTGGACGACGGTGACGCGATGACCCGCTTGAGCTCGGCGCGCCGCTCGGCGTACCGGGCGACGACCTCGCGCCGCCGCTCGTTCGCGGCGATCTTCGACTTCTTGGCCATCAGCGGGTCTCCTTGAACTCGACGTGCCGGCGCACGACGGGGTCGTACTTGCGCAGCACCAACCGGTCGGGGCTGTTGCGGCGGTTCTTGCGAGTCACATACGTGAAGCCGGTGCCCGCGGTGGAGCGCAGTTTGATGATCGGTCGCAGATCGGCCTTGGACGCCATCAGACCTTCTCCCCTCGAGCCAGGATGCGAGCGACGACGACGTCGATCCCGTCACGGTCGATCGTCTTGATGCCCTTGGCGCTCACGCGCAGGGTGACGGTGCGACCGAGCGACGGGACCCAGTAGCGCTTCTTCTGGATGTTGGGGTTGAACCGCCGCTTGGTCCGCACGTGCGAGTGCGAGATCGAGTGGCCGAACCCCGGGACGGTGCCGAGCACCTGACAGCGGGCGGACATGGCTTCCTTTCCGGCGCGACGTCCTGCGACAGGGCGACGCTTGAGAACAGTTCTCATCTAGGGGCTAGAGTGTGCCAGAGACGATTATCATTCTCAACACGAGGAGGCGCTGTGCATTCCCGACCGGACCAGCCCGCGAACGCCCACCTGCCCGCGCTCAGCGTGCTCGTCAGCACCGACCCCGTCCTGCGCGACACCACCGCCGCGAGCCTGACGCTCACGTCGCCGGGCGCCGTCGTGGTCCGCCACGACCTGCTGCCCGACGACGGCGCGCTGCGGCGCGTGGTCGTCGACGCGACCGGCGTGGTCGAGGACGTCACCGTCGAGCTGGAGCACGCCTGCGTGTCCTGCAGCGTCCGCGAGGACGCCGTGCCCACGCTCGCGCGGCTCGCCGAGAGCGGTCGCTGGACGGACCTCGTCCTCGCCCTGCCCGTGACCGCCGAGCCGCTGCCCGTCGCCCGCGCGCTGGCCACCTACACCGCCCGCGGCGAGATCCTCGAGTCGTTGCGGTTCACCGCCACCACGGCCGTCGTGGACCTCGACCGGGTCGAGTCCGACCTCCTCGGCGACGACCTCGTGGACGAGCGTGGACTCGCCCTGACCGAGGACGACGAGCGACCGCTCGGCGAGGCGCTCGCCGCCCAGCTCGAGCAGGTCGACGTCGTCGTCACCACCGGCGACGACCCCACCGGCGCCGGGCTGGTGGACCGCCTGCGCGCCGGCGACAGCCAGCGCATCGACGGCGTGCACGAGCTCGACGTCGCCCAGCTCGCCGCCCGCAGCCACGACACGGTCGCCGCCGAGGGCCGGGCCCACCCGCTCGGTGCCCGCGGCGGGCGCCAGGCGACGAAGGACCCGCAGGACCGCAGCTGGAGCCTGCTGCTGAAGTCCCGGCGCCCCTTCCACCCCGAGCGCCTCCTCGAGCAGATCGAGCACCTGGGCACCGGGCCCGTCCGCAGCCGCGGCGTCTTCCACGTCCCGGACCGACCGGACTCGGTGTGCCTGTGGGACGGCGCCGGCGGAGCCCTGTGCGTCGCCGACCTCGGCACCTGGCAGGAGGTCGCCGGCAACCGGCCGCCCGTGACACGCATCCTCGTCGTCGGCGCGGGCGACCCGGACGAGTCGCGCATGGTCCGCGACCGCATCCTGGACGCGTTCGGCGAGGCACTCACCACGGGCGAGGAGATCGGTGACGGCGGGCTGCGCTGGCTCGGGAGCCAGGACGTCCTCGAGCCCTGGCTCGGCGCCCGGACGGCTTGAGGGGCGATCTCGCTACGACGCGGCGACGGTCAGGACGCTCGCGAGGCCGCTCACCAGGACGATGCCCGCCACCACCACGACGTGGACCACCGGCCGCCGGCGCAGCACGGCCACGAACTCGCGCAGGTACGCGCTGGGGTAGAAGTACCCCGCCGTCGGCGCACCGATCGCGTGCACGTCGAGCCCCAGGTCCATCGCCTCCATCGCGGCCCGCGGTGCGTGGTAGCTGTTCGTCGCCACCAGGTACGGACCGGTCAGCCCCGCGCCGTCGAGCAGGGCCGACCCGAGGGTCAGGTTCTCCCGCGTGGTGCGGGCGCGGTCCTCGACGAGGATCACGTCGCGCGGAACACCCTCGGCCACCAGCCACTCCGCCATCGCCACGCCCTCGGGCCGGTCCTCGTCGGCACCCTGGCCGCCCGACGGGACGATCGGCACGGGACGGCCGTCGGTGCCGAGCCGCCGAGCGGCGTCGGCGCCCGCGCGCAGCCGGGCGGCCAGCAGCGGGGGCACGCGGCCACCGGCCGTGCGGCTGCCCAGGACGATCACGCCGTTAGCACGCACCCGGGCGACCGCCCTGCGGTAGAGCACGGTCTGCGCGACGAACCCCAGGAAGACGAACCCGAGCCAGGCGGTCGTCATCCCCACCGCGAGCGCGATCCCGATCGCCCACGGCGCCCGCAGCACGACCGGCGCCACGATGACCGCCGGCACGACCAGCATCGCGAGCCCTGCCGCGAGCGAGAGGAGGTTGGCGAGGGACCGCCGCTCACGACGCACCATCGTCAGCCCGTTGACCACCAGGAGCACGGGCAGGGCGAGAAGGAACAGCCCGAGCACGGTGACCACCGCGAGGTCGGCCCAGTCCAGGACGGCGGTCCCGTACGGCACGAGCGCCGCCAGCTGTGCCAGCACGCCCCCGGCGGAGTACACGGACGCGATGAGGAGGAACCCGTTGCGCAACCGGCGGCGGTCGGTGCGCAGCGACACCACGAACCACGTCGTCCAGAAGGCGCACACCACGACGGAGCCGACGACGGCGAGCCAGTCGGCGCTCATGCCGTCCGGCCCGTCCGGACGCGGGTCCCGTTCGCCACGAGGACCGCGATCGCCACCACCACGCAGAGCACGGCGGTCGTCGCGAGACCGGCAGTGAAGCTCGTGCCCGACGCGACGAACCCGACGACGAGCGACCCGAGGCCGGTGCCCGCGTCGAACCCGATGTTCCACACCGTGCTGGCGGTCGGGTGGGAACGGCGCGGCACCGCGGCGAACGCCTCCACGAGCGTGAGGTTCTGCAGGCTGCCGTAGGACAGGCCCACGACCGTCATCCCGAGCACCAGGGCGACCGCCCGCGGACCGCCGTCGGCGATCGCCCAGGCGCAGACGACGAGCCCGGCCGCGCACAGGCCGAGCAGCGGTGCCAGGAAGACGCGCGGGCCGTGCCGGTCCGCCGGGCCACCCACCGCCCAGCGCGAGAACGCCGTCGCCGCCGTGAACCCGAGCAGGCCGACCACGGCCACCGCGGCGCTGCCGGCGAACTGCGGGGTGAAGGTCAGCAGCGCCCCGCCCGGCGTGGTGACCGCCAGCAGGACGAGGGACGGCAGCACGAGGCCGAGCAGGCCGCGCCGGCGCGCGCTCGGAGGTCTGCCCTCCTCTGCGACGTCGTGCTCGGCGTGCTCGGCCGCCGCTCGCTGCAGGCGGCGCCCCAGCACGGCCGCCGCCGGGACGGCGAGCGCCGGCAGCGCCCCGAGGGCGAACACGACGGGAAAGTCGAGCGTCTCGGCGATCCAGGCGGAGCCCGGCACCAGCAGGAGCTGCGGGATCGCGATCGACAACCCGTACAGGCCGATCGCCCGACCGTGCCGCGGCCCGTCCACGAGAGCGGCCACGGCGCTCGACCCGCAGACGGTGAGGACGGCGAACCCCATCCCCCGCACGGCCGAGAGCACGAGCAGCCACGGCAGCGCGTCGGTCAGCACGAACAGCGCGGAGGGCAGGCCCAGCAACAGCACGCCGGCGACCATCGTGGGGCGCCAGCCGACACGCCGCAGCGCGGTCGGCATCATCGTCTGGGTCAGCACCGTGGCCAGCATGAGGACGGCGTTGACGAGACCCGCCCCGCCGGAGTCCGCGCCGCCGTGCACCGCCCACAGCGGGGCGACGGGCAGGAGCAGCGCATAGCCGGCGAACCCGAGCGCGGACATGGTCAGCAGCGCGCGCATGCCCGGTACCCGGGTGATCGGCCCGTCGGGCGAGGTGGAGGGGTGACGCATCACCAGCAACCTATCCCGCCCGGTCGGTGCCGTGTCCCTGCTCGTACCGGCGCGTCAGTCGCCCGGCCACTCCCCCGTCCACCGCTGGAAGGCGCGCGCGCCGCCACGGTCGATGAGGGCCTTGACCACGGAGAAGACGGCGCCCTGCAGCATCGAGGCGAGGACGAGCTCCTTGAGCGGGTACTCCGACTGCAGCGGTGTCGGCGGGTCGTCCGGGTGGCCGGGGGCCACCCGCTTGTACACCTGCCGGAACACCTGCCCCGCCACGATGCCGCCGACGATCGACCCGACCAGGCCGAAGGGACGGTAGAGGATCTTGGCGCTCGTGCTGCCGGCCGCCTCGCGACGGGCTCCGTCGTTCTTGTGGCTCATCCTCCGACGCTAGGACGGGTCGGCCGTGCACGCAGCCGCGCCGACGGGACCGGCAGACCGCTCGGGACAGCCGTCCGCGAGGGGGCGGGTGCGGGAGGTCCGCACGGGGTCGGTCAGACGGCCAGCTCGGCCTGGTCGCGGGTGTGCACACCGGAGCGCACGGTGAACCGGGCCCACACGTGCTTGGCCGTCGCGGTGCGGTACCACCCGATCGCGTCGGCGAGCCGGGCGGCGAGCAACAGACCGAAACCTCCCTGGCCCGAGGGGCGGTCCGCGACCCGCTCGGGCACGCGGTCGGGCGCCCGGTCGACCACCTCGAGCAGGTACTCGCCGTCACACGCCGACAGCCGCACGAGTGCTGGTTCGCCCGCATAGCTCAGGGCGTTGGTCGCCAGCTCGCTGGCGACCAGGATCACGGACTCCGGCACGTCCTCCAGTCTCGCCCCCGGCCTCCCGGGTATCACGGCGCCGAGGTCGTCGCGGAGACCCGCCAGCTCTTCCACCGCCAGCAGGGGCCAGGAACGCACCTCACGGAACCCTCGGGGAGCTCGCGCCTCGGGAAGAGTCTGGTGCACCACGTTCGTCCTCCTCAGGAGTCGAGGACGAATATCGTATCGACGCCAGTGATCTTCAGCAGGTCGACGACCTTCGTCGGAGCGCCGACCAGGCGCGGTGGCGTCGGCTTCGCCTCTGCCGCGGTGTAGAGCAGGCGCAGGCCTCCCGAATCGATGAACGTCACTCCGGCGAGATCCACCGTGAGGGGTTCTTCGCCCGTCCGGCGAAGGTGGTCGGCCACGTCGGCCTCCACCTGCTTCTGGACGGCTCCGTCGATCTCGCCCCACATCACCCAGTGCGCACGGGACGGGTCGATGCGGACGCCGCCATGAGTCAATTGGTCGTTCACGGTCACCTTCACTGACTGCTCGAGCGGTCGCGGCTGCTTCACGACCGGTCATATCTTGCCCGACGCGCGCCGCGGGCGCGGCATCGTTCCCGGGCCCGCCCGTCAACGGCTGAGCCGGCGGTGCCTCTGCAGCCGCGAGAACCCTCGCGCGTCCGGGACGTCGCTCGTCGACAGCGCGTCGGTGACCCGTTCGCGGACGGCGGCGACGTCCAGGTGCATCCCGATCGCGACCAGGCCCTCCTCTCCGGGCGACGGGACCGAGGGCGCGACGTGCACCGACCGTCCGACGACGTTCACCAGGTAGGTGCGCACGTCACGGGTGGTGCGCACTGCGACCCGCCCCTTGATCCGGTAGACACCGGCCGGCGGCAGCTCCAGGAGGTCGACGAGCTGGCTGGGGCTGACCGGGCCGTGCGCCGGGACGCTCACGGCGTCGGCGTGCACGTGGTCCTGCGTCCGGGACTCGCGCAGCAGCGCGGCGAGCGGGAGCTGGTCGGGTCGGTCGACGTCCTGTGCGGCGTCGTAGACGAGGTCGGGGTCGATGCGGCCGTGGTCCGTCGCCACCACGTGCGCCCGGGGGTTGCGTCGGAGCACCCGGTCACGGACACGGGTGAACCTGGCCTCGCGCTCGTCCGGTGCCAGCAGGTCGAGCTTGTTCACCACGACGAGGCCGGCCGCGCCGTGGCGGACCGGCGGGTCCGCGCCGGTGTCCACGGTGTCGAAGTGCTCGACGGCGTCGACGACGTCGACCACGCCGCCGGTGCGCACCCGCTCGACGCCGCTGAACCGGACGAGCCGGGCCAGCGTGGCCGGGTCGGCGATCCCGCTCGCCTCGACGATGACGACGTCGAGGCCCCGGCGTGGTGCGGTGAGGACCTCCAGCGCGTCGTCGAGGCCCCCGGCGTCCGGCAGGCAGCACATGCACCCGCCGGAGATCGCGGCGGGCTCGTCGATCTGGCCGGTGACCAGGCCGGCGTCGACGGCGATGTCCCCGAAGTCGTTGACGACCACGCCGACCTGAGCACCGGGCCGGGTCAGCAGGTGGTTGAGCAGCGTGGTCTTGCCGGCGCCCAGGTGCCCGGCCAGGACGACCACGGGCACCTTGCGGAGGTCGCTGCGCATCGGTCTCCCTTCGTGCCGAGCGGAGCCCGGGGCTGACTGAATGAGAAGGGTTCTCATCCTGTCACGAGATCTTCGGCGGAAGCCGGGGGCAGTCCTCCTCGTGCCGGCGAGCCGGCGAGCGCCGGTCCGAGGACCATGGACGGCATGGACCCGACCGCCGCACCCGAGCCGAGGGCCGACCACGTCGTGCTCCTCGCCCTGGACGGGTTCGACGCCGGCTACCTCCCCCTGCTCGACAGCCTGCCGACGCCGCACCTGGACTCCCTCCTGCGCCGCGGGAGCCTCACCACCGGGACGGGCGTGATGCCGAGCATCACCAACCCGTCGTGGACCTCGATCGCCACCGGTGCCTGGCCGGAGCGCCACCTCAACTCGGCGTTCTGGTACGACCCGGAGGGCCGCGTCGCCCGTGGGCAGCAGCGCGACGTCGCCGTGCCCACCCTGGCGGAGGCCGTGCGCGAGCAGGGCGGCACCGTGCTGTGCGTCCAGTGGCCCGTGCTGCAGGACCACGGCACCGCGTTCGGCGATCCCGGCGGTCTGTACACCCGGCCGGGAGGCGACTGCGCGCGACGTGTCGACGACGCGGTCGCGGTGCTGCGCGGTGAGCCCGTCGACAGCGCGGGCAGGCCCGCGACCCTGAGCAGGCTGCCGCAGCTCCTCGCGGTGTACTGCGACGTCCTCGACGCCCTCGGCCACGCGGGCGGCGACCGGCACCCCGGCATCCCGGCCGCGCTGCAGGACATCGACGCGCAGGTGGGCCGCCTCGCGGCGGCGGTCGAGGACGCCGGCATCGCCGCCCGCACCGCGTTCGTGCTGCTGGGCGACCACGGCATGACGACGTTCGACCGGGGCTTCGGCCGGGCGGCCCGCACCGCGATCAGACGGGCCGGCTACCGGGCCGAGATCCTGGGTCCCGGGGAGGCGCCACGACGCCGGACCGACGTCGTCGCCGTCGTCGGCGGGGTCGCGAGCCTGCACCTGATCGGCCGCGCGGCCGGCGACCGCGGAGCCGTCGCGGCGATCCGCGCGGCGCTCGAGGCGCTCCCGCAGGTGCGGGCCGTCCACGGCAAGGACGAGCAGGCCCGGATGCGGATGAGCCCCCGCTACGGCGAGCTCGTCGTCGAGCCGCGGCCCGGCTGGTCGTTCGGCTCCACGCCCCGCCGCGCCGCCGGCCGGCACGGGACACGCGCCGAGCTGCAGGTGGCGTTCGCGCTGGCCGGTGCCGGGATCGCGCCGGGCCGGGCGCCGTCGGACCCCCGGCACGTCGACGTCGCGCCCACCGTGGCCGCGCTGCTCGGCATCTCACCGCCGGCTGGTGCCGAGGGCCGGGTACTCAGCGAGGCGCTGGCGGCGCACCCAGGCCTCAGCCGCCGGTGAGTACCACGAGCCGCTGCGTCGCGCGCGTCATGGCGACGTACCGGTCCACCGCTCCCTCGATGCCGTCCCCGAACCGTTCCGGCTCCACCAGGACGACGAGGTCGAACTCGAGGCCCTTGGCCAGCTCGGGCGACAGCACCTGGACCCGCTCCCGCGGGGCGAGGCCGACCGCGCCGATCACGCAGGCGACGCCGGGGTGCTCGGCGAGCCAGCCGTCGAGCACCCGCTCCAGCTCCGCCGTCGTGCCGTGGACCACGGGGCCGGCGCCGCGCACGGACGTCGGCACGTTGGCGTCCGGGATCGCAGCCCGGATCACCGGCTCCGCCGCGGCCATGACCTCACGCGGCGTGCGGTAGTTGATCGTCAGCGAGGCGAGCCCGACCCGGTCCAGGCCCACGCGCTCCAGCCGCTCGGTCCAGGACTCCGTGAACCCGTGCCGCGCCTGCGCCCGGTCCCCCACCACCGTCAGGCTCCGCGAGGGACAGCGCGCCAGCAGCATCTGCCACTCGGCGTCGGTGAGCTCCTGCGCCTCGTCCACCACGACGTGCGCGAACGGACCGGCCAGCGTGTCCGGGTCGGCCGCCGGGACCGCCGACGTGTCGACCAGCGCGGACCGCAGGTCCTGGCCGCGCAGCATCGACATCACGCCCATGTCCGAGTCGTCCGTCGCGATCAGGTCGTCGACCACGTCGGCCATGCGCGCCCGCTCCGCGGCGTCGAACTCCTCCTGCCGTCGGCGACGGCATGCCGCCTTCGGGTCCCCGATCCGTCGGCGGGCCGCGTCGAGCAGGGGCAGGTCGGCCACGGTCCACGCCCGGGCGTCCGGGCGTCCGGGCGTCCGGGCACTGCAACGCCGCGACCTCGTCCGGCGCCAGCCACGGCGCGCACATCCGCAGGTAGGCGGGCACCTCCCACAGGTCGCCGACGACGTCGGTCGGCTCCAGCAGCGGCCACGCCCGGCCGAAGGCGCGCACCAGATCGCGGTTCTCCGCGAGCGCCCGCCGGGAGGCGGCGTCGGGGTCGGCGGCGGCGCGCCCGTAGGCGTCGAACTCGTCGTCCGCCGCGTCGTCGGCGGCACCGCCCCAGACGTCGTCCGGCCTGTCGAGGTTCACCTCGACATCCAGCTCGTCGCGGAGCTGGTCGACGCCGATGCGCAGCAGCGCCTCCCAGACCTGGTCGCGGGCCTCGTTGTGCGGGGTGCCGGGCTCGGCCGCGTCGAACGCCTCCGCCCAGTCCTCGACGCCGAGCCAGACGTCGGCCGAGGGCGTCTCGACCAGCAGACCCTCCGTCGGAGGGTTCTCGTAGAGCCGCACGGCCGGCTCGATCGCCGCCACCATGCGGGCGTCAGCCTTCAGCCGCGCGACCTCGGGGTCGGCCTCCGGAGCCGCCGTCGCGCCCTCCGGGACGAGGTCCGTCAGGAGACACGTCTGCACGTCCTCCTCCCCCAGGCTGGGCAGCACGTCGGAGACGTACGCCAGGTAGGGCCGGTGGGGACCGACGAACAGCACCCCACCGCGGCGGTGGCCGAGCCGCGGGTCCGCGTACAGCAGGTACGCCGTGCGGTGCAGGGCGACCACCGTCTTGCCGGTGCCCGGACCGCCGTCGACCACCAGGGTGCCCTGGGATCCCGCACGGATGATCGCGTCCTGGTCGGCCTGGATGGTGCCCAGGACGTCGCGCATGCGGTCGGAGCGCTCGGCGCCGAGGCCGGCGATGAACGCCGACTGGTCGTCGAGCGCGGGGTGCCGGGCGATCCCGTCGCCGTCGGGCGCTCCGGCGGGGCGGAAGACCTCGTCCCAGTAGTCGCTGACCCCGCCGTCCGACCAGTGGTAGCGGCGGCGGCTCGCCAGCCCCATCGGGTCGGCGTGGGTCGCCCCGAAGAACGGCTCGGCGGCCGGCGAGCGCCAGTCGACCAGCAGGCGCCGCCCGGCCGCGTCCGTCAGGCCGAGGCGGCCCACGTAGACCGGCTCGCCGCCGTCGGCGGGCACCATGCGGCCGAGGCAGAGGTCGAGGCCGAACCGCCGGAAGGTTCGCAGGCGGGCGGTCAGCCGGTGGATCTCCTGGTCGCGGTCCATCGCCGCCTGCCCGGAACCCGCGGGCGTCCGGCGTGCGGCGTCGAGCCGCTCGGTGAGGTCCGCGCGCGACGTGGCGAGGGTCGCGGCGATCGCGGCGAAGTGCCGATCGTCGTCGGCGACGAGCGCGGTGTCGGCCTTGGCGGCACGGGAGGCGGGGCGGAGACCTGAGATTCTGCGCCTCACGGGGGGTCTTGCCGCAAGACCCCCCGTGCGCTATACCTTGGAAAGGGCAGCCGCAGCCACCACCACGATCAGTGGTGGCCGGCCTCGCGTCCGGCGCGAAGATTGGCCGCGAACCGCACGATGTCGTCGACCAGGCCTGGGTGCGCCCGCGGGTCCGGCGTCTCGACGGAGACGGTCTCGAGCACCGCCGCCAGGCTCTCGTCGACGACGTGGTCGGCGTCGCGCACACCCCATGAGTGGATCTCTGCCACCAGGTGGGCCCGCGTGATCGCTGCGTGCCGGTAGACGCGATCCACGGCGAGAGCGAGCTCGCCGTCGTTCGGCAGGTGCGCTTGTGGCACGACGTCGTATGCCGGTGCGAGCTGGACGGACCCGTCACGGGGATGGCGAAGCGCCAGGTTCTTGGCATGCAGGTCGAGGTTGCCGATCGCCGCCGAGAGCACCGTCATGCGTGCCAGACGACGGACGGACCGTCGATCTCCCAGCGTGGTGAGCTCCCGGGCTACCCGAAGGAACGAGGCCTTGCCGCCGTACCGCTGATACTTCTGGTCCCCCTGTGTGCCGAGCACCTGGTTGAAGTCCTCCTGGTGGATCCGCTGCGGCGGGCTGTCGCCCGCGCCGCCTTCGCGGTCATAGCGTTCGACGACGAGGGCGGGCACGCCGTCGAACTCCGTGATGCGGGTGTCGAAGTCTGTCAGGCCGAGGGCGCGAGCGATCCTCGCGCCGTACTCCTCGTCGTAGATGATCGTGGGGTGGTCCCGCGAAGCGGGCTTGAGGATGTGGGTCGACGGGTATCCGTCCAGCGCGCGCGCCCATCCTGTGTTGGTCCGGACCAGGACCACCTTGTCCTGGACTCCCGCCAACGACGTCTTGCCGCCTTGCGGTTTGTTCGCCAGGGGGAACGAGACCACGTCGCTCAGAAGGTCGGCGACCCCGCGAGGAGTCAGCGGTTCCACCGCCGGCGTCCTGGGCTCTCCGGGCATTTCTGGATCCCAGATCTGCAGAGCACCAGCGACGTCGCGTCCGTACGCCCGCAGCAGCGCGACCACGTCGTGCTCCGAGGTCCCAGCCTGCTGCGCGAGACGTGTCAGCATCCGACCCTCGGGCAGCAGCTCACGGAAGAAGTTCTGCCGGCGCCCTCGGCGTGCCCGCGCGGGCACCACCGCGAGCGGGACCGCCACCGACATCACCAGGCTGTCGAGGCCGAACTCCTCGATCGCGCCGGCGTCGGCGTCGAAGTCGAAGGTCCTCCCGTCGCCGGTCAGCCTCCCGATCGTGACCCCGTAGAGCTCGACCACCAGCTCAACCATCGGTGCTCTGCTCGGTGATCGTCGCCGAGAGCTCGGTCCCCGTCTCCCGCAGGACTGCGAAGAGCCGTTCGGTGTAGATCGAGGGCTTCCCGCTCTCGATCTCCCAGATGTAGCGCTGCGTGGTGCCGATGCGCGCCGCGAGCTCCCGCTGACTCCAGCCGTTGAGCAGCCTCGCCTGCTGGAGGATCCGACCCAAGGACTCGGGGCTGGTGACCCGGCCTGTGTACGACATGAGCATCCGCCTCCGACGACTACGCTTGAGTAGTCATCATCGGTGACCCCGAAAAGGTAGTCAACAGTCGCGACTACCTTTTCGGCGTCACGGATCAGTCGAACAGGCCGATGCCGTACCCCACGAAGTAGGCCGCCGCCAGCAGCACCACCAGCCCGATCGCCACGAGCCACACCCAGGGCGTGGCGCGACGCGGGCCCTGCTCGTCGTGGCCCTGCGGAGCGCTCGTCTGGCCCGCGGCCGGCGGGGTGTCTCCTGGCTGCACGTCCGTCTCGCTGTCCCGTCCCGGCTCCGGCTCCGGCCGGTGCGCCCGGTCGTCGGCACCCTGTGTCGTCCGGACCTCCGTCCCGTCGAGGTTCCTGACCACCGTAGGCACCGACGACGTCTCGTCGCCCGCGCTGGGACGTGGCGCTGCGGCGATCTCGCGTTGCGGACATCCGCGGCGACGCAGAGCCTGGTAGCAGGACCGACGACACCTGGAGGGCCGATGGCTGACACCGACGAGTCGCGCACCGAACGGACGCACCGCGACTCCAGCAAGCCCGACTCCCCGCCCGACATGAAGGGACCGCACTGGAAGCTCGCGCTCAAGGGAGCGTTCCGCGAGTTCAGCGACGACCAGTGCACCGACCTCGCCGCCGCCCTCACCTACTACGCCGTGCTGGCGTCCGCGCCGGCTCTCCTGGCCCTCGTCTCCGTGCTCGGGCTGGTCGCCGACGCCGAGGCGGCCGTGAACTCGGTGATGAACACCGTCTCCGACTTCCTGCCCGAGGACGCGCTGTCGATCGTCCAGCCGCTCGTCGAGAACGCCGCGAACTCCACCGGCGCGGGCCTCGCCCTGATCCTCGGTGTCGCGCTGGCCCTGTGGTCCGCCTCCGGTTACGTCACCGCCTTCAGCCGCGCGATGAACCGCGTGTACGAGGTCGAGGAGGGCCGTCCGTTCTGGAAGCTGCGCCCGGTCATGCTGGTGATCACCGCCGTCGTCCTCGTGCTGGTGATCCTGGTCGTGGCCAGCCTGGTGTTGTCCGGGCCGGTCGCCTCCGCCGTCGGCAGCGCCGTCGGGCTCAGCGACGTCGCGCTGACGGTCTGGAACATCGCCAAGTGGCCCGTCGCGCTGCTGCTCGTCATCATCGTGATCGCGCTGCTCTACCACCTGACACCCAACGTCGAGCAGCCGAAGTTCCGGTGGGTCAGCATCGGCGCGGCCGTCGCGATCGTCATCTGGGCGCTGGCCTCCGCCGCGTTCGGGTTCTACGTCGCCAACTTCGGCAGCTACGGGTCGACGTACGGCACCCTCGGTAGCGTCATCGTGTTCCTGCTGTGGCTGTGGATCACCAACCTGGCCCTGCTGTTCGGTGCGGAGCTCGACGCCGAGATGGAGCGCAGCCGTGAGCTGCAGGGCGGCATCGCCGCCGAGGAGACCATCCAGCTCCCGCCGCGCGACACCCGCGCCCGGGACAAGAAGGCCGCCAAGAGGGCCGACGCCGTCGCCGAGGGCCGGGCGCTGCGCCGTCGGACGGAATGACCCGGCCATTTCCCATCATCTCTCGTCTGGCAACGCTCCGCCGGACGCCGCGTGCTCCGACTCGAGATCGAGGCCGAGTTCGTGGTGCGCCAGGCGCCGGAGGCCGAGCAGTACGGGCTCATACAGCGCGGTGCCGAGAACGGCGAAGGTGGTCGCGAGCTCCCCGTCCTGCCACGGGATGCGCGCGAAGTCGGCCCTGGCGATCCGGCGAGCGGCCTCGCCGTAGACGGCGATCTGCTCGTCGTCGAGCGTGATACCGGCGTTCTCAGCGACCTCCAGCGCCGCGTCGAGCTGGCGGACCGTGGGCGCGTCCGGCTCGAATCGGAAGTCGAGTTGCTGGAGCAGCCCGATCGCGCGGTGCGGCTCCGCCGCGCTCGGCTCGTCACCGTTCTCGCCGACTGCGGGGAGCGCTGACGTCGCCTTGCCCATCGCCTCCAAGGGGGCCAGGCCGGGAGCGTCGATGATCGACAGCACGTCGCGCACCTGGGTGATCGACGCACCGAGGACGTGGATCAGTCCACGGATCAGGCGCAGGCGCGAGACGTGATGCTCCTCGTACGCGAACTCTCGGGCGTTCACGGTCTCGCCGGGGGTCAGGAGGCCCGCTCGCAGGTAGTACTTGACCGTCGCCACCGGGACCCCGGTCACGTCGGACAGCTCGGAGATGCGCATCCTCACCCCTTCCCGGTGTCGACAGGCCGATGAGGCTGCCTCGTCATGTGTTCGACGGCGGTGGCGTCACCGCCGGGCGGCGCGGAGGAGGTGCCGTCCTCGTCGCGCGACAAGACGGCTCGCGCGAGCTCGGTGAGGATCGCTGCACGCCCCTCGACACCTTCGGGTACCGAGGAGCACAACGCCACGTAGGTGTTGACGTCGGCCATACGTCGCTCGTACACCGTCTGCGCTTTCTTGTGCGCGCGATAGCCGCGTGCGCAGAACGAGATCGCGAAGATCAGGAGCGCGGTCGCCAGCATCTCCGGTGCGAGCGTGACGGCGAGTCGGCCCCACCCGTCCACCTCGGTGTCGGTCGCGCCGCCCCCGAGCAGCAGCCAGGCGACTGCGCACGCGACCGTCGCGGCACAGATCCCGACGCCCAGCAGCCACCGCCTGGCCGCCGAGGCGTGCTTCTCGGCTCCCTCGCCGTAGCTGCCCGCCAGCGATGCATCGCCGAGGAGCACCGCACCACGCGCCGGGCCCGTCCGGACGTGTGGCCCAACGACGGTGGCCACCGCGTCGGCGATGTCGGCCACCTCGGCCAGTACGCCCCCGGAGCCCGAACGGTCCACGGACCCACTGGGACGGTCGAGGAGCGGGGCGAGGCAGGTCGCGACCTGGTGCCCGAGGTCATCCTTGAAGCCTCGTGCGGCGGTCCTCACGTAGTGGGGGACGGTGAACCGGTCCTCGCCGTCGAGCGCCAGGAGAATCATCCTGGCGCCTCGGTACGAGCGCACGGCCTCACGCTGGTCCGGGTCCCGGTCCGCGAGGTCTCCCCACCGGTCGGGGTCCGGCAGGTCGGACCAGTCCTGCGCCACGATTCCCACACGCCTCACCCTCCCACCCGCACGCCACGTCCCGAGCAAGACTAGCCCCGGGCACCCCTCGACCAGCAGGCTCACTGCATGCGGACAGCACCCCGAGAGATGTCGACGTGTGACCACGTGTGTTGACTGGCCAAGGACCCGTCACTGCGAAGAGAGGTCAGGCCATGACGTCCACTCACGAGATCCTCGACGACTTCCTGCTTGAGTCCGCGACGCTTCGCGACCTCGTCGCCCCGCTCGACGACGACCAGTGGGAGCTGATCACCCCGGCCGAGCCGTGGCGCGTGCGCGACCAGGTCGCGCACCTCGCGTTCGTGTTCAACCTCGCCGCCGCGGCTGCCTCGGACGCCGACCGGTTCGCCGAGATGACCGCACCGGCCGCCGAGGTCGGTTTCGACACCGCGGTAAACCACTCGCTGGCATCGTTCAACGGGGGAACGCCCGCCGACGTGCTGGGGCGGTTCGACGCCGCTGTCGGCGACGTCGAGCGCGCGCTGCGCTCGCGCCGACCGGACGAGGTCGTCCCGTGGCTCGTCAACCCGCTGCCCACAGCCGTGCTGACAGCGGCCGGCATGCTCGAGCTGTTCGCGCACGGCCAGGACGTCGCGGACGCGGTCGGCACCGAGATCGTCCGGACGGACCGCGTCCGCCACCTGGTCCCGTTCATCCACCGAACCATCCCGTTCGGCTACCAGGCCCGCGAGATCGACCCGCCACGGAGCGGTTTCCGGTTCGCCGTGAGCCTCCCGTCGGGCGAGACCATCGAGGCTGGCGACCTCCACGCGCCCAACATCGTGTGCGGCGAAGCGGTCGACCTGGCCCTGCTGGCCTCACGCCGTCGGCACCCGGAGGACCTGGTGCTGCACGCCATCGGACCGGAGGCGTGGGGCTACCTCGACGTCGCGCAGGCCTACCGCGGCCCGGCGGGCACGGGCCGCGAGCCGCTCGGGCGGCGCGCAGAGATCGCCTGACCGTGCCCACCACGCCATCGGCATCAGAGTCCGCACCGACAAGAGGAGACACCGTGCTGAGAGCCATGAGGTACGAGGTCCGCGAGGACGCGGTCGAGGCGAACAAAGAGGTAGTCCGGGCGGTCGTCGCGGCGCTCGAGTCCCGCGGTCACGCCGGGACCTACCTGTCCGCGCACGTCGCGGGGACGGGCACGTTCGTCCATGTCGTCGACCCGGCGGTCGAGGAGGTCCTCGGCGAGCTGCCCGAGTTCGCCGAGTTCCGGCGCAGTCTGCGCGACGTCCTCGTCTCCGGCCCCGTCCCCCACGAGGTCAGCGTCGTCGCCGGCGCGATCGCGGCCTCGGGGACCGGCGCGAGGTAGGGCACGACCCGACATCTGAGGGCCTCTCGTGCGGCGTGGCGACGATCGGTCGCCGCACCGCGTGGGGGCCCTCAGGCGACGCCGGAAGCCTGCAAGGTCGTCGTCGGGACGGGCTCCGGCGCACCCAGCCTGCCGAACCCGCCGTCGAAGAAGGTGAGAGCCCCGGGGACGCCCTCTCCGCAGCCGAGCACCCGGGCGACGACGATGGCGTGGTCCCCGCCGGGGTAGACGTCCTCCACCTCGCACTCGAGCCATGCCGTCGCCCCGGCGAGCAACGGCACCCCGGTGCCCTGCCCGCACCACCACGAGAGGTCACCGAACTGGCGCCAGCCGCGCGGCCGCGCGCGGTCCGCGAAGTGGCGTGCGATCGGCTCCTGGTCGTCGGCCAGGATCGAGACCCCCAGGCACGAGCCAGGTGCCAGCAGGTCGTGCATCCGCGCGGTCTCCGCGACGCACCCGAGCACCAGCGGCGGTTCGCACGACAGCGACGTGAACGCGTTCGCGGTCATGGCGTGAGCGTGCTCGCCGCACGTCGTGAACACGGTGACGCCCGTCGCGAAGCGCGACATCACCCTTCGGAGCCTCGTAGGTGTCACCTGGTGCACGTCAGACCGCCTCCGGCACCGGTGCGGCGCGGTAGGGCTCGAGCGCGGCCACCAGGTCGGCCGGCACCCGGCTCGGAACGGTGTTCTGGTTGGGGCCGCGCATGCAGACGATCTTCTGCCGGCCCTTGCCGACGAGGGTCTCGACGCCTCTCTCGAGCTTGACGTAGTCGAAGCTGAAGTCGATCCTGCTCGGCCCGAGCTCGACCAGGCTCATCCTGATCGCGATCTCGTCGAAGGCGGCCAACTCGCTGAAGAAGTCGCACTCGACCTTCAGGGTGAAGAGCTTGAGGTCCTCCTGGACCTCTCGCAGGACGGTGGGCGCCTCGTCCTTGAGGAACATCTCCCGGCAGCGGCCCTGCCAGCGCAGGTAGTTGACGTAGTAGACGTTCCCCACGAGGTTGGTCTCCTCGAAACCGACGACGTGGCGGATCTCGTAGTAGCGGGACGACATCAGCGACCTCCAAGTAGTGCGAACATCGTGCTCGGCCCCCCGGTGGGCAGAACCCAGGTGGCGATCCGGTAGGGACCCGCACCGATCACCACGCGATCGTCGGTGGTGGAGGTCAGCGCCAGCCGGATCGAGGGGTGGCCCGCCTTGCGGACGCACTCCATCGCCCCCCACACCCGCGTGGCGGCCTCGTGCAGGTCACCGTCGGTGGACGTGGCGATCTCCCGGGCCAAGGGCCACTCGGCGCCGAGAAGGTCTTCCCACGTGCCGTCGGACCGCTCGACGACCGCCTCGGTGTCGCACGTCACGCGCCCCGGTCCGGCGACGGCCATCGTGAATTCGGCATGGTGGGACGCGGACGCCTCCGTGGCGGAGCCGAGCAGGAGCCGGCCGTCCTCGCGTCGCCGCACCGGGTCGTGCGGCCGGAGGCGGGCCAGCGCCCGGTCCGTGACGGCACGGTAGTCGGCGCGGCTCGCCGAGTCGGTCGGGGCGTGCGGCTCGACGACGACCTCGATCCCCGCCCCGAACAGCTCCTCGGCCCGGCGCTGCAGGTACGGGCCGGTCATCGCCGGGTTCCAGCGCATCGTGCGCGGAGACCGCCGTCGTACCGCGCGGAGACGGAGCCCGGACCACCGCTCGACAGGGCCTGCCTCGTCGAAGCAGTCCAGCCCGTAGGTGTACGAGTCGCCGTCGTGGCTCTCCTCGCGTGCCTCCGACACCACGTCGCGGCCGTCGGTCGACAGGGCGGGGACCACAAGGTCCACGCCCTCGGGAAGCAGGACGGCCTCCGGGACGCAGCACTGGATCGCGTGCAGCATCGCGTCGCGGGTCCCGGGCGCCGCCAGGACGAGCTCCGGCGGATGGACGAGCGAGAACCACTCCGCGCCCGGCCGGGTGCTCAGCTCCGCGACCGACCTGCGGGCGAGCGCCACCCGGTAGCCGCGCACCTGCTGGAATCGGGGCCCCTGGAACATGAGTGGTCCGTACAGGTCGCGTCCCGGGTCCAGCGCCAGGGGAGTCGCCGCGTCCGGCCCGGCTCCGTCGCCCGCCGTGGATGGGGGCGGTGGCGTGATAACGGCGCTGAAGTGGTCGACGGCGAACTGGGTGGAGGACGTGCGGACCACGACGCGGACGGTGTCGTCCTCGACGAGGGCGGCGACCCGGATCGTCTCCGAGCGGTCCGCAGGGACCACGACGGGCCGTTCGAAGGCGAGCTGTGTGAAGGCGAGGCCGTCCCGCAGCGCGGGTCGCAGCGCCACCGCGGCCTGCGCCATCGCCTCCATGCCCATCACGGCGGGGAAGATCATCTCGCCGTCGAGCACGTGGTCCGGCAGGTACAGGTCGGTCCCGGCGGCGAGCTCCGCATCGACGACCAGCTCCACGCCGTCGTAGTGGACCTGCGGCTGCTCGAGGAACCTCAGCAGCGGCAGCTCGCGCGGCGTGTGCCGCATCGTCGCGAACGAGCCGGTCCGTCCGGCGACGACCACGAGCGACGGGAGCGTGGCATCGTCGACCAAGGACGTGACGAGCGCGACGCCCCAGTCGGCCGGGATCGGCTCGATGCCGCGCTGGCGCAGCGACTCGAGCACCCCGAGCCGTTCCCCCATCCCGGCGCCGGACCAGACCGACCACTCGACAGCGCGCACCCTGACGTGCGGGTGCGCGCGCTCGAACGCCAGGACCTCCTCCGTCAGCCAGTCGTTCGCCGTGGCGTAGTGGACCTCGCCCTCCAGGCCCGCCCGGCCGATGATGCTGCCGAACGCGACCAGCAGCCGCAGCCGCGAGACGTCGACGCACGCGAGGACGTTCCGCAGCCCGTGCACCTTCGGGGCGATGGTCCGGTCCAGCTGGTCACGGGTGAGGTCCTTCGCACGCGACGGCTCGTTGGTACCGGCTCCGTGCAGCACCGCGGTGACCGGTCCGATGGCCTCGACGCCCGTCCGGACGGCTCGGGCGACGTCCACGGCGTCAGTGACGTCAGCGCTGACGTAGACGTGCTCGACGCCAGCCGACCGGGCCCGCTCGATCGTGGCGGACACCGCGGGGTCGGTCGAGGGCGCCCGGCCCAGGAGCATCAGCCGGCAGCCGGACCGTTCGGCGATCCGGAGCGCCGAGTCGGCGGTGATCCCTTTGCCGCCACCGGTCACGAGCAGCACGTCCCCGTCCCCGAGGTAGCTCTCCGGCGAAGGCGCCAGGTCGAGCGCAGACCACGTCCGGTGGACTCGGGTGCCGTCGGCCGTGTAGGTGACCTCGGCGAACCCCTGGTTGCGTGCCACGTCGGCAGCCAAGGAGTCCGCGAGCGCCCCGTCGAGGCCGGCCGGGCCAGGCGGCAGGTGCAGCACCGTCACCCGGGGTGACATCTGCTCGAGGTACAGGGATCGGGCTGCCGCGGCCGCTCCGTGCTCGCCACGCTGCAGGACGACGAGCGGGACGCTTCCGGCGTCGTCGAGCGCGGCGATCATGGCCTCGATCGCGTCCGCGCCGGCCTCAGGACCGTGGCCCGCGGTGCTCACGAGCACGCCCGTCTCGACGCCGGAGAGCTCGACGAGCCGGTCCCGGACCCCTTGGGCCGCAGTGTCGGCGGGATCGCCGACGAGGATCCAGACGCCAGGCTCACGGGGTGCCGGGGCGGGCAGCAGGTGCTCGGTGCGCGACTCCGCACCGAACGTCCGGATCCAAGGCCCGGCACCGGCCGCCTTCTCGACCGGGACGGCCACGTCGGCCATCTCGTCGATCATCGTCGCGATCTCGCCGAGGGACGAGGTCGCGAACGACGGGACGCCGCTCAGCGGCCCTCGGTCCAGCGAGCGGACGACCTCGTTCGTGATCTGCGCGACCGTGATGGACGACAGGTGCAGGTCGTCGAGCGGACTGGTCCGGGGACCGAGGACCGTCAGGGGCAGGTCGACCTTCTCGGCCACGACGGCCAGCAGCACGTCGAGGGTCGTCGCTCCCTGGTCGGCCGCCCCGACCTCTTCCCCGGCGTCGGCCACCGGTCGTGGCTCCGTCGGGACGAACCCGAGATCCGGTGCCGACTCGCAGGGGTTGGCGAGGAAGGTCATCGTCTGCCCCGGTTCCAGCGGCCGGTACGCGCGTCCGTCGACGAGCACGTCGGTGTCGATCCGCTGCCCGAGCGCCCAGGTGGCGGCGACGGCGTCCAGGAACGGGGCGAGCGACCCGGCGTCGGTGTCGATGCTCACCGCGGGGACGGTGGGCAGGTTGGCCGCCACCAGCCCGCCGACCGTGCGTCCTGGACCGACCTCCACGACGAGGTCGTGGCCACTGAGCAGCTTGGTCGCGTCGCTGAACCGGACAGGCCGGGTGATCTGGTCGACGAGGAACGACCGGAGGTCCTGGTCGTCCGGGACCGCCGCAGCCAACGACGGCGAGACGACGTCACGCCGCAGCGGTCCGAGGCTCGTTCCCGCGAGGTGCTCTCGCAGCACCGCCGCCGCCCCGCTGCACCACGACGTGTGGAAGGCGTGCTCGACGTCCAGCACGGTGACCCCCGCTCCCGCGCGACCGGCCGCCGCGACGACGAGGTCCACGTCGGTCCGCGAGCCCGCGACCACGGTCAGGGCCGGTGCGTTGTACCCGGCGACCTCGGCGTCGGTGCCCTCCAGGAACAGGCGCGTGCGGTCGGCGCCGGCGCTGACGACGGCCATCGCGCCGTCCCGGGGGATCTCCTCGAACATGGCGCGCCCACGGACGCGGGCCAGCTCGAGCGCCTGGCCGTCGGTCAGCGCCCCGGCCCACGCCAGTGCGGTGATCTCGCCGAGGCTGTGCCCGATCGCGGTCTCGGCCTCGACACCGAGCCGGGCGAGCGCCGCGAGTCCCTGGAGGGACCTGCGCACCACGCGGGGCTGCAGTCCCGCGGTGCCGTCCGCCGCATCGTCCGGGTCGTCCACGTCCTCGGGGCAGAACCTGCGCACCGCGTGCCCGAGGCGCCCGTGCCCGGCGCCCTGACCGGGGAACGCGAACGCCAGCCGCCCCGGTTCCGTGCCGTACCCGTACCACGTCCCCTCGTCGACCCGCACGAGACGCCCCGGCGGGGTGGCGGTATCGGTGAGGAGGTCGACGGCGCGGGTCAGGCGCGCCACGGCCTCCTCCGGGTGGCGGGCGACCACCGCGACGCGATACCCCTCCACCGCTCCGCGCTGCTGGAGGTGGACAGCCATGTCGGTGAGCTCGCACATCGCCGCGCGCCCGAGCGTGCAGATGACCTCGCGGACGTCTTCGACGAGCGCCTCGAGGCTCGCGGCGGAGAACAGCAGGAGCTCGGCGTCCTGGCGGCCGGACACGAGCCGGACCGGGTCTGCCGTGACCGCCGACCCGGTCGGGGCCGGCGCCCCGGGGCCCTCCAGCGCGATGTGCGTGTTGATCCCGCCGAACCCCATGGCCGACACCCCGGCCCGCACGGGCACCCCGGGGTGGTAGGACCCCGCCTGCGTCGGCACGTGGATCGCGTGCGCGTTCTCGGCCAGCAGGGGGTGCGGCTCCACGTGTCCGCTCGCGGGCGGGACGACCTGGTGGTGCACGGACAGGGCGGCCTTGATGAGACCCGCCACGCCGGCGGCCGCCTTGGTATGACCGATGTTCGCCTTGATCGAGCCGAGCGCCGCCGGCCACGGGTCGTCCACCCCTTCACGGGTCGAGGCGAGGGCGGCGATCTCCGTGGCGTCGCCGACGGCCGTCCCCGTCCCGTGTCCCTCGAAGTAGGAGACGGTCGAGGCCTCGTAGCCGGCGCGTGCGTAGGCGTTGGCGAGCGCCCGGCGGTGCCCGCTCTCCTCGGGCCGGGTGATCCCCCCCTTGCCGTCGGACGACATCCCCCAGCCGGTGAGGCACGCCAGCACCGGGCGGCCCTGGGCGCGGGCGTCGTCCTCCCGCATCAGCACGACGATGCCGCACCCTTCGCCGGGCCAGAACCCGTTGGAGCCTCGGTCGTACACCCGCATCTCGGACGTCGCGAGGGCACCGGTCTTGCTGAAGCCGACCAGCTCGAAGGGGTCGATGGAGAGGTCGACGCCCCCGGCCAGGACGACGTCGGCGTCGCCGGACCGCAGGGCGTTCGCCGCGTTGATCACCGAGAGCAGCGAGGACGAGCAGGCACCGTCGACGGTGTAGCCGCCACCACCGAGGTCGAAGTAGTTGCAGAGGCGACCGGCGATGGTGTTGGCGAGCCCACCGGCGAGCATGTCCTCGTTGGCGGCCGGGAACGGCGCCTTGTACGCCTGCTCCAGGTCACTGACGAACGTGTCGATCTCCTCGGTCGCCCAGCCCCGCTCCTCAAGCTGGGCGGACACGGTCCGCCGGACGTAGGGCCAGCGCAGGCGCATCACGTTCGCCCGCGAGAACTCCCCGGTCAGGGTGTTCCCCAGAACGACGGCGGTGGACTCCCGCGGCAGTCCCTCCCCGCCCTCGAACCCTGCCGCTCGTAGGGCGTCTGCCGCGACGTCCAGGGCGAGCCAGTGCGTCATGTCCGTGGAGGTCATGGTCCGCGCGGAGATCATCCTCCGCACCCGGTCGAACTCGTAGTCCCGCAGCACCGCGGCCTTGCCGGCGTAGAACTTGTCCGGTGCCGACGGGTCCGGGTCCCAGTAGTCGGCCAGGTTGGTGCGCTCGGCCGGCATGGTCCGGAACGCGCGCCTCCCGGCGAGGACGTTGGTCCACAGCTCGTCCGGGGTCGCGGCGTCCGGGTACCGCAGACCGACTCCCACTATGGCGATGCGCTGGGACGTCACTGGAATCGCTCCATCTCTCGGGTGGTGACTCGGCGACCACCACGGGACTGCTGATCGAGCCCCAGCATCGACCCGGGGTGCGGTGCGCAGTTCTCCCTGATTGCCGGTCGGCGCCGCGGCGCCCGGGTTGCGCCGACCGGCACCTTCCCACGTGCGGGATGGTCTCGGGGGCGTGGCCCCCGCCCGTGTGGCCGCCTAAGGTCGCGGCAGCATCCACCGACCTCAGGAGACGCGATGTCCTTCTCTTTCACCGGTGCGCTCAGGCTGGCCGTCGCTCCGACGATCTCCTCCGTCACCGCCTCGAGCCTGGGGTTCCCGGGAGCGGACCTACCGGCCCGCAAGGCGCTCGACCAGATCCCCCGGGCCGTCGTCGTCGGCTTCGAGTCGGCGCTCGAGTCCAGCACCCCGGCCGACGTCGCGGCGCGCGTGGACCTGATGGACGAGCCGCTGCGCGGGTTCGGGTTCGAAGGGGCGGTGATGGCCACGACGATCCTGGACGCGACCACCGGAGGGGCACGGACGCGGGAACTGATCGAGGGGCCGGCGCGTCCGCACCACCTGCTGGCGTACATCGGCATCGGCTTCGCGCTGGCCCGGCTGCCCCGCCGGCTCTGGTCCCGCGGCCTGCCCGACCTCGATCTCGACGGCTACCACCCCACGCTGTCGTGGCTCGCCGTCGACGGCTACGGGTTCGACCTCGCCTACTTCCACCGGCACCGGTGGGTGGGGACGGGCGCCCGGCCCCGCCCGTGGCCGTTCCTCGGCGCACCCGGCTACTTCGGCCGTGCGGTCGACCAGGGGATGGGGCGGGCCGTCTGGTTCGTCGACGGCGCCCGTCCGGCGCACGCCGCCGCGACCGTCGACACGTTCGCACCGGAACGGCGCGCCGACGTGTGGGCCGGCGTCGGACTCGCCGCCACGTTCGCCGGCCCCACCGCCGACGTCGACTACGGGTCGCTGGCGCGGCTGGCCGGCCCGCACGCGTCGGACGTGCGGCTCGGTGCGGCCCTGGCCGCCATGGCACGGCACGGGTCCGGCACGGTCCCGGAGCACACACGAGCCGCCACGACCGCCCTGACGGGGTTGTCCCCCGCACAGCTCGCCGAGCTCGCCGACGGCTGCGCCGTCCTGGAGGACGAGGGGACGACGCCGGCCTACGAACGGTGGCGCCGGGCGATCCGGCGGGAGCTCACGTCGGTCGGTGCGGTGGCCTGAGGGGCGCACCGCACCGACATCAGGCCCCGGCCGCCTGCGGAGCGCTCCCGTCCCGGGACCGCTCCTCGAGCAGCGCGCACTCGATCTCCATGGTCTCGCGGACCAGCGCGGCCGACGCCTCCTCGATCCTGTCGCGGAACAGCGGGACGGTGGACGACAGGGTCCCGTCGAACGTGAGCCGTGAACCTCCCTCGGCGGGGTCGACGCTGACACGCCCGCGGAACCGCACGGGCGCGCCGTCGACGTCGATCTCGAACGCACCACCCCGCCGGCCGTCGTCGTCGGGGTGCTCCCACCGCTCGGTCTCGACGACGACCATGACGGGACGCACGAGAGCCTTGACGAACTCGGGCAGCCCGACGGTCGGCAACCGACGTTCCGTCCGCACGGTCGTGCCCGTCGTCAGCTCCTCACGAGACATGCCGAAGTCCCGGGCGCCCAGGCGTGCGGCCTTCTCCGCCTGGAACGCCTCCTCGCACATGTGCGCGACGACCTGCGCCGGCGGCAGCGGGATCGGCTGGCTGAAGGTGAACTGCATGTCGGCTCCTCAGGCGGGGACGGGACGTCGGGTGGGCAGCTCCGCCTCGTAGGCGACGTCCGCGCCGCGCTGCACGAGTCGGTCGATCACGAAGGGGACGGCACGCTCGGCGAGAGCGGCGATGGTGTTGGAAGGGTTCACCGTCAGGGCGGTCGGGACGGCCGAACCGTCGGTCACGAAGATGCCCTCGTGGCCGCGCAGCTCGTGCGTGTGGTCGAGTGCGCTCGACGCCGGGTCGGCACCGATGCGGCACGATCCGAGCGGATGCACCGTGTAGGCACCGACGAGGTCGTTCGTCCACGGGTCGACGGTGCCGAGCCCGGGCTTCTCGATCAGCTCCTTGATCGTCTCGTCGGCCCGACGCCAGGCCGCCACGGTCGACGCGTGGGGGCGGTAGCGCAGCGTGCCCCGTCCGAGGAGCTGCTGGGACAGCCGCACCGCGTTGCCGGACGGCGGCGGCGCGCCGAACTCGCCCTCGTTGTCGTCCTCCACGAGCTCAAACAGCATCATCCAGTTCCGCCAGCGGTGGAGCAGCTCCTTCTTCTCCAGGCCGAACCAACCCGGCAGGCCGTCCGCCGTGCGGGCCTGGGCGAGGATCGTCCCGAGACCGGGTGGGAAGTAGAGCTGCTCGATGGCGAACCGTTCGTGCTCCGGCAGGCTCCCGTCGACCCGGTCCCAGGTGGCGACCACGGGCCCCCGACCGACCTGGAACGCCCCGTAGGGTCGATCGCCGGCCGTGGCGCCCTCGGGGAGGAGGTCTCGGACGGCGTCCTCGTCGATGACGGCCACGTTGATGCGCTCGCCGTTGCCCGAGAAGTACTTGCCGACGGCGTCCGGCATCGTCCCGAGCAGGGGCTCGGAACGCTGGAGGATGACGGGGGTGGCCCCGGCTCCGGCCGCGAGGACCACCACCCGCGCGCGGACCTTCCCGTGCCCCGTCGTGAGCCGGTAGTCGACGGGGTCGACCAGGGAGTACGAGACGACGTAGCCGCCGTCCGGCGCCCGTTCCACCGTCTGGACCTCGTGGAGCGGCCGGATCTGTGCGCCGTGCTCCTCCGCCGCCGGGATGTAGTTGGTCAGGAGCGATCGCTTGGCGTCCTCGACGCAGCCGGACATCATCCAGTTGCAGCTCGTGCACCGGCTCGTGTCGACGGCGGAGGGCAGGGGGTTCGCGGTCCTGCCCCCGTGGTCGCAGATCGCGGCCCACAGACCGCCCGGCTTGCTCACCTCGTCCCAGTCGTGGGTGCTGATCGGCAAGGCCTCGGCGACACGGTCGTACCACGGGTCGAGGCTGTCCCGGTCGACCTCGTCGGGCCACAGGCGCTGCCCGGCGGCCCCGGTCCGGTCGAACACGAACCGCGGTGCGCGCGGCATGGCGGCGAAGTACACGACGCTGCCGCCGCCCACGCAGTTCCCGGCGAGCACGCTCATGCCGTCGCCGGCCGTGAAGTCGAAGATGCGCGTCGACGACGACCCGAACCGCAAGGACTGGTCGAACTCGTCCGCGGAGAGTCGGGGGCCCCGTTCGAGGACGAGGACGCTGGCACCTCCTCGGGCGAGGTGGAACGCCGGGATGGAGCCGCCGAAGCCGCTGCCGACGACGACGGCGTCGAACTCTTCGATGTCGCTCACGCGATGCTTCCTGTCCTCGGGTCGGTCGCAGGGTGGAGCCGGGCCATGGGCACCGAGTACGTGGGGTCGCTCGCTTGCCAGCGGCCGTCGGTTGGGGGCGCGAAACCCATCGCTGTCAGTCCCGGCGCGCCGGTGGCGACCGCCTCGGCGGTCTCGAGGTGCGGTGCGCTGTCGTAGGCCATGGTCGCGAACAGCGCGACGAGGAACCACAGCTCGTGGGCAGGCTCGTCCGGTGCCGTGAGCGCGGCGACGAGGCGTCGGCGGTCCTGGTACGCCAGGTCGGCGAACCGCGAGACGCCGGAGATGTCGTCCGACGACGCCCAGGAGACCGCACGCTCGTCGAGCAGGTCGGCCATCTCCCCGATGCCGTCCTCGATGCCCGTCGCGGGATCGGTCAGCACCTCGAGCGCGCCCGCCTCGACGGCGCCCGGGGTGTCGCTCACCCCGGCGACCGCGATGTCGTCGTCGTACCGGCGACATCCGGGCACGACCGTGTCCGCGTAGGCCTCGAGCGCCGTGGTCTGGGCGGGGGTGAGCGTGGGCCGCTCGCCGCGGGGCGCGACCCGTGGTCGGTCGATGGGGTCGGTGGGTCTCATGCGCTGCTCCTTGCCGTGGGCTGGACCTGTTCGGACGTGGTGCGGGAACGGACCTCGACGACAGCGCCCCCCGCCGGTGCCTGGGACATGCGCGCCCGCGGACGCGGCGTCGTCGGCGAGCCCGGGCGCAGCCGCACCCTGCTCGCGACGACCGCCAGCCAGACGGCGCCCTCCATCGCGGCGAGCGACACGCCCGGGCACGACCGCGGGCCTGCGCCGAACGCGAAGGGGTTCGCGGGCCCCTGACCGGCCGCGGCCCGGCGCGGCTCGAAGGAACGGTCAGGCGTCGCCGCGCCGGGCAGGAGCAGCACCTCGTCGCCGGGACGCAGTCTCACGCCCGCGACGACGTCCGCGGCGACGGCCCGCCGGCTGATCAGCCAGACCGGCGGACGCAGCCGCAGGGTGTCCTGGAACACGGCGTTCGCCACGGTGAGCGAGGCGAGGTCCCCCACCGTCGCGACGCCGGCGTCAGAGATCCGCGCTCCCTCTGCGGCGAGCTCGTCCTGCAGTGCGTCGTCGTGCGCGACGAAGCCCGCAGCCCAGCCCAGCGTGCTGGCGGTCGTCTCGTAGCCGGCCAGGAAGAGCGACATCATGCCCTCCATGCCCGACCAGGCATCTGTCCTCCCGGTCCCTGCCAGGGCCGCCGAGGCCTCGGCGCGGAGGACGTCGAGCGCCGCGGCGACGGCCGCCGCCCGCCGCGGACGCAGCCACGTCGGGACGGCGCCCTGCGTGACCGCGCGAAAGATCGCCTCGTCCTGGATCACGTCGAACGCCTCGTGGACGCGTCGACCGTCGGGTACCCCGAATCCGAAGGTGCGTGCCAGGCAGGTGAGCGTGTAGGACGCCAGGTCGACCGTCAGGTCGACGCGCCGCCAGTCGGCGGCTCCGAGACGGTCAGCAGCCTCGTGGGCGGCCTCGACGACGTGCGGCAGTCGTTCCTGGACGGCTCGGGCACGCAGGTACGGCCTGGCGGCGCTGCGCTGCGCCCTCCACGACTCGCCCTCGGCAGTGAGCAGTCCGTCGCCGATGATCTCCCGTGCGTGGAGCTGCCCCATCCCCTTGATGTACCGGTCCGCCCGGTCGACCAGGACGTGCTTGACCGTCGAGGGGTCGCACGTGACGAGCACCCGGCCCGTCGGCAGCCTCATCACGCACCCGTTCCGGTGCGCCGCGGCGAGCCTCTCGAGGTGCTCGACCCTGGCTCCACCGGTGAGCGCGGCGAGAGCCCCGGCGGTCTCGACCGGCCCGAGTGTGCGCGCGGTGTCAGCCATCGCCCAGCTCACCGGCCAACCCCACGCGCCAGCCCTCGTACGCGAGCCAGTTGCCCGGTCCGCCACGCGGGACGCGCGGGCGGTGACGGTCGACGACCGAGACGACGTCGTCGACCGTCCGGCCACAGAGGACCTCGGCGGCCAGGCGTGTGTGCGCCGTCGTCGTCGACGCCCGCGCGCGGGCCTCCACCGCGAACGCGCACCCCTGACGCACCCAGGCACGATGCCTGCCGGCAGCGTCCAGCACGGCTCGCAGACCGTCCGCGTCACGCCCGCCTGCATAGGTCATCGCCAGGCCGACCCCTGCCCACAACGACGCGTGCTGGTCCTCGGCGAAGCGACCGACGAGCGTGGCCAGACTGTCCTCTGACCCTCCGGCAACGAACCACAGGCCGCGTCCGACGCCCTGCGCGAGGTGCTGCGTCGCCGACCGCGCGCCACCTGGCCAGGCATCGAGCGGGAAGCCCGTCGAACGGGCGTCGAGGACCTTGCGCGTGGAGAAGAACACCTCGTGGAACGCGAACCCGTCGAGAACCAGCGGGACCATGGCCCGGTCGAGGCCGACGACGTCCGGCCACCACCGCCTCGGCAGCCGTGCCATCGCCCACCCCACGCCGACGTGCATGAGGTAGGTGTGCTCGTCGCCGCGCCGGAGCAGCTCGTCGAGGACACCCCGGTTCCACGGCTCGAGTCGCGACCGGACGGTGGTGGCCATGGCGGCGCCCTCCGCGGCGAACCCGCGCCACTGCTCCGGAGTCCGCGCCAGCTCTTCGAGGACGGCAGCGGGTGTGGGCCGGCGACAAGCGGTCTCGAAGCCGTCGAGGAAGGCGTTGCCCACTGGTTCGACGATGCTGCTGCCCCCCACCCACGGCTGGAACCCTCGGCGTCGAGGGTCCACCTGGCTCCGCGAGGGTGTCATCACGCGGGACCGAGCGGTGCGGAGCCGGGTCGCCGCGCGATCCAGCACCGCTGCCCGGGCCGTCACGCCTCGGCTCCGACCGCACCGGCGCGGGTCCGGCGGATGTCGCCCACCTTCAGGGCGACACCGCGCAGGGCGCACGTGATCACCAGGGCGAAGAAGATCGCGTACGCGACGCCCAGGACGATCAGGGCGCCGTACACCGCGGCGGTGGTGAGGCCGAACACCACCTGCCGCCAGGGTTCGGCCGGCGTGGTCCCCGGATCGGTGATCATGTAGTTGGTGAACAGCACGAACGCGACCCCGGTCATCATGCCGAGCGCCGCCCAGCCGTTGTCGTCGAAGAACACGTCCCGGATCACCGCCTGGGCGACGTACCCCCCGACCCAGGCCGCGATGAGCGGCATGCGCTTGGTCAGCTTCGAGTTCAGCAGCGTCCCGGCAAGGACGACGGCCACCGGGATCAGCCAGTCGAAGAACGTGTCGGTGTTGTTGAGGAACATGTAGGGCGGCACGAAGCCGACCGTCGGCATCAGCACGAGCGTCACGCAGATGCCGAAGTTCGACGGGTTCAGGTAGTGGCGCAGGCGCCCCTTGACACGGAGTCTGAAGAGGTACTTCGACCCGACGGCGACGACCACCGCGAACAGGTAGACACCCAGGTTCTGCCCGTAGATCAGCATCGCGCACGCCAGAGCCGCGATGTGCGCCGGCAGCAGAAAGTAGAGCATCTCCTGGGGCCCACCGGCGTACCCCGCCCTGGTCCCCCGTGCCCACGAGTCGACGAGCTCGAGTCCGATGCTGCACGCATAGGCGACGAGGACGGCCACGATGGGGACGATCGGTGCCTGCTCGAATCCGAGGAACACGTGCCCGACGACGGTCAGTGCGGTGATCGAGATCGCGAAGCGCAGCAGCGCGGCCTTGCGGGGGTCGCGCTGGGGTGCGCCACCCGGTGCCGGGGCGGCCGGCGGCGCGGTGGCGGGTGGTGGTGCTGCCGGGGGCGGGGCCTCGTCCAGCACCAGCTCGTCGCTCCTGCCCCGGGTGGGGGTCGTGGTGTCGGTCATCGATCGATCCTCAGCTCTTGGGCGCCCTCGGTGAGGGCGAACGTCGTGGCGTGCTGGCCGTCCGCGTCGACCCATCGGACGGTCGCGGTCGCGTCCGACACGGCGTCGCCGGGGAGGGCGAAGTGGAGCTCCGTACCCGAGACGCCCGAGTGCCCGTTGGCCGGGTACAGCTGCGCCGTCCGTGAGTAGCCGGGGCCCTCGACCGTGACGACGGCGCCGATCACGGGCGTGGGGCCGTGCTCTGCCTGGCGCGTGACGGACAGGGTGACGCTGGGGTGCTCCGACGCACTCGTGTTGATGTGCACCTGGGAGCGGGCCCACTGGTTCGCGACGATGACGTCCTGACGACCGTCGCCGTCGACGTCGGCGACGGAGAACCCGCGGCTGGCCGTGCGATCGTCGAACGGGACGCTCGACCCGACGTCCGCGTACGCGTCCCCGACGGGGACCCAGAGGCGGTTGGGCTCGTCGCCGGAGATGTCGGCGTCGGGGCCGATGCGCATCCAGGACGTCGGGGAGGACAGGATCTGGTCGTTGCCCATCGCCATCTCCTGGAGCCGGGGCCAGAGCTCCTCGGTGCCGACGATCATTCCCGTGGCCTGCACGAACCCGTCGCGCCCGGAGTTGGTCGGGTCGATCGGCTTGATGTCCCAGGACCAGCCGCTCACGGCGAGGTTCACGTCCGCGGCGCGGTCCTCGTACGGGAGCCGGCCCTCGAGCAGGTCCGAGCCCGGACCGGTCGGATAGAAGGCAAAGTTTCCTTCTTGCAGGCCCCATGTCGTCGTGATGTTACTGACGTGGATGCTGGGCAGGTCGGCACCAGGTGCGTAGGAGTACGCCACCCCCATACCCTTGAACGAACCGTGGCCCAGCACCTTCGAGCGGGCCGTCGTGAGGTCGCGGTCGCCGCGCACCTCCCTGAACCGCACGTCGCCCGGGACGGACGTGTTCACCAGCAGCTGGTCGGGACCGAAGTCGTTGGCGACGTACATGTCCGGCAGGCCGTTGCCGGACAGGTCCTGCAGACCGAGCGCCAGGGTCCAGGCCTTCGCGGAGTCCTGGGGCCACCTCTCGGAGACGTCCGTGAACCGCGGGACGCCGTCGGCGTCGGTGCCCGCCCCGAGGAAGAGCCGGTTCTCACCGGCGTTCTGCGCGTTGCCCATCGAGTGCTGCATCTGCATGCGCGGGTCGTCGTCCGCCGCCGGGTCCAGCACCCGGCTGCCGTCCGGGAAGTAGTTGCCGACCGCGATGTCGAGGACGCCGTCACCGTCGACGTCGGCGATGTTCAACGCGGTCGAGTTCCACACCTGCATCGGTTCGACCAGCTCGACGGGGGTGAACCAGTCGGCGGACGGGTCACCGGTCCCGGGCCCGGTGTTCAGGAAGATGACCGGCGAGCGGCCCCAGTAGTAGGCCACGACGTCGGGACGCCCGTCCTGGTCGACATCGGTGGGGACGCACCCGATGGGTGCCATCGTCGCGTCGTAGCGCAGGCCGTCGGGCCGCAGCTCGAACGGCTCGAACTGCGGGCCGCCGCTGCCAGGGACCGGGAAGACCTTCAGGGTGTCGTCGCGGGGATCGGTGAGGCACGCGTCCCCCGGACGCCCGAGCCCGCGCAGGTCGAGAGAACCGACCGAGGCGCCGACGGCGGAGATCCAGGGCTGGATGTGCTCGAGCGCCGGCGCGACCGGACGCTGCTCCTGGTTCCCGGCGGAGTCCGGCAGGTCGTGCGTCGTGAAGGAGATCCCCTCCGCCGCACCCCCGGCGGCCTCGGCCGTCGGCCCCGGCTGCCACGGCAACCAGGCGACGGCGGCGACTGCCAGTGCCGCGACCGGTGCGGCGAATGACTTCAAGGACGGCACAGGAGCTCCTTCGAGGCGTCGTGGTTCAATACGCGGCAGACCGTGCGAGCCACCTTCGTGGCGATGTGCTCAACGGTGGCGCAGGACCATGTCCAGCGGGTATTCCCGGTTGCGCTGGGCCTGCGGCACCGACGCAGGCTCGGCGTGCGTCCCACCGAGGAGCACCGGCGGGTCGATCGGCCGCTCCGGCCGAAGCCGGAACCGCGTGGGCAGCTGCCTCGTGCCCTGGTCTGCGAAGACCTGCATCACGGATGTCGCCCGCAGCCACTCGACGTGGGCCCCGACCCCTCGGTGGGCCACGCGTCCGAGGACGACGACGGTCCACCTCCCCTCCGGCAGCCCGGCGAGGTGGAAGCCGCCCGCTCCGTCGAGCCTGGCCGCGGCGACCGGCGGACCCTGCACGATGCTGTCCTCGAAGGCGCCCACGAAGATGTCGCAGTCGGAGGTCGCCGCGCCCGGTCCGAGCGCGACCTGACCACGGAGATGTCCGGAGCCGGTTCCCTCGATCGTCTCGAGCGCCAGCGGCAGGCCGCCGCACGTTCGCCACTGCCGGGGGGACATCCCCACCAGCGCCGAGAATCGCGTGCTGAACGTGCCGACGCTGGAGTAGCCGACCATCGTGCCCGCGTCAGCGATCGACAGGTCCGTCGTCAGGAGCATCTGGCTCGCTCGCTCCATCCGGAGCGCAGCCAGGAACCGACGGGGAGTCGTGCCGACGATCCGTGAGAATTCCCGCGTGAAGTGGAACTTGCTGTAGAACGTCTGGCTCGCGATGTCCGCGATGCCGGCGCCGCAGAAGAGGTCGGCCCGCATCGCGAGGACCGCCTGGTCGACCGCCGCCCCGATGTTCGAAGCCTCCTCGTCAGGGTCTGGCAACGCCGCGGTCGGGCGTGCCACCACCAGCTCCGGCCGGGTCGACCGGAGTCCTTCGCGTCCCTGGTGCAGTGTTCCGACGGTCATGTCTTGGCCTCTCAGTCGGTCGAACCGGTGTCAAGAGCCCCCTGCGAACGACGATGGGTGGTGACCAGGGAGTGGGAAATTCGAGACGCACCCTTTGGCCCGCGAGGGTCAGGACGTGACCCGATGGGTCCTCGGGCCTGACCCTGTCGGGTCAGGCCGCCAGCGACCGGGCGACGATCCCCGGCCTGAACAGGCTCGTCGGCTCCTCCAGCAGGCCGGCGACCCGCAGGAACGCCTTGGCGACGACCGGGTCCTTCGTCGCGCCACGTTGCACCTGGGTGACGTACCGGTTCGCCATGCTGGTGGCGACGGTCCGCCGGCCGCGGACGGTCGGGAACCCCAGGTCGCCCCCGGCGGCGAGCGTCCACGGGGTGTCCACGACCCGGCTGAGCTGGCGGGCGAAGAGCCGCGCGTCCAGCCGTCCGCCGGCCTCGAGATGCGTGCGCAGCCGGAGCGCGGCCATGGCAGCGACGGTCATTCCCTGCGCGTACACGGGGTTGAACCGTGCGAAGGCGTCACCGACGACGGCGAGGCCCTCGGGCATCCCGGCCAGTCGCTCGTACCGCTTGCGCGTGCTCGCCGGGAAGCGGAAGGAGTGCGGGTCCTCGATCCTCCGGGCGGACAGGACCGACCGGTGGACGTCCGGCACCGGGAGCGACTTCGCGAACTCGACGAACGATGCCCAGTCCCGCGGCGGCGCATGCTTGCCGAGCCCGTTGAGGGAGAGGGCGTAGCGGTCAGTCAGGCGCGCGTAGATCATGCCTCGCGGCAGCTCCGGCGTCATCGTCGAGACGATGGCGATGTTCTCCCCGATCGGGTCGAAATCCGGGGCGGTCTCGAACCCGCAGCTCGTGTAGACGAGGTCCATCTGGATGGACTCGTCGATGACCGTGCCGCAGCCGAGGCTCTCGAGCCAGGCGTCCATCCGGCTCGCGCGGCCGGCGGCGTCGACCACCAGGTCGGCGTCGAGACGCCCGTCCGCCGTCCGCACCCCGACCACGGTGCGTCCGGTCGCGTCGAGCAGCAGCCCCTCGACGTCGGCGTGCTCGAGGGCGACGTTCGGCAGCTCGAGCACACGACGCCGCACGTAGCTCTCGAGGAGCGGCAGGCCGGCGGCGACGCACATCATGTCCGCCGGCCCCTGCTGGAACCTCGCCGGGCCACGGTGCCACGCGACGCTCGTGCCGAAGTCCAGGATCGGCACGCCGAGACCGAGGAGGTCGTCGGTGAATCCCGGCAGGAGGTCCTCCAGGATCTCGTGCCCCCGGGCGAGGAGCGCGTGGATGTGATGCCCCTGGGGTACGGCGCGGCGGACGTCGGTCACGTCGGTCAGGTCCCGCTCGAGGACGGTGACCTGGTCGGCGTGGTCGGCGAGGACGCGGGCGGTGAGCAGACCTGCGATGCTCCCCCCGACGACGACCGCGTGGCTGGTGGCGGACATGAGACCTCCCGGGCAGTAGGACGTACTGACCGCCCCACGGTGCCCGGTCGCCCACGCCGGCAACTCTCATGACGTGCGCCACCGCCGACGGCCGGAACTTCCAGCCTGCTCTGGTCGATGCGGGCCGTTCACAGCGTGCCCGGCAAGCCCTAGCGTGCCTGGCACGAGCCCGTTCGTGGCACCAGCCCGTGCGCGGCACCCACCCTCGAAATCAGGAGCCTGGGATGGAACAGTTCACCATCGACATTCCCGACACAGCAGTCGACGATCTCCGAACCCGCCTGGGGGCAGTGCGGTGGCCCGACGACGGTCGCCTCGACGAGCACCAGTCCCCGGGACAGCGCGGCCCTGAGGTGAGCAGCGTCCGAGAGCTGGCCCAGAGCTGGCTCGAGCTCGACTGGCGTGCCGTGGAGGCGCGGCTCAACGCCTTTCCGCAGTTCGTCGAGGAGATTGACGGGGTGCGGGTGCACTTCTTCCACGTCCGCTCGCCCCACGAGGACGCCACCCCCATCGTTCTCACGCACGGCTGGCCCGGCAGCGCGGCGGACTTCATCGACGTGATCGACGCGATGACGGACCCGACGGCCCACGGCGGCAGCCCGCAGGACGCGTTCCACGTCGTGCTTCCCGAGATCCCCGGCTTCGGCTTCTCGGCCAAGCCGGCTGCCGGCGGCTGGACCATCCCCCGGGTGGCCGGAGCGTGGGCGCAGCTCATGGATCGGCTCGGGTACGAGCGTTACATCGCCCAGGGGGGCGACCTGGGTGCCTGGATCACGCAGACGCTCCTCGCGACGGACCCCGCCGCGGAGGCAGGACATGTCAACTTCCTCGTGACGCCCCCGCCGCCGGACGACCCCGGTGTCGTCGCCTCCCTGGACGCGACGAGCCTCGCGCGGATCGAACGACTCGGCGCGTTCATGACGGAGGGTTCCGCCTACATGGCCCTCCAGGCGACGCGGCCGCAGACGCTCGCCTATGCGCTCACCGACTCGCCGGTGGGCCTGCTGGCCTGGCTGCTGGAGAAGTACCACGCATGGTCGGGTGGCCCGGGAGCCCTCTCCGTCGAGCAGATCCTGACGCACGCCTCGATCTACTGGTACACGCAGACGGCGGGTTCGGCCGCCCACTTCTACGCGGACAACGCCGCGCTGCTCCCCACGTCCCCCGTGCCCCCGCCGCCTCCGCCGGTTCAGGAGAAGCCGTTCGGCGTGGGGGTCTATCGCGAGGACCCCGCCCCGCCGATCCGCACGCTCGCCGAGCCGGGCTTCCGCAGGCTCGTGCACTGGGCCGAGCACGACGGCGGGCACTTCGCACCCATGGAGGTTCCCCACACGTTCGTGGCGGACCTGCGGCAGTTCCGGGCAGCGATCGCCGCCTGACAGCGCTCCGCGGCACGTCATCAGCCGACAACGCCCCCGGGCGTCGCGACGAGGTCATGGCGTGCCGTGGTCGTGCCGTATGAGACCGAGCTGGTGGGCGCGACTGATCGCGCCGGCTCGAGTCGACGCACCGAGCTCGCGGTAGACCTCCGCGAGGCGCCGCTTCACCGTCGCCTCCGAGACGAAGAGTTCCTGGGCGATCCACTTGTTGCTCCGCCCGGCCGCGATGTGCTCCAGGAGCTCACGGTCCCCGGCCCGGAGGGCCACGGGCGGGTGCGGAGCGTCCACCACTCCGGGGACGACGCGGATCGTCCCGCCACCTGAGCTGTGGACGGCGGCGGTCAGCACCGAACACAACGTGGCCGCGTCGACGACCTTCGACAGGTAGGCGGCGATGCCGAGATCCTCGAGCTCGGCGACACGGCGCGACGAGGCCTGCATCGAGAGCATCGCGATGCGTGTGCGCGGGCTGTCCTCCTTGACGCGGCGTACGAGCGCCGTGGCAGACCCACCCGGCATGTGCACGTCCAGGACCGCGAGGTCTGGCTGCTGGTCCCGGACGAGCACCGCGGCGGCGCGACAGTCTCCTGCCACCCCGACGACGGCGAAGCCGGCGTCCTCCAGGATGTACCTCAGCCCCTCGGCGAAGACGACGTGGTCGTCGGCGACGACCACCCTGATACCGCCGTTCGACGAGCTCATGGCAGCGGCACGACGAGCTCGACGGTCGTGCCGGAGGCCGGCGCGGACTCGATGACCGCCGACCCGCCGAGTTGTTCCACCCGTTCGATCATCGACCGGAGGCCGGTTCCCGAGGACGCCGGCTTCTTCTGTGCTCGCACCGCGGAGACGTCGGACAGGCCGGTGCCGTGGTCGCGGACCACGGCCACGAGATTGCTGTACCGGATCCCGATCCTGATGGTGATGGCGTCGGACCCTGAGTGCAGCAGGGCGTTGCGCGTGGCTTCCCGGATCGACAGGAACGCTTGCTCGCGCACCCACGGTGGAACGGAGGCGACTTGCTCCGGATCGGCGATCTCGAGGTTGACACGTCCCGCGCCGTGGCAGTCGACGTACTCGCGCAGGGCCGGTGCGAGGCCCTCCGTGGTGTGGCTGCTCCCCAGGTCCTGCGCGAGGTCCCGGATCATCCTCGAGGCATCCTGCAGCTGGGACTGGAGCACCGACAGGCACTCCTCCGCGCCGGCGCTGTCACCGTGGCGGACGCAGATGCGGCGGATCTCGAGCTGCTGGAAAGCGAGGGCCAGCGCGTGGGCCGAACGGTCGTGCAGGTCGCGGGCGATGCGGTGCCGTTCTGCCACGTGCGCGTCGCTGATCTGCTGCAGGAGGACACCCGCATACGGGATCGCCGCGTCTCCGACCCTCCGGAGGATCACCTCGGACAGGTCCCGCAGAAGACGTGCGAGGTGCGGCCCCTGGCTGCCCAGCTCGACCGATCCACGCACGATCACGTCGGCGACGATGTCGTGCAGCATCGAGGCACCTTGCAACGAGTACACCGGGTTCATCCGCTGGATCGCGCGCGACCGGCCGACCTCCTCACCCACCGGGTCCGTAGCGACGCCCGCACGCACGAGCACCTCGAGCAACGGTCCGACGACACGATGCAGCTCGTCCTCGCCCAACCGCCCGAGCGGGTTGTCCTCGGCGCGGAGGCGGTCCGTGTAGGTGGCGAGGATCTCTCGTCGGTACCGATCGACGTAGTCGCGTAGCTCGGCCAGGCCGACGGCGTCATCCGCTCCTAACAACATCTCCCCGTGGATCTCTCGCTAGAGCTGCAGCAGTGGTCCGTGAGCTGCGAACTGGGTGTACATGAAGGCCCGGTACGGCCAACGTGCGCGCAGCGACACCGTAGCGCACGTCACTACGAGGATCAGCGTGCCCAGGCAGAGCACGACCGACGGCCACCGGAGGAGCTCGGCGAGCGGCAACGGTCCGAAGGCGGCCCACGCCATGGCTGCCGCGATCGTCGCTGCCGCGACGGCGGCGACGTCCGCGGCCACGTCGGGGCCCCGGCTCACGGCCAACGTGAATCGGTTCGCGGCACGATCCCCGTCGACGTCGGGAAGATCCTTCACGAGGGAACCGACGCCCATCCAGAGGGAGAGGCAGACGGCGAAGACGACGAAGGGGGCCGTGACCCTCCCTCCGGACGCGACGAGGCCGGCGTGGTACGTGACCAGCCCGCCCACGACGACGACGACGAACGCGGCTGGTGAGCTGGCCTTGGCCGGCTTCGCGCCGGACGAGTACCGGACCCCGAGAGCCAGTGCGACGACCAGGTGGAGTATCAGCGGCCACGAGACGACCAGACCCAGTCCCAGGGCTGCGAACCCGCAGACCCAGACCGCCCGTCGAGCGGCCCGGACGGTCAGCCGGCCCGAGGCGACAGGGCGCCGGGAGCCGTTGACCCGGTCGGTGTCGACGTCGGTCACCCCGTTGAGCACGTAGACGGCGACCGTCATCAGGATCCAGGCCAGCAGTCCGACGAGCGTGTGCGGTGAGAGCACCAGGCCACCGCTGAGGAGGGCGCCGGACAGGAACCGGACCCCCCCGATCGCCAGGACCTTCGGACGGGCCTCCCGGAGAACCAGGACGGCGGTGCGGATCCTGACGGACACCCCCAGCAGGTCTCGACGGGCGGTGGTGAGGCGGGCAGGCATCGGCGTCAGGCGCATCGCGTCTCTCCGTCGTCCGTCGGTTGCCACGACGATCGCGCACTACCCCTCGTCTTTCAACTCCTCATCTGCCCCGCTCTCGCCTCCCCCCCCCCGCGACGGCTCGACCGACGACCGCACCGTAGAGCACGCCACCGAGCTCCCGGGTGAGCTCGACCACACGTCGGTTCGCCGCCTGCATCCGTCGAAGGGTGTCGTCGTCGTCCCGTGGGGCCGTCCGCTGCCACCCGACGACGAGCGCGTACCCGCCCTGGTCGCCCCGCACCGCGAGGCGCTTCAGCGCGGCCGCGACCGTCACGTAGATCATGACCGCACCGCCGGGGCCCAGGAGGTCGGCGGGGCTGCGGGCGAGCAGGTCTTCCACCACGCCACGACCCGCCTCGAGCGGGAGGATCGACTGCAACCGGGGGTGCGCGTGGTGCTGCCACCGGCCGACGGCGCGCTCGCCGGCGACGGTCCCGTCCGCCCGCGCGTAGAACTCACCCACGTCCGACCAGCCCCGCGTCCGATCCATCGCGAGGTCCGGACCACCGAGCTCCTCGAAGCGGGACAGGCGCGTGGTGAAGGTCGGCAGCCCGTCCACGCCCCGGACGGCGAACCCCTCGAGCCAGTGCACGGAGCCGGCCGTGAGCAGGTTGCGCTGGACGTCCGTATGGTCCTGCAGCGTCCTGGTGACGATGTCCGAACGCCGCACCCGGCGCGGGACCGCGTGCAGCTTGAGGTCGACGGTGACGAGGACGCCGTGCCGCCCGTGCCCGCAGAGCACCCGGTCGAGGAGCGGGTCCCCGCCGGTGAGGTCGTGGGAGTTCCCGTGCACGTCGAGCACCGTGGCGCGCAGGACGTGGTCGGCGGCCGTCCCGAACCGGTGACTGGCCCCGCTGATCCCGCCCACGGAGAGGGTGCCGCCGACCGTCAGGCCGAGGTAGTCTGGCACCACGACGGGCGCACGACGGCGCGGCAACGTCGCGTCGAGAACGTCTCGCCAGGTCGCGCCGGCGTCCACCCTGATCCAGGTGTCCGTCACGCGGTGCACGCGGCGCAGCCCGCTCAGGTCGATCAGGGCCGAGCCGTCGACGACGGTCTGCCCGTCGACGCTGTGGCCCAGCCCCCGCGGCACGACTCGGTGCCCCCAAGCCGTCGCCTCGGCGATCGCGTCGGCGAGCTCGGTGGCGGACCGGGGGCGGTAGACGAGTGCGGGGTGTCCGGCGACCTGGCGTCCGAAGTCGGTGAGCCGCTCGCCGGGGGCGCCGCCGGCAGGCGTACGGACCGGCCGTCCTCCGTGGAGCACGACCGGTCCGACGCCGGGGTCGACCTCGCTCAATTGCGAGGACTGTTCTGATAGGCGGCCAGCTTCCACCCTTGGTCGCGACGGACGAGCAGCCAGGAGGCGCGGACGGCGGCGGTGTCCGCGACGGTCTCGGAACCGGCCTTCACGACACCCCCGTCCGTCAGCATGAGCACGATGTCGTCGCTCAGGCGGCGCACCTGGAAGGGCGCACCGACCACCTGGGTGCCCTGGTAGGGGCCGGTGAAAGCCCGCTCCATGAACTCCCGGATGGCGGTCCTGCCCGTGGCGAAGGCACCCGGCAGGATCATGGTGCCGTCCTCGGTGAACACCTCGGCGAAGGCGTCGGCGTCGTGGGCGGCCCAGGCCTCGATGATCTGACGAGGGACGTCGGCGAGCGGCGCCCACTCCTCGGGCATGGCGGCGTCGGTCTCGTGTGCGGCGGTGGCGGTCATGGTCACGTCCTTTCCGGTTCTGCGGATCGTGCGGTGGTCGTCGGTCAACCCGCCAGGGGCGGGGCAGCCAGCTCGTGCGGTTCGTCGTCGCCCTCCAGGACCTCCTCCACGGTGTCCAGGGACGCGTGGACGAACTCACCGAGGTCGTGCACGGTGGGCTTCGCCCAGAGGATCGTGGGCGGGAAGTCCAGCGCGAAGCGCCGCTGCAACCGTGCTCGCAACGCGACGGCCATGATCGAGTCGACGCCGAGCTCGACGAGGGGACGCCGGTGTCCGAGGTCCTCCTTCTCCAGGCGCAGCTCGGCGGCCACCACGGAGTGCACGACGTCGGTGACCTCGGCACGCGCCAGGTCCGGTGCCAGCGCGGGATCGAGCCGGTAGACGTCCGGGTCCTCGACCGGGACGGCGTCGTGCTCCAGCTCGCGGAACATCGGTGGCACGGGGAGCCCCGGCGAGATCGGCACGCTCCTGAGGACGGCCTTGTAGGCACCGGTGAACCGGTCGGCGAAGGTCCACGCCTGCAGCGCCTCGCTCGCCGAGACGGCGTCGAGCCCGCGCATGTTGCCCTCGACCATGGTGGTCGTGAGCTCCGCGGACAGGCCGAGCCCTCGCCACGAGGTCCACGCCAGGGACACCGCACCGTCCTCGCCGGCGTTCGCGCGGGCCTGGACGAGCGCATCGAGGAACGAGTTCGCCGCGGCGTACGCCCCCTGTCCGGAGAGGCGGGCGAGCTGCCCGCAGGACGAGAACGCGACGAAGAAGTCCACGGTTCCCGGCGGAAACGCCTCGTGCAGCGCCCAGGCACCCAGCGACTTCGCGCCGAGGACGTGCCGGACCCCCTCGATCGTCATGTTGTCCACCAGGGCGTCGTCGACACCGCCGGCGGCGTGGACGATCCCGGTGATCGGCGGGTTCTCGGCGTCGTGCGCGTCCACGAACGATCGGACGGCGACCGGATCCGTCACGTCCAGCGACCTCACCTGCACGGACACCCCGGCGGCCTCGAGGGCCTCCACAGCCTCGGCCGCGCGCCGCAGGTCGGGGTCCGCGAGGCCTGCCCAGTGCTGGCGCGGGGGCAGGCCGCGCCGGCCCACGAGCACGAGACGGCGGGCGCCGCGGGCGACGAGCCACTGGGCCGCCTCGAGCCCCAGGGCACCGAGCCCGCCGGTGATGAGCACGGATCCCGCCGGCGAGCACCGCAGGGGCTCCCGGTCGGCGGACCGCGTGATCCGTGCGAGGCGCGGAACGGTGACCGTCCCGTCGCTGGCCACGTGGATCACGTCCTCCTGGCCGGCGGCCCCCTCCAGCACGGCCGCGAGCGCCGCGCCCGCGGCGTCGTCGACCGAGGAGACGTCCACGACGCCGCCCCAGACCTCCGGGTGCTCACCGGCGATGATCCGGCCCAGGCCCCACGCGGCCGCCTGCGCGACCTGGTCGACGCCGCGGGGCTCGCGCACGCCCTCGGTCAGGAGCCACACCCGCGGGGACGTGCCCTCCGGAGCGAGGTCCATGCTCCCCAGCACGGCTTCCGCCGTGCGCTGGGTCAGCCCGACCGCGGAGTCCGCCGAGGTGATGGTCGAGGGAGCGGCCACCACGACGACGACGTCGGCAGCCGCGGGCCCGGTGGTGACGCTCGCCGTCGCTCCCGCCCGGTTCAGGGCGTCGGCAACGCCGGCCGCCCGGGGCCCGTCGCCGACGACCGCGACGCACGCGGGCGTCGCCGTCCCGAACGGCACGTCCGGCTCGCGCCACACGACCTCGTGCACCAGCTCCTGGGGGTTGGCCGCCTCCACCTTCTCGACCGAGCTGAACGCGAGGCCGTGCACGCGGGCGACGACCTGCCCGTCGCTGCCGGCGACGTCGACGTCGACGCTGTCGTGCGGCGACCCCGGGGAGCGGCGGGTGTGGACGACGACACGGGCCGGCGGCTCCCCGACGACGGCGACGTCCTCGATGGCCCGCGACATCCACAGGCTCTGCGCGTCGACCGGTGTGACGAGCGTCGCGCTGATCGTCAGCGCCCCGTCGATGACGTGGGCCCAGGACGCCGCCGCGTCGGTGTCGGTGTCGTCGACGAGCGTCAGCACCGCCAGCTGCTCGTCCTCGGACCGGTGCAGGTCGTCCAGGCCCCACGGGAACGCGTAGCCCCCCACGCCCATGTTGTGGAACATCTCGTCGAGCCGTTGCCAGTCCCCCAGCGGGAGCCGCGACCGGAGCCCGGCGGCGTCGATCGTCCCGACGAGGCCTTCCCGCGCGGGCTCGACCACGGCGCTCGCGTGCAGGATCCAGCTGTCGTCCGAGCCGCTGTCGTCGTTCGCGACCCTCGAGGAGAGTGCCATGCCGTGGCCCTCGCGGACGACCTGCACCGTGCGCGGCGGCTCCACGGCCAGCGGCGTCCGGAGCACGATGTTGCGCAGGACGACGTCCCCGGCCGCGTCGGAAGCCTTGAGGAACGAGTTGAGGATCGAGGCGGCCGGCGTGACCTCGACCCCGTCGAGGGCGTGGTCGAGCGGGTACGGCCGGCTCGCCAGGTCCAGCCGGGTCTGCCAGACGTGCCGTGCCGGCACGCCGCCCACGGCGTGGCTGCCGCCGAGCAGGTCGTGCGCGGCGGGGTCGTGCCCGGCGCCGCCCCGTCCCTGCGCCGACTCCTCGAAGAGCCAGTAGGGCCGGTGCTGCCAGGAGGCGCCGGGAAGACCGAGCGGCTCCCGGGTGCGGTCGGCCGACCAGGCGGGCACCACGCCGGCGCAGTAGAGCCGGCCCGCGGTGCGGAGCACGTCGCCGGGGGCGCCGGCGCCGCGGCGCACGGTGCCGACGGCCGCGACCTCCTCGTCGCGGTGCTGCGCGACCTCCATCACCGAGTGGGAGACGACAGGGTGGGTGGAGACCTCGAGGAAGACGCGGAAGCCGTCGTCGAGGGCGGCGTCGACCGCCGCGGCGAACCGCACCGGGGCGCGCAGGTTGCGGCCCCAGTAGCCCGCGTCGCGGACGGCCTCGTCGCGCGGGTCCTCCAGGGTCGTGCTGTACAGGGAGACCACCGCGCGCCGTGGCCCGAGGTCACCAGCCGCCTCCACGACCTCCGCCAGGACGTCGTCGACCTCCGGGCTGTGGAAGGCGACGTCGGTGGCGACGGCACGGATCGGGACGCCGTCGTCCTCCCAGTCGCGGACGACCGCGGCCACCGAGTCCGCCTCCCCGGAGACCACGGTGGACCGCGGACCGGCCGCGATCGCGGCGACCACACCGTCCACGCCGGCCAGCCGCTCGCTCGCCTCGGCGAACCCGAGGCCCGCCATCGCCATCGCGCCGTTGCCGGCGACCTTCCCCAGCGCACGGGCGCGCCGGCAGGCAAAGCGCGCGGCGTCGTCCAGGTCCAGCACCCCGGCGGTGTGCGCCGCCGCGATCTCACCCACGGAGTGCCCGATCACCGCAGCCGGCTCCAGGTCGTGGGCGCGCCAGGTCGCCGCCAGGGCCGCCTGGACCGCGAACGTGAGGGCCTGCACCTGCGCGGTGGTCCACGGCCCGCCCTGCTCGAGCAGCTCCCGCGGGCTCCACCCGAGCTCGTCGGTGAACACGTCGCCGAGGCGGTCGATCACGCCCGTGAAGGCGTGGTCGACGTCGAGGAGGTCCTGGCCCATCCCCTCCCACTGCGACCCGTGCCCCGAGAAGACCCAGACGGCGCCGTTCTCGCTCCCCGGCACCACCCGGCCGGTGACCACGTCCGGGCTCGTCCCGCCGCCCGACGCCGCGGCGAGCCCGTCCACGAGGCCGGCCACGTCGGCGGCGACGACCGCCATCCGCTCGGGAAGGTGGGACCTGCGCGAACGCAGCGTGTCGGCGACGTCGTCCAGCTCGGGGGCGTGGCGGGCGAGCCAGGCACCGGTCCGATCCGCGAGGTCCCGGACCCCGGCACGGGTGGCCGACGAGAGCGGGACGAGCACCGGCCGTGCGCCCTGGGCGACCGCAGCCGCCACCGGGCGCACGGGCGCCTCCTCGAGGACGACGTGCGCGATCGTGCCGCCCACGCCGTAGTTCGAGACCCCGGCACGGCGGGGCGTGGTGCCGGGCGCCCAGCCGGTCGGCTCGGCGGCCAACCGCAGCCCGTTGCTGCCCCACTCGGTCCTGGTGGTGGCACGCGTGTGCAAGCTCGGTGGGATGACGCCGTGCCGGAGCGCCAGGACGACCTTCATGATGCCGGCCATGCCGGAGCCGCCCTCGACGTGACCGATGTTCGGCTTGATCGAGCCGACGAGGCAGGGCTCCTCCCGGCCGGCACCGATCACCTGCGAGAGCGCGGCGAGCTCGGCGGCGTCCCCCGTGGGAGTGCCCGTGCCGTGGGCCTCGACGTACCCGACGGTGGTGGGGTCGACGCCGGCACGGGCGTAGACCGTCCGGAGCATGTGGGCCTGGGCGTCCGCGTTGGGTGCCATCATGCCGTCGGAGTGCCCGTCCTGGAAGACCCCGCTGCCGCGCAGGAGCGCGAGCACCCGGTCACCGTCGCGCTGCGCGTCCGCCAGACGTTTGAGCACGAGCACACCGGCACCCTCGCCGCGCCCGTAGCCGTCGGCGTCGTCGTCGTAGGCCTTGCTGCGCCCGTCCGGGGCCAGCGCACCGGCCCCCTCCAGCGCGACGTTCAAGGCCGGCGTGGAGATGATGTTGAGCCCACCGACGATCGCGACCGACGTCTCGTCGCCACGCAGGGCCTGGCAGGCGACGTGCACAGCGGTCAGGGTGGCGGCGCACGCCGTGTTCACCGCCATGCTGGGACCGCGGGTGTCCAGGAAGTAGGAGACCCGGTTGGCGATCCCGTAGTCCGTGGTCCCGTTGACCGCGTACGGACCGGTACGCGTCATGTCCTCGAGCAGACGACGGCCGTAGTCCGTGGAGTTGACGGCGGCGTAGACCGCCGCGTCCGAGCCGCGCAACGACGTCGGAGGGATGCCCGCGTCGACCAGGGCCTCCCACGTCAGCTCCAGCATGAACCGCTGCTGCGGATCGAGGTAGGCGGCCTCCTTCGGGGTGATGCCGAAGAACTCGGCGTCGAACCCCTCGATGTCGTCCAGGTAGGAGCCGAGCAACGTCGTGGCGCGCAGCACCGCCGTGGCCTCCGGCGACGCGTCCGCGTAGGCGCGCCACCGCTTCTCCGGCATCGGCCGGACCGCCGTCCGGGACTCCATGAGGAAGTCCCACAGTGCCGCGGGCGTGTCGAGGTTCGGGGCGAACCGGCAGCTCATCCCCACGATCGCGATGGCGTTCTCGTTGTCCTGACGATGGCTCAAGGACCTGTCCCTTCCGTCCGTGCCCGTTGCCGGAGCAGGGCTGCTACCAGCAACTCCGAAGACTCCACCGGCCCCGCGGCTCCATAGGTTCGAGTCGCTTGTCTCGAGTCTCGCGACACGAGTACGCCGAACGCACCTCATGACGTGCGATGAACCCGGACCGAGGAGGTCTCCCCCATGACCGTCGACCTGCCGGTGCAGGACGCACCCGGATGGCCCCCGCAGCTGGCCCGGTCCTACCGCCGCGACGGGGCGTGGGACGACGTGCGGCTGTTCGAGCTGCTGATCGACGCCGCGACATGCTGCGCCACGCGCGAGGCGCTGGTGGACGGCGACCGGTCCTGGACCTATGCCGAGCTCGTCGTGGAGGTGGAGGCGCTCGCGGCCGGGCTGCGCGGCGTGCTGGACGTCGGCGACCGCGTCGTCGTCCAGCTGCCCAACCGCGCCGAGGCCGTGCTGACCACGCTGGCCTGCTTCGCGGCCGGTACGGTGCCGGTCTGGGCGCTGCCGCAGCACCGCGAGCACGAGCTGACGGCGTTCGCTGGCCACTGCGACGCCCGCGCCCTCGTGACGATGGGCACCTACCGGGACTTCGACTACGAGGCGCTGGGTCACCAGGTGCGCGACCAGGTGGCGTCCCTCGACCACGTGGTCGTCGTGGGCACGCCCCGGTTCCCGGGCTCGGTCCCGTTCGCCCGGCTCGCGCGGGGGGCCGGGCAGCCACTGCCTCTGGTCCAGGACGGTCCGGCCTCGGCGGACGACGTCGCGGTGCTGATCCCCTCCGGCGGGACGACCGGCGCGTCGAAGGTCGTGCCACGCACCCACAACGACCTCGGGCACATGCTGCGCGCGGCCTGCGCGGCGAGCCGGTTCGACCGGTCGAGCCGGTACCTGGTCGTGCTGCCCGTGGGCCACGGCTTCGCCAACACCGGTCCGGGCGTCCTGGGGACTCTCGTCGCGGGCGGGACGGTCGTGCTCTGCCCGTCCCCGGCCCCGGAGACCGCCCTGACGCTCGCCGTCCGGCACCGGGCGACGGCCACGAGCGTCGTCCCTGCCATCCTCCAGCGCTGGGTCGAGCACCTCGACGAGCACCCCGACGCCGCGCCGTCGTTCGTCCTCGTGCAGAGCGGGGCCGCGCACCTCGCGCCCTCGCTCGCCGCCGCGGCGGAGCGGCACACCGGGTGCGTCGTCCAGCAGGTCTACGGCATGTCCGAGGGGCTGACGTGCGTGACCAGGATCGGCGACCCGCTCGACGTCCGCCGCGGGACGCAGGGCCGGCCGATCAGCCCTTTCGACGAGCTCCGGGTGGTGGACGACGACGGCGCGCCGCTCCCGGACGGGCAGGTGGGGACGCTGACCACCCGCGGCCCGTACACGGTGCACGGCTACTACCGGTCGCCCGACGTGAACCGGCGCGCGTTCACCCCCGACGGGTGGTACGTCACGGGAGACCTCGTGGTCCGGCGACCGGACGGCCGCATCGTGGTGAAGGGGCGCACCGGCGACACCATCAACCGCGGCGGTGAGAAGGTCGCAGCCGACGAGGTGGAGGACCTGCTCCGCGGCCTCTCCGGGGTCGAGGACTGCGCGGTCGTCGCGATGCCGCACCGCACCTATGGCGAGGAGGTGTGCGCGTTCGTCGTCGGGCGCGACGGTCGTCCGGTCGGGCACGGCGAGGTCGTGCAGCACCTGGAGGCGGTGGGCCTGGCTCGCTTCAAGGTGCCGAAGCAGGTGTTCGCCGTGACGTCCCTTCCGCTCACGGGCATCGGCAAGGTCGACAGGCGCCGGCTCCGCGCCGACGCCGCCCGGGCAGCCGCCGTTCGCGACGGTCGGGAGCACGACCGCGTCGACGGTCCCGAGGTCTCCCCGGTTGCGCCATCCGCCGCCGAGCCTTGTTGATCCCCCGGTCCCGCCCTAGCGTCCACAGCGACCGGGAAGCAGGTCGAGGAACCCAACGGGAGCAAGGAGCGCCCATGACGCAGGGACCAGGACTGAGGGCGATGGCGGACCTCGCCACGCCCATGTCCATCAGGGTCGGCGCCACGCTCGGGGTGGCCGACCACGTCGCCGCGGGGGCGACCACCGCCGAGGCGATCGCCGACCGCTGCGACGCCTTCGCCCCTGCGCTCGAACGGCTCCTGCTGCACTGGGTCTGGCTCGGGCTGCTCCACCGCTCGCCCTCGGGAGCGTTCGACCTGACGGAGCTCGGTGGACAGCTGAGGTCGGACCACCCGGCAGGCAAGCGGGACTGGCTGGACGTCCACGGGAGCGTCGGACGAGGGGACCTCGCGTTCGTCGAGCTGATGCACACGATCACGACGGGAGGTTCGGCGTACCGGGCCCGGTACGGTCAGGACTTCTGGGACGACCTCGACTCCGACCCGACCCTGCGGACGTCGTTCGACACCCTCATGCAACGCCACGTGGAGGCGGACCACGCAGGGATCGTCGAAGCGTACCCGTGGGCTCGGCACCGCACGGTCGTCGACGTCGCCGGCGGCAACGGCGCCATGCTGTCCAAGATCCTGCGCGCCCACCCCGGCCTCCGGGGCGTCCTCGTCGAGCTGGACGAGCCTGCCGCCCGGGCGCGGGCGGCGTTCGACTCGGCGGGCCTGCGCGAACGGGTGGACGTTGTGGTCGGGTCGTTCTTCGAACCGCTCCCCGCGCGTGGCGACGCCTACGTCCTGTCGGCCGTCCTCCACGACTGGGACGACGAGAGCTGCCTGCGCATCCTGCGGACCTGCCGTGCCGCGACGACCGCCACCGACCGGTTGCTCGTCATCGAGGCAGTGGGGCACGACGGCGAGTCCGTCGACCCCCGGATGGACCTGCGGATGCTCGCCTACACCGGCGGCAAGGAGCGTGGGGTGGGCGAGCTCGCGGACCTCGCCGCGCGTGCGGACCTGGAGGTCGTCCGGACACACCTCGTGCCGGGCAGCCGGTACATGGCCGTCGTCGAGCTCGCCCCGACCGGAGGGCAGCACCGGTGACGGTACTGCTGGTCGGAGCCGATCTCGGGTCGGCCACCGAGGAGCTCCTCGACGTCCTCGCGCTCGACACCGCCGCCGAAGAGCACCTCTGCCGGGCTCTGCAGTCCTCCGGTACGGTGGACGGGGCGTTCGTGCTCAGCACCTGCCAGCGCACGGAGGTCTACGTGTCCACCGAGGACTGCCGGCGCGCCGTGACCGCGGTCGAGAGGGCCTGGGCCTCCGCCGTCGGGTCCGCGCGGTCCGCGAGCGCCGGGGCGCTGCACGCCCGGAGCGGCGCTGCTGCGGCCGCACACCTGTTCGCCGTCGTCGGCGGGCGGCGGTCGGTGACGCCGGGCGAGACCCACGTCGTCGACCAGGTCCGCGGTGCCCTCAACCGGGCGCAGGGCCACGGCTTCCTCGACGCCGAGCTCAACACCCTCGTCCAGCAGTCCTTGCGGACCAGTCGGCGGATCCGTGCCCTCGACGGCGCCGGCACGGGCCCTGGGCTCGCGGAGTGCGCGTTGCAGGCCGCCGAGGCGCACGTCCGGATCGGGCCCGCGACCGACGTGCTGGTGCTGGGGGCCGGCATCGTCGGCCGGGACGCGGCGCGGGCAGCGGCGCGCCACCACGCGAACGTGGTGATCCAGAACCGGACGCTTCTCCGTGCCCAAGTCCTCGCCGACGAGGTAGGCGGCCGCGTCGCCTCGGGCCCCCTGACCGAGGCCCTCGCAGGGGCGGACGTGATCGTCTCGGCGACGTCCTCACCGACGCCGGTGGTCGACCTCACGGCGGCCCGGGCGGCAGCACGCTCCCGCGACGGACGCCCCCAGGTATACGTCGACCTGGCACGTCCTCGGGACGTGTCGGCCGAGGTCACCCGGCTCCCGAGCGTCCACCGCGTCGGTCTCCACGACCTCGGTCCGGCCGGCGGCCGGGCGAGGGACGCAGCCGTCGACGCCGTCGCCGTGGCCGACGCCGACGAGTGGGAACGTGCGCGCCGCGCCGCGGCCGCCGGTCCCCTGCTCGAAGCCCTGGGCGCCCGGGCGACCGAAGTCGTCGAGGACGAGGTGCGCCGGGTCACGCAGCTCCGCGGGACGCACGCCGCCGACGCCGAGCTCCTACGGACCTCGCTCCGGCGCGTCGTCAACCGCCTGCTCCACGCCCCGAGGACACGTGCACGCGCGCACGCGGTGACCGGCACCCTCGCCGAGTACGAGGCCGCGCTGGGCGATCTCTTCGCCGCACCGCGACGCTCCACGCACAGCACCTCGCCCCAGCACCGCAACCCGGAAGAAGTAGGCGCACGATGACAGCAGCCCATGAGTTGACGGCGCGGGCCGCGGCGACGTCCGAGCCCGCGTGGTTCGCCCTCTACCCGTACGGCGGTGGTGGTGTGGGCAGCTACCGGACGCTGCTCCCCATGCTGGCCGGGCACCACACGCACGTCCCGGAGCTCCCCGGGCGCGACCGGCGCCACCGGGAGTCGGCACACACGACGTTCTCCGCGCTGTCGGACGACCTGTGGGGTCAGCTCGCCACCGAGCTCGAGCACCGGGAGCCGGACGGCCTCGTCCTCTTCGGGTACAGCCTCGGCGGCATGATGGCCGCAGACATGGCCCGTCGGGTCGAGGCCGGCGGCGGCCAGGTCCGCGCCCTGGTCGTGGGCGGCGCCGCCTCGCCCGGCCGGTGGGACCACTCCGGTATCGCCGACCTCTCGGACGAGGAGTTCGTCGCACGGTTCCGCCGGCTCGGGATCGCGCCCGCCGAGGTGCTCGACGACGAGTGGATGGTGGCGCTGTTCATGTCGGTGTGGCGCGCCGACTCCCGCGTCGCCGAGTCCATCGTCCCGGCGCGTGACTTCTCCCTGCGGTGTCCGGTGATCGCCGTCGCGGGCACCCGTGACCCGCTCGCGGGCCGCGACGACGTCGAGGCCTGGACGGCGCTCGGGGGCCCCGGATCCTCGGGGAGCATGGTCCGGGGCGACCACGGGACCATGATCCGCAACCCGGTCAACGCCGCACGGCTGCTGCGGGACGCCGCCGGAGCCGGTGTCGCGCGCAGGTAGCGAGCGGCGCGTCCGGGGCACGGCCCGGCGGACCCGGGGACGAGCGGAGGGGGCGCACGCCAGGGCGTGCGCCCCCTCCGGGCCGGTCGTCGGTCCGGTCAGGCCGGCGCGCCGACCTGCAGCCCCAGCCGCACCGGGATCCGTGCGTAGCCGTTGACGACGAAGCTGCCCTGCGGCTCCAGCTTCTCACGCGGCGTGACCAGCTCCATGTCGGGGAAGCGCTCCATGACGGCGGGCAGGCCGATCTTCGCGGCGAGCGTGGCGAGCCGCGCGCCGAGGCAGTAGTGGACGCCGAAACCGAACGACAGGTGCTGCTTGTTCTCGCGGTCGACGTCGAACACGTCGGCGGTCTCCCCGTGGACGGCCGGGTCACGACCCACCCCGGCGAAGTCGACGAGGATGACGTCCCCGCGCTTCATCTGCACGCCGCCGATCTCGCAGTCCTCGACCGCGAACCGAAACGGCAGGTGGGCGACCGGGGACTCGACACGAAGGGTCTCGTCGAAGACGTCGTCCCACGAGACGGTGCCCTCCCGAAGGCCCTGGCGCAGCTCTGCGTCCTCGAGGACGTGGAGCAGCGAGTGGGCCAGACCGTTGACGAGGGTCTCGGAGCCGGCACCGAGCAGCAGGTGCAGGGTACCGATCATCTCGTCGTCCGACAGGCGGGACCCGTCCTCTTCCTTGGCCGCGATGAGGCCCGAGGTGAGGTCGTCACCAGGGTGGGCCTTCTTGTACTGGACGAGCTCGGCGATCGCGTCCTGCCACTGCCCGAGGTTGGCCTCGGCCTCCTCGTTGCTCAACGTGGTCTCGACGTTCTTGTGGCCGCCCGCCAGGACGTCGGCGCGACGGTCGTCCGGCACGCCGAAGAGGTCGCACATGAGCTGGGTCGGCAGCTCCATGCAGAACATGCCGCGGAGGTCGACGACGTCCCCGTCACGCCCGGCGGCCTCCATGCCGTCGAGGAGCTCGGTGACGCGCTTCTCGATGTGACCTCGCATGAGCTCGACCCGGCGTCCGGTGAACGCCTGCAGAAGGAGCTTGCGCAGGCGGGAGTGGTCGGCACCGTCGTTGGTCGCGAGTGTGTTCATCGCGGCCCACGTGATGAGCGGCCAGCCGTCGGAGATCCGACCCTCCATGAAGTCGGGCCAGTTGCGCCGCGGGTCCTTGGAGAACAGCTCCTGGTTGCCCATCATCTCCTTGGCGACGTCGTGGTCGTGCACGGACCATGCCAGCACACCGTCGGGGAGCTCGACGCGCGCGATCGGACCCTGCTCACGCAGGTGACGTGTCTCGCCGTGCGTGTCGAGGCCCTGAGGGTCGAGGACGTACGGGCACGCGGGTGCTTCGGTCGAAGTCATGGGACCTTGCCTTCCGTTGCGGTTGCGATGGCGGGGCCGCTGTGCTCGCAGCCCTGGTGTGGCGGGACGTGCTCCCCGATGCCTGCCGGGGACGGTCGGACGAGGCCGTCGTCGGCCGTCGTGGTTCAGGACTCCTTGAGCCCGACGGTGTTGCCCTCGAGGTCGCGGACAGCGGCGATCTTCCCCATCGGTGTCGGCGTGGGATCCATGACGACGGTCGCGCCGAGCGTCGTCGCGCGCTCGAGCGCGGCCCCGAGGTCCGCGACGGGGAAGTAGGGGACGAGGCCGACGTAGGGCGAGCTGTCGGAGGCTCGGCCGATCCCGCCGGACGGCGGCTGGTCACCGGCGGTGACGACGGCATAGTCGTCACCGTCCATCGGGTGGACGTCCCACCCGAAGAGCCGGCTGTAGAAGTCGTGGGTCTGCTGCGGGTCGCGGCTGGAAATGTCGAACCACACCGCCTGCGCGGAGGCGGTGGCACGACCGGTGTCGTTGCTCATGCCTCGGATGCTAGGTGGGCCGTGCGGCCCGGATTTCTCCTGGTGTGCGATCACACGCGGGGACCTCGTCCGGGCCGCGCGAGCCTGGCCCTTCCGCGGCGGATCGCGTCCAGGAGCCCGGGGTCGGTGAGCGCACGCACCTCGCGCTCCCACGCGTAGTCCCACCGGTAGCGCTCGCGGTCCTGGGACGTCGGGAGCCCGGGATGGCAGTTGATCTCCAGGACACCGACGTGCCCGGAGCCGGCGACGGCTCCGAGCACGTCGGCCGTCGTCAGGCGACCTGCCTCGTCGAGCCCTGCGAACGCGTCGTTCGTCGAGAGCCCGGCCCGACCCGCGGCCGCGACGAGGCGCCGGCTCCACCGGCGGATCACCGAGGCGCGCGGTGACCTCGACCGCGTCGAGGGCGCACGCACGTAGCCGACCCCGGCGTCGAGCGTCAGTTCGATGACGACGTGTGCCACCGCCGGCAGGAGGTGCACGTGCTGGTGCGTGTTGACGTGCGTCAGGCTCAGCCCGAGGTCGTGCCGGAGCAGGTCGAGCTGTGCCCGACCCTCGGCGCGGACGTCGTCCGGGTCCACGCGCCCCGCCAGCACGCGTGCGGCGAGGTGCCGCCACGACGCCGGCAGGGCTCCGGACCGGTCGACGAGTGTCGGGACCTCCCTGCGGGTGAGCAGCGGTGGGTCCTCGCCCACGAACACCAGGTGCGCCCCGAGCGCCAGCCGCGGGTGATCGGCGGCCTCGCCGACGACGCGTCGCAGAGCGCGGCCGTTCGCCATCACCGACGCAGCCGTGACGACCCCGCGCTCGTGCGACGCCAGGATGCCCCGGCTGATGCCCTCGCTGATGCCGAAGTCGTCAGCCGTGATGATCAGGTCGAGCAAGGACGCCTCCTCGGGTCGGCGGGAACACCCAGTGCCGGAGCAGCAGGTAGCGGACCAGGATCGACGTGGCGTCGGCACCCACGACGACGAGCACCTCGAGCACCCGGTGGCCCGGGTCGAGGGCCGAGAAGGCGACCGCGGCGACGGCGAGGCTCGCCAGCAGTGCCACCGCCGCCTTGACGTGCTGCCGCCAGACGGGCTCGGACCTCTCCTCGGTGAAGGAGATGCGCCGGTTCCCCTCCGTGTTGACGACGGTGGCGACGGTCAGTGCGACGGCGTTCGCCACGACGGGCTCCCACCACGTCCGCAGCAGGACGAACCCGCCCAGGTGGATGGCGCCGGTGACGGCACCCACGACGGCGAACCGGACGAACGGTGCCCGCCACGCGCCGGCCACCACCCTGTCAAGCACCGACTGTCCCCTCGTGGCGTACGCCGGGGACCCGGCGGCTCCGCACCATCCGGAGGATCTCTCGGAGGAAGCTGCCCACGGTCGGGAGCACGTCGACGGAGGAGCGCGGGTCGTCCAGGCAGTCGACCGGGACCTCCTGGATCCGCAGACCGGCAGACTGCGCGAGCACGAGGAGCTCCGTGTCGAAGAACCAGTGGTCGGCCTGCACGTCCTCCATGACCTGCACGAGCGCGTCGCGGCGACCCGCCTTGAACCCGCACTGCGCATCGCTGAAGCGCGCACCGAGCACGACCCGGAGCAGCAGGTTGAGCGAACGGGACAGGAGTGCCCGGTGCACCGACCGTTCGACGTGCGATCCGGCGAGGTGCCGGCTCCCCACGCTGAGGTCGCTGTGACCGGACAGGAGAGGTGACAGCAGCGGCAGGAAGGCGTCCAGGCCGATGGACAGGTCGGCGTCGATGTACGCGACCACGACGGCATCGCTGGAGATCCACGCGTTCCGCAGCGCGAGCCCGCGGCCCCGAGCCGGGTCGGAGAGCACGCGGACACCGTCGAGCTGCCGGCAGAGGGCGGCCGCCACGGCTGGTGTGCCGTCCGAGCTGCCGCTCTCGGCGATCGTGATCGCGAAGGCCCAGGGCAGTGCGCGAGACAGGTAGGCGTGCAGCGTGCGGACGTTGGCGTCCAGGACGTCCGCCTCGTTGTACGCGGGCACCACCACGTCGACGGTCGGTGCTTTCGTCGGTGGCGTCATCGGCCCTCCCGTTCGGTCGCGAGGCGACGCTACCCAGGGGCTCGAGGGAGGACGACTCATGATCTGCGGGTGGGGGCCGCGCGCCGCTGCCCGGGAGTTGCCGCAGCCCTCCGGGTGACGTTGGCTGCCGTCATGGCCGAGATTCGGATGACGCCCTGGCTGAACGAGTGGGACCGCGGGCAGCGCGCGTACTTCGGCGGGGACCACAAGGCGGCGCACTTCGCGGCCCTGGCGGCCAGCCTCCGTGCGCACCTGCCGCCGGGCGGTGTCGTCCTGGACTTCGGCCCGGGCGACGCGTTGCACGCACCGAGCGTCGTGGCCACGTCCCGGCACCTGATCCTGTGCGAAGCTGCCCCGGCCATCCGGGCGCACCTGACCACGACGTTCCGGCAGCGACCGGAGGTGACCGTGATCGGCCCCGAGGACACCGAGACGCTCCCGGCCGGCTCCGTCGACCTGGTCCTGGCCCACTCGGTGCTGCAGTACCTGACGGCTCCGGAGGTCGAGACCTTCCTGGCTGCCGCCGCTCGCCTGCTCCCGCCCCGGGGCGTCCTCCTCGTCGGCGACCTCATCGATCCTCGGACGTCGCCACTGGCCGACGTGTGGCAGCTGGTGCGCTTCGCCGGCCGGGGTCGGTTCCTGGGCACAGCGCTGGCGAGGCTCGCCACCCTGCCGGCGACCACCTACGCACGGACCCGACGCGACCACGGGCTCGTGTCCTACTCCTTCGCGGGCCTGGCGCGGGACGTCGGCGCGTACGGCTTCGACGTACGACGCCTGCCCGTGAACCTGGGGAACAACCGTGCCCGGTGGACCCTGCGCGCCACCCGTCGGGCCGCGCCGGACGACGGTCCCACCGCTACCAGGGCACCGTGGCCCGCGCGTCGATGAACTGGCCGGAGGGTGCGTCGTCAGGGAGGGTGACCGCCCGCAGGACCACGTCGGCACCCTGGTCGGCCGTCCGGCGCGCCCGGGCGTTGCCTGGCGTCAGTTCGGTCCGCACGAACCCAGGGCACACGGCGGTGACCTTGATGCACGTCCCGCTGAGCAGCTTCGCCAGCGACACCGTGAACGAGTTGAGCCCGGCCTTCGACGCCTGGTAACCGGGCCAGGCCGTGGCGAAGTAGGGCGAGTCCGGATCTGTCTGGTGGGACATCGAGGACAAGCTCGTGGACACGTTGACGATCCGACCCTGAGAGCTCTCGCGGAGCAACCGGAGGAACGCGTCGGTCACGTGCACGGCACCCAGGAGGTTGGTGCGGACCGCCTCGTCGAACGAGACGACGTCGAGCCGCCCGCGAGGGTGCCCCGGACGCTCCTCAGGGAGGACACCGGCGTTGTTGACGAGCACGTCCAGACAGCCCAGCTCGTCCTCGACGAGGTCCGCGGCGGCCCTGGCGTCCTCCGGCCGGGTGACGTCGAGGCCTACCGGCAGGACGCGGCCCTGGGATGGCGCCCACGAGTCCACGGCGGCACGCGCGTCGCTCAGCCTCCGTGCGGCGACGACGACGTCGTAGCCGCGGTCGGCCAGCCGGATCGCGGTGGCACGGCCGATCCCGCGGTTGGCACCGGTGACGAGTGCGACGGGCATGTGCTTCCTCCTCAGTCGTCGGTCGGCGCGCTCGCGCACGCCTGGTCCCAGACCGCTCTGATCGACGCGTCGAGAGGTGTCACGGGCGCCCACCCGACCTCCCGCCCGATCTTGCGGATGTCGGAGCAATGGGTCATGACGGCCGCGGACCGGCCGGACCCCGGGCGGCGGCCGGTCACGACAGGGCCGCGGAACCCGGTGACGGCCCGGATGCGCGCGACGACGTGGTCGAGCGGGACGGCCACCCCCGTCCCGACGTTGTAGACGCCGTGGACGGCCGGCGCACGGGCCACGGAGTCGACCGCCGAGACGACGTCCTCCACGTCCACGAGGTCCCGTGCCGCCGCCAGCGACCCCACCTCCACGGTCCCGTCCGGCGCGCCGGCCGCGATCTGCCGGCACACCGCACCCACGAACCCACCGCACCCGGCGCCGATCACCGTGGTGGCCCGGAGCACCGTCGCGGACGGTACCGCAGCCAGGACGTGGTGGGTCCCCGCGAGCTTCGACCTGCCGTAGTCCGCCAGCGGCGCGGCAGCGTCGTCCTCGGCGCAAGGCCTGGAGCCGCACGCCGCCCCGTACTCCGCGGCCGAGCCGAGGTGCAGCAGCCGCGGCCGGCCGCCCGCTGCCGCGACGGTGCCGGCCAGGTCGCGTGCCAGGTCGGCGTTCGACCGGTACAGCATGGCCCGGGACCCGGCCGTCGCGCCGGTGCAGTTGACGACCAGGTCCGGTGGGGATGCCGCCAACATGTCCGCGAGCGCCCCGACGATGTCGCCGTCCGGGATGCTCGAGCGGTCGAGGGCGGCCACGTGCCAGCCGCGGCGAGCCAGCCCCGTGCGGACGTGCCCACCGACGAATCCCGTCGACCCGACCACGACGGCGCGCATCACGCGCCCTTGAGGAGCGAGCTGCGCATGTGGCCGAACTCTTCGTTGGCGCGGTCGTAGTCGTCCGGTCGGCCGATGTCGAGCCAGTACCCCTCGTGGACGAACTCCGACGGGTTCCGCCCGGCACGGATGAGATCGAGGATGAAACGGTCGAACCCGAGCGCCTCGCCCAGCCCGTACTGGGAGAGCGCGTCCCGCGACACGGCGTACACCCCCATCGACACGCGGTAGTCGTACGTCGGCTTCTCGATGAAGTCGACGATGCTGCCCTGGTCCGCCTCGATCACCCCGAGGTCGACCTTGACCTGCCTCCGGTACGTCGCGACCGTCAGCGGGGCGGCGTTGGAGACGTGCGCACGCAGGAGCCTCATCGTGTCGATGTCGGTCAGCACGTCACCGTTCATGACGAGGAAGTTCTCCGGCAGCGTGTCGCGGGCGCCGACGACGGGCCCGAGCGTGCCCAGCGGCTGGAACTCGTTGATGTACACGATGTCGAGCCCCCACCGCCTGCCGTCCCCGACGAAGGACCTGATCAGGTGGCCGAAGTGGCCGATCGCCAGGGTCACCTTGCTGAACCCCTGGTATGCGAGCTGATGGAGCACGATCTCGAGGATCGCGTGGTCCTCCCCGATGGGCACGAGCGGCTTGGGGAGCCGGGTGGTGTACGGGCGGAGGCGCACTCCTCGGCCGCCGGCCAGGATCACTGCTTCCATCTCATCGGCCTTTCCACGGGGAGAAGAGCGACTCACAGCTGGTACAGGTCCGGCTTGTACGACAGCAGGCGGCGAGAATCGGCCATCCAGTCGCGCGTCGCCTCCAGCCCTTCCCGGAGCGTCACCCGGGGCTGCCACCCGGTCGCGTTCCGCAGCCGGGTGCTGTCGCACTCGAGGTGCTGGACCTCGGCGGCCGCGGGCCGGACACGCGACGGGTCCGCGACGACGTCCAGGTCGACGCCGACCACCCGGGCGATCTCTTCGACGACCCGGCTCATGGGCCACGAGGTCCCGGTCCCGGCATTCAGGGTGGCGCCGTTCCAGCGGTCGGCGGCGAGGGCGCCGACCGCCTGGAACGCGGCCACCGTGTCCCCGACGAACATCAGGTCCCTGCGTGGCGCCAAGGACCCGAGGGAGAGGGTGGTCCGACCCGTCATGGCCTGCGACATGACGGTGGGGATGAACGCTCGTGCCGACTGGCGTGGTCCGAACGTGTTGAAGGGACGGATGGTGACGGCGTGCACGTCGAAGGCCGCGACGTAGGACTCGACGAGCTTGTCTGCGGCGATCTTGGTCGCGGCGTAGGGCGACTGCGCCTGCAGTGGGTGGTCCTCGGCGATGGGGACCGTGACGGCGCTTCCGTACACCTCGCTCGTGGAGGTGTGCACGAGGCGGCCCCCGTGGCGGCGGATCGCGTCCAGGACGTTCTGGGTGCCGAGGACGTTCGTCTCCACGTACGAGCGAGGCGCGTGGAAGGAGTAGGGGACGGCGATCAGTGCCCCGAGGTGATACACGACCTCGGCGGAGGCGAGCGCCTGTCCGATCACCTCGGCGTCCCGCAGGTCGCCGAGGACGACGCGGACACTGCCGAGGACGTCGGCGGGGACGTCTTCGAGCCAGCCCCAGGCGCCCGTCGAGTTGTACTGCGCGAGGGCGACGACATCGGCCCCGGAGCGGACGAGCCCTTCGACGAGGTGCGAGCCGATGAACCCGTCAGCCCCGGTGACCGCGATCCTCATGGCCTCGGGGCCCCCTCGCCCGTCATGTTCGCGACCTCGGCCTCGACGCCCTCGACCATCGGGTCGCGCAGGGCTCCGTCGACGCGCTCGAGGAAGATCGCCAGCAGCACGCCGCCCACGAGCATCAGGACGGCACCGATCGTGAAGCCCAGGGTGAACCCATTGGTCATCGCGACCTCCACCGGTTCTCCCGCGGTGACGTCGCTGAGGAACCGGCGTGTGGCGAACGTGACCAGCACGGCCAGGCCGAGCGCACCCCCGATCTGCTGCGCGGTGCTCTGCACCCCCGACGCGAGACCGGAGTCCTGCTTCGTGACACCGTGCAGCGCGGCGTTGGTCGCGGCCGGCATGGTGGCACCGGCGAAGACGGCGAAGACGAGCATGCCGGGCAGGATCCCGAGAAGGTACGAGCTCTCGGTGGACACGAAGCTCGTGAGCCCGAGTCCCACACCGGCCCCGATGAACCCTGCGACGACGACCGGCTTCACGCCGATCTTGGGGACGAGAACGGACGACGCGCCGATGCCGATCCCGATGCCGATGCCGAGCGGCAGGTATCCGAGCCCGCTCTGGAGCGGGCTGTAGCCGAGGACGTCCTGCTCGAAGAGCGTCAGCATGAACGTGTACCCGATGAAGGCCGCCATGAAGAACAGACTCGTGAAGTTGACGACCGACCGTGTGCGGTTGTGGAAGAACCCTCGAGGGAGAAGGGGGTCCGCGACGCGACGCTCGATGACGAGCATGGTCAGGATCAGCGCGATCCCTGCCACGACCGGGAGGACCACGGCCCCCGAGCCCCAGGGGTTCTCGGCAGCCTGCAGCAGCCCGTAGACGATCGCGATCAGGCCGGTGGTCGAGGTCACGGCACCCCAGACGTCGAGCTTGCCCCGCTTCTCGGTGGCCCGGGACTCGTCGAGCAGTGCAGGAATCGCCACGAGCGCGATGAGCGCCACCGGCAAGTTGATGAGGAAGATCCAGCGCCACGACGTGAAGTTCGTCAGCAGGCCGGAGAACACGTACCCGAGGGTGCCACCGAGTGCGACGAGGCCGCCCCAGATCCCGAGGGCCTTGGAACGTTCCTTGGCGTCGGTGAACAGCAGTGCGATCAGCCCGAGCGAGGCCGGCGCGGCGAGGGCCTCGGCGGCACCCTGGCCGAACCGCCCGACGATCATCATCGCCGGGTGCGTCGCGAGCCCGCACAACGCGGAGGACACGGCGAAGACGACGACGCCGATGATCAGCAGTCGGCGGCGCCCGTAGTAGTCGGCGAGACGGCCGCCGAGGATGAGCAGCGAGCCGGCCGCGAGGGCGTAGCCGTTCACGACCCAGGTCAGGCCGGTCTGGTCGAACGCCATGCCGTCCTCGATCGCCGGGAGCGCGACGTTCACGATGGTCATGTCCAGCAGGATCATGAACTGGAGCGCGGACAGGACGAAGAGCGCCTTCCAGCGTCGGGGGTCGGTGCCGGGCGGGTGGACTGTGGCCTTCTGACGGGATGCCATCTGTAGTTTCCTCCGGACCGCTCACCATGGTGAGACGGACCTCGTTCCGGTGACTTCGGTGGGCACGGTCGTGGACGATCCCACCACAGGGTTCCTCGTGGCGCGCCTGGGAGTCCCCGTGCTGGCCATGCCGTGACGCTAGAGGTCCCACGCCGTCTTGCCGTCTCCTGGCTTGCGCCGCTACGAGCCGAGACTCGACGCAAGTCGCGAGAAGTCTCCGGCCGGGTGGCCACCTAACCTCGGTGAGGTTCCTCCTCAGCCCCGAATCGGACCTCGGACGTTCCCATGCACATCGGCGCAGGACAGCTCGACGTGGTCGAGAGACGACAGGTCGCGGTCGACGCTGTCGAGCTGACGCTCCGCCGTCCCGACCTCGGACGCCTCACCGACTGGACGCCCGGGGCGCACGTGGCGCTGACCCTGCCGAACGGCATGGTGCGGCCCTACAGCCTCTGCGGTGACCGGTGGGATCCCAGCACGTATACGATCGCGGTGCGGCGCGACGTCGACGGGACGGGCGGTTCCGCCTACCTCCACGACGTGCTCCGGGTGGGTGACGCCGTGGGCGTGGGCACGCCCCGCAACTCGTTCCCCCTTGTCCCTGCCACGAGCTACGTCTTCGTCGCCGGCGGTATCGGGATCACCCCGTTCCTGCCGATGATCCAGGCCGCGGTAGGCCTCGACATCCCGTTCCGGCTCGTGTACATCGGGCGGGACACCGCATCGATGCCCTACGTGGACGACCTGCTGACGGGGCCCCGTGCGGAGCACGTGCAGGTGCACACGACGAGCGACCACGGCCGCCCGGACCTTGCCGAGGCCGTCGGTCCCCTGACGGACGGTGCGCGGGTGTACGCGTGCGGACCCACCGGCATGAGCGATGTCCTCGGAGATCTCGCCCGGTCGTGGCCGGACAACACCCTTCGGACGGAGGCGTTCGCCCGTCCAAAGGCGCTCGAGACCGACGAGCCGTTCACAGCCGAGCTCCGGCGTACCGGAGCCACGATCACCGTTCCGCGCAGGACCTCGCTGCTCGAGGCGATACAGACCGCCGGGGTCGACATCCTGTCGTCGTGCCGCGCGGGATCTTGCGGGGCCTGCGAGACCCCGGTGCTCCACGGAGAGGTGGATCACCGCGACACCATCCTCACCGACGGCGACGTCGGCGTGATGTTCCCTTGCGTGTCCCGGGCCCGTGAGGGGCTCGTGGTGCTGGACCTGTGAGCGAGGTACCGATGTCATCCGCCCTGGCACGACCCCAGACCGTCCCGGCCATCGACTCCGACCCGTACGGCGAGGCCGGCACCGTCGACCCGACCCCGTTCCAGGTGGCGGTGCGCGAGACGGCCGACGTGGTCCGGCTCGCCCGGTACGACTGCTATGCGACGGGGCGCCACGAGCATGTGACGAGTGTGCTGCGCAACTGGCAGGACTTCGGTTCGACGCACGGTGTCGGTCTGTCGAACTTCGCCACCGGCAAGCCCTGGCGCCAGAAGAGCATCCTTCTCGAGGCGGACCCTCCGCACCACGACGCACCGCACCGGGTGCTGGCAGACATCCTGGGCCCGCGGACCCAGCGAACGCTCCGCGAGGACTGGTTCGCGGACGCAGAGACGCTGGTCGACCGCCTGCTCGGACGCACCACGACCTTCGACGCGCTGGCGGAGCTCGCCATGGCCTATCCGCTCGAGGCCTTCCCGAACGCCGTCGGTATCGCCAAGGGCGACCGGCACCGGCTCATGGCCTTCAGCGACTTCCTCTTCAACGCCTTCGGCCCGCGCAACGCGTTGGTGCGGGAGGCAGGTCCCGCCGCGAGGTCCCACTCGGAGTGGGTGAACGAGAGCTGCCGGCGTGAGGCGCTGGAACCGGGTGGGCTCGGTGAGATGATCTGGGCCGCCGCGGACCGCGGGGAGATCACGGCGGAGCAGGCACCCGATGTCGTGCGGTCCTTGTTCGCCGCCGGGGTGAACACGACCGTCCACGCGCTCGGTTCGCTCCTCTACGCGCTGGCGAACCACCCTGAGCAGTGGGAGCTGGTCCGTCAGGACGAGGGGGTACGGCGTCGGGCCCTCGACGAGGCGCTCCGGTGGTCGACTCCCGTGCAGTCCTTCTTCCGCACCACGACTCGCGACGTGTCCCTGGCCGGCACCGCGATCGGCGCCCACGAGAAGATCATGGTGCTGCTCGGTGCCGCCAACCGCGACCCCCGGCGGTGGCACGCCCCGGACGCCTTCGACGTGACCCGCGACCCCGCGGGGCACGTCGGCTTCGGCACCGGACTGCACGCGTGCCTCGGTCAGAGCTTCGCTCGACTCGAGGCGGAGGCGCTGCTGACGGCGATGGCACGGCGGATCAAGACGATGGAGCCGGCCGGCGACGCCGTGCCCCGGCCCAACAACACCCTCAGAGCCTGGGAACACATCCCGGTCCGGGTCACGACGCAGACCTGACGGTGCGCGGCGCCTCCCAGCGGGCGACCGCCTGCCGGGCGGCACCGGCGGCGGGTGCCGCCCAGCAGGTCGGGCCGGGTCGTCAGGCGTTCTCGAGGAAAGCCATCACGTATCTGGACCAGGCCGCCTGGTCCAGGAGGTGGTCGCAGCCCCTCATCGTGAGGAGCTGCGCGTCGGGGATGCCGTCGGCGATCTGGACGCAGGCGTCGTGGATGCCGCCGTCACCGACGTCACCGCGCATGACGACCGTCGGGACCTGGACGTCGGGGAGCTTCTCGAACGGGATCCCGGTGTGGTCGCGGCTGATGATGGCGTCGTAGTACGCCGAGTAGGCCATCGACTCGAAAGCCGCCCACGCGGGATGCTGCTTGAAGTACTCCATCTTCTCCGGGCTGATGAACCCGACGATGTCGCGGCCGAACATCTCCACGATCTCGCCGCGGCGCTCCTCGTCGATGAGTCGGCGGATCGCGGCGAGCTGCTCGGTCGTCGCCTCCGGCGACCGGTAGGGCGGCTCGTAGAGCGCCATGCGCCGGATGTCCAGACCCGCTGCCGCTCCCTCGATCGCGACCATGGCGCCCGTGCAGTTGCCGAAGACGTCGCAGGGCTCGCCGACGGCCTCGATGACCGCCCGCAGGTCCTCGACCTCCGTGTCGAGCGTCCACGCGTCCGGGTCCCCCAGATCGCTGTCCCCCCGCCCGCGTCGGTCGTAGTTGTAGACGGTGAAGCGCTCGGCCATGATCCCGGCCATCGGACGGAACATGGCGCGGTCGTTCAGGCCGCCACCGACGATGACGACGGGTCGGCCGGTACCGGACCTCTCGTACGCGATGCGGGTGCCGTCCGCGGAGGTGACGAGCTCCACGGGGAGGTCGCGCTCAGCGGCGTAGTCGGCGTCGAGCGGTAGCGGGCCCCGCTCCTCGACGGTCGTTGCGGAATTCATCGGACCTCCCGTGTCTGCTGCCCGAGCGGTGTGTCGGGACTCGGCATCACCGTAGGACTGCGGGCACCGCGCGCGTTCTTCTCGTGTGCTGTCGCCATGCGCCCCGGCCGTCCGGCAACCAGGGAGTTGGCCGGGATCCCCGTGGTTGGGAACGTGAGCGCGACAGCGACGACGAAGGGACCACGATGGCCGCCGTTCTGACCCCGTCCGACCGGGTACGTCCTCCGGAGGCCGTCGGCCCTCTGGCACCGCGCGACATCGGGAGCAGGGTCGCCCTGACGCTGATCTGTCTCGCTGCGGCCCTGATGTACTCGTGGAGGATCTCCGAGGCCGACCTCGGGAACACGTACTACGCCGCTGCGGTCAGATCGATGCTGCAGAGCCCGACGAACTTCCTGTTCGGTGCCGCCGACCCCGCCGGGATGGTATCGGTCGACAAGCCGCCGCTGGCGCTGTGGGTGCAGGCCGCGAGCGCCTCGGTGCTCGGGTTCGACGACTGGGGTCTGTTCCTCCCCCAGGTGCTCGCCGGAGTCCTGACCGTCTTCGTGCTGCACCGGGCGGTCCGCCTGTGGGCAGGAGAGCGCGCTGCGCTGATCGCCGCAGCGGTCATGGCGTTCTCTCCGGTGACGGTCGTGCTCAACCGCCACAACAACACCGACACGCTGCTGATCCTCTTCCTCGTCCTCGCCGCCTGGGCGTTGACGCACGGCCTGCGACAGGACACCGACCGTCGGCGGCGCGCCTGGCTCGTGGGCGCGGCCGTCCTGATCGGACTGGGATTCAACACCAAGATGCTGGAGGCCTGGATCGTCCTGCCGGCGTTCGCCGGGGCGGTCGTCTTCGGCGTCGCAGGTGCTTCCGTGCGTACGCGGATCGGTGACCTGGTCCGGTCCTTCGCCGTGCTCGTGCTGGTGTCGTTCTCGTGGTCGGCGCTGCGCGACCTGTGGCCGGGCGAGAAGCCGTACATGGGAGGCACCGTCTCGGACAGCGCGTTCGAGCTCGTCTTCGGGTACAACGGCTTCGGAGCGTTGTTCGGCTCGGGCCAGGCGGCCGGCGGTTCGGGCCTCAACGTGCCGCTGTCGGTCGTCGGGCTCTTCGGCGGCGAGGCCGGCCTGGGGCGCCTGTTCTCGATGGAGACCGGCGGGCAGATCGCGTGGTTGCTCCCGTTGTGCGCCGTCGTCCTCGCGTACGTGGGCGCCGGAGCGTATCTGCGCGCCTGGCACGCGGAGCCGTGGGCACCGTACCCTCTCGCCGGCGGGTGGGTGCTGTGGGGCGGGTGGCTCGTCACCAGCTTCACCGTGCTCAGCTTCACCCAGGGGATCTTCAACCCGTACTACGTCTCCCTGCTGGTGCCCGCCGTCGGTGCGGTGGCCGGGGCAGGACTCGTCAGGCTCTGGGACGCCCAGCGCGACGGCGACCGGCGCGCACTGGCGGTGCTGGCCGCCGGGGTCGTCACCACAGCGGTCACCGCGATCGTGCTGTCCGGCCGGTTTCCCTCCTGGCACGGCTGGGTCGGCTGGGTCGCCGCCGGCCTGGCGCTGGTCACCCTCGCAGCGCTCGCCCTGCCACGCTCGAGGAGGTCGGGGAAGGGCCTCGTCGCCGTCGTCGCCACGGTCCTCGTCGGCGCCGTCTCCTGGTCGGTCGCGTCGGCAGCGATGTCCCCGTCGTCGGGAGGCTTCCCGAAGGCCGGGCCCGTGAACGAGCGCTTCGAGTCGATGCGCGACGGCGTGCTCGTCCCGGTCGACCTGGCCCGGCTCCCCATGCCGCCCGTGCCGTTCGACGAGGGCCCGCCACCCACGGAGATCCCTGACGAGCTGGCGGCCCTGACCGACCCCGAGCACACAGGTCCGGTGCGCGCCGGAGGATTCGCCGGCAGCACGATGTCTGCCGAGAACGCTGCCGTGCTGGCCCACGTACGTGCCCGTGCCGACGGCGTGGCGCTGCCGCTGCTGACGGAGGGCGGCGGCCTCGCCTCCTCCGAGTTCATCCTCGACAGTGACGTGGTCGTCGCGGGGATGGGCGGGTTCCTCGGGGCGGACCCGGTCCCGACGGTGGAGACCCTCGACGACTGGAAGGAGTCGGGGACCCTCCGCTTCGTGCTGTCGGCCGCACCCGGTGCGGGCCGGGTCGGGGGCATCGCGGGCATGGGCGGGGTCGAGGCCCAGGAACGGGTCGACTGGGTCCAGGCGAGCTGTGAGCTCGTACCTCCCGCGGAGTACGGCGGGACGGAGTTCTCGCCCACCGACGACCTGCCCATCCCCAGCTACGGCGACTCCGCGCTCTACGACTGCGGCTGACCGCCCACCACTGCCGAGACCCGCCGGGGCGGGCGGGTCTCGGCAGCACTGGTGCACGGCCCTCGCCTACACGGCCGGGAACCACCCGACGCCGAACATGGCGGGGACGCGCAACCCCCAGTACGCGACGGAGAACGCCGCCAGCGCCAGCAGCAGATAGCCGCCGACACGCAGGACCGCGCCCTGGTGCCGGCCCACGTAGCGCTGGAGGGCCGGACCGGCCGCAGCGACGAACCCCAGGTAGAGGACCGCGACGATCGCCACGTTGCCGATCACGACGAGCACCAGCATGCCGATGCCGGCGAACGGGTTCGACTCGACCGCTGCCTGGAGGACCTCCCGGAACATGGGGAAGGGTCGGCCGACGACGAGGAGGCCGAGGAGGGTACCGAGCCCGAGGATCCCGGCACGGCCGCGCAGGGGGTTGCCTCTCAGGTACCGCACGGCGACGTAGACGAGCCCCAGTCCGAGGGCGACGTTGATGACGGAGGCCTGGAGCAGGCGGGCCGGCAGACCGCCGAACGTCGCGTCGCTGAGCATCAACGAGCGCTCGCCGAGCGCGATGACCACCGCACCGTACGTGGCGGCGACGAGGCACATGCCGAGGGCGAGCCACCCCAGCTGCGTGGCAGCGTGACGGACGAGCGCGGTCCGGGACGGCGCCGCGGACCCCGCCTCGGCGGCGAGGGGACCGACCGACGCGAAGCACGCGATGTTGCAGGCGGTGAAGGTGCCGGCCAGGCCGGCGACGGTCGCGAACGCGAGCGCGCCGACGAGGCCAGGGTCGGCAGCGTGGTCCGCGCCCAGGAAGAGGCCCGTGATGGCTCCGCCCACCACGTCGTCCACGAACTCGTACGACCAGAACGCGGTGACGAGGAAGCCGACGGCGACGGACGCGGCAGCGCCGAGGAGGACCCTCGGTCTCGGGTCAGGGGCCGGATCAGGTTCGGGGGCGGTCGCTGGAACGGTCGCTGCAGAGGTTTCCATGGCTCACTCTCATCAGGTCGGTGGGATGGTCGAACGGCCGGACGGCCGGTCCGAGGCATGGAGGCGCGGAGCTCTTCTCACGCACCAGGACCGATGGCGGTGAGTACCCCCGCGGCCAGGAGGACCGCCGTCCCGGCGGTGGCCTCGGCGCGCAGCGCGGCGGCCACCCTGTGCCGGGAGCGCTGCTGGACCCGTTCCGTCACCGTCGCGGTCCGTGCGCCGGCGGTGGCTGGGGCGTGCTCGGCGGCCGGTTCGTCGGCCGTGCCGCCCTCCGCGGCGTGGCCGGCGTCCCGGACCGCGCGATGCGTCCGGCGCGCGAGAAGAAGCAGGAACGCCACCAGGGCGGCCTTGGTCAGCAGGACCAGCCCGTACACCGAGGACAGGACGTCCCACGACCCGCCCTCGGTCAGGCGGTAGGCGAGGAAGATGCCGGTGCCGACGGCCGTGGCCGCGCAGGCGGACGCCGTCCTGGAGAACCGCGCGGCGACGGCGAGAGGTGTGCTCGCGTCACGGGCGGACAACCACAGCCACGCGATGCCGCCCAGCCACAGGGCCATGGCCGCCGCGTGGACGCACCCGCCGATCAGCGTGACGAGGCTCCAGGCGTCGCCGGCGGCGTGCGAGGCACCGACCACGCCCAGGAGGAGCGGGACGGCGGCCATGATTAGCAGGTTCTGCCGACTCCCGCGCACGGCGCCGGGCACGGCGTCGGGCACGGCGTCGACGCGTGCCCAGGCGACCGCGGCGAGCGTGACGAGCACCAGACCGACGACGCGCAGCGCCAGGAGCCGGCCGGCTTGGGAACCGAGCACCTCGGGCGGCCCGGCGCCCTGCGCCCAGCAGAGGGCCACCAGGTCTGCGACCGATCCGACGGCCACGAGTACGACCCCCGTCCGGAGGAACGTGCGGGCCGGCCTGGTACGGGTGGATCCCGGCCAGCACCACGAGGCGACGTACAGGAACCCGAGGGCGGCGAGGCCTGCCGACGTGACGAAGCCCGCCAGCCCGGCCAGCACGACGAGCCCGGGTGCGTCGGTCGGTGAGGTCACGCCCTCCGCCCGGACCAGCGGCGCGTCCCCGACCGTGAAGGCGAAGGCGTTCGAGACGGTGTGCCCGTCGGTGCCACGCGCCGTCACGGTCACGATGTAGCTGCCGGCGGGGAGCTCCGGGGGTACCGCGAGGACACCCTCGTCGCTGACCAGGTCCGTGGTGTCGGCCGTGAGCGGGCCCTCGACGACGGTCCGGCCCGACGCGTGGGAGAGCCTGGCGTGCGTGTCTCGCAAGGGCAACGACTCGCCGAACTCGACCAGCAGCTCCACGGGTGCCGTCTCGAGCCGACTGCCGTCGTCCGGGTGGAGCAGGTCGATGCTGGTGTGCGCCGCAGCGCCGGTACCGGCGCCGATCGTCAGCGCGACGACGGAGACGACGAGCCACAGCAGCCGGCGAGCCCTCCTCGACACCCTCATCGCCGAGCACCCGCCCGCTCGCGCAGGTGGAGGCACATCGCGACGACCATCGGCGCGGTCACGATGGTGTTGTAGAAGAGGTGGAGCTCCACCCGGGGTACGAAGAACTGCAGCAGGCTCATCGGCACGGGTCCGCTGCCGATGGCGAACCCGAGCGCCGCCTGGAGCAGCAGCAGGAGGTGCTCGATGTGGTGCCAGAACTGCAGCCAGAACGCGAGCATCCACCACTGGCGCGCCGCACCGCTGAACCCGTCACGCAGCATCCACAGCATCGCGAGCATCACGATGGCGTACGTGTAGTGCAGCAGCTCCGACTCGATGAGCCACGGGAACCACAGGCCGACGACCCCTCTGGCCTCGGCCACCGGCCAGTCCATGGCGTAGATCTGGAACGCCTGGACGAGGTGCTCGGCCCAGTGCGCGACGACGATCACGGCGAACACGGTCAAGCACGCCGTGTGGTGGCGCCGGATCGCGCGGGTGAGTCGGCCGCGCGGGACAGCGTCCTGCCCTGCGGTCGTTGCGTGTGTCATCGCTGCCCTCCGAGCTTGCGCCGCGCCGTGAGAGCCTGAGCATCTCAACGGCCCTCCGGCAGGCGGTCTCCTGAGTTGCCCCCGGGCGTCCGGGCGACGTCGAGACCGCGGTCGGCCCGCAAGCCAGCGGATGTCAGGCCAGGTCAGGACCGGTACCGTGTCCCTCATGAGCGCAGAGCAGCTGACTTTCGAGACCACGATCGGCGTCGACGTCAAGGGAGACACGTGGAGCTGTGTCGAGATCCCCGGCTCTGCCGAGTTCTTCGGCACCGGCAAGACGGTCAAGGTCGACGCGACCGTCGACGACGTCGAGCTCGAGAACGTCGGGGCGATGGTCACGGGCACGGGCGGGCACATGGTGTCGCTGAACGCGAAGGTGCGCAAGCGCCTCGGCAAGGACATCGGCGACAGCGTCAAGGTCACGATCACCAAGCGGTAGTTGGACGTTCGCCGAGCCGGCGCGCTGTCGAGGTGAGCTCCCGCCCGCCCGACGAGATCGAGGTCACCGTCTGGTACGCGCCGCCGCTCCCGATCAACAGCGGCGGCGACCTCCTGTCACCGATCGAGGTGAGCAGGGCGAGCACCTACCGGCAGCGCTCCGACCGCGAGCGATTCACCACGGCCCGGGCCCTCGTCCGTGCGGGCCTCGGAGAGGTGCTCGGTGCCTCCGGCAGGTCGGTCGACCTGAGGATCGGGGCAGCCGACGGTCCGGCGCCGGGCAGACCGTTCGTCGCTGGCGGCCCGTCCTTCTCGATCTCGCATGCCGGCTCATGGGTGCTCGTCGCGATCGTCACTGCGGCCCCGCAGGGCACCGTCTCCGTCGGCGTGGACGTCGAGTCCGTCGCCAGGGTCCAGCGACACCTCGACGCCGTCGTCGGGACCGTCCCTCCCGGCGAGCGGCCGGCCGGAGGCTGGACGCCGGCGTCCCTCACCCGCTCCTGGGTCCGCCGGGAAGCCGTCCTCAAAGCCGCCGGTACCGGTCTGCTCGCCCCTCCGAGCGACCTCGTCCTGGCCCCCGCCGACGGCCCGCCTGCCGTGGCACGGTCCGGCGGCACGCTGCCCGTCTCGTCGCGGCTGGCGCTCCACGACGTCGGCCTGCCCCAGCTCGAGCGCACCGAGGGCGCCCCGTGGCAGGCGTCCTACCTCGCTGCTCTCGGCTTGTGCAGCACGGACCCGTCGCGCGCGCCGCTCTCGCACGTGGCGGTCGCCGACGGGGCCGCACTCCTCGCGCGGCACCAGGGCTCGGCCCGGACGATCACTCCTGAGGACTGATCGACCTGGACAGGACCAGGTCCGGCCCGGGCCCTCGGCGTCCGTCAGCCCAGCCGGATCCGCCCGGGGAGCGTGCTGACGTCGACCAGCCCGGCGGCCAGCACCTCGCGCGCCGCGTCGGTCGCGTCCTTGCCCTCCTCGACGCCCCACAGCAGGACGCCGTGCACCCGCGCCGTCTCGGCACCCGCGGACTCCCGCTCCACGAAGTAGGCGACGACGTGCGCCAGCGGGTCGTCGGCGGGACCCTGGCGGTCCTCGACGATCTCCAGCGACGCGTCGAGGGTGCCGACCGCCTCGTACCGGACACCGAACAGCACCGAGTAGTAGAACGGCGTGTGCGTGTAGGGCTCGTCGGCGCCCGCCATGTCGCGCCCGGCCGCCCGGCCCGACGACGTCGCGTGGTCCACGTGCTCGACCCGCCGCGCACCGAGCACCCGGTCCGGGTAGTGCGCCACGTCCCCGGCGGCCCACACCGCGGGGTCGCTCGACCGCAGGTGCTCGTCCACGACGATGCCGCCGTCGTCGACCGTCTCCAGCCCGGCCTCGGCGGCGAAGCCGGTCTCGAGCGAGATGCCCAGCCCCAGGACGACGACGTCGGCCTCGACCTGGTAGCCGGACGAGAGCGCGAGGCGGACCGGCCCGTCAGGTCCCTGGACCTCGCCGCCCGTCACCCCGGTACCACGCACCAGCTCCACCCCGTGGGTGCGGAACAGCAGCTCCGCACGCCCGGCGAGGTCGGCGGGGAGCATCTGGTCCAGGAGCGTGTCCTGCGTGAACACGAGGGTCACCCGCGCGTCGGTCTCGGTGAGCCCGGCCGCCAGCTCGCTGGCGATGTAGCTGCCGCCCACCACCACGACGTGCGGGCTGCCGTGCGAGGTGAGCCCGCGGAGCCGCTCGTAGTCGCGCACGCTGCGAAACGGGATGACCCGGCCCGTGCCGTGCGAGTCGTCGACGTCGGCCGACCCGGGCGTGCCGCTGGTCGCCACCAGGGCCCTGCCGTAGCCGATCTCCCGCCCCGACGCCGTGCTCACCGTGCGGCGGTCCGTGTCGAGCGCGACGACGGTCTCGCCGAGCAGCAGGTCCGCCCCGGTGTCCTCGGCCGTGCCGGTCCAGACCTGGTCGAACGTGAAGTCCGGGTCCGTCCACAGCTTCTTGGACAGGGCCGGCCGCGTGACCGGCTCCGTGACCTCACGACCGACGATCCCGATGGTGCCGGCCGGGTCGACCTCCCGGATGCCGCGCGCCGCGGCGTCCGAGGCCATGCCGCCGCCGAGCAGCAGGTAGTCGTAGTGGTCCTTCGCCATGGTGGCCTCCTCAGATCGTGGCGACCGAGCCGCCGTCGACCCGGTAGTTCGAGCCGACGACGTAGCTCGCGCGGGCGGAGCAGAGCAGCGCGACCACCGCGGCGACCTCCTCGGGCCTCCCCCGGTGGTCCCGCTCGATGAAGGGCCGTTCCTCGGCCAGGAAGCTGCGGATCGCCTCGTCCCGGTCGACGCCGAGCTCGGCGGCGCGGGCGTCCATCATCTCGTCGGTCATGGGCGTCTCGACGAAGGCGGGCGAGACGGCGTTGACCAGCACGCCCTCGCGGCCGTACGTCTTGGACAGCCCCTTGGTGAGGTTGAGGATCGCCGCCTTCGACGCGCTGTACGGCAGCTCGTCGACGTACGGCTGCACCCCGTCCTCGGACGAGACCAGCACGACGCGGCCCCATCCGGCGGCCCGCATGCCCGGCAGCAGCGCCCGCACCGTCCGCACCGCGGCGAGCAGGTCGACCTGCAGGGTGTCGAGCCAGCCGTCGTCGTCGATCTCGTGGAACAGCCCCTGCGCCCCGTGGATCCCCGCCGAGTGCACCAGGATGCCCGCCGGGCCGAACGCCTCCTCGGTGGCACGCACCAGCGCGGCGACGTCGTCGGGCCGCGTGAGATCCGCGCCGACCGCCGCCCACGAGTCCCGCGGCACGTCCAGCGACTCGGCCGCCGCGCGGACCCGGTCCGTGTCCGTGTCGGTCAGGACGACGCGCGCGCCCTCGCGCAGCAGCTCGTGCGCGCTCGCGAGGCCGATGCCGGAGTCCGCTCCGGTGACGACGGCGACGCGCCCTTCGATGCCCAGGTCCACAGGTGCTCCCCTCGTCCAGCGCGCCCGGTCCGGCGCGCGCCGTCATCGTGCCCAGGAGGTCCGTGGGCTCGCACGGGCAAGCGGACCGCGGCGGCGGACACCGCCCGTCATGGCGGCCTACGAGCCGGGGCCGGCCGGGTAGCGCCTCACCCGCAGGAGCACCCCCTGCTCGGGGGCGAGCGGCGGCAGCGGCAGGCCCACGTCGGCCAGGACCGTGCCGGGCAGCTCGACCATTCCCTCGGTCCACCAGGGCGGCGGGGCGTCGCCGACCACGAGCGGCGGCCCGGCGAGGTCGACGCGTTCGACGCGGTACGTGGCCTCCGGGTCCAGCCCGGGCAGCAGCAGCGCCGGCGGCACGGCGGCTGACGACGCCGCCCGGGTGACGACGGCGAAGACCGCCTCGTGCGCGCCGGGCCCGACGAGCCCGTGCACCCAGCAGTCGTCGTCGGTGTCGGCGCGCACCGTGGTGCCCGTCGCGACGAGCGGCCGGAGCTCCGTGACCAGCCGGACCCAGCGGGCGACGGCCACGATGTCCTCAGGGGCGGTACGCGTCAGGTCCGCCTCGGTGCCGCTGTGCCCGAACAGGGCGGTGACCAGCCGCAGCGACAGGTCGTGGGTGCGGCCGGTGGTGTGCGAGCGGGCGTCGCCGACGTGCGAGCCGACGAGCTCGGGCGGGACGAGCAGCCCGGTCCAGCGCTGCACGGCCTGCCGTTCGAGCGCGTCGTTGGTGTCGGACGCCCACACGCGGTCCGCCCGGTCGAGCACGTCGAGGTCGACCTTGCCCCCGCCGGACGAGCACGACTCGATCTCCAGCCCGGGGAACCGCGCGCGCAGCTCGTCCATGAGCCGCCGGGTGGCGAGCACCTGGCCGCGGGACGGCGCGTCGAGCACGTCGCGGTTCTGGTCCCACTTGAGCGAGGTGATCGGGTACTCGTCCAGCAGGGCGACGACGGCGTCGCGCACGTGCGCGTACGCGTCCGGGTGCGCGAGGTCCAGCACCTGCTGGTGCCGCCAGGGCAGCGGCTCGCGCCCCGGGTTCGCCCGCAGCACCCAGTCGGGGTGCCGGCGCGCGACGTCGGAGTCCGCGTTGACCATCTCCGGCTCCACCCACAGGCCGAACTCCATGCCGAGGCCGGTCACGTGCTGCACGAGCGGGTGCAGGCCGTCGGGCCAGACGGCCTCGTCGACCGTCCAGTCCCCCAGCCCGCGCCGGTCGTCGCGGCGTCCGCGGAACCATCCGTCGTCGAGCACGAACCGCTCCACTCCGACGTGCGCGGCGGCGTCGGCGAGCGCCCGCAGCCGGTCCAGGTCCTGCTCGAAGTAGACCGCCTCCCACGTGTTGAGGGTGACGGGGCGCGGGCGTGCGGCGCGCCCGGGCCGGGCTCGCACCCAGGCGTGGAACCGTTCGGACACGCCGTCGAGGCCGGCGTCGGACCACCCGGCGAGGGTGCGCGGCGAGGTGTACGTCTCGCCCGTGCCCAGGACGACGTCGCCCGGTCCCCACAGCTCGCCCGCACCGACGACGGCGTGCTCGGAGGCCAGCCGCTCGACGCGCACGGAGGTGTCGCCGCTCCACGCGTGGTGGACGGCCCACACCTGCCCGGAGCGGAACCCGAAGCCCGGTGTCCCGGCCACCGTGGCGAAGGGCGCGTCGTGCCCGGGCCGGCCGTGCCGCGTCTCACGCTGCCACAGGCCGTCGCGCAGCGGGGCCCGTTGCGGGCGTCGCTCCCCCGCCCAGCGTCCGGACAGGTCGAGGACCTCCGTCGCGCGGGCGGGCAGCGGCAGCGTGGACACGACCCGGTCCAGGGCGTACGGCGTCGCGCCGCGGTTGATCACCGTCGTCGTGCTCTCGAGCACACCCTGGGGATGCAGGGTCAGCCGGACGGTGATCTCCAGGCCGGCGGCCGGGTCGGCCAGCAGCACGTCCACCGTGCCGTCGTCCGACGTCGTGCGGATCTGCCGGGGCGCCGGGCGCCGGGCCGCGACGTCGTGCGGTGCGGTGGGCCGCCAGCCGGCGAGGCCCGGCAGGCCGGGCCAGCCGTCCGCGGCGAGCGGCAGCAGCGTGGCGCGCACCGGCACGTCGGGAGAGCTCGCCGTGACCGCGGGAACCTGGCTGTCCGCGAGCGCCACCAGCGCGTGCCGGTCGAGCCCGCCGAGATCGGCGCCCCAGTGCACGACCACGGGCACGCCCGTGCCACGGGCGTCGAGCACGAGGCTCGAGCCCGCGGCACGGAGGTGGTGGACGTCGCCCGACGACGTCACTCAGCCACCGGGATGGACTGGGACTCCAGGGTGCTGATCGTGGCGTCCTCGCCGGCCTGCAGCGCGTCGAGCAGGGAGCCCGAACCACTCAGCGCGGCGCCGAACCCGTCGGCCACGTCGTTGTAGGTCTGCGCCATCGTGGGGCCCCAGGTGAAGCTCGGGTCCGTGGCGGCCGCGGCGTCGGCGAAGACGTCGAAGATGGCCTGGTCGCCGTAGAACTCCAGACCTTCCTTGAGCGCCGGGAGCTCCAGGCCCGCGGTGGTCGCCGGGTAGAGGCCGCCACCCTGGTTGAGCGCGGTGAGCGACTCTTCCGACGTGTTCAGCCACAGTGCGAACTGCGCCGCCTCGTACGGGTGGTCGCTGCCCTGGAGCACCGCGACGCTCGACCCGCCCCAGTTGCCGGCGGCGTTCGCGCCCGGCTCCCACTGCGGCATCGGTGCGACGGCCCAGTCGCCCGCGGTGTCCGGGGCGCCCGAAGAGATGGAGTTGCTGCCCCACACGGCGCTGACCCAGGTCCACAGCTCCCCGGTGTTGAGCTCGTTGTTCCACTCGTCGGAGAACCCGGCGGTGTCCTTCACCAGGCCGTCGTCGATGAGGCCCTGCCAGTAGTCGGCCACCTGGGTCGACTGCGGGCCGGTGAGGTCCACCGTCCACGCCTCGCCGTCGTTCTCGAACCAGTGGCCCTCGGCCTGCCAGACCAGCCCGGCGAACCAGTTGACGTCCGTGCGCGGGAAGTGCGTGATGTACGCGCCCTCGTCGCGGATGGCCGCCGCGGCCTCGGCGTACTCGTCCCAGGTGGTGGGCACCTCGATGCCCGCCTCCTCGAACAGGTCGGCCCGGTAGAACATCGCCATGGGGCCCGTGTCCTGCGGGATCGCGTAGACCGAGCCCTCCTCGCCGAACGTGACCTGCTGCCACGTCCAGTCCACGAACTGCTCGCCGGCGTCCATCACCCCGGCGCAGTCGGCGATGTTCACCAGCCCGTCCTGGACGCGGAAGTTCGGCAGGGTGTCGTACTCGATCTGGCCCAGGTCGGGTGCCTGGTCGGCCTCGAGCTGGTTGAAGAAGTCCTGGTAGGTCCCCGCGTTGCCCGCGGGGCCGGTGTTGTACGTGACCTGGATGTCCGGGTTGGCCTCGTTCCACAGCGCGACGGCGTCCTCCATCCCGGGGACCCAGCCGGTGTACGTCAGCTCGACCGGACTCTCGGACGGCTCGCAGGCCGAGGCGTCGGCCGCGCCGTCGGACCCGCCGTCGTCGGTGCCGCCGGAGCAGGCGGCGAGCAGGAGCGTGCCGGCGACGGCGGCCGCGCCGGAGCGGGCCAGGGTGTGGCGATTCATGGTGTTCCTCCTTGAACGGGGCGGGATCGTGCGGGTCGGGGCGGCGGGCGTCATGACTTGACGCCGCCGGCGGCGAGGCCGCCGCGCCAGAAGCGCTGCAGCCCGAGGAAGGCGAGGATGAGGGGGACGATGGCCACGAACGCGCCGACGATGACGGCGGTGCGCAGCTCCGGGACGGCGTTCGTCTGGGAGTTCCACGCGTACAGGCCGAGGGTGACCGGGTAGAGCTTCTCGTTCGAGAGCATCACCAGGGGCAGGAAGAAGTTGTTCCAGATGGTGACGAACTGGAACAGGAAGATGGTCACGAGCGCCGGCGCCATGAGCCGCACCGACACGGTGAGGAACGTGCGCACCTCCCCCGAGCCGTCGAGGCGGGCCGCCTCGAGCAGCTCGTCGGGCACGCTCGCCGCGGCGTAGATCCGCGCGAGGTAGACGCCGAACGGGCTCACCAGGCTCGGCAGGAACACCGACCAGTACGTGTTGGTCAGGTCCACCGCGCTGAAGATGAGGAACAGCGGCAGCGCGAGCGCCGTGACCGGCACCAGCACCCCGCCGAGGATCACGTTGAACAGCAGGTTGCGGCCGCGGAACACGTACTTGCCGAGCGCGTACCCGCACATCGAGGCGAGCAGCGTGCCCAGCAGCGCACCCACCCCCGCGTAGATCACGGCGTTACCGAGCCAGCGCAGGTACACCCCGCCGTCGTAGGTGAACAGGTACGTCAGGTTGTCCCACAGGTGGAAGTCCGCGAACCACAGTCCGGCGGTGGAGGCGAACTGGCCGCGCGACTTGGTGGACGCCACCGCCAGCCACCAGATCGGCACCAGGAAGTACAGGGTGAAGGCGCCCATGATGACGAACGCCACGAGGCGGGACATCGGGCGCTCGCGCACCCCGCGGGCGTCGGGTGCCGTCGTCGGGCCGTAGCCCTCGGTGCGGGTCAGGATGCTCACTGGAAGGCCTTCCTCTGCGTCAGGCGCAGGAACACGAACGACAGCACGAACGTGAGCAGCGCCAGCACCACCGAGAAGGCGGCGGCGAGGTTGAAGTTCGGCACCGTCGAGGTCGTGTACACCACGAGGTTCGGGGTGAACGTCGAGCTGACCGAGGTGGTGAAGGAGCGGAACACCTGCGGCTCGGTGAGCAGCTGCAGCGTGCCGATGATGGAGAACACGCCGGTCAGCACCAGGGCGGGCACGACGAGCGGGATCTTCACCGACCAGGCGATGCGCAGCTGGCCGGCCCCGTCGATGCGCGCCGCCTCGTAGATCTCGCCCGGGATCGCCTGCAGCGCGGAATAGATGATCAGCATGTTGTAGCCCGCGTAGACCCAGGTGACGACGTTCGCGATCGCCCACAGCACCAGACCGCCGCCGAGCAGCGGGACGCTGCTCGTCACCGCGGTGAAGGGCGACAGGCTCGGCGAGTACAGGAACCCCCACATGATCGCCGCGATCACGCCGGGCACGGCGTACGGGGCGAAGAACGCCAGCCGGTAGAACCGCTTGCCCCGCACGAGCGGCGAGTCGATGAGCAGCGCGAGGACCAGGGCGAGCCCGAGCATGACGGGCACCTGGACGACGCCGAACAGCAGCACGCGGCCCAGCGAGGCCCAGAACGCCTCGGACGCGAAGACCTGCTCGTACTGGGTCAGCCCGCCGAACACCCCGGTCGCCGGCCCGAACGTCCCCTCCCGCTCCACCGTGCGGAACGACCGGAACACCGCGTAGCCGATGGGCACCAGGTAGAACAGGGTGAACAGGACGAAGAACGGGACGACGAGCACCGTCAGGGCCCCGGCGTGCCGGGTGCGGCGACGGGACCTGCCCGGCGGCTGTCCCGTGGCCCCGGGGTCGCGCCCCGTGGCCGTGGTCTGCGTGCTCATGCTGTCGCCTCCTCACCGGATCGGCGTCGACCCGTCGTCGTCTCGCGGACCACGGCCACGCCGCCCGCGGGCACCTCGTGCATCGCGGCCTCCCGGCCGGTGACCAGGTCCGCGCCGGGGACGGGGGCGGTGAACGCGGTGCTGCCGTGGTTGATCAGGAACAGGTAGGACGCCCCGTCGCCGTGCCGCCGGACGGCGTCCACCGTGGCCGGGGTCCCCGGCAGGACGGGCTCGACCCGGGCGTCGGCGAGCGCCCGGGCCACCAGGGCCGCTCGCCCGGACGCGTCCAGGCGGGTCGCGACGTACCACGCCACACCCGCGCCGTGCTCGTGCCGGGTGACGGCCGGGCCGTCGGCGACGGGTCCGTCGACGAACCGGGCGACGACGGACGCCCCGCGGGCCTCGACCCGCTCGGTCCAGACGTCGGCGGTGCGGCCGTCGTCGAGGGTGACGAGCTGACCGGCGTCGAGCGGGAAGAACTCGTCCGAGCGGACGCCGAGCACGTCGCGGAACGCTCCCGGGTAGCCGCCCGTGCGGACCTGGTCGTCGGCGTCGACGATCCCGGAGAAGTAGGTGACGAGCACGTGCCCCCCGGCCGCGACGTAGCGCTCGAGCGCCCGGGCGGCCTCGTCGGTGACGAGGTAGAGCGTCGGGACGACGACGAGGCGGTAGCCGGACAGGTCGGCCGCCGGCCCCACGACGTCGACGCCCGCACCGGCCCGTCGCAGCGCGGCGTGCATCGCGTGCACCTCGTCGAGGTAGCGCACGTCCCCGGTGGGCTGACCGGGCACGTCGAGGGCCCACCACGCCTGCCAGTCGAACAGCAGGGCGACGTCGCTGGTCACGGTGGTGCCGACTACCTCGTCGAGCGAGTCCAGCAGGGCACCGAGGCGCACCGTGGCCCGCCACTGCGTGGAGTCCGTGCCCGCGTGCGGCAGCAGCGCGGAGTGGAACCGCTCGGCGCCGGCCCGCGAGGCCCGCCACTGGAAGAAGCAGACGGCGTCGGCGCCGCGCGCAACGTGGGTGAGGACCATGCGCTCGAGCTCGCCCGGCCGCTTGGCGAGGTTGCGCGGCTGCCAGTTCACGGCCCCGTGCGAGGCCTCCATGAGCATCCACGGGGCGCCGTCGGCCAGCCCGCGCGTGGCGTCGGCCGCGAACGCGAGCTCGGCCCACGGGTCGGCCAGCCGGTGGTCCAGGTAGTGGTCGTTCGCGACGACGTCCATGTGCGGGGCCCAGGACCGGTAGTCCTGGGTGTCGATGTGTGCCGTCACCATGAAGTTGGTGGTGACCGGCACGGTGGTGGCCTCGCGCAGGATCGCGGCCTCGGCGTGGTACCAGTCGAGCAGGGCGTCGGAGCTGAAGCGGTGGAAGTCCAGGACCTGACCGGGGTTCTCGGGGGACGCCGTGGCCCGCGGCGGCAGCACCTGGTCGAACGAGCCGTAGCGCTGGCTCCAGAAGCTCGTCCCCCAGGCCGCGTTGAGCGCGTCGACGGTGCCGTACCGGCGTTCCAGCCAGCGCCGGAAGGCCCGCGCCGACTCGTCGCAGTAGCACAGCGCGTTGTGGCAGCCGAGCTCGTTGGACACGTGCCAGAGCGCGAGGGCCGGGTGGTCGCCGTACCGCTCGGCGACCGTCCGGACGAGGCGTTCGGCGTGGTCCCGCAGCACGGGCGAGCTGGGGCACCAGGCCTGCCGCCCGCCGGGGCTGACGGTGCCGCCGTCGCGGGTGACGGGCAGCACCTCGGGGTGGGCCGTGGTGAGCCAGGGCGGCGGGGTGGACGTGCCGGTGCCGAGGTTCACCGCGATGCCGTGCTCGTGCAGCAGGTCCATGACGTGGTCGAGGTCGTCGAAGCGGTAGACGCCGGTCTCGCGCTCGATCTCGGCCCAGCCGAAGACGTTGACAGCCACGAGGTCGACCCCGGCCTCGCGCATGAGACGCGCGTCCTCGGCCCACGTCTCGCGAGGCCACTGCTCGGGGTTGTAGTCACCGCCGAACGCGATGCCGCGCTGCGGGAGCGGGAGCCGCCCTCGGCTCGTCCTGGGGTCCACGTCGACGCCTGTTCCTCATCCTCGAAGATGTGTGTGCACGTGCACACATGGTGACAGTACCGCACCTCGGGCTTGGTGTGTACACGTGCACACAATTGTGTCCGGATGGATACGCTGTGCCCATGAGCTCACCAGGGCGCGTCCGAGCGACGGTGCACGACGTCGCGGCCCACGCCGGCGTGTCCCGCGGCACCGTCTCCCGCGCGCTCAACGGGACGGGCTACGTCTCCGCCGAGGCCCGCGCCCGCATCGAGGCCGCCATCGCCGAGGTCGGGTACGTGCGCAACAACGCCGCCCGCAACCTCGTGATGCGCAAGACCTGGGCCATCGGGTTCGTCGTCCACGAGCCGCACCAGCTCTTCCTCGAGGACCCCAACATCGGCGGGATCCTGCTCGGCACCAACGCGGTCGTCGCCGAGGCCGACCACCAGCTCGTGGTGCTCGTCGTCGACTCCGACGACGACGCCGCCCGCGTCTCCGGCTACCTGCGCGGCGGGTTCGTCGACGGCGCCGTCCTCGTCTCGGCCCGGTCGCACGACCAGGTCGCCGACGCCGTCGAGCAGATCGGCCTGCCGGCCGCGTTCGTCGGCCACCCCGAGGGGCGGCCCTCGATCCCGTACGTGGGTATCGACAACCGCAGAGCCGCGCACGCTCTGACGACCCGGCTCGTCGAGACCGGCCGACGGCGCATCGGCATGCTCGCCAGCGCGCTCGACCGCGACTCGGGCGCCGACCGGCTCGCCGGCTTCACCGAGGCGCTCGGCGACCGGTTCGATGAACGCCTCGTCGTGGCCGACCCGCTCTACTCCTACCGCGCCGGCGTGGACACCATGACCGAGCTGCTCCGGCGGGAGCCGGCGCTCGACGGCGTATTCGCGGCCTCCGACGCCGTCGCGGCCGGAGCGATCGAGGCGCTGCGCACCGCCGGTCGCACGGTGCCCGGCGACGTCGGAGTCGTGGGGTTCGACGACAGCGCCTGGGCGATGCGCTGCAACCCGCCGCTGTCGACGGTGCACCAGCCCGCGGCGGAGATGGGTCGCGCCGCCGCCACCTTGGTGCTGGAGCAGCTCGCCGGCCGCACACCGTCGAGCGTCACGCTGCCGACCGCCGTCGTCTGGCGCGACTCGGCCTGAAAGCCCGCGCCGGGGCCGATCCGGTCCGCTGCGCCACCCTGACACCACTCTGACAAACTTATGGCACCACACCTCTTGCTCTGACACCATAATGGTGTCAGAGTGGGGCCATGGACCTGACCCGCTACATCGACCAGCTGCAGCAGCAGCTCCGCACCGCCGCCTCCGCAGGCAGCGACGAGGCGCGCGAGATCGCCTCCCGCCTCACCGCGCCGCTCGACTCCGCCGCTCGCCTCGTGCTGCTCGAGGCGCTCTCCGACGCCGCCGGCGAGATCTCCGCCGAGATCGCCCCCGGCTCGGTGGACGTCCGGCTCCGGGGCGGCTCGCCCGAGTTCGTCATCGACGTCCCGGCCGGGCCCACCACCGCCAGCGCACCGGAGGCTGCACCGGTCGCACCCCTCCCCGACGCCGACAGCGGCGCCACCACCCGCACCACCCTGCGGCTCCCCGACCACCTCAAATCCCAGGTCGAGTCCGCCGCGGCCCGCGAGGGCATCTCCGTCAACACCTGGCTCGTACGGACCGTCGCCGGCGCCCTCGAGCAGTCCACCGGCCGTCCGGCGGCGCAGGCCAGGGTGCACCGCGGCACCAGCCGGGCCACCGGCTGGGTCCGCTGACCGCCGTACCACCGGGGCACCACGCCCCACCACTCAACCGTCCATCACTCTGACACCACCTTGGGAGCTCTGTCATGCCCACTTTCCCCGCCCCCCACCCCGTTCCCGTCGTCGTCGACGTGCCGTTCGCGAACCTCCACGTCGTCGCGTCCGAGCGCGACGACGTCGTCGTCACCGTCCTGCCGTCCAGCCCGGGCAAGTCGGGTTCCGTGCGCGCCGCCGAGGAGGTACGCGTCGAGCGCGACGGCGACACGGTCTCGATCACCTACCCCGGATCCTGGAAGCAGTGGGTCCTGCCGTTCGCGGCCGGCACCGCGGACATCACGGTCGAGCTGCCCTCCGGGTCCGACCTGCGCGGCAAGACCGGCACCCTCTTCTCCGAGGGTTCCTTCGGCACCGTCAGCATCGCGGTCTCGGCCGGCGACGTCCGCATCGACGAGGTCGACCGGCTCGACGCCAAGGTCGCGGCCGGCTCGGTCACCGTCGGGCGTGCCCACGGACCGCTCACCGTCAAGGTGGCCGCCGGATCCGTCCGGGTGGACGAGGTCCGGGGAGACGGCACGATCCGCGCGACCAACGGCACCACCGTGGTCGGGTCCGTCTCCGGCTCGCTGGGCATCCAGGGAGCCAACGGTGACATCGACGTGCACCACGTGCGCGGCAGCCTCACGGCCAAGGGCGCCCACGGCGGCATCCGGGTCGGCAGCCTCGAGTCCGGTGTCGTCACGCTGGCCACCTCCTACGGCTCGATCGAGGTCGGAGTGCCCGAGGGCACCGCCGCCTACCTCGACGTCGCGTCGGAGCACGGTTCCGTGCGCAACCAGCTCACCCCCACGGAGGGTCCGGTCGACGACGAGGCCACGGCCGAGGTCCACGCCAGCACCGGCTACGGCGACGTCGTCGTCCGGCGCCCCTGAGACGACCCCACCCAGCCCCCTGGCACCACCCACCCCGCGAGACGGAGACCCCATGACCCACGACACGGCCCCGCGGCCCGCCATCCGCGCGCGGAGCATACAGAAGTCGTTCAAGGACCTGCACGTCCTGCGCGGCGTCGACCTCGACGTGGAGCCGGGGAGCATCGTCGCCCTGCTCGGCTCGAACGGTGCCGGCAAGACGACGCTGGTGCGGATCCTGTCCACCCTGCTGCAGGCCGACGCCGGCACGGCGACGATCCACGGGTTCGACGTCGCCACCAGCCCGGGCGAGGTCCGCGAGTCCATCAGCCTCACCGGCCAGTTCGCCGCCGTCGACGAGATCCTCACCGGGCGGGAGAACCTCGTCCTCGTCGCCCGGCTGCGACACCTGGACGACCCGGGGGCGATCGCCGACGACCTGCTGGTCCGTTTCTCCCTCACCGAGGCCGGGTCCCGCCGGGCAAGCACGTACTCGGGCGGTATGCGGCGCCGGCTCGACCTCGCCATGAGCCTGATCGGCGACCCGCCGGTCGTCTTCCTCGACGAGCCCACCACCGGCCTGGACCCGCAGGCCCGCATCGACGTCTGGAAGGGCGTCAAGAAGCTGGCCGAGGGCGGCACCACCGTGCTGCTGACCACCCAGCACCTCGACGAGGCCGAACAGCTCGCCGACCGCATCGCCATCCTGCACGAGGGCACGATCGTCCAGCACGGGACCCTCGACGAGCTCAAGCAGCTCCTGCCCCCCGCCCAGGTCGAGTACGTCGAGAAGCAGCCGTCCCTCGAGGACGTCTTCCTCGCCCTCGTCGGCACCGACGCCGGAAAGGAATCCTGATGACCACCCACGTCCTGACCGACACCCGCGTCCTCACCGGCCGGTCCCTGCGGCACATCAGCCGCAGCCCCGACACGATCATCACGACCGCGGTCACCCCGATCGCCCTGATGCTGCTGTTCGTCTACGTGCTCGGCGGCGCCATCGACACCGGCTCCGGCGAGTCGTACGTCGACTACATGCTCCCCGGCATCCTGCTCATCACGATCGCCTCCGGCATCGCGTACACCGCGTACCGGCTGTTCCTGGACATGCAGGGCGGCATCTTCGAGCGGTTCCAGTCCATGCCGATCGCCCGGTCGAGCGTGCTGTGGGGCCACGTCCTCACCTCGCTGGTCGCCAACCTGGCCTCGGTGGCGATCGTGATCGGCGTCGCGTCGATCATGGGCTTCCGCACCGGCGCCTCCGTGGGCGCCTGGCTCGCCGTCGGCGGGATCCTGACGCTGTTCACGCTGGCCCTCACCTGGCTCGCCGTCGTCGCCGGGCTGTCGGCGAAGACCGTGGACGGTGCGAGCGCGTTCAGCTACCCGCTGATCTTCCTGCCGTTCATCAGCTCGGCGTTCGTCCCGACCGGCACGATGCCGGGCCCGGTCGCCTGGTTCGCCGAGCACCAGCCCGTGACGCCCGTCGTGGACACGCTCCGCGCGCTGTTCGCCGAGGAGCCGGTCGGCGACGACATCTGGGTGGCCCTCGCCTGGCTCGTCGGCGTCGTCGCCGGCGGCCACGTCGCGGCGATCGCGGCCTACCGCCGCAGGATCCGCTGAGGCGGCGGTGACCAGGGGCCTCTTCTGCCGAAGGTCCGTCATCTTCTGCCGAGTGGTAGCCAGAACGCCGCGGCGCGGTTAAGTTGAACGGGTCAACGAATGGACCCGTGCGCGAAGGAGCGTCATGAGAATCCGACAGTCCACCACCCGTTGTGCACTCTCCCTGGTCACCGCGACCGCCACCGCCGTCGGCCTGGCTGCCGCCGCCGCACCGGCCACGGCTGCCGGCGGGGACGGCGACCTCGACGAGATCCTCGTCGTCGGCAAGACCCTCGGGTTCCGCCACTCCCACATCGACGAGACCACCCACGCCCTGATCGACCTCGGCGCCGAGCACGGCTTCGACGTCGACGTGTGGGACCCGCCGAACGACTCCGGCGGCTGGTGGGGGCCAGGCTCCCCCGGCCAGCCCGACCTCACGATGGACTCCACGCCGTTCACCTCGGCGCAGGACCTGTCCCAGTACGGCTCGATCGTGTTCGTCTCCCCGGTGGACAACACCAACAACCTCGACCCCGATCAGCCGCGGCTGCTCGACGACGCCGAGCTCACCGCCCTGCAGGGCTACGTGCACGGCGGTGGCGGCGTCGTCGGGATCCACGCCGCCACCGACACGATGCACACCTCGAGCTGGTTCACCCAGCTCATCGGCGGCGGGGCACGGTTCGCCGGGCACCCGCAGCAGCAGACCGCCACCATGCGCGTCGAGAGCCCCGCTCACCCCTCCATGCAGGGCGTCCCGCTCGAGTGGGAGCGCTGGGACGAGTGGTACAACTACACGCTCAACCCGCGCGGCGACGTGCACGTGCTGATGACCCTGGACGAGTCGACGTACGACGGCGGCACCATGGGTGAGGACCATCCGATCGCCTGGTGCCAGAACTTCGAGGGCGGCCGCTCCTGGCACCAGGGCGCGGGCCACGTCGACGAGTCCTGGTCGGACCCGACCTTCCTCACCTCCGTGCTGCGCGGCGTCCAGTGGACGGCGGGCGCCGTCGAGGGCGGCGGCAACTGCGTCACCTGGTCCGAGGTCGACGCTCTGGTCGAGGAGCTGCCGGCCGACACGGCACGTGACCGGGTCGCCGTCCGGCTCATCGACCGCAAGCTCGACCGCGCCCAGGACGCGGCCGAGGCGGACAAGCCGTGGAAGGCGGCCATCACCCTCCGCACGACGGCGAAGCTCGCCGACGCCCTCGTGCGCGACGACGACGCCGGGCAGGCCCTCGGGGACAAGATCGACGACCTGGCCGACTGGCAGCGAGGACTGGCCGAAGCCGGTCTCTGACCTCACCCGCCACGAGCGTCTCTGTCCGTCAGGATTCGACCGCTGATTCCTGACGAACAGGGACGCTCGTGGTCGGCTCGGACCGAGATCAGGCGCTCCCGACGGCCTCGACGGCAGGGACCGGCGCCGTGCACTCGGCGAGGACGGCGCCGTCGTCGCCGAGCAGCACGACCCGGGCGTCCCAGCCCGAGACGTCCTCCGGCACCTCGAGATCCGTCGCGGCGACCTGGTCGGGCATCGACCACCACAGTGGATCGACATCGGACTCCGTCGTCGGGGCGTCGGCCTCGTACGAGCGCCCGTCCGCCGACCGCACGCTCAGCACCGCCTCGCCGACCGTCACGGTCGGGTTGTCCGTAGCGTCCAGGCCGAGGCCCGTGGACCACCCGGCGGCGACCCGCCAGGACTGCTCCGTCGTGCGCTCGACGCCCAGCCGGGACGCCCACGAGCTCGACACCGAACTGCTGACCATCGCCGTCGCCGCGAAGGGCCCGGTGCTGACGCACGACGTCGTCCCGTCCGCGCTGCGCTCCGCGGCACCCCCGCCGGCCGTCAGGCTCCCGGCCGCCGCGGCGGCGCACACCACCAGCGCGACGGCGCTCGTCACCACGGAGGGCCACCGCAGCCACGGAGCGTGCCGGTCACGCCGTTGCCGGCACCACGCGACCCACCGGTGCGGCCGCGGCCGGACGGTGTGCTGGACCACGGTCCCCAGCAGGGAGTCGGCGAACGTCCGGCCCTCCGGGTGCCAGGCGGCGCGCAGATAGCCGATCATGAGGATCGCGTCGAGGAGGTGCGCCAACCAGCGCAGCACGGTGCCGAGCAGGCCGATCGGGCGGCCCGACCCGGCGTCGACCACCGCGAGCCGGGCCACCCGCTTGCCCGGCGTCGCGCCGGTGTAGGCCTGCAGCACCGCGAGCCCGAGCATCGTCCAGCCAACCCACGCGACGGCTTCCGGCGCCAGCGGCGGGTCCTGTGCCCCCCCACGTCGGCAAGGTCGCGAACGACGGCGCGCTGCCGGTCGCGAACCACGCGACGGACGACACGAGCGCTGAGTCGAGCAGCACCGCCAGCACCCGGTTGAACCAGGAGGCGGGCGGGCGACCCCGCGGGAACGGATCGGGAGGCCCCGCGCGCCTCGACGACTTGCGCGGCGACGGCGGCAGTGGCGCTGGTCCGCCCGTCGCCGGGAACGTCGTCGTCATGGCCGGATCCTCGCACCGGCCTGGACGAGCCGTCCACCGACCGCCGGTGTCACCGCACGCGGCATGGGGCACCCTTGAGAAGAGACCGTCCCGGGGACCGTCAGGAGGAGGCCCCGACGTCGGCCAGGTGGCGCCGCATCGCGTTCTGGGCGGCGTCTCCCTCGTGCTCTACCCGTTCGTTCTTCCAGGTGGTCCTCGGCTGGCGCGCGTTGCTCGCCACCCTCGGGATGATGCCCATGGCGCTGCTGATGATGCTCGCCTCCGGACTCGCACTCCCGCTTCGCCTCCCGTGCCGGGGTTCGCACCACCATGGTGACAGGGCTCGGCATCGCCACCGTCGGCCTCGCGCTCCTGGCCGGCCTCGTCTCGGCCGACGGCGGTTACGTCGGCGTGCTGCCCGGTCTGGTCGCGATGCGGCTGGGTGCAGGACTGGGCCTGACCCCGTCGACCGAGGCCATCACCTCCTCCCTGCCACGGGAGCAGCAAGGAGTGGGGTCCGCGATCACCGGCCTCACGCGCGAGCTGGGAGCCGCGCTCGGCATCGCCCTGCTGGTCGCGCGCTACCAGGACACGATCGCCGACCGTCTCTCGCGCGTCCCTGCCGACGTCGCGGCCAGGGCCGGCGAGGGAGTCTCGAACGCCGCCACCGCCAGCCAGGACGTCGGTCCGCACGCCGAGCAGGTCCTCGTAGCAGCCCAGGACGCTTTCGTCGCCGGGTGACAGCAAGCCATGTGGGTCGGGTGTCGCCGTCATGGCCGTCCTGGTCCTGTTCGTGCTGATCCGAGATCCTCGGAACACCCCGGAACCCATGGCGACCGTCGAGGAGGGCGACCGACGGACGGGCGCGCCCCGGACCGGACGCGGCCTCTCAGAGCGCGTGGCGCACCCGGCCGACCGGATGATCCCCTCGACCTGCTCCTCCAGATCGTCCCGCAGCGGCTCGAGGCCGGCACCGCGTCGCAGCACCGCGAGCCGGGACGAGTGCTGGTCGACATCCTCGAGGACGAACCCGCGCGCGGCCTACAGCGCCGTGAACTCCGAGATGCCGGTGACCACGAAGCGGACGCCGGAGCCGATCATGACGGCGGCGAACACCACCTTGCCGCCCGCCGCCGTCGCGGGGACGACCATCGCCAGCGCCGCGGTCATCAGCAGCCGATCGCTGCGCGGTCGGTCCTCGTGGCTGGGTTCGCTCGTCGGACCACACCCGGTGTCCGGGGTGTACGACCGGGAGCAGGTGGCGCCCGTCCGGTTCAGGACTCCAGGGTTGCGGTGAGCTCCGCGCGACCCGGAACGGCTTCCTGGGCTCCCACCCTCGTCACCGCGAGGGAACCGGCGACAACAGCCGGTCGCACTGCCGCGACGAGGTCGGCACCGCGAGCGAGCCCGGCAGCCAGCACACCGCAGAACGTGTCGCCCGCCCCCGTCGTGTCGACCACGTGCACCGCGGACCCCCGGACGGCGACCACGCCTCGGCCGCGACGGGCCACCAGGGCGCCGGCAGCACCGAGCGTGACGACGACGGCGGGAACCCGGTCGAGCAGCCTGGTGGCGAGGACCCCAGGGTCGACGCGATCCTCACCGGCGGCAGCAAGATCCGACGCCTCGTGCTCGTTGACCACGAGGATGTCAACCTGCTGCCAGAGCGCGTCCGGCAGCGACTGCGAGGGTGCCGCGTTGAGGACCAGCGGCGTCCCGGGGCGCCTGGCCCGGGCCGCGGCGGCGACGACCTCGAGGGGGACCTCCAGCTGGGCGAGCACGACGTCCGCCCCACGGACGACCCGCTCCGCGTCGTCGTCGATCCGCAGACGCGCGTTGGCGCACGGTGCGACGACGATCGCGTTCTCCCCGGCCGGCGTGACCGAGATCAGCGCCGCCCCGGTGGGTCCGGGCACGCGACGGACCGCCGTGACGTCCACGCCCGCAGCGGCCAACGACCCCAGCAGGAGGTCACCACCGTCGTCGGTGCCGACGGCAGCGACGAAGGCGACGTCGGCGCCTCCGGCGCGCGCGGCGGCGACCGCCTGGTTGGCACCCTTGCCGCCCGGCGAACGCCGTGCGTCACCGCCGAGCACCGTCTCTCCTGCGCCAGGGTGGCGGTCCACCGTCACCACGGTGTCGATGTTCGCGCTGCCCACGACGGCCACACGCGACCCGGACGACGCGCTCACCGGTGCTCGGCCACGACGGCACGGATGTCCGACCGGGTCGCCTCGTCGACCGCCGGCAGGCTCATGCGTGAGCGCCATGCAGCGCCCGAGCGTGCACCCAGGGCCTCTTTGAGCCGCGGCACGGTCGGCCCGACGAGGGGCACGATCCTGCGCACGACGTCCTGCAGCCGGCCGGCATCCGGATCCTGCCCGTCGAGCGCGGCCGCCAGCGTGGCGAACGTCTCGGGGAACGCGCTGGAGACACCGGAGACGACACCCGTCCCGCCGGCGGCGAGCACCTGCGGGAGCGTCCCGTCGTCCCCCGAGTAGAGCTCCTGACCGTCCTCCAGGACCGCCGCGTAGTCCGCGAGGCGTGCTGCCGCGGCACCCGAGAGCTTGACCCCGACCATGCCCGGCAGGGCCATGATCCGACGGAGCGTCCCGGGCTCGACGTGGAGCCCGGTGCGCTCCGGGAAGAGGTAGGCGTACACCTGCGCCTCCGGCCGCGCTTCGGTCAGGGCACGGAAGAAGTCCACCACACCGTCGCCGTCCGTCGGCAGGTAGTAGGGCGTGAGGAGCGCGAACCGGTGGATGCCGATCTCGGCCGTCCGGTCAGCCAGCCGGAGCACCTGGCGGGAGCTCGCGTGCCCGAGGTGGGCGATCACACGTTCCGCGCCGAGCACCGCCGCGGCGCGGCGGAAGAGGTCGATGCGCTCGTCGTCCTCCAGGGCCGGGAACTCACCCGTCGTCCCGGCGATCAGCGCGCCGCCGACGTGGGGAGCGATCGCCTCGAGCGTGGCGTCGAACGTGTCTCCGTCGACCGTGCCGTCCGCGAGGAACGGGACGGGGACGGCACTGACGATTCGTGCAGTCATGGTGTCCTTCCGGGGAGAGGGCGGGCGGAGCCCGCGGAGGTCGTCACTGGTGCGGGCGAGGGGTCCAGCAGATCGAGCGGGACGCGCGCCTCGACCACGCCGCGACGCTGCCAGGTGTAGGTGATCAGTAGCGCCTCGGCGGTCAGGACCGCTGACGGGTAGGAGTACTCGCCGACGCCGCTGGTGGCGACGCCGCCGTCGGCCGGGTCGAACCCATGGCCCGCGGCGGGCAGCTCGGGCTCGAGGAGGGGTCGGTCGGCGACGGGTGTCCGTCCGTCCTCGACGACCACGACCTGGCTCCAGGTGAGTCCGTCGTCGTCCGACACGGACACGACGAGCGGGCAGCGCGGGGCCCAGTCCCCGGAGACAGGATTGTGGACGCACGCAGCACGCCCGTCCGGCAGCCCGACGACGGTCAGCCCGGAGTTGTTGTTGGGCAACGACGTCGGCACCGCTGTGGCCCAGGAGCGCCCGCCGTCGTCCGACCACGACCGGTAGGCGACGCCCTCCGTGGTCCGCAGGAGCGCGTGCACCACGCCGTCGGAGCCCGTCCAGAGCGCGGGCTGGATCGCGCCGGCGCCCCGCAGCGCGGCACGGTCCATCGGCACCGGGACCGGCGCCCACGTCCGTCCGCCGTCCGTCGACCGGTCCACGAACGGGTACCAGGCAGGCGGATCCTGCCACTGTTCGAGGGACCCGGGCGCCAGCCAGGCGCCCTCCTCGAGGAGGACCGGCGGGTTCTTCACCGGGCCCCGGCCGCCGAAGTCCCCGGGGACGAGCTCGACGGCGTCGGACCAGCTGCGGCCGCCGTCGTCCGAGCGGGCTACCCAGGTGGACCACGCCGAGATGGTGGCTCCACGCTTGACGAACAGCCACACCTCGCCATCAGGTCCCCGGGCGAGCACGGGGTTCCAGTGCGGCTCGTCCGCCTCGAGCACCATGCGTGGCACGCCCCAGCGACCGGAGGCGTTCCTCCGCGCCAGCCAGACACGGGTGTCGGGCGCTCCCTCACGTGTCCCCGCGAACCACGCCGCCAGCACCTCGTGACCGACGGTCAGCACGGTGGAGGCGTGGGCCTGGCGCCACCGGGGGTCGTCCACGCAGACCCAGCGGCGCACGACCGCGTCGTCGACCGTGGTCATCGCGACCCTCCCGAACGCTCTGCCGCGTCGCGCTCCGCACGCTCGCCCCGTGCCGTGCGGGCACGAGCCACGAGCGGCGCTGCGAGGCCGACGAGCGCGAGCACCAGGAGCACCGCGGCGATGGGCTGGGTCACCAGCGTGGTCGGCCCGTCGATCAGCAGCGCCCGCCGCAGGTTGGCCTCGGCGAGCGGGCCCAGCAAGAGGCCGAGGACCACGGGTCCAGCAGGAAAGCCGGTGCGCTTCATGAGCACCCCCACCACGCCGGAGGCCAGCATCACCCAGACCGTGTACATGTTGTTGGTGGTGGTGTAGGTGCCCACCACACAGAAGACGAGGATGCCGGCCCACAGGAAGTGCCGTGGCAGGTCCAGCAGCCGCACCATGCCCCGCATGCGCACCAGGCTGATCGCGAGAGACAGGACCGTCGCGACGATCATGATCGTCGCGATGGTGATCACCAGGTCGGGGTTGTTGCCGAACAGCGACGGTCCCGGCTGCAGCCCCCAGATGACCATCGACCCGACCATGACGGCCATGACCGAGTCACCTGGAATCCCGAGCGCCATCGTCGTGGTCAACGAGCCGCCCAGCGTCGCGCTCGACGAGGTGTCCGCCGCGGCGAGGCCCTCGAGCGAGCCCTTGCCGAACTTCTCGGGCTCGGCGGACATCCGCTTCGCGCGGTCCCAGCCGATCAGCCCGGCGATGTCGCCGCCGGCCGCCGGGACCACGCCGACCACGGTGCCGACCACCGACCCCAGCGCGAACGGCTTGCCCATCTTCTTGACCTCGCCACGGGTGGGCCACCACCGGCCGAGGGCCGACAGGGGCCTGACATGGTGCTCGCGGTGGGTGAGCAGCTGGTCGAACAGCTCGGCGATGCCGAAGAGTCCGATGATGACCGCGATGAACGGCAGGCCCGAGTTGAGATCGTTCAAGCCGTACACGAATCGTTCGTCACCGGTGATCGGGTCCCGGCCAACGGTCGCCACGGCCAGCCCGACGATCCCGGCGATGACTCCCTTGAGCAGCGATCGCGACGAGATGGAGATCATCACCGTCATGCCGAACACCACGAGTGCGAACATCTCGGCAGGCCCGAACTCCAACGCGAGCTGCGCGATCGGGCGGGCAGCCACCAGGAAGACCGCCATCGACACGAGGATGCCGCCGGTGGTCACCATCGACGAGGCGACGAGGGCCAGCCCTGCCTTCCCCTGCTTGGCGAGAGGGTAGCCGTCCAGCGTGGTCGCGATCGCGGCGGGCGTGCCGGGCGTGTTCACAAGAATGGACGGGACACGATCGCCGTAGTTCGCACCCACGTAGATGGTCAGCAGCACCGCGAGACCCTGGACGGGTTCGAGCGTGAGGGTGAACCCGGCCGCCAGGGCGACGGCCATGGATCCGGTGACCCCCGGGAACGCACCCACCAGGGTGCCGACCAGCAGGCCGGCGAGCAGGCAGACGAGCACGGTCGGGTCCAGCAGCGGGGTCAACCCGTCGACGACGACGTTCACAGCGGCACCTCGAGAAGCGTGTGGAAGAGCAGGTAGACGCCGGCCGTCGTCAGCACGGGGAAGAGGACCAGCGTGCGCCAACCGCGCCCGCCGAAGAGGGCGGTGAGCGCCAGGAGAAAGGCCACGGTCGCCACGAGGAAGCCGACGACGGGCCAGAGGAGCAGGTAGACCGCTGTCACCGCCACGGTGGCCACGAGACGGAGGAGGCCGCCGCGCGTGGTGGCCTCCAGGTCACCGCGGTCGACGGTCCGGACGGCGGCGACGACGAGGAGCGCGGTGGCGAGGACCGCGCCGGTGACGCCCAGCAGCTCGGGCCACCAGCGGGGGTCGATGCCTCCGGTCTCGGTGCGCACCTCGAGCCGACGCGCCTCAAGGGCCAGTGCGCCCATGAGGACGAGCGCGGTCCCTGCGGCGACCAGCTCCAGCCACCGGGACGGGCGGGCCGACGGCGGCGCGTAGGCCTGGTCGTCGGCGTCCTTGCGGTCCGTGACCGCGTCCTGCACAGGGTCAGCGGCGCCGTCGACGTCGGCGGTGAGGTCCTGCGACACCTCGTGCTCCTTCCACCCGTCCCCGGGCCCGGGAACATCCTGGTCGGAGGTTCCCGGGCTCGGGGGCGTCGTGCATGCGTCGTTCATCAGTCGTCCCCGAGCAACGTCCCGAAGCGGTCGTACTCGGAGTCGACGAACGCGGTGAACTCGTCGGCGGTCTTGTAGACGGGGAGGTTGCCCGAGCCCGAGACGGTTTCGACGAACCCGTCGGACGTCGCGGCCTCCTCGATGGCGGCCTCGAGCGTCGCGCGCACCTCGTCGGGCAGGCCGGCGGGGGCATAGATGCCGCCCCAGCCACCGAACTCGAGCTCGTAGCCGGCCTCGGCGGCGGTCGGTACGTCCGGGAGGTCCGGGTACGTCTCATCGTGGAAGACGGCGAGCGCCTTGACCTGCTCGTCCGCGACGGCGGCCGACACCTCGCCGGCACCGGCGACGGCCGCGTCGACCTGACTGCCGACGGCGGCAGCCAGCGCGGGCCCGCCCCCGTCGAACGGGACGGGTTCGAGCTGCGCACCGGTGTCAGCGGCGAGCCCGAGCGCCGCCGCCTCCCAGATCGAACCTGCACCGGAGTTGGCCACGGCGAGGGTTTCGCCCTGAGCGGCGTCGATGAACTCCTCGAGCGTGTCGTACGGGCTGTCGGCGGGCACCACGAGCACCCCGGGAGCCAGCATGATCTGGCCCAGGAAGTCGTAGTCGGCCGGGTCGACGTCGTAGCCTTCGTGGCCGAGCATCGCGATCTCGACCGGCGAGAAGCCGATCGTGTAGCCGTCGGCGTCCTGGTCCGCGACGAACTGCATCGCGGTGGAGCCGGCGGCCCCCGGACGGTTCTCGACGACCACGGACTGGCCGAGCACCGGTTCGAGCTCGGTGGCCAGCGCTCGCGACGTCAGATCGGATCCGCCACCGGCCGCGGCCTGGACGATGAGGGTGACGTCGTCGTCCGGGAAGGACGCTTCGCCGGCGGAGTCGCCGGTGGAGCATGCGGCCAGCGTCAGTCCGGTCGCTGCGATCGTCCCGGTCAGAGCGAGGGTGCGCGGGGTACGTCGGATCATGGGTAACAACTCCCTTGTCGGTACTGGAGATCTGTCCGGCTGGTGTCAGCCGGTGGCGCGCCCGCACGCGGGGCGCGACCGGTCTAGGTGACGGCTTCGGTGACGAACCGGGTGTAGGCGGTGAGCATCCGTCGGCGCGAACCGTCGAGGTGGTCGGCGAGCAGCTTGAGCGCCTGGTGCTCGTCACCGACCTCCACCACGCGGAGCAGCTCGACGTGGTCGGCGAACGTCGGGGCCAGGTCTTGGTCCTCGGCGTTCGTCACGGCGAGCATTCCGGCGAAGGTGGGGCGGTACTGCTGCCAGATCGATTCCAGGCGGCGATGTCCGGCGGCGAGGTAGAAGGCGGAGTGGAAGTCCAGGTCTGCCGTGGCGAACGCCTCGGCGTCCTGGACCGATGCCGCGCTGTCCATCCGTTCCAGGGCAGCCCGCGCGGCGGCGTGCTCGACGTCGTCGCGGGCGAGGCACAGCCGGACCGCTTCGATCTCGAGGAGCCGTCGCAGCACGTACAGCTCGTCGATGTCGTCGAGCGTCAGGCCGATGACGAAGACGCCGCGGCGGCGGGACTCGACGAGCCCCTCGGTCTCGAGCTGACGCAGTGCATCACGGACCGGACCCCGGCTGACGTCGAAGGCCCGGGAGAGCTGTGCTTCGACCAGGTGGGTCTCGGGCCGCAGTTCACCCGTGATGATGAGCCGCCGGAGATGGTCGACGACGTGCTGTCCGAGCGCCGGGGCGGGGCGGACGCTGAACGCCGCGGACACCAACCCACCTTCCCGGATGCTCATGGGACCTCCTCGTCCTGCAATCGATTACTGCTAACGGTTAACCGTTAACGTAGACCTCGAGACTGGCGATTGCAAGCCGCCGACGTCCGCCCAGGTCACCGCCTCTCCACTCGTGGTCCAGACTGGTCGCACACCACCGTCCCGGGAGGACTCGTGCCCCGCATCATCGACGTGGCTCGTCGCGCCGGCGTCTCCACGGCCACGGTCTCGCGCGTGCTCAACGGAAAGAACGTGCGCGCGGAGTCGGTCGCCGCCGTCCGTGCCGCCGTCGCCGAGCTCGGCTACGTGCCCGACCGGACGGCGCGGTCCCTGCGCCGCCGCTCGAGCGACGTCGTCGCCCTGGTGCTGCCCGACGTCGAGAACCCGTTCTTCACCGCGGTGGCGCGCGGGGTCGAGGACGTCGCCCGGGAGGCCGGGTACTCGGTCGTCCTGTGCAACACCGACGACGACCCGGTCAAGGAGGCGCGGTACCTGGAGGTCGCCGAGCACGAGAACATGGCCGGCGTGGTGCTCGCCCCGGCGGACGGCGCCCCCCGCATCGACGGACTGCGCAAGCGCGGCAGGGCCGTGGTGCTCTTCGACCGTCAGGTCGACAGCGACGTCGACCAGGTGGTATTCGACAACAGCGAGCTGGGCCGTCGAGCGACGAGCATGCTGCTGGGACGTGGCTTCCGGCGGATCGCCTGCGTCACCGGATCTCGCACCACGAGTACCGCCGTCGAACGCGCCGAGGGCTGGCGCCGCGCTCTGCGCGACGCGGGCCGGCACCCCGACGAGGAGCTGCTGGTGCACGCCAACTTCCGCGTCGACGGCGGCCTCGACGCCGCGGTGTCGCTGCTGGCTCGTCCAGACCCCCCGGACGCGATCGTGGCCACGAACAACCTGGTCGGCGTCGGCGCGCTCCGCGCTCTCGCGACCGCGCACGGTGCGCCCGCCCCCTCACCTGCGGAGGCCCGGGCCCGGGCCCGCGCGGGCGACGGACCGGCGCTCGGGATCGGGATCGTCGGCGAGCTGCCTTTCGCCACCTCGCGCACCGGCGACCTGGTGATGGTCCCGCTCGCACCGCGCGAGCTCGGCACGACGGCCACGCGGCTGCTCCTGCAGCGCCTGAGGGACGAGGACGCTCCGGTCCAGCTCGTGGTGCAGGCGACGCCGACCACCTGCTGAACGACGGCATCGTCGGACCCGCAGCGCTCGGTTGCTACTGTAATCGATTACTGCAATGCTGTCGCCATGTCAGTTCCTCTCTTCGTCGGGGTCGACGTCGGCACCTCGAGCACCAAGGGGGTCCTCACCGCCGCCGACGGGGTGATCCTGCGCACCGCTTCCCGACAGCACACCGTGGAGCGCCCGGCGCCCGGCCACGTGGAGATGGACCCCGCCATCTGGTGGCAGGAGTTCGTCGAGATCGTCACCGAGCTCACCGCGGACCTCGCACCGGGTACGCAAAGCCGTGACGGCCTCCCCGCCGACGCCAGGGTCGCCGCCCTCGGCGTCTCCGGGATGGGCCCGTGCGTGGTCGCCGCTGACCAGGACGGCACCCCGCTGCGTCCCGCCATTCTCTACGGCGTCGACACACGCGCCACGGAGCAGATCGTCCGCATCGAGAGCGCACTCGGTCCGGACGCGATTCTGGGTCGCTGCGGATCCGCCCTCTCGTCGCAGGCCGCCGGACCGAAGATCGCCTGGCTGCGCGACGTCGAACCGGAGACCTACGCCGCCACCCGCCACCTGCTCATGCCGGCCAGCTATCTCGTCCACCGGCTCACCGGTGCCTACGTGCTCGACCATCACTCGGCGTCGCAGTGCACGCCTCTGTACGACCCGCGGTCGCGCTCGTGGATCGACGAGTGGGCCGAGCACGTCGCCCCCGGACTCCCGCTGCCGCGGCTGCGATGGCCCGGCGAGCAGGCCGGCACCACGGAGCGCGCCATCGCCGGCGTCCCCGCGGGCACGCCCGTCACCACCGGCACCATCGACGCGTGGTCCGAAGCGGTGAGCGTCGATGCCCAGAACGTCGGTGACCTGATGATCATGTACGGCACCACCACCTTTCTCGTCGCGACCGTCGACGAGCCGATGCGCTCGCCCAGCATGTGGGGCACCCTCGGCGCCTTCCCCGGGGCACACAACCTGGCCGGCGGACTGGCGACCTCCGGGGCGCTGACCTCCTGGGTGTGCGACCTGACCGGCTCCGACCACACGACGCTGACCGCCGAAGCAGCCGTGTCCGGGTCTGGCGCGAACGGTCTGCTGATGCTCCCCTACTTCGCCGGTGAGCGGACCCCGCTCCTCGACCCGAAGGCACGCGGCGTGGTCGTCGGGCTCACCCTCGAGCACACCCGCGGCGACCTGTACCGGGCATCGCTCGAGGCCACCGCCCTCGGCGTCCGGCACAACATCGAGACCATGCAGGCCGCCGGCGCCCGTATCGACCGTGTCGTCGCCGTCGGCGGCGGGACCCGTGGCGGCCTGTGGACCCAGATCGTCTCGGACGTCACGGGCTTGCGGCAGGTCCTGCCGACCAGCACCATCGGCGCTTCCTACGGCTCCGCCATGCTCGCCGCAGGGCTCGTCGACGACGTCGACGCCTCCCGGTGGAACCCGCCGGCCGCCACTTGCGAGCCCGACCTGTCCCAGCGGGACACCTACGACCGCCTGTACGCGCACTACCGCGACCTCTACCCCGCCACGCGCGACGTCGTGCACGCGTTGTCGCGCTGACTCGCGCCGCCCGCCACCATCACGGCACGCCCCGAAGGAGCACTCATGAGCACCACCAGCTACGACGTCCCCGACCTCCTGCCCGAGTCACCTGCTCCCGAGAGGACGGTCTACCTCGTCGCCTCCGGAGACCTGCGCGAGTCCGCCAACGTCGCCGGCTGGCCCACCCAGGTCGAGCTGGAACGCATCGTCGAGGAAACCTTCGCCCGGCACGGATGGACGGTCTCGCGGGCCAACGGGATCGACCCCGCCACGGGTCACGGCTTCATCAGCTCCCAACGCATGGGGCTCGACGTGTTCGCCACGATCCCCCCGGACGCACCTCTCGTCGTCGCGCAGGCCGTGTGGCAGTACAGCCATCACGTCCTCGCCGGCCTCCGCACTCATCGGGGACCGATCCTGACCGTCGCCAACTTCGCCGGTGACTGGCCCGGGCTGGTCGGTCTGCTCGGACTCAACGCCGGCATGACCAAGATGGGACGTCCGTACTCCACGGTGTGGACCGTGGACGGTAGCGACCAGTGGTTCCAGGACTCCGTCAGCTCGTGGATCACCACGGGGACCATCGAGCACGACACCTCGCACGTGCACCCGCTGCCCACGCTGCCGGACTCTCCCGAGACGCAGCTCGGCGAGGTCCTGTCCGCCCAGCTCCTGCGCGAGAAGGCCATCATCGGCGTCTTCGACGAGGGCTGCATGGGCATGTACAACGCGATCTTCGACGACGAGCTGCTCAACCGCATCGGGATCTACAAGGAGCGCCTGTCCCAGTCGGCGCTCTGGGCGGAGATGCAGCGGGTCCCCGACGCCGAGGCCGACGCCGTCCAGCGCTGGCTGGAGGACGCCGGGATGACGTTCCGGCTCGGCACCGACGAGAAGACGGAACTCACCGCCTCCCAGCTGCGATGGCAGCACAAGATGTACATCGCCGCGCTGCGGATCGCGGACGACTTCGGCCTGGACGCCGTCGGGATCCAGTACCAGCAGGGACTCAAGGATCTCTCGCCCGCGTCGGACCTGGCCGAGGGCCTGCTCAACAACGTCCAGCGGCCCCCCGTGCGCTCCCGTGACGGGCAGCGCGTGCTCTGGGAAGGTCGTGCCCTGCCGCACTTCAACGAGGCGGACGAAGGTGTCGCCGTCGATGCTCTGGTGACCAATCGCATCTGGACCGCGATGGGCCTCGACCCTGCCACCACGCTGCACGACGTCCGTTGGGGCGAGGAGTACGACGGGCGCTTCGTCTGGGTCTTCGAGATCTCCGGTTCCGTGCCCGCATCACACCTGGCCGGCGGCTATTCCGGAGCCGAGGGATGGCGTCAGGACCCGGTGTTCTTTCCTGCCGGCGGTTCCACCGTCAACGGTGTCTGCCGACCGGGCGAGATCGTGTGGTCCCGCGTCTACATCGCCGACGGCATCCTCCAGGTCGACCTCGGTCGCGCCTCCGTGGTCGAGCTGCCCGAGCATGAGACCCGGCGCCGCAAGGAGGCCACCAACCCTGAGTGGCCGATCATGCACGCCGTCCTGCACGGCGTCAGCCGCGACCAGTTCATGGCGCGGCACAAGGCCAACCACCTCAACGTCGCCTACGCCACCGACGCCGAGACCGCCGACCGTGCGCTGACTGCCAAGGCGGCGCTGTTCGCCGGTCTGGGCATGCCCGTGCACCTCTGCGGAGACACGTCGCTCACCGCGTGACGTCGCGCGCCTGGACGCCACGGCAGAGGACTCCCGTGCCGAGGCCGAGGAAGCGTACGCAGCAAGCTCCGAGACGCTCGCCGCCGTGATCGACGACGGCAGGCCCGCCCCGCGCGCCCGCAAGGGTCGGGTGGACGACCCGGCGGTCCGCCGCGACCTGCGCACGGCGCTGACCGACGCCGAGGTGCTGCGCGACATCGAGATCTCCGGCCCGGCCACCACCCGCACGGTCGAGGCGATGGCGTAGCCGCGCCCGAACCAGTTGGGTGCGGACACCGTGTCGTCGCGGGGCCGGGGGGCCTACCGGTGCATGCCTCCTGGTCGTTGGCAGGCACCGGTTCGCTGGGCCTCGGGAGGCGAAGACCGGTCGAGCGTCTCGATTCCTCCGAGATCAGCCGTAGGTCCGGGAGGAACAGAGACGCTCGACGGGTGGGCCTCAGGCGATGAAGCCTGCGGTCTGGGTGCGGGCGCGGTCGAGGCGGGCGGCGACGTCGCGCCAGTTGGCGATGTTCCAGAACGCCTTGACGTAGTCGGCCTTGACGTTGAGGTAGTCGAGGTAGAAGGCGTGCTCCCACATGTCGAGCATGAGCAGCGGGACGATGCCGACCGGGACGTTGGCCTGCTGGTCGAAGAGCTGGAAGATCAGCAGCTTCTGACCGAGGGAGTCCCAGCCGAGCACGGCCCATCCGGAGCCCTGGATGCCGGTCGCGGTGGCGGCGAAGTGGGCCTGGAAGGCGGCGAAGGAGCCGAACTGGTCCTTGATGGCCTCGGCCAGCTCGCCCTCGGGCTCGCCGCCGCCCTCGGGCGAGAGGTTGTGCCAGAAGATCGTGTGGTTGGTGTGCCCGCCGAGGTGGAACGCGAGGTTCTTCTCGTGGAGGTTCACCGTGGCGAGGTCGCCGGACTCGCGGGCCTCGGCCAGCTTCTCCAGCGCCGTGTTCGCCCCCGCGACGTAGGCGGCGTGGTGCTTGTCGTGGTGGAGCTCCATGATCTTGCCGCTGATGTGCGGCTCGAGCGCGCTGTAGTCGTAGGGCAGGTCAGGCAGCGTGTATCCGGTCATCGTGGATCCGTCCTTCCGTGGCGGGGTGGAACTGTTCGACCGTAGGACCTCGACCATCGTTGAGGTCAAGAGAGACCTCCGTCACACTGCCGGACCGGTCCCCGGCAGGGAGCGGACGGTCGCGGTTCGACGGCGGCTCGATGGTGCTGACCACCACCGTTACAGATTCGTGACAATCACGCACGCAGGGGATATGGTCTCCTCACCTCGCGCCCGCGAGGTGCACGGATGGGCCGCCGAGCCCTGTCACCATCCGCTGCTCCAGGACCAGACAGGGACGGGGGACCCACTTCACGGGCGTCACGAGCGCCCTCGGGGTGAAGCCGGCGCCGCCGGCCGGGTCAGTCTCCGACCCGAACCCGACAGCTAACCCCGCAGGCGTCAGGAGAGCACCGATGAACGACGCGTGCCCGCGCGCAGCCGCACCACCGGACCACCGCCGTCGGACCTCTGGACCGGCAGCATGAAGCACGCACAGCAGGGTCCCGCCCCGGCCGGAACCCGCCGGTCCCGGCGCGAACCCGTCCGCGGTCGCCACCTCGCCGAGAAGCCCCGGCGACGCTCCTCCGCGGCACCCCGGGCCACGCTGTCCCTCACCGCGGCCGCCGCCCTGGTGCTCGCCACCGGCGGCACCTACCTGGCCGAGGCCGGACCGGTCGTCCGCACCACGACCACCGACGACGCCGCCACGACCACGCGAGCACCGGCACCCGTCGCCCAGGCCGCCCCGACCGCGCCCGCCGCGCCGGCGGCTCCGGCAGCAGCGGCCGCTCCAGGGGCTGCCGCCGCGCCGGCAGCGCGGCAGGCGCCCGCGGTGACGGTGGACCGGGACCTGGCCGTGTCCCGCACGGACGAGCGCGTCCCCCGCAAGGACCGCACCATCCAGCCCGCCCCGGAGCCCACGCCCGAGAACCCGCCGGGGTGCGACACCCCCGTCCAGGACGGCTGGTCGAACGGGCGCCTGCCCAGCGACCAGCTCTGCGCGCCGTGGGACGGCGCCGTGCTCGTCCGCGCCGACGTCGCCCGCTCCCTGGCCGAGCTGAACGACCTCTACACCGCACGGTTCGGCGAGCCGATGTGCGTCACCGACGGCTACCGCTCCTACGACCAGCAGGTCGCCACGAAGGCCGCCAAGGGGTACCTGGCCGCCACGCCGGGGACCTCGAACCACGGCTGGGGCCTGGCCGTCGACCTCTGCCCCGAGACCTACGCCGGCGAGCGTGGTACATGGCTCCACGAGCACGCGCCCGCCCTCGGCTGGGTCAACCCGGACTGGGCGCAGCCCGGTGGGTCCAAGCCCGAGCCGTGGCACTGGGAGTCCACGCTCGTGCCGTGACAGGTCCGGGCTGGCCCGAACGGCTCGGACGCCAGAGAATCGCCCTGTGAGCACGTCGGGACCCGACCCTGAACAGCTGCCGGCCGCACGCCCGCCCGGCCGGGGTCGCCGCGCGGCGTGGTGGATCGCCGCGGCGGTCGTCCTCCTCCTCGCGGTGGGCGCCGTCGTCGTCGGCGTGCTGGAGCACCGGGCCTGGGTCGACGCCGCGGCGGAGCACGAGGCCGAGGTGGCCCGCGTCACCCAGGAGGCCGAGACGTCCCGCGCCCGCGCCGAGGCCGACTACACCGCGAGCCTCGATGCCCTCGACGACGCGATCGAGGCGGCCCGGCCGGTGCTCACGGACAGCGAGGGCCAGGTGGCCGACGACGCCGTCCGCGCACCGCTCGCCGACGCGCTCGACGAGGCCGGCAGGCTCCGCGACGCCGAGGTGACCTACCCCGTCACGACGCGCACCGTCGAGGAGGTCACCCGGCCGAACCCGTTCCGTCCGCAGACGTTGCCGCGGGTGCAGGTCGAGGTGGTCGAGAGCTCCGACCCGGCACCCTCCGACCTCGACGCCGCGGCGGACGACGTGGCCGAGGCGCGCGACGCCGTCGTCGAGGCCCGCCGGCAGTGGGCCCACGACGAGCTCCGGACCGCCACCACCGAGGCGGCAGATGCCGTGACCGACCTCGAGGGGACCGTCGGGGCAAGCACGCTCCGACCGCTCGAGGAGGCGGTGGCCGAGGCCGAGACGGTCCTCGACGCCGGGGTCGCGGCCGTCGACCCGGACGAGGCCGTCGCCCTGCGCGACACGCTGCTCGGCACCACGGAGTCGCTGTGGACGGACCGGCTGGACCAGATCGTCGACGAGAGCCGCGCGGACGCCCGGGACGACGGCGTCGACTGCCGGGTGGACCAGTGCGTCGCGCTGACCTTCGACGACGGCCCGGTGGCGGACACCCGACGGCTGCTGCGGATCCTCGAGCGCAAGGACGCCCCCGCCACCTTCTTCATGGTGGGCGACAACGTCGCCGCCCGGCCCGAGGTCGCGCAGGCCGTCGTCGACGGCGGGCACCTGGTGGCCAACCACACCTGGAACCACCCGCAGCTCACGACCCTCGACGACGCCGAGGTGCGCGACGAGCTGCGCCGCACCCAGGACGCCGTCACCGACGCCACCGGGTTCACCCCGTTCCTGCTGCGACCCCCGTACGGCGACGTCGACGGCCGTGTCCGATCGCTCGCGACGCGCACCGGACTCGACGTCGTCCTGTGGGGCCTCGACAGCCGGGACTGGGAGTCCCGTGACGCGCGGGACGTCCGCCGTCAGGTGGCGAACCAGGTGCAGGACGGCAGCAACGTGCTCCTGCACGACATCCACCCGACCACGGTGGACGCCGTGCCGAAGATCATCGACGACCTGCGCGACGAGGACTACGTGCTCGTCACCGTCGACCTGCTCGTCGACGGCTCGTGAGCCGCCCGCGTCAGAACAGGTCGCGCACGTCGAACCCGCCCGCGAGGTCGGACAGCGACTGACCGGCCTCCGAGACCTGGTCGCCGATCCCCGAGACCGCCTCCGTCCCGGCGTCGCCGACCTGGGAGGTGAGGCCCTCGACGTCGAGCGCACCGACGTCGAGCGCACCCAGGTCGATCCCCGAGGCGAGCGAGTCGAAGTCGACCCCCAGGTTCCCCGCCTCCGCCAGGAGCGGCCCGGCGACGCTGCTCACCGCAGCGCCGGCCGCGACCACCCCCAGGAGCCCGACGGCGCCGACGGCGGCACCCGCCACGGCCCCACCGGTCCCGACCTTGGCGAGGATCGCGCGCATGGAGCCCGGCCGGCGCGCCTCGGACCGACCGGCTGCCCGAGACAGGTCGGCCACGCTCGCCGACCGCGGCTGCTCGTTCGCCGGCAGGTCGGCCCGCATGCGCTGCAGCACCGCCTCGCGCTGCTGCGGCGTGAGGCGCTCGAACGCCTCGGCGTGGACCTGCTCGACCTCGTGCGGCTCGGCCGTGCGCATCAGGTAGTCGTAGCGGGCGATGGCCTGCCGGTCCGCGTCGGGGACGTTCGTGCGGGGATTCCCTGCGGACGACGACGGCGGGGCGGCCGACGGGCGGGAGCCGCCACCGACGGCGCTCTCCAGCACCGAGCGCCAGTCCGACGGCCCGGACCGCGCGGTGGGACCAGATCCCCGCGAGGACGACTGGTGCGCGTCGTACGCCTTCTTGGCCAGGGAGAACGCCTTCGAGAGCTTGGACATGTTGCTCCTCCTGTCGGGCTGACGAGGCAGTCTGACAGGTGATTCTGAGGAGAAGATGAGAGCGCCCGGGTCCGTGCCCCGGCGACCGGACGAAGGTCGTCGGCCTCGTACGGAGCCTCAGTCGCTCGACTCGGTGAGGACGTAGTGCGCGCCGCGGCGCTCACCGCGCAGCTCCAGCTCCCCGTCATCGACCATGGCGCGCAGGAGCGCTGACGCTTCGGTCGGCGCGATCGCACAGAGCTCTGCGGTGATGCCGCGCGTGATTCGCCCGTGGGCACGGACAAAGGTGAGCACCATCTGACGCTGCTGAATCCTGTCGAAGCCCCGGACGCGAACGTAGTCGGGGTCGGATCGGAGCGAGCGGTAGGTCGCGGCAGACAGATGGTAGCGGCGACCCCGGCCAGCCCCACGAGGCTCGACCAGCCCTGCCTCGAGCATCCTGGTCAGGGCATCTCTGGCCTCCGTCTCCGTCTTCTGCAGCAGGAGCGCCGCCCCGCGCACACTGAGATCACCTTCCCGGCGGAGCTCGTGCAGCACCTGGAGATCAGCGAGCGGGAAGGGAGTTCCCCGGCTCGATTCCTGCTCGAACACGAACCGGGCGAGTGATGCGTCTGCCGCGCGGGTGGGAAATGTGACGACGACGGCGTCCGACGTGCTCCGGGAGAAATCGGGGGCGTCACGGCCGATGCGCAGCGCGCTCTCGAACATGCGCGGGATCCCACGGCCGGTGCGCTCGACGACGCCGGCTCGCTTGAACGCATCGGCGAGGGACCTGCTGCGCGGCCGGCTGCTGTCGAGAAGGTTCTCGACACGCACTCCTCGAGGAAATGAGCCGGGACTCGAGACGGTGACGGCATCGTCGCCGACCTGGAGGCGAATCGCGCCCATCATGGTGAAGTCCCGGTGCACGAGGGCGTTGGCGACGGCCTCGCGCAGAGCCCGTTCGGGAACACGCGGCAAGGAGATGCGGACGAGGCCGGCGTCGATCTCCTCCTCGGAGTTGTATGCGGCGAACCGAGAGAAGAGCTCCTCCGCGGTGGCGAGCAGGGGCCCCCCGATCTCATCATTGATCTCGATCGCTGAACCGCGCATGACCTGGAAGAAGGCCTCATGCGTGGGCACGAACCGTGCGAGAGCACCGCGGGTCCCGAAGAGCAGCAGGGCACCCATGAGAGGAGCCGGGGTCGGCCCGTCCGCCTCGACGACACCGAGCGACCGGGTGATCTCGACGTCGGACATCGTCGCGAGAAGGTTGTCACCCGACTGGCTGCCCGCCAGGCGGCGGAAGCGGTCGAACTCTGCGGGATCGAGGTCGTCCCATGTGACGCCATGCACGCGAAGGACGGCATAGTCGGTCTCGCCGACACTCGTCGCTGTGCTGAGCATCTCGTGGAGCGGGTAGGGCATGCACTGGGGCATTCCGTCGTTCCGAAGGCCCCGGCGCGTGTACTTGCCCTGGCTGGTCCCGACCGGTGTCGCGACCTGTTCGACCTCGATCACCAAGACCTGGCCTTCGTCCAGCTCGACGACGGACGCCCGCGTCGCCAGTGGGGGAATCGTGTTGTTGGCGATGACAGCCTGCACGCGCACCGGATCGGTACGGGATCCGTTGCGCGCACGAGCGCCCGTGATCCTTCCGTCGTCCTCCACGCCGACGAACAGCACACCGCCGCTTGCGTTCGCCAGACAAGCCGCCGCCTCGGCGAGCTCCTTGTCCGAGAGGGCTTGACGCCGCTCGCCCTTGAACTCGACGGTCAGCGTCTCCCCGCCGGCGATGGCCCGGCTCACCTCTTGCGCCTCCATGCTCCCCAGTATGGGGAGTTATATAACTTTCAACAACCGCTCCTCGAAATTATATAACTCGATCCTGGGGAGCGCCCGGGCCTGTGCGGTGCTCAGCCCTCGTCCGCTCCCGCCAGGTCCAGGGTGACCGTCGTGTACGAGTGCGCCGGAAGGGTGACCTCGAGACCGCGCTCGTGCGGGCGCACAGCGTCCAGCGTGACCGGGGCGACGGCGTCGGGCGCGTCGGGGGTGTTGTGCGTCGCGAGCTCGGGGGCGGTCAGGACGCGGGCGTGGTGACCGACGACGTCGCGGCCGCGCAGGTCGAGGACGACGGTGCGCTCGGCGTCGGCGTCGAGGTTGGACAGCGAGACCAGCGCGGTGTCGCCGCGGGTGGACGCCGACGCCGAGACCAGCGGCAGCTCGCCCTTCTCGCCGGGCCGGGTGGGCACGCCCTGCAGGTGCACGTCGAGCGAGTCGGCGTCGTGGTGGCCGGTGTTCATCTCGAACACGTGGTAGCTCGGCGTCCTGACCAGCGCGCCCGACTCCGGGTCGGTGAGCAGCATCGCCTGCAGCACGTTGACGGTCTGGGCGATGTTCGCCATGACCACCCGGTCGGCGTGCCGGTGGAACGCGTCGAGGTGGACGCTGGCCACCAGCGCGTCGCGCAGGGTGTTCTGCTGGTACAGGAACCCCGGGTTGGTGCCGGGCTCCACGTTCCACCAGGTGCCCCACTCGTCCACCGCGAGGCCCACGCGCCGGTGCGGGTCGTAGCGGTCCATGACCTGCCCGTGCCGGGCGAGCAGCTGGTCCATGTAGCCGGCCCGCTCCAGCGCGAGGTACCACTCGTCCTCGCTGAACTCGGTCGCCGAGCCCTTGTCCGCCCACGGGCCGGTCATCGTGTAGTAGTGCAGCGAGACCGCTTGAAACGGCCCGGCAGGGGCGTCCGCCTCCTCGGGGCGGTCGAGCGCGTCGAACGACTGCATGAGCACCTCGGTCCAGTGCAGGTCGGCGTCCGAGGCCCCCGCCGCGATCCGGTACACCTCGTTGCCTGCGTGATTGCGCACGTAGGTGGAGTACTGCCGCGCCAGCGACGCGAACTGCTCCACGCGCAGGTTGCCGCCGCAGCCCCACGCCTCGTTGCCGATGCCGAAGAACGGCACCTTCCACGGCTCGTCGCGGCCGTTGCGGCGTCGCAGGTCCGCCATCGGCGAGTCGTCGGCGCGCGTCAGGTACTCGATCCACTCGCTCATCTCGGCCACCGAGCCGGAACCCACGTTGCCCGAGATGTAGGCGTCGGTGCCGAGCAGCTCGCACAGGTCCATGAACTCGTGGGTACCGAAGGAGTTGTCCTCGACGACGTCGCCCCAGTGGGAGTTGACCATCCGCGGGCGCTCGTCGCGCGGGCCGATGCCGTCCCGCCAGTGGTAGTCGTCGGCGAAGCACCCTCCCGGCCAGCGCAGGTTCGGGATGCTCAGAGCCCGCAGGGCCTCGACGACGTCGGTGCGCAGGCCGCGCTCGTTCGGGACGTCGGAGTCCTCGCCGACGTAGAAGCCGCCGTAGATGCACCGGCCCAGGTGCTCGGCGAAGTGCCCGTAGACGTGCCGCGAGATGCGCGGGCCGGGCAGGTCGAGGTCGATGACGGCGCGGACGGTGCTCATGGGTGCCTTTCGTCGGACGGCGGCGGCCGGGTACGCACGGCGCTGCGCGTACCGGTGGTGTAACGATTAACTGCCGAGGCGGCTCTGTCAAGCGTCGCGCCGCACACGGCGGGATCAGCCGCGCGTGGACTCGCGGTGGACCAGCGACGCCGGCACCACGATCTCCCGCGGAGCCCCCCGCTCGTCGCCGGCCGCCCCCGCGGTGCCCTCCCGCACCTCCCGCATGCGGGCGTCCAGCAGGTCGAGCACGGCGGCCGCGATCGCGTCCCGTCCGGCGTCGACGGTGGTGAGCGACGGGACGCAGTACCGGCTCTCCAGGATGTCGTCGAACCCCACCACCTGGACGTCGTCGGGCACCCGCAGCCCGAGCTCCGCCAGGCCCCGCAGCGCGCCGAAGGCCACGACGTCGGTGACGGCGAAGACGCCGTCGAACGGCACGCCGGCCCGTGCCAGCTCGTGGACCGCCTGCCGGCCGCCCTCGAGGTCGAGCGCCTCGACCGTCATCACGAGGCGCGGGTCGGCCGCGACGTCCCGGTCCTCGTGCGCCCGCCGCCAGCCGCGGTACCGCTGGGCGACCATGCCCTGCGGGTCGTCCCCCGGTCCCCCGCCCAGGAGCGCCACCCGCCGGGCACCGCCCGCCAGCAGGTGCTCGACGGCGAGACGCGCCCCGGCGACGTTGTCCATCATCACGTGGTCGAACCCGCGTGACACGGGCCGCTCCCCCACCAGCACCACCGGCGTGGTGAAGTTCAGCCGCTCCAGCTCGGCCGCGTCGAGACCCACCACGCTGATGATCACCGCGTCGTACATCCGCAGCCGGGCGAACGCCGCCGCCTCGACCTCCTTCGCGCCGGTCCCGGACCGCTGCAGCACGAGGCGCCGGCCCCGGGCCTCGACGCCGTCGGCGATCGCCGTCGCGAGCTGGCCGAAGTACGGCCGGTCGAGCTCCGGCACGAGCAGGCCGACGACGTCGGTGCGCCCGGCGCGCAGGTTCCGCGCGGTGGGGTCGGGGCGGTAGCCCAGGTCGTCCATCACCTGCAGGACGCGCTGCCTCGTCGCCTGCGACATCCGCGGCACGTCGTTGATCACGTTGGACACCGTGGCCGTCGACACGGAGGCCGCCCGGGCGACGTCCGCGATCGTCACCGTGGGCGGACGCCCCTGGCGACGCCGCCTCGGGGGGTCGCTCGCGGGGCTCACGTCACCCTTCCTTCCACGGGGTGCACCGTCCGCCGTGGTCCGGTGGCCGACAGCTCACACCTCTTCGGTGCGCTTCTGCCGGGCGAAGCGTGCCGGCAGGTTCGGACCGTCCCACACCTGAATGGCGCGCCAGATCGATGCCGCGACGGGGACGGCGAGCACGGCGCCGGTGATGCCGACGAGCACCGTGCCGGCGGTCAGGGCGAACAGGATGACCAGCGGGTGCAGGCGCAGCGTCCGGCCCATGACCACGGGCTGGAGGAACGTGCCCTCCAGCTGGTTCACGGCGACGACGATCCCGACGACGACGAGCGCCTCGACCGGCCCGACGGCGACCAGCGCGACCAGGGCCGCCAGGATGCCGGCCAGGGTGGCACCGACCAGCGGGATGAAGGCCAGCAGGAAGACCAGCACCGACAGCGGCACGACGAGGGGGACGCCCATGATCGCGAGGCCGATACCGATGCCGATCGCGTCGACGACCGCGATGATCGCCGTGCCCCGCACGTACCCACCGAGCGTGCTCACGGTGGCAGTGCCGACGCGCCACCCTCGCTCGTGGGCCCGACCCTCGAACGGCCGCAGCAGGAACTCCCACATCGCCGGGCCGTCCTTGAGGAAGAAGAACAGGACGACGATCATGATGAAGAAGCCGGTGACGAAGTCGGCGGTCTGGGAGACGCCCGCGATGGCCCCCGACCCCACCGCGCTGGACTGCAGCAGTCCCGCGGCGGACTCCTGCACCGAGGTGATCTGCTCCTCGGAGATCTCGAACGGCAGGCCCTGGACGGAGGTCTGCAGGGACTCGAACCCGTCGAGGGCCTGGCGCTGGAGCTCGTCCCACTGGTCGACGACGGCCCGCACGACCAGCCACACGACCGCCGCCAGCAGGGCGACCAGCGTCAGGAGCGAGATCCACGTCGCGAGCAGGGACGGCACGCCACGCCGGCGCAGCAGCGAGACGAGCGGGGAGATCGCCGCCGCCAGCACGAGCGCGATGAGCACGGGGATCACGACCAGGGTGAGCCGGGTGCCCACGAACCCCAGGACCGCGACGACCGCGATCACCGCGAGGACCTGCAGCGACCGCGTCCCCACGCGGCCGAACCCGTCCGACCAGAGCCGGGACGTCCCGTGCGCCTCGTGCGGGCCGGGGGCGCGACCCGCGACGCGGTCCGCCCCGGCCGGGCGACGGTCGTGGCGCGCTGCACGGCGGCCGAAGAGACCCATCGTTCGTCCTCCCTCGTCGGTCCGGCAGGTTCCGGACGTGCCGACGCTAGTGCGGACGGGCCCGGGTCCGGGCGACGACACGTCGGCGGGCACCGGACCTGGGGACGGGAGCCGCACCGCTCCGGGGCGTCACAGGACCTGCGGCCGTGGCGCGCCGAGCCCGAACACGAGCTGCGGCACGCCGTCGACGTCGAGCCGGCGGACGGAGATCTCGTACACCGGCTCGAGCACCTCCGGCACCAGCACGTCGGCGGGCACCCCCGCCGCCACCACGCGACCGCCCTGCAGCAGGACGAGCTCGTCGCAGTAGCGCGCTGCCAGGTTGAGGTCGTGCAGGACCGTGACGGTGGTCAGGGGGAGACCGTGGACGAGGCCGAGGATCTCGTGCTGGTACCGCACGTCGAGGTGATTCGTGGGCTCGTCCAGCAACAGGTGGGTGGAACCCTGAGCGAGCGCGCGGGCGATGAGCACCCGCTGCCGCTCACCGCCGGACAGGTCGTCGACGTGGCGGTGCGCGAGGTGGGTCACGCCGGCCCGGTCCATCGCCTCCTGCGCCGCGCGTTCGTCGTCGGGCCGGTATCGGCTCCACCCCGACATCCGGGCCGACCGGCCGAGCAGCACCGAGTCCCAGGCGGTGGACGGCAACCCGCTCGGCTCCTCCTGCGCGACCACGGCGATCCGGTCGGCTCGCTGCCGCGGCGTCAGGTCGCGCACGAGGTCGTCGTCGACGGCCACCGTCCCCTCGCCGTCGATCGCCCCGAGGATGGTGCGCAGCATGGTCGACTTGCCGGAGCCGTTGGGCCCGATGAGACCGAGCGTGCGGCCGTCGGCGACCACCAGGTCGGCGTCCGCCACGGCGACCGTCCGGCCGTACCGGACGGTCAGCCCTCGCGTACCGATCACGAGGGCGTCACCCCTCCAGCGCGCCGGTGCCCTCGAGCACCGCTTCGAGACCTCGCACCGCGCCCGGGTCCGGCGCGAGGTCGGCGGCGGGCACGCCGACGACGCGGTCCTCCTGGACGGCGGAGAGGTCCTCGGCGCCGGGCTCGCCCAGGAACGTGGCGAGCGCGTCGTCGTAGCTCTCCCCGTAGAGGCCGTACGCCAGCACCACGACGTCGGGGTCGGCGTCGAGCAGCGTCTCGACGTTCGCCTCCAGGTAGACCGAGGGCTCGTCGCCGTAGACGTTCTCGAACCCGGCCCGGGCGAGCACGTCGTCGGCGATGCCCTGGCCGCCGCGAGCGGACATCGTGGCCTCGTCGGAGAAGTAGTAGACGACGGCGGCGGTCTCGTCGGCGACCATCCGCTCACCGGCCGAGGTGGTCAGGTCGTCGAGCTCGGCGCGCAGGGCCTCGACGTTCTGCGCGGCCTGCTCCTGGGTGTCGAACACGGTCGCGAGCCGCTCGACGTCGTCGAAGACCGCCTCGAAGTCGGTCCTCTCGGTCAGCGCTGCGTCGTGGCTGCACTCGCCGTCGATGACGACGTTGGCCAGGCCGGCTGCTTCGACGTCCTCGACCGCCGCGTTGAAGAGCCCGTAGCCGACGACGATGTCCGCCTCGGCCCCGACGATCACCTCGATCGTCGGGTCGAACGGGTCGAGGACGGGTGCCTCGGTCGGCGGGTCGGCCAGGTCGGCCGGCAGCTCCGCGCCGAACTCGCCGGCACGCGCCACGATCCGGTCTGAGGCTCCCGCCGCGTCGAGCAGCGCGACGGCGGACGTACCGATGGTGAGCACCGCCTGCGGTGCCGTGGTGATCTCGAGCTCCTCGCCACAGTTCTGGACGGTCAGCGGGTACTCGGTGGCCGTGCTCCCAGGCGCCGCGGACGGCGCGGTCGCGTCGGTGCCGTCACTGCCCGCGGCGGCGTCCGTCGAGCAGGCGGCGAGCGCGGTCAGAGCGAGCGCACCGAGCACGGCAGGCCCGCGACGGCGAAGGGTGGCAGGGGACATGAGGGGTCTCCGTTCCTGGATGGGTCGGTCCTCAGCGGGTGAGGGACGAGCGGACGAGCGCGATGAGCAGCGGGGTGCCGATCAGCGCGGTGAGGATGCCGAGCGGCAGCTCACGGGGGGCGAAGGCGGTCCGCGCCAGCGCGTCGGCGCAGACGAGGAGCAGGGCGCCGAGAACCGCGGACATCGGGAGCACGATCCGGTGGTTGCCGCCGACGAGGCGTCGCGCGATGTGCGGGACCACGAGGCCGACGAACCCGATCAGCCCGGAGACGGACACCGCGACCGCCACGACGAGACTGACCACGACGACCGCGGCGGACCGGAACCGCGCCGGGTGGGTGCCCAGCGCGAGCGCGGTGTCGTCGCCGATGGCGAGCGCGTCCAGGCGCCGCGCCCAGCCGACGAAGATCACCACGCCGGCCAGGACGGCGAGCACGGCCAGGGGCACCGCGGACCAGCGTGACTGCGCGAGGGATCCGAGGGTCCAGAACATCACCGCGCGGGCGCCCTCGCGGGACTCGCTGGCGAACACGAGGAAGTTGGTCAGCGCCGTCAGGGCGAAGCCGACGGCGATCCCGGCGAACACCAGTCGGGACGTGATCAGCCGGCCGCCGATCCGGGCCACCGAGAGCACGAGGACGATGGCGAGCAGCGCACCGACGAACGCGCTGCCCGTCACGGCGAGCACCCCTCCCCCGACGCCGAACAGGATGCTGGCGGCCGCGCCGACCGAGGCCCCGGAGGAGATGCCCAGCAGGTAGGGGTCGGCGAGCGGGTTGCGCACCAGCGCCTGGATGACGACGCCCGCGGTGGCGAGCGCGGCCCCGACGGCGGCGCCCAGGATCACGCGGGGCACCCGGATCAGCCAGACGATCGAGTCGTGCGTGGCGGTCGTCCCGCCGGGGTCGCGCCTGCCCAGGTGGCCCAGCACGACGTCGGTCACGACGGACGGCGGGATCGTGACGGGGCCGATCCCGACGGCGACCACCGACACGCCGGCCAGGGCCACGACCAGCACGGTCAGCAGCGCGCCGTGCCGTCGGCGTGTCGCCCCGGCCGCCGCCGCCAACGAGGTCTCGGTCACCGTCATCTGTGGCCCGCACCACGGTCGATCGTGTACAAAGGACTCCGTCCGAAGTTGGGAACGATTCTCACTCTCACGATAGCAGGGTTGGATGATCCACCTCCGCCTCCTCCGCCTCACCCGGTCCGTCGCCGGCGGCCAGCTGCTCTGCGCCGCCGTCGGGCTCGCGCTCAGCACCCTGGCGATCGCCCAGGCGATCGCCATGTCGCGCCTGTTCGCCGGGATCCTGGCGGGCCAGGACCTCGCCGCGCTGACGGGCCCGTTCGCGCTCCTCGCCACGGCGCTCCTGCTCCGGCCCGCCGCCACCGCGCTCCGCGAGCTGTGCGCCCACGCGCTCGCCGGCCGGACCAAGCAGCGGCTGCGCGCGGCCCTGCTCGACGCCGACGCCGACCGCGGCCCGTTCGCCCGCCCCACCGAGAACCTCGGCGGGCGCCACTCCCTGCTGGTCGACGGCGTGGAGAACCTCGAGCCCTACGTCACCCGCTACGTGCCCCAGGTGCTCGTCACGGCCGTCACGGCCGCGGCCGCCGTGGCGATCCTGGTCGCGATCGACCCCGTGGTCGGACTCGCCGCCGGGCTGACCGCCGTCGTCGTGCCACTCCTGCCCCGGTTGTGGGACCGGGCGCTGCGGTCGCGCGGGGACGACCACTGGGACGCGTACGCCGGGATGCACGCCGACGTCGTGGACTCGATGCGCGGGATGGAGACGCTCAAGCTGCTCGGCGCCTCGGGCCGACGGCGCGAGGAGCTCGTCACCGGCAGCGCACGCCTGCTGCGGTCCACCCTGCGCCAGCTGCGCCTGTCCCTGGCAGAGTCCGGTCTCACGGGGTTCCTGCTCGTCGCCGGCCCGGCGCTGGTGCTCGCCGTCGGCGTCCTGCGCGTCACGACCGGCGACCTTGCCGCACCCTCCCTGTTCGCGGTGACGCTCATCGGGTTCGAGGTGTTCCGCCCGTTCCGGGACCTGGCCAACCACTGGCACGCCGGCTACCTCGGCGTCTCGGCCGGCTCCCGGCTGCTGGACCAGCTGGCCGACCCGGCACAGGCGGCAGCGTCACGCCCGCGCCCGGCCGGCACGGCCATCGGTGCGCCGCAGGACCCGGAGGCCGCCGTCGAGATGGTCGACGTCCGGGTCCGCTACCCCGGTGCCGAGGAGCCCGCCGTGGACGGCCTCACCCTGCGCGTGCGGTCCGGGTCGACGACGGCGGTCGTCGGCCCGTCCGGCGCCGGCAAGTCGACCGTCGCGAACCTCGTCCTCGGTCTCCTCGCACCCGAGTCCGGCACCGTCGCCGTACGCGCCGCCGACGGCATGCCCCCGGTCACGCTCGTCTCCCAGGAGCCCGTCCTGTTCGCGGGCACCGTCCGCGACAACCTGACGGTCGTGGCCCCCGCGGCCGACGACGCCGAGCTCGCCGCCGCGCTGGAGCAGGCGCAGGCCGCGGAGCTCGTCGGGCCCACCGGCGCAGGTCTCGACGCCCCCGTCGGTGAGGGCGGGGGTCTGCTCTCGGGTGGTCAGCGCCAACGGGTGGCGATCGCCCGGGCGCTGCTGCGCCGCTCGGCCGTGCTGGTCCTCGACGAGGCGTCCTCCGCCCTCGACGCGGACCGCGAGCGCCGCCTGCTCACGGCGCTGCGCGGCGCGGACGACGCCGAGACCCTGCTGATCATCGCCCACCGCCTGAGCGCGGTCCGTGACGCGGACCGGATCGTGGTGCTCGACGGGGGCCGCGTCGTCGAGGACGGCACCTACGACGCGCTGGTCGCTGCCGACGGCCTCTTCGCGCGGCTCCACGCCGCGCAGTCCGAGGGGGTCGCCGCATGAGCGCCGCACCCACGACCGACACGACCGGCACCCTGCTGGGACCCGTCCTGCGCCTGCTCGGTGAGGTGCGCGGAGAACGCTCGCTGTTCCTGCGCTCGACCGCCGCGATGACCGGGTTCCAGCTGGCCACGGCCGCCGCTGCCGGGATCAGCACCGCCGTCGCCGCGCTCGTGACGTCCTCGTCCACGTCGCCGGTGGGGGTGCTGCTGGTCGCGCTGCTGGCCGCCGTGATCGCCGTCGCCGTGCTGACCTGGGTGGAGTCCTGGCTCAGCCACGTGCTCGCCTACCGCGTGATCGACGCGCTGCGGGTGCGGGTCTACGACGCGGTGGAGCAGATCGTCCCGGCCCGGTCGGGACGGCGCCGGGCGGGCGAGGTCGCCGGGACCGCGATGAACGACGTCGAGACCCTGGAGTGGTTCTACGCCCACACCCTCGGCGCGGGCGTCAACGCCGTCGTCTCCCCGGTGCTCGTCTCGGTGGCACTGGTGGCCATGGTGGGTCCGCGCGGCCTGATCGTCACCGCCGGCGTAGGGCTCCTGCTCGCCGTCCCGTGGCTGTTCGCGGGCTTGCAGCGGCGCCAGGGCACAGAGATCCGCCGGGAGCTCGGCAGCCTCCAGGCTGTCGCCTTCGAGGGGGCGCAGGCGCGACGCGAGCTGGCCGCGCTCGACCTGACACGACACCACCGCGCCCAGGTGCTGGCCGGCACCCGTGCTGTCCAGGTCGCGAAGCGCCGGTTCGCCCTGCGCTCCGCCGGCGAGTCGGCTCTCGCGGACCTCGTGGTGGCGGCCACGAGCCTGCTGTTCCTCGCCTCCCTCGTGCAGGGCTCCCTCGCCGGGGAGGTCGCCGCCGTGCTGATCCCGCCGGCGACGGTGCTGGTCGCCGCGGCGGTCGCTCCCGCGGCCGGCGCCTTCGCGATGGTGCAACGCCTCGGCGAGATGTCCGCCGCGGCGCAGCGGGTGCTCGATCTCGTCGACGAGGGCGACCGGGCCAGGACCACGGCCGGTCGCACCGCGACCGTGCCCGACGCGCCCCGGTCCGGGGGCGACGTGCCCGGCGCGTCCGCGGACCCGCCGTCGTCCCCCCGCGGGCGCCTGCAGCTCAGCGGCGTGCGCTTCGGCTACACCGACGGGCCGGTCGTGCTCGACGGGCTCGACCTGGCGGTCGAGGCGGGCCAGCACCTCGCCGTCGTGGGAGGCTCCGGAGCCGGCAAGACCACCGTCGCCCGGCTGCTCACCCGCCTGTGGGAGCCGCAGGCCGGCCAGATCCTGCTCGACGGACGACGCATCGACTCCCTGGCCGCCGACGAGGTGCGCCGCCGGGTCGCGCTCGTGTCGCAGCACCCGTTCGTCTTTCGCGGCACCGTCCGTAGCAACCTGCTGCTCGCAGCCCCCACGGCCACCGACGCCGACCTGTGGCGGGCGCTCGACGACGCCGGACTCGCCGAGACGCTCCGCGACCGGCCCGGCGGCCTCGACACCCCCGTGGGCGACCGCGGCTCGACCCTGTCAGGCGGGCAGCGCCAGCGCCTGTCCGTCGCGCAGGCGCTCCTGCGGGATCCGGCCGTGCTCATCCTCGACGAGGCCTCCGCGCACCTCGACGCCGTCGGCGAGCAGGACCTCGCCGACACCGTCGCGCGGTGGCGCCGCACCACGCTCGTCATCGCCCACCGCATCTCCACGATCCGACGTGCCGACCGGGTCGTGCTGCTCGCCGACGGCCGCATCGTCGCCGACGGCCGCCACACCGAGCTGCTGCAGAGCTCACCCAGCTACCGGCGCCTGCTCGCTCAGAGCGTCGCCGGTGAACCCGAGCCGGCCGTCCCGGTCGGCTCGTTCCGAGAAGAAGGAAGGAACGATCACCCATGAAGACGATCACCCTCATCGAGGTGGCGACGGAGCGGTCCGAGGACCAGATCCTGGCGCCGAACGCCAACAACCACGGTCACGTCTCGACCGCGTTCGCCTGGTCCTGACCAGATGACGGTTGCCCCCGGCCGTGTGCCGGGGGCAACCGCCCTGCCCGCCCCGCGCCGTCGTCCCCGCCGTCCGCCCCGAAAGGACCCCACCCGTGCCGTCCCCCTCGGTCACCCTCACCCCCCGCGTGGAGGTCCGCCCGCTGCCGGCGGACCGCTGCCTCGTCACCACGCCCGCAGGCTCGTCGTTCGTGCTCGACGTCCCGGCGGGCCAGGTGCTGCAGGTCGTCGACGCCTGGGCCACCGGGCAGCCCAGCCCCGCCCTGCCGGAGGGCTGGGACGAAGCCACGGCCGTGCTGCGGGAGGTGCTGGACCGCGACGGCGCGTTCACCCCCAGCAGTGCGCGCAGCATCGACCTGGGCGAGCTCCCGCCCGCGGACGACGACCTCGACGGGGCGGACGCCCGGCCCGGTGACCTGCTGCTGACCGGCGACCCGGACGTCGTTGCCGCCCTCCAGGCCGTCGGCGCGGCCGAACAGCCGGACCTCCCGGTCCGCGCCGTGCCCGCGACCGACTGGCAACGGGTGGTCCACCGGGCCTTCCGCACCGGCGAGCTCCTCGTGTACGCCGTCCGTGGCGGCGACGACGCCACGCTCGTCGCCCTGGACCGGCTCTGCTCGGATGCCCGCACCCCGTGGGTCGCCCTCGAGGTGACACGGTCCGTCATCTGGCTCGGCCCCTTCGTCACACCCGGCCTCGGCGCGAGCTACGAGGACCTCGCCGACCGGCGCACCGCTGCCGCCTACGACGCCGAGGCACACCGCGCGCTGCGGTCCCCCGCCGTCGGGGGCGACGCCGGCAGCCCGCCCCGTCATCTCGGCGACGCGCTGCGCACCGCCCTGGCGCTGCTGGCCTCGCGGGGACGTGACGGGGACCCGCGGGACGCCGACGGGCCCGGTGGCGCAGGACTCGACGGCCCTCCACGCGACCCCGTGGGCGACCAGGTCTGGCAGATCGCCACCGACGGCACGGTGAGCGTGCACCCGGTGCTGCCGCTGCCCGCACGCGTGCTCAGCGGCTCGCGGTCGCACACGATCGACGACCTCGTCGACCCGGTGACCGGTCTGGTGCAGCGAACCCGGGACGTCACGCACCACCCCAGCCTCCCGCCGTCGCTGGCGACCGCCCAGAGCGACGTGTGCAACATGCGTCGTGTCTCGCGCTGGGCCAACAACACCTCCTGCCAGGGGTCGGCGTTCGATGACCCGGTGCAGGCCCGGGCCAGCGCCGTCGGCGAGGCCGCCGAACGGTACTGCGGCAACCTGCTCGACACGCTGCCGGTCACGTTCGACAGCTACACGAACCTGCGCCGGCGCAGCACGCGAGCCCTCGACCCTGCGTCGCTGGTGCTCTACTCCGACGCGCAGTACGACACGCCGGGGTTCCCGTTCGTCCGGATGACGCCCGACCTGGCGATGCACTGGGTGCCCGGGCGGTCGCTGACCACCGGCGAGGAGCTCCTCGTCCCCGCCAGCATGGTGTACGTCAACTGGTTCACCGCCGGGTACTCCGCCGCCCCGGTGACCAACTTCTGCCCCTTCGCGGGCATCGCCGCCGGGCCCACCCTGGACTACGCGGTCACCTCCGCGCTCGAGGAGATCATCGAGCGCCACGCGACCATGGTGTGGTGGCTCAACGCCCACCCGATCGACGCCACCGACCCCGGAGACCTGGCGCGGGTGTGGGACGACGTCCCCGCCGAGCACGGCCAGCGGCCCAGCCTGATCATGCTGGACAACGAGTTCGACGTGCCGGTGGCCGCCGGCGTGCTGCACAACGACGTCGACACGCTCGTCAACGTCGGCTTCGCCTGCCGGCACACGCCCGAGGCGGCGGCGTCGAAGGCATGGACCGAGGCCTGCACCCTGCAGGAGGGCAGCCGCGACCTGCTGCGCGCCGACGGCGCCCACTGGGACGCCATGCGGCGCGGCGAGCTCAACAGCCGATCGTTCAAGCCGTGGCGCGCCGACCGCCGGTACCTCGACTCGTACCGCCCGGACATGCGCGACTGCGACGACCTCATGGTCCAGCAGCAGGTGCACCTCGACCCGCGCGCCGTCGCCCGGGTGGCGCCCCTGCTGGAGCGGCCCGTCACCCGCACCCTCGCCGACACGCCGTCCCTGCCCGAGCGCACACCGGCCGCCTACCAGGCCGCCCTGGAGGCCGCCGGGCACGAGGTGATCGTCGTCGACATCACCTCTCCCGACGTCGCCTCCACCGGCATGCGGGTCGTGCGGGCGATCGTGCCCGGTACCGTCGGCAACGCTCCGGCGGCGTTCCCGTTCCTCGGTGGTCGCCGGGTGCAGGACCTCGCGGTGGAGCTCGGCTGGCGAACCACGGCCCTGGCAGAGTCCGAGCTGAACTACTTCCCGGTCCCGCACGCATGAGCCTGGCGGTGCACCGGCTGGACGACGAGCGGGTGGTCGTCGCCCGGGACGACGGCCGGCGGTGGGTGCTCGGCGTCGGCCCGCACGACCTCGACGGCGAGGCGGCACGGTCCGCGCTCGCCACCCTCACGGACGGCGGTGGTCCGGCGGCGCCCGCCGTGCCTCCGGTCGGGGCCGACGCGGTCGCCACGAGCGTGCGACACCTGAACCGCATCGCGGCCGAGCTGGACGGCGGCCGTCCCGACCGCACGGACAGGGCAGGCGGTGGGCCCGGGCGGGTGGTCCGCTGGACGTTCGCCGGGACGACCTACCGCCTCCGTCTGCACGCCGGTGCAGCCGCCGGGCTCGCCAGGACGGTGTCCGACCTCCTGCGCGCGACGATCGCCGACGCGGACCAGGCGGAGGCGCTCGTCGAAGACCCGGTGCAGGTGGTCCACGGCTGGCCCTCGACGCCTCGGCACGACCCGCCGTCGGACACGTCCGAGACCGGTCCCGCCCCCGGCGTGCTCGAACGCTGGACCTCCGGCGGCTGGGAGCCGCACATCGTCGAGCCGCCACCCGCCGTCGACCCGGTGACGGGGCTGCTCCGCCGGGTGGTGCGCCGCACGCCGGACACGCGGGCCCCGCGAGCCTTCGTGCACCTGCACGCCGAGCTGCCCACCCTGGCGAGCGTCGACCCACGTTGGCAGCCCGATCTCCTCGCCCCGGCCGGTGCGCTCGACGGGCAGGACGCCGAGCGTGCCGCGGTGCTGTCCGGTCTGGCGCACCTGTGCGGGGCCTGGCTCGGCCAGGGCGACCTGCGCCGGGCGACGGACCGCGAGCTGCGCGACGCCGGGGAGCGACTGCTCGGTGTCGGGGAGTGGCGGCCGCACGACCCAGCACTGCAGACCCTGCCCGGCTTCCCCTTCCGCCCGGTCGCGCCCGGTGCCCCGACCTGGTGGCTGCAGGGCACCGAGCACCTCGGTGCGACGACGGCGCCCTGCTGGGTCCCGTTCAGCCTCGTGCACGCCGGCTACCTCGCCAGCCGGCTCGTCGGGCTGGCGGCGACGAACGGGCACAACCTCGTCGGCCTCGAGGCGGGCCAGGACCGGGGCGAGGCGCTGGACCGTGCCGCGGGGCGGCTGCTGGCCCAGGACGCCGTGGCCCGCTGGTGGAACGACGACGGGCCTGCCCTGCGCGCCGTCGCGCTGCCGCCGCAGGTGCGCGACGACGCCGCCCCTGTGGCGGTCCGCGTCCTCGCCGTCCCGTCACCGTCCGGCGCCCCCGTGCGGCTGGCCGTCGCGGACGACCGGGAGCAGGACGTCGTCGCGCTCGGGTACGCATGCCACGAGGACCCCGCCGTCGCGGCCGAGGGCGCCGTCTGCGAGGCGCTGGTCCAGCACGCCTCCGCGAGCGACCTGGCGCGGCCGGACAGCCTGATCCGGCGTGCCCCCGAGCTGGGGAACGGCGGCGTGGCCGGCCTGGCGGCCCACGACCCGCAGCGGCACTACGGTGCGGCCTTCGCCGATCGGCGCCGAATGATCGACCCGATGTGCCACGTCCAGTACGGCCTGGACCCGGACGTGGTCAGGCAGGTGCGACGACGGACGCAGGCAGACACCGGCCCGGGCGCTGGTGCGGACGGGGCGCCGACCGGCTCGACGTTCACCCGCTTGCTCGAAGCGCCCGGCCGGGTCGTGACCGTCGACGTGACGACTTCGAGGGTCCGAGCGGGAGGGTTCTGCGCCTACCGCGTGCTCGCGACCGGACTGCGTCGCCTCACGGTGGCGGCCTTCCCGCAGCGGCGGTCCGAGGCGCAGGCACCCTACCCGGGGTGGTGATCCGGGTGGGGGTCGGGGATCTCGTCGGGCCGGTACGTCGTCGTTCTTGACGACGTTGACGTTGTCGAGGTCGGCGTCCGCACCGAGGTCACGCACCGGACCGGCGCCGTCGGGCCTCGCACCGAGACTGGTCATGGCGACAACCTGGCGTCCGCTCCGGTGGGTCATACGGTGCGGGCCACGAGCCCGACGCCGTCACCCACGCCGTCGGCGTCGGCTGCCGCCAGGACCGCGTCGACCAGACCGGGGAAGCGCGACTCCAGGTCCTCGCGACGCAGCCGGACGAAGCAGCGCGTGCCCTCCTGGCGCGTCCGGGTCACTCCTGCGTCGCGCAGCACCCGCAGATGGTGACTGAGCGTCGACTTGGCCACCGGCACCCGCAGCTCGCCCCAGCCCCGTTCGCCGTCGTCGGCCAGCACCCGGACGAGCCCGATGCGCAGCGGGTCGCTGAGCGCCGCCATGACCTCGGGCAACGCCAGGTTCTCGGCTGCTGGGTGGGGCGCTGTCCGCATGGGTCCATGGTAACTTGTTCGACGTTCTACGAACATCGAACAAGGAGTCGAGTTGAGCACCGCACCTCCTCATCAGGCCGAGCAGGGTCGCTTCGCCGACCGCGTCGCGATCGTCACCGGCGCAGGATCAGGCATCGGGCGCGCCACCGCGATCGCCCTCGCCCGCGCCGGAGCCCACGTCCTCGGCGTCGGCCGGCGCCGCGACGCGTTGGCCGAGACCGCGGCCCAGCACCCCGGCATCACCGTCCACCCCGCCGACCTGCGATCCCCGGAGGGGCCCGGCGAGGTGGTCGAGGCCGCCGCGTCCCGCTGGGGGCGCATCGACCTGCTCGTCAACAACGCCGGCGCCACCGCGATGATGCCGCTGGCCGAGACCCGGGCCGACCGCATCACCGACCTGTTCGCCCTGAACGTCACCGCTCCCAGCGTGCTGGCCGCCGCCGCCCTGCCGCACCTGCGCCGTCGGCGGGGCACGATCGTCAACGTCTCCAGCACCTTCGGCCACCGACCGCTGCCCGGCGCTGCCCACTACGCCGCCTCCAAGGCCGCCGTCGAGCACCTGACGCGCTCGTGGGCCCTGGAGCTCGCACCCGAGGGCGTGCGCGTCAACGCGCTGGCGCCGGGGCCGACCGAGAGCGAGGCGCTGGCCGCCGCGGGGCTGCCCGACGCGACCGTGCGCCAGATCAAGGAGGCAGAGGCTCAGCAGATCCCGCTCGGCCGACGCGGCGAGCCCGACGAGGTCGCCGAGTGGATCCTCCGGCTCGCCGACCCGGGCACCACCTGGATGACCGGGCAGGTCCTCACCCTCGACGGCGGGCTGGAGCTCACCTGACGCGCACCGGCCGTGACGCGCCGCCGTCGCCGGACGGCGGGCCGGACCCGGGCTCGGGCCGGTGCACGCCACGCGGCCGGTAGCCGAGCTCGTCGGCGACTCCGGCGAGGTCCGCGAGGAGCCACAGGATCGCCAACCACATCTCCGTGCCCTGCAGGCTGGGGGCCGTCGCGGCGACACCGGCGGTCGTGCGGTGCGGTGCCCGGAAGGCGAACCCCTCACCGTCCCGCCACCGCGGCAGCGCCTGCTCGAGGAGGTCTCGCGCCACCGCGGCGACCTCCTCGCCACGGTGACCGCAGTGGCGGGTGAGCCAGAGGGGGTGTGCGACGTCGAGCACGTTGCACGCGTTCTGGCGGTCGGACCGGAACAGGTGGGAGTCCCCGGCGTGCTCCAGCACCGTGTCGACCACCCGTTCCGCGTGCGGGACGGGCAGCCCGAGCTGGGCGAACGTGCCCCGCGTGGCGCGGTAGTACCCGTTGACCACCTCGAGCAGGCCGCCCGGCCCGTCGGCCGAGCCCCACATGCCCGTCCGGGGGTCCACCCGTGTCACGAGCCATCCGCAGAGCGCTTCGCGTGCTCCCCGGACGCCGTCGACCCCTTGGCGGTGGTTCCAGTGCATCGCGGTGCCGAGGATGTCGACCCAGTGGCCGGCCGACCAGGCTCCGGTCGCCCAGCTCTGACGCTCCAGCCCGGCGACGACGTCGTCGGGCCCGGCGCTCGCCACGACTGCCACCGGGTGGGCGAAGCCGCTGCCCAGCAGGTCGAGCGCGTAGCCGACGGACAGCACGTGGTAGCCCGTCGCCGCGTCGAACAGGTTCCCGCGCGGGGCGAGCGGCACAGGGCCGGGGCGGACGACGACGCCCTCGGCGTCGCGCCCGAGCTCGCCCACCATCCCGGTCGCCGGGTCCTGCCACGACCGCAGCCGCTCCACCTGGTCGGCCGCCGGAAGCTGCGGCGGAGGGCCGTCGAGGAGCAGGTCCGCGATCTCCACGGCATCGCACTGGGCACGCACCGTGGGGGCCGCGCCGGGCTGGTCCGCGAACAGCCCGGTGGCGGGGTCCCAGCACCGGTCGAGGACGGCGGCGGCCTGATCCCGCGCGCGCTCGGCGAGGTCTCGGACCGCCCGAGCGAGCCCTCCGGCCGGTCCCGACGTCGTCGTCGGCGGCACGCGCCACCGGATGTGCCGTGCCGGGTTGCCGCCCACGACCGCGCCCGCGGGCACATCCTTGGTGACCACCGCACCCGCCGCGAGCACGGCCTGGTCCCCCACCGTGACGCCGTCGAGGACGACGACGTGCGAGCCGATCCAGACGTCGTCACCGATGGTGATCCCGACCGACGTCAGCGGCTGGCGGTGCACCTCGGCGTCGGGCTCCATCGAGTGGTTGAAGCCGAGCACGGACGAGTGCGCCCCGATGCGCACGGCGTCGCCGAGCCGGACGTCACCGCGCACCACCGCGTACGGGTTGATGCTGCAGTCGCGCCCCGTCCGCAGCGTGCCGCTGAGGTAGGCGCCCGCGGCGACGTAGGTGCGGTCGCCGAGCGACAGGGCGTCGTTGGTCACCGACGACAGCGCGGAGACGAAGCACGCCTCGCCGAACACGTAGCCGCGGCCGGTGGTCAGCCCTGCCTGCAGGTCGCGCTGGGTCTCCCGCTGCCCGTCGTCGGCCTCGGTCCAGAAGGCCCAGGGAGTGAAGTCCAGCGCGCTCCGGCCGAACCGGGCCACGGTCTCGTCCACCGGCTCTGACACAGTGATCTCCTCCTCGGTCGGCGTGTGGACGAGTCTCGCGCGCGTGCGGTGTTGCTTCGCACGGACGAGGTGGGTATGAACACACTCGAACATCCAGATCCCGTGAGGAGCTTCCTGGCATGGCCGCAGCACGCTCCGGGCCCGGGTTCGGCGTGGCACGCCGCGAGCACATCCTGCGAGACCTGCGCACGCACGGGACCGTGACGGTCGCCGCCCTCGCCGACCGGCTGGGCGTGTCCGCCATGACGGTCCGGCGCGACATCAACGCGATGGCGGCCAGGGGCCTGCTCGTGCGCGTCCACGGTGGCGCGGCCCTTCCCGACACATCGACAGGGACCGACCCGCTACCGGCTGGCGCGGGGGCCGGCCGCCGCGGTTCGCGGATGACGATCGGCCTCGTCGTCCCGCAGCTCGACTACTACTTCCCTCGTGTCGTGGCCGGTGCCCGCGCCGCCGCGGCCCGGGCGCAGGTCCGGCTCGTCATCCGCACCACCGCCTACGACCCCGACGAGGATCTGCACCAGTGCCGCCGTCTGGCCGACACCCCCGGCATCGACGGCATCGTCGTCACGCCGACGATGCGCGGCCCGCGTGTCACCGAGCTGCTGGACTGGCTGGACCGGCTCGAGATCCCCGTCCTGCTCGCCGACCGACGGCCGCCGGAGATCAGCCCCTTCCGGAGCCTCGAGTGGGTGGCGTCGGACCATGCGTCGGGGGCCGCGACGGCGGTGTGGCACCTCCACCGGCAGGGGCACCGCAGGATCGGGCTGCTGTCAATCGCCGGCACCACGACCTCACGTGCGCTCCGACGGGGGTGGCGCGACGCGATGCGCACGCTCCGGCTGGCACCCGAAGACCAGGTCGTCGGCCATACCGACGGCTTCGACCGCCCCGGCCGGACCGACCTCCTCGCGGCGGCACTCGGCGACATCCGGCGCACCGGGACGTCGGCAGTGGTCGTGCACTCCGACCCGTTCGCGCTGAGCTTCGCTCAGTACTGCCTCGAGGCCCGCGTCGGGATACCGGACGACCTCGCGATCGTCGCCTACGACGACGAGGTCGCCGAGCTCGGTGATCCCCCGCTCACGGCGGTGCGTCCGCCGAAGGAGGAGGTCGGTCGGCTGGCGATCGAGAACATGGTGGCCAGACTGACCGAGGGATCACGACGCCCGACACACCGGGTGATGCTCGACCCGACGCTCGCGGTCCGCCGCTCGAGCGTGTGCACGCGAGGTCCGCGCTGACCGGTGAGCTCGAAGACCTCCGCGAGAGGTCAGTCCTGTGCCGCCCGGACGGGCACGACGCGGAGCTGCCACCCCACCGCAGCAGCAATGGTCGCGAGGCTCAGCCAGCACAGACCGGCGACCAGGGCGCCGTGCGCACCCGCAAGCTTCTCCGCCGCCATGTCGTCCCCGCTCGCGGCACCGCCGAACATCGTCGAGACGTACCACCGGTTGCCCCAGCGAAAGCCGTCGGCGATCGCGAGGATCGCGGCGACGACGGCGACGCTCCGCGCGATCCGTCGCAGGGTCGCGTTGCGCATGCGCCGAGAGTAGCCGCCGTCGACCGCGTCCCGTCGTCAGCGGCGGATGCTGACCACGTCCGCATTCAACGTGATGTTCATGTTGCACTTCTGGACGATCTGGTCCCAGACGTCCTCCCAGCCCTTCTGCCAGGCCGTGACGCCGCTCGACTCGCCGAAGGGCCACGCCATGTCCGGCATGACCCAGACGAGACCGTAGTACGCGGGGATCTTGTCGAGATCGCCATATCCCTGCACCTGATAGGCGTACATCAGATAGCCCTTGAGGGCGCCCATCTTGTGGTCGTCGAGAAACTGCGCGAAGGTCTTCGAGAAGACCCCGTACGGGTCACCCACCGGCCTCGAGGTCGGCATGACGCCATCGAAGGAGCCGAAGATCTCGCGACGTAGACCGACGTAGATCCCGGCGGCGAGCACGAGGTCAGCGTAGGCGCGGTCCTGGTCTGCCGCGCTGCACGGCCATCCGTAGCCGAGGTACTGGCAGGCAACCATGAGTCCGTACTCACTGAAAGTCATGACCGTCTCGTTCGGCGGCGTGCCGACCACGATGCCTCGTTCGGACCCGTGCGCGACGGCCACGCGGGCGTTGCCCACGGTGTACCTCGAGAGCGCTTGCGCCATGTCGTCGTACGCCGGCGACAGGTAGCAGGTGCCGAGCTCCGCGATCGTCGTGCCGCCCTGGTCGGGCACCTGCAACGAATGCGTCTTTCCAGCAAAGCGGTTCGTCTTCTCCAGCAGCGTGACGTTCGTGTATCCCGCGTCGATGAAGCGTTCCGCGAAGAGCAGCCCGCTCACTCCCGCCCCAATGACCACGATGGAACTGTCCCTGGCCGTCGACATGAGCTCCGGCTTCGCGCCGAACAGGATGTTCAGGTACGACCAGCAGTGCAGGACGGACTCGAAGCAGGTCGACGCGTGGACGTACACCGTGTCGTTCGCGCCCTGCATGTCGAGCCATCGCCACGGAGCCCCGGCGTCGAGCGCGCCGCCCGGGAACTGATCGAAATACGGTGTCGACAACGGATTCGCGGCCGGGCGGATCGCGCCGTTCTGATTCTCGTCGACCTGCACGACCTCGTACCAGCCGGGCTGGAACGGCCACCATGAGGGCGGGTTGTCCAGGAATGCGTTTCGCTGTGCTGCCAGGGTCGCGGGATCCGACGCACCGTCGATCCCGACCATCTGATACGTCGTGACCACGTTGGTCGCAGCCTCGTTCGCGGCCGCAAGGCCCCAGCGCTTCGCTGTCTCGTTGCGATACCCCTGCACGAGGCCCGTCTGTGACTCGACGATGTCGGGAGCGAGGATGACGACCCGGTCTTGTGCTTTGCGCGGATAGACGCGCAGGCACGTCGTGTAGAACGTGAAGTTGCGGAGGGAGCTGAACAGCGCTTGCTCTGGGGGCGTATAGTCCATCACCGGTTCGAGCGCACGTGGATCGCATGCGATCACGAGAAGCGCCGGATTCAGGACAACACGGTTTCCGCCGGTCTGATATACCACTTCCATGCTTGCGACCTCCGCGGCCACAGTATCAGCGGGTGGGTGCTCGCGTCGGATGCACCCGCGTGAATTTATCGAAGCGGCGACGGTCGCGCGAAATGCCGCAGTTGTCACGTGATCGGTAGGTTTGCTGAGTTCGACGGTCCCACTCGAATCTCAGGACAGGAGCGAGAACCCGAGAACTGGGGCAAGCATCTCCAGCCCGACCGCGTCGCGATACAGCACCGTCATCATCCCGAGCTCGGCTGCTGCCGTGGTGTTCTCCTCACGATTGTCTCGTGACGGGCCTGTTGGAGGTTCTCATTCCCCGGAAGGATGAGAGTTATGGGACTCATCCGATCTGAGGGTGTAGCAGTGGTCTGAAGCCTCCGGCCTCGAGCAGGGATCGGGCGATGTAGTGGGTCAGGTTGCGGAAGCCGAGGGCGGAGCCGCGCAGGTGTTCGAGTCGGCCGTTGATCGCCTCCGTCGGTCCGTTGCTCGAGCCGGGCAGGTCGAAGAATGCGAGGACGTCGGCGGCGCGCTTCTTGAGGGTCCGGCCGAGGGTGACGAGCTCGGTGAGTACGGCCGGGACGCCGCGAGTCAGGGAGTCGATCACGGCGGTCATCAGGGCGCGGCCGTGTGCGCGGTCGGGGTGGCGGTAGGCGGTGATCATGCGCTGGTAGATGCCCCAGGTCGCCTCGACCTCGACGTGCTCCTCGATCGCGAACAGCGCCTCGATCCTGGTCGTCTGCTTGTCGGTGAGCAGGTCGGCGCCGGTGTGCAGGGTCCGCCGGGCGCGGTAGAGCGGGTCCTTGGCACGGCCGCGGTGGCCGTGCAGATCGAGCTGGACTCGGCGGCGGCAGCGGTCCAGGGCGTCACCGGCCAACCTCACCACGTGGAAGGGGTCCATCACCGCGACTGCGTCGGGCAGCTCCTCGGCCGCAGCGGTCTTGAAGCCGGTGAAGCCGTCCATCGCGACCACCTCGACGCCGTCGCGCCAGGTCTTCGGGCGGGCGGCGAGCCAGGTCTTGAACGCGCTCTTGGAGCGCCCTTCGACCATGTCGAGCAGGCGGGCCGGTCCGGTGCCGTTGCGGATCGGGGTCAGGTCGATGACCACGGTGACGTACTTGTCCCCGCGGCGAGTGTGCCGCCAGACGTGCTCGTCGACGCCGACAGTGGTGACGCCGTCGAAGCGGGCCTCGTCGTCGATCAGCAGGCGGCGTCCCTCGGCCAGGACGGCGTCGTTCGCGGTGTGCCACGACACCGCGAGGGCCTCGGCTACCCGCGCCACGGTCAGGTGCTGAACGACGAGCCCGACCAGGGCCCAGCGCACCGCCGCCCGCGACAGCTTCGCCCGCGGCTCCGCCGCCGCCGTGGTGTCCTGACGCCACACCCGGGCGCAGCCCGAGCAGCGATAGCGGCACACCCTGATCAGCAGCGTCGTCGGCCGCCACCCGAAGGGCTCGTGCGCCAGCAGCCGCGAGACGGTGTCACGCATGACGCCCTCGGCACCGCACCCGCGGCAGAACGCGTCGTCCTCGCGCGTCACGACGCGGCACTCCAGCACCGCGCGGTCGGGCTCCAGGTGCTGTCCGGTCACGACGAGACCGAGCTTGTCCAGGCGGCAGAACGTGGTCAGGTCAGGGGTGTGGAAGGTAGCGTCACTCACGTCGAGGTCTTCTGGATGGGTTGGTGTCAGAACCCCCATCATCAGGGGACCTCGACCCATCTCCGGACCCGGTCACGCTACCGCTGCTACACCCTCAGATCGGATGAGCCCCTAAGCCCCGCCCAGGGCTACGACTTACTGTGCGAAATGCAGGACAACGAGCGCTGCGTCCTGCGCATGCCCGGAGCGGCCACCGAGCTGCACTGAGTCCGCCGTCCGGCCGTGCTCCATCACTGCGCGGACACGTGCCCGTGAGGTCACTGGCCACAGCGCAGTTCGTTCCGTAGCGCCCGTGTGCGAGTGGCTCTGAAGCTCGCGCCCTTCGTCAAGGTAGGGCCGCCGCCCGTGGTCTTGGCGATCAGGAGTCAACCGATGTCGGAGCAGTTCCACCCGCTTCTGCGCGGTGGCGTGAGAGTTCACGGGTCCTTCATTGAAGCGCCCGGCCTCGGCGGCGGACTCAGCATGGACAGTAGCGTGTATCAGCGCTGAGATAGCGAAATTCGAATCGTTGACCGCGGTGGTCGGCTGACCAGGCACGATGCAACCTACTTTGCGCACGGCCCACGACACGCCCGAATTCGTGCAAGGTAGGCAGGCGTGTCTGCGCAATCTGCGCCGCACGTCGACACAACTGTCGACGTGCAGCGCAGATTGCGTGAACACGCCTGCCTACCTTGCGCGATCTCGGGCGTGTCGCGTTGGGTGCGCAAAGTAGGTTGCACGCCCGCCGTCGGCAGGCGGAACGCGCGATCTCGTCGCCAGCGCATCCTTGAGGGCCTGTTGGGACCCCGACCGCAGTAGCGTCGCCTCATCGAGACCTGACGAAGGAGCGAAGATGGGCCTTGTAACAGACGGAGACTGGTCGGCGATACCTGCGGTAGCTGACGTCTTCACCGACGGCCACGACGACGCCACCACGAAGCTCACCATCGAGAAGTACCAGGCGATCCGCGGCGTCCTGTACGCCTTCGACCAAGAACCTACGGCAGAGGTGTCCCAGTCTGCTCGACAGGCCGCAACCGACGTGTTCACCACAGTCGGTGGAGCCGTCACGGAGTTCAAGAAGCTGCAAGCACGCAAACCTGACGGCCCGCACGACCCGGCATGGCACCAGCTGATGAGCGCGATCGAGAACGGCGCCAACCGACTGGCGGAGGTTGTTCGCCCCCAGCTCCGCAGCGACGCGACCGAGCTGGGGCGGAGGCTGCTCGAAGCGTCGCAAATCCAGCAGAAGGCAACCACCACGGCGGAGGAGTTTCAGCGCCTGGAAACGCGGGCCAAGGAGCTCGTTGACCGCGTCGGCGTGGGCCGGTTCGCTGAGCACTATGAGCAGCAGGCCAAAGCCCAAGGCGAGGCGGCCACCCGCTGGCTCCGGGGTGTGGCGGTCGCCGGATGTCTTCTGGCACTGGTCGTCGCGTGGCTAATCGCGGAGACGCTCGCTCGAAGCGGCAACCCTCAGTCCTGGGAAGAGATCGGGGCCATGCTTGCCACGAAGGCCTTGGCGATCGGCGTGCTGTCCTACGCCGCAGCGTTCTGCTCGAAGAACTACCGGGCGCACCGGCACATGGAGTCCTCCTACCAGCAACGCATGGCAGCACTGGACACCTATGCCCTGATGGCCTCTTCGCTGGCCGAAGACACCGAAAGTCGCGCCATCGTCCTGACCGAGCTCGCTCGCTCCGCGTTCGCCCCCGCGGACACCGGACTGACAACCAGCTCCTCCGGAGACCGGACGATCATCGAGAACTCTGCACCCCTGATGGCCGCCGCTCGAGGGAACTGATACTCCGCGCCCTAGAGGACCTTCGCCATAGCGAACGATCGCGGCCACGCCAGCCGAGGCGACAAGCTGATCAGTCGTCGCCAGGTTCGTCGAAGAATTCGAGAATCCGCTGGAGTATATGCGTCAAACCCGGTCGGCTGCGCGAACGACACCGCGAGCTCACTTGAATAGACCTCATGGTGGTGACGCGCCGTGATCTCCCAAGTCTGGCGGCATGATCGAAACCCACCAACGCCTCGCTCAACGGATACCGTAGCGACGGTAACTACCGGCTACACGTCACCGTGCAGCAGTCCCCCCACTCACCCTGGCAACGCGGCAGCAACGAGAACACCAACGGCGTACTGCGCGACTACTATGCCAAAGGCACCGCCCTGTCCGCCCACCCCGCCAGCGACCTTGACGACGTCGCCGACGCCCTCAACACCCGACCCCGCCAAACCCTCGGCTGGGCCACCCCCGCCGAGAAACTCGACCAACTACTCTCGACCACCTGACCAACCCGGTGTTGCAACGACCAGTTGAGACCGCCTCCGCCGCCGGTGTTGGACATCGCGGCGATGTTCTTCGCGGTCTCGGTCTGTGACCTGTCTCTGTCCGCCGCGTTCTCTACTCGCCAGCGCGCCTTGGAGTCCAGTGCGGCATCCTCAGCAAGATTCTGGTCGATGGCACGTGCGATGTCGGCTGCTTCCAACTGCCGTGGTGACTCGATGCCAAGGACCTTGTGCAACCTGCTCCATATGATTGCCATGACGGCAGTATGGCTGACTTGGCGGGTCCGAGAGGGCGAACCCCCGAGCCTCGCCGGACGTGGATGCGGGTGCGCCAATGCGCGTCATGAGCGATATCGCGAACCCCTGAGGCAAGGCGGCTGCGCGCCGAAGGCACCGTCATCGGCTGAGCTCAGACGTCGTTTCCCAGCAGTGCGCGCATGTGCTCGCGAAGCACAGTAACCGCATCCTGGACATCCGTGTGTGTCGCGGTTCCGGCCACCCTAGCCGTGGGGTTCCAGCCCCAAGCCAGCATGTAGACCTTGTCTCGCAGCGCGCTGCCAACGGCACCGGTGGCATCGGGAACCTGAATCGAGAACTCCGCGAATGCGAGGTCCACATCGTTCTCGCTCATCTCCTCGGGAAAAACATCCCCAGGCGAGGCTCCGCCGTGCTCGACCTCGAACCTCACGGCCGCATCAGCACTCTTGAGCGCCGCGGCGATGAGGCGTGAAGCCGCTTCACCGCGCCCTTCACGACGGGCTTCCACCCGGTCAAAGTCTCGTTGGAGCGCTGCCTCGCGGCGTTGAATCCGAGCGTTCTGCATACCGAGCACGTATGCCAACAGCCCGGTCAGGACCGTGCCGACGACAACGCCGAAGATACTGGTGTCCCACCACGGCGAACTGGACTCTGCGGCTACCTTGAAGATCACGGCGACTAACCTACTGGGCGACGGCGTCCACGCGTTCGGCGGCTCGCCCACACCTTGAGCTACGCATGCTGCTACGGCACACCAGAGCCTCCACTGAACCTGGGGCGCAACAGTTCGGGTTCGATGATTCCCAGTGGCTCCACGGCCAGTGGCCGGTGCGGGTCGCGGTCCGGGTGGTCGTCCAGGAAGACCCGGAAGGGTGTGCCGTCGACGCCCCGGATGCGTGCGGACATCCCTTCGGCGGTGCCGGACTGCAGCGCGTCGAGCACCACTTGGGGCTCGTTGTACTGCGCCCGCGGGTGGAAGATCTTGGCCCGGATAGGCAACTTGTGTCCTTGGACCAGGTAGTGCACCTCGGTCTCGACCACCACCATCATGGCTTCGGACTGGATCATGTCCTCAATGGAGTCTGCGGTCTTGCCGCTGAGCACCACGTCAAGGTTCCCGAAGTCGCGCTCGGCGATGACCTTGCCGTCGACCACCAGGCGGGCCTTGCGGATCTCTTCACGCTCCGCCCAGGTCAACTCGTTCGGCAACTTCAGCGGGACCGAGAAGTGTCGGGACACCACCGTCAGGTCCTCGATCAGCTGGCGTGTGTACCCATCTGGGCTCAGACCGTTGAACACCGCGTCGGGGATGTGGAACATGAACTGGCGCTTGCCGTCGGCCCATACTTCAAGGCTGAGCTCTCTGCCCGGGACGAACCTGTCCATGAACTTCAATGCCTCTGCCACGTCCGTGATGCGGTGACCCTCCAGCTTCGAGGTGACCGTCGCGGAGCCCTTCTCCACGGAGTCCTGCATCACGAACTCAAAGCTCAGACCACAAGCAAGCTCGACCCACAGCTTCTTCCCACCGCTTCCGCGGCTCATCCGAGACCGCCCGTCCAGGCTCTGCAGGGTGGCACCCGAGGCGGTGACCGCCCGCAGCTCGATGGTAATCTCCCTGGACATGTTGACCGGCCCGAAGCCAACCTCGGCTACGTCGGTCATGTCCTGGTTGAACCACTGCGGGCCTTCCATCTTCACCGACACCAGGGCGTCGGCGCTGATGCGCAGGCCGGCCCCTCCGAAACTGTGCAGTTCTTCCAGCCTGGCCCTGGCTTCCTCACCAGCAGCGTTGGGCTTGAACTGGGGTATGACGGATAGCGGTTCCTTCTCGTGCGCGTCCGGGCGCTTGGCGACCAGGCGCTGGGTCACTGACCCGTCCGCGCCCAGGACCATGTCCGAGCCCCAGAAGGCGCTGCGAGAGTTCACACGCTGGGAGAAGTCGCGGGCGACCTTCTCCAGGTCGGCAGCCGTGTTCAGCGCCAGGTGCTCGTTGCCAGCCATCCGCAGTGCCTCGGTGAGCGGCCCGTTCGTGAGCTCACGAAGGATGTCTGGCGCCTGGACGAGCAGGTGGTCGAGCCCGTCCCGGCCCAAGATTTCGACGCGCGCCTTGTGATCGCCCTTGAGCTTGCGGACCCAGGTGCGTTCCTTCGGTGTCGGCTTGCCGGGGATCACCAGCACCCACGTTGTTGGGTCGTGCTTCATTGCGGAGTTGAACGACTTGCGGATCTGCGCTCGGCGGGTCTTGGCCCACCCGCCAGAGAAGCCCTCAGGGAAGTACTTGAGTTGGTAGATCGTGGAAATGGTGCCGTCCGGCTCGGTGACATCGACGTCGATGCCCTCGTCACCACCTCGCCCGTCCACGCCTTGCGCGACCCCTGGACCGCCCTGGTGCTTGCGCTGGAGCAGCAGCTCAACAGCACGGTCGAACGCCTCCCGCCCACACGTCGCCCACGGGTACAGCGGCTCGTCGCTGATCACGACGACACCCTCTCACCAGCCCTGACAGGTGCGCGACCGCTCACCGTTGACCCCCCTGAAATCGACGTCGTGGGCACATAACGGCCCAATCCACGCGGAGCCCGCCGGGACAGATGAGTCGCCCGTCCATTCGAGTGTTGAGCCCCGGGTCCAGCGGACTCCACGGAAGCCGGGCAGACCACTCTAACTGGCGGGCCTGGTCAGGACACGGAAGCGCCATTGAGAAGATGTGTCGACGTACACCCACCGCCAAACGTGTGGAAACGAGGCCCGTCGTGACGCTGACGCTCGAACCCATCCTTCGCATTGCCGGCATCAGCCCGGCCGACGCTCTGGTGATACGCCACGCCTACGTCAAGGAGCACGACGACACCGCGACCAGCGGCATCCACGCGGACTCGACAGACGACGAGATCCTCGCGTACACCGCCAGCCAATCCGCGAACCCGCGCCAGTTCCCGGCCAACCCGCCTCGCTTCTGGATCGTCTTCATCCCCGAAGGTGGCACCCAAGCCCGCCTGTGGTCGGTAGTCGAGCACCGCGGCGAGACCTCGAACGACGGCCAGCGACGGACCTTCGACCTGGTCCAGTCCGACCATATGGAGGACCTCAAGGAACGCCTCGTCATCGGCTGGCGATCTCCACGCACCTGGCGACTCAACGGGCCCACAGCTGCCGGCTACCCGGTCTTGGAGATCGCGGACTCCCAGCCCGTCCCGTTCCCCGGCTTCGATCGGCTGGCCCTCGATCACGCAGCTTCAGGCTGTGATGCGAGAGCACCGCTATGCCGCGTGGCGCACGGCGCTGTCCTCCGTGGTGGGGATCTACCTGATCACCGACACACGCGACGGCCGTCAGTACATCGGCAAGGCCGACGGCGCCGAGAGCATCCGTCAGCGCTGGGGCGCCTATGCCTCCAACGGTCACGGCGGCAACGTCGAGCTGCGCGGTCTCGACCCGACGACCTTCCGGTTCTCGATCCTGCGGGTGTTCGACCCAGCGACGCCGACGCCCGTGATCGACCAGACAGAGAGTCACTTCAAGCACGTCCTGGACACGCGGAGGCACGGCCTGAACCGGAACTGATCGCTGGAGCGACAGCCAATCGGATCTGGGGCCGCCCGGTGGAACTGCAGCACGGACACGTGGCTCCGACCTGTGGCACCTGCCGTTCTGCGGGCGCGGAGCACCCGAGGCAGGCTCCGCGACGTGCTAGTTCAGGCTAGAGGTCGCGCGGTTCGTCAGATGTGGACCGATGTAGCCAACGATCACGACGAAACGGCCGTCAGGGTCGACCGCCTCGAGAAAGTAGACCCGCGGGTCTTTCTTCGGAATCTTCGTCAGCCGCAGGTGCGCGTTCATCGTGGCGATGCCCGCTGAGTTCACCCATGTGGGGACCGGCCGCTCGCGCTCGTGGCCGTAGTGCTGCTTGGTCCATCCGGTTTCCGTCGGGGCGAAGCGGCCGGGTGGGTACATGGCGTATCCCGCAGGCTGCGCTTCCAGGTATCGACCGAAGTCCTGTTCGTGATCACCGGAACGCCGTGCCCGCACATACCCCGCCAGCGCGGAGAGTGCGTCGTGGACCGCGTTCAGTGCGCGACCGTCGTCGTCGATAGCGTCCATCTCACGCACACAGCGGTCGTCAGCCGTGATGAGAACTCCGAACTCGGACCACTCGCCAGCCCGGTCAGCCAGGTCGCTCCACGATCCTGGCGGTCCGGGAGCATCGGGCGCGAGCTGCTCAGCCTCCGTCGCCATGGACCACGGGTCGAGATCGCGTTCCCGAAGAAGACGCTGCAGTTTCCGCAGGGCGAAGCTGGCCTCAGACGCGCGTTCATCTGCTTCGACTGCCTCCTGGCGCGCCTGCCACTCGGCCTTCCGAGATGTGTCCAGCTCGTCTTCGAGGGACTCTTTCTCCGATTGCAGGTCTTGGAGCTTGTTGTCGATCTCATCGACGGCCGCCTGGTCGACTACGGGCGCGGTGGCCGCCTCCACTAGGTCCGTAAGCGTCGTGTCCGCCAGGTCCGGTACGCCGAGCGCCATACGTACCCGTTCAAGCTCGGCCGTCTCCTGCGTGACGGCCTGCCCCGACGGGCGTGGACGTGCCACAACGATCCGGCTGGTCATCTCTCGATTCAGGAGCCGATCAAAGGTCCGGTCCCAACGCGCCAAGTTCGACGGCAGAGTTTGAACGCTGAGGGGCGTACGGACGAATGAGGTGAGCAGCTTGCGCACCCGCCAGTCCTCGCTATTGGCAACGGTGCGCGGTGACAGCATGCGGTGGGTGCGAGAGAGGGAGGGCGCGGCCAGATCCACGCCCCGCCGGAAGGTGCGGATGGTGCCTTCCGGCACTCTGTACGAGCCGGCGAGTCGGGCGAACTCGGTGGTCGCATCGGGAGTCAGCACGAAGGTCGCGGCGAGACCAATGGTGTTGCGGGTCCACGCCGCGAGTTTCGGTGTGATCAATGCCGGGGTGATCGTGTCGCCGGAGCCGATCGCGAGCACTACTCCACGTCGCTTCGGGTCGATCAGCCGTCCGACGAAGTCATCGAGAGCTCCTGGGTGCACCAACTGCGGCGAGGCCGCCAGTGGGTGCCCGCCATCATGCATCTCGATGCGTTCGAGTAGTCGCCCGGCGAGGCGCGGCGCTGGGACCAGTCCAGGGCGGTCCCGAGCCACGCGGACCATCAGCCACGGGTCCTCGGGGTCGTCGATGGCAAGGACCGTCGTTACGAACGTGCCGCCATCGTTCGTCTCGGTCATCGAGAGCAGGAAGGCATCGATGCCGCTGTTGCGGTGGTGCATCGCCCGAATCAGACGCCCGTCGACCGTGGCGCGTGCGTCGCGCGTCAGGTCCAGGTCGATGCTCTTCTCACGCAGCCACGACGCGGCCTCGTCGGCAACAGCTGTCCGCCACCCAGCCGAGACCGGACGCAGCGCGAGCCTGTACCCGCCACGGTCGACGACCTCGTCATTTGCCGCTGCCTGCTCCGGCATGGACACCATTGTCATCAGGATCGACCCCCTTCGTCACGGTACAGCCGAGAGCCGGGGTCAAGTCCCGCTGGCGTCGTGTTCGCATGCGCTCCCGCAGATTTCACCCACTCCGGTCCCAGCTCGCCAGGCCCAGCGGCCCAGCGGCTACTGCGCGGGTGGGAAGTACTTGCTGGAGGTGCTGGCATGGGCTGCTGCCCGTTCCCCACGACCTGCGGGCGGAACTGTCGGTACCGGGTCGGTAGTGTGACCTGCGGCAATGTTCGGTGTTCGAAGACGGGTGGACACGGTGGGTTCAGGTGACTGGATCGATTCTGCCGCTTCGGTGCGCCGCGAGATCGACGGCGAGGTCTTCGATGTCGTCAAAGCTCTGATGGCTGCGGGATGGCGGTTGCGCAGGCAGGGCCACAAGTTCCGCATCTACTGCCCGTGTACCGAGGACTCCATCACGCGCGGATGGCTCCGGGTCGATGGCACCCCCCGCAGCCCTGGTACGGCCGCTCGGCGACTGGAGCGTGACGCCGCGAAGTGCCCGGACCGCCACGGTCTGATGTGATCTCCGCCCCGCACCCCTGTTTCATGTTGACAACACCTATTAGGTGGTGCGGTACTAGGCCTATGGCGGATCGAGAGTACGAGTTCACGTTCGAGGTCGCCGGTCTCACCGACGAGGTCGAGGACGCCATCGTCGAGCAGACCGACGCCTCCATCGCAGCGTTCGGACCGGCCACCACCGTCACCGTGTCCGGGTTCGGGGAGACCGGGTTTGGCGCAGCGACCAACGCTCGCATCGCCGTAGAGCAAGCGGGCGGCACGGTGCTGCGCTGCATTGAGGACGTCGTCACGCGCCGCGACATCGCCGAACGCACAGGCGTGACCCCCCAAGCAGTCGGTAACTGGACGCGCGGTGACCGGCAGGCCAAGACTCCATTCCCCACCCCCTACTTCTTCGCCGGCGGAGGCCTGTGGCTGTGGGGCGAGGTGCTCGACTGGCTGCGCGAGGTGCATCCCTCCACGTTCGCCGCGATCGGCGACGAACTTGCCTACCCCACCCGCGCCGACCACGCCTGCATCGCTGGACAGATTGAGACCTCCCGCCGTGCCGTGGAGATGGCCGAGCCGTTCCAGCCGATCGGGCACACCTTCGAGGTCCACATGGGTCCCGACACCACCCAGGAGCGCATCGCGGGCGCCGACCGAATCTTCTCCAACATCGGCGCCGCGGCGTGAGCACACGTGACGTCGACACGATCTTGGAGCTGGTCGACCTGGTCGAACTGACCGAGGTACGCCCCTACGAATCGTCCGCCCGGCGAGTCGACCAAGGCGAGCCAGCCCAGCAACTTCAGGTCATGCTCGGCGAGGCCGACAACGCGATGGAGGTGCGTGCACGCATGACTGTGCGCACCGCCGAAGCCGAACTGGTGGCCGACTCCGCGGTGGTATACACCGCCCAACAGAAGCTGGACATCTCGAGAGCGCTCAAGACCGAGTTCGTCGAGAAAGTCGGCATCATGGCTGTCTACCCGTTCCTGCGTGAAGCGGTCTTCGCTGGAGCGTCGCGCATCCAAGTCCCGGCTCCAGTAGTGGGCCTGCTGCGTGCAGGACAGTTCAGCGTCGAGCAAACAGACGCGCCCCAGCCCTGACACGTTCGGGCTCGGTCGGCAGCGAGGGGGAGCCGAGTCGTCCGCAGCGCGGATCCGGTTCGGCGCCGCATAGCTGCTGGAAGGCGTCCGTGCAGGCCTCAACGAGGGCGAAGCCCCTGCAGCGTGGCGAGAGATGCGGACGGCGCACCTGTCGTTCTGGCACTGTGGTGGCATGCCGTCGCAGATGACAGTCGCCGGGACCACGGTCGCCGACCCATTCACGGAATTGTCTGAGTACGCGCGTCGCTACGGCGGCACCGTCGCGAGGTACGACCTGGGCGGTTCAGGCCAGGCCGACGTTCTGAGCGCGGATGAGGTGACGCGAACGCGCATCATCGCGAGCCGCATCTCGAAAGTTGAGAGCGCCTGGTTCGTCGAGCGGGCCGGCAGTGCCCCGTGGAGCGCGGTGCCTGCCGACGCGAGTTTGGTAGACGCGGACCCCGCCGAGCATGACGGGCTGTACACGGCAGCCATCGCCCTCTACGAACACTTCGGTACCGCAGCACCGAGGGGCGTGGCGATCGCCAAGGTTCACAAGGTGCTGCACCTCAAGCGCCCTGCTCTGGTCCCGATCCTCGACAGCAGGCTTCTGGCCGCCTACGGGCCAGCTGCAGTCGAGGCTGCTCGCCGTCACCCGAGCCTCGGCGCTCGACGCCTGAACTGGGCAGCTATCCGCGAGGACCTCATCGACGAGAGCAACGCCCGGGCACTCGCCGAAGTGTGCGCCCGGCTGGCCGCCGACGAGGACACTGCGGTCCAGGTGATGGCTCGGCTGACGGATCTGCGTCTTCTCGATGCCGTGGCTTGGAGAGCCGGCTGATGGACCAGGGATCCGCGAACGCACCGCGTCCGCCTCGCCCTCGCCAGCTTGACGACCCCTACCCCGAGACGCTCGAAAGAGCGCTGCAACACGTGGCTGATCGCGAACTCGAGGGCGCGCGGTCGGTGCTGCAAGAGATCCAGTACGAGCCTGTGCCGCAGCGCCCAGAACGAATACCCACGACGTCGGTGATCGCGGGGATCTATGCGCGCGACTGCTACCAGTGCCGCTACTGCGGAGAGAAGACCGTCCTCACCCCGGTCATGCGGCTGTTGTCGAGGCTCTTCCCGGACGAGTTCCCCATGCACCCGAACTGGAAGTCCGACCAGACGCACCCCGCCTTCGTCTCACGCTCCGCCACACTGGATCACGTCCAGTCCATCGCAGGCGGCGGTGATCCCGTGGCTGAGGACAACCTCGTCACTGCCTGCTGGGGCTGCAACCGCCGCAAGGGAGACCTGCGGCTCGAGGAGCTCGGTTGGCAGCTCCGCGACCCTGCAGACCCGCACTGGCGCGGACTGACCGAGCTCTACGAACCGGCATGGATCGCCGCCGGGCGACCGAAGCTGAGCGGGACCGAGATGACCTGGATGCGCGCAACCAAAGCGCGCTGACACCCGCCGGGAGTGAGGGCCCTGGCGCCCCGGCGCCCCCTGTCGACGTTGACGATCTCAGTGCACGCGGCACGAAGAGGCACGAGTCGGCTCACCCGTCCACCCTGCTGTGCGGACGTCTTCCGGCGGCTCTGCCTACGTCGCGTCGTTGATTCGCCGGGCGCCTCGCTCCCGGCGCGCCGTCCCTGTGCGGTCGAGGCTGCGACGCACGGCGGTCTGCGTGCGTCCGGTCAGTTCGCCGATCTCGCGCAGGGAGCGGCCGGCGGTGTATTGCTCGGCGACGAAGCCATCGAAGCATCGCAGCTGGTGCAGGTTGTAGCCGTTCTTCAGGTCGCCGCGGAATTGTGCCAGGACTTCAAGGACGGGGCGAGACGGGTATGCCACTACTCGTCCTCTTCCTCCTCGGCGACCTCGCCGCGCTCAACTGCCTCGCGCACCGCGGCGTACTGGCCGTCGATGTACTCCTCGAGTTTGGTGCGCTCGATGCGCCAGACCTTCTTCGGTCCGACCTGAATCGCCGGTAGATCTCCGGAGCGCAGGAGCGTGTAGACCTGGGCGGGAGTGATCGCGAGCTCGTCGGCGACGTTCTTCACGGTCAGGAAGCGGGGCGAGGAAGTCACGGGGGCGATTGTGGCAGCACCACCGGATGCGTGTCGCTGACGGCAGCGTCGGTGCCGATGGCGCACGGGGCACCGTTCCGCGAACACGACTCTGAGCGATTCACGGCTGGACGCGCGATGCCTGGTGAAGACGGTACGGGCCACAACCAGCAGCGGTGCCCGGATCCGCTATCACGGGCGCACCACCCTGCCTGGTATGGACGAGGTGAAGACGCCGCGCGAGTTGGCCGAGCGGCTCGACATCAGCCCTGAGGCGCTCCGCAAGGCGCTCAGGCGTCGAGGACTCACCAGGACCGGCACCCGCTGGCAGATCACGTCGGAACTCGCTGCCGAAATCGAGGCGTCCTACCGGCGCCCCCGGACACCGCTGCCCTGCCCCGTCGAGGGATGCAGGCACTCGGCGGGGGCACGCTCAGGACTCTGCCGGATCCACGCGCGTCGCCTGCGACGCAACGGAGACCTCGCGCGCAGGGACGGTGCCGAGCACCAGCGCGCCAAGACCCACTGCCCGCAGGGGCACGAGTACACCCCGCAGAACACCTACCGCCTCTCAGACGGCCAGCGCCGGTGCCCGAGCTGGGCAGATGCAGGCGAATTGGCTTCAGCGATAGGAGGGTCAAATGCTCCAAGTTTAGTGGCAACCGAGGTACATCAAATCCCTCGCGGACGTCAGGTTAGGTCAGCCCCGCCCCGTGAAGGGCGGAATGCCAAGCGCCTTGCTGATGCGGTCGTCGATTGTCCTATAGCTTGTCACGCCAAGTAACGCGCATGGCTCCGAGCGTTCCGCCAACTCATTCCCGAATTCGTCGTAGTAGCGATCAGGATTGGGAGTCCAGAAGCAGTGCTGATTGAGTTTATCCTCGTCGGTTAGCGTTGCAGACCAAATAGTCTCAAATACGCCATCGGTCCAAGCTAGCCTGTTGGTGAATACTGGTGCGATCAGCAGTGCACTGGGGCTCAAATAGCCAGGCTCAGGCAATTCTCCTGTGGTGGACCGGTAGGAGTAGATGTATATGAAGTATATAGGCCCGATTAGTGGCGCGTCAGTGTCTTCCGGCGTGCCGATCACCCTGCCAAACAGGTAGGTGTTATCCGGAAGTTGCATGCGGAACATGTCGCCACGCCGAACCTTCTTGCGCGACGGCTTGAGGACCTTGAGGTTGGTGCGAGTGTCTACCACTACAACCCTCTCTGCTGGAGCCATGATTCTCCCCATACTACAGCGTCGAGGTAGTAATCGTGCTTCGGCGATATTTCGTTTCTCTTATTCTGATAGTTCAGCCCGCCCTCTCGGGCGCGGACAATGAGCGCTTGCTCGACTGAACGAGCCTCACCACGCGTAAGAAGTTCGTCGCTAATCTTCGCGGGAGTGAAGTCTCGGTCGCGATGCTGATACGATCGCTTTTCGAAGTTGTTGGTGATTCCGGCATAGACCTCGGTTCCGCTGTCATCGATTCCTTTATAGATGACAACCTCGGCTTTTCCTCCGGCGAGCTCCTTGGGAAGCGCGGGCATGTTGCCGAGCGCAGCGTCGGCACCACTCTTGGCAATGAGTCTTCCACCGGTGGCCGCAGATCCGATGCCCGTGACCGCGCCGCCACATGAGATTCCGGCGTTGGTCGTGTCGCCGCCTGACCCGTAAAGGAGACAGTTGACGAGATCAGCCGGCTCGCCCACACCTGGCACCAATCCAACTGTGTCGAGTCCCGTGTGCACCCATTGCGGTGCGGTATATGCCTGAGCCTGAGCAATGTCAGCCAAGGTCTCCAGGGTGCCAGGTGTTAGTTCTTCATTGAAGCGAGTGTTGCGCGCCTTTGTGACGGCTTGCTGGAGTTCGTAGCCAGCTCCGTTGCTGAAGTAGGGGTCTTCGAATTCACCACCATTTGCGAGCCCGTCGCAGGACGCGTAGCGGCATGAAGGCCCGCCGAGGAGACCATCTGCGGAGTCCCGCGACGCAGTGACAGGACCGGCCTTGACGCGGTTGTCGACCGGGAGGGCTTCCCACCACATCCCTGTGGGGTCGGACCAAGTGACGGGGTTGTTGTTCGAATAGGCGTATCCGTGCCACTGCTGGGGGTCCGAAGGGTCCATGACCGGATCAACGGAGATGAACCTGCCCAGGTCAGGGTCGTAGTAGCGGGCTCCGATGGCGGTCAGGCCGGTGGTGTCTTCGGGTTTGTCGAGGAAGCCGTGGTCGCCGGTCCATGTGGCGGGGGTGGTGCCGCGGGTGTCGCCGAACGGTGTGCTGTAGCGGTGTGTGGTGGTGGCGCTGACGTTGGTGATGGACAGTCCGGCGGTGCCGTGGTGGTCCCCGACCAGGGTGGACACGTCGTCGAAGGCAGTGCCGTCGCGCACTGCGACGGTCTGGCCGGCGAAGGAGTAGTAGCGCGTCGCCTTCTTGGTACCACCGGGCGTCAGGGTGAGCTCCTGTCCGCCAGGTAGATAGGCCGTCGTGGTGTCGTCTTGCTTGCGGATCAGTCGGTCACCGTCGGCGGTGTAGACGAAGTTCGCCGCAGCCTTGCCCGATTGGGTGACCTCGGTCAGCTCGCCCTCGGGGTCCCAGGTCAGGGTCTGTGCGGTCTGTCCTGTGAGGTCTCGCTCGGTGGTGTTGCCAGCTTCGTCGTATGTGTAGGTGCTGACATCACTGCCTTGGGTGACCTCGGTGACCGCGTGGGGTCGAGCCTGCCCGGCGTCGGGGTAGGTGTAGTCCGCCGTGGTGGCACCAGAAGTGGTGTGCTCGGTGACCTGGGTGCGGTTGCCGATGGGGTCGTAGGTGTAGTCGGTCCAGTACTTGGCCGGCCCGCCGAGCCCCGCCACGGACTTGGTGGTAGCGCATGACCCGCTGGACGGGGTCCAGGCCGAGGTCAGGCGGCGCAGCCCGTCGTAGTCGAAGCACTGGGTGTCGCGCGCCGGGGCGCCAGCAGCGGTGGCGTTGTTGTTGATGCGGGTGACGTTGCCCGCATCGTCGTAGGTGTAGCTCGCGGCCAGGTCGGTACCGGAGACACCTTCCTGATCCAGGCTGATGCTGGTCAGCCGACGGGTGCCGGGGTCGTAGTCGTTGGTCACGACGAAGGAGCGGGTGTTGCCCAGGTCCATCGCCTCGATCTGCCCGGTCGAGGTGTACCGGGTGGTCGCGACGTAGACGCCCTTGCCACCCCCGCCGGACATCCATTCGGCCATGCCGGCCTCGTCGTAGTAGGTCACGACGTTCTCGGCGTTGAGGTTCGCCAGGTCTGGCAGCGCGGCACCGCGGTAGTGGCCCGAGTCGGTGTAGTGCAGGCTCGCCGAGTAGGTGCCGGCCAGGGCTCCTTCGGCCGAGGGCAGAGTCACGCTCTGCCCGGAGGGGTGGTAAGCGTCGTCGTACGACGTGACCTCGGTGACGTACTTGGCCGAGCCGACGTGCCGGGTGCTCGAGGTCACCTGCCCCTTGGCGACGGTGTCGTACTCCCAGGAGGCCAGCAGGTCACCCGTAACAGAGCCGCTACGTCGCTCGGTCTTGCGCCCCAGGTTGTCGTAGACGTAGGCGAGGGTCTCACCGCGCGCGTCGGTGGTCGTCAGCGTCTGTCCGGCGTCGTCGAACGTGGACGTCGTGGTGCCCTTGTCCGGGTCGGTCGCCTCGATCTGACGGCCAAGCAAGTCGAACTCATACGTCCACTCGTTGCCCTCGACGTCGCTGACCTCGGTGAGGTTGCCGGTCTTGTCGTAGTCGTAGCTGGTGTCCTGGTGGGAACCGCTGGGCGATCCTCCAAGGTACTGACGCAGCGTGGTGGTGCGTCCGCGGGCATCGGAGATCGAGGTGGTCGGAGTGCCACCGGCCGGGGGGTCGACCGTGACTCGGTCACCGCCGTAGCTGGTGGTCGTGCGCCACTGCTCGACCTCGTTGACCTCGAAGATCTCATCGGTGACGCGTCCGGCGCCGTCGTAGTCGAAGTGTGTGCGGGTCGGCACGGCAGCGGTGGCAGCCACTGCCGTGGTCGCCGGCGCCCCGCTCGTGGCCCACTCGGCGATCTCGTACTCCACCAGCCCGCGTGAGTCGTACACGGTGCCGGTGATGACCCGGCCGCCGGTGTTGCGGTTGGCGCCGTCGCTCTGGGTCTGCCGCTCGCGCAGTAGTCCGTCGTAGATTGCCACCGAGGTGCGGTAGTTGTTGTTCGCGTCCAGGGTCTTGGTCGTGACCGCGTTGTTGCCGTTGGAGCGCACCGTGTAGGAGTACTCGACGTGCGGGGTGTCAGAGCCCTTGTCCCGGCCGGGCTTCCACACCTTGGTCAGGCGTCCGAGCGCGTCGTACGTCGCCTGGGTGACCTTCCCGTTGGGGTCGGTGACCTTCACGGGCACACCCCATGCCGGGTTCATGTCCGTGGTGGTCACGTGCGCGCTCAGCGGCCCCGACCCGTCAGGGTCGGGGCTCATGGTCTGGACCGACGTGACCGCTCCTGCCCCGGCAGGGGTGTAAGTGGTGCTGGCGGTGCGGTCCAGGACGTCCTTGACCGACGTGACGCGGCCGAGCGCGTCATATGTGGTCCGCGCGGCCGGGACGTAGGCGGGCGTGCTGCCAGAGTATGCCTTGAGCATCTCGGAGCGAGTGACCAGGCCCTTTGTCGGTGCTGTGCCATACCCGGAGCCGTCGAACCAGTCTCGGGTGTCCGAGATGACGTCGGCCGGCCGCGAGGGCGTGGTGGCGCACTTGACCGCGACGGTCTCGGTGCGCTGCACGGCATTGATGATGTGCTTGGTCGTGTTGCGGTTGTAGGTGATGCGGGTGCACTCGTTGTCGGCCGAGGTGCTGGTGTCGCCGAGGTCGTCGACGTGGGTGATCATGCCGTAGCTGTCGAAGGTGTTGACCTTCTTGGTCACTCGCTGACCGTCGGGCAGACTCGGCGCGACCGTGGTGGTCACGATCTCCTTGGTGCTCGCCTGGTAGGCCTTGCGCCCGTCAGCGTCCGTGGCCTTCAGTGACGAGCGCCACGGGGTGCTGGCCACTTTCTCCACGACCGTGGAGCCGGTGCCGTTGTAGGTGATCTGCTCGCGCACCATCCCGGCGAACTGATCACGATCGGTGATGCCGTCCACGCTTCGAGACTTCGTCCCACCCGAGGTGTCGCGGTCACCGTCCATGCCGCGGAAGTACCGGGTTCGGGTGCGGCCCGGCGTCGAGCTACCCGCCTCGCCCTGGGTGACGTCGACTGTGGCGTACCCGCGGAACTGTCCCCAGGTACGGTCCTTCTTCTTGACCATCGGGTCGTCGTTGTAGCGCCACGCGGCGCCCCCGATGTAGTCGTAGGTTGTCTCGACCTGCTCGGGCAGGAACCCGCGCGGGTCGTCGACCACGGCGGTGACCAGGTACTTGTGGAAGTACTCGGTGATCGGTTCGGTCAATCCTTCGGGCGTCCAGCGCACCGGGAAGCAGCGGCGGGTGTTCGTCGCTGGATCCGAGGGCAGGTCGTTGGTGGTGCAGTCCTCGCCCGAGTAGGTGACCGTGGTCATCGCCCCGGACTCCGAGCGGATCGTGGCGAGCCGGAAGCGGTTCATCGGCATGAAGGTGCCCGAGGGGTCGACCCGGTTCGCCATCTGCACGCCACCGAAGTCCACCGCCGGCAGCGTCGTCGTGGCGCCGACCTTGCCCGCATGGGTGACCTTGTCCAGCCACAGGATCGGGTCCTCAGAGTCGCCCGGGTCGGGGAACGTGTGCGACAACGACCAGGAGTCCACCGCCTGGTAGGACCCGGACTGCAGGACCTTCGTGGTGACCGTCGTCAGCCGCTTGCGCGTGAAGAACGCCGGCGAGGTCGCATCAGGGCACGAGCTCGACGAGGAGCAGATCAGGTCTGCCGGCACGTCGGGCCAGTCGGAGGCCGAGTCGTCGTTGAGGGTGTCGCAGTCCTGGCTCGAGGTCTTCAGGCACCGTTCCGCGACACTGAAGTCGACCCGCACAGGAGCCTTGGACTGCGTCTCGGATCCCTTGCGCTGGCCGTACTCGATGGACTTCAGCCACCCGCCGCGGTCATAGGACACGCTGGAGGAGTTGTCGTTCTTGCCGTACCGGTTCGTCTCGACCCCGTAGGTGTACGTCATCGTGTTGCCCGAGGTGTCCACGACGTAGTCCAGGTTCCAGCGCCACGCCTGCCGGCACGAGGACCCCGCGAAGCTTGAGGCATGGCACGGCTCGCCATCGTGGTTGCCGTACACCGGAACCGTCCACGCCGAGTTCAGCTGGGTGTCATCCGACCCGGAACGCTGCCCACGACCGAAGAAGTACTGCGAGCCGTCGGTCGTGGTGACCTTCCAGTACTCACCGTCGTTGTCGTCGTTCTGCCCGCCGGTCAGCCGCTCGATGCGGGTCGCGTCATCGTCCTCGGCCAGCCAGTCCCCCGTGGTCTTGTCCTTGACCAGCTCGACCGCCTTGCCACCGAACAACATCGTGGCGTTGTCCGAGTCCCAGCACAGGTCCCCGGTCGGATGCGAGGAGTTGTTCGCACCGTCGCCGTCATCGCTGCCACACGGCACGTACTTGCGCTCGATGTAGCCCGACGACATGTCCCAACCGTCACCGATCCACGACGACTGGTTGTTCGCCGAGGCCACGCGCCCGTCCAGCGACGCCGAGGAGTACCCCAGCGCCAGGTCGGGCTGCGGACCAGCCGGGGCGGGCGGGACCCGCAACGGGTACGACCACGAGAAGTTGCCCGTGTTGCCCCCCACGCCCCACGACGCCGACGGCGACAACGACGTCGCCGACCAGTCCCCCGAAGAGCCCGACGTGTCTGCGGCCAACGCCATCACCGTTGAGGTCGGCTCGACCAGCGTCGCTGTGACCGTCTGCTCGTGCGGGTCGTTGACCGACTCCACCGGCTCCCCGACCACACACTCCGGCTCATCGGGCGTCGTGAGCGCACACTCCGGGAGCTCGACCAGCCGCAACCGGTCCGACCAGCCACCACCGTAGGCGTCAGCAAAGTCGGAGTAGTCCACGCTCAGCTCGACACCCTGCACCGCTGCCGGCTCCGCCCGGAGCGTTCCGAAGCGCTTGACGGGCCGCCCTCACCAGCAGTGTCTCGCACCTGCAGCAGCACACCGGCCACACCCGCCGAGCGGGCAGCCTTGCGCCCGAACACCTCGACCTGCACCTGCTCCGAGACCTCGGCCTTGGGTGCTTCGCCGTCCGACGTGCGTCCGGCCTTCTCACCCTTGTCGCGCTCGGCCGGACCGACGGCGACCGGCAGGTCGCCGACCTTGCCACGCTCCGAGGCCGCACCGACGCCCACCTGCGCCACGCCCTTGCCGGGCCACGACACCTCACCCGGCGCCGCCGACAGCATCGGCTCCACCTCACTCGGCGCACCGGCGTTCTTCACCGTGGTCGACGGCACCTGGGCCAGGTCCTCGAACTCAGGCAGCAGGTCCTCGCCGTGGGCGCGGCGCTCCTCCTCGCTCCACGAAGCACGCTCCGCCAGTTCTGCGCGTGTCAGCTCCTCCGAGCTGGCCGCTGTCGGCATCGCGACCAACAACGTCGCGACCAACGCTCCGGTGACTGCTCCTGCTGTGACCCGCCGGGCTCTCGGCGCCATCATGCTTCCCTTCATCGGGCCACCTCGCCCGGTTCGAGCCGTGCCGTGCACTGTCAGATCACGTTGTTGCTGGCGGCGCATCACGGCTCCGTCGGGTCGTTGGGGTCCTCACGAGGAACCGTCGAGACCATTGGGGCGCCCTCACACATGCGGCGCACCTTGGCGTCATCCGCGTCGAGCTTCTGGCCCTCCCACACCCGCACGTTGTCCACCGCGCCGGGCCAGTACTGGGTGTGCTCACCCAGATGCTTGCCCCGCCCGACCTGGAACGCCCCCTTGGCGAACCACGGCGTCGTGAACGCAGCCGTCACGGTGTCGAACCGGACCGGGTCCTGCCCGTCGAACGGGTCATCATCCACCGGAGCCGGATCGCACACCTTGACCGCGATCTCATCCGCATCCTGGTCGTAGTAGCCCACCAGGTACATCCACTTGCCGGTCACGACTTGGAAGTCCGAATGCGCCGAGACCAACGACCCACCATCAGAGGCGTGCATGCTGAACCGCCAGCACCCGTCCGGCGCACTGCCAGGACAACCGCTCGACGGCGCATACCCGAGCTTGAACCCAGAATCGCGCGAACCGTCCTGGCTCACCGCGGCCGCATACGAACCCAGCGAGTCCAGCCGCACGTGCGCACCCACCACGAAGTTGCCATCTGTGCGCACCACGGGGCCCAGCGTCTGTGCCGTGTCCGACGTGCTGTCGAACTGCAACGCGCGATCCTCAGGCTTGTCTCCGATGAACGGCCCGTCGATCCACATGCCCGTGTTGCTCAGGTCGAGGTCCTGGCGCTGCAAGAAGTCGCCGCCCGTGGCGCCCGAGCCCTCGTTCAGCTCCCAGGCCGCGTCCTCACGCGGCGGTGAGACGTCGACCTTGTAGGTGCGAACGTCGCTGGCATTGCCGGCCCGGTCGATCGACTTCACCCGCAGCGTGTGCGGGCCCGGCGTGGTCGGGTCGTAGGCGATCGTGCCCGAGGATCCGCTGAGCGTCTTGTTCAGGTTCGTGGCGTCGTCCCAGGAGTACTTGAAGTACTTCACGTCGCTCGAGCCGTTGTTGCCGATCGCGAACTTGCCGCGTACACCGATGCCGCCGGTCTCGACGTTCGGCTCATACACCGCAGGCTGCCCCGCGACCGGCGTCACCGTCGGTGTGTTGGGCCTGGTCACGTCGATCTTGAACGAGCAGTACGCCCAGGGACCCCACCGCCCGCCGGTGTCCTTGGCTTGGACCTGAAACTTGTAGCTACCGGTGCCCAGCGCCTCGCCGGAGGGGACCGTGCGAGATACCTGCGAACCGTTCGCGTACGACGATCCCGACGTCGGTCCGTTGTAGACCAGCGATCCACCGGAGGTCTTGACGTTGAAGTTGTGGTGCACCCGGTTGCCGTCCGGGTCTCCGATGTTGGCCCGCATCGTCGGTGTCGTATCGCGCATCCATGTGCTCGAACCACATGCCAGGGGCTCGTTGTCCCCTGAGGCCTGGACCTCCAGGTTCCATGGCTTCTTCGGCGCCTGGTTGTACTTGATCGACAGCTTCGCGTCCCACTTGTACCGCTTCCACCGGCTCATCGTGTCTTCCTTGGCGGCCTTGAGCCCGATCGACAGGTACCCGCCCTCATCGGCCAGGTGCTCAGCAGCATTCATTACGTCCCACTCGACCCAGTGAGGCTTCATGCTCGACGAGGGGCACGACGACCGGTGCGCCACCATCTGCCGCTGCTGAAAGTTCCCCTCCGTCCAGCCAGTGTTGGACGACCACGTCGTGCCCGGCCCGATGTTCTTGACCATGTAGGCACGCACCGAGTACTCGTTGCAGCTAAACGAATGCGTGCCGTACGCCTTGAACGTCGCCGAGATCAGATCGGACTTGTCCAGTGGCTGGATGACGCCGCCACCGACGTTGTGAAACTCCCAGACCAGGCGACTCTTGAAGTCCTCACCGCACGACGACCTCGTGGACACGTCGCAGAACCCCATCCCCTCGTCACCGGAGAACTTGTAGTTCGACGAGATGCCCGCGCGGATCGCCGTCCATTCATGACGCGAACCCGACACCGACGGATCGATGAACACCGGCCACACAGTCTCCGGATCCGACAACAGGTCCGCATCCGGAGTTACCGTCACCGTGTTCGTCGAGAGCTCGACTGGCATCTGCGCCACCGCGCTGTCCTGCGCAGGTGCCCGCGTCGGGTCAACCCCACCTGTATCGACCGAGAGCCCGTCCTCCTGCTCGCCGCCCGTCTCGCCGGTAGCGTCATCGATCGAGCTGAGCGTCCCGACCGGCGCCGGCTCGCCCTCCACCGAACCGGCAGCCTCACCCGAGTCCCACATCAACGGCGCCGGACTCGTGAACACCGCCTCGCCCGCAGCATCCGTGGCAGTGAACCCGCCCTCGGCCGGTACGACCTCCAACCCCTCAGAGACCACCACAGGGAAGTCCAGCTCGGCCAGCACCGGGTTCGCCGCCGCCTGCGGCGAAGCCACCCGCAGCACCTCCGAGAAGCCCGTACCGTCCGGGTCGACCGACGCGATCAGGTCAACCCCCGGCAAAACCTCCGCGTAGGTCACCTGATCACCGTCAACCACCGGTTCGGTCAGCTCGAACGGCACGTCGAACTCCAACACCTGCCCGTCACGCTCGATCGTGGCCAACGGCTGACCCGGTGTCCCGTCAGAGAAGGAGATCGGCAACGCCGGCGCCACGACCTCCAACCGACCAGACCCGGACGGACGGATCGAGGTGTCGATCGCCGACCAGCCGCCATTGACCTGCGTGCGCACCGCACCCACCGACGTATCGACCCGCGTCCCGCCCTCCGCCGAGGCATACACCGTGTCCCACTCGGTGCGCAACGACGTGACCTCCACGTCCGCACCGCATGCTTCCGCGGTTTCCACCGCGAGGTCGACGTCTGCTACCGACGACAGGCAGGCAACCTCGGCAGCCGACGCGCTGCCCGCCGATCCGGCGACACCCACCAGACCCACCGAGCTCACCAGCCCAGCACCGACAAGAACACCAGTGGTCCGCTGGACCAGTCGTTGACGCAAACCTTCATCCCTCAGGTTGATTCATCACCCCTGGACACCTCTGTCCGATGAATGAGCAAAAACTACACAAGGGACGTCTACTCTGCAAGAGTTCGCCGAGGGGCCGGTGAAGCGCTCCCACACGCGGCATGGGGCGCTGCCCCTACAAGCGGCGTCGTACCGAATGTGGGGAACCTCCCCTCGCTGGTGCCCAACCAGGTCGAAGCCCAGCGCACACGACAGACCACCACACGATGCCCGGACCGAGGCCCCGAACGATAGGAAGGGACAGCTGCGATGGTCGACGAATCAGACGGCATCGAGGAAGCGTTCGAGGGCCAGTTGCGCGTCTTGGTCTCCGCTGCTGGTCAGGTGGGTGAACGCCTTGCCCGCGCCCACGAGGACGCCCTACGGCGCGCGCAGGCCACCAGCGAGCAGGGAGCACGCGAGCTGCGCTCAGACATGGACACCGAGCATCGCGCCGCCCGTACTGACTTCGCGCGCGTGCACCGCGGGGACTGGTGGGATCGCGCGGGTGCCGAGCAGATCGGGCCCACCTACCAGTGGCCCGCGCGTGGGTTCACGGGGACCCCGAAGCCGTCCGGGCTGAGCAGCACATGAGTGAAGAGCTGCGCACCCGCGATGGCCTCGACGCCGAGGACACGGGAGCAAACACGGCCGCGGTGCGGTCCCCTGTCGAGCCGGCCGAGCAGGAGCGCGCCCAGGTGGACGCCGAGCGCACCCGGTCCTCGGACGACGTCGGTTACGGTCACGGCGCCGAGCCACACGAGGACGGCCTCACCGCTAATGTCTCCCGGCTCGCGGCGCCGGTTGTTCGGAGTGCTCATGCACCGACCTCCTCGACGGCGCGCAACGCCCGGTGCCGACCCTGCCTGCCCCTTGATTCGGCCCTGGTTCAAAAGCGGCCGTCACCTGGACCGCAGAAGCAGCGCGAGCGGACCTGACCAGACCCGGAGTGCTTGTGACGGCACCTTCGAGTGACGATCGTGGTGCTGCGGATTCACCCGGCTGGCGTCGTCCATGCGCACGGTTCAATCGCTAGCGTGCCCAATATGGCTCCTTCCGACGGCCGGCGCCTCGCTATCGCTGCACTCATCTGCTCGGTGACCCTCGGGCCCGTGGCTGGGGGCTTCGTGGGGTACGCGGTCGCGTCCGCCAAGTCCTCTCCCGGGACTCCCGGGCCCGAGGGGCCGCGCGGCGAGCCAGGGCTCCAGGGTCCCCCTGGCCCTTCGGGGCCGGCAGGTCCCGAAGGGCAGTCGGCCGGCGACCTCGAACGCGCGTTGGTACTGACAGAGCTCAGTGGCACCGGGATTGGTATTTGCCCTGGCGATACCTCACTCGCGTTGCGCACGGGGACCATCTACGACGACCTCGGCAACGCCTACCAGCTCTGCGAGATCGACGGGACCGGCTGGTAGCAGACGCAAGCGACGAGGCCCGACCCATGGAGCCGCAGCAAGCGGGCCCCCAGCTGCGGCAGCAGAACCGCGATGGTTCACGCGGACCCGGTGCTTGGACCGACGCAGCGCCCAGGTCGGAACCCTCCACTGCAACGGACGACTTCATCGCGACAGACCGAGAGGTCGTGGGGCGAGCAGCGCACCGGGCGAAGGAGGTACGGAAGCCCAAGATCCGACCGGGTGAAATCTGGGCATACGGGTCGGCTCGGGCGATGGCCCCGGCATACTGATCGGCTCAACACCCAACGCAGGGAGCCGTCGATCGTGAGTCGCCCATCAGTCGAACCGCTCGTTCGCAGGAACCTCGTGTCCTCGATCGGGCTCGCCACGATCCTGGCACTCGGCCTGTCGAGCTGCGCAGACCTCGAAGACTCCGCGACGGGCGCGCTGTCCGAGCCGAGTATTGCGGCCACGGACAACTCGACGATGGACAGCGAGACCTCGGAGTCCGCCGCCGCCAATGGTGAGACCGACGAGGGTGACGCCGAAGAGTCGAGCGATGAGGCCGCGGACGCCAATGCCGACGACGGCACGAAGATCAAGGCGGGCAAGGGCACTGCCCTCGCGACGCTGGACGACCTCGAGGTCAAGGGGCGTGCTCCGAAGACGGGCTATGACCGCGACGAGTTCGGCGCCGCGTGGGCGGACGTGGACCGCAACGGGTGCGACACCCGCAACGACATCCTGACCCGTGACCTGACCGACGAAACCTACAAGCCTGGGACTCAGGACTGTGTCGTGCTCACGGGCAACCTGGCCGACCCGTTCACCGCGACGGCGATCGCGTTCCAGCGCGGGCAGTCGACCTCGACGGCCGTGCAGATCGACCACGTCGTCGCGCTGTCGGACGCGTGGCAGAAGGGCGCCCAGCAGATCAGCGAGGAGGCCCGGCGCCAGTTCGCGAACGACCCGCTGAACCTCCTCGCCGTTGACGGGCCGGCCAACGCGGCCAAGGGCGACGGTGACGCCGCGACGTGGCTGCCGTCGAACAAGGCGTTCCGCTGCCAGTACGTCGCCCGCCAGATCGCGGTGAAGAAGACCTACAAGCTGTGGGTCACGCAGGCCGAGCACGACGCCATGGAGCGCGTGCTCTCGAAGCCGAAGTGCCAAGACGAACCCCTGCCCAAGGGCGGCCTCGCTCCGAAGGTCAAGGTGACCGAGAAGCCCGCACCCACCCCCGAGCCGGAACCCGAACCTGAGCCAGAGCCAGAGCCGGAGGTGGAGTCCGTCTACTACGAGAACTGCACCGCCGCCCGCGACGCCGGCGCCGCTCCCGTCCACCGTGGCGACCCGGGCTACGCCAGCCACCTCGACCGCGACGGCGACGGAGTCGGCTGCGAGTAGTAGCAGAGGTAGTCCAGCTGCTGTTGGGCGGTCGAATCTGTGTGGGCGTAATCGGCCATGAATTTGCCTACGACGACGAGTGCAAGTGCCGAGAGACGTCCGGAGCGGGCGAAGGTGCTGCCGAGGCAAGAGAGCGGGTCCGTGGTCACCCGAGACCTGTGCCGGGAGACCCAGCAGCCAGCGAACTGGGTCGTTGCGTCCACCGTCTCAGCAGTGTCGCTACAGGCCATGTCTGTCGGATGCGACCGGTACCGTCGGGGACGCGAGCATGCAAGATCCAAGGGAGGACCCGTGCCTGAGAGTCGGCAAAAGTACCTGTTCGAGCGCCTCGGTGACCACGACTTCCAGCAGCTCGCCGGCGCGCTGCTCGCCGACCAGTTTCCTGGGTTCACCCCAATGGCCCTGCGCCAGGCCGACGGCGGGCGCGACGGTCTGCGCCGTGACGAGACTGGACAGCTCCTGATCTACCAGGTCAAGTGGTCGGTGAACGGCAGGGAGAAGGACCCGGTCTCATGGCTCGAGCAGGTCGTGCGAGACGAGGAGGACAGCCTGCGCCGTCTCGCCGCAGAAGGAGTCCGCCGGTATGCACTGATCACGAACGTCCCGAGCACGGCGAAGCCCAGTGTCGGCACGTTCGACACACTCAATAGGAAACTGGAAGCCCACGCGAAGACGTTCGGCTTCGAAGAGATGACGTGCTTCTGGCGCGAGGCACTGAACGGGTGGGTCGACAACGCTCCGACAGCGACCAAGTGGGCCTACGCAGAGATGCTGGCTGGCTGGGACCTGGTGCGGTACCTGATCACTGAGCACGCCGACGCGAGCAAGGACAAGGGCACCCGCCAACTCGTCCGCAAGGTCGTTGCCTCACAGTGGGAAGAGGACAGGCAGGTCAAGTTCAGCCAATCCGACGTCGACCGGCAGCAGGTGGTGGACCTATTCGTCGATGTCACCGCCGATCGGGTGCATACCCCGTCCATCCGGACCGCCCAGGCTCTCGCGTCTCCTTCACTCGGCGGCGCGGCCGACTACCTGGCTAGCGCGACTACGCCCTTCACCCTCGTACGCGGCGCCCCTGGGCAGGGAAAGTCGACCCTGAGCCAATACCTGTGCCAGGTGCACCGAAGCCCGTTCCTGCCACAGGCGCAGCGCCCAGCGAAGCTCCCTATCCCGCACCAGCCGCGCTTCCCCGTTCGGCTCGACCTCAGTGACTACGCACGCTGGATGAGCGGCGTCGATGTGTGGAGCGACACGGACGACCAAAGACGCAGCCGTAACAAGGCGCGTAAGGGAGCGCATGCCACGGTCGAGTGCTTCCTAGCCGACCTGATGACCCACGAGGGCGGCGGCGCCTCCGTCACGGCCGATGACGTCCAAGGGATCTTCAGCCGGGTGCCGAGCCTCGTCGTACTGGACGGCTTGGACGAGGTCGGCAGCCCCGCAGTGCGCGGCCGGGTGGTCGCCGCGATCGACAAGTTCGCCGCACGTGCTGCGTCCTACCTCGTCCCACCCCAGGTGGTTGTCACCACGCGCCCGAGCGCCGGAGAACTGCCCGAGCCATCCGCGAAGCACTTCGAGGTCATCTCTCTCAATCAGTTGACCACCCAGCAACGGGATACTTACCTGCGCAAGTGGTGCGCGGTGCGCGGGATCCGCGGCAAGGACGGACGCACGCTGCGGAATGGGTTCAAGGACAAGAGCCAGGAGCCCTACATCGACGAGCTGGCGGGCAACCCCATGCAGCTCACAATCCTGCTCGACCTCATCCACCAGCAGGGCTTCGCCACCCCCACCCAGCGGACCGACCTGTACGACAAGTACGTCGACCTGCTGCTGGCCCGCGAAGCGAACAAGCACCCGAAGGCGGTACGCGACCACAAGGACGAACTGCTGGAGATCATCCCCTTCCTCGGCTGGTACCTGCACGCCCACACCGAGCAGACTCCGATTAACAGTCGGATGGGCGTCGGAGACCTCAAGGCGGCGATCCGGCACTTCCAGATGACCTATGGCAACCCAGTGTCGGTCGTCGACTCGCTGTTCGAGGGCGCCAGCGACCGCCTGCGGGCCCTGACCAGCAAGGTCGACGGAACCTTCGAGTTCGAGGTCCTCTCGCTGCGCGAGTACTTCGCCGCCCGGTTCCTGTACCGGAACGCCGGCGAAGGCGTACCCGGCTTCGATAGCACCACCGTCCTGCGCGAGCTGCTTCGCCGGCCGTACTGGCTGAACACCGCCCGGTTCTACGGCGGCAACGCGAAAGACCGGGATATCTTCGCGCTCACCGCCGGCATCGAGGAAGAACTGTCCTCGGGTGCACCGCCCGCATCGTTCCTCGCCGCGTGGGCGCTGCTCACCGACGGTGTCTTCCAACGTCGCCCCCGCGAAGCCCGCAAGGTCATCGCAGCCCTCTGCTCGGATGCCGGGCTGGCCGTACTCTTGCCTGCGCTCGACCGGCGAGACATTGTCGCTCTGCCGCAGCTCCCGTACGTTGCGGACGGAGACACCGACCCGACGTGGGCGCGCCTGACTGCGCTGCTCGCGCAGCATCCGTCCGACCCGACCAACGAGCTGTACACGCGGGCGCTGCGCGAGCTACTGAACCAACGCGAGGCATTCGCCGCGTGGTGGTACGCCAGCCTCGCAGAAACAGTCGGCACACCCCGCCAGAAGCCCTGGCTGGCGCTGGCGGCGCGATGCGAAGCCGCAGCCGGGCGCACCGCAGACCTCGACGGGATTGACCTGTCCGATGGCGCAGCCGAAGCCTTCCTCAGTACGGGACTCCTCCCGCCACCAGGTAGCCCACTCGAGAGGGACCTGCTCGCCGCCGTACTCGACGGACAATGCGCGAACGTGACATCCGTCCGGTCGATGCCGGCCCAGGTTGCTGCGGCGCTCGCACCGCGCAGTTTCTTCGCGGCGTCGGAGACAGGGTTCGCCGCCTCGAGCGACGCCGACCGGCTGCGAAGCGACGCCATCGGCCAGCTCGGCAAGGCTCGCTCCCCGTACGCCGCGATCGCCAAGCATCGGGCCTTCAAGGCAGGGCACAAAGGCAGCACGTTCCCCTGGCAGAACACCGCCGCTGCGCTGCACGCACACGCAGGACACTGCTGGCTCGCGTCCGAGATCGCAATCATCGGCGCCGCCTCCCCAATGCGGCTGGGATACACCAAGCGGCCGGGGGCGACGGCGTTCGGGTCGAGCGGCCACCCCTCCGAACTGCTCGCTCAGACGCGCGCCCACGCCCACGACGCCGCCTGGTGGCGGGCGCAGGTGAAGGTCATCGAGGACGACGACCTCGGGCGTGCAGAGTGGTCGTTCGCCCTGTGGAGCGTCGCATCGGGAGCAGTCGTTTCCCAACTGCTGCCGACGCTGGAAGCCGGCCTCGAAGAGCTTTCGCCGCAGCGCAAGCGAGCGGTCCTACGCGCCGGCTGAAACCGTGACGGCGTCTGGCTGGCTCAGCGCGCGCCCCGTGGAAGCCAATGGGGGCGGCGCCCAGCTCAGCTCCTTGATTGAGCGTCGCAACGGTCATACCTCGCCCGCGAGCAACGGCACGCCGCCTGCACGTGATGGTGTGAAGTCGCGCGACTCTCTCTTGAGCGTTGCCAGGAGCGAGGGTTGGTTCAAGGTCGACGAGCAACCCACCTACCGGTAGTACAAGACAACAACGTGACTGGGCATCACACCTAGTTCAGGTGGCAAGTTCTATGTGTTATGCGACATGATCGCCGAGTCGGCGCGAACCTCTCGTGCCGCAGGAGGCGAGACATGTCTACCCGTCCGTACGAGCAGTTGGCGTCCCGCTCTCGCCAGGCATGGAGCCCTGACGCTGCCCGGATCGCAGCGAATCTAGGTGAGCAGGTCGATGCCGAACTCGCGGCGCAGGTCGCACTTGGAGCCGAGCTGCGCGCGGCTCGCGAAGCCGCGGGCCTGACGCAGGTGCGACTGGCTGAGTTGGCTGCCGTTCAGCAGGCGGAGGTCTCCCGGATCGAGCGTGGACTGGGCAATCCGACTCGTGACACGCTCCTCCGACTCGCCGCGGTACTGGGCTTGCGGCTGGCGCTCGTGCCAGCGAACACGGCAGCAGCCGAGGCAACCGGGGGCTGATGCAACGGTTGGTGGGCCATGACTCCTGCCCGCAAGCCCTCGATGCCCCGTCAGGGTGCGTAGACGTCCTCGACGAAGGCGAGTGCTGCTCCGAGGACTTCGGGTGCGCGTTCCTCGACGATGTACTGGAGCGGGATGTTCTCGTCGAGTCGGGGGTTCGCGCCGACGATCCAGGCAAGGGCTGTGGCTGGGCCTTGGCGGCTCTGTAGCGTCCACCAGACCCGATAGCCCAGGCGGAGCCTGCGTTGGGCGTCAAGGCGTGGCGTCGGCCCGCCGGTCTTGGCCCACTTGCTCGGCATCGTGCGGTCCTTCGCGCCGGCGATCGTCTGCGTGATCGTCGGCCCGAGGTTCTCGTTCAGCGCTCGCACCAGATCGTGGATGTCTATCTGCATCGAAATCGCGTGCGCCCGGTCGCTGATGCTGTCGTCCATGGGATCGACACTACGCCTATGGCTCATAACAGCCACGGTGATCCCACAGCGAATCCACATTCTTCCCGCTGGCGTGAGGCCCGTTGCCAGCATCACGCGCATGGCAGCTGCCGGCCAGCATCTTGTGGCAGCCCTGGTGCGCGGGTGTCCTCACCCTCGACGCAGGCGGTCCCGTTGGCTCGGGGTCAGTCCGGCACGGACGCCGACGGCGCTGACGTAGCGAGATCTCTCGGTCTGGAGTGCTTCGCGCAGGCAGTCGGTGGCCACCGGGCACTCGGAGCACACTCGCCGTAGCGCGGCCAGGCTGCCAGTCCCGTCCGGGGCATGGAAGCGGGTGTCTGCGCCACAGGCAGCATCGCGGTGCCAGGCAGGCTCGATCCGCGCGGGTGGTCCAAGAACGAGCTCCGCCCAGATGGCGGCGGCCAGATTCTTGGTGAGGCTGGCGACATCCGGTGAACCCGGCGCAATCATGCGTTCTCCAGGAAGCCACGGGCTCGGGCCAGTTCGTCGGCGGTCAGCCCGACCGTCGGCGCTGGTCGCAGTAGCAGGCAACGCGTCCCGTAGGTTCTGCGGGTCTCGCGCTGGTGGGCGGGCGTCAGGTCGTCGTCGACCCAGGCGAAGCGTCCTCCCGGTGGGACGTGGCGCCGGATCGCGTCGAGCTTGGGCCACCGGCCCTGAGAGGCTGACTGGTCCAGGGCCGCCAGGAGAGGGAAGTCGACCAGGCCGAGCGCTGGTGCCACGTGGGTGCGGGCGTCGTTGCCCCAGCTGGTCAGCCACCGCAGGTGGGCTGTCCCCGTGCGGTGTAGCGCGTTGAGTCCGTCGATGACGTCTGGGCGGTAGAGCAGGCGGTGCCCGCCAACTCGGGCAAGGCGCAGTCCGTCGTGAGGGCTGGTGCCGTACGGGCTGATGACGCCGTCGAGGTCGACGATGAGCAACGGAGCGGGCCGCGAGTCGGAGCCGACTGCGGTGAAGCTCTCGTCGGGCTGTGGTTCTCCGCCCGCGTTCATGGCGCCGGGTCCTTCGGCTCAGTTGCGGGAGTCCGCTCGGGCTCGTCACGGCTCTCTGGCTTGCGTCGTGGTCGCTTGCGCGGCGTGATCCGCGCGTGGAGCTGCAAGGAGCGCGGCTCGCGGGTGGCGTACAGGATCCGCTCCCAACGCAGGCGGTTGATCGCGAAGCTCGCCTGACCGTGACTCCAGCCCATGTGTTCGCCGACTTCGCGCCAGGTCGGTCCCTTGCGGTGGGTGCGACGGTAGGCCGCGACGAACCGTACGACCGCGCGGGCGACGTCATCGCGCACAGACCCGTCCTGCAGGATCGACCCGTGCGACGGGGTCGAGGAGTCCCTGTCGTGTTGGCCTTCGGGGGGTGTGGTCATCGTTGCTCCTGCTGGACGGTCTGGTGTGCGAGGTCGGTGAGTGCATCGGTGGCGGGCTGTCGTAGCGAGGTGGCGAACTGCCGGTACAGCGCGCGCTCGAACCGGTCCGGCGGGGCTGGCCAGCCCGGACTCGTGGTCACCAGGGCGTGGGCCCAGTGCTCCCACAGCCACGTGACGGCGAAGCGATGGGACTCGGCGCGGGTGCCGGGACGGTGCTCGGCGCTCCAGTCCTCGAACCAGGCACGACGTCGGGCGAGCCGGCCTATCACTTCCTCCCGGGCGCAGTAGTCGATGCCCAGCAGCTCGGCTATTCGGTCGAGGACCTCGGTCAGGGCGTGGGGATCGAGGGTGCTGCGGGCGCTGACCGCTCGTGCCGTGCGGGTCCCCAGATCTGGATCGAGGCCCAGTAGCGTGGCAGCCTCCGCCCACGTGCCGGCACCGGATCTGCGGGCCAGGCACAGCGACAGGAACAGGCGGGGGGTGTGTTCCCGGGTCGTGAACAGGCCGGCCGCCTGCTGGTGGTAGAGATCGGCGGGGAGGACTTGGGGAATCGTGCTCTGATCGAGGCGGCGTGGGCGTGCTGCTAGGGCGTGGCTGACTCGTCGATGGGGTGCGAGCGTCGCCATGACCAGGCGCGTCAGCGTGGGAGTCATCCGGGTGTGATCGGCCAGCCACCCGAGGCGCGATTCCGGCCCAGGTGGGACCAGTTCCACCCATGGGGCCAGTTGCTCGGTGGCAGCTTCCACGTTGGGCAGGGTGAGAAGCTCATCGGTGGTGTCGAGCACCGCGGAACGCAGCCGCGACGCCGACGGAGGGCACAGGTGCCAACGCGTCCGGCCCGCCGCCTCAGCGCGGACCTGCTCGGACCATCCGGCGAGGAGCTCGGCACCGGGGCGCTGCGCCAGGTGTAGCAGGAGCACCGCCAGCGCTCGAGAGTCCTGCAAATACTGCTTGCCAGGCACGGGACGGCCGAGCACCTGGACATCGTTGCGGGCGAGTGCGGTGTCGTGGCGTTGTTGTCGTGCCACTGCTTTGCTGGGCGCTGGTTCGGTGTCCACCAGGCGGAGGTCCTGTTGGCAGCCGTCGCGGCCGGTGATGGGGTTGAGGCAGCGGGTGCCGGCTGCGCGCCGTAGCGGGGTGTGGGCATGGTCGAGAAGGCGCCGGCCGCAGTCCGGGCACGCGTCGATCAGGTAGGCGTGGTGGCGCGTGCAGATCGTGGTCGTGGGCAGGCGCCATCCCAGGTGCCACAGTCCGTCGTCGTTCAGGCATCGTGGGCATGCGGATGAGCCGGTGGCGTGGACCCATCCGCGGGCCGCTACACGTCGCCATGTCGTCCACCGCGTCGGGTCGAAGCCTGAAAGATCGAGTGCCCCTGTTCCGTCGTACCGGCTCAATGTCGCGGCCCGGGCTGCGCCGATCAGGGTGCCTGTGAGGGCCACCAGCGTCCGCGCGGTCGGTTCTGTCAGCGCAACAGGCAGGAATCTGGTGGTGGCGCCGTGGCGGCGCAGCGTGGCGCATAGGTGCGCGCTCGTCATCCCGTTGTCCTGCGCGAGATGCTCCAGCCAGTCATCGACGGGCTGGCCGTGGCCGGGCCCGTACTGGATGGGGAGCCCGTTCAAGCCGATTCCCTCTCCCGGTCAGGCGCCCCGTGCGCACCTGAGGCGGTGAGCCCGGTCGGATCGATGACCTCGGCGAGGATCTCGTGAGCTGCGTCCGCCAGCAGGTACCGCTGCTCAGGATCAAGGCGCTCGTCGAGCACGCAGGCAGCATCGGTAGCCCGACGGGTGGAGCGTGGCCCGCGAGTGAGGAAGATCCACATCCATCCCCACGTGGCCGTCAGGGTTCCGGGGATGGCGTACAGGTCCATCACGGCGCGGAGCTGGCGTCGCGAGTCGGCTCCCCAGACGAGATGCCGCCGCCGTTCGGCATAGTCCACGAGGTCCTCGGTGACCAGGCGTCTCGCGAAGTCGCGGACCAGCTCAGCATTCTTTGGAGTGATGCCCCGTTCTTCCTGCACCCATCGGCTCACGGGAAGATGTGCCCTGGGCAGCCCCAGTTCGGTCTTGGCACGAAATGCCGAGGCCTTGGCCCGTCCCGGGCTCGCCAGGAGCGCCCGTGTCACGACGGCGAGCTCTGCGCGCAAGGCCCACTGGGCCGGTGGCGGCGCGAACCGTTCGGCGTCCAGGGTGAGCCATGCCGGTACGTGCTGCGGCCCTAACCCGGACGATCTCGTCATCGTCTCGAGGTCGGTGGCGAGACGCTCGACCTCTTCCCAGGAGGCTCTTTCGACTGGTGCTCCGGGTAGTCGCATCGAGGGCGCCGGTGGGCGTGGCAGGACGGTATGCCAGGTGTCCTCCAGCGCGCGCACGGCAGGGTTCGAGTGCTCGCGCAGGCGCTGCCACCCCTCAGTCATGAGGCGCCCACCACGAGAGGGCGACTCAATCCCGCGCCACGCCTCCAGGACGAGGACGGCCTGGGCGGGGTCGCGTGGCGGACGTTTGGCCCAGTCCCGGTACCTCTCCCCCGCTACGCGAGTCACGTCGGCTTCCCACCCCGACACGGGCGGCCAGTCATCGTCCGCAGTGGTCGCCAACAGCGTGGTGAGCCGGTAGACCGCCCGGAAGTGCGGCAGCACTGTGGTCGAGCTCCTCTGCACCTGCAGGTGATACGCGATGCGCTCCTGCACCCCGAGCGCGTCATCGTCAGGCACCAGACCGGCGTCGTAGGTGCCATCTCGGGGAGAGAGTTGCAGCAGCCTCGGACAGCCGGTGCAGAGCGGGTGCACCGCGAGCTGCCAGTCCCGCAGGAACACGCCCCTGCGTGCGGTGCATGCCGGGCACGACCAGCGCACCCCGGGCAGCCGCCACGTCCGCGCGGTCGCGTTGCGCCGATTCCCATGCCCCACCAGGGAATTCGGGTAGATCTCCAGGGTCATGTCACGCAGTACCGGGCCCGCGGTCCCGATGGCTGCGGACAGCGCAGAGTAGAAGGCCGCACTGGGTGCTTCTCGCCGGATCTGAGCGCGCAGTCGCATCGCGGCCGGCTGCGCGGTGTTCAGTCGGATGGTCCGCTCGGCCAACGAGTGCAGGTGTTCCCCCGGCGCTGGTTGTGGCCGAACGGGCAGCAGACTCATGCCGCCGCCGAACGCCGCGCCCGCGGCTTCCTAGCCCGCCGTGCGACGTCAAGCGCCTCGCGCTTGGCCCGCTCCTTGAGCTCGGCTTCCTCGACATGCTTGGGCGTGATCGTCCACAGGTCGTCCTCGGCGGCACTGAGGGCCGCACGAGTCACGAGCTCAGCAACGTCGCCCACGAATCCCTGGGTGCGACGCCAGATGTGCGGGGCGTGCCTGCCGGCGAGCAGTCCCGGCTGCGCTGCCGGAAGAAAGGGAAGGACGGCCTGCTCGATCCCGTACAGGAACTCCTGCCACGCTGCGCGCGCCTCGGCGGTGTCGACACCCATCGGCTTGATGCGCTCGTAACGCAGACGATTGCGGATCTGCGGATCCTCAAGGATCGGGTGATCGGCAAGTCTCGCGCCCACCAGGACTACCGTGCCGTCTCGCTCTCCCAACTCCGTGTTCACGTGCTTGATGTGGTCGAGCACGTCGCGACCCGGCTGAGCACCGGTCTTGAGCAGGTGAGCGTCGTCGACGATCAGCACCCGGACGCGATGCAGGTCGATCGCCTGATAAATGCGCTGGTTCAGCGCACGGATCGTGCCGTCGACCGGATATCCGAGGTACGCCAAGATCGCCGTGTTGAAATCCTTGATAGTCGTCGCTGACGAGAGATTCACCCACACGATGGGCACATGACTGGCCCGCACCCCCGGACGTGGTTCCCACACCGGAACCTGAGGAGACTGGAGCGCCGTGCCGATGATCTCCTTGTACAGGCCCATCGCCCACGACCGCACCAAGGTGGACTTGCCGACCCCGTTGAGAGCGTCGAGGGCGACGATGTCCTTCGCCCCATGGCCGAGTACTTCATTGTCTTCCACGCACTCAGTCAGGAGCCTCTCGACGCGGCCCTTCTGGGGCCAGTCGTACTGCTGCCCCCGCATCCAGAGACGTCGGTCCCGAACCTCCCGTCGGCGCGCCGTCGGCCTCAACCCGCGAAGCTGCTCGACGGTCATCATTACCGGGCGCCGCCGTCGAGTCTCCCGCGCATGCTCGTGCCACAGCTCGGCCTTCATGCGGCATCCCCCGCCGAGGGAGGCGGCGGGTCGAAGTCCCAGTACTCCGCCCAGATCGAGTAGTCGTCCGCCTCCTCCGCACGCCGAGGCTCCTGCGGAGTCAGATCGTCTCCTCTTGCCGCGTGTGCCACCGCGTCTGCAACGGTACTTGCGGCCTCGGCCTCGGTGTGGCCGCGACGAGAAGCGTGGAATCGCATCCGCGCTGCACCGATCCGCTTGCGCCATGCCTTGGGAACCACGCCGTCCAGTAGCGTGCCGAGCTCGGCGATGATCTCGTCCTCAGCGACCTTCCGATTCAGGCGTGCGCCGGTTGGGCGCCGTTGCGCCAGGGCGCGAATCTCGCGAGCCAGCGCTTGCGTCAGCGGGGCGTCCACTAGGTGCGCCTTGCGCCACGGGACCTCGACGATGCGGCCGGTATCGGGATGTCGGAACCAGATCCGAGTGACGTCGTGCGGGTCGTAGTGAAACGGCATCGCCCGATCCTGGGCCCGGAACATACCCGTGGGGGCATGGCGATATCCATCGAGTTCTCGGCAGTCGTACACCAGGTCATTGAATTCGACTCCGCTTGAGTTTACGGTACCCCACCGGACCGGCAAGAAGTCGTAGATCAAGTCGGGGCGCTGCGGAACGTGCAGTCGGCCGGTCAGCTTCAAGAGCGCATCGAACAACTCGATCGGGCGCACGTCGGTGCCTTCCGCACCAGGGATGCGCAGTCCGCTGTGGGGTGTGCGGTGGTAGTCCAGCACGATCCAACGCCGCAGCCACCGTTCGAGCTCGGGCGCCGTCAAGAGTGGATCAGCTTTGTGCCCGCCTGGGGTTCCGACCTTTCGGCCTCGCTCGGCGACGTTGCGCCCCTTGTAGCCAGACAACTGCTGCAGCCCACGTTGGAGCGTCTCGTGATAGCGCTCAAGAATACCGTTGTCGATCGGGCGGCCTTTACGCGACAACGGCGAGTCGATCCCGAACCTGGCCAATAGCTCTCGGAAGACTTGGGACACGAAGATCGACCCATGGTCGGATCGAACCGACGAGGGCCGCACTCCCGGCACCATGTGCGTGCCCTGCAGGCCCGGCGCGGTGTGCATGTGCCGGCAGGTCCTGGGGCAGGACACCTCGATGCCGGAGCAGTCCGGATCCGCGTCCGGCTCATCGGTGTAGAAATCGATCTTCTGCGGGACGCCGGCCCAGGCCCAATCCGAGACCTCGGTGCCCTCGACCACCTGAGAGAAGGGACGCATGGCGTCGTACATGAGCATCGCGGCGTCGTGGGAGTCCGCGCTCAACGGCACCACTCGCAGCGCGAGGATCACCCGGGTAGCCATGTCCATCGCCGAGATGATCTCGACACTGCACGAGCCGCCCCGCACCGGGCACCACACCATCGCGTCCGCTCGGGTGACGTCGATCGCGACCACCTGGCCCGGCACCATCGCGGGAAAAGATTCCGTACCCCCAACACCTCGCAACTTGTTGGATCGCTGCGCCCGTGTGTTGCCCCCACGCGAGCGCATCAGGTGGCTGAGGTACTTACCAGCCGCCCGCTGCGGAGCCGCGATATCCAGACCATTCTCGCGCAACTGCACCTTGATTCGACGGTGAACCTCGCGCAGGCTCACGGTCGAGACATCACCGTCGAAGCCAGCGATCACATCCTGGGCAGCTTGGCGCCACTCCAGTGGAATCGTCGCGAACACCTCGACGGCTTTGGCGCGCCGGCCATCCATCAGACCGATCAACCCTCCGGTCTCCCAATTCCGCAGCCACAGCCGCACCGTGCTGGCGGACACCACGCTCGCGGGTGCTGCAGCCCTGGAAGATTGCGACTCATGCGACAGCCGCGCGGCCATCCGTCTACAGCGTTCGGTGAGCGAAGTCCCAAGGGCCGGATCGAACAGTTCGGACGGTTCCTCCGGTAGGGCGAGCTCCCGGTGGCCGTGTCGGTAGCCCGTGGTGATCTCCTGCACGATCCCGAGGCGCTGCAGCGCCTCGGTCCTGGCCGCCTCGTCCACGCGGTTCCACACCTCTGCAAAGCTCCCGAGGGTCGCGACCTCGCCAACAGAGCCACTTCCATCGACGGGCTCCATGGTGCGCAGGTCCGGCCAATCGACGAAGCTCACTCCCCCGCGTACATCGCGTAGCTCAACTCCCGCCCGATCGATGTGGAGCACCACGGCAGTGCCGTCATCGGTCAGGACCATGGCACCAGCTGTCAGCTCGACCCGGTTGCTACGCATCGGCCACCTCACCTACGCCCACCATGGTCTCGGACGTGATCGGCTCGTCGAGATCGAGTAGCAGCTCACCGGACCACACCAGATGCCACATCAGCGCCGTGAGGTGGCCGTCGCCATCGTCTAGGCCGATCAGGTCGCTGACGTTCGCCTCACCCGAGGCGGCCAGGCGCCTAAGGCGATGCCGGTCGGCGTGGTGTGGCCAGCCTGGGGGGCGACGGAACGAGGCCAGCCACAGAAGGTTCAGTCGCGTCGGCATGCTCTCACCGCCCTGGACCGCATAGCGCCACCCGACCGCCTCACATGCCGATCTCGTGGCTTCCGCGTGTTGTTGGAACGTCTCGTCCTGACGCGCCTCAGGACGCACGTCCCAGATGACGACGCGCCCGCTCCGATGCTCAGCGAGAAGGTCAGGGACGTGCCTGGCACCGTTCTCGAGAATCAGCTCCAGTGGTTGGGCGACGATCCACGTGACAACGCGGTCGCGGTCCAATTGCCGCGCCTGCTCATACTCCAGGCCCGAGTCGAGACGGAGCACCGAGCCGGTCGTCTGGCAGTGCATGTGCACCGGCGCATGTCGCGACATCGCGTCGGCCCTCGTGCGTCGAGCAGGCTCAAGCGCGCGTACCGGGGGCGGGCCGTCCCGCCAGTCCCAGATCTGCTCGACACCATCTGTTCGGATCGTCCATACCGCACTCACGCACGACACCTCCATCAAGCGGCCGCACCAGGGGGTCTGGGACGCGAAGATGGCCCGCGCGTACTCCATGTACGGCGGGCATCGCGCACCCTAGACTGGCCACGACGGCCCTTCGTCTTCCACGGACACATCAGAGCCGTCACCGGGGTGTCGCTGTTACAGCAGCGGCACCCCTCCTGCGTTCTCACGCACAGCTCGGCCACCCATTGGGCGGCTCCCCCGAGCCTAGACCCAATCCGCGCCGAGCGATAGAGATGTTTCGCACCCAGAACTGCCTGCGACTCCTCGGCTAGATGCTGCGAACCGTCCACCTAGTGCTGCGAACCGTCCACCAGTGAGGGAAGGAATCGCACGCAACTGAGGTATTGTGCGGCGTAGCTGCTGGTCAGCAACATACTTCCTGGCTGGAGGATCCCTAGGTGGTTACCGACCCGCTTCATCGACCACTGCGCTGCATGAACCCGTACTGCACCAACATGTGCCCGCTGCCCGTCGCAGGGCGGCCAGGCGCGTTCTGCAGCGCAGTGTGCAAATCGAGGTACGGCCGCCGGCGAACTGAGCTCATCCGCGAGCTGGATACCCTTGATCAGGAGATTGCGGCAGCGGCCAAGAGAGCGCGGCCAGAGCTCCGCCGCCGCCGCAAGGCCCTGCGATTCCACCTCATCCGCCATCCACAGCTACCGACCAGCGGCATGGGCGGGGGCACCGATCGCGAGCCTTAGTCGACCTGTCACCAGACTGCGCGATGCGCGCACGCTTCCTGGGGCAATGGGGATGCTTGTGCTGAGCGCCTGAGATGCTGTTCGGGTGATCTCGGATAGCTCGGTCGCGGACCGCATGGCGCAAGACAGCTTGCGCGGGATGGCCCTCTCGCAGTTCGCGATCGCGATCAACGGCATCCGGCTCTCGTTCTGGGGCGAAGACGTCGCCTCGGTCCGCCACGAGGTCCATGTCGAACAGTCCGTCGTCGGCGTGGTCTCCCCTGCTGAAGGTCGAGTCGCGACCTATGAGTGGACCGATCCTCACGTCGCAACGGCCCTGCTCGCATGCCTCGGTCGGCCTCTGCTCGAGGTCGGTGTGCTCGCAGGCAGCCTCACCCTGCGCTTCACCGAGATCGCGCTACTCGTCGAGCCCGACGACCACTATGAGGCCTGGCAGATCAGTTCTGACGACGGGCTCCTCATCGCCTGTGCCCCCGGCGGAGAAGTGTCGACGTGGCACCCGCGCGAGTACTGACCCAGGTCACCATGCACACAGCCGGGCCCCGATCGCGCCAAGTACCGCGCCCGCTCGATACGTCGCGGCGCTTGTCGTTGCGGGTGGCGAGGCCCCGCCATTGCTTGCGCAGGTTGAAGGACCGCTCGACGACGGCGCGTCGCTTGTAGGCCTCGGCTTCGAGTCTCGGCGGCCCACAGTCCACGCAGCCGCGCCTGCGACGTTCTGCCTGCTGGTCCGACAGCTTGGGCGATTACCGCCTTGACACCGCGCCGGCGCAACTTCCCCCCGGGCCCCCCTGACGAGTACCTCCCTGATCACGGCGCCAGGCGTAATTCGTCGGTCGTCCAGCGCCGATGCGCGGCCCGTCGTGGGACTGCACCGGTGTCACGACAGCCGCCGATGATCGTGCGCGGCCGTCCATCGCCCGGGGGCCACAGCCTGCCGCAGCGCATCCGCGGGTAGTCAGCTTTGCTCGCGATGGATCGAAAACAGCATCCCCGCCAGGACCCTGGCGCACAAATACGTGCCATCTGGCACTTACCGTCAAGTCCAAGCAAAGAGTCAATCTCGTTACAGCCAGTTTAACTAGCCGTAGGATCGGTCAAACTAGGTTGCATCTCGACAACAACAATGGCTCACACCTGCATGTCAACGAACCGGGAGTAGTGCCCCTGGAATGCCACAGTAATTGTGTCCGTCGGACCATTACGATGCTTCGCAACGATCAGGTCCGCCTCACCAGCTCGTGGCGATTCCTTCTCGTAAGCATCTTCACGGTGCAGAAGAATAACCATGTCAGCATCTTGTTCGATAGATCCCGACTCACGAAGATCCGACATCGCCGGCTTCTTGTCCTGCCGCTGCTCCGGACCACGATTCAGCTGGGACAGGGCGATGACCGGGACCTCGATCTCCTTCGCGAGGAGCTTCAGCGCGCGCGAGAACTCGGAGACTTCCTGCTGGCGGGACTCGACCTTCTTGCCGGACGTCATGAGCTGTAGGTAGTCGATGACCACGAGCTCGAGGTCATGCTTCTGCTTCAGCCGCCGGCACTTGGCGCGGATCTCGGTGAGGGACATGTTGGGCGAATCGTCGATGAACAGCGGCGCCTCGGAGACCTTGCCCATCACCTTGGCCAGCTTCTGCCAGTCGTCGTCGCCGAGCGACCCGTTGCGCAACTTCTGCAGGTGCACGCGCGCCTCGGCGGAGAGCAGACGCATCGTGATCTCGTTGCGGCTCATCTCGAGAGAGAAGACCACGGACGTCTTCTGGTGCTTGATCGACGCCGACCGCGCGATGTCGATGGCGAGCGTCGACTTGCCCATGGCCGGTCGCGCTGCGACGACGACCATCTGCCCGGGGTGCAGCCCGTTCGTGAGCCGGTCGAGGTCGGCGAACCCGGTGGGCACCCCGGTCATGCCCTCACCACGGTTCCCCGCGGCCTCGATCTCGTCCATCGCCCCGCCGATGATGTCGGCGAGCGGCGCGTAGTCCTCGGACGTCTTGCGCTCGGTGACGGCGTAGATCTCGGCCTGGGCGTTGTTGACGACCGCGTCGACGTCCCCACCGTCGGTCGCGTACCCGAGCTGGACGATCTTGGTCCCGGCCTCGACGAGCCGCCGGAGCACGGCCCGCTCCTGCACGATGCGCGCGTAGTAGCCGGCGTTGGCCGCCGTGGGCACCCCGGCCATGAGGTCGTGGATGTAGGAGGCGCCGCCGATCCGCCCGATCTCGCCGCGCTTCGTGAGCTCGGCGACCACGGTGATCGCGTCGGCGGGCTCACCGCGGCCGTACAGGTCGATGATCGCGTCGTAGATCGCCTCGTGCACCGGGCGGTAGAAGTCGTTGCCGCGGATCTGCTCGACGACGTCGGCGATCGCGTCCTTGGACAGCAGCATGCCGCCGAGCACGCTCATCTCGGCGTCGACGTCCTGCGGTGGGGTGCGGTCGAAGCCTCCTCGTGACGGCGCGTAGTCCGCTTCGAGCTCCTCGATCGACATGTCTCCACCTCCCCCGGCTCGCACCGGAACCACACCCGAGCCGGGCAGCTCGACCGGTCCTCACGACCTTGTTCTACAGTCCACCTCTGACACCCGGGACGACGCTAGGCGCGCCCGGGACACCGCGCAAAAGACACTGTGGACACAACTGTGGACAGGGTTGTGGAGGACTGCCCAGGCCTGTGCACCGGTGGTGGACAACCCTGTGCACAACTGGGGACATCTCCTGTGTACAACTCTGGATCGGTCCCTGACCTGCATCGACGTCGTACCCAGGCTGTGGAGAGAAGAAAGGTGGGGTGAGTTGCGCCGCATCGACCGCGAGATCCTCGCGCTCGCCTGGCCCGCCCTCGGTGCGCTCGTCGCGGAGCCGCTGTTCGTGCTCGTCGACAGCGCCGTCGTCGGCCACCTCGGCACGGCCCAGCTCGCCGGCCTCTCGCTCGCGTCGACGCTCCTCATCACCCTCGTCGGCCTGTGCGTGTTCCTCGCCTACGCGACCACCGCCGCCGTGGCTCGTCGCCTCGGCGCCGGGCACGACCGCGAGGCGCTCCAGTCCGGCGTCGACGGCATGTGGCTCGCCCTGGGCCTCGGCATCCTCCTCGCGGCGTTCCTGTGGATCGCCGCGCCGTGGGCCGTCACGGCGATGGGCGCCTCCGACGACATCGCCCTGCACGCCACGACCTACCTGCGGTGGTCCGCCCCCGGGCTCCCCGGGATGCTCCTGGTCCTGGCGACCACGGGCGTGCTGCGCGGCCTGCAGGACACCCGCACCCCCCTGTGGGTGGCCTCGGGCGGTGCGGTCCTCAACGCGGTGGGTTCGATCGCCCTCGTCTACGGCGTCGGGATGGGGATCGCCGGTTCCGCCCTGGCGACGACGACGGCGCAGCTGCTGATGGCGGTCGTGCTCGCCGCCGTCGTGGTCGCCGGTGCCCGCACCCGGGAGGCGTCGCTGCGCCCGCACCGCGCCGGGATCTGGGCCAACGCCGTCGCCGGTGCCCCGCTCTTCGTCCGCACCGTCTCGCTGCGCCTCGCGATCCTGCTGACGGTGTGGACCGCGACGTCGCTCGGTGCGGTGGCTCTCGCCGGGCACCAGGTGATCAACAGCCTGTGGGGGCTGGCGGCGTTCGCCCTCGACGCCCTGGCGATCGCGGCCCAGGCGCTGGTCGGTCACGGACTCGGCTCCGGCGATATCGAACGTGTGCGTGCCGTGCTGCGGCGATGCCTGCAGTGGGGCGTCGGCGCCGGGGCCACCATCGGCGTCGTGTTGGCGGTGTCCTCGTGGTGGTTCGCGCCGTTGTTCTCCCCCGACCCGGAGGTCCGGGTCGCGATCACCGTGGGCCTGGTCGTGTGCGGGGTCTTCATGCCGATGGCCGGCTGGGTGTTCGTGCTCGACGGTGTCCTCATCGGGGCCGGCGACGGCCGCTATCTCGCGTGGGCCGGCATGCTCACGCTGGTCCTCTACGTACCGTGCGCGTTGGCGGTCCGTGCCTGGGCGCCCGCGGGCGCCGTCGGGCTCGCCTGGCTGTGGGCGGCGTTCGCCGGGGTGTTCATGCTGGCCCGCGCCCTCACCACGGGACTGCGGGCCCGCGGCGACCACTGGATGGTGACCGGCGTCTGACAGCGGTGCTCATTCGGCATCTTGGGTCACGTTCGGCAGTTGGAACTGCCGAACGAGGCACCAAGTGCCGAACGAGGCAGGAGTGCCGGTCTCATCGCGGCCGGGGAAGCAGCGGATTCCTGCGTGCCGCACGCCGCATGTCGGCAGGGAAGCGCGCCACCAGGCGGTCCGCCACGGCCTGCGGGTCGGGGGCGTCCCGGGACGTCACGTGGAGCGGCCGGGTGCCGGTGGACTCGGCGATCGCGTCGGACCGGCGCTTCTCGGCGATCCGCGCGCGATCTGGGTCGTGGTCCGGACCGAGCGCACCGGCCCGGTACTTCACGAGACCGTCGAACTCGGCGAGCACGCCGTGAGCCTCCCAGCCCAGGTCCACGCGGAAGTCTCCGATCGCCGTGCTCACCGGCACCTGCGTACGGGGACGCGGCAGGCCCGCCCAGTGCCCCACGTAGCGTAGCCACGACTCCCACGGGCTCTCGGCACCGGGGTCCGCCAGGTCGAGGACGAGGAGCGCCCGCCGCACCCCGCGCGAGCGCGCCAGGACGAGCTGCACGCTGCGGTCACGGTCGAGCCCCCGCGCCAGGGCGGCGTCGGCGACGACCAGGGCGTCGAGCGGGGGCAGCGTCGTCGCGCAGTCGGCCACGGTCCGTTCGAGGGTGGTGACCGGCAGACCGAGCACCTCGCCACCGTCGGACGGGCGCACCTCGACGAAGTGCCGGCGCACGTCCGCCGCCGCCCGGGACGACGCCCGATAGGTCTGCAGGAGATGGGTCTCGGACGGCAGCCGCCACAGCGGCAGCCCGTGCAGCATCGCCGCCGTCTGGTGGCTGAACCAGTGCGCCGTCCGGAGCTGGCGACCCAGGGCGCGCGCCCGGTCGACCTGGAGCCGGCGCGCGGCCGACCAGGTGTCGGGCCGACGGCTGCCGTCGTCAGGGACGACGCGGTAGGCACCCCGGCGGATCCGTTCGATCTCGCCGGCACGGCGCGCGGTGCGCAGCGCGGTCGGCAGGTGCTCACGGGCCACGAGGATCTCGGACGGCATGCTCACAGCCTGGCCCAGCGCCGCGAATCACGAGTCCGCTATCCACAGCCCCGATCGCGTTCGGCACCTTGAGTCACGTTCGGCAGTTGGAACTGCCGAACAAGGCACGAAGTGCCGAACAAGCGCGGCGCCCCCAGCACGCAGAAGGCCCCGGCCTGCTCGCTGAGCGAGCGGACCGGGGCCCTCAAATGATCGGACCGGCGTCAGCCGGCGACGACCTCGAGCTCGATCTTGGCCGACACCTCGGGGTGGAGGCGGATCGACACGGTGTGGACACCGGTCGACTTGATCGGCTGGCCGATCTCGATCTTGCGCTTGTCGACCGACGGGCCACCGGCGGACTGCACCGCGGCGGCGATGTCGGCCGTCGTGACCGCACCGAAGAGACGACCGGCGTCGCCGGCGTGCGCCTCGATGGTGTACGCCTTCGACTGGATCGAGGCCGCAGCGGCCTCGGCGTCCTCGCGCGTGGCGATCTCGCGGGACTTGCGAGCCTTGCGGATCGCGGAGACCTGGGTCTCGGCGCCCTTGGTCCACGGGGTGGCGAGCGAACGCGGGATGAGGAAGTTACGGGCGTACCCGTCCTTCACCTCGACGACGTCCCCGGGCTCACCGAGACCGGTGACCTCGTGGGTCAGGATCAGCTTTGCCATGATCTGGATCCTTTCCGGTCAGCGGGCCGACGACGAGTACGGCAGGAGAGCCATCTCGCGGGCGTTCTTGACGGCCTTGGCGATCTGGCGCTGCTCCTGGACGGAGACGCCGGTGACCCGGCGGGCGCGGATCTTGCCACGGTCGGAGATGAACTTGCGCAGCAGAGCGGTGTCCTTGTAGTCCACCGTCTCGACCTTCGCCGCCTTCAGCGGGTTGGCCTTCTTCTTCGGCTTGCGCACCACAGGCTTGGCCATGGTGAGTGCTCCTTACTCAGGATCGTCCCGGGCGGCGCGTACCGCCGGGACAAGGATTGATCTGGGGGTGAGCGGCGATCAGAACGGGGGCTCGTCCGAGAACCCGCCGCCGGACGACGCCGGGCCGGCCGTGGCCCAGGGGTCGTTCTGCTGCTGACCGCCGCCGGAGGAACCGAAACCGCCACCCTGGCCACCGCCGGGCTGGCCACCGGGGCCACCGGCGTTGCCGCCGTAGCCCCCGCCACCACCGAAGCCGCCGCCACCGGAGCGCTGGGCACGAGTGACCTTGGCCGAGGCGAACCTCAGGGCCGGGCCGATCTCGTCCACCTGCAGCTCGACGACGGTTCGCTTCTCGCCCTCGCGGGTCTCGTACGACCGCTGCGTCAGACGGCCCTGCGCGATGACGCGCATGCCCTTCGTCAGCGACTCGGCGACGTTCTCGGCGGCCTCACGCCAGATGGAGCAGCGCAGGAACAGCGCCTCCCCGTCCTTCCACTCGTTCGACTGCCTGTCGAACGTGCGCGGCGTGGACGCGATCGTGAAGTTGGCAACGGCAGCACCCGACGGGGTGAAGCGCAGCTCCGGGTCCGCAGTCAGGTTTCCGACGACCGTGATGACGGTCTCACCAGCCATGCCAAGCTCCTTCGTTCGTCCGCGAGATTCGGCTGTACTCGATGTCCAGGGAAGATCCCACCACGAGCCTCCCACAGGAGGACCGCACGGGACCGGGGGTGTCTCGGTTCAGCGGATTCAGCGAGCGGCGGGGCGCAGGATCTTGGTACGCAGCACGGCCTCGTTCAGGCCGAGCTGGCGGTCCAGCTCCTTCGCGGTGTCCGGCGTCGACGTGAAGTCGACGACGGCGTAGATGCCCTCGGCCCGCTTGTTGATCTCGTAGGCCATACGGCGACGGCCCCAGATGTCCACGTTGTCGACGGTGCCGCCGTCGGTCTTGACGACCGTGAGCAGCTTCTCGAGCGACGGGGCCACGGTGCGCTCCTCGACCTCCGGGTCCAGGATCACCATCAGTTCGTACTGACGCATGTGTTCAACCCACCTCCTCTGGTCTCAGCGGCCACGGTCTGTCCGTGGCAGGAGGGTTCTTGCGTGCGTCGGCCGCGCCTGTCGAAGGCACGGCCAGTCCACCAGGGTACCGTTCCGGGCACCTCGGCGGGAACCCGAGCCGGCGGGCCCGACGGTGTCGTCGGTCACCCGCCGGCTCGGTCGTCAGTCGTCAGCCTGCGGAGGCCCCGTCGACGGCGGTGGACCGGGCTCGTCCTCCTCGTCCGACGCCGTGGGCTCGGGCTCCGGCTCCTGCGTCTCCTCGGTGCCCCGCGACACGACGAGCGTCACCGTCGCGCCGGGTTCCACCTCGGCACCGGCACCCGGATCCGTCCCGATGACCTCGCCCCGTGGCCGGTCGCTGAACTCCTCCGCGACGGCCGACGAGAGCCCGACCCGTCGGAGCTGCTGCTCGGCCGCGGTGCGCGCCTGACCGGTCACGTTCGGCACGGCCACGGCCTCGGGCTCGGCGGACTGTCCTGTCGAGACCACCAGCGTGATCGTCGACCCGGTCGGGATCCGCCCACCGCCGTTGCGCACCTCGACCACGGTCCCCTTGGGGGACTCGTCGTCGATGGCGGCCGTCGACACCTTGAGGTCCATCCCCTGGAGCAGGGTCGTCGCCTGGGCGACGTCCATCCCGACGAGGTTGCCCGGCAGCTCGACCCACTCGACCTCCGGGGACTCCGACGGCGTGGGGCTCGGCGAGTAGGACGGTCGCGGCGGCGTGTACGGCGGGAACTCCTCGACCTCCTGGCCGTCGAGCGCCACCTGCATGAAGTCGGTCCAGGCCTCGGCCGGCCACGTGCTACCGGTGATCTCGTTGTACCCGCCGAACGTGTCGATCGGTTCGGAACCGCCGAGGACGCCCTCCTCGACGTCGACGTTCTTGTACTGGCGCAGGTTGACCACGGTGGCGAGCTGAGGGGTGAAGCCGGCGAACCAGGCCGTCACGTTGTCGTTCGACGTACCGGTCTTGCCGGCCACCGGGCGCCGGGTCCCGTCGGGTCCGGTGAGCTCCAGCGCGGCACGCCCCGAGCCTTGCTCGACCACCTGGGTCATCGCGTACGTGGCCGCAGTCATCACGTCCCGCTCGAACTGCTTCGCAGGGTTCGACTCCGGCTCCCAGCGCAGCGAACCGTCGCGGTGCTCCACACGGTCGACGACGTGCGGCTCGACGTGGTATCCCTCTGCGGCGATCGTCGCGTAGGCGGAGGCCAGGTCGATCGGGTACACCGCCGCGGTGCCGAGCACGTTGGCCGGTACAGCATCGATCTGGGTCTCCTCGCGGATCCCGAGACGGTGTGCGACGTCGACCGTCTTCTCCGGTCCCACCTCGATGTTGAGCGCGGCGTAAGCGGTGTTCACCGAGTTCGCGGTCGCCTTGACGAGGTCGATCTGTCCGTAGCTGTGCAGGCCGAAGTTCGTGGGCCACTCACGCGTCGGGTCCTCCGGGTCGAGGTGCCCGGGCGAGTTCCCGTCGAACGTCTCGGTGAGCTCGTGCCCGTTCTCGAGGGCACCGATGAGTGTGAAGGGCTTGAACGTCGAGCCGGCCTGCACGGTGTCGTCCGTCGCGGTGTTGAGCGACTGCTTGATGTAGTTCTTGCCGCCGTAGAGAGCGACGACGTCGCCGTTCGACGGGTCGATCGAGACGATGGAGGCGCGGACCTTCTTGCTGGCGTCGTCGGGCAGGTCCTTGACGATGTCGCGGGCCTCGCGCTGCAGCTTCGGCTTGATCGTGGTGTAGATCTGCAGACCCTTGGTCTCGATCTCCTCCTCGGTGAGGCCGTTGGCGAGGAGCTCCTCCTTGACGGCCTTCATGATGTAGCCCTTCTGGCCGCCGAGGCTGTTGGAGTTCTCCTCCTTCTCGACGAACTCGGGGAACTCGGCGGACTGCCGCTCCTCCTCGGTGATGTAGCCCTGGTCAGTCATGCGGTTGATGCTGCGTTCCCACCGCTTCTGCGTGACGTCGGGCTGCACGGAGGGGTCGTAGTTCACCGGCGAGGGGATGATGCCGGCCAGCATCGCCGACTCGGAGTACGTCAGGTCGGCGGCGTCCTTGCCGAAGTAGGCCTGCGCGGCCGCCTGGACGCCGTAGGCGCCGCGGCCGAAGTAGATCGTGTTGAGGTACCGGTCCAGCACCAGCTCCTTGGGCTGGTCGCGCGCGATCTTGAGGGCGATGATCGCCTCCTGCGCCTTGCCCAGGATGTCGGTGGTGCTCCCCAGGTAGTACCGCTCCACGTACTGCTGCGTGAGCGTGGAGCCGCCCTGCGTCCCGCCCGAGCTGGTCGCGTTGTTCCACAACGCGCGCGCCATGCCCTTCATGTCGACGCCGGGATCGGTCCAGAACGACTCGTTCTCGGAGGCGACGACGGCGTCGCCCACGTAGGAGGGCAGCGAGTCGTAGTCGACGATCTCACGCTTGATCGTCGAGTAGGAGCCGATCTCCTTGCCGTTGCCGTAGTAGACGGTGGTGGCCTGGTGGTTGACGTCGTCGAGGTTGTCCGGGATCTCGGTCGACGTCCAGGCAGCGAAGAACACGCCCGCCCCCAGGGCGAGGCAGCCCAGCATGCACCCCACGACGACACGCCACGAGGGCAGCCACCGCTGCACCGGGTTCTTACCCCGGCGGGGGTAGTTCCAGAAGCGACGCCTGCCCTTGCTCGCCACGTCCCTGCCTTTCGATAGCGGAGGTCCTCGGAGCCTTCCCGCCCCTACGGGCACGAGTGACCACAGGGAACACTAGGGGATCGACCTACGAGCCTGTCCAGGCTCGGCCCGGTCTGACGCGGTCCCTCGCCGACCGTCCCCATCCCCCTCCGGCGGGCTCCACGAGGCCTTCACATCTGCGTCCCCGACGGCGGACACGTGCGTCCCGTTGCTCGCACCGGCCGGTAGGTCCTATCCTCACGATGTATCGACTCGATACAACGAGTCAGCAGTCGGCCCCGGTGACGGGCCGGCACGTGCCGGACGACGCGGAGGAGGGCAGCAGGATGCGCAGTCGCTCGAACGTCCTCGAGACGGCCATCCTGGGGCTGCTCAGCTCCGCGCCGCTGCACGGCTACGAGCTGCGCAAGCGGCTCAACCTGCTCCTCGGGTCCTTCCGGGCCTTCTCCTACGGCACCCTCTACCCGGCGCTCAAGTCGCTGGTGACACGGGGGCTCATCGAGACGGTCGACCCGGACCCGACCACCGCCGTGCGGGCCACCGCCCGAGCCGGCGCGTCGAGCGCCACCGGCCGTCCGTCGTCGGGCACGAAGCCCCTGACCGGGCGTCGCGGGCGTATCGTGTACCGGCTCACTGCCGACGGCAAGGAGCACCTCCAGACCACTCTCGCCTCCTCCGGCCCCGCGGCCTGGGAGGACGAGAGCTTCGACGTCCGGTTCGCGCTGTTCGCGCAGACGGACGCCGAGACCCGCCTCCGCATCCTCGAGGGCCGGCGCACCCGGCTGACCGAACGGTTGGAGGCGGTCCGGGAGTCCGCAGCCCGGACCCGGGAACGGCTCGACGAGTACACGCTCGAGCTGCAACGGCACGGGCTGGAGCAGGTCGAGCGCGAGGTGCGCTGGCTCGACGGGCTCATCATGACCGAGCGCGACCGCGCGAGCAGCCGCGACAAGACCGTCGGGACGCACGACGTCCCGGCCCCGAGAAACAAGGAGCGAGGATGACCTCCGTCCGCGTTGCCATCGTCGGCGTCGGAAACTGTGCATCGTCCCTGGTCCAGGGTGTGCACTTCTACCGTGACGCCGACCCGTCAGACACCGTCCCGGGTCTCATGCACGTGCAGTTCGGTGACTACCACGTGCGCGACCTCGAGTTCGTGGCGGCGTTCGACGTCGACGCGAAGAAGGTCGGCTTCGACCTGGCCGAGGCGATCCACGCCTCGGAGAACAACACCATCAAGATCGCGGACGTGCCGCCCACGGGTGTCATGGTCCAGCGCGGCCCCACGCTCGACGGTCTCGGCGACTACTACGCCGCGACGATCGACGAGTCGGACGGCGAGCCGGTCGACGTCGTGCAGGCGCTCAAGGACGCTCGCGTCGACGTGCTCGTCTCCTACCTGCCGGTGGGCTCCGAGGAGGCCGACAAGTTCTACGCCCAGTGCGCCATCGACGCCGGCGTGGCGTTCGTCAACGCGCTCCCGGTGTTCATCGCCTCCGACCCCGAGTGGGCGAAGAAGTTCGAGGACGCCGGCATGCCGATCGTCGGCGACGACATCAAGTCGCAGGTCGGCGCGACGATCACGCACCGTGTGCTCGCCAAGCTGTTCGAGGACCGCGGCGTGGTGCTGGACCGTACGTACCAGCTCAACGTCGGCGGCAACATGGACTTCAAGAACATGCTGCAGCGCGACCGCCTGGAGTCCAAGAAGGTCTCCAAGACCCAGGCCGTGACCTCCAACCTCACCGGTGCGCTCGGTGGCAAGACCGAGGACCGCAACGTCCACATCGGGCCGTCGGACTACGTCGCGTGGCTCGACGACCGCAAGTGGGCGTACGTGCGCCTGGAGGGTCGCGCGTTCGGGGAGGCCCCGATCAGCCTCGAGTACAAGCTCGAGGTGTGGGACTCCCCCAACTCGGCGGGCATCATCATCGACGCCATCCGTGCCGCGAAGATCGCGAAGGACCGCGGCACCGGCGGCCCGATCCTGTCGGCGTCGACCTACTTCATGAAGTCCCCGCCCGTGCAGATGGAGGACACCGAGGGCCGTCGGCACCTGGAGGCCTTCATCCGCGGTGAGGTGGAGCGATAGTCCGGAGCGAGCTTGCGAGCGCAGGACGATCGCGACCATCCAGATGGAGCGATAGTCCGGAGCGAGCTTGCGAGCGTACGTTGCGCCGAGGTAGCGCACCCCAGCACGACGTAGCGCATCCGTGCCCGACGGCGGTACCTCCGCCGTCGGGCACGCTCGGCTTCCGAGGGCCGGAGCGCTACCTCGCCCACCCCAGCGCTACCTCGCCCACCCCAGCGCTACCTCGCCCACCCCAGCGCTACCTCGCCCACCCCAGCGCTACCTCGCGCACCTGAGCGCTACCTCGGCCGTCCGAGCGCTACCTCGCGCAGCCCAGCGCTACCTCGCGCACCTGAGCGCTACCTCGGCCGTCCGAGCGCTACCTCGCGCAGCCCAGCACTACGCCGACGTGAAAGGCTGCACGCGTGGGAGCCATCACCGAGACCGGGCGGGACCTGGCCGCCCTGCTGCGGCTGCCCGGGTTCCGACGACTCTTCGCCGTCCGTCTGGTCTCGCAGGCCGGCGACGGCATGTTCCAGGTCGGTCTGGCGTCGTTGCTGTTCTTCTCCCCGGAGCGCGCCGGCACGGCCGCGGGGGTCGCGGCGGCGTTCGCGGTCACGCTGGCCCCGTTCACGCTGGTCGGTCCGTTCGCGGGTGTCCTGCTGGACCGGTGTCGCCGGCGCCAGGTGCTCGCGGTCGGCAATGCCGTCCGGCTGGTCCTGACGGGCGCGATGGCGGCCGTGATGCTGGCCGGCGGTCTCGGGGGCGCGGGCGGGGCGTGGGTCGTGGTCCTCGGCCTGGCGGCCCTGAGCGTGAACCGCTTCCTGCTGGCGGCGCTCAGCGCGGGACTCCCCCGGGTGGTCGACGGGCCCCTCCTCCTCACGGCGAACTCGCTGACCCCGACGCTGGGCGCGGGTGCGGTGTTCCTCGGTGGCGGGGTGGGGTTCGTCCTCGGTCTCGGACTGCCGCCGGGGCGGATGCACGACGCGGCGGCGCTGGTGTGCGCGGCGGTCGTGTTCGGCGTCGCCGCGCTCCTGGCGTTGCGGCTGGGCCGTGACCAGCTCGGTCCGGAGCACCCGACCCGGGGGAAGCTGGGCGCCGAGCTGGTGGCGGTCGCATGGGGTCTGGTGGACGGTGCCCGCTACCTGGTCGCGCGGCGCACGCCGGGTCAGGGGCTGCTCGTCATGGCCGCGCACCGGTTCCTGTACGGGGTGGTGTTCATCGCGGCGATCCTCATCTCGCGCAACCTGCTCGCCGAGCCGGGTGACACGTCGGCCGGGCTGGCGAACTTCGCCCTGGTGATCGCGATGACGGGGGCCGGCGGTGCCGGCGCGGTACTGATCACGCCGGTGCTGTCGCGGCGCACGGGACCGCAGGGGTGGATCGTGTGCATGCTGCTGCTGGCCGCCGCGTCGCAGCTGCTGCTGGCGACGACGCCGACGCGCACGGTCGTCCTGGTGGGTGCGGGCCTGCTCGGGCTCGCCGCGCAGAGCGCCAAGATCGCCGTCGACACGATCGTGCAGCGTGACACGCACGACGACTACCGGGGTCGCGCCTTCGCGTTCTACGACGTGATGTACAACGCCGCGTTCGTCGGTGCCGCCGTGCTCGCGGCGTTCGCCGTGCCCGACGACGGATGGTCCCGCGGGCTGTTCGTCCTCCTCGCGCTGGCGTACGTGGGGGTGGCGGCGCTGATGTGGTTCTGCGGTGCGCGCACGCCGCGCGACGTCGCACCCGCCGCGCGACCACCTCGACCCGCACGGCCCGCACGGCCCTGACCTGCGGCGCTCCCTCCCGTGCGGGGTCACGCTGGACAGCCGCCGCCGCACACCGGATGATGAGCACTCACAGGAGGGTGCCGCGTCGTCGGCCAGGACCGGGGCGAGGGATGAACAGCATGGACGACCTGAGCTCGTCGACTCCCGAGGCGCTCCTCGACACGGCGGGAACCCTGCTGCCGACGGTCACGGACACCACGCGGGTGCCGACCGGCAGCGCCGTGCTCCTGATCGACACGGTGACCCAGCAGGTCGTGGACTCCAATCCCGTCGCCGCCCGGCTGGCGCGCGGCCTGGGGCTGCCGGTCTCCTTCGCCTCCTGGTGCACCGCGGCGGGTGTCGTCCCGCTGTCCGGCCGGGATACACCGGCCGCCGAGGCGGTCCTGGCGTCCTTGCGCGACGGTCACGGGATCGCGCTGCGCTCCACCCGCGAGGGCGACGACACCGTCTCGTGGGCGGTCGGCCTGCCGCTCACCGGCGCACCGGACCGTCTCGCGGGGCGTGCCCTCGTCGTGCTGCTGCCGGTCGGGGGCCTGCAGGAGGGTGCCGGGCCCGTCGCCCCGCCCGACGGTCTGCAGATGCGCGCCGCCGTCGCGAGCCACCTGAGCTTCACGATCTCCGACCCGTCGCTACCCGACGACCCGTTGATCTGGGTCAACCCAGCGTTCACGCGGGCGACCGGCTACGCCGCGGACGAGGTGATCGGGCGCAACTGCCGGTTCCTCCAGGGTGCGGGGACGGACCCCGCCTCGGCACGGCGCATCCGGTCGGCGCTCGAGGACGGCGAGGCGGTGGGCGAGACGCTGCTGAACTACCGCAAGGACGGCACGCCGTTCTGGAACCAGGTGGTGATCTCCCCGGTGCTTGACGAGGCCGGGGAGGTCACCCACCGCGTCGGCATCCAGACGGACGTCACCGACCGGGTGCACGACGACCGCCGACGCGCGCTCGAGCTGGACGTCGTCCAGCGGCAGAACGAGCGGCTGTCGCTGCTGGCGGGCATCACCCAGGCGCTCGTCAGCCTCTTCGACGAGGAGGCGGGCGCCGCGCTGCTGCCCGACCTCGTCGCTCCGCACTTCGGCAGCTGGTGCGCGGTCGTGGTGGTCGACGACCAGGACCGGCCGCGTCTCGTGCACGTCGCGGCCCGCGACGAGGCCCGCGCCGGGGACGTCGCACTGCTCGAACGATCCCAGCGGTGGGCGTTCGAGTCACCCGAGATCAGCGACATGCTCGCCGCGGACCGGAACACCGTCCCCGCCCCGTTCGCCGTCGACGTCGATGTCCTGCCGTCGCAGACGACGCCGGACGAGCTGGCCGCGCTCCGGCGACTCGGCCTGGGCTCGGCGATCGTCGTCCCGCTGCGTGGCCGGGACCGCGTCATCGGCGTGCTGGTCGTGGTCAGCACCGACGACGTCGACGCCTTCTCGTCCGACGACGTCCACGACATCGTCGCGCTCGGCGCGCGGTCCGGCCTGGCCCTGGACAACGCCCGCCTCTACCGCCGCGAGCACGACGCGGCCGTCACCCTCCAGCGCAGCATGCTGCCCGAGATCGTCGAGGCCCCCGGTCTTGACTGCGCGGCGCTGTACGTCCCGGCATCGACCAGCGCGGACGTGGGCGGTGACTGGTACGACGTCGTCCCGCTGCCGAGCGGCCAGGTCGCCGTGTCGGTGGGTGACGTCGTCGGCCACGACATCCGCGCGGCGGCATCGATGGGGCAGCTCCGCTCCGTGCTGAGGTCCGAGGCGTGGTCCGGCCGGTCGCCGTCCGAGGTGGTCACCGGGATGGACGACCTGGTACGCGGGCTCGGCATGGCCGACATGGCCACGTGCGTCTTCGCCCTCCTCGACCCGCCGGACAAGGAGGGGACGCGCCAGGTCACGTACACGCGGGCCGGCCACCCGGCACCGCTCCTCCTGCGTCGCGACGGCAGCGTCGAGCTCCTCGACGGCGCGCTCTCGACGCCGGTCGGCGCACCGACGATCGGTGAGGAGCTCCCCGAGGCCGTGGCCCGCCTGCGGGCGGGCGACTCCCTGCTGCTCTTCACCGACGGTCTGGTGGAGCGGCGCGACCGCTCGCTGCGCCTCCAGCTCGCGGACCTGCACCGCCGCGCGGGCGAGATCGAGACGGGCATGGACGCCGTCGGTGTCCGCGACGCGATCGTCGAGGGCTGCGCCGACGGCGACACCGAGGACGACACCTGCATTCTCGTGGTGCGCAACGTCCCCGAGGCCGAGGCCGGAGACGTGTCGGCGAGCCCCGCGACGACCGACCGATGAGTCCGTCGCGGAAAACAGGTCGCATCCCCTGGCGGAATATCGCAACCTGGTGACGCCTTGATCTGACGGGTCCGTCCGTGCGCAGCGTCGCCCGCGGTCGCTACATTCGACGAACCGGAGGGGACGCATGTCTGCACGCACCACCGAGGCTCCGCCCGGTCCGAGCTCAGCCGCCGCCGAGCGGCTTCCCCGCGAGCACGTCCGGGTCATCGCGCTGCTGCTGGTGTCCGCGTTCGTCGTGATCCTCAACGAGACCACGATGGGCGTGGCGCTGCCCTCGGTCATGGACGAGTTCGACATCACGGAGTCCTCGGGGCAGTGGCTGACCACCGGGTTCCTGCTCACGATGGCCGTCGTGATCCCGGCCACCGGATGGCTGCTGCAGCGGCTCGGCACCCGCGGCGCGTTCATCCTGGCAATGTCCCTGTTCACCACGGGCACGTTCCTCGCGGCGATCGCCCCGGTCTTCGGGCTGCTCGTCGCCGCGCGGGTGGTGCAGGCCTCCGGCACCGCGATCATGATGCCGCTGCTGATGACGACGGTGATGAGCACGGTGCCGCCGCACCGTCGTGGCCGTGTGATGGGCAACGTCTCGCTGGTGATCGCCGTCGCCCCGGCGCTCGGTCCCACCGTCTCGGGCGGCATCGTGACGGCGTTCGGCTGGCGCGAGGTCTTCTGGGTGGTCCTCCCGATCGCCGCCGTGGCGCTGCTCCTCGGTGCGCTGCTGGTCCGCGACGTCGCCGACCGGGCCCAGACCCGCCTCGACCCGCTGTCCCTGCTGCTCGCGGCCGGCGCGTTCGGCGGGCTCGTCTACGGGCTGTCCGCGCTGGGTGAGGCGGCGCAGCACGCCATGCCGGTCTCCCCGGCGGTGCCGCTGGTCGGCGGCGCCGCGGTCCTGGCCCTCTTCGTGTGGCGGCAGCTCGTGCTGCAGCGGACCGACGCGGCGCTGCTGGACCTGCGGGTCTTCCGTGCCCGGGGCTTCGGCGTGGGCCTGTCGGTGATGGCGGTCAGCATGATCGCGATGTTCGGCATGATCATCGGCCTGCCGCTCGTGCTGCAGGAGGCGATGGGCCTCGACGCCCTGACCAGCGGTCTGCTCATGCTGCCGGGCGGGCTGCTGATGGGTCTGCTCGGACCGGTCGTCGGCCGCCTCTACGACCGGGTCGGTCCCCGGCCGCTCGCGGTCCCCGGCGTGACAGCCGTCGGCGTCGCGATGCTGCTGTTCGCGAACCTGTCGCCGACGTCGCCGATGTGGTGGGTGGTGCTGGGCCACCTCGTCCTCAGCCTGGGCCTGGCGTTCATCTTCACCCCGACGTTCACGTCGGCCCTGGCCGGGCTCAAGCCGTCCCTGTACTCGCACGGCTCCGCCGCGATCACGACGGTCCAGCAGCTCGCGGGGGCGGCCGGCACGGCGCTGTTCGTCGCGCTGCTGACCCTGCGCAAGGTGTCGTTGCTTGACGAGGGCACCACGGAGGCCGAGGCCACCGCCGGCGGTGCGCAGCTCGCCTTCACGGTGGCGGCCGTCGTCGTCGTCGGGGCGCTCGTGCTGGCCACGCGGCTGCGGAAGTCGGACGCCCCGGCCGAGGTCGCCGCGCACTGACGACCGGGAGGCCCGCTCAGCCCTGGCGGGCCTCCCACCACGAGGTGAGCTCCGCCGTCGCGCGCTCCTTGCCGAGCGGTCCGTGCTCCATGCGCAGCGCGAGCAGGTGCTGGTAGGCGGCACCGACGTCACGGCCCGGCGGGATGCCGAGGATCGCCATGATCTGCGTCCCGTCCAGGTCGGGCCGGATGGAGTCGATCTCCTCCTGCTCGCGCAGCCGGGCGATCCGTTCCTCGAGGTCGGTGTAAGCGTCGGCGAGCCGCTTGGCCTTGCGACGGTTGCGGGTCGTGCAGTCGGCCCGGGTCAGCCGGTGCAGGCGCTCCAGCAGGGGCCCGGCGTCGGTGACGTAGCGACGCACCGCGGAGTCGCTCCAGGCGCCGTCGCCGTACCCGTGGAACCGCAGGTGCAGCTCGACGAGGCGGGCGACGTCCTTGACGACCTGCTTCTCGAACTTCAGCGCCCGCAGCCGCTTGGCGACCATCTTGGCCCCGACCACCTCGTGGTGGTGGAAGCTGACCCCGCCGCCGGGCTCGAACCGGCGGGTGGGCGGCTTGCCCACGTCGTGCAGGAGCGCCGCCAGGCGCAGCACGAGGTCGGGTGCCGGGACCGCACCGTCGGGCCCGGTCTCCTGGGCGATGGCCTGGTCGAGCACGATGAGCGAGTGCTCGTAGACGTCCTTGTGCCGGTGGTGCTCGTCGATCTCGAGGCGCAGCGCGGGCAGCTCGGGCAGCACGTGGTCTGCCATCCCGGTGTCGACCAGCACCTCGAGCCCGGCGCGGGGGTCCGGGGCGCACAGCAGCTTGGACAGCTCGGCCTGGACCCGCTCCGCCGAGACGATGTCGAGCCGCGGCGCCATGTCCACGATCGCCGCACGGGTGGCCGGCTCGACGACGAACCCGAGCTGGGCGGCGAACCGTGCGGCGCGCAGCATGCGCAGCGGGTCGTCGTCGAAGGACCGCTCGGGGACGATCGGCGTGCGCAGGACCTGCGCGGCGAGGTCGGTGAGCCCGCCGAAGGGGTCGACGAACGTCAGGTCGGGCAGCCGGACGGCCATGGCGTTGACGGTGAGGTCGCGACGGGACAGGTCGCCGTCGAGCGAGTCGCCGAACGCGACGACCGGCTTGCGCGAGGTGGGGTCGTACTCGTCGGTGCGGTACGTCGTCACCTCGACGACGACGTCCCCGGCGCCGTCGGGGCCGCTCGCGGACCGGCGCGCGCCGATGGTGCCGAACTCCTTGCCGATGTCCCAGTGCGCGTCGCCCCAGCGCGCGAGGAGGCGCTGCGTCTCGTCCGGGGACGCCGACGTCGCGAAGTCGAGGTCGGCGCTCGCGCGGCCCAGGAACGCGTCCCGCACCGGGCCTCCCACGAGGGCCAGCTCGTGCCCGGCGGCGGCGAAGGTCTCGCCGAGCTCCAGGGCCGCGGGGGCCATCCGGGTGAGCACGTCCAGGGCCTGGCTCAGCAGCTGGGCGGGGGCGGGATTCGCAGGGGTCGACACGACGTCCCATCCTCCCAGATCGTCGCCGCTTCCGCGTCGACGGGGTGCCGGCCGGTCACAGGCGTACGATTTGCCCTGATTATGACCAGTGTGACCGAGGAGGTGCTGCAGCGGGTGGGACGTCCGGGTGCCCCGACGAACTCGGTAGGGTATGGCCATGTCTTCTGCGGCACCGGCGCCAGGCGCTCCCGACGGGCGTCCGCCCGTGCCGGTGCCCGTCCCGCCCGGCGGACACCCCCTGCGGGTCGACCCTGCCCGCGTGCATGGCAGCCAGGTACCGTCCGGCTCCGGGTCCTCCCCGGCTGGTCATCTGCCCGTGGTGGACGAGACCTCCGCGGGCGGTCTCGTCGTGGACCGGCACTCCTCGGGTCACCGTGCCGCCGTGATCCTGCGCCGCAACCGCGGGGGACGGCTCGAGATGTGCCTGCCGAAGGGTCACCTCGAGGGCGTCGAGACACCGGAGGAGGCTGCGGTCCGCGAGATCCGGGAGGAGACCGGCATCGTCGGGACCATCCGCGGCGAGCTCGGCATGATCGACTACTGGTTCAGCGGGGAGGACCGCCGCGTCCACAAGGTGGTCCACCACTTCCTGCTGCGCTCCGAGGGCGGCGTGATCTCCGCGGCCGGGGACCCCGACGGTGAGGCCGAGGACGCCTGCTGGGTGCTCCTCGCCGAGCTCCCGGAGCGGCTCGCCTACCCGAACGAGCAGCGTCTCGCCGTGGCGGCGATCCAGGCGCTCACCCACCGACCCGACCTCGTCGAGTGAGGGCCACCGCGTGATCGTCCCCCGTGCTGCGGCGGCACTGCCCCGCGCCCTCGCCGTGGTCGTGTGCGCGCTGCTGGTGTGCGCCACCCTCGTGACGGCGCCGTCCCTGCACGGACGGGCGGTCGCCGCGGAGGACGACGGCGTCACGGCGGAGATCGTGGACATGACGCCCGCGGTGGTGGGGCCGGACGACACGCAGGACGTGACGGTCCGCGTCACCAACGACTCCGGGGAACGGCTCACGGGCGTGCGCGCCGACCTGGGCGTCGGCTGGCGCGAGGTCTCGACGCGCGCCACCGTGACGACCTGGGCGGACGACGACTCGTCGCGCACCGCGGCACGCCAGCTCAGCCTTCCCGTGGACGACGTCCCGGACGGCGAGTCGGTGGAGGTGACGTTCGAGCTGAGGATCTCCACGCTCCAGCTCGGCGACGACGCGGCGTGGGGGCCGCGTCAGCTCTCGGTGGAGGTGATGGACGACGGCGGCACGATCGACGTGCTGCACTCGTTCCTGATGTACGACCCCGACGGCGGGACGGGACGGGCTGGCCGGAGCGCCCCGGCCCCCGTGTCTCTCGCGGTGGTCGCCCCGGTGACCGGACCGGCCCTGGACCCGGCCGACCCTGAGTTGTACAACGCCGCCCTTTTCGACAGTACAGAGGAGGGCGGGGCCGCCGACCGGCTGCTCACGGCGGCCGGCGACGCCGGCCTCTCGCTCGCCGTCGACCCGGCGATGGTCGCGACGGCGGCCACCTCCGGCGACGCCGAGCTCGCGTCCTGGGCCGCACGACTCGAACGGCCCGGGGCCGCCGACGTCGTCACCCTCCCCCCGTACGACACCGACCTGGGCGCACTGGCTCACGCCGGCGTCCAACCCAGCGGCCTGCGGGCGGCGACCGAGTCCGCGGGGCTGCTGCCCGGCTCCTGGTCCGTGCCGTCCACGTGGGGCGTCCCGATCTCCTGGCCCCAGGGCACCGCCGACCTCGAGACCCTGGCCGCCGCTCGCTCGACCGGCGCGCAGCAGGTCCTGGTCACCGACGGCCTGGAGCCCGCCGTGGGGGTCGCGGCGTCCGCCGTCGACACCGTGGCGACCGCCGCCGGCGACGTGCCTGTCGTCGTCGCCGACGCCTCGCTGGGCGGCGCCCTCGCGGCGAGCACGTCCCCTGACCGCACGACCACGACGGCGGCGGCCACCCAGCGGCTGCTCGCCGACACGGCGGTGCTCGCCACCACGGCGGCCGAGTCCGGCACGCGGGTCTCCGCCGTCGCGGCGATGCCGCGCGGCTGGTCCCCGGACGTCGAGACCTACGCGGCCGTCACCTCCGCCCTCGCCGACCAGGAGTGGGTGGACACCGTGCCGTTCACCGCGGTGCTCGACGAGGAACCGGCCGGTGCGCCGCGCGCCGCGCTCGAGGAGCGCGTGGTCGACGACGCCGAGCTGCGGCCCGGCGTCGTGCGGAGCCTGGTCGACACGCTCGACGACCTCATGGCCTTCGCCACGGTCGCCACCGACCCCGCCGAGCTGACGGCCGCCGTCGACCGGGACCTCGTCGCCCCGCTCGCGGTGGCCTACCGCGACGACCCGGACGCCCGCGGGGCCGCGGCAGCGCTCGCCGCGGAGAACGCCGACCAGCTCCTCTCCGGGATCCGGGTGATCGGCCGCGCCGACGTGCTGCTCATCAGCGACACCGGGAACCTGCCGGTCCGCGTCCGCAACGACCTGCCCACCGACGCGACCGTGACGGTGACCCTGAAGCCCGACGACCCGCGCCTCATCGTCGAGACGTCACCGACCGTCGTCGTCCCTGCCGGGGAGTCGCGCGACGCCGAGGTACGGGTGCGCGCCATCGGCTCGGGCGACGTCGACCTGGAGGTGCAGGTCCTCGCGCCGAGCGGGGCACCGGTCACCGCGCCCACCGAGTTCGCCGTCCAGGTCCGCGCCGGCTGGGAGACCGTCGGGACCTCGGTGATGGCCGTCGCGGTGGGTCTGCTGTTCGTCGCGGGTATCTGGCGTACCGTCCGACGGGGCCGCTCCGACAGCCGCACCACCGCCGAGGACGCGGAGAGCGCCATCACGCAGGAGACGCCCGCCCACCGACCGACACCGCCCACACCGGAGGATCCCGAGGCATGACCGCCGACCACCCCGAGCCCGGGGTCCGTAAGGCCAGCCTGGGTCGCGGGTCGCTCGCCATGTCCCTGGGCACGACGGCGTCACGCGCGTCGGGACTGGTGCGCACGATGCTGCTGGTGGCGTGCGTCGGCACCGTCGGCACCGCGGCCAACGCGTTCGACATCGCCAACAAGCTGCCGAACATGCTGTTCGCCCTCATCTCGGCCGGGTTCCTCCAGGCCGTCCTGGTGCCGCAGATCATGAAGTCGATGCAGGCGCCGAACGCCCGGGAGCGGCTCGACAAGCTGCTGACCATCTCGGGTCTGGGCCTGCTCTCCGGGACGATCGTCCTCGTCGCGGCGGCCCCCGCCGTCGTGCACGTCATGACCCTCAGCGACAGCTGGACGCCCGAGGCCCGCCAGCTCGCCGTCGTCTTCGCCTACTGGTGCCTGCCGCAGCTCTTCTTCTACGGGCTCTACACCCTGCTCGGTCAGGTGCTCAGCGCCCACGGGAGGTTCGCGGCGTACGGATGGGCGCCCGTCGCCAACAACGTGGTCTCCCTGATCGGGTTCGGTGCGTTCCTGCTGCTCTTCGGTGACGCGCCCGCCGAGGGGATCACCGACGTCGGGGGGTGGACCACCCTGCAGACCGTCCTGCTGGCCGGTACCGCCACCCTCGGCATCGCCGCCCAGGCGCTCATCCTGGTTCCCGCGCTGCGCCGGGCCGGGTTCCGCTGGGGCTTCCGGCTCGGCCTACGCGGCATCGGCCTGCGGTCGGCGGGCAAGGTCGTCGGATGGACGGTCGGCGCCGTCCTCCTCGAGCAGCTCGGCGTGATCTACCTGACCAACGTCGTCGGTGCCGCCGGACAGTCGGGCGTAGCCGCCGGCGAGGTGGCCGCCGGCAACGCCGCGTACACCAACGCGATGACGATCTACCTGCTGCCGCACTCGATCGTGGTGGTCTCCATCGTCACGGTGCTGTTCCCCCGGATGAGCGCGGCAGTCACCGCCGGCGACCTCCCCGGTGTGCGGCGCGACATGTCCCTCGGTCTGCGCTCGGCCGGCGTGTTCTCGGTGTTCTCCGCGACGGCGCTCGTCGTGCTCGCCTTCCCCCTGACCAAGGCGTTGCTCCCGTCGGCCTCGGAGGTCCAGGTCGAGGCGGTGGCGCCCGTGCTGCGGGCGATGGCGGTCGGTGCCATCGCCCTCGGGGCCACCGTGCTGGTGCGCCGCATGTACTTCGCCTTCGAGGACGGCCGCAGCGTGTTCGTCATCCAGATCATCGCGACGGTCTCCCTGGTGGTCGCCCTGTGGGCCGCCACCGTGACGCTCCCCGTCACGGCCTGGGCGATCGCCGCCGGCGGTGCGTTCGCCCTGTCGACGTGGGTCTCGCTCCTCCTGCGCGTGCGCGGCATGAGCCGCAAGCTGCACGGCATGGACGGGCACCGCGTGCTGCGCCTGTACGTCCGCGCCGCCCTGTCCGCCGTCGTCGCCGGTGCCCTCGGCTGGCTCGTCGTCCACCTCATGGACGGGACCTCGTCGTCGACGTGGCCGTACGCCGTCCTCGTGACCGCGGCGGCCGGCGCCACGATGGCCGTCGTGTACCTCGGGCTGCTGAAGCTGCTGCGCGTGCGCGAGCTCGACGACGCGCTCGCCCCGATCCTGCGGCGCGTCGGCAGGAGCGGCGGATGACGGTCGCGGACCTCTACCATGGTCCGATGGAACGGACCACCGGCTCGTCGGGCCGGAGCCCACTCCCCCACCACACCCCCACGGAGGCGTCCAGGTGAGCACCGTCCAGCCCGGGACCGTCATGGTCGATCGCTATCGGCTCACCCGGCCTGCCAGCACGGACCTGGCGTCGGCGGAAGCATGGGAGGCCCACGACCAGATCCTCGACCGGCCGGTCCGCGTCACCTTCGTCGACGGCCCCCAGGCTGCCTCGGCACTCGACGCCGCGCGCCGCGCCGCGCTCGTCGCGGACGCCCGCCTGTGCCGCGTGCTCGACGTCGGGTCCGCCGACCTGGGTGCCAGCGAACGCGCCTACGTCATCACCGAGCCGTTCGCCGGCGAGACCCTCACGGAGATCGTCTCGCGCGGGCTCGTCGACGCCCAGCAGGCCCGCGCCCTCATGGGCGAGGCGGCGACCGCCCTCGAGACCGCCCGGCAGCGGGGCGTGCACCACTGCGCACTGCGTCCCGACGCCGTCCGCGTCGACGGGCACCGGGTCGTCGTCACGGGTCTCGGCATCGACGCCGGCCTCGCCGGGATCGAGCCGTCCGACGCCGACGCCGCGGCCTCGGACGCTCGCGGCCTGGTGGCGCTCGGCTACTACGCTCTCACCGCTCGGTGGGCTGCCGACAGCCTCGAGGTGCCGTGGATCGCTCCCGACGCGGTCCGCCCCCTCTCGGCCCGCACCGGCCCGGACGGTGCCGTCGCCCCGGTCTCGGAGCTCGTGCCGCACGTCGACCAGGAGATCGACGACCTGGTCCGCCGCACCTTCTCCGACGCGGGCGAGGCTCCCGCCGACCCGGCAGAGGTCGTCGCCGCCCTGGAACCATGGGGGCAGGTGTCCGTCGTGGCCGCTCTGCCCCAGTTCGTCCAGCCTCCGCCGGAACGTCCCGTCAGGTCGTCGGTGCTGGGCGCCGGCAGCCCGGCCGGGTCCGGCTCGCGCCCCGGTACCCCTCCCCCGGCACCACCGGTGCGTCGGCCGTCCACCGGACGCATCGCCCGTGCCGGCGCCTTCGGTGCCGCCGGGGGTGCGGCGGCGGGTGCTGCCTACGGGCAGCAGACCGCCCACGGTGCGGTCCCCCCGCCTCCCGGCCCCGCCGCGCCCTACGGTCAGACGGCCGCCTACGGCCAGCCGCCGGTCCCGGCGCAGCCCCCGGGCCCGCCCCCCGGGCAGCCTGGGCAGCCCGCGGCCGACGGATACTCCCCGAACGGCGCGTACGGCCAGGCACCGCCCGCCGGTCCCGGCGTCCCCCCGTCGGAGGCGAGCCCGAGCACCGGAGGCTTTGCCTCCACGGCCGCCCCGAAGAAGCGTGGCGTCAACCCCACACCGATCGTCCTGGGCGTGCTGCTGGTCGGTGTCGTGCTCGCGGCCATCTGGGCGATGACGCAGGCCTTCACCCCGATCAGCACCGAACCCCCGCCCGAGGCCCAGACGTCCCAGGAGGCGACCGAGGGCTCCGGGGAGGAGGATTCCGGCACGGAGGGCGACACCGCGGATCCCGAGCCCACCGAGGCCGAGGAGCCCGAGGTACGGCCGATCATCGAGTCGGGCGAGCAGCTCGACCCCTTCGGTGGCGAAGAAGGTGAACATCCCGAGGCGGTCGAGCTCGCCTACGACGCCGACCCGTCGACGTTCTGGTTCACGTTGACCTACCACAACAACCCCGCCTGGGGTGGGTTCAAGGAGGGCGCCGGCTACGGCGTCGAGCTCCGGGATCCTGCCCCCGTCTCCCAGGTCGACCTGAGCACCAACGGCGAGGGCGGGGCCTGGCAGCTCCGCTCGACCAGCCTCGACGACCCGACCGGCGGGGACCTGCTCGGTGAGGGCTCCTTCTCGGAGGAGACCACGATCGAGCTGGACGAGCCCGTGGTCGTGGACTCGCTCGTGCTGTGGATCACCGAGCTCCCGGGCACCGACGAGGCGGACCGCTACCGCCTCGAGCTCAACGAGATCACGCTGTCCTGACCCTGGAACATTGCCGAGACCGGTGATGTTGACGCCAGATGCCGGTCCGCACCGGCCATGAATCGAGACGCAGGAGTAGATGTGACCGACCAGCCGACGCCCCCGGCCAGCCCGGACGCCGCCGTGCACGACATCGTCATCGTCGGTTCCGGCCCCGCCGGCTACACCGCCGCGATCTACGCCGCCCGCGCGGGCCTGGCGCCGGTGGTCGTCGCGGGGTCCGTCACCGCGGGCGGTGCCCTGATGAACACGACCGAGGTTGAGAACTTCCCAGGCTTCCCGCCCGGGATCCAGGGGCCCGACCTCATGGACGCCATGCGCGAGCAGGCGGAGAAGTTCGGTGCCCGCGTGCTCTGGGACGACGCCGAGACGCTGGAGCTCACGGGTGACGTCAAGACCGTCGTCACCGGTGGTGGCGAGACGTTCCGCACCCGGAGCGTCATCCTCGCCACGGGTTCCGCGTACCGCGAGCTCGGACTGCCCAAGGAGAAGCAGCTCTCGGGCCGAGGCGTCTCCTGGTGTGCCACGTGCGACGGGTTCTTCTTCCGTGACCAGCACATCGCCGTCGTCGGCGGAGGCGACTCCGCGATGGAGGAGGCGACCTTCTTGACCCGCTTTGCCGCGAAGGTCACGATCATCCACCGACGTGACGGTCTGCGTGCCTCGAAGATCATGGCGGACCGGGCCCTCGCCGACCCGAAGATCGACTTCGCCTGGAACAGCGAGGTCGTCGGCATCCAGGGTGAGGACAAGGTCGCGGGCGTGCGCCTGCGCGACACCGTCACCGGCGCTGAGCGCGACCTCGACGTCACCGGGCTCTTCGTCGCGATCGGCCACGATCCCCGCAGCGAGCTGCTGGCCGGTCAGGTCGACCTCGACGACGAGGGATACGTCCTCGCCGAGGGACGGTCCACGCGCACCAACCTCCCCGGCGTCTTCGCCTGCGGCGACCTCGTCGACCACACCTACCGCCAGGCGATCACCGCCGCCGGGTCGGGCTGCGCCGCGGCGCTCGACGCCCAGGGCTACCTCTCCGAGCTGGCCGACCTGGAAACCGCGCCCGACCCGGAGCAGCTCCCGGCAGCGCTCGACGCCGTCTGACCACCCCGCACGCACATCGAAGGAGCGCACATGCCTACTGTCGCCGTCACCGACGACACCTTCCAGTCCGAGGTTCTCGAGTCCGACGTCCCCGTCCTCGTCGACTTCTGGGCCACCTGGTGCGGCCCGTGCCGCATGGTCGCCCCGATCCTGGAGGAACTCTCCGAGGAGTACGAGGGCAAGGTGAAGATCGTCAAGCTCGACACCGACGCCAACCAGGCCACGACGATGGCCTACGGCATCACGTCGATTCCCACGCTCAACGTCTTCTCCGGGGGCGAGGTCGTCAAGTCGATCATCGGCGCGCGTCCCAAGCGGGCGCTGGCCGAGGAGATCGACGGCATCCTCTCCTGAGGGGTTCTCTCCTCGCCAGCCTGACGACGGCGGCACTGGTCCTCACGACCGGTGCCGCCGTCGTCGTCTCTCGGGTTGTTCCGAGGCCGCGGCACTCGGACGCTGAGTGTTTCACGTGAAACGCTCGGTCCCCGGGCGAGCATCGGCCCCCGACGAGACTGTTTCACGTGAAACACCGTCAGGCGCTGGCGGGTCAGGCTGAGCCCGGGCGTCCCCGGTATCGGCCGCACTCCCTCACGGTGACGACGAAGGCCCGGCATGTTTCACGTGGAACATGCCGGGCCTTCGCGTGCGGAGCCGACTCAGCTCGGACCGAAGCCTGGGTCCTCGGGTGCCATCACGGACAGGATGCGGTTGAGGTCTTCGACCGAAGCGAACTCGACCGTCACCTTGCCCTTGGTCTTGCCCAGGTTCACCTTAACGCGTGTCTCGAACCGGTCGGAGAGCCGCATCGCCAGCTCGTCCATCGCCTCGCTGCGCTGACCGGCGCGCGGCGCGCGGGGGGCTGCCTTCTCCTCCGAGCCCTCGGTGATCAGCGCGACGACCTCCTCCGTGGCACGGACGGAGAGCCCTTCCGACACGATCCGCTGGGCGAGCCGCTCGATCTCCGCCCCGTCGGTCAGACCGAGGAGCGCACGCGCGTGACCGGCAGAGAGGACCCCCGCCGCGACCCTCCGCTGGACCAGTGGAGGCAACTTGAGCAGACGCAGTGTGTTGGAGATCTGAGGTCGCGAGCGCGCGATGCGGGCGGCCAGCTCCTCGTGCGTGCACCCGAAGTCGTCGAGCAGCTGCCGATACGCCGCTGCCTCCTCGAGCGGGTTGAGGGCCGCCCGGTGGAGGTTCTCCAGCAGCGCGTCCCGCAGCATGTCCGAGTCGTCGGTCGAGCGGATGATCGCCGGGATCGTCGCCAGGCCGGCCTCCTGCGCCGCGCGCCACCGGCGCTCACCCATGATGAGCTCGAAGCCGTCGGAGGCGTCGGGGTCAGGCCGAACGACGATGGGTTGAAGCACGCCGATCTCGCCGATGGAGTCGATGAGCTCGTCGAGCTCTCCTTCGTCGAAGACGGTGCGAGGCTGCCGGGTGTTCGGACGGATCTGGTCGACCGGCACCTCCGCGAACCGCGCGCCGGGCACGGGCACCAGACCGTCGTCCTCCGTCGAGTCCGCGTCGGTCCTGTCCGCAGGGACCGCCGTGGAGCGGTCCGGCTCCCCCGCCGTCTCGGTAGCAGAGGCAAGGTCCTCGGGAGCATCCCGCTCCGTGATCTCGATCCTGCCGACCATGGTCTGCTCGGCGCCGCCGGCGCTGCTCGCCTCGGCCTCCCAGCGATCGGCGAGACCGGCCAGCGCGGCGACAGGGTCGGTCCCGTCGTCGCCCGACCGGCTCCCCCCGTTGATGCTCAGCCGACCACCGGCGATTGCCGAGTCCCAGGACGCGGAACGTCGTGCCGTCCGATCCGCACCCGATGCTCCGTTCGACGCACCGCCGTCGGCGTCGTGACTCTCCTCGTCGGCCGTCATGACGGCACCCGGCGAGTCCTGGCTCTCGTCGCGCTGCGGGAAGAAGACATCGACCGGCTTCTCCTGCGGGGGGCCCTGCGGGATGAGCGCGCCGAGTCCGCGGCCCAGCCCTCGCTTCTTCTGGCTCATGATCCACCAGCCTCCTGGTTCCGTCCGAGTGTCGGGGGGACCTCGTGTCGTCCGGTCGCACCCGGGTGGTCCTCCCTGCCCGCGGCCCGTCCTGGTCCACGGTGCTGCCACGATGCTACGCGCGTCATCGCAGGTCAGCGCGCTCAACAGTGTGCTCGGCCATCTCGCGTGCGGCCTCCAGGTAGGCCAGCGCACCCGTCGACCCGGGGTCGTACGTCATGACGGTCTGCCCGTACGACGGCGCTTCGGAGATCCGCACCGAGCGCGGGACCGTGGTTCGCAGCGTCTGGTCCGGGAAGTGCTGCCGGACCTCGGCCGCGACCTGCTGAGCCAGGTTGGTCCGCCCGTCGTACATCGTGAGGAGGATCGTCGAGACGACGAGCTCCGGATTGAGATGAGCCTTGATGAGCTCGATCGTCTTGAGCAGCTGGCTGAGCCCTTCCAGGGCGTAGTACTCGCACTGGATCGGGATCAGCACCTCCCGCCCCGTGACGAACGCGTTCACCGTGAGGAGACCGAGGCTCGGAGGGCAGTCCACGAACACGTAGTCGATCCGCTCCTCCCCCCGGGACACGCGGTCCTCCAGGTACCGGTCGAGAGCCTTGCGCAGCCGCGTCTCGCGAGAGACCAGCGAGACGAGCTCGATCTCGGCACCCGACAGATCGATGGTCGCCGGCACGCCCCAGAGTCCGTCGACGTCCGGGCACGCCTGCACGGCGGACTCGATCGGTTCGTTCTCGACCAGCACCTCGTAGATCGACGGCGTCCCCGCCCGATGCTCCAGGCCGAGTGCGGTCGAGGCGTTGCCCTGGGGGTCGTTGTCGATGACCAGTACCTTGAGGCCGGCACGTGCCAGGCCGGCCGCGACGTTGACGGTGGTCGTCGTCTTGCCGACGCCACCCTTCTGGTTGGCGACCGTGATGATCCGGGTGCTCTCCGGCCGCGGGAAGCGCCGGCCGTCCAGCTCGATCCGTCGGCGAGCATCCAGGGCCAGCTGGGCGGCCAGCGGCGTGTCCTCGTCCACCTCGGGTACCGAGGACTTGAGGGCTTCACGGTGCTGGTCGCGGTCGTCCCGCAGCGAAGCACCCCACCCCGCACTCGATGTTTCACGTGAAACGTCGTCGGGGCGGCTCTCGGGAGAGGTCCAGCCACCAGTCCCCGACGATGTGTCCGGGTGGTCGGCGCTCATGCTCACGGATCGTTCCTCCACGTCGCGTCGCACGTCGATGCAGTTCCGCGCTCACTCTACGGCCTCCGGCGGGTGTGGACGCCGCTGACACTCGGCTGCTGCCGACCGGCCCGCATCGCCGCCGTGCCACGCTGCACGCGGAGATGTTTCACGTGAAACGCCACCCGCGCGCGTCGGGCAGGAGGGTGGCGCCTCGCCTCTCAGCGGCGGCGCATCCGCAGGATGGTCGTCGACTCGACGCCGGCGACCGTCCCACCCTCGAGGATCTCCGGTTCCCCGACGGTCAGCTTTCGGAGCACCTTGCGCGCCGGCTCGATCTCTCGGTCGACGTTGCGACCCTTCAGCACCACCAGCTCGCCACCGGACCGAACCAACGGCAGGCTGATCCTGGCCAGCTTGGACAGCGCCGCCACGGCGCGGGACGTCACGGCATCGACCTCGAGGGCACCGTCGTACTCCTCCGCCCGACCACGCTTGACCTCGACGTTCCGCAGCCCCAGGTCCGCCACGACCTCGTCGAGCCACGTCGTCCGCCGCTCCATCGGCTCGATCAGATGCACGGTCGCGTCCGGACGGAGAATCGCGATGACGATGCCCGGGAGCCCTGCGCCCGACCCGATGTCAGCGACCGAGGTCGCGCTCTCGAGGAACGGAACCACAGCCGCCGAGTTGAGGATGTGTCGCTCCCACAACCGGTCGACCTCGCGAGGGCCGATCAGGCCTCGGAGCTCCCCCTCGTCGCGGAGACGCGCGTGGAACCGGGAGATCGCCTCGTAGTGCTCCCCGAAGTACGCGCGCACCGCGGCGCTCGTGCCGATCATGTCGTCCGTCTCCACCATGTCCACCATCTTGTCATCTGCACGGGGGCGTCGCCCCGCTGTCCACCGCTCCTCAGAACGTGACGAGGCCCGTTGTTTCACGTGAAACAACGGGCCTCGTCACGCGGACCTGCCTCAGTCGCCGGACACCTCAGCGGCGGCTGGGTGCACCACGACGTGCCGGTGCGGCCCGGTGCCCGCCGAGTCGGAGACCAGACCTGCCGCGGCGACGGCGTCGTGCACCACCTTCCGCTCGAAGGCATTCATCGGCGCCAGCTCCACCGTGCTACCGCTCTCCTGCACCTGCCGGATCGCCTCTGTGGCGAGCTCCTCGAGCTCCGCACGCTTCGCGGCCCGGAAGCCGCCCAGGTCGAGCATGAGACGGCTCCGCTCCCCCGTCCTGGCCTGGACGGCGAGTCGGGTCAGGTCCTGCAGCGCCTCGAGCACCTCGCCGTCCCGGCCGACGAGCGCGTCCAGGGAGCGAGGCGAGTCCTCCGACACGATCTCGACCGCCGCGCGGTCGTGGCGGATGTCCAGATCGATGTCGCCGTCCAGGTCGGCGATGTCGAGCAGCTCCTCGAGGTAGTCGGCTGCGACCTCGCCCTCCTCCTCGAGGCGCGCGACCAACGTCTTGCTATCCGGCGTCGTGTCGCTCGTCATGGCAGACCTCACTTCTTCCTCTTCTGGCGGTTCTTCCGCACGGGCTGCTGCCGCTGACCGGTGGGCTTGGGCGGTTCGATCTCCGTCGGCTCCTCCGCCACGATCCCCTTCTTGGCGGCCTTCGCGGCCTGCTTCTCCTTGAGGGCGCGCTCGGCCTCCGACCCGGGAGCCGGCATGCGCTTGATCGTGTAGAACTGCTGGCCCATCGACCACAGGTTCGTGATGGTCCAGTAGATCAGCACACCGACCGGGAAGTTGACGCCCGAGATGAGGAAGATGAGCGGCAGGACGTACAGCATCATCTTCTGCGTGTTCGCCATCGGGCCCTCGAGGGCCGCCTTCGGCATGTTCTTCATCGTCAGCTGGCGCTGCGTGAAGAACGTCGTGGCGCTCATGGCGACGATCAGCACGAGGATCGTGATCCGCGCGCCCCAGTCGTCCGTCTGCATGAAGACGTCGGACAGCTGTGCTCCGAACAGCGAGGAGTGCTCGATGTCCGCGGCCACCGACGCGTCGATGGGGCCGATCGGGTCCTGGGTACCGTCAGCGATCGGCTGCAGGTTGTAGAGCACCCGGAACAGCGCGAAGAAGATCGGGGACTGCAGCAGGATCGGCAGGCACGACGCCATCGGGTTCGTGCCGTGCTTGCGGTACAGCTCCATCGTCTCGCGGCCCATGGCCTCACGGGACGACGGGTCCTTCTTGTTCTTGTACTTCTTCTGGATCGCCTGCAGCTCGGGCTGCATCATCTGCATGCCACGAGAAGCCTTGATCTGCTTGAAGAACAACGGGATCAGAAGGATCCGGATGACGATCACCAGAGCGACGATCGACAGCACCCAGGCGAAGCCCGGGCCGTCCTGGAAGCCCAGGGTCGTGAACAGCTGGTGGGACCCGTACATGATCCAGGCCACGACCCATTGGATCGGGAACAGGATGGTGTCGAAGAAGCCCATTTGTCTCCTCTGTCGGAAAGCGGGTCCCGGGTGGCGCGCTCCCGGGGAGAGTCAGTGCGTGCGGGCGCCTCGGTGCTCGCGATCCCGAGCAGGCGGGACGTCGTCGACGCCGCCGAGGCTCCACGGGTTGCACCGCAGGATCCGCCAGAGAGCAAGACCGGTCCCCCGCAGCGGCCCGTGCGTGCGCACGGCGACAAGGGCGTACTGCGAGCAGGAGGGGTAGTACTTGCAGGTCGGGCCGGTCATCGGCGACACCACGGACTGGTAGACGCGGATGGCACCGACCAGCACGGCGGTGGGCACGGCACTGAGGAGGTCCCGGCTGCGGCCGAGGAGGGATCCGGTCATCGGACACGCTCCGTCGCGCGCGCGAGGGCCTTGTGCATCCCGCGTCCGACGTCGCGCTCGAGACGCGCGTAGTCCGCCTCCGCGGCCGCCGGCAGGGCGCGCAGGACCACGAGCACGTCGGAGGGGAGCTCGTCCACGTGCGCGGCTGCGGCACCCCGCAGCCGACGCTTCACGAGGTTGCGGTGCACGGCGTTGCCGACCGCCTTCGACACGACCAGACCCACGAGCGGCCCGTCCGCCCGGTCGGGCGTACGGGCCATGTGGACGACGACGGTCGAGCGCCCTGCGCGCGCGCCACCGCGCACCGCTCGTTCGAAGTCGAAGGAGCGGCGCATGCGACGCGCCGCAGGGAGCACGGCTCAGGCAGCGAGCTCGGTGCGGCCCTTGCGACGGCGGTTCGCCAGGATCGCGCGGCCGGCACGGGTGCGCATGCGCAGCCGGAAGCCGTGGGTCTTCGCACGACGGCGGTTGTTCGGCTGGAAGGTCCGCTTGCTCACGAGGTACTCCAAGAAACGTCGGGGAGGCACACCGTCAGTTCCTCGACGATGTCGGTCAGGTTGCAGGTCGTCGCCCGCACAGGCAGTGTGACGACCGGGCCGACCCGAGGCTGCGCACCCGCAGGAAGGCGCGCGAAAGTACCTGGAACGGCTGTCCGACGTTACGCCGTCGGACCCTGTCAGGTCAACTGCGCCCCGCGTGACGGTGGCGACACGCAGGACCGGTCGCCGTCGTCGTCCACACCGATGTCCACAGGTTCCACAGGGTGTGGAAAACTGTGTGGACACTGCCGCCGAACGCCATCGACCTGACCACGCCCCGCCCGGAGGAACAGCC